>NZ_KB894570.1 GCF_000374525.1 Amorphus coralli DSM 19760
CTCGTGCCGGTCCTTGCGGCCGGCGACATCGTCATCCTGGACAATCTCGGCTCCCACAAGTCGGCCGCCGTGCGCGAGATGATCCACGACGCCGGCGCCGAGCTGCGCTTCCTGCCGCCCTACTCACCCGATCTCAATCCCATCGAGCAGGCCTTCGCCAAGATCAAACACTGGATGCGCCACGCCCAGAAGCGCACGATCGAGGACACATGGCGCCACCTCGGGCAGCTCGTCCACACCATCGAACCCGACGAATGCCGGAACTACCTAACAAACGCTGGATACGCTTCCGTCAAAACATGAAACGCTAGATCAGGGCTGCGCCGGAGCCCCCTCAGTTCTTTGCGAGCGCGCCGCCGGTGGGCGGCGCCGTGCGCCAGACGTCGCCGGAGAGCGCGCGCTGGTAGCCGTAGTCGTAGAGGGCGCGCATGTAGTCCGGGTCGAACGGCTCGCCCAGCTCCACGTCGAAGTCCAGCCCGACATAGGTCACGTAGAAGGCTGCGCCCCGCGCCTTGGCGATGTCGTACATGATCTCGATCGACTGGATGCCGTGGCGCTTGATGATGGTCGACAGCGACCGGCCGGCGATGGAGAACGTCTTCGTCTTCGTCTGCTCGAAGCGCGGCCGCATGGTGTTGTTCATGAGGACGTAGACGGCGCGCTTGCGCCGGTCGAGCCGCTGCCTTGGATCCCGCACCGACTGGATGGTGGTCGGCAGCGTCAGGACCTGCATGCTGGAGCCGCCATCCACGTGCATCTCCTGGAACACCGTGCCGTCGGCTTCCGCCTCGATGAACACCGGCGGAAAGATGCCGGGAATGCTGGCGGAGGCCTGCAGCACGTCGAGGAACAGCTTGCGCCGGTCCGGAGAGGGGCTGTTGGCGATGGCGCCCATGTCCCAGACCACCGGGCGCTGGGCGTCGAGGTCGGTGGTGACGACGTAGAGCCGCCGGCCGGACCGGTGCTCTGCCGCGATGGCGTCGAGCGTCCGGTCGGAGAGCTTTTCCTCCATGGTCGCGCGCAGCGGCGCGGAGCTGGCCGCCGCCATGCCGCCGAAGATGCCGCGCAGGCCGACGATGGAGAAGATCTGGTCGCGGCCGACCTCCGTGTAGATCGAGGTCAGCTCGTCGTCGTAGGACGGGCCGAGGAACACGAACGGCGCCATCAGCGCGCCCGTCGAAACGCCGGAGACCAGGTCGAAGTCCGGCCGCTTGCCGGCCTTGGTCAGGCCGACCATGACGCCCGCGCCATAGGCGCCGTCCTCGCCGCCGCCGGAAATCATCAGCCAGTCGGACCGTCCCCCCTTCAGGATGCCACGGCCGTGCACCGCGACCTGGTTCTGGATCTGGGCGAAGACGCGCTCGCGGAAGTTGGTGCCGTCGTCGTCGGCGTAGAAGCGGACATTCTGGAAGCCGGGAACGACAGGATTGGCTTCCGCCGACAGCGTGAAGTCGGGGCGGTTGGGGCCGGAGGAACAGGCGGCCAGCCCGGTTGCCACGAGCCCCAGAGCCGCGACTGCGGCGAGCGACTGCCGGGACGCAGCGCCTTTCGATGCGGGCGCGCTGTCCCGGGGTGCCCGCGTCCGGGTGGAGGCGGAAACGACGGCTTGGATCCTCGTCCAGGCGACAAGGGCGCGGATGGCCCGGTCTGCGCGGCGGGCGAAACGGTTCTGTTGCAAGCTGGCCCCCAGGCGCGGCGGCTTCCGGCCGCGCTTTCGCGGTGACGCTATAGGGCGGACGCGGTCACGGCAACGATGGTGCGCATCGCGGCGTCGTTTGGTGGGCCCTTCCGGGAAAGGCGGGCCGCCTGACCGTCATCGGGATGGCTGCCCTGCACGTGCGCGATACCGGAAGCGAAGCGCCTCGGCTATGGCTGACGGGCTCCGCCACGCGGGGCGGGGGGTTGACCCGCCGCCTGGAAGGGGCAGCTATGTGGGACAGGGCGATTGCTCGCCCGACCTTGATTCAGGGCTCTCGGCGCTCGACAATAGGCCATCATGGTTACACTCATCGATCTCAACGACCGAACCCGCTCCGAAACGGCCGCAAGGGACGCCCGTCCGCGCCACCCGGAAAAGGCCCGACGGGCCGACACGCCCATGCAGCGCAAGCCCGACTGGCTGCGCGTCAAGGCGCCGGGATCGCCGGTCTATCGCGAGACCCAGAAGATCGTGAAGGACAACGGCCTCGTCACCGTGTGCGAGGAGGCGGGCTGTCCGAACATTGGCGAGTGCTGGTCGAAGAAGCACGCCACCTTCATGATCATGGGCGACACGTGCACCCGCGCCTGCGCCTTCTGTAACGTGCGCACCGGCCGGCCGGAGCCGCTCGACAAGGCCGAGCCGCAGAAGGTCGCGGAAGCCGTCGCCACGCTCGGCCTCAACCACGTCGTCATCACCTCCGTCGACCGCGACGATCTCGATGACGGCGGCGCGGAGCATTTCGCCCAGGTGATCGAGGCGATCCGCGCGGCGGCTCCGGGCACCACCATCGAGATCCTCACGCCCGACTTCCTGCGCAAGCCGGGCGCGCTGGAGCGCGTCGTGGAGGCGCGGCCCGACGTCTTCAACCACAACCTTGAAACCGTGCCGGGCCTCTATCTGACGGTCCGGCCAGGCGCGCGCTACTATCACTCCATCCGGCTTCTCGACCGGGTGAAGCAGCTCGACCCGGCCATGTTCACCAAGTCCGGCATCATGGTCGGGCTCGGCGAGGAGCGGAACCAGGTGCTCCAGCTGATGGACGACCTGCGGGCCGCCGAGGTCGACTTCCTGACCATCGGCCAGTATCTGCAGCCGACCCGCAAGCACCACGCGGTGATCCGCTTCGTCACGCCCGAGGAGTTCAAGTCCTATGAGGCGATCGCCTACGCCAAGGGCTTCCTGATGGTGTCGTCGAGCCCGCTCACCCGCTCGTCCCACCATGCGGGCGAGGATTTCCAGCGCCTGCGCGCCGCCCGTGAGGCGAAGCTCGGCGCCGCGTGACGCGGGGAGGGGCACACGGCGGGCGTCGAACCGTCCGCGCCGCCCCGCGTTGACCCAGACAGCGATCCAGGATCTTCAGCCGGTATGCCGCATTTCGACACCTCCCGCCGCGTTGCCCATTCCGCCGAGGACATGTTCGACCTCGTCGCCGACGTGGACAAGTATCCGGGCTTCGTGCCGCTCTGCCAGTCGCTCACCGTGCGCGGCCGGCGCCAGCAGGACGACGGTACGGAGCTTCTGATCGCCGACATGACCGTCGCCTACCGGTTCATCAAGGAGACCTTCACATCCCGGGTCGTGCTCGACCGGCCGAACCGCAAGATCCTGGTGGAATATCTCGATGGCCCCTTCCGCCACATGGAGAACCGCTGGACCTTCCAGCCCATCGACGAGGGCCATTGCGAGGTCGGTTTCTACATCGACTACGAGTTCAAGAGCCGCACCCTCTCGGCGGTCATGGGCTCCGTCTTCGACCGCGCCTTCCGCCGCTTCGCCACCGCCTTCGAGGAACGCGCCGACCAGGTCTACGGCACCTGAGGGCGCACCAAGCGCCTGACCCGACGGACGGGCCCGGATCCCAGGCCTGCCGCCCTTGGGTCTCGGCTTCCGGCCTTGTCGCCCGGGGCCGAGACGCAGACACCGCATCAACCGCAGCCGGCGGACGGGTGAACGGGGCGGCCACTGCTGTACCGCACGCGAAGCACCGTGCGCTCGCAACTGTCGGGCAGCCCTCCGTCAGGCGCTGATCATTGATCAGGCCGCCATATCCGAGGCGGCCTGCTCGGTCCGATGGGTCGCGGGATGCCCTGATCCCCGATCGGGCGATCCCGGATCGTCGGCTTTTCCGGTGCCGTCCTGTCTTTCTCCCTCCATATCTCGGGCCAGACTGTCCGCCCTGTCTGGCGCGGCCCGGCCAGCCGGTCACCCGGCCAACCCGTCGGCCGGTCTCATCCGGGCGCGACCCCGAGGGCCGGGCACCCGATCCCGCGGGGCCTGGTGCCGATGGCCGCGGAGGTCGCACCACCGTCCCGCGCATTGCCGCGTGCCACATCGGCTGCGCAGGCTCCCGCGGCTGCGCAAGATCGCGCATGTCTGCGCAGGACTGCGCAGGCCTCAGGCCGCCAGCGCAAGCCGCGGTCCGGCCTGGCGGTAGGCCAGCGCCTCGGCCAGGTGCAACCGGCCAACCCGGGGGCATTCTTCCAGGTCGGCCAGCGTCCGGGCGACCTTCAACACCCGGTGATAGCCGCGCGCCGACAGCCGCATGGCGTCGGCGGCATCGTTGAGAAGGCGGGCGCCATCGGCATCGGGGGCGGCGATTTCCTCGATCAGGCGCGGTCCGCACTCGGCGTTGGTGCGGGCCGGAACGTTCAGGTCGGCGAAGCGGCGCGTCTGGAGGGCGCGCGCTGCTGCCACCCGCGCGGCCACCTCCCGCGATCCTTCCGTCGGCGCGGGAAGGGCAAGGTCCGTCGCGGGAATGGCCGCAACGTCGATGCGCACGTCGATGCGATCGAGGAACGGGCCGGACAGGCGCGCCTGGTAGTCGGTGGCGCAGCGCTCGCCGCGCCGGCATTGGTGGCCGGGCTCGCCATAATAGCCGCAGCGGCAGGGGTTCATGGCGCAGACCAGCTGAAAAAGGGCGGGATAGTTGACCCGGTGGTTGGCCCGGGCGATCACGGCGCGGGCGGTCTCGAGCGGCTCGCGCAACGCGTCGAGGACGGCCGGGTTGAATTCCGGCAACTCGTCAAGAAAGAGGACGCCGAGATGGGCGAGCGAGACCTCGCCGGGCCGCGCCTTCACTCCGCCGCCCACCATGGCGGCGGTGGTGGCGGAGTGGTGCGGCGAGCGGAAGGGGCGGCGCGCCGACAGCCGGGCCTCGCCGAGCTCGCCGGCGATGGACTGGACCATCGAGACCTCGAGCAGTTCGCGCGGCGACAGCGGCGGCAGGATGGATGGCAGGCGCTGGGCGAGCATCGACTTGCCGGCACCGGGTGGGCCGACCATCAGGAGATTGTGGCCGCCAGCGGCAGAGATTTCCAGCGCCCGCTTTGCCGTCTCCTGGCCCTTCACGTCGACGAGGTCGGGCAGCGGCCCGCCGTCCTCGCGCACTTTCGGGTCCGGCCTCGACAGGACCTGGGTGCCCTTGAAGTGGTTGGCGAGCGCGATCAGGCTGCGCGGCGCCAGGATCGCCATGTCGCCGGAGGCCCAGGCCGCTTCGGGCCCGCTCTTGCCGGGGCAGATGAGCCCCTTGCCGAGCGCGTTGGCGCCGATGGCGGCGGGCAGCACGCCGGCGACCGGCGCGATGGTGCCGTCCAGCGAAAGCTCCCCCAGAACCACGTAGTCGAGCACCTGGTCGGCCGGGAGTACGCCCATCGCCGCCATCAGCCCGACCGCGATGGGCAAGTCGTAGTGGCTGCCTTCCTTGGGCAGGTCGGCCGGGGCGAGATTGACGATGATGCGCTTCGGCGGCAGCGACAGTCCGGAGGCGAGCAGCGCCGAACGGACGCGCTCGCGGCTTTCCGCAACGGCCTTGTCCGGCAGGCCGACCACGGCGAAGGCGACGGCGCCCGGCGCGATCTGCACCTGCACGTCGACCGGCACGGCCTCCACGCCCTGAAAGGCAACCGTCGTCACGTGGGAAACCATCCGCAACCCTCCCGGCCCGTCCGCAATTCAAGGTAGCGGACGGGGAGGGGCTGCGCAAGAACAATATGAGAACAAGTCGTCCGGGCGGCGACCCGCTGCCCGGCTGCGAGGCCTCACTTCGCCCGATCGGCCTCGATCGTGTCCCAGATCAGTGCCGCGATGTCGGGGCCGCCCAGGCGGGCGACGGCGCGGATGCCGGTGGGGGAGGTGACGTTGATTTCCGTCAGGTTGCCGTCGATCACGTCGATGCCGGCGAACAGGATCTTCTCGTCGCGGAGCGCCGGCCCGACGGTCGCGACGATCTCCTGCTCGCGCGGCGTCAGCTCGGTCTCGGCCGCGGCACCGCCGCGCACCATGTTGGAGCGGATGTCGCCCTTGGCGGGCACGCGGTTGACGGCGCCGGCGAACGCGCCGTCGACGAGGATGATGCGCTTGTCGCCTTCCGTCACCTTCGGCAGAAAGCGCTGGACGACCCAGGGCTCGCGGAAGGTGGCGGCGAAGAAGTCGTAGAGCGAGCCGTAGTTGAGATCGTCCTCCGTGACCCGGAACACCGCCTGGCCGCCGGCGCCGAACAGCGGCTTCATGACGATGTCGCCGTGCTCCGCCCGGAAGGCGTCGATGGCAGCGCGGTCACGGGTGATCAGCGTCGGCGGCATCAACTCCGGAAAGCGCATCACGTAGAGCTTTTCCGGCGCGTTGCGCACGGCGGCCGGGTCGTTGACCACAAGCGTGTCGGGATGGATGCGCTCCAGCATGTGGGTGGCGGAGATGTAGGCGAGGTCGAAGGGCGGATCCTGGCGCATGAGGATCACGTCCACCTCCTTCAGCGAGGTGCGAACCGCCTCGCCGAGGGTGAAGTGGTCGCCGGCCTCGTCCTTCACCGTCAGCGGCTCCAGCGCCGCAACCACGTCGTCCGCCGTCTGGGCCAGCCGGTCGGGCGTGTAGTGGTAGAGCGTGTGGCCGCGCTTCTGGGCTTCCAGCAGCATGGCAAAGGTGGAATCCCCGGCGATCTTGATCGTCTCGATATGGTCCATCTGGACCGCGACCTTGAGGGGCATGTGCGTCTCCAAGCGGTGTCGGGGCCGCGCGGCGGCCTGTTGCGCCCTTGATGCGCCAGAACGGTGAGCGGGTCCAGCCGGCGGACGTGCCGATCGCGTGAGGCAGCTATGCGGCCGCCTCGAAGGCGTTGACGAGATGGTGCGGCCAGCGGCGCGGCCGGACGACAACGATGTCGAAGCGGATCGTGTGTCCGCCATAGCGCGGATTGCGGGCGAGCCAGGCGTGCGCCGCGCGCACCAGCCGGGCCTGCGAGCGGGGGCCGACGGCCTCCAGCGCGGTGGCGAGCTCGCTGCGGGCCTTCACCTCGACGATGGCGACCGTCCGCCCCCTCAGCGCGACCAGGTCGATCTCGCCCGCCCCGGTGCGCACCCGCCGGCCAAGGATGCGGTAGCCCTTCAGCATCAGGGCCAGCGCGGCACGCGTCTCCGCCGTCAGGCCGCGCCGATAGGCGCGCTGGCGGGCGGGCGGCGCCGCGCCGCTCACGAGGCGTCGTCCTCCGCAGGGGCTGCCTTCAGCGACAGCGCCATCTTGAACAGCTCCTGGCGCTCGCGGCCGGTGATGCGGGCCACTTCCGCCGCCGCCTTGCCGGCGGGCAGGCGGCCGAGCGCCGCCGCAAGCAGGGCCTCGGCGTCCTCGGCGCTGGTGGTCTCCTCCGGCGGCGGCGCGATCACCACGGCGATCTCGCCCTTGACCGTGGCGCCGGCCGGGTAGGCCGCGCAGAGCTCGGCGAGCGGCCCGCGGGTGACCGTTTCGAATCGCTTGGTGAGTTCCCGACAGACGGCCGCCGGTCGATCAGGCCCGCAGATTTCCGATGCGTCTTCAAGGGCTTGCGCCAGCCTGTTCGGGGATTCGTAGAAGACGAGGCTGGCCGGCTGGCGCGAAAAGGTTTCCAGCCGCCGCCGGCGCGGGCCGGACTTCGAGGGCAGGAAGCCGAGAAACACCACCGTGTCGGTGGGCAGCCCGGCCGCCATCAGGGAGGCGGTCAGCGCCGAAGCGCCGGGAATCGGAAACACCCGGTGCCCGGCCGCCGCCACGTCTTCCACCAGCCGGAAGCCGGGGTCGGAGACAAGCGGCGTACCGGCATCGGAGACCAGTGCGATGGCCTGGCCGGCGGCCAGCCGCTCCATGAGCTTCGGACGCTGCCGGACGGCATTGTGTTCGTGGTAGCTCGTGGTGTGCGCCCGGATGCCGTAGCGTTCCAGCAGCACCCGCGTCACGCGGGTGTCCTCGCAGCAGACGAGATCGGCGGCGGCCAGCGTCTTCAGGGCGCGCAGGGTGATGTCGTCGAGATGCCCGATGGGCGTCGCGACGATGTACAGACCCGGCTCGAGCGTCGGCGCGTCGAAGCGCGCGCTGTCGATGGAAAAGGAGGGCGTGCGTCGCTCTTCGGTCATAAGTCTTTGCCAATGCTGGCGTGCGTACCCCTTGCGGATCCGCAATCGCCGGTGTTTGTTGGGGCCGACCCCCGGCCAGAACCCTGCGCCGGGTCGGGGGGCGCGCGCAAGGCTCGCAAGAGGATCCTATCGTCATGACCATCCTCCGGTCGCTCCGTTCTGCTGTTCTGGCCCGCCTGGGTGCCGTGGTCGGCGTGTCCGCGCTCGCCGCCGCCTGCGTGGCCACGCCCACGGGCCCGCAGACCTCCCAGCCCACCCAGCAGCGCCCGGCCCCCGCCGGCGAGACCATCGGCTCGGGCTCGGTCCCGGTGGCGCTGCTCTTGCCGATGTCGGCCGGCGGCGAGGCATCCGGCCTTGCCACGGCGTTCCGCAACGCCGCCGAGCTGGCGATGAACGATTTCCCCAGCGCCGACGTGCGCATCCTGGTGCGTGACACCGGCGGCACCGACACCGGCGGCCGCGATGCCACGCAGCGCGCCATCGGCGAGGGGGCCAAGCTGGTGCTCGGCCCGGTCTTCTCGCCCGCCGTTGCCGGCGCTTCGGCGCCCGCGCGCCAGGCCGGCGTGCCAATCATTGCGTTTTCAACCGACGCCACCGTCGCCCGCCGCGGCGTCTACCTCCTGAGCTTCCTGCCGCGCCAGGACGCCGACCGCATCATCTCCTACGCCGCCTCCCAGGGCCGCACGTCCTTCGCCGCGCTGGTGCCGGACAACGGCTACGGCCTGGTGATGGAAGCTGCCTTCCGCGAGGCGGTGTCGCGCTCCAAGGGCCAGGTGGTCACCGTGGAACGCTACGCAGCCGACGCCGGCGACATGGCTGCCAAGGCTCGCGCCGTCGCCGCCAAGGGCAACGTCAATGCGGTCTTCATGCCGAACGGCGGCCAGGACCCGCAGATCCTCGCTGCAGCGCTGTCGGAAGCCGGCATGGGTGGGGCCAAGCTGCTCGGCTCCGGCCAGTGGGACAACCCGGCCGTGCTGCAGTCGTCGGCGCTGGCCGGTAGCTGGTTCCCGGCGCCGCAGAAGCGCGGCTACCAGTCCTTCGCCTCCAAGTACCAGGCGAAATTCGGCTCTGCGCCGCCGCGCACCGCCTCGCTCGCCTACGATGCCACCAGCCTTGCGGCCGGCCTTGTCCGCGCCCGCGGTGCCGGCGCCTTCACCGACGACATGCTGACCAACCCGGACGGGTTCCTCGGCGTGGATGGCATCTTCCGCTTCCTCTCCGACGGACGCAGCCAGCGCGGCCTGGCGGTCTACGAGGTGTCGGGCGGTGGCAACAGCCGGGTGGTGTCGACCGCTCCGCGGTCGTTCACCAGCGGCGGCGGCTTCTGAGGCGGCGGGCGCCGCATCGCGATCGGGGACGGACCATGCTGGCCGGCAAGCGCATCCTGCTCGTGATCGCCGGCGGCATCGCGGCCTACAAGGTGCTGGAGCTGATCCGTCGCCTGAAGGAGCGCGGTGCCGGCGTGGTGCCGATCCTCACGCCGGCGGCGGAGGAATTCGTCACGCCTCTGACGGTCGGGGCGCTGGCGGGCGAGCCTGTTCACCGCGATCTCTTCGACCTGACCCGCGAAAGCGACATCGGCCACATCCGCCTGTCGCGCGACGCCGATCTCCTGGTCGTGGCGCCGGCCACCGCCGACCTGATCGCCAGGATGGCGAGCGGTTTCGCCAACGATCTCGCCACCACGGCGCTCCTTGCCACCGACAAGCCGGTGCTGATCGCACCGGCCATGAACCCGCGCATGTGGGATCATCCTGCCACCCGCCGCAACATGGCGCGACTGGTGGAAGACGGCGTCATGGTCGTCGGCCCCGGCGTCGGCGAAATGGCGGAGCGTGGCGAGGCGGGCACTGGCCGCATGGCCGAGCCGATGGAGATCCTGGCCGCCATCGAGGCCGCGTTCTCCGGCGAACCGGCGCTGATCGGCGGGCCGAAGCCGCTTTCCGGTCGGCGCATGATCATCACGTCGGGCCCGACTCACGAGCCCATCGACCCGGTGCGCTATCTCGCCAACCGCTCGTCGGGGCGCCAGGGTCATGCCATTGCCGCCGCCGCGGCGCGCGCCGGCGCCGAGGTGACGCTGGTCTCCGGCCCGGTGACGATCCCCGATCCTGCCGGTGTCTCGGTGGTGCCGGTGGAAAGCGCTGCCGATATGCTGGCCGCCGTGGAAGCCGCGCTGCCGGCCGACATCGCGGTGATGGCGGCGGCCGTTGCCGACTGGCGCGTTGCAAGTGCGTCGGAGAAGAAGCTGAAGAAGCAGGCGAGCGGCGCGCCACCGATGTTGGAACTCGTGGAGAACCCGGACATCCTGGCTTCCATCGGCCGTCATCACACGCTGCGCCCGCGCCTGGTGGTGGGGTTCGCGGCGGAGACCAACGACCTGATCGAGAACGCCCGCTCCAAACTGGAGCGCAAGGGCGCCGACCTGATCGTGGCCAACGATGTCAGCCCGGAGACCGGCGTCATGGGGGGCGGCGACAACACGGTGCGGCTGGTCAGTGCGGCCGGGGTTGAGGACTGGCCGAAGCTTTCCAAGGACGAGGTGGCCAACCGGCTTGTCGCCCGCATCGCCGAGCTGCTGCCGGCCCCGGACGGGGAAGGGGCATGAGCGGCCAGCCGAGCCTGATGGTGCGCCGGCTTCCGCACGGCGCCGATCTGCCGTTGCCGGCCTATCAGAGCGAGGCGGCGGCGGGCATGGACCTCCTTGCGGCCATCGATGCCGACGCCACGCTGGTGGTGGAGCCGGGCGCGCGCGTCCAGGTGCCGACCGGGCTGCAGATTGCCTTGCCGGCAGGCACGGAGGGTCAGGTTCGACCGCGCTCGGGGCTCGCCGCCCGCCATGGCCTGACGGTGCTCAACGCGCCCGGCACCATCGATGCGGACTATCGCGGCGAGGTGGGGGTGTTGCTGGTGAATCTCGGCGCGGAGCCGGTGACGATCTCACGCGGCGACCGCATCGCCCAGCTTGTAGTCGCGCCGGTGGTGCAGGTGACGGTGGCAGAGGCCGAGACGCTGCCGGAAACGGTCCGCGGCGCGGGCGGCTTCGGCTCCACCGGCGGCATGACCCAGGCCTGACGCGGCGGTCGACCGGCGCGCTTGACCAGAACGCGCAGCGGGGGCAGATCAGGCCATGAGCTTTTCTCCCGACGAGATCGAACGCTATGCCCGCCACCTGGTCCTGCCGGAGGTGGGCGGCCCCGGCCAACAAAAGCTGAAAGCCGCGCGGGTGCTGGTGATCGGCGCCGGCGGGCTTGGCTCTCCGGTCATCCAGTATCTCGCTGCCGCCGGCGTCGGCACCATCGGCATCGTCGACGACGACATAGTGGCGCTCTCCAACCTGCAGCGCCAGATCCTGCACGGCACGGGGGATGTCGGCCGGGAGAAGGTGGCGTCCGCTTTCGACGCCGTGGGGCGCCTCAACCCTCACGTCACGGTCGAGACCCACGCGACGCGGCTGACGGAGGAGGGGGCCCGGGCGCTGGTGGCCGACTACGACATCGTCGCCGATGGATCCGACAACTTCGCCACCCGCTACGCCGTCTCCGATGCCTGCTGCCTGGAGGGCCGGCCGCTGGTGACGGCCGCGGTCGGACGGTTCGATGGCTCGCTGACGACGCTTCGGCCGTTCGAGACCGGTCCGGGCGGCGCACCGAACCCGACCTATCGCTGCCTGTTTCCGAAGCCGCCCGCGGCCGGCGTCGTGCCGACCTGTGCCGAGGCGGGCATCCTGGGTGTGCTCACCGGCCTCGTGGGCACGCTGCAGGCGCTGGAGGTCCTCAAGGAGATTCTCGGTATCGGGCAGGGCCTTGTGGGGCGCCTGCTGCTCGTCGATGCGTTGTCGCTTCGCTTCGAGACGCTGGGCTATGCTTACGATCCGGCCAATCCGCTGACCGGCACCGGTCCGAGGTCCGGCGCGCCGGCCTAACCGCGCGGGTCCGACCGGAACCGAATTGTTGTGCTATACATTTATGCTGCTATGCGGCATGGGCGGGGGAGCAATTCCCGTCTCGTCGTGGCAGGCCCTGACGAGAACGGCTATCAGACCGCATGAACAATCCGGATCCTTCCTCCTCCGCGCAGGCCGCCCCGCCGAGCCAGACTAGCACGCCCATCGGCATGCCGTTCGCGGAGTTCATCTCGCTGCTGGCGCTGATGATGGCGCTGACGGCCTTCTCCGTCGACATCATGCTGCCGGCCCTGCCGGAGATCGGTGATGCCTTCTCCGTCACCGACGAGAACCACCGCCAGCTGCTGGTCGGCGTCTACATGCTGGGCTTCGCGCTCGGCCAGATCATCTACGGCCCGTTCTCCGACCGCTTCGGGCGCAAGCCGATCCTCTATGTCAGCCTGACCGTCTACCTGGTCGGCACGGTGCTGTGCATGCTCGCCCCGGAATTCGGTCATCTTCTCATCGGCCGGCTGGTACAGGGCATCGGCTGCGGCGGCCCGCGGGTGATCGCCATCGCCATCGTGCGCGACCGGTTCGAGGGCCGGGGCATGAGCCGGGTGATGTCCTTCGTGATGATGGTCTTCATCATCGTGCCGGTCATCGCGCCCTCCGTCGGCGGTGCCATCGGCGCGTTCGGTCCGTGGGTGTGGATCTTCGCCTTCCTGCTGCTCGTCGGCGTCGTGCTGTTCATCTGGGCCGGCCTCCGGCTGCCGGAGACCTGCCCTCCGGAAGACCGGACGCCGCTGACGCCGGCCGGTCTCTACCGGGCCGCGGCCACGGTGCTGACGACGCGTCAGACGGTGGGCTATGCCATGTCGCTCGGCTTCATGTTCGGCACGCTGATCGGGTACGTCAGTTCCGCCCAGCAGATCTACCAGGGCGTCTTCGGCCTTGGCGCCTCGTTCCCGATCTTCTTCGGGGCGGTTGCGATCTTCATGTCGGGTGCATCGCTCGCCAACGCCCGCCTGGTGGAGCGCCTCGGCATGCGGCGTCTTTCCCATAGCGCGCTGGTGGTGATGGCGCTGATCCTGTTCGTGCTGATGGTTCTGGACGAGATCGCGCCGGTTTCGCTGCTCACCTTCTCGGTCATGTTCGGCATGGCGTTCTTCTGCGTCGGGCTGATCCTGCCCAACTTCAACGCCATCGCCATGGAGCCGCTCGGCAAGGTGGCCGGCATGGCCTCGTCGCTGATCGGTGCCTACATGACCGGCATGGGCGCGATCCTGGGCACGCTTATCGGCCAGCAGTTCGACGGGACTGCGCAACCCCTGACCCGGGGCCTTGCCGCCTTCGCCGTGGCGTCGCTGGTGGCGGTGTTCATCACAGAGCGTGGCCGGCTGTTCGGCGTCGGCGAGAGCCACAAGCGCTGAACGCCGCCGGCCGCACGGGGCAGGGGACGCTTCCGGCGTCCATCGGCTCGCGCGGCTGCGGCATAGCGCCCGGCCCTTGATGCCAATCAAGGCGATCGGACCCCTTCGCGATCACAGTCGGTGCACCCTGGAACGGGTCTCAGGCGGACGGAACGATTGCGAAGGACATGACGATGCGCGCCGACACAGCGGGCGGGGGAGCGGCCGGCGACGGGCCGATGTACGTCGCGGCTAAGAAGATCTATCCGCAAGCCGTGCAGGGCCGCTTCCGCCGCATCAAGTGGGGTGTGCTCGCCGTCACGCTTGGCATCTACTACTTCCTGCCATTCGTGCGCTGGGACCGCGGCGCCAACGCGCCGAACCAGGCGCTGCTCATCGATATGGAGGGGCGGAGGGCCTATTTCTTCTCCATCGAGATCTGGCCGCAGGAGGTCTACTACCTCACCGGGCTGCTGATTCTCGCCTCGCTGATGCTGTTCCTCATCAATGCCGTGGCGGGCCGGATCTGGTGCGGCTATCTCTGCCCGCAGACGGTGTGGACCGACCTGTTCATGCTGATCGAGCGCTGGATCGAGGGCGACCGGCGCGAGCGCATGAAGCTCGACCAGCAGCCGATGAGCGCCCACAAGCTGGCCAAGAAGGGCATCAAGCACGTGCTCTGGCTGGCGATCGCCATGTGGACCGGCGGCGCGTGGATCCTCTATTTCGGCGACGCGCCGACGATGGTGGTGAACCTGTTCACCGGCCAGGCGTCGCTTCTCACCTATGTCTTCGTCGCCATCCTGACGTTCACGACCTACTCGCTCGCCGGCATGATGCGCGAGCAGGTCTGCATCTACATGTGCCCGTGGCCGCGCATCCAGGCGGCGCTGACCGACGAATGGGCCCTCAACGTCACCTACAAGACCGACCGGGGCGAACCGCGCGGCTCGCTGAAGGAGATGCAGAAGCGCGCCCAGCAGGGTCTGCCGGCGGGCGACTGCATCGACTGCTACCAGTGCCTGCACGCCTGTCCGACCGGCGTCGACATCCGCGACGGCCTGCAGCTCGACTGCATCCAATGCGGCCTGTGCATCGACGCCTGCGATACGGTGATGCAGAAGATCGGCCGTCCGACCGGATTGATCGGCTACGACACCGACATGAACCTGGCGCGCCGCGCCGAGGGAAAGCCGCCGATCTACAAGCTGATCCGCGCCCGCACGGTGCTCTACGCTGCGATCATCGTCTTCGTGGGCTCGTTCATGCTCTACACGCTGACATCGCGGTCCTTCGCCGACATCAACGTCCTGCACGACCGCAACCCGGTCTTCGTCAAGCTGTCCGATGGCGGCGTGCGCAACGGATACACGGTCCGCTTCCTCAACAAGCGGCCCATCGAGCGCACCTTCCTCCTGCGGGTCGAGGGACTGCCGGATACTGCCCGGGTCGAGGCCGTCGGCAATGCCGAGGCGGTGGGCAGCAACCCGCTCATCACGGTCGGGCCCGATCGCACCCGCGAGGTGCGTGTGCTGGTGTTCACGCCGGGTGGTGAGGCGCTTCCCGCCTCAACCGACGTGACCTTCCAGATCGTCGATCTCAAGGACGGCGAGCGGGCCACGGCCAGCGACAAGTTCATGACCGAGTAGGCCGCCGGCATCCGTGTTCCTCCTGACTTGCGGGAGGCCACCCGCCGGAGGCACCTGATGCGAGGCAGAAACAGATGACCACCATGTCCCTCCAGGAACGCTCCACCGGATTTCGCATCACCGGCCGCAAGGTCTTCCTCGCGCTGGTCGCCTTCTTCGGCATCATCACGGTAGCCAACGTCGTGATGATCTGGCTCGCCGTCGGCTCGTTTCCCGGCGTGGTCACCGAGAGTGCCTACAAGTCCGGTCGCGAGTACGCGTCCGTGCTGGAGGCGGCGGAAACCCAGCGTGCGCTCGGCTGGCGCCTGGACGAGCAGGTCGTCTCCTCCGGTCCAGCGGGAGGCGTTGCCATCCGGATCGACGCCAACGATCGCACCGGCGCGCCGCTGTCCGGATTGTCCGTCGTCGCCACCCTGGCCAGCCCGACCCATGACGGGCTGGACCGGCGCGCGACCCTGCGCGAAGGCGAGGTCGGCCTGTACACCGGCACGGCCGAGGGGTTGCCCGCCGGCCAGTACGATCTGGCCATCGAAGCCACCTCGGGCAGCGGCGAGGTGTTCCGCTCGGTCAACCGGATCGTCCTGTCGGAGACCGGCGGGGCGCAATGACCGCGGCGGAGCGCGACTGGAGTGCCTTTGCGGAGACCGGGGACGACGGCCAGCTGACCATGCAGCTCGCGGTCGACGGCATCCATTGCGCCGCCTGCATGACCACCATCGAACGCTCCCTGTCGGCCCTTCCGGGAGTGGAGCGGGCGCGGGTCAACCTCTCCAACCGCCGCCTGGCCGTATCCTGGCGCCCCGAGGAGACCGATGGCGGAACCATCGTCTCCACGCTGGCCGACATCGGCTACGACGCCCGGCCGTTCGTGCGCGGCCAGATCGACGACGGCTACCGGCGGGAGCGCAACCGGCTGCTGCGCGCCATCGCCGTCGCCGGCTTCGCCGCCATGAACGTGATGCTGTTCTCTGTGTCCGTCTGGTCCGGCAACGTCACCGACATCACGCCGGAGACCCGGCTCCTGTTTCATTGGCTGTCGGCGCTGATCGCGCTTCCGGCCGCCGCCTATGCTGGCCAGACCTTCTATCGCAGCGCCTTTTCCGCCATCCGCCGCGGCCGGGTGAACATGGACGTGCCCATCGCGCTGGGTGTGATCCTGGCCATTGGGCTGTCCTTCTACGGCACGCTGACGGCGGGCGCGGACACCTATTTCGAGTCCGCCCTCATGCTCCTGTTCTTCCTGCTGGTGGGTCGGCTCCTCGACCATCTCATGCGCCGGCGCACGCGCACCTTCGCGGAAAATCTCGCCGCGCTGCGCGCCGAGACGGCGGTGCTTCTCGGCCCGGACGGGCATCTGCGCGAAGTGCCGGTCGGCCAGGTTTCGCCGGGCGCGCTCGTCCAGGTCGCCGCCGGCAGCCGCGTGCCCGTCGACGGGACGGTGGTGGAGGGGACCTCGGAGATTGACCAGTCGCTCGTCACTGGCGAGACGATGCTGGTGGAGATCGGCGCCGGTGACCGGGTCTTCGCCGGCACCCTCAACGGCGAGGGCGTGCTCACGGTGCAAGTGCAGGCGGCCGGTGAAGGGACGCTCCTCGACGAGGTGAACCGGCTGCTCGATCAGGCCATGACGGCGCGCTCGCAGTCGGTGGCGCTGGCAGACCGGGTGGCGCGCTGGTACGCGCCCGTGGTGCACGGCGCCGCACTCCTGACCTTCCTGGGCTGGCTGGCGCTGGGCGCGGGCGCCGAGCGCTCGCTGGTGGTCGCCATCACGGTGCTCATCATTACCTGCCCGTGCGCCATCGCGCTGGCCGTTCCGGCGGTCCAGGTGACGGCCGCCGGAGCCCTGTTCCGCAACCGTTTGCTGCTGCATTCCGGCGATGCGCTGGAGCGCCTCGCCGAGGCCGACACCGTTGTCTTCGACAAGACCGGCACGCTGACCACGCCGACCGCGCGGATCGCCAATGCCGGCGAGGTGCCGGAGGTGGCGCTGGAGGCGGCCCGGGCGCTCGCGGCGCGCTCTCGCCATCCCATATCCCAGGCCATTGCCGCCGGATCAAAGCCGGCCTCCGCCGTCCTTGAGGCATCCGAAGTGGCGGGGCAGGGGGTCACCGGCATCGTCGACGGCCACCGCGTCCGCCTCGGCCGTCCCGGATTCGTCGACGCCGAGGAGGAGGCCGCCGCCCTGGCGGACCGCTTCCCCGATGCCACCCTCGTTGGTGTCTCTGTCGATGGCTGTCGCCCGGCGGTGCTGGCCGTGCAGCAGGTTCTGAGGCCGGATGCGGCGGAGACCGTCGCCGAGCTCGGACGCCACGGCTTCCGGCTGGTGATCCTCTCCGGCGACCGAGGCCCCGCCGTTGCCCGGGTCGCGCAGACGCTGGGGATCACGGAGTGGCAGGGCGGGCTGAAGCCGGCCGAGAAGATCGCGGCGCTCGAAAGCCTGTCGGCCGAAGGGCGGAAGGTCCTGATGGTGGGTGACGGGCTGAACGACGCGCCGGCGCTGGCCGCCGCGCACGTCTCAATGTCGCCGGTTTCCGCCGTCGATCTCAGCCAGGCCGCGGCCGACATCGTGTTTCTCGGGGAGCGCCTCGCGCCGGTGCCGCTGGCGCTTGCCATCGGTCGGCGCGCCCGCCGCATCATGTCGGAGAACCTGGCGCTCGCCCTGGTCTACAACCTGATCGCGGTGCCGATCGCCGTGACCGGGAACGCCACCCCGCTGATCGCGGCGGTGGCCATGTCGGCCTCCTCCATCCTGGTGACGGCCAACGCGCTCAGGGCGCAGTCAGTGCGCACAGCGACGCCCGACCCGAGCACGGAGGTGGCGACCCGGAGCACTCGCACCGAGGCAGCACCGGCGTGAACATCCTCCTGATCCTCATTCCGGCCGCCCTGCTTCTCGGCCTTGTCGGGCTCGCGGCGTTCCTGTGGTCGCTGCGCACCGGCCAGTACGAGGACCTGGAAGGGGCCAAGTGGCGCGTCCTGTCCGACGACGACCTGCCGGAGGACGAGCGGCCACGCCACGACCCGGACCGGGACTGAGCGCACGGGCAGGACTTGCCGGAGGAACCTTCCGGCCCGATGTGTCTTGTTTGGCTCATCGCCTTGTCCAACGCCCATTGGAGGCCCGCCGTGATCGAACCCAATCCCGACCATCCGATTGTCGTCGCCCCGTTTGCGGGAACCGTTGTCGTGGCGCATGGCGGCACCGTCATCGCCGAGACGCGCCACGCGCTCGCACTGCATGAATCCACGTATCCGGTCGTCTATTACGTGCCGAAGGCGGACGTGGCGCAGGCCTTCCTGGTGCCCTCCGATCACTCCACCCATTGCCCCTACAAGGGCGATGCCAGCTACTGGTCGGTGGAGATCGCCGGGACGCGGATCGAGAACGCGGTGTGGAGCTACGAGCGGCCGCTGCCGGGCGTCTCTGCCATCAAGGACTATCTGGCGTTCTACCCGAAGAAGCTCACCGTCACCGCGACCGAGGCCGGCCGCGCGGCCTGAGTGCGGATAGACCGGGCAGGCGCGGCAATCGAGACAATGTGATCCGGCCGATGTGGTTTCGTGAGGGGGCCTCCCACACGGTGCGTCTATCCTTGCGGCCTCCGGTCGCGGCAGGCGCACGGCGCGCCACCTGGCTGGGGGAGCCGGGAGGACACCCATGCCAATCCGTCAGGACATCATCGATCTCTTCGACCGCTTCACCCATGGCGACATGAGCCGCCGCAGCTTCATGCAGCGGCTCGCTTCGCTTGCCGGCGGCACCGCCGCCGCCGCGGCGCTGCTGCCGATGCTGGAGAACAACTACGCGCACGCCGCCATCGTCGCCGAGGACGACGGGCGCATCGAGACGGCGCGGGTCAGCTTTGCGGCTGACGGCACCGAGATCGGCGCCTACCTGGCGCAGCCGGCGGACTCCGGGACGCGTCCCGGCATCATCGTCGTTCACGAAAATCGTGGTCTCAACCCGCACATCGAGGATGTCGCGCGGCGCCTGGCCACCGACGGCTTCGTGGCGCTCGCGCCGGATCTTCTCTCGGTGAAGGGCGGCACGCCAGCGGATTCCGACCAGGCCCGCACGCTGATCGGCGACCTCGACGACGCCCACGTCGCGGCCGCGCTGAAAGCGGCGGTGACGTGGCTCAGGGACAATCCGGCGACCAATGGCGAGATCGGCATTGTCGGCTTCTGCTGGGGCGGTGGCTGGGCCAACCGGATGGCGGCCTCCGACGCAGGGCTTGGCGCGGCCGTGGCCTATTACGGGCGCCAGTTGCCGGCCGAGCGGGCGGGGGACGTCTCTGCGCCGCTGCTCCTCCACTATGCCGGGCTGGACGAGCGCATCAATGCCGGCATCGAGGCCTACACGACGGCGCTCGACGCGGCCGGCAAGCCCTACGAGGTGGTCGTCTACGAAGGCGTGAACCACGCCTTCAACAACGACACAAACGCTGCCCGCTACGACAAGGCCGCCTCCGACAAGGCCTGGGCACGAACGGTCGCGTTCTTCAACGATTATCTGGGCGGGTAGGGGCAGGAGGCATCCGCGTTCGCCCTTTTCCTGGGGTCGCGGAGCCAGCGCGCAACCGTGCGCCGGCCCGAGGCCGCCCTCGCGGAGCCGGTGCTCGCAGCCAGCTCGGCGTGCGCGGAATCATGTCACGGCAATCCCGGACCGCGAACCGGTTCCCACTTCGCCTGGGATTGCTCTCAATGCTCGACGTTGAAACCAGCGCGCTCGATGGCGATCACGACGCGGTCGAGGGGTTCGGGCGTATCCACGTCGACGCGGCCCTCCTCGACGTCCACCTCGATCACCGCGGACGGGTCGACGGCGTGGACGGCCTGCGTGATCAGGCCGCCGCACTGGCCACAGTCCATGCCGCTGACGATCAGGGAGATCATCGCTCAGGCACCTCTTCCGGACCGGTTCGGCGCGCCAATGCGGACGCCCGAACCTCGCCCATGACGCGCCGGCATCCCCGATTCGTCAAGGCGCGGTGCGGCATCGCGTTGCTGCGCTGCCGTTGCATGCGGCCGTCCGCCGGTGGAGGCCGGCCGGCCATTGCCGGTCAGGAGCCGGACGGGCCCACGGTGACGAAGGTCGGCTCGCCCTGGCCGAGCACCCGGTCGGCCGCACGCTTCACGTCCTCCAGGGTAACGGCCTCGATGAGGTCGTTGCGCTCGTCGACATAGTCCACGCCCAGATCTTCCAGCTGAATGCTCAAGAGCTGGCTGGCGATGGAGGCGGAGGAATCGAAGCGCAGCGGATAGGCGCCGGTCAGGTAGGCCTTTGCCTCCTCCAGCTCCGCCTCGGTCGGACCCTCGGCGGCCATCTGCGCGATCTCCTCGCGGATGATGCGCACCGTCTCGTCGGCCCGATCGGCGCGGGTCGCCGTGCCGCCGCCGAAGATGGCGGAGTGGTCGAGCGGCACGATGTAGGAATAGACCGAATAGGCGAGGCCGCGCTTCTCGCGGATCTCGTCGAACAGGCGCGAGGAGAATGAGCCACCGCCCAGGATGTAGTTCATCACGTAGGCCGGAATGAAATCGGGATCGTCGCGCTCCAGACCAGGGCCGCCGAAGCGGATGGCCGTCTGCGGCACGTCCATGGTTTCCGTGACGATTTCGCCGGTGATCGGCTCGACATTCGGCACCGTCACCAGGTCGGCCGTCTCCGGCAGACCGCCAAAGGCCTCGTCGAGCAGCGGCTCGAGCGTCTCCGCGTCGATGGCGCCCACCACCACCACGTGGAGGTTGTCGCGGGCGAAGGTGCGCGCCTTGAAGGCTTCGAGGTCCGGCTTGCCGATCATCGCGACCGTCTCCTCGGTGCCGTCGGACGGCCGGCCGTAGGGGTGGTCGGGATAGGCGCTGGCCGACCAGGCGCGAGCAGCCACCTGGTTGGGATCGCGCAGGTCGCGGCGAATGCCGGAAATGATCTGGGCGCTCATCCGTCCGATCGCCTCGTCGGCGAAGTGCGGGTCGTCCAGGGCGGTGCGCAGGAGCTCGATGCCGTCCTGCGGATTGTCGGCGAGCATCTTCATCCGGCCGTAGAAGCTGTCGCGGTCGGCGGAGAACGACATGCGCACCGAGCGGTCCTGCAATACGGCCTGGAAGGCTTCGGAATCGTACTCGCCGGCGCCCTCGTCCAGAAGGGTTGAGAGGAGGTTGGCGACACCGGGCTTGTCGGCAGGATCCTGCGACGAACCGGCGCCCTGGAAGGCAAAGTTCATCATCACCACCGGGACGGTGTCGTCTTCCACCAACCAGGCCTCGACACCGCCCGGGCTGGTGACGGTTTCGATGGTGATCGCCTGGGATGGCGTCGCCCACAAGACGACGGCGGCGGTGGTGAAGCCTATGGCTGCGAGCGAGCCGCGGGCGGAGCGGGCGAGCATGGCAAACATCAAGAGAGCTCCTCTCTTCGGGGCAGCCGGCGCGGATCGCGGCGCGGCGCCCGGGTCATGACGGGGCAGGCGTGGCGCGGCGGGATCAGGAATCCTTGCCGGTCGCCTTCTTCTCCAGATAGCCGGTGACGCCGGTGGTCGGCGACAGGTAGGCACGTGCGGCCGCCTGCACCTGCTCCGCCGTCACTTCGCCGATGCGCGCCGGCCATGTCTGGACGTCCTCGATGCTTCCGCCGGTGGTCAGCGCCAGCCCGAAGATGCGAGCGAGCCGCTGCTGGCTGTCCTGGGCGAAGAGCGCCTCGGCCACGAGCGACCGCTTGGCGCGCTGCAGCTCCTCGTTGGTCACGCCGCTCTCGGCGATTTCGGCAACGGCGGCGTTGATGGCCGATTGCACAACGTCGAAGTCCACACCGTCGCGCGGGATCGCGTAGACCAGGAAGGTGTCGGGATCGAGCGCGTTGCCCTGGTACCAGGCCCCCACCGACGACGCCGGGCCGCCATCGCGGACAAGCCGGTCGTAGAGGCGGCTGGTGGAGCCGCCGCCGAGGATCTGGGCCAGCACGTCGAGGGCTTCCGCCTCGCCGGGCTCGGCGGTGGCGTAGCTTGGCACGATCCAGCCATGCCTCAGCGAGGGCTGGCCGACGCGCTCGTCGGCGTAGCGCACGGTGCGCAGCGACCCGAATTCCGGCACCTGCGAGCGCACCCGCGGCTTCAGGTCCACGCGGCTTTCCAGCTTGCCGTAGGTCGCCTCGGCCAACGCCCGGACCTCGTCGGGCGTGACGTCGCCCGCCACGATCAGAACGGCGTTCTCCGGCGTGTAGAAACGGTCGTAGAAGGCAAAGGCGGACGCGCGGTTGAGCGCGTTCACCTCGTCGGGCCAGCCGATCACCGGGTCGCCGTAGGGGCTGTTGACGTGGAGCGTTGCGCTGAATGCCTCGCCGAGAATGGAGGAGGGATCATTGTCGACGCGCATGCGGCGCTCCTCCAGCACCACGTCGAGTTCGCGGGCGACCTCCTCCGGCTCGAGCGCCAGGTTGGCCATGCGATCCGCTTCCAGCTCCATCATCTGGCCGAGGTGTTCCTTGGCGATCTGCTGGAAATAAGCGGTGTAATCCTGCGATGTGAAGGCGTTCTCCTGGCCGCCCAGGGCCGTCACGGTGTCGGAAAAGCCGTCCGGGTGCTTGTCCGTGCCCTTGAACATCAGGTGCTCAAGGAAGTGCGCGGCGCCCGACTCACCGGCAGCCTCGTCGGCGGCGCCGGCTTTGTACCAGACCATATGGGTGACAACCGGGGCCCGGTGATCGGGGATCACCACGACCTGCAGGCCGTTGTCGAGGGTGAAGCTGGCCGTGTCGGGAGCGATCCTCAGATCGGCGAGGGAGGTGTCGGCCGAGGCGGCCGGTGCGGCGAGGAGGCTGGCGCCGAGAGCCGCGACAAGCGCGAACCGTGCGGTCATCCGCTGCATTCCTTCCATGTTCGGCGATCGCTGGCCGTGGGACCGGCCCACGTCCGGATCGCTAGCCTGGACCGCCACTGTTCAGAGCGGTCTGTCTCAGTCACGAGGTATAGGGGGCCGATCGGGAAGCGCCACTGAACAATCGGTAATGTTCGCGCGAGCGTCCCATGGCCGCGAAACGAAACCGCCCGCCGGGTGAGGGCGGGCGGAATGCATCGATCGGGAGCGGCCGGCCAATCAGTTGACCGTGTCGTAGACCGGGTTCGAGTTGCCCTGCTGGCCGTAGATCTGGTCCTTCGCCCACTTGCTGTTCTTGATGCCCTTGCGCTCAGGAAGCTCGGCGGTCGCGGCGGGCTGGCGATACTCGTCCGGCGGCTGGATCAGATACTGGCGCGGCTGCGCCTGGCCCTCGGCGGTGAGCACCCGGCCGGAGCCCTTTTTGTCCGGGCTGTCGAAGCCGGCCTTCATCTCAGACGGCGTCAGCGTCATCTTGCCCGTGTCGCGCAGGAAGCGCTCGTCGTAACCCTTGGAGCCTTCCGGCACAGGCATGCCGCCGGCCACGCGGCCGGCCTGAATCTCCTGGGGCGACAGGCGTTCGCCTTCCAGCGTCGCGCGCGAGGACGGAGCCGGTGTCACGTCGGCCCGGTCGTCGGGATCGTCCGGCCAGTCCACTGACGCCACCGCGGCGCCGCCGGGGGCTTCCGGGTCGGGCAGCTCGTTGGACGGGGGCAGGGCGATCGGCGAGCGCTGCTTGTATTCGATCGGCGCCGTTTCGCGGCTCACCACGCCGGTGCCTTCGAGAATCGAGCCGAACAGGCCGATGTCGCGGCTCTCGTTGGGCTGCTTCTCCTCGTAAAAATAACTCTGGCTGGTGTTGCAGCCGGCGACGCCCGCGGCCACCAGCGTCAGCGTCAACAGCCGGGTTGCCGTTGCGTACGGATGCGAACGCTTGCCCACAGTGTCACCTTTCGGTTCGTGCTCCGCGAGGCGCCGCGCAGGGCGGTGCCGGGCGGACCTCAATGCAATTTGATCTCTCGACACGACGGTCACGATCGAAGACGCGGCCGGATCGCGAGACGAGGAGACTGCGCGCGAGAGCACGACAGTCTACCCCATCGGATCTTACTGTCGCCTTTCACCGGACGGCTCCATTGCGGCATTATTACGACGTCCGCGCAGGGCATCGAGAAGCAGCCCCACGACACCCAGCGCAATGGCCGCGTCCGCGACGTTGAAGACGTACCAGGAAAACGATCCGACAAAGACATGGACGTAGTCGACCACCGCACCGTAAGCGATTCGGTCGATCAGGTTGCCCACCGCGCCACCGACGATCAGCGCCACGCTGGCCGAGATCCAGCGGTCGCCCGCGCGTGCCAGCCACACCGCAAGCACCACGATGACGGCGAAGGTGACGCCCACCAGCAACCAGCGGCCGGTATCGGTATCCTGCTGGAACAGGCCGTAGCTGACGCCCTGGTTCCAGACCAGCACCAGATCGAGAAAGGGCGCCACCCGGATCGGGCCGGTCGCGCCCAGGTCCACCACGCGCAGCAGCCACAGCTTCACCGCCTGGTCCAGGATCAGGACCAGCACGGCGATGCCGAAGCCGAACCGCCAGAGTGACGGGGCCGGCTTCGGCGAAGAGGGCGTGTCGGCCTCTGCCACGGTGGCTCCTTCCCGTCGCCTCAGGCCGCGCCGGTTCGGGCGTCGAGCTCGCGCATGGCTTCGGCGTCGCGCAGCGTCAGGTCCGGATAGTCCGGGTCGCTGCCCACTTCCGGCAGCACCTTCCACGAGCGGGCGCAGCGGGTGCCCTCGGCGTGGGTGACCACCACGGCCACGCCCGGCACGTCGTCGAGGCGGAATGCGTCGGCCGGTGCGTTCTCGTGGTCGAGCTTCGCCTGGCTCGTGATCGACACGTCGGCGAGTTCGACGTCCGCCACCGCGGCGTAGAGCGCCGGGTTGGTGACGTGGACGGCGACGTGCGCCTCCAGCGAGCCGCGGATGCGCTTCTCCCGGCGTTCGATCTCCAGCGCGCCGAGCACGACGCGGCGAACCTCGCGCACCCGGGCCCACTTCTCGGCAAGCTGCGGGCTCTCCCACGCGGGATCGATCTCCGGGAAGAGCTCCAGGTGGATGGATCGACCGGCCTCGTCGCCGTGACGGGAGAGGTGCGCTTCTTCCATGGTGAAAGGCAGCATCGGCGCCAGCCACCGGGTCAGCGCCTCGAACAGGATGTCGATCACCTGCAGCGCCGCCTTGCGCCGTGTCGAGGAGACCGGATCGCAGTAGAGCGCGTCCTTGCGGATGTCGAAATAGAAGGCCGACAGGTCGATGGTGGTGAAGTTGATCAGGGCGTGGGCGATGCGCTTGTAGTCGTAGTCGCGGTAACCCTGCCGCACGAGACGGTCGAGCTCCACCAGCCGGTGCAGCATCAGCCGCTCCAGCTCCGGCATGTCGGTGAGTGCGACCCGCTCACCGTCGGCGTGACCAAGCGTACCCAGCATCCAGCGCACGGAGTTGCGTACCTTGCGGTAGGTCTCCGAGGTGCCCTTGAGGATTTCCGGGCCGATGCGCTGGTCGTCGGCATAGTCGGTTGTCATCACCCACAGGCGCAGGATGTCGGCGCCGGACTGCGCGATCACGTCTTGCGGCGCCACCGAGTTGCCGAGCGATTTCGACATCTTGCGGCCGTCCTCGGCCATGGTGAAGCCGTGTGTGACCACGGTGCCGTAGGGGGCGCGGCCGCGGGTGGCGCACGATTCCAGCAGCGAGGAGTGGAACCAGCCGCGGTGCTGGTCGGATCCCTCTAGGTAGACGTCGGCGGGCCACTTCAGGTCGGGGCGCTTCTCCAGCACGAAGGCGTGAGTGGAGCCGGAATCGAACCAGACGTCGAGGATGTCGGTGACCTGTTCCCAGTTCTGCGGATCGTCCACGAACGGCGCGAGGAAGCGCTCCTTCGCGCCCTCGGCGAACCACGCGTCTGCGCCCTCCGCCTCGAAGGCGTCGGCAATCGCTGTGACGAGGGCCTCGGATGCCTCGAAGTCCGGTCCCGGCGCGAGCCGGCCGTCCTCGGTGTTGCGGAACACGGTGATCGGCACGCCCCAGGCGCGCTGGCGCGACAGGACCCAGTCCGGCCGGTTCTGGATCATGCCGCGCAGCCGGTTCTTGCCGGCCGCCGGCACGAAGCGGGTGTCGTCGATGGCGGCCAGCGCGCGGGTGCGCAGCGTGTCCTCGCCCGCGGGCGGCTGGCCCTCGGCCAGGCCGTACCCGTTCAGCGGCTTGTCCATGTGGACGAACCACTGCGGCGTGTTGCGGAAGATCACCGGCTTCTTGGAACGCCAGGAATGCGGGTACTGGTGCTTCAGGCGGCCGCGGGCGAACAGCATGTCGCGCCCGATCAGCGCCTCGATGACGGCCTTGTTGGCGTCGCCCTTCTTGCCGGCGGCCGTGTAGACCGCACGTCCTTCGAAGCCGGGCGCGTCGCTCGTGTAGGTGCCGTCACCGTCGACGGTGTAGGGGATCGCCGTGTCGATGCCGCGCGCTTCCAGTTCGCGGCGGCGATCCATCCACACCTCGAAGTCGTCGGTGCCGTGGCCCGGCGCGGTGTGCACGAAGCCGGTACCGGCATCGTCGGTGACGTGATCGCCGGAAAGCAGCGGAACGTCGAAGCTGTAGCCGCCGCCGAGGCCGTTGAGCGGATGGGCGCAGACCACGGTGCCGAGCTCTTCCGCCGGGACGTCCCGGACCCGTTCGAAACCGAGCTTCGCCTTGGCGAAGCTCTCCTCCGCCAGCGCATCGGCGAAGACGAGCTTTTCGCCCGGCTGCGGACCGAAGTCGTTCTCGGCCGCCGTCACCTCGTAGAGGCCGTAGGCGATGCGGGGGGAGAAACAGATCGCGCGGTTGCCGGGGATGGTCCAGGGCGTCGTCGTCCAGATGACCACGAAGGCATCGGCCAAGTCGTCGGCGACGACCGGCTGAGACGGGATTGGCTTGTTCGGCTCGAGATCCCACCCTTGTTTGAGGTCGCGATGATGCTTGACCGGGAACTTCACCCAGATCGTGTCGGACTCGTAGTCCTGATACTCGATCTCCGCCTCGGCCAGCGCGGTCTTCTCCACCACCGACCACATCACCGGCTTGGAGCCGCGATAGAGCTGGCCGGATCCTGCGAACTTCATCAGCTCGCGGGCGATTTGCGCCTCCGCGGCGAAGCTCATGGTCAGGTATGGGTCGGCGAAGTCGCCCTCGACGCCGAAGCGGCGGAACTCTTCAGACTGGACGCCCACCCAGTGCTCGGCGAACTGGCGGCATTCCTTGCGGAACTCCACCACCGGCACCTCGTCCTTGTCGAGGCCCTTGGCGCGGTAGCTTTCCTCGACCTTCCACTCGATGGGCAGGCCGTGGCAGTCCCAGCCGGGCACGTAGTTGGAATCGTAGCCCAGCATCTGGTGCGAGCGGGTCACGACGTCCTTGAGGATCTTGTTCAGCGCGTGGCCGATGTGCAGGTTGCCGTTGGCGTAGGGCGGGCCGTCGTGCAGGACGAACTTCTCGCGCCCGGCGGAGGTCTCGCGCAGGCGCTTGTAGAGCTGCATGGCGTCCCAGCGTTCCAGCAGCTGGGGCTCCTTCTTCGGCAGCCCGGCCCGCATCGGGAACTCGGTCTTCGGCAGGAACAGGGTATCGGAATAGTCGCGCGCCTCGGGCTGCGCGGTGGTCGTGTCGGTCATCGGATCGATTTCGCTCGGCGGTTGTTGCATGGCAGACGGCTTGAGGCGGAAGGCGGCGTCGGAGGATGTCCGCGCGGCAGCAACCGCAATCCCGGTCCGCCGTGCCTCGTCATCGCACGGCGGCCGGGCCGCTAATTCGCCGGTAATCGAACGGGAGGCCGAAGGGTCTGCGCATGGGCGCCTTCTAGCAGCGCTCGCCGCCAGGATAAAGCCTTCCGCAGCGCAATGTGGGCGCCGCGGAGGGCAGGGTCGGTGAACCGGGTGTCGGCCCTCAGAGGGCTTCCAGAACCGCCGCCGCGCCGGAGGCCACGGCCTGGCCGGGAGCGTCCTCGACGTTGAGGGTCTTCACCACGCCGTCCTCGACGATGGCGGCATAGCGCTTGGAGCGCGTGCCCATGCCGAAGCCGGAGGCGTCCAGCTCGAGGCCCATCGCCTTGGTGAAGTCGGCGGAGCCGTCGGCCAGGAACAAAATCTTGTCCTTGGCGCCGGAGGCTTCGGCCCAGGCGTTCATCACGAACACGTCGTTGACGGACACCACGGCGATGGTGTCGACGCCCTTTTCCTTGAGCACCGCGTGGTTCTCCAGGAAGCCGGGCAGATGGTTGCGGTGGCAGGTGGGCGTGAAGGCGCCGGGAACGGCGAACAGGACCACTTTCTTGCCGGGGAAGATCTCGCCGGTCTTGATCGGGGTCGGGCCGTCGGCGCCCATGGTGGTGAAGGTCGCCTCGGGGATGGTGTCGCCGGGTTGAATTGCCACTTGTGTTTCTCCATGGCTCGTCTCGGACAGTTGCCTCCATGTAGCCGTTCGCGCCGGACGGGCCAAGCCGAACCATGCGAACGCGGCCCGACGCCGGCGGTGCCGGGGCGTTAACAATTCGCCCCGGGCGCATTACCTTCTTTCGGACGAACCGCCTTGCGGACCGGGCAGCCTCCCCATGCCCGTGTCCCGACACCGAGAAAGCCAGGATTTCGAGTGATGAGTGCCACCAACATGGACGGCTATCTTGAAGGGCAGCTCCTGGTCGCGATGCCGACCATGGGAGACACGCGCTTCGAACGCGCCGTGATCTTCATGTGCGCGCACTCCGACGAGGGGGCGATGGGCATCGTCCTCAACCAGCCGGCGGAGGAGGTGTCCTTTTCCGACCTCCTCGTGCAGCTCGACATCGTGCCGGAGGGCGAGCCGATCCGCCTTGCCGTGCCGGAAGACAACTTGCCGGTCCACAAGGGCGGGCCGGTGGAGACCGGGCGCGGCTTCGTGCTGCATTCCGGCGACTATTTCATCAGCGATTCCACGCTCGCCATCGACAGCGACATCTGCCTCACCGCCACGGTGGAGATCCTCAAGGCGATTGCCGAGGGGCGGGGCCCCCGGCGCGCTTTGCTGGCGCTCGGCTATGCCGGCTGGGCGCCGGGGCAGCTGGAGGCGGAGATCCAGCGCAACGGCTGGCTGACCTGCCCGGCCGACCCGCGCATCGTCTTCGAGCCGGACCTCGACGAGAAATACGACCTTGCGCTCAAGAAGATGGGCATCGACCCGCGGCTGCTGTCCGGCCAGGCCGGCACTGCCTGACCGGCTCGGCGCTGGCCAAGTCCGTCACGCGCGGCGTTCTTGTCCGCCGCCCGGCGTAAGGATAGGTTCGCGGCCCGACTTCACGAGCGGGTGAGGCGTGGGCGCGGCGCGCGCCCGGCCGCCCGGACGGACCGAGAAAGGATCACCGCGTGAGATATGTCAGCACCCGGGGCGAAGCGCCGGTGCTTGGATTTTCCGACGTCCTCATGGCGGGTCTTGCCGCCGACGGCGGCCTGTATGTTCCGGAGACCTGGCCGACCCTGTCGCGCGAGGAGATCGCAAGCTTCGCGTTCCGCCCCTATGCGGAGATCGCTGCGCGGGTGATCGCGCCCTTCGTGGGTGACGACATGGAGCGCGCCGAGCTGGAGGCGATGGTCGCGGCCGCGGCGGACACGTTCCGTCATCCCGCCACGACGCCGGTGACCCAGATCGCGCCGAACCATTTCCTGCTGGAGCTGTTCCACGGGCCGACGCTCGCCTTCAAGGACGTGGCGATGCAGCTGCTCGCGCGCCTGGTCGACCGGCGGCTGGCGGAGACCGGCAAGCGCGCCACCGTGGTGGGCGCCACCTCCGGCGACACCGGTGCCGCGGCGGTGGAGGCCTTCCGGGGCCGCGAGAACGTCGACGTGGTGATTCTGTACCCGCACGAGCGGGTATCGCCGGTGCAGCGCCGGCAGATGACCACGGTCGGTGACGACAACGTCCACGTGCTCGCCATCGACGGCACCTTCGACGACTGCCAAGCCATCGTGAAGGACATGTTCGCCCATGCCTCCTTCCGCGAGGCGGTGGGGCTGACCGGCGTCAACTCCATCAACTGGGCCCGCATCGTTGCCCAGGTCGGATATTATTTCGCCGCCGCCGCGGCGCTGGGCGCGCCGGAGCGGCCGGTGTCCTTCACCGTCCCCACCGGCAACTTCGGCGACATCTTCGCCGGCTACGTCGCCAAGCGCATGGGCCTGCCCATCGACCGCCTCGTCATTGCCACGAACGTCAACGACATCCTTGTGAGGGCGCTGTCGAGGGGCGACTATCGCACCGACACCGTGACGCCGACGAGTTCGCCCTCGATGGACATCCAGGTCTCCTCGAATTTCGAACGGCTCCTGTTCGAAGCCTATGGCCGCGATGGCGCGGCCGTGGCGGCGCTGATGGGCCGCCTGAAGCAGGGGGGTGGCTTCGACATTGATACCGAGCCACTGGCGGCCATCCGGCGCGAGTTCTCCGCCGCGTCCACCGACGAGGCCGGAACGCTCGCCACCATCGGCCGGATCCACAAGGCGACCGACCTGGTGATCGATCCCCACACCGCCGTGGGCGTTGCCGCCGCCGAGAGCCACCTGACCGAGGGTGTTCCGATGGTCACGCTCGCCACCGCCCATCCGGCCAAGTTCGCCGAGGCGGTGGAGAAGGCGACGGGGCTGACGCCTCGTCTGCCGGAGGCGCTTGCCGACCTGGAAAACCGGCCGGAGCGCGTGATGCGACTGCCGGCCGATACCGGTGCCGTCGAGACCTTCATCGCCGACACCTGCCGGGCAACGCGCGAGGACGCAGCGCAATGAGCGTCGAGGTCACGAAGCTCGCCAATGGTCTCACGGTCGTTACCGACCGGATGGGCCACGTCGACACCGTTTCGCTGGGACTTTGGGTCGGGCGCGGGTCGCGCTCGGAAAGCGAAGCCGAGCACGGCATCTCGCATCTGCTCGAGCACATGGCCTTCAAGGGCACCCGGCGGCGCACCGCCCGCGGCATCGCCGAGGAAATCGAGGCCGTCGGTGGCGAACTCGATGCCGCCACCAGCGTCGAGACCACGGCCTACTACGGCCGCGTGCTGCGCGAGGACGTGCCGTTGATGGTCGACATCCTCGGCGACATCATCCGCAATTCCGTCTTCGACGGCGAGGAGCTGGCGCGCGAGAAGCACGTGATCCTGCAGGAGATCGGGGCCGCGCGCGACACGCCCGACGACTACCTGTTCGATCTCTTCCCGCAGGCCGCCTGGCGAGCGCAGCCCATCGGCCGGCCGATCCTCGGTACGCCGGAGACGGTGATGGGCTTCGATGCCGACGCGCTGCGCGCCTATCTCGGCCGCCACTACCGGGGCCCGGAAATGGTGTTCTCCGCCGCCGGCGCGGTGGAGCACGACGAGATCGTGCGGCTGGTGTCGGAACAGTTCGCCGACCTGCCGTCCGACACCGGACCCGAGGTTCAGTCCGCCGCCTATTCCGGCGGCTCGCTGATCGAGGCGCGCGACCTGACGGAAACCCAGATCGTGCTGGGCTTTCCCGGTGTCGGTACGCGTGACACCGACTATTTCGCCGTGCAGGCGCTCGCCACGCTGCTCGGCGGTGGCATGTCCTCGCGCCTCTTCCAGGAGGTGCGGGAGCAGCGCGGGCTCTGCTACTCCATCTATGCCTTCCACTGGGGCTTCGCCGATACCGGCGTCTTCGGCGTGCACGCCGCGACCGGGCCGGACGACGTGGCCGAGCTGATGCCGGTGGTGGTCGATGAACTCGCCCGGGTGATCGACGATGTCGATGCCGGGGAAGTGGGCCGCGCCCGGGCCCAGCTGCGCGCCGGCCTCCTGATGGCGCGGGAACGCTCGTCCGCCCGGGCCAGTCAGATGGCCCGCCACATCCTCGTCCACGGCCGCATCGTGGGGCCGGAGGAACTCGTCTCGCTGATCGATGCGGTGGACGTGGACACCGTCCGCCGGGTCGCCGGCCGGCTTCTCTCGGGCGCTGCGCCGACCCTCGCCGCGGTGGGCTCGGTGGACGCGGTGCCCGAGGTCGGATGGATCGCGGAGCGCATGGCGTCGCCCGGCCAGCCGGTGCCGCGCCGGCGCACGGCCACGGGATAGGCGATGGGTTTCTTCTCGCACGGCACCTCGGACGGATTCGGACCGGTCCTGAAGGGCGAGCGCATCTATCTGCGTCCGCCCACCCAGTCCGACCATCCGGCCTGGGCGCAACTGCGGGAGGAGAGTCGGTCGTTCCTGAAGCCCTGGGAGCCGACCTGGCCCAACGACGACCTGACCCGGCTGGCCTTCCGCCGTCGCCTCCGGCGCTACCAGCGCGACATGCGCGAGGACGGTGGCTACGCCTTCTTCCTGTTCGACGCGACGAACCACGCGCTCCTCGGGGGGCTGACGCTTGCCCACATCCGCCGCGGCGTCACCCAGTCCTGCTCGCTCGGCTACTGGATGGGGGAGCGGTTCGCGGGCAAGGGCCTGATGACCGACGGGGTGCGGCTCGCCGTCGGCTTCGTCTTCGACAGCCTGCGCCTGCACCGGCTCGAGGCGGCCTGTCTGCCCTCCAATTCCGCCTCGATCCGTCTCCTCGAAAAAGTCGGGTTTCAGCGGGAAGGGTATGCGCGCAGTTACTTGTGTATTAATGGGGCATGGCAGGATCACCTGCTGTTCGCGCTGGTAGCGGGCGATCTCGGGGGAGGGGACGCCACCAGCCGGTCCAAACTCGTCGCCGAGGCATGAGCGTGCCGGTCTCCCGGATCGCCGGGTGGCTGGTCCTGTGCCCGAATGCAGGCGGGAGGGGACCGTCGGGCCCGTTGGCCCGGTGCAACCGCGTGGACCTCGGGTCCCCGACAAATGCCGACCGACCGGGCCCTGCGGGGGCCGGAGAACCGGAGATGTGTGTGTGTTTCGGTTGAACCTCATCGTCGCGCGCCTGCTGGCCTTTTTCGTGATCGCGTTCGCGATGGCGCCGGCGCAGGCATTGGAGGCCGTGCCCGTCTCGCCTGACGCCTCGGTGATCAATCTGCTTCCCGACCTGGACATGTATCTCGACGTGGAGGACCGACTGCAGGTCTCCACCGCGCCCGGTCCCGACGGCATCGTGCGGCGCATCGAGGTGCGCGCCATCTCCCGGGACCACCGCAACTGGGCGGTGTTCGCGCTCTCCAATCCGAGCGACGAGCAGATTGACCGGATTCTGGTGGCGCCGCATTTCCGGCTGGTGGGATCCGGGATCGTCTGGCCGGATCTCGGCTCCGAGCGCATCGCCGCCATCACGCCCAGCCAGGGTTTCCCGCCCGAGCGCGAAGCAAGCCAGGACGCCGACGTCTTCCGCATCACTCTCGATCCGGGCGCCGTCGTCACCTACATGGCCGAGCTGTCGTCGCCGCGCCTGCCGCAGCTGCGGCTGTGGGAACCGAACGCCTACAAGGATTCCGTCAACGCCTACACGCTGTACCAGGGCATCATCCTGGGCATTTCCGGCCTGCTGGCGCTGTTCCTGACCATCGTCTTCGTCATCAAGGGCACCATCCTGTTCCCGGCCACCGCGGCGCTCGCCTGGGTGGTGCTGTCCTATGTGATGGTCGACTTCGACTTCTGGGGCGAGGTGCTGCAGGTCTCACCGACGGATGACCGGATCTATCGGTCGGCGACCGAGGTGCTGATGGCGCTGATGCTGGCCGTCTTCCTGTTCGCCTATCTCAATCTCAACCGCTGGCACGTGCGCTACAGCCACGTCATGGCCGGCGTGTTCCTGCTCTTCCTCGGCGTGCTCGGCATAGCCATCGCGGATCCGCCCATTGCAGCCGGCATCGCGCGCATCGCTCTCGCCGTCATCGGCGTGGCGGGGCTTGCCATCGTCGGCATTTTCGCGGTGCGCGGCTACGACCGGGCAATCATGCTGATCCCCACCTGGAGCCTGCTGCTCGTCTGGCTGTTCGGCGCGGGCATGGCGGTCACCGGCCGGGTCGACAACGACATCGTCCAGCCGGCGCTCGATGGCGGGCTTGTGCTGATCGTGCTCCTGATCGGCTTCACGGTCATGCAGCACGCCTTTGCCGGCGGGGCCATCGCCCAGGGGCTCATCGGCGACGTGGAACGCAGCGCCCTGGCGCTGGTCGGCTCTGGCGACATCGTCTGGGACTGGGACGTCTCCCGCGACCGCATCGTGGTCGGCAAGGAGGCGGAACAGCGCCTCGGCGCAGAGGCGGGGGCGCTGCAAGGGCCGCCGCAGGACTGGTTCGCGCTGCTCCATCCACAGGACCGCGACCGCTTCCGCGCCACCCTCGACACCATGGTCGAGCAGCGCCGCGGCCGCATCTCCGACGGCTTCCGGCTGCGCGGCGTCGACGGTCATTTCCGCTGGTTCCACCTGCGCGCCCGCCCGGTGATCGGCTCCGACGGCGAGGTGATCCGCTGCGTCGGCACGCTGCTCGACGTCACCGACACCAAGACGCGCGAAGAGCGGCTTCTCCACGATTCCGTCTTCGACAATCTCACCGGCCTGCCGAACCGGATGCTGTTCCTCGACCGGCTCGACATGGCCATGGGCTGGGCCGACGAGGAGACCCGCTCGCGCCTGTTCGTGGTGTTGGTCAACATTGACCGTTTTTCCGAGGTGAACGACCAGTTCGGCCTGTCGGTGGGCGATTCCGCGCTGCTCACCATCGGTCGGCGGCTGGCCCGCATCCTGAAGCCGCACGACACGATCGCGCGGCTCGGCGGCGACACCTTCGCCATCCTGCTTTATTCCGATTCCACCGAGCTGCGCGGCTTCATCGACCATGCCCGCCGCCTGATCCGCACCGCCATCGAGTTCGGCGATCGCGAGATCTTCCTGTCCGCCTCCATCGGCATCGCCTCGCTGCGCGCCGAAACCGCCAACGGCGAGGAACTGGTCACGGACGCCGAGCTGGCCATGCGCCGGGCCAAGCGGCTGGGCGGCGACCGCGGCGAGATCTACGACCCGCTCATGCGCAAGCTGTCGGCCACCGGCAAGTCCATCGGCGTCGACCTGCGCCAGGCGGTTCAGCGCGACGACCTGGCGCTCAGCTACCGTCCGGTGGTCCGTCTCGTCGACAAGGATATCGCCGGCTTCGCCGTGGATGCGTCCTGGCGCCATCCGATCCAGGGTCAATTCACCTGGTCGTCGCTGCTGCCGCTCGCCGAGCGGGAAGGGTTGTCGACGCCGCTCATCCTGTCGGTGCTGGAGCGCGCGGCGCAGCAGATGCACGACTGGACGAGCACCAACGCCGATGCCGCGCCAGATTTCGTGCTTGTGCCGATCCCGGTGGGCGGGCCGTTCCGATCCGAACTGGTCAACGACGTGAAGGCCGTGATCGTCCGCAACCAGCTGGCGCCGGGTGCGCTCAAGCTGGCCATCGGCGAGCAGGTGATTGCCCAGAACCCGGAGTTCGCAGTCCAGCTCATGCACCGGTTGCGCGACGTCGGCGCGTCGCTGGCTTTCGACCGGTTCGGTGCCAGCTCGACCTGGCTCAGTTACCTGGAGCGGATGCCTGTGGACACGATCCGCGTCGACCCGGGCTACGTCCGCGTGGATGGGCGTGGCCGGCGGTCGCTTCTGCTGCGCTCGCTGGTAAGCGCCGGGCAGGATCTCGGCCTGCGGGTTCTGGCTTCCGGGCTCGAGACCGACACCGACGCGCTCGACCTGCTGCAGCTCGGTGTGGAACTGGCCGAAGGCGATCTCTTCGGCCGGCCGTTGGCGGCGCCCGCCGCCACCCGCATCCTTCAGGACAACGCCGCCCAGGCGGCGGAATAATGTCCCGTCGAGCCTCGGCCGATATGATAATCGGTGCGAAAACGCCGTTTTTGCAGCATCTTGCGCGCGACTGTTGATCGCGTCTCGCTTTTGAGGCCGGGCGCGCCGGTTACGGCACGATGATCGGAATTGGCCGCGCGCCGGGCTGGATCGACACCGGCGTCGTGGCGAACCGGTCGCCGTCGATCTGGCATGGGACCGCGGCCATGGCCGACAGCCGCACATGGCTCGCCGGTCGGATGATCACGTCCGGTTGCCGGGCGATGCGGCCGGTGAGAAGCGCCAGCCCGATGCGGACGATGGCGACCGGATCGTCCCGGCGAAACCCCAGGAAGTAGAGGCCCGGTTCCGCTGCGGACGCATCCGGGCAGATCACGAACGGCCCGCCATAGCGCGAGACGTTGGTCACGGCCGCGAGCCGGCAGCGGATGGCCTCGCCGTCCACTTCGGCCAGCACGTCGGCGGTGCGGCCGCCGATGACGTTCTTCATGGCGACCAGCGCGTAGGCGAGCTTGCCGAACCGGCGCTTGAGCCCAAGGGGCAGGCCGTGCACCACGGCAGCATCGTAGCCGGCGGAGACCACCAGCACGAACGGATGGCCGTTCGCCTCGCCGAAATGCAGCGGCATGGTGCGCCCGGCGGAGATCATGGCGGCGAGCGCCTTTGCACGGCGGGGCAGCTTCAGCTCGAGCGCCAGCACGTTGGCGGTGCCGAACGGGATCACGGCCAGGTCCGGCGGTGCTGTCACCCGCTGGAAGCCGGCCAGCGCCTCGTTCACCGAGCCGTCGCCGCCGGCGATCACCACCAGATCGAACCGGTCCGGCAGCGTCTGGCAGGTTTCGCGGATATCGCCGGCGCGGCGGGTGAGTTGCACCGTCACGTGATGCCCGGCGCTCGCCAGGTGCCGGGTCACGGCGTCGAGCTTCACCCGGCGGAAGGCACCGGCCGTGGGGTTGGCGAGGATCAGGATCCGGCGGTTCGTCACCGCCCCTGGCGGGTGGGTGGCCGTGGCCTCGTCCGAGGCGGACGGAGGGACGAGTTCGGTTTCGGCGGCATGGGTACGGAACTGGGTCACAAACGGCCTCGCGGCGGACGTCGGATCGGGAAGCCCGCCGGTCTAGTCCGCCTGTGCCGCGCGCACGGCATCGACGCCCGAACGGGCCAGTTCGTCGGCGCGCTCGTTGCGGGGATCGCCCGCATGGCCGCGCACCCAATGCCAGTGAACGTCGTGTTGCGCGGTGAGTTCGTCCAGTGCCTTCCACAGGTCGGCATTCTTCACGGGCTTCTTGTCGGCGGTGCGCCAGCCGTTGCGGCGCCAGTTCTTGATCCAGCCGGTGATGCCGCCGCGCACGTACTGGCTGTCGGTGAACAGGTCCACCGAGCTCTTCCGTTTCAGCGCTTTCAGAGCCTCGATGGCGGCGGTGAGCTCCATGCGGTTGTTGGTGGTCTCCGGCTCGCCACCGGACAGCTCCTTCACTGAGCCCTTCCACTCCAGGATCGCGCCCCAGCCGCCGGGGCCGGGATTGCCGGAGCATGCGCCATCGGTGTGGATGACGACACGGCTGCCGTCCGAGGCCGGCTGGGAGGCTGCGCTCATCGGTCGAGGCCGTAATCGTGGGTGGAGGCAACGCCCTGGTGAAAGCGCAGTCGACGGAGATATTCCACGGGATCCTTCGGGGTCACGAGGGCGCCGGGCGGCACGCGCAGCCAGTCGTGCAGCCGGGTCAGCAGGAAGCGGATCGCGGCGCCCTCGGCCAGCAGCGGCAGGGCATCATATTCCGCGTCGGAGAAGGGCCGGACCTCGGTGTAGCCGGAGAGCAGGGCACGGGCCTTGGTGACGTTGAATGACAGGTCCGGCTCGAAGCACCAGGCGTTGAGGCAGATGGCGACGTCGTAGGCCAGTGCGTCGGTGCAGGCGAAGTAGAAGTCGATCAGGCCGGACAGCTCGCGGCCCAGGAAGAACACGTTGTCGGGAAAGAGGTCGGCGTGGATCGTTCCGGTCGGCAGCGCCGAGGGCCAGCGGGCCTCGATGCGGTCCAGCGCCCGGCCGATCTCCGCCGCAAGGCCGGGGCGGATTTCATCGGCCCGATCTTCCGATTGGGCGAACAGCGGGCGCCAGGCGTCGACGCCGAGGGCGTTCGGCCGGGTCATGGTGAAATCGGCGGCGGCGGCGTGCATGCCGGCCAGCGCCCGTCCAAGCGCCTGGCAGTGGACGGCCTCGGGTCGGCGTCGCCACATGCCCTCCAGGAAGGTGATGACGGCCGCAGGCCGGCCGGCGATCTCCGCAAGCGCCTCGCCGTCGCGGTTGTGGACCGGGGTCGGGCAGGGCACGCCGCGATGCGAGAGATGATCCATCAGGCCGAGGAAGAAGGGCAGGTCGTCGCGTTCCACCCGCTTCTCGTAGAGCGTGAGGATGAACGGGCCCTTCTCGGTCCGGATCAGGTAGTTTGTGTTCTCCACGCCCTCCGCGATGCCCTTGGAGGAGAGCACCGCGCCGAGCTCGAACTGCTCGGCGAACCGCGTGAGTTCGTCGTCGGAAACCTCGGTATAGACCGCCATCGTCCGCCGCTTACTCGGCCGCTTCGGTTCTGAGTTCGCGGGGCACGTTGAAGGCGATTGTCTCCTCCGCCGTGCGCACGGTCTCCACGGTCACGGCATAGCGCTCCGCGAACACGGCGATGATCTCTTCCACCAGCGTTTCCGGGGCGGAGGCGCCGGCGGTGATGCCCAGCGAACGGACACCGTCGAAGTCGCTCCAGTCGAGGTCGCTGGCGCGCTGGATCAGGACGGAGACGGGGCAGCCGACGCGCTCGGCAACCTCGCGCAGGCGCTGCGAATTCGAGGAATTTGGCGCTCCAACGACGATCATCGCATCGACGTCCGGCGCCACCGCCTTGACCGCTTCCTGACGGTTGGTGGTGGCGTAGCAGATGTCGTCCTTGTGCGGGCTGACGATCTCGGGGAAGCGGGCGGTCAGAGCCTCCACGATGGCGTGGGTGTCGTCGACGGACAGCGTGGTCTGGCTCACCCAGGCAAGGTTTCCCGCATCGCGCGGCTCGAACCGGGCGACGTCGTCGACGGTCTCGATCAGCGAGATCGTGCCCTCCGGCAGTTGACCCATGGTGCCGACCACCTCCGGGTGGCCGGCATGGCCGATCAGCACCACCTCGCGGCCACGCTTGTGATGCAGCTGCGCCTCCTTGTGAACCTTGGAGACGAGCGGGCAGGTGGCGTCGAGATAGAACATGTTGCGCGACGCCGCTTCCGACGGCACCGCCTTCGGCACGCCGTGGGCGGAGAAGACGACGGGTGCGTCGGTCTCGGGGATCTCCGAAAGCTCCTCGACGAAGACCGCGCCCTTGGCCTTGAGCGAATCGACCACGAACCGGTTGTGCACGATCTCGTGCCGGACGTAGACGGGCGGACCGTAGCGCTCCAGCGCCAGCTCGACGATCTGGATGGCCCGGTCGACACCGGCGCAGAAACCGCGCGGGGCGCAGAGCTTGATGGTCAATCGCGGCAGGTCGCTCACGGAACCGATTCCCGGTGCTTGGTCGTCAGGATCGCGTCCATCCTCAGGGACGGGCGCTGCGCATTGCTCTAACACGTAATTGACTGGGGTCCGAACGCAAGTGAGGAGGGCTGAGATCCCGCATCCTGCCCCGAGCGAGCGGAACGGTTTTCGCCGCATTTGCATGGCGAAAAGCGGGCGCGGAGCTTGCTGCCCCTTCGCGTTGTGGCGGGGGCGGTGCTATAGGCGTCCGTCGTCCGTGTAAATGAGCGTGCCGGGTTCGCCCGTGCGGGCCCGGCGGACGAGGGTTGTTGAGCCGGTGCCGCCGCGCCTTCATACGGGTATCGCGCGCGCCAAAGGCTTCGGAGAGTGTCGGTATGGGAGACGTCAGCATGCGTCCAGTTCGCCGGGTGGCCCGCATCGCCGCCTTGTCCGCGCCCCTCCTGGCGTTGAGCCTGGGTGCGTGTTCCTCCATCTCGTCGGTGACGAGCGCGGTCACGCCGGATGCAAACAGCAGCATGGGCAAGTTCCTGCGCGGCACGTCGGCCGAGCCCACCACCATCGACATGACCCAGTTCGAAAAGACGGTGACCTGTCCGCGGGTTCAGATCCTGCCGGAGACCCACACCCTGCGCGTGACCTTCGGCGGGACCGAATACGAGCCCGGCGTGGTCCGCTACCAGGCAACCATCGCCGACACGGCCCGCGAGTGTGTCCAGGGCTCCGACGGCAAGATCGTCAAGGTCGGGGTTGCCGGGCGCGCGCTGTCGGGTCCGCGCGGCAGCGCCGGAACCATCAAGCTGCCGCTGCGCATCGTCGTGCAGGAAGGCGACACCGTCACCTATTCGAAGCTGCACACGGTGTCGGTGAACCTCACCGATTCCAACCCGTCGCAGAAGTGGGCGTTCGTGCAGCCCGATATTGCGGTGACCGATCCCGACAGGGCCAAGATCCTCGTGGGTTTCGACGACAAGGGCCGGTGATAAGTCGCGCCTGACTGCATCCACGATTTGACATCGGGTCGGTCACCACCATAATCGCAACCGTTCGCCGGGCAGGGTTGTCGCGGTCCGGCGACGGCGGATCGGCACTCGATCCACCGACACGTTAAGACGTTGCGGGAGAGGCCGGCACACTGCCGGCGCCGAAGGAGCAACCGCCCCGGAAACTCTCAGGCAAAAGGACCGCAACGTCCTCTGCGACACTCTGGAAAGCAGCCGTTCGGGCGTTCCGATCGGCTCACCGAAGGGGTAACCGGCGCGTCCTGCCGGGAAATCTCTCAGGTCACGTGACAGAGGGGGCACACGGTCGGCTCATGTCGGGTCGTCTGCGTGTGTGTCCCTGTGCCGACGTGAGAGATGATGTCCGACGCCCCCGCGACTGCCCTCCTGAAAACCCCGCTCGCCGACCGCCACGCCGCCCTCGGCGCGCGCCTGGTGCCGTTCGCCGGTTACGAGATGCCCGTCCAGTACGAGGGCATCATGGCTGAGCACCTTTGGACGCGCGAGCACGCCGGCCTGTTCGACGTCTCCCACATGGGGCAAGTCGTTCTGACCGGCCCGTCGAAGAGCCACGACGCCATCGCCGACATTCTCGAGGCCATCGTGCCGGCCGAGGTGCGAGGTCTCGCGCCCGGGCGCATGCGTTACAATTTTTTGGTCAACGACGAGGGCGGGATCCTCGACGACCTGATGATCACGCGCCCGGCCGATCCGGCCGAGGAAGGGTCGCTGATGATCGTCTGGAACGCCGCCTGCAAGGATGCCGATCTCGCCCATCTCAAGGCCAGGCTTCCCGACGGCGCGTCCGTCACGGAGCTGTCCGATCGCGCGCTCTTGGCTCTGCAGGGCCCCGACGCCGCAGCGGTTCTGGCGGCCCATGTTCCGGTCGCCGCCGATCTCGCCTTCATGGAAGCCGTCAAGACCAGCTTTGACGGCACCGAGTGTTTCGTCTCGCGCTCCGGATACACCGGCGAGGACGGCTTCGAGCTTTCCGTTCCCGCTTCCGAGGCAACCCGTGTCTGGGATGCGCTGATGGCCGACGAGCGGGTGAAGCCGATCGGGCTGGGCGCCCGCGATTCGTTGCGGCTGGAAGCCGGTCTCTGTCTCTACGGTCACGATCTCGACGAGACCACGAGCCCGGTCGAGGCCGGCCTGACCTGGGCGATCGGCAAGCGCCGGCGCGCCGAGGGCGGCTTCCCGGGCGCGGGACGCATCCAGCGCGAACTCGCCGACGGACCGGCACGTCGCCGCGTCGGTATCCGGCCGGAGGGCAGGGCGCCGGCCCGCGAGGGGACTCTGATCTTCTCAGAGGGCGGCGAGGAGATCGGCATCGTCACCTCCGGTGGCTTCGGCCCGTCGGTCGGCGCTCCGGTGGCCATGGGCTATGTCGGCACCGGCCACCACGAGCCCGGTACCGCGATCCTTCTGGAGGTGCGCGGCAAGCGCCTGCCGGCGGAGATCGTGAAGCTCCCCTTCGTTCCCAACCGTTTCAAGCGATAACCGGACGCGGCCTCCCACCGCTCCCCCACCCCTTCCAGACAAGAGGCATCCCCATGACCAAGCGTTTCACCGAAGACCACGAATGGCTCGACATCCAGGGCGACGTGGCCACCGTCGGCATCACCACCTTCGCCCAGTCGCAGCTCGGCGACGTGGTGTTCGTCGAGCTTCCGGAGACCGGCGCCCAGGTCGCCAAGGGCAAGGAGGCGGCCGTGGTGGAATCGGTGAAGGCGGCATCGGAGGTCTACGCTCCGGTGAGCGGCGAGGTGGTCGAGGTGAACACCGCACTGCCGGATGCGCCCGACACCGTGAACTCCGATCCGGAGGGCTCGGGCTGGTTTATGAAGATCCGCTTCTCCGACGAGGCGGAGGTCGCGAGCCTCATGGACGAGGCCGCCTACAAGGCCTTCGTCGACGCGCTCTGATCCGACCCGCCCCGACACCCCGAACGGAGGCGATGCCATGCGCTATCTCCCCCTGACCGACACCGATCGCGCCGACATGCTGGCGGCGATCGGCGTCGACGCGATCGACGACCTGTTCGTCGACATCCCGGCCGACAAGCGCGTCGACGGCGCGCTGGATCTGCCGCCCCACCGCTCCGAGCTCGGCGTCGAGCAGGCGCTGAAGCGGATGGCGATGAAGAACGTCTCCGCCGACAGCGTTCCCTTCTTCGTCGGAGCCGGCGCCTACAAGCACCACGTGCCGGCGACGGTGGACCATTTGATCCAGCGCTCCGAGTTCCTCACCTCCTACACGCCCTACCAGCCCGAGGTGAGCCAGGGCACGCTGCAGGTGCTGTTCGAGTTCCAGACCCAGGTGGCGGAACTCACCGGCATGGAGGTCGCCAACGCCTCCATGTACGACGGCTCCACCGCCACGGCCGAGGCCGTACTGATGGCCAACCGGGTCACCAAGCGGCGCAAGGCCGTGCTCGCGGGCGGCCTGCACCCACACTACCGCGACGTGGTGCGCACGGTGGTCGACATGGCCGACGACAAGCTCGTCTGCCTTGAGGCCGATCCGTTGGGCACCGAGGACGTGATCGCCGCGATCGACGAGGAGACGGCCTGCGTCGTCGTCCAGACGCCGTCCTTCTACGGTCACCTGATCGATCTGAAGCCCATCGCCGAGGCGGCCCATGCCAAGGGCGCGCTGCTGGTCGCCGTCTTCACCGAGGTGGTGGCGCTGGCGGCCATCGAACCGCCGGGCGCGCAGGGTGCGGACATCGTCGTCGGCGAAGGGCAGTCTATCGGCAACCCGCTCACCTTCGGCGGACCCTATGTCGGTCTCTTCGCCACCCGCCAGAAGTTCCTGCGCCAGATGCCGGGCCGGCTCTGCGGCGAGACCGTCGATGCCGACGGGCAGCGCGGCTTCGTGCTGACGCTGTCCACCCGCGAGCAGCACATTCGCCGTGACAAGGCGACGTCCAACATCTGCACCAACTCCGGGCTGTGCGCGCTGGCCTTCTCCATCCACGCGACGCTGCTCGGCGGGGCGGGGCTGACCAAGCTGGCAGCCCTCAACCACGCCCAGGCGGTAATGCTGGTGGAGCGCCTCGACACCGTGCGCGGCGTCGAGGTTCTCAACGACACCTTCTTCAACGAGGTCACAATCCGGGTGGACCGCAACGCCGAAGGCGTCGTCGACGACCTGGCCGGCCGCGGCATCCTCGCCGGGGTTCCGGTGTCTCGGCTGCTGCCGAAATCCGGCCACGACGACCTGATCGTGCTCGCCGTCACCGAATGCGTCTCCGACGACGACATCGAGACGCTCGCCACCGCGCTTTCGGAGGTTCTCTGACCCATGATGAACCAGAACGGACGTCCCACACGGCCCGAGGCGGCGAACGCCGCCGAGACGGTCGGCACCTTCACCGGCAACGCCGCCCTCGACATCGAGGAGCCGCTGATCTTCGAGGTCGGCACGAACGAGGCCACCGGCGTCGACCTGCCCGATCCCGCACCGGTGACGTCGCGCCTCGGCGGCCATGCCCGCAAGACGGCGGTGAACCTGCCGGGCCTGACCGAGCCCGAAACCATGCGCCACTACGTGCGCCTGTCGCGGCAGAACTACGCCATCGATCTCGGCCTCTACCCGCTTGGCTCGTGCACCATGAAGCACAACCCGCGGCTCAACGAGAAGATGGCCCGGGTGCCGGGCTTCGCAGACATCCATCCGCTGCAGCCGCTGGCGACCGTTCCCGGCGCCATCGAGCTGATGGCGGAGCTGTCGCACTGGCTGATGGAGATGACCGGCATGGCGGCCGTCGCCCTGTCGCCCAAGGCGGGCGCTCACGGCGAACTCTGCGGCATGATGGCCATCAAGGCGGCGCTGAAAGCCCGGGGTGAGACCCGATCCAAGGTGCTGGTGCCGGAATCGGCGCATGGCACCAACCCGGCGACCGCCGCGCTTCTCGGCTATTCCGTGGTCTCCATTCCGGCCCGCGCCGACGGCACGGTCGACGTGGAAGCGGTCCGGGAGCGCCTCGACGAGGACGTCGCGGCGATCATGCTGACCAACCCCAACACGTGCGGGCTCTTCGAGCGCGACATCGTGGAGATGGCGGAGGCGGTGCACGCCGTCGGCGCCTACTTCTACGGGGATGGTGCCAACTTCAACGCCATCATGGGCAAGGTGCGGCCGGGCGATCTCGGCATCGACGCCATGCACATCAACCTGCACAAGACCTTCTCCACGCCGCACGGCGGTGGCGGGCCGGGCGCTGGCCCGGTTGTGCTTTCCGACAAGCTCGCGGCCTACGCGCCGTTGCCGTACCTGCGCATGGAGGCGGGCGGCGCGGTGCTGGTCGAGCATCCGTCCGACACGGAGGCCGAGGCGCATCCCTTCGGCCGCATGACGGCTTTCCACGGCCAGATGGGCATGTATGTGCGGGCCCTCTCCTACATGATGTCGCACGGCGAGGATGGTCTGCGCCAGGCGGCGGAGGATGCGGTTCTGTCGGCGAACTACGTCAAGGCGCGGCTCGCCGACGTGATGACGGTCGCCTATCCGGAGCGACCCTCCATGCACGAAGTCCTGTTCAAGGACGACTTCCTGGATGGCACCGGTGTTTCCACCCTCGACTTCGCCAAGGCGATGATCGACGAGGGCTTCCACCCCATGACCATGTACTTCCCGCTGGTCGTGCACGGCGCGATGCTGGTGGAGCCGACGGAGTCGGAGAGCAGGGCGAGCCTGGATCTGTTCATCGCCACCCTGCGCGATCTCGCCATGGCGGCGTCGAACGGCCAGGTCGAGCGGTTTAAGCAGGCGCCGCAGCACGCCCCGCGCCGCCGTCTCGACGAAACCCGCGCGGCCCGCAGCCCGAGCCTCAGGTGGACGCCGCCCGAGCCGCGTTCCATCGAGCCGGCGGAAGCGGCGGAGTAGGGCGAACCGCCCGATCCCATCCGAACGACAAAGGCCCGCGCTCCGATCGGAGCGCGGGCCTTCTCCTTTTTGCGGCGGTCCTTCAGGCGGACAAGCTGGCCTAGTTCGGCCGGCCTGTGGCCGGGGCGGGCCGGAACGATCCGCCCTGGGGCGCGGCGTTGTCGGCCGTCCGCTCTTCCTGGGGTACCTTGTGGATGCCGGCCCGCTCGAAGCGCAGCTGCCGCACCAGGCCCCAGCACATCAGCGCGATGACGATGGAGAAGGGCAGGCCGGAGGTGATCGACGCGGTCTGCAGGGCCGTCAGCGCATTGCCTTCGGTCATCGAGCCTGCAACCAGCAGCACGGCCGCCACGACGCCTTCCAGCACGGCCCAGAACAGCCGCTGCTGCCAGATCGGGTTCGGGTCGCCGCCATTGGTCAGCATGTCCACCACCAGCGAGCCGGAATCCGACGAGGTGGCGAAGAAGATGGCCACCACGACGATGCCGAGCGCGGCCAGGACCGTCACGAACGGCGCCGCCAGCGGCAGCTGTTCCAGCAGCACGAACAGCGCGGTGTTGGTGTCGGCGTCGATCAGCGCCTCGCCGCCATTTCCGTCCATGATGTAGCGCAGCGCCGAGCCGCCGAAGATGGTGAACCAGACGATGGAGGCGCCCGTGGGGGCGAGAAGGCAGCCGGCGATGAACTGGCGGATGGTGCGGCCGCGCGAGATGCGGGCGATGAACATGCCAACGAACGGCGACCAGGCGATCCACCAGCCCCAGTAGAACAGCGTCCATGAGGAAAGCCAGTCGGCCCCCTCGCTGTTGAAGACGAACATGCGCAGGCTGGTCTCCGGCAGATGCTGCAGATAGTGGCCTGTGGAGCCCACCATGAACTGCAGGATGAACAGCGTCGGTCCGGCCAGGAACACCACCGTCGCCAGGATCACCGCAAGCCAGAGGTTGACGACCGATAGCCGGCGCACGCCCTTGTCCAGCCCCGCCATCACCGATAGCACTGCCACGCCGGTGACGGCGGCAATAATCAGAACCTGCACCGTCGGTGTGTCCGGCACACCGAAGATGGCGTTTAGGCCGGCGCTGATCTGGGTGGCGCCGAGGCCCAGCGAGGTTGCCAGGCCGAACAGCGTGCTGAACACGGCGAGGATGTCGACCATGTGGCCGATCGGGCCGTAGATCCGGTCGCCGATGAGGGGATAGAAGGCCGACGCCGGGCGCAGCGGCAGGTCGTGCCGAAAGCAGAAGTAGCCGAGCGAGAGGCCGATCACGATGTAGACGGCCCAGGCGTGCAGGCCCCAATGGAAGAAGGTGATGTTCATCGCCTCACGCGCGGCAGCGGCCGTTTCCGGGTCGCTGGTCGGCGGGGCGGTAAAGTGGGAGATCGGTTCGGCAACGCCGTAGAAGACCAGGCCGATGCCCATGCCGGCAGTGAACAGCATGGAGAACCAGCCGAACGTGCTCCATTCCGGCTTTTCGTCCGGTTTGCCCAGCTTGATGGAGCCGTACGGCGTCACCATCAGGACGATGGCGAAAAGCAGAAAGCCGGAAACGGCCAGCATGTACCACCAGCCGAAATAGGTGGAGATCCAGCCTTTGACGGCGTTGGCGACGTCGCCGAGGTTGCCTGGTGCGATCACGCCCCACCCGACGAAGGCCAGGACGAGCAGTGCCGATGCAATAAAGACGGGTGGGTTGGTGTGCTCGCGTAAATAATCGCGCGCGGATGCCATCATTGTCTCCCGGTTCGAACTCAGGACAGACAAGTTGAAGCTTGGCAACCGGGCAGGAAGATCTTGATCGTGGCTGAAAAGTGCCCCGCCGCCATGGTTCGTCCACAAAGGGAACGAGCGTTTGGCGGCTTGGTTCAGAAAAAATCTTGGACGCTTGGAATAGGGCTGCGGTGCCTTGGCAGGGCGACATGTCGTCGGGCCATGCCGTCCGGGGCGGAAGGAGCGCGGGCGGCGTTCTCAGCCTTCGTCGCCGTTGAACAGGCCGATCTGCTCCGACGGCAGGCTGGTGGGCGGTGCCAGTCCGAGGTGGCGGTAGGCGGCGGGCGTCATCATCCGGCCGCGCGGGGTGCGGTGCACGAAGCCCTGCTGGATCAGGTAGGGTTCGACGATGTCCTCGATGGCGTCGCGCGGCTCCGACAGGGCGGCGGCGATGGTCTCGATGCCGACCGGGCCGCCGGAAAAGCTCTCCGCGATCACCCGCATGTAGCGCCGGTCGAGGGCGTCGAGACCGGCGGAATCCACGTCGAGCCGGGTCAGCGAGCGGTCGGCGAGATCGCGGTCGATGGTCTCCTGTTCACCGACGATGGCGAAGTCGCGCACCCGGCGCAGGAGCCGGCCGGCGATGCGCGGCGTACCGCGGGCGCGCCGGGCGATCTCGATGGCGCCGTCCGGCGTGATGCCCATGCCCATCAGGGCGGCGCCCCGGCTGACGATGGAGGTGAGCTCCTCCACCGAATAGAATTCCAGCCTGAGCGGGATGCCGAACCGGTCGCGCAGCGGCGTGGTCAGGAGCCCGAGCCGGGTGGTGGCGCCCACCAGGGTGAACTTGGCGAGATCGATACGCACCGATCGCGCGGCCGGGCCTTCGCCGATGATCAGGTCGAGCTGGAAGTCCTCCATCGCCGGGTAGAGGATCTCCTCCACCGCCGGCGACAGCCGGTGGATCTCGTCGATGAACAGCACGTCGCGTTCGCCGAGATTGGTGAGCAGCGCGGCAAGGTCGCCGGCCTTGGCGATCACCGGACCGGAAGTGGCGCGGAAATTCACCGAGAGTTCGCGGGCGACGATCTGGGCGAGCGTCGTCTTGCCGAGGCCGGGCGGGCCGACGAGCAGCACGTGGTCGAGGGCTTCCTGGCGCGCCGCGGCGGCCTTGACGAAAACCTGCAGGTTGGCGCGCGCCGCCGCCTGGCCGACGAAGTCGTCAAGCGCTTCGGGGCGAAGCGACCGGTCGAAGTCGTCGCCGCGTTCCTCCGCCGAGATCAGTCGCTCGCTCATCGCGTCCGGTTTCCGTCCGTGGTCGTCCGCATCAGCGGTCCGAGAGCAGCTTCAGGCCGCCGCGGATCAGCTCCGCGGTCTTGGCCTCGCCGCCGGCTTCCTCGCTCAGCCTGGCGACGACCTTGCGCACTTCCGCCTCGGCATAACCGAGATTGACCAACGCCGAAACCGCGTCCGCAACGGCCGGGTCGGACGGACGGCGCGACAGCGGCGTGGCCACGAAGGTCTGGTCGCCGCCGCTGGCCATGACGCTGCCGACCTTGTCCTTCAGCTCCGAGATCAGCCGCTCCGCCACGCGCTTGCCGACGCCCGGCGCGCGCACGATGGAGGTGGTATCCTCCACGGCGATGGCCTCGGTCAGCTCGTCGCCGGAGAGGACGCCCAGCACCGCCAGCGCCACCTTGGCGCCCACTCCCTGCACGGTCTGCAGCATGCGGAACCACTGGCGCTCGGTCTCGCTGGCAAAGCCGTACAGCCGGATCATGTCCTCGCGCACCACCGTGTCGATGGTCAGCGTTACCGCTTCGCCGGGGGCGGGCAGGTTTGCCAGCACGCGGGACGGGCAATACACCTCGTAGCCGACGCCGTGCACGTCGATGATGGCGGCATCCTCGCCGATGGCTTCCACGACGCCCTTGAGCCGGCCGATCATCACGCGCTCTCCGCCAGCCGGTCCGCCAGCACGCGGGCCTGCCGGTGCTGCGCGTGACACAGCGCGATGGCCAATGCGTCGGCGGCGTCGTCGCTGTCGAAGGTGGCCTTGGGCAGAAGCACGTTGACCATCATGCGGATCTGCTTCTTGTCGCCGTGGCCGACGCCGATGACGGTCTTCTTCACCAGGTTCGGCGCGTATTCCGAGACCGGCAGGCCGATGCGGGCGGGGGCGAGCAGGGCAATGCCGCGCGCCTGGCCCAGCTTCAGGGTGGCGGCGGCGTCGCGGTTCACGAAGGTCTTCTCCACGGCAACTTCGGCCGGGCCGATCTCGCCGAGAACGGTTTCCAGCCCGGCGTAGAGGCTCGCCAGGCGCTCGGCGAGGCTGTCGGAGGCGTTGGAACTGACCGTGCCGGCGCCCAGGAAACTGACGGCGTTGCCGGAAACGGCGATTGCGCCCCAGCCGGTGCGGCGGAGGCCTGGGTCGATACCGAGGATGCGAATCGGGTGCGGCTGCATGGAACATGGGTAGAACGGATGAGGGTCCGTGCCTACACGGCAGCCATCGATTTTCTCTGTCGTGGCGCGCCGCTCCGGCCCCCGAACCGCGCGGAACAGGGGCGGGAGCCTGTACTCACTCCGGATGCGCGCCGATAAAGTCGAGGATCAGCCGGGTGATCTCGTCGGGATGGCTTTCCATGACGAAGTGGCCGCCGCCCTCGATGATCGTCAGCGTCGAGCCCGGGATGGCGTCGTGCAGCCGGTGCGCCCAGTCGACCACCTGCCAGGCGTCTTTCTCGCCCCAGATTATCTGCACCGGCATGGCGAGCTCGCCGAGGCGGGCGCCGACGTCCATCGTGTGCTTCGGGTCGTAATGGGCGATCTGGTGCTGGTAGAGGCTCGCCTGGCCAACCGGCCCGGCGACCATCTCCAGGTAGGCGTCGACGGTTCCGTCGGTCAGCCGGTCCGGATCGGTGATGGCCGTCTCCAGCCACGCTTTTGTATGCGCGCGGTGCTCGGCGTCGGGCGCGGCGATCAGCGCGTCCAGCCCGGCGGCGATCTGCTGGCGGGTGCGCGGCGACGGCCAGCTGTCGAAGGAGACATTGTCGATCAGCGTCAGGGAGGCGATGCGCTCGGGGTGGAACACGCCAAGCCGCTGCGCCACCGCGCCGCCGATGTCGTGGGCGACGATGTGGGCGCGGTCCAGCCCCCAGGCGTCCAGCAGTTGCAGCAGGATCGGAAGCTGGGCCGTTACCGACGTATCCACGGCCGGATCGGCGGGCCGTTCCGAGCGGCCGAAGCCGAGAAGATCGTAGACGTGGACCCGGTATCCGGCCTGGACGAGGGCAGGGGCCACGTTGCGCCAGATGTGGGAGAAGGCGGGCGTGCCGTGCATCAGCACGACCGACGGGCCGTCACCCTTGATGCCATAGGCGATGCGGTGGCCGTCGACGAGAAGATGGTCGGGCGTCAGGTTGATCATGGTACGGTTCGTCCGGCTTCGGGATGAGCGGTCTCCAGCATCGCGTCGACGCTTCATCGCGAAAAGCGATTTTTTATGCCGAAACGCATCGATCATTACGATGTTTTGACTGTTCGGCGAGCCGTCTGGGCGGGGTGGACGCAGCGCCGGAAAGGGGCCACATCAGTCTGACGGACCGCGCCCCGTGCGCGTCCATGCGTTGCGATGCGCGCCGGACTTGCGTATTCCAGACCATCGCATTTCGCGGACCCATTTCAAGAACACGAACGGTTGGACGATGGCCGGACATTCACAGTTCAAGAACATCATGTACCGCAAGGGCGCCCAGGACGCGAAGCGCTCCAAGGTGTTCTCCAAGCTCGCGCGCGAAATCACCGTCGCTGCGAAGACCGGTGCGCCCGACCCGGGCATGAACCCGCGCCTCAGGCTGGCGATCCAGAACGCCCGCGCGGAAAACATGCCGAAGGACAACATCGAGCGCGCCCTCAAGAAGGCGGCCGGCGGCGACAGCGAGAACTATGACGAGGTGCGCTACGAGGGTTACGGCCCCGGCGGCGTCGCCATCCTCGTCGAGGCGCTGACCGACAACCGCAATCGCACGGCCTCCAACGTTCGCGCGGCCTTCTCCAAGCATGGCGGAGCACTGGGGGAGACCGGCTCGGTCGCCTTCATGTTCGACCGCGTTGGTGAGATCGCCTATCCGGCGGAGGCCGGCGACGCCGACACCGTCATGGAAGCCGCCATCGAGGCCGGTGCCGAGGACGTGCAGTCCGACGGGGGCGGCCACGTCATCACCTGCGCCTTCGAGGATCTCGGTGACGTCTCCACGGCGCTGCAGGATGCGCTGGGCGAGGCCACCTCGGTGAAGGCCGTCTGGCGGCCGCAGACCAACTCCCCGGTGGACGAGGAGAAGGCGCAGACGCTGATGAAGCTCATCGCCGTTCTCGAGGACGACGACGATGTGCAGGCCGTCTTCTCCAATTTCGAGGTCTCCGACGAGGTCCTCCAGAAGCTGACCGCCGCCTGATCCGGCACAGCCTTCCGCCGGCGGTGATCTGAACCGTCGGCGCATCCCGCGCGTACCCCTCGTGGCGGCTCCGATCCTGAAGCCGACCGACCGCGCGGGAGCCTGCCCTTGTCCGTCCTTCGTCTCGTTCTCGGCGACCAGCTCGACCGGGAGATCTCCGCCCTCGACGGTATCGATGAAGCCGCCGATACGGTGCTGATGGCGGAGGTGGCGGACGAGGCGACCTATGTGCGCCATCACAAGCAGAAGATCGCCTTCGTCTTCGCTGCCATGCGCCACTTCGCGGGCGAGCTGGAGGACGCAGGTCTGGCGGTGCGCTATCAGCGCCTCGACGACCGCAAGCGCGCGACCAGCCTGAAGGATGCGGTCCGCGCGGCCCTCAACGCCACCGGTGCGTCCTCCGTCATCGTCACCGAGCCGGGCGAGTGGCGCCTGCTACGGGACATGGAGGGCTGGGAGAAGGAACTCGGCGTTTCCGTCGAGATCCGCGAGGACACGCGCTTCTTCTGCAGTCGAGCCGCCTTCGAGCGTCATGCCGAGGGCCGCAAGACGCTGCGGATGGAGTATTTCTACCGGGAGATGCGCAAGCGCACCGGCCTCCTGATGGATGGCGACGAACCCGTCGGCGGGTCCTGGAACTTCGACGCCGAGAACCGCAAGCCGCTGCCGGCCGATATTGCCGTGCCCGACCTGCCGGCCTCGAAACCCGACGAGATCACCCAAGAGGTGCTCGATCTGGTGGCGGAGCGCTTTGCCGACCATTTCGGCGACCTCGACGGCTTCGCCTGGCCGGTCACGCGGCGATCCGCGCTAATCGCGCTGGACCGGTTTGTCACCGAACGGCTGCCCGACTTCGGCGACTACCAGGATGCCATGGCCGCGGGCGCGCCGTTCCTGTTCCACGCGGCCCTGTCGCCGCTCATCAACGCCGGGCTGCTGCGCCCGATGGAGGTCTGCGAGCGGGCCGAACAGGCGTACCGCGACGGCCACGCGCCGCTCAACGCGGTGGAGGGCTTCATCCGCCAGATCCTCGGCTGGCGCGAGTTCATCCGCGGCGTCTACTGGCTGAAGGGGCCGGACTACGGCCGCGAGAACGCGCTGGACGCCACCCGCGATCTGCCCTGGTTCTACTGGAGCGGCGAGACGGACATGGCGTGCCTGGCCGATGTCGTGGACGTCACCCGCCGCCATGCCTATGCCCATCACATCCAGCGGCTGATGGTGGCCGGCAACTTCGCGCTGCTCGCCGGTGTGGATCCGCGCCAGGTGCAGGAGTGGTTCCTGGTCGTCTACGCCGACGCCTACGAGTGGGTGGAACTGCCGAACGTGCACGGCATGGCGCTTTTCGCCGACGGCGGCGTCTTCGCCTCCAAGCCCTATGCGGCCTCGGGCAGCTATATCGATCGCATGTCCGACTATTGTTCCGGCTGCCGCTACGACGTGCGCAAGCGCGACGGCGAAGATGCCTGTCCCTTCAACTATCTTTACTGGGATTTCGTCGCCCGCAACTCCAAGCACCTGCGCTCCAACCGGCGCATGGCGATGATCTACAAGAGCCTCGAGCGGATGGACGGCGACAAGGTGCAGGCCATGCGCGCCAGCGCGAAGCGCTTCCTCGACAGGCTGGAAACCTAGCGTTGCGACACGGGCAGTGGCCCGTTCGTCTTCGCGGTCCAGATCTCGACGTTCGACCGGATGTCCTCGATCATCGGCTGGGTGAGCAGCCGTTCTCTCAGGAGGGCCTCGTAGGCGGGGGCAGGGGCCGACGCGCCCGATCGGCTGACCGGCTGCGGATTGAGCCAGCGCAACGACTTCCGATCCGGCCTCGGTCCAGTCTGCTCTGTCGCCATCGGCAGGAGAGGGGCCATGCCAGCGCACGCACCAACAACCCGACCACATCTTGCCGTCGTGCTGCTGCTTGCCGTTTCGGCCGTGATGCCGCATTGCGCCGCTCGCGCCTCCGATGGCGCGCCGCCCGAGGGGCGCGAGCTTGCCGAGGCCTATTGTTCCGGCTGTCATGCCATCGGCTCGGACGACACGAGCGCGCATCCCGAGGCTCCGGCTTTCCGCACGCTGGGCCGGCTCTATCCCGTGGAGAATTTGCAGGAGGCGCTGGCGGAGGGCATCGTCACCGGCCACCCGGACATGCCCGAGGTCGCCTGGCATCCCGACACCATCGCGGTCTTCCTCGCCTACCTGAAATCGATCCAGGTGCCCTGAGCAATCGCAGGAAAAGTGCTCTTGCGGTTTTCCGTCCGGCTTTGTGGTGGAAAGCGATCAATCGCAGGGAAAGTGGGCACCGGTTTTCCGTCCGCGATTGCGACTAAAAGAATTCCCTCACGCCGAGTGCGTTTCGCGCACCGGCTCCGGGTGGGCGGCCTGTTTTTCTTTGCCGCTCACGCCGAACTCGCTTGCGCTCGCCGGCTCCGCGTGGGCGGCCTCCGGCCGGAGGGCGGTCGTCCGCTGGTGGGTGCTGTCCGGCCAAGCCCGAATTTCTCCAGATAGCGACCGCCCCAACCTCCGCTCATTCCCGCGAAGGCGGGAATCCAGGGCCGCACGCCGCAGCCTGTGTCTTCCCCCCCGCGCCGAGTTCGTTGCGCGCGGGTGGGTGTGGTCCGGTGAGGCAGGGAGGTGTGTCTGACAGGACCAACCCCTAACACAGCCCATTCAGCCCAGCTCGCGTGATTTCTGGCCCGTGGCGTCCCGGCCACGGGCCGAAACAATCCGCCAGGCCCTCCGTAGGGGGCTTCTCCTGCTCGCGTTCAGACAAACACCCGGTCGGAAGTGCCGGGCCGCCGGCGCGCCATGTGCCACCGGTTCCGAAAATGTCTTGCGTAAGGATTAGGCCGATGTTCGAGGACGTAGATTTCGAAAGGCTGGCAACGCTTCGCTGGAGCGACCCGGACGAGCCCGGTCCGACCTACCGGCGGCGCGGCGTGGACGGCCCGCTGCGCGTGATGCTGCAGCGCTTCTCCCGGTTGTCGCGCGAGGAGCAGGCATCCGCGAGCGTGACGCTTTCGCCGGAGCCCGGCGACTGGTCGGCCACCATCATCGAGGGGCGCGAACTCCGGCAGATGGCGCGCCGGCACTCCTCCGGCCGGGTTCTCGGCTTCCTGGAAGCTGCCGCGCGGCTGCATCGGAGATCGAGCCGTGGCCCGACCCGGCTGGAATGGCCGGACGGCGACACCAGGCTTCGCAACGTGGGGTGATCGAGCAAAGCCAGGCGAAGTGGGAACCGGTTCGCCGTCCGGCTTTGCGGTGAAGAGAGAGCAAAGCCAGGCGAAGTGGGAAGCGGTTCCCACTTTTCCTGCGCTCGCTCGGGCGGCACGCAGTAGCGCGCTGGTGGGTGCGGTCCGGGGAGGGAGGCGGAAGTTGGCTTGCCGGGACCGCCTCAGGCGGTCTCGGTCTCCTTGTCGAGTTCGCGGGCGTGCAGCCAGGCGGCGTGCTGCGGCGCGCGCTTTGTCTTCGACCACTCCTCCAGCATGTCCCACTTCACCGCGTCCAGGTGCTTCAGCATCTCTTCTTCCTGCGGGTCGGGGCAGGCGAGCTCGACGCGGTGGCCGTTCGGGTCGAAGAAGTAGATGGAGTGGAAGATCGAATGGTCGGTGACGCCGAGCACCTCGATCCCGTTCGCTTCCAGGTGCTCCTTGAAGGCGACCAGCGTCTCGCGGTCCTTCACCTTGAAGGCGATGTGCTGAACCCATTTCGGGGTGTTCTCGTCGCGGCCCATCTCCGGCTTGGTGGGCAACTCGAAGAAGGCCAGCACGTTGCCATTCCCCGCATCCAGGAACAGGTGCATGTACGGGTCCGGCTCGTGAGTGGAGGGGACGTGGTCCTCCGCGATGGCCAGCACGAAATCCATGTTCAGCATCTTGGTATAGAACTCCACGGTCTCCTGCGCGTCCTTGCAGCGATAGGCGACGTGGTGGATCTTCTCGATCTTCAGGTCCGGTTTCATGGGGCAGCCTCCCTATTGGTTGCGTTTGTAACTAATTTGAGGCGTGCGCCCAGAAAAATCAATCAAAAACGTTTCATTTGAAACGAAATCTGCGCGACAACGCGCAGTCGCCGGTTGGCGGAGGCAGCAAGGGCGTTGGCGCGGGGGGCGGAGGGCCTGCCGAAGCCTAGAGGACCGGCATGGGCGTGTGCTCGCCGGCCGGCAAGTCTACCTGGACCGGATCGCCCGGCCGCACCGTGCCGCCGGACAGAACCACGCTCATCACGCCCGCCTTGCGCACCAGGTTGCCGTCGTCGTCCCGGTCGAGCACAGCCTGGACCAGGCCGTCGTGCAGGTCGTTGATGTACTTGCACGGGCTGCGCAGGCCGGTGAGTTCGACGACGGCCTCGTCGCCGAGGCGCAGCACGGTGCCGAGCGGCAGGGTTAGAAGATCGACCCCGGTGGTGGTGACGTTCTCGCCCATCTGGCCGGGCCCGACCGGGAAGCCCTTGTCGGCCAGCTCGTCAAAAAGCTCCGACTGGATGAGGTGCACCTGCCGCAGGTTCGGCCGGGTCGGGTCCTTCCGCCGGTCGTAACGATGCATGACGGTCGCGCCCGCATGGGCGTCGCCCTCCACCCCGAGCCCCTCGACGATGCGGATCGCGTCGACCGTGGGCTTGGAAAAGGTATGGCCGGCGGATCTGTGCACGGCGAGGACGGTGGCGGTCATGGGCTGTGTCGATCCTGATTGACCCGATCGGCGCCAGCCGCCGGGAAGCCATGCGGCAGCTCCTGATACGCGACGACGCTCAGTCCGCCTTCCGACATCGACCCTGCTCGGTCACGTAGTCGAAGGCCAGGCCATCGTCGAACACCTGCGGCTCGGAATAGAAGAGCGTGTAGCGAAACACGCCGCGCGCCGGGTGGATGTCCAGCATCGACGGGCCGTTCTGGAACGTCACCCGGCCGCCGAGCGCGATGCGACGGTCGCCGGCGAAGAAGGTGGCGAAGCCGGGCTCGTCGCGATCGGCAAGCGTCGCCGTGAAGAACGGCGCGTCCGTCTCCTGGCAGAAGTCGACCAGCGCGTCGCTGTCGGCATTGGAGGCCGCGATGCAGGTCATGAAGCTGTCGGCGGGGTCGGCCGGGGCCAGCAGAATGCGGAATGTCGGGGCGAGGGGATCCTCGGCGCCGCTGATCGGCTCGCTGCGCTCCTGGTTGCGGATGGAGACCGTCCGGTCCGCCTCGCACGCATAGGTGCCGAGCGTCACCTCCTGGGCGAGGGCGGGTCCCGTGGCCAGCGACGCGAGAAGAAGACCTGCGAGTGTGCGCCGGATCGGCATCGTCGCCGCCCTCCCGTCAGAAGGCCTTGAACGTGATGATGGTGCGGGTGTCGCGGATGTGCGGGATGGAGTGCAGCTTCTCGTTCATGAAGTGGCCCACGTCGTCGCTCTCCTCCAGGTAGAATTTCACCAGGAGGTCGTAGTCGCCGGCGGTGGAGTAGATCTCGGAGGCGATCTCGGCATCGGCGATGGCGTTGGCCACCTCGTAGGCCTTGCCGAGTTCGCATTTGATCGTCACGAAGAAGGGCTTCATAGGAAAGGCTCCGCGAGGGGGGCTGTCTGGGCGCGAAGTGAACCCGATCGGGCGGGCGAGGGCAAGGCCGCGGCGCCGCCGCACTTGACCTTGCACAGGCCGATAGCCCAGACCCTTGGACAGGCGCGCGCAGGCGCGACGGACGAGATGACAGCGCCGGTCGGGACCAGTCCCGGCATCGAGGCGACAGGAACGGCAGTGGGTACGATGAACGAAGCGGTGCGCGAGACGAAGCGCGGCTCTGTGATCAAGGGCGCGACGGGCGACTGGGAGATGGTGATCGGGCTGGAGGTCCACGCCCAGGTCCAGTCCGAATCGAAGCTCTTCTCCGGCGCCTCCACCGCTTTCGGCGGCGATCCCAACAGTCATGTCGCGCTGGTCGACGCGGCCATGCCCGGCATGCTGCCGGTCATCAACGCGGAATGCGTGCGCCAGGCTGTCCGCACCGGCCTCGGCCTGAAGGCGAAGATCAACCTGTTCTCGCGCTTCGACCGGAAGAACTATTTCTACCCGGACCTGCCGCAGGGCTACCAGATCTCCCAGTACCAGTACCCGGTGGTGGGCGAGGGCATCGTCTATGTCGACATGCCCGACGGCTCCACCGTGGAGGTCGGCATCGAGCGCGTGCATCTGGAGCAGGACGCCGGCAAGTCCATGCACGACCAGCATCCCTCCAAGAGCTTCGTTGACCTGAACCGCTCCGGCGTCGCGCTGATGGAGATCGTGTCGCGCCCCGACATGCGCTCTGCCGATGAGGCCAAGGCCTACATATCCAAGCTGCGCACCATCCTGCGCTATCTCGGCACCTCCGACGCCGACATGGAGAAGGGCAATCTGCGCGCCGACGTGAACGTCTCCGTGCGCCGCCCGGGCGAGGGCTTCGGCACGCGCTGCGAGATCAAGAACGTCAACTCCATCCGCTTCGCCGGTCAGGCCATCGAGTACGAGGCGCGCCGCCAGGTGGGCATCCTGGAGGACGGCGGCACCATCGACCAGGAAACCCGGCTGTTCGACGCCCGCACCGGCGAGACGCGCTCAATGCGCTCCAAGGAAGAAGCGCACGACTATCGCTACTTCCCCGACCCCGACCTCCTCCCGCTGGAGATCGAGCAGGCGGAGGTGGACGCGCTCGCCGCCGCGCTGCCGGAGCTTCCCGATGCCAAGAAGGCGCGCTTCGTCGCCGACTACGGCCTGTCGCCCTACGATGCCGGCGTGCTGATCTCCGACAAGGCGTCGGCCGTCTATTTCGAGCAGGTGGCTGAGGCCCGCGACGCCAAGCTTGCCGCCAACTGGGTCGTCAACGAGCTGTTCGGCCGCCTCAACAAGGAAGGCCACGACATCGAAGACAGCCCGGTCTCCGCGGCGCAGCTCGGCGGCATCGTCGACCTGATCGCCGACGGCACCATCTCAGGCAAGATCGCCAAGGACCTGTTCGAGATCGTCTGGACCGAGGGCGGCGACCCGGCGAAGCTGGTGGAAGAGCGCGGCCTGAAGCAGGTCACCGACACCGGCGCCATCGAGGCGGCCGTGGACGAGGTCATCGCCGCCAATCCCGATAAGGTCGAGCAGGCCAAGGCCAAGCCGTCCATGGCCGGCTGGTTCGTCGGTCAGGTGATGAAGGCCACCGGCGGCAAGGCCAACCCGCAGGCGGTCAACCAGATCGTCAAGGCGAAGCTGGGGGTGGACTGAGCAATCCCAGGAAAAGTGGGAACCGGTTTTCCGTCCGGGATTGCGGTCTGATGATATCCCTGGCGCCGAATTCGCTGACGCTCACCGGCTCCGGGTGGGCGGCCTGACTGCCATCTGCGGGAACCGCTCCGATGACCATCATCTACATCGACGCCGATGCGTGCCCGGTGAAGGCTGAGACCCTGAAGGTCGCCGAGCGCCACGGCGTCGAGGTTGTCATCGTCTCCAATGGCGGCATCCGGCCGAGCCGCGAGCCGATGGTGAAGACCGTCGTTGTGCCGGAAGGGCCGGACGCGGCGGACATGTGGATCGCCGAGCGCGCCGGACCCGGCGACATCTGCGTCACCGGCGACATACCGCTCGCCGCCCGCTGCCTGGAGGGCGGCGCCCAGGCGCTGAAGCACAATGGCGAGGCCTTCACGCCCGCCAACATCGGCACCATGCTCGGCATGCGCGACCTGATGGCGGACCTGCGCGCCGCCAATCCGCTCGGCATCCCCGGCGGCGGCAAGCCCTTCTCCCAGGCCGACCGCTCCCGCTTCCTGCAGTCGCTGGAACAGATGGTGCGCCGCGCCAAGCGCGGCTGATGCGGCCCCCGGCCTTGACCCGCGCGGCCTGAACCATCCGCCCGTTCCCCCGTTGCCGAAGGGAACGAGGAGGATGCCATGTTCTTTCAGGCCTGGTCGGACATCGCCCACACGCTGGTGGTCGGCGTGATCGCCTACATCGTCATCGTCGCCATGCTGCGCATCAGTGGCAAGCGGACGCTGGCCAAGATGAACGCCTTCGACCTGGTGGTGACCGTGGCGCTGGGCTCGACGCTTGCCACGGTGCTGCTGTCCACCGATGTGAGCGCCGTGCGCGGCGCGGTCGCCATGGCGCTGCTGGTCCTGGCGCAGTTCGTCGTGGCCACCCTGTCGACCCGCTCGGAGGCCTTTCAGGCGTTCGTGAAATCGCGGCCGCGGCTGCTCCTGGAGAATGGTGTCATGGACCGGGCCGCCCTGCGCGACGAGCGCGTCGCCACCGAGGAGGTGCTTGCCGCTGCCCGTGCCGGCGGCTATGCGCGGCTGGAGGATGTAGGCTACGTGGTGCTGGAGACCGACGGCTCCTTCTCGGTGCTGCCACGCGGCGAGGCCGAGCCGACGGCTCTCGCCAATGTTTCAGGGAAAGGCGTCCAATGACCGACACCGCATCGCAGGCATCGCTCGGACCCGAGGTGCCGGGCTGGGAGGCCCGCCCGCGGCCGCCGCGGCTTGCCATGGACGGGCGCACCTGCCGGCTAGAGCCGCTGGAGCCGATCCGTCACGGTGCCGACCTCCATGCGGCCAATTCCGCCGACCGCGACGGCGCCATGTGGACCTATCTGCCTTACGGTCCGTTCCCCGACGAAGCGACCTACACCGACTGGGTGAAGGACGCGGCCCTGTCGGAGAATCCGCTCTTCTTCGCCATCATCGACCGGGCGAGCGGCAAGGCGGTGGGCGTTGCCTCCTATCTGCGCATCGATCCGGACAACGGCTCGGTTGAGGTCGGCCATGTCGCCTATTCGCCGGCGCTGCAGCGGACCGTTGCCGCCACCGAGGCGCAATTCCTGATGATGAAGCGCGCGTTCGACGAGCTTGGCTACCGCCGCTACGAGTGGAAGTGCAACGCGCTTAACACGGCCTCCATGCGGGCGGCGGAGCGGCTGGGCTTCACCTACGAGGGCACCTTCCGCCAGGCTGCCGTGGTCAAGGGCCGCAACCGCGACACCGCCTGGTTCTCGCTCCTCGACACGGAATGGCCGACCGTCCGCGCCGGCTTCGAGGCCTTTCTCGATCCGGCGAACTTTGACAACGGCCAGCAGCGCCGGAGCCTCTCCGACCTGATCGCCGAAGCGCGCGCCGGCGAGGGGGCATCGCATGGCTGACGGCCTCACAATCCGGCGGCTGGAAGCCGGAGACCGCGCCGCCTGGGAGCCGCTCTGGGAGGGCTACAACACCTTCTACAAGCGCACGGTTCCGGCGGAAGTGACCGACACCACCTGGCGCCGGCTGATGGCGGAGGGCGCCGATCCGGGCGGCTTCGGCGCGGTGGATGCCTCCGGGCGGCTCATCGGCTTCACCCACTACTTTTTCCACGGCTCGACATCGCAGATCGGCCCGTCCTGCTATCTTCAGGACCTGTTCGTGTCCGAGCAGGCGCGCGGCACCGGCGCGGGACGCGCGCTGATCGAGGCGGTCTATTCGGCGGCCGACGCCGCCGGCGCCGAGCAGGTCTACTGGCTCACCCAGACCTTCAACGAGACGGCCCGCCGGCTCTATGACCGGGTCGCCAGCGTCACGCCCTTCATCAAGTATCGGCGCTGACCTTTTCACAGGGGATGGGCTGGCCATGACCGAACGAGAGATGCCGCGGTTCGAGCCGCGCGATCCGGACTACGACCGGCGCCTGCGCGCCAGTTTCGCGCGTCAGGGCTTCATGGAAACGCTCGGCGTGGAGATCGCCCGCATCGCGCCGGGTGAAGTCGATCTTGTGCTGCCCTACAAGCCGGGGCTGACCCAGCAGCACGGCTATTTCCACGCCGGGACGACGACCACCATCGCCGACACCGCCGCCGGCTACGCGGCGCTGTCGCTGTTTCCCGCCGGCACCGGCGTGCTGACCTCGGAGTTCAAGGTGAACCTGCTCAACCCGGCGGAAGGGGAGCGGGTGGTGGCGGAGGGGCGCGTGGTGAAGCCCGGCCGCCGGCTGACCATCTGCCGGGCCGACGTCTACGGCGAGAAGGCGGGCAGGCCGGTGCATATCCTCACGGGCCTTTTCACCATGGTCTGCATCGAGACCCTGGAGGGCTAGTCACCGGCGGAATCCGCCTCGTCCCGGTCTCGGGCATAGCTGTGGGCGAGGCCGAACGGCGGCAGGAAGGCTTCGCGGCGCTCGCACCAGCCCTCGTAGGTGGGCACGAACCGGTCCGGCGCGTCGAACGTGCCGAGATGCACCTCGATCTCGCCGCCGCTCTTCGCAAACACCGACGAGCCGCACAGGGGACAGAAGTGTCGGCCCGCATACTCCCGCGTCTCTCCCTCGACCGACACCGACCCTGCGGGAAAGATCGCCGCGGCGTAAAACAGCGCGCCGTGATGCTTGCGGCAGTCCATGCAGTGGCAGATCCCGACCCGGTCGGGCTGTCCCGTCACGACGATCCGGACTTCGCCGCACAGGCAGCCGCCGCTTTCCTGCGCCATGCCAATTCTCCTCGCCGGTTGCGCGTGTCTCAGTTGGACCGGGCGCGGCGCGAAGATCAATCGCAGTCGTGGGTGGAGTGTAGGGGAGGATGGGACGGAGCCGCACATCGGCTCGAAGTCGCCGGCCGGAGCCGCTCGGTGTCGCGGCGCGGCCTTGAAGCGGGGCCGACATCGTCCGGAGCGGATCAGTACCTGCTGAACACCGCCCGCTCCGGACGATTGTCGTTTAGCCCACGCGTATGAAATCGGTCGAAACGGCCCCGGCGCAACCGCGGTTCGCTCGAGGTGTGACGTGCGTCACACTTTTTCTGCGGCGGGTGCGCCCCTTGCCACTTCCGGTCAGCCGACGGCATGCTGCCGGCAACCGGGTCCGGCCCGCTCTCCCTCCGCCGGCAGCCCGGACAAGCGGTTCGAGGAAAGCCCCATGCGCAACGATCTGCCCGTCTTCGATTTCGGTCTCGGCGAGACCGCCGACATGCTGCGCGACACTGTCCGCACCTTCTCCGACGACCGCATCGCGCCGCTCGCCGAGGAGATCGACCGCACCAACGCGTTCCCGCGCGATCTCTGGCCGGAGATGGGCGCAATCGGTCTGCACGGGATCACCGTGGAGGAGGAGTTCGGCGGCTCCGGCCTCGGCTATCTGGAACACTGCATCGCGGTGGAGGAGGTGAGCCGTGGCTCCGCCTCCGTCGGACTCTCCTACGGCGCCCATTCCAACCTTTGCATCAACCAGATCCGCCGTAACGGCACCCAGGCGCAGAAGGAGAAATATCTGCCTGGCCTGATCTCCGGCGAGCACGTGGGCGCACTCGCCATGTCGGAGCCGGGGGCGGGTTCCGACGTGGTTTCCATGCGCACCCGCGCCGACAAGCGCGGCGACCGGTACGTCCTCAACGGCTCCAAGATGTGGATCACCAACGGCCCCGTGGCCGAGACGCTTGTCGTCTATGCCAAGACAGATCCGGAAGCCGGGGCGCGCGGCATCACCGCCTTCCTGATCGAGAAGGGCATGGCGGGCTTCAAGCCGGCCCAGAAGCTCGACAAGCTCGGCATGCGTGGCTCCGACACGTGCGAGTTGGTCTTCGAGGACTGCGAGGTGCCGGAGGAGAACGTGCTCGGCACGGTCGGGCGCGGCGTCAACGTCCTGATGTCGGGCCTCGACTACGAGCGCGTGGTGCTGGCCGCCGGGCCGCTCGGCATCATGCAGGCCGCGCTGGACGTGGTCGTTCCGTACCTGCACGAGCGCAAGCAGTTCGGCCAGGCGATCGGCGAATTCCAGCTCATGCAGGGAAAGCTCGCCGACATGTATGTCGCGCTGAACGCCTGCCGCTCCTACGTCTACGCGGTGGCGAAGGCGTGCGACGCCGGCCGCACGACGCGCGAGGACGCCGCCGGCGCCATCCTCTACGCGGCGGAACAGGCGACGAAGGTCGCGCTGGAGGCGATCCAGTGCCTGGGCGGCAACGGCTACATCAACGACTACCCCACCGGCCGGCTGCTGCGCGACGCCAAGCTCTACGAGATCGGCGCCGGCACCAGCGAGATCCGCCGCATGCTCATCGGCCGCGAGCTCTTCGAAAAAAGCGGTTGAACGGGTCACCTGCGGCTGAGCCAAGGCGAAGGGGCCCGGTTCGCCGTCCGGCCTTCCGACCGAGAAAGCGCCTTGGCCTTACAGATTTGTAATTGGACTTTCATGCGCTTGGCTTAGAATAGAAACGCTTGGGTTGTGGTGGGGGCGCCGCGGCCTGTTGCCGATGAGTGTGCCGATCGCTGGCAGGAGCGTCGCGATCCGGACGCAGTCCGACGTCTTCAGGCTTGGGCGCGCGGGACCCTCGGGCCGGACTGGAATGGGGTGGGGGATCCATGACGACACTCAATGTCGATCTGACGAGTACGCTGCAGACAACGCTCGGCCAGGCCGGTGTCTGGGCCTATGCCGTCTACTTCACGGACGGGGGCTCAACTCCGAACTGGACGTCGCTGGTCGAGAACGGCGTAATTCAGAACGGCGGCTCGAGCGCGATCGCCCTGCCGGCGCCTTATGTCTCGGGCAAGGTCTACTTCCTGGTGGTCAGCGGCAATCCCGACGGCACCACCCCAAGCCTCGGGATCACCCGTGAAAGCGACATCAACTGGGATGCCGCCGCGGACAACAACTACCGCTTCGACAGCTTCGAGGTGACGCTCAGCGCACCCACGACCACGGCGGCCAACGACCAGGGCAACCTGACGTCGGTGAACGCCTTCGGCCTGCCGATGGGCGTCCAGGTCAACTATTCTGACGGGTCGACCGCCACCCGCGGCTACAACATTTCCGGCAGCAGCCTTTTCACCGACCTTGCAGCGCTGAGCCCGGGCGGTGCGACGCCGTCCCCCGAGCAGCAGGTCGTCTTCACCTATGATGGCGGAGCACTCGACGGTCAGAACCGCATGGGCATCGCGCCTTCAACGGCGCTCGGCGAATCCAGCGGCCCGGGCAGCGAGGCCTTCGCCGCCAGCCACTGGGACGCCTATCTCGACGACGTCGGCGCCATCGCCGACCAGATCCAGATCGCCGGCTTCTTCAACGGCGCCAAGGACGCCGACGATGTCTGGCACAATGGCGGCTTCTACAATTACACGCTGAGCTACAGCGCCAGCACCGACATCTTCACGCTGAATCCGGCCGACAACAGCGAGATCAAGGGGTCGATCCAGCTCACCAGCGCCGATCTCGCCAACAGCATCTACTCCACGCTCGGGACGATGGACATCCTGACCGCGTCCGGGAGCACGTTCCTGTCGGAAAACAGCGGCTGGAACGACCAGTGGGGCGCGGTGATGACCCAGGTCCTCACCGGCTTCACGGCCGGCTACTACGGGACCACCGGCACCTACTCCGTCTCCGGCCAGTCGGTGGACCTGAATCAGAACTGGAACTGGGATCCCACCTTCGCCTTTGGTAGCAACCTGTCGGCGAAATCCGACAACAACACCTTCGATCCCTATGCCAAGGTCTTCTTCGACAACAGCAATTCCTACGGCGCAGGCTATTCCGACAACCTGACGGCGCAGTTCGACGAGGGCGGGCCGCTGGTGTCCGTTGCCGATTCCGCCAGCGCCGACGTCGCCTCCATCGACATCACCATCTTCGACGACAGCGAGGATCCCAGCAGCTTCTACACCGACACGGTGATCTACAATCAGATCGCCGAGCCGGTCGAAGGCTGGCAGACGCCGGACCAGACGTCGGGGCTGAACTTCAAGCTGAACTTCAGCTACCTCGACATGGTGCTCGATCCGGACACCGAGCTGTCCATCGACATCTACGAGGAGAACGGCAGCGGCGAACAGGTGTGGGTAAACATCCCGCTCGACACGACGGCCGCCGATCCCTGGGGCATCTGGACCATCGTCAAGGACCAGGCCGACAGTGATATGCCGTCCTTCAGCGCCAGCATGTCCGGGCCGAGCCAGGGCACCGGCGAACTCCTCATCGCCGGGCTGCCGGCGGACGCTGCCGGCACCTACTGGTACCGGATCAACGTCGGGTCGGGCGACGACAAGAAGACGTTCAATCTCTACGCCAAGATCGCCGACAACGGGGGCTCGCCCGCCTTCGAGAACCCGGCCTTCGCCGGCCAGGAAGGCAGCCTGGCCATCGACGGGCTTGCGAAGATCGCCCCCCAGGCCTCCACGGCGGCGACGATCGAGACCTTCACGGTCAACTTCATCGACGGCGGCACCATCGCGGTCGACCCCGACCTGCTGATGCGCGACACCGACCGGGTGATGAATCCCAACCAGCCCAACGCGCCCGTGGCCGGCACGTTGGACGACGAAGCCTTCTCCGCGCTGGACGGGCAGACCACCGCGGCCAACGTTACCACCGTCAGCGCGACCGACGGCGATATCGCCTTCGCCTGGACGGGGCAGAACAATTCGGCCGGCGCGGCAGCCTCCTCCTGGATCAGCAGCTACACCAACAAGATCGGCGCCACGAACACCGCGCTCGTCTCGATCGCCGCGGCATCGGGCGTCGGCATCGCGCCGCTCGCGGCGGTGGCCGGCCTCGATGGCGGCTGGACGACAGGAACCACGCATCTCTCCAACGGCACCTACACCGTCACCATGGCCGAATTCGCCGCGTCCGACGGATCGTACGAGACACCGCTTGGCGGGGCGACCTACAAGAGCCAGGCGCTGACGGTCGAGGTGGACATTCCGGAGCTGGGACTGCTCGCCAACGGGGACGGCTCGCTTTCGCTCGACACGTCGGCCTCGTCCGTCGGGGGTAACTGGCTCGGCTTCCAGTCGGTGAACGCGGCGTCCCTGCCGGTCGGGACGACCATCCTGCTTTACGCGACGGATGCGAACGGCGTGCTGGTCGATCCGCTGACGGGAGAAACCGGAAGCGGTGTGTCGCTCCAGGACGCCATTCTCGGGTCCATTGGCAACGTCCGCTCCGACAGCGGCACGCTCCTGATGAACGGTACGACGAACGTCTATCTCGACGCCGACCATCGGCTGAAGTTCGCCATCATGTCCGAAAACGGTACCGTCACGATGGACGCGCCGGTGTCCATCGTCCCCGGCAGCGAAGGCGGTCACGAGATCGACGTCGGCGGATACGCGTTGACCGTCGAGGCCGACAACGACCTCTCCGAAGAAGCCGTCCTGGCATCGGCGCAGCGCCAGTTGCAGGAGGAGCTGATCTACGTCGAGACCGGCCAGCAGCTGCAGCTGGAGGTGAGCGGCAGCGCGGCCAACGTCAACCAGCTCGGCTTCGTCGAGTTCGACATCGATCCGACGACCGGTGAGTGGAGCGTCGACGGGGTCGCCTATTCCGACGACCAGGCCTTCACCGACGCGGTTCTGGCCAATCTCGACGGCGGCACGCTGCTGTCGGCCGGCGGCGGCGACTTCAACGAGACGCTGGTGTGGACCGTGCAGGGCGACAGCGGCTTCTACACGCCGGTGCTGATCACGCCCGGCGGCGAACTGTTCGTCATCGGCGAGGCCAACCCCGGCGGCAACGAGCAGATCCGCAGCTTCGGCAACAATCTGTTCGGCTTCGAGGACATGACCGAGGATGAGGGATCGGACTTCGATTACAACGACATGGTCATGCAGATCTCTCCCTACGATCCTGGGATGATCTGACGCGGTTCCCGGCGAAAGGGACAGGGTCACGAGCAATCGCAGGAAAAGTGGGTACCGGATTTCCGTCCGCGATTGCGGTGTAAGTGGCCAATCGCAGGAAAAGTGGGTGCCGGTTTTCCGTCCGCGATTGCGTTGAAAAGACAGCCCCTCACGCCGAGTTCGCTTGCGCTCACCGGCTTCGGGTGGGCGGCCTGACCAGCCGGCGCGTGGTCACGCGCTGGGCAGAGCAAAGCCAGGCGAAGTGAGCACCGGTTCGCCGTCGGCGATTGGGGCTCGACACTCGGCCGGAACTCTGACGATCCCGGGATTGACGCAGGCGTCTAGAAGATCCCGAACCACCAGGCGGCCAGGCCGAGGAAGGCCAGGAAGCCGATCACGTCGGTCAGCGTCGTCAGGAACACGCTGGAGGCCACCGCCGGGTCCGCGCCCAGCTTGTTCAGCACCATGGGTGTCACCACCCCGAAGAAGCCGGCGCAGAAGACGTTGAACACCAGCGCCGTGGCGATCACGCCGCCCAGCTCCGGATTCTGGAACCACAGCCCCGCAACCAGCCCGACGATGACCGCAACGATCGTGCCGTTGGCCAGCGCCACCAGGATCTCGCGGCCGATGACGCGCGCGGCGTTGCGGCTGGAGATCGAGCGCGAGGCCAGCGCCCGCACGGTCACCGTCATCGCCTGGATGCCGGCGTTGCCGCCGATGGAGGCGACGATGGGCATCAGGATGGCCAGCGCCACCATCTCCTGGATGGTGCCGTCGAAGACGCCGATCACCGTGGCCGCCAGGAAGGCGGTGGCCATGTTGATGAGCAGCCACGGGATGCGGGTGCGGGCGGTGTAGTAGACCGTGTCGGAGAGCTCGGCGTCACCGGCGCCGGTGAGGTAGCGGATGTCTTCCTCCGCCTCTTCCTCGATGATGTCGACGATGTCGTCGATGGTCAGCACGCCCACCAGCCGGTCGTTGTCGTCGACCACGGCGGAGGAGACCAGATTGTAGCGCTGGAACTGGCGCGCCACGTCCTCCTGGTCGTCGACGGCGCGGATCGTGTGGTGCGCCTCGTCCATGATCTCCGACACGCGCGTCGTGCGCGGCGTGCGCAGGAGCTTGTCGAGCGCCACGGTGCCGAGCAGCCGGAAGGCCGGATCCACCACGAACACCTCGTAGAAGGAGTCCGGCAGGTCCTCTTCCTCGCGCAGCGCATCAATCACCTGGCCCACCGACCAGAAGGGCGGCAGCGCCACGAAGTCGGACTGCATGCGCCGGCCAGCCGTCTCTTCCGGATAGTCCAGCGAGCGGGCGAGGCGGTGGCGCTTGGCGAAGGGGAGGCGGGCGAGGATCGCCTGCTTCTCGTCCTCCTCCAGGTCTTCCAGAATGTAGACGGCGTCGTCGGAATCGAGCGCGGCCAGGCCCCGCGCCACCGTGTCCGGCGGCAGGTTGGCGAGGATCTGGAGCCGGATCGGCTCTTCCATCTCCGTCAGCGCGGTGTAGTCGAATTCCTCGCCCAGTGTGGCGACGAAGCGCACGCGGGCCTCCGGCGCCAGCGCCGTCAGAAGCTCGGCGACGTCGACCTCGTGCAGGTCTTCGGTGAGCTCTTCCAGGCGCGTGCGGTCGCCGGCGTCGAGGGCGGCCTCGACCGCCTCCAGAAACGCGGCGTCGAGATGGTCGTCCTCGTTGCGGAACGGCGGACGCACGTCGGTCGGGATCTCGGCGGCGGCGGTGTCTGCCATGTCGCGCGACCCTCCTGGAGCAGCCCCGGTCCGGGGCGACATTCGGCCAATGGCCGGGGGGCAGGGGCCTCCCGGCGTTCTCGATCACTTCGATTGTGAGAGGATCGCTTCCCCAGTCCGAAGTGTAAGGCAAACGCGGTTCGGCTCGTATCGTTCGACCGAGCGCACCCCGGCTGTGAGGCGGGTTCGATCGCGCCGACGCGCCGACTGTTAGCCCATCGCTGCGGAATTAGAAATCGCCCAATGCGCAAAAGCGCGTTCCCGTCGGCGGATGCGGGAAGGGGGATGCGGCGGCGCAACAGGGGCGGGGCCGGACGACCGCGCATCACGCCTTTGGCGCCCCTTTATCCCAAACTCGCGCCGGAGCAGTGCGCCGGACGGCGTCCGCCGCCCGGCCGCTGATCCTACGCGTCGGTGGGGAAGGCCCGGCGGCTGTGTTGCAGCGTCACCCACTGGTCGGTGGTGAAGGCATCCACCGCCCATTCGCCGCCGAACCGGCCGAGGCCGGAATTCTTCTCGCCGCCGAACGGGTTGTTGGCGATGTCGTTGACCGGCTGGTCGTTGACGTGCGCCATGCCCGCCTGAATGCGCCGGGCGAAGCGGGCACCGCGCTCCAGATCCTGGGTGAACACCGCGCTCGACAGGCCGTGCTCGGTGTCGTTGGCGATGGCCAGCGCGTCCTCCTCGTCCCGGGCCCGGATGATCGGCGCCACCGGACCGAAGATCTCGCTGGCGGCGATGTCCATGTCGTTGGTGACGTCGGCGAAGACGTGCGGCGGGATCACCCGGCCCTGCGGCTCGCCGCCGGCCAGCTCGCGCGCGCCGGTGCGGCGGGCGCCGTCGATCAGCGTGGTGATGTGCGCCACCTGGTCGTCGTTGATGATCGGCCCGATCACGGTGTCGGGGTCGTTCGGATCGCCTGCCTTGAGGCCCCGGGCGCGCTCCCCGAACCGTTCGCAGAACGCATCGTAGACGGGATCGGCGACGATCAGCCGGTTGGTGATCATGCAGATCTGGCCCTGGTGCAGGAACTTGCCGAAGATCGCCGCGTCGACGGCGTAGTCGATGTCGGCATCCTCCAGCACGACGAGCGGGCTGTTGCCGCCGAGCTCCAGCTCGGTGCGCTTGATGATCTCCGCGTCGGCTGCCGCGCGCGCCACGCCACGTCCCACCGGGGTCGATCCGGTGAACGACAGCACTCGCGGCACCGGGTGCTTGGAGAAGGTGTCGCCGATGTCGGAGCCCGAGCCCACCACCACCGACAGGAGGCCGTCCGGCAGCCCCGCCTCCTCGAAAATTTTCGCGAGGATCAGTCCGCCGGTGACGGGGGTGTCGCTGGCCGGCTTCACCACGACGCCGTTGCCGACGGCCAGCGCCGGCGCGACCGAGCGGTTGGTCAGCTGCAGCGGCCAGTTCCACGGGCTGATGACGCCGACGACGCCCACCGGCTTGCGGTAGGCGCGACCTTCCTTGCCGGGAATGTCCGTGAGCAGGATCCGCCCCTCGACCCGGTAGGCGGCGATGGCGGCCTCCTGCAGGCCGGCGAAGACCACGTCGCATTCCAGCCCGGCCTTCATCCGGGTGGAGCCGGATTCGCGGATCAGCCAGCCGATGACCTCCTCCCGGCGCGCCTTCAGGATCTGTGCCGCCGCCTGCATCACGCCGGCGCGCACCGACGGCGGCTGCGCGGCCCAGTCCTCCTGAGCAATCGCCGCCGCCCGGTAGGCCTGGTCGACGTCGTCGGCGTCGGCCTGCGGGATCTCCAGCAGCGTCTCGTCGGTAAAGGGGTTGATGTCGGCGCGAGCCTTGCCCGTACTGCCGGCGCGCCAGCGTCCGGCGATGGGCATGGTGTCGAAGCCGCCATAGGCGGCCGGGGCCGTGTCGGATGAGGCATCCATGGCGGATCTCCGTGGAATGGGGGAAGGAAGGCGCACCGGCCCGGACGGGGTCCTGCCCGCCGGCCGGCGCGCCCGGAAGTCCGTCAGCGCTCGTCGTCGGGGAGCTGGTTGTCCTCGTGATCGTGGCGCTGCAGGCTCTGGGTGTACTTGCTGTCGAGCCCCCGCTGATCGGAGTGCTGAGCCTTGTCGCGGTTGGACAGGATCGCGTCCTCCTCGACCATGTCCTTGGGCAGGTCGGTCATGGCGCCGGAGCCGTCATTCTTGCCCTGAGCGCCGGGTCCCATGCTCTTCTTCGAGGCGTTTGCCATCGTCTCGCTCCATCGCTGGGTGGCGGGTCGGCACGGCGGCGCAGGGCCGCCATGCGTGCTGCGACCCCAACGCCTGCGAGCGGCCTCGGTTCGCCCTGGAAGCGATTTCGATTGCGTGATCGACGGGTGAAGCGGTCAGCCGGCCCGGGCGGGGCGGTTCGTGGCGACCCCACGCCGCAGGGACATGAGCGCCACCGCCAGCCCGGCGACAAGAACCCAGAAGGCTGGGCGGGGCTCGGGCTCGATCGTGAGGTTGGCCGACAGCACCGCCTGCCACGGAATGCGCGTGGCGAGCCCGTACCAGGCCGCCTCCACGACCGCGGTCGAGCCGGCGGCGAGCACCGCGACGAGCGCCAGGACGGCCGGCGAGGTGAGGGGCGCGCCGAGCCGGTGCGCGATCCGGTAGCCCGCGAGAAGCAGGAACAGCCCGGCCATGAAGGCTGCCTGGCCGGCGTCGAGCTTCGACTGCATGAAGAAATGGACGAGTGCCAGCGCGGTGCAGGCGTAGACGATCCGGTGCAGCGTCTGCCAGCGCGGCCCCAGGCGGCGGATCCAGGCATCGGTGGAGGTTACCGCCAGCGCGGTCAGACCGATCAGCGCCACGAAGCCGATGGTCAGGTAGACGCGCGAGGCGATCTCGGTGGCAATGCGCGCCGGATCCCAAGCCTGGTCGGCGCAGTAGAGCGCGAAATGGCCGACGAGATAGGCGTAGGCGGCGAGCCCGATGAGGCGGCGGACGGTGACGAGCCGGGCGCGGCCGGTGATGCGCCTGAGCGGCGTTATTGCGAGCGAGAGAATGAGGAACCGGACAGCCCATTCGCCGGTCTCGTGAATGGCCGCGGTGAGCGGCTTCGCGCCGAGCCCGCCAAGCGCCGCTTTCGCGACGAGAAGCACAGCGGGAACGAGGACGAGCAGGAAGCAGGCCGCGCGCAGCTTGCTGAAGCGGCCTGCCCGGTCGTTCCACGGCATGTCTGACGCTGAGACGATCATCGGCCGGCCATCAGCCCCCGGCTACGTCCGGTGAGCCGGTTCATCCTTGTTCGACTGTCAGGACGGGAAGGGTGCGCGGTTGAGGAAGCAGGCACATCATGGTGCGGCGCACCACGCCCCGTCGGCATCGCTCCGGCCCCTGTGGGGACGGTGGGCGCAGCGACGAATTCGAACAGGATCGAAGGAAGTAAATGGTGCGGTCGAGAAGACTCGAACTTCCACGGGTTGCCCCACAGCGACCTCAACGCTGCGCGTCTACCAATTCCGCCACGACCGCACACTGGCGCCGCTCCGGAGCGCGTCCGAAGCAGCGAGCGAGGTGGCATGTAACAAATCGGGAAGGGGGTTTCAAGCAAGGCGCGCGTTCCCCATGATGAGTTTGAAAAACTCCTGTGGGCGAAATTGGAAATGCGTAGCGTGAGCGAGGGCGCCGAGGCGCTTGTCGAGGGCATGAAGGCGGCGCCGGATGCGCCTGCGGTCGAATGGGTCATCGAGCCCGAACCTGTCGGCTACGAGGATGCGCTGGCGGAAATGGAAAACCGCGCGGCCGCCATCCACGAGGGGCGCGCCGCCGAGCGGGTCTGGCTGGTGGAGCATCCGCCGCTTTACACCGCCGGCACCAGTGCGCGCCTGGAGGATCTCGTCGATCCGGAGCGGTTTCCGGTGCATCAGGCCGGACGGGGTGGGCAATTCACCTATCATGGGCCGGGCCAGCGGGTTGCGTATGTCATGCTCGACCTTTCGCGCCGGTCCAGGGACGTCCGGGCGTTCGTGTTCGCCCTGGAGCAATGGGTGATCGACGCGCTGTGGGACTTTCATGTGCGCGGCGAGCGGCGGGCGGACCGTGTCGGCGTCTGGGTTCGCCGTCCGGAAAAGAGCGCTACGGCGGAAGACAAGATTGCCGCCATCGGCATCCGCGTGCGTCGCTGGGTGACCTTCCACGGCATCTCGCTCAACGTCGACCCGGACCTCGATCACTATGACGGGATCGTTGCGTGCGGCGTGCGTGAACACGGTGTGACCAGCCTGGTCGATCTTGGCAGGCCGGTTTCCATGCCTGACGTGGATCTCGCCCTGCGCGCGCGGTTCGAGGCGCTGTTCGGCCCCACGACCCGTGCCGACGTCGATCGCACGGCCTCCACCGCCGCCTGAGGCTGCCTGGCGGAAGGGCAATCGCTTCTCTCCCCGCAAGCAATCCATTGGCGCGCCTTCCTCCCGTCGCTATTGTTGCGCCGCACACAGCCTGTGCCGAAGCAGTTCAAGTCTCAGGGGAGGGACGCAGTATGGCCATTTCGAAGATCCTGGTCGCAAACCGGTCGGAAATCGCAATCCGCGTGTTTCGGGCTGCCAACGAGCTGGGTCTGAAGACGGTGGCGATATTCGCGGAAGAGGACAAGCTCGCCCTTCACCGCTTCAAGGCTGACGAGGCCTACCAGGTCGGCAAGGGCAAGGGCCCGATCGAGGCCTATCTCGACATTCCGGACGTCATTCGGATCGCCGTCGAGGCGGGGGCCGATGCCATTCACCCCGGCTACGGCTTCCTGTCCGAGAATCCCGACTTCGCCGACGCGTGCGCGGCGGCCGGCATCACCTTCATCGGCCCGACGCCCGAGACCATGCGGGCACTGGGCGACAAGGTGTCGGCCCGCGAGATCGCGGTGGAGGCCGGTGTGCCGGTGATGCCGGCCACCGATCCGCTGCCCGACGATCCGGCCGAGATCATGCGGCTTGCCGAGGAGATCGGCTTCCCCGTCATGGTGAAGGCGTCCTGGGGCGGCGGCGGGCGCGGCATGCGCGTCGTCACCGATCCGGACCAGCTCGTCGGCGAGGTCACCACGGCCAAGCGCGAGGCCAAGGCCGCCTTCGGCCGCGACGAGGTCTATCTGGAAAAGCTCGTCGAGCGCGCCCGCCACGTCGAGGTTCAGATCCTCGGCGATTCGCACGGCACCCTGGTTCACCTCTTCGAGCGCGACTGCACCGTGCAGCGCCGCCACCAGAAGGTCGTGGAGCGGGCGCCGGCGCCTTATGTGGACGAAGGCTCGCGTCAGCTTCTGACCGACTACGCGCTCTCCATCGGCCGGGCCGTGGGCTATCGCAACGCCGGCACGGTGGAGTTCCTGATGGATGCCGATACCGGCGCCGTCTACTTCATCGAGGTCAATCCGCGCATCCAGGTCGAGCACACGGTGACGGAAGAGGTCACCGGCATCGATATCGTGAAGGCCCAGATCCACATCGCCGACGGCGAACGGATCGGCGAGCCGGCGTCCGGCGTGCCGCCGCAGGACGGGATCGTGCTGCACGGCCACGCCATCCAGTGCCGCATCACCACCGAAGACCCCGAGGCCAACTTCGTCCCGGACTATGGCCGCATCACCGCCTATCGCGGCGCGACCGGCTTCGGCATCCGGCTCGATGGTGGTACGGCCTATTCCGGCGCCGTCATCACCCGGTTCTACGATCCGCTGCTGGAGAAGGTGACTGCCTGGGCGCCGAGCCCTGAAGAGGCCACCCGCCGGATCGATCGCGCTCTGCGCGAGTTCCGGATTCGCGGCGTCGGCACCAACCTGACCTTCCTGGAAGCGGTCATCTCGCACCCGACCTTCCTCTCGGCCAGCTACACGACCCGCTTCATCGACGAGACGAAGAGCCTGTTCGAGCAGGTCGGCCGCCGCGACCGGGCCACCAAGCTCCTGACCTACCTGGCCGACGTGACCGTCAATGGCCACCCGGAGGCCCGCAACCGGCCGGCGCCGGATCCGCAGGCGGCGAAGCCGGCCCTGCCGGAGTTCCCCGGCGCCGTGCCGGACGGCACCAAGCAGCGCCTCGACGCTGAAGGTCCCGAGGCGTTCGCCCGCTGGATGCGGGAGCAGGAGCGGGTGCTCGTCACCGACACGACGCTGCGCGACGCCCACCAGTCGCTGCTCGCCACCCGCATGCGGACCGTCGATCTGGCCGAGGGCGCCCGGGCCTACGCCCGCGGCCTGCCTCAGCTCCTGTCGCTGGAGTGCTGGGGCGGCGCGACCTTCGATGTCGCCATGCGCTTCCTTACGGAGGATCCCTGGGTGCGGCTTGCCCGCATCCGCGAGGCGGCGCCGAACCTTCTCCTGCAGATGCTGCTGCGCGGAGCGAACGGTGTCGGCTATACGAGCTATCCAGACAACGCGGTGCGCTTCTTCATCAAGCAGGCGGCGGACAATGGCGTCGATCTCTTCCGGATCTTCGATTCGCTCAACTGGGTGGAGAACATGCGCGTCGCCATCGACGCGGTGTGCGAGGCCGGAAAGATCGCCGAGGGCACCATCTGCTACACCGGCGACCTGCTCGATCCGTCGCGGCCCACCTACGATCTCGCCTACTACCTGAAGCTCGCGGAAGAGCTCGACCGGGCCGGCTGCCACATGTTGGCGATCAAGGACATGGCCGGTCTTCTGAAGCCGGCCGCCGCGCGCGAACTCATCCGGGCGCTGCGCGAGGTGACCGACAAGCCGATCCATCTCCACACTCACGACACCTCCGGCGCCTCCGCTGCGACGCTCCTTGCCGCCGTGGAAGCGGGCGTCGATGCCATCGACATGGCGACCGACGCACTGTCCGGCCTGACCTCGCAGCCCTGCCTGGGGTCCGTGGTCGCAGCCCTTGCCCGCACGCCGCGCGATCCGGGCCTCGACGCCGATGCCATCCGGCGGATCTCGTTCTTCTGGGAGGCGGTGCGCAACCAGTACGCGGCGTTCGAGGCGGATCTGAAGGCGCCTGCCTCGGAGGTCTATCTGCACGAGATGCCGGGTGGGCAGTTCACCAACCTCAAGGAGCAGGCGCGGGCGCTTGGCCTGGAGCACCGCTGGCACGACGTGGCCAAGGCCTATGCCGCCGTGAATGAGATGTTCGGCGACATCGTCAAGGTGACGCCATCCTCCAAGGTGGTTGGCGACATGGCGCTCTCCATGGTCGCCTCCGATCTCACCCCGCAGGACGTGCTCGATCCCGACCGCGACGTGTCCTTCCCCGATTCGGTGATCCAGTTCTTCCGGGGCGATCTCGGCCAGCCGCCGAACGGCTTCCCGGCCGCGCTGCAGTCCAAGGTCCTGAAGGGCGAGGCGCCGATCACTGAGCGCCCGGGTGCGCTGCTTGAACCGGCGGACGTTGAGGCAACCCGCGCGGAAGCCGCGGAGAAGGCCGGCCGGCCCATCGGCGATGCCGATCTCGCCAGCTACCTGATGTATCCGAAGGTGTTCACCGAGTTCGCCAAGGCCGAGGCCACCTACGGCCCGACCGACGTGCTGCCGACGCCGCTCTATTTCTACGGCCTTGCGGTCGGCGAGGAGGCGATGGTCGAACTGGAGCCGGGCAAGACGCTGGTGGTCCGGTGCCTCGCCATCGGCGAGACCGACGACGAGGGGCAGGTGCGCGTCTTCTTCGAGCTGAATGGCCAGCCGCGGACGATTCGCGTGCCGGACCGGGCCCACGGCGGCGGTGCGGCCGGCGCCAAGCGCAAGGCGGAAGAGGGCAACGACGACCACGTCGCCGCCCCCATGCCGGGCGTCATCGCCACCCTCGCGGTGAAGCCGGGGCAGACGGTCTCCGCGGGCGACGTGCTCCTGTCTATCGAGGCCATGAAGATGGAAACCACGCTGCACGCGGAGCGCGACGGCACGGTGGCCGAGGTGCTGGTGGGGCCGGGCGCGGCCATCGACGCCAAGGATCTTCTGCTCACCTACGGGGCATAATGCGGCGCTGTCTGGGGCGTTGATTAGCGATGCATAAATGCATCGCCTCCAGACTACATGCCGTCCGTCGGCCCGAGAGACTCGCAACGCGCGATTTTCGAGGGCATAGAATGGCGATCCTGCATCGGCGCGTTCCGGCGCGGGAGCCGTTCGAGTGTCAGTGCGAACTGAAAACTGGAAGTTGAGCCCGTGATGCGTAAGTCCTCCGTTGTCCTCGCCTCGATCCTTCTCGCCTCGGCGAGCACGGCCGCGATCGCGCAGGAGAAGCTCACCACCGAGCAGGCCGGCAACCGAGACATCGTGTTCGATCTCGGTGTCGGCGCCAAGGTTCAGCCCAAGTTCGCCAGCTCCGACGACTACATCATCCTGCCGTACCCGCTGTTCGCCATCAGCTACCTGCGGCTGCCCGGTATCGGCGAGGTCGTCTCCGGACCGAAGCGGGCCTTCTCGATCTACCCGTCGATCAACTTCGTCGGTGCGCGCGAGTCCGACGATGCGTCCTACCTCAGGGGCATGGACGACGTGGACTTCGCCTTCGAACTCGGCCCGGGCGTTGCCTACCGCTACGGCATGGTCCGCGGCTTCGTCGAAGCCCGCTACGGCTTCACGGGCCACAACGGCATTGTCGGCCAGGCCGGCCTCGATCTCGTTCTGAACCCGTTCGACCGGCTGCAGGTCTCTGCCGGCCCGCGCGTCGGCTTCGCCAACGACGAATATGTCGAGACCTATTTCGGCGTCACCAACGCCGAGGCCGCCAGCTCGCAGTTCGCAGCCTACGACCCGTCCGGCGGTTTCACCGATGTCGGCGTCGGTGCGCTGGTCAGCTACGACTGGACGGATACGGTCAAGCTGCATCTGCAGGCCGACTATTCCCGCTACATCGACGACATCGCCGATTCGCCGGTGGTGAAGGCCGGCAGCGAGGATCAGTTCACCGTCGGCATCGGCATCACCTACCGCTTCGGCGCCGATCTCTACGACTGATTGCGGCCTCTGGCGCCCTCCGGCGCCGGGTGAGCCAGCTTCATAATCGATCCTGTCGAACCCGGCCGCGCACTTGCGCGGCCGTTTGCGTTGGCGCGCGAGACTGCGCAATTTCGCGCAGGTCTGCGCGCGATCGCGCACCTCGTCCAAGCTGCGCGATTTCCGCATGGCGGCTGCGCGGAATTTTCCTCAGAAGAAATCTTGTGTCCTGATAGGCAATATGGTTCTGTGCGCCAACGTCACGAACCAACCTCTGGGCACCCATCATGTGCGGTATAGTCGGTCTCTACCTGAAGAACCCGTCGCTCCGGCCGGAGCTCGGCGCGCTGTTTGCGCCGATGCTGACGGAAATGTCCGACCGCGGACCGGATTCCGCCGGCATCGCGGTCTATCGCGACGCCGAGGCAGCGGAGCCGAAGGTCGTGGTCTTCCATCCCGACGAGGCGTTCGACTGGGACACCGTCGCCAGCGGCCTGGCCGCCCGGGTGGGCGACGCGGTCTCGATCGAGCCCGTTGCCAACCACGCCATCGTCTCCGGCGGCGCGTCGGCCCTGGCGCTGCGCGACGCCATCTTCGAGGCCTATCCAGACGTCCGGGTGATGAGCGTCGGAACAGCGCTGGAGATCTACAAGGACGTCGGCCTGCCGAAGGACGTGCTGGCCCGCTTCCAGGTGGGTGGTATGGGCGGCAGCCACGCCGTTGGCCACACCCGCATGGCGACCGAGAGCGCCGTCTCTACGGAAGGCGCGCACCCGTTCAACACGGGCGACGATCTCTGCCTGGTGCACAACGGCTCCCTTTCCAACCACAACGGCCTGCGGGAGTGGCTCTCCACCCACAAGGGCATCCGGTTCCAGACTGAGAACGATTCGGAGGTCGCGGCCGCCTACCTGACCTGGCGCCTGTCGGAAGGCGCGAGCCTGTCGGAGGCGCTGGAGGCGGCCCTCGTCGATCTCGACGGCTTCTACACTTTCGCCGTCGGCACCAAGGACGGGTTTGCGGTGCTGCGCGACCCGGTCGCGTGCAAGCCCGCCGTCATGGCCGAGACCGACGATTGGGTGGCCATGGCCTCGGAATTCCGGGCGCTGGCCGGACTGCCGGGCATCGAGGGCGCGACCGTCTGGGAGCCGAAACCCGCCACCGTTTACACCTGGGGACGTGCCTGAGACCATGGAATCCATCGATCTCGCCTCCACCACCACCCGCGACCTGAACGCTCGCCTGCAGAGCGAAGCGGATGGCTCCAACGCTGCCTTCGAGGTGCTGCATCCCGGTGGCCGCCATGCGCTCGCCTGCGGCCTGACGGCCCCGATCGCGGTCACCCTGAGGGGGCATGTCGGCTACTACTGCGCCGGCATGAACCAGAACGCGACGGTGACGGTCCACGGCAATGCCGGCGTCGGCGTTGCGGAGAACATGATGTCCGGGCTGGTCCGGGTGATGGGCGACGCGAGCCAGTCGGCCGGCGCCAGCGGCCATGGTGGCCTCCTCGTCATTGAGGGCTCGGCCTCGGCGCGGTGCGGCATCTCCATGAAGGGGATCGACATCGTGGTGAAGGGCTCCGTCGGCCATAACTCGGCCTTCATGGCGCAGGCTGGCCATCTGGTGATCTGCGGCGATGCGGAGGACGGTCTCGGCGACTCCATCTACGAGGCGGTGATCTACGTCTCGGGCGAGACCGGAAAGCTGGGTGCCGACTGCGAGGAGCAGCCGATGACCGCAGACGATCGCCAGACGCTGACCGAGCTGCTCGCCCGGTCCGGCATCGAGGCCGACCCCGCCACCTTCCGCCGCTACGGCTCGGCGCGTTCCCTCTACAATTTCAAGATCGACAATCTCGGCAGCTACTGACCGGCCGCCGCGCCCGCCTTTTCAGTTGAGAGCTGGCCCGGGCGACTGCCGCCCGCCAATGCTCCGGAAGGACGAACAATGACCAAGCCAGCGCCGCACTTGCGGGAATCCCACATCTTCGACCGGGCCGCGATCCACGAGATCCAGCGTGCCGCCCGCGAGGGGATCTACAAGATCAGGGGCTTCGGGGCGAAGCGCGCCGTGCCGCACTTCGATGACCTCGTGTTTCTCGGAGCCAGCGTCTCGCGCTACCCGCTGGAGGGCTACCGGGAGCGCTGCGGCACCGACGTCGTGCTCGGCGCACGCAATGCCAGCAAGCCGATCCACCTCGACATCCCCATTACCATCGCAGGCATGAGCTTCGGCTCGCTCTCGGCCAACGCCAAGGAAGCGCTGGGGCGCGGCGCCAACGAAGTCGGCACCTCCACCACCACCGGCGACGGCGGCATGACGGACGAGGAGCGCGGACATTCCAACAAGCTCGTCTATCAGCTCCTGCCGTCGCGCTACGGCATGAACCCGGACCACCTGCGCAAGGCGGATGCCATCGAGGTGGTGATCGGGCAGGGCGCCAAGCCCGGCGGCGGCGGCATGCTGCTCGGCCAGAAGATCTCGCCGCGCGTGGCGGAGATGCGCACGTTGCCCGAAGACATCGACCAGCGTTCCGCCTGTCGTCATCCCGACTGGACCGGCCCGGACGACCTGGAGATCAAGATCGAGGAGCTGCGCGAGCTCACCGGCTGGGAAAAGCCGATCTACGTGAAGGTCGGCGCCTCGCGCACCTATTACGACACGCTGCTGGCGGTGAAGTCCGGCGCCGACGTGATCGTCGTCGACGGCATGCAGGGCGGCACCGGCGCCACCCAGGAATGCTTCATTGAACATGTCGGCATCCCGACGCTGCCGGCGGTGCGGCTGGCGAGCGACGCGCTCAAGGAACTCGGCGTGCACAGGCGGGGCGTGCAGCTCATCGTATCCGGCGGCATCCGGACCGGCGCCGACGTGGCGAAGGCGATCGCGCTGGGGGCCGACGCGGTTTCCATCGGCACGGCCGCCTTGATCGCGCTCGGCGACAACCGGCCGGAGCTGGCCGAGGAGTACGAGAAGCTCGGCACGGCGCCCGGCTTCTACGACGAATGGCAGGCAGGGCGCGATCCGGCCGGCATCACCACACAGGATCCGGAGCTGGAGCAGCGCCTGGACCCGGTGGCGGGCGGCCACAGGCTGGCGAACTATCTGCGCGTGCTCACCCTGGAGGCGCAGACCATCGCGCGCGCCTGCGGCAAGAGCCACGTCCACAATCTCGAGCCGGAAGACCTGCAGGCGCTGACGCTGGAGGCCGCCGCCATGGCGCGCGTGCCGCTGGCCGGAACCGGCTGGATTCCGGGGCAGGGCGGCTTCTAGGGCCCGAACCGGGCCCGATTCCTGCATCCGTACACGAACCGAACCACAGACCGGCCCAAGCCGGCGGACCAACCCTTCCTTCCAGAGGACCCTTCGTCGATGACCGACCTGGACGCATTCGCCCGCGAGAAAGGCGTGAAATACTTTCTCGTGAACTTCACCGACCTGAGAGGCGTGCAGCGCTCCAAGCTGGTGCCTGCGCCGGCGATCGCCGGTGTGCAGAAGAACGGGGCGGGGTTCGCGGGCTTCGCCACCTATCTCGACATGTCGCCGGCCGATCCGGACATGTTTGCGGTGCCGGATCCCGACACCGTGATCCAGCTTCCCTGGAACCCGGAGGTCGCCTGGGTGGCCAGCGACCTCGTCATGGACGGCAAGCCCGTCGAGCAGGCGCCGCGACGGGTTCTGAGGCGACTTCTGGATCAGGCCGCTGCGAAGGGCTTTTCCATGAAGGCCGGTATCGAGGCGGAGTATCACCTGATCGATCCCTCGGGCCAGGATATCTCCGATCCGCGCGATACCGATGCCAAGCCCTGCTACGACCAGTCCGCGGTGATGCGGCGCTACGATGTGGTGTCGGAAATTTGCGACGCCATGATCGACCTCGGCTGGGGGCCGTACCAGAACGACCACGAGGACGCGAACGGCCAGTTCGAGATGAACTGGGACTATGCCGACGCGATGGTGACGGCCGACCGGCACGCCTTCTTCAAGTTCATGGTCAAGTCCATTGCGGAGGAGCACGGGCTGCGCGCGACCTTCATGCCGAAGCCGTTCGCCCACCTGACCGGCAACGGCTGCCACTCCCATGTCTCGCTCTGGGATGAAAGCGGCGCCAACCTGTTCGCCGGCGACGACCATCCGCTCGGCCTCTCATCCATGGCGCTGGCCTTCGTCGGCGGCCTCATGGAACACGCGGAGGGCATCTGCGCGCTGACGAACCCGACGGTGAACAGCTACAAGCGGATCAATGCCGCCGTCACGCTGTCCGGCGCGACGTGGTCGCCGAGCTCCATCACATGGACCGGCAACAACCGCACCCACATGATCCGCGTGCCCGATCCCGGCCGGTTCGAGCTGCGGCTGCCGGATGGTTCCGCCAACCCGTACCTGTTGCAGGCGGCGATCCTGGCGGCCGGCCTCGACGGTATCGAGAAGGGGACCGATCCGGGCGAGCCGCTGACCGACGTCAACATGTACACCGACGGCGGCTCGGTGGAGGCGCGCAAGCTGCCGCTCTACCTGATCGACGCGATCCGCGCCTTCGAGGCGGACGCCGGCCTGAAGGCGACGCTGGGTGAGGCCTTCTCCGGCTCCTACGTGAAGATGAAGATGGCGGAGTGGAACGAGTATTCCCGCCACCTGACAGACTGGGAGCGCCAGGCGACGCTGGACTGCTGAGGGGGGACCGACGGCGATCCTGAGACAACTCCGGGTCACGTCTTGCGGAAAGCCGGCGCGCGGCAGCGCGCTGGCTTGACCCGTTTGGCACTGAAGCGCGAGCTCGGGCCGCCCACCCGGCGCCGGTGCGCGGTAGCGAACTCGGCGCGAGGGGATTGTTTTCACCGCAAAGCCGGACGGAAAACCGCAAGACCACTTTTCCTGGCTTTGTGGGATCAGCCCGCGACCGCGGGCCGGCCGGTCAGGCCGCCCACCCGGAGCCGGTGAGCGGTAGCGAACTCGGCGTGAGGGGTTTTTACCGCAAAGCCGGACGGAAAACCGCAAGACCACTTTTCCTGGCTTTGCTTCAATCCCGGCTGTCCAGATGCTGGATGCGCCGCAGGTCGGGGAACATCTTCGCCCACAGCGCGGCGACGGCCATTGTGCCCGCGCCGCCCACGACCACCGCGCCGACGGTGCCGATCATCGCCGCCATGACGCCGGCACGGAACTCGCCAAGCTCGTTCGACGCCCCGACGAACACCATGTTGACCGCGTTGACGCGGCCGCGCACCTCGTCGGGGGTCCACAGCTGGATGAGCGTCTCGCGGACGAAGACGGACACCATGTCGAGGGCGCCCATCATGGCGAGTGCCACGATGGACAGCCAGACGGTTTCGGATAGGCCGAAGACCACGGCGAACAGGCCGAAGCCGAACACGCAGACGAACATCATCGCTCCGGCGTGGGAGCGGATCGGCCGCATGGCGAGGAAAACCGCGACGGTTACCGCGCCGATCCCCGGAGCGGAGCGCAGCAGCCCCAGCCCCCACGGCCCGAGGTCGAGGATATCGCGGGCATAGACGGGCAGCAGGGCGGTGGTGCCGCCGAGAAGCACGGCGAAGAGGTCCAGCGAGATGGCGCCGAGCACGATCTTCTCGCGGCGGATGTAGCTTATGCCTGCGACAACGGCCTTCCAGCTCACGGGCTCCCGGACCGTCTTCTGGTCCGGCTGCGGGATCAGCAGAACAAGAGCGGTGGAGGCGAGAAACATGACCGCCGCGGTGCTGTAGGCGGCGAGCGGTCCGACCCCATAAAGCAGGCCTCCGGCGACCGGGCCCACGATGGCCGCGATCTGCCACGCCGACGAGTTCCAAGCGATCGCGTTGGAGAGCTCGGAGGCCGGCACGAGATTCACCACAAGCGAGCTCTGCGCGGGATTGAAGAAGGCGCGCGCGGCGCCGAACACCACCAGGGCGGCGAAAATCGGCAGCACGCTGCCGGATCCGCTCAGGGTGAAGGCGATCAGGAAGCCCGCGCAAAGCGCCTCGACCGAGGCGGCGACCGCCATGATGGTGCGCCGCTTGTGCCGATCGGCCGCGTGGCCCGTGACGAAAACCAGGAGCAGGGCCGGGAGGAACTGCAGCAGGCCCACGAAGCCGAGATCGAGCGGATTGCGGGTGATGTCGTAGACCTGCCAGCCCACCGAGACACTGACGATCTGCACGGCGAAGGTCGAGGCGAAGCGCGAGGTCCAGTAGAGCGCGAAGCTGCGATGCCGGAAGGCGGCAAACCGGGAGGCCGGTCCGGCACTGGGGGCGGGGATTGCCATGGGATCGCTGCGGGAGGAGCCGAAAAGCCGTGTTTATGCGATCGGCCGGGCGCCGGCCAGTCTGCGCTGCGGCATCAGGCGTCGCCCGGCGAGGCGATGATGGACAGATAGCGCGCCGGCTTGCTCAGGAGCTCCGCCGGGCCGTGCGGGGCGATGGCGTCGAAGAACAGCGAGTCGCCGGGGCCGAGGCGGAAGGAGCGGTCGCCGTGCCGGTAGGTGACCTCTCCCTCCAGCATGTAGATGAACTCGACGCCCTCGTGCTGGAACTCGGTAAACATTTCCGAGTGCTCGGTGAGGGTGATCAGGTAGGGCTCCACCGACACGCTGGACCGGATCATGTGGCCGAGAAGCTGGTAGATGTGGCCGGCCCTGGTGCCGCGCCGATCGATCTCCAGGCCCCGTCCGGCCGGCACGTAAGAGACGTCGCGGCTTTCCTCGAAGGATCGGAAAAAGGTCGATAGCGGCAGGTTGAGCGCGCTTGCCAGCCCCGTCAACGTCGAGAGCGACGGCGAGATCTGGCCGTTCTCGATCTTGGAGACCATGCCTGGCGACAGGCCGGTGGCCTGGGCCAGGTCAGCCAGCGTCATCTGCAGCCGGGTACGCTGGCGCCGGACCTCGCGCCCGATATGGCGCTCGATGGAGCGGGACTTCTCGCCGTCCGATTTGTCCGCAGCCGTGGCCATCGTGCCCGGTCGATGCTCCGCTTTCGCCGGCTCAGACGGCTTTCGGATAGACGATCTTCGGCTTGCGCCGCCAGTTGGAGACGCACGGGATCTTGGTGCGGTCGCAGCGCTCGGCGTAGGTCCGGGCGATGTCGGTGACTTCCGACATCAGGCCCTTTTCCAGGGTGATCGGCGACAGGCCCATGCCGAGGAAGCGGTCATTGGTGACGTGGAGGTCATTTTCCTCCGCCTCGTTGCGCGGATTGGGCACGTACTCCACCGGAACGTCGGTCATGTCCGAGATCATCTCCGCCAGCTTCCGGATCCGGTGGGTCTCGGTCATCTGGTTGAGGATGTTGACGCGCTCACCGGCCTGGGGCGGGTTGTCGATGGCCAACTCGATGCACTTGCAGGTGTCGCGAATGTGGATGAAGGCGCGGGTCTGCCCGCCGGTGCCGTGCACGGTCAGCGGATAGCCGATGGCGGCCTGCATCAGGAAGCGGTTGAGCACGGTGCCGTAGTCGCCGTCATAGTCGAAGCGGTTGATGAGCCGCTCGTCCATCGAGGTCTCGTCGGTCTGCGTGCCCCAGACGATGCCCTGATGCAGGTCGGTGATCTTCACCCCGTCGTTCTTGTTGTAATAGTGGAAGAACAGCTGATCCTGGGTCTTCGTCATGTGGTAGATCGAGCCCGGATTGGCCGGGTAAAGGATCTCGTGATCGACGAGGTTCTCGCCGGTGTCGATCTTGATCTGGAGGTAGCCCTCCGGAATCTTCATGCCGGCGGTGCCGTAACCGTAGACGCCCATGGTGCCGAGATGGACCAGGTGGATGTCGAGGCCGGACTCCACGATGGCGCACAGCACGTCGTGGGTGGCGCAGAGATTGTTGCGCACCGTGTAGCGCTTGTGGTGCGGCGTCTTCATGGAGTAGGGCGCCGCGCGCTGCTCGGCGAAGTGGATAATGACGTCCGGCTTCTCGGTCTGAATGAGCGTCAGCAGCCGGTGATAGTGCTCCCCGACGGAAAAGGATTCGTGCCGGATCTCCTTGCCGGTCAGCTCCTTCCAGACCGCGAGACGCTCGCCGAGCGGGCGGATCGGCGTCAGCGATTCGACTTCGAGCTCGACGTCGATCTTCCTGCGCGACAGGTTGTCGACGATGACGACGTCGTGGCCCCGTTTCGACAGGTAGAGGCTGGTCGGCCAGCCACAGAACCCGTCACCGCCGAGGACCAGCACCTTAGCCATGTTGCATGCACCCGCTTGCCTGTCGCCTTGCCGCGGGCCCGTGGCCGCTTCGGAAAGGCGTTCATCTGTCTGCGTCCGACGACCGGAACCACGCCGGAGAAAGGGCGGCGTCCGGTCGCTGCCCCAGGGCTTCGAATCCGCCGGGGAGGCGGCGAAGTCCAAGCCCGGCGGGCCCGATATGGTTACGTGGCTTAGCGCATCCGCCCGAGCGATGCCAGCCGCAGCCAGAGCCTAGCGCAGGCCCGTGCCGGGGCGGAAGCGCGATGCCAGTTGGGCGGCGGCGCGCATGTCGGTTTCACGACGGTCCCGGCGGGCCATGGCCTCCGCGTCGGCGCCCCAGAGCTTGATGTTCCAGTCCTCGTCGACATGCGCCGCCAGCCAGGCCTCGTCGACGGTAAGGTGGCCCTCCCAGACGGCGAGCGCGACGAGGACCGAGCCGGTCAGCGTTGTCATGGAATGCAGCGCGGTCAGGGCGAACGGATCGGCAAGCGGCATGCGCGCGCGCACGGCGGCGAGCGTGGTATCCGGCTGGGTGACCGGCATGACGCCTTCCACCAGCATGAAACGGGCGCCGAGCGCCCCCTCGGCCCAGGCGAGAATCGGGTCCCACACCTCGCGCTGGCGGGCGACGAGCCCTTCCGGCATGTCGGCGCGGTAGCACAGCATGTCGGTCCCGGCGAAGGCGGCGATGTCGGCAGCCACCGCCTCGCGGGCGTCGGCGACGCCGTCGATGGCGGCGTTGAGGAGCCGTGTCATCGGCATCAGCGACGGGTTGATCTCGGTTTCCTGGGCGTCCCATTCGCGCGCAACGGTCGCGGCGATCTCCTCGTCGGGCACGGCGAGCGGCCGCTTGGCAGGCGTGCGCACGGGGCGGCCGTCCAGCGTGATCTCGACGCCGTCGTCGCTCGGCCGTGTCGACACCTGCTTGTAGAAGCGCTTCGGAAGTTCCGGCTGCGTGAGTTTCCTGGCAAGGCCGGTCGGGTCCGTGTCCTTCGGCGGGACGTCGTGATCGGGGCTCATGGGGCCGTCCTTTCAAGGCTGACGAGGCTGGCGACCGCATCCGGGATGTCGGCGGCCCGGTCGACGACCGCATCGGCGCCGGCCGGTGCCAGAGTCTCCACCGGGTGGTAGCCCCAGGAGACGCCGAGCGCCGCCACGCCCGCGGCCTTTGCCATCTGCATGTCAAAGGTGGTGTCGCCGATCATCACGGCGGCGGCCGGCTCCGCGCCGGTCTCCGCGAGCGCGTTCAGGATCATCTGCGGGTGCGGCTTGGAGGGCGCGTCGTCGGCGGTCTGGATGGTGACGAAATGACCGTGAAAGCCGAAGCGCTCGACGATCACGTCGACCCCCCGGCGTGACTTGCCGGTGACAAGGCCCAGGAGCACATCGTCGCGGGCGACATAGCCGGCGAGCACGCTGTCCACGTCGGGAAACAGCGGCTCATGGTGGATCGCCTCTGAGCGCAGGTCCCGGAAGGAATCCTTGTAGGCTTCGACGACGGTGGGAACGGAGCCGGCGAAATCCGGCCCGACCAGCTGGCCGATGGCCTGCGGCAGCGACAGCCCGACGATGCCGAGGATGGCGCTGCGAGGCGGCACCGGAAGGCGCTCCGCAACGAAGGCGCGTTCCATCGCGGCGACGATAATGTGCTGGCTGTCGACGAGGGTGCCATCGCAGTCAAACAGAACGAGGCGCGGACCCCCGTCGCTGCGGGGGCTCACTGCCACGTCCGGAATCTCGGAAAGGGTCACGGCTGGTCCTGTGGGTTCTGGGGCGGCAGCACCGGCGCATGTGCCGGAACCGGCTCGCCGGTGCCGCCACGCATAGACCCGCCGGCGGTCTCCAATCAATCCGGAGCGATCAATCCAGGGCGCGGCTTCCGGCCACCACCATGCGCGCGGCGATGGCGGCGTAATCCTGGCGCGTCACGGGGCCGTTGGCCTTGAACCAGAGATAGTGCCAGTTGAGCATGCCGAACAGCGACATGGTAACCGGCTTGAGGAGATGGCGCCGGGTCGCGAGGTCGGGGTTTGCTGCGGCAAGCGCTTCGGCGAACACGTCGACCAGCCGACGCTCCATCGCCTTCAAGGCATCCTGCTTGTCGGCCGGCAGTCGGCTCAGATTGTTGATCTGAACCTTGTGCTCGGCGTCGGCGTCCCGATAGGCCTCGAGGATGACGGTGCAAAGGCCAACCAGCCGTTCTTCTGGGTCGCCGCTGGCATTCACGTCCTCCACCGCGCCCACAAGGTCCTCCAGGTGGGCCTCGATGACGTCGAAGAGCAATTGCTCCTTGTTGGCGTAGTAGTGATAGAGGAGCGCCTTGGACACGCCGCAGGCGAGCGCGATCTGGCTCATCGACGCGCCGTCGAAGCCGGTGTCGGCGAAGGCCTGCGCCGCCGCCGCGAGGATCGCGTTCCTCTTGTCGTCGTAGTCGACTGCGCGCGGCCGCGCCATGCACTCGCTCCTTCACCTGCCAGGGCCTGCCGGCGGCAAACCATCAGTCAGCCGGCCATGTTCGGCCGCGTCAGTCCTTCGGCCGGCGGTCGATGACCCGCCTGGCCTTGCCCATCGAGCGTTCAATGCCGCCCGGATCGGCAACCACGATCCGCGTCGACACGCCGATGTTGTTCTTGATGTGCGCCCTGAGTTCGGCGGCATGGGACGCCCGGCTTGCCTCGTCGGCGACGTCCGGCCGGGCCTCCACATGAACGGTGAGCTCGTCCATGCGGCTTTCTCGCGTTACCTCAAGAACATAGTGGGGGGCAAGGCCGGCGCAGCGCAGAAGCTGCTCTTCCACCTGGGTGGGGAAGACGTTGACGCCGCGAATGATCAGCATGTCGTCGGAGCGGCCGGTGATCTTCTCCATGCGCCGCATGGACCGGGCGGTACCCGGAAGGAGCCGGGTGAGGTCGCGGGTGCGGTAGCGGATGATCGGCAGCGCTTCCTTGGTAAGCGAGGTGAAAACGAGTTCGCCCACCTCGCCGTCGGCCACCGGCATGCCGGTGGCCGGATCGATGACCTCCGGATAGAAATGATCCTCCCAGATGTGCAGGCCGTCCTTGGTCTCCACGCATTCGTTGGCGACGCCCGGCCCCATCACTTCGGACAGGCCGTAGATGTCGACGGCGTGAATGTCGAAGGCCTTCTCGATCTCCTGACGCACCGAGTTGGTCCAGGGCTCAGCACCGAAGATGCCGACCTTCAGCGAGGAGGCTGCCGGGTCGAGGCCACGCTGGCGGAATTCATCGAGGATCGCCAGCATGTAGGACGGCGTGACCATGATGATCTCGGGACGGAAGTCCTCGATCAGCTGGACCTGGCGCTCGGTCATGCCACCGGACATGGGCACGACGGTGCACCCGAGCTTCTCCGCGCCATAGTGGGCGCCGAGGCCGCCGGTGAACAGCCCGTAGCCATAGGAGACGTGGCAGATCATGCCCGGCCGGCCGCCGGAGGCGCGGATCGAGCGCGCCATCACGGTGGCCCAGGTGTCGATGTCGCGCTGGGTGTAGCCGACAACGGTCGGCTTGCCGGTGGTGCCGGACGAGCCGTGGATGCGCACGACCTTCTCGCGTGGTACCGCGAACAGGCCGAACGGGTAGTTGTCGCGCAGGTCCTGCTTGGTGGTGAACGGGAACTTCGCCAGGTCCTCAAGTGACGTCAGATCGTCCGGATGGACACCGGCTGCGTCGAAGGATGCGCGGTAGTGGGGCACGTTCTCGTAGGCATGGGCGAGCGACCATTTCAGCCGCTCCAGCTGCAGCGCCGCAATCTCGTCGCGCGAGGCGATCTCGATCGGGTCGAGAGTGTCCCGGTCCGGGCTCAGGTCCAGCATGGCGTGTCCTCCGAATGTGACGGGCGGCGCGGGGAGGATTGTGTCCCCTCGGCGCCGGCCGGAAAGCGATGGCGGGCGGCTATTGGGTTGCCGCTTCCGCGCTTGAACCTTCGAGCAGTCGGCCGGCGATGGTGCGCGACTGGCCACGGAATTCCGCGACCGCGGCGCCGGACTGGTCGGCAACGGTGATGTCGTAGATGCCGGACCGGCCCTCGCGCCACCGCTCTGCCGCCGTGGCCGTCAACCGGTCGCCGAGCTTCACGGGCTTCAGGAAGCTGATCGCGCAGGACTGGGCGACGGTGCGCTGATCGTAGGTGTTGCAGGAGAAGGCGAAGGCCGAATCCGCCAACAGGAACATGAAGCCGCCGTGGCAGATGCCGTGGCCGTTCACCATGTCCTCGCGGATGGTCATCGCGAGGACGGCCTTGCCGGGCTCGACAGAGACGATCTCCATCCCGAGCCCCTGGGAGGCCTTGTCCTCCGCCCACATGGCGTCGGCGCAGGCACGGGCTGTTTCGAGAGCATCCATCAGCCGGACCCCTGTCAGCCCTTGCGGCCGGTGAAGGCCGGCGCACGCTTTTCCATGAAGGCGCGGACGCCCTCGGCGTAGTCGGGATGCTTGCCCAGACCGCGCTGGGTGTCGCGCTCCAGGTCGAGCTGGGCGTCGAGATCGTTGGTCTCGGCGGCGTCCAGGAGCTTCTTCTGCATGGCGAGCCCATCGGTGGGGGCGCTGGCGAACTTCTCCGCCATTTCGGTGGCGGTCGGCATCAGGGCCTCGCCGTCGACGGCCTTCCAGATCAGGCCCCAGGCTTCGGCGGTGTCGGCGTTGATCGGCTCTGCGAGCAGGCACATGGCCCGGGCCCGGGCCGAACCGACAAGACGCGGCAGCATCCAGGTGCCGCCGGAATCCGGCACCAGGCCGATCTTGGCGAAGGCCTGGATGAACTTAGCGGTGCGCGAGGCCAGCACGATGTCGCAGTTGAGCGCGATGTTGGCGCCGGCTCCCGCCGCCGTGCCGTTCACCGCCGCGATGACGGGGAAGGGCAGCGCGTGCAGCTTGCGCACCAGAGGATTGTAGTAGGTCTCGATGGTGCGGCCGAGATCAGGTGCCTCGCCACCGGCTGGCGTCACCCGGTCGGACAGGTCCTGGCCGGCGCAGAAGCCGCGACCGGCGCCGGTGAGCACGACAGCGCGGCAGGAGAGGTCGGCTTCGGCCTCTTCCAGGGCGGCGCGAAGCGCCAGGTGCATGGCTTCATTGAAGGAATTGAGCTTGTCGGGCCGGTTGAGCGTGATCAGCCGGTAGCCGTCGCGAACCTCGGTAAGGACCGGGGTCTCGTCCATGGCGCGTCTCCCAAATCATCTGACGATCATCGGGGAAGGGCATACCACGCCGATCCCCGTGCCGCTTCTCTGTCCGAAAATCAGGACTTGACTGACCGGACGGTTAATCAATTAGTATGAGCCAAAAGCCGGGCTGTCAACGCGATCAGGATGGACGCGAGGGCCGGCGGATCGCCGGCGACGAGACCGGCGGCGACAAGGGAGAGACGCCATGTCCGAGCTGTTCGACCGCCACCGCGAGACCCTTCAGCGCGCCGTCGAGGCCGCGCACACGCGGGGCTACTGGTCGCCCTATCCGGAAATGCCGTCCGGCCGGATCTACGGCGAGACGGCCAAGGCCGATGGCGAGGCCGCCTTCCAGGCGCTGCTCAACGCACCGTTCGAGATCGATCAGCCGACCACCGGCGCCACCGTGGGCAAGGAGGAGAGCCCCTACGGCTTCGCGCTGGGCACCACCTATCCGGCGACCGATCCCGTCGCGCTCGTGGCTGCGGCCCGCGCGGCCGGCAAGGCCTGGGCGCAGGCCTCGGTGGAGACGCGGGTGGGGATCTGCATGGAGGTCCTGGACCGGATCAACAAGCAGTCCTTCCTGATGGCCAACGCCGTGATGCACACGTCCGGCCAGTCCTTCATGATGGCCTTCCAGGCAGGCGGTCCGCACGCCCAGGATCGCGGGCTGGAGGCCGTCGCCTACGCCTATGACGAGATGGCCAAGGTGCCGGGTGCCGTGCGCTGGGAGAAGCCGCAGGGCAAGCAGCCGCCGGCCGTCCTCGACAAGACCTTCAAGGTCGTGCCGCGCGGCGTGGCGCTGGTCATCGGCTGCGCGACCTTCCCGAACTGGAATTCCTACTCGGCCTATTTCGCCGACCTTGCCACCGGCAATGCCGTGGTGGTGAAGCCGCATCCGATGGCGATCCTGCCGCTGGCGCTCACCGTGCGCATCACGCGCGAAGTGCTGGCCGAGCAGGGCTTCGACCCGAACGTGGTGGTGCTTGCCGCCGATGAGCCGGAGGCGCCCATCGCCCAGTCGCTGGTGAGCCATCCCGATGTCGCGATCGTCGACTTCACCGGCTCGCGGGCCTTCGGCGAGTGGATCCGAACCAATGCCGCCGGCAAGCAGGTCTTCACGGAAGAGGCCGGCGTGAACTCGGTGGTGGCGCTGTCTACGGACTCTTTCAAGGGTCTGTGTGGCAACCTGGCCTTCTCTCTGTCGCTCTATTCCGGCCAGATGTGCACCGCCCCACAGAACATCTTCGTGCCGCGCGAGGGCATCCAGACCGATGACGGTCACAAGAGCGTCGACGATGTCGCCAAGGGTATCGCGACGGCGCTCGACAAGCTTCTCGGCGATCCCGACCGCGCCATCGGCATTCTGGGTGCGGTGCAGAATCCCGATACGCTCGCCCGGGTCGACGACGCCCGCGCGCTGGGCAAGGTCGTGCACGACTCCGCGCCGGTCTCCGGCGGCACGATCCCGGAAGGGGCCCGGACCGCGACGCCGCTGCTGGTACAGCTCGATGCGGAGGACGAGGCGGCCTACCTGGAAGAGCGCTTCGGACCGATCGCCTTCGTGATCGCCACCGACGATGCGGAGGACGCGATCACCCGGGCCGCAGGGTCGGCGCGGACGAAGGGGGCTATCACTGCCGCCATCTATTCCACCGACGAGAGCCAGATCGACGAGGCGGCCGCGGCCTTTGCCGAGGCCGGCGCGCCGCTTTCGGTCAACCTGACCGGTCAGATCCTGGTCAACCAGTCGGCTGCGTTCTCCGATTATCACGTGACGGGAGCCAACCCGGCGGGCACCGCGTGCCTGACCGACGCGGCCTTCGTTGCCAATCGCTTCCGCGTCGCCACGGTCCGCAGGCAGGGGGCCTAGATCTCACGACAACTGGGATCGAAAGAGCGCCGGAAAGAGTGCTCGACAGTCCAACCAAAAAATCCAACGGGAGGAAACGACATGACGAAGTTTCAACGCCTTGCACGTCTGGCCGCGGTGTCCGCCGCGAGCCTGGCGCTCGGACTGACGGCCGTCTCGGCCGCCGATCCGATCAAGATCGGTTCCGTGCTCGCGGTGACCGGCCCGGCGTCCTTCCTCGGCGATCCCGAGGATAAGACGCTGAAGATGTACGTGGACAAGATCAACGAAGAGGGCGGCGTGCTTGGCCGTCCGCTGGAACTGATCGTCTACGACTCCGGCGGCGACGCCAACAAGGCGCGCACGTTCGCCACTCGCCTGATCGAGGATGACGAGGTGGTCGCGATCGTCGGCGGCGCGACCACCGGCACAACCATGGCGATGGTCCCGCTCGTGGAAGACGCCGAGATCCCCTTCATCTCCCTCGGCGGTGCGGTGGTCATCATCGATCCGGTGAAGGAGTGGGTGTTCAAGACGCCGCACACCGACCGCATGGCCTGCCAGAAGATCTTCGAGGACATGAAGGCCAACGGCTACACCAAGATCGGCATGATCTCGGGCACCGGCGGCTTCGGCAAGTCCATGCGCCAGCAGTGTCTCGACGTGATCGGCGACTACGGCATCGAAGTCGTGGCGGACGAGACCTATGGCCCGTCCGATGCCGACATGACGCCGCAGCTCACCAAGATCAAGAATGCCGACGGCGTGCAGGCGGTGGTCAATCCGGGCTTCGGCCAGGGCCCCGCGATCGTCACCCGCAACTATCGCCAGCTCGGCATCGAGGTGCCGCTCTACCAGAGCCACGGCGTCGCCTCGAAGAGCTTCATCGAGCTTGCCGGTGACTCTGCCAACGGCGTCCGCCTGCCGGCCGCCGCGCTTCTGGTCGCCGACAAGCTGCCGGACAACGACCCGCAGAAGGCCGTCGTGGTCGACTACAAGACCATGTACGAGGACCAGACCGGCGAGGACGTGTCGACCTTCGGCGGACACGCCTATGACGGCCTGATGATCCTGGTCGAGGCGATCAAGAAGGCGGGCTCCGACGATCCGGCGGCGATCCGGGACGCCATCGAGGCGACCACCGGCTTCGTCGGAACCGGTGGCGAGGTCAACATGTCGGCGGACGACCATCTCGGCCTGGACGTCTCGGCGTTCAAGATGCTCGAGATCCAGGACGGCGACTGGACCATCGTCGGCGGAAACTGATTGCCCTTCACCATCCCCTGACCGTCGGCCGGAGCTGCTCCGGCCGACGGGTTTCGCCGGAGCTTCCGCTCCGGAAGCGACCGGCGGTCGCGCTCTGCGCGCGCCGTCCCTCGCGCCACCCGGGCTGATGCGATGGCTGAATTCCTGCAGTTTGCTTTTTCGGGGCTGACGGTCGGCGCGGTCTACGCGCTCGTGGCGATCGGCTTCACCCTCATCTACAACGCCTCCGACGTCGTGAACTTTGCCCAGGGCGAGTTCGTCATGATCGGCGGAATGGCGACCGTTTTCATCATGGCGGCGGGCGTCCCCATGCCGCTGGCGGCGGGCGGCGCCATCGTGATTGCGGTCGCGGTCGGGCTGCTCCTGCACCGGCTGGCCATCGAGCCCGCGCGCGGCGCGGACGCGGTGACGCTGATCATCATCACCATCGGCGCATCGATCTTCCTGCGGTCGGCCGCAAGCATCGTCTTCGACAAGCAGTTCCACACGCTGCCGCCCTTCACCGGCGAGACCCCGATCGTGATCGGTGGCGCGGCGATTCTGCCGCAGAGCCTGTGGGTGCTGGGCGGGGGCGTGGTCATCGTGACCATCCTGTGGGCCTTCCTGACCCACACAATCCTCGGCAAGGCGATCCTGGCCACCGCCGCCAACCGGCTGGCAGCCAAGCTGGTCGGCATCAACACCAGCTACGTGGTGGGCCTCTCCTTCGCAGTGTCGGCGGCCATCGGCGCCATTGCCGGCATCCTGGTTTCGCCGGTCACGCTGACCCGTTACGACGTCGGCACGTTGCTGGCGCTGAAGGGCTTTGCCGCAGCCATGGTCGGCGGCATGGGAAGCCCCATTGGCGCGATCGTCGGCGGACTGCTGATCGGGCTCCTGGAAGCGTTCGGCGCCGGCTACATCTCGTCGGACTACAAGGACGCCATCGCCTTCCTGGTGATCCTGGCGGTGCTGTTCTTCATGCCGACGGGCCTGTTCGGCCGCGCCAGCGTGGAGCGCGTCTGATGGGGCGGCTCTTCAATCATCCGCTCGCCGCGCCGGCCCTGATTGCGCTCATCGTGATCGCGTGCGGGTTCGGCCTCGGCTCCAATTTCTACCTGCGCGTGGCGGCGCTGGTCTGGATCTCGGCGCTTGCCGCCATCGGCCTCAACCTGCTGATGGGCTTTGCTGGCCAGGTCAGCCTCGGTCATGCCGGCTTCTTCGGGATCGGCGCGTACGCCGTGGCGGTCGGGCCCAACGTCCTGCCGGTGTCGCCGCTTCTGGCGCTCGTTCTCGGCATCGCGCTCGCCGCCGTGATCGCCTACCTGGTGGGGCGTCCCATCCTGAAGCTCAAGGGTCACTACCTGGCTGTGGCGACGTTGGGGTTCGGCATCCTCGTCTACATGGTGCTTTCGAACGAATCCGGCCTCACCGGCGGCCCCGACGGCATGCCGGTGTCGCGGGCCACGCTGTTCGGCTGGCGGCTGAAGGGCGTCGACACCTGGTACTGGATCACCGGCGGCGTGCTGGTGGTGGGGGCGTGGGTCGCCGTCAACCTGGTACGCTCGCCGACCGGCCGGGCGCTGCGCGCGCTGCACGATTCCGAGGTCGCCGCTCGCGTCGTGGGCGTTGACGTCGCCCGCTACAAGCTCGTGGCCTTCGTGGTGTCCGCGGTCTACACGGCGCTCGCCGGCGGCCTTCTGGCACTGTTCAACGGGTTCATCACGCCGGACGTCGCCGGCTTCATGCACTCCATCGAGTTCGTGGTGATGGTGGTGCTCGGCGGCATGGGGTCCATCGTCGGATCCCTGGTCGGGGCGGCGATCCTGATCGCGCTGCCGCAGGCGCTCTCGGCCTTCCAGGAATATGAACACCTGGCCCTCGGCCTGATCCTCATGGTGTTCATGATCTTCCTGAGGAAGGGCATCGTGCCCAGCCTCGTCGCGCTCGCGGGGAGGGGCCGATGACTGCGCTGTCCGTCCGGGATATCGGGATTTCCTTCGGGGGCGTGAAGGCGGTCGATTCCGTCTCCTTCGACGTCGAGGAAGGGTCGATCTTCTCCATCATCGGTCCGAACGGTGCCGGCAAGACGACGCTCTTCAACCTGATCTCGGGGGTCTACCTGCCCAAGGCGGGCACCGTGTCGCTGTTCGGCGAGGACGTCACTGGCGTTGCCCCGAACCGGCTGGTGGCGCGGGGGCTGTCGCGCACCTTCCAGAACCTGCAGATCTTCTTCCGCATGACGGTGGCGGAGAACGTCATGGTCGGGCGGCACCTGAAGGAAGCGCGCGGGATTGTACCGCACCTTCTCTCGCTTCCCTCCGTGGTGCGCCAGAACCGGGACAGCCGAACCGAGGCTATCCGCCTTCTGGATCGCATCGGGCTAGCCGGTCGGGCCGACGACCTGGCGGCGAACCTGCCCTATGGCGAACTGAAGCGGCTGGAGATCGCCCGCGCACTCGCCACCGAGCCGAAAATCCTGCTTCTCGACGAGCCGGCTGCGGGCTGCAATCCGAAGGAAACGGAAGACATCGAGCGCCTGATCGAGGCGATCGCCGCGGACGGGGTCACGGTGGTGCTTGTGGAGCACGACATGCGGCTCGTCATGCGCATCTCGAACCGTTTGCACGTGCTGGACTATGGCAAGACGCTCGCGTCCGGCACGGCGGAGGACGTGCGCACAAATCCGGAGGTCATCAAGGCCTATCTGGGAACCCATGGAGCGGAGGAGGCGGCCCGTGCTCGGCGTTGAGGACCTGCGGTCCGGCTACGGCCGCATCGAGGCGCTGCACGGCGTCTCGCTGGAGGTGAGGGCGGGCGAGATCGTCACCCTCGTTGGGGGCAACGGGGCCGGCAAGACGACGCTGCTCCGCGCCATCTCCGGCGTGCAGCCGGTTACCGGCGGCCGCGTCCTCTTCGAAGGGGCCGACGTGACACGCCTGTCGCCCCATCGGCGTGTGGAACTCGGCATCGCCCAGGTGCCGGAAGGACGGCAGATCTTCGGGCCGCTGTCGGTGGAAGACAATCTGCGGCTCGGCGCCTATCGAAAGACCCACGGCGCGGCGGAGGTCGGCAAGGATCTCGACAAGATCTTCGCCATGTTCCCGATCCTGGCGGAGCGCCGCCGCAATCCGGCCGGCGGCCTCTCCGGCGGCCAGCAGCAGATGCTGGCCATCGGTCGCGCGCTGATGGGCCGGCCAAGGCTGCTCCTTCTCGACGAGCCCTCGATGGGGCTCGCGCCGATCCTCGTCGACCAGATCCTCGCGGCCATCGTCGATCTCAGAAGCGAGGGCGTCACGGTATTCCTGGTGGAGCAGAACGCCTTCGCCGCGCTGTCCATCGCCGATCGCGGCTATGTCATCGAGACGGGAACCATCGCCAAGGAAGGCAGCGGCAAGGCGTTGATCGAGGACCCCGCGGTGCGCGAGGCCTATCTGGGGGTCTGATCGGCCTGAAGATCGGCGGTGATCTGAGCGAACACGGCTTCGAACATCTCCGGAGTCAGTCGGCGCGTGTTCGTGTTGTAGCGCGAGCAGTGATAGCTGTCGTAGATCGCCGGAACGCCATCGAGACGGTGAACGGCGCCGTGCGCGAACTTGTGGCGCGAGGGCTTGCCGCCGAGCCCCGCGATGGTCGCATCGTGGGCGATCTTGCCGAGAACGAGGATCGCCTCGATCCCGGGGCGCGCGGCAAGCGTCTCCCTCAGGAAGGAAAGGCAGGTGCGGATTTCCGCCGGCGTCGGCTTGTTCTGGGGCGGAACACAGCGCACCGCGTTGGTGATGGCGACACCGCGAAGCTCAAGCCCGTCGTCCGGACGGGCTCGATAGGTGCCCCGCGACAGGCCAAACTTGTCGAGCGTTGCGTAGAGCAGGTCGCCCGCATAGTCCCCGGTGAAAGGGCGCCCGGTCTGGTTGGCGCCTCTCAATCCCGGCGCTAGGCCGACGATCAGCAGACGCGCGTTGGGGTCTCCGAAGGTCAGAACGGGCGCATTGAACCAGTCCGGATGCGCGGCACGGTTGTCCGTACGGAAGGCAACCAGGCGCGGACACAGCGGGCAATCGAGCGGCGGCTCGGTGACGGATGTCCGACCCGGATCGGCGAAGCCCACCTTAGAGATCGTGGTCGTCGTCGGCCGGCTCGCGCGCCTGGCGGTCGGCCCGCTCCTGGGCCCGAGCGACGCGCTCGGCCGGATCGCGACCGATCTTGCCCTCCAGGGTGGTAAGGTCGAGGAAGTGGTCGGCCTGACGGCGGAGGTCGTCGGCGATCATCGGCGGCTGGGTCTGCAGAGTGGAAACGACGGAAACCTTGCGGCCGCGGCGCTGGATCGCCTCGACCAGACGCCGGAAGTCGCCGTCGCCGGAGAACAGGACGATATGGTCGACGTGCTCGGCCATCTCCATGGCATCGACCACGAGCTCGATGTCCATGTTGCCCTTGACCTTGCGCCGGCCGTTCTGGTCGTAAAACTCCTTCATCGGCTTGGTCACGACGTTGTAGCCGTTGTAGTCAAGCCAGTCGACCAGCGGCCGAAGGGTCGAATATTCCTGATCCTCAATCATCGCCGTGTAGTAATAGGCGCGGAGGAGGAAGCCTTTCGATCCGAATTCCTTCAGAAGACGGCGATAGTCGATGTCGAATCCGAGGGCCTTGGCGGTGGAATAAAGATTGGCGCCATCGATGAACAGCGCAATACGCTCGCGATCGTCAAACATGGGGTCTTTCTTCACGCATCTACAATGAATCTGAATACAGGTCGTGAAATTGTCGGAGGGCCGAGGGGAGGGGAATGTGCAAGTGTCTCGCCGCGCGACGGCCCTGTCTGTCAAAGTGATGCGGACTGTTCCGCCAGCATCGATTCGTCGCCCATATTCGGGACATATTGCACAATAGAATGTGTTTCAAGAACGGCGATTCGGGGCGCGTCCTACGCTCTCGCCGTCGTGAATGCAGAAATTGAAGCAAAATGGACGATGCCGCGCTCCGCTGTGCGGCTTTGTCTTGCATTTCCAAGAGCCGACCTGATATTCCCAGCGGCTTCCCGGACTGAGACAGGAGTTTAGGCAATGGCCCGCGTTACGGTCGAAGATTGCATCGACAAGGTCGATAACCGGTTTGAGCTGGTGCTGCTCGCCGCGCACCGCGCCCGGATGATTTCCAGCGGGTCCCAGATCTCCGTCGATCGCGACAACGACAAGAACCCGGTCGTGTCGCTGCGCGAGATCGCCGAGCAGACGGTCAGCCCCGGCGACCTGAAGGAAGAGCTGATCCATTCGCTGCAGAAATATGTCGAGGTGGACGAGCCCGAGGCGGAAGCCGTGCCAATGATCGGCTCCGACAGTGCCGCGGCAGGATCCTCCGAGGACGAGGTCGACCTGACCTTCAACAGCATGAGCGAAGAAGAGCTCCTCAAGGGTCTCGAGGGCATGGTGCCCCCGGACAAGAGCGACGATCTCTAAGCCGCTTTTCTGACGGCCCGCGCAGCCGTCCGGGGCTGACGCGGGGCGTGCGGCCCCGCCGTTCGGGGCAGTAAAATCATGATGCGTCAGTACGAGCTCCTCGAACGGGTGAACCGGTACAACCCGGCCGCCGACGAGGCGCTGCTGAACAAGGCGTACGTCTATGCCATGCACAAGCATGGCACGCAGGTTCGCGCGTCCGGCGATCCCTATTTCTCGCACCCGTTGGAAGTCGCGGCGATCCTGACCGATCTCCGCCTGGACGACGCGACCATCGCCGTCGCGCTGCTGCACGACACGATCGAGGACACCGACGCGACACGCGCCGAGATCGACGAGATGTTCGGTCCGGAGATCGGCAAGCTCGTCGAGGGCCTCACCAAGATCAAGCGGCTCGACCTGGTGTCGACCCGGGCCAAGCAGGCGGAGAATTTCCGCAAACTCCTGCTCGCGATTGCCGACGATGTCCGGGTGCTGCTGGTCAAGCTGGCGGATCGCCTGCACAACATGCGGACCATCCGCTACGTGCCGCCGCACAAGCGCATCGCCGTTGCCGAAGAGACGATGGAGATCTATGGCCCCCTTGCCGGCCGGATGGGCATGCAGGAGGTGCGCGAGGAGCTGGAGGAGCTCGCCTTCCGGGTCCTCAACCCGGAGGCCTACGAGGCGATCACCGCGCGGCTGGAGAATATGCGCACGCGCAATGCCAGCCTGATCCAGGACATCGAGAGCGACCTGACCACCCGGCTTGCCGAGAACGGCATGCAGGCGCGCGTCAGCGGCCGTGAAAAGCGGCCCTATTCGATCTTCCGGAAGATGCAGCGAAAGTCGGTGAGCTTCGAGCAGCTCTCCGATCTCTACGGCTTCCGCGTCGTGGTCGACACGATCGACGACTGCTACCGAGTGCTCGGGGTGATTCACACGACCTGGCCGACGGTGCCGGGCCGGTTCAAGGATTACATTTCGACCCCGAAACAGAACGACTATCGCTCCATCCACACGACCGTCGTCGGTCCGAGCCGTCAGCGAGTGGAGCTGCAGATCCGCACCCGCGGGATGCACCGGGTGGCCGAATACGGCATCGCCGCCCACGCGCTCTATACCGACCGCGAGGGCGGCGGTCGCAACATCGCCCGCTTGACCGCCGACAGCCGCGCCTACGAGTGGCTGCGCCACACCATCGATCTCCTGTCGGAAGGCGACAATCCGGAAGAGTTTCTCGAGAACACCAAGCTTGAGCTCTTCCACGACCAGGTCTTCTGCTTCACGCCGAAGGGCCGCCTGATCGCCCTGCCGCGCGGCGCCACGGCGATCGACTTCGCCTACGCCGTGCACACCGACGTCGGCAACACCTGCGTGGGCTGCAAGGTCAACGGCCGGATCATGCCGATCATGACCGAGCTGAAGAACGGCGACGAGGTGGAGATCATCCGCTCCAAGGCGCAGACGCCACCGGCCGCATGGGAAGCGCTTGCGGTGACCGGCAAGGCGCGCGCGGCGATCCGGCGGGCCACCCGCGAAGCGGTGCGGCAGCAATATTCCGGCCTCGGGCGGCATATCGTCGAGCGGGCCTTCCAGCGCAGCGGCAAGCCGCTCGGTACGGAAGACCTGGAGCACGCCGTCTCGCGACTGGGTCAGCCCGGAGTTGAGGACCTCCTGTCCGCGGTGGGGCGGGGCGAGCTTTCCTCCAATGACGTCCTGCGCGCCGTTTACCCGATCGACGTCGCGGAGACCGAGGCCAGACCGGCCAAGAAAGCGCCGGTGCGCAAGCCGAAGCCAGCCGCTTCGGAACAAGGGGGGTCGCTGCCCATTCGCGGCATCGAAGGCGACCTGCCGGTGCGCTTCTCGCCGGACGTTGGCGCGGTGCCCGGCGACCGGATCGTCGGCATCCTGATGCCGGGCGAGGGGGTGACGATCTACCCGATCCAGTCGCCGGCGCTGAAGGAATTCGACGACCAGTCGGAGCGCTGGATCGATGTGCGCTGGGATATCGACGAGTCCGATCCGCCGCGCTTTCCGACCCAGATCTCCGTGGCTGCCATCAACGAGCCGGGATCGCTGGCGCAGATCACTCAGGCCATCAGCGAGGCGGATGGCAACATCGACAACATCAAGATGCTCGCCAGGGGCAACGACTTCCACGAGATGATCATCGACCTGGAAGTGCACGATCTGAAGCACCTCACGCGGATCATTCAGGGGTTGAGGGCCTTGCCGGTGATCTCCGAGGCGCAGCGCGTCAACGGATGAACGCGGCCACTTGCGGCATCTGGGTGATTGGCGCGGCGGCCGCGATCACCTAAGGAAGACATGGAAACGGATTAAGGGGCGGAACGACATGACGCGGGACGAAGTGCTCGACATCTTTCGGGAGTGCGGTGCCATCCTGGAAGGGCACTTCGTGCTGACGTCGGGCCTGCACAGCCCGGTCTTCCTGCAGAAGGCGCGGGTCTTCCAATATCCCTGGAAGACGGAGATCCTGTGCAAGGCGCTGGCGGAGAAGATCCGCGCCGAGGTGGGCCAGGGCGTCGACATGGTGGTGGCGCCTGCCGTCGGTGGGATCGTGCCCGGCTACGAGACGGCGCGCCATCTCGGCATCCCCGGTGTCTGGGTGGAGCGCGAGCAGGGCCAGTTCCGGCTGCGCCGCTTCGAGATGCCGGAAAACGCTCGGGTGGTGATCGTCGAGGATATCCTGACCACGGGGCTGTCCATTCGCGAGACCATCACCGCGGTGGAGGCCCTTGGCGCGACGGTGGTTGCGGCCTCGGTGCTGATCGATCGATCCGGCGGCACGGTGAACGTGGGCGTCCCGCTGGTCTCGCTCGCCGACTATGCGGTCCCAGCCTATCCGGCCGACCAGCTTCCGCCGGAGCTGGAGGCCCTTCCGGCCGTGAAGCCGGGCAGCCGGGGCCTTGCATAAGGCGGTGCCGCTCGCCACTTCCGGACGGCAGGCGCAGGGTCAGCCGCGTCTAGCGCCTACCTTTGGAGGCGTCAGGCCAGACTGCGAAGGGCGCGAACCGGCTCGCGGCCGCCCCGAGTAAGACGTCGAACGAGCCGCGGGTGCGAAGTCCGACCATGCTGTTCAACCGTCGCGATAGACCACCGCTGAGGGAGCGGATGCGCGTGGCCCTGTGGCCGCGCCGCTCATGGTCGCGCTCTGCGACCTACTTCAAGAAGCGCGTCATGCGCCTGTCGGCCTCGCCTCACGCGATCGCCGCCGGAGTTGCCGCCGGCATCTTCGCCTCGTTCACGCCGTTCGTCGGCCTGCACTTCTTCCTGAGTTTCGTTGTGGCGTTCATCGTCGCCGGCAATATGCTGGCGGCCGCCCTGGGGACGGCGGTGGGCAATCCGCTGACCTTTCCCTTCATCTGGGCGGCGTCCTTCAAGATCGGTAGCGCCGTGCTCGGCGGTCATGCGCCGGGAACGGAGGCCTTCCTCAAGACGGAGATGTCGGCGGGGCTTCTCAGCCACTCCTTCGAGAAGATCTGGCCGCTCATCGTGCCGATGGTGGTCGGCGGTGCCATGCTGGGCCTCGTCGCAGGCTTGATCGGCTACTTCGTCACGCGCTACGCAGTCGCGACCTACCAGAAGGCGCGCAAGGCCCGGCTCGCGCAGCGGTCCAAGGCCGCGCGCGGCGCTTCCCGCTCCGGGCTGGGTCCCGAATTCTGACGTCTCCGATCGAGCATCCAACCATGAGCCCCGGTATGCAGCGTCCGCTTCGCCTTGGCGTGAACATCGATCACGTGGCCACTCTCCGCAACGCGCGCGGCGGGACAGCGCCCGATCCGGTGCGCGCGGCACAGGTTGCGATCGAGGTCGGTGCCCACGGCATCACCGCGCATCTGCGCGAGGACCGGCGCCACATCGTCGACACCGACATTGCCCGCCTGATCCGCGAGATCACGAAGCCGCTCAACCTTGAAATGGCGGCCACGGACGAGATGGTCGCCATCGCCCTTCACACGGCGCCGCATGCGGTCTGTCTGGTGCCGGAAAACCGGACCGAGCGCACGACAGAAGGCGGCCTGGATGTGGTTGGCGGGCACGCCCGGCTGGCCACGCCGGTGAAGCTCCTGCGCGACAACGGATCGCGCGTCTCTCTCTTCATCGAGGCGGACCGGGGACAGCTCGAAGCCTCACGGGACATCGGCGCTGCCGTGGTCGAACTGCACACCGGACGTTATTGCGACCTGGCGATTGCCGGGGAGACGGACGCCGCCAACGACGAACTGGCGCGGCTGTCGGAGGCAGCGGCCTATGGGGACGAGATCGGGCTGGAAGTTCACGCCGGCCATGGCCTCACCTTCGACACGGTCGGACCCATCGCCGCCATACCGGAAATCGCCGAGTTGAACATCGGCCACTTTCTGGTGGGCGAGGCGGTCTTCATCGGCTTCGCCGCGGCCATCGGCGAGATGCGACGACGCATGGATGCCGCCCGAGCCGGCACGGCGGAGAGTGTCCGATGATCGTCGGCATCGGCTCTGACCTGATCGACATCCGTCGCATCGAGAAGACGCTGGACCGTTTCGGCGACCGGTTCGTGGAGCGCGTCTTCACCGAGGTGGAACGGGCGCGCTCTGAACGGCGCAAGAATCGCGCGGCCTCCTACGCGAAGCGCTTCGCGGCCAAGGAAGCCTGCTCCAAGGCGCTCGGCACCGGTATCCGCATGGGCGTGAAGTGGCGCGAGATGGGCGTGGTCAACCTGCGCACCGGCAAGCCGACCATGCAGCTTCTCGGCAGTTCAGCGGTCCGGCTTCGGGAGATCACCCCGGTCGGCTATGAGCCGGTCATCGACCTCACCATCACCGACGACTGGCCGCTCGCCCAGGCCTTCGTGGTCATTTCGGCGCTCAGCGAGGCGGACGCCCGGGCGCTTGCCGCGCATACGGGCGCGGGGTCGCAGCAGTGAATGGCGCGTTGCGCCCCATCCGGCGAGCCGATATCAAGGCGCGGACGTCGGCAACCGATGTGCACAGCGTTTTAGGGACACGATGAGCGTGGCAAGCGACAAACCCGCGAAGCAAGGCGGCCTATTCGAGACCGTGAAGGTGGTCGTCCAGGCGCTGCTGATCGCGCTCGTCATCCGCACCTTCCTCTTTCAGCCGTTCAACATCCCGTCCGGCTCGATGATGGATACGCTGCTGATCGGCGACTACCTCTTCGTCAACAAGTACAGCTACGGCTATAGCCGTTATTCGTTCCCGTTCGGGATCGTGCCACTGTCCGGCCGCGTGATGGAGTCGGAACCCGAACGCGGCGACGTCGCGGTCTTCAAGCTGCCCGCCGACAACTCGACCGATTTCATCAAGCGGGTGATTGGGCTTCCGGGCGACAAGATCCAGATGATCGACGGCGTCCTGCACATCAACGGCGAAGCCATTGCGAAGGAGCGTATCGACGACTTCGTCGATACCGATCCGTCGGGCAACGAGATCCGCATCCCACGCTTTGTCGAGACGCTTCCAAACGGCGTCTCCTATCAGGTTCTGGACGCCGATCCGGACGGTTTCTGGGACAACACGCGCGTCTACGAGGTGCCGGCCGGTCATTATTTCATGATGGGCGACAACCGGGACAATTCCTCCGACAGCCGCGTGCTCAGCTACGTGGGCTACGTGCCGTTCGAGAACTTCGTCGGCCGGGCCTCCATCATCTTCTTCTCCATCAAGGATGAAGCTCCCGTCTGGCAGATCTGGCGCTGGCCCTGGGACGTGCGCTGGAACCGGATCTTCGACACCCTATGAGCGGCGGCGACCGCGAGGCGCTTGCCGGCGTCGAGGCCGTCCTCGACCACAGCTTCTCCAACCGCGCCCTGCTGCGCCAGGCGTTGACCCACGCCAGCGCGCTGTCGCCCGGAGACCTGCAGACCGAAAGCTACCAGCGGCTGGAGTTCCTGGGCGACCGGGTGCTCGGCCTGTGCGTGGCGTCGCTGCTGTTCCGGGCGTATCCTGACGCTGACGAGGGCGAACTCGCTCAGCGCTACAATCAGCTCGTGCGCGGCAAGACCTGCGCCGAGGTCGCCGCGGACTGGCGTCTCGACCGGGCCATGGTGATGGGAGCCGGCGAAAGCCAGAGCGGCGGCCGCAAGCGCACGGCGATCCTGGCCGACATCTGCGAGGCGGTTCTGGGCGCCCTCTATATCGATGGCGGTTTTGCTGCGGCGGAGCGGACGATCGAGCGCTACTGGGGGCCGAAGATGCGGATGGCGGCGCGTCCGGTGCGCGATGCCAAGACGACGCTGCAGGAGTGGGTGCAGGGCCGCGGCGCGCCGACACCGTCCTACCGGGAGGTGGAGCGCAGCGGGCCGGACCATGCGCCGAGCTTCACCGTGGAGGTTTCGGTCGCGGGACTGGCGGCAGGCATTGGTGCCGGGCGTTCGAAGCGCGAGGCAGAGCAGGAGGCGGCCACGGCCGTTCTTGTGCGCGAAGGGGTTTGGAACGATGAGCGAAACGGCGACTGAGACCGGCGAGGCGGCCGGCACAAGCTGCGGGATCGTGGCGCTGATCGGCGCGCCGAATGCCGGCAAGTCGACGCTGGTGAACGCGCTCGTCGGCATGAAGGTGTCGATCGTCACCCACAAGGTGCAGACAACGCGCGCGGTGGTGCGCGGCATCATGCTGGAGGGCGACACCCAGGTCATTCTGGTCGACACGCCCGGCATCTTTGCGCCCAAGCGCCGGCTCGACCGGGCGATGGTCCGCACCGCATGGGGATCGGCCCAGGATGCCGATCTCGTCTGCCCGCTGATCGACGCCAAGCGCGGTATCGACGAAGCCGCGGAAAAGATCCTGGCCGGGCTAGAAAACATTCACGGTCCAAAGTGCCTGATCCTCAACAAGGTCGACCTGGTGGACAAGACGGAGCTTCTCGGCCTGGCCCAGGAGGCGAACGCGCGGGCCAGTTTCGACGAGACCTTCATGATCTCCGCCCAGACCGGCAGCGGCATCGAGACCCTCAAGGCCGGGCTGTGCTCGCGCATGCCCAAGGGACCTTGGCTTTACCCGGAAGACCAGATCTCAGACCTGCCGGAACGGATGCTTGCGGCCGAGATCACCCGGGAAAAGCTGATGCTGCGGCTCCACGACGAGCTGCCGTACGCCTCCACTGTCGAGACGGAACAGTGGAAGCGCCTGCGCAACAACAGCATCCGCATCGAACAGACGATCTACGTGGAGCGCGAGAGCCAGAAGAAGATCGTGCTGGGGCAGGGCGGCCAGACCATCCGCGCCATTTCCCAGGCCGCGCGCGAGGAGATCGCCCAGATGGTCGAGCATCCGGTGCACTTGTTCCTCTTCGTGAAGGTCCGCTCGCGCTGGGCCGACGATCCCGAGCGCTACCGCGAGATGGGGCTGGATTTTTCCAACTAGCCGGCATCAGCCTGCCGGCCGGAGGCGGCTAGACCCATGGAGTGGCGGGACGAGGGGATCGTGCTGCAGGTGCGCCCGTTCGGCGAGACGAGCGTGATCCTCGACGTGCTGACCAAGGATCACGGCCGGGCCAGCGGCCTGGTGCGCGGTGGGCGGTCGCGGCGGATGCGCCCGAGCCTGCAGGCGGGAAATTCCCTCGATCTGACCTGGCGGGCTCGGCTTGATGACCAGCTCGGCAATTTCGCGGTCGAGCTCGGGCGGGCGCGGGCCGGCCTGCTGATGGAAACGGCGCTTGGCACCTTCGGCATCCAGGCGCTTGCGGGCCTGTTGCGCCACCTGCCGGACCGCGATCCGCATCCGCGCCTTTATGAGGCGCTCGATCTGGTTCTCGACCATCTCGACGAGCCGCATGCCGCCGGCGCCATCATGGTGCGCTTCGAGCTTGCGTACCTGGAGGAGGCGGGCTTCGGGCTCGACCTCACCGCGTGTGCCGCGACCGGCGTGACCGACGATCTCGTCTGGGTGTCGCCGCGCTCTGGCCGTGCCGTCTCGCGCGAAGCGGGCGCGCCCTATGCCGACAAGCTGTTGGGACTGCCGGGCTTTCTGGTGGACGGCGGGGTGGCCGGACCAGCGACCTTGGCGGACTTGCGCACCGCATTCGACCTGACCGGGCATTTTCTCGATGTCTGCATCCTGGGGCCGGTGGACAAGCGTTTGCCTGCCGCGCGCGAGCATTTCGTCTCGGCGGTTGCGCGCGGGCTTGTGGAGAGCGGTTGAAAGTCCAGCGAAGCTGCGGGTTTCACGCCCTTTCGCCTTGCCACCTCGACGCCGCGCGTCTACCCATCCAGCATGGGTGAAACACTGATTCCCGACGGCGAGGGCATCGAAGAGGTCGACCTGAAGTCGGCACTCGAAGAGCGCTATCTCGCGTACGCGCTGTCCACGATCATGCACCGGGCACTGCCCGACGTGCGCGACGGCATGAAGCCCGTGCACCGGCGCATCCTGTTCGGGATGCGGCAGCTGCGGCTCGACCCCGGCACGGCGTTCAAGAAGTCCGCCCGCGTGGTCGGCGACGTGATGGGTAAGTTCCACCCGCACGGCGACCAGGCCATCTACGACGCGCTGGTGCGTCTCGCCCAGGATTTCGCGGTCCGCTATCCGCTGGTGGACGGCCAGGGCAACTTCGGCACCATCGACGGCGACGGTGCGGCGGCCATGCGCTACACCGAGGCGCGGATGACGGCGGTCGCAGGCCTCATCCTGGAAGGCCTCGACGAGGACGCGGTCGACTTCCGCGAGACCTATGACGGGCTGGAGCAGGAACCGGTGGTGCTGCCGGGCTCGTTCCCGAACCTGCTCGCCAACGGCGCCACCGGTATTGCGGTCGGCATGGCGACCAGCGTGCCGCCGCACAACGTGGCGGAACTCGCGGATGCCGCGCTCCACCTCATCAAGCACCCGGACGCCGCCACCGAAACCCTCGTCAAGATGGTGCCCGGTCCGGACTTCCCGACCGGCGGCGTCATCGTCGAGGATCCGTCGGTGATCCTGGAGTGCTACAAGACCGGCCGTGGCGGCATGCGCGTGCGGGCCCGCTGGGAGAAAGAGGATCTCGGCCGGGGCACTTGGCAGATCGTTGTCACCGAAATCCCCTACATGGTCCAGAAGGGCCGGCTGGTGGAGCGCATCGCCGACCTGCTGACGGCGAAGAAGCTGCCGCTTCTCGACGACGTGCGCGACGAGTCGGCCGAGGATATCCGCCTCGTGCTGGTGCCGCGCTCCAAGACCGTCGATCCGGACCTCCTGATGGGGTCGCTGTTTCGGCTGACGGACCTGGAATCCCGTGTGCCCATGAACATGAACGTGCTGATGGGCGGCACGGTGCCAAAGGTCGTCGGCCTGAAGGACGCGCTGAAGGCCTGGCTCGACCACGTCAAGGACGTGCTCGTTCGCCGCTCGCGCCACCGGCTCGACAAGATCACTCGGCGCCTGGAAATCCTCGACGGCTTCCTGGTCGTCTATCTCGATCTCGACCGGGTCATCCAGATCGTCCGCGAGGAGGACGACCCGAAGGCGGAACTGATCAAGGCCTTCGATCTGACCGAAGTCCAGGCGGAAGCCATCCTCAACATGCGGCTGCGTTCGTTGCGCCGGCTGGAGGAGATGGAGATCCGCAAGGAGCACACCACTCTTACCGAGGAGAAGGCAGGCCTGGAGGCTCTGCTGGCCGATGAGGACGCCCAGTGGTCGCGCGTCGGCGACAAGGTGAAGGGGCTGAAGAAGACCTTTGGCCAGGATACCGATCTCGGCCGCCGCCGGACCAGCTTCGGCGAGGCCCCGGTGGTCACCGCCGACTTCGCCGTCGAGGCGATGATCGAGCGTGAGCCGATCACCGTCGTGGTGTCGGAGAAGGGCTGGATCCGGGCGCTGAAGGGCCATCTGCAGGACGTTTCGCAGATCGCCTTCAAGCAGGACGACCGGCTGAAGCGCGTGCTGCACGCGGAGACCACCGACAAGCTGCTGATCGTTTCCACCGCCGGCCGCTTCTACACGATCGGCGCCGACAAGCTGCCGGGCGGACGCGGCCACGGCGAGCCGATCCGGCTGATGGTCGACATGGAGCAGGGCCACGACGTGGTCGACGTGCTGGTCCATGTGACCGACCGCACGCTGCTGGTGGCCTCCACCGCCGGCCGCGGCTTCGTGGTGGCCGAAAGCGAGGTCGTGGCCAACACCAAGCGCGGCAAGCAGGTGCTCACCGTCGGCGCGACCGAAGAGGCATACCGCGTGGTGCCGGCCGCCGGAGACACGGTTGCGGTGCTCGGCGAAAACCGCAAGCTCTTGATCTTCCCGAAGGCGCAGATCCCGCAGATGACAAAGGGCCGTGGCGTGCGCCTGCAGCGCTACAAGGACGGCGGACTGGCGGACCTGAAGGTCTTCACGGCCGAAGAGGGGCTTACCTGGACCGACTCCTCCGGCCGCCGCCACGTGCGCACCATGGAGGAGCTGCGCGACTGGCTCGGCGATCGCGCCCAGGCCGGCCGCCTGCCGCCGCCGAAATTCCCGCGCGGCAACCGGTTCGATGCGAACTGAACCCTGACCTGCGGACTGGCTGAGCTCGTATCGGCTCCGTTTCGCCTCGACGGGGCGGCGTCCGCGTGCAAGGCTTGCGGTATTGGGGGCTGCGCGTCCGAGGCCAATCGATGATGCCGGGCGCGGGCCGATTGCAGGCGTGGGGTCCGGATGGCCGCGACCGGTCAAGCCTCGAAGCTGATACTGGCCGCCTCGCTGAGCGTGGTGGCGGGAATCGGTATCTGGGGTGTCGTCGACACCGAAGGCCTTCTCCGCATCGCGACCCTGATCGTCGAGCGCTACTTCGACAGCCGCGCATGGTTCGTCATGCTCACCGTCACGGGCATGCTGGTGCTGTGCTTTGCGCTCGCCTTCTCCCGCTACGGCGATATCCGGCTTGGCGCGGACGACGACCGGCCGGAATTCTCCACCGTCTCCTGGCTGACCATGCTGTTTGCGGCCGGAATGGGGGTGGGGCTCCTGTTCTGGGCGGTGGCTGAACCGCTCACCCATTTCGGCTTCGCGCGCGAGACGATGGCCGATCCGCTCGCCGCCAAGCAGGCAATGATCGCCACCAACTTCCATTGGGGCATCCATGCCTGGGCGATCTATGGCTCGACAGCGCTGACCATCGCCTATTTCAGCTTTCGCCGCGGTACCGCCATGCTGGTGAGCGCGCCGATCACCGATCTGTTCGCCGGCCAGGCGTGGGCGCGGGTCGTCGGCTCGCTCTCCGATTTCCTCGCCATCGTCGCCATTGCCATCGGGGTTGGCGGGTCGATGGCGATGGGCGTGTTCCAGGTGGCCGACGGCATCGACGTGCTGATGGGCGGCGACAAAGCGCCGGTCTGGGTGGTGGTGGCCGTGTTCGTGGTGATGGTCGTGTGCTATCTGCCGGCGCTGCTGGCCGATCTCGGCTCGGGGATGGCGCGGCTTTCCAACATCGCCATGGCGATCGCGCTCGCGCTGGTCGTGTTCGTTCTCCTGTTCGGGCCGACCCACACCCTGGCGAACTCCGTGGTGGCGACCTTTGGCGATTATCTCGCCGCGGTCGTCCCGAAAGGGCTCGACACCTATGCCTTCTTCGACGACGGGGCCCAGCGCTGGTTCAAGGACTGGACGCTGACCTACATGGTCTGGTGGATCGCCTGGGGACCGTTCGTCGGGGTGTTCATCGCGCGGATCTCCAAGGGCCGCACGATCCGCGAGTTCGTGCTCGGCGTGCTGATCGGGCCGACGCTGTTCTCGGTGGTCTGGTTCGGCGTGTTCGGCGGGATCGGCTTGTACGAGGCGCTGAACGGATCGGGTGCGCTGCTTGCCCAGACCGCGACCAACGTGGAAAGGGTCACGTTCGCGCTTCTGCAGCGGCTGCCGATGCCGCTCGTGACCATGACCGCGACCATCCTCGCCGCCTTCCTGTTCATCGTCACCAGCGTCGTCAGCGCAGCCTTCGTGCTTGGGACTTTCTCCACCGGCGGCGACCCGAACCCGAGTCGCCGCGTGCGGCTGATCTGGGGCGGGCTTCTGGCCATCGTGGGCGCCGCGATGATCCTCGCCGGGTCGGTCGACGCGGTGAAGAAGCTGATCGCGCTCGGAGCGCTGCCCTTCGTCTTCATCCTCGTGCTGTTGCTGGTCTGCCTGATCCGGGCTCTCAGGCAGGAGACGCTGGAGGACAAACGATGCTGACCGGCGATCTCGTCGACACGGTGCTGAACTTGATCACATTCGTGTTCATGGCGGCGATGATCGCTCTCGCGATGCGCTGACCGACGGGGAGGGGGATGGCGACGCCGCGACGGGATCTCGTCACTGTCTGTCTGCGCGGGGCAGGGCAGGTCTTCTTCATGGAAAACGCGGTGACGGGTGCGTTTTTTCTGGCGGCGATTGCTTACGCCTCCCATGCGACTGGCACCTGGGCGATCCTGGCGGGTGCACTCCTTGGGCTGGTGGTGTCGACCCTGACGGCCCGCCTGCTCGACTACGACCGCAAGACCATCGATGCCGGCCTTTTTGGCTTCAACGGCATCCTGGTCGGGGTGGCCGTTCCGAGCTTCCTTGCCATCACCCCGCAGCTCTGGGTCTGCGTCGTGGTCGGCGCCGCAGCGAGCACGGTCTTTGCGTCCGCGTTTTCTGCGACGCTGACCCGGCAGTGGGGCATTCCGGCCTCCACCGGACCGTTCGTCCTCACCGGCTGGCTGATCGTTGCTGCCGCCTATTCGTTCGGTGGGCTGAAAGTGGCCGCCGGGGCGCCGGAATTCGCGACTGATTATCTGCGTGGCGTGTCGGCGATGCCGGCTCCGATGGAATTCGGCCGGATCCTCCTGCGCAACATCGGCCAGGTCTTCCTTCTGGGGAGCGAGGTCTCCGGCGCGCTGGTTCTGGCCGGCATCCTTGTCGCCTCGGTGCCGGCGGGGATCGCGGCCCTGACCGGATCGGGGGTCGCAACGCTGGTGGCGGTGGGCATGGGGGCGGACCCCGTGCTGGTGAGCCAGGGGCTTTACGGGTTCAGCGCTGTTCTGACCGCGATTGCCGTTGGGGTGGTGTTCTTTCCGCCCTCGGTGAAGGGGGCGCTTTATGCGTCGCTTGCCACCGTGGTCACGGTGTTCGTGGAAGGGGCGCTCAACGTCATGGTCGCGCCAGACGGCATCCCGTCGTTCACAGCCCCGTACGTGCTCACCATGTACCTCTTCGTCGCCGCAGCGTCGGGCAGCGGAGGCGATGGCAACCGGGGCGCTGTTGACACCGATGCCAGCGCTGTCTAACCAGAACGGGTCAGGTCACTGACCGTAAGCGTCTAACGTCAAGCAACGCACTCATCGATCCTCATCGGTCGAAGTGCGTTTTTTTGTACTTTGACGATCGAGGAACAGCCCCGAGGCTCCGACCATGGCTTTCCTCTCGACGCCGGCAACGCCCCAGATCCGACTGTGGCTGCTCACCGCCGTCCTCTTCCTGTCCTATCTCTGCGTCGCCATCGCCCTTCCGATCGTCCCGCTGTTCGTGGCGGACCGGCTCGGTCTCAACAGCGCATGGGCGGGCCTCGCCGTTGGGATCTCGTTTCTCAGCACCGTCCTGACGCGCGGTTATGCCGGGAGCCTGTCCGACCGGATTGGGCCCAAGGTGTCGGTCGTCCGAGGTCTGACCTGCTATGCGTTCGGCGCGGCGATCTGCATGCTTCCGGCCTTGATGCCAGCTTCACCGATGACCGGCTACGGGATACTGCTCGCCGGGCGGTTGCTCGTCGGCCTGGGCGAAAGCCTCGTCGTCGTCGGCGTGATCGCGTGGGGTATCAGCATCGTTGGCCCGTCCCGGTCGGGCCGCGCCTTGTCGCTGCTCGGCGCCGCGCTCTACGGGGCACTTGCCGTCGGGGCTCCGATCGGTGTGTTTCTTGCCGATCGCAGTGGTTTCGTCGGCGCGATGGCGGCAAGCAGCGTCCTGCCGGTTCTGGGCCTGCTGGCGATCTGGCCCATGACGAAGGTCGTGCCTGTCCGAGCCGGCGACCGGCCGTCCTATCTGCGAGTGATCCGCCAGATCTGGGCGCATGGCCTGATCGTCGCCCTGCAGGGCATCGGCTTTGCCGCCATCGGCGCCTTTTTCGTCCTCAGCTTTCACGAACAGGGCTGGGCCAATGCGGCCCTGGGCCTCACGGCGTTCGGCGGCGGGTTCGTTCTGGTGCGGGCGCTCCTGGGGCATTTGCCGGACAGGTTCGGCGGCCTGCCGGTGGCCATAGGCTCGCTGGCGGTGGAGACGGTCGGCCAGGTGCTGATCTGGTTGGCGCCGGGACCGGAATTTGCTCTTGCGGGCGCGTTCCTGACGGGGCTCGGCTGTTCGCTCGTCTTTCCCGCGATGGGCCGCGAGGTCGTCCACATCGTCGCGCCGCACCTGCGGGCGACCGCGCTCGGAGGATATTCGGCTTTTCAGGATCTCGCCTACGGCCTGACCGGTCCGCTTGCCGGGCTTCTCGCCTTGCAGGCGGGCTATGACAGCGTTTTCCTGGTGGGGGCGCTGGCGGCCGGTCTCGGGGTGCTGATCGGCCTGTCGCTGCTGCTGCGGCCTTCCGGTCCGATCAAGGCGAACGAGCCAGCCTGAAGAGCCCTTACACAGACGGGGGAAGTCGGCGCGCGACCATTGGGCTTGCGCGCCGGCTACCCTGTTCAGCCCATCGCCATGCGGGGCAGCCAGAGCACGATTGCCGGGAAGGCGATGAGCACGCCGATGGTGATGGCGTCGGCGATGAAGAAGGGCGTCACGCCGCGGAACACGTCCTGGACCGAGAGGTCGTCGCGCACGCCCGCCACCACGAAGCAGTTCAGTCCTATGGGTGGTGTTATCAGGCAGAATTCAGCCATCTTGACCACCAGGATACCGAACCACACCGCGCAAAGCGGCCCGCTCATGCCGAAGGCTGCGTCTTCCGCCGAGACCGCCATGCCGCCGTTGAGGGCCATCACGGCGGGGAAGACCACAGGCAGCGTCAGGAGCATCATGCCGATGGCGTCCATGAACATGCCGAGCACCGCGTAGGCCAGCAGGATCAGCACCAGCGTCATCCACGGCGACTGGTCGAGCCCGGAGATCCAGTCCGCGAACGCTGTCGGCAACTGCGCGAAGCCCAGGAAGCGAACATAGATCAGCACGCCCCAGATGATCGTGAAGATCATGATGGAGAGCTTGGCGGTTTCCATCAGCGCCGAGCGGAACTGCGGCCAGCGCATGCCGTGCCAGATGGCCATGCAGAAGATCACGAAGGCGCCGATTGCGCCGCCCTCCGTGGGCGTGCCCCAGGCCTGACCGCCGAACGGGTTGTAGACGAACAGAATGATCAGGGCGACGACGGCGACGACGGGCAGGACCGGCGGCAGCGACCGGAACCGCTGGCCCCAGGTGAACCCGTAGACCGGCGGGCCGAAGCCCTTGATCACGATGGCAAGGCCGACCACCAGGCCGCCATAGATCAGCGCCGAGACGAGACCGGGCAGGAAGCCGGCGAGCAGCAGCATGCCGACGTCCTGCTCAACGATGATGGCGTAGATCACCAGGATCGCGGACGGCGGAATGAGCGAGGCGAGGGTGCCGCCGGCGGCGACCACGCCGGCCGCGAAGCGCTTGTCGTAGCCGATCTTCAGCATCTCCGGAATCGCGACCCGGGCAAAGACGGCCGACGTGGCGATTGAGGCGCCCGACACGGCGGCGAATCCGGCGGTGGAGAAGATGGTGGCGACGGCGAGACCGCCGGGAAGCCAGGCCATCCAGCGCTTGGCCGCTTCGAACAGCGCCCTCGTCAGGCCAGCATAATAGGCGAGGTAGCCGATCAGGATGAAGGTCGGGATCAGCGAGAGCGACTGGCTGGACACCTTGGAATGCGGCACCTGGCCGGCAACCTTGGTGGCGATGCCGATGGCCCAGCCCAACTCGCCGGAATCGTAGCCCTTCTTGGACCAGAAGATCCAGACGAGGCCGATCAGGCCGGCGATTGCGGCGGCGAATGCCACCCGCATGCCGATGACGACCAGGACGAGGAGGCCACCGGTTACCCAGAGGCCGATTTCGATCGGTTCCATGGCTCAGGCCTCCCTTCCGCCGGCGGAGGAAGTTCCCTGGCCTGGGTCATCTGAAACCGCAGCAGCCTCGCGTGCGGCCTGGGTGGCGGCGTCGTCGATCAGCGGTACGGCAACAGGGCGCTCGGCGTTGGTGGCGATGGCGCGAATATAGCCCCAGAGCTGCAGCACCAGCCGCACCGACATCACCGAGAAAGCGACCGGCACGATCAGCTTCGCAGGCCAGATCGGCAGGGCGATGTCGATGGTGGAATCGCGTGACCACATGGGTGCGGCGAAATCGAACGAACGCAGGAAATGCGACCAGGAGCCCCAGACGAGCAGGATCATCAGAAGTAGGATGAAGAAGGTGGTGATGAACTCGGCCACCCACAGCGCCCGGCCGTGCAGCGAGCCAACTACGATATCCATGCGGATGTGACCGCCCAGACGCTGGACGTAGGCAATGCCGGTGATGGCGATGAGCGGCATGGCCTGCTCGATCCAGTCCACATAACCCGGCACGGGGTGATTGAAGAAGTTGCGGCCGCCGACGGAGATGACTGCCAGGATCATCAGCCCGAACACGGCGAGACCCGAGATCAGTCCCAGGAAGCTCTCAAGCCGGAAGAGGGCGCGATCCAGACGCGACAGGACCGTATCGTCGGACAGGATGGTGGCTGTGCCTGCCATGCGTTCTGCCCCTGCTTGGAATCGGAAAAGACCCCGCCTCGAAAGGCGGGGTCCCTTGGGAGGAAGCGGCCTAGTTGGAGCCGTTCTCGGCCTTGTAGTCCTGAATGAACTGGACCGTCTGGTCGTAGAGCTCCTGGGCAGGCAGGCCGCGGGCAGAATTCTCCTCGATCCAGGCCTGGGCGACCGGATCGGCGACGCGGCCGCGGAAGTCTTCGATCTCGGCGTCACTGTAGGTGACCGACTCGATGCCTTCTTCGTCCAGCTTCGGCTGCCACCGCTTCATGGTGTTGTTCTGGTAGAAGTCGACATAGTGGTCGAGAGCCTCGCCGACCGAACCCAGCAGCGCTTCGCGATGCTCGTCAGAGAGCGCGGCGAGGGCGTCGGTGTTGACCACCACCGGGCAGTTCACGGTGCCGGGGTTGAGGTTGGTGGTCCACCACTCGCCACCTTCCACGGTGCCGAACGAAAGGTGGGCGTGGGGGGCGAACGAGGCGCCCTGGATGACGCCGGAATCGAGCGCCTGGCGCACTTCGGTGGCGGACATGGAGGTCGGAACCGCGCCGACGCGCTCCATCGCCTCGCCGATGCCGCCGGTGGCGCGGACGGTGAAGCCTTCATAATCGGCGAGGGACTTCAGCGGCTCGCCCTTGCCGACGATGTTGTACTGGGGCATCGGCGACGGCATCAGCAGCGTCGCATTCCAGCGGTCGAGGTCCTCCTGAACGGCGGGATGCTGGTACAGCTCCTCCGACAGCGCGCGCTCAAGCTCAAGCGAGTCCACGCCGAGGAAGGGGAGTTCGAGAACGGTGATCGACGGGTTCTTGTCGCGGTGATAGCCGGCGCAGAACTGCGCCATCTCGAAGGCGCCGATGGAGATGCCGTCGAGGTTCTCGCGGTTGTTGGACAGGCCGCCGTAGGAAATGTTGAGGACGAAGTCGCCGTTGGTCTTTTCGTTGACAAGCTCGGCAAGCTTCTCGACGTGTTCGGTGAACGCGCGACGCTTGCCCCAGAGGGACACGTTCCATTCCTCGGCAAGGGCCGGCGCGACGGAGAGCGTCACGAACGTCGCTGCGAGCGTCAGGGTGGTCGTCTTCTTCATGCTATCCTCCCAGGATGTCTTCGGATGACTTTTTCGGACTCTTATAGCGCGCTCCGACAGCCTCCAATGAATCAAACCGCTGGACGATGCGGGGCCTGCCCTGCGGATTTCCGCAGGGCTCGCGGGGTGTCGATGCTGGTAGGTTCGCACATGTCACATCGTGCGCAAGTGGGGACGAGGCCGGAGGTGGAGCAATGACGTCGCGCGACGCATCGGCCAGTACCGTCGGAGCGACCGGAGCGGGCTCACGCGGCCGACGCCAGGCCGGGGGATTTCGCCAGCCCTATCTGCTACCCGTCGCCGTGGTGGTGTTTGCACTGGCCTGGCTGCTCATCGCGCTGGTCATGCCCTATTTCCGAGCCGACGAGCGGACGCGCGCCACCGGCCGGCTCATGGTCTACGAGACGACGCTGCGCGCGGAGATCGAGCGCTTCGAGCACCTGCCGTTCGTTCTGGCCAACGATCCGCGGCTGGTGGAGGTGGCGCGCGGCAGTGATCCGGCGGCGCTGAACCAGCGGCTCGAGACCTTCGCCGACCGTGCCGGAATCGAGGCCATCTACCTGATGGATGCCGACGGCCATACGATTGCGGCCTCCAACTACCGCGATGAAGGTTCATTCGTCGGCCAGAACTACAGCTTCCGCCCCTACTTCAAGGAGGCGAAGGCGGGGGGAACCGGCCATTTCTTCGGCGTCGGCGCGACCACCCGCCGCCCCGGCTATTTCATTGCCGTTCCGGTCCGCGACGCCGCCGGGGCGATCGTCGGGGTGATCGCGGTAAAGGTCAGTCTGGATGCGCTGGAGACCTCGTGGAACCGAAGCGGTGACGCCATCCTGGTCACCAACCGCGACGGGGTGGTTGTTCTGGCGTCGCAGCCGGACTGGCGTTACCGCACGGTTGTGGCGACCACGGACGCCGATCTGCAGCGGATCCGGGCAAATCGACAGTTCGGCGGTGCGGAGCTGACTGCCTTCTCGGGGGCGAGCGAACTGGGCGTTGCCGTTCCCCCGGCGTTTGCCGATGCCATCCATCTGACGACGAGCAACCTGCCGAATGGCTGGTCGCTCCACTATCTCGCCGACGATCAGGAAGCCCGGACACGAGCCTGGCTTCTTGCTGCCGGCATCCTCGTTCTGGCGATGTTGACGCTGCTGGCCGCCCAGCTCTTGCGCACGGCGCGGATGCGCCGCGCCCTCGGCCGGTCGGAGGCGGAGGAGGCGGCCCTGCGCCGCATGAACGAACGGCTCGCGCACGAGATCGAGGAGCGGCGTGCGGCGGAGCAGCGGCTGGAACAGACGGAGAGCGAGCTGCGCCGCGCCAGCCGGCTGGCCGCCCTCGGTCAGCTGGCGGCGTCGGTGAACCACGAACTGGCCCAGCCCATCGCCGCGATGCGCAACCAGCTCATCGCGCTCGATCTTTCGCGTGGAAAGACCGGCCCGTCCGATGCCGCCGCGGTGCCTGGCGACCGGCGCATGCTCGGCCGGCTCTCCTCGCTTCTCGATCGCATGGAAGGGATCACCCGGCAGCTGAAATTCTTCAGCAAGCCCGGCGACGGCATCATGACGCGGATCGACCTGCGCGAAGCCGTGCCGGAGGCGCTGGCGCTGGTTCAGCCCAACATCGATGCGCAGTCCGTATCGGTCGAGGTGGACCTGCCCGAGCGCCCGATCCCGATCCGGGGCAACAGGCTGCGCATCGAGCAGGTTCTGGTGAACCTCTTGCGCAACGGCATCGACGCCATGGAGGAGTGCGACGAGCCGCGCCTGCGGCTTGAACTCGGGCGGGACGGCGAGGGCGCGCGGCTGTTGGTCCGCGACAGCGGCACCGGCCTCGGCGACCGGACGATGGACGAGCTGGCCGAACCGTTCGTCACGTCCCGCGCCTCGGGAAAGGGCATGGGGCTCGGACTTTCCATCTCGCGCGAGATCGTGCGCGAGCACGGCGGTACGCTGCGGGCCTGGAACGGTGGCTTCGGCGAGGACGGGGCCGTCTTCGAGGTGACCTTTCCGATGATCTCGGATCAGGACGATGATTGAGACCCAACGCCCTGCCGCTCTGCCGCGGCGCATCCTCGTCGTCGATGACGACGCCGGCATGCGGGACTCGCTAGACGACCTCCTGTCGGCGGCCGGCTGGCACGTGACGACAGTGGGGCGGGCGGCGACCGCGCTGGCCCGCCTGCCGGAGGTCAATCCCGACGTGGTGCTGGCCGACGTGCGCATGCCCGGCATGTCGGGACTGGAACTGCTGCGCGAACTGGCGAAGCCGGAAATGCCGCCGGTGGTCCTCATTTCCGCGCATGGCGACATCGCGATGGCGGTCAGCGCCGTGCAAGAGGGCGCCTACAGCTTCGTGGAGAAGCCGTACGACCCGCACAGGCTCCTGAGCGTCGTGCAGCACGCCGCCGACCAGTTCCGGCTGGCGGCGGACACGAGGCGGCTACGCGCGCGTCTGGCCAGCCTTTCGGGGCTCGACCGGATCCTCCTCGGTCAGACCGAGGAGATCCGCGCCTTGCGCCGCGATGTGATCGATCTTGCCGATTCCAATGCTCCCGTCCTGATCGTGGGCGAGACCGGGACTGGCAAGGAACTGGTGGCCCGGGCGCTGCACGATCTCGGAGCCCGGCCGGGTGGGCCGTTCGTTCCCATCAACTGCGCAACGCTGGAACAGGAGCGGTTCGAGCCGGAGATGTTCGGCGCGAAGGATGGTCCCCGCGGCTTCCTGCTTGCCGCCGATCGCGGCTCGCTGTTCCTCGACGAGATCTGCAGCTGTCCGGAACGGGTGCAGGCGAAGCTGTTGAGGGCCATCGAAACCGGCTCGTTCAATCCGGTCGGAGCCGCTGGTGCGGCGTCCTCCGACTTCCGGCTGATCTCCGCCTCCAATCTCGAGCCGGAGCAGGCCGTTCGCGACGGGCTGCTGCGCGCCGACGTCTTCTACCGCATCAACACTTTCGTGCTGCGCCTGTCGCCGTTGCGCCAGCGGCTGGAAGACCTGCCACTGCTTTACTCCCATTTCCTCGACGAGTTCGCGCTGGTCTACGAGATCGAGCCCCCACAGCCGAGCCACGAGGACATGGCGGCGCTGCTCGCCCATGACTGGCCCGGCAACGTTCGCGAGCTGCGCCACGTCGCCGAGCGCCATGTACTGGCAGCGCGCCGGGGCAGGGGGTCGGCGGCCGAGGCGATCTCTTACGACCAGCAGCGCCTCGACGTGCCGGGCACCCTGCGCGAGGCGGTCGCCGCCTTCGAGCGGGAGATGGTGGGCCGCGCGATCCGGGCCCACGCCGGCCGGATGGACGCGGCCGCCGAGGCGCTCGGCATCGGCCGGCGAACCCTGAACGAGAAAATCGTGAAGCTCGGCCTCGACAAGGATACGTGGCTCTAACCGCTGGTTGGTGCGTGTCACCTCACGAAGACTGCAGGCCGGGATCCCGTGAGCAGATCCTGAGCGAAGGTGACCGGCCGTTTCCAACTCCTTTCCGTCCCGCCTCTCAAATTCGCATCACCGCATCCGGAACGTCCGGAAGCCTGTTCCGTTGTCGCAAGTGTGGCGAAGTCGTGTCGCCGGCCATCGGACGGCCGCCGGCTCGTCCAGTCGCGCAGAAGAGGCAGAAGGAGGGCACAATGACCGCTCGAAGCGAGAAGACGGGCTATTACGGGGCCTGGCTCCTGTGTATCGCCGCGCTTGCAGCGCTGATCATCGCCGTGTTCGACACGGTCAACGCCGGAAACGGTATCGCGTTCACGCCGGGTGCCTATCTGGTCGTGGCAACCACGGCGCTGCTCCTCATCGGCTCGATCGGGCTTTTGATCTCCACCAGCCTGCCGCGCTGGATGACAGTCATTCTGTCGATCCTCGTTCTGCTCGACATCCTCGGGACCGGGTTTGCGGCCTGGCTGCTGCAGGCACCGGCGCTTCTTGCCGCGGTCTCTGCCGCGGGCCTGGGCTGGCTGATCTACATCGTCATCGATCCTTCCCGCGAGCATCGTCCGTCCCAGCCCGTTGCGAAGGGAGCCTGACCCATGAGCGCACGCACCGCATCGCTTGCTCTTTCCACCGCCCTGGCTCTCTCGTTGGCGGCCTCTCCGGCATCCGCCCAGACCACGGACACGGCCCCGCAGGATGACGGCCAGTCATCGGGAACGACCAGTCTTTCGACGTCTGGGGCGGGGCAGGCCGATGACGCCTCGCCCGAAGCATCCGGCAATGGGCTGGGGCGCGTGACCGCGGGTCCGGCCGCGAACGACGACAAGGCTGCGGCCGGAAAGCGTGGTCCCGACCGGTGGATGGAGACGTCGGAAACCTGGGCCACGTTCAACGGGGACCTGAGAGCCCAGAAATATTCGCCTGCAGATCAGATCACGCCGGAGAATGTCGGCGACCTGGAGCAGGTTTGGGAATACCACACCGGCGATGTCTCCGACGGATCCGGCGACATTCCCACCAGCGTGTGGTCGGCGACGCCGCTGTTCGTGAACGACACGCTCTATCTCGGCACGCCCTTCTACCGGATCATCGCATTGGAGCCGGACACCGGCGAGGAGAAGTGGACCTACGATCCGAAGGCGCGGCTTGAGGCGCTGACCCAGCCGGCGATGAAGAACCGGGGCGTCGCCTACTGGCAGGCCGACGAACTGGCCGACGGCGAGGCCTGCCAGAAGATCGTCTACATCGGCACGATGGACGCCAAGCTGCACGGCGTCGATGCCGACAGCGGCGAACCGTGCGCAGGCTTCGGCGAAAACGGCGTGGTGGACGTCAACCAGTGGAACACCATCAACGCCAAGTGGCCTCTTTCCCTGCTTCAGCCGCCGACGGTCTATAACGACACCCTGTTCCTCGGTTGGGCTGGCAAGGACTGGACGCATGCGGCCGCGCCTCCCGGCAGCATCTTCGCGCTCGATGCCCGATCGGGCGACATGAAGTGGATGTTCAATGCCCTGCCGAAGCATGTCATTGAAAGCACCGGCACGGCCAACGTCTGGGCGTCCATGTCGATCGACCCGGAGCGGGGGATCCTCTACATTCCGGTCTCCTCTCCGAGCCCCAACTATTACGGCGGCAACCGTACGGAGGAGCTTCCGCTCGCCACCTCGGTGACCGCCCTGGATACAGACACTGGCGAGGTCGTGTGGAGCCGCCAACTGGTCCACCATGACATCTGGGATTACGACACCGGGTCGGCTGCGACGCTGGTCGATATCCAGAAGGACGGCGAGACCATTCCCGCCCTGGTGCAGTCGTCCAAGCAGGGCTTCCTCTACGTCCTCAACCGGGAAACCGGCGAGCCGATCTTCCCGATCGAGGAACGTGAAGTGCCGGCCTCCGACGCCAGGGGCGAACAGGCCGCGCCGACGCAGCCCTGGGTTCCCAAGCCGCAACCGGTTGTCCCGGATGAGTGGCCCGGTGTCTCACCGCTCGCCGATGCCGTGGCGTTCGGCGGATGCTCGGCGCGGGCGGAAAAGCTGCGCTGGGAGGGGCGTTTCACACCGCCGAGCGTAGAGGGTACGATTGCCTACCCCCCGACGACCGGCGGGTCGCAATGGGGTGGCGGTGCCGTCGATCCGGAAAGCGGCATCTACGTCATCAACTCCAACTCGGTGGTGCAGATCTACACGCTGGTTCCGCGCGAGGATTTCGAGGAGAAGTCTCAGGACGGCGAGACCAGCGGCTTCTACCAGCAGGGCGACGTGCCCTACGGCTTCAAGCTGGAGACGTTCTTGAACTGGGCCGGCATGCCGTGCTGGAACCCGCCCTACGGCATGATCGCCGCGTACGACCTCAACAGCGGAGAGAGGCTCTGGAACCGGCCCTTTGGCCAGGTTCAGAAGCACGGCTTCTACATGCCGGAATCCTGGGGTTCGGTGACCATCGGCGGCCCGGCGATCACGAAATCCGGCCTGGTCTTCATCGGTGCCTCGATGGACAGCCGCGTTCGCGCGATCGACGTGAAGACCGGGGACACCTTGTGGAAGCATCTGGTCGATGCGCCGGCGGTCTCCATGCCGGCGGTCTACACCTACAAGGGCCGTCAGTACGTGACGTTTGCCGTCGGCGGTAACACGATCCTGCTGCCCAAGGTGTCAGACCAGGTGGTGACCTTCGCGTTGCCCGAATAGCAACGGCACCACCCCGATCATCGAGGCCCCGCGTTCCTGCCGGACGCGGGGCCTTCTCTCGTCAGGAGCGGAACTAGTCCAGAAAGCCGGTCACCGAGGCGATGCGGCCGTGCTCGTCGAGCCGCACGAAGTCGGTGCCCCGGGCAACGGGCGTTTCCTGTGGGGACAGGAGCGTCCAGGAAAAGCGAACCACGTCGCCGTGCCCGTCCGGTGCTGTTGTCAGGCAGAAGGTGTGCCCCGGGAACTGCTCACGGGCGCCGGCAATCATCGCCGCAATCCCTTCGTGCCCACACCCCTTCATCATCGGATCGGCGTAGTGGCTGTCCTCCGCCCAGCGCGCCTGCAGGACCGCCATCCGGTCGTCCGGGTCGGGCTCGTTCCAGGTGGCAAGGTAGGCCTCTGCGATGAAATCGGGATCGTGCATGGTGGATCTCCTCAGGACATATCAGTTCGTCCGTCGGAGACTGTCGTCGGATTTGCCCCGCATCCATTACCTGCGAGGTCATGGAAGAGCCGCGGCCCATGTCGCATGATCGCCCCCATGACGATCGAGACGGACTTCAACACAAGCGTGGGCGGCATGCTCCGCGGCTGGCGCCAACGCCGCCGGCTGAGCCAGCTCGACCTGGCGCTCGGCGCCGAGATCTCCACGCGACACCTGTCATTCGTGGAGACCGGCAGGGCGCGGCCGAGCCGGGAGGTCATCCTGCGCCTGGCGGAGGAACTGGCGGTGCCGCTGCGCGGTCGCAACGCGCTGCTGGTCGCGGGGGGCTTCGCGCCGCTTCACCCGGAGCGACCGCTCGAGGCCCCCGACATGACGCCGGCACGGGACGCGGTGGAACGTATCCTTCGCGCTCACGAGCCCTATCCGGCATTGGCCATCGATCGGCACTGGACCATGGTCGCGGCCAATCGGGCGGTCGGCGTCTTTCTGGATGGTGTGGCACCGGCGCTGCTGGACCCACCGGTCAACGCTTTGCGGCTGACGCTTCATCCCGACGGGCTGGCGCCACGGATCGACAATCTCGGCGAATGGCGGGCCCATCTGCTTCACCGGCTGAGTTGCCAGGTCGACCAGACGGCGGATCCGGACCTTGCCGATCTCCTTGATGAACTGGCCGCCTATCCGTCCCGCGCCAGCCGAGAACCGGCCGCGATCAGGACGGGAATCGTGGTGCCGCTGCAGGTGAGAACGGCCGGCGGCGAGTGCCTGTCCTTCCTCTCCACGACAACCGTGTTCGGCACACCGGCCGACGTTACGCTGGAGGAGATTGCGCTGGAAAGCCTGTTTCCCGCCGACGATGCAACACGGCGGATCCTGTCCGCCATGCCTTTGGGAGACGTGGAATGAGCGTGACCTACGCCATCCGGTTCGCGGTCAGGCCGGAGCATCGCGCGCGCTTCGAACGCCTGCTTGGCGGCGTCCTCGACCGGATGCGGCACGAGGCGTCCTTCGTGGACGCGGCGCTGCATGCGAACCCGGACGATGCCTGCGATGTGCTTCTGGTCGAGACCTGGCAGAGCCACGAGGATGTGCTCGCCGTTCAGCTTGGCCGGGACTACAGGTCCGAGTGGCACGCGGCCCTCGAGGAGATCCTCGAGAAGCCGCGCGAAGTCTCGATGTGGCAGCGCAGCCGGCTCGACCGCGCCGCCGATCAGGAGGCTCAGGCCGTGCCGGCGTCCTCGTAGGATGGCAGAACGATGACCTTGGCGCCGACCGGCACGCGGCCATAGAGATCGATGATGTCCTGATTGAACAGCCGCACGCAGCCCGAAGACACCTTCTTGCCGATGGTGTGCGGCTCGGTGGTGCCGTGGATGCGGTACAGCGTGTCGCGACCGTTCTGGTAGAGATAGAGGGCGCGAGGGCCGAGCGGATTGTCGGGACCGCCCTCGACGCCGCCGGCATAGGGGCCGTAGCGTTCGGGTTCGCGGGCGATCATGTCCTTGGTCGGCGTCCAGCGCGGCCACTCGGCCTTGCGACCGATGTCTGCTTCGCCCTGGAAGTTGAAGGCTTCCGTCTTGCCCACGCCCACGCCGTAGCGCAGCGCCTTGCCGCCCTCGCGGACGAGATAGAGGAACCGGGCCGTCGGATCGACGACGATGGTGCCGGGCCGCTCACGGGTCGGGTAGTCGACCTCCTGGCGCAGCAGGCGCGGATCGATCTTGGACACGTCGACGGCCGGGATCGGCCACGGTTCCGTGGTGATCGGCCCGTACATGGCGACGTAGTAGGGATCGGGAACGTAGGCATTGGCGGCCGTCTGCATCGTCGACTGGCGCTGCGAGACACAGCCGCCGACAGCGAGGGCAAGACCGACGAGGACAGACCGTCTGCTGAGAGACATTGTTACTCCGTTACAAAACTTCGAGTGAGAGCTGGGGAGGACAGTTGGCATGGCCCGGTGCGCTCGGGAGGGCACCCTTCGAGAGACAGGTCGTCACGGCCGCAGCATCGAGGGGCGGGAAATTGCTGGCATCTTCAGTTCGCACATTCGGGCAGTGGGGACCCGGCACGGTTTCTCACGTTCCCGCGATCCGCAGGCGCGAGGGCCAAGCCGGGCTTCGTTCGTCTGGGCGATGCGGTTGCGGTGCGATAACGGCGCAATTGCGAACAAGTTTCGGCGCCTCTCATATTCGTGTGGAGGCGGCTGGCATCTCCCGGCCGGTGTGGCCGAACGTCCACACATGGACACGGCCGATGCGCGTCACTGGCCCCAGGGGCAGCAGGAGGCCAGCACGGCAGGCGAGCGTGCTTGCCCCGAACAGCGGAGTGCTGACTGTAAGGAGAGACGTATCAGTGCTGGATTGCGGATCCGGCCGCGGGCTGGCGGATCGCGGCGCCAGACGGGCCCATAGCTCTACCGGTCGATGCGCATCCGTCCGGAGCGGGCGGCCTCGACCAGTTCCTCGTGCTCGCGCCGGCGGCGGGCCTGGGCGATGACGATGATCGCATGAAGCGAGGGAATGAGCAGCAGGAAGGCGAACGTGAACAGCGTCAGCAGCGACAGCACGATGACGAGCACGATCAGGATCAGGTTGAAGATCGCCGAAAAGATCTTGCCCTCGATGAGGAGCGCAAGCGGCGGAAGGAAGAAGGCAAGCACATAGATCATGGTCGCTCGGCTCCGCTGTGGAACACGTCTGGCCGGCGGGCGCCGGGCCAGATCAAGATAGGAACTGGTCAGACCCGCTGCCAGCCCTGAGGCCCGAGATGCTCCTGAGGCCGGAAGCGGCTCTTGTAGTCCATCTTCGGCGAGCCATCGACCCAGTAGCCCAGATAGACGAAGGGAAGGCCGCGCTCGCGGGCGCGCCGGATGTGGTCGAGGATCATGTAGGTGCCGAGGCTGCGCCGCGTCTCTTCCGGGTCGAAGAAGGAATAGACCATCGAAAGCCCGTCGGAGAGCACGTCGGTCAGCGCGGTGGCGACGAGGGGACCGTCTCCGCGGCCGGTGAGGCCGCTGTCGGGACCTGCCTTGCGGTATTCCACCAGCATGGTGTCGACATGGGTGTCCTCCACCATCATGGCGTAATCGAGCACCGACATTTCCGCCATGCCGCCGGTGGCGTGCCGGGAGTCCAGGTAGGAGCGGAACAGCGAATATTGCTCGGAGGAGGGGGCGGCCGGGATTTCCTCTCCGATCAGGTCACGGGAGGCGCCCAGGATCCGCTTGAAGGATCGGGTCCAGTCGAATGCGTCGACCACTACCCGCACCGAGATGCACGACTTGCAGCCCTCGCAGGCTGGCCGATAGGCGATGTTCTGGGAGCGGCGGAAGCCGCCCTGGGTGAGCACGTCATTCAGGGCGGAGGCCCGGTCGCCGACCAGGTGGGTGAACACCTTCCGCTCCATCCGGTCGTCCAGATAGGGGCAGGGCGCGGCAGCGGTCAGGTAGAATTGCGGATTGTCGCTGTATTGCCGCGTCATCGCCTGTCAGTCCGGTCTTTCCTCAGCGCCCCGTCGGCGCACGTGCGCGCGTCCCCGTTCGCATAGCCGACTCGGCACAGGCTTCACAATCCGTAGACCCAGGGCGCCGCCAGCGAGAATGTCACCCATAAGATAACCACCAGCGGTGTTCCGGCGACAAGAAAATCGCTGAACCGGTAATGGCCGGGCCCCATGACCAGGAGATTCGTCTGATAGGCGACCGGCGTCGCGAAGGAGCAGTTCGATGCGAGGATGACCGTGACCACGAACGGTTCTGCCGGAACCCCCAGCCGTTCGGCGATGCCGATGGCCACGGGTGTGAAGAGGACGGCGGCGGCGTTGTTGGTGACGACGTTGGTGGCGAGGGCGATCACAAGGAAGAGGGCCGACGCGACGACGGCGGGCGACTGGCCGTCCGACAGCGCCAGTACTCCGTTGGCCACCGCTGCGGCGCCGCCGGTGGCCTGAAGGGCTGTGGCGGACGCGATCGCGGCAGCGACCAGCATGACGATGCGGCTGTCGATCACCCGGGTCGCCTGGCGCACGTTGAGGCAGCCGAACAAGACCATGGCGAGGGCGCCGACAAGCGCGGCGACCACGATGGGGGCGATTTCCAGGGCGCTGGCAACGATCACGGCCGCGAAGATGAGCGCGGCGCGGGGCGCCTTCGCGCGCTGCGGCAGGTCGCTCGCCGTCCAGTCCACCAGAAGCACGTCGTGATTGGCGCGCAGCCGGTCGATGTGATCGCGGCTGCCGGCAAAGAGCAGCACGTCCCCGGCCTCAAGGCGGATCTCGGTCATTGCGGTTCGCGGCATGCGGCTGCGGCGCTGCAAGCCGAGCACGACGCAGCCCGTTTCCGTCCTGAGCCCCGAACGGGCCGTCGTGCGGCCGATGAGGCGCGAGCCTGGTGCGACGACGGCTTCGGCCAGCGTGACCGTGCCCGCCGGCAGGGCAACGGGCTCGGCATCCTGGGAAGCCGCTGCTTCGGTCATGACCGGTGTGCGCCGCGACAGGGTCCGTTCCAGCGCGGCTCTGGTCGCGGCGACGATGACGAGGTCGCCCGGCCGCAGCGTCACGTCCTCGAATGGGGGCAGAAAGGCCCGCTCGCCGCGCTGGACGAGGCGGACGGTCATGTCGGCGAGTTCGGGAAACAGGCCGGTTCTGGACCGTGCTCCTTCCAGCGGGTGGCCGTCGCGGATCGCGATCTCCGCAATGAACTGTCGTCCGGCGGCGCCGAGGGCTTCGTCGGCCATGGACTGGCGCGGCACCAGCAGCTTCGGCATGATCCCCAGCACGTAGACCGCTCCGACCGCGACGAGGATCAGGGCGATCGGCGTGAAGGAGAAAAAGCCCAGATCGACCGCGCCGGAGCGCCGCGCCACGTCAACCGCCAGAAGGTTGGTGGACGAGCCGATCAACGTTGTCATCCCGCCAAGAATGGTGATGAAGGACAGCGGCATCAGAAGCCGCGACGAAGACCGTTTGGTCGCCGTGGCGAGGGCCACGATGACCGGCAGCACCATGACCACGACGGGCGTGTTGTTCATGAAGGCACTCAGCGCGCCGATAACCAGGAAGACCCCGGCAAGGGCCAGCTTGCCCCGCCGGTCGACCGCCCCGACGATCAACCGCGCGGGCCGGTCCAGCGCGTCGGTGTGGTAAAGGCCCTGGCCCACGACCAGCAGCGCCAGGATGGTAATGAGACCCGGGTTGGCGAAACCGGAAAGCAGGGCTTCGGCCGTGAGCGCTTCCCCGGCGACCGGCAGCCCGGCCAGCGGGAACAGGATCAGGTAGGCAACGATCACCCCGAGGCTGATCGCCTCGATGGAGTATCGCTCCGTCGCGTAAAGCACGACTGAGACCGCGATCACGGCAAATGTCAGTCCCATGGACAGATCTGGCAGCGACATCATCCGAGGTGATCCGGGCTGTTGAACGCGCGGTGACGGACAATGCAAACGCCGCACCGACCGTCCCGCCCCCTTGCGATGCGCACGATACGCCAAGCGCCCGGCCGCTCTCGCGGTCGGGCACGGGCGCCGACAGGGTCAGCCAGTTAGACCGTATGGCACGTCTGGATAGAAGAAACGGCCTGCTCGCCAGACGCGCCCTTTGCGGAAACCTGTTCCGCGGCCGCGATCAATCGCGTCGAGCGATGCGGTGCTCAGGCGTCGACAGGCTCGGCAATACCCGTTTCCAGCCGCGCAAGGGCGCCGGAATCCACCATCACGGTGCCGATGACCATGTCATGCAGCAGGCGCTTACGGTCGGAGAAGAAGGCCACCAGAAGCACCAGCGGCGTCAGGATGCTCACCGATGCGTAGAACAGGACGGCGTGGATGGCAGCCAGCAGCGGATAGACCTTGCCGCCGTGGAACAGGCGAAGCTCGATGCCCATCGCGCGCATGCCGGGTGTCGCGGAGGCGCGGCCACCGAGCGTGAACGCGATATAGAGGAGCGCCACCGCCGGCCAGAGAATGGCGAACAGCACCCATGCCAGCCCGAAAGTGATGATGCCGAGAAGCAGCACCGCGATCGACGCCGCAAACATCAGCACCGTGATGAGGATGCAGTCGATCACGAACGCCATCGAGCGCCGGAAGCGCACTCCAGAATAAAGCTCCGGGTGGGCAAATGGGTCGAACAGGGGATGGTCCTGCCTGTATTCGGCCGCAGCGCTCATGATCGGTCTCCCTCTAGAAAGGCCAACAGGAGATGGTATCGGCCGGTGCCGATGTCAAAGCAGGGCGCGGATTTCGGCCCTGCCGCCGGGCCAGGTCTCAGAAGTGCGATTCCGCCGCGTCGAGCCGGTCCACCGTCAGGCCGAGGGCTTCGATGCCGGTGACGATCTCCGCGGCGTGGGCGGCGTCGCGGGTCTCGACCGTGAAATCCACCGACGTTCCCTTGGCGGGAATGTTCAGGAAGAGCCTGTGGTGGGAAACCTCGAGAATGTTGCCGCCGAGTTGGCCGATGACGCTGGCGATCTCGCCAAGCACGCCCGGCCGATCGTGGATGACCACACGGATCGCGACGATCCGCTCGGCACGCGCAAGCTCGCGCACCATGATGGACGCGAGGATGCGCGCATCGATGTTTCCGCCGCACAGCACCAGGCCGATCCTGCGCCCGGCGAAGCGTTCCGGCGCCCGCATAACCGCAGCGAGGCCAGCGGCGCCGGCGCCCTCGGCCATCGTTTTCTGATGCGTGAGGTAGGCGTTCACCGCGCGTTCGATGGAAGGTTCGTCGACGAGGATGATGTCGTCGACCATGTCCCGGACGATGGAGAGCGTCAGGTCGCCGACATTCTTGACGGCGATGCCCTCGGCAAGGGTGTTGCCGCCACACGCAACCGCGTCGCCCCTGAGCGCGCCCCACATCGACGGGTAGAGAGCCGTCTCCGTTCCGATGATGGCGATGTCGGGCTTCAGCGCCTTGGCGGCGATGGCGATGCCGGAAATCAGCCCGCCGCCTCCGATCGGCACGACGAGGGTATCAAGGTCCGGCCGATCCTCCAGCATTTCCAGGGCGATGGTTCCCTGGCCGCGGATCACGTCCGGATCGTTGTAGGGGTGGATCAGTGTCAGGTCGTGCTCGGCCTGCAGCCGCTCGCATTCGATCTGGGTTTCCGCCAGCGTCTCGCCCTTGAGAACGACACGCGCCCCACGCGCCTGGGTCGACTGAACCTTCACGAACGGGGTGGTCTCCGGCATCACGATGGTCGCCGGGATGCCCAGCCAGCTGGCGTGGTGGGCCACCGCCTGCGCGTGGTTGCCGGCCGACATGGCGATGACGCCCTGACGCCTCTCCTCCTCGCTGAGCTGCAGCATGCGCACCAGCGCGCCGCGATCCTTGAAGGAGTTCGTGACCTGCATGTTCTCGTACTTCACGACCACTTCCGCGCCGGTGATTTGTGAGAGCTTCGGCGCGGGGAGGAAGGGCGTGCGGACGATGTGGTCGTTGATGAGGCGGGCGGCGTCGCGGATCGCCTCCAGGTCGGGTCGGGCAGCGGAAGGGGCGTCGGCGTGGGCGGTTGTCATCTTCTTGTTCCCTTCCGCTCTCTGTCCGTCGGGGCTCAGGAACGGTCGGCCCGGAGCCGCTCCGCGGCCCTGACCGCAAAGTAGGTCAGCACCCCATCGGCGCCGGCGCGCTTGAAGGACTGCAGGCTTTCCATCATCACCCGGTCGCCGTCGAGCCAGCCGTTGCGGGCCGCGCCCTCGAGCATCGCATACTCGCCCGAGACCTGGTAGGCGAAGGTCGGCACGCGGAAGGCCTCTTTCACCCGGCAGATGATGTCGAGATAGGGCATGCCCGGCTTCACCATCACCATGTCGGCCGCTTCGGCGAGGTCGAGTTCCACCTCGCGCAGCGCTTCCGCGGCGTTGCCCGGATCCATCTGATAGGTGCGCTTGTCGCCCTTCAGCGCCGCGTTGGAGCCGATGGCGTCGCGAAACGGCCCGTAGAACGCCGAGGCATACTTCGCAGCGTAGGACATGATCTGCACGTGCTCAAAGCCGGCGTCGTCGAGGACGGCGCGGATGGCGCCGATACGCCCGTCCATCATGTCGGAGGGGGCGATCACGTCGGCGCCGGCCTCCGCCTGCACGAGCGCCTGACCGCAGAGCTGGGTCACGGAGGCGTCGTTGAGGATCTCGTCGCCGGACATCAGCCCATCGTGGCCATGGCTTGTGTAGGGATCCAGCGCAACGTCGGTCACCACACCGATGCCGGGGACGGCGGCCTTGATGGCGCGTACGGTGCGACAGACGAGGTTCTGATCGTTCAGGGCTTCGCTGCCCGTGGGGTCACGCAGATCGTTGTCGGTGTAGGGAAACAGCGCGATTGCGGGGATGCCGAGGGAGGCCGCTTTCTCAACGTCGCGAACCACCTGGTCCATGGAAAGCCGGTTCACGCCGGGCATCGTTGGTACCGGCTCGCGCACTCCCTCGCCATCGATGACGAAGATCGGCCAGATCAGATCATCGACGGTCAGGGTCGTTTCCCGCACCAGCCGCCGCGTCCAGTCGTTCTGGCGCAGCCGGCGCGGGCGGTGGCCCTGCAGGATGTCGCGCATCTGCGGCTGCGGCCCGGCAGTTGGGCGGTCGAGCTTCATGGATGTCTCCGGCCTCTGTCGTGTCGGCGGTGCAGGGCGCGTCCGATTGCGCGCCCCGGTACCGCTCGATCCTTATTAGGCCCGTTGCCGCCGCTTGGCCAAGTGCCGCGGCGGCTCGCGCGCTTGCGCTTTGCCACGGGCAGGGGATTCACGCTAGGGAGAGTGCCGGACACGCATCACGCGGACAACGACGAGCGGAGCAGGATGAGCGACGAGGTCATCTTCGAACGATACGATTCGACGGGTCTCGTGATCCTGAACCGGCCGAGCGCGCTCAACGCCCTCACGCACGACATGGTCCGTGCACTTTACGCCACCCTCGTCGACTGGGCGAACGATCCGCACGTCCGACAGGTGATCGTGACGGCGGCTGGCGGAAAGGCCTTCTCCGCCGGCGGCGACATTCGTGCCATCTGGGCGATCGGCCAGGAGCGCTATGACGAAGCCGTCTCGTTCTTCCGCGACGAATACCGGCTCAACGCGCTGATCAAGCGCTACCCCAAGCCTTACGTGGCCTTCCTCGACGGCATCTGCATGGGTGGGGGCGTAGGCATCTCGGTGCACGGGTCGCACCGTGTCGCCAGCGAGAAGACCGTTTTCGCCATGCCGGAGACCGGCATAGGGTTCTTCCCGGACGTCGGCGGATCCTATGTTCTGTCCCGAATGCCGGGCAAATCCGGACTGTACGCCGGCCTCACGGCTGCGCGGCTGGGCCAGGCCGACTGCGCCTGGGCCGGGCTCGCGACCCACAGTGTCGAATCGGCTTCCATGGATGCCGTGCTGAAGCGGTTGCTGGACGGCGCCGACCTGGAGAAGACGCTTGCCCAGGCGTCCATCGTGCCCGAATTTTCGCCGCTGCAGGAACTCGCCAGCGACATCGACCACTACTTCTCCGGATCGAGCGTGGCGGAGATCTTGGCAGCCCTCGAGGGGGCCGGGGCGGATCGCAAGTGGGCGCGCGAGACGCACGAAACGCTGCTCAAGCGCGCGCCGAGCTCGCTTGCCATCACCTTCGAGGAAATCGCGCGCGCTCGCGACCTGTCCTTCGAGGAGTGCATGGCGATGGAGTATCGCATCGTCTCCCGGATCCTGCAGCACGAGGATTTTTACGAGGGCGTGCGGGCCGTCATAGTCGACAAGGACAACGCCCCTCAGTGGACACCGAGACACGTCACGGATCTTGATCCTGCCGTCATTGCAGAGCATTTCAAGCCGCTCGGCGAGCGCGAACTCGTCTTCGACTGAGCGGCGCTCCGGTTCCATCCGGACTGCGCCTCACGCCATCACCCGCACACGAAGCAGCGCATGATCGACATCGAAGGGCTCAAGGTCGAGACCACCCGGTTCAGCTGGCGCACCGCGATGACGGTCTACATGCGCGCGGTCGGGTTGATCTGGATCTTCAGCGGCATCGCCGAATGGGCGCGGATCATCGGGATGCTGGAGGTGCGCGGGGTCTGGTTCTGGGACCTCGGCGTGGAGATGCAGGTCGCGGTGGTTTATTTCGCCGTGCTCAGTCTTGTGGCCGGCGTCGGCCTTTGGCTGACCGTCTCCTGGGGGACGGTTCTTTGGATCCTTGCGGCGGCAAGCCAGATCCTCTGCCACACGGTCTTCGCGGATGTGTTCGGGTCCGGCTATCTGGTGATTGGCGCAAACGTCCTGTCGATGTTCGTCTTCATCGGGCTTGTCGTGATGGTCGAGCGCGAGGACCCGAGCTAGTCGTTTTTCCGGTATCAGACGGTCGAGGAGGGGATGCCCATGGCACGGATCGGCTTCATCGGACTTGGCAATATGGGCGGGCCGATGGCCGCCAACCTGATCAAGGCGGGCCACGATGTGATCGGGCTCGATCTCGACGAGGCTGCGCTCGCGCGTTTTACAGACGCCGGCGGCCGCAAGGCGGCATCGCTCGTCGATCTGGCATCCGAGGCCGACGCGGTCATCACCATGTTGCCCGCGGGGCAGCACGTCCGGTCCACCTATCTCGGCGATGATGGCGTCGTGGCACTGGTGCGCCCCGGCTCGATCCTGATCGACTGTTCGACCATCGACGTGGCCACGTCGAGACAGGTGGCCGAGCGGGCGGATCAGGCCGGCATCGCCATGGTCGACGCTCCCGTCTCCGGCGGCGTGGGTGGGGCCGAGGCCGGTACGCTGACCTTCATGGTCGGTGGAACGGCCGAGGCGTTCGAGGCGGCGAAGCCGCTGCTGGAGGTCATGGGCAAGACGGTGGTTCACGCCGGCGGTGCCGGCAACGGTCAGGCCGCTAAGATCTGCAACAACATGATTCTCGGCATCTCGATGATCGGCGTGTCGGAGGCCTTCAATCTGGCCGACAGTCTCGGGCTGGACAGGCAGGCGCTGTTCGACATCGCGTCGACGGCCTCCGGCCAGTGCTGGTCTCTGACCACCTATTGCCCGGTCCCGGGGCCAGTGCCGACCTCGCCGGCGAACCGCGATTACCAGGCGGGATTCACCGGTGCGATGATGCTCAAGGACCTGAACCTCGCCCAGGAAGCGGCGCGCACGACCGGAACGGCCACGCCGCTCGGGGCGGGCGCTCAGCAGCTCTACACGCTGTTCGCCAGCGACGGGCAGGCGGGGCGCGACTTCTCAGCCATCATTGAGTATCTGCGCGGCAGAGACGACGAACCCAGCTAGAGCTTATTGGCCGGCGTTGAAGCCGGGCGTTCCGTCAGTACATATGCGATCGCCCACCCGATCGTCGCCGGTTTCTGGCTTGAAGCCGTGCAGGTAAGGCGCTGACTGGAAAGGCGTTCTTTCATGTCGCAGCAGTCGGTCAGAGAAGGGGAATGCCGCCGGCTCGGCGCATGTCCTCATCTGTGACCGGTCCGTAGAACTCCTCCACCGCGTAGTGTTTTCCGTCGTCGGTCTCGGCGAGGCCGAACCCGTAGGCGGTCACCTCCGGCTTGAGAATATGGGCGCGGTGGTGCGGGCTTCCCATCCATTGGCCGTGCAACTGGCGCACGGCGGCTGCGTCGGCGGGCACGGCGCAGCGATAGCAGCGCGCGATATTCTCCGCGAAATGGCCGAAGGATGAGCCGCCGGCACGCTGGACGCGCTCGGGCGGACCGGCGCCGAAGCGCGACGTATGGGAATAGTAGTCATGGCGCCGCATGTCGTTCGCGTGGGCCTGGGCGGCGGCGTTCAGCGTCTTGTCCAGAGCCAATGGCGGCAGACCTTCCCGGCTCCTCGCCTCGTTTACGAGAGCAAGGCTCTGGGCACGGAGGGCCGGCAGGTTCGAACCACCTCCCGATGGCGTGCCGCATCCCGCGGCCAGACCTGCCAAGACGACCAACGTCGCCACCCGCGCGGCGCGTTTGCCGCGCGGACGGTCGATTTCACGCACTGTTTTCAAATTGCCCGATCCGTTGTGCGACCGATGTCTATTGAGCGTCCACGGTGACCGGGTCGGAGGTGAGGCGCAATCGGTTCGTCTCGATGACATAGACGATCTGCGAGCCATCTTCGGCGGTCTCCGGGATGCGGATGCGGGTGTCGAGTGTGCCGCTTGCCGTGGTGGTCGCGGTTTCGAGGGGCGTCATCGTGCCGTCCGGCTCGCCGGAAGCAACCTCAACGTTCGCGCCGCCGGGAAGACCGCTGGCGCTGATCAGAACGTCGTCGCCCGGGGCGACCGTCGCCGGCTCGACGGTGATGTCCGCGCCGACGGCCAGCGGAGCCTCGGCGCCCGGAATGCCTACGCGAGACCCGACCTCGTTGAGGTTGTCGCGCAGTTCCGGATGATCATCGAGATATTCGGAGACGGATTGCCCGGCACGGTCGGCGGCATCCTGGATCTCCTGGCTTGCCCGATCGCTCAGGTCGCGAACCTTGTCGCCGGCCTGCTGGGCGGCGCTGCGAAGGTCGCTGCCGGTGCTCTGCAGGGCGCCGCGGGCGCGGTCGGCCCAGCCGCCGAGTGCACTCGGCAGGGCGACGGCGGTGCCGGCGGCAACAGTGGAGCCTCCCGCGAGGTCCGGGTTGGCGTCGCTGATCTCATCTACGGTGACCGAGCAGCGGTCCGCGACGTCCGACAGCGTCTCGCCTTCCTGAACGACGGTGGCCGAGCCACAATCGGGAGCGGCGAAGGAGATCGGTGCGGTCGCCAGGATCAGGGCGACGGCCAGGGTCGGGCTCAGGGTCAGGCGGTTCATGGGGGTTTCTCCTCGTGTATCCGTAGGGACGAACGGTGCAGGCGCGGCGGCGTTCCGACAAAAGAGCGTGGCATCCATGCCACAGTGGGGCGATTCACTCCCGATTCATCTTGTCCCTTAAGGACCCCTTTAGCGCCGGCCGCGAGGGTGGCCCCTGTTGCACGCGCCCAATTCAAGACGGTGCGGCACCACAGGAGGCTCAACCATGACGATGCATATCGGAGCGCCGGCGCGCCCGGCGGCCCTCAGCGCCGAGGATCTGAAGCCGGTCTATCTCGACGCGGTGAAGCTGGTAGAGCGCGTTCATCGCCGCTTTCTCGATGTGGTGAAGGACGAGTTCGACAGGCTCGGCCGCACCGACGTGTCCAACGTCCAGGCTGTCCTGATCTACTATATCGGCGACAGCGCGGTGACGGCCAGCGAGCTCAAGACCCGCGGCTACTATCTCGGGTCCAACGTCTCCTACAACGTCAAGAAACTGGTCGAGCAGAAGCTGGTGCGCCAGGAGCGGTCCGACAGCGACAAGCGCACCGTGCGGCTGACCCTGACGGAAGAAGGCCAGGAGATCGCAGCGATCGTCGAGGCGCTGTTCGATCGCCACATTCAGACCATGACGGCCATCAGCGCCATCGATCCGTCGGACCTTCAGGCCATGACCACCACTCTCCAGCGGCTCGACCGGTTCTGGCAGGATCAGATCCTGTATCGGCTTTGATCTGAGTTGCCGATCTAAGGGTCAAAAGGGCCTATACTCCCAATATGTTATCCTGATTTCCTTATCCTTGGGCGATAAGGATGCGTCGGCTTGGTCGCGCTGTCAGCCTGCCCCCGGTGCCACCGGTTCTGCCGCTGTGGCGGCCGGTTTCGGTGGACGGGGAAGGAGGGCGCTGGTGCGGGCCCTGTAGGCTGCAAAGTCGGGCCGCGATGCTGCGGCATGGTCTTCCGTCAGCCGCAGCGACACCGTCCTGACGACGACGGTCAGCACGATGGGACCGAGGAAAGCCCAGAGACTGCCAGACAGCGCGTAGGCGGTCAGTGCCAGGCCCCACCACAGCACGATCTCGCCGAAGTAGTTGGGATGCCGGCTCCATGCCCACAGGCCGCTGTCGAGCGTGCGCGCGTGATTGGCCGGGTCCGCCTTGTGGCGCTTGAGCTGATTGTCGGCGACCCACTCGAGGCCAAAGCCCGCCGCAAAAACCGCAAGGCCGACAAGGGCGAGTGCGGTGGATACCGGTTCATGAGAGGCGGAGAGCGAAGTCAGGACCGGAAAGGCGATCAGCCACTGCAGGAACGCCTGCAGAAGAAACACCGTGAACAGGCTCTTCCACCAGTAGGCCGCGCCGCCGGCCTGGCGAAACCGCTCGTAGCGGCCGTCTTCGACGCCTGCCCGGCGGTGGCGCCGCACGAGATGGATGGTAAGCCGGGCTGCCCAGGCAACGAGCGCTGCGAGAAAGGCGATCTGGAGACCGTTCGGGGGCCCGGAAAGCGCAAGCGTTGCGATCGCAAGCGCCACGAAACCGGGTGCCCAGACATAATCGATGATGCTCGCATCGCGGATCGCGACATGAATTCGCCACACGATGGTGAACAAGACGCATGCAAGCGCGAAGGTCGATATCAGGATCAGCAGCGGGGGGGCGTTCATCGTACCTCCGAATTCCGGCCGGATGGGGCCGGATGCGTCTGGACACCTTCACCGGGTTTTGATGCCGGCACGCGACGTTCGCCCTCGTGCGCACTCTTTGTTTGTTAACTGTCCGCGTGTTAACCCTGCCGTCAGGATTAGGTGGGCGCGACCGAGTTTCGCTGGAGAACCGATGATGATCGTACGTCCTGTTCGGACCCCTGGATCAGTGATGCGCAAGGCTGTCATGCGAATCGTCGCGGGCGCGGCGGTGGCCGGGTCGGTGATGATTGCGGGGCTTGCGCCCCAGCCTGTCCTTGCGCAGGGGTCCGCGCTGCAGGCGCTTCAGGACTACAAGGCGCGCGCGGAGTGGGCGGATCGCTTCGATGCCACGCTGCCCGCGGTCAATGCGGTGAAGTCTTCGGAGCCCACGCTCTCGCCGGAGACTGCGACCTACCTTGAGCTTGCCATCCAGCGCTATAACCAGATCGTGGCCCAGGGTGGCTGGCCGATGGTGCCGCCCGGCGAGCCGACCCTGCGCCTTGGCGTGAGGAACGACAAGGTCCAGGTGCTGCGCCAGCGCCTGATGATCTCCGGTGACCTGAGCCAGACGGCCGGGTCGGCGCAGACCTTCGATTCCTATGTCGATGCCGCGGTGCGCCGCTTCCAGCTGCGTCACGGCCTCAATGCCGACGGCGTGGTTGACCAGGCAACGCTGCAGGCCCTCAACGTTCCTGCCCAGACCCGTCTGCGTCAGCTTGAAACCAACCTGGTCCGTGTGCGGTCCATGTCCGGCTTCGCGGGCGACCGCTACGTGATGGTCAACATCCCGGCCGCGGAGATCGAGGCGGTCGAGAATGGTCGCGTCCGCTCGCGCCACACCGGCGTCGTCGGCAAGATCGACCGCCCGTCGCCTGAGCTGTCGAGCAAGATTCACGAGCTGAATTTCGGCCCGTACTGGACGGTGCCGGTCTCCATCATCAAGAAGGATCTGATCCCGAAGATGAAGGAAGATCCGGAGTACCTCGCCCGCAATAAGATCAAGATCTACCGCTGGGGCAACACCGAGCAGGAGCTGTTGCCGAGCGAGATCGACTGGAACACCGACGAGGCGGCCCAGTACATGTTCCGGCAGGAGCCGGGTGAGGGGAACTCGCTCGGCACGGTGAAGATCAATTTCCACAATCAGCATCAGGTGTACATGCACGACACGCCGGCGAAGAACCTGTTCGGTCAGGACTTCCGCTTCCACTCCTCCGGCTGTGTGCGCGTCCAGAATGTTCGTGAGCTGATCACCTGGCTGCTCGAGGGCAATGGCTGGGACCGGGCGCAGGTCGACCAGACCATCCGCTCGGGCGAGCGTCTCGACGTGAAGCTCAAGGTCCAGACGCCCGTCTACTTCGCTTACATCACGGCCTGGGCCACCGCCGACGGCGTGGTGCACTTCCGCCCCGACATCTACAACCGCGACGGGGCAGAGGGCCTGGCCCTTCGCTAGGGCGGCTCCCCGAGTTCCGGGTTCGATTCGAGAAAACGGCGTCCTTCCGGGGCGCCGTTTTTGCGTTCGATCGCGACGCGGTGGGCGGCGCCGTGCCGCGCCCCGGCCGCTGTTGCATTGCGCGGGCGCCGACACTATCGTCCGCCGCGAGCAAGAGGGCGTCGCATCCAGGCCCGCCGCCTTCTCCTGTCCGGGCGAGACCCTCCCGGAGCGCTCGGGAACTGTGGCCACCCAACTCGTCAGTCAGGGGCGCATGCCCGGGCCCGTTCGGCGGGCCAGCCGTCTGCATTTCTGGATGTCGCCCAGGTCCTCGACCAGAAAGATGAGATCATGACGACTAGCAGCTCTTCTTCCGCCGCTTTCGAACCCCGCGAAGAGGGGTTCTTCACCACCGGTCTCGCGGATGCCGATCCCGAGATCTTCGGCTCGATCGAGAAAGAACTCGGTCGCCAGCGGCATGAGATCGAGCTGATCGCGTCGGAGAACATCGTCTCCCGCGCGGTTCTCGAGGCGCAGGGCTCGGTGCTGACCAACAAGTACGCCGAAGGCTATCCGGGCCGGCGCTACTACGGCGGCTGCCAGTTCGTCGATATCGCTGAGAACCTGGCAATCGAGCGACTGACGCGCCTGTTCGACTGCCAGTTCGCAAACGTGCAGCCGAATTCCGGCAGCCAGGCGAACCAGGCCGTGATGATGGCGCTCGCCACGCCCGGTGACACGGTGCTCGGCATGAGCCTCGATGCCGGCGGCCACCTGACCCACGGCGCCAAGCCGAACATGTCCGGCAAGTGGTTCAACGCCATCCAGTATGGCGTCGGCCACAACTCCGGGACCATCGACTACGATCAGGTCGAGGCGCTGGCGCGCGAGCACAAGCCGAAGGTGATCATCGCCGGCGGTTCCGCCTATTCGCGGACCATCGATTTCGCGCGCTTCCGCGCAGTTGCCGACGAGGTTGGCGCCTGGTTCATGGTGGATATGGCGCATTTCGCCGGACTCGTTGCCGGCGGCATCATTCCGAGCCCGCTTCCGCACGCCCACGTGGTCACCTCCACGACCCACAAGACGCTGCGCGGCCCGCGCGGCGGCATCGTGCTGACCAACGACGCAGACATCGCCAAGAAGGTCAATTCGGCGGTGTTCCCGGGCCTGCAGGGTGGTCCGCTGATGCACGTGATCGCCGGCAAGGCGGTGGCGTTCGGCGAGGCGCTGAAGCCGTCGTTCAAGCTCTATGCCCGCCAGGTGGTCGACAACGCCAAGGCGCTTGCGGAGACGTTGCGCGAAAACGGCTTCGACATCGTCTCCGGTGGCACCGACACGCACCTGATGCTGGTTGATCTGCGCCCGAAGGGCATCACCGGCAAGGCCGCCGAGGCGGCGCTGGAGCGGGCCGGCATCACCTGCAACAAGAACGGTGTCCCCGGCGATCCGGAGAAGCCGACCATCACGTCCGGCGTCCGGCTCGGCACCCCGGCCGCGACGTCGCGCGGCTTCGGCGTAGCGGAGTTCCGCGAGGTCGGCCTGATGATCACCGAGGTGGTCGACGGGCTGGTGAAGACGGGTGGCGAGGAGAACGCTGGCGTCGAGGCCGGCGTCAACGATCGGGTGCGGGCGCTGACCGACCGCTTCCCCATCTACCAGGGTCTCTGAGCCCCGATGCGGTGCCCGTATTGCGGCGGCGATGAAACGCAGGTGAAGGACTCCCGTTCGACGGAGGACGACACTGCCATTCGCCGCCGCCGCGTCTGTCTGACCTGCGGCGGCCGCTTCACCACCTTCGAGCGGGTGCAACTGCGCGAGCTGACTGTGGTCAAGCGGTCGGGCAAGCGCATGCCGTTCGATCGCGACAAGCTGATGCGCTCGGTGCAGGTCGCCATGCGCAAGCGGCCGACACCGCCGGAGCAGGTCGAGCAGATGGTGTCCGGTATCGTTCGCCAGCTGGAAAGTTCCGGCGAGAGCGAGGTTACCGCGGAAGAGATCGGCAACCTGGTCATGACCGCGCTCAAGATGGTGGACGACGTGGCCTATGTCCGCTTCGCCTCCGTCTACAAGGATTTCCGCGAGGCCAAGGATTTCGAGGCCTTTATCGGCGAGTTGGCGCAGCCGGACGCCGACCTCCCTCAGGACTAGAGACATCCCGTGACCGCGCTGAGTGCCGATGAGCAGGCCGAGCTGGATCGGCGTTTCATGGCCGCCGCTCTGGCGCTCGGCCGGCGCAATGCGGGCCATACCTGGCCGAACCCTGCTGTCGGCACCGTCATCGTGCGATACGACGGGCGGACCCCCATCGTTGTGGCGCGCGGCTGGACCGCCGAGGGCGGCCGGCCGCACGCGGAAGTGCGCGCGCTGGCGCAGGCCGGCCAAGCGGCGCGCGGCGCGACCTGCTACGTCAGCCTCGAGCCGTGCGCCCATTTCGGCCGGACCGGCCCCTGTTCCAATGCCCTCATCAATGCCGGCGTTGGCCGCGTTGTAAGCGCCTTCGATGATCCCAATCCACTCGTGTTCGGACGTGGACTGGCGCGCCTGGAGGCAGCCGGCATCCAGGTGACGTCCGGCGTTCTCACCGAGCGGGCCCGCCGCGACCACGCCGGCCACGTGCGCCGCATGGTGGACGGGCGGCCGCACGTGCGCCTCAAGCTGGCGATCTCCGCGGATGGCGCCATCGGTCGCGAAGGCACCGGCAACCTGCCGATTTCCGGTCCCATGGCGAAGGCACGCACCTATGTCCTGCGCACCGAGACCGATGCCGTGCTCATCGGTGTTGGGACGGCGCTCGCCGACGATCCGCTGCTGACCTGTCGCATTCCGGGGCTTGAGGGCCGCTCGCCAGTCCGCGTAGTGCTCGACCCGACGGCTCGCCTTCCGCTGGACAGCCGTCTGGTGCGCACCGCCTACGAGGCGCCGCTCTGGGTAGTGGTCGGTCCCGATGCGCCACGCGAACGGGTCAATGCGCTGGCCGAAGCCGGTGCCACGATCGTTTCCCGCCTGATCCGTCCGAGCGGCTATCTCGATCTTCACGACGTGCTGCGCGGCCTTGCCGACCGCGGCCTGACGACGGTCCTTGTCGAGGGCGGCGCCCGGGTTGCGCGGTCCTTCGTGGAGGCCGATCTCGTCGACGAGGCGATCGTCTATCGCTCGAAGACCGTGGTGGGGCCGGGCGCCGTGCCGGCCCTCGATGGTATCGATCCTGAAACGGTATTCGGCCAGCCGGCGTTCGCGATCCTCGACGAGACACTGGCCGGTGAGGATCGCGTGACCCATTTGTGGCGGGCGGACTGACCGCGAGAGAGCCAAGGACGAAGCGATGTTTACCGGGATTGTCACCGATGTGGGTCGGGTCGTCAGCGTGGAACCTGCGGAGGCCGGTGTCCGCGCGGTGATCGAGAGCGCCTATCCCGCCGAAGGAATCGCCATCGGGGCGTCCATTGCGTGCTCGGGTGTCTGCCTCACGGTGGTCGAGCGTCATCCGACGGACGCCGGCGGTTCGCGCTTTGCCGTGGACATCTCGCCGGAAACCCTCGACCGCTCAAGCCTCGGCCGCTGGCAGTCCGGCACCCGGATCAACCTGGAACGTTCGCTCACGCTGGGCGACGAACTTGGCGGTCACATCGTCACCGGTCACATCGATGGCGTGGCGAGCCTTCTTGAGCGCACCGAAGAGGGCGATATGGCGCGATTTTCCTTCGCGGCGCCGCCGGCTCTGTCGCGCTTCATCGCGGAGAAGGGGTCCGTGGCGCTCGACGGAACCTCGCTGACGGTGAACACCGTCGCCGGTGATGTTTTCACCGTCATGCTGATTCCCCACACGCTGCTGGTCACCACCTGGGACGACGCCAGGGAAGGGGACGCGGTCAATCTCGAGGTCGACATGATGGCGCGCTACGTCGCCCGCCTGCAGGAGGCCTCGGCCGCCCCGTCGGCGCAGAGCTGATCCGCACCCGGCGACTGGACAAAGACGGCCCCGCATGGTTCGTCTCTGCTCTCGAATTCGGATGACTTGTCGCCGCCTCCGCGGCGCGACGCTTGATCGTCGCGCGCCGGTGGGCGCATTCCAGTTTGGCTTTTGAACGATGAACCAGACCGCCCCCCACGCCCTCGTCATCGAGGCGCGGTTCTACGACGATCTCGCCAATGCCCTCTATGACGGGGTGCGGCAGGTGTTCGATGCCCGCGGCGTTACGCATGAACGCATTGCCGTGCCTGGCGTTCTCGAGATCCCGTCGGCCATGTCCATGGCACTGACGGCGGCGGAGGAAGGCAAGGCAGACTTCGACCTGATCGTGGCCATCGGCTGCGTGATCCGCGGCGAGACCAGTCACTACGACGTTGTCGCCAACGAATCGAACCGGGCCATCATGGAACTCGTGATCGAGACCGGCGTGCCCTTCGGCAACGGCATCCTGACCGTCGAGACGGCCGAGCAGGCCTGGGAGCGGGCAAGCGTGGAGCGACGCAACAAGGGTGGTTTTGCCGCCGAGGCGGCGCTGTCCATGTACGAGCTCGCCGCCCGCTTCGGAGCGTGACTGCCATGACGGAAGCCGGCGAGCCGATTCCCACACCGGGCGAACGCCCTGCCAACCAGCGCGGCGTTGCGCGGCTTGCTGCCGTGCAGGCCCTGTACCAGCTCGAGATCACGAGCGCGCCCGTCAACGACGTGATCGCCGAGTTCGAGCTTTTCCGTCTCAAGCAGGACATCGAGGGCGAAAGCCTGCGTGATCTCGATTTCGCATGGTTCCGCTCGATCGTGGGCGGCGTGGTGTCCGACCAGCGCGAGATCGATCCGCGCGTCAACGCCGCACTCGCGCAAGACTGGCCGCTGAAGCGCGTCGACGCCACGCTGCGCGCCATCCTGCGCTGCGGCGTCTTCGAGCTGCTGCGGCGCGCCGACGTGCCCGCGCGCGTGGCGATCAACGAGTATGTGGAGGTTGCCAAGGCCTTCTTCGACGGCGACGAACCGCGCATCGTCAACGGTGTGCTCGACAGGATCGGCCGCGAACTGCGGGCGAAGGAGCTGCCGGGCGCACCCGGCATGCCGCGCACATGACGGACGATGATCGGCCCGGCGAGTTCGAGCTGATCGAGCGCTACCTTGCGCCTCTCGCCACCGACAAGGGGGCGGCGGGGCTCAAGGACGACGCGGCCATTGTCCATCCCAACACCCGCACCGACATCGTTCTCACCAAGGACGCTCTGGCAGCAGGCGTGCACTTCTTTCTCGACGATCCGGCCGGAACGATCGCCGCCAAGGCGCTGCGTGTGAACCTCTCCGACCTGGCCGCCAAGGGTGCGGATGCCTTCGGCTACCTCATGGCCCTGGCCCTGCCGGCGGACTGGACGGAGGAGTGGCTTGCCGCCTTCGTCGAGGGGCTTGCCGCCGACCAGGCGCGTTACGGGGTGACGCTGCTTGGCGGCGACACGCTGAAGGCGTCGGGCGGGCTGACGGTCTCCATCACCGCTCTCGGCCGGCTCCCGGAAGGGGCAATCGTGCGCCGTTCTGGGGCGCGGCCGGGCGATCGGCTTTTCGTCACCGGCACCATTGGAGACGCCGCCCTCGGGCTGGCGCTGCGGCTGGAGCCCGAGCTCGCGGACCGCTGGCGCCTGTCGGCCGAGGCGCAGGCCCATCTCGCCGATCGCTATCTTCTGCCGCAGCCGCGAACTGCTGCCGCCCGGGCAGTGCGAACCCATGCGCACGCCGCCCTGGACGTGTCCGATGGGCTGTGCGGCGACATGAAGCGCATGGCCAAGGCGTCGGGCGTGGCCATGCGGGTCGACGCACAGCGCATCCCGCTGTCTTCCGCCGTGGCCACCGCGGTTGCCATGGAGCCGGAGGCGCTCGGACGCGCTCTGCGTGGGGGCGACGACTACGAGATCGTGGCTGCCGTTCCGGCCGCGGATGCGGAGAGCTTCGTCGCCGAGATTCGCGACGCCGGACTGGCGGTGGAAGAGATCGGGGTGGTGGAGGAGGGGGCCGGCGTGCGCATAGACGGCCGCGACGGTGAGCCGCTGGACCTGGGGGCGGGGGCCTTCCACCACTTCTGACGGCTGCTCGCGCGCCGTTCTTGCTCCAGCGTGACGGTGGGCGCATGGTGCGCCTCCGCAACAAGGTCGGGGTTCCACCCGCCGGTTCTCGGTCGAGTTCCCATGTCCAATCCCGAAGCGACGCACCTGATCGACGATACGCTCGCGCGTCGCAACGCCCTGCTGCTCGCCGCCGCGCAGGCCACCGGCGGCGCGATGATGCCGATTGCGATCGCGACGGGGGGGCTGGCGGGCTTTTATCTGCTCGGGGACGACAAGTCGCTTGCCACCCTGCCGGTGACGACGCTGGTGCTGGGCACGGCATGCGGGACCGTGCCGGCGGCGCTGCTGATGCGTCGCGTCGGCCGTCGTCCCGGCTTCATGGTCGGGGCCGGGATCGGCGTGGCGGGAGGGATCGCGGCCTGCCTCGCGGTCCTGTCCGGCGTGTTCCTGTTCTTCTGCCTCGCGACCTGGCTGACAGGCTTCGCGGGCGCCTTCGTTCAGCAATACCGCTTCGCCGCCGCCGATACAGCCAGCGCGGCGTTTCGGCCGAAGGCGATCTCCTGGGTGCTCGCCGGCGGTGTGATCACCGGCGTTGTCGGACCGCAGACGGTGATCTTCACCCGGGATCTGTTCTCGCCCATCCCCTTCGCTGGCGCCTTCGCTGCCCAGGCCGTGCTCTGCCTGGTCGCGATGGTCATCCTCGCCTTCGTGTCGATCCCGAAGCCGGTGAAACCGACCCACGCCACCGGGGGCGGCCGATCGCTGCCGACCATTCTGGCCGAGCCGCGCATTGCGATCGCGGTGCTCTGTGCCGTGGTCAGCTACGCCCTGATGAGCCTGGTGATGACGGCCGCGCCGCTGGCCATGGTCCAGTGCGGCTTCTCCGAAGGCCAGGCGGCGCTCGGCATCCAGTGGCACGTGATCGCCATGTTCGCACCGAGCTTCTTCACGGGCACGCTGATCGCCCGCTACGGCCGCGAGCGGATCACCGCGGCCGGTATGGCCCTGCTCCTTGGTGCAGGCATCGTCGCCCTCACGGGCATCACGCTCGCCCATTTCTGGATCGCTCTGGTCCTGCTCGGCCTCGGCTGGAATTTCGGCTTTATCGGCGCGACGGCGATGCTGACCGATGCCCAGCGTCCGGAGGAACGGGCGAGGGTGCAAGCGGCAAACGACTTCATGGTCTTCGGCGTGGTTGCGGTCGCCTCGTTCTCGTCGGGCAAGATCCTGAACGCCGCGGGCTGGGAGTCGGTGAACCTGACACTGGTGCCCTTCGTGGTGCTCGGCTTCGTGGCATTGGCCTGGCTGACGATGACCGGCCGCCACCGCGCGGCGTAACCTCCCGCACGCGATCCCGTTTTGACCACCGAACGGTTGTGGTCTTGACGCCTTTCACCTCCACCGTCACCAATATTCCCGTTCCTGCCGCCGTTCCGGCGAAGCAAAGCAAGAAAAGCAGGGCATTCACGCGCACCGCCCCCCGGGCGGTCTGCGCCTCGGGAGGAGGATGAGAATGGTTGGTGTTCTGATCGTAATTCTGTGCGGGTTGCTTTCGGTGCTCTACGGCATCTGGGCGATCCGCTCGGTGATGTCGGCCGATGCCGGCAGCCAGCGGATGCAGGAAATAGCCGGAGCCATCCAGGAAGGCGCACAGGCCTACCTGACACGCCAGTACACCACCATCGCCATTGTCGGCGTCGTGATCTTCATCATCGTTGCTTTGCTGCTCGGGGTGACCGTCGCCATCGGCTTTGCCATTGGAGCGATCCTGTCCGCCTTTGCGGGCTTCATCGGCATGCTGGTCTCCGTCCGGGCCAACGTACGCGTGGCTCAGGCTTCCAGCCGCAGCCTCGCCGCCGGCCTCGACATTGCCTTCAAGTCGGGGGCTGTTACCGGCATGCTGGTGGCCGGCCTCGCGCTCCTGGGCGTCGCGGGCTACTACCTGATCCTCACCGCCGGCATGGGCTACTCGGTTGGCGACCGGTTGGTGATCGATGCGCTCGTTGCGCTCGGCTTCGGCGCTTCGCTGATCTCCATCTTTGCCCGTCTGGGCGGCGGCATCTTCACCAAGGGCGCCGATGTCGGCGGCGATCTCGTCGGCAAGGTTGAGGCCGGCATCCCGGAGGACGATCCGCGCAACCCGGCTACCATCGCCGACAATGTCGGCGACAATGTCGGCGACTGCGCCGGCATGGCCGCCGACCTGTTCGAGACCTATGCGGTGACCGTTGTCGCGACGATGGTGCTCGCGGCGATTTTCTTCGCCGGTACCGACACGGTGGGCGCTGCGGCTCTCTATCCGCTCGCCATTGGTGGCGCCTGCGTGGTGACCTCCATCATCGGCACCTTCTTCGTGAAGCTCGGTGCCAAGCAATCCATCATGGGGGCGCTCTATCGCGGCTTCATCACGACGGCGGTTCTGTCCCTGATCGTGCTTCTGCCGGTGACCTGGTTGGTCTTCGGTAGCCTGACGACCGAACTGACCACCGCCGGTGGCCTCGCCTACACGCCGCTCGCGCTCTACTTCTGCGGCATCGCCGGCCTCGCCGTGACCGGCCTGATCGTCTGGATCACGGAGTACTACACCGGCACCGGCTTCCGTCCGGTCCGCTCCATTGCGGCCGCCTCGCAGACGGGCCACGGCACCAACGTGATCCAGGGGCTGGCGATCTCGCTGGAGGCGACCGCGCTTCCGGCCATCGTCATCATTGCCGGCATCATCGTGACCAACGCGCTTGCGGGCCTGTTCGGCATCGCCATCGCGGTGACAACGATGCTGGCGCTTGCCGGCATGGTCGTGGCACTGGATGCGTTCGGGCCGGTAACCGACAACGCCGGCGGCATTGCCGAGATGGCCGACCTCCCGGCGGAAGTGCGCGAAACCACCGACGCGCTTGATGCCGTCGGCAACACCACCAAGGCCGTCACCAAAGGCTACGCTATCGGCTCCGCCGGTCTCGGCGCCCTGGTCCTGTTCGCTGCATACAACCAGGACCTCCAGTACTTCATCGCCAACTCCGAGGAGTATCCGTACTTCCAGGACATCGCGGCCGGCTCGCTCGATTTCTCGCTGGTCAACCCGTACGTGGTGGTTGGGCTGTTTTTCGGCGGGCTGCTGCCGTTCCTGTTCGGCGGTATCGCCATGACGGCGGTCGGCCGTGCGGCCAGTGCCGTGGTGCAGGAGGTCCGCCGGCAGTTCAAGGAAAACCCCGGGATCATGGAAGGGACGGTGCGTCCGGACTACGGCCGCGCGGTGGACATGCTGACCCGGGCGGCGATCAAGGAAATGATCATCCCGTCGCTGCTGCCTGTCCTCTCGCCGATCGTCGTCTACTTCGTGGTCTTCGCCATCGCCGGAAAGGCCCATGCCTTCGCCGCGGTGGGCGCCATGCTGCTCGGCGTGATCGTCACCGGTCTCTTCGTGGCGATCTCCATGACGGCCGGCGGCGGCGCCTGGGACAATGCGAAGAAGTACATCGAGGACGGCAACTACGGTGGCAAGGGCTCCGAGGCGCACAAGGCCGCGGTCACCGGTGATACCGTCGGCGATCCCTACAAGGATACGGCCGGACCGGCAGTGAACCCGATGATCAAGATCACCAACATCGTGGCCTTGCTGCTCCTGGCGGTACTGGCCCACTGATCAGGGCGCCTGCCCGCACACCAAAACGCCCGCGACCGCATCGGCCGCGGGCGTCTTTGTTTCGCATTGGCTGCGTCAAAGGGTCGGACGCAGCACGCCCTTGAGAACCTGCGACACAAACCCGAGATCTTCACCCGTGGTCGGCGTCTTGCGGGCGATGTAGTCGAAGACCTTGCCGTCCTTCAGGCCGTATTCGGCGATCTCCTGCACCCGGCCGTCGGAATCGAAGTAGACCGCGAGGATGCGGCGATCGACGGTGCGGGGATTGAGGAAGCGGACCGGTTGCAACTCGGTCTGCGAGATGTAGTAAAACACCTCATTGTTGGTCACGCCCTTGGTGGATGGAGTGCCGAGAGCCAGTTCGACCTGTTCGCGGCTGGCGCCGACAGGCGCCTGGGCCAGCTGCTCCTGGGTGATCTTCTGTCCGTGGACGAAGGTTTCCGACGTGCCGCAGGCGGACAGGCCCACGACGAGGAGAAGCGCCGCGAGGCTGGCCCGGGTGAGGGGCATCGCCTTCGGCGCGAAACGATCGGCCCCTGAGCGGGCTTTGGATGTGGTGCGCAAGATCGGGTCCATTCGGGTCCGGGCAGCGTCCGTAGCGGCACGTGAACGAAGCATGGTTTTCGGTTTATTCAATCGTCACAAGGGTGTTGAGGTCGACGGTCTGTACCGGTCGATCGTGGCACAGGCGCGGCATCCGGTCTTTTATCGCGACTGGTCGGTCGCCGATACCGTCGATGGCCGTTTCGAGATGCTTGTTCTTCATCTCGTGCTAAGCGTCGAGCGTCTGCGGGGCGAAAACCGGGCGATTTCCCCAGCGGGACAGGCCGTTTTCGATCTCTTCCTGAAGGATATGGATCGCTCCCTGCGCGAGATGGGCGTGGGCGATCTGTCCGTCGGCAAACGCATGAAAAAGCTCGGCAAGCAGGTCTACGGCCGATTCGATGCCTTCGGCCCCGCGCTTGCCGCCGGCGACAGGCAGACCCTGGCAGAGGCCATTGACCGCAATGTCTTCGCCGGTGATCCCAAGCCCGACGATGCGAACCGTCTTGCCGGCTATGCGTTGACGGCGGCGGAGCAATTGGCATCGCAGTCGACTTCCGATATCGAGTCGGGACGGGTCAACTGGCCCGAACCGGACCAAACAGAACGAGGCATCGACGGATGACGGGGACCTTTCCGCTCAGCCATCCGATTTCCGTGGACGACGTGTCGCCGAGCGGCGAGACGATCACGTTCCGGGCAGGGGAAGGCGAACTCGCCGCGCTTGCCGAGGCGTTCGACGTGGCGGAGCTGACGTCGCTGGAAGCGGCGCTGACGGTGAAGCCATGGCGTCGCGACGGCCTGTCCGTGGCCGGGACGGTGACGGCGACCGTCACCCAGCCGTGTGTCGTGACGCTGGCGCCGGTGGCCCAGACCGTGTCGGAGGACATCGATCTCCGGTTCCAGCCGGCCTCCCGCATGCGCCGTCAGGACGACGAAATTTCCGTCGATCCGGATGCTCCCGATCCGCCGGAAGTCTTCGATGGCGACTCGCTCGACCTCGGCGCCATCGCCGCGGAACATGTCGCGCTTGGTATCGACCTTTATCCGCGTGCCCCTGGTGCCCGCTTCGAACCCGTGGTCGAAGACGAGGAGGAAGAGGACGAGGAGCCGTCGCCCTTCGCGGTTCTGGAACGTCTCAAGCGCGGCGAAACCGAATGATGCGGCCTGTCATCGGGCCGGAGAATGTGGTTGTACGGAAAGACGAAACGGGTATTGTCCTGCGGCCGCTCGGCACGCCCTTTTCGTCGGGCCTTCAGGTCCGGCAAGCCAGAAGCGAGGAGCGCGGTTATGCGCGCGACCACCACCGGCAGGAGTTCGGCGATCGGTTCGGCCCCGTGCCTGTCCCAGGCTCCGCTGACAGCAGTTGGCGCCGCGCATGAACACAGACCCTAGGTCCAACAAGCAAATGGCGAAAAGCGTCACGCTCTCGATCGATGCCATGGGCGGAGACGGTGGGCCCGAGGTAATCCTTCCCGGCGCAAGCATCGCTCTCCAGCGGTGCCCTGACATCAGGTATCAGATCTTCGGAAAGCTCGAGGAAGTCGAACCGATCCTCGACACGCTGCCGGAGTTGAAGGCGGTCAGCGGCGTCCATCACTGCGAGATCGCGGTGTCCATGGATGACAAGCCGAGCCAGGCGCTGCGCCAGGGCCGCTGGAAGTCTTCCATGTGGAAGGCGCTTGAATGCGCCAAGGACGGCGACGCCGGCGCGGTCGTTTCGGCGGGCAACACCGGCGCGCTGATGGCGATGGCCAAGTTCTGCCTGCGTCCGATGCCCGATATCGAACGACCGGCCATTGCCGCCATCTGGCCGACCATGCGCGGTGAATCCATCGTGCTGGACGTCGGCGCGACCATCGGCGCGGACGCCCAGCAGTTGATCGACTACGCCATCCTCGGCGGCGCCATGGCCCGAGCCGTTTTCGGCATCGAACGGCCGAGCGTCGGCCTCCTCAATGTCGGCGTCGAGGAGGTGAAGGGGCTGGAGGAGATCAAGACCGCCGGCCGCATGCTGCGTGAGCACGACCTCGCGTCCATCGACTATTTCGGCTTCGTCGAAGGCGACGACCTGGGCAAGGGCACGGTCGACGTTGTCGTCACCGAGGGCTTTTCCGGCAACATTGCGCTGAAGACCGCCGAGGGCACCGCCCGGCAGATTTCGCAGTATCTGCGCTCGGCCATGAGCCGCACCATCCAGGCGCAGCTCGGCTATCTCCTGGCCCGGCCGGCCTTCGACCGGCTGAGGGAGAAGATGGACCCGCGCAAGGTGAACGGCGGGGTGTTCCTGGGCCTCAACGGGCTCGTCATAAAGAGCCACGGCGGCACTGACGCGGAAGGCTTCGCGGCGGCCGTCGAACTGGCCTACGACATGGTTCGAAACGACCTGATGAACCGTATTTCCACGGATCTGGAGGCCTATCATGCCTCCGGCGCGGCCGTCCTCGCCGACCGCGGAAAGGAGACCGCGAAGTGAGTTTCACCCGTTCGGTGGTGCTGGGCTGCGGGAGCGCGCTTCCCGATCGCGTGCTGACCAACGCGGATCTCGCGGTCATGGTCGACACCTCCCACGAATGGATCCTGCAGCGCACCGGGATCAGTGAACGGCGCATCGCGGCGCCCGACGAGACCACGTGCGATCTGGGCCTTCGCGCCGCGCAGCGTGCACTCGTGGATGCGGGTCTCGCGCCGCAGGACATCGACCTGATCATTCTCGCGACGGCGACGCCGGACAACACGTTTCCCGCCACGGCCGTCTCCATCCAGGAGCGCCTCGGCATCAACACCGGCATGGCGTTCGACCTGCAGGCGGTCTGCTCCGGCTTTGTCTACGCGCTGACCACGGCTGACGCCTATCTGCGCAACGGTCTCGCGCAGCGGGCGCTGGTCATTGGCGCGGAGACCTTTTCCCGCATCCTGGACTGGGAGGACCGGACGACGTGCGTGCTGTTCGGCGATGGCGCCGGCGCGGTCGTTCTGGAGGCGCAGGAGGGGACCGGCGCCGTGTCCGATCGCGGACTGCTGGCCAGCAAGCTGCGCTCCGACGGGCGCCACAAGGAAAAGCTCTTCGTCGACGGCGGCCCATCCTCGACACAAACCGTCGGTCATCTGCGGATGCAGGGCCGCGAGGTCTTCAAGCATGCCGTCGCGATGATCACCGACGTGATCGAGGCGGTGTTCGAGCAGTCCGGCATGACGGCCGAGGACATCGACTGGTTCGTGCCCCACCAGGCCAACAAGCGCATCATCGATGCCTCGGCTCGCAAGCTCGGCATCGCCGACGAGAAGGTGGTTTCCACCGTCGACCGGCACGGCAACACGTCGGCCGCGTCGATCCCGCTGGCCCTTGATGTCGCCGTCAAGGACGGCCGGATCAAGCGCGGCGATCTGGTGCTTCTGGAGGCGATGGGCGGCGGCTTTACGTGGGGCGCAGTGCTTCTGCGCTGGTGAGCGTAACATAAACGTCGCAAGGGCGGTTTCTAATACCGGCCATGGACTTGCGTAGTTGACCGGGGTTTCCCGGCGCAATACCGTTAACAGGTCTGTCGGGGGGCCTGTCGCCGTCCGACCTTATCCTTTTTCGGCGAGGAGGCCATGGCGGGACGGACCGTTACGCGGGCGGACCTGTGTGAGGCTGTTTATCAGAAGGTCGGTCTCTCCCGCACGGAGTCGGCCGACCTCGTGGAAATGGTCATCCGGGAAATCGCCGAGACGCTGGTCGATGGGGAGACCGTCAAGCTGTCCTCGTTCGGGACCTTCACCATCCGGGAGAAGGGCGAGCGGGTCGGCCGCAATCCCAAGACCGGCGAAGAAGTGCCGATCGCGCCGCGTCGTGTGATGGTCTTCAAGCCGTCCAACGTGCTGAAGAAGAAGATCAACGACGCGCTCGCACCGGAGCCGGTGGCAGAGTAGGCGGTTGCGTCCGCTCGGACTCTCGCACGCGCGCTCGGGCCCGGATTTCCTTCCATTCGACAGGCTGGTCGCGATCCTGCTGCAGGGGTTGCCCGCCGGTGGTGCGTCCGGGCTTGCGTTCGTCGCCGGATAAGGCTTTAGACTCAGCCGAGTGGGCGATTCAGCTCATGCGGGCGGAAGGACCTCGACGGTGAACGCTCTGGAATCAGTCAGCCGAAGGCGGAGCCCGTGAGCGCTGGTAGCGATCAGAAGGGACCGGAAGCCTACCGGACCATCAGCGAGGTCGCGGCGGATCTCGACCTGCCGCAGCATGTCCTGCGCTTCTGGGAAACCAAGTTCGGCCAGATCAAGCCCATGAAGCGGGCGGGTGGCCGGCGCTTCTATCGTCCGCAGGATGTGGACCTGCTGCGCGGCATCCAGCATCTCCTTTATTCCGAAGGCCTGACCATCCGCGGCGTGCAGAAGGTTCTGCGCGAACAGGGGTCGAAGCATGTCGGGGCGATCGGGAGGGGGGAGGCCGATGCCGCCACGCCGGTCTCTGCGCCGCCACCGAAGCTCAAACCCGCCCGGTTCCGTGAAACGCCGGTGGACGAGGCACAGGCCTTCTTTCCCTTTTCCGACGAGGCCGACGAGCCAGCGGAGGCGGCGCCCGTCCCGGCGCAGCCGCGCCCGGCGATGCTCAAGCCTGTCGATGGTGAATTCGATGACGAGGATGCGACGCCAACGGCCTATGCAAAGCGGCGTCGCGAGGTTCCGCCCGTGAGCGAAGGTTATGAGACGGACGAAGCGCCCGCCGCTCCGCGCAGGGAACCGGCCGCACCAAGGAGCCAGCCGCGCATGAGGGCCGAAGAGTCGGCACCCGAGCCCGCGCCCATGGTGGAAGACGAACCGCTGCCGAAGGGGATCCTGCCGGAGGACGCGGCACCGACACCGGATGCGGAAAGCCATCACTCCGGCTTCCGCTTCCTTGATCGGCTGAAACGGGAGGCGCACCCCTCCCGGACGGTTCCCGGCGAGGGCAACCTGTCGCGCGAGGACGTGCGCGATCTGCAGGCAGCGTTGTTCGAACTGCTTGAGTGCAAGCGGCTTCTGGATCGCACCCGCTAGGCCGATGGGCGGCGCGTCCGGCCGCGCACACGGCGGTTCGACGGCGCACCAGATCGACCCGCGCAAAAAAAAAAGACGGCGAAGCCCCCAGCCACACCGTCCGAGTTGCGCAGGCGCGTGGCGGCTGGACCGCCGCGCGCCAGAGCGGACAGCGGGACAGTGCCACCGTCGCATGACGTCGCAATGACGGCTTCGCAGCCACGCGTTGCGGGCAAGGATGCGATGGAAAGACCGTCAGCGCAGGATGGCGGACCGGCTGACGCGCGGCCTCGTTGCAGGCCTGGCTGACCGCGCCTCCCGTGCTCGCAGGTCCGCGCTCCAACCGAACACCAGCACGGACACGAGCAGGAGCACGGTGCCGGCCGCCGCCGCCGGGAAAAACAGGCTGCTCTCCAGGATGTTCATTAGCAGGATGCCTGTAATCAGGCAGGCGACACCGTAGACCGGTGCAGCGGCTCCGATGGTTTCCCGCGTTCCCCGGAAAATACGGCCGAGCGCGACGATCAGCGCAGCCAGATAAACCAGAACCGCTATCACCCCCGCCAGCCCGAGCTGGATGGCGAGATCCAGGTAGCCGTTATGGGACTGGTTGTAGCGCAGCATCAGCTGGTAGAGGCCGGTCCACCAGCCAACCTTGTCGCGCAGCGGATGCGCGTAGTCCGGCACCGACCAGTGCGCACCAAACCCATCGCCAACGAAAGGCGCTTCGGAAATGTAGTAGAGCGCCACGCGCCAGAGGTCGGTTCGGCCAGTGAAGCTGGCATCGCCGCTGCCGAGCTCCACCCAGTTCGCCAGCGACAGGTCGAGCGCGCCGCTAATGAAGAATGCAGCCGACAGCGCTGCGGCAATCAATGAAACGACCAGTGCGGTCGATCCGCGCCCGGCGCGCAGCAGGATCAGCGCCGGGAGGATGCCGACAAGCGTGATGGCGAACACGCCGATGCTGTTCTTCGACTGGGTGAGAAGCAGGAAAACGCTACCGGCCACGAACAGGCCAGCGAGCGCCAGCCGGACGAGCGGATTGCGGGCAACGAAGATCTGCGGCCCGATAAAGGCCAGCGCGATGAAGGCGAAGATGCCCGCCATGTTCTTGTGCAGATGAATGGCGGCGAGTCCGATCGGGGTCCAGCTGCGGCCGGGAGCAACGACCGTGGCGATGAGGTCCACCGAGAGCGCGGCGGCGCAGGTTGTCGCGCAGACCGCGAGGAAGCGATCGGCGGGGCGGATCCAGGCCACCGCCGCCACGGCAATGGTGAAGTAGATCCAGTAGACGAACGTCCGGCGAATGGTGAGGTCGGGAAAGCGCGACCAGACCACCGAAGCGGCCATCAGGCCCAGCACGATCAGTATCGGCCAGCAGGCCTTTAGCAGCTGCAGCACCCGGTAAGGGCGCGCAAAGCACAGCACCAGCGCGACGGCGAACATGGACAGAAGGAGGAGCCGGCGGCGTGGGTCTCCGTCGGCCGACACGCCGCTGCCGCCTTCCAGCCGCATGAACGGGTAGATTCCGATCAACTCGTAGACGAGCAGGGCGGCGAGGAGGGCCGTGGCCACCCACGCAAGGCCGGTTTCCAGCCGTTGCGCGGCCCGGCTGCGCGCGGACGGAGCAGTTGGCGCGCCCGGCTGGATCAGGCCGCTGGCAGCGCGGACCGCTGGCGCCGGTCGTGGTTTCAGGAAGGGAGAGGGTCCCGCAAGGGGGCGCGGTTTCATCGCCGGGACACGAACCTCGATCTTTTCGGGCTCGCCGACGGTAGTGGAAGGGCGCGCGGTGGCCAAGCCGGGAGCATGTCCGACGCACGCATGCGGGGGAGGAGCCGTCACCGGCCTCTGCACGCTATCGTATGTGTACGGGAGAAGAAGTGGTCGGAGCGGCGGGACTCGAACCCACGACCTCCTGCGCCCCATGCAGGCGCGCTACCAGGCTGCGCTACGCTCCGACGGTGCACGCTCAGTATCTGTTTGGCGGCCCGTGTTCAAGCGGCAAACGGAGGAGAGGAACAACTCTTCCTCTGAATCGGTCGGATGCGGCCGGCGGTGTTAACGGAGGCCTTACGGTTGGTGAGTCACTCTGGCTGCGTGGAGGACATTCGCAGCCATGCGCCTACCGGCCCCGATCACTGATTTCACCTCCGACGACGCGCACCGCCCGGCAGCGGGTCTCCTGCGCCGGCTGCCGTCGCTAGCGCTGACGGTCCTGGGGCTTGCCGCCTTCTTCGCGCTGGTCACCGCTCTGACCGCGCCGACCGAACACAAGGCCCGCATCGCGCTGTGGATTGCGCCGGGCGCTCCCCAGTCTCTCGATGCCGTTGCCATTGCCCCGCTTGCCGAGTCAGCGGCCCTGAAGGCCGCGACGCTCGCCGAGCTCGGCCGCCATCACCGCGAAGACCGCCTCCGTGCGGCGCTTCCGGCGCTGTCGCCTGCCGATCCCTTTGCCCGATTCGGCGCACTCATCGCGCCACCGGCCCGTTCCTCCGACGACCGCCTCGTTGCCGGCCTGTCGCGCCGCCTCGACGTCGAGGCGACCAGCCGCACCACGCTCGTGGTCTCCGTGACGGCCCGCGATGCGACGATTGCGGCCGATGCCGCGGGCGCCTTCGCCGCTGACCTGTCCACCCGGCTGGAGCGCGCCCTCGGCGCCCGCTCGCCCGTTCGTGTGACCGGACGGTCTGTGGAGGCGATCTCGCGCATCGATCCGACCACCATCGGCATTGCCGGCGTCTTCATGTTCGGTGTGGCCGCCTCCGCTGCCTTCCACCGCAGGGGGCGCGCGGTGGTCAAGCTGCGCAAGCCCGCGCTGCCGGTCACCGCGTCGCTGCCGTCGGCGGGGGCGGAATGGATCGTGACCCGCCGCTCCAGTGAAAATGACCGCTTTCCCCGTCGGGTCGGCACGAGCCGGCACGAAGAGGCGCTCTCGTCGGCGGTGTGGCAGGCACTCGCCGCACGCGAAGAGGCCCCGAAGCGGCTCGTCGTCACCGGCACCCGGGAAGGCCGCGAGCACCTGGCCAGCAACCTTGCCGCCGAAGTGGCCCGCTCCGGCGGTCGCGCGCTCATAGTCGACCTTGCCGACGATCTGGCATCTTCCGTCGAAATCATCCGCGCCGGTTTCCGCGATCTCGCCGCCGGCACGGTGTCCTGCGATGCCGCGATCGTTCGCAACGCGTCTTCGGGCGTGCACTTCATGTCCAAGGGATTTGCCACTGCCGAGACCAGCGATGAGATCGAGGCTGGCGAGGAAGCGCTTGCGGCACTCGAGGCCGCCTACGACCTGCTGATCATCCTTGCCGACGAGGCGAGCGAGGCCGATCCGCTCGAGGCGATGGCCTATCGCGGCGCAGTCGCCCTGATCGTTGCGCACCGCTCCGACGCGCGCATCTGGCCGCGGCTCGACGGGCTCGCCGCCTGTGGCATCGCCGATGCACTGTTGTGCCCGCTCGATCCGGGCACGGCGTCCATCGACCTGGTCTGACGCCGGCTCGCAGCCCGGGGGGCGTCAGGCGTCTTCGGGATCCGGGCGCGCCATCCAGCGGATCAGCAGACCGGCGGGAACGATCCAGGCCAGCCCGGCAATCCCGTAGTAGATGGTTTGCACGAGCGTCGAGGCGTCGGCGAAAAACAAAGCGCCGATCATCATCGCCAGAAGCGCATAGACGATCACGTAGACCGCCATCACGGTCGTGCCGATCAGCTTGCGTAGATTCTGGCTCATTCCTGCTCCTGCCTGTAGCGCCGAAGGCCCCGGTTCGTCGTCGCGACCCGGCACTGACCATGTTGCGGGTCGCACGGGCAGCATCGATGCGTCCGCTGGACGCACGCGACCGTTCCGTTTGCGGCAAATCCGACCGGGTGATCTATATCCCGCTGCAAACCAACGGCGAAAGGGCAGGCATGTCCGAAGTTTCCATCCCCCACGACCGGCAGTCCGGCGGGCTCGGCGCGATCCGGGTCTGGCTCCTCTGCGTTGCAGCGCTCATCGTTCTCATGATCGTCGTGGGCGGGGCGACGCGGCTCACCGATTCAGGCCTGTCCATCACCGAGTGGAAGCCGATCCATGGTGTGGTGCCGCCGCTCAACGCCGCCGAATGGGAAGAGGAGTTCGCCAAGTATCGGCAGATCCCCGAGTACCAGTTGATCAACAAGGGCATGTCGCTGTCCGAGTTCAAGGAGATCTTCTGGTGGGAGTGGGGGCACCGCTTCCTCGGCCGCTTCATCGGTGTCGCTTTTTTCGTGCCCATGGTCTGGTTCTGGGCACGCGGTCAGGTGCCGGGCTGGCTGAAGCCCCGGCTTGTCGTTCTCCTGGCGCTTGGCGGGCTGCAGGGAGCCGTTGGCTGGTGGATGGTGGCGTCCGGGCTCGTCGACCGCGTGGACGTCAGCCAGTACCGGCTGGCGACGCACCTGACGCTGGCCTGCGTCATCCTCGCCGCCATTGTCTGGACCGCGGAAAGCCTGCGGATTCGGGCACGAGAGAAACTCGATCCGCTGCCGGGTGGTCTGCGCACCGCGGCGCGGGTGGGCGTGGCCCTTGTGCTGCTGCAGATCTTTCTCGGTGGGCTCGTCGCAGGCCTCGACGCGGGTTTCGCCTACAACACCTGGCCGCTGATGGACGGAGCGCTGGTGCCGGCGGGGTTGCTGTTCCAGGATCCGTGGTGGATCAACGCCTTCGAGAACACGTTGACGGTCCAGTTTGACCATCGGGTGGTGGCCTACCTGCTGCTGGCGTTCGTGGTCTTTCAATGGTGGCTGGTCAACAGGCGCGCCCCGGGCTCTGCGGCATCGCGTCGGGTGACGGTGCTGGCCAGCCTCGTCGTTCTGCAGGCGGCCATCGGCATCGTCACCCTGGTCACGGTCGTGCCGCTCGAACTCGGCCTGCTTCACCAGTTCATGGCGGCCGTGGTGCTCTGGAGCGCCATCGCGCACGCACGCTGGACCAGCGCGGAGACCGATGCCGCCGCGGCCTCGGGACTTGTCGCGCCTCGCTAAGCGACGGCCTGATCCCCGGACAGAAAAAAGGCCGCGCCCCTTTAAGAGGCGCGGCCAACGCTTTGACTGACCGGGCGATTCAGTCCCGCTCGTGTGCGATCAGGCCTATTTCGACAGCGCCTGGTCGAGATCGGCGATGATGTCGTCCGCATCCTCGATGCCGATGGAAATCCTCACCACGTCCGGCCCGGCGCCGGCAGCGACCTTCTGGTCGTCGTCCAACTGGCGGTGCGTGGTCGAGGCCGGATGAATGACCAGCGAGCGCGTGTCGCCGATATTCGCCAGGTGCGAGAACATCTGCACGTTTGACACCAGCGACACGCCGGCGTCGTATCCGCCCTTCAGGCCGAACGTGAACACCGCGCCGGCGCCCTTCGGGCAGTAGCGCTTGGCGAGTGCGTGGTACTTGTCGCCCTCAAGACCCGGATAGCTGACCCAGGCGACGGCCGGATGGCCGGCCAGGAATTCGGCGACCTTCTGCGCGTTGTTGGAGTGGCGCTGCATCCTCAGCGGCAGGGTCTCGATGCCCGTCAAGATCAGGAAGGCGTTGAACGGCGACAGGGCCGGGCCAAGATCGCGCAGGCCGAGCACGCGGCAGGCGATGGCGAAGGCGAAATTGCCGAACGTCTCGTGCAGCACCATGCCCTGATACTCCGGGCGCGGCTCGGAGAGCATCGGGTAGTTGCCGCTCTCCGACCAGTTGAACGAACCGCCGTCCACGATGAGTCCGCCGATGGAGTTGCCGTGGCCACCGAGAAACTTGGTGGCCGAATGCACGATGATGTCGGCGCCATGCTCGAACGGCCGGACTAGGTAGGGCGTCGCCATAGTGTTGTCGACGATAAGCGGCACGCCGGCGCGCTTGGCGATCTTGGAGATCGCCTCGATGTCGACGACAACGCCGCCCGGGTTGGCGATCGATTCGATGAAGATCGCCTTGGTCTTGTCGGTGATGGCGGCCTCGAACGACGAAACGTCGTCGGGATCGGCCCACTTCACGTTCCACCCGAAGCTCTTGTAGGAGTGGGTGAACTGGTTGATCGAGCCGCCGTAGAGCTTGCGCGATGCCACGAACTCGTCGCCCGGCTGCAGAAGGGCGTGGAACACCAGCACCTGGGCGGCATGGCCCGAGGCGACGGCCAGCGCCGCCGTGCCGCCTTCGAGCGCCGCAACACGCTCTTCCAGAACCGCGTTCGTCGGGTTGGTGATGCGGGTGTAGATGTTGCCGAAGGCCTGCAGGCCGAACAGGGAGGCAGCATGATCGACGTCGTCGAAGACGAAGGACGTCGTCTGGTAGATCGGCGTCGCACGCGCGCCCGTGGTCGGATCGGGCTGGGCTCCGGCATGAATGGCGAGCGTCGAGAATCCGGGCTCGTGGGCGTCGGACATGCGATTTCTCCCTGACTGTTTGTCGCGCGGGTATCGACGCGGGCCGCCGGTGGCATGAGCCGGAACCGGGCCGCGGTCGGTGCGGAGCGCGTGTGGACACCAACGCCGGAGTTTTCGCCTACGGAAAGGCCGGGGTCAAAGCCGAAGACGTTTGCGCGCGGGGCGCTCGGGGAAATGGCCTGCCTTTCGGCGATGCCGATCGGGGAATGGGCTTCCGGCGTCAGTCGTCCCGTTTCAGCCCCAGGTGCTGGACGCCGCCCATGCGGGCCGGCCGCTTCGCCGAGATCGTGCGCGAGTTTACGCCCGTCCACGAGATCTCGCCGCACAGCCGCGCATACTCGATCTTCGGGCACCGGTTCATCACCACGGCGATGTTCTCCGCCTCCAGCCGTTCCGCGGCTGCGTCGTTGCGGATGCCGAGCTGCAACCAGACGACCTTCGGACGGGTGGGAAGGGCCAGGATCTCGTCGACGACGCCTGGAACCGCCTCGGACGCCCGGAAGACGTCGACCATGTCGACGGGCTCGGGGATGGCAGCCAGGGAAGCGAACACCGGCTGGCCGAGGATTTCCTTGCCGGCCTGGCCAGGATTGATCGGCAGCACCCGGTAGCCTTTCGCCAGCAGGTATTTCTGCACGAAATAGGAGGGCCGGACGGTGTTGGCGCTGGCGCCGATCACGGCGATGCTCGACACTCCGTTCAGAACCGCGCGGATGTAGGTGTCGCTGTACCGGTCATGATCGACCGGGCCGGCGAGAGGCGATGCGCTGTCGGTCATCTGCGGATCAGCGTCCCTGCCACTCGGGATCGCGCTTGCCGACGAAGGCGGTCAGGCCCTCGTGGCCGTCCGACGTCATCAGGTTGTCGACCATCACCGTCGAGCAGTGGGCATAGGCGTCCCGCAGGCCCTTCTCGATCTGCGTGTAATAGGCCTCCTTGCCCATTTGCAGGACGAGCGGCGACTTCTCCGCGACCTTGTCCGCCAGGGCCATGGTCTCCTCGGTAAGGCGCTCCTCCGGCACGACGCGATTGACGAGGCCGATGCGGAGCGCGTGCTCGGCGTCGATCAGGTCGCCGGTCATCAACATCTCCAGCGCCGCCTTGCGGTCGACAACGCGCGACAGCGGCACCATCGGCGTGGAGCAGAACAGGCCAAAGGTCACGCCGGTTGTGCCGAACCGGGCTTCTTCGGCGGCGACCGCCATGTCGCAGGCGGCGACGAGCTGGCAGCCGGCCGCGGCCGCGACGGTGCGCACCTCGGCAATGACGGGACGCGGGTTGCGGGCGATCCCGTACATGAGCGCCGAGCACTGGTCGAACAGGCGCTCGAAGTAGCCGCGGCCACCGTCCTCGTCGTCATAGTGGGCCGTCATGGCCTTGAGATCGTGGCCGGCGGAAAAGGCGGGCCCTTCGCCGGCGATCACCACGCAGCGGACCGCGTCGTCGTCGGCGGCGCGCTCCAGCGCCGCGTCGAGCGCGGCCATCATCTCGGTGGTGAGAAGGTTGCGGCGCCTGGTGTCGCAAAGCGTCAGCCGTCGAACCCGGCCTACGGTCTCCTCGCGCACGAAATCCTCGGGGGAGGCGGCCTCCGCTTCGGTCGGCTTGGGCTGCGCGCTCATGGCTGGCGTCCTCTCGGGGGCGGGAACAGGAGGGCGCTCCGTGAAACCGGTCAGCGCCCCGCAATCGGACGGTGCCCCGGAACGCCCGGCGTTGCAATATGAGCCACAAGCGGGCCGGATGGCAGGGGCGCGCGAAAACCGCACGGGAGAAGACAGCATGCAGGGTGCCGGCGAGATCGCGGCCTTTCTGGCGCGGGAGTTTCCCGCGGTATTCGGGCCTGAGCGTGGCTGCGTCGTCGATGTCGCGGAGGCGGGAAGGGCGGTCTGCCGCCTCGTCCCCACCGACGATCACCTGCGTCCGGGGGACATCGTGTCGGGGCCGACCATGATGATGCTGGCCGATGCCACGGCCTACGCGGCCCTCCTGTCGGTGTATCCCGGCGCCATCCATGCCGTGACAACCAACCTCAGCATCAACTTCCTGCGGGCGCTCAAGGCGACCCATCCGATCGTGGCTGAATGCGAAATCATCAAGCCGGGCAAGCGGCTGGCGGTGCTGACCTGCGAGGTGCGCGGGAAGGAGAGTGACGAGCCGGCCGCGCATGTGGTCATGACCTACTCGCTGCCGCCCGTCACACGGGATACGGTATTATAATACCAATGGTGCAAGCGTCTGTTTTAAGGGCCTAAATTGGCCAAGACAGCGCTTGACGCGCGCGCCGAACCCGCTTATGTCAGCCTCCACTCGCCTGAAATGGCTGTCGTCGTGACGGTCGGTGCTCGCGCCGCCGCCGGGATGGCCGTTTTGCGTGGCGGGACAGATTTCAGGTCTATCCGCGTTCGGCCGGTCCGGATGCGCGGTCGATCCAGGAAGGATGAAGCAATGAAGACTCCGTCGGTAAAACCGGCCGAAGTCGAGAAGAAGTGGATCGTGATCGACGCCTCCGACCTCGTGGTCGGTCGCCTTGCGTCGATCGTGGCCAACCGTCTTCGCGGCAAGCACAAGGCCATCTATACGCCGCACGTCGACTGCGGCGACAACGTCATCATCGTCAACGCCGAGAAGGTTCGCCTGACCGGTCGTAAGTACGAGCAGAAGAAGTATTTCTGGCACACCGGCTATCCGGGCGGCATCAAGGAGCGCACCGCGCGTGCGACCATCGAGGGCCGGTTCCCGGAGCGTGTGGTCGAGGCGGCTGTGCGTCGCATGATCCCGCGTGGCCCGCTTGGCCGCCAGCAGTTCAAGAACCTCTACGTCTATGCCGGTCCCGATCACCCGCACGAGGCCCAGAAGCCCGAGGCGGTGGACGTGGCGGCCATGAACACCAAGAACCAGAGGGAAGCGTAATGTCCGACCAGCTTCAGTCTCTCGAAGAGCTCGGATCGGCCCTCGGCAGCGACGGCGCTCAGGGCGAGGCCCAGCAGCAGCCGGTGCACGTCCAGAAGCTCGACGCCCAGGGCCGCGCCTATGCGACCGGCAAGCGCAAGGACGCCGTCGCCCGCGTGTGGGTGCGTCCGGGCACGGGCAAGATCCAGATCAACAAGAAGGACTACACGGACTATTTTGCCCGTCCGGTCCTTCAGATGGTGATCCGCCAGCCGATCGTCGCCGCTGACCGCGACGGCCAGTTCGACGTCATCGCGACGGTGTCCGGCGGCGGCCTTTCCGGCCAGGCCGGTGCGGTCCGTCACGGCATCTCCAAGGCGCTGACCCACTACGAGCCGGAGCTTCGCCCCGTGCTCAAGCGTGGCGGCTTCCTGACCCGCGACTCCCGCGTGGTCGAGCGTAAGAAGTACGGCCGGGCCAAGGCTCGCCGGAGCTTCCAGTTCTCCAAGCGCTGACCGCGCAGGGAGGGGCACCGTCTCGCCTTTCCCGCCGGATGCAGACATGCGAAAGGGCCCGCCGGCTGGTGGGCCCTTTCCTTTTGGGGTTGGTTGGCGACTGTGCGGCTTCAGCTGTCGCGGCCGGCGTCCAGGCTCGGCACCCATTCCATCGCCCAGTCGCCCAGCGGCTCCAGGTGCTGGAACAGGTCGCGCCCGCTGACGGTCAGGGCGTAGCCATCGTGCGCCTTCTCCACCAGCCCAACCGAGCGCAGCTCCTTCAGGCGGGTGTTCAGCACGCTCGGGGAGGCTGATCCGCATCTCTCCTGCAGGTCCCGGAAGGTCCGCGAGCCGTCGCTCAGATTCCATAAGACTCCCATCGCCCATCGGCGGCTCAACAGGTCGAAGAGCACCATGATGGGCTGGCCACTGCGGGATCCCCGCACCGGGCTGCCGGGCGCCGCGACCGGACGGGCCTCATTATTCACGAGATTTCCTTTGCTACTAAAATGAAAGCGTCGTATTGCTACGAATATCGTAGCGTACGGTGGAGGGGGACGATGCGCAAGGTGGCCGCGGCTGATGTCGGTCTCTGGCTGGCGCTCGCACTGATGTGGAGCTCGTCCTACACGGCGATCAAGATCGGTGTTGCCGCGCTGGATCCTGCCGTCCTCGTGGCCGGACGGCTGCTTGTCGGCAGCATCGTCATCTACGCGGCCCTGCGGATGCGCGGCATGCGGCTCTCGCGGGAGCCGGCCGTCTGGGTGTCCTACGCGGCAACCGGTCTTCTCGGCAGCGCAATCCCGTTCCTGCTGATCACATATGGCGAGCAGTCGGTGGACAGCGGGCTCGCCGCGATCCTCATGGGCACGGTCCCGGTCGTGACACTTCTGCTGGCCGCGGGCGTGGTGCCAAGCGAACGTCTGACGGCGCGGAGCGCGATCGGAGTCGCTGGAGGGTTCGCCGGCGTAATCGTCCTGATCGGGCCGTCGTCGCTGGTGGAACTGGGAGCGCAGCTCAAGGGGCAGGTGGCGATCATCGGGGCGACGGTCTGCTATGCGCTTTCGACCGTCTACATCAGGCGTTTCGTGACGCGGCCGGCGCTGGAAATGGCCGCAGGGTCGCTTCTTGTCGCGACGGTCTTCATGATCGGGATCGTGACGGTGAGCGGAGCCGGCCTCTCCACGTTGAAGCTCACGCCGGCGTCGCTGGGAGTGATCGTCTACCTTGGTCTGTTCTCAACAGCCTGCGCGAACCTGATCTACTTCCATCTCGTGCCCCGGCTCGGGGCAACGCGCATGGCACAGGTGAATTTCGCGGTGCCGGTCGGCGGTGCCGCCTTGGGCGCGCTTCTGCTCGGAGAAAGCCTGACCGCCCAGAAGCTCGCGGCCCTCTTCATCATCGTCGGCTCCGTCTATCTGGGAACGACGCGCGGAAGGGTCCGTCACGCGGCCGCGACGGACAGCGACCGTGTCGGGCAGGAGGCCGCAGAGGAACAGGGCGCTACTCGGTGATGTCCTTGGCGTCGAATTCGGCGCGTTCGAAGATGCGCTCTTCTTCCATGTAGCGGTCGAACTTGTCCTTGCTCAGCTTGCAGCGCTGGGCGTACCAGAACACCGCGATGGCAAGGGCCGTGAGCAGCATCTGGTCCCATCCGAATGGGATGACGCCGATTCCGTTGCCGAAATGGCCGAGATAGGAAATGAGCGCCACGCCGATCACGTAGGGGATCAGCCAGACGGCCTCGGCGAGATCCAGGACGATGTGCTTGCGCCCCATCACCCAGCGGCCGACCGCGAACCAGATGAAGCCGACGAGCAGCGCCAGGCCCAGCCGCCAGATCGTGTCCCAGCCGCTCCAGTAGACCACCAGCGTCGCCACGATGAAGGCGGCCCCGGCGGTCAACTTCACCGCGGGTACTTTGAACGAGCGCGGATGGTCGGGCAGCAGCTGGCGCAGGGCCACCACCGCAATCGGCCCGACGATGAAGGACAGCACGATAGCCGCGCCGTTGAGGGCCACCACCTCGTTGAACGGCATCAGGATGAAGAACAGCGACGACACGACGAAGTTCAGGAGCAGCGCGTAGAGCGGCACGCCGCGGCTGGAGATCTGCATGAAGAAGCGCGAGAAGAAGCCGTTCTGCGCCAGCGCCAGCGCCAGTCGGCCGTTGGAGCCGGACGACACGAGGCCGGCGGCGAAGGTCGAGGCCACCGCGCCGACGTTGAGAAGGCTCACCAGCCACAGCATGCCGATGGCAGAGGCGATCGCGGCCATCGGGCCGAGCTGGTGGCCGAGCGAAAGATTCTTCCAGCCGTTCGCTACCTGGTCGGGCTGGACCGCGCCGATGAAGGCGGTCTGAAGCAGCGTGTAGAGCAGGAAAGCGATGCCGACGGCGAGAAGCAGCGCAGCGGGAATCGTGAATTTTGGGTTCTTCGTTTCACCGGCCATGTCGATGGCGTGGCGGAAGCCGATGAAGGCGAAGATCACGCCGCCGCTGGAGACGGCCGCCAGTATGCCCTGCACGCCGTAGGGCGCGAAGCCGCCAGTCGTCTCGCTGGTGAAGTTGCCGCTGTCGAAGATGGTCACGATGATCACCCCGGCGAGCAGCAGCGGGATGCCGATCTTCGCCCAGGTGAGGGTGGAGTTCAGGTAGGCGAAGAACTTCACGCCGGCGGCGTTGATGAGGGTGAAGACCAGAAGGAGCCCGGTGCAGATGGCAATGCCCCAGCCCGACAACGTGCCGGTTCCTTCGCCCACGTAGAGCCAGTCGGCGTGCGGGGCGAGGTAGTGGAGCATGGCCTCCACCTCGATCGGCGCGGTCGTGTTGTAGCCCACCCAGGCCGACCAGCCCATGGCCATGGAGACGACGTTGCCGTGGCTGAACTGGGGAACGCGCGCGATGCCGCCGGGGACGGGCAGCATGGCGGAGATCTCGGCGAAGGTAACGGCAAGCAGCAGCATGGCGACGGCGCCGATACCCCAAGAAATGAGGCTGGCGGGACCGGCATACTGGCTCGCCTGAAGCGGTGCGAACAGCCAGCCGGATCCGATCATCCCGCTGATGGCCACGAAGGTGAGACCGATCAGACCGATCTCGCGCTTCATATGATGCATCGAAAACCCCCCGGACGCGGTCTCCGCTCGATCGCGACCGCCATATCGTTCCCCTGGCGCAAGCGTACGCGGATTCCGGCTGCCTTGTCAGCGGTTGAAAATGGAAGTCCTTGAAAATCCTTCGCTGTCGCCGGTGCCGTTGTCGGGCAGGGGCAAAGCGGCTACATCAGGTGCGAGTACAGTCCGAACGTCCGAAGAGGCCGACCCCCGATGGCCGACCATGCGCTGCCGCGGCCGACCGACAACGCCTTTGTCGGCGAGTCCGTCTACGGCGGTTCCCATGAAGCGACCTATGCCGGCGTGACATCCTTCATGCGCCGCCGGCTGACGCGTGACCTGACAGGTGTGGACCTGGTGGTCTGGGGCATTCCGTTCGACGCGGCAGTCTCCAACCGGCCCGGTACGCGGTTCGGTCCGCAGGCGGTGCGGCGCGCCTCGGCGATCTTCGACGGCGATCCTCAATATCCATTCCAGGCCGATCCGTTCGAGACGTTGGCGGTCGTCGACTACGGCGACTGCGCGCTCGACTACGGCTACCATCAGGAAGTGCCCGGCGAGATCGAACGCCAGGCCGGTGCGATCCTCGATGCCGGCTGCCACCTGTTCTCCATTGGTGGCGACCACTTCGTCACGCTGCCACTGCTGCGCGCCCATGCCGCCCGGCACGGGCCGTTGGCGCTCGTCCAGTTCGACGCCCATCAGGACACCTGGCCCGACCGGGCCGGCCGGCTCGATCACGGCAGCTTCGTCGGCCGTGCGGTCAAGGAAGGGATCGTCGATCCCCAGCGCTCCATCCAGATCGGCATCCGGACCCATGCGCCGGAAACCTTCGGCATCGAGATCATCGGCGGTGACGACGTCGAGCGCCTTGGCGTGGACGGCGTGACCCATCGCATCCTCGACCGGGTCGGCACTGGCGCGGCCTACATGACCTTCGACATCGACTGCCTCGACCCGGCCTTTGCGCCTGGCACCGGCACGCCGGTTGCGGGCGGCCTCACCAGCCGGGAGGCGATGATCATCCTGCGCGGCCTGGGCGGGCTGGAGTTCGTCGGCGGTGACGTCGTCGAGGTTTCGCCGCCCTACGATCATGCCGACATCACGGCCATCGCCGGGTCGACCGTCGCCATGTCCTATATCGGCATGCAGGCGCAGCGACGACGAGACGGGGGCGCGCCGCGCACCTGACGCGGGTTTTGACGACCCGGATACGACGCGACGCGCCCTGCCGCCGGTCTCTAACCATCCTCACATGTTCCGTTGCGCCCGTTGCGGGTGCCCAGCCTCCAGGAGGCCCTTCATGTCCAAGACCATCAACGTCGCCATTCTCGGTGCGTCCGGCTACACCGGCGCTGAGCTCGTCCGGCTCCTGCTGCGGCATCCGACTTTCCGGATCGCCGCGCTATCGGCCGACAGCAAGGCCGGCCGTACCATGGCGGAGGTCTTTCCGCAGTTCGCCGGCGTCGACCTGCCGGTGTTGAAGAAAATTGGCGAAATCGATCTCGGTGGTATCGACGCCGTCTTCGGCGCGCTTCCGCACGGCACCACCCAGGAGGTCATCTCCGACCTTCTGGCGCGCAAGCCGGACCTGAAGATCGTCGATCTCTCAGCCGACTTCCGGCTCGCCGATCTGGACGCCTATGCCGAATGGTACGGTCATCCGCACAAGGCGCCGGCGCTCCAGGAGGAGGCCGTCTACGGTCTCGTCGAGGTGCACCGGGAAAAGATCCGCGGCGCTCGGCTGGTGGCAAACCCGGGTTGCTACACAACGACGGCCGAACTGCCCGTCATTGGCCTTCTGGAGGCCGGTGCCATCGATCCCGACGAGATCGTCATCGACGCCAAGACCGGCATGACCGGTGCCGGCCGGGCGGCCAAGGAAGGCATGCTCTTCTCCGAAGTCTCGGAGGGCATCCACGCTTACGGCGTCGGCAAGCATCGGCATATGGCGGAGCTCGACCAGGAGTTCGGCGTGGCAGCGGGCAAGCCGGTTTCGGCGACCTTCACGCCGCATCTCGCGCCCATGAACCGGGGCATCTATGCGACGATCTACGTGCGCACCATGGGTGGCGGCGACGCCGAGGGGCTGCACGATATCCTGGCACGTCGCTACGCCGACGAGCCCTTCGTCACCGTGCTGCCCTTCGGCCAGGTGCCGCAGTCGCGCCACGTGCGCGGCTCCAACATGGTGCAGATCGGTGTCGTCGCCGATCGGCGGCCGGGGCGCGCCATCGTCATCTCGACGCTGGACAACCTGGTGAAGGGGGCGTCCGGTCAGGCGCTGCAGAACATGAACCTTCTGTTCGACCTGCCGGAGACCGCGGGCCTGGAGCAGGGCGCCCTGTTCCCGTAAGCCGACAGGGCAGGGGCGGCCCGTTGCCGCCCCTCACCGGTATTTTGGCCTGCGCTGCCGGCTTCACAGATGCTGGGCGCGCTCGCCGTCATTGTCCATCAGCACGTAGATGCCCACCGCCAGAATGGTCATGTAGAAACGGAATGCCGGCTGCTGCCCGTTCCAGCTGTGCGATTGCCACATGGCGAACCATTCTCCGCCGATCGCCGTGAACCCGACGAACCAGGTCAGAAAGCCGAGCGTCACGCCCACTGCCGTGTAGGACTTGGCGCGCTGAAAGGCGGCCCGGGAGGACGTCAGCGCCCGCGCCATCGCGAGCGTCGCCACCACGAAGGCCAGGCAGGTGAGGCCCTCTGCAATGATGATCAGCGCATAGGCCGTGCGCTGCGCTTCCTCGCTGCGGATGGCCCGCCAGGTCAGGTTGGAGTCTGGCGGTACCGTGTCCATGGCCAGTACGTGGTGCACGAACATCCAGTTGCTGCCGTAATCGGTCAGGTTTCCGAACGTGGCCAGGAAGGCGAAGACCGCCAGTCCGCCGGTCAGAACGATCTTGGACAGCCTGATCAGGATCATGGGCCCACCCCGGTCGATGGTCTGTTCGCTGCGTCGCACGGCCACTCCGTGCGCGCTCGTCCGGCGCAATACAGCAAACCGTGTGCCAGCCGGCTGCAACGTGCGTCACAGCGAAGACGCTCCGCGTCAAGCACCGCTACGATGCGACGGTCGGTCGGGCGCAATCAATTCCGGGGCAGGGCCTAATAGCGGACCCGAACGAAACTGCCCGGCGCCTCTTCGATGGGATTGAAAGCATCGCCGCCCGGCTTGCGCGCCGGCACCTCCTCGCCCACGGCGTGCTCTTCCATCCAGGCCTCCCAGTCCGGCCACCAGGAGCCTGCCGTCTCACCGGCCTTTTCCACCCAGTCCTCATAGGCGCCGTCCACTTTCGGGCCGGACCAGAACTGGTACTTGCCTTTGGCCGGCGGGTTCACCACGCCCGCGATATGGCCCGACCCGGCCATCACGTAGCGCACATCGCCGCCGAAATGGCGCGAGCCCTCGTACACCGAGCGGGCCGGGGCGATATGGTCCTCGCGGGTGGCGAGGTTGTAGATCGGGATCTTGACGTCTTTCAGGTTCAGGCGCTTGCCGACGATCTCCAGCTCGCCCTTGGTGAACTTGTTCTCCAGGTAGAACTCTCGGAGATAGAAGGAATGGTTGGCAGCCGGCATCCGCGTGGAATCGGAATTCCAGTAAAGCAGGTCGAAGGGGAACGGCTCCTGACCCTTGATGTAGTTGTTGACCACGTAGGGCCAGATCAGGTCGTTGGAGCGCAGCATGTTGAAGGCAGAGGCCATCCGCTCGCCCTCCAGGTAGCCCTTCTCGCGCATGCGCTCTTCCAGCGCGAGCAGCTGTTCGGGATCCACGAACACCTTCAGGTCGCCGGCGTGGGTGAAATCCACCTGCGTCGCCAGGAAGGTCGCCGTGTCGACGCGGTCGTCGCCGGTGGCGGCCATGTAGGCCAGGGTGACCGCCGTTAGGGTGCCGCCGACGCAGTAGCCGATGACGTCGACCTTTCGCTCGCCGGTGGCCTTCTCCACCAGGTCGAAGGTCTCAAGGACGCCCTCGCGCATATAGTCCTCGAAGGTCTTCGCAGCGAGCCTCTCATCCGGGTTCACCCATGAGACCACGAACACCGTGAAGCCCTGGTCGACCATGTACTTGATGAACGACTTCTCCGGGTTCAGGTCGAGAATGTAGAACTTGTTGATCCAGGGCGGCACGATCACCAGCGGCTTCTTCTTCACCGTCTTGGTGGTCGGCTCGTACTGGATCAGCTGGCGCACATCGTTCTCGGCGATCACCTTGCCCGGTGTCATCGCCATCGTTTCGCCGACCTCGAAGCCGCCGATCGTGGTCTGGCGAATCCGCAGCGTCCCGTGGCCGCGCTCGATGTCTTCGGCCAGCATCTTCATGCCGCGCACGAGGTTCTCGCCATTCGAGGTGGCGGTGGCGCGCAGCAGCTCGGGATTGGTCAGGATGAAGTTCGAGGGAGACAGGGCGTTCGCCAGCTGCCGCATGTAGAACTCCGCCTTGTGGCGGGTGTGCTCGTCGATGTCCTCGGCGCCCTCGACGAGGTTCTCCGCCCACCGGCTGGTCACGAGGTAGAGCTGCTTCAGGAAGTCGAAGAAATTGTTCTCCGACCATTCCGGATCCTTGAAGCGCTTGTCCTGGGCATCCGGCGCGACGGCGGGGTCGGCTTCTTCGCCGGCCATGCGCTGCAGGGTGGAGTTCCAGACCGACATATAGCCCGTCCAGAGCTTCGTCTGGGCTTCCATGGCGCGCTGGGGATCGGACATCCAGTACTGGCCCACCCGCGACAGCGTCTTGACCCAGTCGTTGATCTCGTCCCCATAGTCGGGCTTCACCTCGCCCTTCTCGATGGGCTCGAGATAGGCGGCGAGCGCCTTGCCACCCTGTTCGAGAACGCGCGCGAGATTTTCCGCGAAGGTCTCGGGGTTGTTGACGATGTACTGCAGGATCGGGTCGGGTCTCTTGTCGTCCATCGGCCGTCTCCTCCCCGGCGTGTTCGAAAGGATCGTTCATCGATAAGGTCGGGGTATGGCCCCGGCGTGACAAGCACCCTACGATTCGAGCCTGGGGGTCCGGCTCGCCAACCCATCCGTTTGAAACCTGATCCTACGACAGATCCCTGTGATCTGCGCAACACGAGGCGATTGAAAAGCCTGCGCCATGGTGACCATTTTTTCCAACGTCAGAACCGTCTCGTCGTTCGCTCTTGCCGCCACCCTGGCCGCTCTGGCGCTCTCCGGCTGTTCCAGTCAGCCCGGCGCGCCGCTGCTTGGCGCCAAGTCGGCGCCGCCGATTCCGGCTCCGGCGACCGACAATCCCGTCCGCGCCGACGGCTATCCGAACCCGCTGGTCGATCCCGTCACGATTGACGGCACGCCGCTCACGGCCGCCGAGCAGGCGCAGTTGCAGACCGACCTGGAGACGCAGCGGGTCTCGGCGCAGGCACGGTCGAGCTTCTGACCGGTTTCCGGTCCCCTCGGCGGGCCGCAACGCCGAGAACGCGACTTCGGCGCGGGCATGAGGTTTCGGGTGCATCCGCACCCGTTGCGCATTATGGTGCCCGCCCCACGAACCATTAACCATCCGATGGTAGGGTGAGACTCCTCTATTCGGGCCAGGGTCCTTGCGATGACGAACGATTTTCACAAGATCAGGCGGCTGCCGCCTTACGTCTTCGAACAGGTGAATCGTCTCAAGGCCGCCGCCCGCGCTGAGGGTGCCGACATCATCGATCTCGGCATGGGCAATCCCGACCTTCCGACTCCCCAGTTCGTTGTCGACAAGCTGGTCGAAACGGTCTCCAGGCCACGCACCAACCGCTATTCCGCCTCCAAGGGCATCGGCGGGCTGCGTCGCGCGCAGGCGGCCTACTATGGCCGACGGTTCGGAGTGCGGCTCGACCCCGACACCCAGGTCGTCGCGACGCTCGGCTCCAAGGAAGGGTTCGCCAATATGGCCCAGGCGATCACCGCGCCGGGCGACGTCGTGCTGACCCCGAACCCGAGCTACCCGATCCACGCGTTCGGTTTCCTGATGGCAGGCGGCGCGATTCGGTCCGTGCCCGCCGAGCCGGGACCGGAATTCTTCCACGCGCTGGAGCGCGCCGTCGTCCACTCGATCCCGAAGCCGATCGCGGTGATCCTCTGCTACCCGTCGAACCCGACGGCCTGCATCGCCTCGCTGGATTTCTACAAGGACGTCATCGCCTTCGCGAAGAAGCACGAGATCTTCGTGCTGTCGGATCTCGCCTACGCGGAGATCTATTTCGATTCGCCTCCTCCGCCCTCGGTGCTGCAGGTGCCGGGCGCCATGGACGTCGCCGTCGAGTTCACCTCGATGTCGAAGACCTATTCCATGCCCGGCTGGCGCATGGGGTTCGCGGTGGGCAACGAGCGCCTCATCGCCGCGCTGGCGCGGGTGAAGTCCTATCTGGACTACGGTGCCTTCACCCCGATCCAGGTGGCGGCCGCGGCCGCGCTGAACGGTGGCGAGGAGCCCATCGACGAGGTTCGCTCGATCTACCGCAAGCGCCGGGACGCGCTGGTCGACAGCTTCTGCCGCGCCGGCTGGGATGTGCCGCCGCCGGCGGCCTCCATGTTCGCCTGGGCGCCGGTCCCCGAGCCGTTCCGCGAGCTCGGCAGTCTCGGTTTCGCGAAGCTGCTTCTGGAGCATGCCGACGTCGCGGTCGCTCCGGGCATCGGGTTCGGCGAGCACGGCGACGACTATGTGCGCATCGCGCTGGTGGAGAACGAGCAGCGGATTCGTCAGGCGGCTCGCAACGTACGACGCTTCCTTGAAACGGCTGGGGAAACGTTGCACAACGTCATCCCGATCGGCATGCGCCGTTAAGTTTTCCCAGAACACCGGGCTTTCATGGAACCTGTATTGAAAGTCGGCGTCGCCGGCCTCGGCACCGTCGGGGCATCGGTCCTGCGCCTACTTGATCACCGCCGCGACGAACTGAAGGCCGCCTGTGGTCGCTCGATCGAGGTCGTGGCGGTCTGCGCCCGCGACAAGACGAAGGACCGCGGCGTCGATCTCTCCACAGTGACTTGGTACGACGACCCCGTGGCGCTCGCCCGCGACGAGGATATCGATGTCTTCGTCGAGCTGATGGGTGGGGAGGACGACCCCGCCGCTGCCGCCGTGCGTGCTGCGCTCGGCGAAAAGCGCTCCGTCGTCACCGCCAACAAGGCGCTGCTTGCCAAACACGGCACCGAGCTTGCCCGCCTGGCCGAAGCCAGCGACGTGTCGCTTTCCTTCGAGGCGGCGGTTGCGGGCGGTATACCGGTGGTCAAGACGATGCGCGAGGGCATGCTCGCCAGCCGCGTCGATCGCGTCTACGGGATCCTCAACGGCACCTGCAACTACATCCTGACCCGGATGGAGCGCGACCAGCTCGATTTCGCCACGTGCCTGGCCGAGGCGCAGAGGCTGGGATACGCCGAGGCCGATCCGACCTTCGATATCGATGGCTACGATGCCGCCCATAAGCTTGCCATCCTGACGAGCCTCGCCTTCGGAACAGAGATCGACGGCGAGGCGGTGTATGTGGAAGGCATCCGCTCCATCGAGACCGCCGATCTGAAGGCGGCGGACGAACTCGGTTTCCGGATCAAGCTTCTCGGCGTCGCCCTTCGGACGGACGGTGGCATCGAGTGCCGCGTCCACCCGACCATGGTGCCGAAATCGTCGTCCATCGCGCGCATCGACGGTGTGCTCAACGCCGTGGCCATCGATGGCGACGCGTTGGGCGAGCTTATCCTCGTGGGCCCGGGTGCGGGCGGCGACGCGACTGCGTCGGCGGTCATCGCGGACCTCGCCGACGTGGCGCGCGGCAACGTCGTGCCGCCCATGGGCATCGCCGCGCACCGGCTGGAGCCCTATCCGCGAGCCCGCATGCGTCGCCATTCCGGCAGCTACTATATCCGCCTGTCCGTGGCGGACCGGCCGGGTGCCTTTGCCTCCATTGCCGGGCGCATGGCGGAAAAGGGGATTTCGCTGCAGTCTATCGTGCAGCGCCGCCAGCCGGTCGGAGAGAATGGCCGGGCCGACGAAAACGAGCCATCGGTTCAGCCGGTTGTCCTCGTTACCCATCAAACCACCGAGGAAGACGTGCGCGAGGCCCTTGCGGCCATTGCGGCGGACTCGGTAATTGCATCCGAGCCGCAGGTCATCCGCATCGAGCGGCTCGACGACACCACGCCTTCGGCGCGACGGGAGAAGAATGATGTCAGCTGATAAATCCGGACAGCACGGGGAAGGTGTTCTCGACCGCGTTCTGACGCTCGAAGTCGTGCGCGTCACCGAGCGCGCCGCCGTTGCCGCCGCGCGCCTGCGTGGCCATGGCGACGAGAAGGCCGCCGACCAGGCCGCCGTGGACGCCATGCGCCGCGAGCTCAACCATCTCGCGATCGACGGCAAGGTCGTCATCGGTGAGGGGGAGCGCGACGAGGCGCCGATGCTCTATATCGGTGAGGAAGTCGGAACCAAGCAGGGTCCGAAGGTCGATATCGCTCTCGATCCGCTGGAAGGCACGACGATCTGCGCCAAGAACCTTCCGAACTCGCTCGCCGTGCTGGCGCTTGCGGAAGGCGGCAGCCTGCTCAACGCCCCCGACGTCTACATGGAGAAGATCGCCGTTGGTCCCGGCTATCCGGAAGGCCTCGTCGATCTCGACACGCCGCCGGCCGAGATGATGGCCAAGGTCGCCAAGGCGAAGGGTTGCAAGGTCAACGAAGTCACCGCCTGCATCCTCGACCGGCCGCGTCACGCCAAGCTCATCGAGGAAGTCCGGGCCACGGGCGCCGCCATCCGCCTTATCGGCGACGGTGACATCGCCGGCGTGATCCACACGACCAACCCGGAAGACACCGGGATCGACATCTACATGGGTATCGGCGGTGCGCCCGAGGGCGTGCTGGCGGCGGCCGCACTGCGCTGCATCGGCGGTCAGATGCAGGGCCGGCTCGTCACCAACAAGGACGAGCAGCGCGAGCGTGCCGAGCGCATGGGCGTTACCGACATCAACAAGAAGTACTCGATGGAGGAGATGGCCTCCGGCGACGTGTACTTCGCGGCCACCGGCGTGACCGACGGCAACCTCCTGCAGGGCGTCCGCTTCGGCCGCAACACCATCACCACCCATACGGTCGTGATGCGCTCCTCCACCAAGACGGTCCGTTGGATCAAGGCGGAGCACGCGAATTTCGAGAAGTTCAAGCTCGATTGACCGAATCGCCCCCGTTTGCGATTCGAATGAAATGGCAAACGGGATCGATCTGATCGATGGTGGCGGCGCGACACCCGCGCCGCTTCTTGGCGTGCGCGCCTCGGCAACGGGACGCGTCTGGCGGGCGCGGCTCGACGCGCGCCAGGAGAACGAGGCGCGGGCGATCGCCCAGCAGCACGGCCTGCCGGAGATCGTCGGTCGCGTCCTGGCGGGCAGGGGAGTCGATACGGACGGCACGGCCGCCTTCCTCGATCCCAGCCTGAAGGCGCTGCTGCCCGACCCCTCAACGCTGACCGATTGCGAGTCCGCCGCCGAGCGCATCGCCGATGCCGTGATCCGTGGCGAGCGGGTCACCGTCTTCGCCGACTACGATGTCGATGGGGCCACCTCTGCCGCCCTGATGGTCCGGGCCCTGCGGGCCTTCGGCCTCGATCCCAGGATCTACGTGCCGGACCGGGTCACAGAAGGTTACGGGCCCTCCGTGGATGCCGTCCGTCGGCTCTGCGCGGATGCCGATCTTCTGATCGCGGTGGATTGCGGCAGTGCCGCCCATGACCCGCTGGACGAAGCCCGCAAGGCCGGCGTCGAGGTCGTGGTCATCGACCACCACCCCGTCGGCGAGACGCTCGCGCCGGCCCGGGCCATCGTCAATCCGAACCGCCAGGACGATCTCTCTGGCCAGGGCATCCTCGCTGCCGCCGGCGTCACCTTCGTCGTGCTCGTTGCGTTGAACAGGGCCGTACGCAGGCGCGGCGGGGCCGCAGCTGCCCGGTGTCCGGACCTGCTCGGCCTGCTCGATCTCGTGGCGCTTGGCACCGTCTGCGATGTCGTGCCGCTCGCCGGGCTGAACCGGGCCTTCGTCGTGAAGGGTCTCAAGCTCATGCGCAGCCGGGTGAACCCCGGCCTGACCGCGCTCTGCGACTGCGCGCGGCTCTCCGCGCCGCCCGCCGCCTATCACCTCGGCTTTCTGCTCGGCCCACGCATCAACGCTGGCGGTCGTATTGGAGACGCCGGTCTCGGGGCACGGCTTCTCACCACGGATGACCCGGCCGAGGCCGGCCGTATCGCCGTTGAGCTGGATCGGCTGAACCGGGAGCGCCAGACGCTGGAGACCGCCGCCCTGAAGGAGGCGGAGGCCATGCTCCTGCCCCAGGAGCTGGAGGGCGGTCTGCCCCCGGTCGTCTGCGTGTCCGCACCGGGCTGGCATGTCGGCGTCGTCGGGCTGGTGGCGTCGCGCCTCAAGGAGCGCCATCGCCGGCCGGCTCTGGCGATCGCCTTCGACGAGGCCGGCATCGGTGTCGGGTCGGCGCGCTCGGTGCCTGGGGTCGATCTCGGCGCCGCGATCCGCGCGGCTGCGGAGGAGGGGCTGCTGATCAAGGGCGGCGGCCACGCCATGGCGGCCGGCTTCACGGTCGCCCAGGACCGGCTCGAGGCCCTCAACGCCTTCCTGTGCGAGCGCCTGGGCGACGACGTCCTCGCGGCGCGGGCTTCCGACGGGCTTGCCATCGACGGAGTGCTCTTTGCCGGTGGCGCGAACGAAAGCCTTGTCGGTCTGCTGGAGCGTGCCGGACCGTTTGGGGCGAAGCATCCCGAGCCGACCTTCGCCTTCGCCAACCTCCTTGTCGACACCGTCACCGAGGTGGGAGAAACGCATTTCAGGGTCGGGCTGAAGGCGGAAGACGGCGCAAAGCTCGATGCCATGGCCTTCCGCGCCCGGGGCACCGCGCTCGGCAACCGGCTGGTTGCGGCAAAGGGCGGCCCGGTCCACGTCGCCGGCGGCCTGATGCTGGACACGTTCCGCGGCATCCCGAAGGTCCGACTGAAGCTTTCCGACGTATCCGCCTGAGGGGCCCCCGGGAATGGGTCGTATTGCTGCGTTGCACCCGCGGCCTTGCGTCCGTGCCCGCCCGGAGGGATGGTGCCGCTCGAGGCGCTGGGACGCAGGGTCCGGCGAGAGGGATGACGGCCCGGAGAGGGCGGGAACCGGTGCGCGGGACCGCACGGGTTCGCCAGGGAGACGCACGACATGAACGCACGCTTTGCACGGGTGGCGGCCGCCGCCGCGCTGGCCGGCACGCTCGGTATTGGCGCGGCTTCGGCCCAGGACACCATCACCATCGGCGAGCTGAACAGCTACAAGGCGATCCCGGCTTTCCTGGAGCCCTACCAGAAGGGCATGGAGCTTGCCGTCGCCGAGGTGAACGAGGCGGGTGGGGTGCTCGGTCGGGAACTGCGCATTGTGACCCGCGACGACGGCGCCAATCCGGGTGATGCGGTCCGCGCCGCGGAAGAGCTGGTCACCCGCGAGGGCGCCGATGTCATCGCCGGCACCTTTCTTTCCAACATCGGTCTTGCGGTGTCGGAATATGCCAAGCGTCGCAAGGTCTTCTTCCTGGCCTCCGAGCCTCTGACGGACAAGCTGACCTGGGACAACGGCAACCGCTACACCTTCCGCCTGCGGCCCTCCACCTACATGCAGGTGGCCATGCTCATGGATGCGGCCGAGGCTTCGGGCGCTAAGCGCTGGGCGCTGGTCTATCCCAACTACGAGTACGGCACGTCTGCCGCCGAGACCTTCAAGCAGCTTCTGAAGGAGCGCGTTCCGGACGCCGAGATCGTGACGGAACAGGCGCCGCCGCTGCGCGGCATCGACGCCGGCTCGGTCGTCCAGGCGATTGCCGACAGCCAGCCGGACGGCATCTTCAACGCGCTGTTCGCCGGCGATCTTTCCCAGTTCGTCCGCGAGGGCCAAACGCGCGGCCTGTTCGACGAGACCGCCGTCGTCAGCCTGCTCACCGGCGAGCCGGAATATCTCGATCCGCTCGGCGCCGACACGCCCACCGGCTGGGTGGTGACCGGGTATCCGTGGTCGGCCATCGACACGCCCGAGCACGCGGCGTTCCTTGCCGCCTATCAGGATCGCTTCGACACCTATCCCCGGCTTGGCTCGGTGGTGGGTTACGCCACCATCAAGTCGCTTGCCGCCGGCATCGAGAAGGCCGGCTCCACCGATCCGGAAGCGCTGGTGGACGCCTTTGAGGGGCTCGATGTCGAAACGCCATTTGGACCCATCACCTATCGGCCGAGCGACCACCAGTCGACCATGGGCGCCTTCGTCGGCCATCTCGATCTCGTCGACGGCAAGGGGCAGATGGTCGACTTCCGCTACGTCGCCGGCGAGGACGTGCTGCCGGCCGAGGACGTGGTGAAGGCGCTGCGTCCGGCCGACTGACGCCGGCGCAACCTTCCGCAGGGACCGCAGCGCGCCATGAGCCTCGAAGCGCTCCTCTTTCAGGGGCTCAACGGTCTCGCCCAGGCCTCGACCCTGTTCATGGTGGCGGCGGGCCTGTCGCTGGTCTTCGGCGTCACGCGTATCGTCAACCTGGCCCACGGCTCTTTCATGATGCTGGGGCTTTACGCGGCGTGGACGCTGGCCACCAGCCTCGGCGGCGCGCTCGGCTTCTGGGGCGGCATCGTCGTGGCGGCGCTCGGCGTCGGCCTCCTGGGTGCCGTTCTGGAAGTCGCCATCCTGCGCCGCCTCTATCGCGCGCCGGAGCTGTTCCAGCTCCTGTCGACCTTCGCCATCTTGCTGGTCCTCAACGACCTGGCGCTCTTCCTGTGGGGGCCGGAAGACCTGCTCGGCCCCCGCGCGCCGGGCTTGTCGGGTGCCGTCACGATTCTGGACCGCCGCTTCCCGAGCTACGACCTCTTCCTCATCGCCGCCGGGCCGCTGGTGCTTCTTGCCCTGCACCTGGTCGTCACCCGCAGCCGCTTCGGCCGCCTGATCCGTGCCGCCACGGAGGATCGCGAAATGGTCGGCGCGCTCGGCGTCAACCAGGCGCTCCTCTTCACCGCCGTCTTCGCGCTTGCGGCAGCGCTTGCCGGCCTCGGCGGAGCGCTTCAGCTTCCCCGTCAGCCGGCGACGCTGACCCTTGATCTCGAGGTCATCGCCGACGCCTTCGTCGTCACCGTGGTCGGCGGCATGGGCTCGCTGCCTGGTGCCTTCCTCGCCGCCATCCTGATCGCCGAGATCAAGGCGCTGTGCATTGCCATCGGCCAGGTCTCGGTCTTCGGCGTGGCACTCAACCTCTCAAAGTTTACCCTGGTCGCCGAGTTCGTGGTGATGGCCGTGGTGCTTATCGTCCGGCCCTACGGCCTGCTCGGGCGGCCGCCGGTCCACGTCCGCGAAGGCGGCGAGCCGGAGGCGCCGCTGCGCCCCGCTGGCACCCCGGCCCGGATCGCCGCAGTCGCCGTGCTGGCGTGTCTTGCCGCACTGCCGCTGGCGGCCACTGGCTCGCCCTACACGCTGGTTCTGGCCACCGACATCCTGATCGCCGTGCTCTTCGCCGCGAGCCTTCATTTCATCATGGGGCCGGCCGGCCTGCATTCCTTCGGCCACGCGGCCTATTTCGGCCTCGGCGCCTACGCCACGGCCATCGCCGTCACCCGGCTTGGCCTGCCGATGGGGCCGGCCATGCTCATTGCGCCGACCGCCGGTGGGGCAGGGGCGGCACTCTTCGGTTGGTTCTCGGTGCGGCTCTCCGGCGTCTACCTCGCCATGCTGACGCTGGCCTTCGCGCAGATCGTCTGGTCGATCCTCTACCAGTGGGAGGGCCTGACCGGCGGCTCCAACGGCATCTTCGGGGCGTGGCCTGCCGCCCCGTTCGACAGCCGGGCCGGCTTCTACCTCCTGGCGCTCGGCGTTACCGTTGCGGGCCTTCTGGCGCTCAGGACCGCGCTCTTCTCGCCCTTCGGCTATGCCATGCGGGCCGGTCGGGATTCGCCGCTCCGGGCCGAGGCGATCGGCATCGGCGTCTTCCGGGTCCACTGGCTTGCCTTCATCCTGGCCGGTGTCTTCGCCGGGCTCGCCGGCGCGCTGTTTGCCTTCGCCAAGGGCTCCGTCTCGCCGGAGATCGCCTCCATCGCGGAATCGGTGGACGGCCTCGCCATGGTGCTCCTCGGCGGCGTTCACTCGCTGCTGGGCCCCATCGTCGGGGCCAGCGTCTTCACCTGGCTCTCCGACACCGTGTCACGCACGACCGATTACTGGCGCGCCGCGCTCGGCGGCATCATCCTGCTCATCGTGCTGGTTCAGCCCGGCGGCATCATGGGCGGTGTCGGTGCACTCGGGCGGCACCTGCGGAGGGCGCGGCCATGAGCCTCCTCCACGTTGCGGGCCTGACGAAACACTTCGGCGGTGTCGTCGCGCTCGATGGCGTCGGCTTCACAGTCGAGGCCGGCGAGGTCGTCGCGCTCATCGGTCCGAACGGTGCCGGCAAGTCGACCTGCTTCAATCTTATCAACGGCCAACTCGCGCCGGATGCAGGCGGCATCTCCTTTGATGGCGCCAGCATTGTCGGCATCGGCCCGCGCCGTCTGTTCCGCATGGGCATCGGGCGCACGTTCCAGATCGCGGCCGTCTTCCAGAGCATGACCGTGGTGGAGAACGTCCAGATGGCGCTTCTCTCGGCGAACCGCGAGATCTTCCGCTTCCTGCGAGGCGTGCCTCGCCGCCGCCGGGGCGAGGCGCTGGCGCTGCTGGATCGCGTCGGTCTTGCCGGTGAGGCCGATCGGGCGGCGCGCACGCTCGCTTATGGCGACCTGAAGCGCCTGGAGCTCGCCGTGGCATTGGCCAACCGGCCACGGCTTCTCCTGATGGACGAGCCGGCCGCCGGCATGGCACCGCAGGAGCGCGCCGATCTCGTCAGCCTGACCCGGCGGGTGGTGGACGCGGACGGCACGGCCGTTCTCTTCACCGAGCATTCCATGGACGTGGTCTTCGCTTTCGCCGATCGGATCCTGGTGCTCGCCGAGGGACGGCTGATCGCGCAAGGCGCGCCCGAGGCGGTCCGCGCCGATCCGCTCGTCCAGGCGCACTATCTCGGCACGACGACGGACACGGAGGACGGCCCATGAACGGCGATCCGGTCCTGCAGGTGACGGGCCTCGAAGCCTCCTACGGCGCGGCGCAGGTGCTGTACGGCCTGGATCTCGCCGTGGGTCGCGGCGAGGTCGTCGCCCTCATGGGCCGCAACGGCGCCGGCAAGTCCACGACGCTGAAATCCGTCATGGGCCTGATGGGGACGGTCAAAGGCGACGTGCGCCTGTTCGGTCACTCCATCCTCGGGCTTTCGCCGCACCGCATCGCCCGGGCCGGTGTCGGTTACGTGCCGGAGGACCGGCGCATCTTCGCCGGCCTGACCCTGGAGGAAAATCTCGACGTCGGCCGCCATCCGCCGCGCACCTGGCCGGACGGCACGCCGGCTCCGAGCTGGACGCCGGAGCGGCTCTACGACCTCTTTCCGAATCTCGGCCGGATGCCGGGCCGCGCGGGCGGCCAGATGTCGGGCGGCGAGCAGCAGATGCTCACCGTTGCCCGCACGCTCATGGGCAATCCGCTGCTTCTGCTCCTGGACGAACCGTCCGAAGGCGTCGCGCCCCTGATCGTGCGCGAGATGGCGCGCACGGTCCGGGAGATGAAGGAGGCGGGGCTGTCGGTGCTGGTCTCGGAGCAGAATCTCGGCTTCGCGACCGAGGTCGCCGACCGGGTCTATGTCCTCGAAAAGGGCGAGGTCCGCTACACCGGCCCCATGGCCGATCTCGCTGCCGATGCGGATGCGCAGGCCCGGTATTTAGGCGTCTAATCGATGGCGTGATGCCGGCAGTCAGCTCACGCCGCGCAGAACCGCGCGCAGCCGGGCCGGCGTCACCGGCAGGTGCGTGACCGCGCCCGGCGTACCGATGGCCTCGTCGATGGCCGCCGCAATCGCCGCACCCGCACCGTTGATACCGAGTTCGCCGGCCCCCTTGAGACCGAGCGGCGTCAGGGGCGAGGGGGCGTCGTCGGTGATCAGGCACTCGATGTCCGGTACCTGGTCGGCGGTGGGCAGAGCATAGTCGGCAAAGCTGATGGCGACGGGCTCGCCGGTTGCGGTGAACAGAAGCTCTTCCGACAGCGCGCCGCCGATCCCCTGGACCGCGCCGCCGGCAAGCTGGCTCTCGACGAGTTTCGGATTGACGGCGTTGCCCACGTCGGCGGCGACGAAGAAGCGCTCGACCGTCGCCGCTCCGGTCTCCTCGTCGACGGCAACCACGGCGGCGGCGAGCCCGTAAGGATAGGTCGGGCTGTCGAGCGACACCCAGGCTTCGGCGGACAGGCCGGCGCTGTCCGGCGAATGCGGCAGGGCCAGGGCCGCGGCGCGGTCGGGCCTGAGGGCGTGGGCGATGGCACCGATGGGCAGGCCCGGAGCGTCGGAATGCTCGATGGGGCGCACCTCTCCCTCGTCCAGCATCAACCGGTCGGCCGACACGCCGATCAGGGCGGCGGCGGCGGCAAGTGCCTTTTCGCGGACCTTTTCGGCCGCCTGCTGGGCTGCCGTGCCGGTCATCACCGTGCTGCGCGAAGCCTCTGCCCCCTGGCCGAAGCCGATGGCATCGGTGCGGCCGTGGACCACACGCACGTCGGTGTAGGGAACCGCAAGAATGTCGGCGACGATCTGGGCCACCGCAGTTTCCAGCCCCTGGCCGAGATCGGCAGCGCCGGTGACGACCTCCACCGTGCCGGTATCGTCGACGGAAATGCGCACGCCGTCGCCGCTGCCGCCGCCCGACCGGTCCACGAAAAAGGCCAGTCCGAAGCCGACGGCTTCCCCCTTGGAGCGCCGCGTCCGGGTGCGCTTGCGCAGCCGTTCCAGAGCGAAGGTCTGTTCGGCCCGCTTGAGAAGCAGCGCATAGTCGCCGGAATCGTAGACCACGGGGACCTCGCCCAGCGTCACGCCCCGCGCTGCCGGCATCTCCTCGGCGGCGACCAGGTTGCGCCGTCGCACGGCAACGGGATCTAGGCCCAGCCGGTCGGCCACGGCATCGACAAGACGTTCGCGCACGAAGGTGCCCTCGACCCGTCCGGCGCCGCGATAGGGGCCCGCCGGTGTCTTGTTGGTCAGCCGTACGTCTCCGAGCGCGCGGAAGGCATCGAGCCGGTAGGGGCCCTGCAGCATCGCGGCGGTCAGTTCGGCGATGCGCAGCCCGTCAGGCCTCAGATAGGCGCCCTGGTCGATCATGAACGTCACGTCCATGGCCACCAGCCGGCCGTCGTCCTGTGCCGCGACGCGGGCGATATGGCGCTGGCCGCGCGCCTGCGGGGCGGCGGTCATGTGCTCGCGCCGGTCCTCGAGCCAGGCGACCGGCCGCCCGAGCCGCAGGGCGCCGAGACAGGCGAGAACGTCCTCCGGGCCGATCTCGCCGCGTGCGCCGAAACCACCGCCGACATGACCTTCCGCCAGCACGATACGAGAAGCAGGTCGCCCGATCTGGTCGGCCAGGAGATCGCGGTCGATGTGCGGGATCTTGGCCGCGCCCGTGATCTCCAGAAGATTGCGCGCGCCGTCCCACCGCGCGATGAGGCCACGTGGTTCCAGGGGCATGGCGGCCTGACGGCCGACTTCCAGCTCCAGTTCCACGACGATGTCGGCGCTGGCGATGGCGTGCTCGACGTCGCCGAAACCCTGCTCGACGAGCGCTACCGTTGCGTGGTCGCTGCTACCGCCCAGCGCGCTCGTCACCGGATGGATGAAGGCGTCGAGAAGCTCTGCGCGGAAGTCCACCTGGTCCGCCGCATCCTCGGCAGTGGCCGGATCCTCGGCAAAGACCACGGCGATGGGTTCGCCGACATAGCGGACGAGGTCGCTTGCCAGAACGGGTTGGCGGAAGCCGTCGAGGCGGCCGGTATCGCCAGTGCGGTAGCTGATCGGCGGCAGGTCGCCGAGGTCCGACCAGCTCCAGGCGGCGACCACGCCCGGCAGGGCCAGCGCACCCGACACATCGACGCTTGTGACCCGGGCATGAGCGAAGGGCGAGCGCACGAGCCGCATGGCGAGATGGTCGCCGGCCTGCATCGAGCCGGTGAACAGGCCACGGCCGGATACCAGCGGACTGGCCTCGAGGCGGGGAAGGGGGCGTCCGAGATGGCGCATCAGGTGGCCCGCCGCGTCGTCTTGGCCGCCTTGCGCACGGCGCGGCGGATCGGGCCGTAGCCGGTGCAGCGGCACAGGTTTGCGGAAACCAGCGCATCGATCGCCTCATCCTCGATGAAGGGATCGCTCTCCAGTGCCGCTGCTGCCAGCACCAGAAACCCGGACGTGCAGAAGCCGCACTGGACCGCGTCCTCCTCCACGAAGGCTTCCTGCAGCGCCTGGATGCTGCCGTCGCGCGCGAGGCCCTCGATGGTGCGCAGTTCGCGGCCCTCCAGCTGAACGGCGAACAGAGTACAGGCGCGCACCGGTTCGCCGTCCACGATCACCGTGCAGGAGCCGCAGGAGCCCTGTTCGCAGCCGACGGTCGTGCCGGAAAGCCGCAGGTCGCTGCGCAGCATCTCCGCCACGGTGCGGCGCGGTTCGACGGTCACGCTGGTGTCGACGCCGTTGAGGCGGAAGCTGAGCGGTCGTATCTGGCTCATCGTGTCGACCGCTGCAGGGCTCGAAGCACCATTTCCCGCACCAGTTCGCGTCGGTGCAGGGCATCGGACAGCGGATCCTCCAGCGGTTCTACGATCTCCGAGGCGATTTCGGCGGCCTGTTCGAAGCGCACCTTGCTCGGCGCGGCCCCTTCCAGCGCCTCTTCCGCCGGACCGAGCCGACGCGGCACGTCCTCCACCCCACCCACGGCAATGCGAACGCCGGTCATCCGTCCGCCCTTCAGCTCGTGCACCACGAGGGCCAGCACGGTGGCGAAGTCGCCGGTGCGGCGGCCGAATTCCGCGAAGCCCCAGCGCGCGGTTGCGGGCAGCGCCGGTATGGTTACCGCGGTCAGCATCTCTTCCTCGCGCGCCGCCGTCATCTGCATGCCGGCGAAAAACTCCGACGCGGGAACCGAACGGGGTCCGTCCGAGGCGCTTTCCAGCGTCAGGTTGGCGTCGAGGGCCACCACCGCCAGGCCCCATTCGGATGCGGGATCTGCGTGGGCGAGGCTGCCGCAGAAGGTGCCGCGCGTGCGCACCGGCCAGGTGCCGATATGGTCGGCCAGGTGGGCAAGCACCTCCCCGAGCGGTGTGCGCGACGGCATCCGGCGCAGCGTCTCATGGCGCACCAGCGGGCCGATTTCCAGCCGGTCGCTTTCCTCCACCAGACCCGGCGCGTCGGTGAGCCGGTTGATATCAACCAGCACGGACGGCTGCGCCAGCCGGAACGCCATGGCAGGCACGAGGCTCTGCCCGCCGGCCAGGATGCGGGCGTCGCCGCCGGCCTGAGCCAGCAGGCCGAGCGCCTCGTCGATGGTCCTGGGCGCGTGATGATCGAAGGAAGCCGGGGTCAATTCACCCGTGTCCGGTCAGCGGTCGAACGGCGCCTGCGCGAATCGCAGGAGCGCGGAAACCCTCCGATTTTGAGGCTGGAGCCCCCGATGGCAATGCGGAAATGTTGCACCGGGGAGGCGGACGCCGCATCGAGAGCCCGGATGGGCGCTCCGGATCAGGCGTCGGCGGGCATGGTGAGCTGGCGCGCGGCTTCCATCACCAGCGGGTCGAGCTCGGCCCCGCCGGCCTCGATGTGGGCCAGCAGCCCCCGGCGCATGCGCGGATCCCAGAATTTCTGGATGTGATCGGCAATGCCGTCCACGGCTTCCGCGTGGGTGTAGGCGGAAAAGTAGTCGGCGATCTGGTTCGCCATGCGGACGAGGTCTTCAGTGTCCATCGCTTGGTCCTCCTGTCCGGCGTCAGTCGATTACCACGACACTGTCGTCCGGCCCGGCGGCGGCAAGCTTCACGCCGGCCTGGCGTGCGCAGTCGAGCGCCAGCGTCGTCGGTGCCGATACCGACGCGATCAGCGGCGCACCGGCGACGGCTGCCTTCAGCACCATTTCGAAGCTCGCCCGGCTGGACAGCACGATGAAACCATGCACCGGAAGCCGTCCGTCGCGCGCCAGCGCGCCGATCAGCTTGTCGAGGGCGTTGTGCCGGCCGACATCCTCGCGTGCCTCGACGATGGTCCCGTCGGGCGAAGCGAGGGCGGCGGCGTGCACGGAATGGTTCACCCGGTTCAGCGGCTGGTGACCCGAGAGCGCGGCAAAGGCGGCCGCGATGGCCCCGGGTGCGATCGCCGGGCGCGCCGACACCGGCTTTGGCGCGCGCACCGCATCGCCCAGTGCCGTGACGCCGCAGACGCCGCAGCCCGAGCGGCCGGCGAGACCGCGGCCGCGCTCGATGCCGGCAGACAGCGCCGTTTCGGGGATCGTCAGCCGGGCGATCATGCCGTCGGTCTCGCTCGTGATGGCAATGTTTTCGATCGCGGCCACGTCATCGACGATGGCCTCCGTCAGCGCGAAGCCGATGGCGAAGTCCTCCAGGTCCGCCGGCGTCACCATCATCACCGCGTGCGGCGTGTCGTTGACGCGGACCTCCAGCGGGATTTCCTCCGCGAGCGCCCACACGCCCTCGGTGGTGGTTCCATCCGGGCGCGACACCCGCGTCTTCACGCGCGCGCCGGCGGATCGCGCGCCGGTCATCGGCGAAAGCGGCCGGGCAGGGACGGCCATCCTCACTCCGCCGCCTCGATGACGACGGTCTCGGACCTGCGCCGGTCATGCTCCAGCTGCCAGTCCGACGGCTGGTTGGACAGCGTCACCTGCACCGCCGTCACCTTGTATTCCGGGCAGTTGGTGGCCCAGTCGGAGTTCTCCGTGGTGATGACGTTGGCGCCGCTCACCGGGTGGTGGAAGGTCGTGTAGACCACGCCCTGCGGCATCCGGTCGGTGATCTTCGCGCGCAGCGTCGTGGCGCCCTTGCGCGAGGCGATGGAGACCATCGCCCCGTCCTCGATGCCACGCACCTCCGCGTCATGCGGGTGCAGCTCCAGCATGTCCTCCGGGTGCCAGACCGAGTTCGCCGTGCGCCGCGTCTGGGCGCCGACATTGTACTGCGACAGGATGCGGCCGGTGGTCAGGATCAGCGGGTAGAAGCGGTTGGTGCGCTCCTCCGTCGGCACGAACTTGGTCAGCGAGAACTGGCCGCGCCCGCGCGAGAACCCGTCCACGTGCATGGTCGGCGTGCCGTCCGGCGCATTCTCGTTGCATGGCCACTGCAGCGATCCGGCCGCGTCGAGGCGCTCGAACGAAACCCCGGCGAAAGTCGGCGTCACGGCGGCGATCTCGTCCATGATCTCCGCGCCGGACGCGTAGCTCATGTCATAGCCCATGGCGCGCGCGATGCGGGCGATCACCTCCCACTCCTGCAGGCCGGTCTTGGACGCCATCACCGGCCGCACCCGGTTGATGCGGCGTTCTGCGTTGGTGAACGTTCCATCCTTTTCCAGGAATGAGGTCCCGGGCAGGAAGACGTGGGCGTAGGCGGCTGTTTCGTTCAGGAACAGGTCCTGCACGACCACGCACTCCATTGCCTCCAGCCCAGCCGTCACGTGCTGGGTGTCGGGATCCGACTGGGCGATATCCTCGCCCTGGACCAGAAGCCCCTTGAAGGAACCGTCGAGCGCTGCCGCCAGCATGTTGGGAATGCGCAGGCCCGGCTCGGCATCGAGGGCCACGCCCCAACGCGCCTCGAACAGATCGCGCACCGCCGTCTCGCCGACATGGCGGTAGCCCGGAAACTCGTGCGGGAAGGAGCCCATGTCGCACGAGCCCTGCACATTGTTCTGGCCACGCAGCGGGTTCACGCCGACGCCTTCGCGGCCGAGATTGCCGGTGGCCATCGCCAGGTTCGCCATGGCCATCACCATGGTGGAGCCTTGGCTGTGTTCGGTGACGCCCAGCCCGTAATAGATCGCGCCGTTGCCGCCGGTGGCATAGAGCCGGGCGGCGGCGCGCAAATCTTCCGCCGGTACGCCGGTGGTCTCCTCCACGGCCTCCGGGCTGTTCTCCGGACCGGCGATGAACGCCTCCCAGCGGCCGAAGGAGACCGGGTCGCAGCGCTCCTCCACGAAGGCGCGGTCGACGAGGCCTTCCGTCACGATGACGTGGCCGATGGCGTTCATCACCGCCACGTTGGTGCTGGGACGCAGCTGCAGGTGATGCGCGGCGCTGATGTGCGGCGAGCGCACCAGGTCGATCCGGCGCGGGTCGACGACGATGAGCTTCGCACCCTCGCGCAGGCGCTTCTTCATCCGCGAGGCGAACACCGGGTGCCCGTCGGTGGGGTTCGCGCCGATCACCATCACCACGTCGGTCGTCTCCACCGACTTGAAGTTCTGGGTGCCGGCGGAGGTGCCGAAGGCCGTCTTCAGCCCGTAGCCCGTCGGCGAGTGGCAGACCCGGGCGCAGGTGTCGACGTTGTTGTTGTGGAAGGCGGCGCGCACCAGCTTCTGGACGACGTAGACTTCCTCGTTGGTGCAGCGCGAGGAGGTGATCGCGCCGATGGCGCCACGCCCGTGCCTGTCCTGAAGCGCCTTGAACCGGTCGGCGGTGAAGGCGATCGCCTCGTCCCAGGAGACCGGTCGCCACGGATCCTGGATCGTGTCGCGCACCATCGGCGTGGTGACCCGGTCCTTGTGGGTGGCGTAGCCGAAAGCGAAGCGGCCCTTCACGCAGGAATGGCCCTCGTTGGCGCCGCCGTCATTGTACGGCACCATGCGGATGACCTCCTCGCCCTTCAGCTCGGCCTTGAAGGAGCAGCCGACGCCGCAATAGGCGCAGGTGGTGAGAACGGTACGGTTCGGTACGCCGTGGTCGACCACGGCCTTCTCCTGCAGCGTCGCGGTCGGACAAGCCTGGACGCAGGCGCCGCAGGAGACGCACTCCGACGACAGGAAGTCGTCGAACGCGGCGCCGGGGGAGACCTTCGATTCGAAGCCGCGCCCCTCGATGGTCAGCGCAAAGGTGCCCTGGACCTCCTCGCAGGCGCGCACGCAGCGCGAGCAGACGATGCACTTGGACGGATCGAACTGGAAGTAGGGGTTGGAGACGTCCTTGTCCTGGCCGAGATGATTGTCGCCCTCGTAACCGTAGCGCACCTCGCGCAGGCCGACGTCGCCGGCCATGTCCTGCAGTTCGCAGTCGCCGTTGGCGGAACAGGTCAGGCAGTCGAGCGGGTGGTCGGAGATGTAGAGCTCCATCACCCCCTTGCGCAGCGCCTCCAGGCGCGGTGTCTGGGTCTTCACCACCATGCCGTCCGCCACCGGCGTCGTGCAGGAGGCGGGCGTACCGCGCCGGCCCTCCACCTCGACCAGGCAGAGGCGGCAGGAGCCGAACGGCTCGACGGAATCGGTTGCGCAGAGCTTCGGGATAGAGATCCCGGCCTCCACGGCCGCCCGCATCACTGAGGTGCCTTCCGGCACGGTGATCTCGTGGCTGTCGATGCGCAGCGTGACCGTCGTCCCGGTGTCCTTGGCCGGCGTCCCGTAGTCGGTTTCCTTGAGGAGCGTCATCGGGGTCTCCCGTCCTTGCTGCCGGCGCGCGTCATTCGGCTGCGGCCTGCGCGGCGGCGGCCCGGTCGAAGTCTTCTGGAAAATGGGTGAGGGCGCTCATCACCGGCATCGGCGTGAGGCCGCCCATGGCGCACATGGAGGCGTCGGTCATCAGCGTGCAGAGATCTTCCACGATGGCCACGTTGGCGGCGACGTCCTCGCCGGCCAGGATCTTCTCCACCGTCTCGCGGCCGCGCACCGCGCCGATGCGGCAGGGCGTGCACTTGCCGCAGGATTCGATGGCGCAGAATTCAAAGGCGAAGCGCGCCTGCTCGGCCATGTCGACGCTTTCGTCGAACACCACCAGCCCGCCGTGGCCCAGCATGAAGCCGGCCTCGGCGAAGGCCTCGTAGTCCATCGGCAGGTCCATCCGCCAGGCCGGCACGTAGGCGCCAAGCGGGCCGCCCACCTGCACCGCGCGCACCGGTCGGCCTGAGAGGGTGCCGCCACCAAAGTCTTCGACCAGCTCCTTCAGCGTGATGCCGAACGGCAGCTCTACCAGTCCGCCGCGGGCGATGTTGCCGGCCAGCTGGAACGGCATGGTGCCGCGGGAACGGCCTGTGCCGAAGGCCTCGTAGCGATCCGGACCGTCGGCCAGGATGGATGGCACGGCGGCGAAGGACAGCACGTTGTTGACCACGGTGGGCTGGCCGAACAGGCCGGCGATCGCCGGGATCGGCGGCTTGGCGCGCACGATGCCGCGCTTGCCTTCGAGGCTGTCGAGCATCGCCGACTCCTCGCCGCACACATAGGAGCCGGCGCCGACGCGCACGGCGAGCCGGAAGCGGCGGCCCGAGCCGAGGATGTCGTCGCCCAACGTCCCGTCGGCCTCGCAGGCTTTAATCGCCGTGCGCATCGCAGCGACCGCGTCGGGATATTCGGACCGGATGTAGACGAAGCCGGTATCGGCGCCGACGGCGAGGCCGGCAATCGTCATGCCCTCGATCAGCAGGAACGGGTCGCCTTCCATCAGGATGCGGTCGGCGAAGGTTCCGGAATCGCCCTCGTCGGCGTTGCAGCAGACATATTTCTGCGTCGCCTCGATGCCGGCGACAGTGTGCCACTTGATGCCGGTCGGGAACCCCGCGCCACCCCGGCCGCGGAGGCCGGAGGCCACCACGTCCTCGATCACGTCCGCTGCCGGCCTCGCCAGTGCCGCCTGCAGGCCGCGGAAGCCACCGTGGGCCCGGTAATCGGCAACGCTCGTCGGATCGATCACGCCGCAGCGGCCGAACGTCACCCGCTCCTGGCGCGCGAAATAGGGGATTTCCTCCACCGGACCGAGATGAAGCGGGTGGCCGGTTGCGTTAGGAAAGCCGGAGCCGAACAGGGTCGGCACGTCCTCGGCGCTAACCGGCCCGTAGGCGACGCGGCCCGCCTCGGTCTCCACCTCCACCAGCGGCTCCAGGAACAGCAAGCCGCGCGTTCCGGTGCGCTTCACGACGATGTCGATGGCACGCGCCTGCGCCTGCGCGGCGATGGCGGAGGCGACCTCGTCGGCGCCCACCGAGCGGGCGGCGGCATCCTTCGGGACGGTGACGATTACGGGGTCGCTCATGGCCTCACTCCGCTGCCTGCGGCGCGTCGGCGCGGGCGCCTGCCGCGATGGCGTCGATCCGCTCCCGGGTCAGCCGAGCGACGAGGCGGCCGTCGACCAGGGCGGCCGGGCCCAGCGCGCAGTTGCCGAGGCAGTAGGCCGCTTCGACGGTCAAGGCTCCGTCCGTGGTCGTGCCGCCGGTCCCGATACCCTCACTCGCGCAAATGTGATCGTAGAGCGCCTGCGCGCCGACGGCCTGGCAGGCCTCCGCTCGGCACAGCTTCACGACGTGCCGGCCCTGAGGCGCGGTATGAAAGTCGTGGTAGTAGCTGACCACGCCATGGACCTCGGCGCGCGACAGGTTCAGGGCCGCGGCGATGGTCGCAAGCGCCTCCGGGGGGACGTAGCCAACGCGTTGCTGCACAGCGTGGAGGATCTCAAGGAGCGCATCCGGCCGATTTTCGTGGCACGCACACAGGGCTTGGATGCCATGCGGATCCACGTCAGCCCGGCTCGCATGAGCGCCGCGACCACTGTGATCGTCGCCGTTCACCGAGCCCGGCATGCTATCCTCCACGCACGAAACGCGGGGCATGCGCCGTCCCAAACCGGTCGCTACCCCATCCTGCTACCGAGGGTTTCGCCTTTTCTGGAAGGGTTCAAATTGATTCTGCGGATGGCGTCATAGGGGCCGCCTATCAATCGGCGTTTGTTTTTCGGCGGATCGTCGAACGTCAGTAAACCTCCCATGGAACAGCTCCCGAATTTGGTGTTTGATGCCCGATCGTTTACGGGGACTGACCGATTCCATGGGCCTGGATCTGGGCTACGCGCTTGCGCAGGCCGGCGTGTACTACGCCATCATGCTTGCCCTGTTCTGGTACCGCCGGTCGCTGGGCATCGGGACCTTCTTCTGTGCCCTGTGCGCGCTGACCTTTGCCGAGAACTACCTCGCGATCACCGTGTTCGTGGCCATCGGGCCGATGACCTACACGCCCGGCTCGGTGATCCTGTTCACCGGCAAGCTGCTGCTGCTTCTGCTCGCCTACATCCGCGAGGATGCGGAGTCGGTCCGTCAGCCGATCTACGGCCTGCTGATCGGCAACTTCGTCATCATCTTCGTGGTGCTCCTGGTCAGTCACCAGACGCGGATCGATTCCAACGCGGCTGGATTCGCCATCGACATGGTCGCGGAATCCACCTGGCTGTCGGTCTGGGGCACGGTGCTGCTCTTTGTCGATTCCGTCGCAATCATCCTGCTTTACGAGCGACTGACGGCCGTCCGCTGGCTGAATCTCTATTCGCGGATGTGGCTCAGCGCCGTCGTGGTGCTGATCTTCGATCAGGTGGCCTTCTTTGCAGCGCTCTACACCTTCTTCGGCGTTCCGTTCTCCGCCGGTGCGGGCGGGCTTGCCGGCAAGATCGTGGCCGCCGGCGTCTACAGCCTCGTGCTCTGGGCCTATCTCCGCCTTCTCGAGCACCATCGCGACGCCGCCGAGCGCCCACACCGGGTGGCCGACGTGTTCGATATCCTCACCTACCGGCAGCGCTTCGAAGCCATGCAGGAAACGGCGCGTCTGGACGAACTCACCGGGGCCCGCAACAGGCGTGCCCTTTTCGATCTCGGACCCGGGATGGTCGAAGCCAGCCTGGCCCGGCAAGAGCCGGTAAGCCTGTTCATGATCGATCTGAACGGCTTCAAGAAGGTCAACGACGAGTTTGGGCATGCCGCCGGCGACCGGCTTCTGCGCGAGTTCGTCGAGGCGATCCGGAAATCGGGGCGCGAGAGTGATCCGGTGTTCCGGTATGGCGGCGATGAATTCGTCGTCATCGCTGCAGGCGCGGGCCGTCTTCCGGCCGAGCGTCTGGGGCGGGCGTTCCGGGATGCCGCGTCCGGGCTGGAAGTCGGCGGAACGGCCGGGCACATCTCTGTCAGCGTCGGCCTTGCGATCGGCGGCGAGGATGGCAGGACGCTCGCGGACCTTCTCGAAGCAGCTGACCGATCCATGTACGCCAGCCGCGGTGGCCGGCTCGATCCCGAACCGGCCTGACCCGGCGCATGCGCGGCGTCACGATGCGGCGAATTGGGTGAACGGTTCCGCGTCGATGTCGAGGGCCGCCCGGTAGACGGCTTCGACCAGCGGCGAAAGCGGGTCACGATTGGGAACCACCAACCCGACTGCGTGATCGACATGCGGCTCCTCGAGATCGATCACGGTGATGCCGTCGAGCGGCCCGAATGCGGCGAGGGACAGTTCCGGCAGGACGGCGGCGAGCTGGCCGTCGCGCACGTGAGTGACCAGCGCGATGATCGAGTTCGTCTCGATGCGGACGATCGGTGTCGCTCCGGCCGCGACGAAGGCGGCGTTGACGATGCGCCGGTTCTGCATGTCCGGTGTGAGGAGGGCAAGCGGATAGGCGGCAGCCTCCGCCCATGTGACCGTGCCGCGTTCGGCGAGCGGGTGGTCCCGGGGCGTGATCAGGCGGGAGCGCTCCCGGTAGAGGGGGGCTTTTCGCACCTGGCTGAGCGGCTCGTTGTCGAGATAGGTGATGCCGGCGTCCAGCTGGAAATTGTCCAGGCCGAGCCGGATGTCCTCCGACGACATGGACAGGATCGAAAAGCCGATTTCCGGAAACGCCTCGCCGATTCGCCGGGTCAGGAGCGCGACCCGGGGCAGGGCGGAAGGGATGACGCCGAGGGTCACCTGGCCGCTCAGCTGGCCCTTCATCCGCGCCAGGTCCTGCTGCATCGCCTCCCAGTCTTCCAGGATGGAGCTGGCCCGGCTGACGATCTGTTCGCCCTCTGGCGTCAGCCCGTGGAAGCGATGTCCGCGCTTGACGATCGGGATGCCAAGCTCGTCCTCCAGCTGACGGATGCGGCCCGATAGCGTTGGCTGGGTCACGCCACACAATGCGGCGGCGCGCGTGAAGTGTTTTTCGCGTGCCAGAACCACCAGGTAGTTGAGTTGTCGGATGTCCAAGGTGGCTTCCTTCCGGCGGTTCCGGCTCCGGTCCTGGCCGTCCGGGCCGGCGTCGCGGAGGCAACCGCGAATCCGTTCCCGCGAACCGTTGCGGGTACAAGCATCGCGGAATCGCCGCCCTCGCGCTACCCGCGCGGCGGCAGCCTCAGCCCGTCACCATCCGCGACAGGATTCCGTCGCGGCGCACCACGCCGTGATAGAGCGCGGCGCCGACATGGGCGGCGATGGCCGCGATCATCGTGAAGCCGAGCACGATATGAACGCTGGACAACTGATCGAACAGCGCCCGGTTCTTGTCGATCGCTGGCGGCAGGTCGACGATCCAGAAATAGGTGACGGGACCGCCGAAGGCCGACTTGGTGAGGTAGCCCAGAACCGGGTTCACCAGCAGGATGGCATAGAGAACCCAGTGGTTGGCATGGGCTGCCAGGCGCTGCCAGCCGGGCATGTCAGCCGGAAGCGGGGGTGCGGGTCGGGAGAAACGGATGGCGAGACGCGCGAGCACCAGCGGGAATACGGTCACGCCAAGCGACCAGTGCACCACGTAGAGCCGATTCATGAGGGGACCCGGACCGACCGAATTCATGGCCAGTCCGGCAGCCAGCAGTGCAATCACGGCGAGTGCCGTGATCCAGTGCAGCGCCCGTTGCGTCGACGTGTAGGCCACCGTGGTCGACCGGTCCATGCGGCACCTCCAGGCTGTTTCAGCCGGCCGCATGGGACGCGGCGGATGGTCAGTCGTCTCCGCCTGCCACCTGATCGAGATAGTGGCCGGCGCGCAAGGCCTTTGCTTCGAGATAGCGCCGGTTTCCGGAATGAACAGGGGCAAGCACCGGTATTCGGCCGGCGACATCGAGGCCGGCCGCCTTGAGCGCGTCGATCTTGGTCGGATTGTTGGTGAGAAGCACGATCTTCTCCCATCCGAGTTCCGAGATCATCCGGCCCGCAGCGGCGTAGTCGCGCTCGTCCTCGTGATAGCCGAGGGCGGTGTTGGCATCGACGGTGTCCAACCCCCGGTCCTGGAGGTTGTAGGCGCGAAGCTTGTTGGCGAGCCCCAGCCCGCGACCTTCCTGGTCGAGATAGATGACGCAGCCGCCACCCAGCTGGTCGATACGCTCGATGGCCAGGCGAAGCTGGTCGCCGCAGTCGCAACGCTTGGATCCGAAGATGTCGCCGGTGGCGCAGGCCGAGTGCACCCGCACGCGCAGCGGCTGGTTCCGATCCGGGTTGCCAACCACCACGGCCACGGCCGTGCCGCCCATCATGTCGCGGAACACGATGAAGCGGGTCGGGATATCGCCACGCAGCGGAACCGGCGCTTCGGCAACCTTCTTGAGTGTCCGGGCGACGCGCTCGCGGTAGTCCACGGCGATGTCGGCGGCAATCGTCAGAACACCCTCGTGGTCCCCCTCCGAAGCGGCCACTGCAACAACGGCGGGCAGCAGTTCGGCGCACTTGGCGATGGCCATCGCTGCCAGTCCGGGTGCCCCGGCGTCGCAGCTGGTGTGTCCGACCCGCACCTCGTAGCCGGCCGCCAGCGTCAGCAGGTCCTGCGGCGTCGCGCCCTCGGGGATCGACACCGCGGTTGGATCGTAGGCGGTGAGGCCGATGGCGCTGGCCCGACGGTCGGTGATCACGAGATAGGGATCGCCGGCGGCGAAGCGATCGCGGAACAGCGCGAACTTGGCAGCGTTGAGACCGTCGACGGCGATCACGGCCGTCCTCGCTCCCTTGTCATCGATCAGGAGCGGGCGTCCGGCGCGCAGTTCCGCGCAAGCCCGGTGCACCTCGACGAGTGCCGGATCGCCGAAGGAGGCACCCGCAGCTGTCGCGTTGTCGGTGGGGGCGTCGTCCTTGGAGGAGACGGAATGGGTGCGGGATGCGGTGTCCGGATGGCCGCGAAGCGGATGCTGTGTCAATACGGTACTCCTTCGCACTTCCAGTCCGGGCAGGTTCCGACCCGATCGACAATGAGGGCCCAGTGACAGTTTCCGATGCGCCTGCGGCCGAGCAGACCGAGGGCTGGCAATCCGTCCTGCGGGCCGCGCAGGAGGGAGGGCCGATCCCGCCGCATTGGGACGCCCTCTACGGTCCGCTCGTCAACACGGACGCACGGAACTCGCTGCTGCTCGCGCAGCTCGGCCAGTCCCTCGATGGGCGCATCGCCACGTCCACCGGCAAGTCCCGTTACATAAACGGGCGCGATTGTCTCGTTCATCTGCACCGTCTGCGTGCCCTTGTCGACATCGTGATCGTCGGAGTCGGCACCGTTGTCGCCGACGATCCCCAGCTCAACGTGCGGTTCGTCGAGGGCAGCAGCCCCGCCCGCGCGGTCATCGATCCGACGGGCCGAATGCCGGCCACGTCGCGTATGATCACTTCTACGCAGCAGCGCACGATCCTGATCACCGGCGAGGCGACAAAAGTCGATCTGCCCGCCCACGTCGACCTGGTGCGCCTGCCGCTCGACGGCAACGGCCGCCTCGATCCGGCCGCCATCCGCGCGGCGGTCGCGGAGCGGGGATATCGCCGGATGCTGCTGGAGGGCGGCGCCGCCACGGTCTCCGCCTTTCTCCAGGCCCGCTGCCTGGATCGTCTGCATCTGCTGGTGGCGCCGATCATCATCGGTGCGGGCCGCGCGGGCATCAGCCTGCCGTTCGTTGATAGCCTCGATGAGGCGGTGCGGCCGAAGACCACCGCCTGCCGGCTGGGCGCGGAGATCGTCTACGATTGCGATTTCAGGGGCTGAGCTCGTGGCGGCGCTCAGGGCCGGGCGAACACGTCGACATGGCCGACCCGGATCTCCAGGGTCCCGGCCTCGATGGCGGCAAAGCGGGCGGCGCGCCACTCCTCGATGTCCGTTGGCGACAGCGCGCCCAGCTCCGCAGCGGCCTCGGCCCACCCGGTCACGAGCGCCTTCTGCAGCGCCGCCTCGTCGGGCTCAAGCACCCAGTCCGAGCGGCCGCTTTCCACCGAGAATCCGACTGCCTCGAGCTGCTCGATGGCCGCGGCGGCGCCGTCGGGACCAAGCGCCGGACCGAAGCCCTTGTCGGTGTGCTGGTGCTGGTTGACGGCGTCGATCAGCGCCGCGTCGAGAGGGTGCCGCGAGGTCAGGTCGGCGCGTCCGTCGTAGGTGAGCGCGGCGTAAAAGGGCAGTTCGCGTGCCTTCAGAGCCTGTGCGAGGCCCGTCATCCAGTCGAGTGAGACGAGGTCGAGCAGGGCGGAGCAGGAGACCAGGTCGACCGCCCCGTCCAGTGCCGTGTCCAGCTCCGCCGCCAGATCCAGAACCCGCGTCTCCACCCGGTCTTCCGGCAACTCCCAGGAGGCCCGTGCCAGCAGGCTCGCATCTGCGTCCACGAGCCGCCAGCCGGTCCGCTCCGGCAGCTGGGGCGCCAGCGCGCGAACGGTGGAGCCGGTGCCGGCGCCGAGGTCGGTCACCGTCGGCGCGTCCGTTCCCACCAGCATCGCGGCCACGTGGGCGAGAAGCACGCGGTTGCGCGCATCCAGGTCGGCAGGCTCGCGCAGCGCCAGCCACTCGCTCGAAAAACTCATCGCATCCTGTCCTCGATCGCCGCCCGGATCGTCATGGCGCAGCCGCGCCATGTGGGCAAGTCCGTCGCGGCCGCGCGGGCGCCTTTGGTGAGCCGGTCGCGCAGCGTGGAATCGGAAATTGCACGGCGCAGGGCCGCATGAAGTGCATCGGCGTCGTCGGCCGCAACTTTCAGCGCTGCTGCATGGGGCACGGTCTCGGCCAGCGCCCCGCCATTGGTGGTGACCATCGCAAGCCCATGCACCAGCGCCTCCGCCGCAACCATGCCGTAGCCTTCGTAACGCGATGAGAGCACGAAGAGATCGGCGTCGCGATAGGCCGCGGCCAGGTCGGTGTCGTCGAGCCGCCCATCGAAATGCACGCGATCCGTCAGCCCGAGCGCGTCGCGCTGCGCAGCGAGGGCCGCAGATGTCCCGGGCGACCGGTCGGGATCGCCGACGATCCGCAGCGTCCAGTCGAGATCGCCAAGGCCGGCAAGGGCGGTCAACAGCACGTCATACCCCTTGCGAGGCACCAGCGCCCCGACGGACAGCAGCCGAACCGGACCGGCCGATGGGGCGCGTGTTACCGTGTCCGGCCGGTCGACGCCCGGCTCGGCAACGGTGATGCGGTCACCGGCCACGTCGAACGCCTCCACCAGCGTGCGTGCCGTCATCCGGCTCGTCACGACCACGTGGCGAACCGCCGCCAGTGCGGCGCGCTCGCTGGTCATGAGCCGGCTTTGCACCTCGGTCGCAAGCCCCGATTCCAGCGCCAGAGGGTGATGCACGAGGGCAAACAGCGGCAGACGAACGGCAAGCGCTTCGGCCTCGTTCGGCAGCACGCCCAGCGCGAGTCCGTCGATTAGGGTCGGCGTGCCGTCGGGGATGGCGGCAAAGGCATCGCGGACCGCCTGCCGGTCGATGGCGTCGGGGTCCGGAAAACCATCCCACAGCGCCACCAGGTCGATGCGGTCACCCGTTGCCCTTAGCTCCGCGATCACCCGTCGGTCATAGGCATATCCGCCGGTGGCGGTGGCCAGATCGCCGGGTATCGCGAAGGCGATCCGGGTCATGTGCGGATCGGGGCCTCGTACCAGGCGCGGGCCACATGCGATTCCGAGATGGTCACCCGGATCGACGCGATCTCCTCGGGACGGCGGCCCAGATTGCCGGCTGTCACTGAAGCCTGCATCCGGTCGAAGATGTGCTTGGTGAGAAACTCGGTGGTCGTGTTGAAGCCTGCAAATTCAGGGACTTCGTCGAGGTTCTTGTAGTTGAGCGGAGCCAGCGTTTCCTTCAGCGCCTCGTGCGCCTGGCCGATGTCCACCACCACGCCATTCTCGTCGAGCGCTTCCGCGAGAAAGGCGACGTCGATGACGAAGGTGGCGCCATGCAGCGCCTGGGCGGGGCCGAACATCTCGCCCTTGAAGGAATGGGCGATCATCACGTGGTCGCGGACTTCGACGGCGAACATGGGTCAGAACCTCAATCGGCGGGATAGTGGATGACGGGGCAGCGGAAACCGGCCCCAAGGGCGAGCATGTTCGGCAACCGGGCGGGCAGGTCGGCGAACGGCACGGGTTCGTCGATCAGGGCGTCCAGGGCCGGGTCGCGCAGCAGATCGAGCGCTTTCGCAAGCCGCCGCGCATGGCTCCACCGGGCCCGCCGGTTGGCCGGAAGGCTGCCGACCTGGCTCGACTGAACGGTCAGCCTGCGGCTGTGAAAGGCGCCGCCGAGCGAGGCGAGCACCGGCCGCGTGCCATACCAAGACAGCTCCACAAGCCGCGCCTCCATGGCACATAGCGAGACCGCCGTGTCGAACCCGGTGCCGGAGGCGCTGGTGTGGAAGACGAGGTCGCGTTCGCCTTCCGCATCGCCGGGCAGCGCGAAGCCGGCGCCGAAGCGCTCGGCCATTGCGTAGCGTTCGGGATCGGCATCGACGACCGTCACGTCGGTGCCCGGCATGAGGGCCGCGAGCCGGGCGACCAGGAGTCCCAGCACACCGCCGCCAACCACGGTCACCCGGTCACCGGCGCTGAGGCCGGAGTCCCAGATCGCGTTGAGCGCCGTTTCCATGTTGGCGCCCAGGACCGCGCGCTCCGGAGGCACGTCCGCCGGCACCGACGCGACCATGTCGGCAGGCACATCGAAGACGGTCTGGTGCGGATGCAGAGAAAAGACGGTGGCGCCGACGAGATGATCCGCCCCGGCCTCGACACGGCCGACGCTGGCATATCCGTATTTCACGGGATGCGGGAAGTCGCCGGCCTGGAAAGGAGCGCGCATGCGCTCGTGCTCGCTCTCCGGCACGTCGCCGTTCAGCACCAGGCGTTCCGTTCCCCGGCTGATGCCGCTGGTGAGGGTGCGCACGCGCACGGCTCCGGGCTCCAGTGCGCCCAGGTCTTCCGTGCGGATTTCGACCCGGCCAGGCTCAACGTACCAGAGGGCGTCGGCGGTCTCGGCACTTGCGATCGTCATGCGTTCCGTCGTGCAAAGGAGGAGAGAGGGGCGTCGGTGGCATCACCTAGAGCATGTAGGGGAAGATCGAAAGGGATGGTCCGTTCCCGCGTTTGCCTCGTATCTCCTTTCGATGCCTGGTCAACGGGTTGCGGGAGGCCGTGGAATGTCAGGATCGCAGGAAGTTGATTCTTCCTGACACGCGTTCGACGTCATTTCCCCGCAATCTTGATGATGAAATCCTGCCTGACCCGCATAGCTTGCGTGCGTCGTTCAGAGTTCTTCCGCATGTCTGCGGACCTTCCCGGGGAGCCTCGATGACTGTTTTGCCGGCGACCGACCAGCGCGACCAGACGCGCGTTCACCGTCCGATCAGGCTGCGCCGCTGGTTCATGGGTGCGGCAGTGACCCTCACGGTTGCGGCGCTGCTGTCCTTGATGGTGATCACGCTCAGCCCCGGCGGGATCGGCCCGGTGGACATCGTCATGATCGTCTTCTTCGCGATCACGCTGCCCTACACGGCCGTCGGCTTCTGGAACGCGACCATCGGGCTGGCGCTGATGCGCTTCGCGAAGGATCCGCTCCGCCTTACGTGCCCGGCGGCGGCGACGGACGATCCGGAGATGCCGATCACGGAAAAGACGGCGCTTCTCCTGTGCATCCGCAACGAGGAAATCGCGCCGGTCGTGCGCAACCTGGAGGCCATGATCGCTGGCCTGTCAGATCGCGGCGTGGCCGATCGCTTCGATGTCTTCGTGCTCTCCGACACAAGCTGGATCGACATGGTGGCTGCCGAAGAGCGGGCCATCGCTTCGGTGGCGGAACGCCACGCCGGTCGCATCTCCGTCACCTACCGCCGCCGCGACGACAATCCGGCTTACAAGGCCGGAAACATTCGCGATTTCTGCGAACGCTGGGGCGAGAACTATCCCTTCGCCATCGTGCTCGACGCCGACAGCTACATGTCGGCGGCTTCCATGAGCCGGCTCGTTCGCGTCATGCAGGCCAATCCCAGGATCGGCATCCTGCAGAGCCTTGTCGTCGGTCTGCCGACGGAAAGCTTCTTCGCCCGCCTCTTCCAGTTCGGCATGCGCCTCGGCATGCGGTCGCACACCATCGGTGCCGCCTGGTGGCAGGCCGATTGCGGTCCGTACTGGGGGCACAACGCCATCATCCGGCTGGCGCCCTTCATGGCCGACTGCCATTTGCCCACGCTGTCCGGCAAGCCGCCGCTGGGCGGCTGGATCCTCAGCCACGATCAGGTCGAGGCGGCGCTGATGCGCCGGGCCGGCTACGAGGTTCGCGTCATCCCGGAAGAGTTCGAGAGTTACGAGGAAAATCCTCCGACGCTCACCGAGTTCGTCCGGCGCGATCTGCGCTGGTGCCAGGGCAACATGCAGTACGGCCCGCTGATCGGCATGCCGGGGCTGAAATTTCTCAGCCGCGTGCAGCTTGTTCTTGCCATGCTGATGTTCCTGGGCTCGTTCGCCTGGATCGGCTTCATGACGGTCACCGCACTGCGCGCGACGCTTGCCAGCCAGCCGGAGACGATCTTCCGGCCGGACACGGGCCTGGTCCTGTTCGTCACCATCCTCACCATGATTTTTGCCCCGAAGGCCGCCACGGTTCTGGATGTCGTATCGCGAAGTGCGCCACGCCGGTCCTTCGGCGGCGTGGTGCGCTTTTCCGCCAGCATTGTCGGTGAGGTGCTGTTCTTCATGCTGCTCGCCCCGGTCGCGGCGTTCGCGCACACCGTTTTTCTCGCCGGCCTGCCGTTCGGCGCCAAGATCGGCTGGAGCTCGCAGCGCCGCAGCGGCCACACCGTGAGCCTGGGCGAGGCGGTGCGCCGCTTCTGGCCGCAGACGCTGCTCGGGCTGGCCGGTGTGGTCGGCTTCGTCTCCGTGTCCTCCACGGCGCTCTACGCCGCCTTGCCGGTGCTTGCCGGACTGGTGATGGCGGTCCCGCTGGCCGTCGTCACGTCAAGCGGCGCGCTCGGACGGGCTGCCGTGCGCCTTGGCCTCTGGCGGATCCCGGAGGAAACCGACCGACCGCAGGAGCTCGCACCGCTGCGCCTTCCGGCCCTGGCTCCGCACCCGGAACCGGCCGCCGGAGATGCGCCGCTGCCGGCGCTGCCCGAAGCCGTCAACGGCTAGGGAGAGGCCAGATGCACGCAGCCACCAGATTTGTGGCCGGTCGTCTCGCCGCCGGTACCGCCCTTGCCATGCTCGCCATGACGGGCGGGGCGATGGCCGCCGATCCGCCATGCGGCGTCGACGCTCTTTGTGAAGTGGAGGGCGGTGCCTACCGTGTCCATCTTCCCTCCGGATGGGACGGCAAGACACCGCTTCGCGGCGTCGTCTACTTTCACGGTTGGCAGGGCAGTGCCGACGGCGTCATGGCAAACGCCGGCCTCACCGGTGCCGCGGACGAACTCGGCGTGCTCCTGATCGTGCCCGACGGCATGGAAAAGACCTGGTCCTATCCGGGCTCGCCGGCCAAGCACCGCGACGAGATCGCCTTCCTGGATACAGTCCTCGACGATGCCGAGGCCCGCTACCCGATCGAAACCGACACGCTCGTGGGAACCGGCTTCTCCATGGGTGGCTCGATGGCTTGGTTCGCGGCGTGCTCGCTCGGCGACCGCTTCGCCGGCTTCGTTCCGGTGGCCGGTGCGTACTGGGATCCGATTCCCACCGACTGCCCGTCGCCCGCGCCGAACCTCGTCCACGTGCACGGCACCAGCGACACTGTCGTTCCGATGGAAGGTCGGCCGATCCGCCAGATCTATCGCCAGTCCGACGTGGGTGACAGCCTTGCCAGCTGGACCGGTCGTGCCGGCTGCGAGGCCACGCCGGAGCCGGCCGAACTCGGCGATCTCGCCTGCGAGCGCTGGGTCGGGTGCGGCGGCACGTTGATTGAGCTGTGCACCCATGCCGGCGGCCACATGATCAAGCCGGAGTGGGTCGTCGACGGTTACCGCCGGCTGATGCGGCATCTCGGACGGGACGGACAGGCCGGCTGAGCGTCGCGTCTGCTTGTGCGGTCGCGGCGGCTGTGCGATGGCGGATGACACTCGCCATTTCGGGGAACGTTCATGACATCGACCGGTCCGGCCGCCGCCGACCCTTCCATCTTCGCCACCGTCGGCCCGCTGGCCGATCTCAAGGTCGTCGATCTGACGCGCATCCTGGCCGGGCCGTCCGCCGCTCAGCTACTGGGCGATCTCGGTGCCGATGTGGTCAAGATCGAGCGGCCCGGAAAAGGCGACGACACCCGCGGCTGGGGCCCCCCCTTCGTCAAGGACGCCGACGGAAACGACACCCGCGAAAGCGCCTATTTCCTTTGCGCCAACCGCAACAAGCGCTCGGTCGCCGTGGATCTGGCGTCGCCCGAAGGCCAGGAGATCATCCACAAGCTGGTCGCCGACGCCGATATCGTGCTGGAGAACTTTAAGGCCGGCCACCTGGCCCGCTACCGGCTCGACTACACTTCTCTCGCCGCGATCAACCCGCGCCTCGTCTACTGCTCGATCACCGGCTTCGGCCAGACCGGGCCGTATTCCGCCTTCGCCGGCTACGACTTCATGATCCAGGGCATGGGCGGCATTATGAGCCTGACCGGCTTCCCCGAGGAGGAGGGCGGCCGGCCGGTGAAGGTCGGCGTCGGCATCGCCGACCTGATGTGCGGCATGTACGCCGTATCCGGCATCCTCTCCGCCATTCACGTGCGTGAGAAGACCGGTCGCGGCCAGCACATCGACATGGCGCTGTTCGATTCCCAGATCGCCTGGCTCGCCAATCAGGGCCTGTCCTACCTGACGACAGGGGAGGTGCCCGGCCGGCTCGGCAACGCCCATCCCACCATCGTCCCCTATGAGACCTTCGAGGCATCCGACGGCGATTTCATCATCGCCTGCGGCAACGACGGCCAGTTCCGCAAGCTGTGCCGGATCGCCGATCACGAGGAGCTCGCCGACGATCCGCGCTTTGCCACCAACCAGGACCGGATCGCCAACCGGGCAGAGCTGATCCCGCTTCTCAACGCCTACACGCGCAAGCGCCCCGCCGCCGACTGGATCGCCGATCTGGAGCAGGCCGGCGTGCCGTGCGGGCCGATCCACACCCTCGACCAAGTGTTTTCCGATCCGCAGGCCGTCCATCGCGGTGCCCGCATCACCATGCCGCATTCCGCCTCCGGGACCGGCACCGTCGACCTGATCGGCAATCCCATCAAGATGAGCGACACGCCGGTTTCCTATCGCCATGCGCCACCGCAGGTGGGCGAGCACACCCGCGAGGTGCTGCGCGACGAGCTGGGCCTGTCGGAAGAGGACTTCGCCCGGCTCGTGGAAGCCGGTATTGTGGGAGGCGAGGCATGAGCACGACCGGCGCGGAACTCATCGCGGCGAAGCTGGCGGCGGCCGGTGCCCGCATGGCTTACGGCATTCCCGGCGGCGAGGTGCTCGCCATCGTCGACGCCCTCGATCGGGCCGGCGTCCGCTTCGTCCTCACCAAGCACGAGACCGCCGCCGGCTTCTTCGCGGAAGGCGGCTGGCACGCCACCGGCGCCCCCGGCATCCTCGTCGCGACGCTCGGTCCGGGCCTCGCAAACGCCGTCAACGCCATCGCCAACGCCCATCAGGACCGGGTGCCTCTGATCGTGCTCACTGGCTGCGTCGATGCCGCCGATGCGGAGACCTACACCCACCAGGTCTTCGATCATCAGGCGCTGCTCGCCCCCATCGTCAAGGCGAGCTTCCGGGCGACCCGGGGAAGCCTCGACCGGATGCTCGACAAGGCGCTGACGGCGCTCTGGGACGGTCAGCCCGGTCCCATTCACATCGACGTGCCCATCGGCGTCGCGGAAGGCGATACCGACGAGACGGCGGGGCCGGTTCCGGCCCATCCCGCGCCGTCGGTGCCGGCGCCCGGCGCCGATCTCGACACCGCCCGCGGCTGGCTGGCGGGCAGCCACCAGCCGCTGGCCATCGCCGGCGTCGATGCGGTCAACGACGCCGCCGGCGAGGCGATCCGCGCCTTCTGCGAGGCGCACGGTGTGCCGCTCGTCACCACCTACAAGGGCAAGGGGCTGATCGACGAGGACCATCCGCTGGCGCTCGGCGGTGCGGGCCTGTCGCCGAAGGCCGATGCGCTCCTCAAACCCCTGGTCGACGCGGCCGACCTCGTGCTGCTCCTCGGCTACGACCCGATCGAGATGCGCATCGGCTGGCGCGAACCCTGGCCGGCCGGCAAGCACGTGGTCGAGATCGCGCCCGCCGCCCGCTACCACGGCATGCACGCCACCTCCGTCCTGCTGCGCGGCGCGGTCGGGCCGACGCTGGAAGCGCTGGCCCGCGACGTTCCCGCCCGCGAGACGTGGCCCGACGGGGAACCTGCCTCGGTGCGCAGCGCCCTGCGCGAGCAGTTCACGGCGGGTGAGGCGTGGGGTCCGGCCCAGGTGTTCGCCACCGTGCGCGCCGGTCTGCCGAAGGAGGCGGTCGCCACCGCCGATTCCGGTGCCCACCGCATCCTGTTCAGCCAGATGTGGACCACCCACCATCCGCGCACCGTGCTGCAGTCCACCGCGCTCTGCACCATGGGCTGCGCGGTGCCCATCGCCGCCGGCTACAAGCTGCAGCACCCGAATGCGCCAGTGGTTGCCTTCGTCGGGGACGCCGGCCTGGAGATGGCGCTGGGCGAGCTTGCCACCATCCGCGATCTCGGCCTCGGTCTGGTCATCGTGGTGCTGGTCGACGAGAGTCTTGCCCTGATCGAGCTGAAGCAGCGCGGCCAGCAGCGCCCGTCGGTCGGGGTGGAATTCGGCGCCACTGATTTCCCGGCAGTGGCCAGGGCGCTCGGCGGCCACGGCGTCTGGATCGACGATGCCGAGACGCTCGCCGTCGAGCTCGACGCCGCCCTCGGCCGGGACACCTTTACGGTGCTTGCCGCCCGCATCGACCGGCGCGCCTATGACGGGACGTTCTGAGCTCGGCTAAGAGCGTTCGTTTACGCCAAATTCGCTCGCGCTCACCGGCTGCACGGGCGCGGCCTCCGGCCGGCGCGCGGTCGCGCGCTGGCTGCCCCTCAGTCGCCAAGCGGCCCGTGGGTCTTGCACCAATGGTCGTAGAGGAGGGCGAGCGAGGCCGAGGCGACCCGCGCCCGGTCGTCGTCGGCCCGGCTGGTGAGCATGATCGGCACGCTGGCGCCCATGACCAGACCCGCCGATTCCGCTCCACCGAGGAAGGTCAGCCCCTTGAACAGGATGTTGCCGGCCTCGATGGACGGCACCACCAGCACTTCCGCCTGACCGGCCACCGGCGAGTGCAGGTCCTTTGTCTTCGCCGCCTGGGCGTCGATGGCGTTGTCCATGGCGAACGGGCCGTCGACGATGCCGCCCTTGATCTGGCCGCGGTCCGACATCTTGGCAAGAATCGCGGCGTCGACGCTTGACGGGATCGCCTCGTTGACGGTCTCCACGGCCGACAGGATTGCCACCTTCGGCCGCTCGATCCCCAGGGATACGGCCAGATCGATGCCGTTCTTGACGATGTCGGCCTTGGTGGCGAGGTCCGGCGCGATGTTGATCGCCGCGTCGGTGATGAGCAGCGGTGCCGGGTGGTAGGGCAGGTCCATGACGAAGACGTGGGAGAGCCGCCGACCGGCCCTCAGGCCTCCGCTGCGCGACACGATTGGGTGCAGGAAGGTGTCGGTGTGCAGGTGGCCCTTCATCAGGCACCGCGCCCGGTGCTCATGCACCAGCGAGACGGCGGCACCAGCCGCCTCGGCGTCGTCGGAGGCCTCGACGATCTCGATGCCGTGCAGGCTGCGGCCGATCTTCCCGGCGGCGAACTCGATGGTTTCGCGGTGGCCCACCAGCAGCGGGACGATCAGCTCCTTGTCGGCCGCCTGCAGCGCGCCGCTCAGGGACACGTCGTCATAGGGGCAGACCACGGCGGTGGGCACCGGGTCGACGGGCGCGGCCCGTCCCTCGAAGATCTGGAAATGGATGCGTTCTCCAGAGGTGCGCGCCGCTGCGGCGGTGTCTGCCATGACGGGGTTCTCGCTCCGGAGGGGGTGATCCATGCTCGACATCTAGTGGGAGCAGGTGACGATAGTGCAACGCACACCCGCCCGGCGCCAGTCCCGTCCGGGCGGGTGTGCGCGTCCGGTCAGTCGGCCAGGCCGGCGGTCTTGCGCACCTCGGCGCCCAGTGCCCGGCCGCCCTTGGCCAGCAGGCCGAGATCGGTGCCGCAGGCCACGAAGCGCATTCCGGTCTTCAGCCAGTGAGCCGACTGGGCCACGTCGCTGACCAGAATGCCGGCTGGCTTGCCGGCGGCGCGCACCGCCTTGCAGCCACGCTCGATCGCCGCCGTCACGTCAGGATGGCCAAGCTGGCCGATCAGGCCCATGTCGGCGGAGAGGTCGGCGGGGCCGAAGAACACGCCCGTCACGCCTTCGACGGCGGCGATCTCCTCCACCCGGTCCAGCGCCGACATGGTCTCGATCTGCACCAGGATCGCGAGTTCGTCGTCGAAACGCTCCAGGTAGTCGGTTGCGAGGCCATAGCGGTTGCCGCGATGGGTGAGGGACACGCCGCGCACGCCGTGCGGCGGATAGCGGCAGGCGCGAACCGCGGCCTCGGCCTCCTCCGGCGTCTGCACCATCGGGAAGAGCAGCGAAAAACAGCCGAGATCGAGCAGGCGCTTGACCATGACCGGCTCGTTCCAGGGCGGGCGCACCACCGGGGTGGTGCCGCTGCCGGTATAGGCCTGCAACTGCGACAGCACGCTCGAAAGGTCGTTAGGCGAGTGCTCCATATCGATGAGCACCCAGTCGTAGCCGGTCGTCGAGATCACCTCGGCGGCGAGGTTGGAGCACAGCGAGCTCCAGATGCCGACCTGCGGCTGGTCGGAGGTGATGGCCGCCTTGAAACGGTTGGTCTCGAGCTTCATCGGGATTGTCCTTGGTCGTTCTTGCAATAGCGGGCCGGGCGATTGGCCCGGATCTCCGGCGAGAGTGTTAAGGCCTTTTCGGCCGGGACGGAAACACGGAAGGCTGTGGCAGGCTTAACGGAGCGCCGTAGCGATCGCCGATTGGCCGAGGTCCTCCGCCTTCGGGACGCCGAGCAGGGCAAGGGCCCGCGCCAGGTCGTCCTTCACGATGGCGAAGGCTGTTTCCAGCGCTTCGCCGCCGCCGGCAGCGATCGCCATCATCGGCAGCCGGCCCATCAGCACGAAGTCCGCGCCCAGCGCTAGCGCCTTGGCCACGTGCTCGCCGTTGCGGACTCCACTGTCGAGCAGCACCGGGAAGTCCGCACCGACTGCCGCGCGCACGCTGGGTAGGGCGTCGATGGACGCGATCGTGCTGGCAAGCTGCCGGCCGCCATGGGTGGAGACGACCAGCCCGTCTGCGCCGGCGTCGCGCGCTCGCACGGCGTCGTCCGGCGACACGATCCCCTTCACGACAAGCTTGCGCGGCCAGCGGTCGCGGATATGACGAAGCACGTCCCAGTCCAGACGGCCCGAGCTCTGGGTCGCCATGAAGGCGGCGAGCTGACCGGCCGTGGCCCCGGGATCAGCATAACGCTCGATGTTGGCGAGCCGCGGTGAGCCGCTCCGTGCCAGCGCCAGGCACCAGGCCGGATGGGTCGCCAGGTCAACGGCAAGCCGCGGCGAGGGGCGCAGGGGCAGGGCCAGCCCGTTTCGGATGTCGCGCAGCCGGCGGCCCGGGACCGGCACATCCACGGTCACGAAGAGCACCTCGACACCGAGGGCATTCGCCCGGTCGACGAGGTCGTCGGCCACGGCCTCGTCCTTTGCCACGTAGAGCTGGAACCAGGCCTTGCCGCCGGTGCCTTCGACCGCCTGTTCCAGCGGCGTGGTCGCAGCGGTGGACATCACGTAGGGCATGTCGCCCTTGATCGCGGCTTCCCACAGCATCCGGTCGGCGCCCGGCCAGATCAGCCCGCCGAGACCGACCGGGGCGATGCCGAATGGTACCGCGTAACGGCGGCCGAATAGTTCCTTCGTGACGTCAATGCGGTCGACGTTGACCAGTGCGCGGGGCATGAACCGCACCCGGTCGATGGCGTCCACGGATTCCCGTGCGGCGACTTCGTCGCCGGAGCCGCCGTCCAGATAGTCGAAGGCGAGCCGCGGGATCCGCCTGCGGGCCCGCGACCGGAAATCCTCGTAACAGGTAAAGCTCATTCCCCCCGGCCTTCGTCGAACAGCTCGACGAGGGAGGAGATGTCGTCGTCGAGGCTCATGCCGGCGCGCTCGGCCACGCTGCGGTAGAGCGCGATCGTGTGGCTCGAAGTGGGCGTCGGTGCACCCGCGTCCTGGGCGGCCTTCTCCGCCATCACCAGGTCCTTCAGCATCACGCCGATGCCGCCGAGCTTCGGCTCGTAGGTGTGACTGGCCATGCGCGGGCCGAAGATCTGGAAGGGCAGGGAGTCTGCAAAGCCGCCCTTCAGCGCGTCAGCCAGGTGGGTGACGTCGACGCCGGCGCGGCGGCCGAACGCGATGGTTTCCGCAATCACCATCATTGAGTTGGCGACGATCATCTGGTTGCACAGTTTGGCCATCTGTCCCGCGCCGCTGGGACCGAGGTGCGTCATTCGGGCAGAAACCTTGTCGATCAGGGGCCGGGCCTTCTCGACATGCTCCTCTGTGCCGCCGGCCAGCACGATGAGGCTTGCCTTCTCGGCCGCGGGCACGCCGCCGGACACCGGTGCGTCGACCCAGCCGATCCCGTGCTTCGCCAGTTCTGCGGCTATCTCCCGGGCCTCGTCCGGCGCGATGGTCGAGAAGTCGACGATCACCTTGCCGGCCTTGTCGGAGGCGGAGGCGAAGCCGTTCTCGCCGAGCGCGATCTCGCGCACCGCCTTGCCGTCCAGAACGCAGATGCCGACGATGTCGGCCGCATCCAGCACCTCAGCGGGGCTCGCGGCCCGTTGCGCCCCCTCCGCGACAAGCGGGTCGCAGCGGCTTGCCGTCCGGTTCCAGACCGTGAGCGTGCCGGCAGCCAGAAGGTGGCGCGACATCGGAACGCCCATCACGCCGAGACCGGCGAAACCGAAACGGGGGGCTGCTGTCGTCATGAAGGTCTCCGCGCGGGGGGATTCGGCAAGGCCGATATCAAAGACGCGGACGGCTACGCGGCGCAAGCCGCAGGGTCTCAGCCGATGCGGGCGCGGCTGTTGTCCACCACCAGTCCGCGGATCCCCGGCTTGATCTCGTTTTCGCCGGCTTCCCCGAGGGCCGTGTCGATGATGACGCCGTTACGACCCAGCCGCTTGGCCTCGTAGAGCGCGCGGTCGGCTCCGGACAGACACTTCGAGATGTTGGCGTAGTTCTCGACGTCGGCGCTGACGCCGAGGCTGACGGTGAAATGGATCCGTTCGCCGTCCACGACGATCTCTTCGCGCTCAACCCGCGCGCGGATGCGTTCGGCCACGATGTAGGCACTGGCGCTTGATGTGTAGGGCAAGAGCATGCCGAACTCTTCGCCACCCATCCGGGCGACGACATCGGCCCCGCGCGATTCCTCGATCATGAGCTCGCCGAGCCGTCGGATCACCTGGTCCCCCGTGGGGTGGCCGAAGGTGTCGTTGATCACCTTGAACCGATCGATGTCGAGAACCACCACGGAAAAGGCTTCGCCGTAGCGTTCCCAGCGTTTCCACTCCCGGTTCAGGTATCCGGAGAAGGCGCGCCGGTTGGCCAGCCCGCTGAGCTCGTCGACATAGGCCATGCGCCTGATCCGGGCTTCGGCGCGACTGCGGTTCTGTTCGCCGACCATGACCAGGCCGAGAAAGACCACACCGATGATCCGCACCGCCACCACGGGAAGCGCGGATGTGGCAAGGATCTGCAGGGCCAGCTCGCTTGGGAGCACGAGGAGGCTCAGCATTGTCAGTGGGGAAACCGCCGCAAGCAGGAAGATGTGGCGTTTGCGCACCTTGTAGGCGTCGGCGTGGAACAGGTAGTGGCCGGCAAGCCCAATGGCCATGGCGATGAACAGGGCGAGGCTGCCGGCCAGGACGCCCTGGCCGCCCATGTAAATGCGGTAGGCGATGGTGATTGCGGCGGAAAGGAGCGCCGCCAGCGGCCCCCCGAAGAAGCTTGACAGGATCACCATCGTGGCGCGCGAGTCCACGAAGATCCCCGGCATCAATTCCACCGGGGCCATCATGGAAAGGACGGCGCCACAACCGAAGAGAACGCCGAGCAGCAGATCGCCCGCGGCCCCGCCTATGCGCGCGACGAACACGCCGTAGGCAATGGCGGCGAGCGCCAGCATTCCCGTGTTCTGCAGAAGATGGACGAATAGGTCGAGCACGCGCGGTCCTGGAGTGTGACTACAGCGGTCAGCAGCGTAGGGGCAGGCGTATCCGGCACCGGCCCCGAGGACTGCGAACCCTCGCCATCGCTGGCGTTTGGATGTGGGATACACTCGGTGAACGCGTCAGATCGCAAAAGGTCGCATCCCGTTCCTGCACATGCGACAAATTTTATCGATCCGCAAGCCGATGCTCATCTTGAGAAAAGTGAGATCTAGTGAACCATTTACCAGAGGTTGCCAAGTCGCTGCGCTTTTGGTTTCCCAGTTCACCGTTGGCGAAGAAGAATTCGGTGTGCGAAAACCCGAACGGGCTTTGAGCGTCGACGAATGCTTGGGGGGCATGACCATTGGGCGCGGGATCTGAGCCGGACCGTGGCGGGGTCGGCAGCAAGGGCAGGGCGGGGCATGGGCCCGCGTTTTCGTGCGACGGCGCGATCTATCGTCGGCGCGTGCGCGGAGCGGTCGGCCTGCCGGACTACATCCCCGGCCTGGACGGCCTTCGCGCCCTGTCGGTCATGCTGGTTATCGTCGGCCATGGCGGCTTCGAGCACATCGTTCCCGGCGGGCTCGGCGTCACCATCTTCTTCTTCATCAGCGGCTTTCTCATCACCAACCTGCTGATCAGCGAGGCGGTTCGGCACGGCGGCAACGCCATCGGCAAGTTCTATGTCCGCCGCTATCTGCGGCTGACGCCGGAGCTTTACGCCTATGTCCTCGTTTGCCTGATCGCCTCGGCCGTCTTCTTCCACGTAGAGATCGGGCGCTTTCTCGCCTCCTTCCTCTACGTGATGAACTATTTCTCGCTGTTCTCGGGCGAGGCGGGGGATCCGCAAAACCCGTTCGTGCTCGGCCATCTCTGGTCGCTCGCCGTCGAGGAACACTTCTATCTCGGCTTTCCGCTGCTCTTCGCGGTCCTGTTCAGGCGACTGCGCGCTTTCGTGGCGGTTCTTGTCGCCATCTGCGTTGCGGCGGTCGCGGTGCGCGCGGTGGCGGTCTTCGTGTTTCACGATCCCGCCTATGCGCACTTCGCGTCGGATGCGCGCATCGATTCCATCATATACGGCTGCCTGCTTGCGCTGGCCATGCGCCATCCCGCGAGCCTAGGTCTGCTCAGCCGGTTCGGTTCCAGCGGTGCCCTGATCGCCGCGCTAGGGCTGATGCTACTGACCCTTCTCTACCGCGACGAGGCCTTCCGCAACGTGCTCCGCTTCAGCCTCCAGGGCGTTGCGCTCTTCATCGGCGTGGCCTGTCTCTACACCAGCGCGCTGGGCACCTTCGCCGTCAGGGTGCTGGAGATCGGGGTGCTGCGCTTCCTCGGCCGCATCTCCTACGGCATGTATCTGTGGCACTTCCTGCCGGCGCGCGCGGTGTTCCTGTGGTTCGGCGTCGATCCGAACCACGCGACGGCCGCGCCTGTCACGGTGAAGATCGTCGCCATCATCGCCTCCACGGCAGGCGCGGTGCTGATGGGCTATCTTGGCCAAAGGCTCTTGCTGCGGCCGCTGGCCGGCCTACGTCATCGGTTTGGGTCGCACACGGCGGGCGCGTTGAGTTCCGAGACGGACAGGTCGGCGACATCCGGCAGGTGACCGAGAAACGGGCCGCCGGTGGCCGGTTGTGGAAGAAAGAAAGGGTCTGGCAATGACAACGCTGAAGATCGCGGCCGGCGCGGCCGCCGCACTGGGCTTCCTCGTCGCCGGCGCGCCGGGGGCGTCGGCCAACACCCAGTACGAGATCACCCAGATCCAGAAGGCGACGCCGTCCTGCCGGGCGCATCCCGACGCGCCCTGGATCGGCCGCGTGTCCGGCAGCGTCGAGGACGACGTCACCGATTTCATCATCCCGGTGTCGTTCGTCGGCTGCTTCGACAGCCAGCCGGGCTGCGAGCGCTGGAAGGAAAAGACCAGCGGCTTCATCACCGGCCCGATCATCCAGTACAGCTGCAAGCCACGGCGCTAAAGCGCTTCCAGGAAAAGTGGGCACCGGTTTTCCGTTAGGAAGCGCGCTGGGAGAGAGCGCTTCCAGGAAAAGTGGGCACCGGTTTTCCGTCCGGAAGCGCGGTGTGAAGAGTCTTTTTATCCCTCGCGCCGAGTGCGCTTTGCGCACCGGCACCGGGTGGGCGCCATGGCTTCTTGAGACGCAATCGCGGGCGGAAAACCGCAAGAGCACTTTTCCTGCGATTGCTCGGGCGGCGCGCGGTCGCGCGCTGGTGGGAGTGGTCCGGTAAAGCGGAAGTAGGCTCGGAAGGAGCCCCCAATCTCCGCTCATCCCCGCGCAGGCGGGGATCCAGGGCCCCAGGCCGCAGCCTGTCCCTAACCCCCTCGCGCCGAGTGCGCTGACGCGCACCGGCTCCGGGTGGGCGCCCTGGCTTCTTGAGACGCAATCGCGGGCGGAAAACCGCAAGAGCACTTTTCCTGCGATTGCTCGGGCGGCGCGCGGTCGCGCGCTGGTGGGAGTGGTCCGGTAAAGCGGAAGCTGGCTCGGAAGGAGCCCCCAATCTCCGCTCATCCCCGCGCAGGCGGGGATCCAGGGCCCCAGGCCGGACCACGTCCTATTCCGGGTCCACGAAGAGCGCGGGCGGAATACCGCAAGAACCCTTTTCCTGCGCTCGCTTTAGACGGCCAGGTACTGCTCGCGCAGTTCCGCGTTGTCGAGCACCTCGCGCGCCGTGCCGTCGAACACGACCTGGCCCATGTCGAGGATCAGCGCCCGGTCGGCGAGGTGCAGCGCCGCGATGGCGTTCTGCTCCACGATGATCGTCGTCAGCCCGATCGCCTTGATCTGCTCCAGCGTGCGCTCGATCTCCTGCACGATGACCGGCGCGAGGCCCTCGTAGGGCTCGTCCAGCAGGAACAGTTCCACGTCACGGGCGAGCGCCCGGGCAACCGCCAGCATCTGCTGCTCGCCGCCCGACAGGGTCACGCCCTCCTGGCGGCGGCGTTCGCCGAGCCTTGGGAACAGCTCGAAAATGCGCTCCTTCGACCAGCCGATAGGGGGCGCGATCTGGGCGAGGTCGAGATTCTCCTCCACCGTCAGGCCCTGGATGATGCGCCGATCCTCCGGCACCAGCGCAATGCCCTTGCGCGCCGCCTCGTGGGCCTTGAGCTTGTGCACGGGCAGGTCGGCGAGCCAGATCTCGCCCTTCTTCAGGTCTGGCGTGCCGACCCGGGCGAGCGAGCGCAGCGTCGAGGTCTTGCCGGCGCCGTTGCGCCCCAGGAGCGCGAGGATCTCGCCCTTCCTGAGCTCGAACGAGACGCCCTGTACGATGTAGCTCTCGCCGTAATAGGCGTGGATGTCGTCCACCTTGAGGAAGCGCTCTCCCTCCGCGGTGGTATCGGCGGGCAGGGTGGCGGTATCGGTCGTGCTCACAGGTGCGCTCCTCCGAGATAGGCTTCCTGCACCTTCGGGTTGCCTTTGATGTTTTCGGGCCGGTCCTCGACGATCACCCCGCCCTGGGCCATGACCGTCACGTAGTGGGCCAGCGAGAAGACCACGTGCATGTCGTGCTCGATGACGACCATGGTCTGGCCGCGCCGCTCGCTGATCTCCTTGAGAAGATCGATGGTGCGGTTGGTGTCGTGGCGCGCCATGCCGGCGGTGGGCTCGTCGAGAAGCAGCAGCTTCGGATCCTGGGAGAGGCACATGGCCAGCTCCAGGCGCCGCTTGTCGCCGCGCGACAGGCTGTCGGCGATGATTTCCGACTTCTCCGCCAGCCCCACGTCGGCGAGGTTGGACATGGCGTGATCGCGGATCTCCGCCTCGCCGTCCATCCGGTGCCACGGGTTCAGCTTGAACGTGCCGTCCCGGTGCGCCAGGGACGGGATCATCACGTTGTCGATCAGCGACAGCTCGCCGAAGATTTCCGGCGTCTGGAACACGCGGCTGACGCCGATCTGGTTGATCTCGTAGGGGCGCACGCCGATCAGCGAGCGGCCGCCGAAGGTCACCGTTCCGGAATCGGGGATCAGCCGTCCGATCAGGCAGTTGAGCAGCGTCGACTTGCCGGCCCCGTTCGGCCCGATGATGGCGTGGACGCTGCCCTCCTTGACGGACAGGTTGATGTGGTTGAGCGCCTTGAGGCCGCCGAAGGCCTTGTTGACGTCGTTGACTTCGAGAAGACTCATCTCGCAGCTCTCCCTGGATGCATCCGGCGCCGGCTGGGCGCTGTCTTCGGACGCCTCCCGTGTTCGAAGGGGCCGTCGGCCCGGGCCTTCGAGGCTGCCCGGGCCGCAAGCACGGCTCTAGTGACCGGTCGGCGCGGTGTCGCCGCCGCGCTGCGGCGTGTCGTCCGCCCGCTTGCGCCCGAACACGGCCTTGGCCAGGCGTCTCAGGCCCTCGATGATGCCGCCGGGCAGGAAGATCACCACGATCATGAACATCAGGCCCAGCGTCAGGTGCCAGCCTTCGCCGACGAACAGCCCGGCAACGGAAATCGCCGCCTCGCGCATCCCTTCCGGCAGGAAGTGGAACACGCTTTCCAGCGTGCTTTCGTTGAACGAGGAGAAGATGTTCTCGAAGTACTTGATCAGCCCCGCGCCCAGCATCGGCCCCATCAGGGTGCCGGCACCGCCCAGGATGGTCATCAGCACGACCTCGCCCGACGCCGTCCACTGCATGCGCTCCGCGCCCGCCAGCGGGTCGGTGATGCACATCAGGGCGCCCGCCAGACCGGCATACATGCCGGAGATGATGAACGCCGCCAGCGCGTAGGGCCGGGTGTTCAGGCCGGTGTAGCCCATCCGGTTCTGGTTGGTCTTCACCGCCTTCAGCATGAGGCCGAAGGGCGAGCGGAAGATCATGATCGCGAACCACGAGACCAGGATCAGCACGACCGCGCAGAAATAGAAGCCTGACAGCCCGGTCATCTCGATGCCGAACAGGTTGGCCACCAGCGGGCCGGTCTCGCTGCCGTTTCCGTCGAAGATGCGCGGATCGGAGCGCAGCACGCGCAGGCCGGTCTCGCCGTTGGTGATCGGGGTGAGCACCGAGTAGGCGAGATTGTAGGACATCTGGGCGAAGGCGAGCGTCAGGATCGAGAAGTAGATGCCTGTTCGCCTGAGCGACAGATACCCGATGGCCAGGGCGAAGATGCCGGCGGCGATGACCGCCAGGACCAGCGCCGGCAGCGGGTTCATGCCGAGCAGCTTGAAGCTCCACACCGCGGTGTAGGAGCCCACGCCGAGGAACGCGGCGTGGCCGAACGAGAGGTAGCCGGTGAGCCCGAACAGGATGTTGAAGCCGGTGGCGAAGATGCCGAAGATCGCGAACTTCTGCATCAGGTCGGGATAGGCGGCCCCGAAGGGCTGCAGCCAGATCGGCATCGTCAGGATCGCGATCGTGAAGATCACGATCAGGACGATGTCACTCTGCAAATTGTCCTTGTCGAGAAAGTTCATCATCGCGTCAGCCCTCCATCACGCCCTTGCGGCCCATCAGACCGCGCGGCCGGACCAGGAGGATCACGACGGCCACGAGATAAATGATGATCTGGTCGATGCCCGGGAAGATCGACTTGACCTCCGTCATCGACGCGAACGACTGCAGGATGCCGAGCAGGAACCCGGCGGCCACGGCTCCGCCCAGCGAGCCCATTCCGCCCACCACGACCACGACGAACGACAGGACAAGGAAGTCCATGCCCATGTGGTAGTCGGGCGGCAGGATCGGCGTGTACATCACGCCGGCCAGACCCGCGACGACCGCGGCGATGCCGAACATGATGGTGAAGCGCTTGCCGATATTGATGCCCAGCAGGCCCACCGTTTCCCGGTCGGCCATGCCCGCGCGCACAACCATTCCGAAGGTGGTGAACTGCAGGAAGGCGAACACCGCGCCGATGACCGCGAGGGAGAAGGCCAGGTAGACCAGACGCCACCACGGGTAGGAGATGGCGTTCTCGGCAAAGCCGAACGCCGCGCCGATGTCGGCGGATCCGGAGAAGAGCGCCGGCGCCGGGATCGGGATCGGATTGGCGCCGAACCAGACCTTGATGATTTCCTGGATGACGATGGCGAGGCCGAAGGTCACCAGGATCTGCTCGGCGTGCGGGCGCCGGTAGAAATGCTTGATGAGGCCGCGCTCCATGGTGATGCCGATCACCAGCATCACCGGGATGGCCACCAGGATCGACAGCGGAACCGCGAAATTCAGGATCGCCGCGCCGGTTTCACCGAACCAGCTCTCGATATAGGGGACGCGGATCTCCATGGGGGTGCCCCACGGGGTCAGGTTGTCCGGATCGAGCGTCACCTGTTCCAGGTTCAGGAACTGGTAGACGGCGACCGCACAGAACGCGCCCAGCATGAACAGAGCGCCGTGAGCGAAGTTCACGACGCCGAGCGTGCCGAAAATGAGGGTCAGCCCGAGGGCGATCAGCGCGTAGGCCCCGCCCTTGTCGAGGCCGTTGAGGATCTGCAGAAGGATCTGATCCATTGAGACGGTCTTCTCCCAGGCCGCGGACGAAACCGCGGGCGACGGCCGGTCGCTGGGACCGGCCGTCTGTTGTCAATCTACCGTCGGCTCAGACGCCGTTGTTGCACTCGCCGAGTTCGCCGCCGGCGAACATCGGGTTGTCCGGCTCGTACCAGACGTCCTTCGCCGGCACCTCGTCGACGACCTCGAGCAGGTCGTACTTGTCCTTCGGGCTTTCCTTTCCGCGCACCACCAGGACCGGCTTGAAGCACTGGTGATCGGCAGCCCGGTAGAGGGTCTGGCCGTTGCCCATGCCGTCGAAGACGAAGCCCTTGTTGGAGGCGGAGTCGATGCCGTCGAGCGAGTCGCTGCCCTGGAAGGCGTCAACGATCGCGCACGGCGCGAAGGAGCCGGCGCGCTCGGCAGCGTCGGCATAGAGGAGGGCCTGCACGTAGCAGGTCTGGGCGGCCTGCGACGGCGGCTGGCCGTACTTCTGACCGAACGACTTCACGAAGGCCTGGGTGCCGGCGTTCTGCAGCTTCCAGTCCCAGTTGGCGGAGCCGAGGATGCCCTTCACGTTCTCGCCGGCGCCCTGCGCCATGAGCTCGGAGTAGAGCGGCACGACCATCTCGAACTGCTTGCCGTTCACCTGCTTGTCGCGCAGGCCGAACTGAACCGCCTGGGTCAGCGAGTTCACCATGTCCTTGCCGTAGTGGTTCAGGATCAGGACGTCGGCGCCGGAGTTGAGAACCGGGGTGATGTACTGCGAGAAGTCGCCCGCGCCGAGCGGCGTGCGGACGGTGGCGACCGTCTCCCAGCCCATGTTCTCGGTGGCGGCCTTGATCGACTCCTCCTGGGTCCAGCCCCAGGTGTAATCGGCGGTGAGGTGGTAGGCCTTGCGGTCGGTGCCGTACTCGCTCTTCAGCACCGGGGCCAGCGCGGCGGCCGACATGTAGGCGTCGAAGAAGTGGCGGAAGCCGTTCGCCCGCTTGTCCTTGCCGGTGGTGTCGTTGGAGTGGGTCAGGCCGGCCATGAAGATGACGCCCATCTCCTGGCAGAGCGACTGCACCGCCACGGCCACGCCCGACGACGAGCCGCCGGTGATCATCACGGCACCGTCCTTCTCGATCATCCGCTTGGCGGACGCGCGGGCGGCGTCGGACTTGGTCTGCGTGTCGCCGGTGACGAACTCGACCTTCTTGCCGAGGACGCCGTTCCCCTTGAGGGCGGTCGGCTTCATCGTGTTCAGCATGCCGCCGTCGCCTTCACCGTTGAGGTGTTCGACAGCGAGCTGGTAGGCGCGCAGCTCGTCCGCGCCTTCGTCGGCATACGGGCCGGTCTGCGGCACGTTGAAGCCGAACGTGACGGTCGAGCCGGTCGGGGCGTTCAGGTAGTCCGCGGCATAGGCGCGGCGAATGAAGAGGTGAGGCGCAGCCAGCGCGGTACCGCCGAGGATGGCGCCACCCTTGAGGATCGTCCGGCGGGACGTTCCGGTCTTCGAAATGCTCATCGTTTCCTCCCGGTGAGTGTTCGGAGCGGACGCGTTGGTGTGTCTGAATCCCGCTCGTCTAAAATGGCTACGACAAGCCTCACACAACCGGCAATGGCGAAGCGAGGGGGTTGCAAAGTTCTGTAAATTCCGGTCGCATGGCCCCTGACGGCTGTTAATGTCTTTACAGAGCCCAAAAAGGGCCGGGCCGTCCTTCTGGGGAGGAATGCATGGTCCGGGTACCCATCGGGCAGCGCATACGCGAGCGCCGACGGCGCGCCGGCATGGCTCAGGCGGCGCTGGCGAAAATGGTCGATATTTCGCCGGCCTATCTGAGCCTCATCGAACACGACAAGCGCTATATCGGCGGCAAGCTACTGCGTCGCATCGCCGACGCGCTGGAGCTCGACCTCGACTATCTGACCGCCGATCAGGACACGCGTCTGGTCGAGACGATGATGGAACTGTCCGCCGCCAGCGGCATCGAGGGCCTAGACACCGAAAGCGCGGCGAGCCTGGTCGGCCGCTATCCGGAGTGGGCACGGGCCTTCATCAAGCTGCACCGCAACCTCCAGGATGCCACCGAAACAGCGCTCGCCCTGTCGGAGCGGCTGAGCCGCGACCCTGAGCTGATGGCGCTCAGCCACCAGATGCTCACTCAGATCACCTCGGTGCGCTCCTTCTCCGAAATCCTCGCCGAGCACCAGGACCTCGGCAGCGACGAGCGCCGCCGGTTCGCTGGCATCATCGCCAGCGAGAGCGACGCGCTGACCTCCAGCGCCCGCGCCGTCATCGACACGCTGGAACACTCCGGCGACGCCTTCCGGCCCACCTCGCCGGCGCGGGAGGTGGACGACTTCATCATCGACAACCGGAACTACTTCGCCTCCATCGAGGAGGCCGCGGCGGTGCTGCGCCGCGACCTTGGCGACGAGCGCTACCTGTCCGATGCCGCATTGGCGCAGCGCCTGTTCTCCCGCCACGGCGTGGAGGTGGTCTTCGGGCCGCTGCACTGCGCCCGCGACGTGATGGCGCCGCGGCTGGAAATCGCCGAGGGCGCCGCCCCGTCGACCATCCGCTTCCGGCTGGCCCAGCGTCTCTGCGCGCTGGAGTTCGCCGACCTGTTCGAGGAGATCGTCGCGACCGCGCGCGTCTCCAGCGCCGAAACCCACGACCGGGTGCTGCGGGCGCTGGCGCGCTACGCTGCCGGAGCCCTTCTGCTGCCCTACATGCCGTTCCTGGAGAGCGCCGAGGCGCTGCGCTACGATCTCGACGCGCTCGGCTCCCGCTTCGGGGCGAGCTTCGAGCAGGTGGCCCACCGGCTGGTCACCCTGCGCGAGCCGGACAACGAGGGCGTGCCGTTTGCCTTCCTGCGTGCAGACCCCGCCGGCAACATCTCCAAGCGCTTCTCCATCCCGGGGTTAAGGATGCCGGAATATGGCGGCGCCTGTCCGCGCTGGCCCATCTACACCGCGTTCGCGTCCCCGGATCAGGTGGTCAGCCAGCTCGCGGCGATCCCCGGCGGCGCGCAATATCTGTTCGTCGCCCGGCGGGTGATCAAGCCGGCCGTCATCCATGGCCGCCCTGCGACCGTGTTCAGCGTCATGCTCGGCTGCGAGGCCCACTACGCCGATCGCATCGTCTACGGCGACGCCTATGCCTCGCGCCGGGACAGCGTCATCTCTCGGGTCGGCTTCGAGTGCCGCTCGTGCCGACGCGAGGACTGCGGCCAGCGGGTCCATCCGCCGGTTTTCCGCCAGGGCCTGCGCGAGCGCGGGGAGGGGGCGGGCGACGGCCCGGACCGGTCGCCGGTCCAGCCGGCCCTCGTTCTGGAGGGCGTCACCGATGGACGCCCGTGAGGTCGGGGAGGGCCGCCGGCAGATCCTCATCGCCGAGGACGAGCCCTTCATCGTGGAATCGCTGACCTTCCTCCTTGAACGCCAGGGTTATGACGTCCGCTCGGTCCGTGACGGGGCGGTGGCGCTGGAGGAGCTGTCGTCGGAGCCGCCGGACCTGCTGATCCTCGACACCATGATCCCGAGCGAGAACGGATTCGACGTGCTCCGCCAGCTGCGCCAGATGCCGCATGGCGGTGCGGTCCCGGTGCTCGTGCTCACCGCGAAGGGGCAGGAAAGCGACCGGCGCCAGATGCTGTCGCTGGGCGCCGACGAGTTCGTCACCAAGCCGTTCTCCAACCAGGATCTGCTGGCGCGCGTGGACCGGCTTCTGGGCGACGCCGGGAGGCGGCCGTGAGCCGGCGGCCCGAGCGCGATCCGGAGAGCGTGACGGACCTGAAGTGGGCCTTGCCGCTGGCGATGGTGCTGCTTCTGATGCCGCCGATCCTCACCGTCTTCGACCACCCGGTGCTGGTGGCCGGCATCCCGCTCCTCCACGTCTACCTGTTCGCGGTCTGGATCCTCGGTATCGCCGCCACCGCCTGGCTGTCGCGCCGGCTGCGCCGCGCCACCGACCACGCGCCGCCGCGCGACGGGGGCTGAGCCATGCTCGAGCCCGGCGTCATCGTTGCCGTCGCCGGCCTCTATCTGGGCGGACTGTTCCTGCTCGCCTTCGTCTCCGACCGGCGCGCGGAGCGCGGTGCCGCCGGCATCATTTCCTCGCCGGTGGTCTACACCCTGTCGCTGGCCGTCTACTGCACCTCCTGGACCTTCTACGGCGCGGTGGGATCGGCAGCGCGCAACGGCATCGAGTTCGCGACCATCTACATCGGACCGACCTTCGTCTTCGTCGGCTGGTGGCTGCTGCTGCGCAAGCTGGTGCGCATTTCCCGGGCCCAGCAGATCACCTCCATCGCCGACTTCATCTCCGCCCGCTACGGCAAGAGCTCGGCGATCTCCGCGGTGGTCACGCTGATCGCCATCATTGCCATCTCGCCCTACATCGCGCTGCAACTGAAGGCGGTCGCCACCAGCTTCGAAGCGATCGCCAAGCCCACCCCGTTCGCCGACGGCACCGGCCCGCCGCCCGGCCTTCTCAGTGACACGGGCTTCTGGGTGGCGGCCTGCATGGCCGCCTTCGTGATCCTGTTCGGCACCCGCAAGATCGGCGCCGACGAGAGCCATCCAGGCGTCGTGGCGGCCATCGCCTTCGAATCCATGGTCAAGCTCTGCGCGCTGGTCGCCGTCGGCCTGCTGGTGGTGTTCGGCTTCGCCGGCGAGGATGTGCCGGGCGTGCTCACCGGCGAGTGGAGCCCCAAGGTCGCGCACCTGGCGACGCTCTCCCAGTCCGACGGCAGCCGCTGGGTGGCGATCAGCTTCCTCTCCGCCGCGGCCATCCTGTGCCTGCCGCGCCAGTTCCAGGTCGCCATCGTGGAGAACCAGGACGAGCGCCATCTGCACACCGCCGCCTGGATGTTTCCGCTCTACCTGATGCTGATCAGCCTGTTCGTGGTGCCCATCGCGATCGCCGGCATGGCGCTCCTGCCGGAGGGCGCCAACCCCGACCTTTACGTCCTGACGGTGCCGCTTGCCGCCGGCTACGAGGAGTTGGCGATCTTCGCCTTCATCGGCGGCCTGTCGGCCTCCACCTCGATGGTGATCCTGTCGTCCATCGCGCTGTCGATCATGATCTCCAACCATTTGGTGACGCCGCTGATGCTGCGCACCCGGCTGATCGAGAGCCATTCCCACGGCGACCTGTCGCGCACCGTCCTGTTCAGCCGCCGCGTCTCCATCGTCGCCATCCTTGGCCTCGGCTACCTCTACTATCGCACCACCGCCGGTTCGAGCGGGCTCGCCTCCATCGGCCTGATCTCCTTCGTCGGCGTCGCCCAGTTCCTGCCGGCGCTGGTGGGCGGCGTGTTCTGGCGGCGTGCCACCCGCGCCGGGGCGCTCTCCGGCCTCGTCATCGGCTTCGTGGTGTGGGCGTACACGCTGCTGATCCCAAGCTTCGCGGCCGGCGGCTGGGACCTCGCCTGGCTGCAGGGCACGGGCCTCTTCTCCACCGGGCTCCTGAGCCCCACCGCCTTCCTCGGGCTCTCCGGCTGGGACCCGCTGGTCCACGCCATGTTCTGGAGCCTGACCCTCAATCTCGGCGCCTACGTCTTCATCTCCATCGCCACCGTCCAGTCGCCCATCGAGCGGCTGCAGAGCGCGCTCTTCGTCGACGTGTTCTCGCGCTCACCCGCTGCGGAGGAACCGGTGCTGCCGCGCTCGGCCCGGGCGGAGGACCTCTACCGGCTGTCGGAACGCATCCTCGGCGCCGACCGCACCGCCTCCGTCTTCGAGGCGCAAGCCGCGCGCCAGGGCCGGCCCGGGCGGCTGCCGTTGCCCGACCCGCAGTTCATCGCACTGGTGGAGCGCCAGCTCGCCTCCGGCATCGGTGCGTCGTCGGCCGGCCTGATGGTGTCGCGGATCGCCAAGGGAGAGCCCATCGCCGTCGACACCGTCATGGCGCTCCTCGACGAGACCCGAGAGGCGATCCGTTACTCGCGCGAACTGGAGCGCAAGTCGGTGGAGCTGGAGCGGATTGCCGGCGAGCTGCGCGACGCCAACGAGAAGCTGACCCAGCTCGACCGGATGAAGGACGACTTCCTCAGCCGGGTCAGCCACGAACTGCGGACCCCAATGACGTCGATCCGCTCCTTCGCCGAGCTGCTCGTCCAGGCTGACGGGCTCGACGAGGCCCGTGCACAACGCTTCGTCGCCATCATCGACCAGGAAAGCCGGCGCCTGACCCGGCTTCTCGACGAGATCCTCGACCTCAACCGGATGGAAAGCGGCCAGGTCAACTGGACGATGGAGACCATCGACGCCGCCGCCGTCCTGCGCCAGGCGATGGCGGTGATGAGCGGGCTGGCCGAACGCAGGGGCGTGCGCCTCGTCATGGTGCCGCAGACCTGGCCGGCGCTGGTCGATGTCGATCCCGACCGCCTGAAGCAGGTCTTCGTCAACCTCCTGTCCAACGCCATCAAGTTCAACACGTCGCCGGACCCGGAGGTGCGTCTGACCTTCTCCGTCACCGAAGGCAGCGTCGAGATCCGTATCGCGGACAACGGCCCCGGTATTCCGTCGGAAGAGCAGGGCCACCTCTTCACCAAGTTCTCGCGGGCCTGGAACGAGCGGGCGGGCGACGCCAAGGGCAGCGGTCTCGGCCTGGCGATTTCGCTTCAGATCATGCGGGTTCTGGGCGGCGACATCCGGCTGGTGGCGACCGGGGCGCAGGGCTCCGTCTTCTCCGTGACCTTGCCGCTGTCACGGCGTGACGCGGCCGCAACGTCGCCCGTCGAGGCGGCGAAGTAGGCCGGCCCCGTCTTGGCTTGCAGGGCCCGCGCGACGGCGTCGGTCAGAAACCGGCCGACAGCCGCTCCACCGCGTCCACGATCTCGTCGTAGTGGCTGATCAGCGCGTCCGGCCCGATCTCCGCCATCGGCGTGTCGGTGTAACCGAAATCCACTCCGATCACCGGCGTGGCCGCGGCCCGGGCGGTGTCCACGTCGGTGCGGGAATCCCCCACCATGATGGCCGCAGACGCGTCGCCGCTTGCCGCCTGGATGGTGCGCAGCAGGTGTGCGGGGTCCGGCTTTGCCATGCCGAACGTGTCCGGACCGGCGATCGCGCGGAAACGGCGGCTCAGGTCCAGCGCATCGAGCAGGGCGTTGGCCAGCGGTGCCCGCTTGTTGGTGCACACCGCGAATTGCCAGCCGTCTTTTTCCAGCCGGTCCAGCGCGTCGATCAGGCCGGGGTAGGGATGGCTCTCGTCGGCGATGTGGGCGACGTAGTAGTCGAGGAATTCGGCCAGCAGCCGGTCCAGCCGGGCATCGTCCGCCGGCTCGGAAATGTCCTCCAAAGCCCGTTTGATCATCGCCCGGGCGCCGTGGCCAATGGCGTTGCGGGCCCGAATCGGGTCGGCGCGCGGCAGCCCTTCCAGCGCCAGCACCGTGTTGAGGGCGGCGGTCAGGTCCGGCGCGGTTTCGACAAGGGTGCCGTCGAGATCGAAGACGAGGGTGCGCACGTGCGGCATCGGAAAGGGGCCTCCGGCGGTGATTGGGTCGCGCGTCGCATAGCAGGAAGCGTGGGCTCGCGACACCGGAGGGGTGGTCGACGAGTGGCCGACGCTGCGGACAATGGCCGCAGACGATGGCCCCGGCGTTTCCCCTTCGCCTGAAAATGCTCTAAGTCGTCCTCAGGAATTCACGTCCCACGAACGGATCGACGGACGACGCGATGAGCGATCAGGCAAACGCGGCAAGCATGAAGGAGAAGGCGGCGGCGGCGGCACTGAGCCATGTCGAGCGCGGCATGCGGCTCGGGCTCGGCACCGGCTCGACGGCCGAAGCCTTCGTGCGCCAGCTCGGCGAACGTGTCGCGGAAGGCCTCACGGTCGTCGGCGTGCCTACCTCCGAGCGCACCGCGGAGCTGGCCCGCTCGCTGCACATTCCGCTGACGACGCTGGACGAGACGCCGGAGCTGGATCTGACCATCGACGGCGCCGACGAGCTCGACGACCGGCTGCGGCTGGTCAAGGGCGGCGGCGGTGCGCTGCTGCGTGAGAAGATCGTCGCGGCTGCCTCGAAGGACATGATCGTCATTGCCGACGCCTCCAAGCGGGTCGCCACCCTCGGCCGCTTCCCGCTGCCCATCGAGGTCGTGCCCTTCGGGCTCGGCTCCACCCTCAACGCGATTGCGGCCGGTAGCCGTGCCCTCGGCCTTGACGGGTCGCTCACGGTGAGGCAAGCGGCAGACGGGGGGAGCTACATGACCGACGGTGGACACCTGATCGTCGATGCGGCCTTCGGGCAGATTGCGGAGCCCGAAGCTCTGTCCGATGCGCTTCATGCCATTCCGGGTGTGGTGGAGCACGGATTGTTCATTGGGCTTGCGAGTGCGGCGCTGATAGCCGACACCGATGCCGTCATTCATCTCACGTCGGCCTGACACGATCGGCCGGCGAAACCGTCGAACCAACAATCGGAGATCGTTTATGCGCTTTATCTCCTGGAGCCGGACGGCAGGCGTGGCACTGGCCGCGATGCTGGTCGTTGCCGGTGCGCCGAGCCTTCACGCCCAGTCGAACGATCCGAACGCCCAGGGCGAGCAGGAGACCTTCACGCCCGAGCATCTTCGCGCCGCGCAGCGTGCCATCGACGCGTCGCGGGCCACCGAAGGCTTCGACGAGATCCTGCCGACGCTCGCCGAACAGACCCAGGGTCTGTTCATGCGCAGCTATCCCGCGCTTGCCGGCCAGATCGAGGAAGTGACCACCCAGGTCGCCATCGAGATGGCGCAGCGCCGTCCGCAGCTGAACCGCACCATTCAGGAAATCTGGGCGCGGCGCTTCACCGTGGAAGAGCTCAACGGCATCGCCGACTTCTACACCTCGCCGCTCGGCGAGAAGGTGGCGCAGCTCAGCCCGAGCATTTCCGCGCTGTCTGTCGGTGCCTCGAAGCAGTGGGCCGATGCCATTTCCACCGAGATGGTGGAAGAGGTGCGCTCGCGCATGCAGGCCCAGGGCGCCCCGCTCTGAGGCGGCACGCCCGGAGCGCCTGCGGCGGTCGACCCCGTCCGGACGCGAACGAACGCTGACGTCGGCGGCTCCGTGCGGGCCGCCGCGCCCGCTGCGAGGATCAGATGGCGGAATTCGACTACGATCTCTTCGTGATCGGTGGCGGTTCGGGCGGCGTCCGCGCCGCGCGCATCGCCTCGCAGCACGGCGCGAAGGTGGGGCTGGCGGAGGAATATCGCTACGGCGGCACCTGCGTCATCCGCGGCTGCGTGCCGAAGAAGCTGCTGGTTTACGCGTCCACCTTCTCCGAGACGTTCGAGGACGCGGCCGGCTACGGCTGGAGCGGAGTCGACAACGCTTCCTTCGACTGGCCGACCCTGATCGCCAACAAGGATCGCGAGCTTGACCGGCTCGAGGGCGCCTATCTGCGCAACCTCGAGGGTGCCGGCGTCACCGCCATCCGCTCCCGCGCCGTTCTGGAAAGCGCGCACCGCGTCTTCCTCGAAGCGGAGGACCGCCACGTCACGGCGAAGACGGTCCTGATCGCCACCGGCGGCACGCCCAACGTGGATGCCACGCTGCCGGGTGTCGAACACGTCATCACCTCCAACGAGGCTTTCCATCTCGAGCGCTTTCCGGAGCGCATCGCGATTGCGGGCGGCGGCTACATCGCCGTCGAGTTTGCCTGCATTTTCAATGGCCTCGGCGCGGAAACCACGCTCATCTATCGCGGCGACGAGATCCTGCGCGGCTTCGACGACGACATGCGCACGGCGCTGCATGCGGAGATGGAACGCAAGGGCATCAAGATCATCTGCGGCGACGTCTTCTCGAAGATCGAGAAGACCGATGCCTGCCTGATGGGCCATACTCGCGCCGGCCACGTGCTTGCCGCCGACCAGATCATGTTCGCCATCGGACGCCGTCCCAACACCGACGGGCTCGGGCTTGAAGCGGTGGGCGTGGAGTTCGATGCCAGCGGCGCCATCAAGGTCGACGAGTGGTCGCAGACCAGCGTGCCGTCCATCTATGCGGTGGGCGACGTGACCAACCGGATCAACCTGACGCCGGTGGCGATCCGCGAGGGTCACGCCTTCGCCGACACCGTGTTCGGAGGCCGTCCGGTAAAGGTCGATCACCGAACGGTCGCCAGCGCGGTCTTCTCGCAGCCGGAGATCGGAACCGTCGGCCTGACCGAAGCCGAGGCCCGCGCGGCGGTTCGGGTGGTCGATGTCTACAAGACCGCTTTCCGGCCCATGTTCCACACGCTGTCCGGCCGCGAGGAGCGGATGGTGATGAAGCTCGTGGTCGACGGCGAGAGCGATCAGGTTCTCGGCGTGCACATCCTCGGTCATGCCGCCGCCGAGATGGCCCAGATCCTCGGGATCCTTCTGAAGAAGGGCGTGACCAAAGCCGAATTCGACGCCACCATCGCGGTGCACCCAACCGCGGCGGAGGAACTGGTGACGATGCGCCAGGCGCCGGTGCGGTACGTTCGCGAAGCGGCGGAATGAGCCTGACGGACGCGGCGCAGGCTGCGCCGGACGATCTCTTCCATTATTTCGGCTACGGCTCGCTGGTGAACGCGGCGACCCGGCCGCAGAGCCTCGAGGTGATCCCGGCACGGCTGCACGGCTACCGGCGCGCCTGGCGTGTCTCCACCCGCCGGTCGCTGCTTTCGGGCGCCTGCTCGCTGACCATCGTTGAAGGCGAGGCGAGCGACGTCGTTCGCGGCGTCCTGGCGCGCGAGAGCCGGGTCAGCCTGCCGACGCTGGATCGCCGGGAGCGCCATTACGATCGGCTCACGGTCGGCCGCGGCAAGGTCGAGCCGGAAACGGAGACACCGCATCCGGGCGAGGCCTACGTCTACCGTGTGAAACGCGCCCATGACCGCTTCGGCACGCGCCGTTTTCCGGTCCTGCTTTCCTACGTGGACTGCGTGATCCAGGGCTACCTGAAAGTCTTCGGCGAGGAGGGGGTGGCGGAGTTCATGGCCACCACCGACGGCTGGCACGTGCCCATTCTCGACGACCGGGCCACGCCGCTCTATCCGCGCGCCCAGACCCTCAGCGATCGCGAGCGGACCCTGGTCGACGATGCGCTGGCCACCGCCGGTGCGAGCCGCTTCAAACGGTAGGCCGGCGCGGTCTTCCGCCCGTCATCCGATCTTAGAACAGCGACGCCAGTCCCACGCCGACGCCGTAGGCGACGGCCGCCGCGGCAATCCCGATGCCGAAGGTTTCCAGCCCGCAGCCGAGCCAGCTCCGGGTCGACCAGCGGCTGCGGATCGACCCGATGGCGAAGAACACCGCGCCGGTCAGACCGGTGGCGACGGCGGGCGCGGCCGGCAGGCCAAGCACGAAGGGCGCGAGCGGCAGGCTGCCGCAGACGACGAACGAGGCGAAGGTGGCAGCCGCCGTCTTGCGCGGATCGGCCTGAACCGTCGAGCGGCCGTATTCCTCCGCCAGCATGGTGTCGATCCAGACGTCCTGGCGCTCGGTGATCAACGCCACCATCTCCTCCAGCGCTTTGCCCTCGTAGCCCTTGTTCTTGAAGATCTGGCGGATTTCCTGGCGCTCGCCATCCGGTTCGGTGCGCACATGGCGCAACTCCACCGCTCGCAGTCGGCGATAGTCCTCCTGGTCTGCGCGGCTGGCGGAGTAGTTCGCCGCCGCCATGGAGAAGCCGTCGGCCAGCAGGTTTGCGACGCCCAGAATCAGCATCACCCGCGCGGAGAAGTCCGCACCGAGAGAGCCCGCCACCACTGCGAAGGTGGTGACCGTGCCGTCGATGCCGCCATAGACCCAATCGCGCAGATAGGAGACACTCGGTCCGTCGGCGAGGCGGCGCTCGATCGCCTCGGGGGAGTGGCTGTGCTCGGTATCCATGGCGTGCTCCCGGCCGGCCGGACCGTGGTGGGTGGCCAATGCGCCGCCCGCGCGTGTATAACGGCGTCCCCGTTGGACGGACGGGCTAAGGTTGTGCCCGAATGGCGCCCGTCGCGCCGTCTTTGTTTGGAATGATTACAATGAACGAGCAGTGGACACCAGCTTCCTGGCGCTCGAAGCCGATCGCGCAGGTTCCCGAGTATCCCGACGAGGCGGCGCTGGCCGCCGCCGAGGACCGTCTCGCGACGTATCCGCCGCTCGTGTTTGCAGGCGAGGCGCGTCGGCTCAAGACGGAGCTGGCCGGCGTCGCCGCAGGCAACGGTTTCCTGCTCCAGGGCGGTGACTGCGCGGAATCCTTCGCCGAGCACCATCCCGACCAGATCCGCGACTTCTTCCGCGTCTTCCTGCAGATGGCGGTGGTGCTGACCTATGCCGCTGCGTCGCCGGTGACGAAGGTCGGCCGGATCGCCGGCCAGTTCGCCAAGCCGCGCTCCTCGTCGGTGGAGAAGCAGGGCGACGTGGAGCTTCCGAGCTACCGCGGCGACATCATCAACGGCATCGAGTTCACGCCGGAGAGCCGCACGCCGGATCCCGCGCGGCTGGAAATGGCCTACCGCCAGTCGGCGGCGACGCTGAACCTGCTGCGCGCCTTCGCCCAGGGCGGCTTCGCCAATCTCGACAACGTCCATGAGTGGATGCTGGGCTTCGTCACCGACAGCCCGCAGAGCCATCGCTACCGCACCATCGCGGACCGGATCTCCGAGACGCTGTCGTTCATGCGCGCCTGCGGCATCGATCCGACGAACTCGCCGCAGCTGCGCTCCACCGATCTCTACACCAGCCACGAGGCGCTGCTGCTCGGCTACGAGCAGGCGATGGCGCGCGTCGATTCCACCTCCGGCGACTGGTACGCCACCTCCGGCCACATGCTGTGGATCGGCGACCGGACCCGCCAGGCCGATCACGCCCATCTGGAGTTCTGCCGGGGCGTCAAGAACCCGATCGGCCTCAAGTGCGGCCCGTCGATGGACGGCGAGGACCTGATCCGGCTGATCGACCTCCTCAACCCGGAGAACGAGCCCGGCCGGCTGACGCTCATCGTCCGCCAGGGTGCCGACAAGGTCGCGGAGAACCTTCCGGGCCTGATCCGCGCGGTGTCGCGGGAAGGTCGCTCCGTGGTCTGGTCCTGCGACCCGATGCACGGCAACACCGTCTCCATGAACGGCTACAAGACGCGGCCGTTCGAGCGGATTTTGCGCGAGGTGGAGGCCTTCTTCTCCATCCACCGCGCCGAGGGCACCCATGCCGGCGGCATCCACATCGAGATGACCGGCAAGAACGTCACGGAGTGCACCGGTGGCGCCCGCGCCATCACGGCGGAGAGCCTGTCGGATCGCTACCACACCCATTGCGATCCGCGCCTCAACGCCGAGCAGGCCATCGAGCTGGCCTTCCTCGTCGCGGAGAATCTCCGCAAGGAACGCCTCGACCAGGGCTATTCCGCGCCCTTCGTCGCCGCCGAGTAGGGGCGGCCCGGCCACGCGGCGGTCGCCGATCGGTGAACGCTGCGTCTTCGCCAGCCACCCTGACGGGCCGGGCGGGGGATCCCTATAGTCCGGGATGACGCTCGCGGCCGGTGCGGACCCATCCGCGCCGGCTGCCACCGACCCGGAGTTCCCCCATGCTGCCGTCGCTGTTCATCTCCCATGGTTCGCCGATGCTGGTCCTGTCGGACACGCCGGCTCGCCACTTCCTCGAGCGCTACGCGGCGGAGCTGCCGCGTCCCGACGCCATCGTCATCGTTTCCGCCCACTACGAAACCGCCCGTCCGGCGGTGCTCGGCGATCCGGCGCCCAGGATGATCTACGATTTCGGCGGCTTCGATCCGAAGCTGCGCGAGATGGTCTACGCCGCGCCCGGCGATCCGGCCCTGGCGGAGATCGTCGCCGGGCTCCTCGATTCCGCCGCACTCGATGCCACCGTCGATGCCGACTGGGGCTACGACCACGGCACCTGGGTGCCGCTCCGGCTGCTTTACCCGGATGCCGACATTCCGGTCGTGCCCGTCTCCGTCCAGCCCGGCGCCAGCGCGCGGCACCATTTCGAGGTCGGCAGGGCGCTCGCGCCGCTGCGCGCGCGTAATGTGCTGGTCATCGGCTCCGGCTCGCTCACCCACAATCTGCGCGCCATCCGCACCGAACTCGGCCGCAACCCGGTCGATGCCGAGGCGCCGGACTGGGTGGTGGCCTTTTCCGAGTGGATGCAGGCGCGCATCACCGCCGGCGACACCGAAGCGCTCCTGGACTATCGCGACCTGGCCCCCCATGCCGCAGACAATCACCCGACAGACGAGCACCTGATGCCGCTCTACGCGGCCATGGGGGCGGGGGGAGACGCACCGCGCGGCGAGCGGATCCACGCCTCGCACGAGTACGGCGCGCTGATGATGGACGCCTACGCGTTCACCTAAGCGTTTGCAGGCGAAGTGGGTACCGGTTCGCCGTCTGCAAACGCGATCAGGCAACTTCTTCCGTTTGCAGGCGAAGTGGGCACCGGTTCGCCGTCCGCCGGCCGCGCCCCGATTGCGGATGACCGGGCCGCGGGTTAAGAGCAGGGATTGCCGTGCGACGCCGCTGTCGCCGGCCGGCCGGCGGACTGCCGGACCGCGCGCCGCCTTCCTCTCGCGACCCGGGTGCATCGACGATTTCCATGGCCGATTCCACGCTCCGTATCGCCGTCGCGCAGCTCAATCCCGTTCTCGGCGACATCGACGGCAACCTCGCGCTCGCCCGCGAGGCGCTGAAGACGGCCGCTGGCCAGCGTGCCGACGTCCTGGTCTTCTCCGAGCTGTTCATCTCCGGCTATCCGCCCGAGGACCTGGTCCTCAAGTCCGCCTTTACCGAGGCCTGCCGGCGCGCCGTCGAGGAGCTGGCCACCGACGTCACGGCGGACGGCCCCGCCGTCCTGATCGGTACGCCATGGGTGGAGGACGGGTCGCTCTACAATGCCGTTGCCCATCTCGACGAGGGGGCGGTGAAGGGGCTGCGCTTCAAGGTGGCGCTGCCCAACTACGGCGTCTTCGACGAGATGCGCGTCTTCGCCTCCGGCCCGCTGCCCGGTCCGCTCTCCGTGCGCGGCGTGCGCATCGGCGTGCCTATCTGCGAGGACATCTGGGTCGAGGACGTGGTCGAATGCCTGGCCGAAACCGGCGCGGAGATCCTGGTCGTCCCCAACGGCTCGCCCTACGAGCGGGAGAAGGCCGACACGCGCATGCAGGTGGCCGTCGCCCGTGTCGTGGAGAGCGGCCTGCCGCTGGTCTACGTCAATCAGCTTGGCGGCCAGGACGAGCTCGTCTTCGACGGCGCGTCCTTCGGCCTCAACGCCGATCGCTCGCTCGGCTTCCAGCTCGCCCAGTTCGACCCGGTCATCGCGACTGTCGAGTGGACCCGCGAGGGCGAGGACTGGCGCTGCGCTGCCGACGCCCCGAAACACGCGCTGCCCGGCATCGACGAGGCGGACTGGCGCGCCTGCGTCCTCGGGCTGAAGGACTACGTGGACAAGAACGGCTTCCCCGGCGTCGTGCTGGGCCTGTCAGGCGGCATCGATTCCGCCATCTGCGCAGCCATGGCGGTGGATGCGCTCGGCGCGGAGCGGGTCCACGCCATCATGCTGCCCTACCGCTACACCTCCGGCGAGAGCATCGCCGATGCGGCGGAAGTCGCCGAGGCGCTTGGCCTGCGCTACGACACGGTGCCCATCGCGACCGCCGTCGAGGGCGTGGGCGCGGCGTTGGAGCCGCTCTTTGCCGGGCGCGAGCCGGACGTGACGGAGGAGAACATCCAGTCGCGCGTGCGCGGCACGATCCTCATGGCGGTTTCCAACAAGTTCGGCGCCATGGTCGTCACCACCGGCAACAAGTCGGAGGTCTCGGTCGGCTACTCGACGCTCTACGGCGACATGAACGGCGGCTTCAACCCGATCAAGGATCTCTACAAGACCGAGGTCTACCGGCTTTCGCGCTGGCGCAACACGCACCGGCCGGAGGGGGTGCTCGGGCCGGAGGGCGCCGTCATGCCGGACCGCGTCATCACCAAGGCGCCGACGGCGGAGCTGCGCGAGAACCAGACCGACCAGGACTCGCTGCCCCCCTACGATGAGCTTGACGCCATCCTGGCGGGGCTGGTGGAGGAGGACCTCGGCGTTGCGGCCATCGTGGCGCGCGGCTTCGACGAAGCCGTGGTCCGGCGGATCGAGCGGCTTCTCTACATCGCGGAGTACAAGCGCCGCCAGGCGGCGCCGGGCGTCAAGATCGGTCGCCGCAACTTCGGACGCGATCGGCGCTACCCGATCACCAACAAGTTCCGCGACCGGCCATGAGCATCCGGCTCCGCTTTGCGCCGTCGCCCACCGGCTTCCTGCATATCGGCAACGCGCGCACCGCCCTGATGAACGCGCTTCTGGCCCGTCGGGAAGGTGGCGCCTTCGTGCTGCGCCTCGACGACACCGACACGGCCCGTTCCGAAGAGCGTTTCGCTACGGCCATCGTCGAGGACCTGGAGTGGCTCGGCATCCCGCCGGACGAGGTGGCTCGGCAATCGGAGCGCTTCGAGCGCTACAGCGCCGCCATTGCGCGCCTGACCGAGGCCGGCCTTCTCTACGCCTGCTACGAGACGGCAGAGGACCTCGACCGCAAGCGCAAGCGCCGTCTCGCACGTCGGCTGCCGCCGATCTACGACCGCGCAGGGCTGATGCTGGATGAGGCGGAGCGGGCGCGGCTGGAAGACGAGGGGCGGCGTCCGCACTGGCGGTTCCTGCTGCCGAACTTCGACAGCGATCCGGCCGAGATCCGCTCCACGCCCATCACCTGGACCGATCTATGCCGCGGCGAGCAGACCGTCGACCTCGGCTCGCTCTCCGATCCGGTGCTGGTCCGCGAGGACGGCAGCTTCCTCTATACGCTGCCGTCGGTGATCGACGATATCGAGCTCGGCATCACCCACGTGCTTCGCGGCGACGATCACGTCACCAACACCGGCGCACAGATCCCGATCTTCCAGGCACTGGGCGCTGCGCCGCCGGCCTTCGGTCATCACAACCTGCTCGTCCGCGCCGATGGCGAGGCACTCTCCAAGCGCTCGGGTGCGCTTTCCCTGCGTTCGCTTCGGGATGAGGGCTATGAGCCTCAGTCGGTTGCATCCCTGGCCGTCCTGACCGGAACGTCCCAGGCGATCGAGGCGGTGTCGGACCTCGACGCCCTTGCCGCACGCCTCGACCTGTCCGGCATCTCGCGCTCGCCGGCCTCCTTCGATCCGGCTGACCTCGACGCTCTCAACGCCCAGATCCTGCGTGGCTTCGACTATGCCGCGGTGGCCGACCGGCTCGAAGTGCTCGGTGTCGGCGGTGGAGAGGCGTTCTGGGTGGCGATCCGGGACAATATCAGCCGGCTGTCCGACGCGGCCGACTGGTGGCGCGTGGTCACGGGGCCGGTCGAGGCGGATCTGTCGGACGAGGATCGTGCGTTCGCAGCCGAGGCCGCCCGGCATCTGCCCGAGGAACCTTGGGACGACACGACGTTCAAGGCATGGACGAAGGCCGTTCAGGCAGCGACCGGCCGGAAGGGCAAATCGCTCTTCCAGCCGCTTCGTATCGCCCTTACCGGGCGGCCTGACGGGCCTGAGATGCGTTCGCTGATGCCGCTATTTGGTCGGCGTAGTACGTTGGACCGACTTTCCGGACCTGGAGATCGGCCTCGGTGATGGGTCGCGCCTGCGAGACGCCGACCTCATCCGCGGAGGGGCGGGCCACTGTGTCGATGACGACCTTTTCCTCTGCGCGGGTTTCCTTGCCAGCCAGGCTGTTCCCGTCGGCGTAGGCCGTAACCGCACTCGTCTTGGGCGTGTTGTCGACGTTCGTGCCGGTGGTGTTCAGCTCTCCGCTTGGCGGGTTGGACGCGAGATCGGCCGCCGCGTTTTCCGCCTGGTCGGCGTTGCTTTCCTGAGAGGCTGCCACGTCCGCCGACACGGAGGCCATTTCGACCTCCCTGGCGGCTCCGTCGTCAGGCTGGGAGACGGTTTGCATGTCGGCTGCCGCCCTGGTCGCGTCCGCTTCGGTCCCCGGATCCTTCGTCTCGCTCCCGTCGGCCTTGGCGCTCTTCACGTCCGGCGCGGTCATTTCGCACGAGCAGTTGTCGGTGACCTTGGTGCGATAGGCGAACGCGGTCGGCAGCTGGGTGTAGCGCTCGCCGCTGATCGCGGAGACCATGTTTTCCGGATTGAGATGGCCGGGATGGGAGTAGAGAGAGACGTCCGCGCCGGGGCAGCGGTGCTGGCAGATGGCCAGGTCGCGCTGGTAGGCGCTCGACGACGTGCGATAGCTGACCGGGAAGTAGAAGCCATCGCACAGGCGCACGCACCAGGTCTTCATGCCGCCGCCGCGATAGATACCATGCACGCCTTTGACCCCGCCGCTGACCGCGGCCTGCTTGGCCTTGCGAGCGTCCTCCGCCGGATCGATCGACACCGTCTCGACGTTCGGATCGTCGCGCCGGGGGGCGGAGCGTCGGGTGCCGCCGAACAGCGTCCCGAAGAAGCCCGTCGTCTGTTTTGCTTCGGAGCCGAGAAAATTGTCGGGGCGCGTGCCGTGAATGATCACGCTGCCGTGTGTGGTCATCCGGTCGGGATTGTAGCCACCGGTGTTCCGCGTCTGCTGCTCCGGGGCCTGCTTCTGCTGGCTGCGCCGGACTTGGCGCTCGGGCTTCGGCTGTGAGCAATTGCGCGCAATCGCGCGCTGCAACTGGCGCACACGCCCCGGGTTCGAGACGCTACCCTGGCGCTTGAGCTGTGAGATTCGCGCATCGATGCCTGCACAGGCCCGCGGCCGGCCCCAGCCCGACGTGGTTCGGCAGCCATTCGCCTTGGCCTGGCGCTCGAGAGCGGCGATCTGGGATTTTGCAGCGCCGCTGCCGCCACCGCTCAGGCGGGCCAGTTCGGAGCGCATGGCATTGCAGCTTTGAGCCGCCGCATCCCCGACTCCGAACACCAGCACGGCGGCCGTGAGCGCGGCGATTGCGAAACTCGAACGGAACTGCATTCCCATGTCGGCGCCTTTCGCGACCTGGCAAACATTCGGGAAGCGGCGTCGCGCGCTTCTTCCACGAACCCCTTCGTTAAGTCCCCGACCGCCGAGGGATCAAATCAAATCCCCGCGCGCTGACATCGGATTGCGGAATGTGCCCGTCCTGCAACATGGTCGAGCCGGGCTGCGAGCAGTCGCCTGCCGGCGCCTCTCCACGCGATCCAACACCGCAGCGCCGCGCAGGTTCCTTCCCCGGAAATCGACGGCGAAGATTGCTGGGGACAACTGAGGAAAGCGCCCCAATCGCTTGGATTGGAACGCTTAAAGGCGATCTTCCTCGATTGCGCGGACGAGGTCTCGGGAGCGGGAGGTCAGCCGCTCCAGCGCGGTACGCAGAACGGTCCGCTCTGTTTCGTTCAACATCGATTCAAGTGCGGTGTTGAACGCCTTCGCCGAAGGAACGAGATCGGCGTAGACCGCGCGCCCCTCGGGCGTGAGCTGCAGCAGCGCCTCGCGCTGGTCGGCCCGGTTGCGCTCGCGGATCACATAGCCCCGGTCCACGAGGCCGGAGACCGCGCGCGAGACCTTCGTCTTGTGCATCTGGGCGTGGCCGCCGATTTCCGTGGCCGTCATCGTTCCACGCTGGCCCAGGTTGGCGATGACGCGCCACTCCGGGATGCCGAGCCCATGGCGCTCGCTGTAGAGGCGGGAGAGGGACTGGCTCATCGTGTCGGCCAGGACGGAGAGTTGATAGGGCAGGAATTCCTCAAGAAGCAGGAGCGCCTCGCCGTCCGTGGCGTCGGCCGCCTTTGGGGTGGTGTCGAGTTTGGTTGCGTTTGTAACCAATATGACCTACCAACAAATCGTCTCGAATGCCGCCGCGCCGTCTTAGGCGACCGGTCCCACCGGCGTTTCGCAAGCGTGGGAATCCGGATCGCCTCCGACATGTAACACACGCGGACGGTGACGGGAGACGGCGGCCTTCGGCCCACGCTATGCGGCATCGCGCGTGTTGCGCGGGTGGGCCGTTCCGTGGTTTCCCGATGGGCAGGTCGACAAGGATCGCATCAAGAGGCCTCAAGGCCCGGTCGGACGCGCGACGCGTCCCAATCAGGTGGAGGAATGACATGGCCGAGGGTGGTGGCAGCCACGGCGTGGAGACCCGGCACGGCATTTTCCAGTTCTCCTACGCGCGCTCGCCGGATCAGGACGCGGCTGCGCCGGTGGAGAGGCCGGTGGTGGTCGTCGGCGCGGGACCGGTGGGGCTGACGACGGCGATCGATCTCGCCCGACGCGGCATCTCCGTTGTGCTTCTGGATGATGCCAACCGGATCGGCGAGGGCTCGCGGGCCATCTGCTTTTCCAAGCGCACGCTGGAAGTCTGGGATCGTCTCGGCGTCGGCCAGCGGATGGTCGACCAGGGCGTCACCTGGAAGATCGGCAAGGTCTTTCTGGAAGACGACATGGTCTATCAGTTCGATCTGCTCCCGGAGGACGGCCACCGGATGCCGGCCTTCATCAACCTTCAGCAATATTACGCCGAATGCTTCCTGGTTGAGCGCGCGCTGGAGATGCCGGACATCGATCTGCGCTGGTCCAACAAGGTGACGGCCGTGGAGCCGCGCTCCGACGGTGTGCTCGTGACCATCGACACGCCGGACGGGCCGTACCGGATCGACGCCCAGTGGCTGGTCGCCTGTGACGGAGCCCGTTCTCCGATCCGTACCATGATGAACATCGGCTTCACCGGCCATGTCTTCGAGGACCGGTTCCTCATCGCCGACGTGAAGATGAAGGCGGACTTCCCGACCGAGCGGTGGTTCTGGTTCGACCCGAGCTTCCATTCCGGCCAATCGGCGCTCTTGCACAAACAGCCCGACGATGTCTGGCGCATCGACCTGCAGCTCGGCTGGGATGCCGATCCCGAGGCGGAGAAGCGCCCGGAGCGCGTGATCCCGCGCATCGAGCAGATGCTCGGCCACAGCAACTTCGATCTGGAGTGGGTGTCGGTCTACACCTTCCAGTGCTGCCGCATTCCGCATTTCGTCGAGGGACGGGTGGTCTTCGCGGGCGACAGCGCCCACCAGGTCTCTCCGTTCGGGGCCCGCGGCGCCAACTCGGGCGTCCAGGACGCGGAGAACATCGCCTGGAAGCTGGCGCTGGTGCTCAACGGCCAAGCGCCGGAGAGCCTGATCGAGACCTATCACGACGAGCGGTCGGCGGCGGCGGACGAGAACATCGCCCATTCCACGCGCTCAACCGACTTCATCTCGCCGCGGTCGCCATTCGAGAAGCGGCTGCGCAATGCCGTGCTCGATCTGGCGCGGGAGCAGCCTTTTGCCCGCCGCATGGTGAACTCGGGCCGTCTGTCCATCGCCACCGTCTACGACAGCGCGCTCTCCACCCCGGACAGCGACGCCTTCGCCGGGTCCGCCCATCTGGGCGCGCCATTGCCGGACTGCCCCATGCGGACGCCGGCCGGGGAGGACGTCCATCTCCTCAACACGCTCGGGGACGGCTTCACCGTGCTTTACATGCGCGACGGCGGACGGCCCAACTCGGTTGAAGGCGCCGATCTCCTCGTCATCGGCGACGATCTGCTCGACAGCCACGGCCTGTTCCAACGGCGCATGGACGCCACGCCGGGGGCCACCTTTGTGGTGCGCCCGGACCAGCACCTGGCGGCGCGCTTCCGGACGTTCGACGGCGAGCGGGTCGCGGCAGCGATTGCCCGCGCCAGCGGCCGGAATTGAGGAGGACGGACATGAGCGGACTGGTGACCGAATCCCGCTTCCCGAATCCGGACGCGGCCTATCACGCGCTGGTGGATGCCCATCGCGGCCTCTCGGAGGAGGAGAGCGCCGACCTCAACGTTCGCCTGGTGCTGATCCTCGCCAATCATGTTGGCGACCTGTCGGTTCTGCAGGAGGCGCTGGACGCTGCTCGCAAGGCGACCTTCGCCCGTCGGCCCGACGCGGCCGAGTAGGGCGGACACGCTCCGTCTGCATCTGCCGGACGGGTGATGGCCCCCGCGCAAACGCGCGGGTGCGCGGCGTTGGCTGTCGGGCTGCGCGGTCCTGCGCAAGTCTGCGCACGACTGCGCACGTTCGCGCGGGCAATGCCTGCGCAGATCTGCGCAGGCGCGGGCCGGCACTTCCTTACCGTTCTGTCATGATTAAATCTTCTTCATATAGATGATTTCGGCTCGCGCCCGGCAATGGTTCGTGGCATTTATGTATTCGCACGGTAGTGATGGGGCGACATCCCGCCTTCCTGTGTGTCTTGTTCGGTCTTCGGATTCGACTCTCTGAGTCGTCTCGCAGCGTTTGCTGGTGCGTGCGTATTTCTGTGATGGCTTCGGCTCGGCTGTTGGCCTGGTCTGGCAGCTGTTCTGGAAGCGCTCGTGTCATTTTGCGCAGCCGCATCCGAAGGCCGGTGATGTCAACCATTCGTAGTCTTGTTGGCGGATAGGTTGGCGTTGCAGTCGAGAAGCTCTTCCGGAGGGCGGTCCGGAGCGAGTTGATCGGACACCTGTCGATCAACACGACCTGGTGCGGAGATCTCGTGCCGGGGAGGGAGGCCATAGTGAACCTTCGTTCGCCCCACTCCGCATTCTATGGGCTGCGCCAGTCCTTCATTGGCGTTGCGGTCTTCAGCGCCGTCGTGAACGTGCTGATGCTGGCCGGGCCGCTCTACATGCTTCAGATCTACGATCGGGTCCTGACCAGCCGCAGCGTGCCGACGCTGGTGGCGTTGTCGGTCCTGGTCGCGTTCCTCTACCTGATGATGGGCGTGCTCGACGCGATCCGGCAGCGGGTGCTGGTGAAAATCGGCCACCGTATCGACGAGAAGGCCGCGCCGGCCGTGTTCGAACGGGTGCTCCGCGATCCGCTGACCGGCAGTCCGGACGCTGCCCGCCAGCGCCCGCTGGCGGATCTCGATCAGATTCGACAGTTCTTTTCCGGCCCCGGCCTGTCCGCGCTGTTCGATCTCCCGTGGATCCCCGTCTATCTGGCCATCGTCTACCTGATCCACCCGGTCCTCGGCCTGGTGGCCACCGTGGGCGCCCTGGTGCTGCTGGTCATTGCAATCGTCACCAACAAGCGGGCGCGTCTGCTGGCCGCCGAGGCGAATGCCGCCGGCGCCGAGCGCTCCGCGATGGCGGAAGCCGCGCGGCGCAATGCCGACGTGGTGGCCGGGCTCGGCATGGAGCGGGCGCTTGGCCAGCGGTTTGCGGATGTGAACGATCGGTTCCTGGGATCAAGCGCGCGGGCCGGTGAGGTCGTCGCGACATCGGGCACCATGACGCGCGTGGTCCGGCTGGGCCTGCAGTCGGCGGTCCTGGGTGTCGGTGCCTACCTCGCCATCCTGGAGCAGATCACCGGCGGCGCCATGATCGCGGCTGCTATCATCATGGCCCGGGGGCTGCAGCCGGTCGAAGTCGTTGTGCAGAACTGGCGCGGAATGCTGTCCGCGCGCACGGCCTATCGGAATCTGAAAGAACAGCTCTTCGGTGAGCCCGAGCCTGCCCGAATGGCGTTGCCGGCACCAACAAAGACCTTCTCCGTCGAGCGTGCGACTGTGATGGCCCCCCGGGGGCGGTCCCCGATCCTCATCGATGTCACCATGACGATGCCTGCGGGCTCGGTGATCGGCGTCATCGGCGCGAGTGGCAGCGGCAAGTCGACCCTTGCGCGCACCATGGTGGGGGCCTGGCAGCCGATCCGGGGCAAGGTCACGCTCGATGGCGCGCCCCTCGATCAATGGCCGCGCACGGATCTGGGCCGCTATATTGGCTACCTTCCCCAGGACGTCGAACTCTTCGATGGCACGGTTGCGGACAACATCGCCCGCTTCGAGGAGGAGCCGAGTTCCGCGGCCATCATCGAGGCGGCGCGCGGTGCCGGCATCCACGAACGGATTCTCTCGCTGCCCAAGGGCTACCGCACGGTGATCGGCGAGCGCGGCGTCATGCTGTCGGCCGGCCAACGCCAGCGCCTGGCGCTCGCCAGGGCCCTCTACCGGGATCCATTCGTGGTGGTGCTCGACGAGCCTAACGCCAATCTCGATGCGGAAGGCGAAGCGGCGCTTTCCAGGGCTCTCGCCGGCGTGCGGGAACGGGGCGGGATCGCTGTCGTGGTGGCGCACCGGCCCGGAGCGCTGGTGAACGCGGACCTGATCGCCATCATGGAGGCGGGCCGCATTGCCCGCTACGGGCCCAGCGAAGAGGTGTTCGGAAAGAACGTTCCCCGCATCACGCCGCAAACGCCCACCGCCCGTCAGCCGAAGAAGGGCGAGCCACAGACACCCGACCAGCCCAGATCCATTCAGCAGCCGGTTGGCAAGGAGATCCAGTGATGGCCGATGGAAACGGGTTCGTGACGACCTCCAAGCGGATGGGCCGCGACCTTGCGATCGGCGGGCTGGTTTGTGTCTTCGTCGTCGGCGGTGCCGGGGGGTGGGCAGCCACAGCCAAGATCGGCGGAGCCGTCATTGCTCCTGGTCAGGTCGTGGTGTCGTCCAACGTGAAGACCGTTCAGCACCGCGATGGCGGGATCGTGGGCGAGATCCATGTGGAGAACGGAAGCCCGGTGTCCCCCGGCGATCTCCTGATCCGGCTGGACGCCACCGCGGCGCGGGCCCGCAAAGCGATTCTGGACGCCGAATTGGTCGCCCTGGAGGCACGTTCGGCCAGGCTCGACGCCGAACGTGAGGAGAGGGAGGAACTGCTGATTCCGGCTGGCCTCATCGATCGGATCGACGAGCCTCACGTTGCGGAGGCGATTGCGGGCGAACGCCGTGTCCTGGCCGCGGTTCGCGAGACCCTGGCCGGCCAGATCGAGCAGCTCGACGAGCGCAAGGCGCAGCTTGCGGAAGAAATCGTTGGCCTGTCCGCCCAGCGCGATGCCAAAGACCAGGAGATCGCGCTCATCGGAGAAGAGCTCGTGGGGCTCCGCTCGCTTCTGGCGAACGGGCACGTGCCGAAGACCCGTGTGATGGCGCTGGAGCGGAACGCCGTGCGACTGAAGGGCGAGTATGGCGAACTGATCGCCCGGATCGCCATGACGGAAGGCCGGATCAGCGAGACCGAACTGCAGATCCTGCAGCTGTCGCGCGACACGCGGGAGGAGGCGCTCGGAGAAATCCGCGAGGTGGCCACGCGCATCTCCGACCTTCGCGAGCGCCTGATCGCGGCCGAGGACGATCTCAGGCGTATCGACATTCGCGCCCCGGCGGAAGGTGTGGTGCACGAACTGGCAGTTCACACCGTCGGCGGGGTCATCGCGCCGGGCGCCGCAGTCCTGCAGCTCGTGCCCCACGACGATCGCCTGGTCATCGATGCCCGGGTCGCTCCGACGGATATCGAGCAGCTTCATGTCGGCCAGTCGGCAACCGTGAGCCTCAACGCCTTCGACATGCGTCAGACGCCCCAGCTGAACGGGAGTGTGCTGCGGGTTTCGCCCGACCTGAGTGAGGACGAACGGACGGGCGCCTCCTACTATACCGTGCGTATCTCCTTGAGCGACGCCGAAATCGAGCGGCTGGACGGAAAGCAACTCGTTCCCGGCATGCCGGCGGAGGTCTTCATTCAGACGCGCGAGCGGACCGTCATGGCCTACCTGCTGGAGCCGCTCGAGACGCAGATCCGGCGCACATTCCGCGAAAGTTAGCCGTCGGTGGCGCGGTCATCTGCACCGCGCCACCGTCCACCGTCCCCCGCGGGGGGCTGGGGGACCCGAGGCCTCGGATGGCGCCGCCCGACATCGGGCACGGCTGCCGACCGGGGCCTCGGGAGCAACCCGCGATGCGCGGCTGGGGCCGACCGGTTTGGCCCCAATTGCGCCACGTTACTGCAGCGATAGATTGTAAGTTTTTGAAACACATAGAGAAAGGATCCGGTCGGTGTCGCCCAATTCGGACCAAGTTTGGTCCGTGCAATGGGTGCACCGAGGGGACAGACCGAATCCCGGGCGGGGGCATCGTCCCCAGGAGAAGCGTCCGGGATGCGGTCGATCGGGCTCCGAAACCGCTCAGAAGGCGGCTTCGGTAAGACGCGGGGTGGTCCGGTGGGCGGATCGGAACGACGCCGCAAGAGCGCCTGTTCAATGGATCGAGCAGGCTTTTGACGGGAATGTGAGGAGCTTGACGCTGTCATGGCTGACGTCAATTGGAGTGACTACGAGGGTGACCGCCCCGCCTATTTCAACCCCTATGGCCTCGGGTACCCGGTGGCCCCGGAATCCGAGTGGGCCTCGGGAGGCAATGCCGAATGGCCGGCCGGCAGTGGCCCGGACATCGGCGAGATCTACGTTTTCGGATCGGATGACCTGAGCGGTTACGACCCGGCCACCGATATCCTGGTCTTCGGTTTCCGCAGCGGCGATGCCGTAACGGAGATGAACGCCCACAATTATTGTGTTCTCTGGGAAGAGCAGGCGGACGGCAATTACACGCTCTCCGTCTGGCCGGTCAGCATCTGGGAGGCTCAGGAGCCGGTCGCCAGTATCGCCGACATCGATCCGGCGGCGCTCCCGACCCTGATCCAGAGCTGGGCAGCAACCAACAATCACTTCCAGGACGACCTGGTCGCCTCGGTCTATGCGATCGATCCCGCGAACACCTTTCCCGACACCCACATCGTCATGAAGACAGGTGTCGCCGGTGAGGTGACCACCTATGACTTTGCCGCGCTCTACGCCGAACACGGCGACGATCTCGTGCTCAACTTCACGACCTTCACCGGTCGCGAGATGAAGATCGAGTACGACGACGCCTCGAACACGCTGACGCTGTCCCACTTCGGCGACAGCTGGGGCGGCTATAACGATGCCTGGGGCAAGACCGTCATCACCAACGTCGAGCCCGGCGACCTGGATGGCCTGAACCAGCTTTGGCGCTATGACTCCGCACTGGAAGACGGCCGTCTCCTGAAGGACCGCTTCAACGACGCCATCGACGATCTCGCCGACATGGATGGCGGGACGACGACCGATCCCGACCTGGTTCTCGTCATCGACGATACCAACACCGGCATGGACCACATCCACCTGCACGGCGAGGATGACTATATCCGCGTCGACGTGGCGGCCGAGGATCTCAGCGTCTTCGTCGACGAGGACGGTTATCTGAACCTGCAGGTCGATTCCACCGGCTTCGTTGCGATGATCATGATGCCGACGGCCGAAGACCTGGCGGACACGCTGTCCGACCGGATCGCGTTCTCCGATGCCGATGCCCGAGGCGAGGTGGAACAGGCGCTCGCCGCGCTTTCCGACACCGGTGGCGAGACCGGCGGGGAAACTGGAGGCGAGACGGGTGGGGACACCGGTGGAGAAGCCGGGACGCCGCCGGATCCCACGGACGGCGAAATTCTCTACTCGGCCAACAACGCCGACCTTGGCTACGAGGTTCGCTCGTCCTGGAGCGGCGGCTTCGTGGCCGATCTCGCCTTCACACCGGACGGTGCGACGAGCGGCTGGCAGATCGCGTTCACTCTCGACGCCGAGATCACCAACATCTGGAACGCCCGGATCGTCTCGCACACGGGCAATCAGTACGTGGTGGAAAATGTCAGCTACAACGGCTCTGTGGGAGCCGGTCAGACCACGTCGTTCGGCTTCCAGGCATCGGGGTCCGCGGACGCCCTGACATCGGTCACGCTGAACGGTGAAGCGGCCCCCTATGACGGCGAAGGCACCGTGGACCCGGTTGTCCCGGAGGTCACCATCGCCGACACCGTGATCGACGAGGACGCCGGTACCGCGACCTTCACGGTCAGCCTGTCGGAAGCGGCTGACAGCGACGTGACCGTGAACTTCGCCACCGCCAACGGCACGGCTGTTGCCGGCGAGGATTACGTCGCCGCCAACGGCACGCTGACCTTTGCCGCCGGCCAGACGCAGGCGATCGTCACTGTCGACCTCATCGATGACAATGACGTCGAGGGCAGCGAGAGCTTCTCCGTTGACCTCTCCAACGCCGATGGTGCCACGATCGCCGACGGCTCTGCGACCGGCACGATCCTGAGCGAGGACGTCGCGCCAGTGGTGCCCGAGGCGTCGATCCTCGATACGACGGTGGACGAGGACGCCGGGACAGCGACGTTTACGGTGCGCCTGTCGGAGGCAGCGTCCGAGGACGTGACGCTCAGCTTCCAGACCGTGTCGGGAACGGCGGTGGCCGGCGAGGACTTTGCCGCCACGTCCGGCAACCTTGTGATCGCCGCGGGCCAGACGGAAGGCACCGTGACCGTCGCCATCATCGATGACACGGCAGTGGAAGGTGACGAAGCCTTCCAGGTCGAACTCACCGGCGCTACCGGCGCGACGCTCGGCGATGCCGTGGCGACGGCCACGATCCAGAGCGACGACACGGCCGCGCCGACGGATCCGCAGGTGACGGTTTCGTCGGGCCACAGCGCTTCGGAAGCCGCCGAGGGCGGCAGAGGTGGCGCCTCCAGCTTCGCCGACGGTCCGCTGTCTACCGAGGGCAACCAGATTGTTGATTCCGAGGGCAATGCGGTCGAGATCCGCGCGGTCAACTGGTTCGGGCTGGAGACCGACACGTCCGCTCCACATGGCCTGTGGGCGCGCAACTGGCAGGACATGATGGAGCAGATGAAGGAGGAGGGCTTCAACGCCATCCGCCTTCCGTTCTCCGGCGAACTGGTGGCGACAGGCGGAACCCCGTCGTCCATCGACTATTCCAAAAACCCGGATCTCGCCGGCCTGTCGGGCCTGGAGATCATGGACGCGATCGTCGCCTATGCCGACGAGATCGACATGAAGATCATCCTTGATCATCACCGTGTCGATGCCGGCAACTCCGCCCAGGAGAACGGGCTCTGGTACACCAGCGAGTACAGCGAACAGGACTGGATCGATCACTGGGTCGAACTGGCCGAACGCTATGAGGGCAATGACGCCATCATCGCCGCTGACCTGCACAACGAGCCGCACGGCCCCGCGACCTGGGGCGACGGCGGGGCGACGGACTGGGCCCGGGCGGCCGAGGCTGCGGGCAACGCAATTCACGAGGTGAACCCGGACTGGCTCATCGTTGTCGAAGGCATCGGCTCCTACAACGGTGACAACTACTGGTGGGGTGGCAACCTGCAGGGAGTGGCCGACCGTCCGGTCGAGCTGGAGCAGGACGGCAAGCTCGTCTATTCGCCCCATGACTATCCGGCGTCGGTGTACGCCCAGCCGTGGTTCTCTGACGGGTCGGACCTGGCCGACGTGTTCTCCGAGCACTGGGGCTTCATCCACGAGGAGGACATCGCGCCGATCCTCATCGGCGAGTTCGGCTCGAAGCTGGAGACCGAGGTCGACAAGGCCTGGGCCGAGGCGATCGTCCAGTATCTGGGTGGCGACTACGACCTGGATGGCGTCAACGACCTGGAACCGGGTGCTTCGGGCATGAGCTGGGCCTGGTGGTCGTGGAATCCGAATTCCGGCGACACCGGCGGCATTCTCAACGACGACTGGACCACGGTGCGCCAGAACGCCATCGAGCTCCTCGAGCCGCTGATGCAGGACGAGGCCGGCGACGGCGAGACAGGTCCGTCGACGGTGACGTTCACCGTGTCCCTCGACCAGGCCTACAGCGAGGACGTGACGGTCGCCTACCAGACCGTGGACGGCACCGCGGAAGCCGGTTCCGACTACGAGGCGGTCTCCGGCGAACTGGTCTTCCTGGCCGGCGAGACGGAAAAAACGGTGACCGTCACGCTCATCGATGACGGTGAGAGCGAAGGCGACGAAACCTTCCAGCTGGCGGCCACGACCGGCGACAGCCAGTCGGTGGGAACGGCCACGATCGTCGATGACGAGGACAGTGGCAGCGGCGGGTCGGGTGGATCCGGCGGCAGCGGCGGGTCTGGCGGCACGGGAGGAACAGGCGGCGAGGACGCCCTGACCTTCGAGCTGTCGGTGGTCAACGACTGGGGCTCCGGAGCCCAGTACGAGATCGCCATCGCCAACGAGGGCGACAGCACCGTCGACGGCTGGCAGCTCGGCATCGACCTTCCGTTCGAGATCACCCAGCTGTGGAACGGCAATTTCGTGGAGGACGGAGACGGTCGCTACGCCATCGAGAATGCCGAATGGAACGGCTCGCTTGCGCCGGGCCAGGAGGTCTCGTTCGGCTTCATCGCCGACGAAGGCAACTTCGACCTCGACGCTCTGCTGCGGGACGCCGACGCGGAACTCTTCGCCGCGTAGGTCATGAACCCGGGACGCGGTGGGGAAAAGCCCGCCGCGTCCCGACACGCGATTGATCGCCGGTGCGTTTCGCTGCACTGTGCGCCCCCGATCGGCCGTGGCAGCCCGCCACGCATTGCCATCGGGAGATCCCATGCTCGAAATCGGCCACGACGTGCTGACCGCGCGTCAGTTCGACCGCTCCGACCTGATCCGGCTCGCCGACGTGGCCTCAAGGCTGGAGCCGATTGCGCGAGGCGAGAAGGTCTGCCGCGTGCTGGAAGGTGCGGTTATGGCAAATCTCTTCTTCGAGCCGAGCACCCGCACCCGCATCTCCTTCGGCACGGCGTTCGCGCGGCTCGGCGGCTCTGGCCTGGATACCACCGGCCTGGCGATGACGTCGCTGGTGAAGGGGGAATCGCTGGCCGACACGGCCCGTGTCATTTCCGGATATGCCGACGTGATCGTGGTCCGCCACCCGACGCCGGAAGCGGCGAAGATCATTGCCGGCGGCGCACTGGTTCCGGTCATCAACGGCGGTGACGGCGAGGCAGAACATCCGACCCAGGCGCTCACCGACTTCTACACGATCTCGCGTGAACTGAAGGCGCTTGGCAAGGAGATCGACGGCTCGACCATCGTGATCCTCGGCGACCTGCGCTACGGGCGTACCACGCACTCGCTGATCGCGCTGATGTCGGTGTTCGAGAACATCACCTTCCAGCTGGTCTCGCCCGAGGCGCTGTCGATGCCGGATGCCTATTCCGACATCGCCCGCGAGCGAGGGCATCGCGTGAACGTCTTCCGGACGCTGGAAGAGGGGCTCGCCGGGGCCGATGTGATCTACGCGACCCGCTATCAGAGCGAGCGCTTCCAGATCGATCCCTCGGTGCGCGAGGCGGCCGAGCGCCTGCGGCTCGACGCGACCGCGTTCCGGGCCCATGCGCCGGAGGATGCGGTGATCCTGCACCCGCTGCCGCGCGACGAGGTCTTCGGCGAACTTGGCACGGATCTCGACCGGCTGCCGAACCTGGCCGTTTTCCGCCAGACCGACAACGGCGTGCCGATACGCATGGCGCTGTTCGCCACCATCCTGGGCGTGGCCGACACCTTCGAGCAATGGGTGACGGAGCCCGCCTGGCCGCTCAGGCGGCGTTCGGCGAACCCGTAAGTCAGGCGCTCGCGGCGCTGTCGCAGATCAGGTGCCCGCCGGCGTTTCCGGACCGGGGCCCGGGCTCCGCACGGCAGCAAGCTCGGCCTCGAGTGCCTTCTCAACCGCTGAGCGCGGCTTGGTAAAGCGGGCGAGCAGGTCGTAGAGGACCGGGGTCAGGAAAAGGGTGAGGGCGCTCGACAGAAGCAGGCCGCCCACGATCACCGTCCCGATGGCGATGCGGCTTTCCGCTCCGGCCCCCGAGGCCAACACCAGCGGCACCGCGCCGAGCACGGTTGAGACCACGGTCATCACGATGGGACGCAGGCGCAGCACGGTTGCGTCCACTACGGCGTCGCGCACGCTGCGCCCCTCGTCGCGCAGCTGGTTGGCGAATTCCACGATCAGAATACCGTTCTTCGCCATCAGACCGATGAGCAGGATCATCCCGATCTGGCTGTAGATGTTGAGCGAAAGCCCCGCCAGGGAGAGGGAAAACACCGCTCCTGCAACGCCGAGTGGGACTGTCAGCATGATCACGAGCGGGTGGACGAAGCTCTCGAACTGGGCGGCGAGCACCAGGAAGACGATCAGCAGCGCGAGGCTGAAGGTAAGCATCACGCCACTCGCCGTCTCCTTGAACTGCAGCGACTGGCCGGACAGACCTATGCGCGCCTCCGCGGGAAGGGATTCCGCCGCGGCCTGCTCCATGAACGCGATGGCGTCGCCGAGCGCATAGCCGTCGGCGAGCGAGCCCTCGACCTGAATGGATGGCAGGCGGTCGTAGCGGCGCAGCTCGCCGGCCGCTGCGCCCTCGTTGACGGTGACCAGCGCCGAGAGCGGGACAAGCGAACTTCCGTCGCCGGACCGGATGAAGATGAAATCGATGTCTGAGGCCGAGGCGCGATCGTCCTCGGCAGCCTGGAGAAGCACCGGATATTCACGCCCGCGGTCGATGAAGGACGTCGCTTCCCGCGATGCCAGCAGCGTCTGCAGGGTCGACGCGATGGTTTCCACGGAAATGCCGAGATCGTCGGCACGCGTGCGGTCGACCGACACGTCGAACTGCGGCTGGTTCTCCTCGTAGTCCAGCTCGACATTGCGCAGGCCCGGATTCTCGCGCGCCTTCTGCAGAAGCGTGTTGGCCCACTCCTTCACGCTTTCGAAGTCGGGACCACTGACAACCACCCTGAGCGGCGTGCTCGATCCGCGCAGGCCGAGGCCGGCCGGGCTCACGGGGAAGCCGCGGGCGGCGGTGACCGAGCCCATGCTCCTCGACATCTCCGCGATGATGTCGCGGTGAGACTTTTCGCGGTTCTCCCAATCGGCGAGCCGCAGCACGACGAAGGCGCGATGCGGCCGGTTGAAGGAGCCGGTGAAGGTGAAGACCGTTTCGATGTCGCCCGATTCCTGCAGCGGCGCCGCGATCTCCTCGATTTGCCGTGCAGCCTGATCGGTGAATTCGACGGTGCTGCCCTGCGGAGCGGTGAGGGGCACGAAGACCACGCCGCGGTCTTCGCTGGGCGTGAGTTCCTGGGGGAGGGTGACGAAAATCATCGCCCCGGCGAAGGCCACGGCCAGTGCGGCTGCCAGGACCACCAGCGGCATGCGCACGGCCCCGGCCAGGATCTTGCGGAACCGGCGCAGCAGGAAGCCCTCGCGGGATGCGGGGTCGGCCTCGCCCGCGACGGGTGTGGACTCGCGCGAGCGCAGCACCTTGGAAGCAAGCGCCGGGCAGGCGGTGAGGGCCACGAAGGTTGAGATAACGACCGCGCCCGCCATTACGAGCCCGAACTCGACGAACAGCTTGCCGACCTGTCCCTGGAGGAAGGACAGCGGAACGAACACGGCGACGAGGGTGAACGAGGTGGCAATGACGGCGAACGTGACCTGGCGGGTGCCGAGGGTGGCTGCGACCAGCGGCGTCTCGCCGAGATCGATGCGCCGCTGGATGTTCTCCAGGACGACGATCGCGTCATCGACGACCAGACCGATGGCGAGCAGCAGCGCCAGCAGCGTCAGGACGTTGATGGAGAAGCCCAGGGCGCCGATCAGGATGAAGGTGCCGATGAGGGCGATGGGGATGGTGATCGCCGGAACCAGCGTCGCGCGCCACGACATCAGGAAGAACAGAATGACCAGCACGACGAGGACAAGCGAGATCGCGAGCGCGGTCACCACCTCCTCGATGGATGCGGCCACGAAGATGGCATCGTCGGAGGACACCTCGATCGTCATGCCATCCGGTAGCGTTCGCGAGAGCGACTCGATTTCGGCCCGCACCGCGTTGGAAATGGCGATGGTGTTCGACTGACTCTGGCGGATGACGGCGATGCCGACGGCCACTTCGCCATTGTTTCGAACGATCGTGTCGGACTCCTCCACGCCGCCTACCACCTTCGCGACGTCCGACAGGCGAATGGGATAGCCGGCGACCCGGTCGATGACGACGTCGCGAAAGGCCTCGACCGATGGTATGCGGCTGTCGAGGCGAACCGTGAACTGGCGGGCGGCGGTCTCGATCTCGCCTGCGGGCAGCTCGACATTGGCCTGTTTGAGGCCGGCCTCCACATCGGCGACGGTGAGGTTGCGCGCGGCAAGCGCCCTGCGGTCCAGCCAGACCCGAACGGCGAACGGTCGCGCGCCGTAGATCTCCACACTGGCGACGCCGCTGACCGTAGCGAGCCGGTCAACCACATAGCGGTCGATGTAGTCGGTGATTTCCGCCGCGCTCATCCGGTCGCTGGTCACGCCCAGGCGCATCACGGGGTCGGCATCGGAGTCGTTCTTGATGACCTGCGGCTCTTCGGCATCCGCAGGCAGATCGGCACGGACCCGGGCAACGGCATCCCGGACATCGTTCGCCGCCTCGTCGATGGGGCGGTCGACCTCGAACTCGATGACGACCCGGCTGCGCCCGCGGCGGCTGGTGGACGAAATTGTCTTCACCCCCGCAATGCCGGCCACGGAGCCTTCCACGATCTCGGTGATGTCGGTGTCGATGATCTCCGGAGACGCGCCGACATAGTCGGTGGACACCGTCACCACAGCGGTATCGATGTTCGGCAGTTCGCGGATCGGGATGCGGCTCAGGGCGCCGATGCCGAACACGATGATGAGGAGACTGGCGACGGCTGCCAGAACGGGACGTCGGATCGCAAGATCGGAGAGCGACATCAGCTCCGACGCTCCTCCGCTGCGGAAGATTCCGCGCTTGGCCCCGTGGCTCCCGACGCGGGCGCGTTCAGGATTTTCACTGGAGCGCCGTCACGGGCGGATTGGATGCCCCGGGAGACGATGACATCGCCTTCCGACACGCCCTCGACGATCTCGACCCGACCCTCGACACGTTGGCCGGTCTCGACCCGGCGCTGGACCGATTTTCCATCCTCAACGACGTAGAGATAGGTGGCGGGCCCCTGCACGAGCAGCGCTTCCTCCGGCACGACGACGCCGGTTCGCGACGCGAGATTCAGATCAAGGCGCATGAACATGCCGACAGGCAGCGCGCGATCGGGGTTCGGCAAGCGGGCACGGACCCGGAACGAGCGAGACGACTGGTCGATGCGGCTATCGATGGCCTCCACCTGTCCGGTGAAGCGGCGGCCCGGGAAGGCCGCACTCGTGGCCTCGATGGCCTGGCCACGGCTGATCTGGCCGTAGACCGTTTCAGGCAGACGGAACTCGATCTCGACCTCGGAGAGATCATCCAGCGTGGTGAGCACCGTGCCGGTATCGACGCGCGCGCCGAGATCGATGGAGGTGATGCCGAGAACGCCGTCGAATGGCGCGCGGATGGTGCGGTCGGCCAGCTGACGTTGGGCGCGGGCGACAGCGGCTTCCGCCACGGCGTTTCCGGAGCGGAGCTGTTCCAGGCTCGCCTGGCTTATGGTGTTGGACTGGATGAGCGTCTGGGCGCGGGAAAGCGCGCTCTTCTTTTCCTCGAGGGTCGCCTTCGCCTCTTCGAGCGTTGCGGTTTCGATCTCGTCGTCGAGCCGGGCGAGGACCGTACCAGCCTTCACCTCGGCGCCGGGAACGATGTCGAACTCGGTGATGCGCCCCTCGACCGAGGGAACGATGTCGACGGACTGAAGCGCGCGGGTGGTGCCGACAGCTTCGACCTTGCGCTCGAGAGTGGCGACCTCGGCGGTCTCCACTTCAACCGTTACGGGGCGGGAGCCCCGTTGAGGGCGGCCATCGGCGGCCTCGTCGGGTTGCGGCGCATAGGTCCGATAGAGCTCGTAACCGCCGAAGCCGAGACCCGCGATGATCAGAACGATCAAGAGTTGTCGAAAGAATCCCATCCGCCTCTGCCGTGATGACGGTGCGGACAGTCTGGCCGGACGTCAGCGTCCTCTGCGCAGCCAGGGCCGACCGATCGGGCGCGAGTTTCTGCCCACGTCCGATCTAGCATATGTCCTGCCATGCATCGCGGAGAAAACGCCAACGCACAGAAATGTGTATGGCGCTTCGTTCATCCCCGCGCGGGCTGTCAGCCTCCGCTGAAGGCGTCGAGAAGCTGGTAGCTGGTCGGGTTGTCCGGGCAGAGGCCGCCACCGCACTCGAGGACCGTCGAAATCCCGTTGGCCAACGCGACGAGTGCGAACAGACCAACGGCGAAACCGGCCAGCTTGCTGCGATCGCGGCCACCGGAAAACTGGCTTTCGATCAGGAGCATCAGACCGGAGCCGATCACCACGAGTGCGAACACGACAAACGCCCACGTGTAGAGATGCAAGCCGAGGATCGGGGAACCGTAGCCGCCGGTACCCGGCACCACATGGAGTGCAATCTGGCGCAGCGCCACGGCGGCACCGGTGACGGCACCCAGCAGCATCAGGCCGTAATGGCTCGGACGCGGGCCACAGAGGACGTTCAGGGTGAGTCCCGCCCCGACGATAACGAAACCGGCCCGCTGCAGCAGGCAAAGCGGGCAGGGAATCTCGCCGAACACGAGCTGTTCGAAGAAGGCTCCGAGCAGCACGCCGGAAATGGCAAGCAGGGCGAGCGCGTTCAGCGGGCGAGCAAGAGATCCGATCATGATCGCCTCACAGGTCGATGTTGATGGCGTCGGAGGCGTGGATGCGGAACAGGACGAGCGTCAGGACGATCGTCGCCACCACGACCCACACGGCCGGAAGCCGCGCGTGCATCCAGGCCAGGATGCAGGCCAGAAAAATTCCGAAGAATGGCAGAGCCATCATGGGCTTATCCCACCCCGTTCTTATGTTGCCCCAGCAGCGGTCAGTTCCCGAGGACGCGTCGGACAGAGTCCGGCACAAACGGGAATCGCCAAGCGAAAACATTAGTCTCTGGTGGTAGATAGCTGCAACTGACGGAGTGGATATGATGGACGATGCTCTGGAAACTCGGAACGGCCTGCCGGATGCATTGCGCGTCCTGCTCGACAAGCACCCGCGCAGCGCCTGGCAAGGTGGAGCGGGGCTGGGCGGGCTCACGCAGTTCTGGCTGGAGCGGCACCTGATGTTTCGCCAACTGTCGGGGCAGATCAGCGAAGACACGAAGGCCCTCGTGACCGGGGATGCGGAGCCGCTGGAGTACGGACAACGGCTGGCGCGTTTTGGCGGCGTCCTGGTTCAGCAGCTACATGAACACCGCGGCGTCGAGGACGCTCACTACTTTCCCATGCTGGCCCGCCTGGAACCGCGTCTTGCGGCGGGCTTCGACCTGCTCGACCGGGATCACGTGGCGCTCGACGGTCACCTTGCGACGTTTGCCGAGGACGCCAACGGGCTGCTGAAGGCTCTTCAATCGGGCGCCCTCAGTGGCGGCGAAGACGAACGGTTCGCCGAGACGATGGCGCGGCTTGAGCGGTTCCTCGATCGTCATCTCATCGACGAGGAAGAGATCGTCGTTCCCGTGCTGATGGAACATGGCGAAGGATCGCTGGGTTAGATCCCCAATTCGAAGGGGAACTGGTACCAACGGATCAGTAGGATGCGGCGGTGATCGGGTTTCCGGTAATCGCGTTCAGTAGCTCTGCGCGGACCTCGGGATCGGTCCACTTCATGGCGCCCGACCTGAGGGCGACCATCCGGTGACTGGTATCGAGAAGAACGGTGCTTGGTACCCCTCGCAATCGGAACACGCGCGGCGACCAGCCCTCTGCGTCCTGCCAGATCGGGAAGCCGGCGACGCCAAACTTCGAGCGGAGCGTTCGCGCAACGTGGTCATACGACATGCGGTCCACGGAGATGACCACCAGATGCCTGCCGAGGCCGCGGCGCTTCAACTCTATGGCGAAGTCGGCAATTTCCGGAAGCTCGCGCCGGCAGGGCGCGCACCAGGTTGCCCAGAAGTGAACAATGACCGGGCCGCGGGGAAGGACGGAAGACAGGGGGGCATGGCCATCAGCTCCCCTGAGGTCCACGCGATCGATCGTCAGGGAGCGCGGTGCGAACGATTTCAGGATCTCGGCATGAACGGGAGCAGCTGAAAGAATGAACACAAGGCAGACGAGCGCGCAGCAAGCACGAACGAGAATCATATTGGCCTTTCCTTGGGCGACGAGGGCTTCGAACCGTCCTGCGGACACCCCCAAACCGGCTGCGCACGGGGAGTAACCTCCATCCATGGCACCCAATTGTTTCAAATCAACGAACCGTCAGAGGGATACACTTCCTTGCGGCCGCTTGTGTGACGGATGCAGCTATCACGCACGCGGCTTGCGTGTGGATCGCACACGCCGATGTGAACACGGACATTCGGGGCAACAGCGCGGTGCTACAGGTGCCCCGTGACCCGCCGTGCAAGGTTTTGCGGCGCGTCCGGCAACGTGTTGCCACGCCAGACAATGTGCATGTCGGGCCGCAGGAGAAGCAGGTCGCGGCCATATATCGCGCGCGGAGCCCGGTCGGGGAGGGTTACCGCCTCGAACGGGGTGCCGAGATCGGCGAAGGCGGATGCCAGCGATCGCGCATCGGCATCGGCGCCGCCCAGTATCAGGAGCGTGTAGCAGCCTTCGCCGATGCGGTCCTGGATTGCCGTTCCGTCGTCCAGCCACGCGTGCGGCAGCCGGAAGCCCGGCCACGAGGAGGGCTCGTAGGCCATCAGTCCCGCATCGGGAGCTTCGCCCTCCTGGTCGATGATGAGTGGCGAGCCCGCGTAGCGGTAGCCAAGCTCGGCGCCGATCATCTCGTTGGTCTTGCGCTGCTCGATGTCTGCGACTGACGCGAGGTCGCGGCGCGCCTCTGCACCCGCCGGGGTGTGCTCGGTGATCTCCGGCCGCCAGGCGGCCCGCCACTTGCGGCGGCCGAGCGAGGCATGCCGAGATGCCCCGACATTGCGGGCTCCCACCGCCCGACGCTCGATCTCGTAGGAGGCGAGAAGCTCGGGGCCGCCCCAGCCGGCGAGCGTCGCGGCCAGCTTCCAGCCGAGGTCGACAGCATCTCCGACGCCGGTGTTCATGCCGAGCCCGCCGGTGGGGATCATCAGGTGGACCGCGTCGCCAGCGAGGAACACCCTGCCTTCGCGGTAGCGGTCGGCCAGGAGCAGGTTCTGCTTCCACTCGCCGACATAGAGCATTTCGTAGTCGACCGGCATGGCGACGGTGCGCTCGAACATCGTCGCCATGTCGGCGTCGGTCTCCACCACGGAGTGGAGAGTGAAGTGGCGGGTGTCGTCCTGAACGATGAGGAAGGTCGAGCGGTCGTCGGCGACGTGGTAGTGGCGGCCCTTGCCGATGGGGATGCGCTCGAAGAGATCGTCGGCACGGTAGAGGGCCTGGCGCAGGCGGAGGATGTCACCCTCGCCGGCAAGCGCGATGCCGAGCTTCTTGCGCACCAGGCTGCCGCCGCCGTCACAGCCGACCATGTAGCGGGCGTGGATGGTTTCCGTGGTGCCGGCGGAGGTGCGCAGGGTCGCGGTGACGCCTTCAGTGTCCTGGGTGAAGTCCTCCAGGGCGTGGCCATAGCGGACCGACAGACTCGGCAATTGCTCGCACGCCGCCTTGAGGAGTGGCTCCAGCGTATACTGGGAGATCAGCTGATAGGGTTCGAGCGGCTCCGAGCCATCGTTCGTTCCGCGGATCGCCTCTCTTGCCTCGTCGACGGAGGGGTAGGGCAGATGCAGCAGCGGCGGGTCGATAACGGTGGTGACGATGAAGACGTCCATCGACACGTCCGACGGGTAGCCGGCTGCCCGGATCGCGTCGGCCATGCCGAGGCGCCGGTAGATCTCCATGGTACGCGCGTTGCAGCGTTCCATCTTCGGCAGGAACTGGGGGGCCTCTTTCTGCTCCACCAGCGTGCAGCGCACGCCGCGCCGGCCGAGGTCGAGCGCCAGCGTCAGCCCGACCGGGCCGGCGCCGACGACGAGGACGTCGGTCTCCAGGGTCATGGCGGCCGCCTTAGGCCTTGAGCCCGAAGAGGGATTGCGCGTTGCGGAAGGAGATCTTCTCCCGGTCCTCCTGGCTCATCTCGATGGATTCCAGGACGGCGATGGTGTCGCGGATGTAGCCGGGTCCGCCCTCCGGATCGAACGGGCAATCGGAGGCGAAGACCGCGCGGTCCGGCCCGTAGAACTCCAGCCCGCAGACCGTCGCCGCGCGCGAGCCGAACACGGCGGTGTCCGCGTAGAAGTCCTTGAAATAGTCCAGCGGGCGCTTCTTGAGGCGATCGAGGACCAGGGTCAGGTCTTCGTCCGAGGTGCGCTTGCCGAGCTGATCCCAGCCGGGCCCGACCCGCCCCTCGAAATAGGGGACCATGGCGCCCAGATGATGGGCGACGATCTTCAGGTCCGGGATACGGTCCATGATGCCGGAGAAGACAAAGCGGGCCATGGCCGCGCTGGTCTCGTACGGCCAGCCGAAGGTCCACCAGATCTCGTATTGAGATTTGTCTTCCGTGGCGTAGTCCGGCATGCGCGCGTTGCGCGACGGGTGGAGGAGCAGCGGCCTGCCATGGCGCGCGCAGATCTCGTAGATCGGTTCGAACCGGGCCTCGTCGAGGGGGGCGCCATTGATGTTGGTGTGGATCTGAATGCCGTTGGCGCCCAGCTCGGTGAAGGCGCGCTCGGCCTCTCGGGCAGCGGCGTCCGGGTCGTTCATCGGCAGGGCGGCAACGTAGCCGGCGAAGCGGTCTGGATGGCGCGCGATCAGTTCGGCGAACCCGTCGTTGGCGAGCTTCGCCAGTTCCACGGAAACCTCGGGCGGCCCCATCGCCTCAAGCGGCGGCATGCCAAGTGAGATCACCTGGCTGTAGTCGGAGAACCGGTCCATCACCTTGAAGCGGGTGTCGAGATCGAAGATCGCCGGCACGTTCTGCATGCGCTTGCCGATGCCGGCGCCAGCACCCTCCAGCGTCTGGATCCGCTGCCAGAGGCTGTCGGGAAAGAAATGGCAGAAGGCATCGATGTAGCGCATGGGGGTCTCCTCGGGGCTGCAGGGGCCGTCTTAACGCGGCCATCCGGATGCAAGGTGATGATGAATCCTGTTTGCCTTCCCCTGCGCGCATTGTCCAGAATATTCTCACAATATGGGAATGACGCTAAGTCGGCATCGCGGCGATGGCCGGCGCATCGTGACCGGTCGGGACGGCCGCCGGGGGACGGTCAGCGCCATGCCACGCCAGCAGGATTGCTGCTGCAACAAGGCCGGCGGTGGCCGGCAGCATCCAGGCGGAGGCAAAGCGGACAATCACGAAGCGGGGACCGAGAAGCGGCAGCTCGTAGCTGATCATCCGGTGGAAGGCGAAGATCGACCAGGCAGCCAGAAAGGCGACCATCTGCGCCTGACCGGCGCCAAGCTGCCAGATCACCAGGGCCAGCGGAAAGGTGAGCATGGGTCCGCCGGGAACGAATGCGCCAAGGCCCGAGGCAACGAGTATTCCGGCGAAGCCACTGTCCGCGCCGATCCAGCTGGAGACATGCTCGGTGGGGATCAAATGAGCGAGGAAACTGGCCGCCAGGATCGCGAGCGGAATGCGGATGGCAAGAATGCGTCCCTGACGTCCGGCGATTTTAAGCGCAGGGACGATCTGGCCGGGATCACGGACTGCGAGCCAGGCGACGAGCGCCAGAAGGATGACGGCAAGGACCAGAACCGACGGATCGAGCGGCATCATCGCGCCTTTTCCCGGCGGACCGGCGCCGCGTCTGGCGCGGTCTCGCCCGGCTGGAGGCGCAGCCCGGGCCAGGTCCGGCAGACGGCCCGCGCCGAGAGGCCGGCTATGAGGGGCAGGGGAAGCGACGAGACGAAGCGCAACAGGCCGAACTCGAAGCCCATGAAAGGGATCTCCCAGACCAGCAGGCGATTCACGCTGATCGTGGCCCAGGCGATGAGAAAGGCCATCAGGCAGCCCATGTCGGCGCCGCTGCGGGCCAGGGCATAGACCAGCGGAAAAGAGGCAAATGGGCCGCCGGGCATCACCGCGCCGAAGACGCTGGCGAGTGCCAGCCCCCTGAGGCCGGACTGCTCACCGAGAAGACGGCCGACCTTATCGCGCGGCACCGCCACCTGTGCGAAGGCCGCTATGAGGATGCCGAGGGTGAGCTGCGGGATCACCGCGACGATCATCGTGCCTGCGTCCCGGGCCTCCCGCACCACCGCACTGGTCCCGTGAAGCCACCAGTTCAGCGCTCCGGACACAAGGCAGAGCGCGAGAAAGAAGAGGATCGACCAATCGAGCCTGCGCCTTCGGGCGGGTTGCACAGAGGCGTCGGGTGCATGGCCTGTAGCGGGGCATGCATCATGGTCGCGCCGTGCCGGCATATCAGGCTCGGTCATGATGGTGGGGGAGTAGAGCGTGCATGATGCGGGCAACGCTACTCCCCTTGCGGCGGAATCCCAATCCCGACATGCGGGATATCGATCATGGCCCTGGTCCCGAAAGACGGGATCGTTGTTGATCTCTCGAGACGGACTTCGCAGAGTGGCCGGCAGAACGGGTGAGCGGAGGCCGCGACGTGCAGAGCCATACGAGGATGCTGGCGATCCTCGATCTCTTTGACGAGCACTCGGTCTCCTGGAGTGTTGAAGATCTGCACGCCGAGCTCGGCTACACCCGCTCGACCCTCTACCGCTATCTGAAGGTCCTCACCGACGCCGGCTTTCTGACCTCGCTGCCTGGCCTCGGATACGCTTTGGGACCACGGATTATCGAACTGGATCGAAAGATCCGGATGACGGATCCGCTTCTGCAGGCCGCCCGGCCGGTCATGGCAGAGCTTGTGTTGGACATTCCCGCAGTTGCGCTCCTGTGCCGGCGCTACCGGCAGAAGGTGCTTTGCGTCCATCAGGAAGCCAGTACTTCGGCCTTCACCAGTGACTACGAACGGGGCCGGGCGCGGCCGCTGCTGCGGGGGGCGGCGTCGACCTCGATCCTGGCCTGGCTGCCGAACTATCAGGTGAGCAAGCTCTACAAGGCACGGCCAGAAGAGTTCGCGGAAGCGGGTCTGGGTGAGAACCTTGCGGAGGTGAAAGCCGGCCTCAAGGCGATCCGGCAGGCCCGGCATGTCATCAGCTACGGTATGGTCACCCCCGGCGTTATCGGCGTCGCCGCACCGCTCTTCGACGGGCGCCAGGAGGTGATCGGCTCACTGAGCCTAACCGTGTCCGATACGCCTGCCATGCGCGAGCGGCTTGAGGCGGTGACCGGACAGGTGGATTTCTGCGCCCGGGTGGTCAACACGGCGCTTGCAGGCTGACACGCACTCCGGTCGGCCTTGGGTCGAAGGCAGATTGGAACCTTTCCTCAGCTCAGCGATTTGGAATCGATGAACTGAGGGGGGACGTTCGCGCATGACCAACCGACCGGCTAAAGTCCGGCGGAGACCTTCCGGACCGGCCCGCCCGTCTCTCGTCGCACTCCCGATCCTGCTCATGATCGTTGCCGGTTGCGACGGGCCGCAGTCCGCCCTGAGCGGAGCCGGACGCGAAGCCACCGATGTCAGCCGGCTCTTCTGGGTAATGCTGGTTGGCGGCGCTGCCGTCTGGATCGTGGTGATGGGCACCGCGATCTTCGCCGTGCTGCAGCCGCCACGCGGTGCCCGGGTTGGAAACGCATTCATCATCGGTGGCGGGGTGGTGTTTCCCGTCGTGGTGCTGGCCGCGCTGCTCGCCTACGGCCTCTCGATGCTGCCGGACTGGGCTCAGAGCGGAACGCGACTGAAGGTTCACGTGACTGGCGAGCAATGGTGGTGGCGCGTCGCCTACGAGCTGCCGGATGGAACGTTGGTCCGCGATGCCAACGAGATCCACCTGCCCGCGGGGGAACCGGTCGAGTTCGTTCTGACCGCCGACGAGGTGATCCATTCCTTTTGGATCCCGGCCATTGGCGGCAAGATGGACATGATCCCCGGCCGCACAAACCGGCTGGTCCTGACGGCAGAAAAACCCGGCACCTATCGCGGCGTCTGCGCAGAGTATTGCGGCACATCGCACGCGCTGATGGCGTTCTCGGCGATCGTCCATGAGCGCGACGCGTTCGACGCGTGGCTCGCCGGCCAGGCCAAGCCGGCGGTCGTCGCCGACAGCGTCGGCGCGCGTCGTGGCCGGGACCAGTTCATCGCGGCTGGCTGCGGTGGTTGTCACATGATGCGCGGCGTCGTGGAGCTTGGGGATGTCGGGCCGGACCTGACCCATGTGGGAAGCCGCCGGACCCTCGGTTCCGGTATTCTTCCCAACGATCGCGAAACGCTGGAAGCCTGGGTCCGGAACCCCGATCACCTGAAGCCGGATGTCGCCATGCCTGGCTACGCCATGCTTCCAGATGCCGATATCGCAGCTATTGCGACCTTCCTGGAGGGGGCGAAGTGATGAGCGCTCCCCAGACATCCCTGTCACACGTCGACCAGGGCGATCCGGAAGTCCGGAGAGGCCAGGAAGAGCGCCTGTCTGCGGTCTGGGCGACGCCGAAGGGTTGGCGTTACTGGACGGCGGTGAACAATTCCGAGGTCGGGCTCTGGTACATCTGCACGGCCTTCGCCTTCATGATGTTCGCGGGCGTCCTGGGCCTCCTGATCCGCGTGCAGCTGGCCTTTCCCGACAACCAGTTCCTGTCCGCCGAGGCCTACAACCAGACCTTCACGCTGCACGGCACGGCGATGATGTTCCTGTTCGCCGTCCCGATCTTCGAGGCGGTGGCAATCATGATCTTGCCGGCGCTGCTCGGCGCCCGGGACCTGCCGTTCCCGAGGCTATCGGCGTTCGGCTACTGGTGCTTCCTGATCGGCGGCATTTTTGTCTGCGGCTCGATTTTCTTCGATGCCGCGCCACAGGGCGGCTGGTTCATGTATCCGCCGCTGTCCACCAAGCAGGGCGGCATCGGCGCCGACATCTGGCTTCTCGGCCTGTCGTTCATCGAGGTTGCCTCGATCGCGGCAGCGGTCGAGCTGATCGTGGGCGTCCTGAAATGCCGGCCGCCCGGCATGCACATGAACCTGACGCCGCTCTATGGCTGGTACGTGCTGATCGTAGGCGGGATGATCCTGTTCGCATTCCCGCCGCTGATCGCCGGCGACTTCTTGTTCGAGATGGAGCGGGCCTTCGACTGGCCTTTCTTCGATCCCGAACGTGGCGGCGATCCGCTGCTTTGGCAGCACCTTTTCTGGATTTTCGGCCACCCGGAAGTCTACATCATCTTCCTGCCGTCCATCGCGCTGCTCGCGATGATCGTCCCGACCTTCGCGCGCCGACCGATCTCGGGCTACTCGTGGATCGTGCTTTCGGCGATGGGCACCGGCTTCCTGAGCTTCGGGCTCTGGGTCCACCACATGTTCACGACGGGCCTGCCGTCGGTGTCGCTCGGCTTCTTCGCCGCGGCTTCAGAGGCCGTCGCGATTCCCACCGGCATCCAGATCTTCGTGTTCGTATCGACGCTCCTGATGGGGCGGGTGACGCGCTCTGTCCCGATGCTCTTCGCCATGGGCGCACTCGCAATTTTCGTCGCGGGTGGCCTGACCGGGGTGATGGTTGCCGTCGCGCCCTTCGATTTCCAGGTGCACGATACCTATTTCGTAGTGGCGCATCTGCACTACACGCTGTTCGGCGGCATGCTGTTCCCGCTGCTGGCAGGCATCCACTATTACTTCCCCATCGCCACCGGAAAGATGCTGTCGCGCCGTCTCGGCATCTGGTCGTTCTGGCTGATGTTTGCCGGCTTCAACATCTGCTTCCTGCCGATGCACCTGACCGGGCTTCTGGGCATGCCGCGCCGGGTGTTCACCTTCCCCGGCGGTCTCGGCTGGGACTGGCTGAACCTCATCTCGTCCGTTGGTGCGTTCGTCTTCGCGGCGGGCTTCCTCGTGTTCGTCTGGGACGTGGTGCGCCCGAAGCGCGAGACGGATGCCGCGACCAGGAATCCGTGGAAGGCGGGCACGGTGGAATGGATGCTGGAGATGCCGCCGAAGCCGTGGGGCTCGCGGACCATCCCCAAGATCGAGAGCCGCTACCCCCTCTGGGACGATCCGGAATTCCTGACCAAGTATGACGAGGGGCGCTTCTATCTGTCGGATGCGGAGGAGGGGAAGCGCGAAACCATCATCACCTCGGTGCTGGACGCCCAACCGATCCAGTGCCTGCGCGTGAGTGGTCCGGCGGTCATCACCATGATCGCCGCCGGGATGCTCGGCGCATCCTTCATCTTCGCCACCTTCCACTGGTGGTGGCTGACCATCATCGCTACGCTGGGCGCAATGGCGGCGATCATTTTCTGGCTCTGGACGGGCACTGCCCAGCATCCGGAGAAAGCAGAAAAGGACATCGGCCTGGGGTCCTTGGTGCCGCTCTACATCTCCGGGCCGAAATCCACCGGCTGGTGGGCCATGTTCATCACCATGACCGGAGACCTGACCGCCTTTCTCGGCGTGGTGTTCGGCTACTTCTTCTTCTGGACGGTGCACGAGCAGTTTCCGCCGGGCGGGACCACAGCGCCGGGCTGGCAGTGGCCGCTGGTTGCTGGCGTGCTGCTTCTGGCCGCTTGGGCCGCGACATGGGGCGCACGCGTGGTCAACGGCCGGGGCAGGGTGGGGCTGGCGCGGCTGCTGCTGGTTGCCGGGCCGGTTGCAGCGGCGGCTGGGATCGCGGCGCTGGTTGCTGGACCGTGGTTTTCGGGCCTCGATCCCACCGAACATGCTTACCCGGCCATCGTCTGGGCGCTGGTCCTGTGGACGGCACTGCACATCGCCGTGGGCATCGTGATGCAGGTCTACTGCCTGGCGCGCAGCGTCGTCGGCCACATGACGCCAGTCTATGACACCGACATCTGGAACGTGGCGCTCTACTGGCACTTTATGGCCTTCACGGCACTGGTCACCACCCTCGTGATCGGAGGCTTTCCGTACGTCTCATGAGCACCGACAAGGGACAGGTCGAACGCGCAACGGGAGAGGGAACGGACCTCTGGCGTCTCATCACGGCGCCGACGATCTGGGCCGTGCATTTTCTCGTCTGCTACGTCGGTGCCGCCATCTACTGCGAGAAGGCCGGGCGGGCATCAGCGCTCCTGCCTGTTACCTGGTTCGTCGCAGCGACGACGGCCGTGGCGCTGCTCGGACTCGGCCTGGTCTTCCTCTCGCTCTGGCGGGTGCGGGGGTTCTCGGTCGTCGGCGGCGACCTGAACTATCTCGGCAACACGCCGGAAGAGCGGCATCGCTTTCTCTCCCACGTCTCGATGATGCTGTGCGTGCTGTCCGCGATCGGCGTTGTTTTCGTGGCAATGCCGGCCTTCATGCTGGGGACGTGCCGATGATGTGCGATCCCCGCCTCGTTGCAGGAGTGGCCGTGCTGGCCTTCGGCTGGTTCGGGCCGTTGCCGGGAATGGTTGAGCATAGCTTCGCCGCGCACATGCTTTTGCATATGCTGGTCGTTGCGATCGCCGCTCCGCTGATTGCCGCTGCGTTGGCGCGCTCCCTGCGCGGTCGCGCCGTTGCGGACGCGATCCTGCCGCTGGCGCTGATTGCGAGCCTGCTCGACCTGTTCGTGATCTGGGCCTGGCATCTGCCGGCGTTGCACGAGGCGACGCGCACAGATGGCCGGATCTTCGCGCTAGAGCAGGCGATGTTCCTGGCGGTGGCGGTGTTCGTCTGGGTCACGGCGCTGACGGCGCCGGCGCGCTCGGAGCAGGCGGCGGCATTGGCGGGGGCCGGTGCGCTGTTCTTCACCTCAATGCACATGACGCTGCTCGGCGTTCTTCTTGCTCTCGCGCAGACGCCGATCTGCCGCGACGGAACCGGCGGGGCGCCACTCTATGGCCTGTCGCTGCTCGAGGACCAGCAGATCGGCGGGCTCCTGATGCTGGGGATCGGCGGCGCGGTTTACCTGATCGGCGGCCTTGTGCTGGTCGCCAGGGTGCTGCGTCTTCCGCGTCAGGCAGCAGAACAGGTGCGGCCGTGAGCATCCGGCTTCGCCATCTCCTTTACCTGTCGCTCGGAGCGGCCGGCGCCGTGGTCGCGGTTCTCTGGCTCGGTCTCATCCAGATTTCGGCGAGCAGCGGGCACTGGGGCGTCACGGACTGGGTTCTTCACAGCGTGATGCGTCAGTCGGTCAAATTCCATGCGCCGGCCAAGGAGCCTCCGCCGCTGGACGATCCGGCACTCGTTCGCCGCGGCGCCGGTCACTACGAGAGCGGCTGTGCGGCCTGCCATGGCAGCCCGGCCCGCCCGCGCGGCGCGGTGGTCATGCAGATGACGCCGCATCCGCCCGATCTCGCCGACCGCATCGACGACTGGCGGCCTGCGGAACTGTTCTGGATCGTCAAGCACGGGGTGAAGTTTACCGGGATGCCGGCCTGGCCCACCCAGGCGCGGGACGATGAGGTGTGGGCGATGGTCGCCTTCCTTCAGGCGATGCCGGAGATGAATGCCCGGGACTATCGGCAACTGGCGTTTGGTCCGGAAGAGGGGGAGGGCGACGCGGCCGACCTGTCGACGTCGGTGCGTCCGGCCGAGGCCGATTGTATCCGGTGTCATGGCACTGACGGGCTCGGCGAGGCGAACGGTGCCTTTCCGCGTCTCGATATCCAGCCGGAGCCGGTGCTTTACGCGGCGCTGAAAGCCTATGCAGACGGACACCGGGCCAGCGGCATCATGCAGTCCGCAGCATCCGGTCTGGTGGAAGCCGACCTGAGAGAGCTGGCCGCTTTCTACACGAAGGTTGTGCCGCTTGCCGGAGCGTCAGTCGCCGCCGATACCGTCGACGGTGACCTGCTGGCTCGCGGGGAGGCGATCGCGACGCATGGCATTCCCCGCCGCGACGTGGCGGCCTGCGACGGCTGCCATGGCGCGGAGGCTGCGGCTCGGCAGCCGGATTTCCCGCGCATCGCCGGCCAGTATCCCGGCTATCTGAGGAATCAGCTTGCCCTGTTCGCCGACGAGGAGGTCGAGCGTGGGGGCGGCCGGTTCAAGGACCTTATGACGCTCTCCGCGCACACGCTGGAGCCCGACGAAATCGAGGCGGTGGCTCTGTGGTACGCGTCGCGCGAACCGCTCGGCTACAGGCGGGGGGAAGAGGCAGGGGCGGTGCGGCCGGAAGAGTGATCCCGACCGCACCGGCGAACGACTATTTGTTCGCGGAGACCACCGCGAAGAAGGCGCCCTGCGGATCGAGGCCTTGGGAAATCCACATGCCGCCGGGGACCTCCATCGTCGGGGTCATGATCTGGCCCCCGGCTCCGGTGGCGCGGGCCATGGCGGCGTCCGCTGAATCCACAATGAAATAGCAGCTCCAGGCCGGGTTCGGCATTTCGGCCGGTTGCTTCATCATGCCGCCGAAAGCAATGCCGTTCTTTCCGAACAGCTGATAGACGCCCATCGGACCCATATCCATCGCGTCGAGTTTCTCCCAGCCGAAGTGCCTGGAATAGAAATCGAATCCGGCATCGAGGTCTTCGGTGTACAGCTCGTGCCAGCCAATAGTTCCAGGCGTGTCTTTCGCCGGGGCCTCCGGCGGCTCGCCGTCGCCGTGAAACAGGCAGACGACGGCACCCTGCGGGTCGCCGATGACGGCAAAGCGGCCGATGCCCGGAATGTCCTCCGGAGCGTGATGAATCGCGGCGCCGTCCTGCGCCATCCGCTCCGCCATCTCGTCGATGTCGTCGACCGCGACGTAGACGAGCCAGCCGGGCCGGCCACCCGACTCGACGACCTCGTCGGGCAGCTTCATCAGGCCGGCGACCGGCGCTTCGCCGACCTTGAAGAGAACATAGGTCATGCCTGGCATGCCGGCGTCGGCGGCAGTCCAGCCGATGGTCTGCGTATAGAAGCTCTCGGCCGCCTGCTGGTCGGAAGTCATCAACTCGTACCAGCAGAAGTCACCCTGGGACATCGGCATTCAACGGTCTCCTTGAAAAGAGGCAGTCCGGTCAGTGGATTGGGATTCACGGGTTCAGACGCGCCGGTAGCGGGCCGTCATGATCTCCGTCCAGGTACCGTCCTCGGCCTCCATGTAGGAGACGAAGGTGCGGGTATTCTCGTCGATGACCGTCATGATCTCGCGGTAGCTCGCGGATTCCGACGGCTCGGCGAAGTCCGGCCCCTCGCAATCGAGGGTGAGCGCGTTGGCAGCCGGGTCCAGCGTGCCTTCGTAGACGAACATGTACGGCATCATCGAGCCGACCCAACTGCCGGTGAAGCCGCCGAGGCGCGCGTCGTAGCCGATGGTGAGCAGGCTGGTTGCCGTACCTCCGCCAGGCATTTCGCCGGTGCCCTCGGCAACGATCCAGAAACCGCCGAGCGATCGCACGGTTTCCCGACCCGGCGGCATGTCTCCACAGCCTGGCGCGGAGGCGGTGAACTCCCACTCGCCGACGAGTTGCTTCAACCAGGTGTTCTCGGTGCGCGGCTCGAAGTTCATGTAGACCTCTGCGAAGTGGTCGGCCAGGCCGACGGGTTGATCTCGATGGTCATGGATTGCGCGAAAACAACGCGGTTGCCGTCCGGATCGCGGATGACCGCGCCGCGGGTGACGGCACCGTCGAAGGACCATTCGATGGCGTGACCGGTCTCCTGGAGGGTCTCGCGGAGGGCCCCTATGTCGTCCACCACAAGGGTGACGGAGGCCTGGCCGGCTCTACCCGGGTCGGCGAAGACCTGAACCCAGCCGCCGCCGGCAAACCGCCTCTCGACGAGCCCTTCCATTGGGGCGGCATCGCGCGCGCGGCCAAAGAGCGTGGCGTACCAGCGCTCGGAGGCCTCAAGATCGTGCACGGCGACGCCGGCCAGGACGTTGCTGATCTGCATGACAGGGCTAAACCGCGCCCGCGTGACAGCTGACTGTCGGACCTGCGCCATACTCGTCATGCCGGCGAACGAAATCCATCGTCGTGCCTTCGTTGCGGCCTTTTGGGGCGCGGTCGAGGATCATCAGCGTTCCGATGAGTTCCTCAGGACCCCGGGCATAACTTGAGTAGGTGTGAAAGACGCTACCGTCTTCGTCGCGGTAGAACGCGCTCAGGCCCGGCAACTCGGCGGACGCGCGCTCGCTCGGCGTGTGCCGGAAATTGTAGAAGACTGCTCCGCTGGCCAGTTCGTCTTCGGTGAAGGACACCGCGAAATCGCGGTTGAACGGGCTGGCGAAGGAAGACACCCAGGGAAAGCGCCAGCCCATGCGACTTCGGTAGGCCTCGATCTCGACGAGCGGGGCGCGGGACACAACAACCATCGTCACGTCGTGATTGTTGAGGTGGGGCAGGGCGCCATCGAAGTGATCGGCGAGAAAGGAGCACCCGGGGCATCCCGCTTCCCAGCCCGGCGCGAGCATGAAGTGATAGACGATCAGCTGGCTGCGGCCGGCGAACAGGTCGCCCAGGGTTTGCTGCCCTTCTGGCGTGTCGAAAAGGTAGCTGGTCTCGATCCGCACCCACGGCAGGGCTCTGCGCGCGGCGTTCACCTCGTCGCGGATCCGCGTTTCCGCTTTCTCCTTCTTGAGGAGTTCGCGGCGCGCTTCGAGCCAGTCCTCTCGCGAGACAACATTCTGACGGGGATCCATGACCGCACGCCTCCCTCTGTTCGCGCGTTCACCTTTGCTAAAAGAATTGATATCAATATAATTGTGCCATGTCAAAGGTTGACCACGTTCCCTTTTCCACAACCATTCATGTGCGCGACACATGCCTGTGTCTGCACGCGCAGCGCGCCGCGCGGGCGTTGGCGCGGCGCTTCGACGAGGAGCTCAAGCCATACGGCCTGACCAACGGTCAGTTCTCGCTGCTGATGGCCCTCAATCGGCCGGAGCCACCCCCCATGGGACCGGTCGCCGAGGTGCTTGCCATGGACCAGACCACCTTGACTGCGGCACTGAAGCCACTGGAGAGGCGGGGACTGGTCGAGCGCAAGTCACATCCGAAGGACAGGCGCATGCGGCTCCTGGCCCTCACTCCTGAAGGCATTCGGACGCTGGCGGCGGCCGTTCCCGTATGGCGCCGGGTGCACGGCGAGATCGAACGCTCGCTGTCCGATCCCGAAACCCTCCGGAGCGACCTCCGCGCGCTTTCCTTCGGTCCGCCGGATGCGGGCCCTGTCTGAGCGGAAGCGGCGGTTCGAGCCTCGCTGACTGTCATCCTCCCGTTGGCTTCAACAGCTAAAGTACCGCGTTTGAGCGAGAGCGATCGGGCGGTGCACGGTGAATGAAAGCAACAATTAGCCAGCTCAGGGTTTTGGAGGCCGTTGCGCGAACCGGAAGCTTCTCCCGGGCCGCCGCCGATCTCGGCATCACCCAGCCCTCAGTCTCAACCCAGCTTCGTGCGATCGAGGCGCAAAGCCGGCTAAGGCTTCTCTCGCGCGACGGACATACGATCAGGGTCACGCACTTCGGCGACACGGTGCTGCCTAAGGTGCGGGCGCTCCTGACCATCATGGACGAGATCGAAGGGCTGTTGGAGAACGAGCAGAACCTTCGGACCGGTCTTCTTCGCCTCGGCTACTCGACCGACCAGTTCGCCATGCCGGTGATCTCGCGCTTCATGCGGGTGTTCCCGGGCGTGAAGCTGGAAACGCGGTGCATGGCTTCCATGGATGTGGTGGAGCTGCTCAAGAAGGGCCAGATCGATGCAGCCTTCGTGACAGCCAAGACGGCTCCTGCGGATCTGAGCGCCGAGCGCCTGCGAACCGATCCGATTGTGCTGATGCTTCCCGCAAATCATTCACTTGCGGGCCGACAGTCCGTCGGCTGGGGCGACCTGGCCCAGCATACGATCCTGTGCCGGGAGACCACCTCGGGCACCCGCATTGTTTTCGACGAGGCGGCGCGCCGTTCCGATGTGAACCTGAAGCCGATCGTGACGCTGGGCTCGTGGGAGTCCATGCGCGCCGGCGTCATTGCCGGAATGGGCATCGGAGTGGCGCTGCTTGGCGAGGTGGATCCTGGCGACAGGGTGTGCACCGTACGCATCGATGATTCCGACCTGTGGGCTTCGCACTATCTTGTCTGCTCGCCGCCGATGCGGGAAGCGGCCGCAATTGAAGGGCTTTTCGGCATCGCCGCGGAATTTCGTGACGCCGCGATGACAAGAGAATTAATATAGGTATTATCTATATATTTGAAGATTTCATAAAGGTGTTACATCGAGGGCGCATCGCCTGAGGGGAGAGCCTCAGGGAGAACCTCAATGACCCGTTCGCTGCGACTTGCCCTTTACTCGAGTGCGTCCGTATTTCTCATGACCGCGGCGGCTCACGCCGCGTGCCCGACCGCCACCGTGGCGGACATGAAGGGCCTTTCCTCCAAATACCCGGCGCAGTTCGAGCTCGCCGAGTTCGAGAGTGCCGGTGACTGTGAGCTGGAGTTTTCCGAGAACCCGACCATCTCCGAGCTGAATGCGCGCATCGTCGGCAACGGTGAGCTGGCCGGCGTGGCCGCGCGGCTGCCGGAAGAGCCGCTCGTGGTTGCGCCTTACGACACGGTTGGCCAGTACGGCGGCGTTCTGACCGGGCTGTCGAAGGGAACCGAGTCGGGCACCTCCGATCTTCTCTCGGTGCGTCATGTGAACCTGGTTCGCTACTCTGACGATCTGCAGACCGTGGTCCCCAACGTCGCTAAGGCGTGGGACTGGAACGACGACTTCACCGAGCTGACCATCACCCTGCGCAAGGGGCACAAATGGTCCGACGGCGAGCCGTTCACCGCCGAAGACGTGGCCTTCTGGCACAACGACGTGATCCTCAATCCAGACGTCTACGAGAAGACACCCGACCGTTGGCTCTTTTCCGGCGAGCCGGCCAAGGTCGTGGCGCTCGACGATGTCACGGTGAAGTTCACCTTCCCGGCGCCGGCGCCGGGCATCATGAACCGCTTTGCCGTCGACTACGGCCAGGCCTTCCAGCCCAAGCACTTCCTCGGCCAGTTCATGCCCCGGCACAACGACCAGGCCGAAGAGTTGGCCAAGGAGGCCGGGTTCGAGAATGCGGCCGCTGCCGTTGATTTCTACTACGGCGGATCCGACTGGAAGGATGTGCCGTCGCCGCTTCTCAAGGACGTCGACAAGGCAAAGGCCATCGGCCGCGCCGTCCTGCCGACGCTAGAAAGCCACATCGTCGTCGACGAGACGGCCGAAGGCCGCAAGCTTGTCGCCAACCCGTACTTCCACATGGTGGACACGGCCGGCAACCAGCTGCCCTATATCAACGAGATCAGCGAGACCTACGTTTCCGACAAGGAAGTGCAGAATCTCAAGATCATGAACGGCGACGTCGTCTGGAAACAGCAGGCGGTGTTCCTCGAAGACTTCCCGCTCCTCAAGGAGAACGAGGACAAGGGCGACTACACCGTCAAGTTCGCGCCCGGCCTCGGCGAGAACGTCTTCTACGCCTTCAACCAGACCCACAATGATCCGGTGCTGCGCGAGATCTTTTCCGACAAGCGCTTCAGCAAGGCCATGTCGGTGGCGATGGACCGCGCCGAGATCAACGAGATCGTCTATCTCGGCCAGGGTACGCCGATGCAGGCCTTCCCGGCCGAACCGGCGACTGTGAGCTTCATCTCCGAGGAGATGCTGGCCCGCGATACCGACCACGATCCGGAGGCCGCGCGGGCGCTTCTCGCCGAGATGGGCCTGGAGGACAGCGACGGCGATGGAACGCTTGAGCGCCCCGACGGCAAGCCGCTGGTGGTGCGCCTGGTGTACTCCACCCAGGGTTCGCCGCAGAAGATGCAGGAGCTGATGCGCGACTACTGGAGCGCGGTGGGCGTCCGCGTCGATCTCAAGGAGGTCACCTCCGACGAGTACCGCGCCAGCGGCAACAACAACGACCTGGACGTGATGACCTGGAAGAATGACGGCGTGTCCGCGCCGGCGATCAGCCAGGATCCCACCGTCCTGGTGCCGCCCTTCGGCGATTATTTCAACCCGGGCAATGGTTTCGCCTGGGCGGCCTGGAAGACCTCGGGTGGGTCGGAAGGGCTGGAGCCGCCGGAGGACATCAAGAAGCTCTGGCCGCTGGCCGAAGCGTTCCTGCAGCAGGAGATGGGTTCGGACGAATCCAACCGGATCGGTCGGGAAATCGCCGAGACCCAGCTCTCCAACTACATCAAGATCGGTACCGTCGGCGATATCGTCGCGCCGTACGTCTACCGCAACGACCTGCAGAACGTGCGCGAGCAGACGGCCAAGGCCTACGACTTCTACTGGACCTACCCGTACCGCCCGCAGCAGTGGTGGCTGCAGCAGTAGGGCTCGCACCGACGACCGGCCGGGGCGGCTCAGCCCCGGCCGGTTTTCTCCGGGAGGCCGGTCATGCTCCGCTTCACCCTCGAACGCTTCGTCGGAATGGTCGTCACCATGGCGCTCGTATCGATGATGGTGTTCGTCATCATGGAGCTGCCGCCCGGCGACTACGCGGACCGCTACGCCTTTCGCAAATTTTCAGGTACCGGTGTCAGCGTGACGGAGGCGGACGTCGAGGCGATCCGAGCGGATTTCGGTCTCGATAAGCCGATGGTGCTGCGCTACGTCGACTGGATCGGCGGCATCGTGCTGCGCGGCGATTTCGGCCAGGCCTTTGCCTTCGAGACCTCCGTGGTGAAGGTGATCGGCGACAAGGTCTGGCTGACGCTCGGCATCCTGTTCGCCACGCTCATCATCACCTATGCCGTCTCCATCCCCATCGGGATCTATGCCGCTGTCCATCGCGGATCCACCGCCGATTACGGACTCACGGCCTTTTCCTATCTGGGCCTGGCGCTGCCGAATTTCCTGCTGGCGCTGATTCTTCTCTATTTCGCCAACCGCTGGTTCGATGTCGGCATCGGCGGCCTGTTCTCGCCGCGCTACGCCGAAGCGCCGTGGTCGCTGGGCAAGCTCTGGGATCTCTTCAAGCACCTTTGGCTGCCCGCCTTCGTGCTCGCGTGGTCGGCGGTCGCCTACCAGATCCAGACGGTCCGGGCGACGATGTCGGACGAGTTGAACAAGCTCTCCGTCACCGCGGCGCGCGCGCGCGGCGTTCCGGAGATGAAGCTCTTGGTGAAGTACCCGGCGCGGCTGGCCATCAATCCGGTGGTGTCCACCATTGGCTTCGACGTCAACCGCATCTTCTCAGAGCTGCCGATCGTCGCGGCCGTGCTGGGGCTGACGGAACTCGGTGAGTTGCTCCTGCGAGCCTATCTCGACCTCGACATGTATGTCGCGGGCGCGATCCTACTGCTCCTGACCTTCATCATCGTTTTCATGAATTTCGTCTCCGACCTGCTGCTGGCGTGGCTCGACCCGCGCATCAAGCTGGGGAGTCGCTGATGACCGTGGCCGATGGGATCGACCAGACCTCGCCAAAGGCGCAACGCCAGGCCGAACGCGAGCGCCAGCGCCTTCTGAAATACTACTCCGCCTCGCAGTGGACGCTGATCTGGTGGCGCTTCCGCCGCCACCGCTCGGCCATGCTGGCGGCGTCCATCCTGGGCTTCATGGCGCTGCTCGGCGTGTTCGCCGAGTTCGTCGCACCGTATGGCACGACCACGCGTGACGGCCAATACATAGATGGCCCGCCACAAATCCCGATGTTCTGCGACGCCAACGGATGCACGCTGACGCCGTTCATCCATGGCGTGAAGACCGAGCGCGATCCTGTCACGCTGCGCGCCAAGACGGTGCCGGATCCCGACACACGGGTCTACGTGTCGTTCTTCGCCAAGGGCGAACGGGTCACCGTGCTCGGCCTCTTTGAAACGGACCGGCACCTGTTCGGCCTCGATGATCCCGATGCGATGCTCCACATCTGGGGCGCCGACGATCTCGGCCGCGACGTGTTCTCCCGGACCATGTATGCGACCCGGAACTCGCTCACCATCGGCGTGCTCGGTGTCCTGATCTCCTTCGTGCTGGCGCTGATCATCGGGGGGATAGCGGGCTATGCGGGCGGCATGACCGATAACGTCATCCAGCGGGTGACGGAGGTGGTTCGGGTGGTGCCGATCATCCCGCTCTACATGGGCCTCGCGGCGGCCATGCCGAAGGAATGGTCGACCACCCAGGTCTATTTCGCAATGACGTTGATCCTCGGCCTTTTCGGCTGGCCGACGCTCGCCCGTCGCATCCGCTCCCAGCTCCTGTCGATCCGCAACGAGGATTATGTGGTGGCTGCGAAACTGGCGGGTGCGCGTTCCTCGCGGATCATCGGCCAGCACATGCTGCCGAGTTTCACGAGCTTCATCATCGTCGATCTGGTGATTTCCTTTCCTTACATGATCCTCGCCGAAACGGCGCTCTCCTTCGTGGGGCTGGGGCTGCGGCCGCCGACGGTAAGCTGGGGCGTGCTTCTGCAGCAGGCGCAGAGCGTGCGCGTCATCGAGCAGACGCCGTGGCTGTGCATCCCGGCCGGCTTCGTGGTGATCGCAGTGCTCGCCTTCACCGTTATCGGCGACGGGCTGCGCGACGCGGCCGATCCCTATTCCGGCGCGCGGTGAGGGGGTAGCGATGACAACGATGCTTTCCGTGCGCGATCTGACCATCTCCTTCCGGACCGACGAAGGCACCATCACGCCCGTGCAGAATGTCAGCTTCGAGCTGGATGCCGGTCGCACGCTGGGGCTTGTCGGCGAATCCGGCTCCGGCAAGTCGGTCTCGACCAAGGCCCTGATGCGGCTTCTGCCGGGAACGGCGACCATCGCGCCGGGCGCCGCGATGCACTACCGAACCAAGTCGGGCAAGCAGGTGGAGATCGAAGGGTTGCGCGCTGGCGGGCGCGAGCTGCGCCGGCTGAGGGGCGGGGAGATCGGCATGATCTTCCAGGAGCCGATGGCTTCGTTCAGTCCGGTCTACTCCATCGGCAACCAGATGATGGAGGCGTTCCGCCTGCATCGCGGCATTCGTGGCCGCGCGGCGCGGGAGCTTGCCATCGAGATGCTCGACAAGGTGCGGATCTCCAATCCGGCCGCGCGCCTCGATCAGTATTCGCACGAGATGTCGGGAGGGATGCGTCAGCGCGCGATGATCGCACTGGCGCTCTCGGCCGGACCGAACCTGCTGATCGCCGACGAACCCACCACCGCACTCGACGTGACGATCCAGGCCCAGGTGCTGGAGCTGATGCAAGGGCTTCAGGACGAGCTCGGCATGGCGATGATCTTCATCACCCACGACCTAGGCGTTATCGCGCAGATCGCTGACGACGTTGCCGTCATGTATCTCGGCACCATCATCGAGAAGGGACCGGCCCGCGAGGTGATCCGCGCGCCGCTGCACCCCTACACGGTGGGGCTGCTGGAAGCGATACCCAGCCTCGACCGGCTGGACGCGCGCCTGAAGCCCGTGCCCGGCGACATTCCGAGCCCCAACCAGCGCCCTTCCGGCTGCCCGTTCCATACGCGCTGTGGCCAGGCGATGGCGGGCCTTTGCGACCAGCGCATGCCTGCGGAAACGACCCCATCCACAGGGCGGTCGGTGCGCTGCTGGCTTCACGCGGAAGAGGGTAGGCACGCAGCATGAGCGACACTCTCATCGAGGTGAAGGACCTGGAGGTCCGCTTCCCGATCCGTTCCAAGAAGCTGTTCAAGTCGGAGACTGTCGAACTGCGGGCGGTGGACGGGGTCACCTTCGATATCAAGCGCGGCGAGACGGTTGGGCTGGTGGGCGAGTCCGGGTCCGGCAAGACGACGGTCGGACGGGCCATCCTGCGCGCCATCGATCCGACCGCTGGCGAGGTAATCTTCCACACCCGGCACGAGGACGTGGACGTCGCAAATCTCGAGGGCGAGGCGCTGAGGGCCTTTCGCCAGCACATGAATCTCGTCTTCAAGGCCGGCCCCGTGCAGCTCTCCTCGCTGACCGGGGACATGCTTCGACTGTTCAGGCCACGCATGAGCCTGGTGTTCCAGGATCCCTACTCCTCGCTGAACCCGCGGATGACGGTGCGCGACATCATTGCCGAACCACTGGTCGCCAGCGGCATGGTGACAAGCCGCGAAGAAGTTGACGTGCGGGTGCGCGAGATCGCCGGGCGCTGCAAACTGAACCTGGAGCACCTTCGGCGCTTTCCGCACGCTTTCTCAGGTGGGCAGCGCCAGCGCATCTGCATTGCCCGGGCCCTGGTCTCGCGCCCGGACTTCGTGGTCTGCGACGAATCCGTTTCCGCGCTCGACGTCTCGATCCAGGCGGAGATCATCAATCTCCTCAAGGATCTGCAGGAAGAGATGGGGGTCGCCTTCCTGTTCATCGCCCACGATCTCTCCGTCGTGGCTCAGATCTCCCACCGCGTGGCGGTGCTCTATGTCGGCAAGTTCGTCGAGTACGCGCCGACCGAGAAGCTCTTCTTCACCCCGCGCCATCCTTATACCCACGCGCTGCTCTCGGCCGTTCCCCGAGCCGACCCCGATGCTGCGTTCGACCCGATCAAGCTGTCCGGCGAGATCCCGAACCCGCTGTCGGCGCCGAGCGGTTGCCGGTTCCACACCCGCTGCCCCCTGGCTCGCGAGCGCTGCTCGACGGACGTGCCGGAGTGGCGCGAAATCGACGAGGATCATTTCGTTGCTTGCCACTTTGCGGAAGAGTTCGATTTCTCCCGTGTCCGCAGTCATTGACGCTCCGAAGCTTCGGCGTGCGGCGGGGGTTACCACCTACGACGTCGCCATCGTTGGAGCCGGGATCCTGGGGCTCGCCCATGCGCTCGCCGCCGTCCGGCGCGGCAAGCGGGTCGTCGTGATCGAGCGCGACATCCGGGCAAACGGGGCCTCGATCCGGAATTTCGGGTTCATCACGGTCACCGGCCAGGCCGCGGGTGACTGCTGGCGCCACGCTCGCAAGAGCCGCGACATCTGGCTCGAAGTTGCCGAAGCAGCAGGGATCTCCATCGAGCATCGCGGTCTGGTTTTGGCGGCGCGACGTCCGGAGGCGGAAGCCGTTATCGAGGCTTTCCTTGGCACCGACATGGGGCAGGAGTGCGAGCGGCTCAGCCCGTTCGAGGCAAGCCAGTACGTGCCGCCGCTGCGCACCGATACGGTGAAGACGGCGCTCTACTCGCCGCTGGAGCTTCGGGTGGAATCGAAGGACGCGCTGCCGCGGCTCGCCAACTGGCTGGAGAACGAGCACGGCGTCGCGTTCCGCTGGGGCACGCAGGTCCATGCGGCGGAAGCTCCACGGCTGGACACATCGGCCGGCCGCATCGAGGCGGAAACGGTCGTGATCTGTCCGGGAGACGACTTCACCGCCCTTTACCCGGGTCGGATCGCCGCCTACCGCCCGACGCGCTGCAAGCTCCAGATGCTCCGGGTCCGCCCCGCCGAGCGGTTCCTGCTCGGCGCCGGCGTCATGTCCGACCTCGGCCTTGCGCGCTATCGCGGCTACGCCGACCTGCCGGAGGCTGCGGCACTTGCCGAGCGGCTCGACCGCGAACAGGCCGATGAGCGCGCGAACGGTGTCCATCTGATCGCCGTCCAGTCAGAGGATGGCTCGCTGATCGTCGGCGACAGCCACCATTATGACGACATGCCGGACCCGTTCGCGCCGGTATCCGTCTCGGATCTGATCCTGGGCGAGCTCGATGCGGTGCTCGACATCCCGGGCCGAACGGTCGTGGAGCGCTGGATCGGTACGTACGCCAGCGCAAAGAACCGATGGCGCTTCACCGACAGGCCTGACGATGCCACACGCATCGTCGTCGTCACGGCCGGCTGCGGTGCCTCCACGGCCTTTGGTATCGGTGAAGAAACCATCGCCGACCTGTTTGGATAAAGGGAAAAGCCCAATGAGCCGCTTCAAAGCCGCCGTTTTTGACTGGGCGGGCACCACCATCGACTGCGGGTCCTTCGCCCCGATGGGTGTGTTCGTCGAGGTCTTCGCCAAGTTTGGCATCGCGGTCACCATCGAGGAGGCACGCGAGCCCATGGGCATGCCCAAGTGGAACCACATCGACGCGATGCTGAAGGCCCCGCGCATTGCGGCAGAATGGCAGCGGGTGCACGGACGCGCGGCAACCGGAGCCGATGTTGACGCCATCTACAAGGTGTTCGTGCCGATGAACGAGGAGGTCGTGGCGCGTTTCGCGACGCTGGTTCCTGGAACGAAGGAGGCCGTCGGCGGCCTGCGCGACCGGGGTCTGAAGATCGGCTCCACCACAGGCTACACGCGCTCGATCATGCGCCACGTCCTGCCGGTTGCCGCCGCCCAGGGCTATGAACCCGACAATCTCGTGTGTTCTGACGATCTCGTCGAGGGGCGGCCCGGTCCCCTCGGCATGTACAAGTGCTTCGTTGACCTGGGCGTCTATCCGTCGTCGGCGGTCATCAAGGTCGACGATACCGAGCCGGGGATCGCGGAAGGGGTGGCCGCGGGATGTGTGACCGTCGGGGTCTGCCTGTCCGGCAATTATGCCGGTCTGACGGTTGACGAACTCGCCGCCCTCGGCGAGGCGGAGAAGGCGGAGATCCGCGCACGCGTTTCTGCCAAGCTCGAGGCCGCAGGGGCCAACTACACCATCGACACCGTCGCGGACCTGCCGGCGCTGGTCGACCGGCTCGACAGCGAGCGCGAAGCGGCGGAATGAGGCCCAACGTCCTCTTCATCACCGCCGACCAGTGGCGCGGCGACTGTCTTGGCGCAGCTGGCCATCCGGTGGTGCGGACCCCGAATGTCGACCGCTTGGCGGCCGAAGGCGTCTTGTTCCGACGCCACTACGCCAATGCGGCCCCGTGCTCTCCGGCGCGGGCGGTGCTCTATACCGGCCTTTATCAGATGACCAACAGGGTGTGCCGGAACGGGACCCCGCTGGATGACCGGTTCGACACGGTGGCGAAGGCAGCGCGGCGCGCGGGCTATGTGCCGACTTTGTTCGGTTACACCGATACCGGTCCGGACCCGCGCGGGCGGGCACCCCGCGATCCGGCGCTGACCAGCTACGAGGGCGTACTGCCCGGCTTCGACGTTCGCCAGGCATTGCCGGAGGACGATCGGCCGTGGCTCTCCTGGCTGGCACGTCGCGGCGTGGACGTCTCCGATCCCGCGCGTATCCATCGACCGACCGATGAATTGGCTCCGGCCGTTTCGAGCCGGCCGCCCGCCTACGGAGCCGACCAGACCCAGACGGCCTTTCTTGCGGATGCCTTTCTCGACTGGCTCGCAGAGCAGGAGAGGGCGGGCCCATGGTTCGCCCACATCTCCTTTTTGCGACCGCACCCGCCGTTCATCGTGCCGGAGCCCTATGCCTCCCTGTATGAGGGCGTCGAAGCGCCGGACCCGGTGGGACTTGGGAGTGCGCAGGCGGAGGCAGACCTTCATCCGCTCGTCGCGTTCACCCTCGATCGGCTGGCGAAGTCGGACTTCATTCCGGGAGCGGCGGGGCGCGCGCGCGATTGGAGCGACGAAGAGCGGCGCACCATCCGACAGATCTACTGGGGCATGATCAGCGAGGTGGATGCCCACCTTGGCCGCGTTTTCGACGCGATCAAGGAGAGTGGCGCTTGGGATAACACGGTGATCGTGTTCACCTCCGATCATGCCGAGCTGATGGGGGATCATCATCTTCTCGGCAAGGGTGGCTTCTTCGACGGCGGCTACCATGTGCCGCTGGTCGTTAGGCTGCCCGGCGGTGCCGATGGCGCAGTGGTGGAGGCGTTCACCGAGGCCGCCGATGTCTTTCCGACAATCGCGGACCTGATCGGTGCCGTGCCGGCAAACGCGCCTGACGGTCGGTCACTGCGGCCGTTTCTGGAGGGACGGCGCCCCATCGCCTGGCGCGACCATGTTTTCTGGGAGTTCGATTTCCGAGACGTGGCGGGCCGGGCGGCGGAAATCCGGTTCGGGCTTTCGTCCCGGTCCTGCAATCTTGCCGTCATCCGGGACGCGACCACCAAATATGTCCACTTTGCCGGGCTGCCACCGCTGCTCTTCGACCTGGAGGCGGATCCAGGCGAGACGCGCAACCTGGCGCAGGAGCCTGCGTGGCGGGAGCGGAGGCTGGAACTTGCGGAACTCCTGCTCGCCCATCGTGCCGCCCATCTCGACCAGACCCTGGCTTTGACCGCGCTGACGGAGCGGGGCCCGGTGTCGGAGCTCCCCTGGCCGGAGTGAGAATGGCCGCTGCTACTCCATGGCAAGGATCATGTTGCGCACGACCGGATAGATCTCCCGTTGCCAGCGCTTGCCGTTGAACACGCCGTAATGGCCCACATTGGCCTGGAGGTGATGGCGCTTCAGGTGCGGCCTCAGCGAACGGCAGAGATCGTGGGCGGCGGCGGTCTGACCGAGAGCGCAGATGTCGTCGCGCCCGCCTTCCACGGTGAGCAGGGCGGTCTTGCGGATCGCTCCGGGATCGACAATCCGGTCGCGGTAGCCGAACTCGCCTTTGGCAAGCTCGTTGCGCTGGAACACCCGGTCGATGGTCTCGATGTAGAATTCCTCGGTGAGGTCGAGGACGGCGAAATATTCGTCGTAGAAGGTCTTGATTCTCTCCGCCTCGGCCGTCTCGCCCCTTGCCATGTGCTCATAGAGCCTGCGGTGCGCGGCCTGATGACGGTCCATGTTCATCGCCATGAAGGCGGTGAGCTGCAGGAAGCCCGGATAGACCCGCCGTCCACCGCCGGGATAGCGGCCGGGCACGCTGGCGATGACGGAGCGCTCGAACCAGGAGAGCGGCTTCGACATGGCGAGTTCGTTGACCGCCGTCGGGCTTTCCGACACGTCGATCGGGCCGGCCATCAGCGTCATGGAACGGGGGGTGGCCGGGTGGTCGTCCTCCGACATGATGGCCACGGCGGCGAGCGCCTGCACGCAGGGTTGGCAGACCGCCAGAATGTGGGCGCCGGGGCCGATCTCCTCCAGGAAACGGACGAGATAGTCGATGTAGTCGTCAATGGCGAAACGCCCGGCTTCCAGCGGTACGTCGCGGGCATTCACCCAATCTGTGATGTAGACCTCGTGGTCGCGCAGAAGCGTCTCCACGGTGCCGCGCAGCAGCGTGGAGAAGTGGCCGGACAGCGGTGCGACAACCAGCACCCGCGGCTGCTCGGTGTCGATGTCCTTCGAAAACTTCAGAAGCTGGCCGAAGGGGAGGTCGAGGGCGACTTCGGTGGTGACCGGCACATCGCGATTGCCGACGCGCACATGGTCGATGCCGAAATCGGGACGCGTGTGGGAGAGCTCGAAGCGCGACAGCATCGCCATCCCGGCTTCCAGGCGATTCCGGACGTCAGCCGCGAACCCCCATCCCAGCCAGTCGGGTACGGGCATCGAGTTTCGGGCAAGCGCCCGCAGCGGAGCAATGAGATCGTCCTGAAGCTGATAGGTCCGGTAGAGCATCGAAGGGTCCCGGCCGGGGGTGATATTGCACTGCAAAAAAATAGTGCGAATAGTCCTGCATTGCGAGACAATTGTCGGCGTGATGCCTGCGATCGGGCGATGGCCGGGATTGCAGGGAGCCGCCGACCGACACGAAGCAAGCACGAACCGGGCCATCGCCATCAGGGAGGGCCCGGATCAGGCAGGGACACAACAGGATCGAATGAAAGCTGACATGACAAAGGCGACGCTGACGATCTCCTCCAGGAACTATTCGTCCTGGTCGCTGCGCGGCTGGCTTCTCTGCCGCATGGCCGGGCTCGATTTCATGGAAGAGCATGTCGGTCTCGACGATCCGGATACGCGCCAGGAATTGCTGCTCCTGTCTCCCTCAGTTCTGGTGCCGCGGCTGACCGATGGCGCGGTGACCGTCTGGGACACGCTGGCGATTGCGGAATATCTGGCCGAGATCGCGCCGAAAGCCGGGCTCCTGCCGGGCGATCAGGCGGCCCGGGCCCACTGCCGGGCCGTCTCGGGTGAGATGCATTCCGGCTTTTACAATCTGCGCTCGGCGCTGCCCATGAACCTCAAGGCCCGGCACGATCAGTTCAAGATCTTCTCCGGGGCGCGGCCCGACGTCGAGCGCATCAAGGCGATCTGGAGCGAGTGCCTTGCCGCTTATGAGGGGCCGTACCTGTTCGGGTCGGCGCCGACGGTCGCTGATGCCATGTACGCGCCGGTATGCACGCGCTTCCGCACCTATGCCGTGGATCTCGAGCCCGAGCTTCAGGCCTATTGCGAAACGGTCTTCGCATGGCCGCTGATGCAGGAGTGGACCGACGGCGCGCTTGCCGAGCCCGACGAGATCGTCGAGCTGGAAGTGGAGTTCTAGAGGGCGCAACCTTCGTACCAGCGACGTAAGGGAACGATCTGTGTAATTGCGCCGTTGCCCCGTCGTATCATCCGCAAAGGGGCTGGCGGCGGATGTCGGGATCTCCACGGAGCGATCCGGGCGGAAGGCCGCGTTCCTGTCGTCGAGACACAGGAGAGATCATGGCGTCCGGATCCAAGAAAGTCGTCTACGCCGCGCTGCTCGGCAACCTGGCCATCGCCATCACCAAATTTGCCGCGGCGGCCTGGACAGGCTCCAGCGCGATGCTGTCGGAGGGCATCCACTCCGCCGTCGATACTTCCAATCAGGTCATCCTGCTGTTCGGCATGAAGCGCGCGTCGCGGCCGCCGGACGACGCGCACCCGTTCGGCTACGGCATGGAGATCTATTTCTGGGCGTTCGTGGTGGCACTGCTGATCTTCGCGCTCGGCGGATCGGTGTCGATCTACGAAGGCATCCACCGGGTCATGCACCCCGAACCGATCCACCAGCCTTGGGCGAATTTCGTGGTGCTGGGGATCGCCATCGTCATCGAGGGTTACATTTTCCGCATCGCGTGGAAGGAGCTGCGCCACCAGCAGCCGAACCGCTCCATCTGGCGGGCGCTGCAGGTGAGCAAGGACCCGAGCGTCTTCGCGATCTTCTGCGAGGACTTGGCCGCGCTTGCGGGCCTTTCAGTGGCCCTGATCGGCGTGGCTCTTGCCTACTATCTCGAGATGCCCGTCTTCGACGGCATTGCTTCCATTCTGATCGGCGTGATCCTCGTTGCCACCGCCGTTTTCCTGGCAAGGGAAACGCTCAGCCTGATGACTGGCGAAAGCGCGTCCAAGGGCGTGCTCGCCGACGTGCGCGAGGTGCTCAATGGCGACAACCGCGTCAATCATGTCGGCGAGGTGCTCAGCATGCATCTCGGTCCCCGGGAAATCCTGATCGCCGTGTCGGTCGACTTTGACGAGGAGCTGTCGGGCGAGGATGTCGAGACGACGATGCGTGAGCTGACGCTGGCGCTGGAAGACAAGCGCGATGAAATCAGCCGGGTCTTCTTGCGGCCCGTGCGCTCGCGCACCCCGACACCGACGCCCGTTCTGCCGTGAGGTAGAGCCAGGCCCTGCCGGCGGGGCGCTTGGCCAGCCGCATGCGCTGGGAAAGGACCTGACGTTCGCACGTCAGCCTGACCGCACCGGATCAGCCGTCATCGTTGGCGAGTGATGCCAGCGCGTCCGTCGCTGACATCCGGCCAACCACGCGCCCTTCAGCATCGACGACCACCAGCGGCGTCGAGTGACCGGCGAAGCGGGGCAGAACCTCGGCAAGAACGGTGTCGTCGCTGGCCTTTTCCGGCATCGGGAGGTTGCCGGTGTCCGTCCACCAGGCGTCCGGCTCGTTGCGTCCGGCGTAAAGGGTTGCCTCGGAGACGGCGCCAACCGGCCGGTTCTCTCCGTCCACGACCACGACGGCATCGACGCCATCGCGTTCGATCAGTTCGATGAGGCGCGCACGGGAAAGTTCAGAGGCCGCAAGCGTGGTGGCGTCGCGCTTGGTGCTGGCTAGCGTCACCACGCGTCCACGGTTCACGTCGCGAACGAACCGCTCCACGTAGTCGTCGGCGGGATGAAGCAGGATGTCTTCGCCGGTGCCTACCTGACGCAACTCGCCATCGTTAAGGATGGCGATGTGGTCGCCAAGGCGCAGCGCCTCGTCGAGATCATGGGTGATAAACACGATGGTCTTGTGCAGCTTGGACTGCAGTTCTTTGAGCTGCGCCTGCATGTCGCCCCGGATGAGCGGATCGAGGGCGGAAAAGGCCTCATCCATCAGGAGCACGTCGGCGCTGGTCGCGAGTGCTCGGGCAAGGCCGACACGCTGCTGCATGCCACCCGACAGATGACGCGGATAGCGGTCCTCGTAGCCGGCGAGCCCCACCGTCTCGATCTGCTCCATCGCCGCCTCGCGCGCCTTGTCCCTGGCGACCCCATCGACCCGCAACGGGTACATGACATTGGCCAGCACGGTCTTGTGCGGCAGCAGGGCGAAGCGCTGGAAGACCATGGAGATCTTCTGGCGGCGCATGGCACGGAGTTGCTTTTCGTCGAGGGTGAGGACGTCTTCCCCGTCGATCAGGATGCGCCCGGCGGTGGGCTCGATCAGCCGGTTGATGTGCCGGATGAGGGTCGATTTGCCGGACCCGGACAGCCCCATCACCACGAATGTCTCGCCGGACGCGATGTCGAGGCTGATGTCGCGGATGCCGACCACGTGACCGGTTTCCTCAAGGATCTCGCGCTTCGAGGCACCGGTCTCGACGCGAGGGAGCACGGACTGCGGATCCTCGCCAAAGATCTTGTAGACGTGCTCGATGGAGATTTTTGGATCCCGGGGCGGGGTGGAGCTGCTCATCGGGGCCTAGCTGTTGTGAAGATGCTGCTGCACGCGGCGGCCGTAGGCCTGCGCGATGCGGTCGAAGATGATCGCCAGGAAGACGATGGCGAGACCGGCGAGCAGGCCGCGGCTGACCTCCAGCCGCTGGATACCCTGCAGAACCTGGTAGCCGAGACCGCCGGCGCCGATCATGGAGGCGATGACCACCATGGAAAGCGCCATCATGGTGGTCTGGTTGATGCCGGCCATGATGGTCGGAAGGGCAAGCGGGATCTGGACGGAGAACAGGCGTTGGGTCGAGGTCGCACCGAACGCGGTGACCGCCTCGATCACCTCCGCGTCGACCTGGCGAATGCCGAGATTGGTGAGCCGGATGACGGGCGGCACGGCGAACACAATGGTGGCGAGCAGCGCGGGGATCTTGCCTGGCCCGAACAGCATTACGAACGGGATCAGGTAGACGAAGATCGGCATGGTCTGCATCACGTCGAGCACCGGCAGCATGATCGACTGCATGCGGTCAGACCGAGACATCAAGATACCGAGGGGAATGCCGACGAGAATTGCGAGAAAGGTGGCCGTCAGCATTAGCGCGATGGTCGCCATGGCCGGTTCCCAGAGGCCGATCAGCCCGGTCAGGAAGAGCATCACGACGATGCCGATAGCCGTGGCGATGGATCGGGTTGCCAGGTAGCCGATCCCGGCGATCGCCAGGATGACGATGTACCAGGGGGTCCAGAGGAGGCCGTCCTCGATATTGTTGAGCAGGCGCAGGACCGGCAGGAAGGCGAGCTCGAGCTGGCGCCCCCATTCGATGACGACCCAGTTGAAGGCATCGTCGATGGCAAGGCGAAGCCCGCGCGTGTCGATCAGCTCCGGAAAGCCGGCTTCCATCTGCATGTCCCTCTGGTTCTACGGCAGGTTTCGTCCGGGCCAGTACGGCGGGCTCGAAAAACGGTCGGGCGCGAACGCCCGACCGCAACTTCAGGAGGGACGACCGTCATGACGGCGGCCGCTCCGAACTCAGTTCAGGGAAGCCTTGACCTTGTCGGCCACATCGGCCGGAACCCAGGCCGTCCAGACGTCCTCGTGGTTCTCCAGGAAGTAGGCCGAAACGTCTTCCGGGCTCGCGGACTGTTCGTCGCCCCAGGCCAGAATCTCGTTCACGACGTCGTTCGGGATCTGCATCTTGGACAGGAAATCAGCGACCGGCTGTGCCTTGTCGCGCAGCTCGGTCGTGGCGGCCACGGCGACTTCGCCCTTCTGCCAGCCGGAGACCTGCGGGTCGGCACAGTCCTTGTCGGTCAGGCACTTGAACCTTTCGGCGTCGTAGGCCGGCATGTCGAGACGCACCAGGCCATAGCGGCCGATCACCGCCGTCGGACCCCAGTAGTAGCCGACGAAAGGCTCCTTGCGGGTTACCTTTCGGGCGATGGACGCCTTCAGGTTGGCACCGGAGCCGGGGGAGAAGAGCTCGAAGGTCTCACCCAGGCCGAGTGCCTTGAAGAGGTTATTCGTGATGATCTCGCAGCCCCAGCCGGGAGGGCAGCCATACAGGCGACCCTGATCGGGCGAGGAGGGCTCGGTGAAGACCTCCCAGTTGTCCTTCAAGTCGGTGACCGACTTGATCTCAGGGTGCTCCTCGGCGAGGTAGTCCGGGATCCACCAGCCCTCGACGCCGCCGGAGCCGAAGATGTCACCGGCCTTGTAGACGTTGCCTTTGTCCATCGCCTTTTCCCAGATGGCCTGGGCAGTGGAGACCCACATCTCGGGAGCGATGTCGGGCTGCGACTTGGTCAGCATGGAGGTGGCGGTGGGAACCGTGTCTCCCGGCACGAGTTCGGCATTGCAGCCGTAGCCTTCGGCGAGGATGTCGCGGGTGATATTGGCCAGGGCGCTGGCGGACAGCCACGTCATGTTGGCGACCGTGATGGTATCCTCGGTGCCGCAATCGGCAGCCTTGGCCGTGGACGGCGCAAGGCCGGCGGCAAGCAATGCAATGCCACCAGCCGCAACGAGCGGTTTCACGCAGTTCATGGTGCTGCTCCTCTTGATCCAGTTGGGACGGCGCCGCGGATTCGCCGCGCCACTTCGGGCATCGCGACTTGCGAGACACATCTGCCCAGCCGAGCCGGGACCCCGCCTCGGCAAGAGGCTCGCGCAGCATGGAATTCAGGGCAATTGTAAAGTTTTGTCCCCGACTTCAATTCAATTGATGTCGTTTGCCTCCCGCAGAAATGGCAGTGTGCAGGTGCCCCGACGGGAGAGTCAAACCGGGTAGGCATCCGGCCGTGGTCGGGATGGCTCCTCGTTGGAGGGGTGACCATCAACGCCGCGCCGCCCGACAGGAAGCGATGACCGCTCCGGCCTGGAGCGGTTCGCTGGAGCGAATTCTGATCGCTGTCAGCGGATGTATGCGTCGATGCGGGCAATGAGGGCGTCTGGGACCTCGGTGCCTTCTGCCTCGATCCGAGCGCGGTTGCCAAAGCGCCGGCTACCGGGGATCCGGGCACCCTCCTGTGCTTCGATGGCGGCAACGAGTTCGGCGACCGAGCCGCTGAAAGCACCACCGGAGAACGCTCCCGGATCGACTGCGAAGAAAAACTGTCCTGTCTTTGGCGGTCCCCCTGCCGTCCCGGAAAACGGGCTGGCGTCCTTTCCGAGTGTGGCGCCGGAGAGGGCGGCGGCAAATATTTCAACCATCAGGCCTGCACCGAAACCCTTCGCGCCGCCGGACGGAGTCATGGAACCTTTCAACGCAGCTTCAGGATCGGTGGTTGATTTGCCCGCGGCGTCGAGCGCCCATCCCTCCGGGATTACCTCGCCCTCACGGGCACGCATCATGATTTCGCTCTTGGCAACGGTGCTGGCGCTCTGATCGATGAGCAGGCTCGGTCCGTCTTCCCCTGGAACGGCGAGCGAGAATGGGTTCGTGCCGATCACCGGCTTGCTGCCCCCAACCGGCGCAATGGAGGCCGGCGCGTTGGTGAAGCCGAGGCCGACAAGCCCCTCCGCTGCAAGCCGCTCGGTGTGGTAACCGAGTACGCCGCAGTTGTACGAATTGAAGACGGCCAGTCCGGCAACGCCATTCTCGCGTGCTGCCGGAATGAGTTCAGCGAAACCTGCCTCGATGGCGGGATGAGCGAAACCGGTTGCCGCATCGATCCGGATCGAACCGGGACGCGGCCTGTCCAAGACCGGGTGGGCGCGCCCGTCGACCTTTCCGCATTCAACGTGCTCGCAGTAGATTGGGATGTAGTGCAGGCCGTGGCTGCGGATGCCGTCGCGCTCTGCGGCCACGCAGGCGCGGGCCATGGCGTCGGCCGCGCTTTCCCGGGCCCCGGCGCCGAGCAAGGCGCGGGAGGCGAGGCTTTCGATGTCGGCGAGCGTCAGTCGAGTAGTGGTCACGGGGGCATCCGTCGGTTCGGGAAAGGGACGTCAGTCACTGTCGATGCGGCCGGCGCCTGCACCGCGCTGCCGCGACTCCTCCGAGGCTGGCACTAGAGTGCGTGCCATCAGGCGGGCGATGACCTCGGCAGCCTCCGGCTCGACCGGAGCCCCGTCTGCGAAGGCTGTGTCGCGGGCTGTCCTGTCGGCATAGACGCGAAGTGGAGCGGGGCGGGGCGCAACAGAGCCGAGCTCGATCAGCAGGTCTGCCGGGCCGGTCCAGTCAAGAAGCTCGATACCGGACAACAGAGACACAGTTGGCGCGGTCACGAGGACGCTGGGTGCCCCCTCATGTGTGTCTCCTAGAAGAACGGACACAGCAGGAGCCTCTGAGATGGTCGCAAGCAGGGCCACAACGAGAACAGGGGACGCGACTGAAGTGAGTCGGACCGTGGTGGACCCGGCATTGAGAAGATCGGCGGCCACCACGCCCGCATGACAGGCGCAGAGTGGTATTCCCGCAGGGGGCGCCAGCGTCCAGCCGGCGCCCGTGTCGGTTCCGCGACCGAGCGCCGTCCGGCCCTCCAGGCTGGCTTCGAGGGCAGATCCACACGTGGCGAGTGCCGGCAGCCCGGCGATGGCGAGCCACTCGGCCGCGCGACCGACCTCATTGGCAATACCGTAGGGCAGGCCCGCGCCGATACCGGCTTTCCGGACAGAGACCTCGATCTCGTTGAAGGACAGGGTGGTCATTGCGGGTTTCCAGGTGCGAGCACGAACCACTCGGGTCCATCGCGCGTGAGTTCGTCGGGCAGCGGAGCCCCGGCAAACATCGTGATCCGTGTCCAGAGGTCCGACTTCGGGTCGAATTTCGATGCACCGAAAAAGGACAGCTTGCAGCGCAGCAAATCGATCGGCAGGCATTCCTCGCCGATCAGGTTGTCCCGGATTTCGCCATAGGGATAGCGTGCCACCGTCTGGATGCGCGCCATGGTTTGCCGGACCTCCGGATGGACCAGCGCCACCTCCACGGCCAGTGCGTCGTCGGCAAACGTCTCGAGTATTGCGGAAAAAGCTTGCACGTCGCGTGCAATTGCGAGCGGCATCTCGCGGTCGGCGCCGTCTTCAAGGGCGCGCTCACCAAGGCGCGGCTCGAGCTTCTCTTCCGATACGTACCAAAACCGCTTCTGGGAGGGCGGTGCGCCGAAATCGATGGCCAGCGCCCACGCGTAATGGGATCGCATCAGCGCCTTCAGGCGGCCAACCGGCATGCGAGCGTCGAAACGGATCGCCTCGCCGGCGCTCATCCCTTCTGTGAGCGGGTCCACGATCTCCGCGTGCGGCTCGAGAAGAAGCGAGACCGCCAGTTCCTGCGCTTCCAGACCGTAAAACTCCTCGACATGTCGGTAGATCTGATCGAAGGGATGGGCATGCCGGAACGGGTCGCTCGCCGCGATCCACTCGGACAACGCCGCGAGATCCTGCCGCAGATCGGAAATCCGTGCGCTCTGGCGGACGTCCTCCACACACCACTCGGCGACATGGGCGCGGGCTTCCGCAAGCCGCTGGCGAATGGCGTTCACCGTTTCGGGTGCTGCATGGTCGAGGCTCCGCACCCGGGCGAGGGCGGTTTCACGCGCCTCGATCCAGTTGTTGATGAGCACCGGCTGGTTGGCCAGGAACGGCGCCATGCCGAGGCCGGTCGCATTGCCGATGCCGAGGCGGCGCCGCAGGGAACGGTCTAACGGTACGGCGGTGCCCGGCGCCCGGTTGCGGGCAATGTGCTCCACAAGATCCAGTGTGAAGCATCGGATGAGGTAGACGTTCAACATCTCCGCCTGGAACGGCCCGGCGGTCTCCGGTCGATCGGCAATGCGCTTGCGATCGGCGATGCCAAATTTGCCGTTCCCGTAGACCGCCGTCGTACGCATCAGATAACCGACGCTTTCGACCAACTCCTCGTCTGGCTGCCGGCCGGAGGCAAGCCGTTCCACGACATGCTCGAAGAAGCGAACGCTGCGGTTGGCACGCGACAGGACCAGCTCGGTGGGCTGGTAGCGTCCGGCCTCCTGGTATGGCGCATTGTGTGACAGCCGCTCGATGTCGGAGGCGGTCGGCATTCCGTCGAACAGACAGAAGGTGCCGTCCCAGGCCTCTGCGATCACCCGGTCGCTGCGATGCTCGGCATCCAGCGGGCGGGAAAAGGCGATGAGCGTGTATATCCGCTCGGGGCCGCGCGCATGATAGAGGACATGGCCATAACCCTCTGCGTCGAGGGCGTTTTCGCCTTGTTCGATTGTCCAGCCCTCGCGTTGCAGGCGGCGGATGAGGGTTGGCATGAAGGAAAGGCGTGAGGGAAAGAAGCTGCCGATGCGCTCGAGGCGCATGACAGTGGAGGGCGGCCGCAGCGCGACGCCGGGCCGGTCGTCGACGACTGTCTGCCTGTCACCCTGCATGGCTCTTTCTCGCAGGCTCCGCATGAAGCGCGGCTGCCGGCTCGAAGGCGTGCGCGTAGAAGGCAAGCCAATTGCCTCCCATGATGCCTGCCATCTCTGTTTCAGAAAAGCCGGCTTTGACCAGCCCGCGCGCGATTGTCATGAAGTCGCGGTTATCGCGGAACCAATCCGGTTGCGGCGGGAACCCGGCCGCCGCAGCGCTGCCCTCGCCATAGTCGACGTCCTTGGTCCAACGGCCGTTTCGCATCCATTCAACCACGGTGTCGGGATGATCGAGGCACAGATCGCTTCCGATCCCGATCTGCTCCGCGCCGATCAATTCGGCGGTGCGCGCCACCATCTCGCAGAAGCTCGCCAGCGTGCAGTCGGACTTGTTCTTGAGGTGGTGGGGATACAGGGAAAATCCGAGCATGCCGCCACTTTCGGCAAGAGCCTTCAGCACGGTGTCGGACTTGTTGCGCAAACCGTCGTGCCAGAAGCTTGGGTTGGCGTGGGTAATGGCGATCGGGCGTTCCGAGAACTCGATTGCCTCGAGTGTCGACCGTTCTGCGGAATGGCTCATGTCGACCGTCAGGCCGACCCGGTTCATTTCCCGGATGACCTGGCGGCCCATGCGGGTGATGCCGGTGTCCTCGGCCTCGTAGCATCCCGTCGCCAGCAGGCTCTGGTTGTTGTAGGTGAGCTGCATGAAACGGACGCCGAGCTGGTGGAGGATCTCCACCAGGCCGATATCGTCCTCGATCGGCGAGCAGTTCTGCAAGCCGAAGACGATGGCCGTGCGGCCCTCGCGTTTCGCAGCGCGGATGTCGGAGGCCGATCGGGCCGGCCGGATCAGCTCCGGAAAGCGTTCGAACCAGCGGTTGAACGCCTCGATGTTGGCGACCGTTTCCCGGAAATTCTCGTGATAGCAGATCGTGACGTGGACCGCGTCGACGCCGCCTTCGCGAAGCTGGCGAAATACACGCTCCGACCAGTTGGAATATTGCAGGCCGTCGATGATGTAGGCGGGGCGGTCCATCCGGTCGCTCTCAGATCTCGGGATTGCCGGCGCGGATGTAGGCCGTCTTCACCTGGGTGTAGAATTCCGCGGCGTAGCGGCCCTGTTCGCGCGGGCCGTAGCTGGAGTTCTTCCGGCCGCCGAACGGCACGTGGTAATCCGTGCCGGCGGTGGGCAAATTGACCATCACGCAGCCGGTCCTGGCGTTGCGGCGGAAATGAGTTGCCCGCGCGAGTGACGAGGTGATGATGCCCGCGGTGAGACCGAACTCGGTGTCGTTCGTGACGGAGAGCGCTTCCTCGTAGTCGCCGACCTCTATGACCGCCGCGATAGGGCCGAAGACCTCCTCCCGGTTCACACGCATGGTGTTACTGGAGCCAGTGAGGAGGGCAGGGCTCATGAAGTAGCCTTCCGTGACCCGCTCCAGGCGCTCGCCGCCGCAGGCGATCTCGCAGCCTTCCTGCTTGGCGAGATCCAGGTAGCGCATGTTGGAGGCAAGCTGGGCTTCGCTGGCGACCGGTCCCATCGTGACGCCGTCTTCAAGAGCGTGTCCGACCTTCATGGCGCCAAGCGCGGCAACGAGCTTCTCTACGAAGGCGTCGTGGACCGTCCGGTGGACGACGAGGCGCGACGAGGCTGTGCACTTCTGGCCGGTTCCGGAGTAGCCGCCGGCGACCGCGCAGGTGACGGCGACGTCCAGATCGGCGTCTTCCATCACGACGAGCGCGTTCTTGGAGCCCATCTCGAGCTGGACCTTGGTGAGGTTCGAGGCCGCCGCCGCAGCGACGCCACGCCCCACGTCGAGGGACCCGGTGAAGGAGACAGCGTTGACGCTCCTGGCCTCGATCAGCGGCTGGCCGACCGCGGAACCGGAGCCCATGAGGAGGTTGAATGCGCCCGCCGGAAGGTTCTGGCGAGAGATGATTTCCGTCAGCGCCCAGGCTGACGCCGGGGTGAGGTTCGCCGGCTTCCAGATGACCGCGTTGCCGAAGGCGAGTGCGGGAGCGATCTTCCAGGCGGCCGTGGCCGTCGGAAAATTCCACGGCGAGATGACCGCCACCACGCCTATCGGCTCCCTGGAGACATCGACCTCGATCTCAGGACGCACCGATTCCGCCTTGTCGCCCTGCAGGCGGATGACCTCGGCAGCGTAGTACGTGAAGAACTGGCCGGCCCGATAGACTTCCCCAACGCCTTCTGCGCGGGGCTTGCCTTCCTCGCGTGACAGAAGCTCGCCGAGCTCCGCCGAACGGCCCATGAGTTCGCGGCCGATGGCGTCAAGCGCGGTGGCACGCTGCTCGAGACCTGTCCTGCCCCAAACCTCCGCGCCGGCTTCCGCCGCGGCGACTGCATCAGCCACATCGCTGCCCGAAGCTTGAGCGTAGTGCCCGACCACGTCCGACAGGTCGGACGGATTAATGTCCTCGATCGTGGCAGCGCCGGTGCGCCAGGAGCCTCCGATGTAGTTTGGGAATACGTCAGTCACGCTGGAACAACCGATGCTTGAAGGTTGGATGGACGGATGATGCAGCAAGACTGCGGGCGGACGTGACTTCAATCAAATCGAAACTTCTGTTACGGATTTCAGACTGGCTTAACTGGTGAGCGCCATGGCCCTGACACTTGGACAGCTTCGCGTCTTCCTTGAGGTCGCCGACCTCGGCAACATCAAGGATGCGGCTGAAAAGATCGGTCGAACCCCTTCGGCTGTTTCCATGTCGTTGAAACAGCTGGAAGAGCAGCTCGGAGGGTCGCTGTTCGAGAGCGATCGCAAAACGACGCTGACCTCGCTTGGCGAGTATGTCCTGACGGTTGCCCGGGCCGAGGTGAGGGGCTTCGATCGCTCCGTCGCCGCCGTCCAGGCCTACGCACGCAACGAGATCGGTCGGTTGGAGATCGCCTGTGTTCCGTCGGTGGCGACGCAACTCATTCCCATGGTGCTTAACGACTTCCTGACGCCGCGACCGGATATCGAGCTGGATGTCCGCGACGCGGATTCGGAATCGGTGGAGCTGTCCGTAGAACGCCAGCGGGTGGAGCTTGGCATCGCCGGGCGACCGGCGAACGCCGGCATCGTCGCGTTCACTCCGGTGTTCAGGGATCGTTTCGTTCTGGTCTGCTCCGCGGAAAGCCCGCTGGCGCAAACGGACGCTCCCATTAAGGCAGGCGAGATCGGGAACATCCGCTTCATTGCCAACGGTGCCTCTGCGCGCATGCACGCCCCGGAATTCCAGGCGATTTCCCAGGCCTCGCGCCTGATGGTCCGCAACGTCACGTCGCTGCTGGCATTGGTGCGCGCCGATTTCGGTGTCACGGTGCTGCCGGCGCTGTCCGTCGCTGCTGATCCCGCGGTGTGCTGTCGTCCCCTCGCGGGCGAGGATCTCTACCGTGAGGTCGGCCTGTTGACGCGAGCGGGCCGCGCGCTCTCGCCGGTCGCGGAGGCATTCAGCGACGCCTTCCGCGAGACGATCGCGCGATCGGGGATCGATGCGCTGCCCGCCTGACACCGTTCAGGCCTTCTCCATCACGACCACGATGTGGATGTAGTCCATGGCATGTCCCTCGGGGGCAGCTGCCACGAAATCTTCGTAGCGCTGGTAGAACTCGTCGACGATCGCTTGTGCTTCGCCCGCCGGGCGTTCATCCAGCGCCGTGAGGTAGACGGTTTCGGACCAGGACCGCATGGTCGGGATCAGGGATTTGGCGAACTCTGCCGGAGCCATGGCGCCGCCCGACTCCGCGAAGGTCGTCTCGTAGGGGCAGCGAGTGTAGGTGGAGAAGGCGTCGACAAGCTTCAGCCCGGCCTTGGAAACGGGCGAGGAGGAGTCCGTCAACGGAGCCGTGAATTCCTCCAGCGTCCGATAATATTGAACGAAGGTGGCGCGTTCGTACTCCTTGGCCGTGATCCGGCCTTCGTCGCGCAGTTCCGTCCAGAACCGGTCGAACAGGTTGAACATGTGCTGGCCACCGGTTGCTCCCAGGTGGCGACCCTGATCGTCGATGCCGAAGTTCAGGCAGATCATGCGACCGCCCGACTTCAGTTCCTTCGCCCGGGCCAGCAGAATGCGCTCCCAGTCGGCACGGGCCTGCTCGGCGAAGGCAGCGGCCTCTTCGCCCTCGGCGCCAACGGCATGACAGTGGGTCGAGATCTCGCACGGCTTCACCGAAAGATAGTGCATGGCGGTCGCCGAGAAGCCCAGGTCGAGGGTTTCTGCAGGGAACAGTTGCACGTGAAAGCCGGTGCCGCAGCCGTAGACGAAAACGTTGCCGAGTTCCGCCTGGTAGGCGAGCGCCGCATCACCCTGGAGCCCCTGCATGGTGCGGAACAAGGTCGAGAAGTCGTTGGACGGAAGGTCGGTGTAGGTCATCGCAATCTCGCGGGCATCGCCGCCATCGCGCAGGGCCTGGAAGGCCTTGAACCACATCTCCCTACTGGTTCCGCCGTCGGCTGCACCGTAGTCGGCGACACGAACCACGCCTGTCTGCGCCGGCTGCGGCTTGAGAGCGTCCTTCACCAGAGGCAGCATCTTGTCGATGGCCTGCTTGGCGCCGTAGGTCCGCTCGGAGTAGTAGCCGCCGCTGCGCATGGAAAGAACGGCCTGGGTGCTGATCCCGGTCTGGGAGGCGGTCATCTTGGTGTGTCCTTGATCAATCGTCTGGCAATCGGAGATCGGCCGGCCGGATCTGCCCCGGCCGGCCGCGTCGCTGTCGCGGATCAGGCCGGACGGGCGTTGATGTAGGCGCCCTCGGAGATCACCGTGTACGGCCTGATGGTGGCCGAGAAACTCTTGATCGAATCGTAGACCTTGGTGGCGAGCGGATCGGAGTTCGCTACGGACTGAACGACGCCGGTGGACGCTTCGGCGAGGGCCTTCAGGACTTCATCGTTGAGTGTGCGGACGTCGACACCCTCCGACTTCATCTGCGCCAGCGCCTGTCCATTCTTGGCCACGAACTCGTTCAGCACGACCTGGTTGGCCATCATGTTGGCGCCCTTGACGATCTCCTTGAGGTCGTCGGGAAGCTTCTCCCATGCTGCCATGTTGATCATGCAGTCGAGCACGCCGCAGGGCTCCATCCAGCCCGGCCAGTAGTAGTACTTGGCAACCTTGTGCAGGCCGAAGGCCATGTCGTTCATGGGGCCGACGAAGTCGGCGCCGTCGATGGCACCGGACTGGAGCCCCTGGGGCACCTCGCCGAGCGGCATCTGCACAGGGGTGGCGCCGACCTCCGTCAGCACCTTGGCGCCGAGCCCGCCGGAACGGACCTTCAGCCCCTTGTAGTCTTCGATGGAGTTCAGCTCCTTGTTGAACCACCCGGCGGCCTGGACCGACGTGTTGCCGGACGGGAAGAACTTCACGCCCAGCTTGCTGTAGACCTCGTCGGCCAGTTCCTGGCCACCGCCGTAGGAGAACCAGGCGTTCTGCTCCTGGGTCGTGAAGCCGAACGGAACCGGCGTGAAGAACTGCATGGCCGGCAGTTTGCCGGCCCAGTACGCCGGATAGCCGTGACCCATCTCCAGGGTGCCGTCGGCGACCGCGTCGATGACCTGGAATGGCGGTACGATCTCACCGGCGGCATAGAGCTTTACCGTCATGCGACCGCCTGAGGCCTTTGAAATGTAGTCGGCGACGATTTCCGGCCCGGTGGCGAGCAGCGGCGAGTTCTTCGCCCACGTCATCTGCATGCGCCACTCGATGGCGCCCTGGGCGATGGCCGGTGCCGCGAGGCCGGTGGCGGCCGCGGTGCCGGAGGCAAGGCCGAGGCCTGCCCGTTTGACGAACTGTCTGCGATCCATGTCGAAGGTCCCCTCTTCTTGACGACAGTGATTCCGGTCCGCCGTCAGTTCGACGGGCCGCACGCGCCGGCTCCGGTCCCCTCGACCGGTTGTCCGGCAGGCGAGGTTTCAGCCCGACATGAGGCCGGGCAGCCAGTGGACGAGCTCCGGCCAGATCGACAGCACGACGACCGCCAGGAGCTGAATGACGACGAACGGGACGACCCCCCGGTAGATGACGGGCAGGGTGAGCGTGCTGGCCGCACCCTGCAGGTAGAAGATGCCGAAGCCGAAGGGCGGCGTGAGGTAGCTGGTCTGCAAGATCATGGCGGCGGCAACGCCCAGCCACAGCGGATCGACGCCCTGCATGATCAGGCCGGGCGCAAAGATCGGCACCACGATGAAGATGATCTCGAACGTGTCGATCAGGAAGCCGAGCAGGAACATCAGCCCAAGCACGAAGATCGTCGCGCCGAGCGCGCCGGCCGGCAGCGAGTGCAGCAGTTCGATGACCACGTCCTCGCCACCGAACCCGCGGAACACCAGCGAGAAGATCGTCGCGCCGATGAGGATGGCGTAGATCATCAGGGAGATGGACATGGCCGAGCGCGCCGCGTCTGCCATCATCGAGAGGCTCAGCTGCCGGTTCAGAAGGGCGAGAAGCACGGCTCCGACGCCGCCCAGTGCGGCCGATTCCGTAGCGGTGGCCAGACCGCTCAGGATTGAGCCCAGCACGAGGACGATAAGGCCTAGCGGCGGTAGCATCGCGACCAGGATCCGGACCGGGAGATTGCCGCGTTCACTTTCCGACATGCGCAGCGGCGGACAGCTTTGCGGGTCAAACACTGCTCGAACGATGATCCAGGCGACGTAAAGACCGACCAGCACCAGGCCCGGAACGAGAGCGCCGGCGAACAGGTCGGTGACCGTCAGCGGGTCGGAGGAAAAGACGCCCATCCTCAAATTGGCCTGCGTATTGGCGTTCTGAAGGGCCGTGCCGAGCAGGATCAGGACGGTGGAGGGCGGGATGAGCTGCGCCAGCGTACCGGAGGCGCAGATGATGCCGCTGGACAGGGATCGGTCGTAGCGCGCGCGTTGCATGGCCGGCAGGCTGATCAGCGCCATGGTCACGATGGTCGCTCCCACGATGCCGGTGGAGGCTGCCAGGAGCGCGCCGACCAGTACGACCGAGATGCCGAGACCGCCGCGCAGCCCGCCAAAGAGCTGGCCCATGGTGATGAGCAGGTTTTCAGCCACCTTCGATCGCTCCAGCACCGTGCCCATGAACACGAAGAGCGGGATGGCAACCAGCGTGGGATTGAGGCCGAGATCGAGAACGCGGGCGGGCAGTGAGCCCAGCAGGATGGCGTCGAAGGTGCCGAAATAGCTGCCGATTCCGGCTATCACGATGGCGGAGCCACCGAGGGCGAGCGCAACGGGGAAGCCGGTAACAAGGGCCGCGACTACGCCGACGAAGAGGAGGAGACAGGAGAGCGCCTCTGCCCCCATGTCAGTCGCTCGCTCCGAAGTCGTGAATGAGGGTGTGGAGGCTGCGGAGCACGGTCGACAGTCCCTGTATGGCAAGCAGGATGCAGAAGGCCATCACGGCCGATTTCATGAGGTAGAGAAAGGGCAGTCCGTCGATCGACGGGGAGGCCTCACGCAGGGCCCAGGACCGCTGCAGGGCCGGCCAGGCCTTTACCGCCAGTACGGCGACCATCGGCCAGAGGAAGAACACGGTGCCGAGAAGGTTGATCCAGGCCTTGGGCCGCGCCCCGAGGCGTCTGTAGAACAGATCAACCCGGACATGGCCGTCGGTGGACAGCACAGCGCCGCAGCCAAGGAAGACAAGGGCGCCATTCAGCCAGACGAAGCTTTCAGACAGCCACGGATAACCGAGGGAAAGGCCGTACCGCAGCAGGGCGACAAGGGCGGCGAGAGCGACGACGACGGGGAGGGCCCATTTCAGAAGCTCCCCAAAAGCTTCCATGACCCTGTCGATGGAGATCGCCGCCTTCAGCATCCGCTACCACCGATCCCGATCCAGGCGGCAACCGGTGCCCTTCGAAGGTTCTCTTTCCGGAGCGAGCCGTCCGGGTCGCCGGATCCGATGTTCCGACCGCACGCTCACCTGGAAAGGAGGGGTAATGAAGGTCCTCATTTCAAGAAGCGTGCCAAGCGGGGCTGGTTGAGGCAAACCGGAATTATTTGTTCACGCTTCAAAAAAGCTGAACTGGTTTCCGGGGCGGTCGCGTTGGATGGTCGCGCTGGCCAACGAACGGGATGCGGGAACGCTGGAATCGTCCTAGACAGGGGGTCCCGGGCGCGCCCATCGGACGGAGGCTTCGACCATGTGGATCTTCATCCTCGGACTGGTGATCTTCTTTGGCACGCACCTGCTGCCTGCTGACACGGGCCTGCGTGCAGCGATCCGGACGAAGCTGGGCGAGAGCGGCTACCGGGTGATCTATTCCGTCATCGCCTTCGTCGGCCTCGTGATGATCATCTGGGGCTACGGCGAGTGGCGCGCTGTCGGACCGCCGGTTCTCTACGTGCCGCCCCTGTGGACGCGGCACCTCGTGATGCTGCTGATGCTGCCTGTATTCGTCCTGCTGGTCGCTGCCTACGCGCCCGGTCGCATCAAGTCGGCGGTCAAGCACCCGATGGTGCTGGCGGTGAAGATCTGGGCATTCGCCCATCTTCTGGCCAATGGCGAGCTTCCCTCCGTCCTGCTGTTCGGGTCGTTCCTGGCATGGGGCGTCATTGCCCGCATTTCCCTGAAGAAGCGCCAGGCGGCCAATCCCCATGGTGCGGACCCGGTCGTGGGGCCGGTGCGCAACGACGTCATCGCCGTCGTGGTCGGCCTCCTTGTTTACGCCCTGTTTGTCTGGAAGGTGCACGTCTGGCTGATCGGGGTTCCCATTCTCGCCTGATCTTCACATCGCTCGATGAGCTGCCTGTACGGGCCAAATGGCTTGGCCCTGAGCCCGGAACGCGTTACACGGCGCGACCGGGACGGGATTGGCAGCGACCTGCGAGCGCGGCGACAGAACCGATGAGGATCGACGGACGATGACGGATATTTTCCAGGAGGTTGAAGAGGACCTGCGTCGCGAGCGCATGAAGTCGCTCTGGGACCGCTTCGGCATCTACTTGATCATCGTCGCCGTGCTGATCGTCGCCGGAACCGCAGGCTATCGCGGCTACGTCTATTTCAAGACCAAGGCAGAGCAGGAAGCGGGTGATGCGTTCCTCGCAGCGCTCGATCAGTCCGCCTCGGGCAACCACGCGGCGGCGGCCGACTCCCTGATGGCTTTTGCCGCGGACGCGCCGGGCAACTACGCGGTCCTGGCGAAGTTCCGGGCAGCCAGCGAACAGGCGCTGGCCGGAGAGACCCAGTCTGCGGTCGACGCGTTCGACGGTCTGGCCGGCGACAGCGCTCTTTCCCGCACCCAGCGCGACCTGGCCAGGGTCCGCGCGGGCTACGTGCTGCTCGGCACTGGAGAGCGCCAGGAAATCGAGGATCGGCTGTCCGGTGTCGCAACGGAAACCGGGCCTTGGCGCAACTCCGCTCGCGAGATCCTCGGCGTCGCCGCCTATCAGGCCGGCGACCTCGAGGGCGCGGAAAAATGGATGCGCGAAATCGAAATGGACCCCGCCGCACCCCAGGATCTGAAGGCGCGGGTCGAACTGTTCATGAGTTTGATCAACGGCTCCCGCGCCCGCCCAGCTGACGACGAGGCGAGCGACGCCGGCCCCGCGGCCGCACCGCAGGGTGATGACGAGGCCGGGGCGGGGGCTTCGGAGGTGAGTGAATGATGGGTTCTCTGCGTCCGATCGTGGCACTTGTCGCCACGGCGGTACTGGTCAGCGGTTGTGGTTCGGTCGGTGACTCGCTGTCCTCGATCAATCCGTTCCACAAGAAGGATACGATCCTTCCGGGCGAGCGCAGCCCGATTTTTCCGAACCAGGATTCGCCGCAGGAAGTGAACGAGGACGTTGCGGCGATTTCCATCGGCGCGGCCACTTCCATGACGAACTGGCCGCAGTCCGGCGGCAACGCGGCAGCCAACACCGGCCACCTTTCCTTTGCCGGTAGCGGTGCGCGCGCCTGGCGTGCGTCCATCGGCGGCGGCGGCGGCAGCATCATGCAGTTCGCCAACGAATCGCAGCGCATCGCTGCGCGGCCCGTGGCGTCGGGTGGCAACGTCATCATCTATTCTCCGGATGCCACGGTGACGGCGCTTTCGGTTTCCAACGGTGGTCGGCAGTGGACTGCCAACCTGCGGCCCGAGAAGGAACGCGATGTCGCCAGTGGCGGTGGCGCCGCCATCGACAACGGCCGGGTCTTCGTTGCCACGGGCTACGGTTCGGTGGCTGCCCTCGACCTCGGCTCCGGCAGGGTCCTCTGGACGCAGGAGCTGGAGACGCCGGCGCGCAGCACGCCGACAGCGACGGCCGGCAAGGTCTTCGTGGTCAACCAGGCCAACGAGATCATCGCTCTCAGCCAGGCGGACGGCACCGAGGAGTGGACCTATCGGGGCATTCCGGAAACGGCCGGGCTCCTGTCCACGGCCAATCCGAGCGTCTCGGGCGACACCGTCGTCGTTCCGATGAACTCCGGCGAGGTGATGGCCCTTTCGGTGTCCTCCGGCGAACCGAAGTGGATCGATTCCGTCACTCGTTCGACCCGGACCCTGGCCGTGGCCGGTCTCACCGACGTCTCCGGCAGCCCGGTCATCGACGGCGGGCTGGTTTTCGCCACCGGCGTCGGCGGACGGACGATCGCGGTCAGCCTCTCCACCGGCGAACGCGTCTGGGAACAGAATATCGGCAGCGCTTCCACGCCGATCGTGTCGGGTAACGGCCTCTTCCTGATCGATCTGGAGGGTCGCATCGTCGCGCTCGAGAAGAAGAGCGGCAAGATCGCCTGGCGGACCGCGCTGCCGACCAAGAAAAAGGGTCGCTTCGCTTGGAACGGGCCGCTGCTTGCCGGCAATTCGCTCTGGATGGTGTCCAATGCGGGCCTGCTAATCTCGGTCGATCCTTCCAACGGCCAGATCCGTTCGCAGACGGATGTGGCCAGTCATGGCTATACCGCTCCGATCCTGGCGTCGGGCTACATGGTGTTTGTGTCCGATGCGGGCGAGATCTCGGGACTCCGATGACGGCGAGGCCGGTCGCGCAGGCGACCGGCTTGCGCGCGTCGCGATCGTAGGCAGGCCGAACGTCGGCAAGTCGACGCTGTTCAACCGGCTTGTCGGAAAGCGCCTCGCGCTCGTCGACGATACGCCGGGGGTCACACGCGACCGGCGCGAAGGCCAGGGCCGGATCGCCGACCTGCGCTTCGTGGTGGTCGACACGGCCGGGCTTGAGGACGCGGGCCCCGACAGCCTCGAAGGCCGGATGCGGCAGCAGACCGATCTGGCGATTGGCGCAGCGGATGTCATCGTTTTTGTGGTGGATGCGCGGGCCGGTATCACCCCGGCCGACGAGGCCTATGGGGCACTGCTCAGGCGCACGTCAGCACCCGTCATCGTGTTGTCCAACAAGGCGGAAGGGCGCAGCGGCGATGTCGCGGCGCTGGAAGCCTACAGTCTCGGTCTTGGCGAGCCGCTCGCCTTCTCGGCCGAGCATGGCGAGGGGCTGGGCGAGCTCTACGACGCGCTGAAGGAGCGGTTCGAAACGCTCGACCTGCGTGATGACCGGTCAGCTGGCGAGACAAGCACAGAGACGACCTCGAAGAGCGACGATCCGCTGGCGCCGGACGACGACGCCCCGGCCGAAGATGCGGCCGGTCCCGGTCGCTCGCGGCCCGTCCAGGTGGCGATCGTCGGGCGCCCGAACGCCGGAAAGTCTACGCTGATCAATCGCCTCCTTGGCGAGGAGCGCATGCTTACCGGTCCGGAGGCTGGAATCACGCGCGATTCTATCAGCGTCGACTGGGAGTGGCGCGGGCGTGAATTCCGGCTGGTGGACACGGCCGGAATGCGGAAGAAATCCAAGGTCCAGGAGAAGCTGGAACGCCTCTCCGTCGCCGATACGATCCGTGCGCTTCGGTTCGCCGAGGTGGTCATCATGACCATCGATGCCACCATGCCGTTCGAAAAGCAGGATCTGCACATCATCGATCTGATCGTCCGCGAGGGCAGGGCGCTGATCGTCGCTCTCGACAAGTGGGACCTGGTCGAGGATCGCAATGAGACGATGAATGCCCTGCGCGAAGCCGCTGACAGGCTGTTGCCGCAGGTGAAGGGTCTGAGGCTGGTTCCGGTGTCGGGGCTCACCGGGCAGGGTCTCGATCGGCTGATGGAGGCCGTGCTCTCCACCGTTGAGCTCTGGTCGACCCGCACCACGACCGGGCAGCTGAACCGGTGGCTGCACAATGCGATCACGCGTCATCCGCCGCCGGCCATCGGCGGCCGACGCATCAAGCTGCGCTACATTACTCAGGTGAAGACCCGGCCGCCCCACTTCGTGGCGTTCTGTTCGATGCCGGAAGACCTTCCGGAAGCCTACAAACGCTACCTGGCCAACGGGCTGCGGGAGACGTTCGGGCTTGAGGGCGTGCCGATCAGGCTGACGCTGCGCAAGGGCGACAACCCCTACGCCTGATCCCGATCGATCTGCTGCCGAGCTGAATGTGGCCGGCCGATCTACGCGAGGCTGGTCGACCGCGCGTCCGGCGGGAGCCCGTCGTCTGCCATTTTGCGGCTGAGCTCGATCAGGCTGCCGTTCTCAAGACACTGCGGCGTGAGCAGTGCCATGATCGGCGCCGCATGAGCGCTTGGATGCGCCAGCGTGTCCTTGTCTTCGCCCGGATAGGCCTTGCCGCGGAAATGGCTGCGCGTGGGGCCAGGGTCGACGAGGTTCACGCGCACGCTGGTGTGGGCAATCTCGTTGGCATAGGTCCGGACGAGGGCCTCGAGGCCGGCCTTCGACGCTGCCAGAAGTCCCCAGAACGGCTCGCTCGTGCGGGCCTGCTCGGCGGTCATGAAGACCGCGCGTCCGGCAACCGACTGGCGAAGCAGCGGGTCGAGGGAGCGGATCAGGCGATAGTTGGCCGTCAGGTTGAGACCGATCGTGTCGGTCCAGACTTTCGGCGGCAGGTGACCGATGGGCGAGAGCTGACCAAGTATGCCGGCGTTCGCCACCAGTGCGTCGAGGCGTCCCCAGCGCTCAAAGAGCCCGGCACCGAGCCGGTCGATGGCGTCGAAGTCTGTGAGATCGAGAGGCACCAGCGTCGCGGCTTCGCCGCCCGCACCTCGGATGGCGTCATCGAGCTCTTCAAGCGCCCCCACGGTGCGCCCGATGGCGACGACGTGAGCGCCAGCCTCACCGAGCTTGAGCGCAACAGCCCTGCCGATACCCCGCGTTGCGCCCGTGACGACGACAACGCGATCTTCGAATTCTCGAGACATGCTTAGCCGACCTCGGCGAGAAGCGAGAGCTGCGGATCGCCGTTGTTCTCGGCGCGGTCGGTGAGGCGGGTCGGATAGTCGCCGGTGAAGCAGGCGTCGCAGAATTGCGGGTTCTCGTTTGTCCGCGCAGGCTCGCCGGCGGCCCGGTAGAGTCCGTCGATCGTCAGGAAGGCGAGGCTGTCGACCTTGATGTAGCGGGCCAGCTCCTCGAGATTCATGCGGGCGGCGATCAGCTTCGATTTCTCCGGCGTGTCGACACCGTAGAAGCACGAGTCGGTTGTGGGCGGGCTGGCGATGCGCATGTGCACTTCCGCCGCGCCGGCCTCGCGCACCATCTCCACGATCTTCAGCGACGTGGTCCCACGGACGATGGAATCGTCGACCAGCACGATCCTCTTGCCCTCCAGGATCTGGCGGTTGGCGTTGTGCTTCAGTTTCACGCCCATGTGCCGGATGGAATCGGTCGGCTGGATAAAGGTCCGGCCGACATAGTGATTGCGGATGATGCCCAGGTCGAAAGGGATACCGGCAGCTTCCGCGAACCCGATGGCGGCTGGCGTCCCGGAGTCGGGAACCGGCACCACCACGTCCGCCGGCACCGGCGCTTCGCGCGCCAGCTCCGCTCCGATGCGCTTGCGCACGTCGTAGACGTTCTTGTTGGCGACGATGGAGTCGGGACGGGCGAAATAGACATACTCGAACACGCAGAACCGCGATGAGGGCGTGTTCGCGAACGGGTGAAGGGATTCGATCCCGTCGTTGGTGATGACCACGACTTCGCCGGGCTCGATGTCGCGCACGAAGCGGGCACCGATGATATCGAGGGCGCAGGTCTCGGACGTCAGCACGTAGGCGCCGTCGAGGTCACCGAGAACCAGCGGCCGGACACCCAGCGGATCGCGGGCACCAACCAGTTTCTTGTCGGTCATGCCGACGAGAGCGTAGGCGCCTTCAAGCTGGCGGATCGCATCGATGAAGCGCTCGATGAACGAGCTCCGGTCGCTGGTTGCCACCAGGTGGATCAGCGTTTCCGTGTCCGAGGTCGACTGGAAGATCGACCCGCGCTTGCGCAGCGCCCGCTGCATGGTGCGCGCGTTGGTGATGTTGCCGTTATGGGCAACCGCAAAGCCACCGCCGGCAAACTCCGCGAACAACGGCTGCACGTTGCGCAGGACGGCACCGCCCGTGGTCGAATAGCGCGTGTGGCCGATGGCGCGGTTGCCATGCAGGCGGGCAATCACCGAGGGCTTCGTGAAGTTGTCACCCACGAGGCCTATGTGGCGTTCCGTGAAGAACTGGGCGCCGTCGTAGGAGACGATGCCTGCCGCTTCCTGGCCGCGATGCTGCAGCGCGTGCAGCCCCAGCGCGGTCAGTGCGCCCGCATCATCGTGGCCGAAGATACCGAACACGCCACATTCATCATGAAAGTGGTCGTCCGCCTCGTCGGCATAGGCACCAGCGTCGGCGCTGCTTACTGAATCGTAGAGTCGGGGCATTCGGGACCGAACCTCATCAACCCCCCATGATCGACCGTCTTGCCGCGGATCTCTCTGTCCGTTCGCAAATAAGTCGACCGCCTCACAAAATCCAGAGGGTCCGGCCTTCTTCCTCGGAAGGTCCGGACGCCTCAGGCCTTCAATGGAACACCGCCCCTCGGACCAGGCACAAGCCTAGTTCGCCGGTGTTCCCGTGTCGGTACCAGCGGGAGCGGCGGGATCGGGCGTAGTCTCCGACCCGTTGCCGTCGCCGGTGGATTGGATCAGCTGATCCATCTGGTTGCGCTCCTGCGACCCGTACTCCGGAGTGGTCCGGGTCGGGGCGGTCGCATTGTCGTCGGTCGGGGCGCCGCTCTCGCGCGGCTTCACCGCGTCCCGGAAAGTCGCCTCGGGATCCTCCGGCAGGGCTGCGAGAAGGCGGTTGCCGAGGTCGTTGAGGGTGGGGCGCGACGCCGACTGCACGACCCAGCTCGGCTGGTTGCGCTCGGGCACAAGCCAGTTGAAGAAGATGAGGGCCACAACGATCAGGAGCACGCCGCGCGCGGTGCCGAAGAGAAAGCCGAGGAAGCGATCGACGAAGCCCGCCCGGCTGTCGACCACGAAATCGGAGATCTTCATGGTGATGAAGCTGACGACGATCAGCGTCACCAGGAAAATGATGGCCGCGGAAACCGCCAGCGCGATGGTCGGCTGAGAGATGTAGTTCTGGACGGTGGGGACCAGATCGTCGTGGAAGAGATAGGCCACCACGGCGGCGATCACCCAGGCCGCGATGGACAGCACTTCCCGCACGAAGCCGCGGATCATCGCGAGCACCGCCGAGATCAGCACGACCGCGAGAACGATGGCATCAAATGCGGTGAAGGACATCGATCGGGCTCCTCACGCCACCGCGCCGCACAGGGCGCGTTTCAAGCTCATATCAGGGCCGTGCGGCCGAACGGGCATCGGACGCATCGCTCCCGCCGCGGAGCCCGTCGGGTTCCCCGTCTTCAAACAGACGTCCGATGAGATCGTTGAGGCCACCGATCGCAACTGTCCGCAAACCCTTGGGTGAGTCCGTCGCCACCGATTCAGGAACCACTGCCTGCCCAAACCCGAGCTTTTCCGCTTCCTTGAGCCGGCCCGCCGCGTGTGCAACCGAACGGACACGACCGGACAGACTGACTTCGCCGAAATAGACGCAATCACTTGGCAGGGCAAGTCCGCCCAGCGAGGAGATCAGCGCGGCGGCCACGGCAAGGTCGGCCGCAGGCTCAGTGATGCGCAGTCCACCGGCCACCGCAAGATAGACGTCGTTGCCGCCGAGCCGCACGCCGCAGCGGGCTTCCAGAACCGCAATCACCATCGCCAGCCGGTTGGAATCCCAGCCGACCACGGCCCGTCGCGGCGTTCCAAGCGAACTCGGGGCGACCAGCGCCTGGATTTCCACCAAGAGCGGCCGCGTGCCCTCCATGCCGGCAAAGACCGCGGCGCCCGGGCTGGCGGTGTCGCGCTCGCCCAGGAAAAGCTGTGACGGGTTATCCACCTCGCGGAGCCCGGAGCCGGTCATCTCGAACACGCCGATCTCGTCGGTGGGGCCGAATCGGTTCTTGGTGGCGCGCAGCAGCCGGAAGGAGTGGCTCCCGTCGCCCTCGAAGGTCACGACGGCGTCGACCATGTGCTCGACCACCCGCGGACCGGCCAACTGACCATCCTTGGTGACGTGACCCACCAGCACGACGGTGGCGCCTGAGGTCTTTGCGTACCGGATGAGTGCCTGGGCGCTAGCACGGACCTGGGAGACGGTGCCGGGCGCCGACTCCGCGATCGAGGTGTACAGGGTCTGGATGGAATCGATGATGACCAGCGACGGGCGGGGACCCGACGACAGGGTCGCCAGAATGTCCTCTACGCTGGTCTCAGAGGCGAGCGCCACGGGCGCACCGCTCACCCCCAGCCGCTCGGCGCGGAGCCGGACCTGGGCGACGGCCTCCTCGCCGGAGATGTAGACGACATGGCCCCCGTCCGAGGAGAGGCGGGCCGCCGCCTGCAGGAGGAGCGTCGACTTGCCGATGCCGGGATCACCACCGACCAGAAGGACGGAGCCGGGCACGAAGCCGCCTCCGGTCACGCGGTCGAGCTCTCCGATGCCTGTTTCCAGCCGCGGTGGCTCGTCGTTGGTGCCGGCGAGGCTCTCAAGGCGCACCGGCCGGCCACGGACGGATGACGTCTTGCCGGTCCCCGCCAGGATCGGGTCGGGGACGGTTTCCTCGGAAATGGAGTTCCACGCGCCGCAGGCTTCGCACTTGCCGGCCCAACGGTTCGTGACCGATCCGCATTCCTGGCAGACATAGCGAGGCTGTCGTTTGGCCATCAGCGCAGGTCCAGCCCGACGTAGCGCCTTGCGTAACGGCGCGACAGGTCCGTCAGCAGCTCGTAGCCGATCGTGCCAGCAGCGCCCGCGACTTCATCGATGGCGATGTGCGACCCGAACAGCTCGATCCAGCTGCCGCGTTCGACAACCTGCTCCGGGACGGAGGTGACGTCGAGGGCGATCAGGTCCATCGAGACACGGCCGACATAAGGCAGCCGGTGCCCGGCGATCCAGCCTGCCGCGCCAGCGGAGAGCTCGCTTTCTCCGGCGCCGCGCAACAGCCCGTCCGCGTAGCCGACGGACACGATGGCGACTCGACCCGGCTTGTCCAGGCAGCCGACGGCGCCGTAGCCGACGCTCTCCTCCGGCGTCACGTCTCGCACCTGCAGCACCCGCGCTTCCAGCGTAACCACCGGTGCCATCGGGTTGTTGCCGTCGTTCTGCGCCCGCCCGCCATAGAGCGCGATGCCGGGGCGCAGGAGATCGAAGTGATAATCGGGTCCGGACAGGACCCCGGCGGAGTTCGCGAGCGAGGCCGGCAGGTCGGGGAAGAGTGCGCGGGCCTCTGCGAACGCCTCAAGCTGACGACGGTTGAGCGGATGGCCCGGCGCGTCGGCGCAGGCAAGATGGCTGATGAGCAGCTGCGGAGCCACGCCGGGCTCCATCTCGACACCGGCGAAGGATTCAGCTTCCGCCAGCGTCAGCCCGAGCCGGTTCATCCCGGTATCCACGTGAAGCGCGGCGGGGAGTTCCCGCTCGACCGAGCGGGCAAACCGGCCCCAGTCCTCGATTTCGCCGGGCGAGCCAAGCACGGGGATCAGCTTGGCTTCGCGGTAATCCGCCTCGGCGCCCCGGAAAAGACCGTTGAGCACGTAGATCGTGGCTCCCGGCAGCACCTCGCGCAGCCGCATGCCTTCCTCCGGCAGGGCGACGAAGAAGGTGCCGCAGCCGGCGTTCCACAACGTGTTGGCAGCGTGATCCAGGCCGATGCCGTAGCCGTCGCCTTTCACCACGGCGGCGCATTGAGCCGGCTGGCCGAGGTCGCGCAGCTTGCGCCAGTTGCCGGCAAGCGCGGCCAGGTCGACGGTGAGGCGGCCCCCGGCATGCTGTTCGCGCGGGTAGGCGGGAGAGAAGGGGCTTCGGAACAAGGGACGTCCTGTTCTGGTCTGGTTTGGAGCCGGTGCGATGTGCACGATTTCGCAGAGTACTCCAAGTCTAGTGGCCTGACGGGGCCAGCGCACCGGTTGCCGACGGCGTACGTCGCTGCCTGGCGATCCTAGTCGAGCCGGCTGGGAAGGTGATCGTCGGGTGCCAGGCTGGAGAAGCGGGTGACCTCGGCGTCGAACTGCAGGTTGACGGTGCCGGTCGGGCCATGTCGCTGCTTACCGACGATGACCTCGGCGCGCGCGGTGACCTGCTCCATCTGGGCCTGCCACTCGAAGAACTCCTCGGTGCCTTCCTTCGGCATCCGGCTCTTCAGATAATACTCTTCGCGGTAGACGAACATTACCACGTCGGCGTCCTGTTCGATCGAGCCTGATTCGCGCAGGTCCGCAAGTTGCGGCCGTTTGTCGTCGCGGTTCTCCACCTGGCGTGAGAGCTGGGAGAGGGCGAGGACCGGGACATTCAGCTCCTTGGCCAGCGCCTTGAGGCCGGTGGTGATTTCGGTGATCTCCTGAACGCGGCTATCGGAGGCGCGCTTGCCCGAGCCCTGCAGCAACTGCAGATAGTCGATGACCAGCACATCGAGGCCGCGCTGGCGCTTCAGCCGGCGAGCCCGGGCGGACAGCTGGCCGATCGTCAGGCCGCCGGACTGGTCGATGTAAAGCGGCAACGCCCGCATTTCCTGCGCCGTGGCGGCAAGCTGGTTGAACTGGTCGACATCGATGTCGCCCCGACGGATCTTCGATGAGGACACGCCCGATTGCTCCGCCAGAATGCGGGTGGCGAGCTGTTCCGAGGACATTTCCAGCGAGAAGAAGCCGACAATGCCGCCGTCGACCGTTTTCGGCGAACCGTCGGGCAGGGTCTCGGCCTTGTAGGCCTTGGCGATGTTGAACGCGATGTTCGTGGCGAGCGACGTCTTGCCCATGGCCGGGCGGCCGGCAAGGATGATCAGGTCGGACGACTGGAGGCCACCGACCTGGCGGTCGAGATCGACAAGGCCGGTGGAAATTCCAGACAGTTGCCCCGATCGTTCGAACGCTGCCGCGGCCATGTCGACGGCAAGCGTGACGGCGTCCCCGAACGAGCCGAAGCCACCCTCGAAACGCCCGCTTTCTGCCAGCGAGAAGAGCTTGCGCTCCACATCCTCAATCTGGTGGCGCGGCGTGGCGTCGATCGGCGAATCGTAAGCGACATTGACCATGTCTTCGCCGACGGTGATCAGGGCGCGCCTCAGCGCAAGATCCGTCAGGGTGCGGCCGTAGTCCTCGGCGTTGATGATCGTTGTCGCGTCAGCAGCCAGCCGCAACAGATATTGCGTCACCGGCGTGTCGCCAAACTTGGCATTGGCCGGGAAGAAGGTCTTCACGGTGATCGGCGAGGCAACCTTGCCGGCGCGGATCAGGTGCGCGGTCTTCTCGTAAATCTGGCGGTGCTGCTCGACGAAGAAGTGCGTCGGCTCGAGAAAGTCGGTGACGCGGTAGAATGTTTCGTTGTTGACCAGGATCGCACCGAGGAGCTGGCGCTCGATCTCGATGTTGTGCGGTGCGGTGCGGGTTTCCGCGGGAGTGTCGGTCAGGGACAGGGCCGAGGTGGCCATCATTTGCCTCCGTCGCCGTTGCGCCCGGCTGTGGTGCCGAGGGTGCCCGGCGTGCTGAAGGAGCTTCGCCGGGCCGCGCGGCCAATCTTCGGATCAAGGTCAACGAATGCGCCGCCTGCACAAGATCGGCAGCATGGAGGGTTGCCGGGGCAGCGCATGAAGACCAATAGCGGCCAGGGCCGCCAAAGGGGAGACCAAGCCTACCCGATTCGGAACTTGTGCCCGTTATCCCCGGCCGTCGACCGGTGCCGGATGCCAGGGCTTGACGGGACGCGGGGTATTACTCCCCCGCTTCCCTGTACGCGGCCTGCGGGCTGTCGAGGTCGCGCAACCGCTGCTCTTCCGCGATCATGTAGTCGCGGGTGAGCGGAAGTGCGCGCTGGTCGCGGGTCATCTGGATCTGGAAGTTCATCATGTCCTGGTAGCGGAATGCCGTTTCCGAGCCTGCGAGATAGAACTCCCACATCCGGCAGAAGCGCTCGTCGTAAAGCGTCTTGGCTTCGTCACGCCGCGCCATGAATTGCTCGCGCCAGGCCCGCAGCGTCTCGGCGTAGTGAAGCCGCAGGATCTCGATGTCGGTGACCTTCAGGCCGGTGCGTTCGATCACCGGCAGTACCTCCGACAAGGCGGGGATGTAGCCGCCCGGGAAGATGTACTTGGATATCCACGAATTGGTGTCGCCCGCTCCGTCGAAACGGCCAATGGAATGCAGGAGCATTACACCGTTATCAGACAGCAACGACAGGCACTTGCGGAAGAAGTCTGGGAAATAGCCCACGCCGACGTGCTCGAACATGCCCACCGAGACGATCCGATCGAAGGGGCCATCCAGTTTCCGGTAGTCGATCAGGTGGAATTTGGCCCGGTCGGAGAGACCGGCTTCCGCGGCTCGGGCGTTGGACCGTTCGTACTGTTCGGTGGAGAGGGTGACGCCGGTGACCTCGGCACCGAGGTGCCGCGCGATGTAAAGCCCCATCCCGCCCCATCCCGATCCGATGTCGAGCACCTTCATGCCGGGCTCGATCTGGAGCTTGGCAGCAATATGCCGCTTCTTGGCCAGCTGCGCCTCTTCCAGGCTGGAGTCCGGCCTCTCGTAATAGGCGCAGGAATACTGCCAGTCGGAATCGAGGAAGAGGCGGTAGAGCTCGCCACTCAGATCGTAGTGATGGGCAACGTTGTTGCGCGAGCGGGTCGGCGTGTTGTTCTGGCGCAGCCGCCGCGTGAGGTAGCGATAGCTTTCCTCGGCCTTGATCCACCAGGCAGGACGATCGAGGCCCGTATTAGCCAGCACCACCTCGAGGAAATCGTAGATCGTGCCTTCCTCGACGGTCAGCGTGCCGTCCATGAAGGCTTCACCGACTTTCAGCCCTGGATTGAGGATGCAGGCGCGTTCGGTCTTCGCGTCTGCGAAACGAACGCGAACGGGTATCCCGGAGCCGTCACCGTACACATGGGAGGCTCCATCGGAATCGACCACGGTCAGGGACCCGATCATGACGATACGCGACAGGAAGGTATTGAGCAGCCGGTCCATTACACCTCGGGTCGCCAGACGGGAGGGTAAGGCCGGGCGACTCTCCGTTTTCGTGTCGCCTGTATCGTAAGCAAAGGAGCGCTTGGATCACAAGCGCTCCCTTGTCAGTTCGTAAGCGAGATCAACGCTCTTCTTCGGCGTCCGGGGCTTCGGCTTCGGCTTCGCCCTCGGAAGCTTCCTCCAACTCGGACTCGGTCTCGGCGTCCTCTTCGTCCTCGTCTTCCTCGAAGGCGAAGTCGTCGCGAGCCAGAACATCTTCGCCGCGCGCCTGGCGCTCGGCCTCGTCCTGAGAGCGTGCAATGTTCAGCGATACCGTGACCGCGACTTCCGGGTGCAGGCGAATGATGACGTCATGCACGCCGAGAGTCTTGATCGGCTGGTTGAGCTCGACCTGGTTCCTGCCGGCGGAGAAACCGCCTTCGGAAAGGATCTCGGCAATGTCGCGGGTGGAGACGGAGCCGTAGAGCTGACCGGTCTCGCCAGCCTGGCGAATGACGATGAACTTCTCGCCGTCGAGCTTGTTGCCGACCTGCTCGGCTTCCTGGCGGCGCTCCAGGTTGCGCGCCTCAAGCTGAGCCCGGTCGCGCTCGAAGCGCTGACGATTGGCCTCGTTGGCGCGCAGCGCCTTGCCCTGCGGCAGGAGGAAGTTTCGGGCGAAACCATCGCGCACGCGAACGGTGTCGCCCATCTGGCCGAGCTTGGGGATGCGCTCGAGAAGAATGACCTGCATGGATGTATTCCTTGTTTCCGGCTGTCCCGCACGGAAATCACGTCGGCAAAGGGAACCGTCCCGTTGCTGATTCGTGATCGAAGTGAATGCCCGGTGCCGAGCCTCCGACCGACCGATCGGTGTCGGGCCGGATCGCGTTCCGGGCGCGGTTAGAGACCGGTCCAGCCGGTCCCAGCGGTGCCCGCGGCAGCCGGACCAGTGGATCCGGATTCCGCCGCAGGCGAGCTCGTCGACCTGTATGCGCCGCGCAGGGCGCGCCAGCCTTACTTGATGACGTAGGGCAGCAGGCCGAGGAAGCGGGAGCGCTTGATGGCACGCGCAAGTTCACGCTGCTTCTTGGCAGAAACGGCGGTGATACGGGACGGAACGATCTTGCCGCGCTCGGAAACATAGCGCTGAAGAAGCTTCACGTCCTTGTAGTCGATCCGCGGTGCATTATCGCCCGAGAACGGGCAGGTCTTGCGGCGGCGGAAGAAAGGCCGACGGGTCGGCAGCTGGGCGATATCGATCATTGTGCACCTCCACGACGGTCGTCACGGCGGTCGCCGCGGTCTCCACGATCACCCCGGTCGCCGCGATCCCCGCGGTCGCCACGATCACCACGCTCACCGCGACGGCGGTCGTCGCGCTCGCGCTTCTGCTTCATCACGGACGGGCCATCCTCGTGTGCCTCCACGCGAACGGTCAGGTAGCGCAGCACGTCTTCCGAAAGACGCATCTGGCGTTCCATTTCCGCGATGGCGGCAGGCGGGGCGTCGATGTCCATCAGCGCATAGTGCGCCTTGCGGTTCTTCTTGACGCGATAGGCGAGGTTCTTAAGACCCCAGTTTTCGATGCGCCCGACGGAACCGTCGAGGCCTTCGATCACGGCCTTGTACTGCTCGATCAGCTGATCGACCTGTTGGCCGGAAATGTCCTGGCGAGCCAGGAACACATGCTCATAAAGCGGCATGGATGTGCCTTCCTCTGTTGACCTTCACATCCGGCGCGGAGCCTCGTCGAAGCCTTCGGGAAAGGCGTTCGAATACGCCTTCGCGAGCGGAGACACGGGAAAACGGTTTCCACTATAGAAACCTGCCGCTTACGGTGAACAACCGGGAGCGGCTTTCCGTTCAGCCTCCAGCCGAATGTGATGTAAGCCGGTCTATCTAGCTGTTTCGCGCGAAAATGCAACTGCTTTGAGGGGCGGCGAAGCATCGGCACTTGACACAGCGTTGCTGGCTCGTCTTTGTCCGGCCGCACACGAGACCAGAGATCTCGGATGACACGGCTGGGCTCGAAGCGGCCGATGAGGATTGCAGTTTATCAGATGACGATCGCTTTCACCTTTCCCGGACAGGGCAGCCAGGCCGTCGGCATGGGCCGCGATCTCGCGGACGCCTATCCGTCGGCACGCGCCGTTTTCGACGAGGTCGACGATGCCCTTGGCGAGAAGCTGTCGGCGACCATCTGGGACGGACCGATCGAGACCCTGACGCTGACGGCGAACGCCCAGCCCGCATTGATGGCGGTCAGTATCGCCGCGATTCGCGCCCTTGAGGCTGAAGGCGTTCAGGTCGCCGACGCGGCGTCTTTCGTGGCGGGCCATTCGCTGGGAGAGTATTCCGCGCTGGCCGCAGCCGGCAGCCTGTCGGTCGCCGACGCGGCTCGCCTCCTGCGCCGCCGCGGATTGGCCATGCAGGAGGCCGTGCCGGTGGGTGAGGGTGCCATGGCCGCATTGCTCGGCCTGGATCGCGAAGCCGCCGAGGGCGTTGCACGGGATGCGGCGGAAGGCGACGTGATTGCGGTAGCCAATGACAATGCGCCGGGCCAGGTGGTCGTCTCCGGCCGGAAGGCGGCAGTCGAGCGCGCCATCGAGCTTGCCAAGGAGCGCGGCGCCCGGCGGCCGATGCTGTTGCCGGTCTCCGCGCCTTTCCATTGCCCGTTGATGGCTCCGGCCGCTGCTGTAATGGCGGAGGCGCTCTCCGCGGTTGCGCTGAATGCTCCTGCCGCACCCCTGGTGGCCAACGTCAAGGCTGCCCCGTTGAGCGATCCCGAAGCGATCCGAGCCGCGCTGGTCGAGCAGGTGACCGGTTCCGTCCGGTGGCGGGAATCGGTCGAGTGGCTGGCTGCCAACGGTGTTGGCTGCGTTGCCGAGACCGGTGCCGGCAAGGTGCTGACCGGCCTCGCGAAACGGATCGACAAGTCGCTCGAGGGCGTTACGGTGAACGGCCCGGATGATGTCCGCGCTTTCGCCGAGCGTCTCGGCACGGCCAAATAGGACAACGCGAATGTTCGATCTTACCGGCAAGACCGCGCTCGTCACGGGCGCCAGCGGCGGCATCGGCGGCGCCATCGCCCGGGCGCTGCACGCCCAGGGCGCGACCGTCGCCCTGTCGGGCACGCGGCGCGAAGCACTCGATGCGCTGGCGTCGGATCTCGGCGAGCGCACCCATGTGCTGACGGCCGATCTGTCCGACCGCGACAGTGTCGAGCATCTGGTACCGGCACTCGAGGAAGCCGCCGGTCAGGTGGACATCCTCGTCAACAATGCCGGTATTACCCGCGACATGCTCGCGCTGCGGATGAAGGACGAGGACTGGGACGCCGTCATCGAGGTGAACCTTTCCACCGCTTTTCGTCTGTCGCGCGCCTGCCTGCGCACGATGATGCGCAAGCGCAGCGGTCGCATCATCAACATCACGTCGATCGTTGGGGTGACCGGGAACGCGGGGCAGGCGAACTACGCGGCTGCCAAGGCGGGCATGATCGGAATGACCAAGGCGCTGGCCAAGGAAGTGGCGAGCCGTGGCGTGACGGTGAATGCCGTCGCCCCGGGTTTTATCGAGAGCCCAATGACCGACGCCCTGAACGACAGCCAGAAGGCATCGATTCTCTCTGCTGTGCCGGCGGGCGCTCTCGGAACGGGCGCGGACATCGCAGCCGGCGTCGTGTATCTGGCCAGTGACGAAGCCTCTTACGTTACCGGCCAGACGCTCCATATCAACGGCGGCATGGTCATGGTCTGACGCTTCCGTCAAGGGGCCGCGAGGCCCGGAAATCCTGGACCGGACGGGCGGCGGCGCTTCTGGTCAAGCCTTTGAAAGTGTGTTACCTACCGCCGCGCCCTGAGGACTGGCCACGGCATGAGCGTGCCTCCGAGACGAGGACGCAGACGTCGAGGCCGATCGGTCCTGGATCATCCGCTGGGTCTTTCCTAAGAGAAGAAACGCGGTCATTGAGGCCGGGGCAGCCCGGCAGGATAGTTTCGCAAACACAATCGAGGAACCGAGAATGAGCGACATCGCGGAACGGGTGAAGAAGATCGTCGTAGAGCACCTCGGGGTGGAACCGGAGAAGGTCACCGAGAATGCCAGCTTCATCGACGACCTCGGGGCGGACAGCCTCGACACCGTCGAGCTTGTCATGGCCTTCGAGGAGGAGTTCGCCGTCGAGATCCCGGACGACGCAGCCGAGACGATTCTGACCGTGGGTGACGCGGTCAAGTTTCTCGAGAAGAACACCCAGTAACAGGGCGTCCGGAACGGTCGGTCCCGCCAAAAGCGGGGCCGGTAGCCGTTTCCCCTTATTTCAGGACGAACAGGAACAAAGGCGAGCAGCTGGTTGATGAGACGCGTTGTCGTAACAGGGCTGGGGACGGTTAACCCTCTGGGGTGTGGGATCGAAACAGCCTGGGCTAACGCGCTTGCAGGCAACAGCGGCGCCTCCAGGGTCGACCACTTCGAAGTGTCCGACCTGGCCTGTCAGATTGCCTGCCAGATTCCGCGTGGCGACGGGTCGAACGGGACGTTCAATCCCGACGACTGGATGGAGGTGAAGGAGCGTCGCAAGGTCGATGACTTCATCGTCTTCGCCATGGCCGCTGCCGAGCAGGCCCTCACCGATGCCGACTGGAAGCCGACCTCTTATGAGGATCAGACCCGCTCCGGCGTCCTCATCGGTTCGGGTATTGGCGGCCTGATGGGTATCGAGGACGGAGCGATGACGCTCCGTGATCGCGGCCCGCGCCGTCTTTCGCCGTTCTTCATTCCCGGACGGCTGATCAATCTTGCCTCAGGCTATGTCTCTATCCGCTACGGTCTCAAGGGACCGAACCACGCGGTCGTGACGGCCTGTTCGACCGGGGCGCACGCCATCGGCGACGCGGCGCGTCTGATCGCGCTCGACGATGCCGACGTCATGGTCGCCGGCGGGTCCGAATCGCCGATCGGGCGTCTCGCCCTTGCCGGTTTCGCCGCCTGCCGGGCGTTGTCCACGCATTTCAACGACGAGCCGGAGAAGGCCTCTCGACCGTACGACCGGGACCGTGACGGCTTCGTCATGGGTGAGGGCGCTGGTGTCGTCGTGCTGGAAGAGTACGAGCACGCGAAAGCCCGCGGCGCTCGGATCTATGGCGAAGTGATCGGTTATGGCCTTTCTGGCGACGCCTATCACATCACAGCGCCGTCGGAAGACGGCGACGGGGCCTATCGCTGCATGTCCGCGGCCATGAAGCGCGCGGGCATCACCGCCGCCGAGATCGACTATATCAACGCCCACGGCACCTCGACGCCCATGGGCGACGAGATCGAACTGGGAGCGGTCGAGCGTCTGATGGGCAATGCCGCCGGCAATCTCACCATGTCGTCGACCAAGTCGGCGACCGGCCATCTGCTCGGAGCGGCCGGCGCGGTCGAAGCGATCTTCTCTCTGCTTGCGATCCGCGACAACAAGATCCCGCCGACGATCAACCTCGACAATCCCTCCATCGAGACAGCGATCGATCTGGCGCCGAACGCCTCACGGGATCGCGAGGTCAATGTTGCGCTCTCGAATTCCTTCGGATTCGGCGGTACCAACGCCTCACTGGTATTCCGACGCGTCGACGCCTAGAGCCTTTCCCGTTCGGATCGAATCGATCCCTATGGGACCGGCTGGTTCGGATGCGCTGTGCTGGTCCCTTTTTTCCGGCCGGGCGGATTCGTGCGGTCTATTCGGGGTTAGGACGGCTTCGGTGAGGTCGCCGGGATATGGCCGCAATCGGCCGCCAAGGCTCAGACTGGAGCAGTGCTTAACGCTCTGTTCCAGACCGCGTGTTTCGCCGATCAGGGAACGAGAATGAGCAAGGACGCGTCAGACAAGCCCGGACCGGGCAAGCGCAACCGGCCGAGGCCAGTCGCCGCACGTCCCGCTCCGCGCAGTCCGCGCGAAGCGCTGCAGCCGGAGTTGGCTCCCGGGCCGCCGCCGAAGGTCCGCTCGCGTCAGGCCCGCCATCCGATCGTCATCGTCCTGAACTTCTTCCTTACGCTCGGCTTGCTCGCCTGTTTCATCGCTGGCGTCGGTCTTTATTGGAGCCGTCAGGAATATCTCTCGCCGGGGCCGAGCGGCTCGGATGCCAACTTTGTCGTCGACCAGGGCACCAACGTCGAGAATGTCGCGTCCCAGCTTGAGGATCGTGGACTGATCTCCAACCGCTGGATCTTTGTCGGCGCCGCGCAGATGCTGGACACGGCGACCAAGATCAAGGCTGGCGAGTACATGATCCCGGCCCATGCCAGCATGGATTCGATCATGGAGCGGTTGGTCGATGGCCGATCGATTCAGCACTCGATCACGATCCCGGAAGGGCTGACCAGCGCGCAGATCGTGGCCCGGATCAACGAGAATCCGATCCTCGTCGGCGACATCGATTATATTCCGGCGGAAGGGAGTCTGCTGCCGGAAACGTACAAGTTCACTCGTGGTGCCTCGCGCCAGGATGTCTTGGAACGCATGCAGCGCGCTCACCAGAAGGTGGTCGACGAAGCATGGGAGCGGCGCTCCGATGATCTGCCGATCGAGACCAAGGACGATCTCATCACGCTTGCCTCCATCGTCGAGAAGGAGACGGCGCGGGCGGACGAGCGCAACCGGGTCGCCGCCGTCTTCATCAACCGCCTCAATCGCGGTATGAAGCTCCAGTCGGATCCGACCATCCTCTACGGTCTTTATGGTGGGGAGGCCTGGGAAAAGTCGCGGACCATCTACCGGTCCGACATGCAGCGGCCGAACGCCTACAACACCTACCAGATCGAAGGGCTGCCGCCGGGTCCGATCGCCAACCCTGGCCGCGACTCCATCGAGGCCGTGGTGAATCCGTCGCGAACCGAGGACATCTACTTCGTTGCGGACGGTACGGGTGGTCACGCATTCGCCAAGACGCTTCAGGAGCACAATCGCAACGTAGCGAAGTGGCGCGAGATCGAGGCGAGCCGATCCAATTCCGGATCGTCGGAATGACAAGTTGGCTGGTGCGAGCGCGGGACGCGAACCGATGACGCTGTCTTCCATGACTGGCTTCGCGTCGACGCGGGGTGCAGGCGGGGGGATCACCTGGGTATGGGAGGCTCGCTCGGTCAATGCACGCGGCCTCGATCTCAGGGTTCGCCTGCCGCAAGGCTGGGAACGGCTCGACCCGACGGTGCGCGAACTGGCCGGCAAGCGGTTCAAACGCGGGACGATCTCCATATCGTTGGCCACATCGCAAACGGACACTCTTGCCCGCTACGCGCTCAACGAGCCACATCTGAATCAGCTCCTGGACCTGATTCGACCGCTTCAGGAGCGCGGCGACGTCGCGCCGCCAAGCGCCGACGGGCTGCTCGCCATCCGGGGCGTCCTGGAGCCAGTCGAGGATGATGTAAGCGCGGCCAGCGACGAGACGCTGGAAGCGTCGATCCGGAAGGGTCTGGAGACCATGCTGGGCGCCCTGGCCGAGAACCGGCAGGCCGAGGGTGCACGGTTGGGCGAGATCGTCGGTGAGCAGGTCGCCCGGATCGGTGCGCTTGCGCATTCCGCGCGTGCACATCCTTCGCGGACCTCTGATGCGATCCGAGAGCGGCTGAGCGCGCAGGTTTCCGCACTTCTCGACGCCTCAGCATCCTTCGATACGGTTCGCCTCCACCAGGAAGCCGCTCTTCTCGCCGCGAAGGCTGATATTGCCGAGGAACTTGACCGGCTCGACGGGCATGTCGAAGCAGCGACCGCGTTACTGACCGGCGGCGGCGCCGTCGGCCGGCGCCTGGATTTCCTCGCACAGGAATGTCACCGCGAGGCCAACACCCTGACCGCCAAGTCGGTGCATCGCGACGTCACGGCCATCGGCCTGGATCTGAAAGTGGTGGTCGACCAATTGCGCGAGCAGGTCGCAAACCTGGAGTAGCCTGACCGTGAGCGAACAATCCGCAGTTCCAACCCGCCGCGGTCTGATGCTTGTGCTGTCCTCGCCGTCCGGCGCGGGCAAGTCCACCATTTCCCGCCTCGTGCTTGAGACCGACGAGAATATCGGCTTGTCGATTTCGGCGACCACGCGGTCGAAACGGCCGAGCGAGGCGGACGGTGTCCACTATCATTTCGTCTCGCAGAAGCGTTTCGAGACCATGCGCGAGCATGACGAGTTGCTCGAATGGGCCGAAGTGCACGGCAACTTCTACGGCACGCCGCGCGAACCAGTCGACGTTGCCCTAGCGAAGGGACAGGATATCCTCTTCGACATCGACTGGCAGGGAACGCTCCAGCTGTACCAGACCTGCCGCGACGATGTTGTGTCGGTCTTCATTCTGCCCCCATCGGGACGCGAGCTGAAGGCACGGCTGGAGCGGAGGGCCGAAGACGACGCGGAAACGATCGCCCGGCGCCTCGTGAATGCCAAGACCGAGCTCGCCCACTGGAACGAGTACGACTACGTCATCGTCAACGATGATTTGGACCGGGCACTCGCAGGGGTTCGTTCCATTCTGGCGGCCGAGCGGCTCAAGCGCAGTCGGGCACCGGAGATGGGCGCCTTCGTGGAGGGCCTGATCGCGGATCTCTGACGAAATCGCTGATGGCCGCGCGCTGTCCGCTACGATCCGTCAGCCTCGACCGCCCGCGCCAACGTAACGAATTCTTCCACGGTGACCGTTTCCGCCCGCTGCGTCGGATCGAGGCCCGCGGCCTCGATCAGCGCGGACGTGTCGCCGCCCAACGTTCTGAGGCTCTGGCGCAGCATCTTCCTGCGCTGTCCGAATGCGGCCGCCGTGACGCGGCTCAGGATCCGGCCGTTGCAGGGCAGGGGCTCGGCACGTGGTGCCAGGTTAACCACCGACGACCATACCTTCGGTGGGGGCGTGAAGGCCTTCGGCGTCACGTCGAACATGATCCGTGCGTCGGCCCGCCAGCCCGTCAGAACCGCAAGGCGGCCATAGGCAGATGTGCCGGGTGCCGCGACAAGGCGCTCGGCGACCTCCCGCTGAAACATAAGGGTCAGCGACTGCCACCAAGGTGGCCACGGTTCGGTCTCTAGCCAACCGACGAGCAGGGCTGTGCCGACATTGTAAGGAAGGTTGGCGACGACCGCACCGGGCCGTCCCTCGAGATAGGATGCCAGGTCGACCTCGAGTGCATCGCCCTCGATGATGTCCAGCTGCCCGGGCCATGCCGCGGCGACCTCCTCGAGTGCAGCGATGCAGCGGCGGTCGCGCTCGACCGCAACGACCTTCGCCGCGCCTTCCATCAGCAGCGCCCGGGTCAGCCCCCCCGGCCCGGGACCGACCTCTATGACGGTCATCTGCGAGAGGTCGCCCGCCGTTCGTGCGATGCGGCGCGTCAGATTCAGATCGAGCAGGAAATTCTGTCCAAGCGATTTGCGAGCCGAGAGGCCGTGATCCCGGATGACGTCGCGCAATGGCGGAAGTGGATCGTCAGGCATGGCCGGTCTTGAAGCCGCTCCGCATCGCCATGCGCTCGGCCATTGCCAGTGCGGCCAGAAAACTCTCGGGCCGTGCGCGGCCCGTGCCGGCCAGGTCGAACGCCGTCCCATGGTCCGGTGAAGTCCGAATAAAGGGTAGACCGAGGGTGACATTGACGGTTTCGTCGAAGGCGATCGTCTTGACCGGGATCAGAGCCTGGTCGTGATACATGGCCAGCACTGCGTCATAGGTCTTGCGAGCGGCTTCCGAAAAAAGCGCGTCGGCCGGGTAGGGGCCGCTGGCATCGATCTTGCGTTCCTGCAATTCCCCCACGGCCGGGGCGACAATCAGTTCGTCCTCATGGCCGAGCGATCCGCCTTCGCCGGCATGCGGGTTCAGCCCTGTTACGGCGATCCGCGGCTTCTCGATGCCGAAGCGATCCGTCAGGTCGTGGGCCACGATCTGGCCAGCCGTCACGATCATGGTTGGGGTCAATTGTTCGGGGACGAGGCGCAACGGGATGTGGACCGTCACAGGGACGGTTCGCAGGTCGGGGCCGGCGAGCATCATGATGGGTGCCGCGCGAACTCCGAACAGGCTCTCGGCAAGCAAACCAAGATACTCGGTATGGCCGGGATGGTCGAAGCCGGCGGAGTAGAGCGTCCGCTTGTGGATCGGCGCGGTAACGACAGCCGCGGCATCACCTGAGCGGATCGCTTGCACGCAGGTGTCGATGGAGGCGATCACGGCAGGAGCGTCCTCGGCCGTAGCAGAGCCGGGTTCCCCCTTTACGGCATGGCCCGTCTCCACGACCGGGAGAGCATCGGGAAAGACCGTTGCGACATCTCCGACATTGCAGGTCTTCACCGCGACCGAAAGGCCCAGGCAATCGGCCCGGCGTATCAGGAAAGCCGCATCGCCTGCGACGAAGAAGGGCGGCAGGCCGCGCGCTGCACGCTCCGTCCATGCGCGCAGAATGAGGTCGGGACCGATTCCGGCCGGTTCCCCCAACGTCACGGCCAGGGGGCGCGCGGACCGGGCTAGGGAGTTGGCCATCGTCAGCGCCGTTCGATCACGGCATCCTTTCGGAGATTTCGCAGGTACTGCCGCGAGAAGATCTGGCCCTCCTCGCTGACGATTTCCGACTGGACCTCTTGGATGGCCGCCTCGGTGCTGCGCACCGTGTCCTTTTCGCAGACCGCGTACATCTCGATGCCCTCATCCGTCCGTGCGGGAGCGGAAAGATGGCCGACCTGGGTCTCTTCGATGCGCTTGCGCGCATCCTCCGGGATCTCACTTGCCAGCCGGCGGCCGGCAGACTTGACCACGACCCCATTCGCCTGCGCGGCAAGCTGAAGGCCGCTTTCGCAGGACGTGAACCGATTGCGGAGCTGGCGTGCGGTGCCTTCGGCCGTGGAGACCTGGGAGCGGGATCCGGACTTCGGGATGACGACCACGATCCTCTGGAGCAGATATTCGTCGGTGTCCTTGCTGACGTCGCTGCCCTTGCCACGCAACTGCGCGATCATGTCCTGCTCGGTGATGCTGCGTGACGAACGGAAGCGGGTGCTGACAACCTGGCCCCACGCAATCTGCACGCGAAGCCGGTCTTTCAGCGTCTGAGGATTGACGCCGTTCTGGCTCAGCGCCTTGGAAAAATTGCCGGGCGAGAGCTTCAACCGCTTGGCAATCTCGGCAAAGGCATTGTCGACCTGGGAGTCGGAAATCTTGACGTTGGCGCGCTTGGCTTCCTGGCTCTGGAGCGCTTCGTCGATGAGCTGCTCTACCGCCTGAGACCTGACGTTGCCCGGTGTTCCGGTCAGCTTGAGAAGCCGGGCGCGCTGGTCGATCGCATAGTTGGTGATTGCCTGATCGTTGACCACCACCTCGATGCGGGTCGCCGCAGCTGCCGGTTCGGTGAGAAGAAGGGCGATGCCGATAAGGGCCACCGCGCCTGCCAGGATGGTCCGAACCATACCGGTCGCTCTCGCCACGAAGATCCTCCAGGGGTGCCGTGTTCAAAATTGTTGCGTCACGTCCCGCAGGACACGAACGCAGCTCTGGCCCATCACCTAAGATCAAACTGGTGGAGGGTCCACCGCCATACTACGGGATGGAGTGCCTGTTGCGTACGGCAAAAGCGTGGCGCTCGGGGATGTCGCCCTCTGTGAAGCGGCTGAGGGCGCGAAATCAGTCGGTCAGATAGTCGCCGAGGCCGGTCGAAATGTCGCTGTCGCCGAGCGTACGCAGTCCGAGGCGAAGATAGACGGTGCGGTCAATGTCCGTCGTGTCGCTTCGGTCTTCGGCGAAGGTCACAGACACGGACATCGAATCGTCGTCATAGCCGAGGCCGAAGCCGTCTCGGACGATGCCGGAATCTTCGAGATCGTAGCGCACGCGGCCGAACAGGCGCCAGTTGCGCAAGAGCTGCAAGCTGGCTGCGCCCTGAACCTCGCGCCGGTCTTCGGTGATGCCGAGGTCTGGCTGCTCGCGCAGGAAAGCGTAAATCACCTGGGATGTAACCGGCCCGGTGACGCCGGTGGCCTGGGCCTCGAAGCGATTGGCCTGCAGGTCGTCGTTGTCGAACCGGCCCTGAGCGCTCATGCGCAGGCCCATGTTGGTGTCGAGATAGAGGCTCGCGATGTAATCCGACTCGCTCGTCTCGAGGCCGGAATATTCGGTTGCATCGAGAATGCCGGGGACCTCGTAGGAGTTCTCACCTGCAAGCTGGAAAGACTGACCGACAAGGCCGGAGACAAAGCCGCCAGCATAAGTAGAGATCGTGTACTTCATGCCGAGGTTGGCGCGCGTGCCGCCTTCAACGCGGTCGAAGCCGGAGAACTTGTCCGCATCGAAAAGTGTCGTGTCATCGAAGACGATGCTCTGCGCGTCTTCGTTGGGAAGCTCGCCGATGCTCGTCTCGTCCGGGCGGACAATCAGCTGTCCCATCGGCTCGAAGACCTGGGTGCCCCATTTGTGTGCGCTGAGCCAGGGATAGCGGTAGGTGATGCCGGCCGTTGGCATGGCCCGGCCGACAACGGTCTCGTCGGCGAGCGCGGTCACGTTGGGATCGGTGGAATCGAGGATGAAGAGGTCACCCTGTGCCGCGACGAAAGGCGTGTAGATCTGCCCCAGCGGATCGATAAGCTGGCGGCGCCATTCGGCCTTTGCCGATGTGCGTGTGAAGGTGCCGGCCACGCCGCGAAAACGCGCATCGCCAGCTGACGTGAAGATCGCATCCGTTTCCTCGCGCGTCAGCGAGGTCAGGTTCATGTCGTAGCTCAGCTCACCGCCCAGGATCGGCTGGTCCATCAGGCCCTTGTAATCGAGAACCGGGTGGACGTAGGGCTGCTTTTCCTGCTGGTCGATTCCGGATCCGGTGAACGGCGAGCCCGCCGGTGGCTGGGTCGTGCCCGAATAGACGAAATCTTCGCTGAGGATCTGGAAGGCGTAGCCGCGCACTTCGAAGAACTTGTTCGCCCCGATGCCTGTCAGGAACAGGGTCGATGTGCTGGTGGATTGCCACAGGTCAGCATAGTCGCTGGCAAACTTCACGTCGCTGAACAGCGCTGCATCCCAGCCCCAGTTCCAGCGGGGATTGATGCGGAAGGCGCCGTGGGTCGTGATCACGCCGCGCCAGTCCGTGTCGCCAGCCTCTCCGGAGAAGGCGCTCGGATCGAGCTGGCGGATGCCCGCGCCGCGGATGGTCATTTCGCCTGACCGGAACGTCTTGCGCAACTCGACGTCCATCAGCAGGCCCTGCTGGGACAGCGGCGTTGCGACGAAGGTCACGTCATAGGATTCCCCGGCCGCCCAATAGTAGGGAATAGACGCGCCAAAGCCGAGATTGTCGGAATAGAAGGCGCTCGGCCGCAGGAAGCCCGACTTGCGCTTAACCGTCGGATCCGGGTGGCTGAAATAGGGGAAGTAGGCCACCGGAACGCCCCAGAACTCCAGGCGTGGATCGTTGTAGCTGATCGTCTGCTCGGTCTTGTTGTGGACGATCTTCCGCGCCTTGATCTGCCAGGTCGGCGGCCTCTCCGGCCGTGCCAGGCACGAATAGCAGGCGGTGTAGACGCCCTTGTGCATGGTGGTGACGTCGCCGTTCTCGCGCTCGGCACGTTCGGCTGCGATCCGGGTGCGGTTCACCGCGTCGATGCGCAGGGCATCGATGAAGCCGTCGCGAAAGTCATCGGTCAGCGAAATGGTCTCGGCGACGATGATGTTCTCGTCGGGCTCAGTGAGCTTGGCTCCGCCTTCTGCCGTGAAGCGGCCAGTCTTGCGGTCCAGGCGCACCGTGTTCGCGAAGAGGGTATAGCCGTCATAATAGATCTCGACATTGCCCACCGCCGAAATGACGTCGGTGTCCTGATCGTAGATCAACTCGTCCGCCTGCAGCACCAGCTGCGCGTCGTCGGCCGGACGCACGCCGAAGAGATCGCCATCGGTGTCGGCGACCTGCGCGGAAGAGGGGACTGGAAGCAGGAAAACGGCAACGCTCAACATCACGCACGCGAGTGCGCGCGCATTCCGCCGCCGGGAGCGGCGACGAGGAATCGAGCGGGAAATGCCCGTCTGCAACACGCAACGGGTGCTCAACCTCATCCGTCCTCCTGATGCAGCAGGATAGAAACGCCCAACAAAATCGCAGCCAGACCGGGAGCCCACGCGGCGGTTGCCGGCGCGATCACCCCAGCGCCCCCAAGGTCACTCGTGATCTCTGCCGTAACATAAAGCACGAACCCGGCAGCGACGCCACCTGCAATGGCGCGTGCGATGCCGCCAAGTCTGGCGAGCCTTAACGAAACGGTAGCAGCGATCAGGACCATGGCAGCAAGCAATATCGGGCGGGCAAGAAGGGTCTGGTAACGCAGTCTGTAGCGGTAGGCAGGAAGGCCAGCACGCTGGGTGAGCGTGATGACCGACGGGAGGCGCCAGAACGGAACCGCGTCCGGCTGCCCGATGGTCTCGCGGACCTCGGTCGGCGTGAGGAATGTGGAAACCGAAACGGTATCCCGCTTGGTCGCCTCACCGTCCGTCGAATAGACCGTTGCGTCCGAGAGGACCCACTCACCGTCACTCAGAACCGCCTCTCTCGCATTGATCCGTTGCCGGAACGTGTTGTTGTCATCGAACTGGTAGACGACAACTCCGAACAAATGCTTGCCATCCTCTACGACTTGTCCGGTGTGGACGATGGATTCCCCGTCTTCTCCGTCCTGTCTGAACCAGACGTCGCCGCTGGTCTGGATCAGCACCTTCTGTTCCCCGTCGAAGAGCGTGGCACCGAGCAGGTTGGCCCGCTCCTTCAGGGCTGCCGAAATCGGATTGTAGATCGCGGTTGCCGCCATTCCGATCCCCAGCGCAACGACCAGGGCCGGCAGGATGAACTGCCAGACCGAGACACCGGACGCCCGCACCACGACGAGCTCGAGGCGCCGGCTCAGACCGATGAAGGCCGCGATCGAGCCGAACAGGACCGCGAAGGGCAGGAATTCTTCGGTCAGGGAGGGAGTGCGGAGAGCGGAGATCAGAAGGGCACGAAGAACCGTGACACTGTCTGAGTCACTTGTGCGGCGCAACAGTTCGAGAAAGTCGGCCATCAGGATGATGGCGCTGCCAAGCAGAAAGACGGCCGCGATCCAGTTCACGAACCGCATGGCGAGATAGCGGGGCAGGATCGTTCCGCTCATTGCGCCGCCCGCTTCCTGCGCACCGCCAGCGCTTTGCTTCCCTGCGATTCCGTCAGCCGCTTGATCCAGTCGGCAATGGCGGCCGATGCCCGGTCATGGGCGGTGATCGTGCGGTCGGTGAGAATGATCCACAGCGAGAGCAGCGCGAAGACGATGGGTATGCCGTACATGGCAACGGTGGCTACGGGGAACCGCACCGCCAGCGTTGTCGCCACGAACCCGAGGAAGCGAACTGAGCCGAGCGCCACGATGGCTCCCATCACGGCAGATGTTCGTCCCTGGCGCAGGGTCTGCGGGTCGCCGACGAACAGAAACCCGAGAAGCACCAGCGTGATCGCGTAAAGCGGCTGCGAGAGCCGGTCGTGAAACTCCACCCGGAAACGGTCGGCGTTGTTTCTCGCGTACTCATCGTCCGGCGACGGGTTCATCAATTCCAGCAGCGTCCGCTCGCTCGGACGGAAGGTTGTCGAGACCTGGTCCGGCAGCATGCTGGTCAGGTCGAATGCATAGGCGTCGAACTGGATGATCGACATGTCGTCGTCACGCGGATCGAAGCGCTGCATGGAGCCGTTCCGCATGACCAGCAGCGTAGTTTCCGCGGTTTCGACGATGCGGCCAGACGCTGCGAGGTAGGTCTGGCTGCGTTGCGGGTCGCGCTCGTCCGACAGCACGAGGCCCTGCAGCGAGCCGTCGCGCAGCCTGTCGCGGATGTGCACCGTCAGACCGGATTCAATCGACATGAAACGCCCGGGCTGCAGCACCGTGGCGATGACGTCGGCGCGAACCTGGGTGATCAGCACCCGTACCTGCTTCAATCCCATTGGCGCGATATAGGTCGAGACGGCCAGCATGATGATGGTGACGATCACACCGAGAATCAGACTGGGCTTGAGCAGCTGCCACCGCGAATTGCCGGCGGCACTCATCACGACAAGTTCGCTGTCGCTGTTGAAGCCGTTGTAGACGGTCACCATTGCCATCACGAGGGCGATGGGGGCGGTCAGCAGCATCAGGAAGGGAATAGCGAGCAGGGTCAGTTCGAGAAATAGCCCGATCGTCTGACCTTTGGAGGTCACGACGTCGAGCTGCCGCAACGCCTGCGTTGTCCACACGACGGCGGTCAGCACGACCATCACGGCCACGAAGCCTGTCGTTACCCGCCGGAAAATGTAGAGTTGGATGAGACGCATTCACTCGAAACCAGATCGTCCGTCCTTGCAGCGCCTTTGTTAGCCTGCCTTGGCTCCCTGTGCACCCGCGGAATTGGAAGCGTTCCGGAATCCGCGTCGAAAGCCACGCAAATCGGCGGGCGCGATCAAACGGGTAGGGACCGTTTGCGGCGCCGAGAGGACGGATGTCTTGCGGCCATCAGCCGCGAGGTCCATTTTCCGGTTCGACGGCGGTCTCCCCAGATCGCCCTTTCCCAGATCATCCCGCCAGCGAGGTCTTTCCGGACATGTCCGCTTCTCCCACCATCCGCTTCGCCGAGATTGCTCGCCCGACCGCAGGATCTCTCGTGCTTCTTTGCGACGACACGCGCGCGCTCGGAGCGACCGGCAATGACCTTGATGAAGAAGCGGGCGGCCTTCTTAAGCGGGCCATGGAGCTTGCAAAATTCAAAGGCAAGCGCGCTGGGACGGTCGAGGTACTGGCACCGGCGAACCTCCCCTTCGACCGAATCGTAATTGCCGGGCTCGGCGGTGGAGAACTGGAGGAGGCCGAGTGGACATCGCTTGGGGGATCGATCTACGGAGCTCTGCCAAAGGGGTGCGGCACCGTGACTGTTCTAGCCGAGCGTCCCGGACAAGCGGCATTCGATGATCGTTCGGCCGCGCGCCTTGCCATGGGCATGATGCTGCGGGCCTACGCCTTCGATCGCTACAAGTCGAAAAAGAAGGATGACAATGGCGACAGCGACGCCGCCGGACCGGACATCACCATCGGTGTGAGCGATCCGGCTTCCGCATCCGCTGCCTGGGAGGCGGCACGAGCTGTTGGCGAGGGCGTCATCCTCGCGCGCGAACTCGTCAATGAGCCCGCCAACGTTCTCGGTCCGGTAGAGTTTGCCGAAAAGGCGGCGGCACTTTCCGAACTCGGCATTGAGGTCGAGGTTCTGGAAGAAGCCGAGATGGCTGCGCTCGGCATGAACGCGCTCCTTGGTGTGGCCCAGGGGTCCGAGCGCCCGGCTCGAATGGCCATCATGCGCTGGCAGGGGGGCGCCGCCGATGCCCAGCCGGTCGCCATCGTGGGCAAGGGGGTGGTGTTCGATACCGGCGGCATCTCGATCAAGCCGGCCGCCAGCATGGAAGACATGAAGGGCGATATGGGCGGCGCGGCTTGCGTTGTCGGCCTGATGCACGCGCTCGCTGCCCGCAAGGCGAAAGCCAATGTTGTGGGCGTGATCGGGCTGGTGGAAAACATGCCCGACGGAAATGCCCAGCGCCCGGGCGACATCGTCACGTCCATGGCTGGCCAGACCATCGAGATCATCAATACCGACGCCGAGGGCCGCCTCGTTCTGGCCGACGCGCTCCACTACACGATTGACCGCTTCAAGCCGCGTTTCGTGGTGGACCTGGCGACCCTGACCGGCGCTGTCATCATTGCGCTGGGCCACACCAATGCAGGCTTGTTCACCAACGATGACCGGCTGGCCGACGAGTTTTCCAAGGCGGGCATTGCCACAGGCGACACCGTCTGGCGTTTGCCGGTCGGTCCCGACTACGACAAGCTGATCGATTCCAAGTTTGCCGACATGAAGAACACCGGTGGGCGGGCTGCCGGTTCGATCACGGCCGCGCAGTTCCTGAAGCGGTTTGTTGGCGAGACGCCCTGGGTGCACCTCGATATCGCTGGCACCGGCTTCGGTGCACCCGCCAACGAGATCAGTCGTACGTTCGGATCCGGCTTCGGCGTGCAGCTCATCGACCGCGTGATCGCGGATCACTACGAGGGCTAGAGCAAGGCCAGGAAAAGTGGGAACCGGTTTTCCGTCCGGCCTTGCGGAGTGACCGGCCAAGGCCAGGAAAAGTGGAAACCGGATTTCCGTCCGGCCTTGCGGAGTTGATCGCGAGGTCGTGTGGGTCGGAACCGTGATAGGGGCAGGATAGATGGCGGAAGTGCTGTTCTACCATCTGGAGCGCCAGCCGCTTGAGCAGGTGCTCCCCACGCTTCTTGAACGGTCTCTGCAGCGGGGCTGGAAGGTCGTCGTCCAGACGGGGGACGAGGAGCGGCGCGAAGCGCTGTCCTCTCACCTCTGGGCCTACCGCGATGATGCCTTCCTTCCGCACGGCACGGCCCGCGACGGCGAGGCCGAGTTGCAGCCGATCTGGCTCACCTGCCTCGACGAGAATCCCAACGCTGCGACAGTCCGCTTCCTGGTCGACCGGTCCACCTGCGCGGATCTCTCACCCTACGAGCGCGTGGTCTATCTTTTCGACGGCCACGACGAGACGTCCGTCCAGGACGCGCGGACCCGTTGGAAAGAGGCGAAGGACGGTGGTCACGGCGTGACCTATTGGCGCCAGACCGACTCTGGCGCCTGGAAGAAGATGGCCTGAACGCTTTCAGGATCAGGCGCTTGCGAGCGCTTCTTCGTACTCGGAGGAGAGTGCGAGCCAGTTCTCCTCCAGGATCTCGATCTCTTCAGCCGTGCGCGCGCGGTCCTTGGCCAGCTTGGCCCCCTTGCCCGGGTCGCCGGAGAAGAGCTTCGGATCAGCCAGCGCGGCATCGAGAGTGGCGAGCCGTGTCTGGGCGGCCTCGATCTGCCGTTCCGCGGCGGTGATCTTCTTCTTCAGCGGCGCCAGTTCCGCGCGGGCCTGGGCGGCGGCGCGCCGGCGCTCCTGGGCGTTGCCGCGCGCGCCGTCGTCGGTGCCCTCGCCATTCTGCCTTCGCCCGGCGTCGCGCTTGAGAACGAGATCGCGATAGTCGCCGAGATCGCCGTCGAAGGACGAAACGGTGCCATCTGACACGAGCCAGAGCCGATCGGCGCATGCCTCGACGAGATAGGGATCGTGCGAGATCAGGATGACCGCGCCGCTATAGGCATTGATCGCCCCCATCAGCGCCTGGCGGCTGTCGATGTCGAGGTGGTTGGTTGGCTCGTCCAGGATGATCATGTGCGGCCCGTCGAAGGTCGCAAGTCCCAGGAGGAGACGCGCGCGCTCGCCGCCGGACAGGTCGCGCGCCTTGGTGTCCATACGTTCGCCGGGCAGTCCGAACTGAACGGTGCGTGCGCGCACCTTCGATTCAGGAGCGTCCGGCATCCGCCGTCGCACGTGCTCGACCGGTGTCTCACCGCCCACGAGCTCGTCCAGCTGGTGCTGGGCGAAATAGGCGACCTTCAGCTTGTCCGCACGCACGATCCGGCCTGCTTCCGCATCCAGGCGGCCCGCAAGCAGCTTGGCGAAGGTGGACTTGCCGTTGCCGTTAGAGCCGAGCAGGGCAATGCGGTCATCGTCGTCAATGCGCAGATCGAGCCGTGACAGGACCGGTTTGCCCGGCTCGTACCCCACCGTGATGTTTTCCATCGCCATGATGGGGGGCGAGAGACGGCCGGGGGGATCTTCCAGCCGGATCGGCAGCACCGCGTCGTCGACCACCGGCGCGATCGCTTCCATCTTCTCCAGACGTTTCAGGCGCGACTGCGCCTGTCTCGCCTTCGAGGCCTTCGCGCGGAACCGGTCGACGAAGGCCTGCAGGTTTTTGCGTTCCGTTTCCTGCTTCGCGATGCGCTTTTCTTGAAGCATGGCCTGTTCGGCACGCTGGCGCGCAAAGGAATCGTAACCGCCCGAGTAGGTGGTGAGCCTGCCCTGGTCGAGATGCAGGATCTGGTTGACGGCACCGTTCAGGAGGTCGCGGTCATGCGAGATCAGCACCAGCGTGTGCGGGTAGCGCGCGAGGTAAGTCTCAAGCCAGAGCGTCCCCTCCAGATCGAGATAGTTGGTCGGCTCGTCGAGGAGCAGCAGGTCGGGCGCGGAGAACAGGATCCCGGCGAGGGCGACCCGCATGCGCCAGCCACCGGAGAATTCATGGCAGGGCCGGGCCTGTGCCTGGCTGGAAAAGCCCAGGCCGGACAGGATGGTGGCGGCACGCGCCTCGGCCGAATGGGCATCGATGTCGGAGAGGCGCACATGGATCTCGGCGATCCGCTCCGGATCGGTTGCGGACTCCGCTTCGGCCATCAGCCGCGCTCGCTCGGTATCGGCCGAAAGCACCCAGTCCACGAGGCTGGAGTCCGTGGCCGGTGCTTCCTGGGCGACTGCCCCGATCCGGGCTGCCTTGGGCAGCCGGATGTCGCCGCTTTCCGGTGCCAGGTCGCCCTGAATCAGGTGGAACAAGGTCGTCTTGCCGGTGCCGTTGCGGCCGACAAAGCCGACTTTGGCGCGTGCAGGAACGCTGACGCTCGCCTTGTCGAACAGGGTGCGGCCGGCAATTCGGTAGGTAAGGTCGGTGATCGTGAGCATGGGCGGCGTTGTGACGGCAAACGCGTCGCTCGGCAAGCGGCTCGATGAAGAGCGAAGCGCTCTAGGTCGGGCGCAGTCCGTCTCCTGTTTCAAGCGCGTAGTAAAGGAGATCTATGGGGGGAGAGGCGCCGTTCAAACGTGTCAGAAGGGCCGTCACCTGGCCCCGGTGATAGGTTTGGTGGTTGAAGAAATGATGCAGAGCCGTGACAAGCGGAAGGCTCACCTCGTCCGGTCTTGACAGCGCGCGATAGTGGAGGATGCTTTGGAAGTTGTCCCAGTCTAGCCTTTCGACATAGGCAGCGATGCGCCCATCTTCTTCGCGCCGCGCGGCGCTCAAGCCGTCGAAGTCGTCATAGAGGATCTCGTTAAGGGCGGTCGGTACCGGCCCGCTCCGCGTGAAGCGTGACAGCCACACCCGGTCACCCACGAGTATGTGATTAAGGGTGCCGTGCACCGACTTGAAGAACGCGCCGAGATCGGCACGGTAGTCCGCATCCGAAAGGCGGGCTGCGGCATCGTAGATGCGTTCGTTGCACCATCGATTGTAGGCCGCCATCATCATGAAGTGGTCGCGCATCCAGGCGCCTCCGGTCGTCTGTTCGCTTTTGTCGGACATGCGATCCGCCGCGGTGGGGCGCGCGGCCGGGAAGAGGAACGAGCATGACCATCATACTCTACGATCTCTGCGGAGCGTCGGACATTCGGCTTTCGCCCTATTGCTGGCGCACCAAGATGGCGCTTGCCCACAAGGGACTTTCATTCGAAAGCCGGCCGACGCCCTTCACAGAGATTCCCTCCATTGCTGACGGTCAGCAGAAGACCGTCCCGGTGATCGAGGACGATGGCCGGGTCATCCGCGATTCCTTCGATATCGCCGTGTACCTCGACGATGTCTACGCCGACCGTCCGAGCCTGTTTGGTGGCGCTGGCGGGCAGGGGGCCGCGCGGTTCGTAGAGAACTGGGTGAAGGTCTCCGTTCTCCCGGCGCTCGCCGGGCTGATCGTCGCCGATGTGCATGCGATCCTGCAGGATATCGACAGCGCCTATTTCCGTGAGAGCCGCGAGAAGCGCTTCGGACGGGCGCTGGAGGACATTCAGGCGGGACGCGAGGACCGCGTGGACGCATTTCGCGCGACACTCGAGCCGCTGCGGCAGACCCTGGCGACCCAGCCCTTCATCGGCGGTGCCGAGGCCAGTTTCTGCGACTACATCGTTTTCGGAACGTTGCAGTGGGCGCGCGTGTCGAGCGCGCTGAAGCTTCTGGCCGATGACGATCCGGTGGCTGCGTGGTTCGAGCGCTGCCTCGATCTGCATGGCGGCGTCGGGCGGGCCGCGCCGGCCAAGGCCGCCTGAGCAGGGCGCATGCCCTGGAATTGCTCGTCCAGGCACTGAAAACGGCCCAATCCGCCTTGCGGGACTTGCGGGCAAATCCTGCCTAAAGCTATAGCAGCCGGGCGCGGCCGCGCTCAGCCCGGCTGCGATCAGATTCAACAGACAGCAAATCCCAGAAGGATCCGACCGCCATGGCGCTCGAACGCACCTTTTCCATGATCAAGCCGGACGCCACGCGGCGCAACATCACCGGCAAGATCGTCGACCGCCTGGAGTCCGCCGGCCTTCGCGTCGTCGCCCAGAAGCGCATCCTGATGTCCAAGGCGACCGCCGAGGCGTTCTACGCGGTGCACCGCGAGCGCCCGTTCTTCCAGGAGCTCACCGAGTTCATGTCTTCCGGCCCCGTGGTCGTGCAGGTCCTGGAAGGTGAGAACGCCGTCCTGAAGAACCGCGAAGTCATGGGTGCGACCGATCCGTCGAAGGCGGATCCGGGCACCATCCGCGCCGACTTCGCGGAATCGATTGGCGAAAACTCGGTGCACGGCTCCGACGCTCCGGAGACCGCAGCCGAAGAGATCGCCTTCTTCTTCTCCGGCTCCGAGATCACGGGCTGATGGTTGCCGGCTCCGTGGCTGCGGAGCCAGCGCACTGACAATGAAGCCTGCCGCGGTGTCGCCGCGGCAGGCTTTTTCATTGCCCTAACATTCAGCTGAGATCGCCTCTATGGGCGATCCCTGGAGGGCGGTGTCGCGTGGGCTGGCGTCGCTCAGGCTGCGCGATTGGCCGAGGCCACCACTTTGCGGGTCATGGCGCACTTCAAGCGCCTCACCGGATTGGCTCCGCCCAGCCAGGACCGCCCGCTCGTCATCTTGCCGGCGGACGCGTCGAACTGGTGGAACCAAGGCGCGGCCTTGATGCCGCCCCGTCCGAGCAGCAGACGCAGGGCGAGCGTTCCGGCCACGCCTGCGCACAGGACGATGCCCATGGGCGTCGAAGGCGCCTTCCTGCGCTTGAAGTCGACGAAGGACCGGTCGACCAGGAAGGGCAGGTGCAGGGCGCGCGGCGCGAGCCCGACCAGGAAGCGCAGATAATTGTCTTCCACGTCGGTGTCGGAGAACCGGAAATAGGTCTCGAAGCTCATGCCTTCCGGCAGAAACACGATCCACGCCGCGCCTGTCCCGACGGGACCTGCGGTCAGCGCCGGAATGCCACGGTTCCTGGCTTCCGCAAACAATGCACGGCGCACATCCAGCGTGAAGAAGTCGAGGGAATCGACGTAGATATCCGCATCGGCGAGAAAGTCCGAAGCGTCCTCGACCCGGATCGGACGGGCCCACGCATCGATCTCGGCCTCCGGATTGATGCCCCGTACGTTTCCGACGGTCACGTCGAGCTTGGGCCGACCGACGTTTTCAACGGTTGCGCCGAACTGGCGGTTGAAGTTGGGATAGTCGAAGTGGTCGAAATCCGCGAGACGAAACCTGCCGACGCCGAGTCGCGCGAGCGTGATGGCGTGGGCGCCGCCGACACCTCCGAGCCCACCGATCGCGACACGCTTCGTCCTGAGCCTGGCCTGTTCGTCGGGCGTGATCCAGCCAAGCGTCCGCGAGAAGGCCTCTTCATAGGAAAATTCGGAAGTACCGGCGGGCGCCGTTGCAGACTGTTCGGTCAGTTTCATCTGTGCTGCCTGGATCTCGAACGTCGACTGTCTGCCTTAGGCGGAGAGACGGTATTCCGTTTCAGTGGCAGACTGGTCGAGGGGCCAGGTCAGCCCGTGGTCCGTGACATAGGCCCAGATCTCCGGGCTGGTCTCGTACACGCCGGCTAGCAGGGCCGGGATCTCCCGATAGATCGGGACCCGAACGCCCCGGTGCTCGACCCGGATCCCGGCGTCGTGAAACCTGAAGCCGGCCTTGGCCAGCAGACGCTGCAGTGACGGCGTGGTGGTCAGGACGGCGGTGCGCACGTTGTCTTCCGCTGTGGCGCGCAGCATCCCCTTGATCAGGGCAAGAGCCGGAAAGATCCCTCGAGCCAGGTCAGATCGGTTCGTCAGGGCACCGATTTCCGACCGAACGACAGTAAAGCGGGACAACTCGATTATGGTGTTGGTGAGGGCGTGGACCCGAAGGTGAGTGCTGAATTCCGGCGACCAGTCGAACGAAGGCAGGCCCGCATTCTCCGTCCCACCGGGCCGACGATAGATGATGCGCACGGTCCCGACCGGCTTGTTCCTGGTGTTGTCCATCAGCAGGATGTGGACGGCCCGTTCGTCGTAGCAATCGCGCTCCCGGCGGTCAGGGAATTCGTCAGCCGCCTCCCATCCTCGGTTCAGGCAGTATTCTTCATACCGAAGGCGCATGCATTCATCGATTTCATCGATCGTGCGGCAAATGATTGGAGTGAGAGTGGGAAGAATTGCCTGAGACGTACTGATCGCGATGGAATTGAGATCATCGCCACAAAGAACTTTGTTCATTACATGCCCCCTGACGCCCGAATGACTGCCTGTAGCCTTCATATATCGGGGACGTGACGGCGTGAGTACTTGACCGTGAATTATTTATTAAAAGTCGGCAAACTAAACTATCTTCAGTAGTGATTGTTTTGTATTCGCCGCTCCGGGGTGAGTCGCGAGTATTGGATATCGCCATCTGACGGTGAAACCTGCTCTTGAACGAGGGGGCGCCCTGCCGTCCCGGAGCCAGCATGCGGATGGTTGTATCAGCCGGGCTCGCGCGCTCCGCATCACAAAAAAGGCTCCGGGGCGAGCGCCCCGGAGCCTTGTTGTTCAGGTCGTCCGCGCCGGATCAGGCGAGGCGGCCGCTCGCGTGGGCAAGCATGGTGTAGAGCTTGCCCGTCTCCGAGGTGAGATAGGTTCGGCTCGTCGATCCGGAGCGGTCGGTCTGGGCAACTTCCGAGATCAGCTGCTCGAAATCGTCCACATACCGATCGACGGCATCGCGGAAATCCCGGTCACGCTGATACTTCCGGCGGATTTCGTCGAAGGTCTGCTGTCCCTCCATGGTGTAGAGGCGGCGGCTGAACACCTTCGTTTCGCCGCGGTTGTAGCGCGTCCAGGCGTCCCGGTAGCTCTCCTCGTCGACCGCCCGTGACATGTCGCTGGACAGGCCGTCGAGGCTCTCGTCGGACGGCATCGGCATCTCATGATGCTCCTGTCGCCCGCGCGGGCCACGGTCGTCATCCTCCTCCGCCGAGGCACGGCGCAGGAGATTGGCGACCCAACCTTCCGCGTTGCCGGTGCCTTCTTCCGGATCGGGCAACCGCATCGCCGGGTGTGGTTCACGCCGGCCGCCGCCATCGTTGCCGCCACCGCCAGAGCGGGCAGGACCCCGAACCGGGGCTTCCGACTCCACCTCGACCGGCCGCTCCAGCACCGCTGCCGGGGCGGGAGCGACCGGCGCGGCATCACGGATGTTCCGCCGCGGTGCCGGGGCAGACTGCATGCCCTGAGGCTGTTCGGTGTGGACGGAAACGATGTTGGCGAGCTCCTTGAGCGCATCGATCTGATCGGTGATCGCCCGGCGCATGGCAGCGGAGTTTTCCGATGCCTCGTCCGGCAGCTCCAGGATGCCGCGGCGCATTTCGCTGCGGGTGCTTTCCAGCTCACGCTTCATCTGCTCGGCCGCGGCGCGCATGTCCTCGGTCGCCGTTGTGAAGCGCGATGCCATCTCCTTCAGCGTCCGCGTCATCTCCTCCGACATGACGCCCTGGGCCTCGCGCACGGCTTCCCGTGCCCTGTTGCCCTGGTCGCTGGCGACGGACGAGATGGAGGCGAGCTGATCGGCGAGCGTCTGCGACGCCTGCTCGACCGTCCGCTCGATGAGCGCGGAGGTTTCCTGGGCCCGGCTTTCCGCCGTCGTGATGGAGGTCTCCACCCGACCGAGGAAGGCGCGCATCAGGCCGTCGACGGTCTCAGTCTTCTCCGAGAGGGTCGAGGTGATGTGCTCGATGGTGGCGCGGTGCTCCGACAGGGTCGCCTCGACCGACTGGTTGGCCTGTTCGAAGCGGTGGGTCGCCGAGACAAGCCCGTTGGTGTGCTCACTGACCTCGCCATAGAGGCTCTGAAGGTCACGCAGCGCACTGCCGGTGAGGCGCCGCAGCTCCTCCGTCCGCGCCGTAAGCATACGACCGGTCTCGGTGGTCGAGCTGCCAGCCTGCTCCACGCTTGCCTCGAAGCGCGACAGCTGCTCGGAAAGCGCACCCTCGATCTCCGACATCGTCGTGCCGATGGTGGAAAGGGTGGAGTGCAGCGACCCGTTGCTGTCCTGCAGGTTCGCAACCAGCGAGCCCAGCTCGGACCGCAGCTGCTGCTTGAGTGCTTCCGATTCCCGGGTAAAGCGATCGGCGCTTTCCGCAAGGATGCCCTGCAGGCTTTCCCCGTTCGCCGAGATCCGCTCTGCCAGATCCGACAGCGGGGTGATGGCCGTGTCGATGCTGGTCTGGACCGCCCCCTGGAGGTTCGCCTGAGCGCGATCGCTTTCCTGCTTGAGCACGGTGGCGATCTCGCCGGTGCCGTCGCGGGTGAGCCGGTCGATCTCCTCCAGATGGCTCTTGAAGGTGGCCGTGATCTCGGTCTGACCCTCGTGCAGCGTGTTTGCCACGTCGCGGGCTCGACCGAGAAGGGTGTCGCTCAGCTTCTCGATCCGGCCGTCGAGGGCATGCTCCATGGTCTCGATGCGGCGGCCGAGGACGGAGTCGATCTCCTCGCCCCGGGTCCCGACCGTTTCCACGAGCGATGCGGCGCGGCCATCGATGAGGTCGGTGAACGTGCCGATCTGGGTGTCGAAGGCCTCCTGCACAGAACCGGCTCGGACCGTGAGGATGTCTTCGAGGCGGCCCAGCTTGTCTTCCAGCGAGGACTGCAGACCATCGCCGCGGCTGGAGAGCAGGTAGGACAGGCGCTCCGCGTAACCCTCGAGACGCGTGTCCAGCCCCTCGCTCGCCTGACCGAGCAGCGTCTCCAGACGCCCGATGTTGGTCTCCAGCGAGGAGTGCATCGTGTCGCTTCGGCTGGAGAGCACGTAGTCGAGGCGCTCGGCATGGGTGTCGAGCTGGGTGCCCAGATGGTCACCGGACTGTGAGAACAACGTCTCCAGCCGAACGATCTGGTCCTCCAGCGCCGTCTGCATGCCATCGCCGCGCATGGCGAGAAGGCCCGCCAGGTGCTCGGCATGGCCGGCGAGGCGGGCATCGATACCCTCGCCAGTGCGCGACAGCAGACCCTCCATCCGGGAGATATTGGTCTCCATTGTGCCGTGGATCGTCTCGCCGCTGGTGGAAAGCGCCGTGGTGATCCGCTCGGCATAGCCGGAAAGGCGGCTGTCGATGACTTCGCCGGACTGCGCCAGCGTGTTCTCCAGGCGGCCGATATTGGTCTCCAGCGAGGCCTGGAGGCCGTCGCCCCGGGAGGTGAGCACGTGGGTCACGCGATCCACGTGGCCCGTGAGGCGGGCGTCGATGGTGTCGCCCGACTGCGTGAGCAGTGTCTCGAGGCGTCCGACATTCTGTTCGAGCGAGGACTGGATACCTTCGCCGCTGCTCGACAGCACGTAGGAGATCCGGTCTGCGTGCTCGCTCAGCTGGCCACCGAGATACTCGCCCGACTGGGTGAACAGGGTGTCGAGGCGGGTGATGACGCCCTCGATCGCTGCCTGGACGCTCTCGCCACGGTTCGACAGAACGTAGGAGAGGTTCTGGGCGTGCGTGTCGAACTGGTTGCCAAGTTCTTCGCCGGAGTGCGTGAACAGCGCGTCGAGACGACCAATCTGGCCCTCGATCCGGGTGTGCAGGCCCTCGCCATGCTCGTTGAGCAGCTGGTCCAGACGGTCGACGTTGCCGGCGAAGGTGCTCTCGATGCCATGCTGGCTGGTCGCCAGGGCCTCTTCGAGACGGCCGACATTGTCCTGGCCGGCGATCCGGATCTGGTCGGCGCGTTCGGCAAGGAGTTCGCCGAGACGGCTGACGCCCTCGTCCGTGGCGGAGCGGATTTGCTCACCATGGGATCCGAGCAGGGTGTCCATGCGCCCGACGCTGTCATCGACAGAGTAGCGGATCGCATCGGAGTGCGCAGTGAGAACGCCGTCCAGACGGTTGACGCTCTCGTCCACGCTGGCGCGGATCTCGTCACCCTTGCTGCCGATCTGCTCGGCCACGTGGGCGGCGCTGGCGGCGATGTCCTCGCTGACCTTGGACCCTCGCGTGGCAATGGCCCGGGAAATCTCGGCGCCGGCGGTCGCCAGCGTCTCGCCGAGTTCCGTGGTGCGGTGGCCCAGTGAGACGGACGCATCTTCGACCGCCGTGACGATCCGCGCGTTGAGGGCGTCGGTCTGGGTCTCGAGGGCCTCGGCGAGCGCAGCGGTGGAGCGGGAGAAGGATTCCGCGATGCCGTTGGACGACCGATCGAGGGACTCCTGCAGCTGTCGGCCCTCCACCGTGATGGTCTCGTGGATCCGCACCGAGGTTTCCGACAGCTTCTCCGCCAGCTCGAAGCCGGAGACAGTGATCGCCTCCTCGAACCGCGAAGCAGTGCCTTCCAGATGACCCGACAGCGCATCGACCTGCTGGCTGAAGTCGGAGACGAAACCGGTGCCGCTCTGGGTGAGGGCGGTCACAGCCCGGTCCGCTTCGCCTGCGAGGCGCTCGCTGATGCTGTCGCTGAAGCCCGACAGCGCAGTGACGCTGCGTTCGGTCTCTTCGGCGAGACGCCCGGTGACGGTCTCGCCCACGCTCGAAAGCGAGGTGACCGCACGTTCGGTCTCCTCCAGAAGGCGGCCGGACACGCTGTCGCCGATGCTGGAGAGCGAGGTCAGCGTGCGATCTGCCTCTTCCGAGAGGCGACCCGTCACGGTGTCGCCGAAGCTTGAAACCGAGGTAACAAGCCGGTCGGTCTCTTCGGTGATGCGACCCGTGATGGTCTCGCCCACGCCGGAGAGCGAGGTAACGGCCCGTTCGGCTTCCTCTGCAAGGCGGGCGAAGATGCCGTCGTTGAAGCCGGAGAGGGCTCCGAGGATCTCTTCGCTTCGGGAACCCAGCTGGCTGTCGAGCGAAACCGTCGCGCTGTCGAGGGCTTCCTGCAGCTCACGGGTCCGGATCTCGAACGTCTGGCTGAGGGTTTCCTGGCGACCGGCCAACACGGCATCTGCCTGCTCGACATGTCCGAGCACAGAGTCCGAGAGTTCGTTCGAACGCTGGTGGATGACGTCGCCGACGCGGGCGCTGAGGGCCGACAGCGTGGTTTCGATCTCCGCCATGCGGCCGTCGACGCTCTCGCCGAGGGCGAGGTTGGCCGAACTGATCGTTCCGATGAGCCGTTCGCCGGTGTCGGCGAGCGAACCGTGCAGTTCGCTGACCTTGCCGTCGATCGACGAGACCAGACGGGTGGCCGTGTCGGTGAGGTTGCTGTCGATGGTCGTCGCGCGCTCCTCGAAGCCGCGGACGATGCGCTCGGTGACCTCGCCGAGATTGGTTTCCAGCCCGGAAAGGCGTTCGTCCAGGTCGACGGTGAAGCGGCCCGCCGTGCCGAGGATTGCGGTGTCGATGGCCGACAGGCGCTCCTCGATCGACTGGCTGAGGCGCTCGCCGGCGACGGCGACGGTGGTGTCGACCGCCGCGAGACGGTCGTCGATCGTACCGGACAGCTGGGCGCCGGCACCGTCGAGCGAAGCGCTGATGCGCTCGTGGGCAGCGTCAAGCGCAAGCATGAGCGCGTCGGCCCGCTCGTCCACGCCGCTGGTGACCCGCTCGGAGGCCGCGGCCATCGTCGCGTCGAGCGTCTCCATCCGTCCATCGACCAGGGTCGTGAACCGGCCGCTGGCGGTGTCGATGGCGTTGGTGACCCGATCCTCGGTGGTGAAGAGCAGTTCGTGAAGGCCGTTGTAGCGCTCGTCGAAGGACGAGGATAGGCGCTCGCTGGCCTGGGCCACGGACCCGTCGAACGCCTCCAGGCGGCTGTCGACCACCGTCGTGAAGCGACCGCTGGCGGTGTCGATGGCGCCGGTGACGCGGTCCTCGGTGGTGAAGAGCAGCTCGTGCAGGCCGTTGTAACGCTCGTCGAAGGCGACGGCGAGGCGCTCGTTGGCCTGGGTGACGGACCCGTCGAACGCGGAAATCCGCTCGTCGAACATCTCCTGGAAGCGGTTGCTGGCACCTTCAACCGCGGCCGTGACGCGATGCTCGGCAGAGGTGAGGGCCTCGTGCAGCCCGCTGGAGCGCTGGTCGAAGGCCACGGACAGGCGTTCGCTGGCTTCGGCGAAGGTCCCGTCGAACGCCCCGAGGCGTTCCTCGACAACCGTCGCCAGACGGCCGGAGGCCGCCTCGATGGATGCCGTGACCTGGGACTCCGTGGTCAGCAGCGTGTCCGTCAGGCTGCCGGAGCGCATCTCGAAGGTCGTGTTGAAGCGCTCGCTGGCCTCATCGAAGATCGTGTTGAACGTACCGAGGCGCTCGTGGATCGCCTGCGTGAACGCGTTCGCGGCGTCGTCGATGGCGCCTGTGACCTGGGCATGCGTGCCGCTGAGCAGTTCGGTGAGCTGGCCGTAGCGGTCGTCGACCGTGGTGCTGAGCTGGTTGCTCGCACCAGTGACAGCGGTGTCGATGAGCGACAGGCGCTCGTCGATGGTGCCGGTGAAGCGACCTGTCGCGCCATCGAGCTCCGTCGCGATCCGCTCATGGGTTTCGTTGAGCGAGGTGCTGAGTTGCTCGAAGCGGCTGCCGACGGACTCCACGATGAGGTCGCCGGACTGGTTCAGGGAGGCCGTCAGCGTCTCGCGGGCGCTGTCAACTTCGCCGCGCAGCGACGTCACCACCGACTGCAGCGTACCGGTGAGCGTCGTCTGGCCGGTCTCCATCTGATCCTTCAGGACGCCGACATTGTTGGCGACTTCCTGGCGTTCGTTGACGAGCTCGTTGATCAGGCCGCGGATGGCGACTTCGTGTTCGCCGTAGGAGCGTTCCAGCGCGGAAACCTCGCGCTTGACCATGACTTCGAGTTCACTGGCGCGGGCAAGCGCCCGTTCGATTCCATCGCCCATGGCGGCGACTTCGCGACGGATCGTCTGGCCGACGCTGACCATCCCCTCCGCGGCGTGGGCCTCGGGCTCGGCGAGGCGGAGCGCGATATCGGTCATGGAGTTGGCGGCGAGGCGGAACTCCTGGGCGCGACGGATCATGTATCCGAACGCGAAGAAGCCGAGCACCGGCACCATCAGCAGCGCGGCCAGTACCAGGAACTCGGTGGTGCCGGCAAAGGCGGAGAAGGACTCCGCCGAGATCAAGGCGTCCGGGAATTGCTGCGAGAACACGAAAGCACCGGCTGCGACCCATCCAAGGCTCAGGATGGCGGCGAGCCAGAGCGGCCAGCTCGACGGACGCTGGGCGGCGGCGAGGGCACGACGCGCATCCACCCGGTCGTCGTTGGCGGCAGAGCTCGGCCGAGACAACTTCCGACGGGCGCTGCGATCGCTGCCGGGCAGGGGAGCGGCGTCGTGCTCTCCATCGTTGGCGATCAGGGGTGCACTCGGCTCCACCGTCTCGTCCTGAGCGGACGAGCCCGTGTCGTCCGCGGTCTCGACGTCCGTGTCGGCGGCTGTCTCGGAGCGCTGGCGCTGCTCCTCGTCGTCCCGCATGGAAGTCGTGCCGAGATCGAATAGAGCCTCTTCGACCGCCGAGAGGGCGGCTTCTGCCGGATCGTTCGCCTTGGAAGATTGCGTGGCCATGGTCTGCGTCGCCCTCGCGTCCGTACGCTTTACTCGTCGGGACCGGCCGTTGGTGTCGGTAAAGAGCCGAACCGCGGGCAGGGTGCCGGATACGCTGCCGTCTCTCTTCTTTCCGGCGCGAGACGTTCTCGCGTGCACACCGGGAATTTTCGCGCACTGTCAGCCAATACGCGGAGAAACGGAATTTCTTAACAAAATCCTAATCGCATATCCGGGGTGCTGGAACAAGGAAATGCCTAGGGGCGACAAGGCTCTATGGTTAACGTCCGCCTCCATCTCGACGTATATTTGGCGAAATCGTGGCGGCCGCTCTGGAGCCCAGTCTGGAACCCCTCGACTTGACGCAGCGCGGCAACCCGATATGTCGGGCGCAAGCAGGCATTGAGTGAAGGACCCCCATGGCGAAGATCATCTACATTACCGCCGACGCAGAGACCCACGAGGTGGAGGCGGCGACCGGCTCGACCGTCATGGAGAATGCTGTTCGCAACATGGTGCCGGGCATCGAGGCGGAGTGCGGTGGTGCCTGCGCTTGCGCCACCTGTCATGTCTACGTGGATGAGGGCTGGCGCGAAAAGGTCGGCGAGGCGTCGCCGATGGAAGAGGACATGCTCGATTTCGCCTACGACGTGCAGCCGAATTCCAGGCTGTCCTGTCAGATCCGCGTAACCGACGAACTCGACGGGCTGGTGGTCAGGGTTCCCGAACGCCAAGCCTGACGGGCAATAATGTTTTTTGCCAGAGTGTTATGGCTATGAATTAGGGCGCTCCGCCCCGCCGGGCCATCCGGCGGGGCATTTTATTTGCGGTCTCTGGGGTTCGGAAATAGCGCGAGCCAAGCAGGTGACCGGTTCGCTCCGGATCGTGAAGCCGTGCTGGTGCAGTCGCTCTACCCAGTCTGCTTCCGGTGGAACCCTTTTTACGAGACAGTCGTACGCCCGGTATCGCGCGCCAGACTTAAGAGGTTTCCCTCAATGCATTGATTTGACGGAATAAAGCCGCGGCAGCCGCCTGGCCGCTACATGTTCGGGTAGTTCGGTCCGCCCGCGCCCTCGGGCACCGTCCAGACGATGTTCTGGTTTGGATCCTTGATGTCGCATGTCTTGCAGTGCACGCAGTTCTGCGCGTTGATGACAAAGCGCGGATCGCTGTCCTGGTCTACCCATTCGTAGACGCCGGCAGGGCAGTAGCGCTGGGATGGCCCGGCGTAGACCTCCCATTCCGACGCCTTCTGCAGTTCCATGTCCCGCACCTTGAGATGGACCGGCTGGTCTTCCTCATGGTTCGTATTGGACAGGAAGACAGACGACAGCCGGTCGAAGGACAGCTTTCCGTCCGGCTTGGGGTAGTCGATGGGTCTGCAGTTCGCAGCCGGTTTCGTCGAAGCCGCGTCCGTCTTGCCATGGGGCAGGGTGCCGAAGGGCGAGACGCCGAACAGCGACTGCAGCCACATGTCGAGGCCGCCGAGCCCGATGCCGAGCAGTGTGCCGAAGCGCGACCAGAGCGGCTTCACGTTGCGCACTGTCCACAGGTCGCGCCCAATCTCCGAGGTCCGCCAAGCGTCGTCATAGCCGGCGATCTCGTCATGAGCCCGGCCCGCCGAGATCGCCTCGTGCACGTGTTCGGCTGCAAGCATTCCCGAGAGCATCGCGTTGTGGCTACCCTTGATGCGCGGCACGTTCACGAACCCGGCCGAGCAGCCGATGAGAGCTCCGCCCGGAAAGGTCAGCTTGGGAACCGACTGGTAACCGCCCTCGGTAATGGCTCGCGCGCCGTAGGCCACCCGTTTGCCACCGTCCAGCGTTTCGGCAATCGTCGGGTGGGTCTTGAAACGCTGAAATTCCTCGAACGGGTTGAGGTAGGGGTTCTGGTAGTTCAGGTGAACCACGAAGCCGACGGCAACCTGGTTGTCCTCGAAATGGTAGAGAAACGAACCGCCGCCGGTTTTTGCGTCGAGCGGCCAGCCGAACGAATGCTGCACGAGGCCGGGTCGGTGCTGCTCCGGCGGGACCGTCCAGATCTCCTTCAGCCCGATACCGAACTTCGGCGGCTCGCGGTCGTCCGACAGACCGTACTTGGCTATGGCCATCTTTGACAGCGAGCCGCGCACTCCCTCCGCGAACAGCACATATTTGCCGCGCAGTTCCATTCCCGGCGTGTAGCTGTCCTTGTGTTCGCCCTGGCGGCCTATCCCCATGTCGCCCGTCGCCACGCCGACCACGGCGCCGTTGTCGTCATGCAGGATCTCCGACGCGGCAAAGCCCGGGTAGATCTCCACCCCCAGGCTCTCGGCCTTCTCAGCCAGCCAGCGGCACACGTTGCCGAGCGACACCACATAGTTTCCGTGGTTCGACATCAGCTTGGGCATCAGGAAGTTTGGCAGCCGGATCCCGCCGCTCTGGCCGAGGAACAGGAAGTGATCGTCCGTCACCGCGGTCTTGATCGGCGTGTCCTCGTCGCGCCATTCCGGAAGCAGCTTGTCGAGGCCGATCGGATCGATAACGGCGCCGGAAAGAATGTGCGCACCGACCTCCGACCCTTTTTCGAGTACGACGACGGAAAGCTCTTCGCCGGTTTCGGTGGCCAGCTGCATCAGCCGGATGGCGGCGGACAGGCCTGCCGGCCCAGCTCCGACGATGACCACGTCATAGTCCATGCTCTCGCGTTCGACGGCGTCTTGCTCTTCGGCCATTTCTGTCCTCTGGTCGGTTTGCCGCGCGCCGGGTCAGATCGGGCCGCGCATCGGGCAACAGGCGAATCCGGAATCGATCCAGAATACTTGCATCACCCGCTCGCCGCGTGAACACTGTCGTTGCGCACGCCTCTCGCACATGGTGCAAGAGGTCGTTCGGTTTTCCGGCAGGATGTCCGTCCTGACCAACGGACACGCATGGAGAGGGGTTCCGGTTGAACGAAAGCGTCGGTCATGACCGGCTTGCCGCGGCAAGGGCGCTTCTCGGCTGGTACGAGGCGATCGGTGTCGATTCCATCGTCCTGCCGGAAGCAATAGACCGGTTCTCGGTTCCGGCTGCTCCATCTCCGCCGCTCGTGCCGCGCGTGCCGCAATCGCGCCCGCAAGCCCGCCACCCCGAAACGCCCCCGCATCCCGCACCTTCTGTGGCGGCTCCCGGCTCGGGTGACGAGGTGATGCTCGCCCGGAGCGAAGCCGCCCGCGCCGGCTCCTTGGAGGAACTGGAACAGATCCTCGGTACCTTCGAGGGGTGCGCCCTGCGCCAGACAGCCCGGCGCCTGGTCTTTTCAGACGGCAACCCCGCCGGCCGGCTGATGCTGGTGGGGGAGGCTCCGGGGCGGGACGAGGATGCTCAGGGCAAGCCATTCGTCGGCCGATCAGGCCAGCTTCTCGACCGTATGCTCGCGGCCATCGGCCTGGATCGGTCCGGAGTCTATATCGCCAATGTCGTGCCCTGGAGGCCGCCCGGAAACCGGACGCCCAGCCCGCTGGAGACGGAAATCTGCCAGCCGTTCATCGCGCGGCAGATCGAGCTCGCGGACCCGGACGTCCTGATCTTCCTTGGCGGCGCGGCATCGAAGGCGATCACCGGGTCCTCCGAAGGCATTTTGCGGGCACGCGGCAAATGGTCGAGCCATCACACCGGGCAGCGCGAAATCCCCTGCATGGCCACGCTGCATCCGGCCTATCTGCTTCGGCAGCCCGCGCAGAAACGACTGGCATGGCGCGACATGTTGGCAATCAGGCGGCGGCTCGACGCGACCGGGTGACGGCGAAGCCCGCCTCGACTGTCGCACGTCCGCTACATATCGTCTCTAGGACGATTCTATGTCTCGCTGCGGCGCACAGGCGGCACTAGTACCAATCTTGTCGTCCGGCGGTCTGCCAGAGACAGGATACGACGACCGGGTTCGCCAAGGGGGCTGCCGTCAGGTCGGTGATTGAGGAGGCGTGACGATGGACATTGATCCCCTTATCTTTTCGAGAATCCAGTTCGCCTTCACCATCTCCTTCCACGTCATCTTCCCCTCCTTCACGATCGGCCTTGCCGCCTGGATCGCGACGCTGGAAGGCATGTGGCTATTCTCCAAGAACGAGCGCTACCACACGTTGGCGCGCTTCTGGACGAAGATCTTCGCCGTGTCCTTCGGCATGGGCGTCGTCTCCGGCATCGTGATGAGCTACCAGTTCGGCACCAACTGGGCCGAATATTCGCGCATCGTCGGCAATGTCGTCGCCCCGCTGATCGGCTATGAGGTCCTGACCGCCTTCTTCCTCGAGGCAACGTTCCTCGGCATCATGCTGTTCGGCTGGAACCGGGTTCCGCCGTGGCTGCACTTTACCGCCTCCGTGCTCGTGGCCCTCGGCACGGCGATGTCGGCCTTCTGGATTCTGTCCGCGAATTCGTGGATGCAGTATCCGGCCGGCCACGCCATGCAGGGCGACATCGCGGTTCCGGCGGACTGGCTGCAGGTCATCTTTTCGCCGACCTTCCCGACGCGCTTCCTGCACATGTTGTTCGCCGCCTACATCACCACCGCCTTCGTGGTGTTTGCCATGGGTGCGCGCTACTGGCTGCAGGGCCGCTTCATCGAGCACGCCGAGACCATGCTGAAGATGGCACTCGGCCTCCTCATCGTTCTCGTGCCGCTCCAGCTTCTCGTGGGTGACCGGGCCGGCACCACCGTCGCGGAGTATCAGCCGACGAAGCTCGCCGCGATCGAGGCGCACTGGGACGGCAACGAGTCGCCCGTGTCCTTCGTCCTGTTTGCCTGGCCCAACGAGGAGCAGGAGCGGAACGACTACGCCATCACCATCCCGCACGTCGCGAGCCTGCTGATCACTCACACCTGGGACGGCAAGTTCCCCGGCCTGACCGACGTACCGCGCGAGGACCGTCCGCCCGTCTGGCCGGTGTTCTTCTCCTTCCGCATCATGGTGGGCCTCGGTCTGGTCATGCTCGCGACCGTCGTCGTGGGCGGGGTGCTCTGGTACCGGGACCGGCTGTTCTCCACCGGCCTCTATCTGAGAACGGTTTCGCTGATGTGGCCCATCGGCTTCATTACAGTGCTGTGCGGCTGGTTCACTACGGAAATCGGCCGTCAGCCCTGGATAGCGACCGGCATTCTAAGAACGGAGGATGCCGTCTCGCCCATTTCGGGCGGCGCGGTGATTGTGTCGCTGGCCCTGTTCGTCCTCGTCTACGCCACGGTGTTCTCGGCCGGCATCTACTACATCAACCGGCTCCTCAAGCGCGGCCCCGAACCAACCGGGTCGGGCGGCGAGGGCACATCCAGCAGACGTCCGATGTCCTTCGCCAAGGACGCCGGCCGTGAAGCCATCCAGGCAGGGGAGTAAGTCGATATGGAAACCTATCTTCCCGTCATCTGGGGTGGCCTCATCGCCGCGGCGATCACCCTCTACGTCATCCTCGACGGCTTCGACCTTGGCATCGGCATCCTGTTTCCGTTCGGCCGCAGCGAGGCCGAACGCGACCACATGATGAACTCGGTGGCTCCCTTCTGGGATGGCAACGAGACCTGGCTGATCCTCGGCGGCGGCGGGCTCTGGGTGGCGTTCCCCTCGGCCTTCTCCGTCATCATGCCGGCCATGTACATTCCGGTGATCCTGATGCTCCTTGCCCTGGTGTTCCGGGGCGTGGCGTTCGAATTCCGGTTCGTCTCCAAGCCGCATCACAAGATGTGGGACATCGCTTTTTCGGCCGGGTCAATCGTGGCGGCCTTCTGTCAGGGGCTGGTGCTCGGCGGCGTGTTGGACGGCATCGCCGTGACCGACGGCCAGTTCTCCGGTGGACCGTTCGACTTCCTGTCGCCGTTCGCCATTGCCTGCGGGCTTGGGCTGATCTGCGGCTACGCGCTTCTCGGTTCGACGTGGCTGATGATGCGGGTCGACGGCACGGCCGGCGTCAAGGCGCGGGGCTGGGCATTCACCGCGCTGGTGCTGATGCTGATCTTCATCGTCGTGGTGTCGATCTGGACGCCGCTCTTCGACCAGCACATCGCCGAGCGCTGGTTCTCCCGGCCGAACATCTACGTTCTCTGGCTGGTTCCGCTGGCGACGGCCGCACTCGCCCTCGTGGCCATGCGCGGTATCGATGCCCACAAGGGCTTCCAGGCGTTCGCGGCCTCCGTCGGCCTCTATCTGCTCTGCTTCCTGGGGCTCGGCATCTCCACCTTCCCCTATCTCATCCCGCCCACTCTGACGGTCTGGGATACGGCGGCGGTGCCGGCGAGCCAGCTGTTCACGCTGTTCGGCATCCTCGTGATGCTGCCGATCATCCTGATGTACACCGCCTTCGTCTACTGGACGTTCCGCGGCAAGCTGGCGGAAGGCGAGGGCTACCACTAGCGCCGCAGCCTGCCTCTGCCGACAACGGCCTCCCTTGGAGGTTTGGAGAGCGCGCGTTGTGCCGATGCGCGCTCTTCCCATATCTGGACGATCGCCTGCCGTCGCCGCTCAATCTCCGCACATGAAAGGACACAGCCGTGATCGACAGTCTCCGTTCGCTCCTGCCGGCCCGCTGGAAGAAGTCGAAGCCTGTGATTCCGGTCGTTCGGGTCTCCGGTGCCATCGGCATGGCCACGCCGCTGCGGCCGGGCGTGACCATCGGCACCATGGCGCCGGTCCTGGAGAAGGCGTTCTCGGTCAAGAAGGCTCCGGCCGTTGCCATCGTGATCAACTCGCCGGGCGGTTCTCCCGTGCAGTCGCACCTGATCTACAAGCGCATCCGGGCCCTTTCTGAAGAAAAGCAGAAGCCGGTCCTGATTTTTGTCGAAGATGTCTGTGCGTCAGGCGGCTATATGATCGCCGTCGCCGGCGACGAGATCCATGTCGACGAACATTCGATCGTCGGCTCCATCGGCGTCGTTTCCCAGGGGTTCGGCTTTGTCGGCCTGATCGACAAGCTCGGAATCGATCGCCGCGTCTATACGTCGGGCGACCGCAAGGCGATCCTGGATCCGTTTCGTCCCGAACGGCAGGAGGACGTGGATCATCTGTTGCATCTCCAGGAGGAGGTGCACGCAGAGTTCCGGGATCTGGTCAAGGGCCGACGCGGGGATCTCCTGACCGATGCGGAAGACCTCTTCTCCGGTCTCTTCTGGACAGGCCGAACCGCCGTGGGCCTCGGCCTTGCCGACCAGATCGGCGACGTGCGGTCCGTCCTGAAGGCGCGGTATGGCGCGGACACGATCCTCAAGGTTATCTCCGCACCCCGCGCCATGCCGTTCCGGCGGCCCCCTGCTGGCGTCGGTCTGCCGGACTTTCGGAGCATGCCGGAAGAGGCGCTGTCGGCGCTGGAGGAGCGTTCGCTCTGGAGCCGCTACGGCCTTTAAACGGCTGTGCGAGGTCGGGCGCAGCGGCGGCCTCTTCCATCGGCCGGCCGCAATCCCTAGATCCATTGTGCCTCGATGGGCCGTTCACCGGTCCTGGGTGCGCGAAGGGAGTGTTTCATGCCTCAGCTCGTTTTTCTTGCGGTCGCGGCCGGCGCGGCGTGGCTCGGCTCCCGCTGGGTCAAGCGCGAACTGAACCGCGTCGGCGATCGCATGCGCCATCCGAGCGCTGCGCGGTCCCATGACCAGGGCGCCCGGCTGGCCCGGGACCCGGCAACCGGTGTCTACCGGCCAGAAAAGGTCCGCTGAGGCGCCCGCGCTGAAACGCTGTGGACCGAGACGGAGTGCAGTCCGCATTCTCCGCCTCGGCCCTTGTCGATCCGTTCTTTTCGGCCGCGATTCACCCATCGATCAGCGATAGGGGCGAATGACCTCGCCGCAGTCGCGGTAGACCACCATGCGTCCATCCGGAAGCAGATCCTGGCGCAGGTAGCAGCTCTCGTTCGCCCGGTAGGCCCGCATCGTCCGAGGCCGCGGATTGTTGGTGCCGGGATAGCGCGGCAGGGCGGCTGGCGCCGCGGCACCACCGCCATGCCCGCCGCCGGATTTCAGGACGCCATCCTCAATGTAGGCGTTCGGGTCAGCGCAGCCGGTGCAGACGATGACCCGTTCCGAGCCGCCGCGATCGCCTCCGGCGGAGTGACCGCCCCCTCCGCCGCGACCGCCGTTGCCGTTGGACTGGGCCATCGCCGTGGCGGCGGTTGCCATCACGACGATTGAGATGACGAGGGCGGATGTCGCCACTGAAGTAAGTCTGGTCGTGGACATGTCGAACCTCCATTCAAGCCTGCTGGTGAGGCACGCCCGCCAGGCCCGCTAATGCGGGAACGGGCGCGATCGAAGGCACGGCGTGGGGCTCCTGGGAGGCTGAGAGACGGCTTGCGGAGAGTGCGGCCCTGCGGCCCTTTCCCAGCGCTCCGAGGATCGGAAGGCTGATGGCTGTGAGTGCTCCGTGCGACGTCATGGTGTTCTCCCTTGCCCGATCGCGATGCCAAGCGACAGGAGGAGAATTCGGTACTTCCAGGCGGGACAACAGGGGCAGAGCAGGGAACAAGCGCTGGACTGTGATGGCCGGCACGCCGGAACGCTTCGAAGGTGACGCGGGTCACGCGCTTGACCGGGCGCGGGGGCGTGCATAGCGTGCCGCCGACATTCCCCGGACGTGGCCGTTCTCGCCATATCGTCCGAATCCGATCGAGTCCCGCCTGCGCCCTGCGGCGCTGCCAACCGCCCGAAGCCATCGATGACCGAGACCGACCCGCTTTCCCCGAAGACCTCGTTCCAGGGGCTGATCCTGACGCTGCAGCGCTTCTGGGCAGCTCAGGGCTGCGTTGTTCTGCAGCCCTATGACATGGAGGTGGGAGCGGGCACCTTTCATCCGGCAACGACGCTGCGGGCGCTTGGGCCCCGGACGTGGAACGCCGCCTACGTCCAGCCCTCACGGCGACCGACTGACGGACGCTACGGCGAGAACCCGAACCGTCTGCAGCATTACTACCAGTTTCAGGTGATCCTGAAGCCGAGCCCGCCGAACCTGCAGCAGCTCTACCTGCAGAGCCTGGAGGCGATCGGCATCGACATGGGCGTCCATGACGTCCGATTTGTCGAGGACGACTGGGAAAGCCCGACGCTGGGCGCCTGGGGACTTGGCTGGGAGTGCTGGTGCGACGGCATGGAAGTGTCGCAGTTCACCTATTTCCAGCAGGTGGCCGGCTTCGAGTGTTCACCGGTGGCGGGAGAGCTTACCTACGGGCTGGAGCGCCTGGCCATGTACGTGCAGGGGGTCGACAACGTCTACAACTTGAACTTCAACGGCCGAGAGGGCGCCGAGCGCGTCAACTACGGCGACGTCTTCCTGCAGGCCGAACAGGAATATTCCCGGCATAATTTCGAATACGCCGATACCGAGATTCTCCTGCGCCATTTCCGCGACGCTGAGAAGGAATGCCAGGCGCTGGTCGATGCCGGCTGGACGGGCGAGGGCCAGAACCGTCGCCACCTGATGGCGCAACCCGCCTACGACCAGTGCATCAAGGCGAGCCACATCTTCAACCTGCTCGATGCGCGCGGCGTCATCTCTGTGACGGAACGCCAGAGCTACATCCTGCGGGTCCGCACCTTGGCGCGCGCCTGCGGCGAAGCCTGGCTGGCGACTCACGCCGGTGGCGCCGAGCCGGTGGCGGCCTAATCCTTTACCGCTCACGCCGAGCTCGCTTCGCTCACCGGCTCCGCGGGGGCGGCCTCCGGCCGTCGCGCGGTCGCGCTCTGTTGGAGTAGTCCGGATGGGCCGAATTTGATGGTGAGAGCCCGCACCATCCTCCGCTCATCCCTGCGCACGCGGGGATCCAGGGCCGCAGGTGACGGACTCGGAGTTCCGTCGCCCTGGACCCCGGCTCGCGCCGCGATGAACGGCCCACCCTCACTCCTTCGCCACGATCTCGACGATCTCCACCCGGCGGTTCTTCGATCGTCCGTCCTCCGTGCGGTTGGTGGCAACCGGCGCCATCATTCCGGCTCCCGCCGCCGTCATCCGCCTGGCGTCGATGCCGTAGCCGGAAGCCAGCCGAGTGGTAACGGCCTGGGCGCGGGCCTGGGAGAGGGTGAGGTTGTAGTCCATGCCGCCTTTGCCGTCGGTGTGGCCCACGACGAGAATCCTCATCTCTGGATTGTCGCGCAAAAGCGTGGCGAGCTCCTCCACCTGAGGCTGGGATTCCGGCTTCAGGTCCGCCTCGTCGAAGTCGAAATGGAAGCCGTAGACGGCGATCTTGCCCTCGCTGGCAAAGGCCTTCTCCATGTCGCCCGCCTCCACGAGCGTGATCTTGTCGGTTTCCATCGCCTCGCCCTCGACGATGGTGGCCGCGATTTGTGGCTCGCGCTCCAGATTGCCACCGGTCTCCACAGCGAGCAGCGCGACGCTGTCTTGCTGCCCGTCTTTGGATCGCTCCGCCAGCATGTAGATCGAGGTGTTCCAGTTGGTCGTCAGGCCCAGCTTGCCGCGGCCCGCGTCCCATATCTCGGACAGGCTCACATCAGCACATTCCGTCTGACGGCAGAAGTAGTTGATCTCGAAACCCTTTTCCTCGAGTGCCTTCTGGTAGTTGCGCATCACCTCGAGCGGCGAGCGGCCGGGCGGACCCTCGTAGCGGATGCTGGTAACGCGACCGGCGCGGTCGATCTGCCAGGAGCCCGGATCCTTGAGATTTTCCCTGGTGATCTTGGCAGCTGGCAGGCTGACCTCGTCGTAGGCGGACTGGAAATACTGGGTGATCTCGGCGCCCTCGTAGCGGCCCAGCAGCGGGTGATCGCTGGACCCTTCGACATCGGCAGCACGTGCCGAAGGCGCCGCGGCAGCAAGGATCGCTGCTACGGCAAGGGCCGTCGCGGCGGATGTCCGGAAACCGGTCGTCATTGTGGTCTCTCCCTCTGGTGCAGGATCCCCCAGACCCCGGGCCAGCCTGTGCAGCCAGCGTAGGCTCGCAAAGACGGCAACGGCGTGAAGCGAAAGCGACGCTGAGATGATCCGCCGCCTCTGGTCTCGCGCGCCAACTCAGTTTATGTCCGCAGCCACGGTCCGGCAGTGTCGCCGGTCACATCTTTTCGCCTCCCAGCCCGAGCGCCCACGTCCCCATGCCCGAACTCCTGCTTGAACTCTTCTCCGAGGAAATTCCCGCGCGCATGCAGCGCCGGGCGGCCGATGACCTGAAGTCGCTGGTGACCAACGGTCTCGTTGAGGCGGGCCTCGTCTACGAGGGCGCTATGGCAACGGCGACGCCACGCAGGCTCTGTCTGCATGTGATGGGCGTGCCAGGCCGGTCGCCGGAGAAGACCGAAGCGCGCAAGGGTCCGCGCGTCGGCGCCCCGGAGAAGGCGTTGGAAGGCTTCCTGCGCTCCGCCGGACTTGCCTCCGTCGACGAGGCCGAGATCGTCTCCGACCCGAAGAAGGGCGACTTCTACCAGGCCACCATCGTGACCCCGGGCCGCGACGCCGCCGAGGTCCTTGCCGAGCTTCTGCCGGAGGTGGTTCGCAAGTTTCCCTGGCCGAAGTCCATGCGCTGGGGCGCGGCCTCTGCGGAAGCTGGTGCGCTGCGCTGGGTGCGTCCGCTGCATTCCATCGTCTGCACCTTCGGGACGGAGACCGAGGACCCGGAAGTCGTGCGCTTCGAGGTAGGCGGAATCGCCTCCGGCGACGAAACGCGCGGCCATCGCTTCATGGCGCCGGACGCGTTCCGGGTGCGCCGGATGGACGACTACGTGGCGAAGCTGGAGAGCGCCAGGGTCGTGCTCGATCTCGACCGGCGCAAGCAGATGATCGTGCATGACGCGCGCGACCGGGCGCTGGCGCTCAACCTCGATCTCGTCGAGGACGAGGGGTTGCTGGAAGAGGTCGCCGGCCTGGTCGAATGGCCGGTGGTGCTTATCGGTCGCTTCGACGAGGCTTTCCTGGCGCTGCCTGACGAAGTGATCCGGCTTACCATCCGCGAAAACCAGAAGTGCTTCGTGCTGCGCGACCCGAAGACCGGCAGCCTCGCCAACGCCTTCGTGCTGACCTCGAACATCGAGGCGACCGACGGCGGTGCTGCCATCGTCGCCGGCAACGAGCGCGTCGTCCGCGCCCGCTTGTCGGATGCGGAATTCTTTTGGAAGACCGATCTCAACACGCCGCTCGCCGACCACGCGGAACGGCTTGAGGCCGTCACCTTCCACGAAAAGCTGGGATCGCAGGCGGAGCGTGTCGAGCGCGTCGCCGCACTCGCCAGGGCGCTTGCGCCGATGGTGGGCGCCGATCCGGCCGCGGCGGAAGAGGCCGCGCGACTTGCGAAGGCCGATCTCGTCACCGGCATGGTCGGGGAGTTTCCGGAGCTGCAGGGCTATGTGGGCCGCCGCTACGCGGAGGCTCAGGGCGTTGACCCCGCGATCGCCGCGGCCGTTGAGGACCACTACAAGCCCGCCGGCCCGTCGGACGGCGTACCCACCGAGCCTGTGTCCATCGCGGTTGCGCTCGCCGACAAGCTCGACCTGCTGGTCTCATTCTGGGCCATCGATGAGAAGCCGACCGGCTCCAAGGACCCGTTTGCGCTCCGCCGCGCGGCACTCGGCGTCATCCGGATCATTCTGGAGAACGGGTTGCGGCTGGAACTACGTTCAGTTTTCAGAAGCGGGCACGAGCGATTGGTTCGAAGTGACCGCAATGCACTGCGACTTCTGCACAGGAAGCCGGGTGTCGATGTATTTACTTACCTTGATTCGTGGTTCTCGCCGTTCTCGTGGTCCAGTACCAACGAGGATGGAGACACACATATTGATTTTGAAGTTTGGGAGATTCCCGAGGATGATGAAATTTTCTACTATCTTGGAGATGTAGATTCAGAATCAGTCACCGTTGGGTTTATGAAGTCGCATGGAAAGCAGATAAATTTCGAAAGAATAGCCTCAGAGAGTTACTCGTTAGGACGGCTGTCTAAACTCCCTCTGGATCTCCTTTCCTTCTTCATGGATCGCCTTAAGGTCCAGCTCCGCGATCAGGGGGCGCGCCACGATCTCGTGGACGCCGTTCTGGAGGGTAAGGAAGGTGCGTCCGATGATCTCCTGCTGATCACCCACCGTATCGACGCGCTGGGCGGCTTCCTGGCCACCGACGACGGTGCCAACCTGCTGGCCGGCTACAAGCGCGCAGCCAACATCCTGCGCGCCGAGGCGAAGAAGGACGGCCGCACGTTCGACGGCGAACCTGACGCCGGGCTCCTGAAGGAGCCGGAGGAGAAGGCACTGTTCGCCGCTATCGGCCCGGCTCGAGAAAAGGCGGCATCGGCCGTCGCCGCGGAGGACTTCGCCGGCGCGATGGAGGCGCTGGCCTCGTTGCGCGGGCCCGTCGACGCCTTCTTCGACAAGATCCTTGTCAACGCCGACGACCCGGCCCTGCGCGAAAACCGGCTGAAGCTTCTGAGCGCCATTCCGGCTGCAACCGCGGCCGTGGCCGATTTCTCCCGGATCTCCGGCTAGGACGAACCCGTTGGCGCCTTCTTTCGGATCCGCATGAGCGGGTAGTCGGGGAAGCCACCAGCATTTGATGTTCTACCAGTAAAACGCGGCCTCCCCGGCAAAGCGGTGGGCGGCTAGCCTTCTTGTTCGCGCGGCACACCGGAGGCCGCCAGAAACAAGATTGGATTCCGCCATGAAGCCGCGCCTGCGCCACTTCGCCATCGTCGTTCGCGATCTCGAAGCGATGACCGAGTTCTACAAGTCGAACTTCGAGCTCGAGTTCGCCGGCTCCGAGACCATTGGGACTGGCACGGCCAACTACCTGACCGACGGCGTGGTGAACCTGGCGCTGCTGCACTTTTCCGACAAGACCGGCGAGGAACTGGACCGAATGGCCGGTCTCAACCATTTCGGCATCCAGGTCGACGACGTCGCCGAGTACGAGGCACGCGTCGAGGCCTCTGGCGGCAAATTCTTCTTCGAACTCGCGGGCTCGAAGCAGGGCAATTCCGAGCGCAAGTACAAGGATCCGGAAGGCGTCGTGTTCGACATTTCAGCCCACGGCTGGGTCGGGACGGATGGGCGCGTCGAACCGGATGAGTAGGCCGTCTGGCGCATCGCTTACAGACCAGGGCTTCAAGAGGCCGGCGTAAATACCCGAATAGAATAGGGTATTCGGAAAAGGCGCGCGACTCTCTCTCGCCCCGGGGTGGCCGTGCGCGTGCCATTGCAGCTATGGTCCCGGCATCCGAAACAGCTTGCGAGATACCAGCCCCATGACCCTCCTGACCACGGCCGAGGAGATCTCCGACATCGCCTTCGGCTTCATGGGCTCGAAGGCCTTGTTCGCCGCGCTTCATTTCGGCGTGTTCACCCATCTCGCCGAGAGGCCGATGACGGCGGAGGAGCTTGGACAGGCCGCCGGCCTGCCGGCGGAGAGGGCACGGACGCTGCTGACGGCGGTCGCCTCCCTCGGCCTGGTGTCGGTCGAGGACGGCCGCTTCGCCAACGCGCCGGCGGCGGAGGCCTTCCTGGTGAAGGGCGCGAAGTACGATTTCGGCGACTACCTGCGTCTGCAGGTGGATCGGCAGATGTACGGACTGCTCGACCAGATCGAACCGGCGCTGGCCAATCGTCTGCCCGAGGATGCGACCGGCAGCTACGCCGAGTGGTTCTCCGATCCCGAGCAGGCCCGGATCTACTCGGAAAGCCAGCACGCTGGTTCGCTCGGTCCGGCGCGAGGCCTTGCCAAGAGCGTCGACCTGGCCGGCGCGAGGACGCTCCTCGACGTGGGGGGTGGCACCGGCGCCTACGCCATCACGCTCTGCAAGGCCAATCCGGACCTAGCCGCGACGGTGGTCGACTTCCCGAACGTCGCCGCGCTCGGCCGAGAGTATGTCGCCGAGGCGGGGCTCGCTGACCGGGTTTCCTATGTCGACGGCAACGCGCTGGAGACGGACTGGCCGGCCGGGCAGGACTCGGTCCTGATGTCCTACCTCTTCTCCGGCGTGCCGGGTGAAGAGCACGACCGCCTGGTGCGTCGCGCTTATGACACCCTGACGCCCGGCGGCCTGTATATGGTCCACGATTTCGTGGTGGACGCGGATCGGACCGGCCCCAAGCTCGCCGCTCTCTGGCAGCTCCAGCACACGGCCTTCACGCCGACGGCGCGCAGTCTCGACGAGGCAACGCTCGCCGACATGATGACCGGCGCGGGCTTCGAGGGTGTCGAGGTGCGGGAAATGATCCCCGGTCTGACCATGCTGGCTACGGGCCGCAAGCCGGGTTGAGGCGCCTGAAATCGGGGCATTTGGCCCCGATTTCTCTTTCCTTTCGGGCGCTTGTCTGCAGATTTTTACGTGCTGGCGCCTGCGCGATGCGCCGGCCTTAGCCGACGCGCTTCATCAGCATGGCGAAGCGGGTCAGGCCTTCCGGCCAAGGGCCGTGACCGCTTTCGTCGTTGATGTGGCCCGCTTCGCCCGCGTCGATCAGATGCGAGCCCCAGCTCGCCGCGAAGTCTTCCGCGCGCTCGTAGGAGCACCATGGGTCGGTGCGGCTCGCCACCATCAGCGACGGAAAGGGCAGGGGATCGCGCGGCAACGGCGCGAAGCCATGGACCTCGGCCGGCATGTCGTTGCGCTCCACGTCCGGGACGCCCACCAGGAACGCACCGGCCACGCCCGGCAACCCGGTTTCCGCCGCTGCCTGGACCGCCACGACCGTTCCCAGCGAATGGGCGATCAGTACGACCGGCCGCTTCGCTGCCTTCACGGCGGCTGCGAGGGAATCCGTCCATTCCTGCCTGTCAGGCGCGTCGTAGTCGGCGGGCACGATCCGCCGCGCCGACCTCAGCTTCTCCTCCCAGCGGGAATACCAGTGGTCGGGCGTGCCGCCGCCCAGACCCGGCAGGATCAGGAGCTCGGCGTCGGACGTTTTCATGCGGCGGCTCCATCGGCCCCGAACACGCGCTCGAAGATGGTGTCGACGTGGGCCATGTGGTGGTCGAGATCGAACAGGCTGTCGATGGTCTCCGGCGACAGCTTTTCCGCCACCTCCTTGTCAGCCTTCAGGAGCGCGCGGAAGTCGCCGCCCTCCTGCCAGACCGGCATGGCATTGCGCTGCACCAGCCGGTAGGCGCTCTCGCGCGACACGCCCGCCTGGGTCAGCGCGAGAAGCACGCGCTGCGAATGGACCAGTCCGCCCAAGAGATCGAGATTCTTCTGCATCCGCTCGGGATAGATCAGCAGCTTGTCGATCATGCCGGTCAGCCGGGCGAGGGCGAAGTCCAGCGTCACCGTCGCGTCCGGACCGATCATCCGTTCCACCGACGAGTGAGAAATGTCGCGCTCGTGCCAGAGCGCGACATTCTCCAGCGCCGGCAGGGCATAGGCGCGCACCATGCGGGCAAGCCCGGTCAGGTTCTCCGACAGAACCGGGTTGCGCTTGTGCGGCATCGCCGACGAGCCCTTCTGGCCCTCGGAGAAATATTCCTCCGCTTCCAGAACCTCGGTACGCTGCAGGTGGCGCACTTCCGTCGCCAGCCGCTCCACCGACGAGGCGATGACGGCGAGCGTGGTGAAATAGGCTGCGTGCCGGTCGCGCGGGATCACCTGGGTGGAGATCGGCTCCGCCTTCAGGCCGAGCTTCGCGGCGACATGCTCCTCTATCGCCGGAGCGATGTTGGCGAAGGTGCCGACGGCGCCGGAGATCGCGCAGGTGGCGACTTCCTCACGCGCCGTCACCAGCCGGGTGCGGCAGCGGTCGAACTCGGCATAGGCCTGGGCGAGCTTGAGGCCGAAGGTGGTCGGCTCGGCGTGGATGCCGTGGCTGCGGCCGATGGTCGGCGTGTACTTGTGCTCGAAGGCGCGGCGCTTGATGGCGGCGAGAAGCTGCTCGAGGTCCTCCAGCAGGATGTCGGCGGCACGCACCAGCTGCACGTTGAGGCAGGTGTCGAGCACGTCGGACGAGGTCATGCCCTGGTGGACGAAGCGCGCCTCGGGGCCAACGATTTCCGACAGGTGGGTCAGAAAGGCGATGACGTCGTGCTTCACCTCGCGCTCGATCTCGTCGATCCGGTCGACGTCGAACTCGGCGTTGCCGCCACGCTCCCAGACCGCCGCCACGGCCTCCTTCGGGATGACGCCGTGCTCCGCCAGGGCGTCCGCGGCGTGCGCTTCGATCTCGAACCAGATGCGGTATTTCGATTCCGGCGACCAGATCGCGGCCATGGCGGGGCGGGAATAGCGGGGGATCATCGTTTCGTCAGCTCCGAGGGGGAAGGAGGCTCGGCCATAGCAAAGCCGGCGCGTTGCGACAATCTCGGCGGGGCGGGGAGCAGATGCGCGGGACGCGCGCGGCTTGCGAGAAGGACGCGATTTGCGCACACTTTACAGGCCGTCCCCCGAGTTGCGACCCGCCCAGCCAGGATAACGAGGATAACCGATGACCGAGCGCGCCGATATCGCCGTTCTCGGTGCCGGTATCGTCGGGGTGTCGACGGCCCTGCATCTCTTGCAGCGCGGTCGCACTGTGCTCCTGATCGATCGGCGGGAGCCGGGCGAGGAGACGTCTTACGGCAATGCCGGCGTCGTGGCGCGCGACGCGCTGGTACCTGTGCTGTTTCCGCAAGGAGTTCAGGCGCTGTGGCCCTTCGCGCTGAACCGGACGGTTGCCGCCCACTATCACCTGCGCGACCTGTTAGGCTTCGCGCCCTGGCTCGCAGCGCTCAGGCGCAACTCCGCTCCGGCCGTTGTTGAGCGGTACGCGACCATCGCCGACCGCCTCGCCCGGGAGGTCGTCCGCGCGCACCATGCGTTGGCCGGTCCGGCCGGAGCCGAGCATCTCTTTCGCCAGACCGGGTGGCTGCGCATCTTTCGAACACCGGAGGGCTTCGCCGGGGCGGAAAAGCGGCTGCTGGCAAAGGCGCGTGCGGCCGGCGTCGCGTTCGAGGTGCTGGACACGGCCGCGACCCTTGCGATCGAGCCGCACCTTGAGCCCGCCTTTCACCGCGCCATCCTGTTTCCGGAAACGGAATCCGTTGCCAGCCCTGGCCGCGTCACCCAGGCCTATGCGGAGCACTTCATCGCCAACGGCGGCCGCTTCCTGAAACGGGAGATCGCCGAGATCCGTCCCCTTGCCAAAGGCTTCGAGATCGGAGTGGGCGGCGAAACGGTGCATGCTGATCAGGTGGTCGTCTGTCTCGGGATCTGGTCGAAGGCGGCCCTGAAACCGCTTGGCTACGACCTGCCATTGGCGCCCAAGCGCGGCTACCACCGTCACTACGCGCCGGCTGGCGAGGCATCACTTTCGCGGCCCGTCGTCGATATCGAGAATGGCTGTCTGGTCACGCCGATGCTGGACGGGATCCGACTGACCACGGGGGTCGAGTTCGCCCGCCACGACAGTCGGCCGACCCCGGTTCAGATCGCGCGGTCGGAGGCCGCCATGCGGGAGCTTTTTCCACTCGGCGCGCCGGTGGAGGCAACGCCGTGGATGGGCTCGCGGCCGTGCTTCCCGGATTCACTCGCCGCCATCGGTCCGGCGCCGAACCATCAGGGACTCTGGTTCAATTTCGGCCACGGCCACGAAGGCTTCTCGCAAGGGCCGGCGGCCGGTCACCTGCTGGCCGACCTCGTCACCTGGTCGCGCCCGCTGGTCGACCCGGAGCCCTATTCGCCGGCACGCTTTTCCTGATCAAAACTAGGTTTCCCGGATCGGCAACGCCGGTGTGTCCTTCACTGTAGCGATGACGATGCGCGACTGCACGTCCGACACCAGCTCATTGTTGAGAAGCTTGAGGCGCAGGAAGTCGTCATAGTCCTTGATGTCCTCGGCGACGATCTTCAGCAGATAGTCCACCGCGCCGGTGATGCGCTCGCACAGCACAACCTCCGGCCAGCGGTTCACCATCCGATCGAACTCTTCCATGTTGTCCCGGCTCGGGATCGACAGCTTGACGAACGAATAGGACGCGAACTGCAGGCCAACCGCCTCACGATCCACCAGTGCCGCGATCTGGCGCACGACACCGCCGTCCTTGAGCTTCTTGATGCGCCGCCAGCAGGGCGTCTGGCTCATGCCGGCCTGGCGCGCGATCTCTGCAATGGAAAGCGATGCATCGCGTTGCAGGATTCGCAGCACTCGAATGTCGGCGGGATCGAGATGCGTTGTTCCGGGTGAGGCTTTCATTTCGGATCAGTCTTCTCATTTGTGCACCCTGCGCCGCGAGGATAGCACAGAAATTCCCTCGAATGAGAACAAACTATCCTTCTGAAGGCAGGCGAGGGCGGCATCCGTCCGTTCGCCCGCCCGACGGCAGGCCGGACATGGCCTCCCGGATCCGTGAAAATGGCCGGGCAACCAAAGGCTGATCGGGCGCGTTTCCACACATCGGGATTTGCGGGAGGCCATATGACGGCACAACCGGTCAGCGTATCCTTGGACGACAAGTACAGGTTGGAGCGCGGCACCGTCTACATGACGGGGATTCAGGCGCTCATGCGTGTCGGCCTCGATCAGATCCGCGCGGACCGCGAGGCCGGCCACCGGACCGGGGGATTCTACTCTGGATACCGCGGCTCGCCGCTAGGCGGCCTCGACAAGGAACTTGCGCGCGAAAAGACGTTGCTCGGCGAGCACGACATCGTCTTCACGCCCGGCGTCAACGAGGAGCTCGGCGCGACCGCCGTCTGGGGTACCCAGAAGGTGGGCCTGCACGGCAAAGGCTCCACACACGAGGGCGTCTTCGGCATCTGGTATGGCAAGGCCCCGGGCGTCGACCGCGCCAGCGACGCGCTGAAACAGGCGAATGCCAGCGGCACCGCGCCGCTTGGCGGCTGTCTGGCGCTCTGCGGCGACGACCACCTTGCCAAGTCGTCGATCCTGCCGGCCCAGAGCGAGTTCGGCCTGCTCAACTTCGAAATGCCGATCCTCAACCCGTCCGATCTCCAGGACGTGCTCGACTACGGCCTGCACGGCCTCGCCATGTCGCGCTTTTCCGGCCTGTGGACCGGCATTCTCTGCCTTGCGGACACGATGGATTCCTCCGGTCTCGTTTCCGTCGACCCGGAGCGGCTTGCCATCGTCACACCCGATGAGCACGACCCGCGTCGCGAAGCGGATATCAACCGGGTTCTCCTGCTCAAGAACCGGCTGGAAACCGAACGCGTCCTTCGAGAGCACAAGCTGCCCGCGGCGCAGGCTTACGTCCGGGCCAACGGGCTCGACCGTGTCGCTTTCGGTTCGCATTGCCCCCGCTACGGCATCGTGACCTCCGGCAAGGCCTACCGCGACCTGCGCCAGGCCTTCGAGCTGCTCGGCATCGACGAGGCGGTCGCGCGGCGCATCGGGCTCGCCGTCTTCAAGGTCGCCATGCCGTGGCCGCTTGAGCCCTCGCGGATCGCAGCCTTCGCCCGCGGCCTCGACCGGCTGATGGTGGTCGAGCACAAGCGCGCCTTCATGGAGCCGCAGATCAAGGAGCTGCTTTACGGTTGGCCTGAAGATCAGCGCCCGCGCATCTGGGGCAAGAAAACGCCGGACGGCGCGCCGTTCCTCTCCGACGTGCTGGAGCTGCCGGCTCCTGAAATCGTCGAGGCGCTGCTCGCGTTCGTGCCGGAGGTCCAGGACGACGGCGCCATGCGCTCGGTGGCGGAACGCCTCGTCATGCGTTCCGCCTGGGCCGGCGGCCATGCCGAGAAGGCGCAGCGGTCGGCCTATTTCTGCGCCGGCTGTCCGCATTCTTCGTCCACGGTGGTGCCGGAGGGGGCCCGTGCCCAGCCGGGTATCGGCTGCCATGCGATGACCGAAATCAACGGCCGCACCACCGACGGCCAGATCGCCATGGGCGGCGAGGGTGTCCTGTGGGTCGGCCAGCAGCCTTTCTCCAACGACACCCACATGTTCGTGAACCTCGGTGACGGGACCTATTTCCACTCCGGCATCCTGGCGATCCGTCAGGCCGTCGCCGCCAACGTTCCGATCACCTACAAGATCCTGTTCAACGACGCCGTCGCGATGACCGGCGGTCAGCCCTTCGACGGGCCGCTGTCGGTTCCGCAGATTTCCCGCCAGTTGGCGGCAGAGGGCGTCGAGAAGATCGTCGTGTTGTCCGAGCGACCGCATCTCTACGAGGGCGTCACCGACCTCGCTCCCGGCACGCCGGTGCGTGACCGCGGTGAATTGATGCCGACCCAGGAGGAACTGGCCGCTTATCCTGGCGTCTCCGCCATCATCTTCGACCAGACCTGCGCGGCGGAGAAGCGTCGCCGCCGCAAAAAGGGCGGCTACGAGGACCCCGACAAGCGGCTGTTCATCAACTCCCGTGTCTGCGAGGGCTGTGGCGACTGTTCCGTTCAATCGAACTGCATCGCGGTGGAGCCGCTCGAGACCGAGTTCGGCCACAAGCGGCGCATCAACCAGTCGAGCTGCAACAAGGACTTCTCCTGCGTGAAGGGCTTTTGCCCGTCCTTCGTGTGGGTCGAAGGCGCCGATCTGGTCACCGCGGAAGACGCCCACCTCGATATCGACGCGATGGCCGCCCGGCTCGCTCGACCCACGCCCGACGTTCCCACCGCCACACGCAACATCCTCGTCGCCGGCATCGGTGGCATGGGCGTCACCACCGTCGGCGCGGTAATGGCCATGGCCGGTCACATCGACGGCCTCAACGTCACCACGCTCGACGTTACCGGCCTGGCCCAGAAGAACGGACCGGTCACATCGCATCTGCGTATTGGACCGAAGGGGCGGGACATCGAAGGCCCGCGCATCCCGACCGCCAGCCTCGACGTGCTGCTCGCCGCCGACATGCTGGTGGCCTGCTCGGCCGACGTGCTGGGTCTGGCCGAAGCCGAGGGTACAGCGACGGTTGCCAACACCCATGTCGCGCCGACGGCCGAGTTCGTCATGAAGCAGACGCTCTCCTTCGAGGAGGCGCGCCTGAAGAAGACGCTCGAAGAGGGCAGCCGCGACTTTACAGCCGTGGACGCGGCCGACCTTGCCGAGCGCCTGATGGGCGACGCGCTCTACACCAACATGATCCTCGCCGGCGCCGCCTGGCAGAAGGGCGAGATCCCTCTTTCCTTCGAGGCGATCGAGACGGCAATCCGTCTGAACGGCGCAGCGGTGGACAAGAACCTCAAGGCGTTTGCCGTCGGTCGCGTGGCCGCCGCCGATCCCGGAGCGCTCGCCGAGGCGCTGCCGAAAGAGGAGCATCCGGAGGAAGAGTCCCTCGATCAGCGTATCGCGGTGTTGTCGGAGGAACTCGTTCGCTACCAGGGGCACGGCTATGCCCGCCGCTTCCGCGATCTTGTTGCGAAGGTGAGGATCGCCGACGAGGAGAGGGGGCAGGGCACCCTGCGGCTGACCAGGACGATCGCGGAAAGCCTCTACAAGGTGATGGCCTACAAGGACGAGTACGAGGTGGCGCGCCTTTACTCCGAGCCTGCTTTCAAGGCCCGGCTCAAGGACACCTTTCGCGATCCCAAGCGGCTTTCCGTCATGATGGCGCCGCCGCTCCTGTCGAAGACCGACCCCGCGACGGGGCGCCCGAAGAAACGCGCCTTCGGACCGTGGATCTTCTCTGCCTTCCGTGTGCTTGCCGCCCTGAAACCGCTGCGCGGCACGCCACTGGATCCGTTCGGTTATTCCAGCGAACGCAAGGCCGAGCGAGCCCTGATTGCCCGCACTCGCGCCGACGTCGACCTGATCCTCTCCCACTTGGGCGACGCCAACTACGGTCTCCTTGTCGAGATCGCCCGTATCCCGGACCAGATCCGGGGTTACGGACCGATCAAGGAAGCCGCTATGGAAGCGGCGGACCGAAAGCGCGCGATGCTCCTGTCCCGCCTGGAGGCCAATGAGCCGGACAACCCTGCCGCGCCGACGAGGCGCGTCATCCTGGAGGCGGCGGAGTAAACGTCAGCCGAACCGCTCCTGCCAGGTGGAGAGCGTGTCGCCCTCGGCGGCATGCGCGGCATGCACCCCGCGTGCAATCGCTCGTGCAAGCGTCGCCGCGGCCGCCGCTCCCAGTTCGATGGGTTCGAACAGAGCGTCCGCGATGGGCCGCTTGCCCGTCGACAGCGCAAAGATCGTGTCGCCATCATAGGGCGTGTGCGCCGGCCACAGTGCCCGGGCAAAGCCGTCATGGGCGGCAATCGCAAGCCGCTTGGTCTGCGCCTTGGTCAGCGTGGCATCGGTGGCCACGACTGCGATGGTGGTATTGGCGCCAGCCTTGACGGAATCGAGCTTTGTGATGAGCCGGCTGGCGTCCGCCGGCAGCGGATGCGGCATTCCGCGATTGCCGTATTCCCCGTCGAGCTCGAAGGGCGCGGCCCAGAAGTGCTCGCCGCTGGCGATTGTTGCGGTCCCGACGGCGTTCACCCCGACGATCGCCGCGATCGTATGGCCGCTCGGCAGAACCGTGGAAGCGGAGCCGAGCCCCCCCTTGAGGTCGGCGGTGGTGCAGCCGGTGCCCAGACCCACCGTGCCGATCCGGTCGTCGTTCGAAGAGGCAGCGCGGACGGCCGTTGCGCCGAGATCGCGATAGGGCGGAACATCGCCCCACGCCTTGTCGCCTCCATTGGCGAGGTCGAACACGATTGCCGTCGGAGCGATGGGGACCCTGAAGCCGACGACCTCGGCACCGCGGCCCATCGCGGCGAGTGCTGCCAGCGCGCCGTCTGCGGATGCCAGCCCGAACGCGGAGCCACCCGACAGCACAATCGCGTCCACTGCCGGTATCATCTGCTCCGGCGCCAGGAGGTCCGTTTCCCGGGTCCCCGGTGCGCCGCCGAGGACGGCGACGGACGCGACCGCCGGTTCGTCCGGTACGACCACCGTGACACCGCTCTTCACCCGGTGGTCCTCGGCGTGGCCCACGGCCAGCCCGGCAACGTCGATGAGGTGATTGCGCGGTCCCGGTCGCATGGGAGGGGGCCTCTCTCGTTGATCCTGTCTGAAACGAAAACGCCCGCCGACCGGGATACCGGTGCGGCGGGCGCGAAGTCGCCTCGTGGCGGGCAGACGCCTTACTGGTCGGTGGCGCCGTCTGGCGTCGGCTGGCCCGCCGTGGCGCCGGTCTGCGGCTCGTTGGCCGTCACGTCGACGGCCAGCACCGTCGGCAGCGTCTGGGGCGCCATCATCACCGTTCCGACGAGCTGGGCGAACGGCACCGGCTGCTGCGGGTTGGCGGTGATCTCCAGCGACCCCGGGGCCGCAAGGAACGCCTTGAGCGCCGCGGAAACCGTCTCCTCGAAGGGCTTGTTCTCCAGCATCGCCAGCATCTGGCTGGCCTGCATGTTCAGCGTGTCGATGAACTCCGCCTTGGTGACGTCCTGCTCCTTGGCGGCAAGCGTCATGGCCCGCTCAGCCAGCGAGCTGTCGTCGTAGCGGATCGCCAGGTTGGAGACGCTGACACCCTGCATCGCCTGAATCAGCTGGTTGAAGTCGTTGTCGTCGCGCTGAAGCTGGGCGAGCACGTCCGGCGTGAAGCCGAGGAACCGGCCGGAGATCGAGACTGTGCCCATGTCCTCCGCGGTGATGGTCAGCTCGTCGAGCGTCGTGGTCCCGTCGGCCTCGACCCAGTCGGCCGTGGCGGTGGCACCGATCACCACCTTGTCGTAGCCGAGGTCGGTGAGCTGCTTCCTGGTGTCCTCGTCATCGAGGGTTTCGGTGTCGACCACCGCGTTCTCGATGGTCAGCGTTCCGCCGCGCGGCTCTCCGTCGTCGGTGCGCTCGGTGACCTGGGCAACGATCTTGCCGATTGGCAGCGTCGAACCACCTTCATCGGTGAAGACGATTTCGGTCAGCTCGGCGCGTTCGTAGTTGGTGATTCGCGAGCTCGGGTCGTCGGAGGCGTCGGCATCCGCCTCGGTCGGAATCTCCGGCTCGGTCAGAAGCAACGACTTCGCCGTCATCGTGGCGGGGTCGTCGTCCTGCTTCATCGTGATGTCGTCGATCTGGACCCGGTCGGCCGAAAGCGCGTCGTCGGCACCGACCGTGCCATTTTCGATCGCGGTCGAGCCAAGTTCGGCGGATCCGCCACCATCCTCGCCGGTGAACACGACGTTGATGCCGTTGATCGTCACCGTCGATCCGGATTCTTCGACGCCGTCATAGGTCAGCGAGCCGCCGTCCTGGGGCTCGATGGCGGAAAGGAAGGCGTCCGCGACGGTGTTGCCGGAGGGGTCGAAGGCGAGGGCGGGCGGCGTGGCGACCAGTACGATCGCAAGCGCGGCAGAACCGGAAACCCGGAGAGAATTCATGTGAGGACCTCTGGAAATTGGTTCGGTCTGGACGTGGCCTGCGCCCATGGCGCGGTGAACCCCAGCATGGCTGCTAATGTGGGCGAGGAACACGACCAGAGCAAGACAACCGTGCTTGATCAGTGATTTGCGTCACGCTCTTGACGGAAGCCCGGCCTCTCGACACGTTCTGGCCTCCCATTCCGTAGACAGCGCAGATCGAGGGACCCGATGACCGAGCGCTCCTGCCTGGCGATCATCCTGGCGGCTGGCGAGGGCACGCGCATGCGCTCCCAAACGCCCAAGGTTCTGCACGAGATTGCCCGTCGGCCGATGATCGGCCACGTGCTCAAGGCAGCCGAGGCGGCCGACGTCGCGCGGCGCGCCGTCGTGGTCGGCCATGGCGCCGAAACCGTTGCCAAGGCCGTCACGGCCTTCGATCCGGCCGCCGCCGTCTTCGAGCAGACCGAGCGTCTCGGAACCGCTCACGCCGTCAGAGCGGCGTCCCCCGCCGTGACCGACGACCTCGACGACGTCGTGATCCTTTACGGCGACGTGCCGCTCGTGACGTCCGACACCGTTGCCCGGCTCCGCGCTGGCCTTGCCGCCGGGGCCGACCTTGTCGTGCTTGGCTTCGAGGCGCAGGACCCGTCCGGCTATGGCCGGCTGGTCATGGAGGATAGAGCCTTGGTCGCCATCCGCGAGGAGCGTGAGGCAAGCGACGCGGAACGTGCCATCACGCTCTGCAACTCCGGCATGCTCGCCGTCCGCGCTGGTCGGCTTTTGCCGCTTCTGGAGGCGATCGGCAACGACAATGCCAAGGGCGAGTACTACCTGACCGACGCCATCGCGATCGCCCGGCAGGAGGGGCTCGTCGTCTCCGTCGAGATCACCGCCGAAGCCGAACTGATGGGCGTCAACGATCGGGCTCAGCTCGCTGCGGCCGAGGCCGCGTTCCAGGCCAGTGCACGCCAGCGCCTGCTCGCGTCCGGCGTGACCTTGCAGGTGCCGGACACGGTGATCATCTCTGCCGACACCGTGATCGAGCCTGATGCCGTGATCGAGCCCCACGTGGTATTCGGCCCAGGCGTCAAGGTCGGAACCGGCGCAGCGATACACGCCTTCAGCCATCTCGAGGGCGCCGTGGTCGAGGCCGGCGCCTCGATCGGTCCCTACGCTCGTCTGCGCCCCGGCAGCGTGGTGCGTGAGAAGGGCAAGATCGGCAACTTCGTGGAGACCAAGAACACCGAGGTCGGCGTCGGCGCGAAGATCAACCACCTGAGCTACGTCGGCGATGCGTCCGTGGGCGCCGGGGCGAACATCGGAGCCGGGACCATTACCTGCAACTATGATGGTGTCTCGAAATTTCGCACGGTGATCGGGGAGGGAGCGTTCATCGGCTCCAACTCGGCCCTGGTTGCCCCGGTGACCATCGGCGACACCGCTTATGTGGGAACCGGAAGCGTCATCACGGACGACGTCCCTGCAGCTTCTCTGGCCATTGCGCGCGGGCGCCAGGTGGTCAAACCGGACCGCTCTCCGATCGCGGCGCGCGGTGAAAAGCCGAAGCCTGCCTGAGGATCCGGCCGAACCGGTCACACTTCGCAATCTGGATTGATTCACACCTCGATGGCGCCACCGGTTATCACCCTGCCGGATCGCATCTGTGCTGAGTCGGATCGGAAGAGGCCTCTCTCGTATGTGTGGAATCGTTGGTGTTCTCGGCCGTGAGCCGGCTGCCCCGCTGCTGCTCGACGCCCTGAAGCGGCTCGAGTACCGGGGCTATGATTCGGCCGGTATCGCCACTCTCGGTGCCGGAGGGCATGTCGAGAGGCGGAGGGCGGCCGGCAAGCTCCGCAACCTCGAGAAGGTGCTGGATGGCGATCCGATGATCGGCACCGCCGGTATCGGCCATACGCGGTGGGCTACACATGGCGCACCGACGGAAGCCAATGCCCATCCGCACGTGGCGGGTCGCGTCGCCGTCGTCCACAACGGCATCATCGAAAATTATCGGGCCCTGCGGGACGAACTTGTCGCAAGCGGCGCCCGCATCGAGAGTGACACCGACACCGAGATCATCGCCCATCTGCTCAACGGGGCGCTGGACCGCGGCCTGGCGCCGGAAGCCGCGGTGCGGACCGTGCTCGGCAAGCTGCAGGGCGCTTATGCGCTCGCTATCGTTTTCGAGGGCGAGGACGACCTGATCGCAGCGGCGCGCGTGGGCAGTCCGCTCGCCATAGGCCTTGCCGAGGACGGAACCTATCTGGGCTCCGATGCCATTGCGTTGGCGCCCTTCGCGGATCGGCTGATCTATCTGGAGGAGGGCGACTGGGCCCTCCTCAGCCGCGGCGGCGTCCGGATCTTCGACGAAACCGGAGCCGAAACCCGCCGGGAGGATACCCCGACGCCCGCCAGCATCTCTCTCGCCGAGAAAGGCAACTATCGTCACTTCATGGCGAAGGAGATCCACGAGCAGCCAGCCGTGCTCGGTCACACCTTCGGCAACTATGTCGACCTTTCCGAAGAGACCGTCCGGTTCGACGAGGCGGCTTCCATCGATTTCCGCGGTGCGCAGCGGATCGCCATGTCCGCCTGCGGCACCGCCTACTATGCCGGGCTGATCGGCCGCTACTGGCTGGAGAAACTCGCTCGCATCCCGGTCGATATCGATATCGCGTCGGAATTCCGCTATCGCGAGACGCCGCTGGCACCCGGCAATCCGGCCCTGTTCATTTCCCAGTCCGGCGAGACCGCCGACACGCTCGCGTCCCTGCGTTATTGCAAGGCCGGCGGACAGACCATCGCCAGCATCGTTAACGTGCCGACGTCCTCGATCGCGCGCGAATCCGACGTGGTGATGCCGACTCTGGCCGGCCCGGAGATCGGGGTTGCCTCGACCAAGGCCTTCACCTGTCAGCTGGCGGTGCTCGCCTCGCTGGCCGTGCATGCGGCGCAGGCTCGCGGAACGCTCGGGCCGGACGCCCTCAAGGCTGCGGTTCGTGCGCTCGCTGAGACACCGGGATACGTAGCCGATGCGCTGCGGCAGGAGGCCGAGATCGAGCGCATCGCCCGGGATCTGTCGCACGCGAAGAACGCGCTCTATCTGGGACGAGGGACGAGCTTTCCGCTGGCGCTAGAGGGTGCGCTCAAGCTGAAGGAAATCTCCTACATTCATGCCGAGGGCTACGCGGCCGGCGAGCTCAAGCACGGCCCGATCGCTCTCATTGACGAAGAGATGCCGGTGGTCGTGGTCGCCCCTCATGACGCGGTCTTCGAGAAGGTCGCTTCCAACATTCAGGAGGTCGCGGCGCGCGGCGGCAGAATCATCCTCATCACTGACGAGCGCGGCGCCAACGAAGCCGGCTCGGATGCCCACGAGACCATCGTGATGCCTACCGTACCAGAGCTGGTCGCCCCGATTGTTCACGCCGTGCCGGTGCAGCTGCTTGCCTACCATGCGGCCGTCTTCAACGGCACGGACGTCGATCAGCCGCGGAATCTCGCCAAGTCCGTCACCGTGGAGTAGGGCCGTTCTGCTCGGAGAGAATTGTTCCCCTCTGCCGCGGAAAAATCCTGCTGGTCTTCGTCTTGCTTCTCCTGTCTTTTGAAGAGATCCCCGGTGAAGGATCGACCGCGCCGCTGCCCTCGCGCGACGCCGACCGTCAGCTGGCACCGGATTGGGAAGATGCGACGCTCGATGAAAAAGACGCCGGATAGCGACGGGTCAGGCCCGCCCCTGAGGCCGCGCAATACCTTCTGGGCACGGCTCAGGAACTATTTCCTGACGGGCGTGGTCTTCGCCGCGCCGCTGGCCATCACCTTTTTGATTACCTGGTCTTTCGTGCGTTGGGTCGACCGATGGGTAAAGCCGTTCATCCCGGCCCGCTACAATCCGGAGACCTATCTCGACTTTCCGGTCCCCGGCATCGGACTGATTGTTGCCCTCGTCGGGCTGACCCTACTCGGGTTTCTCACTGCGAATATCTTCGGCCGCACCGTCCTGTCCTTCGGCGAGCAGATGCTCAACCGGATGCCCCTGGTGCGCAATATCTACAAGGCGCTCAAGCAGATCTTCGAAACCGCGCTGTCGGAGCGCGAGCGATCCTTCCAGCAGGCCGGGCTCATCGAGTATCCGCGCAAGGGCATCTGGTCGATCGTCTTCATCTCTACTCAGGCTAAGGGAGAGGTGGCGCACCGCCTGTCGGAGAAGGACAACGACTTCATTTCCGTCTTCCTGCCGACGACGCCCAACCCGACATCCGGCTTCCTGCTCTATGTTCCGCGCAAGGATGTCAGGCTTCTCGATATGAGCATTGAGGATGCTGCAAAGCTGGTGATCTCGGCCGGGCTCATCACGCCGGAGTTCGTCGAGAAACACCAGCTGTCGCTCGCAGCCGGAGTCGATGTGGACGGCGGCGGTCAGCCAGGCGCGACGGGGATCGATCCCGATGACCCCGACCGACCGGATGAGCCAAATCAGCCGGCCCGCAGCAGGCGGACCGCTTCATCGCGTTCGAACAGGTAGAGCAGCATCCTGAGCGCTTGTCCGCGCTCGCTCGTCAGCTCCGGATCTGTCTCGATGATCAGTCGGGCGTCATCGTGCGCCGCGGCAATGAGGTCGCCGTGGGCCTCCGGAACGGCAAGCCGGAACCCTGGAACGCCGCTCTGGCGGGTGCCGAGAAGCTCCCCTTCGCCGCGCAGACGCAGGTCCTCCTCTGCGATCACGAACCCGTCTTCGCTGTCGCGCATGACGGTCAGCCGGCCCTTCGCCGTCTCGCCGATCGAGTCCTTGTAGAGGAGCAGGCAGACGGACCGCCGCTGTCCGCGACCCACGCGGCCGCGCAGCTGGTGGAGTTGGGCGAGCCCGAACCGTTCGGCGTGCTCGATCACCATGATGGTCGCGTCCGGCACATCCACGCCGACTTCCACCACCGTGGTCGAAACGAGCACCTTGAGATCACCGTCGCGGAACCGGCCCATCACCTCGTCGCGGTCGGCGGCCTTCATCTTGCCGTGGACGAGTCCGACGGTGTCGCCGAGGCGGGCTTGCAGAACCCGGTGGCGCTCTGTCACCGCCGAGAGCTCCACCACGTCGGAATCCTCGACGAGGGGGCAGATCCAATAGGCTTTCTCGCCGCGCTCCAGCGCTGCCTGCAGACGGTCCACCACGTCGTCGAGGCGCGACAGCGGCACCGTGCGCGTATCGACGGGCGTGCGGCCCGGCGGCTTCTCCGTCAGCCGGGAGACGTCCATGTCGCCGAAGGTCGTCAGCACCAGCGTGCGCGGGATCGGCGTCGCCGTCATCACCAGCACGTCGCTGGACGGACCCTTTTCCGACAGGGCAAGCCGCTGATGGACACCGAACCGGTGCTGTTCGTCGACGATCACGAGGCCGAGATCGCGAAACGTCACGTCCTCCTGGAACATGGCGTGCGTGCCGATCACCACATCGACCGAGCCGTCGTCCAGGCCGGCGCGCGTCCTGTTGCGATCCCCCGCCGGCATGCCGCCCACGAGCAGCCGGCAGGAGATGCCGAAACGGGCAAACAGAGGGCCGATCGCCTCGAAGTGCTGACGGGCCAGAAGCGCCGTGGGCGCCATGAGTGCGGCCTGCGCGCCGCTCGTCACGGTCATGGCGATGGTTTCGATGGCCACCGCCGTCTTGCCGGATCCGACGTCACCCTGCAGCAGGCGCAGCATGCGATGCGGGGCGGCCACGTCCTCGGCGATCTCTTTCAGCGCCAGGCTCTGCGCTCCGGTCAGGGCGAACGGCAGGGCGCTGCGGATGGCGGCGACCCGGTCCTTGTCCCAGGCGCGCGCCTGGCCCGACTGTCTGCGGATCCTCCGGCGGATCAGGGCAAGGGCCAACTGGCCAGACAGGATTTCGTCGTAGGCAAGCCTCAACCGGGCGGGCGCGGCCGGTGCCACGTCCGTCTCGTCCTTGGGGTGATGGAGGCACTGCAGTGCCTCGTGAAAGGTCGGGAAGCCGTTCTTTGTAAGCCAGCCCCTGTCTTGCCATTCGGGTAGTTCGGGAACGCTGGCAAGGGCACCGGCGATGGTCTTGGCGAGCACCCGCGCCGTAAGCCCCTCGGTCAGGGGGTAGATCGGTTCGATGGTGGGGAGGTCGTCCTCGTCCTCCGGCGCAACGATGTGATCAGGATGCACCATCTGCGGTCGGCCGGAATACCATTCGAGCTTTCCCGACACGACGCGCGTCTCGCTTTCGGGAAGCAGCCGCTGCAACCATTCGGGCTGCGCGCGGAAGAACACGATCGCCAGTTCACCGGTCTCGTCGGTCGCGAAGACCCGGTAAGGCGCGTTCCGCCGTTTCGGCGCTTCGTGCCGGCCGATCCGCACCGTCAGCGTCGCGATCGCACCGTGCGGGGCGGTGGCGATCTCGGGGCGGGCGCGTCGGTCGAGCACGTCGACGGGCAGGTGAAAGAGCAGATCGGCAACCCGGGGCTCGCCGGTTCCTCGGCCGAGAAGCCGGGCATAGTGCTTCACGGTCTTCGGCCCGACCCCGCCCAGGTCGGACAGGTCGCGAAAAAAGGGATTGAGTTCGGCAGGTCGCATCGGGCATTCACGGGGCTTCGCGCGGCGGCACGCGCCTGCGCCAGACGGGCGCATCCGGTCGCGGTCACTCGCATCCGACAGCGCACGTACCACGTAAGAGCCGGGAAGGCACCGATCCCGCGCCAAGCCGACCATGGCAGCCACGCGCGCCTCAGCAGCAGGAGTTTCCCGATGACCGGAACCACGCGCTCTTCCGCCGGGTTGGATGTGCGACGGCGCAAGCTACTGTTTCACGCCTGGCACCGGGGCACGCGCGAGATGGATCTGCTTCTCGGCCGGTTCGCCGACGCGCATGTTGGCGATCTGAGCGACGCAGACCTGGAGGCCTTCGAGGCGCTGATGTCGGTGCCGGATCCCGACCTCTACAACTGGATCTCGGGCCGCGCGGACATTCCGGACAACTGGAACGGCGCCTTCCTGCGCAGGATCATCGACTTCCACGAACCCTCCTGACCCGACACGACCCGATGGCCAAACGCGCATCCTCTTCCGTTTCCGCTTCCATTCGCCCGGCTCCGGGCCGGACCGCCACCGTTGCCAACGTCCCGGACGGACTGGAAGGTCTTGTCCTGGCCGATCTCGCACGCGGCGGTAGCGGTGCGCCCGCCATCCTCTTCGTCGCCCGCGATGGCCAGCGCCTGCAGGCGGTACAGGATTCGCTTGCCTTCTTCGCGCCGGAGATCGAAACGCTGGAGTTCCCGGCCTGGGACTGCATGCCCTACGACCGGGTGTCGCCGAACCCTGCGGTTCAGGCCCGTCGGATGGCCGCGCTTGCACGCCTCGTCGCCCGCGATCCCTCCGATGTTCCGGCGGTGGTGCTGACCACCGCCAACGCCATCGTCCAGCGCCTGCCGCCGCGCGACTGGGTGGAGACCGACGTCTGGTCTGCGGCCGCCGGCAACCAGATCGAAATGGAGAGCCTGGTCCGCTGGGTGGATGCGAACGGCTTCCTGCGTACGCCAACGGTGCGCGAGCCGGGCGAATACGCTGTGCGCGGTGGCATCGTCGATCTCTACGCGCCGGGCGCAGAGGCGCCCGTTCGACTCGACTTCTTCGGCGACACGCTGGAATCCATCCGCCCCTTCGATCCGGAGACCCAGCGCACCACCGGCCAGCAGAGACGCCTCGATCTCGTCCCGATGAGCGAGGTGGTGATCGGGCCGGAGATCATCACCTGCTTCCGCTCCGCCTACCGGGAGCAATTCGGCGCGCCGTCGCGCGACGATCTTCTCTACACTTCGGTCAGCGAGGGTCGGCGCCATCCCGGCATCGAACACTGGTTGCCGCTCTTCCACGATCACCTCGACACGCTGTTCGCCTACACTGGCGAAGCGCTAACCGTGCTCGACCATCTTGCCGACGAAGCGATCGGCAACCGCCTGGCCGAGGTCGCCGACCACTACGAGGCCCGGCGCGAAGGCGTTGGCGGGGGGCAGGGCGGCGCGCCCTACAATCCGGTCGAGCCCGACAGCCTCTACCTGTCCGAGAGCGCGCTGAAGGCAGCAGTGAGCACCAATGGCGCCGTCCGGCTGACGCCGTTCCTGGTGCCCGAGACGGCCGAGACAGGCCCGGTGTCCGACGCCGCAGGTCATGTCGGCCGCACCTTTGCCGCCGAGCGTGCGGCGGAGAACACCAACGTCTTCGACGCGCTGGTCCAGCATGTCGCCGGGCTGCGCAAGGCGAAGAAGCGGGTGGTCATTGCCGCCTGGAGCCTTGGCTCGCGCGACCGGCTGCAGCAGGTGCTGGCCGATCATGGTCTGGAGACCATGACGCCGGTTGCCAGCTGGCGCGAGGTGCTCGACCTGCCGCCGGCAACGGTTGCGCTGGCCGCGCTGGGCATCGAGACCGGCTTCGAGACCGACACGCTTGCCGTCATCGCCGAGCAGGACGTGCTCGGTGATCGACTGGTCCGCGGCAAGCGCCGCAAGCGTTCCAACGCCGATGTCCTGACCGAGGCCTCCAGCCTTGCCGAGGGCGATCTCGTCGTCCACGCCGACCACGGGATTGGCCGGTTCATCGGCTTGAAATCCATCGAGGCCGCCGGCGCACCGCACGACTGCCTGGAGCTCGCCTATCACGGCGGCGACAAGCTGTTCCTGCCGGTTGAGAATATTGAGCTCCTTTCGCGCTACGGATCCGACGAGGCGGAGGCGCAACTCGACCGGCTGGGCGGCGGGGCCTGGCAGGCGCGCAAGGCGCGCATGAAGCAGCGGATCCGCGAAATGGCGGATCAGCTGATCAAGATCGCGGCATCGCGGGCCATGCGCAACGCGCCGGTCATCGAACTGCCGTCGGGCGTTTACGACGAGTTCGCCTCGCGCTTTCCCTACGAGGAGACCGACGACCAGCTTGGGGCAATCGACGCCGTCTTCGACGACCTGGCCGCCGGCAAGCCCATGGACCGCCTGGTCTGCGGTGATGTCGGCTTCGGCAAGACCGAGGTCGCGTTACGAGCCGCCTTCGTCTCCGCCATGACCGGCCGGCAGGTGGCCGTGGTTGTGCCCACCACGCTGCTTTCGCGCCAGCACTTCAAGACCTTCACCGAACGCTTCAAGGGGCTTCCGATCCGGGTCGCCCAGGCCTCCCGGCTGGTCTCCACCAAGGAGATGAACCAGGTCAAGGCTGGGCTTGCCGACGGCTCCATCGACATCGTGGTCGGCACCCATGCGCTGCTTGGCAAGGGCATCCAGTTCCGCGATTTGGGCCTGCTCATCGTCGACGAGGAGCAGCACTTCGGCGTGAAGCACAAGGAACGGCTGAAGGAGATCAAGTCGGAGGTCCATGTCCTCACGCTCTCCGCCACGCCGATTCCGCGAACGCTTCAGTTGGCGCTCACGGGCGTGCGGGAACTGTCCCTGATCGCCACGCCGCCGGTGGACCGGCTCGCGGTGCGGACCTTCGTGTCGCCGTTCGATCCGCTGGTGGTGCGCGAGACGCTGCTGCGCGAGCTCTATCGCGGCGGCCAGTCCTTCTATGTCTGCCCGCGCGTTTCCGACCTCGCCGAGCAGAAGGCCTTCCTGGACGAGACGGTGCCTGAGGTTAAGGTCGCGGTCGCCCACGGCCAGATTCCGGCCGGCGAGCTGGAAGACATCATGACGGCCTTCTACGAGGGCAAATACGACGTCCTTCTCTCCACCACGATCGTGGAATCCGGCCTCGATATTCCCACCGCAAACACGCTGATCGTCCATCGCGCCGACATGTTCGGCCTATCCCAGCTCTACCAGCTCAGGGGCCGCGTCGGCCGCTCCAAGCAGCGCGCCTATGCGCTCTTCACGGTGCCCGCCAACAAGACGCTGACTGCATCCGCCGAGCGCCGCCTCAAGGTTCTGCAGTCCCTCGATACGCTCGGCGCAGGCTTCCAGCTCGCCAGCCACGACCTCGATATCCGCGGCGCCGGCAACCTGCTCGGCGAGGAGCAGTCCGGCCACATCAAGGAGGTCGGCTACGAGCTCTACCAGCAGATGTTGGAAGAGGCGGTCGCGAGCCTGAAGAGCGGCGAGGCCGAGGACGACGAGCGCGAGTGGTCGCCGCAGATCTCCGTCGGCACGCCGGTGATGATCCCGGAGAGCTACGTGCCGGACCTGTCGCTGCGCCTGTCGCTCTATCGCCGCCTCGCCGACCTGACGGAAGCCGACGAGATCGACGCCTTCGCCGCCGAGATGGTCGACCGGTTCGGCCCGATCACCGAGGAGGTGGAGGCGCTCCTGAAGATCGTCTACATCAAGGGCTTGTGCCGGAAGGCCAACGTCGAAAAGGTCGACGCAGGGCCCAAGGGCCTCGTCATCGCGCTCCGCAACAACGAGTTTCCCAATCCGGAGGGGCTCGTCGCCTACATCGCCAATCAGAGCGTGCTGGCCAAGATGCGGCCCGACCACCGGCTGGTCCTGCAGCGCGACTGGCCGACCCCGGACGACCGCCTCAAGGGCACCGCGACGATCCTCTCCAAGCTCGCCCGCATCGCCGAGGACGGCCGCAAGCAGGCGGCCTGAGCGCTTCCAGGCAAAGTGGGAACCGGTTTGCCGTCCGGAAGCGCGGAGAAAGACAGCGCTTCCAGGCAAAGTGGGAACCGGTCTGCCGTCCGGAAGCGCTGAGTGACACAGTGCCTCCGGCTCGCCACCGCCTTCGCCCGGACACGGTGCGTCCTTCCTGCCTCAGTCGCGCAGGATTGCGCGGACGGGTTCGGTTCGGTCTGGACACGCGGTTCGCCGCACTGCACAGGTGAGGCTTCCGGACGGAAAGGGTGCGCGTGCCATGCGTTCAGCGAGCGGACGACGGTTTGGCCTTGCGATGGCTGCGCTTTGCCTGCTTGTGGCCAGCTGCTCGCGCCCCGAGGGCGTTCTGATCCCGTTCGAGGGCCAGATCGCCGGCACCGATGTGGTCGATCTGCTTGTGGCGACGACGCGCGTGCCCGACACGGAAGATGAGGGGTTCCTCTTCTCCGGCGACCGTGGGGAGATGGCCTACGCCGAGATCAGCGTCTCCATCCCGCCGGCCGGCGCCCGCAAGTCGGGCGAAATCCAGTGGCCAGACCAGCTGCCGCCCAACCCCGCGACCGATTTCGTCACCGTCGCCGCTGCGCGGGTCGACGAGGCCGCCGCCAACCGCTTTTTCGACCGCGAACTGGCCCGGTCGCGGGACCGGCACGTGCTGGTGTTCATCCACGGCTACAACAACCGTTTCGAGAGCGCGGTCTACCGTCTGGCGCAGATCGTCAACGATTCCGGCGCGCCCGTGGTGCCGGTTCTGTTCACCTGGCCGTCGCGGGGCAAGCTGCTCGCCTATACCTATGACCGGGAAAGCGCGAACTATTCCCGCGACGCGCTGGAGCGACTGCTCACCAACCTGGCGCGCAACCCGAAGGTCGATACGGTCAGCATCCTCAGCCACTCGATGGGCAATTGGGTGACGCTCGAAGCGCTGCGCCAGATGGCGATCCGCAACGGCCGCATCCTGCCGAAGATCCACGATGTGATCCTCGCCGCGCCTGATGTCGATGTCGACGTCTTTCGCACCCAGCTCGCCCAGCTTGGTGAGCCGCGGCCGAACTTTACCCTGTTCGTTTCGCGCCGGGACAAGGCGCTGGCGGTGTCACGCCGGGTGTGGGGCGGGACGCGTCTCGGGGCGATCGACCCGACCTCGGAGCCCTACAAGGACGAACTCCGCGACGCCGGCTTTGCCGTCGTCGACCTGTCGGAGGAGCAGACGTCGGACCGGCTCGGCCACAATACCTTTGCCGAGAGCCCGGAAGCGGTACAGCTGATCGGTCGCCAGCTCGAGACGGGCCAGGACCTCAACACCTATGATGTCGGCTTCGGCGAGAAGATCGGCGAGCTGGCGACGGCCACGGGAGCCAATCTCGGGGCCGCCACGGGACTGATCGTGACCGCCCCGCTGGCCGTCATCGACCCACGCACCCGCAACAGCTACGACGAGCGCGTGGAGCACCTCGGCCAGTCGATCGGCGATACCCTGCAAAGCGCCACGGAGCTTCCCGCCGGTGATGGCCCGCCGCCGATCGACGAACGGCGGTAGGGCGGGGCGTACCTACCGCTCCGGCCCGCCTTCCGCCGGCGGGCGGATGCCGGCCTGGCGTTCCTGGTAGGACTGGCGGATCGCGTCGGCGATCACAGTCGGATCCTGCGCGCCAAGCACCGCATAACGGTTGTCGATGATGAAGCAGGGCACGCCGGTGACCCCGATCTGCTGAGCCGTGGCGATCTCGTCCTTCACCGCCTCGCGATCGGCATCGCCGGCCAGGAGTGTCTCGACCACGGCGCCGTCCATGCCGGCCTCGGTTGCAGCCGTCACCAGCGTGGCCCGATCGCCGATATCGCCCCCTTCGAGGAAGTAAAGCGAGAACAGACGCTCCACGACCGCGTCCTGAACCCCTTCGACACCGGCCCAGCGAATGACGCGGTGGGCGTCGACAGTGCTCGGCGAGCGCGCGATATCCTCGAACGCAAACGCGATGCCCTCATCTTGCCCGGCCTCGCGGATGCTCGCGTAGATGGCCTCCGCCTCTTCCTTGCCGCCGAACTTGTCCGACAGGTAAGACTGCCGATCCTTGCCTTCCGGCGGCAGTGTCGGATCCAGCAGGAACGGCCGCCACGTCACCTTGACGTCGATGCCCTCGATGTCGGCAAGCGCGCGTTCCAGGCGGCGCTTGCCGATGAAGCACCAGGGGCACATGACGTCGGACACGACGTCGACGGAAATCGGTTCGATGGCTTGAGTATCGGCCAAGGGCTGCGCCTTTTTTCTGGCGGGCGGTAAGGGCTTGAAAGGCGCATGTAGGGTCCGGGATCGCCCGGCGAAACCCTATTCCGCGGATTGGGCCCACCACGTCTCCGGTTCCGCGCCTGTGAGGCTTGGCGTCTCCGGCTGGCGGATGCGCGTCCAGCGGGCGATCCACTGGTTCGGTGAGTGGTAGAGAGGCAGCGCGTAGAAACCTGACAGAAGCACCCGGTCGAAGGCCCGCACGGCGTCCACGAACGCTTCTCGCGTCCGGGCGGCCAGCATGGCGTCGATGGTGCCGTCGATGGCGGGATCGGCCGCGCCGCTGAAATTGTAGGACCCCTGCGCACCGGCCGCGGCCGAGCTCCAGCGAAAGAGCTGCTCGTTGCCCGGCGAAAGCGACGAGGCCCAGATCGCCTTGATGACGTCGTAGTCGAACGTCTGCAGCCGGGCTTGGTACTGGGCCGAATCCACGCTCCTGACCGAAATGTCGATACCGATCGGCTCGGCCATGCGGCGGAAGGCGAGGGCCAGGCGTTCGTCGGTGCGGGTCGTTACCAGGATCTCGAAGCCGAACGGGACGCCCGTCTCGGTATCGACGAGCCTCCCGTTGCGGATCTCGTAGCCGGCCTCCTTGAAGAGAGCGAGCGCCTTGCGCAGGTTCGCCCGGTCCCGACCGGAGCCGTCGCCCTGCGGGGGGCGCCAGGTTCCGGCAAGAATGTCCGGCCTGACCGCACCGGGCCAGGCATCCAGGATCTGCCGTTCGCTCTCGCTTGCGGGATGGCCGGTTGAGGCCAGCTCCGAGTTCGGAAAGAAGCTCGCGGTCCGCTCGTATTGTCCGTGAAGCAGGTTCTGATTGATCCACGGGAAATCGAACAGGTAACCCAGCGCTTCGCGGACCCTGATATCGGCGAACTGCGGGCGCCTCGTATTGAAGGCGAAAGCGCTCATGGCACGCGGCGTGCCGGTCTCCACGCGTTCCGCCTGGACGTCACCGTTTGCGACGGCCGGGAAGGTGTAGCCGGTTGCCCAGCGGGTCGGGTCGCTCTCCAGGAAGACGTCGACCAGCCCCTTCTTGAAGGCTTCGAAGAGCGCCGATTGATCGCGGAAATAGTCGAACCGGATCTCGTCGAAATTGTATCGGCCCCGATTGATGGGGAGATCGCTCCCCCAGTAGTCCGGATCGCGCGTGAGCACGAGGCGCTTGCCGGGATCGACGCTGGCCACGATGTACGGGCCGCTTCCCACCGGTGGGGCGAGGGTGGTCTGCTCGAAGGTCTCGGCGTCGTAGATGTGCGCGGGCAGGACGGGCATCAGCCCGAGGATCAGCGGCAACTCACGGTCCGTGCCGTCCTTGAAGACGAAGCGGACCCCGTTTCCGCCCACGCGCTCCACCCGGTCGATCTTGGAATAGTAGCTGCGGTGATTCGGCCTGCCATGGTCCCGCAGTGTCTCGAAGGAGAAGACGACGTCGTCGACGGTCACGGGTTCGCCGTCTGAAAAGCGCGCCTCGGGCCGAAGGTGAAAGGTGATGGAGCGGCGATCCTCCGGCACCTCGATGCGGTCCGCCAGAAGCCCGTACAGGCCAAAGGCCTCGTCCCGGTTCCGCTCAAGAAGGCTCTCGAAGACGTTATTGCCGTAGAACGCGTCGCGCAGGCCCGATGCCACCGCGCCACGCACGATGAACGGGTTCAGATTGTCGAAGGTGCCGAGCACGCCGTAGGTGATCCGGCCACCTTTCGGCGCGGCGGGATTGGCGTAGGGCAGGTGCGCGAAATCGGGCGGCAGGGCCGGCTCGCCCTGCATCGCGAGACCGTGAACCGGCGCAGCAGAGACCGCCTGGATGACGGACACGACGGCCAGAAAAGCAAGCGCGCCCAGTGCACTGGCGATCCCGTGAAGGATCGGCCCGCGGCACCGCCGGTGTTGCAAAAGGAACATAGCCGCATCCCGAATCGTTGCTCGGACGGGTTCGCCTGCCGGAAATCTCTAGCAAAGCTGCCGCATTGGTGCATCCGTTGCCGTGCTGGAAATTCGGCGCGCGGCCAGTTAGAAGGGCACGCGCTGGAGTTTCAGGAGGCTTATGGCCCGGCTTCGGCGGCACCGAGACCTTGGCGCGGGTGCGCCACGGCGATACAACCGCGGACGAGGGCTTCGGACCCGCGCTCGGCATCCCCGAGAGGCGGCCAGTTCAAACCCGGATGGAGTTCAAATGGCTGAGCGCAAGATGATGATGAAGGCCCCTGCGCGGACCGGCCTGTTGGTGGCCGGTGCGATCGCCGTCGCGGGCGCCATCTCCCCGGTCCAGGCGCAGACCGAGAGCGATAACCCGTGGGTGAAGGTGTGCAACACCGACCCGAATTCGAAGAAGGAAGTCTGCCTGGTCACCCAGGAGATCCGCACGGACAACGGCCAATTCCTGGCCTCCGTGGCGATCCGTGAAATCGCGGGCGAGGAGCGCAAGGTGCTCCTGTCGGCGGTTCCGGTGGGCATGCTGATCCAGCCCGGTCTGCGTGTGCAGATCGACGGCGGCAAGCAGGAGCAGGCGCGCTACTCGATCTGCTTCCCGAACGCCTGTTACGCCGAACTGGTGGTGGACGCGGGCTTCGTGAGCCAGCTGAAGGCGGGCGGCCAGCTCAAGCTGACCACGCTGAACCAGCAGGCGAAGCCGGTGAATTTCGACGTGACGCTGAAGGGCTTCACCGCAGCCTATGACGGCGCGGCGCTCGACCCGCAGGCTCTCCAGCGCCAGCAGGAACAGCTCCAGGAAGAGCTGAACCGGAAGGCCCAGGAGGCCCGCCAGCGGCTCATCGAAGAGCAGAACAAAGCCAGCGACGCCGCCGAGGGCAACTGATACGACAGACGTCCAGGCGGGGCGGCCGGTCCTCGGTCATCCCGCCCGTCTGTGGATGCTGGCCGCTTGGCTGCCGTCGGTTTCCTGCATCGATCAGAAAAAGGCGCGGCCCGCGGGTCGCGCCTTTTTTGTGCGCGCGCCCGGATGCGCGCGCAAGTCCGGCTGCGGCGATGCGCAGCGACCATTCTGTCAATGAAATTATCGGGTTAGGGCAGACTGCTGAAGAAGACGGCGGCCGAGGTGCGGTGCTGCGCAATCGTGCGCGATCCTGCGCGTTTCTGCGCAGACGCGCGCAGTGACCGCAGGCGGCGAGGACGCAACTCAGTGCCGGCGGCTTTCCCGCGCCTGGTAGACCCCATCCTCGTGCCGGCTGAACATCTCGGCCACCTGGGGGTGGCGAATCGGCTCGCCCGACTCGTCGGGGACAAGATTCTGTTCCGAGACGTAAGCGACGTACTCCGTCTCCGCGTTCTCGGCGAACAGGTGATAGTAGGGCTGGTCCTTGGCAGGCCGGATGTCTTCCGGGATCGCCTGCCACCATTCCTCGGTGTTCGCGAAGGTCGGGTCGACATCGAAGATCACGCCGCGGAACGGATAGATGCGGTGCCGGACGATCTGGCCGATCTGGAATTTTGCAGTGCGCACGTTCTCGCTCATCCGCGGAAACCTCGGTTAGCCCCTCCTAAACAATCCCCCCACACGTCGCAACATATGCGATGCCGGTTAAGGAGTTAAAACCCGTACGTGGCGGCGAGTTCCGGGTCTTTTTCAGCCACCTGCCGGGCGAGATCGACGATAACCTTGGCCTGTTTCCAGGTGGCGTCGTCCTGCATCTTGCCATCGAGCATCACCGCGCCGCTGCCGTCCGGCATGGCGTCGAGGATGCGCCGGGCGAAGGCCACCTCGTCTGGATCGGGGCTGAACACCCGCTTGGCGATATCGATCTGGCTGGGGTGCAGCGACCAGGCGCCGACGCAGCCCATCAGGAAGGCGTTCTGGAACTGCGCCTCGCAGGCGTCCGGGTCCTGGAAGTCGCCGAAGGGGCCGTAGAACGGCTTTATGCCGGCCGTGGCGCAGGCATCGACCATGCGGCCGAGGGTGTAGTGCCAGAGATCCTGCTGGTAGGAGCCGCGGGGGGCCCCGCCGCTGCCGTCCGGATCGGCGAGGACCCGGTAGCCGGGATGTCCGCCACCGACGCGGGTGGTCTTCATGCGCCGCGATGCGGCGAGATCGGCCGGGCCGAGGCTCATGCCGTGCATGCGTGGGCTCGCCTGGGCGATCGCCGCGACATTCTCCACGCCCTCCGCCGTCTCGAGGATGGCATGCAGCAGGATCGGCTTCTCGATGGCGTGCTTCGCCTCGAGCTGGGCGAGGAGCTGGTCGAGATAGTGGATGTCCCACGGTCCGTTGACCTTCGGCACCATGATGACGTCGAGCCTGTCGCCAATGGCCGGAACGATCTCCAGCACGTCGTCGAGCATCCACGGGCTGTCATAGGAGTTGATGCGGGTCCACAGGCCCGTGGCGCCGAAATCGGTCGACCGCGCCATCTCGATGAAACCCTGGCGCGCGGCGAGCTTCTGGTCGGCGGGGATCGCGTCCTCAAGATTCCCGAGAACAACGTCCACCTTGCCGGCGAGCTCCGGCACCTTGGCCCGGACCTTCTCGATGTGCGGCGGCACGAAGTGGATCATCCGCTCCAGGCACACCGGCAGCGTCCGGTACGGGGCAGGGGCCCCCACCGCCAGGGGTTCGAAAAAGGCGCGGGATGTCTTCATCGGGTCCTCCTGTGCGGCCGGCTCTCCGGCGCGGCTTTCCCCGGATCATGCCGATGCTGCAGCGCAATACAAGCCCCGGTGGTCAGTCGGCCGCAGCTTCCCCCGACGACATGTCCTCGGGCCTGAGCGCCCACTTGCGGTGCGACCACATCCACTGGCCGGGATACTGGCGGATCCAGTACTCGAACACGTCGTGAATGGACTGGGTCGTCTCCCGAACGTCGAGGGCCCGGTCGCCGCTGCGGGTCTGCTCGATCTCCTTCAGGTGGAGGCGGAAGCGGACGCCTCCGGTCCGCACCATGCAGCCGGCCACGATCGGATATCCGGCCATGCGGGCAAGACTGGCCGGGAACGGATTGGCGTAGGCCGGTCGGTCGAAGAAGGTGACCTTGATGCCGCGGCGCTCCCTGAGATCGGCCAGAAAGCCGACCGAGCCACCGGAGCGGACGATGGAAACCAGCTTGCGGGAGGTGGCGTGGCCCTTCGGGTACAGCCCGCCGGCATAAAGCGGCAGGCGCAGGCTGCGGATGTAGCGGTCCACCAGCGGGTTCTGGATCGCCTGGTAGGTGCCGGCCACCGAGACGTTCTTGCCGAGGGCGGGGAGGGCGGCGATCTCCCAGTTGCCGAGATGCAGGGAGACGAACACGCACCCGGTCCGCGCCAGCCGCCGGTAGCGTTCGACATCGTCGGGCAGCTCGAACCGGTCGAGATCGGTGGCGAACCGGTCGACATGGGCGCCTTCAGCGGTCACGCGGCCGAGATTTTCCCAGCTGTCCAGTGCGATGCGTTCGCGCGCGTCCTCCGACAGTTCCGGGAAGGCAAAGGCCAGGTGTTCGCGCACCCGGGAATGGCGGTGAAGCCGAGGTGCCACCGCCCGCCAGAGCGTGCCGCTGATGGCCGAGGCCGTCTCCAGCGGCATGGCGCGGATTGGCAGCAGCGCCGCGCGCAGGCCGGCATACTCCGCCCGCATCCTGAGCGGGCCGAAGGGCGGCGGATAATCGGGCGAGGTGATCGTCAAGGCAGGGTCCGGAACATGTGGTCTTTTATGCCCGTCCGGGGCTGCGGCGGGCCGGCGACGGGTAGGGCAGTTTAACGCCCCCTGTCCACTGCCTTACGGCAACGGCGCGGGACGGATCTGTCGATGGGCTTTGCGGGCCCTTGCAATTCGGCTACCGATTTCAGGCCCACACCTTGCCGCCCGAAACCCGAAAACCGCAGCCCGCGCTCCCATGCAGCACGTCATTTCGCTGGCCTTTCCCTTCTTCGGCCTGATCTTTCTCGGCTACTTTGCCGGCAAACTGATGGGCCTCGCGACAGACGGGCTGGCGTGGCTGAACTTCTTCGTCATTTACCTGGCACTGCCGGCGCTGTTCTTCCAGCTTCTCTCCGAAACACCCATCGAGCAGCTTGGCAGCTGGAGCTTCATCATCTCCACGACGGTGGTGACGTTCGCCATGTTCGCGCTCGCCTTCGGTGTCGGCTATCTGCGCACCGGCGGCGACATCCGCGTGTCCTCGATCCAGGGCCTCGTCGGCTCCTATTCCAACATCGGCTACCTGGGGCCGGGCCTGACGCTGGCAGCGCTCGGGCCGGCCGCCACGGTGCCCACCGCGCTGATCTTCTGCTTCGACAGCGCGCTTCTGTTCGTAATCGTGCCGATCCTCATGTCCATCGGCCATCGCGAGGAAGAGGGCTGGGGCCGGACCGCCTTCACCATCGTGAAGCGAATCCTGACGCATCCGTTCATTCTGGCGACCATCGCGGGCATTGCCGCCGCGGCGATCGACTTCCAGCCGCCCGAGGCCGTCGACCGGCTCCTGACCATGCTGCGCGGTGCCGCTGCGCCGTGCGCCCTGTTCGCCATCGGCGTCACGGTGTCGAGCCGCTCGATCCGCCGCGTCGAGGCGGAACTGCCGGCGCTGCTCGCCATCAAGCTCCTGATCCACCCGGTGGTGATCTTCCTGGTTTTGAGCTGGGTCGGGGGTATCGACCCGCTCTGGATCGCCACGGCGGTGCTGATGGCCGGCCTTCCGCCGGCGACCAACTGTTTCGTCCTGGCGAGCCAGTACAAGGTCTACGTGGAGCGCGCCTCCAGCGCGGTGCTCATCGGCACCATCGCCTCCGTGGCGTCGGTGACGGCCCTGCTCTACCTGGTGACCAACGACATGCTGCCGACGGGGCTGTTCTGAGGCGGCGTGCCTGCGCCGGTCAGCCCAGCGGCAGACCGCGGCTCAGACGGGGGGCACCGAGGCTCGGCGTCAGGCCCTCGCGCATCATGAAGCGACGCAGCGGACCGACCCGTGTCGCCGCGTAGAGGCCGAGGCCGCGCGCCGCGGAGGCTGGCAGGAATTCCGACAGAAGCGACCGGTTGAGGAGGTCGACGGCCAGCGTTCGGCTCTCGATGTCGGCCTTGCGGCTGCGCTTGTAGGCGGAAAGCGTCGCCGCGCCACCCAGATCGTCTCCCTTGCGCCGGGCGGCGACGAGAATTTCCACGAGGCCGGCAATGTCGCGAAAGCCGAGATTGAGCCCCTGGGCGCCGATCGGAGGGAAACGATGCCCGGCCTCGGCCACCAGGACGGTGCGGTGCGCCGCGAGCTTGCGCGCGACCATACCGCCCAGCGGGATCGCGCCACGGACCTTTTCCACCGTCACCTTGCCGAGCAGCCGGTGGCTGCGTCGCTCGATCTCCCGGGACAGCTCGCCGTCGTTCAGCGTCTCGATCCAGGCGAGGTTCTCCGGCTTCTCCACCCAGACCAGGCTGGAGCGGCGCGCCTCCAGCGGCACCACCGTGAAGGGCCCCGAGGGCGTGTGGAATTCCGTCGAGGCATCGTGGTGGGGGCCGGTGTGGCCGAAGATCGTCACGAAAGCGTGCTGCGGATAGTCCCAGGTGCGCACGCCGATACCGGCGGCCTCGCGCATGAAGGAGCGCGCCCCGTCGGCGGCAACGGCGAGCCGCGCCCGGACCCTGCCGCCTTCGGTCTCCAGCTCGATGCGATCGCCCGCATCGACAACCCCGACCACAGGCTCCGCGACCCATTCCAGCCCGGCCGCGTCGGCCGCGGCCAGAAGCGCCTCGTTCAGGCGGTCGTTCTCGATGTTGAATCCGAAGGCCTCCAGCCCGATCTCGCCAGCCTCGAAGGCCACCTCGGGTGCCCGGACCAGCCTGCGGGTGGCATCGACAATGCGCATGGTGCGCATGGGGGCGGCATGGGCCGAGGCGCGGTCCCAGGCGCCAGCGGCACCCAGTACATTGACCGATCCGGTCAGCAGTGCCGTGGTGCGGGGATCGGCACCCGGCCTCGGGCCCACGAGAACCGTGTCGAAACCCTGCGCCTTGAGAAGCAATGCGGCGGTCAGACCCGCCGGTCCCGCGCCAACGACGGCAATCTCGTGGCTGCGGTCACTGTCGTGCTCATGCATGGCTCGTCTCCGCTTCGGGTCTCGCCGCGACTGCTCCGGCGATGCTATTAGCATGTGGAGGCCGTGGCGCGAGTGCCCAGCCCCCGCGACACTTGATCCGCAGACCGGGGCCTCGAACGGCCCACTCCGGACAGACCGTTTGATGCCGAACCGGCAACCGACCCAGACCGTTCCGCAGCCCGACACGCTGCCCTCCGACCGACCGCGGGTCAGCGGCGGGGTTCGACGCGGTACGGCGGTGACGGTCGCGACGACACTCGTCGCCGCGTTGCTCGGCTGGATCTATCTCGTCTTCGTCGTGCTGGCCGTTCCCGAGCCGCTGCGCGCCAATCTCGGCCCCGGCATGAACCTGACCACGCTTGGCGGGGCACCGGACGTGCCGGCCTTTCTGGCGGCGCTCTGTGTGCCGGCCACGCTGACGACCGGGGTGGACTGGACGGCGCTCGCCGTCACCTTCGCCATGTGGGTGGCGATGGTGTTCGCCATGATGCTGCCGACCGCGATCCCGATGTTCGCCACCTATTCGCGGATCTTGGCGGACACGGCGCAGACGGGACAGCGGCGCCCATCGCGGACGCTGCTTGCCGCCGGCTATACCAGCGTCTGGGTCGGCTTCGCCCTCGTTGCGACGCTCGCGCAGACCGGGCTCGTCTGGCTCGGCACGCTGTCGCCGGCCATGACGCCGCTCGCGCCCGCGCTCGCGGGCATGACGCTGATCGCGGCAGGTCTCTACCAGTTCACACCAGCCAAATATGCCTGCCTCGTGCGCTGCCGGGCACCATATTCGGTGCTTTATGCGCGCTGGCGGTCCACCGGCTTCGGCATGCTCCGTCTCGGCGTCGAGGAGGGGCTCTTCTGCCTCGGGTGCTGCTGGACCCTGATGCTGGTGATGTTCGCCGTCGGCGTCATGAACGTCGTGTGGATGGCGCTGTTCGCCGCGCTGATGGTGGCGGAAAAAATGGGGACGGGACGAAAACTCACCGTCGGCATAGGGATCGGACTCGTGGTCTGGGGCGTTCTCCTCGTCGCCGTGTCCGAACCGGGCCGGCGTCTGATCGGGATGCTGCAGCTTTAGGCCTGCTCCGCGGGGCGGAGGGCAAGGGGAGACGACTGCATGGAGTGGATCACGGATCCGCAGATCTGGGCGAGCCTCGTCACGCTGACGGTGATGGAGATCGTCCTCGGCATCGACAACATCGTCTTCATCTCCGTTCTGGTGTCGCGATTGCCCGAATCGCAGGCCGACAAGGCCCGCAAGATCGGCCTGGGGCTGGCACTGATCTTCCGCATCCTGCTGCTTCTGGTGATCTCCTGGATCATCGGCTTGACGGCGCCGTTGTTCTCGGCCTTCGGGCTGGATTTCTCCTGGCGCGACGTCATCCTGATCGCCGGCGGCACCTTCCTGCTGGTCAAGGGCACGCTGGAGATCCACGCCGGCATCGAGGGCGAGCACGAGACACCGGGCCAGAAGACCGCGCATCCCGCCTACTGGTCGGTGATCGCGCAGATCCTGGTGATCGACATGGTGTTCTCCGTCGATTCCATCATCACCGCCGTGGGCATGGCCGAGCACGTGGAGGTGATGATCGCGGCCGTGGTGATCTCCATCGCCATCATGTTCGTGGCCTCTGGCCCGGTGGCGGCCTTCATCAAGCAGCACCCGACCACCAAGATGCTGGCGCTGTCGTTCCTGCTCCTGATCGGCGTGGCGCTGATCGCGGACGGGCTCGGCTTCCACATCCCGCGCGGCTACATCTACTTCGCGATGGCCTTCTCCGCGCTGGTGGAACTGCTCAACATCGCGGCGCGCCGAAGGCGGCAGCGTGCCTCGGCCGGAGCGGGCGACCACTGAGCAGCCAATGGCACGGCCGTGCGCCTCCGCTCTCGCGGGCGGCGCGGCCGTCGCCTATAAGCGCTGACAGGCAGATACAGGGAGGCTCCCATGACCAAGGCAATCGTCATTCGTCAGACCGGTGGACCGGACGTCCTCGAATGGTCAGAGACCACCGTCGGCGAGCCCGGTCCGGGCCAGGCGCGCATCCGCCATACCGCCATCGGGCTCAACTTCATCGACACCTATTTCCGCTCCGGCCTCTACAAGGCGCCGCAGCTGCCGTTCTCGCCTGGCAACGAGGGCGCCGGCGTTGTGGAAGCCGTGGGCGAGGGCGTCGACTGGGTCGCGCCGGGTGATCGGGTCGCCTATGTCGGCACGCTGGGCGCCTATTCGGAGGCACGGCTGATCGAGGCCGACCGGCTGGTGAAGATTCCCGACGGCATCGACGACCGCGAGGCGGCCGGCATGATGCTCAAGGGCATGACGGCGCGCTATCTGCTGCGCAAGACCTATCCGGTCACCGCCGACACCACGCTTCTCTTCCATGCCGCGGCCGGCGGCGTCGGCCTGATCGCCGGCCAGTGGGCCAAGCATCTGGGCGCCACCACCATCGGCACGGCCGGCTCGGAGGAGAAGGTCGAACTCGCCCGGCAGCACGGCTACGACCACGTCATCAACTACCGCACCGAGAACTTCGTCGAGCGGGTGAAGGAGATCACCGGCGGCAAAGGCGTCGACGTGGTCTACGATTCGGTGGGCCAGGACACCTATCCGGGCTCGCTCGACTGCATCCGGCGGCTCGGCATGTGGGTGCCGTTCGGCCAGTCGTCGGGACCGATCAAGGACTTCGAGCTGCAGCTTCTCAACGCGAAGGGGTCGCTGTTCACCACCCGCCCGACGCTGTTCCACTATATCGTCGAGCGCGAGGAACTCGTGGAGACGGCGAACGATCTCTTCGATGTGGTGCGGTCCGGCGCGGTGAAGATCCGGGTCAACCAGGACTACCCGCTGCAGGAGGCGGCCCGGGCGCACACCGACCTGGAAAGCCGCAAGACGACGGGCACCACGGTGCTGATCCCATGAGGCGCATGAGGCGAACGCGATGATCGAAACGGAGGTGGACAGTCGCTTCGAGGACGCGGTCGCGTTCCTCCAGGCCCTGATCCGGGTGCCGAGCGAGAACCCGCCGGGCGACTGCGCCGAGGCGGCGGACCAGATCGCCGAGCTCTACCAATGGCTCGGCTTCACCGTCGAGCATCACCCGGTTCCCGATCCCTTCGTCCGCCAGTACGGGATGCGCAGCGCCACGAACCTGGTGGTGCGGCGCACCTTCGGCGACGGATCGGGTCCGACCATCGCGCTGTCCAGCCACGCCGACGTGGTGCCGCCCGGCGAGGGCTGGAACATGGATCCCTATGCCGGGCAGATCCAGGGCCAGTCGATCTACGGGCGCGGCGCCAACGACGCCAAGGGCGACCTGGCCACCTACGCCTTCGCGCTGAAGGCGCTGGAGGCGGATGCCGAGGCCCGCGGGGCCAACGGCACGGTGGAACTGCACATCTCCTTCGACGAGGCCGTCGGCGGCTTCATCGGGCCGCAGTGGCTGCTGGGGCAGGGGTTGAGCGCGCCGGACTACGCGATCTGCGCGGGCTTCGTCAGCGCCGTCACCACGGCCCACAACGGCTGTCTCCACCTTGAGGTGGTGGTGCGCGGCCGCTCCGCGCATGCCGCCGTTCCCGAGGCCGGTCGCGACGCCCTGGAGGCCGCCACGCCGATCCTCGCCGCGCTCTACGCGGAACGGAAACGGCTCGCCGACGTGACCAGCGCGGAACCGGGAATCGGCGCCGCGAAGCTGACCGTCGGCACCATCGCCGGCGGGCTTCACACCAACGTGGTGCCCGACCGGGTGGTGATGCGCATCGACCGGCGGCTGATTCCGGAGGAGACGCCGGAAGCCGTGGAAGAGGGATTGACCGCGCTGGTGCTGGCCGCAGCGGGCGAGCAGGAGGGCATCGAGGTGGAGTGCCGCCGGGTGATGCTCGCCGGGGCCATGCGGCCGGTGGCGGGCGTGGACCGGTTGGTTGAACCGATCAGGGCGCACGCCGAGGCGGTGCTGGGCGAGGCGGTGCCGGTCACCGGCGCGCCGGTCTACACCAGCGCCCGCCACTACGCGGCGGCCGGCGTGCCGACGGTGCTCTACGGTGCCAGCGCCCACATCACCGGCGAGACCGACACCCATGCGGCCGACGAATACCTGCGCCTCGACCATCTGCGCACGGCGACCACGGTCGTGGCACTGGCGCTCGCCGACCTGCTCGGCGCCCGGCGCGACTGACCGACGGACGCGCGGCGGCGGCTCAGTCCTCCACGCGCGGCGGCGGCGGTGATAGCAGCAGCGGCAGGAGCGAGGCGACCTGCGCCACCAGCAGGATCGCGAACGCCACCCGGTAGCCGATGGCGGTGGCGCCGCCATCGGCCGCGGGGAAGAAATCCAGCAGCTCGCCGAACAGCCATTGGGTCACGAAGGCCGACACGAACACGAAGAAATTCAGCGCGGTGTTGACCCGACCGGCGGCGGCACGGCTGTAGGCCGACGACAGGACGGCGAAGCAGGAGACGCCCACCGTGCCGGTGATGCCATAGAGCAGCCAGAGCGGCGCCGTGCGCTCCGGCGGCAGCACGATCATCAGGAGCTGCACCGCGAAGAAGGCGAGGCTGCCGAGGATCACCACGCGCTCCACCGACCGCCCGCCGCGTGCCGCCTGCTGCACCAGCCAGCCGAAGCCAATGAAGCCGATCATCAGCGCGATCGCCATCATGGACAGCCAGGCGGCCGCTCCGCTCGCCGATGCGCCCGCCGCGTCGCGCAGCCATGGCCCGGCCCAGAGGCTCCCCACCGACAGCGTCACCCCCTGGACCATCGCCGACAGCGGACAGATCCGCCAGAACGCCTTGTGCGACAGGATCGCCCGCATTTCCCCCAGCAGTTGGCCCAGCGGCGGCGGCGTGCCGTGCATGTCGCGGCGCGGCACGAGGGCGAAGGTGGCGACGGCGGAAACCAGCATGGCCACGCCGATGACGTCGAAGACGCCGCGCCAGCCCAAGGCCTGGACAAGGACGTCGGTCGGGGTGCCGCCGAAGAAAGCGCCGACCGAGCCGGCCGCCATGTGCAGGCCGTTGATCATCGGGATCCGGTCGGCCGGGAACCAGAGCCGGTAGGCGGTGAAGGCGGCCGTCAGGCAGGTCGCGGTACCGAGCCCGATGATCAGGCGCGCGCTGCCGAGCTGCAGAAAGGACGAGGCGTGCGCGAACAGGAAGCTGCCCGCGGCGGCGAAGACCAGCAGCGTCGCCTGCACCTTGCGCGGGCCGAACTTGTCGATCAGCACGCCGAACGGCAGCTGGGCACAGGCGAAGGCGAAGAAGTAGAGACTGGTGAGAAGGCCCAGCTCGCCCGGCGTCAGGGCGAAGTCGGCACTGATCGGTTCACCGGCCACCGCGTTGATGACGCGGGCCAGGTAGCTGATGAGATAGCCGAGCGAGAAGGGCAGGAAAACGCGGACAAAAAGGTGCATGGGCTCACGCGATGACGGCCCGGCGCGGGACGCGTCAGGCTGCGTTGCGGCGACGGATCGCAACGCGGAACATGCAGGGTCGCCGCCGAGAGCTATCCCGCCATCTGTGGTCGGTGCAAGGGTGACGATCGCACGGTCCGGAGCGGCACGGCGGCCGTACAGCTTGATCAGGCAGGAAACTCGCGCTAGCCGCTAAGGGGGGTGTCGTCGGGTCGGGCAGGGGATCCGGTCGGCGGTCAGGCGCAAGAGGGGGCGGAACCATCGTGACGAAGCCGGGAGTTCCATCGCGCGTGTCGGACGCGCGGTTCTATGTCCTGGCCGTCGTGGTGGGGCTCGGCACCGGCATCCTGGGAACCTGGTTCCACCTCATCGCCGACTATCTGCTCATGCTGCATCGCGACACCGCCCTCCATCTCGGCCCGGTGACGGGCGCGGTCGCCGGAGCGCTGTCCAGCTGCGTCATGGTGGTGCTCGCGGTCTTCCTGGTTCGCCGCTTCGCGCCGGAAGCCGGCGGCTCGGGCGTCCAGGAGATCGAGGGCGCGATGGAGGACCTGCGCCCGCTGCACTGGCGCCGGGTGCTGCCGGTGAAATTCTTCGGCGGGCTGCTCTCCATCTCGTCAGGCCTGGTGGTCGGGCGTGAAGGACCGACGATCCACATGGGCTCCAGCATCGCCGCTGCACTGGCGGAATGGGCGAAGCCTGGCAAGACGGAGCGCAAGGGCCTTCTGGCCGCGGGCGCTGCCGCCGGTCTCGCTGCCGCCTTCAACGCGCCGCTGGCTGCCGTGCTCTTTGTCATCGAGGAAACGCGCAAGCAGTTTCCCTACACCTTCCGCACCTACATGGGCGTCGCCATCGCCGCCGGGTTTTCCACGCTGATGACCCAGGAGATTGCCGGTGTCGGACCGGACCTGGCGATCATGAGCATGTCGGTCGCACCGAAGCACCTGATCGGCTTCGTGGTTCTCGGCGCGGTGCTTGGCGTGTTCGGGGTGATCTTCAACCGGCTGCTGCTGTGGACGCTGGACGCGGTCCGCGTGCTGGGCGAGCGCACCAACCCCTACCTCTTTCCCGCCGTCTGGGGCCTGGCGATCGGCGGCCTGCTGGTGCTCTATCCGGAGGCGGCCACGGGCGGCGAGAGCCTCATCCTGTTCCTGGTCAAACAGCACTGGACGGTGCTCGGCCTGTTCCTGCTGGTGTTCCTGCGGCTTGGCTCAACCATGGCAAGCTACGCCACCGGCGCACCCGGCGGCATCTTCGCGCCGATCCTGACGCTGGCCACGTCCACCGGCCTGGCGCTGGGAGCGGCAGCGAGCGTCGTGTTTCCCGGCGTGGAAGGGCTGCCGGTCGCGTTCGCCATCGCCGCCATGGGCGGTCTCTTCACCTCCACGATCCGGGCACCGATGGTCGGCATCGTCCTGGTGCTGGAACTCACCGGCTCTTTCGATCTCCTGCTCGCGGTGTTCGTCACCTGCATCGTGTCGAACATCGTGGCGGAATCCCTCGGCGGCCGGCCGATCTACGAACAGCTTCTGGAACGGACGCTGCGGCTTGCCGGACAGCCGGTGCCGGAACCGGGCGAAAGCCATATGCCGGTCGAACTTGGCTGGCAGGAAGGCGCGAAGCGCGCCGAAACCGATCGAAATCGCTCCGACACGCCGGGCTGATCCCCGTCGGTAGCCGCTACGGGTCGACCATCCCGTCTCATTTCTGCAACATTGTTGTCTATCGGTAACGGACTCACCGGCCGACTCGGGCATCCGATTCAGGGTTACATGACAACCAGCGACGTCCTTCTCAGCGAACCACTTCCCGGGAACGGCAACGAGCGAAGCCGCTGGTCGCGCCCGATCCGCCTCGGCGTGATCGGCCTCTCGCTGCTTTCCGTCACGGTCACCTTCCTGGTGCTGACGGGGCTCACTCCCATCGATCCCACCAACCAGGTGGTTCTCCTGGCGCTGATCGTGAACGGCGCCCTGGTGGCCTTGATGCTGCTCGGCGTCGCCTGGGAAATCCGCAGCCTCTGGCTCGCCCGGCGCGCGCGCAAGGCCGGTGCGCGGCTTCATGTGCGCATCCTGGCACTGTTCTCGCTGATGGCGGTGCTGCCGGCGGCACTGGTCGCCGTCGTGGCCGTCATCACGCTGAACCGGGGGCTCGACCGCTGGTTCGAGGACCGGACCCGCGACATCGTCGAAAACTCGGTGGCCGTCGCCGACGCCTATATCGAGGAGCACGCACGCGTGCTGCGCGGCGACCTGATCGCCATGTCGCACGATCTCGACCGGGCACGGCCGATGTACGATCACGAGCCGGCACGGTTCGATTCCTACCTGCAGACCCAGGCTTCGCTGCGCCTGCTGCCCAAGGTGTTCCTGCTGTCCGGCAGCGGATCGGTGATCACGAGCGCGGTGATCAATCCCGACCTGCAGATCGCCATGCCTCCGGAAGCCGCGCTCCAGCGCGCCGAGGACGGCAGCCCGGTGATGATCGCGCCGGGCGATGCAGATCAGGTGGGCGGCATCATCCGGCTCAAGGCCTACGAGGACCTCTACCTCTACATCGCGCGACCGATGGACCCGCGCGTGCTCGAATATCTGCGCCTGACGCAGGACAACGCGGAGGAATATTCGGCGCTGGACGAAAGCCGGCTGGGCATGCAGGTGGCGTTCGCCCTGGTCTATGCCGGCGTGACACTGGTGCTGCTGGTGTCGGCGCTCTGGCTGGGCTTCGGCTTCTCCAACCGGCTGGTTCAGCCGATCCGACGCCTGATCGACGCGGCCGACGAGGTGTCGCACGGCAACCTCGCCACCGAGGTGCCGATCAATCCGCATGACGGGGATCTGGCTCACCTGGGCGAGACCTTCAACACCATGACGACACAGCTCAGGTCGCAGCGGGAAGAGCTGCTGTCGGCCAACGAGCAGATCGACCAGCGGCGCCGCTTCACCGAGGCCGTGCTCGCCGGCGTGACCGTCGGCGTGCTGGGCATCGAGCCTGACGGACGGGTCTCGCTGGCCAACCGTTCCGCGCTCGACATCCTGGGCACGCGCGAGGATGCGCTGGTCGGCCAGTCGCTGCGCGACGGCGTGCCGGAACTGGCGAGCCTGATGGACACCGGGCCGCGCCTCGGCTTCCGCGCCCGCCAGGGCCAGATCACCCTGCACCGGGACGGCAAGGAACGCATCGTGGCGGTTCGCATCACCGTCGATCGGGCCGACGCGCGCCACCAGGGCTGGGTGGTGACCTTCGATGACATTTCCGATCTCGTGTCCGCGCAGCGCACCTCCGCCTGGGCGGACGTGGCCCGGCGCATCGCCCACGAGATCAAGAACCCGCTGACACCGATCCAGCTGTCCGCCGAGCGGCTGAAGCGGCGCTACGGCAAGCGCATCGAGGACGACCGCGACGTATTCGACCAGTGCATCGACACCATCGTGCGCCAGGTGGGCGACATCGGCCGGATGGTCAACGAGTTCTCCTCATTTGCGCGGATGCCGAAACCGGTGATCGAGGAGCGCAATCTTACCGAGGCGGTGCGCGAGGGCGTCTTCCTGCAGAGCGTCGGCCATCCCGACGTGCGGGTGGAGACGCATTTCCCGGAAGGCAAGGTGATCGGCTGGTTCGATCACCGTCTGATCGTCCAGGCCATCTCCAACCTGGTGAAGAATGCCGCGGAATCCATCGAGCAGGTGGACGAGGCGGAGCGGGCGGCAGCGCCCGGCCATATCGATGTCTCGATTCGGACCGAAGACGACGTCCACATCGTCGAGATCGTCGACAACGGCATCGGTCTTCCGCAGGAAGGCCGCCAGCGCCTCCTGGAGCCCTACATGACCACGCGCGAGAAGGGCACCGGCCTGGGCCTGGCCATCGTCGGCAAGATCGCCGAGGACCATGGCGGCCGCGTCGAACTCCTCGATGCCAAGGCGGCCGGTCACGATCACCGCGGCGCCTGCGTCCGCTTCATTCTCGCCGTCGCCGGTCCCACCGGCGAGGCGGTTCCCGCCCTGCCGGCTTCACCCTCCAATCCGGAATAAGGATCCATGGCAACCGACATTCTCATCGTCGACGACGAGCGCGACATTCGAGAACTCATCGCCGGCATTCTGGAGGACGAGGGCTTCTCTGCCCGCACCGCCGCTCATTCCGACGAGGCGCTGGAGGCGATCGCCACCCGCAAGCCGAGCCTGATGTTTCTCGACATCTGGCTGCAGGGCAGCCGGCTCGACGGACTGGCGCTTCTGGACCAGGTGAAGGAGCAGCATCCGACCCTGCCCATCGTCATCATTTCCGGCCACGGCAACATCGAGACGGCGGTTTCCGCCATCAAGCGCGGCGCCTACGATTATATCGAGAAGCCGCTGAAGGCCGACAGGATGATCCTGGCGGCCGAACGGGCGCTGGAAGCCTCCAAGCTGCGCCGGGAGATCGCCGACCTGAAGGCGCGCGCCGGCGAGGCGGGCGAACTGGTCGGCCAGTCGGCGGCGATGAACACGCTGCGCACGATGATCGACCGTGTGTCGCCGACCAACAGCCGCATCATGCTCACCGGACCGTCCGGGTCCGGCAAGGAACTGGTGGCACGCTCCATCCACGCGTCGTCGCAGCGCACCGGCGGTCCGTTCGTCATCGTCAACGCCGCCACGATCACCCCGGACCGGGTTGAGGAGGCGCTGTTCGGCACGGAATCGTCGAACGGCGGGCCGCGCGTGGTGGGGGCGCTGGAGGAGGCCCACGGCGGCACCCTCTATCTCGACGAGATCGCCGACATGCCGCTGGAAACCCAGGGCCGCATCCTGCGGGTCCTGGTGGATCAGACCTTCACCCGGGTCGGCGGTTCCACGCGGGTCCAGGTGGACGTGCGCATCATCTCCTCGTCGGCCCGCGACCTGCAGGCGGAGATCGAGGACGGCCGGGTGCGCGAGGACCTGTTCCACCGGCTGAGCGTGGTCCCGATCCGGGTCCCGTCGCTGGCGGAACGGCGCGAGGACATCCCGGTGCTCGTCGATCACTTCATGCGGCAGATCACCACGGCGGCCGGCCTGCCGGCGCGGCTGATCGGCGAGGACGCCATGGCGGTGCTGCAGGCGCACGACTGGCCGGGCAACATCCGGCAGCTGAAGAACAACGTCGAGCGGCTGCTGATCCTGACCCGCGACCAGGACGAGGACGAGCCGATCTCCGCGGATCTGCTGCCGTCGGAGGTGGGCGCCCTGGTGCCGCCGCTGTCGTCGGGGCCGGGCGGGGAGCACTTTATGGCCTTGCCTCTGCGGGACGCCCGCGAGATCTTCGAGCGCGACTATCTGAAGGCCCAGATCAACCGGTTCGGCGGCAACATTTCCCGCACCGCGGAGTTCGTGGGAATGGAACGCTCGGCCTTGCATCGCAAGCTGAAGTCGCTAGGCATCGCATAGCACAAAACCGCCGAACCGATCGGCGCCTGTGGGTGATCTGGCTGTGAGCGCGGACGACGACGCCGGAACGGCGTCCGGTCCCGTGAGCGAGGGCGAATGCGCATCGTGATTTGTGGGGCCGGGCAGGTCGGTTTCGGCATTGCCGAGAAGCTCGCCCAGGAGGAGAACGACGTGTCGGTGATCGACACGTCGGCCCGGCTCGTGAGCATCATTCGCGACACACTCGATGTGCGCGGCGTGGTGGGCTACGGCTCGCATCCCGACGTGCTGGCCCAGGCCGGGGCGGAAGATGCCGACATGCTGATCGCGGTGACCCAGGCCGACGAGGTCAACATGGTCGCCTGCCAGGTGGCGCACACGCTGTTCAACGTGCCCACCAAGATCGCCCGGGTGCGCGCTCAGAGCTACCTGCAGCCGCACTACTCCGACCTGTTCGCCCGCGATCATCTGCCCATCGACGTGATCATCTCGCCGGAAATCGAGGTCGGCGAGACGGTGCTCCGCCGGCTGTCGCTGCCGGGCGCGGTGGAGACAGTGAAGTTCGCCGACGGCGCGGTGCTGGTGGTGGGCATCCTGTGCAACGAGGACTGTCCGGTCATCGACACGCCGCTGCGGCAGCTGACCGAGCTGTTCCCGGACCTCGGTGCCGTCGTCACCGGCGTGTTCCGCAACGGCCGGCTGTTCGTGCCGCAGAGCGACGACACGATCATGATGGGCGACCTGGTCTACGTGGTCGCCCGGGTCGACCAGGTGCGCCGCACGCTGGGCATCTTCGGCCACGACGAGCCGGAGGCGAAGCGCGTGGTGATCGCCGGCGGCGGCCATATCGGCGCCTACGTGGCCGGCGAGCTGGAGCGCCGCAAGCCGGACGTGAAGGTGAAGATCATCGAGCAGTCGCGCCAGCGCGCCGTCGACATCGCCGACGAGCTGCGCCGCACGGTGATCCTGCACGGCTCGTCGCTCGACCAGGACATCCTGCGCGAGGCCGATATCACCGATGCCGACGTGATGGTGGCGGTCACCAACGACGACCAGGCCAACATCATCGCCGGCGTGATGGCCAAGACGCTGGGCTGCAAGCGCAACCTGAGCCTGATCAACAACGCCAGCTATCCCGCCTTCGCCCATGCGCTCGGGATCGACGCCTACGTGAACCCGCGGGCGGTGACGATCTCGCGCGTCCTGCGGCATGTGCGCCGGGGCCGCATCCGGTCGGTCCATTCCTTGCAGAACGGTGCAGCGGAAGTGATCGAGGCGGAGGCGCTGGACACCTCGTCCCTGGTGGGCAAGCCGCTCAGGGACCTGAACCTTCCGGCGGGTATCCGCATCGGGGCGATCTACCGGCGCAAGCAGGCGATCACCCCGGAGGGCGATACCCAGATCATGCCCCGCGACCGGGTGGTGATCTTCGCGCTCGCCGAGCGCGTCCGGCAGGTGGAGCAGATGTTCCGGGTGAGCCTCGAATTCTTCTGAGCGTCGCGGCGCCGCGGGAACGGCGCGCGCCGTTCGGCGTCCAGTCTATGCAAGTGGAGTGATCATGAGCCGCATCGCCTACGTCAACGGCCGCTACCGGCCCCACGATCTCGCGACCGTCCACATCGAGGATCGTGGCTACCAGTTCGCGGACGGGGTCTACGAGGTGTGCGAGGTCAAGGATGGCGCGCTGATCGACACCACGCGCCACCTGGCGCGGCTGGAGCGCTCGCTGTCGGAACTGGAGATTCCCGAGCCGATGGGCCGCAAGCCGCTGGTGGCGGTGATGCGCGAGGTTGTGCGCCGCAACCGGGTCAGGAACGGCATGGTCTACATCCAGGTCACCCGGGGCGTTGCGCCGCGCGAGCACACCTACCCGATGGCCGGCACGCCGTCCGCGCTGGTGATCACGGCGCGCGCCGCCGACCCGCGCAAGGCGGCGAAGACGGCGGAAAACGGCGTCGCCGTGATCTCCGTGCCGGACAACCGCTGGGAGCGGGTGGACATCAAGTCGGTGTCGCTGCTGCCCAACGTGATGGCCAAGGAGAAGGCGAAGCGGGCAGGGGCCAAAGAGGCCTGGTTCGTGGATGCCGACGGCTACGTGACGGAAGGCTCGTCCACCAATGCGTGGATCGTGACGGCGGACGGCGCGCTGGTGACGCGCCCGGCCGAGCACGGCATCCTGAAGGGCATCACCCGGGCGGCGATCCTGGACCTTGCGCAGCGCGACAACCTCACCGTCGAGGAGCGTCCGTTCACGCTGGAGGAAGCCTACGCGGCGCGCGAGGCCTTCATCACCGCCGCGACGACGCTTGTGATGCCGGTGGTGCGCATCGACGACCACGCCATCGGCAACGGCCAGCCCGGCTCGATCGCCAGCGGGCTGCGCGAACGGTTCCACGAGGTGGTGGAAGTCACTGCCGTTTGATGAAGCCGTGGCAGAGATGGCACGGACCGTGCAGCGATCGGGTCTGCGAGCCCGGCTCGTTTTCGACGTTGCGAACGAAAAGGAGACCGACCATCTAACTCAGACTGAAGCCCCATAACGGTGGGGGGCGCCCGCGGCGAAGAGGGCGTCCGCACAACGAACCACCCCATAAGAAGGGAATGCAAACTTATGGCTGACCGGACACAAAACCTACAAGACACCTTTCTGAACTATGTCCGCAAGAACAAGACTCCGCTGACAATCTTCCTTGTGAATGGTGTCAAGCTCCAGGGCGTGGTGACCTGGTTCGACAACTTCTGCGTCCTGCTGCGGCGCGACGGACATTCACAACTCGTCTACAAGCACGCGATCTCGACCGTCATGCCGAACCAGCCGGTTCAGCTCTTCGATCCGACCGACGAGACTGCCGGAGGCTGATTGGAACACCGTCCTCCCGAGACGTCCCTGACGACCCGCCCGGCACCCGATGGCGTGGCGGAGGGGACAGGGGCGCGTACGCGCGCCCTGGTCATCCTTCCGGACCTGAAGCAGCCGGTCGACGCGCGTGCCGCGTCGGCCGGCTCGCCGGTGCCGGAGCGCTCTCCCGACGCACGGCTTGAGGAGGCCATCGGCCTCGCGCTCGCCATCGATCTCGACGTCGTCGCCTCCGGCATCGTCAAACTGGCGACGCAGCGTCCTGCGACGCTGTTCGGCACCGGCAAGGTTGAGGAGCTCAAGCTCCAGGTGACCACGGCCGAGGCCAGCCTGGTTGTCGTCGACTACCCGCTTTCCCCCGTCCAGCAGCGCAACCTGGAACGCGCCTGGGGCGTGAAGGTCCTCGATCGGACCGCCCTGATCCTGGAGATCTTCGGCGACCGCGCGAACACCCGCGAAGGCGCGCTGCAGGTCGAGCTTGCCCATCTCCAGTGGCAGAAGAGCCGGCTGGTGCGCTCCTGGACCCATCTGGAACGCCAGCGCGGCGGCTACGGCTTTCTCGGCGGCCCCGGCGAGACCCAGATCGAGGCCGACCGCCGGCAGATCCAGGAGCGGATCACGCGGCTCGAGCGCGACCTGGAGGACGTGCGGCGGACGCGCAGCCTGCACCGCAAGAAGCGCAGCCGGATGGACCAGCCGGTGGTGGCGCTCGTCGGCTACACCAATGCCGGCAAGTCCACGCTGTTCAACCGGCTCACCCACAGCGAGGTGCGCGCCCAGGACCTGCTGTTCGCAACGCTCGACCCAACCCTGCGCCGGGTGAAGCTGCCGCACGGCATGGAAATCGTGCTGTCCGACACGGTGGGCTTCATTTCCGATCTGCCGACCCACCTGGTGGCCGCCTTCCGGGCGACGCTGGAAGAGGTCGTGGAAGCGGACCTGATCCTGCACGTCCGCGACATTGCGCATCCGGACACGGCGGCCCAGGCGTCCGACGTGGAGGCGACACTCGCTGCACTCGGGATCGATGCGCAGGAGCCCGGCCGGCTGATCGAGGTCTGGAACAAGATCGATCTTCTGGGCGATGCCCAGCGCGAGCGGATGCTGGCGGAAACCGGCACCGAAACGGTTGCGGTGTCCGCACTCACCGGGCTTGGCGTCGATCGGCTGCTCGACACGATCGAGGGCCGGCTGACGGAGGGCCGGCGCGAGGCCAAGGTGAGCCTGCCGTCCGAGGACGGTGAGCTTCTGGCCTGGCTCTACCGCACCACCGAGGTTCTGGAGCGCGTCGACAAGGACGACACGATCCGGCTGACGGTGCGCATACCGCATTCGGCGGCGGACCGGTTCCAGGAGCGGGCAGGGGCCTACGTCATTACCTGACGGCCGCGGGCGGCCTCCCCGCCGCTACGACCGCTCGCGCGTCTTGGCGTCCTGCCAGAGCGCTTCCATCTCGTCCAGGCTCGCGTCCTCGATCGTCCGGTCAGCGGCCTGAAGCCCGGTCTCGATGTGGCGGAAGCGGCGGCGGAACTTCTCGTTTGTGCCGCGCAGCGCATCCTCCGGATCGACGTTGAGGTGACGGGCGAGATTGGCCACGGCGAAGAGCAGGTCGCCGACCTCCTCGGCAACAGCCGCATCGCCGCGCGACCCGGTGGCGAGAGCCTCCTCGAGCTCGTCGATCTCCTCTCGGATCTTGGCGAACACGGGTCCCGGCTCGCCCCAGTCGAAGCCGACCTTCGCGGCCTTCTTCTGCAGCTTTTCGGCGCGGGTGAGCGCGGGCAGGGCGGCCGGTACGTCGTCGAGCCGTCCCTTGGCGGCGAGAGCCTCCACCGTAACACCGGCGCGTTCGGCCTTGAGCCGCTTCTCCTCGGCCTTGATCTCGTCCCACAGCGCCTTGACCCGCTCGGGCGGCAGATCGCGCGCGTCGCCGAACACGTGCGGATGGCGGCGGACAAGCTTTTCCGTGATGGCCTCCACGACGCCGCCGAAATCGAAGGCGCCGTCTTCCTCGGCCATGCGGGCATGGAAGACAACCTGGAGCAGCAGATCGCCGAGTTCGTCACGCAGATCCTCGCTGTCGCCGCGTTCGATCGCGTCGGCGACCTCGTAGGCCTCCTCGATCGTGTAGGGCACGATGGTCGCGAAGGTCTGCTGCACGTCCCACGGGCACCCGGTCTCCGGGTCGCGCAGGCGCGCCATGATCTCGATGAGGCGCGCGATGTCGCGCGAAGGCGTGATCGTCATTCGGAGCCTTGCGTGCCGGAGGAACGGTCGATGTGGCCAAGATCGCGATCGGGATCCATGTGATCGCGCACGCGCTGCTTGAGCGCCTTCACGTCGGGAAAGCCACCGTCGCGCACGCGCTCCCACACAAGCGTCCCGTCGATCTCGATGGTGAAGATGCCACCGGTCCCGGGAATCAGCGTGACTGCGCCGAGCTCCTCGGAAAAGGTCGACAGGAGTTCCTGCGCCATCCAGGCGGAGCGGAGCATCCAGTTGCACTGGCGGCAGTAGGTGATGGTGATGCGGGGCTTGTCGATCATGGGCGACAGACTCGGGCGAGGGGGCGTCGAATGCAAGCCGAAGAAAGGGCCTGGAAGGGCGCACCGGCCTGGTCCAGGTGGAGCCTAGCGCGGTTCCGCCGCGCGCTCGTCCGCGATCGGGAAGATCGTGTCATAGGCGAGATTGAAGACGAAGGCGTAGACCCCGTAGAACACTAGGAATCCGGTCTGCATGACCGCCGCGTTCCACAGGCTCGTGCCGAGGAACCAGGCGATGAACAGTATGAGAACGCAGACGAGGACGGCCTGAAAGATCAGCGTGTGGAGAACGCGGATCGGCATGGTCTTCCGGGTGGACCCGCGGATGCGCAGCATCGCGATGTCGAAGCCGAGATTGTAGGCGTAGTTCCAGGCCATCGCGATCAGCGAGCAACCAATGGCGAGGCCGCCCATGGTGACCGGCGGAATGCCGAAGATCCAGGAACCGAAGGGCGTGGCCAGGGCCAGTCCGATGAGTTCGAAGCTGATGATGTGGCGCAGTCGGTCGCGGACTGTGCGCATGGCGACGGATTCCCGAAAACTGGTGCGGCCCGAGCGCCAGAAATACGGGCCGGGAGGAGAGGGCGTATCCGCTCCGACGCGGACTTAAGCCGGGGACGCCGGTTCGGCAAGCCCGGATCGGGAGACGAGCTCAGGACTCCGCTCGGGAGCTGCGCTCTTCGCGGATGGGAAAAACCATATCGTACAGCCAGTTAAACACGAGCGCGTAGACCAGGTAGAAGCTCGCGAACGCCACGTCCATCATCAGTGCTACCCAGAGCGTAATTCCGAGAAAGGCCGAAATCAGCGGCACGACGAACAGGAGAAGGCCGCCTTCGAACAGGATGGCGTGCAGAACCCTCAGCGGAGCGGTCTTGCGCGTCGTGCCGCGTGTGCACAGCATCGCCGTGTCGAAGACGACATTATAGATGTAGTTCCAAGCCATCGCGATCAGCGAACCGACGATGGTCACGGCGCTCATGTCGACCGGCGGAATGCCGAAGACCCACGCGCCGAGTGGCGTGACGAGCGCAAGGCCGATCACCTCAAAGAGAATGACGTGGCGCAGCCTGTCGCGGGTTGTCCGCACGGTGATCGTCTCCCGGTGGTTCTGTAGCCGCGGCCGGCGGCCGATCCCCGCCGTGACGGGTGCCGGGGGGCGCACCAGCGTCAGCGGGTCGCCTGCACAGCCTCGTCAGGTATCGGGAAGACGACGTCGTAGGCCCAGTTGAAGACGAAGGCATAGACCAGGTAGAAGCCCGCGAACGCGAGATCCATCATCAGGGCCTCCCACAGAGTGATCCCGAGATAGGCCGAGATCAGCGGCAACAGGACCAACAGCAGGCCGCCTTCGAACAGGAATGCGTGCAGGATGCGGAGCGACACGGTCTTCCGGGTGGTGCCACGCAGCCGCATCATCAGCTTGTCGAAGCCGAGATTGTAGACAAAATTCCAGCCGGTCGCGATGAGCGAGCTACCCACCGCGATGGCGCCGATATCGGTGGGCGAATGGTCGAAGACCAGAGTTCCGAGCGGCGTGGCCAGTGCCAGACCGAAGAGCTCGAAGCAGATGGTGTGGCGAATGCGGTCCCCAGTCGAGCGCATGGAAGGCTCCCGATCGTTTCGAGTATCGGGTCGTCCCGACGGTGGGCGTTGCGGCCCGTGAGGTCGTCCACACGGCAGGACCGATCTAGTCATCCGGGCCTGCGGCGGCAAGCGCTTTCGGACTGCCGCCGCGTCTTGGCCCGTCGCGCCGAGACCGCCGGTTGCGACTACGGCACGGCATTGGCGCGGCCCACCGGGCCGACCCGGATGCAACGCCATGGAGAAGGGTTCGATCCGGCGAGAAGCGCTCAACGGCTGCGTCAGAGGGCGGGCAGCTGGCTTACGCGACCGTGCGAGGCAGGAGGCGGTCCAAGCCAGGCAAACCAGGCGCGTCCAGGCGGTCACATCTGCCGCCCATATACACAAGTCGCATAAGATGCATTATGGAACATAAATAAACGATGACGGTCAGGTGTTTGGCCAATCCGGGCGTCGCTGCGGGTCACGGGCTGTCTGCCCATGTCATGCGCTGCAAACCTGCAGCGCCAACCAGGAGACGCGACTAGAGATCATCCCGGCCATCGTACACCCGCGGCGCCGTCCGGTCATAAGCGCCGCGCATGCCACGACGCACTCTGAGCCCGGGCCTGTCCAACGACCGGCAAACCGGAATGGTGGCTTGCTAGATCTCCGCCGCTGCAAGAAGCGTTTCGGCGGCACACCTTGCATCACCGGCCGGATCGGCCTCGTGGCCCAGATGGGCGGTGACGATGGCGCCTTCCTTCAACAGGAGCAGCATTCGGGTCAGCTGCTCGGCATCCGTGGCGCCGGCCGCGCTGACGATCTTCACCAACTGGCGATAGAGAAGCCGCTTGTGCTCTGCGGACTGGGCGTGGATCGGATTCTGCGGTTCCGGATATTCCGACGCCGCCTTGATGAACATGCACGATCGAAACTCCGGCGATGCGAACCATTCGCCCAGCGCATCGAACATGGCCAGAATCTGAGCGCGTGGCGGTCCGGCCTCCTCCATCCGGCGGAACAGCCAATTGCGGAAATCCTCGTCCCGCAGCCGAAGCACGGCCAGGATCAGTTCTTCCTTGGTGCGGAAGTGCCTGAACATCGTGGTCTTGGAGATGCCGGTCTCGGCGGCAAGCCGATCCATTCCTGTCGCGTGGAAGCCTTCGCGATAGAAGATCTTGAGCGCTTCACGCACCAGTTCGTCGCGCTTGGGGGGACGCATCTGCACCTCATACTGAACCGATCTGTTCCTTATCTAGTGCGTTCGGATATGGATTGAAAGCCCGGTTTCCGGAACGAATGCCAAGAGCGATCACGGGTTCGTGAACGCAGAACCGGCGAAACTGGCGATGGATGGGTTTTCCAACGAAACCGATCGGTGCATAAACCGCGCATCGAAACGAAACCGATCGGTATCGATTGAGCCGGATTGGACAGACCCATGACACGCCCTCCGCTGCCTCCCTTCGATCAAGACATGGCTGCCCTCAAGGTTCGCGCCGCCGAGGACGCCTGGAACACACGTGACCCGCACCGGGTTGCCGCCGCCTACACGCTTGATACCGCGTGGCGAAACCGCTCGGAATTCCTCATCGGCCGGGATGCGGTCGAAACCTTCCTGGCGCGCAAGTGGCGGATGGAACTGGAATATCGGCTCATCAAGGAGCTTTGGGCGGTCTCCGGCAATCGCATCGCCGTCCGCTTCGCCTATGAGGCGCGAACTCCGGACGGCCAATGGTTCCGCGCCTACGGCAACGAGAATTGGGACTTCGCGCCCGATGGCCTGATGGCGGTGCGCCGGGCCTCCATCAACGACGTGCCGATCGCCGCTACGGATCGCCTGTTTCACTGGCCGCTGGGGCGCCGCCCTGACGACCATCCCGGCCTGTCGGCCCTCGACCTCTGACCTGAGACCGCCCCCGCCGGCCAAGGCCGCAGGGGGTCCGGCTCGCCTGCCCGGCAAGCCACCGCTGTTCGTCGCGATGCGGCGGGCAAACCATCCCCCATGCGTGGATCCGGGCCTGCGCCGGCCACGCGCCTTTCCAGACAGGAGACACGACATGACGTGCAGACACAGCCCCCCATCCCATGATCCGGCCGCTCCCATCGATCGGCGGACTTTCCTGACTGCAAGCGGCGCCGGTGTGGCCTCGGGCGCGGCGCTCGTCGCCGGCGGGCTCGCCTCGGAGGCGCGGGCCTCCGACAATCCGACCTATGCCGAACCGGCCAAACCCGGGTTGCCGCCGTCCACGATGGCGCTGACGAAGGGACGGGCGGCCCTTCTGGTGGTCGACCCGCAGATCGACTTCCTCAGCCCGGACGGCGTGACCTGGGGCGTCGTCGGCCAGAGCGTCACCGAGCACAACGTGGTCGACAATCTCGGGCGCCTGTTTCGCGCAGCCAAGGCCGCCGACATGCCGGTGGTGATCTCGCCGCACTACTACTATCCGCACGACCACCGCTGGGAGTTCGAGGGCGCGCTGGAGAAGACCATGCATTCGATCGGCATGTTCGACCGCCCCGGCCCGCTCGACGTGTCCGGACTGGAAGGCTCCGGCGCCGATTTCATGCCCCAGTACAAGGACTTCATCTTCGACGGACAGACCATCATCGCCTCGCCGCACAAGGTCTACGGGCCCGAGCAGAACGACGCGGCGCTGCAACTGCGCAAGCTGCGTGTCGACCAGATCGTGCTGGCCGGCATGTCCGCCAATCTCTGCGTGGAAAGCCACCTGCGCTCTTTCCTGGAGAACGGCTTCGAGGTGGCCGTGGTGCGGGATGCGACGGCCGGAGCGAAGGTGCCGGAAGGCGACGGCTACCTCGCCGCCCTCATCAACTTCCGCATGATCGCCAACGCCGTGTGGAGCACGGACGAGGCCGTCGAGCGGATCGACCGCCTGGCCGGCTAGGCCCGGCCCCTCACCCCCTCTCCTTTCCTGACGACCCTGTTCGACGCCCGGGCCAACGGCACGGGCGATCAGCCCCGGCGTGTCCAGCGCCATCCCCGACTGCCAACAAAGAGGACAGACCCATGAAGACCATCACCACCATTCTTGCCGCCGCCGCTCTCGCCGCAACGCTTTCGGCCGGTCCGGCCATGGCCGCCGACGAGTACAATGTCTCGACGGGCACAACGGTCGAGGGACACGGCGTCGCCATGCGCGGCACCGACGTCGTCGCCCTTTCCACGGACCTCGCCATCGAGCCGGGACACGCCCGCTTCACCCACGTCCACGATGGCGTCGCCTACTACTTCGCGTCGTCCGAAACGATGGACGCCTTCGCAGCCGATCCGGAGCGCTACATGCCCCAGTATGGCGGCTTCTGCGCGCTCGGCGTGGCGCTCGGCAAGAAGCTCGACGGCAGCCCGCGCTTCGCCGACATCGTCGACGGCAAGCTCTACGTGTTCCTGAACGCGGCGGTCTTCGAGAGCTACAGCAAGGACAAGGCCGGCATCCTGGCGAAGGCCGCCGACACGTGGCCGTCGATCCATCACCTCACCGTGGCGGACGCCAACCGCTGACCGCGATCAGCGCGGGCGGTTGCCCGGCCTCCGTCCCATCAGACGCCAGCCGCGGGTTCCGACCCGCGGCTTTTCCCGTTCGGCCCGGCACGAGGCGGAAGCCGAGACGGCTCCCCTCACCCTTCGGCGGGCACGTCGAACCGCAGACCATCGTAGGCCACTTCGATGTCGTGCGGGGTCCGGGCGCTCAGCTCGTCGAAGTCGAGGTCGAGGTGCAGGTTGGTGAGGATGGAGCGGCGCGGTTTCAGATGGTCGATCCAGCCGAGCGCATCGTCCACAGAGAAGTGGCTCGGATGCGGTGTGTAGCGCAGCGCGTCGACGATCCAGACATCCAGATCCCGGAGATGGTCGAGGCTGGCCTGCGGCAGGTCGCTCACGTCGCTGGAATAGGCCACGGAGCCGATGCGGAAGCCCAGCGAAACGATGTCGCCGTGTTGCTGCAGGAACGGTACGAAGCGGATCGGCCCGCCGGCGCCGGTGATGGTGACGGGAACGCCCGGCAGGAGCCGGTGCTCGTTGAGAATCGGCGGATAGCCCGAACCCTCTGGCGTGGTGAAGCAATAGTCGAACGCCTTGTGGGCGCGCGCCGCGGTCGACTGATCGAGATAGACGTCGATGCGCTTGCGCTCCTTGATCGCAAGGCCGCGCAGGTCGTCGATGCCGTGGATGTGGTCGGCATGGGCGTGGGTGTAGAAGACCGCGTCGAGGCGCGGCACGCCTGCATCGTTGAGTTGTTCGCGCAGGTCCGGACCGGTGTCGACGACGACCGTGGTGACGCCGGCATCCGTGCGCCGTTCCACCAGCAGCGCGCACCGTCGCCGGCGGTTCTTCGGGTTGTCCGGATTGCAGGCACCCCAGTCGCCGCCGATGCGCGGCACGCCGCCGGACGACCCGCAGCCGAGGATGGTGAAGGTCAGGCTGGTCATGCGGCCTCGGACGGACGCTCGACCTTGGAGAAGAGCCGGAAGAAGTTGTCGGTGGTCTGCCGGGCGATCTCCTCGGCGGTAACGCCACGCGCGTCCGCCAGCACCTTCGCGGTCTCCACCACGTAGGACGGCTCGTTGGTCTTGCCCCGGTACGGCACCGGCGCGAGATAGGGCGCGTCGGTCTCCACCAGCAGCCGGTCGGCTGGCACGTCGCGCGCGATGTCGCGCAGCGCCTCGGCCGACTTGAAGGTCAGGATGCCGGAAAACGAAACATGGAGACCCAGCTCGACGCCGCGCATGGCGAGCGCCCGCCCCGACGAGAAGCAGTGCAGGATCGCCGGGAAAGGCCCCTCCTCCGCATGCGCGGTCGACAGGATCTCGGCCACGTCCTCGTCGGCGCTGCGGGCATGGATGACCAGCGGCAGCCCGGTTTCGCGGGCGGCGCGGATGTGGCGGCGGAAGCCCTCCGCCTGCGCCTCGCGCGGCGCGTAGTCATAGTGGTAGTCGAGACCCGCCTCGCCGATGGCAACGACCTTCGGGTGCCGGGCGAGCTCCACCAGGTCGGCCGTGGTGATGTCGGTCTCCTCGCCCGCATTGTGCGGGTGCGTCCCGACGGAGCAGTAGACCTCCGGGTAGGTCTCGGCGACGGCGCGGACCTGGTCGAACTTCCGGACGCGGGTGCAGATGGTGACCATCAAACGGACCCCGGCGGCGCGGGCGCGCGCGATCACGGCGTCGCGCTCGGCCTCGAAGTCCGGGAAGTCGAGATGGCAGTGGCTGTCGATAAGCATGGCAGGCCATCAGTCCTGGCTGGTTTCGGGCTCCACGAAGCGCGGGAACACCGGCGCGGGCGCCGGCAGCACGGAGGCCGGCGCGAGACGTCCCGCGGCACCCAGCTGAGCAAAATCCCGCGCGTCCTCGGCAAGGCCCAGGATGGACAGAAGCCGATCGGCAGCGGCCGGCGTGACCGGCTGCATCAGGATGGCGACCTCGCGGATGACCTCGGCCGTTACGTAGAGGACGGTCTGCATGCGCTCGGGATCGCTCTTGCGGAGCGCCCACGGCTCCTGGCCGGCGAAGTAGCGATTGGCGTCGGCCACCACCTGGAAGATGGCGGCGAGCGCGGTGTGCAGCGCCTGGGTCTGGAGCGCCGTGCGGCAGGCCTCCAGCAGCCCGTCGGCGGCTGCGAGGATCTCCTGGTCGGCCTCGGTGAAGGCGCCGGGCGTGGGCACCCTGCCCTCGCAGTGCTTGGCGATCATCGACAGCGAGCGCTGCGCCAGGTTGCCGAGGTCGTTGGCAAGATCGGCGTTGATGCGGTTGACGATGGCGTCGTGCGAGTAGTTGCCGTCTTGGCCGAACGGCACCTCGCGCAGGAAGAAGTAGCGCAGCTGGTCGACGCCGTAGGTTTCCGCGAGCGCGAACGGGTCGATGACGTTGCCCACCGACTTCGACATCTTCTCCCCGCGGTTGAACAGGAAGCCGTGGGCGAACACGCGCTTGGGCAGCGGCAGGCCCGCCGACATCAGGAAGGCCGGCCAGTAGACCGTGTGGAAGCGGACGATGTCCTTGCCGATGACGTGCAGGTCGGCGGGCCAGAAGCGCTTGTAGGAGGCGCTGTCGGTGTCGGGATAGCCGACGCCGGTCAGGTAGTTGGTGAGCGCGTCGACCCAGACATACATGACGTGGCGATCATCGCCCGGCACCGGGATGCCCCAGTCGAACGTGGTGCGCGAGATCGACAGGTCCTTGAGGCCGCCCTCGACGAAGCGCAGCACTTCGTTGCGCCGCTCGTCCGGACCGATGAATGCCGGGTTGTCACCGTAATGGGCGAGCAGCCGCTCCTGATAGGCCGACAGGCGGAAGAAGTAGCTCTCCTCCTCCACCCATTCCACCGGCGTGCCCTGCGGGCCGCGACGCACGCCGTCCTCGCCGACAACCGTCTCGGCCTCCTGGTAGTAGGCCTCGTCGCGGACGGAGTACCAGCCGGAATAGGCATCCTTGTAGATGTCGCCGGCTTCGGCCATCCGCTCCCAGATCGCCTGGCTCGCCCTGGCGTGGCGCGCCTCGGTGGTGCGGATGAAATCGTCGTTGGAGCAGTTGAGCGCGGCGGCCATGGCGGCGAAGCGCGGCGCCTGGCGATCGGCGAATTCGCGCGCCGTGACGCCCTCGCGCGCCGCGGTCTGCTGCATCTTCTGGCCGTGCTCGTCGGTGCCGGTCAGGAAATAGACGTCGTGGCCATCGAGCCGCCGGAACCGGGCGAGCGCGTCGGTGGCGATCACCTCGTAGGCGTGGCCGATGTGCGGCGCGCCGTTCGGGTAGGAGATGGCGGTGGTGATGTAGTACGCGGGACGGTCTGTCATGGCACCCGGCAGACGCGGGATCGGCCCAGCCGATCAGGACGCGCGCGCCCGAGCCGTCCGGTCGATCTCCGCGATATCTTGAAAGAGGTTGAGCACAACCTGCTTGCGGTCGAGATTGAGCGCATCGGCAAGGCCGATCGCATGGCCGGTCTTTTCCCACACCTCGGCCCACCCGGCAAGCACCGCGGGCGGCGCGCCGGCGGCCGCTTCCGCCCTCACCTTCTCCGACAGCCAGTCCAGCACCAGGTCGACGAAAAGGTCGTAGGATTCGCCCGCTCCGCTGCCGCTGATGCGGTCCGCGAGGCGGTGCACGGCCGGCACGTCGAGTTTAGGCAGGGTGGCCAGGATGTCCGCCACCGCCTTGTGAAGCCCGACCCCGCCGGCCTCCAGCATGGTCAGCGCGCGGCGAATGCTGCCGTGCGCGATGTCGGCGGCGGCGTTCAGCGCTTCGCCGTCGTGTTCGGCGTCGGCGCCAAGCGCCGTGAGGGCCGCGCGGACATCGCCCGGAGGCAGCGGCCGGACATCGAGACGACGGCAGCGCGAGCGGATGGTGGGCAGGAGCTTGCCCGGCACGTTGCACACCACCAGGAACAGCGCCTGGCTCGGCGGCTCCTCCAGCGCCTTCAACAGCGCGTTGGCGGCATTCGTGTTCAGGTCGTCGGCCGGATCGACGATGACGGTGCGGTAGCCGCCGTGGGCCGAGGTCGAACCGAAATAGGGAACCAGCCGACGCACCTCGTCGACGGTGATCTCGGTACGGTAGCGCTTCGCCTTCTCGTCATAGGGCCGGCGCAGATGCAGAAGACCGGGGTGCGCCCCGATGGTCACCTGGCGGGCCACCGAATGGTCGGCGGGCACCGCCAGATCGCGCGCCTCGCGGACCGCGTCCGCAGACGGATCCGGGTTGGCGAGCACGAAGCGGGCGAAGCGGAAGGCGAGTGTTGCCTTGCCGATGCCGGCCGGCCCCGTGAGCAGGATGGCGTGATGCAGCCGCCCGCTCCGGTAGGCCTCCAGAAGTTCTGCCTCCGCCTGGGCGTGACCGCAAAGGGCGATCTGCTCACGCGGGACGGGCCACGCGCCGATCTGGTCGGGATCCGGAGGGGCTTCCTGGACGGCCGCGGCGCGCACCATGGCGGCGTCAGACCTCGCGAGCCGGGCAGAGGCGCTCAACGACGGTTCGCCAGACGCGATCGGCGATCTCCGGCGACGCGCCGTTCGCGTCAATCAGGACGCAGCGATCGGGATCCGACTTGGCGAGTGCCCGGAAGGCCCGGCGGCGCGCCGCGTCGGCATCGAACCCCTCCCCTTCGAACCGGTCGGCGGCCGCGTCACCGCGGCGGCGCGCGGCCCGGGCACGGCCGATCTCGGGGTCGAGGTCGAGCACGATGGTGAGGTCCGGGCGCACACCGTCCAGCGAAATGCGCTCCATGGCCGACAGGAGCGGCATCTCCACGCCCGCGAGCCCCTGGTAGACCCGGGTGGAATCGGCAAAACGGTCGCTCACCACCCAGGTGCCCCGCGACAACGCCGGACGGATGGTGCGGTCGACATGATCGATGCGGGCGGCGGAGAACAGAACGGCCTCGGTATCGGGACCGAAGTCTTTCGCAGCACCGGACAGAAGCAGCGAGCGGATCATCTCGCCACCGCTGGTCCCCCCGGGCTCGCGCGTGCGCAGGACCGGAAGGCCGAGCTCGAGAAGCCGGTGGACGAGCGAGCGGATCTGGGTGGTCTTGCCGGTCCCCTCGCCGCCCTCGAACGTGATGAAGCGGCCGCGCAGCCCGCGACCGCGGGGAGACGGGACCATGGGGGACGCGCCGGAGGAAGGCCGATTGCCGGTCTGTGCGCCGTGCTCGGGCGACGGCGACGGATCGGCTTCCACGGTCGGCGCCTGGCTCATTCGATCGGGGCCAGGCCGCTCTTGCCGGCGGAGGCGGCGATGGCGTTGGCATCAAGGCCGGAGGACGTGCCGACGCTGGAATAGGCCGCCAGAATACGCGACGCGATCGGGTCGGCATCGGCCGGATCGGCGGAGGCCACGACCATCGGGGCCGGCTCGGACGCCGGCTGCTGGGCGGCCAGCTCGACCGTTTCGGCCACGGCGTCCTGCGGCTGGGCCGGTGCCGGCTGCACGTAGGTGGGCTCCGGCTCGGGCTGGCTCACGGGTGCGGGTGTCGGTTCGGGCGCGGAGGCGGCGACGCCGGGAAGGGTTTCGGTCGATCGCGTGGTCCGTGCGGCCGGCGCGGGCGTGGTCTTTGCACTGGCAAGCGCTGGCGGCGCGGCGTGAAGCGGTACGGCCCGCTGCTTGCGCGGCTGGGATTCGTTGTAGGCGAGCAGCGCGCTGGTCGGCGAATCCGGTGTCAGGACTTCGCGACGCGGCGCGACGCGCTGGGAGCGGTTGGGCGTCTGCTTGTCCTTGTTGCGGGAGGCCAGGAAGATCGAGCGCTCGGGCGCCTTCTTCTCCTTTGCGCCGGACGGAGCGCCCGGACCCTTGTAGCTCGCCAGCAGGAAGTCCTCGTCCTGACCGTCGATCCGCGCCGGACCCACATAGGCGACCTTCACCTTGGCGATGCCGTCGTTGTGGAAGTCGAGGATCTCGGCGGTGCGCCGCGACAGGTCGATGACGCGGTTGCCGTGGAAAGGCCCGCGGTCGTTGACGCGCACCACGATGGAGCGGCCGTTCTTGAGGTTGGTCACCCGCGCATAGGACGGCAGCGGCATGGTGGTGTGGGCGGCGGTGATGCTGCCGGAATCGAAGATCTCGCCGTTGGCGGTCTGGCGTCCATGGAAGGCGGCGCCATACCAGGACGCCTTGCCTACGGCCTCGTAGTCAGGGTCTTCCTTCGGCGTGTACCACTTGCCGGCGACCTTGTAGGGCTTGCCGACCACGGCACGTCCGCCGCCCTTCGGGACGGCCTTGCCGGACCCGATCAGGCGCGGGCTGGGCGCGACCCCGTATTTCGGGTCCACCTTGGCGGTTTCGCTGGTGTTGCAGGCGGCGAGCACGGCACAGCCGATAACGACCGCACCGACTTTGAGGAGGAGAGTCGATCCCAACGGAACCTTCCGCTTCATTTCGAGGAAAGCGTCATCCCCATCGCTCAACTGTCCGATCGGACGCGGTGACGCCATGCCGATTGCCCCTGCCCCAAGTGCCGCCGACCGGTCCACCCGGACCGGGCGAACCCAACGGCGCATCAAACGTGACTGTGAGTTCATCCGTTCTAGGGAGAATAGGGCGTCATTGTGACATATGCCAAAGCTCGGCGCAGCCAGGGATAAGAAGATCCTAACGCCGCCGGTCGCATCGCGCACACAATGCCAACGAAACGAGGGCGTCAGGCCGCTAGTTTCCGACGCGAGCCCTTCCGGACAGCCCGTCGTCGCGGGTCCAGTACAGGCGTGCACCCTCCCCGTCGGCCAGCGTGAAGCAGAACGTCTTGCCGTCATACCAGCTGGTCCACTGCTGGCAGAGTTCGTTGCCATCAATCCACCATTTGCCGGAGTCGGTCGGGCGCATGTAGCGGCCGAGGCCGAGCGCCTTGCCGGAGCCGTCGACCGTGCCGTTGGCCTTGTAGTAAAGCGGAAACTCGCCCCCGAACGGCGTGGAGAGATAGACGCGCTTGCCGGCGACGGTGTCGCGGATCTGCGAGCCGGAGAGCTGGCTCCCCTCGGCGAGGACGGTGGCCGGGCCGGCGGCGGCCAGACAGGCGGCGAGCGCGGCGGACAGTGCGCGGCGGACGGTCATTCGGATGATCCTTCTAAATGGCCCCTTGCGGCTCCTACGCACGGAGGCCAGGCCCGGATCGCTCCGGGAGCAGGAGGTTTTTGCCCGCCGATCTTGCCGAGCCGTCTTGCCGGAGGGGCCCACGGACCGCTAACAAGCGGTTCCGGAGGAGTGGCCGAGTGGTTGAAGGCACCGGTCTTGAAAACCGGCAGGCGGGCAACCGTCTCGTGGGTTCGAATCCCACCTCCTCCGCCACATCCAGATACAGACTTCCGTCCAAGGCCCCCAATTGGGGCCTTTTCTTTTTCATTTCAGAAGCGCGACCGGTGATCGACTCAGCCGCCCACGGGTGGCGCCCAAGCCTTCGGCAGATTCGTCGCGAGCGGATGTAGATTACCGTTAGCGGCAAATCTCCGGCTGGGATCGGAGCGGCAGGATCCGAGCGGCCACAACGTCGCGCGAACCGGCGCGCCCGTCCGGGGCGATCCGGTGCACCGCGTCAAGGATCGCCGCCACGAGGTCGGGGTGGATCTGACGCAGAAGCAGGTCCTCCCGCAGACGGGGAAGGATCCCGGGCGCCAACCGATCGAAGCGCTCGAGGCCCGCGCGCGCCTCTTGCAGGCGACCGAGCCGGCTCAGAGCGACTGCGGAAGCGAGATGGACCTGGGCGATCCCGGGCGCGTCGATCGCGCGCGTGGCCTCCAGCGCCGCCTCGTAGCGGCCTTCGGCGAAGTGATAGAAGAAGAACCCCATGCGATACTGCCCGGTCTGCAACGGGTTGCGCGCGTAGGCGGCTTCCAGCATGGGGATGGCGCAATCCCAGTTCATCCGCATCGCCTGCCGGAAGCCGAGTTCCGCGAGGAGTTCCGGATCGTTCGGATTGAGGGATCGCGCTATCTGGAGGCTCGTCAGGCTCTGCTCCACCAGTCCCGAGAACCACTCGGCGATGGCCTTGGCGTGGTGCGCGCGGCTCGAATTGGGGGCGAGTTGAACCGCCTTGCGCGCAAGATCCAGCGCGTGTTCGAGCGGGGTGTCGGTGGTGTCCGAGACGTCGTAGCCATAGCGGGCCGCGTTCGAATACACCATGGACAGGCACGCGAGCGCGAGGGCGAAATTGGGGTCCTCGGCAACGGTGATCTCGAGATCGCGGCGCAGCGGCTGGAAGAGCTGCGGATCGAGCGAGCGCCAGTAATCCTGGAATTCGAGGAGCTTCTGGTAGCCGGCGAAACTGGAGGGTTCCTCGCCGATGGCATCCCGTGCCTGACTGTCGAGGATTCCGTCGCGCAGAGCGAGCGTCGTCGCCACCTCGCCCGCGATCTCGGCGCACAGGCTCCTGATCGAACCGACCTCGGGCACGATACGCTCGACATTCTGCGTCCAGACAAACCTGCTGTCTTCATTGCGCCGCAGGAACAGATCGACGTGGATCGTGTCTTCCTGGACGTTGACCGTCCCGCTCAGCCGGTAGTCGACCGCGACGCCATTCGGCGCGCCCGCGCTCCTGCCGAGCGCCTCGCTGGTGTCGAAACCGTAGACGAAGACCTCGTTGAAGCGGGTAAGCGCGGCGATAACGCATCGCGTCATCATCCGCGCCAAGGTCGGATACATCCCTTGGTCGCCTTCCGGCTCCAACGGCTCGACGAGGACCCTGGGCCCAAGATCGTGGAGCCGCCGGTGAGGTGTTTCAACTGGCTCGCCAGGCGGGCAAGGATTGCGGTCGGGGGCGAAAAATTCCGGAACGTAGGTCCCTTTGGGGATGGAGATCTGGACCTGGCCGTCTCGCGCGCTCAGAAGGTAGTAGCGCTCGATGGCGCGCCGAAGCCGGCCCGCCTCGATCCGCACGATCGAGTCCTTCTGGGGATCGAAGGCCTCGTCGCGCCCGAACACCTCCGTCGCGATGTTGTAGGCCTTGATGCGGTCGCGACGCCCCTCGAGCGTTTCCTCGACGACATATTTCAGAAATCGCTTGTTACGCTCGGAAATCTCGAAGGCCGGGGACGAGAGGATCCGCGAAAGTTCCTCGCGGACTTCCGTCTCTAGTGCTTCGGATGCGTCCGGTCGGATCATGTGCGTCCCTCCCCCCAGAGGATTGGCGTCTGATCTCTTGAGCCGATCCATTTACGGTAACGTACTGCGGCCCGGTCGGGCAACTAACGTATACGCCGTGCTTGCGCTCCGAGGCGGGCGGGCAATGTGCGAGGATCCGGCCCATGCCGATCAAGGTCCTGCGCAGGGCCGAGAATTGGCCGGACGCGCCCGAGGCCGGAGATCGACGATTGCCGGTGCATGTCCCGCGAACCGGAAGCCGAGTTCCGCCCCCATCGATGCCCCCATCGAGGCCCCCCGGCGGCGCTTGGCGCGCGGACCGGCCAAACGCCAGGGCCTGACGGTAACGGTAACCTACACCAACGCGATGGAACCGGATCGGGGCAGCCCTGTACCGTCGTCCTCGCAGCGATCGCTCGCGTGGTTCCAATTACCGGGAAAAGGTTCATGGGCAACCAGACAAAAGCAGCGCACCACACCGAGGGCGTGCGGCATGATCACTTTTTCTCCTTTCCCGGGGCACGCGCCGACCGCTGGAGGGGGCTCCATGCGTCGGCACGCGACTGGGCACGAGGCCACGGCGACGCCGCCCGCGTCCGCGCCCTGCTAGACGATCTCTCCGCCTACGAGACATTCTTCGCCTACCCGGGCCGCGCCGCCCTGATGGCGCTCCGCCAGCGCATCGAAGGCAACCAGGCGCAAGAGGCGGCATCGCTCGCACAGCGCATCTCGGAAGCGATCCTGACGCGCTCCTACAAGGACGACCCGGGCGATTGGCAGGCGGCCGAAGCGGTCGCGGAGACGCCGCTCGAGCTCAGAACGGCGACACTTTCCCGCGGTCAGGCGCACCGCCCCTATTTCGAGATGCTGATCGTCGCTCCGGGTGCGGAGACGCGGAGCGAGTCCCTCATCAGCGAGATGCGCGGCCTCCGCCGCCCGGAAGACGAATTCATCTACGAGGCCGTGCCCGTCGCGAGCTTCGAGGACGCGATCTGCGCCGTCATCCTCAACCCGGCCATTGCCGCGGTGACGCTCTACGAGGGCTTCTTCCACGAGACCGCGAGCGCGGTGCCGGTGCTGCGCGACTTCCTCGCCTCGGCGGGTCTCGACGCCGCCCATATCGCGGGCGACGACCTGCCCTTGTCGCTGGCAAATGCCCTGAAGCACATCCGGCCGGAGCTCGACCTGTACCTGCTGTCGGACCGCCGCGTGGAGCACATCGCGGGCGACCCGCGCGCCGCCAACGTCCGCCGGGTTCTCTACTCGGTCGAGGAAATGCTTGAGCTGCATCTCTGCGTGCTCGAAGGGGTCGCGGACCGGTTCCGCACGCCCTTCTTCGACAACCTCAAGAAGTACGCGATGCGCCCGATCAGCACGTTTCACGCGCTGCCCATTGCCCGCGGCAAGTCGGTGTTCAAGTCCGACTGGATCCGCGACATGGGCGAGTTCTACGGGCTGAATATCTTCCTTGCGGAGTCTTCCGCCACGACCGGCGGCCTCGACAGTCTCCTCGAGCCCACCGGCAACATCAAGGAAGCGCAGGAGATGGCCGCGCGCGCCTTCGGCGCCGACCATGTGTTCTTCGTGACGAACGGCACGTCGACCTCGAACAAGATGGTCCACCAGGCGCTGGTGGCACCGGGCGATATCGTGCTTCTCGACCGCAACTGCCACAAGTCGCATCATTACGGGCTCGTGCTTGCAGGCGGTCAGCCGCTGTACATCGAGGCGTTCCCGATGACGGAATACTCGATGTATGGCGCGGTGCCGCTCGCTTCGGTCAAGAAGGCGCTGCTAGACCTCAAGGCCGAGGGACGGCTCGACCGCGCGAAGATGGTCGACCTGACCAACTGCACCTTCGACGGCCACATCTACAACACCCGCCGCATGATGGAGGAATGCCTCGCCATCAAGCCCGATCTCATCTTCCTGTGGGACGAGGCGTGGTTTGGCTTCGCCCGCTGGTCGCCCTTCCTGCGTCCGCGCACGGCGATGGGGGCGGCCGAGGCCATCGAGAAGTGGATGGTCGATCCGGCGTCGGTCGAGGCCTACGAGGCGCAACAGAAGGAGCTGGGCAAGACCCCCTCGGCGGCCACGCTGCTGGAAACCCGACTCGTTCCCGATCCGCGCCAGATTCGGCTTCGCGTCTACCAGACCAACTCCACCCACAAGTCGATGTCGGCGCTCCGGCAGGGCTCGATGCTGCTGGTGAAGGACGTCGATTTCGGCGAGGTCGAGGCGCAGTTCCACGAGGCGGTATTTACCCACGCCTCCACCAGCCCCAACCAGCAGCTGATCGCCAGTCTCGACGTGGCGCGCCGCCAGATGGAGCTGGAAGGCTACGGGCTTGTGGCCAATGCCATCGAGATCGCGCTCGACATCCGCAAGGAGGTCAACGCGCACCCCGTCATCTCGAAATATTTCCGCGTTCTCGGCGCCGCCGAGATGATCCCGGCCGAGTACCGCCAGAGCGGCTTCACCGACTTCCTGGCGCCCGGGGTCGACTGGGAGGACCAGGTCCGCTCCATGCACGAGGACGAGTTCTGCCTCGATCCAACACGAATGACGCTGGTCTGCGGCACCGCCGGCTTCGACGGCACCCAGTTCAAGAAGCTGATGGCCGACGAATATGACATCCAGTTCAACAAGACGTCGCGCAACTCGGTCCTGCTGCAATCCAACATCAACAACACCCGCAGCGACGTCGCCAACCTGATTCGCGTCCTATTGGAGATCTGCAACGAGATCGAGCGCGGTCTCGCCAAGGGCGGCAAGAACGGGCACGCGGCCTTCGAGGCGCGCGTCAAGTCGCTGATGGAGGACGTGCCCGACCTGCCGAACTTCTCGAGTTTCCACGACGCCTTTCGCTGGGACGCCGGCAAGAAGACGCCCGAGGGCGACATGCGCTCGGCCTTCTACAGCGCCTACTATGCCGATGGGTGCGAGTACCTGCCGCTCGACAGTCCTGACGTGGACAAGCGGCTGAAGAGCGGGCCGGAGATGATCTCGGCCAACTTCGTGATCCCCTATCCGCCCGGCTTCCCGATCATGGTGCCCGGCCAAGTCATCACGAAGGAGACCATCGACTTCATGCGCAAGCTCGACGTGAAGGAGATCCACGGCTTCGAGCGGGCGAAGGGGCTCAAGCTCATTCGCCCGGACCATGCCAAGGACCACGTTCGCAAATGACGTCTAGGGCCTGAAAGGCAGGGGGGCATCCATCATGTGGACATACATCGTCGAAACGCTGCGTGCGAACCCGCACATCGCGATCTTCGTCACGCTCGCCGTTGGATACTGGATCGGCAGCAAGAAGTTCGGCAGCTTCAGCCTCGGCGCGGTGACGGGCACGCTGCTCGCCGGCGTCGTCATCGGCCAGATCGGCATCGAGGTCTCGGGGCAGGTCAAGTCGATCTTCTTTATCATGTTCCTCTTCGCCGTGGGCTTCGGCGTCGGTCCGCAGTTCGTGCGCGGCATCGCCACGGACGGCGCACCGCAGGCCCTCTTTGCGGTCGTCATCTCCGCGCTCTGCCTTGGGGTGGTGTGGGTGGCGGCGATGGTCGCGGGCTATGGCCCCGGTCTCGCTGCCGGTCTGCTCGCGGGGGCGCAGACGATCTCGGCCTCGATCGGCCTCGCCGAGGACGCGATCCGCAACTCCGGCCTGGACCCCGAAGCGGCACAGGCGGAAATCTCGCGCATACCGGTCGCCTACGCCATCACCTACCTCTTCGGCACCATTGGAACGGGCTGGGTCCTCGCCTTTCTCGGGCCGAGAATGCTGGGCACGAACATCGCGGAGGCGTGTAAGCAGTACGAGCGCGACGTGCTCAAGGGCGCCTCGAAGGACGGCGATTACATCAGCGCCTGGCGCGCGCGCGAACTGCGGGCCTACCGGGTCCGTGAGGACGGCGTGGCGGTCGGCAAGAGCCGCATCGCGCTGGAAGAGATGGCGGAGGGCGAGCGCATCTTCGTCGAGCGGCTTCGCCGCGACGGGGAGATCGTCATCCCGACGGACGAGACCATCTTGATGGCAGGCGACATCGTCGCCGTCGCAGGCCGCCGCGAGGCCCTCGTCACCCTTTTTGGCGAGGCTGTGGAGGTGGATGATCGGGAACTGCTCGATGTGCCGGTCGAGGCGGTCGACGTGCTGATCACGTCAAAGGCACTCGACGGCCGCGAACTGATCGACATCGCGAAACAGCCCTACACCCGCGGCGTCTACCTCAACTCGATCCGGCGCGGGTCGGCAGCGGTGAACATCCCCATCCTGCCGGGCACCAAGATCAACCGCGGCGACATCCTGCGCGTGGCCGGCTCCAAGTCCAACGTCGACACCTTCGTCACGGAAGCAGGCTATGCCGACCGTCCGCAGACCGTCACCGACATGGTCCTCGTGGGCCTCTCAATCCTGATCGGCGGCCTGATCGGCGCGGCCGTCCTGCCCATCGGCGGCGTGCCGATCACCCTCAGCACGTCGGGTGGCGCGCTGCTGGCCGGGATCTTCGTGGGCTGGTTCCGCACTGTTCGTCCGCAGATCGGCAACATCCCCCAGCCGACGCTCTGGTTCATGAACTCGGTCGGCCTCAACGTCTTCATCGCCGTGGTCGGTCTGTCTTCAGGACCCACCTTCATCCAGGGCTTGAGGGAGGCGGGGTTCGGCCTCTTCCTCTGGGGGATCGTCGCGACCGCGGTGCCGATGCTGCTGGCCCCGTACATCGGCAAGTACATCTTCCGCTTTCACGACGCGATCAATCTCGGCTGCTGCGGCGGCGCGCGGACTTCCACGGCCTCGGTCGCGATGGTTGGCGAGCAGGCCAAGAGCGACGTGCCGATGCTCGGCTACACGGTGCCCTACGCCGTCAGCAACACGCTGCTCACGCTCTGGGGCCTTGTCATCGTCCTGCTCGTCATGTGACGGCGATGGCCGAACGGTGAAGCCAGGGGCGCCCCGCCGGGGGCGCCCTATCTTTTCCGGAAGACGCGTTCAGGAACCTGACCGGATCGTTCTCCGAGGCCCCTCCTGTCGCGATCATCTCTATCTTCGTCTGCGTCGCGGTCGAACGAATGGGAATAGTTGCCCGCCTAAAATCGCCCCCGTGTCGCACCGCCGAGCGTCGCGCACAAACTCCGGTCGAGCGGCCTGGCCGACCCGTAGGCACTCCACGATCACGCGCAGATGGGGGCAGCCCGGCAATCGACGGCCGGCGAGCGGAGCCATCGGGTTGATTTGTTCTGCAATCGATTGCAGAATCACTCTCAGAGCGTCGGTCCCAAGGCGGCCCGACGACGGAAGAGACATGGCCCGAACGGGCCGCAGCCGAAATCTTGGGGGAACCGACCGATGGCCGAGCTCACACTGGAAGGGCTTGCCCGCCCGCTGGTCCACGAAGTCCAGGGGCTCGAGGCGGCCGGTCTGGAGCCGCCGGAGAACCGCCGCGGTCAATCCGTCCGCGCCTGGGTGCGCTCCCTCGATGGAATCCAGAAGGAAGGCATCACCTTTTCCGGGCGCAGCGGCCGGGCCTGGCGGTTCGCCTCCGATGAAGGCGCGCATCTGGGCGGCCGGGACTTCGCGCCCAACCCGCTCGGCTATGTCGGCGTGGGCATGGCGGCGGCGTTCATGACCGAGCTCCTCGCGCTCGCCAGGATGCGCTCCATCACGCTGCGCGAGCCCATATTGGTGGTGGAGAATTTCTACTACCGCGACGGCTCCTTCCCGAAGGGCACGATGGTGTCCGGAGCCCTCTCGCCGGAGGTGTCGTTGCGCTGCGGCTCCGACGCCGATCCGGCCGATCTCGGCCAGTTGCTCGTGGATGCCGTGGCCGCGACGCCGATCAGCGGGCTGGTGCGCGACGAGAAGATCAGCCTCTTCACCCTCACCCTGAACGGCAAAGAGATCGAGGCGACGGGCGTCGCACCGATGGGGGCCACCCCCCTGCCCGACCCCGGCGATCCGATCGCGGCGCTGAGGCCGGCGGATGCGTTCGAGGCCAACCAGCCGCTCGCCTGGAAATCCTGCTCGGAGGAGGAGATGATCGAGCGCATCGCGACGGATCCGCCGCGCGCGCCGACGCTGTCCGGCACGAAGAAGCTCCTGCACCTCAGGACCACCTGCACCCTGCGGCCGGACGGAACCTACGACTGCCTGCGCGAACAGTACGCCCAGGCCTCGTCCTCCTGGACCTTCGTGGTCGACGACCGGCCGGACCAGGAGAACGCCATCGCGCCGGACAGCGCCAGCGTCTTCGCCATCGGCCTGATCTTCTGCTTCATGACGCAGATGGGCCGCTATGCCCACATGGCGAAGCTGCCCCTGGACAGCTACCGGGTTGTGCAGGACCTGCACCTGACGCAGGGCGGTGCCTCCGCCGGCTCCGGCGAGCGCGGCGACGGAGATCCCGTCGAGACCCATGTCTTCGTGGATTCGCCGCTGGAGGCCGACGCCGTCGCCGATATCGTGCGGGTGGCGGAACGCACCTGCTTCCTGCACGCGCTCTGCCGCGACAGGGCGAAGGTCAAGGTGCGCCAGGCGGCCGAGCTCGCCTGACGGCTTCCGTGTTCCCGTCATCCGGGAACACGCCCATCGGCGACCGGTCACCGCCCGTCGCGCAAAGATGACTGTATCGCCCCGCCGGATCGTGCCACGCAATCTCGATGACGTGTGATGCGCGCGTGCGCGACCGGAGGGCAACTGCCGACCATGACAGCGATCCGGCTGTTTCTGATCACCGCGCTGGTGATGACCGCCTTCGCCGCCAACTCGGTGCTGAACCGGCTGGCGCTCGCCGACGGCGTCATCGGTCCGGGCGCCTTCGCGGCCATCCGGCTCGGCTCGGGCCCCCTCGCCCTCTGCCTGCTGGTCCTTCTCACCCGGCGCCGGCCGCACTGGCTCCGGCCCGGCCGGATCCTGCCCGTGGTGGCGCTTGCCGCCTATGTCGGCGGCTTTTCGTTCGCCTATGTCGCGATGGACGCCGGGCTCGGCGCACTCATCCTGTTCGGCGTCGTCCAGATGACCATGTTCGCCGGCGCATTCCAGGCGCGCGAGTCGATCCCGGCCCGCAAGTGGACCGGGGCCGTCCTCGCCTTCGCCGGCCTCGTGTGGCTCCTGTGGCCGGCCGGCGCGGGGGCTCCGCCGCTCGGCGCCGCGCTCCTCATGGTTGCCGCGGGCATCGGCTGGGGCGCCTATTCGCTCATCGGACGGTCGGCGGCAGACCCGCTGTCGGAGACGGCCGTCAACTTCGCTCTTGCCACGCCGCTCGGCCTGGCGCTCTGGCTGCTGCCGGCCGGCGCCGAAATCGTCACGGCGCCGGGCGTCAGGCTCGCCGTTGTGTCCGGCGTGGTCACCTCCGGCCTCGGCTATGCGCTGTGGTACAGCATCCTGCCGCGGCTTTCGGCGAGTGCCGCGGCGATCGCCCAGCTGACCGTGCCGCCGATCGCGATGGCCGGCGGTGTAGCGGTCCTGGCCGAACCCCTCACCTGGCGCTTCGCGCTCGCCAGCGTTCTGGTGCTCGGCGGGGTTCTCTACTCGAGCCTCGGCAGGGCTGTCCCGCGCCGGACGCGGTGAGAGCCGGCCCCGCCGCGCGGTCGCGCCGGGGCCGACGCAATCAGCCCAGCTTGATGACGCGCTTGCCGAAGGCCTCGCCGTTGAGGAGGCCGATGAAGGCGGCGGGGGCCTGTTCCAGTCCCTCGATCATCTCCTCGCGGTAGTGGATCCGGCCCTCGCTCACCCAGCCGCCGACCTGATGGGCGAATTCGGGATAGAGGTGGCCGAAATCGTTGAAGACGATGAAGCCGCGCACGGTCATCCGCTTGCGCAGTATGGTGCCGAGCAGAAGGTTCAGCCGGTCCGGCCCCTCCGGCAGCGAGGTGGCGTTGTACTGGGAAATGAGGCCGCAGACCGGGATCCGCGCCGAGGTGTTGAGGAGCGGCAGGACGGCGTCGAACACGGCCCCGCCGACATTCTCGAAATAGATGTCGATCCCGTCCGGCACCGCCGTCTTGAGCGCATCGGGAAAGCCCTCGGCCTTGTAATCGACGCAGGCATCGAAGCCGAGCGTCTTCACCACGTGCGCGCATTTTTCCGGGCCGCCGGCGATGCCCACGACGCGCAGGCCGAGGATCTTGCCGATCTGGCCGACGGTCGCGCCCACCGGCCCGCTCGCGCCGGCAACGACGAGGGTCTCGCCCTCCTTCGGCTCGCCGATCTGGGTCAAGCCCGCCCACGCCGTGAGACCCGGCATTCCGAGCACGCCCAACGCCCAGGACGGATTCTCCGGCTCCTTGCCCATGTTGATGACGCCGGTGCCGTCGGACACCGCGTAGTCCTGCCAGCCGCCGAACGCGACCACCCGGTCGCCCGCCTCGAAGCCCTTCACGTCCGAGGTCACGACTTCCGCAACGGTGCCGCCGACCATCACCTCGCCGATCTCCACCGGAACCGCGTAGGACGGCGCGTCGCTCATGCGGCCCCGCATGTACGGGTCGAGGGACAGGAACTCGTTGCGCAGCAGCATCTGGCCGGCACCGGCTTCAGGACGGTCCTCGGTTTCCAGGCGCAGCGTCTTCTCGGTCGGCACGCCCTTGGGGCGCTCCGCCAGGACGAACTTGCGGTTGACGGTTTCGGATTGGCTCATGGGGGACAGCTTTCAATCGGTAGGAAGACGTCGGATCGCTCCCACTTATGAACGCCGCGCGTCGAGACAATGGCGAAAGGGACCCGCGCGCGTCCTGGCGGTCGGTTTGCCGCATGCCGGCAGCGACCGTCCCGACCGCTCCCGAGGGGTCCGTCATCGTGCGCGAAACTGGAGCCATGCCGTTTTCACAGGGCAGAGGTCCACTGCACCGACTTGCAGATGCTGCAACGCAGCATAGTCTCGGGATCAACGAGTCCACCGACCCGCGCCTGAGTGATGCGTGCGCGGCATCGGGACCATCCCCCGTTCCAGAGCTTCGGTGATATCCATGACGACCATTCCAGGCGTCGCCCCCGCCACCCCGTCCAGCCGCCTGCCGCTGATCGCGCTGGCGCTCGCGTCCTTCGGCATCGGCACCACCGAGTTCGTCATCATGGGCCTGTTGCCCAACGTGGCGGCCGACCTGCAGGTGACCATTCCCGCAGCCGGCCTCCTGGTGACGGGCTATGCGCTGAGCGTCACCTTCGGCTCGCCCTTCCTGGCGGTTGCCACGGCGCGGATGGACCGGCGCAAGGCGCTGCTTCTGCTGATGGGTGTCTTCATCGCCGGCAACGTGCTGTGCGCCGTTGCCGGCGACTACTGGCTTTTGATGGGCGCGCGCGTCGTCACCGCGCTGTGCCACGGCGCCTTCTTCGGCCTGGGTGCCGTGGTGGCCTCGTCGCTGGTGCCCCCGCACAAGCGCGCCCAGGCGATCGCCATGATGTTCGCAGGCCTGACGCTCGCCAACGTGCTCGGCGTGCCCTTCGGCACGGCCATCGGCGAGGCGCTCGGCTGGCGCAACACCTTCTGGGCCGTGGTCCTGATCGGCGTTGCCGCTGCGGCGGCGCTCTATGCCTGGCTGCCGCGCGACATCCCGGTCCCCAAGGTGAACTTCCTGCGCGAGGCGGCTTCCATCGGCAGCACCCAGGTGGTGCTGGCCATGGCCATCAGCGTGCTCGCCTCCGCCAGCCTGTTCAGCGTGTTCACCTACATCGCACCGATGATGCAGGAGGTGACCGGCATTTCCGGCCACGCCATCACCGTCATGCTGCTGATTTTCGGCGTCGGCCTGACCATCGGCAACTTCGTTGGCGGCCGTCTCGGCGACTGGAAGCTGATGCCGTCGGTGATCGGCATCTTCCTGCTGCTGATCCCGACGCTCGCGCTCCTGAGCCTGACGAGCCACGCCATGCTGCCGGCGGCGATCACCCTGTTCGTGTGGGGGGCGCTGGTGTTCGCGCTGGTTTCGCCGCTGCAGATGCGGGTGGTGACGGAAGCCTCAGACGCACCGAACCTCGCGTCCACCGTGAACCAGGGCGCCTTCAACTTCGGCAACGCCATCGGCGCCTGGATCGGCGGCGTCGGCATCACCTGGGGCGTGGCCTACGACCAGTTGCCCTGGATCGGCGTGTCGCTGGCGGTGGTCGCCCTGGCGCTGACCGTCGTGTCCTGGCGCATCGACGTGCGCCGGCGCGCCGCCGGATCGGCTGTCGCCGTTCCCTGCTGACCTATCGGTCGGAGCGGTCAAAGAAGGCGGCGATGCGCGCCTGCGCTTCGTCGCTCTCCCAGCGATCGGCCAGCGCGGCCACGGTCGCCTCGATGTGATCGGCGGCCGGCGAGCCGCCGAGGTTGAGGCACAGCGCCTTGGCCGCGCCCATGGCACCGGGCGCACAGGCAAGGGCCGCCTTGCATTCCGCCTCGATCGCGGCGTCGAGCGCGTCCCCCGTGACGACCTCCGAGACAAGCCCGCTGCGCGCTGCATAGTCCGCGTCGAAGGGTTTTGCGGTGAGGAAGACGCGTCGCGCGAACCCCTCCCCCATGCGCCGGACCACGAACGGCCCGATGGTCGCGGGGATGAGGCCGAGCTTGGTTTCCGTCAGGGCGAAGCGCGTGCCCTCCGCGGCAATCACGATGTCGGAGACGGCCATCAGCCCCAGCCCGCCGCCATAGGCCGGGCCATGCACCCGGGCGATGACGGGGCGCGGCAGCGCGTTCCAGGCGGCCAGCATGTCGGCCAGCGTCCGCGCCTCGGCGATCTTGCCGACGCGGTCCTTCTCCGCCTGGTCTCGCATCCAGCCGAGATCGCCGCCGGCGCAGAAGCTTCGCCCCTCGGCGGCCAGCACCACCACGCGCACGTCCGGGTCCTGGCCGAGCCGGTCCGCGAGCGTCGTGAGCTCGGCGATCATCGCCGCGTCCATCGCGTTGTGCTTGTCCGGCCGGTCGAGGGTCACCGTGGCCACGCCGCGCGCGTCGATGCCGACCCGGACCGTCTCGTACTCGCCCATGGCGTCTGCCTCTCCGTCCGATGGTTGGTTCGCGGGCCGGAGGACGGTCAGTCCTCGGCCTGGTAGCGCAACAGCACCGCGCCGCCGTCCACAGCATCGCCAACGGCGCACAGCACCTCGGCGATCAGGCCATCGCGATGGGCAACGAGCGTCGTTTCCATCTTCATGGCCTCCATCACCACCAGCTTCTCGCCTTCCCGCACCTGGTCGCCGGCGCAAACGGTCACGCCGCGCACGATGCCGGTCATCGGGGCGGTGAGGATGTCGGAGGCGTCCGCCGCGTGCGAACCGGCCGCGAGCGGATCGGGGAAGGCGATCTCGAACGAATGGCCGTCGATCATTGCGGCGACGATGGTGGCGCCCGCCGTTTCGTAGCGCACCAGATCCGCCGCGACGCGCGCCTTCAGCGGTCCCGACCGGGCGGCGACACCGCCTTCGGAGCGAGCAACGTCGGCGAGATCGAGCGGGTCGCCCTCGCCGCCTTCGAGCCGGCAGGACCCGTGGCCACCCAGAACCAGCCGGCGGGTGATCTCCATGTCGCGGTAGCGGGCACGCACCGTCACGCTTCCTTCGCCGAAGAGGCGCCAGCCAGCGAAGCGGGCCGCCGGGTCGACCCCGAGCGCCTCGATGGCGGCAAACGCGATCGCCGCTTCCGACAGGTCGGGCCGTGCGGTGAGCGCGGCCGTGTTGCGGTCGATCAGGCCGGTGTCGACGATGCCGCCGGCGAACTCTGGCTGACGGGCAAGCGCCAGGAGGAAGTCCCGGTTGGTGACGGTCCCGGCCACGTGGGTTTCGGCGAGCGCGGTTGCCAATCCGCCGAGCGCCGCCTCGCGCGTCGCCGCATGGGTGACGAGCTTGGCGATCATCGGATCGTAGAAGGGTGTGATCTGGTCGCCGGTCCTGACGCCCGCGTCGATGCGCGCGCCCGGACCAAAGCCGAGGTGCGCCAGCCTTCCGGTCTGCGGCAGGAAGTCGTTGGCCGGATCCTCGGCGTAAAGCCGCGCCTCGAAGGCATGGCCGGTGATCGCAATCGCGTCCTGCTCCACCGGGATAGGCTCTCCGGCGGCGACGCGGAGCTGCCATTCGACCAGATCGGTACCGGTGATCGCCTCGGTGACGGGATGCTCCACCTGCAGGCGGGTGTTCATTTCCATGAACCAGAAGCCGTCGGGCCTGAGCGGGCCGGAGCCGTCGGCGATGAACTCGATGGTGCCGGCGCCCTCGTAGCCGATCGCCTTCGCCGCGGTGACGGCGGCCTCGGTCATCGCCGCGCGGACTTCGTCGGTCATGCCCGGCGCGGGCGCTTCCTCGATGACCTTCTGATGCCGGCGCTGCAGCGAGCAGTCGCGCTCAAACAGGTGCACGACATTGCCGTGCCGGTCGCCGAAGACCTGCACCTCGATGTGGCGCGGCGTCGGCACAAACTTCTCCACCAGCACCCGGTCGTCGCCGAAGGCCGCCTTCGCCTCGCGCTTCGCCGAGCCGAGCGCATCCTTGAAGTCACCCGGCCGCTCGACCTTGCGCATCCCCTTGCCACCGCCGCCGGCGCGCGCCTTGATCAGCACCGGGTAGCCGATGTCGGTGGCCTTGCCGGCCAGCACGACCAGGTCCTGCGCCTCGCCGTGATAGCCGGGCACCACCGGCACGCCGGCCTTTTCCATCAGCCGCTTGGCGGCGTCCTTGTGCCCCATGGCGCGGATGGCGGACGCCGGCGGACCGACGAAGATCAGCCCGGCCTGCTCCACCGCCTCCACGAATTCAGGGTTCTCCGAGAGAAAGCCGTAGCCCGGATGGATGGCATCGGCGCCGCTCTGGCGGGCGGCACGCAGGATCGCCTCGACGCAAAGATAGCTTTCCGCCGCCGGCGCCGGCCCGATCCCCACGGCGGCGTCGGCCATGTCCACGTGCAGCGCGTCGCGGTCGGCATCGGAATAGACGGCGACGGTGCGGATCCCCATGCGCCGCGCGGTGCGGATGATCCGGCAGGCGATCTCGCCGCGATTGGCGATCAGGAGCGTCTTGATGGCCCTGGTCATCTCACATCCTGAACAGGCCGAACGAGGTGTCCTCGATCGGCGCGTTGAGCGCGGCGCGCAGGCTCAGCGCCACCACGTCGCGGGTCTTGCGCGGGTCGATGATGCCGTCGTCCCACAGGCGCGCGGAAGCGTAGAAGGGATGGCTCTGGCGTTCGAACTGGTCGAGGACCGGCTGCTTGTAGGCGGCCTCGTCCTCCGCGCTCCAGCTGCTGCCCTTGGCCTCGATGGTCGTGCGCCGGACGCTGGCCAGCACGCCGGCCGCCTGCGGTCCGCCCATCACGGAGATGCGCGCGTTCGGCCACATCCACAGAAAGCGCGGCCCGTAGGCGCGGCCGCACATGCCGTAGTTGCCGGCGCCGTAAGAGCCGCCGATGATGACGGTGACCTTCGGCACCGAGGCCGTGGAGACGGCCGTGACCAGCTTGGCGCCGTCCTTGGCGATGCCGCCGGCCTCGTATTTCGAGCCGACCATGAAGCCGGTGATGTTCTGCAGGAACAGGAGCGGGATCTTGCGCTGGCAGCACAGCTCGATGAAGTGCGCCCCCTTGAGCGAGCTCTCGGAAAACAGCACCCCGTTGTTGGCGAGGATCCCCACCGGCATGCCGTCGATATGGGCGAAGCCGGTCACCAGTGTGGTGCCGTAGCGTGGCTTGAACTCGGCAAAGTCCGAACCGTCGACGATGCGCGCGATGATCTCGCGCACGTCGAAGGGCGTGCGGGTATCGGCCGGCACGACGCCGAGGATCTCGTCCGGGTCGAGCCGCGGCGGCTCGGGCGCGCGCATCGCCACGTCCGGCGCCGGTACCGGCCCGAGATTGCGAACGATCTCGCGGGCGAGCGCCAGAGCGTGGTTGTCGTCGTCGGCGAGATAGTCGGCCACGCCGGACAGGCGGGTGTGGGTGTCGCCGCCGCCCAGCGTCTCGGCGTCGACAACCTCGCCGGTGGCCTCCTTCACCAGCGGCGGACCGGCCAGGAAGATGGTGCCCTGCTCCTTCACGATGATGGTCTGGTCGCTCATCGCCGGCACGTAGGCGCCGCCGGCCGTGCAGGAGCCCATGACCACGGCAATCTGGGCGATGCCCTTGGCGCTCATCCGCGCCTGGTTGAAGAAGATCCGGCCGAAATGATCGCGGTCGGGAAACACCTCGTCCTGGTTCGGCAGGTTGGCGCCACCGGAATCCACCAGGTAGAGGCAGGGCAGCCGGTTTTCCTCGGCGATTTCCTGAGCCCGCAGGTGCTTCTTCACGGTGAGCGGATAGTAGGTGCCGCCCTTCACCGTGGCGTCGTTGCAGACGATCATGCAGTCGCGGCCCTCGACCCGGCCGACGCCTGCAATGACCCCTGCCGACGGGATGTCTTCGCCGTAGACGTCCCTCGCCGCGAACAGTCCGATCTCGAGGAACGGCGAACCGGGATCGATCAGCCCCTCGATCCGGTCGCGTGGCAGCAGCTTGCCGCGGGAAGCGTGGCGTTCGCGCGCGGCCTCGCTGCCACCCCGGGCAATTCGGGCGGCCTCACCGGCCACGGCCTCGAGCTGGGCCTCCATCGCAGACCGGTTGGCGGCGAAGTCCGGCGAGGCCGGCGAAAGGGCGGACACGAGACGCGTCATGAACGGCACATCCCGGGCGCAACCGGGCTGCGGACAAATTTGGGCCTCAACACACTCTCCTCCCGCTCGCCCGGCTGGACGGATCGGCTCCGCCGGATCGTGGCGCAGACGTCCCAGAGGCGGCCGCGACTCGCCACAGGATACGGACAGCGCGGCCGGCTTGTCCACGCAGGTTGCAGGCGCGCGCCGACCTCGCGTCGAGCAGCGATGCCCGCCGGTCGCGGCAAAAATGGGGAGACGCGGCAGGCCCGTCACCGGGGCGAGGCGAGCAGGCCGCCGATCGGCATGAGGAGAGAGGCGAAACCGACTGGTCGCGCTTGTCTTTCCGGAGCGTGCGGAATGGCCCGGAGGCTAGATGATGGCGCCCTGGGCGGTCAGCGCCTCGCGCACCTGGTCTGCCGCCGGAGCGCGGCCGCTGCGCGCCGAAAGTGCCGCCGCCGTGCCGGCCGCCTCGCCGGTGGCGAAGGCCGTGCCCATCACCCGGATCGAGCCGTAGGCCAGGCTGTCGGCACCGATGACCCGGCCGCCATACCAGACATTGTCGAGACCGCGCGCCCGCACCGCGTCGAGCGGCACGTGGAAATAGCCGCGCGCGCCGATCTTTTCATAGAGCGGCTTGCCCGCTTCCTTGTGCAGCTCGATGGGCCAGGCCCCCCGGGCGATCCCGTCCTCGCGCAGGCGGCCTTCCACCACGTCCTCGTGGGTGATCTCGTAGCGCGCGGCCGGGTGCCGGCTTTCGCGAATGCCGATCTGCGGGCCGGTCTGGGCAAGCCAGGCATTCTCGAAGCCCGGCACCTGCTCGCGCAGAATATCCACAAGGGCCAGCGCCATCTCGCGGGCCCGCTGTTCCGCCCTGGTGAAGGTGCGCGATGACAGGTCCGTCATCTCCCGGTCGATGATCAGCCACCAGAAGTCGCCGGAGCCGGGAACGCGGGTGTAGATGCCGCCGTCGTTGCGGTGGATCGGGTCGTTGCCTCGCGCATTGTAGGCCGCCACGGCCGCCTTGATGGCCTCGCGATCGATCTTGACCGACGGGTTCAGGCCACCCACCCGCATCGGCATGGTGCCCGCCTGCAGGTGCTTTTCCTCGTCGCCCACCCGGAACGGCAGTCCGGCGACGAGCGCCATGTTGGCGTCACCGCTGGCGTCGACGTAGGCCTCGGCACCCACCTGGCTGCGCCCGTCCATGCCGGCCAGCGTCGCCGCCTCGACCCGGCTGGCGGTCCGCGAGACGGCGGCCAGACGGGTGTGCAGCATCACGTCGATGCCATGCTCCGCGCACAGCCGGTCCAGCGCCACCTTCAGGCGTTCGGGATCGAGCAGAACGATCCAGTTGCCGGTGGTCTCGGAGTGATAGGGTTCAGCCCCGACGCCGAGCTTGCGCAGCGCGCCGAGCACCTGTTCGCCGGCCCCGCCGACCGCCTGGATCGGCTCGTTGCCCTGCTGGAAGAAACCGCAATAGGCGAGCACCTGAGCATTGGTCGCCGCGCCGCCGAGGAAGCCGTACTTCTCCACAAGACACACCTTGGCCCCGGCCTTGGCGGCCCCGAGCGCGGCGCCGATGCCCCCTGCACCGCCACCGGCGACCAGCACGTCATAATCGGCATCGGCCTGTCTGCTCATCGGATCCTCGACTGTTTCGACATTTCAGGGGCGCAGGACGAACGAATGGGCGCGCATGCCACTCAGGCGTGCCCGGTCCGCGCCGTTGCGGGTGCGTTGCGGCAAGGGGGAGCCGGCGCCCGCCTCCCCCGGATCGACTAGTTCCGCCAGCGCAGGAAGTGGCGCTCGGCGAGCGAGATCAGCCAGCTCACGATCAGCCCCAGCATCGACAGGACGATCACGCCGGCGATGAGCTGGTCGGTGGCCATCAGGTTGCCGGCGAGCAGCACGTAAGCGCCAATGCCGTATTCGGCACCGATCATCTCCGCCGCGACCAGCAGGATGATGGAGATGGACGCGGCGATCCGCATGCCGTTCAGGATGGCCGGGAGCGCGCTCGGCAGCACGATCTTCCGGATGATCGCGGCGCGGCTCATGTTGAAACTCTGGCCCATGCGGATCAGCGACCGGTCCACGGCGTCGATGCCGCCATAGGTGGCGATGACCATCGGGAAGAAGGAGCCGAACAGGATCGTGGCGACCTTGGAGCCCTCGCCGATGCCGAACCAGATGATGAACAGCGGCAGGAGGGCGATCTTCGGGATCGGGAAGATGGCGGCCACCAGCGGCCGGAAGGCCGAGCGCGCCAGCGAGTAAAGCCCGATCAGCACGCCGACGACGGTGCCGAGGATCGTGCCGCAGACAAAGCCGATGACCAGCCGCTGCAGAGATGCGGCGAGATGGTTGTAGAGCATCCCGCTCTCGACGAGGTTGCGGAAGGCGGTGAGCACCTCGCTCGGCGCCGGCAGCACCAGCGGCGAGATCAGGCCGAAGCGCGAGCCCGCCTCCCACACCGCCAGCAGCAGCAGGAAGACCAGCGGCGGCACGTACCACAGCGCCTTGGGCGAGAAACCCGCACCGCGGAACGGAACCCGCCGGGTCTCGACGTCCTTCGCCACCGGGCGCAGCGGGATCGGCTCGGCCACGCCGGTCGGCGTCTGCACGGTTCGGTCGGGACTATGCATCGTTCAACTGCCTGTCTGCGGTCAGCGCCTCTTCCCGCATCATTTCCCACAGCTGGGTCTGGATGCGGCCGAGATGGGCGCTGTCGGCGGACCGCTCGGACAGCGGCGTGTCGATGTCGACGATCTCGCGGATCTCGCCCGGGCGGCGCGACAGGACCACGACACGGTGACCGAGGCGGACCGCTTCGTTGAGATTGTGGGTGATGTAGCAGGCGGTGAAACGCTCGCGTTCCCACAGCGACACGAGGTCGTCCATCAGGAGTTCGCGGGTCTGGCTGTCGAGGGCGGACAGAGGCTCGTCCATCAGGAGAACCGCCGGGTCGACGGCGAGCGCGCGGGCGATGGCCACGCGCTGCTTCATGCCGCCGGAAAGCTGGCGCGGATAGACGCCGGCGAAATCGGAAAGCCGCGTGCGGGCCAGCACGTCGGAAATGCGGCCCTGGATCTCCGACTTGCCGAGCTGATGGCCTTCCAGCACCAGGGAGATGTTGCCAGAGACCGTGCGCCACGGCAGCAGCGCGAAATCCTGGAAGATGTAGGTCAGCGGATTGAGCGATCCCTTCGGCGGCGCGCCGACTTCCAGGATCTCGCCCTGGGTTGGCTGCTCCAGGCCGCCGAGCAGGCGTAGCAGCGTGGACTTGCCGCATCCGGACGGGCCGACGATGCAGACGATCTGGCCGCTGGGAATGGTGAGGGTCACGTCGCGCAGGACATCGAGGTCGTCGTAGCGGTGCGTGAGATTGCGGATCTCGAGGTCCATGGGACAGCGCTTTCGGTTCGATCGGAACAGGTGCGATCGGATGCGAAACCCCCGCGACCCGGCGGCTGGCCGGGGCGCGGGGGCATCGCGTCAGCCGGTCAGTAGGTCTCGACGAAGGACGTGTCGACGAGCTCGTCCATGGTCAGGTCCTTGGTCACGAGGCCCTGCTCCTGGAACCAGGTCATCTGCTTCTCGATGTCGGTCACGTCCATCGCGCCGCCCTCGTTCAGGTTCATCGAACCGGCGAGGATCGGCGGCGCGGCCTTCTCGAAGGGACGGTCCTGGTAGACGTAGTTGTGGATGATCTTGATCATCTCTTCCTGCTCGCCCGCGTCCGGGTTCTCGGCGAGCATGACGCGGTTGAAGTCGGCAATGCCGCGGGCATAGGCGCGCACGAAGCGCTCCACCATGTCCCGGTTCTCCTCGATGTTCTTCACCGAGGTGAACAAGCCGGAGATCTGGTACTCGGCATAGTCGTAGAGCCAGCCGAGCATCTTGGCGTCGCCGGACTCAACCAGCGCCTTGGCGATGTGCGGCACCATGATCATGGCGTCGACCTGGCCGCTCTTCAGCGCCGCGATCATGGCGCCGACCTTCTGCAGCGGCACCAGCTTCACGTCATCGATCGTCCAGTCCTGGTGATCGGCGATGCGGGCGGTCATGTAGTGGAAGGTCGAGCCGACCTGGGTCATCGCGATGGAGTGACCCTCGAGCTGGTCGACGGAGGTCAGGCCGTCGTCATAGGCCTTGTTGGACGCCAGGATCATCATCCCGTCGACGCCGGCCTTCTCGTGAAGCACGCCGGCGACGAGGCGCACGGCGCCCTTGTCGGCAAGGCTCATGAAGCCGCCGGTCACGCCGGCGATACCGAAATCGACGTCGCCGGCGGCAGTCGCCACGGCGATCGGCTGGGCCGCCTGGAAGAACTTGAACTCAACGTCCAGGCCCTCTTCCTTGAAGTAGCCCTTCTCGTAGGCAATGAAGCCGGCAGAGTGCGAGGTGAAGCGCAGCGCGCCCACGACGACCTTGTCATCGGCTTTCGCCTGCTCGGCGGCGGCGAACGGCATGGCCATCAGCGCAGCCATCAGCGTGGCCCCCAGCCACGGCCGGAGTGTCTTGGTAAAGCTCACGGGTATCCTCCCTAAGGGTACGGTTCTTGAGGCCGGGAATCCGACGATGATGGCACATGTCCGCCATTTCCCCGGACTGGGAAACAGAAGACTCCCGCGCTGGGGATAGCCTGAGGCTATTGTTCGATTTCTATCGCCGTAGGTCCAGCTCGAAGCCGAACCGCTCCGCGATCGGGGCGAACTGGCCTTCCGCCATGGCCGCGCCGGACTGTGTGACACAGCCCATTTCCCGGCCGGTGCGCAGCCATGGGGTGGGCTTGGACGTGGACAGAACGTCGGCGACGAGCGCATCCGGCCTGACCGTGTCCAGCGGGTGGACCATGCTCTCCCCGTCCAGGCCGACGGCGGTGGCGTTGATGACGGCATCGAACCGGGCAAGGCTGGCCGGCACGCCAATCTCCAGGGCAACGCAGTGGTGCACCGCGAGGGTCGCCTTCAGCCGCTCGGCCCGCGCCGCATCGGCGTCCACCAGACGGATGCAGTGCGCTCCGGATTCGGCCAGGGCCAGCGCAATGGCCGATCCCGCCCCGCCGCAGCCAAACAGCGCAACCCTCAGGCCGGCCGGATCGAACCCGCTGCAGCGCATGCCGGCGACGAAACCGGAGCCGTCGACATTGTCTCCCACGAGTCGGCCGTCGCTGTCGCGAATCACGACATTGACCGCGCCGACCAGCCGGGCCCGGTTGCTGACCACGTCCAGATGATCCGCGGTGGCCGCCTTGTGGGGTGCCGTGACCACGCAGCCGCGGCAATTGCTCCAGCCCCGCATGGCGGCGAAGAACGCGCCCAGCGCGCCGGGTTCCACGTCGAACGGAACCATGAGGGCGTCGATGCCCTCTTCGGCGAAGCGGCGATTGAAGGTCGCGGGCAGATGGGCATGGGCGATCGGCGAGCCGATCATCGCGGCAAGCGCCGCACCCGCGGAAGGGATGAAGGGGGAACGCGTCAAATCGGGTCACCCGGATGCTGTTTCCACCTTCAAAGCACAGCGACACCCGTGGTGGCTTGGCGCGATTGTGTGAACGGCTATAGCTTCTTGGAATAGCCCCCTGCCAAGAAGCCCCCGATGCTGTCCTTTCGCCAACTTGAAATTTTTCGATCGGTGATGGTCTGCGGATCCATCAGCGCGGCCGCCCAGCAGCTCAACATCGCCCAGCCCACGGTGACCAACACGATCAAGCGGCTGGAGGACATGCTGAAGGTCGACCTCTTCGACCGCAGCGGCGGCCGCCTCGCGCCCACCCGCACCGCGCGACAGATCTTCGAGGTGGTGCAGCCGTCCATCATCTCCATGGAGCAGCTCTCACTGACGGTCCAGGAGATCGCCAGCGGCCGTCACGTCATGGTCCGGCTGGGCGTGTCGCCAAGCGTCTCCCAGGCCCTGGCGCCGCGCGCGCTTCGGCACCTGGCCGATCACAATCCCGGCATGAAACTGAGGATGGACACCCTCTCCCTCAAGCAGATCAAGGACTATCTCTGGCTTTCCGAGGGCGATTGCGCCGTCACCATCTTTCCGCTCGACGACAGTTTCATCCTGTCGCGCAAGCTCGCCGAGATCTCGCTGGTCTGCCTCATTCCGCTGGGTCACCCGCTTGCGAACCGCGACAGCGTGTCGGTGTCCGACATCGCCGACGAGGAGCTGGTCTTCTTCCACCCCAACACCCCGCACGGCCAGATGGTGAAGGACATGTTCGCCTCCCTGAAGGTGACGCCGCGCATCGCCGTGGAGACGCGCTTCGCAGAGAGCGCGGTCAACCTGCTGCGCGTGGGCTTCGGGATCGCCATCGTCGACGAGCTCACCGGCAAGGGCGTGCGCGGCACCGACGTGAAGATCGTGCCGCTGGCCGGGGCGCCGAAGCTGCCGGTGCTGTTTCATCACCATCGCAACCACGGGTCACCGCAGCTGATTGCCTTGGTGCGCGGCTGCGTGGAGCGCGCGGCGCGGGAACTGGGCCTGCAGCCCGGCGGATAGCTTCACGCTATGGGGCGGCCGCCTCTTCTGGCTGGTGGCGCTGCCCGAATATCTGCATCAGGAATACTTAACGTGGAGGCGTGAAGACTGATGGACGTGTCGCAGGACGTAAAAGCCCTCGTCGGAACCGCGAGCGATCGGGGGTTGCCGTTCGCCCTGTGGCGGCGTCCGGACGGCGACAGGATGGAAGGCATCGTTTCCTGCGAACCGGTCTGCGGCCGGACGGTGTTTGCCGGCGGTCACCTCGCCCCGTTCTACGCTCTCGGCCGCTTTGCGGCACCGCGGGCCAACCAGTGCGATGCCATCACCGCTGACGCGATCATCCGCGGAGCCGAGATAAGCTGGTGGTCGGAGGACGGCGCGGTGAGCGGTCCCACGTCCCACAGCCAGAAGATCCTCGCGGCAGCGGCGGAGCGACGGAATGGCGCGCTGCCGATCAAGGCGAGCGCGGGCGGCCCCATCCCCGAGCAGACCGGCCCCGAGGCCTATCGCGACCTGGTGGCCCGCGCCGTGTCCGAAATCGAGGCCGGCAGCTTCCGCAAGGTCGTGCTGTCGCGCTGCGAGGCCCGACCGCTCGCGCCGGATACGGACTGTTTCTGCCTGTTCGAGGATCTCGCCCGCAAGCTTCCGGCGGCGTTCGTGTCGCTCGTGTCGCTGCCGGGTGAAGGCACCTGGCTGGTGGGCACGCCCGAAACCCTGGTGTCCGTGCGCGACGGCACGCTCAGGACCGTTGCCCTCGCCGGCACCCAGTGGGCCAAGGACGGCGTACCGCTCGCCGACATCTGCTGGCCGGACAAGATCATCGAGGAGCAGGCGCTCGTCTCCGCCTATATCCGCCGCGCACTGGAAGCCTCCGGCCTCACCGCTTACGAGGAGCTCGGCCCGCACACGGTGGCCGCGGCCGCGCTCGTGCATCTGCGTTCCGATTTTTCCGTGACCCTCGCTGCCGACGACGCCGCCAAGCTCGGCGGCCTACTCGACCGGCTGAGCCCCACCTCCGCCGTGCTCGGCATGCCCAAAGAGCCGGCGCTCGACTTCCTCGTCGCCAACGAGGGCTACGACCGGGGCTACTACACCGGCTTCCTCGGGCCGGTCGGCTTCGACGGCGGCACCGATCTCTACGTCAACCTGCGCACCTGCCAGATCATCGGCGACACCGCCTGCCTCTATGTCGGCGGCGGTATCGTGGCCCAGTCGCAGCCCGACGTGGAATGGGAGGAGACCGTCCAGAAGACCCGCACCGTCGGCACGGTGCTGCCGACCCGCGAGCCGGAACCTGTGGACGCCTAGGTCCGTCAGAATTCGGCGCACCCCCTTCGCCAACTCGCGTCGGGCGTGCTAGCATTCAAATCAATGTCTTTCGCCGGGCACCGTAGCCCGGCTTACCCGGCCAATGATGCCCATGTCGCGCGATCCACGCGCGGCGTTTCGTCGACCCGCGCGGCGATGGCAGGGCATTGGCCCCGAACCTCTCTCCGCCGGACGACCCGCGCCGCCCTGTCGCGCTCGCTTCACAGCTTGTGGCGCCCCAAGGGGCGTGTCCGACCGGAGGCTTTCATGACGGCTCCCCTTTCCCTGGATGCCTATCGCATCACCGAGGAACCCTATTATCGCCCTGCCGGCGATGAGGTCGCCGTCTTCGAGGCGGCCTGGCGCGAACGCCTGCCGGTCATGCTCAAGGGGCCGACCGGTTGCGGCAAGACGCGCTTCATCGAGCACATGGCATGGCGCCTCGGCGTGCCGCTGGTGACCATCGCCTGCCACGAGGACATGACGGCGAGCGACCTGGTCGGCCGCTACCTGATCGATGAGACCGGAACCGTCTGGCATGACGGCCCGCTGACGGTCGCCGTCCGCCACGGTGCCATCTGCTATCTCGACGAGGTGGTAGAGGCACGGCAGGACACCACCGTGGTGATCCATCCCCTCACCGATGCGCGGCGCGTCCTGCCCATCGAGAAGCACAACGAACTGGTCCGCGCGCACGCGGACTTCCAGCTCGTCGTCTCCTACAATCCCGGCTACCAGAGCGCCATCAAGGACCTCAAGGAGTCCACCAAGCAGCGCTTCTGCGCCATCGGCTTCGACTATCCAGCGCACGAGGCGGAAGCCGCGATCGTCGCCGAGGAAGCCGGTGTCGCTCTCGATGTCGCAAGCCAGCTGGTGGCCATCGCCGAGCGCAGCCGCAATCTCGGCGGCCAGGGCCTGGCGGAAGGGGCCTCCACCCGCATGCTCGTCCATACTGGACGGCTGGTCGCCCAGGGGCTTCCTCTCGCCCAGGCTGTCGACACCGCCATCGTCATGCCCGTCACCGACGAGCCGGACGTGCGCGCCGCGCTGGCTGCCGCCGTCGAGGCCTGTCTGCCGTGATGACAAGCGTCGCCCGGCTGGATCCGCCGGCCGCACCAGATGGCGGCGTGGTTACTCGAACAGAGCGGCTTTTCGCCGGCCGCGGGGCCCTCGGCGTGGCCTACCGCGAGGCGGCCGAAACTGTTGCGAAGCACGGATCCGAGGATGACACCGAAGTCTGGTGCGCATCGGTCTCCGGGCTGGCGAACGCCAATGCCGGGGCGACCGCGCTGCTCGCCGCATGGCAACTCTCCCGCGAGGAGATTCGGGCCCTCGGCCCCCGCCGGCTCGCGCGGATCATCGAGGCGGCGGGGGCGGTCTGCCGGCGTGCCGGCGCGACAGCGGCGGCCCAGCTTCTCAAGCAGGCGCCGCTGGCACGAAGGTCGCTGCGGTCCGGCGATTCCACCGTCACCTGGGCCGACATCGTCGCCGACCTGGCCCGGGAGATGCCCACCGCCATAATCCCCCTGCTCGCGGAAACCGGCCGCGTTCTCAGCCGCACCGACCTCGACGGTTTCCGGCACTGGGTCGAGAGCGGACGGCGTGCCTGCGAACGCGATACAGGCAGTCAGGTGGCCTTTTTCTCGCTGGAGGATCCAGCGGCCGTGCGCCTTCTCGCCCGCTCGGGCCGCAGCCAGCCATTCGACCGGTTGGAGCGCCGTCTCTCTCCCTACGCCGCGGCGCTGTACGGAAGGCCGGCCGCGCTTCGCGGCATTGAGCCCGACCCCGAGGCAATCGTGCCGCCTCGCCCCAACATCGCCGGCGGGCTGATGCGGTTACCGCTGCGCTTTGCGGGTGCAGACGAGATCCAGGACCGGACCTACCACGCTGCGGTTGCCCACATGGGGGCGCACCTGGCGTTCAGCCGATCCCGTTTCGAGGTCGGCAAGCTGCGCCCGTTGCAGATTGCCCTGGTCAATCTGGCCGAGGATCACCGGGTGGAGACGCTTGCCTCCCGCGCCCTGCCCGGCCTTGCCAACCTCTGGCGGAGCTTTCACACCATCGGTGCCGATACGCCGACCACCACCGACAACCTGCTGGCCCGGATCGCGCGGGCCCTCGCAGATCCGGCTTTCGAGGACGATGACTGGGCGGTTGCCAAGGCCCGCGCCCTCCTGGCCGAACGGTCCGACCGATTGGAGGATCCGCAGATTTCCCGCGAGTTCGGATCTTTGCTGGGCAACGATTTCGGTCAGCGTCGCCTGCAGTTCAACTGGAAGACCTATGCCGTCGAGCCCCTCTACCGGGACGACGGGCTGGGGCTGTGGGAGTTTCCCGAGGACGTCGCGCCGCCGGAAACCATCGAGATGTTCTCCGATGTCGCGCGACCGGAGGAATGCAGCGACGCTCCGGAGCGTGATGACGGTCGCGTCGACCAGGATCTCGAACCGGCCCGGGTCCGCGCCGCGACCAGAGAGGACGGACTGCCGGTTGCCCGCTATCCGGAGTTCGATCATCGCACCGGCGATCTTCGCCAGGAGTGGACGTCGGTACGCGACATGCCGGTCCCGTCAGCAAGCCCGGCGCGGCTGCATGCCCTCGCGGCGACGCATGCCTCCGTCCACCAGAAGCTGGTCAGCCAGATCCGCTCGGCCCGAATTGGCAGGTCGGAACGGCTCAAGCGACAGCCGGACGGGGACGTTCTCGACCTGGAGGCCGCCATCGATCACACGGTCAAGCGGCGTCTCGGCGAAATCGGCGACGACCGGCTGTTCATCCGGCGCAACCGCCAGGCTCGGGATCTCGCCACTCTGGTGCTTCTCGATGTCTCCGAATCGACGCGCGACCGCCCGCCGCTGTCCCCGGCCAGCGTGCTTGACATGGAACTGGCTGCCACGACCCTGCTCGCCGGGGCGCTGGACGATCTCGGCGACCGGATCGCCATCCGTAGCTTCGCCTCCGACGGGCGCAACGACGTGCGCATGGCGCGCCTCAAGGAGTTCGACGAACGCCTCTCCGACGGTCCCCTCGGTCGGCTGGCCGGCGTCAGGCCGGGTCTGTCCACCCGGCTCGGTGCGGCGATCCGACACGCGACCGGCGAGATCGCAGCGGAACGGGCCTATCGACGGCTGATCACGGTGGTGACCGATGGCGAACCGTCCGACGTGGACGTCGCCGACCCGGACTATCTGGCGCTCGATGCCCGCCATGCCGTGCGGGCCGCCCGGCGCGCCGGCATCGACATCGTCTGCATTGCGCTGTCGAACGCGCATCTGGACCGGGCAAAGCAGGTCTTCGGCGCCGGCCACGTCTTTCCTGTCGGCCGGATCGACACCCTGCCGACTGCCCTGTCGGCCATCATCTTCCGGTTGGCTGCGAGGTAACGCTACTTCCGCCGCCGGCCCGGTTCCCCGTCATAGACGAGGCGGAAGGCCGCCGCGAACACCGCATCGAGAACCGCCGACAGGGCCACGCCGGACGAAGCCGCTATGCGCACCGACAGGCCGGTGCCGAAGGGAAGCCGGCAGGCCGCCACCCGGGCGCCCTCGATCGCGCCGATCGAGGCTTCCATCTCCACCGGGTCGGCATCGGCCGCTTGCGGCCCGGCGATCATCACGCCAGCACTGGCCAGAACTCCGTCAAGGCGCGAGACAATGGAAAGGTCGGATCCCACGAATTCCAGCCGGTCGATGGGCTCGGGCGATCCGTCCGGCGTCTCGATGCGGATCTCGTTTTCCAGCCGGCCGAAGGGCCGATCGGCGCCTTCGGGATCGTGGATCATGAAGGCCTCGGAGACCAAGACGGTCGCATCCGACGCGCGCCGAACCCTGACGCTGGTGGACAGTTCGGCGCCGGGAAGCAGGATCAGCGGATCGGGCGCATGGAAGACCACCGAGCCCGCCTCCGCCTCAATCAGCGTCTCGGCGACGGTCGGTGTGCCGCGCGCGTGATGCACGATGGTCGACGCCTGGGTGGTGACGCTGAGCTCCGCGCCCTCGCACGCGCGAATGCGCACCGGCAGCCGCTCGCCGCGATAGTAGCCGCCCGAGGCCGACTGCAGGTAGAGGGTGGCAAGGCCGGGCGCGCTCTCCCGGTCGAAATAGAACGGCCGTGTGATGTGGAACGGGTAGCGGACCAGTTGCTCGGCCAACCGCGTGCGACCGCCCTGGCGTCGAAACGTCAAGTCCAGGGCCGGCGCGCCGGTCGCCGGATCGCCGGCTGGACGCGAGGGCGGCACCGCGTTCATCGGCTGAAGAGCACGGCACGGCCGAGTTCGTCCGCGAGCGAGCCGATCCCCTCGCCCGTTCGGGCGTTGGCCAGCAACACGGGCCGTCCCTCCCGCACCAGCAGCGCCTCCTCGTACATGGAGACGAGGTCGACGCCGACGTGCGGCGCCAGGTCGATCTTGTTGATGATCAGGAGGTCGGCCTGGATGACGCCGGGACCGCGCTTTCTCGGAATGTCGTCGCCGCCCGCCACGTCGATGACGAACGCCCACCAGTCCACCAGATCCAGCGAGAAGGTGGAGGCGAGATTGTCGCCGCCGGACTCGATCAGCACCAGGTCGGTGCCCGGAAACGCCATTTCGAGGTCGTCCGCCGCGGCGATGTTGAGGGTCGGGTCCTCCCGGATCACGGTATGCGGGCAGGCCCCCGCCTCCACCGCCGCAACACGGGCGGGGTCGATGAACCCGCCGCGCCGGATGCGTTCGGCGTCCTCGTCGGTGACGAGGTCGTTGGTGATGACGCAGAGCTCGGTGCCGCGCGCCGACAGCATGGGCACGAGCGCCTCGAGGATGGCGGTCTTGCCGGAGCCGACCGGTCCGCCGATCCCGACCCGCGCCGCTCCGCCGCCAGTCGCCGGATGGGTCTTCAGATGCTCGATGTCGTGGGTGCCGTGCATGGCGTCCTCTTCCCTCAGCGCAGCATGTAGAGCTGGGCGAGCGGCAAGCGTTCGGCCGGCTCGCAGGTGGCCAGTTCCCCGTCGACGAAGACATCGAAGGTTTGCGGATCGACCCGGATGTCCGGCACGGCGTCGTTGTGCAGCATGTCGGCCTTGGTCAGCGTTCGGGTGCCCCGAGCCGGCAGCAGCCGCTTCTTCAGGTCGAGGCTGTCGGCGATCCCCGCCTCGATGGCCGTGGGGTGCACGAAGCAGGCGGACAGCGCCTGTTTCGCCCTGCCGAACGCGCCCCACTGCGGGCGCATCTGGATCGGCTCGCAGGTCATCAGCGAGGCCGCGCTGTCGCCCATGGCGCCCCAGGCGATGAAACCGCTCTTGATGACCAGTTCCGGCTTGATGCCGAAGAAGCCCGGTCGCCAGACCACGATGTCGGCCATCTTGCCGTCTTCCAGCGAGCCGATGTGGTCGGCGATGCCGAAGGTGCGCGCGGCATTGATGGTGTATTTCGCGATGAACCGCTTGATGCGCTCGTTGTCGCCGCGCGCCGTCGTCTCCTCCGGCAGCCGGCCGCGCTGATCCTTCATCTTCGAGGCGAGCTGCCAGGTCCGGCAGATCACCTCGTGGATGCGGCCCATGCCCTGGCTGTCGGAGCCCAGCATGGAAATCCCGCCGAGATCGTGCAGCACGTCCTCGGCCGCGATCGACTGGGCCCGGATGCGGCTTTCGGCGAAGGCAACGTCCTCGGGGATCGACGGGCTCAGATGATGGCACACCATCGTCATGTCGAGGTGTTCGTCGAACGTGTTGACCGTGAACGGGTTGGTCGGGTTGGTCGAGGACGGCAGGCAGTTCGCGACGCCGGCCACCCGGATGATGTCCGGGGCGTGGCCGCCGCCGGCGCCTTCCGTGTGGTACATGTGGATGGTGCGCCCGCCGATGGCGGCCAGCGTATCCTCCACGAAGCCGGATTCGTTGAGCGTGTCGGTGTGCAGCTGGACCTGGAAGTCGAGGTCGTCGGCCACCTGCAGGCAGGTGTCGATCACTGCGGGCATCGCCCCCCAATCCTCGTGGATCTTCAGGCCGAGACAGCCGGCGGCCATCTGTTCGGGCAGCGATTCCGGCTTGTGGGTGTTGCCGCGTCCGAGAAAGCCGAAATTGATCGGCCAGGCCTCCGCCGCCTGCAGCATCTTGCCGACATTGAACGGTCCGCCGCAGTCGATGCCCACGGTGATGGGCCCGAGCGAGCCGCCGATCATCGTGGTAATGCCGGACGAGATGGCGTGTTCGCACAGCTGCGCGGAATCGAAGTGGACGTGGACGTCGATGGCTCCGGGCGTGGCGATCATGCCCTCGCAATCGCGCACCGTGGTCGCCGTGGAGACGATGAGGCGCGGGTCGACGCCGTCCATCACCGCCGGATTGCCGGCCTTGCCGATGCCGACGATATTGCCGTCCTTGATGCCGATATCGCCCTTCACGATGCCGACCACGGGGTCGATGACGAGGACATTGACGAGGAGCATGTCGAGCGCCCCGTCCTCGCTCGTCGCGCCGGCCACGAGCCCCATCCCGTCGCGCAGCGTCTTGCCGCCGCCGTGCAGGCATTCATCTCCGTAGGCCGCGTAGTCCTTCTCCACCTCGGCGAACAGGCTGGTATCGCCCAGCCGGACCACGTCGCCCGTGGTCGGTCCGTACATCGCTGCGTAGTCGGCCCGCGAGATCGTCGTCATTGCCTGTCTCCTCCTACGCGCCCTTGAAGCCGCGCTCGCGAGCGCGTTGCAGCGCCGCTGCCTTGGCCGCTTCGTCGGTGGCACCATCGTTGAGGGCGTTCAGCCCGGACACCTCGCGGTTGCCGCCGAACGGCACCAGGGTGACCTCTTTCGACTGGCCGGGCTCGAAGCGCACCGCCGTTCCGGCCGGGATGTCCAGCCGCCGCCCGTAGGCCGCGGCACGGTCGAAATCGAGCGCCTTGTTGGTGTCGAAGAAGTGGTAGTGGCTGCCCACCTGGATCGGGCGGTCGCCGGTGTTCACGGCGGTGACGGTCACCCGGTCGCGACCGGCGTTGAGTTCGATCTCGCCGTCAACGGCCAGCGTCTCGCCGGGTGGGTCGAGATCCGCCGGCGGGGTGCCTAGGCGGATCGGGTCATGCACCGTCACCAGCTTGGTGCCGTCGGGAAACACGCCCTCCACCTGCAGCATCGGCAGGAGGTCGGCGACCCCCGGCATCACGTCGTCGTAGGTGAGGATCTGGCTGCCCCACGAGATCAGGTCGGCCACGGACCGGCCCTCGCGCGCCCCTTCCAGGATCTCGTCGGTCAGGATGGCGACGGTCTCCGGATAGTTGAGCCTCAGACCCTTTGCCCGCCGTTTCCGGGCAAGTTCCGCTGCCGTGTAGATCGTCAGCCGCTCGAGTTCGGTGGGCGTCAGAAGCATGATAGTTCCTTTGTCGGCAAACGAATCAGGACGCGAAGAGCCGGCCGCGCTGACGGCTGTGATGGGTGGCGGCAATGTCCACGAGCGGTGTGAAGCTTGACGGCGCGGCGCCCTCCGGGATCGGCAGCGCGGCGATGTGGTCGATGTCGGCAAGCGCCTCGCCAACGATGCGCTGGGTGTCCATGGCGCCGACCCGGCCCAGCCGCAGCGCCGCCTGGGCGATGCCCATCGCCAATCCATAGCCGGCTACGTTTATCGCCTCGGCCTCTTTCAGCCCGAGGCTGCGGCTGACCATTCCCTGAACGATGGCGAGATGACCGAAGGCTTTGCGGCCCCGCACCCGCGCCTGGTAGGACGCCGTCCCCTCCGTCCCTAGCCGGGCATGGGCTGCAAGTAGCGCGGCACCGTTCTTCAGCGATGCGGCGCGCTGCGCCTCCACCGGCGATGCCGCATGAAACTCCCGGTCGACGGCGGCCAGCGCCTCCTGGTCGTCGGCAACCCGAAAGGCCCGGACGAGCGCAACGCGGTCCGCCGTGGCAAAGCGCAGCCGGAGTTGCTCGCGGACGAAGGCGAGCACCGCCTCGGCGCCGGCCGCCCTGTCGGCGGCCAGAATCGGCTCCAGCCCCTGGGAAAAGGCGAAGCTGCCGCTCGGGAAGGCCGTGTCGGCGAGCCGCAGTGCGGTCAGGAGGCCCGACATATGCCCTCCTTTGCCGGAGCGGCGCCGTGCGGGTGCATTCGTTTTCGGTGGTGATGGTGTCCGTGTAGCCCGGGAGCGTGGGGGTCGTGCCCAGGCCCGCCGTGCCCATGATCGCCGTGCCCGTGATCTGCGTGCCCGTGGTCTGCGTGCCGGTGCGGCTCGGGTTCGGGGCCGGCGGCCCCGGTGACCGGCGTGCCCACCACGATGCGGCCGCTGGCAAGCAGCGGCTTCAGCCGGGCCAGATAGGTAGCCACCGGCCCTTCGAGCCCGACGAACAGGGTCGCGCCGGAGAACCGCACCCGCCAGTGCAGATTGCCCGCGTGGTAGCCGAGTTCGACGGCCGTCGCCGGGTCGGCGGGCGTCAGCGGCAACCACTCGATCTCGTCGACGCGTACGACGATGATGTGCTCGCCATCGCAGGCGAGCACCGCGCCGTCATGCAGGCGTTCGCTGCGCGACAGCGCGATGGCGACGTCGGTGCCGTGGTCGGTGACCACCCGCATCCGGCGGCGCGAGACGTCGCCGGCGCCAAGCCGGACCGTTTCCAGCCGCCCGGCGTGTGCGGCGGAGTGCACCTCGGCGGCAAGAGGCTCGCTGTCGGCGCTTCCGAGGATGGTCTCGATACGCAGCATGACCGGACTCCGTGATGGCAGCCAGGAGGATCGCCGGCCGACGCCCGTCGCGCCGGCCGGTAGGACGGCTCAGCGGTGCGAGGTTGTCTCGTTGGGAATTCCCTCGATGGGACATTCCTCGGTGCCGACTGTGGGCCGGGTCACCCCCTCCACCATCTCGCGCGTGCCGTCCGGATCGGTTACCCAGTTCTTGTAGAATTCGAACGGACAAACGGCGTGGCCGCGGATGTCGTCGCCGGAGTTGATGGTGCCGGTGTAGCCCCGGTGCAGAAGCTTGAAGAGGTGGTTCTGCGACTGCATGTTCTTGCGGGAATCGCGGATCAGCGACAGCGACAGCTGGGCATACTGGATGCCCATGTCCTCCTCGCCGCACTCGCCCAGCGTCCGGCCGTCGAAGCCGACGATGGCGGAATGGCCGAAGTAGGAATAGACGCCGTCGAAGCCGGCCGCGTTGGCAACCGCCACGTAGGTATTGTTGGCCCATGCCATGGCCTTGGCCATCACCACCTGCTGCTCCTTGGCCGGGTACATGTAGCCCTGGCAGCGGACGATCAGCTCGGCCCCGCGCATGGCGCAGTCGCGCCAGATCTCCGGATAGTTGCCGTCATCGCAGATGATCAGGCTGATCTTCATGCCCTTCGGTCCTTCGGAGACGAAGGTGCAATCGCCCGGATACCAGCCCTCGATGGGCACCCACGGCATGATCTTCCGGTATTTCTGGACGATCTCGCCCTGGTCGTTCATCAGGATCAGGGTGTTGTAGGGCGCCTTGTTCGGGTGCTCCTCGTGCTGCTCGCCGGTGAGCGAGAACACGCCCCAGACCTTCGCGGTCCGGCACGCCTCTGCGAAGATCTCCGTCTCGTCGCCGGGGATCGTCGACGCCGTCTCGTACATCTCCTTCTGGTCGTACATGATCCCGTGGGTCGAATATTCCGGGAAGATCACGAGATCCATGCCGGGCAGACCCTTCTTCATGCCGATCAGCATGTCGGCGATGTTCTTCGCGTTGGCGAGGACCTCGGCCTTGGTGTGAAGGCGCGGCATCTTGTAGTTCACGACGGCCACGCCCACCGTGTCGTGGCTGCTGGAGATGTCACCGTGCAACATGTCGGTATCCTCGTTCTGTCCGGTGTGGTTGTTTTTCCCCGCCGCCGCCTGGCGCTGGAGATGTGTCCCGGTCCCGCACGTCCATCCCCTGGCGCGCGCTGAAACCCGATCAGTGAAGCCAGTCCTCGGCCGGCCCCTTGCCGGCTCACCCAACCCGTCAGCCGCTGAGATCGGTCCGTTTGCGCGAATGGCCCTCTGCCTGCGCATGAGGACATCGGCGCGGCTGCGCGCGCTCGCGCCACCCGGTCAGGTCTGTCGGGACTGGGACTTGGTTGCTGGACCGACGGCCTTGTCGGCAGATCCAGACAAGCGGAAACAAAAAAGCCCCGTGAAGGCCGTTGGGCCTTCCGGGGCTGCGTTGCCGCGTGCACCGACATCCTTGTCGATGCCAAATGGTGCGAGATCAGGCCGCTACTGCGACTTTCCTTCGCATGCCCACAAGTTAAGCATCATCACCTTTCGGGCGCAAGCGGGATTTCCTCGCGGCATCCTTCGGTATGGCGGCACCCCCGCCCAGCACGTCGTTTGCGTTGATGATGGCAGCCGCCAGGTCCTCCATGGCCATGCGCTTCGCCATCGCCTGGCGGCGCAGCATGCCATACGCGTCCTCCTCGGAAATGTTCTGGCTGTTCATGAGGATGGACTTGGCCTTTTGCACCTGCTGCATGCCGGACAGCCTGCGTTCCAGCTTGCGCGCGCGCTTTTCCGCATCCATGCGCTGCAGCCACAGGCTTCGGGCGACAGTCAGGTTGGACAGGAGACCAAACGGCCGGATCGGGCGCTCGACGATCGCAAGCGCCCCGCTCTCCAGCACGATCTGCAGCGTGCTGGGGTCCTCGTAGCCGACGATGGCGATGATGGTCGGCTGGATCTGGCCGCCGCGCTGACGGGTCAGCTTGCGGATCTTCTCGCGCGCCTCGTACTCGATGGCCAGCACCACGACGTCCGCCGTCGGCGAGAACTCGTCGGGCACCGGCCACTGGGTCTCCGTCAGGCAGCCGATGCGGTGAAACTGGTCCACCAGGCTCTGCCCCTCCGCGTCCGGCGGGTGAATGACCTGGACGCGAAGCCCCCGAAGATCGCGCAGTACCTGGATAGCCACCTTGTCGATCCCCCGAACGTTCAGGCCCGCCGGCTCTCGAAGGCCAGGCTGGACCAGTCGTCGATGCTCGGCGACAGGAAATAGGGATCCGGCTTGATGCCCACCGGAGGCGCCCAGACGATCTCGAAGGCGCCATCCGCGCCAACGCGTCCGATCTTCGGCCAGAGGTAGGTGTGATTGTTCTCCGGCTCGATCTTCACGCGTCCCTGCGGCGCGTCGTACTCACTCCCCTTGAGAGCATCCAGCAGCGCTTCCGGCGCATCCGTATCAGCGGAGGCCAGGGCCCGGGCAAACAGGTGAACCTGAAAATAGGCGGCTTCGGCACTCGCCGCCACCGGGGCCGAATGGCCGTATTTCAGCTTGAAGGCCGACACGAAGGATCTCGCCGACGAGGTGGTGAGGCTCTCGAAGAAGGGGGCCGAGGTGATATGGCCTTCCGCATCCCCCGGCTCCATCTGGGCGATTTCCGCCTCGCTGGTCGTCAGGCTTGCAATCGGCATGCGCGCGGGATCGAAACCCGCCTCTCTGTACGCCTGGTAGAGCTGCGCCGTTCCCGCCCCGACAACGGTGGAGAAGATCACGTCCGGCTCGTGCTTGCGGACTTCCCGCACGAAGCGCTCGAAATCCTTCTCGCCCGGCTCGAGCGGGATGTAGATTTCGTTGAGCACCCTGCCCTTGGCGCTCACCACCAGGTCGGACATGACCCGGTTGGATTCGTAGGGAAAGACATAGTTCGAGCCCACCAGCAGGAACCGGTTTCCGTGCGCCTCTAGCAGGTACTTGAGCAGCGGCAGCGCGTTCTGGTTCGGCGCGGCGCCGGAATAGATGCAGCGCGGCGAATACTCGAACCCCTCGTAGAGCGTGGAGTAGAACAGCAGCCCGTTGCGGGCCTCCACCACCGGCAGCAGCGCCTTGCGCGTGCTCGACATGTAGCAGCCGAAGATCACCCGGACCCCGTCCCGGTCGATCAACGCCTCGCCCAACTCCGCGTAGCGTTTCGGGTTGGAGGCCGGATCGTGCATGACCGGTTCGATCGGGCGGCCGTTGACCCCGCCGGCTGCATTGATCTCGTCGATGGCCAGAAGCGTCGCGTTCAGCTGGGAGCGTTCGATCGCCGCCGTGACACCGCTCTGGGAGAACAGCACGCCGACTCTCCAAGGCGTCCCTGAACTCGAACCTCCTGCCACAACACCCTCCAAAAAAAAGCTCCCGAGTCTCCGGAGGGAGACGCGAGAGCTCCATTGCTCGCTCGACGGCGGGTCGGCGCTGACCCTTCCCGTCACATTAGGCCACCGAGATCGGCGAACGCAAATCACCGTTGCGGTGCGCTCCGATCCGGACGCCCCGATCCTGGCCACAAGCGGTGCGTTCCCGTCCGCACCGCGCGATCGGGAATGGACCATGACGGCCGGGGCTGCGAAGATCGCCGCCGCCCGAAAACCGGAACCGGATCGCCATGCCCAACTCCGTCCTCGTCGAAGTCACCCGCGGCCTGCGCGTCGAATCCCGCCATCGCGGCTCCATCGCCATCGTCGATGCCGGCGGCACCACCCGGCTCGCCCTCGGCGAGATCGACGAGCCGGTGTTTCCGCGCTCAGCCGTCAAGATCTTCCAGGCGCTGCCGCTGATCGAAAGCGGCGCCGCCGACCGCGCCGGCCTCAGCCAGGCCGAGCTGGCGGTCACCTGCGCCTCCCACAACGGCGAGGAGGGGCATGTGGCCGCCGCCCGGTCGATTCTCGCCAAGGCGGGTGCGGCCGAAAGCGCGCTGGAGTGCGGACCGCAGTGGCCGGCGCTTGGTCCCGACCAGGACCGGATCCGCCATGCCCACGCCCAGCCGGGCGCCCTGCACAACAACTGCTCCGGCAAGCACGCCGGTTTCGTCTGCGCCGTCAAGCACATGGGCCAGCCGCTTGAAGGCTATGTCCGCGAGGACCATCCGCTGCAGGTGCAGATCCACGACATCCTCTCCGAGCTCACCGGCGCCAGTCTCGACGCCGATGTCTGCGGCATCGACGGCTGTTCCATCCCGACCTGGGCCATTCCGGTAGAGCGTCTGGCCGGCGCCTTTGCCGGTCTCGCCAGCGGCACCGGCATGGCACCGGAGCGCGCGGCGGCCCTGACCCGGCTGCGCAAGGCCTGCGCCGCGCATCCGTTCGAGGTGGCCGGTACCGACCGGTTCTGCACCGACGTTATGGGCCATTTCGGCGAGGTCGCCTACGTGAAGACCGGCGCCGAGGGCGTCTATTGCGCCGCCCTGCCCGGGCTCGGCCTGGGCGTTGCCATCAAGATCGATGACGGCGCGACGCGCGGCTCCGAGGCGGTGATGGCCGCCGTCCTGCAGAGCCTCGTCGCCCGCTCCAGCGACGACCGCTCCTTCCTCGACCGCTGGGCACGCCAGCCGGTGGAGACCCGGCGCGGGGTTGTCGCCGGCACGATCCGGCCGGGCGAGCCGCTGGCCGACGCCCTGGCGGACCTCTGACCCGGCCGGCAGCCCGCAACCGCTTCAGAACGCGAGCAGCTCCGCCGATGCCGAGGCGATCGCATCGCCGCCCTCCTCGATCTCCCGGCGCAGCGCCGCCGTCGCGGTGAGCAGCGTGGTGGCGAAGAAACGCGCAACGAGGACACGGCGGTTCGCGTCAAGCGACGCCTCCCCGGCACCGGCCTCCACCGAGATGAGCGCCCCCTTGGCCAGCGCGACGCCACCGGCGGTCAGCCCGGCGAGCCGCAGGAACGGCGTGGCACCGGCCAGCGCCTCAGGCACCCGTCCGTCGGCCCGCGCCGCGGCAAGCCAGGTCGCCGCCGCCTCCAGATCGGCAATGGCCGCCAGGAGCCGGTCGCCGAGCCCATCGAGCGACGCCTCGTTGGAGCCCCGCACCCGCTCCGCGTCGTCCCGCAGGTCCTGCACCCAGGCGGAAAACACCGCGCCGTCCGCCAGCGGCAGCTTGCGCATGGCCAGGTCGATGGCCTGGATGCCGTTGGTCCCCTCGTAGATCGGAAAGATGCGGGCATCGCGGAGATATTGCGCGGCTCCGGTCTCCTCCACGTAACCCATGCCGCCATGGACCTGGACACCGAGCGAGGCGACCTCGACGCCGACATCGGTGGAAAACGCCTTGGCGATCGGGGTCAGCAGGTCGGCGCGGCCCTGCCAGAAGCGCGCCGCCTCTCCCTCCATGCCATCCGCCCGGTCGATCGCGACCGCGCAGGAATAGGCGATTGCGCGCGCGGCCTGGGTCAGCCCACGCATGGTGAGCAGCATCCGCTTTACGTCCGGGTGCTCCACGATGGGCGACATGCCGGCGCCCTCAGCCCCCGGCGCCCGCCCCTGCGTCCGTTCGGCCGCATAGGCCGACGCTTTCTGCAGGGCTCGCTCGGCAATGCCCACGCCCTGCAGGCCGACCGCGAGCCGGGCGTTGTTCATCATCGTGAACATGCAGGCGAGGCCCCGGTTTTCCTCGCCGACGAGCCAGCCCACAGCCCCGTCGCCCCCGTCGCCGTAGCCCATGGTGCAGGTAGGCGAGCCGTGAATGCCCAGCTTGTGCTCGATGGCGCGCACCGCTACGTCGTTGCGCGCCCCCAGCGATCCGTCGTCGTTGACCAGGTATTTTGGCACAAGGAACAGCGAGATTCCCCGTGTCCCTGCCGGTGCGTCCGGCAGGCGTGCGAGCACCAGATGGACGATGTTCTCCGTCAGGTCGTGGTCGCCATAGGTGATGTAGATCTTCTCGCCGAAGACCCGGTAGCTGCCGTCCTCGGCGCGTTCCGCCCGGCTGCGCAATGCTCCCACGTCGGAGCCCGCCTGCGGTTCCGTCAGGTTCATCGTGCCCGCCCAGCGGCCGGAAACCAGCGGTTCCAGATAGCGCGCCTTCAACGCGTCCGAGGCATGCGCCTCGATGGCCTCGATGGCGCCTGCCGTCAGGATGGGCCCGATGGCGAAGGCCGGCGAGGCCTGGTTCCACATTTCCACGACCGCCGCGTAGAGCGCCATGGGCAAATTCTGGCCGCCATGCTCCGACGGCCCGGTCAGCGCCGACCAGCCGCCCGCCACCCAGCCGTCGTAGGCCTCCTTCCAGCCGGGCGGCATGGTCACGGCCCCGTCCTTCAGCGGTGTGCCGTGCCGGTCGCCGACGACGTTCAGCGGCTCGATCTCACCGGCGGCGAACCGGCCCGCCTCGGCGAGGATCGCATCCACGAGATCGTCGGAGAGATCGGGGAAAAGCCCTTCCTCGATGGCCCGGTCGAGGCCGGCAACCGACTTGAGCGTGAATGCGATCTCGTCTACGGGCGCACGGTAGGCCATAAGGGTCTCCCTGGGGCGATGGTCCGGCGCCCCCTTGCGGTTCCGGCCGGCCTCGCCTGAGTTGTTTGTCCCGGTGCGCGGCCTGTCCCGGTCCGCACCTCTTGTGCCTCACACTAGAAAGCCGCCGCGTTCCGTCAATGGCCGTCCCCCACGCCCCCAGCACCGCCGCGCGACCCCGGATCGCCCGGCTCGTCCGTCCCGCTGACGATGCGGAGGCCTTTGCGGCCGCCGTCGCGGCGCTCGAGGCCGGCGACCTGGTCGCGGTCCCGACCGAAACCGTCTACGGCCTGGCCTGCGACGCGACCAATCCGGACGCTGTCGCGCGGCTCTATGCCGCAAAGGGCCGGCCGGCCATCAACCCGCTCATCGCCCACGTGGCGGATGCGAACGCCGCCGCCCGCGAGGCCGTTTTCGACGACCGGGCCCGGCTTCTCGCCGAAGCCTTCTGGCCCGGCCCGCTTACCCTGGTCCTGCCCCGGCGATCCGACAGCGCCATCGCCCCTTCCGCCTGCGCGGGTCTGACGAGCGTCGCGCTCCGGGTCCCCGCCGCGCCCCTGATGCAGGGACTGTCCACCGCGCTCGGCCGACCCGTTTCCGCCCCCAGCGCCAACCGCTCGGGCCGCATCAGCACCACCACGGCCGACGCCGTCCTCGACGAGGTCGGAGACGCAGTGGCGGTCGTGCTCGACGCGGGGCCGTGCCGGATCGGGGTCGAATCGACCATTGTCGGTCTAACCGACGGCCCGGCGCGCCTGCTGCGGCCCGGCGGCATCGCCCGTGCCGCCATCGAGGAGGTCCTCGGAGCACCGCTTGCCGATCCTCCGGCCGGATCCGCGTCCGCCCCCTCCGCTCCGGGCCTGCTCACCTCGCACTACGCGCCGCGCGCGGCCGTGCGTCTCGATGCGGTCGAGATCGATCCCGGCGAGGCCTGTCTGGCCTTCGGCGACATCGTTCCGGCCGGCAGCGTACATGCCGTTGCGTTTGAAAATCTGAGCCCTGCCGGGGACTTGCACGAGGCGGCTGCGAATCTCTTCGCCGCGCTGCGCCGGCTGGATGCCTCCGGCGCACACACGATCGCGGTGGCTCCCATCCCCGATACCGGGCTCGGCGAAGCCATCCGCGACCGGCTGGAACGCGCCGCCGCCCCGAGGTCCTGAACGCGGTATCCCGACCGAGCAAGAGACGCCGCAAGGGGCGCGCGAGCACGTCGGGCAAGCCTGCCTCGATTGACAAGGCCCGACCGGGCGTCGTCTGATCCCCGCAATCAAGAATGGACAGTGCCCGGTGCCCACCCTCCTCCTGCATCATCCGAAATTTCTCGAGCACGAGACCCCGCATGGCCATCCCGAACGCCCCGACCGGCTGAGGGCCATCGACCGGATCCTGGAGCACGAACGCTTCCAGAGCCTCGAGCGCGACCTGGCAACTTCGGCCAACGACGAGCAGATCGCCCGCGTTCACCCGACCTCCTACATCCAGCACATCCGGGCTTCGGCCCCCGAGGACGGGCTGGCGCGCATCGATGCCGACACCGCCATGTCGCCGGGCACGCTCGATGCGGCGCTTTTGGGCGCCGGCGCCGCGTGCACTGCGGTCGACGAGGTGATGACCGGCAAGGTCTCCAACGCCTTCTGCGCCATCCGGCCGCCTGGCCACCATGCCGAGAAGTCCACGGCCATGGGCTTCTGCTTCTTCAACAATGCCGGCATCGCCGCGCGCCAGGCGCAGGCCGCCCATGGCGCCGAGCGGGTCGCCATCGTGGATTTCGACGTCCACCACGGCAACGGCACCCAGGACATCTTCTGGGATGATCCGAGCGTCTTCTACGGCTCCACGCACCAGATGCCGCTTTATCCGGGCACGGGTGCGCTGACGGAAACCGGGGCAGGCAACATCTACAACGCGCCCCTGTCGGCAGGCGCTGACGGCGAGGTCTTCAAGGAGGCGGCGCGCACGCGAATCCTTCAGCCCCTCAAGGACTTTCGGCCCGATCTTGTGATCATCTCGGCGGGCTTCGACGCCCACGTCCGCGATCCGCTCGCCGAACTGCGGCTCACCGAGGCCGATTTCTCGTGGATCACCTATCACCTGATGGAGATCGCCGATCAGTGCTGCCATGGCCGGGTGGTGTCGGTGCTGGAAGGCGGCTACGATCTGGAGGGACTCGCGCGCTCCGCGGCGGCCCATGTCATGGCGCTGATGGACGCCTGATCCGAGTGACGGCGGCCCTGCCCGCCAGTCCCGTTTTCTTCACCTTTTGACGAGGCGCTCGCGTGACCGAGACCGCATCTGCCCTTCCCGACGACATCGCCGCCATGAGCTTCGAGCAGGCGCTCGCGGAACTGGAGAAGATCGTGGGAAGGCTTGAACAGGGCGAGGTCCCGCTCGAGGAATCCATCGCCATCTACGAGCGCGGCGAGGCTCTCAAGAATCACTGCGAGACGCTTCTGAAACGGGCCGAACTTCGAGTCGAGAAGATTCAGGCCCGCGCCGACGGGACCGCTGCCCGGACCGAGCCATTCGATCCGAGCTGACCGGTTCGCGTCGGACAGCGCTTGTCTAAATTTACGACTTTCATCAACGGCTTGCGCCGCCCTCCTGAGAGGGCATGCCTTGGTAGGGTGTGTGCCGTGTCCCGGAAGCGACCCGCCGCTCAGGCCCGCTGCGCGAGCGTCATCCCGTCGCGACCCAGTACGTCGAACACCGTCTTCACGATGCCCGGCGCGTCCAGCCCGGCGGCCGCGTACATGGCCTCGGGCTTGTCCTGGTCGACGAAGCTGTCGGGCATGACCAGCGAGCGCACCCGCAGGCCGTGATCGAGCAGCCCCTCGCTTGACAGGAACTGCAGCACCTGGCTGCCGAAGCCGCCGACGGAGCCTTCCTCCAGCGTGACCAAGATCTCGTGCCCGCGCGCCAGGCGGCGCAGAAGCTCTGTGTCCAGGGGCTTGGCGAAGCGCGCATCGGCCACCGTCGTGGAGACGCCCTGGGCTTCCAGATCCTCCGCCGCCTTAATCGCGGCGGCGAGCCGGGTGCCGAACGACACCAGCGCCACGGTCGAGCCTTCACGGATCACGCGGCCCTTGCCGATTTCCAACGGCACGCCCTCTTCCGGCATCTCCACACCGACCCCCTCGCCGCGCGGATAGCGGAAGGCGATCGGCCCGCCGTCATAGGCCGCGGCGGTTGCCACCATGTGGCGCAGCTCCGCCTCGTCCGCCGCCGCCATGACCACCATGTTCGGAAGGCAGGCGAGATAGGCGATATCGAACGAGCCCGCATGGGTCGGCCCGTCGGCGCCCACGAAACCCGCCCGGTCAATGGCGAAGCGAACCGGCAGGTTCTGAATCGCGACGTCGTGGACGATCTGGTCGTAGCCGCGCTGCAGGAAGGTCGAATAGATGGCGGTGAACGGCTTCATGCCGGCGGCGGCAAGGCCGGCGGCGAAGGTCACCCCATGCTGTTCGGCGATGCCCACATCGAAGGTGCGGTTCGGGAACACTTCCTCGAACAGATCGACGCCGGTACCGGAGGGCATGGCGGCCGTCACCGCCACCACGCGCTCGTCCTTGCGGGCCTCGTTGATGAGGCTCTGGCCGAACACCTTGGTGTAGCTCGGCGCGTTGGAAACGGCCTTGGCCTGCTTGCCGGTCACCACGTCGAACTTGGAAACGCCGTGATACTTGTCCGAGGAGCCTTCGGCGGGGGCATAGCCCTTGCCCTTCTGGGTCACGACATGGACCAGGATCGGTCCTTGCTTGGCGTCGCGGACATTCTTCAGAACGGGCAACAGATGGTTCAGGTTGTGGCCGTCGATGGGGCCGACATAGTAGAAGCCCATCTCCTCGAAGAGCGTGCCGCCCATGGCGAAGCCGCGGGCGAATTCCTCGGCCCGCGCAGCACCCCTTTCCACGAAGCTCGGCAGGTGGCTCACAAGGCCCTTCACCGCCTCGCGCACCGAGACGTAGGCCTCGCCCGAGGTCAGCCGCGCCAGGTAGGCGCTCATGGCCCCCACCGGCGGCGCAATCGACATGTCGTTGTCGTTGAGGATGACGATCATCCGCTCGTTCATGGCGCCGGCGTTGTTCATCGCCTCGTAGGCCATGCCGGCCGACATGGCGCCGTCGCCGATCACCGAAACGACGTTGTGCTTCTGGCCGAGCAGGTCGCGCGCGACCGCGAAGCCGAGCCCTGCGGAGATCGAGGTGGAGGAATGCGCCGCGCCGAACGGGTCGAACTCGGATTCGGCCCGCTTCGTGAACCCCGACAGACCACCGCCCTGGCGCAGGGTGCGGATGCGGTCACGGCGCCCCGTGAGGATCTTGTGGGGATAGCACTGGTGGCCGACGTCCCAGATGACCTTGTCGCGCGGCGTGTCGAATACGTGGTGCAGCGCCACGGTGAGCTCGACCACGCCAAGCCCCGCGCCCAGATGTCCGCCGGTCACGGAAACCGCGTCGATGGTCTCCGTCCGCAGCTCGTCGGCGAGCTGGCGCAGATCGGCCTCGCCCATCTGCCGCAGATCGGCAGGGGTACGCACCCGGTCCAAGAGCGGGGTTCCGGATGTCGGCGTGCGGTCCTCGGTCAAGCTGTGCCGTCCTCTCGTCAAGTCGCAGTGTTTCTTCTGGCGCTACGGGCCCCGTATGCCGCCCCACCGGCCCGCGCCGCGCCCTTCCCTACACGAAACGCGGCAGGAGAGTCAGCGTTCGGGTAACGGAATGAATTCGTGCTCGCCAGGAACCGCCGGAAAGCGGCCCGCCAGCCAGTCGGCCTTGGCGTCTTCGATGCGCTCCTTTGAGGACGACACGAAGTTCCACCAGATATGGCGCGGCCCGTCCATCGCCGCACCCCCGACAATCACGAATCGCGTCGGCTCGAGCGCGACAAGGGTCGCGTGATGGCGCGGATGAAAGACGATGAGCCGGCCTGCCTCGTAGCGCTCGCCGGCGATCTCGACCGCGCCGCTCATCAGGTAGATCGCGCGCTCCTCGTGGCCGGTGTCCAGCGGCAACCGGGCGCCGGGCTCCAGCACCACATCGGCATAAAGCGTATCGGAATAGGTCTTCACGCCGGCGGTCTGCCCATAGAGCGAGCCGATCATCACCCGTACCCGTTTGCCTTCGTCCTCCAGCGTCGGGAGCGCCGCGCCGTCATAGTGGAAGAATTCCGGATCGGTCTCCTCCATGCCCTTGGGCAACGCCACCCACAGCTGCAGCCCAAGCATGTGGGGGCCGCGGGCGCGCTCGGCATCGGGCGACCGCTCCGAATGGGCAATGCCTTTTCCCGCGGTCATCCAGTTCACCTCGCCCGGCCGGATCGGCTGCACCGTGCCGAGACTGTCGCGGTGCAGGATCTCGCCCTCGAACAGATAGGTGACGGTGGCGAGACCGATATGGGGATGTGGGCGAACGTCCATGCCCTCACCCACCGGCAGCTCGGCCGGACCCATCTGGTCAAAGAAGATGAAAGGACCCACCATCCGCCGCCGGGCGGTCGGCAAGGCGCGCCGAACCTCGAAACCGCCGATATCGTGAGCCCGCGGCACCACCACCATGTCGACAGGTGACCCGTCCTCGTTGCGGCATTCGGGATTGTCGGCCGGCCGCCAGCTCATCTCATCCTCCGGACCCGTGTCGATCTTTGACCTGCTCAAAACTAGTGCCGGCGGCCCACGATTGACAGGCCCCAGCGGCTTGCGCGGCGCGACGTCGGGCGGCAGCGTGCCGGCTGCGCGTTTCCGCGCAGTTCTGCGCACGATCGCGCAGCTATGCGCACGGCGCAGACCGCGCACCGCGCCCGTTCCGATTCCGCCATTGCGCCGCCCTCTTGCGTCGGTTTAAGGCAGGAATATCGAAGTCCCCGTCGGGCTGTGGGCGCGTGTCGCAACCCCTGACCGCGACGTCGCGTTCCGTCAGACATGTCCCCGCCGCCGGTGCCATACGGTCGGCGTTCCGAACCCCGAAGGTGGCCGGATGATCAAAGCGCTTGCGCCGATTGCTGCGGTCCTGCTCGGGGCCGGCCTCATGCTTGCCGGCTACGGCCTTCAGTCGACCATCCTGCCGTTGCGCGGCGAGGCGGAGGGCTTCGGCGCCGTGGCGCTCGGCTTCCTCGGCTCCGCCTTCTATCTCGGCTTCGTGGGCGGCTGCATCTTCGGTCCGTTCGTGATCCTGCGCTCCGGGCACATCCGGGCCTTCGCGGCGATGGTTGCCATCGGCTCGGCGGCGGCCCTCGCCTTCCCGCTCTTCGTGTCACCGGGCAGCTGGGCCCTGTTCCGACTGCTGTTCGGCTTCTGCACCGCCTGTCTCTACGTCATCGTGGAAAGCTGGCTCAACGACAAGGCCACCAACACCACCCGCGGCCAGGTGATGTCGGCCTACGTTCTGGTTTCGTTCGGAACCATCATGCTGGGCCAGCTCGCGGTCACGCTCTTTCCCATCGAGTATTTCGGCCAGTTCGCGCTCGCCTCAATCCTGCTGTCGCTCGCCGCCGTGCCGATCGCCCTGACGAACTCCGGTCAGCCCGCGCCGATCGCCGTGGTCCGATTCCGGCCGCTGCGCCTGTATCAGGCCACCCCGGCCGCCGTGGTGGGCGCCACAGGAAGCGGACTGATCCTCGGCGCGATCTGGGGCTTCGGCCCGGTTTTCGCGACGTCGCGCGGCTTCACCGCCAGCGAGGCAGCCGTGTTCATGAGCATGTGTTTTGTCGGCGGCGCCGTCGGCCAGTACCCGCTGGGCCGCATATCCGACTTCTACGACCGGCGCATCGTCATGGTCGGGGCCATGCTGAGCTCGGTGATCGCCGGGATCGTGCTGTGGCAGTCGACGGCACCGGACTGGCCGACCATCGCCGGGCTCGGCTTCGTTTTCGGGGCCTTCGCCTTCCCCGGCTACTCGCTTGCCGCCGCCCATGCTTTCGACGTGACCGAACAGGAAGACATGGTGGAGACATCGGCCACCGTGCTCTTGCTGTACGGCGTGGGATCCGTTGCGGGTCCGCTCGTCGCCTCGCTGTTCATGAGCCGTCTGGGGTCCGGAGGCCTGTTCCTCTATTGCGCGATCGTCCAGCTGGCGCTGGCGCTGTTCATCGGCATGCGCATCCGGGTGCGCGCGGCGCTCGCCACCGACGAGAAGACCGACTTCGACATCTATTCCACAGCCGTGGTCGGCGGCGCCATCACGCCGGAGGCGGTCGACGAGACCCATCCGATGATGGAAACGCCGGAAGCCCCGCCGTCGCTGGAGAGCGAGTTCGACAACCTGGTCGAAACCGCCGGTTTTCCGGCGACGGACACGGAAACCGACTACGACGACATGATCATGGCTCCGACAGGAGAAAGCAGCGAGCCGCTGGACGCGTCCGAGGACGAGGTCAACCGGTCATGGGCCATGAACGAGGACGAGCGCGATCGGTAGGATCCCCGTGCGTCCACTCCGGGCGGTGCGCCTGCGACGGTGAGACGCCCGCGCCGGCTCTTACATCACGCGGCGAACGGGACTACGTCTCGTCAGGTGTGCGCGCAAGGATATGAGAATGAAGACGATCCGTTACGTTGCCTGGGGCCTCGTGGTGCTAGTGGCCATCCTTGCCGCGGTGGCGTCCGTGGGCTGGTATTCCGGGCAGTTGCAGAAGCCGGAAACGTCACTGGCTTCCATCGGCGGCCCGTTCACCCTGGTCAACACCGAGGGGGAGGCCGTTACGGAAGAAGACTACTCCGACAAGCCGCGCGCGATGTTCTTCGGCTTCACCTTCTGCCCGGACGTCTGCCCGACGACGCTCTACGAGGCCGGCGGCTGGATGGAGGCGCTCGGAGACAAGGCCGACGACATGCGCTTCATCTACGTAACCGTCGATCCCGAGCGTGACACGCCGGAGCACATGAAGAACTACCTCTCCTCGTTCGATCCGCGCATTGTCGGTCTGACGGGCACGCCCGAGCAGATCCGCGACGTGGAGAAGGCTTACCGGGTCTACTCCAAGCGCGTGCCGCTCGACGACGGCGGCTACACCATGGACCACTCCGCGTCCGTGCTGCTGTTCGACAAGGACGGCGACTTCAAGGGAACGATCGACTATCACGAGTCCAAGCAGAACGCGCTGGCCAAGCTGGAACGCCTCGTCGGCGGCCGCTGAGGCTGGTATCCTGCGTGTTCGACCAATGACCGGACCTGCGCACGAGCCCATGACCTGGCCTACTACCATAGGCACCGCCTCCATCGTCGCCGCGCTGGCGGTAATCACGGCCGTGTTGTGGCTGCGCTACGGGGAAACGCTCTTTGTCGAGCGGCTGGTGGCCACGCTCGCCGGCTGCTTCTGAGACGCAAGGCGTGACCCAGTCCGACCCCAAGGCCGAGGTGGCATCGACCGCCTCCCGGCTGGACCAGGTGCTTGCCGAACGCGGCCTGGCCCGGTCCCGGACGGCTGCGCGGGATGCCATCCTGCGCGGCACCGTCACGGTGGACGGTGAACCCGCCACCCGCCCCGGCCTGCGGATCCGCCCCACACAAGACGTGCGCATCGACGATCCGGCGGCCCGTTATGTCGCCCGCAGCGCGCTGAAGCTTGTCGCGGGCCTGGACGCCTTCGCCATCGACCCGTCGGGTCTTGCGGCGCTGGACCTCGGCGCCTCCACCGGTGGCTTCACCCAGGTGCTTCTGGAGCGCGGCGCCCGATGCGTGACCGCGATCGACGTCGGTCACGGCCAGCTCGATCCGACGATCGCGGCCGACCCACGGGTGACCTCCATCGAGGGGCTGAACGCGCGCAGCCTGACGGCCGGTCATCTCGGCGAGGCGCCAGCGCTGATCGTCGCCGATCTGAGCTTCATATCGCTCCTGCAGGCGCTGCCGTCGGCGCTGGGCCTGGCCGCACCGGAGGCGCAGCTGGCGGCGTTGGTCAAACCCCAGTTCGAGGTCGGTCGGGACGGCATCGGCAAGGGCGGCCTCGTGCGGCCCGGCCCCCACGTCGACGAGGCTCTTGCGCGCGTGCGCGGCTTCGTTTCGGAAACGGCGGGCTGGAGTGTCGAGGGCCTGATTCCGTCCCCCATCGCCGGTGGCGACGGAAACCAGGAATATCTTCTGGCGGCGACCCGGAGGCCGCAGACGTGAACAGCAACAACCGCCGCGGCCGTCGCCCGCCGTCGGCACAACCAGCCGCCCGCGACCTCACGGTGACCATTCGCGACGTGGGACATCGGGGCGACGGCGTCGCCGATCTTTCGCCACCCCTGTTCGTCCCGCGCACGCTGGCCGGTGAGACGGTGCGGGTCAGGGCCAGCGGCAGCCACGCCGATCCCCTCGAAATCGTGTCCGCCTCTCCCGATCGTCAAACGCCGCCCTGCCCCTATTTCGGCACATGCGGCGGCTGCGCGGTCCAGCACATGGCGGACCCGGCCTACCGCGCGTGGAAGCGCGGCCTCGTCGTCGCCGCGCTGGCCGATCGCGGCATCGATACGCCCGTCGCGCCCCTGGTCGCCGCGTCCCCCGGGTCGCGGCGCCGTGCGGTTCTGACGGCACATGGCAGCGGACGCACCGTCCGCCTCGGCTATCATGCCCGGGCTTCCCACGACATCGTGGACATCGAAAGCTGCCTGGTGCTGACGCCCGGCCTCGTGGAACGGTTCACCGCCTTCCGCGACATCGCCCGGCTCGCCCATCCCAAAAAGGGCAGCCTGCGCATGACGGTCACCGAGACGGAGACCGGCGTCGATGTCGCGCTGGAAGGCGGAGCCGAGCCGGATCATGCCGGCTTCGGCGCGCTTGCCACAATCATGCAGCGCAACGGGATCGCCCGGGTGACCCTGGACGGCGCGACCCTGCTCGCGCTCACGGAACCGGTCGTGCGGATCGGGCGCGCAACGGTCGGCTTTCCGCCGGGCGGCTTTCTCCAGGCGACGGCCGAAGCCGAGCAGGAGCTTGCCTTCAGGGTCTCCTCTGCGCTGGCCGGCGCGAAGCGTGTCGCCGACCTCTTCTCCGGCGCCGGAACGTTCGCGCTGCGCCTGGCCGAGACCGCGCCGGTGCTCGCCGTGGAATCCGACCGGGCCCTGCTCGATGCCAGCGTCGCTGCAGCTGCGCGCACCGAAGGGCTGAAGCCGGTGAAAGGCATCTGCCGCGACCTCTTCACCTTCCCCGTTTCTGCCAAGGAACTGGCGAAGGTGGATGGGCTGGTGTTCGATCCGCCGCGCGCCGGCGCTGCGGCCCAGGCGGCTGAAATCGCCACTTCCGGCGTGAAAACGGTGGTTGCGGTGTCGTGCAATCCCGCAACGCTCGCCCGCGACCTGCGGCTGCTTCTGGATGGCGGGTACGTCCTCGACGAGGTCGTTCCGGTGGACCAGTTCCTCTATGCGCCCCATATCGAGGTGGTGGCTGTTCTTCACAGGAGCTGATCCCATGGCACTCAGGCCGCTCGAGCGCCTCTCGACCCGGGCCCGGTTCGCACTCGCGCAGGGTGCGCGCGTCGGCTGGTACGGCACCCAGAGCGTGATGTCCTCGCGGCTGGTGTCGCGCTGGGAAAAAGAGGTGCCGGAAGAGGACCGCAAGCGGGCGCAGACGGACCGGCCGGTTCCGAACCGGGGCGCGCTGCTTGAAGACGTGCGCGACCTCATGCGCAGGGATCTGGCGAATGTCGAGGCGGGCCTCTACCCGATGCCGCGCGACGAACAGGGTGGGCTATCCGGCGCCATCGAACGGGCCCGGCTTTATTTCGATGATCTGCCACAGGTGGTGCGCCGGCGGCACACGAAAAGCCACCGGGAGCTTGACGAAGCCGTCGCTCCGCGCCCCGACTACTACCAGCAGAACTTTCATTTTCAGACCGACGGCTGGATGAGCGAGCACTCCGCCCGGCTCTACGACACCCAGGTGGAAACCCTGTTCCTCGGAGCGGCTGCCGCCATGCGACGTCAGGCGCTGGTGCCGATCGCTCGTGAACTTGCCACCCGCGACCAGCGCGGCTGTTCGTTCGTGGACGTCGCCTGCGGGACCGGTTCGTTCCTGCGCACGGTCAACCGCGCCTTCCCGCGCCTGACCACCGTCGGCGTGGAGCTCTCGGAAGCCTATGCCGTGCACGCGCGTCACACCATCGGACGCCGTCCGCGTACCGGAACGATCGTGGCAGATGCCGAGGGACTGCCGCTGGCCGACGCGTCCGTCGATTTCGCGACGGCGATCTACCTCTTCCATGAACTGCCGCCGGAGGTACGCACCCGGGTTGCGCGCGAACTGGCACGTGCGATCGCGCCGGGCGGCCTGTTCGTGTTCGTCGATTCCCTGCAGTTCGGCGACCGACCGACCCATGACGGCCTGCTGGAGCTGTTTCCGCAGCTCTTCCACGAGCCCTACTACCGCAACTATCTCGTCGCGGATCTGGAAGCCGTGTTCCGCGATGCGGGCTTTGCCGTCGAGGCGAGCGAAACCGCCTTCCTGTCGAAGGTCACGACCTTCCGCCGCCTGCCCGCCCTGTGATGCGGAGGTCATAAATCCGACGTAGTGTCCCCGATACTCGCCGTTCTGGGGTTGTTCGATTCGGGACATTCGGCAATGCGCAAGATCGCGATTGCTACTCTCGCCGTTATCTGCCTCGTCCTCGGTCTGCTGACGGTCTGGACGCCCATTCCGAGTGGCGTCCCCCTGATCGCCGTCGGCATTTTCCTGCTTCTCACCATCAGCCCGCGCGCCAAGCGCGCCATGCGTCATGTCCGCGGGCGCTACGACACGGTGGATCGCGCGGTCCAGTGGGTGGAGGCGCGGGCACACCGCTCGATGGCAACGACGCTGAAGCGCACCCGGCCCCGCCGCTTCAAGACCAAGTTGGGCGGTCTTGCTCCAGCCTCGGTCGGCAGCAACGGGCGACCGCCGCGCCTCTGAACCCCGGACCCGGGCATACGCAAGAGGCGTGCCTTCCTGGCCCGGCAGACGTGGCTCGTGCGAGGAAGTGACTTCAAGTCATTGATAATCAGACGAATTCCAGAACGGCGCTCAACACCTGTCAGGCGTTGGCCATCCGGTGGAAGGCCCTGACGCGGCGCATTACCACTTCCGGGTCGGCCTTCAGCGTGTCCAGCTTGATCTCCAGCCGGTCGCCCTTCTGCGTCCAGTTGCGGCTGGTGTAGCGGCGCCAGGCCGGAAACTGTTCCGGCTCGACCACCGCCTGCTCCAGCGGAACCTTCAGTGTGACGACCAGCTTTGCAAACCGCATGTTGCGGATGTAGGTCTCGGTCATGTCCAGGCCTGTGACAGCGCGCCAGCCGACGATGCCGATCCGCTCGACATAAAGACCTTGCATGTTGGCGCCGAGTTGCGGCCGCCGCGCTTCGATGAGCGGCCTGTAATAGACCGTGCTCGCCAGGCCGATCAGCGACAGGAGCAGCGCCACGGGATTCCCCTGCACCACGGTCACGATGCAGCCGATGACCACCAGAACGGCACCGCCATAGACGAACATCTCGCCGGCCATCGGGTTGTAACCGACGGCGAAGGAGCGCGGCACCGGCTCCGGATCGGCTCCCGCCGGATCGCGGCTATCCGGCTCGATCATCGATGATCTCGGTCTCGTCGATGGTGATGCCGAACCCGTCCAGTCCGACATAGTGCCGCTCGCGGCTGGACAGAAGCCGGATGGAGCTTACGCCGAGATCGCGCAGGATCTGGGCGCCCAGGCCGATCTCGCGCCACTCCTCCTCGCGCTGCTTGGCCGTGTCATGATCCTCGTCCTCGCCGACGAGTTGACGCGGGCGCTCCGACGACGATGCCACCCCGACGGAGCCGTCGCGCAGGTAGACCACCACGCCGCGGCCAGCATCGGCCATGCGGCCGAGAACGTTCTCGATCAGGCGCTCACGACCGAACACGTCCTCGAGGATCGACTCCCGCTGGAGCCGGGTCGGAATGGATTCGCCGTCACGAATGTCGCCGAAGATCAGCGCCAGGTGCTGCACGCTCTCGAAGCGGGTGCGATAGCTCACCGCCTGCGCCTTGCCGACCGGGGTGTCGACCATGACTTCGCCGATGCGCTCCACCAGCCTCTCGGTGCGCTGGCGCCAGGCGATCAGGTCCGCGACAGAGACCGACTTGAGCGCATGCTCCTCGGCGAAACGGGCCACCTGTTCGCCACGCTTGACCGTGCCGTCGTCATTCACAAGCTCACAGATCACGCCCACCGGCGGGAGGCCCGCCAGACGGCAGAGATCAACGGCTGCCTCGGTATGGCCGGAGCGCATAAGAACCCCGCCATCCTTGGCAATCAACGGAAAGACGTGGCCCGGCCGAACGAAGTCGGACGCTCCGAGATTGGGATTGGTCAGAGCCCGGACCGTGTTGCAGCGCTCTTCGGCCGAAATACCGGTGTTGAGGCCGTGGCGCACGTCGATGGAGACCGTGAAGGCCGTGGACAGCGGGGCATTATTGTCGGCCACCATCGGCGCCAGATTCAGACGCTCGGCGTCCGCACGGGTCATCGGCGCGCAGACGATGCCGCTCGTATGGCGCACGATAAAGGCGAGCTTCTCCGGCGTTGCGTGGCTGGCCGCCACGATCAGATCGCCCTCGTTCTCCCGGTCGTTGTCATCGGTGACGACGACGATCTCACCGCGCTCGAATGCCCGGATGGCGTCCGCCACCCGACTGGAATGTTCCGTCATCACCCGATTGCCTCACTCGAACGCGCAAACACGGAGCGGTCGGTTCCGACCTGACCCCGATGCCTCAATAGATGGTCGGCCAGCACGCAGGCGAGCATCGCCTCGCCGACCGGGACCGCCCGGATGCCGACGCACGGATCGTGCCTGCCCTTGGTCATGACCTCGACATTCTCGCCGCCCCGCGTCACCGAGCGGCGCGGCGTCAGGATCGACGAGGTGGGCTTCACCGCGAAGCGCACCACCACCGGCTGGCCGGTGGAAATGCCCCCGAGGACGCCGCCCGAATTGTTCGACAGAAAGCGCGGCACGCCATCGTTACCCATGATCATCTCGTCGGCATTTTCCTCGCCGGAGAGTTCGGCGGACGCGAAGCCGGCGCCGATTTCGACGCCTTTCACGGCGTTGATGGACATCATCGCGGACGCGATTTCCTGATCGAGCTTGGCGTAGATCGGTGCGCCCAGCCCCACCGGCACGCCCTCGGCGACCACCTCGACCACCGCCCCTATGGACGAGCCGCGCTTGCGTACGGCGTCGAGATAGTCGGTCCAGGTGTCGACGCTACCGGGATCGGGACAGAAGAACGGGTTGTCGCCGACGATGTTCCAGTCCCAGGCATCGCGGTCGATCTCGTGCGGACCGATGCGCACCAGCGCGCCGCGTATCGTCACGCCGTCCAGCACCTTGCGGGCAATGGCACCAGCCGCGACCCGCGCCGCCGTCTCGCGCGCGGAGGATCGTCCGCCGCCGCGAGGATCGCGGAGGCCGTACTTGGCGTCATAGGCATAGTCGGCGTGGCCCGGCCGGTAGCGGTCGGAAATGGCGCTGTAGTCTTTCGAGCGCTGGTCGACATTCTCGATCATCAGCGCAATCGGGGTGCCGGTGGTCACGAGCCCGCCCTCCTCCCGGTCCATCACGCCGGACAGGATCTTCACCTCGTCCGGCTCGCGGCGCTGGGTGGTGAAACGCGACTGGCCCGGTCGACGCTTGTCCAGGGCCGCCTGGATCTCGTCCCGGGTGATCGCGATGCCCGGAGGGCACCCGTCGACCACGCAGCCGAGCGCCGGCCCATGGCTCTCGCCGAAGGTCGTAACGCGGAACAGATGGCCGAAAGTGTTGTGGGACATGGAACCGGTCGCCGTGAACGTGGAGCCCTCATCTAGATAGGTGCGGGCCGCTGGTCAAACGGCAGGACCGGCACACTGAGGCTCAGAGCAGGTCGACGCCATTGTCGCGAAAGACGGCAATCCGGTCCTGCGGCGTCGGCAGGCCCGGGGCATCCGGCTCCGGAGTGCCGGCAAGGATGTGATGCAGCACCCGGTAAACCCCGCCGTGCGAAACGACGATCAGATCGTCGCCGACTGTGTCCAGCCAAGCCGCGATGCGAACCTTCAGCTGCGCATAGCTTTCTCCGCCAGGCGGCAAGAATCCCCACTTGTCGCGCCGCCGCTCCGCGACGGCGTCCGGATCGATGACCTTGAGTTCGGGGATCGTGTGGCCCTTCCAGCTGCCGAAGGAGATCTCCTTCAGGCTGGGCTCGATGCGGTAATCCGCGCGCGGCAGCCCCATCTCGGTGCGGACGATCTCCATCGTCTCGCGCGCCCGAGACAGCGGCGAGGCCACCCAGCCGAAACTGTCCGGCTCGCGGCCGAGTGTTCGCAGGCATTCGGCAAGATGCGCGCCGTTGCGACGCGCCTGCTCGCGCCCGAGATCGTTGATCGGGATGTCCGTCTCGCCCTGGAGCCGGGCCTCGGCGTTCCAGTCGGTCTGGCCGTGCCGGATGTGGATGAGGAACTGGCCGGGTTTCACGGTGGGCACCGTCGCGAGGTTGGAGGCAGGTCGGGAACCGCGCAGCATGGGAGAACCGGCGCGGTGCGGCGCGCCCCTAGACGGTGGAGATGTCCGGAGCGTCCACGGCTTTCATGCCGACGACGTGGTAGCCCGAATCGACGTGATGCACCTCGCCGGTCACGCCGCGCGAAAGCGGCGACAACAGATAGAGGGCCGCATCGCCCACTTCCTCGATGGAGACGGACTTGCGCAGCGGCGCGTTCAGCTCGTTCCATTTCAGGATGTAGCGGAAATCGCCGATGCCCGAAGCGGCGAGCGTGCGGATCGGACCGGCGGACAGCGCGTTCACGCGGATCTTGTTGGGGCCGAGATCGACGGCCAGGTAGCGGACGCTGGCTTCAAGCGCGGCCTTTGCAACGCCCATGACGTTGTAGTGGGGCATGACCTTTTCCGCGCCGTAATAGGTCAGCGTCAGGATCGACCCACCCTCGCTCATCAGCGGCTCCGCACGCTTCGCAATGGCGGTCAGCGAGTAGCAGGAGACGGAGAGCGTCTTGTGGAAATTGTCGGCCGTTGTGTCGATGTAGCGGCCGGTGAGCTGATCCTTGTCGGAGAACGCAATGGCGTGGACGACGAAATCGAGGCCACCCCATTCGCGCTTCACGTTCTCGAAGACCTCGTCCATGGTCTCCGGATCGTTCACGTCGCAGTGGCCCGCGACAAACGCACCGACTTCCGCCGCCAGCGGCTCGACGCGCTTGCGAAGCGCATCGCCCTGATAAGTGAACGCGATCTCGCCGCCGTGCTCGCGCACAGCCTTGGCAATGCCCCAGGCCATCGACCGGTTGTTCGCGACACCCAAAATCAGGCCCCGTTTGCCTGCCATGATGCCGCGTGTCTCAGCCATGATGTCCTTGATGATCCGTGTCTGGAGGGCTCTGCCCGTCTGGGTCGAAACGATATGGCACAGCGATTTGAGGGCATCAAGCCGCCATGCCATCATATCGGCCGACGGAAGAGGCCGAGGAGATCTCGACGCCACCTGGAAGCCATGGCAATGGTGATTTCATGTCCACGCACCCGCTTCCGACCGACGCCCTCCTCCGCCGGTTCTCCGATATCGTCGGAGAACGGTACGCCCTCGCCGATCCTGCGGATCAGGAGCCGTACCTGACCGAGTGGCGCCGCCTCTATCACGGGCGCGCTCCGCTCGTGCTGCGTCCGGGCAGCGTCGAAGAGGTGAGTCGCATCCTGGCGCTGGCCAGCGAGACCGGCACGCCCGTGGTCCCGCAGAGCGGCAACACCGGGCTGGTCGGGGGCCAGGTTCCCGACGACAGCGGCACCGAGATTGTCGTGTCGCTCTCCCGGCTCGACCGCGTGCGGGACGTCGACGCCGACGGGTTTACCATGACAGTGGAGGCCGGCGTCATTCTCGAGCGGATCCAGGCCGAGGCAGATGCGGTGGACCGGCTGTTCCCGCTATCGCTGGCGTCGGAAGGCTCCTGCCAGATCGGCGGAAACATCTCGTCCAATGCGGGAGGTACCGGCGTGCTCGCCTACGGCAACACGCGCGACCTGGTGCTCGGCCTGGAGGTCGTGCTGCCGACCGGCGAGATCTGGAATGGGCTGCGCAGGCTGCGCAAGGACAACACCGGCTACGACCTGAAGCACCTGTTCATCGGCGCGGAAGGCACGCTCGGCATCGTGACGGCCGCGGTCCTGAAGCTGGTACCCAAACCGGCGGCCCGCGAGGTGGCGGTTGCCGCCGTTGCCACGCCGCGCGAGGCAATCGCTCTCTTCGACCGGGTCCGCAAGGTCGCCGGATCATCGGTGGTCGCGTTCGAGCTGATGGCCCGACGGGGGCTGGAATTCGTGCTCGCCCACGCGGAAGGAAGCCGCGACCCGCTGTCCGAGGAACACCCCTGGTACGTCCTGATCGAGATCGTGTCGGGGCGCAGCCGGGACGAGGCGCGCGCCCACCTTGAGGAAGCCCTCGGCGGAGCGCTGGAGGACGGAATCGTTCCGGACGCGGTCATCGCCGAAAGCCTCGATCAGGCCGCAGCGCTCTGGCGACTGCGGCACATGATGTCGGAAGTCCAGCTGCACGAGGGCGGCTCGATCAAGCACGACGTCTCCGTGCCGATCGCCGCGATCCCCGCTTTCATCGAGGAGGCGACGCGCGCGGTCCTTGAGGTGGTGCCCGGTGCCCGGCCCGTCCCGTTCGGCCATCTCGGCGACGGCAACCTGCACTTCAACATCAGCCAGCCGATCGGCGCCGACAAGGCCGCCTACCTGGCACGCTGGGAAGAGGTGAACGCGGCAGTCCATGCGGTCGTGACCAACCATGGCGGCTCGATCTCGGCGGAACACGGAATCGGACGCCTGAAGCGGGACCTGCTGCCCACCGTCCGCTCGCCCATCGAAGTGGACATGATGAAGCGGGTGAAAGCCGCCTTCGATCCGAAGGGGATCATGAATCCGGGCCGCGTGCTCGCAGGATAGAGCGGCAGCTTCGCATTCCGGCCGGTATCCCCTATCGTCGCGTCACCGTCACGAGTGGGAGGGATCGGGTGAATGGCTAAGATCTGGGGACGCAATACCTCGGCAAATGTCCAGAAGGTGATGTGGGCGTTGTTCGAGCTCGATCTCCACTTCGAGCGCGTCGATGTCGGCGGGCCGTTCGGTGGCAACCGCGAACCGGCCTACCTCGAGATGAACCCGAACGGGCTCGTGCCGACGCTGCAGGAGGATGACGGCTTCCTTCTGTGGGAATCCAACACGATCGTGCGCTACCTGGCCGAGACCTACCCCGGTGCGCTGGCCCCCGCCGATGCGCGCGGCAAGGCGGTCGCGGCGCAGTGGATGGACTGGGAGCTTTCGATCCTGTCGCCGGGCTTCCGGTCCTATTTCTGGGGCATGGTGCGCACCGCTCCGGAAGACAGGAACGTCGAGGCCATCACCGCCTCCCTCGACACCACAACCAAGGCCTTCGAGATGGTCGACGGGTGGCTGGCCGACAGCCCCTACCTTGCCGGCGACGCCTTCAGCTACGGCGACATTCCGGTGGCCGTTCACGCCCGCCGCTACCGCGAGCTTGCACCCCAGCGCCCCGCCTTGCCGAACTTCGAGCGCTGGTATGCCGATATCGAGGGCCGGGACGGATTCCAGAACCGCGTGCTGGATATTCCGATCCAGTAGCGGGACATTCCGGGACATCAACCCCCGCCGATACTCTCCTGATCATAAAGGGCTTTCGATGTTCCAGCAGGGGCCACGGCGCGCGCCGGCCCGTTGCGAACGCCAACCCTCTAGCTGAAAAGATCGAACTGGCGGGGCGGCTCCGGCTTCGCGTGGTCCTTGTTGCCTGACGGTTCACCGGCGTCCGAAGCCGCGGCGCGCGCCTTGCGGGGTGGCTGCGGAGTATCGCCGACGGGCTCGATGTCGAACAGGTCGTCGGGTGTGGGCCGCATCAGCGCGACCGCCTCACGGGCATCCACCGTGCGGACGTCCAGCCAGGCGGCGAAGTCATCGGGATGGATGACGACCGGCATCCGTTCGTGGATCGGCGCCAGTGCCTCGTTGGCGCTGGTGGTGAGGATCGTCGCGGTCTCCATGACGCCACCATCCGGCGCCGACCAGTCCTCCCACAGCCCGGCAAAGGCAACGAGGCCGCCGCCCTTCGGCGTGATCCGGTAGGGTTGCGATTTTGCACCCGGCCGCTTCTGCCACTCATAGAAGCCGGTTGCCGGGATCAGGCACCGCTTGTGGCGCATCGCGCCGCGGAAGGACGGCTTGTCGATGGCACCTTCCGAGCGGGCGTTGAACATCAGCGAGAGCTTGGACGGATCCTTGGCCCAGCCCGGTATCAGCCCCCAGCGCGCCAGAACCAGGGTGCGGACACCAGGCCGTTCTTCCCGCGCAATCAGGATCGGCTGGGTCGGACGGATGTCATGGCGCGGCGGCGCCTCGTGAGCCGCCTCGGCGCCGAAGAAGGTTTTGACCGCCTCGGGCGGTGCCGTCAGAGTGTAGCGTCCGCACATGACAGGCCTTTCGGGGACGGGAATCGCTGCAGTCGGGCGCACGGCCGCCAGCGAGTATCCGGACCCGGCCGACCAGTGTCCACACGCCCGCGCTTGTCAGACGCCGCTCCGCGCCCCCCTGCCAACGGAAGTATCATGGCCCCGTCCGCCCTCCCCCGCCTCGGCGTCAGCGTTGCCTGCTGGCGGGGCGATCGCGTGCTCCTTGTAGAGCGTGGCAAGGACCCGCTGCGCGGACTGTGGAGCTTGCCAGGAGGCAGCGTCGAACCCGGGGAGCCCGTACGGGCGGCCGCACTCCGGGAGTTGCAGGAGGAAACCGGCATCTCGGCCGAGATCGGCGGAATCGTCGAGGTTCTCGATGTCATCCGCCGCGATGAATCGGGACATCCCACGGTGCATTTCGCGATCGCGGTCTTTGCCGCGCGTCACCTGGCGGGAGAGGCTGTCGCGGCCGACGATGCGGCGGACGCTCGTTGGTGCCTGCCGGACGAGATCGACACGCTGCCGACCACGGATGGGCTGGCTGACATCGTGGACCGCAGCCGCGGGATGCTCGGCTAGAGCAGGCCTACGTAGATCAGTCCCTGACGCACCAGAATCACGCCGCCGAAGGTGATAAGCAGACCGCCAGCGAACCAATTCACCCGCTCCAGCCAATGATCGTCCAGATGGTCGCGCAGCTTGGCAACGAGCGCGCAGATCATCAGCCACCACAAAAAGCAGCCGCCGAGCACCCCGAGGACAAGCTCGCCGGCGCCCAGCCAATCGCCCGGCTCCGGCGCCCAGTCGCCGAGTGCGCTGAACAGGGCAAGAAAGCCGAGGAGCGCCCCGGGGTTCGTGATGGTGAGGGCGAAGCCGCCGGCCATGCCGGAGAAGATGCCGCCGCTGCGCTCGGAATAGTTCGGATTGAAATGCGGGTGGCTGAGCACGATTCGCAGCCCGAAAAGGATCAGAAAGACGCCGCCGACAAGCTGGATCGTGCGGGCGTGGCCCTCGAAGAAATCGCCCACGGCAGACAGGCCGAAGGCGGCGGCGGTGGCGAACATGCCGTCCGCGACCACGGACCCGATGGCAGCCACCATCCCGGCCAGAAAGCCGTGACGAAAGACCCGCTGCATGGTCATCACGTTGACCGGACCGACGGGGGCGGCAGCGAGGAAACCAATCGCGACGCCCAACAGCACCATGCCGAGCTCGCTCACGATGTCCGGTGTCCCTTCTGGCGGGCAGGCTGATGCAAATTCATCACTGACAGACAACGACCCGGCTGAAGTCGGGTTTCAATCGTGCTTGGAACTAGCGGCTTGGAACCTGCTACGCTAGCAGAAACCGGGTTTCGTATCGGGGAGACACGGGCATGGTCGGCAGGATCTGGACGGGAATGGCGGGCATAGTCCTCGCGTTCTCCTCTGCGTCGGCTGCGCCGGCTCCGCTCTTCGGGGCCAGCGACAGCCTACCCGGACCGGTGGTGCATGGCATCGCTGCTCCGCAGCTCGATCCCGACGGCAATCCCGTCGGAGCGCCGCCCCTCGGCCCGTACGTTCCCTTCAAGCAAGGGCCGGACCAAATCGAGGACCCGTTCGCTCCAATCACCGCCCCCAACGGCGAAGAAACCGCGCCAGCGGCCGGGTCGGATGCCGTGGCGGGGCCCGAGATCCACTATGGCGAGGCCGACCTGCCGCACGCGGTTGCGCGGATGCGCCGCGTCCTCATGGAGGCCGCCAAGAGCGGCGACGTGGAAGAACTGGTCGGTGTGTTTCAGCAGAACGAAATGCCGCCAAGCCTCGGCTACGAGCGCTACGACGATCCCGCGGCCTTTCTGAAAGACCAGTCCGGCGATCCGGAGGGCCGGGAGATCCTGGCCCTGCTCCTGGAAATCCTGGAGGCCGGCTGGGTGCACGTCGACGAGGGCAGCGCGCAGGAGATGTACATCTGGCCCTATTTCGACCAGTGGCCGCTCGATGGTCTGTCGCCCAGCCAGGAGGTCGAACTCTACCGCATCCTGACGGCCGGCGACGTGGCGGAGATGCGCCGCTACGGCGAGTACATCTTCTACCGGGTCGGCATCGGCCCGGATGGCACGCTGCACTATTTCATGCCGAGCCCCTGAGAGCCGCCTGGCCCCGGACTGCTCAGAGCGCCCCTCACCCGGAGTGCGGCAGGGCCTCGACGAAGCCGATCGGCGCGCCCTGCCCCGGACTGACCAACTCGCCCTGCCACATCACGCGGATACCGCGCACGATGGTGCCAACCGGCCAGCCGGTGACGGTCTTGCCGTCATAGGGGCTCCATCCGGCCTTGGTGGCGATCCAGTCGTTGGTGATGGTTTCGCGCCGTTTCAGGTCGACGATGGTGAAATCGGCGTCGTAGCCGAGCGCGATGCGCCCCTTGCGGGACATGCCGAAGATGCGCTGCGGGCCTGCGCTGGTGAGGTCGACGAACCGCTCCAGCGAAAGCCGGCCCTGCGCGACGTGATCCAGCATCACCGGCACCAGCGTCTGCACGCCGGGCATGCCGGACGGAGACGCCGGATAGGCGGCGGTCTTTTCTTCAAGCGTATGCGGGGCATGGTCGGAGCCCAGCACGTCGACAAGGCCGTCGCGCACCGCCTGCCAGATGCGCTCGCGATGGCTGGAATCGCGGACCGGCGGGTTCATCTGCATCAGCGAGCCCAGCCGTTCGCTGTCCTCGTCGATGGCGAGCGTCAGGTGGTTCGGCGTGACCTCCAGCGTCGCCACGTCCTTGTGGTCGACGAGATAGTCCATCTCCTCCGCGGTGGAGATGTGCAGGACATGCACCCGGCGCCCCGCCTTGCGGGCTGCCCCCACCAGCCGGCGGGTGGCCAGGAGCGCCGCCTCGGGGTCGCGCCAGACCGGATGCGAGGTCGGGTCGCCCTCGACCCGCAGATCCTTGCGTTCGCGCAGGCGCGGCTCGTCCTCGGCGTGGACGGCGCAGCGCCGCGAGATCGCGCGCATCACCCTGTCCAGCGTCGGATCGTCCTCCACCAGAAGCGTGCCGGTCGACGACCCCATGAAGATCTTGATGCCGGCGGCTCCCGGACGCTTTTCCAGGCCCGGCAGCGCGTCGATGTTCTCCGCCGTGGCCCCGACCCAGAAGGCGAAGTCGCACGACATCCGCCCGGTCGCCCGGTCGATCTTGTCGGCAAGGGTTTCGACCGTGGTGGTGGTCGGCGCAGTGTTCGGCATTTCGAAGACACCGGTGACGCCGCCCAGCACCGCGGCGCGCGCGCCGGTCTCCAGGTCTTCCTTGTGCTCCAGACCCGGCTCGCGGAAGTGGACCTGGCTGTCGACAACGCCGGGGAGAATGTGGAGGCCGCGACAGTCGATGGTTTCGGAGGCGACGGCCCCACTGAGGGCGCCGATCGCCGCGATGCGCCCGTCGCGGACGCCGATATCCGCCTCTTCGCGCCCGTTCGGGGTCACCACGGTCGCGCCGGTGAACACGGTGTCGAAGGATCCCGCCATGGTTCTGCCTGTTCTGCTCCGGTTCCGATTCAGCCGGGCTTATAGCATGATGGCAGCAAGGTTCACGTCCGCCCGTTTCGATTCGCCGCCCGCACCGCAGACTTGCCGACGGGCGCTGCTCACCCCACTTCCGCCCGCAACGGAAAACGGGCGCGAGCGGGTTTCGACGATGGATCGGGCGCGTTGTGTGGATCGACCGCACGGGTTGCGGCGCACGCCGGTCCGGGCGGGAAGATCGCGAAGGAGCATCCGATGTCGGGTCAATACATCTCGGAGCTCGACGATCGGGCGGTCGTTCGGGTCGCCGGTGCGGATGCGCGCACCTTTCTCCACAACCTTCTGACCGCCGACCTGGAACGTCTCGTGGATGGCGAGGCGCGCTACGGCGCACTGCTAACGCCACAAGGCAAGGTGCTCGTCGACGGGTTCGTCATGCCGCAGCAGGACGGCTTCCTGATCGACGTTCCGCGCGCCTCCGCGCCGGAATTCCTGAAGCGGCTGCAGGTCTACAAGCTCCGCGCCAAGGCCGAGATTTCCGACGTGACCGGCGATTACCGGGTCTACGCAATCTGGGGGACCGAAGCCGCCCCGATGCTGCCGGGTGTCGTGGTGCGTGATCCGCGCCTGGCCGCCCTCGGATTCCGGGCGCTTGTGCCGCGCGCGACGACCGTGGCCGGCGCTCACGTCTCAGGCTACACCCGCACCGGCCCGGCCGCCTACCACGCCCACCGGATCGCGAACGGCATCCCGGAATCCGGCCGCGACTTCGCGCTTGGCGACACCTTTCCCCACGACGCCGACATGGATCAGCTCTCTGGCGTGGACTTTGCCAAGGGCTGCTATGTCGGCCAGGAAGTCGTCTCGCGCATGCATCACCGCGGGACCGCCCGGCGCCGGATCGTGATGGTGCGGGGAGCCGAGACGCTTCCGCCGCCCGGCGCGCAGATCATCGCAGGCGATCGCCCGATCGGGACACTTGGTTCAACGGCGGGTCAGACCGGACTTGCCCTGGTCCGCCTCGACCGAGCCAAGGCCGCGATGGATGCGGGCCAGACCATCTCCGCCGACGGCCACCCGATCACCCTGTCGCTGCCCGACTGGGCCGGCTTCGGCTGGCCCGAAGTGCAGCCGAGTTCGGCGTGAGGCAGACCGGCCGACATGGTTGACGTCCCCGGTGCACCGCCTCGGGCCTGGCAGCGGATGCTGTCCGGCCGCCGTCTCGATCTGCTCGACCCGTCCCCGCTCGATATCGAGATCGAGGACATTGCCCACGGCCTCGCCCGCGTCGCGCGCTGGAACGGGCAGACGATCGGCGATCACCCCTACTCCGTCGCCCAGCACTCGCTGCTGGTCGAGCATATCGCCATTCGGCTCGAGCCGAGCCTGCGTCCGGAAGACTCCATGTCGGTGCTGCTGCACGACGCTCCCGAATATGTCGTCGGCGACCTGATTTCGCCGTTCAAGGCGGTGCTGGGTGGGAACTACAAGGACATCGAGCACAGGCTGCTGGCAGCCATCCGGCTGCGCTACTCGCTTCCCGCGGCTCCGACCGACGCGCTGACGGGGCTCATCAAGAAGGCCGACCGGATCGCCGCGCGGTTCGAGGCGACCGAGCTCGCCGGGTTCGAGGAGAGCGAGGCACGGCGCTATTTCGGCACTCTGGGTCGGTTCAGGCCGACGCGGGAGATCGAGGCGTTCCTGGTGCCGTGGCCAACGGAAACCGCACAGACCCGATTCCGGGAGCGCTTCCTGATGCACGAACGCTCCCGGCCGGCGCCGTTTCTCTGACGTATAAGGCGATGGTTATCGCCTACAGGAACACTTCCTGCGCGCTGTGGACTACGATGGCTGGCTGCTTTCTTTTCGCTGCGCGCCAACACGGACCAACCGCTCATGATCTACGTGACTTCGCTGGCCCGACTTCACGAAACCGTCGAGCGTTCCGGCGCCCGTCACCTGGTGACGCTGATCAACGAGGGCAGCCAGGTCATTCGCCCCGCGGCGATCCCGCAGAAGAACCACCTTTTCCTCGGCTTCAACGACATCACAGCTCCCATGGACGGCATGACACTGCCGGCCGCCACCCACGTGGACGCGTTCATCTCGTTCCTGGAAGAATGGGACCGGGCGACGCCGCTCGTCATCCACTGCTTTGCCGGAATCAGCCGCTCGACCGCGGCCGGTTTCATCGCGGCCTGCGCGCTTCAGCCGAACCGCGACGAGCACGAGATCGCATGGGAGATCCGCGGGGCCTCGCCCTCGGCCACGCCCAATGCGCTCCTGATCAAGCTTGCTGACGAAAGACTGGGCCGCGAGGGACGGATGTCGGCGGCCGCCAAGGCAATCGGACGCGGAGCGGATGCCTACGAGGGGGAGCCCTTCCTCATCGCCATCGACTGAGCGAGCGATGCACCCCCGTCGCACGGCGTCTCGCCGAGGCTGAGACCCGTTTCCAGGTCACCCAACAACTCCCAAAGCTGGTTGCGCCGCTCCGTCCCGAGCGAGCGGCCGATTGCGCACTCCACCTTCTGCCAGGACGGTATGGCCCTCTTGTAGGCCTTCTCGCCGGCCTCCGTGAGGATCAGCCGCCGTTCCCTCCGGTCGGCAACCTCGCTGTCGGCCACCCAGCCAAGCGCCTGCATCCGGTCGACGGTGCGCGACAAGGTCGTGCGGTCCGTGGCGAGCCGTTCCGCGATGGCCGACAGGGTCTGCGCCGATGACCGGCCGAGCTCGGCCATGACCGAAAACTGGACGATGGACACGCCGCTGTCTGCCATTGCGGTCTCATAGGCCTGGCTGACCCGTCGCGCGGCCTTGCGAAGCCGGAAGGCGGTGCAGGCCAGTTGCCGATTTCCGTCGCTCACCTCTACCACTCCTGTCGGTCTCGCGCACACATCTTGCCGGACAGCCTCCGGCTCTCGTTGCGCGGCGTGGCCCCCTCCGACAATATAGGTGCCGCAACAACTAATGTCCGGCTAACGCTCATGGATGCGATGTCGCGCACGGCGCACTTTCCCGGGGGCATCGGTCCCCTGCCCCTTGCGGAGTTGGCCGGGCTGACGGGCCTCGAACAGCTTCAGCGCATCGTCGACGGGCGCTTTCCCGCGCCCCCGATGGCGGCGCATCTCGATTTCTGGCTGGTCGCCGTGGCCGAGGGAATGGCGCGCTTCGAAGGACAACCGCGTGCCGACTTCTGCAACCCGCTCGGCACCATCCATGGAGGTTGGGCCGCCACACTGCTGGATTCGGCGCTTGCCTGCGCCGTCCACACGACGCTTGCGGCCGGCGAAGCCTACACGACGCTCGAGATCAAGGTGAACATGGTCCGTCCGATTTTCGACACGAGCGGACCGCTGAGCGCCGAAGGCACAGTGGTTCACCGCGGCAAGCGCACCGCCACGTCCGAAGCACGCCTGGAAGACGCGGCGGGCCGCGTCTTCGCGCACGGCTCCACCACCTGTCTGATCATACCGGTCGGCTGAGCCGAACCCTTAGCCGATGTCGACGATTAGCCGTCCCCGGACACGACCGGCGAGGATCTCGTCGGCCATCGGGATGATTTCGTCGAAGCCGATGGTCGAGGACAGCCGCGTCAGGCGATCGCGGTCGAGATCGCGCACCAGCCGCTCGTAGGCCTCGATCCGCAAACGCTTCGGTGCCATGACGGAATCGATGCCGAGGAGCGACACGCCGCGCAGGATGAACGGCGCCACCGAGCCGGGCAGATCCATGCCACCGGCCAGACCGCAGGCTGCCACGGCCCCGCCATAGCGGATCATCGACAGCACGTTCGCCAGCGTCTCCGAGCCCACCGTGTCAACGGCCCCGGCCCAGCGCTCCTTGGCAATGGGCCTGGCGGCTCCCTGAAGCTCGCTGCGCTCGATGACCTCGCTCGCACCCAGCTCCTTGAGGTACGCCTCTTCCTGTTCCTTGCGGCCAGTGGAGGCGACCACCTCGTAGCCAAGCCGCGCCAGCAGGGCGACGGCAACAGAGCCAACACCGCCCACGGCGCCGGTCACGAGCACGGGGCCGCGGTCGGGCGTGATGCCGTGACGTTCGAGCGCGATAACGCAGAGCATGGCGGTGTAGCCGGCCGTTCCGATGGCCATGGCCTCGTGGCCGGTCAGATCGGAAGGTCGGGCAATCAGCCAGTCGGACTTCACCCGCGCGTAACCCGCAAAGCCGCCCATGTGCGTCTCGCCAACGCCGAACCCGTTGAGCAGCACCTTGTCGCCGGTCTCGAACTCGGCCACGTCGGACGAAACGACCTCACCGGTGAAATCGATGCCCGGGATCATCGGAAAGCGGCGCACGACGGGGCTCTTGCCGGTGACCGCGAGGCCGTCCTTGTAGTTGATCGTCGACTGCTCGACGCGGACGGTGACGTCGCCGTCCATCAGGTCGTCGAGCCCGATCTCGCGGACCTCGGCCGGATTCTGCCGTTTCGCGTCCTCTTCCTTGGTGATCCAGATCGCCTTGAACCGTTCCATGCGCGCCTCCTGTCCGGGGTCTCGACCGCGTGTGCCCCTCCCGGTGTGAACGGCGAAATGGTTCGGCGCAAGCCCGGTGTCAGGCGGCGGCCTGCAGGCGCGGGGCCGGCGCGTCCCGGATCGGCAGATGGACGATCGCGGCGGCAACGCCCAACGCGATGGAGATCCACCAGACCAGATCGTAGGAGCCGGTCCGGTCGTAGGCATAGCCACCCAGCCAGACACCCAGGAACGACCCGATCTGGTGGGAGAAGAAGACGAAGCCGAACAGCGTCGCCATGTAGCGCTGTCCGAACATCACGGCGACCAGACCGGACGTCAGCGGAACGGTGGAGAGCCAAAGAAGGCCCATCGCAGCCGCAAAGATCAGCGCACTGACGGCCGTGATCGGCAGGGAGATGAACACCAGGATCACCGCGGCGCGCGCGAGATACAGGATGGCAAGCGAATAGGACTTGGAATAGCGCGCGCCGATGGCGCCGGCGGCAAGCGATCCGACGATGTTGAAAAGACCGATGAGCGCGATCGCCCAACCACCCAGCATCGGGCTCATGCCCAGATCGGTCAGGTAGGGCGGCAGGTGGACAGCAATGAAGGTCACCTGAAACCCGCACACGAAGAAACCGAGCACCAGAAGCACGTAGCCCCGGTAGCCGAACGCCTCCGCAAGCGCCTCCCGAAAGGTCTGCGGCATCTCCGTGGCGTCCGCGTTGCTGCGTCCGCGCAGCGCGTAGGCTAGCGGAAGCATCAGCAGCGTCGTGGCGGCGAGCACGACGAGTGCCTTCTGCCAGCCGCCGCCCTCGATGAGCGCCTGGCTGAGCGGGCCGAACAGGAACTGGCCAAACGAGCCGGCCGCCGTGCCAAGGCCGAAGGCCAGCGAGCGCTTCGCCGGAGACACGGCGCGGCCAAAGGCGGCAAGGATGATGGTGAAGGACGCGGCCGCGAGGCCGACACCGATGGTCACCCCCATACCGAGCATCAGCATCAGCGGCGATACCGCGATGCTGGCGATGTAGAGGCCCGCAGCATAGAGAATGCCGCCGGTCGCGATCACCCTGCCGGTCCCGTACCGATCGGCAATGGCACCCATAATCGGCTGCGCAGCGCCCCAGACCAGGTTCTGCAGCGCCACAGCGAGCGCGAACGTCTCACGGCTCCAGCCGCGCGCGTCGGTCATGGGTGTCAGGAACAGGCCGAGCGACGAGCGTTCGCCGAGCGAGAGGATCGCAACGACACAGCCGGAGGCGATGATCAGGGGCAGCGGGACGGCCAGCTTCGGGGCCGTCTGCGACGCGGTGCTCATGGGGTCCTCCCGGCCGGCGTTCGTATCGGTGGCGCATCGATTGCGCGCCATGACACGTTTCTATACGCCCGACCGGGTCATCGGAGTCGTGAAAGTTTCTGATGCATTCCATCCGACCCGGCGATGGGTCGCGGAACGCCGCTCAGGTCCAGTCGCCGCCGTAGGTCAGGTAGAAAATGTGCAGGCCGACGCGCTCGATCTTCTTCATGTGCGGCGCCCAGGCGGGTCGGACATAGGTCGCATGGTAGTGGGTGGATGCTCCGATCTCCGATAGCCACATCTTCTGCGACGTGTATCCCTCGGCGATCTCCATCGCCTGCTTCCAGGACGCCTGATCGGTCACCACGTCGCGGACGCGGTCGCAGGCGAAGGAGAACTGGCAGCGGTTGTGCCAGCTCTTGTTCTGATAGACGACGCCGCAGAGGGAATCGGGATAGGCCGGGTTCTTGAGCCGGTTCATGACCACCTGGGCGACCGCCATCTGGCCTTTGCGGCCTTCGCTGCGGGCCTCGAAATAGACGGCTTCGGCAAGGCAGCGAACCTGGCGCTTGTCGGTCACTTCCTTGGGCAGCGGCCGGTCGGACCACCAATGGTCCAGCGGGCCGGCCGACCTGGCTGTGCCGGCGCTGTCACCGAGCAGCGCCTCGAACGGGGCATTGATGTCGGGGCCGGCATCCTGCGGCGCGTAGGCGGAGGCAAGCGACGCGCTCGTGGCGGCGGTCGCCGCGGCGAGGATGCGAGCTTCGTGAACGGCTCGATCGGCACGGCCGGGGGCCGAGGCCAGCAGGCTTTCTGCCGCCGGCGCCTGGTCGAACGGCGCCGGCCTTACGAAGGCCACGCGCGGGAAATCCTGAACCGTCCCCGGCGTGAGCAGGCTCACGGCGGTTGCCACCGCACCTGAACCGAGCGCCTCGTTGTCCACCGAGGCCTTCATCGTGGTCAGTCGGTTGCCCTTGGCGTCGGCGCGGCTGCGAACCGGCAGATCGCCGACCGTGACAGCACCGCCCCCATCAGCAAAGGCCAGCGTCTCGAACGCGCCGATGCCTTCGACGCCAACGGCAGAGGCGGCGCCGGGCTGGGTTGCCGCTCCGTCACGCGAATAGACAAAGGTCGGCTCGATCTCCGACCCATAGGGCGCTGCCACGATGCGAGCCATGTAGCGCGGCGAATCCTGCTGGGAGAGCATGTAGGCGAGCACGTCCTGCTGACCGGTCTGCCCGCCGATGACGACAACAAGGCCGGCAGCCAGGGCAAGGCGGCGCAGAACTGGGCGACAAGACGCCCGACGGCGCCGCTTCTTCGCTGGGAAACGCAAGGCACACACTCCCGCACATCGGGCCAGATGGTCACCGGCGGGCTGATCACCCTGCCGCACATCACAGCCTCATGGTGTGAGATCACGGTTTCCAACCGGTTAAGCGGGTCGCGCTTTTTCGATCGAGTGCAGGTGTGGCTCGAGATGCGAAACCCGCCTAGGCTGCAGGATCGTCAGCCCCGAGGCGCGCGGCAAGGACCGCGCTGGCGCGGGCCATACGCTCGAAGGGCGGTTCGCTTCCGCTCCGGTCGGGGCTCGACAGCCAGGTCCGAAGCCCTTCCCGACCAAATCGGTCCCGCAGCACGTCCTCGACCCACGCGCTCTCCTGAACTGCACGCTTGCGTGCAAGGCGATCGCCGACGGCGAGCCAGCCCGCATGCCGATCAAGGGCATCGTGAAGCTCGTCCATTCCGCTGCGCATGGCCGAGGAGACCATCAGCACCTCGGGGCGCCACTCTCCCGTTGCCGCAAGCGACAAGGCTCCCTCCACATCGGCCCTGGCGCGGCGAGCGGGCGCTCCCAGATCGGCCTTGGTCACGACGATGACGTCGGGCAGTTCCATCACCCCGGCCTTCATGAACTGGAGCGAATCGCCCGATCCGGGCTGGACGCACAGGAGCACCGTATCGGCCACGAGCGCGATATCGGCCTCCGACTGGCCGATGCCCACCGTCTCGACGATAACCAGATCGTAGGCGGCGCGCATGACGACGGTGGCGGCGATGGCCGCGTCCGACAGCCCGCCCAGCCGGTCCCGCGCCGCGAAGGAGCGCACGAAGACACCCTCGTCTTCGGGATCTGTGCGGAGCCGGGTCCGGTCGCCCAGGAGCGCACCCATCGTCTGGCGCGAGGACGGGTCGACGGCAATGACCGCGACGCGCTCCCCGCGTGTCCGGGCCTCGGAGATCAGAACGTTGGTAAGGGTCGACTTGCCGACACCGGGCGGGCCGGTGATACCGAGCACGCGCCCATGGGGGACGCCGCGCGCGGCGTCGAGGAAGGCGGCATGCCGGAGCGTGCCGCCCTTCGCCTCGATTGCCGCGAGGGCCCGGGCGACGGCCGGCTTGCCGCCGGCCAGCACCGCCTCGAGCGTCGGCGCGGACGCCATCAGTCCGTCCGATCGAAACGGACGCAAGGCGGCGTCCGCATCGGCTCAGTCCTTGCCGGCCGCGACTGCCGCCTGGGCGGCGGCGAGGCGTGCGATCGGCACGCGGAACGGCGAACAGGACACGTAGTCAAGGCCCACCGTCTCGCAGAACTTGACCGAGGCCGGATCGCCGCCGTGTTCGCCGCAGATGCCGAGCTTGATGTCCGGGCGGGTCTGGCGACCACGCTCCACGCCGATCTTCATCAGGGCGCCGACACCCTCAACGTCGATGGAGACGAAGGGATCGACCTCGAAGATGTTCTGCTGCTGATAGGTCGGCAGGAACGAGGCGGCATCGTCACGCGATATGCCGAAGGTCGTCTGCGTCAGGTCGTTGGTGCCGAACGAGAAGAAGTGGGCCGTCTCCGCGATCTTGTCGGCGGTCAGGCAGGCGCGCGGCAATTCGACCATGGTGCCGACATCGTAGCTGATGTCCGTGCCGCTCTCCTCGGACACGGTTTTCGCGACCGCGTCGATCCGCTCCTTCACGATGTCCAGCTCAGCCTTGAGGCCGACCAGCGGAACCATGATCTCCGGACGCACCGGCGAGCCCGTCCGCTTGGCCGATTCCACTGCCGCCTCGAAGATGGCGCGGGCCTGCATCTCTGCGATCTCGGGATAGGAGACCGCGAGACGACAACCGCGATGGCCAAGCATCGGGTTGAACTCCGTCAGCATGTCCAGACGACGCTTCAGCTTGGTCGGGGACACGCCGATCGCTTCGGCGACCTCGGCGATTTCCTCCTCGGTCTTGGGCAGGAACTCGTGCAGCGGCGGATCAAGCAGGCGGATCGTCACCGGCAGGCCGGCCATGATCTCGAACAGCTCGATGAAGTCGCCGCGCTGCATCGGCAGCAGCTTGTCCAGCGCAGTCCGCCGGCCGGCCTCGGTGTCCGCGACGATCATCTCGCGCACCGCGCCGATCCGGTCGGTGTCGAAGAACATGTGCTCGGTGCGGCAGAGACCGATGCCTTCGGCTCCGAACTCACGCGCCGCGCGCGCATCGGCCGGCGTTTCGGCGTTGGTGCGCACCTTCATGCGCCGCACCTTGTCGGCCCACTCCATCAACTGGGCAAAGTCGCCGGAAAGCTCCGGCTTCAGCATCGGGACGGAACCGACGAGCACCTGTCCGTTGGCGCCGTCGATGGTGACAACGTCGCCAGCCTTCAGGGTCTTGCCGGCGGCGGTGAACGTGCCCGCCTGGTAGTCGACGCGGATGGCGCCGGCGCCCGAGACGCAGGGCTTGCCCATGCCGCGCGCGACGACCGCAGCGTGACTGGTCATGCCACCGCGGGTGGTCAGGATGCCCTGGGAGGCGTGCATGCCGTGGATGTCTTCCGGGCTCGTCTCCACGCGCACCAGGATGACGGCCTTGCCCTGTCCGGCAAGACGCTCGGCCTCGTCCGATGAGAACACCACCTCGCCCGAAGCAGCACCCGGCGATGCCGGCAGGCCGGTCGCGAAAACGTTACGCTCGGCGCTCGGGTCGATGGTGGGATGCAGCAGCTGGTCGAGGGACGCCGGGTCGACGCGGTTCACCGCCTCCTCCGGCTGGATCAGGCCTTCCTCGACGAGATCGACGGCGATCTTCAGCGCAGCCTTGGCGGTGCGCTTGCCGCTGCGGGTCTGCAGCATCCAGAGCTTGCCGCGCTCGATCGTGAACTCGACGTCCTGCATTTCGCGATAGTGGTTTTCCAGCCGCGTGCAGATCGCCTGGAATTCCTTGAACGCCTCGGGCAGCGCGGTCTCCAGCGACGGCTTCTCCGGAGCGCTGGATTCCATCCGCGCTTCCTCGGTGATCGCCTGCGGGGTGCGGATACCGGCGACCACGTCCTCGCCCTGCGCGTTCACCAGGAACTCGCCATAGAGCTTGTTCTCGCCGGTCGACGGGTTGCGGGTGAAGGCCACGCCCGTGGCCGACGTGTCACCCATGTTGCCGAACACCATGCCCTGGACGTTGACGGCGGTGCCCCAGCTCTCCGGGATCTGATGAAGCCGGCGGTAGGTAATGGCACGGGCGTTCATCCACGAGCCGAACACGGCGCCGATGGCACCCCACAACTGGTCGCGCGGATCCTGCGGGAAGGGCCGGCCGAGCTTGTCGCTCACCAGGGCCTTGTAGCGCTCGATGATGACCTGCCAGTCGGCGGCGGAAAGGTCGGTGTCCAGATCGAGGTTCTTCTCGTCCTTGAAGCCCTCGAGGATGGCCTCGAAATCGTGGTGTTCCAGGCCCATCACCACGTCGCCGTACATCTGAATGAAGCGGCGGTAGGAATCATAGGCAAAGCGCTCGTCCCCGGCGTCTTCGGCGAGCGCGCCGACGGTTTCGTCGTTGAGGCCGAGATTGAGCACGGTGTCCATCATGCCGGGCATCGACACCCGCGCGCCGGAGCGCACGGACACCAGCAGTGGCTTCTTCATGTCGCCGAAGGCGCGACCAGTGGCCCTGCCGATCTTCTCCAGCGCCGCCTCGAGCTGATCGTTCAGCTCGTCAGGATAGGTCCCGCCAGTCTTGGTAAAGTGGGTGCAGACTTCCGTGGTGATCGTGAAGCCGGGAGGCACCGGAACGCCGATGTTCGACATCTCGGCAAGGTTCGCCCCCTTGCCGCCGAGCAGGTTGCGCATTCCCGCAGTGCCTTCCGCGGCACCATCCCCGAACGAGTAGACCCACTTGTTCATAATTCGTCCTTTTACGACCCTTCTGATCGTCCGTGGGCGAAGCTTGTATGAGACGGCTTCGCATTTTCGCGCGGCGGGACCGCGCCTCGTTGGCAAGAGAGCGAAAGCATGGAGGCCGATGCAAAGGCAAGACCCGCGCGTGCAATGGAGGTCGGAAAGGCCCGCTTTTCCGCGTCCGGCCGTCGCGTTGCCTTGCACGGGCCACTGAAAAGCCCCATCGTCCGGTCACGCTGACAATGATGAAATTGAACGAGTCGCAGCCGATGCCCCTCACCTCTTTCGCCGCCCTGCAGCAAACGCCGGGAGTGCTCCGCCGTTCCCGCACGGCGCTCGCCGCGGCCGTCCTTGCCCTCGGGGTCACGGGCGCCAGCGCGCAGGCGGAAGTGGCGACCGGTCCGGCGTCTGGCGAAAAGATCGACACGTCCGGCCTGCAATCGCTGTCCGGCAGCTATCTCGCCGCGCGACACGCCGGCAATCTGAGGGATCTCGCATCCGCGGCCGCCTTCTACAAGCGCGCCCTCGCGGCCGACCCGCAGAACGAGTTCTTGCTCGACCGCACCGTGATGTTGCTGGTTGCCAGCGGCGCACTCCCGGAGGCCGTCGAGTTCGCCGACGACCTGGCTGAAAGCGATCCCTCCAATCAGCTGGCAGCCCTGACCCTGTCCATCGACGCGTTGGCGAAGAACAAGCCGGAGGAGGCGCGCGAGGCGCTGGCGCCGCTCGAAAGCGGATCACCGCTTCCCGAACTCACCGCCGCGCTTCTGAAGGCCTGGACCTACGCCGCCGAGGAGCGATGGGAGGACGCCACCAGCACCCTGGACGGACTGGAGGGGCCGGACTGGTTCCGCACCTTCACCGACCTTCACGCCGCCCTCATCGCCGACATGGCCGGCAACAGTGAAGAGGCGGTGGAGCGGCTTAAGATCTCCTACGACAACGACCCGCGGGCGCTGCGGGTGCTCGATGCCTATGCCCGCGCCCTCGCCCGCTCGGGCCGAGGCGACGAGGCCAAGCAAATCGTTGTCGACTACGTCGACGCCGGCGGCGATCATCCGCTTGTCGAGATGCTGCAGGACGAGCTTGCGGCCGATAGCGAGATAGCCCCCCAGATCACGGACGCGCAGACCGGGGCCTCCGAAGCCCTTTATGGGCTCGGTGTGGCTGTCGGCCAGGAAGGCGGTCAGGAATATGCCGCCAGCTACCTGCAACTGGCGCTTCACCTCGGTCCAGATACGGACCTGCCCGCCTTTTCGCTCGCATCGCTCTACGAAAGCATGCAGCAGCACGAGAACGCGGTGTCGGTTTACGAGCTCATTCCGGAAGGCTCACCGCTGCGTGAGGCGGCCCAGGTGCAGATTGGGCTGAACCTGAACGCAGCCGACGATTTCGAAGGCGCGAAGGCACATCTTGAACCGCTGGTCGAGGCCGACCCGAGCGACCTCTCCGCGGTAGTCGCCCTGGGCAACGTGCTGCGCAGCCAGGAGGATTTCGAGGCTTCCCGCGAGGCTTACGCCAAGGGTATCGCCACCATCGAGGAACCGGTGCGCGAGCACTGGACCCTCTACTATTTCCGCGGCATCACCAACGAGCGGACCGACCGCTGGGACGAAGCGGAAGCCGACTTCCACCAGGCGCTCGAGCTCTATCCCGACCAGCCGCTGGTGCTGAACTATCTGGGTTATTCCTGGATCGACAAGCACATGAAACTGGACGAGGGCCTGGAGATGATCCGCAAGGCGGTCAGCCAGCGCCCCGACGACGGCTACATCGTCGACAGCCTCGGCTGGGCCTACTACCGGCTCGGTCGCTACGAGGAAGCCGTGCGCGAGCTGGAGCGGGCCGTTGAGCTGCGCTCCGACGATCCGGTCATCAACGACCACCTCGGCGACGCCTACTGGCAGGTCGGACGCAAGTTGGAAGCCCGCTTCCAGTGGAGCCATGCGCGCGATCTCGATCCGACGCCTGAAGATCTCGCCGCGATCGTCGACAAGCTCGAGAATGGCCTGAGTGAGCCCGAGACCGATGCGGCGGCTGCCGGCCCGGCGGCAACAGGCCCGGCCGAATAGGCCGGTCATGCCGGCCTCCGGCAGCGTTTGCGAAACGGCCCGCGCCAAGGTCAATCTCGCGCTGCACGTTGTCGGGCGCCGCGCCGATGGCTATCATCTGCTCGACAGCCTCGTGGCGTTCGCTTCGATCGGCGATACGGTCACAGCCGAAAGACGGGTCGACGGCCGCGTGACGCTGACGCTGTCCGGCCCGTTCGCGGACCACTGCCCAACGGATTCCGAGAACCTGATTCTCAAGGCTGAACAGGCCGTTGGGGCACTTTCTTCCACTCGCGCCAGCGGCGGTGTGTCCCTCCACCTCGACAAGCAATTGCCGGTCGCATCAGGTATCGGTGGCGGCTCGGCCGACGCCGCCGCCGCGATCCGGGCGCTGGTGCGCCTGCAGGGCCTCAGGCTGAACGGCCATGTCCTGCACAAGGTGGCCACCGGTCTCGGCGCTGACGTGCCCATGTGCCTAGAGAGCCGGCCGCTGCGCGCCCAGGGGATCGGGGACATCACGACGCCGACGCCCGCGTTGCCGGCAGCCGGGATCGTGCTGATCAACCCGGGCGTGGCCGTCTCGACGCCTGCGGTCTTCCGGGCCCTCAAATCGCGCGAGAATGCCCCGCTTCCGGATCTGCCGGCCTGCTTCACCGACCTCGACGCACTGGTCGGCTGGCTCAAGGACGCGCGCAACGATCTCGAGCCTCCGGCCCTGACCATCGCACCGTCGATCGCCTCGGTGCTGACGGTTCTGCGCGGCATCCCGGAATGCCGCTTCGCCCGCATGTCCGGCTCCGGCGCCACCTGTTTCGGGCTGTTCGCGAGCGAAGCCGAGGCGATGAACGCCGCGAAGGCCATCGCGACAGCGCACCCGCACTGGTGGGTTGCACCAGGCGGGATCTGACAAGCTCAGCCCTTGCGGGCTGGCCAGGGGAGTGCCTTGCCGTCCCTCAGGATTCGCTTCGCCGGCGCACTGTAGGCGCCATCTGCGTCATGCATCACGAGGCCAGGCATGATGCGCAAGGCGGCTTTCGACGCCTTCACGGCCTTCACCAGGATCCGGTCGGCCGCCTGCCCCGTGCCAGGATGGAGCGGCAGAATGTCGAGTGCGCCGAAGCGGCCCTGCGCCTCGGCGATCACCTCCGCCAGAAGGTCGCTCGGCAGAATAAGATTGAGCGTGCCGCCGGTCCGCAGCAACGAGGCCGAGCGCCGGATCCATGGATGAAGTCCCGCCTCTCCGAGCATGCGCGCGCGCGCCCGGTTTTCGTCCGGCGCGGGACGATGATGACCCGGCCGAAAGAAGGGCGGATTGGCGAGTACGTGATCGACGGATCCAGCCGGGATGCCGGCTTTCTCGAAGGGGGCCACCGGCCCTGCCAAATCGGTCTCCAGAAGTTGCACGCGACCGGCAATGAAAAGGTTCTCGGGACGTGTCAGGCTGTCGGCTGCGAGCGCCAGAGCATCCGCATCGATGTCGACGAGCGTGACCAGTGCCTGCGTGCGAACGGCCATCGCCACCCCCGCCGCACCGGGTCCCGACCCGAGATCGACGACGTGGCCAACGGTCGCATCCGGCAGCATGGCGGCGAGCAGGATGGCGTCCGACCCGCACCGATGCGCGCCGCGTGCCGGCTGTACCAGCGTGAACCGCCCGTTCAGAAACCGGTCGATTGTCGTGCCGGATGGCAGCGCGGATGTCGGTGCGTCGTCCATGGCCTAGCCGGCGGGCGCAGGCGGCAGGCTGTCTCCGGCACCAGCGTCCGTGATGATGGTGCGGGCCTCCATCAGGGAGTCGCTTGGCACCAGCACGCGGCGAGGCAGAATGCCGATCGATCCCTCGATCACGGACATGTTCTGGTCGAAGACCTGATAGGGGATCTCCGCGTCCTTCAACAGCGCTTCGACGAAGGCGATCAGGGTCATGTCGTTCGTCTTGAGAAGCTCGTCCACGTGGTCCTCGTGTGTCTGGTGTGCGGTCCGCTCCGGCCGGTTGGTTGACCGGCAAGATGACAAGTCGCGCGCTGCCATCGCGTTCCGCACGATGCACCGCATGGCGGCCGGGAACAATCCGCGCCGGCCACATCCGCGCCGCGGGCTTGCGGGAGCTTCCCGGCCCTGCTTAATGTCCCCGCAAAGAGAGTGGAAAGGATGGTTCCGCGTGGCGAATGGCAACGTTGCCGCTGACGTGCGTCCGGGTGAGAGCAGCGTCGAGCGCCTCGTCCGGGTCGTGTCGAGCGACATGGATCAGGTGAACGGCTTGATTCTGGACATGGCCGGCTCGAAGGTCGAGCTCATCCCCGAAATCGCCAACCATCTCGTCTCGTCGGGCGGCAAGCGACTGCGGCCCATGCTGACGCTGGCGAGCGCCAAGCTGTTCGACTACCCCGGCAACGATCACGTGAAGCTGGCGGCGAGCGTGGAGTTCATGCACACCGCGACGCTGCTGCACGACGATGTCGTCGACGACAGCGCGGTGCGCCGGGGCAAGCCGGCCGCGCGCGTCATCTGGGGCAATCAGGCCAGCGTTCTGGTCGGAGACTACCTGCTCGGCCAGGCCTTCAAGATGATGGTCGAAACCGGTTCGCTGGAGTGCCTGCGCATCCTCTCCACCGCCTCGGCGGTGATTGCAGAAGGTGAAGTGCTTCAGTTGTCCGGCGCCAACAGCCTGTCCAACGGCCAGCCGCACTACATGGCCGTCATCGAGGCCAAAACCGCAGCGCTGTTCTCCGCCGCCACCGAAGTGGGCCCGGTCATAGCGCAGCAGCCCGCGGAGGCGCAGGAGGCGATGCGTCTCTATGGGCTGAATCTCGGCCTGGCCTTCCAGCTCGTCGATGACGTGCTCGATTATGGCGGCGATGCCGCCGTTCTGGGCAAGGACACGGGCGACGATTTCCGCGAAGGCAAGGCAACGCTGCCGGTCATCCTCGCCTACGAGCGCGGCTCGGACGACGACAAGGCTTTCTGGACCCGTTGCATCGAAAAAGGCGAGATCCGCGACGGCGACCTGGAGGCGGCGATCGAGAAGCTGCGTGCGACCGGGGCCCTCGAAGACAGCATCCAGCGCGCTCGTGACTTCGGCAGCGAGGCCGTGAAGGCCCTGGCCGCCGTGCCACCCTCGCCGGTGCGCGACATTCTTGCCGACGTCGTCGAATTCTCGATCTCGCGCGCATTCTGATCGCGTCCAGGCCGGGCGTCAGGTGCCGGTTTCGCCTTCCAGTCCCTGAAGCAGCGGACCGGTTGCCCGCGCGGCCTCCTCTTCCAGCTGACGATACTGCGCGATTACGCGCAGGCCCGCCTCCGTCACCACGGCACCCCCGCCCTTCTTGCCGCCAAGTTGTGTCGTCACGAGCGGATCGGCGAACATGGCATTGAGCTCTTCCACCAGAAGCCAAGCGCGGCGATAGGACATCCCGAGATCGCGGGCGGCCGCCGAGATCGAGCCGGCGTCACCGATCGTCTCCAGCAGCCGGACCTTGCCGGGACCGAGAGACGGGCGATCGGGGAAGTCGATGCGGATGCGCAGGACCGCTCCGCTTGCCGGTGGGAGAACCATTGCGCTCAGCCCCTCCCTGCCAGCCCCGCTAGGGCCCGCATTGGACAACGCCCCCGTCCCCGCCCGTGTGGGGACACCAACGGGCCAGCGAAACCACGAATGCATCGCTGTTCACACGGGCCCGGATGTCCGGCAGGCTCTGCATGGCGGCGGCGTGCGTGGGATAGCCGAGAACACCGCGGAAGAACCCGTTGCGCCGATATAGCCGCGCCTCGAGATGCGGCCGGTCCTGGGTGGCGCGGGCCAGCATGCGCTCTGCGGCGGGCTCGGTGAGCTCGGCGCCGAAGACCACGCCCCATCGCGGCTCAATCGCCCCGCTGTTATCGGCGGCCCCTGCATCACTCCCGGTCTCGCCGTCGACCTGGCCACGCATGAGGGCTGCGACGGCGGCCTCCTCGTCGCGTCCCTCCGCGCGCACGGCAAGGTCCGACTGGGCTTCGGCAGCAAGGGCAGCCGCCCGCGCCGCTTTCTGGACCTCGCCGGCTGCCGAGATCAGCCCGTCGTTGGTCTCTGAGATCGAAAGCGCCGTGTTCCGGGCATCCTCGGCGAGATCCGCGCCCTGAACCAGGGTCTCGATCTCCTCGTTCGCCGCGGCCAGCTGCCGGGTGAGCGCCTCGATCGCGACGTTGGCGTCCTGTAGCGCCGCATGGCTCTGGCGGACGGTGTCGAGGACCTCGGCCTCCACGCGCGAATAGGACCGATCGGGCTGGGGCGCCTGCAGTTCCGGCTGGGGAAAGTAGGACTGGAACTGAACCGGCCGATAGAGCGCCATCCAGGTCGCGACAAGGATCACCACCGCCGCCGCAAGCTGCACCAGCCTGACCAGAACGCTCATTTCCGCACTCCCCCGTCGCAACCGATTGGCGAGTCATAGCACGGCAGGCACCGGAGGCGTCACCCGCCCCCGGCCGGCTCCATGGGCGTCAGGCAGCCCGCAGCATCAGACGTGGATCACGCGATCGTAGGCATCCAGAACGCTCTCGTGCATGGTTTCCGAGATGGTGGGATGCGGGAAGACCGCGTGGATAAGCTCTTCCTCGGTCGTCTCGCAGTTCATCGCCACGACGAAGCCCTGGATCAGCTCGGTGACCTCCGCACCGACCATGTGGGCCCCGAGGAGCTCGCCGGTCTTGGCGTCGAAGATCGTCTTGACCAGGCCGTCGGGCTCGCCGAGCGCGATCGCCTTGCCGTTACCGATGAACGGGAAGCGGCCGACCTTGATCTCACGGCCGGCTTCCTTCGCCTTCGCCTCCGTCAGGCCCACCGACGCCACCTGCGGCTGGCAGTAGGTGCAGCCCGGGATCTTGAGCTTGTCCATGGCATGCGGGTTCTTGCCGGCGATGGCCTCGACGCACACCACGCCCTCGTGCTCCGCCTTGTGAGCGAGCATCGGCGGACCGGCAACGTCGCCAATGGCGTAGACGCCCTTGACGTTGGTCCGGCCGAATTCGTCGATGACGACACAGCCGCGCTCGGTCTTCACGCCAAGATCCTCAAGCCCGAGATTCTCGATGTTGCCGACCACGCCAACGGCGGAAATCATCCGGTCGGCGGAGATCGTCTGGGTCTTGCCGCCCTTCATTTCCACCGTCGCGGTGACGCCACCCGACTTCTTGTCGACCTTGGTCACCTTCGCTTCGGTGTGGATCGTCATGCCCTGCTTTTCGAGCCGCTTGCGCACGTGCGCGGCGATCTCGGCATCCTCGACCGGCAGGATCTGCGGCAACACCTCGACTACCGTCACCTCGGCACCGAGCGAACGATAGAAGGAGGCGAACTCGATGCCGATCGCGCCGGAGCCGACCACGATGAGCGACTTCGGCATATCCTTCGGCACCATGGCCTCGAAATAGGTCCAGATCAGTTCTCCGTCGGGCTCCATTCCGGGCAACGCGCGCGGCCGCGCACCGGTGGCCACGATGATGTGTTTGGCCTTGTAGGTGCCCTCGCCAAGCGTGTTCTTCGGTGCCGGCGGCTGCGGCTCCATCGCCTTCTTCTTCGGCTTGGAAACCTTGACCTCGCCGGCCTTTGGGATCGATGCCTCGCCCCAGATCACGTCGATCTTGTTCTTCTTCATCAGGAAGCCGATGCCCTGATTCAGTTGCACCGATACGGCGCGCGAGCGCTTCACCACGGCGGAAATGTCGAAGCCGACCTTGTCGGCCGACAGGCCGAAATCCTTGGCGTGATTGAAGTGGGAGTAGATCTCCGAGCTGCGCAGAAGCGCCTTCGTCGGAATGCAGCCCCAGTTGAGGCAGATCCCGCCCATGTGCTCGCGCTCGACGATGGCCGTCTTCAGGCCGAGCTGAGCTGCACGGATGGCGGTGACATAACCGCCAGGGCCACTTCCGATCACGATCACATCATAGCCGTCGGCCATCGAGCCCTCCTTGCCGCTTCCCATCACGCCCGGCCCGTCTTCGCCGGCCGCCCTTCCTTTCAGCACCCTTCGACCCGCCTTGTCGAGCCCGTTCGGCGCATTGCTGCTCCTCCGCTGGCCACCCGCGACCGAGGACGTGCAATCGATTTCCAGCCTGACCGACCTTGTCATAGCGTCGTGCCGACCAAGCTATCCATAGGCGGCGGCGATCTTTGGCCGGCACGCAGCCCGCCGCTTTCTACCCGGCCGAACGGCCCCGCAAGGAATTGCCAGGTGTCCAATACGAGTTCCTTCACCTCCTATGTCGCGCTTCCCCTCCTGAGCGATTTCGCGTCCGTGGCGGACGTTGAGCGCTACGTGCCGCTCCCAGACGACTGGTTTGTGGCCATGACCGACGTGGTGAAGTCCACCGAAGCGATCCGCGACGGACACTACAAGGCGGTGAACATGGCCGGAGCCGCGGCAATCGCTGCGGTCATCAATGCGCGCGACGGCGACGCCGACTTCCCGTTCGTGTTCGGAGGAGACGGCACGGCCATGGCCCTGCCGCAATCGGAGCGGGCACTCGTGGAAGAGGCACTCGCGGCGACGGCCCGCTGGGTGGAGGAGGATCTCGACCTGACGCTGCGCACGGCAACGGTGTCCGTCGGCGACATCCGCCGTGCCGGTCATGACGTCCGCGTCGCGCGATTTGCCGCTTCCGAAGCGATGACCTACGCGCTGTTCTCCGGCGGCGGCGTTTCGTGGGCCGAAGAAGAGATGAAGGCCGGCGCCTTTCCCGCCCACATGGCGGAACCCGGCACCAGGCCGGACCTGGAAGGCCTCTCCTGCCGATGGAAACCCCTGACTCCGGAACGCGGCACGATCCTGACGATTCTCGCCGTGCCGAGATCGGGCGACGACAACGATCCGGCATTTGCGGCCGTCGTGCACGCCCTCATCGACCTTCTGGAAACCGCCGAACGCGGCGGCCGTCCGGTCACCGATGAAGGACCCGCGTTCGCGTGGCCGCCGGCCGGGCTCGACCTGGAAGCGCGCGCGACGCGCGGCAAGCGCTCGCTTGCCGCCCAAAAGGCGAAGATCGCGACCATCTCGCTGCTGGCCTGGGTGCTCGATCGGACGAAGCGCAATCTGGGCGATTTCGATCCGGTCCATTATCGCCGTTACACAGCCCTCAACGCCGACTTCCGCAAGTACCAGGATGGCATCCGCATGACCGTTGACTGCGCACCGGACACGGTCACTCGGGTGGAGGGCATTCTTCGCGCGGCGCGCGACGCCGGCACACTCGATTTCGGCCTCCTCAGGCAGGAGTCGGCGGTGATGACCTGTTTCGTTCCCTCGATCCACTCCGACACCCATTTCCACTTCGTGGATGGGGCCCAGGGCGGCTACGCGGCGGCCGCGGCGTCGATCAAGGGGTAGGAGCGACCTGCAGATCGTCGCCGGCGCGGCGATGAACGAGGCGGCGTGAGAGGAGCAGCCAGTCGCCATCTCTCTGGCGATTGCCGGGCATGGGCTCGACGGGGCGCCGATCGACCGTCTCGAACCCGCAGGCCGCGTACAGGCTCCGCGCGGCATTGTTGGTGCTGTTCACGATGAGGGTGACGGTGTCGAGCCCGTTGTCGGCGGCCAGTTGCGCCGACAATGCAAGCAGCAAGCCGGCGTGGCCCCTGCCGCGCTCCGGCGGGAGCGTGGCGAGCGCGTTCAGATACCACGTCCCCAGGGTCTGCCGTTCGAGATCGAGGAGCGGCTGCACGAAGGCGGGCAGATCGCGAACAGCCGCCTTCTCCTGGATCGATTCCTGCGGATAGCCGAGCATCATGGCGACGACGGCCCCGTCGACGTCGACGACATGCGCGTTACGGTAGGAGAAATGACCGCCCGGCCGCTCCACGCGGCGACGGCCGACCTCGAACGGACCAAGGTGCGGTTCGGCCGAGAATGTCCAGAAGTAGCTCGGGATGCCCTCGCCCGCCATGTCGATCAGGCGGGCAAGCGGCTCCGCATCGCTGGGCTGGGCAGCTCTGATCGACGGCATGGCGGTTCTTCGTGCTCCGATCCGCCGCGCCGTGATGTCCTGCCTCAGACCAGCATCGCCATCGGGTTCTCGATCAGCGGCTTGAAGGCGGCGAGAAGCTCCGCCCCGAGCGCGCCGTCGACCGCCCGGTGGTCGACCGACAGCGTCGCCGTCATCACCGTAGCGATGGCCACCGCGCCGTCCTTGATGACCGGCCGCTGCTCGCCCTGCCCGACCGCTAGGATCGTGCTCTGGGGCGGGTTGATCACCGCGGCGAACTCGCGGATACCGAACATGCCGAGGTTCGACACGGCCGTGGTGCCGCCCTGATACTCTTCCGGCTTCAGCTTCTTGTCGCGAGCGCGCTTGGCGAGGTCCTTCATCTCGTTGGAGATGACGGAGAGCGGCTTGGCATCCGCCTGGCGGATCACTGGCGTGATAAGCCCGTCGGGGATCGATACCGCCACGCCCACGTCCACATGCTCGTGCAGCAGCCGTGCGGTGGACGTGTAGGTGGCGTTCGCCATCGGGACCGCCGCCAGGGCCTTGGCCATCGCCTTGATGACGAAGTCGTTGACGGAGAGCTTGTAGGCCGGGTTGCCGTCCTTGTCCTTCGGCGCAGCGGCATTGAGCTCGCCCCGCAGCTTCAGGAGCGCGTCCAGCTCCACGTCGACGGTCAGGTAGAAGTGCGGGACGGTCTGCTTCGCCTCGGTCAGGCGGCGCGCGATGGTCTTGCGCATGCCGTCGTGGGGAAGCTCGGTGTAAGTCCCCTCCTCGTACATGGCGCGGATCTGGTCGTCGGTCATGCCGGCGCCCACGGCGGGTGCACTCGGGGCCTTGTCGCTTGCGGCAGCGGCCTTGCCGGCAGCCTTGTCGGACACGGCGCCCTTCTCGGCTGCGGCCGGAACGCCCTTCTCCATCGCCTCCTCGACGTCGCGCTTGACCACGCGGCCGTGCGGACCGGAGCCGGAAAGCGCGGCGATGTCGATGCCGTTTTCGTCGGCGAGCCGGCGCGCCAGCGGCGAGGAGAAGACGCGGCCGTCGCCGTTCGCCTTCGGCGCGGCGGGCGGCATGGAGGGCGTCGTCCCCTCGCCCGCGGCCGGAGCCTGTGCCTTTTCCGGCGCGGCAGGAGCGCTTTCCTTGGCAGGCGCCTTGTCCTCGGCGGGAGCGGCCTCCTTCTTGGCGTCGCCGTTGCCGCTCTTCTCCGCCTTTGGCGCGGAGGTATCGGCATTGTCCAGGGCGCTCGCGTCCTCGCCCTCTTCCAGAAGCATGGCGATGGGCTGATTCACCGGCACGTCGGCGGTGCCTTCGGCAACAAGGATCTTGCCGACGGTGCCTTCATCCACCGCCTCTACTTCCATCGTGGCCTTGTCGGTCTCGATCTCGGCGACGACGTCGCCGGCCGAGACGGTGTCGCCCTCCTTCACGTGCCATTTGGCAAGATTGCCGGCCTCCATCGTCGGCGACAGGGCGGGCATGAGGATCGGTGTCGGCATGGCGCGTCGTCTCCCGGAGCCTATCAGGCCGTGTAGGTGACAGCTTTCACTGCCTCGATCACTTCCGCGACCGTCGGCAAGGCGAGCTTTTCGAGATTGGCGGCGTAGGGCATCGGCACGTCCTTGCCGGTGACCCTGAGGACCGGCGCATCGAGATGATCGAAGGCCATCTCCATCATCCGCGCGGAGATCTCCGAGCCGATCGAGCAGACCGGCCAGCCCTCCTCCACGGTAACGCACCGGTTGGTCTTCTTGACCGATTCCACCACCGTCTCGATGTCCATCGGGCGGATGGTGCGCAGGTTCACCACTTCTGCCTCGATGCCCATCTTGGCGAGTTCGTCGGCGGCCTGCATGGCGTAGGTCATGCCGATACCGAACGAGACGATGGTTACGTCGGAGCCCTTGCGCTCGATCTTCGCCTTGCCGATGGGCACCACGAAATCATCCACGTCGGGAATCTCGAACGTGTGCCCGTAGAGGATCTCGTTCTCCAGGAAGACCACCGGATTCGGGTCCCGGATCGCCGCCTTGAGAAGCCCCTTCGCGTCGGCAGCCGAATAGGGCTGGATCACGCGGAGGCCAGGCACATGGGCATACCAGGATGCATAATCCTGGGAGTGCTGGGCGGCCACGCGCGCCGCGGCGCCATTCGGTCCCCGGAAGACGATCGAACAGCCGATTAGGCCGCCGGACATGTAGTGGGTCTTGGCGGCGGAGTTGATGATCTGATCGATCGCCTGCATGGCGAAATTGAAGGTCATGAACTCCACGATCGGCTTGAGGCCGGCGAAACCCGCGCCAACGCCGAGACCGGTGAAGCCGTGCTCGGTGATCGGCGTGTCGACCACCCGCCTGGCGCCGAACTCGTCGAGCAGCCCTTGCGTGATCTTGTAGGCGCCCTGGTACTCGGCGACCTCCTCGCCCATGACATAGACGTCGCCGTCACGGCGCATCTCCTCGGCCATGGCGTCACGGAGCGCCTCGCGCACCGTGACGGACACCATCTTGGTGCCCTCGGGAATCTCCGGATCGTCCTGGGTCCAGGTCTTTTCAGCAGGCCCGGGGCCGGATGCCGGCGCGGCCGGGACCTTCGGCGCCTCATCGGCGGCCTTCGGCGCCTCGTCCTTGCCGTCGTCGGCCGGCGGTTCGGAGGCGTTGCTGTCGTCCTCCTTCACCTGCGACGAGGCGGCCTTGTCCAGGGCGCTTTCGTCCTCGCCCTCTTCCAGCAGCAGCGCGATCGGCGAATTTACCTTGACGCCCTCGGTGCCCTCGTCCACCAGGATCTTGCCGAGCGTCCCCTCATCGACCGCCTCGACCTCCATGGTGGCCTTGTCGGTCTCAATCTCCGCGATCACGTCGCCGGCTGCGACGCTATCGCCTTCCTTCTTCACCCACTTGGCGAGCTTTCCCTCTTCCATCGTGGGCGAGAGCGCCGGCATCAGAATTTCGGTCGGCATTCCTGGCTCCCGTCAACAGGCCGTGTTCTGTGTCATGCAGGGCGACGCGCCAGCGCGCGAACGCTGCGGCGTCATCGCACCACGTCGGTCCAGAGCTCGGACGGATCCGGCTCCGGGTCGGACTGGGCGAACTCGGCCGCCTCGTTGATGATGTCGCGGACTTCCTTGTCGATCTTCTTGACCTCGTCCTCCGACATCTTGTGCTCCTCGATAAGGCGCGAGCGGAGGTGCTCGATCGGGTCGCGCTCGGTGCGCATCTTGTTGACTTCGTCGCGGGTCCGGTACTTTGCCGGATCCGACATCGAATGGCCGCGGTATCGATAGGTCAGCATTTCGAGGATGTAGGGGCCCTTGCCCTCACGGGCGTGGGCGATCGCGCGCTCGCCGGCGGCGCGGACCGCATGGACCTCCATGCCGTCGACCTGCTCGCCCGGGATCTCGAAGGACGCGCCTCGATGCGACAGATTGGTGGTTGAGGAGGCCCGCTCGACGGAGGTGCCCATGCCGTACTTGTTGTTCTCGATGACGTAGACCACCGGCAGGCTCCAGAGCTTCGCCATGTTGAAGCTCTCGTAGACCTGGCCCTGGTTGGCCGCACCGTCGCCGAAATAGGTGATCGAGACGGAGCCGTTCTCGCGGTACTTGTTGGCGAAGGCGAGCCCGGTGCCCAGCGGCACCTGCGCCCCGACGATCCCGTGTCCGCCGTAGAAATTCTTGTCGACGGAGAACATGTGCATCGAACCGCCCTTGCCCTTGGAATAGCCAGAGCGGCGGCCGGTCAGCTCGGCCATCACACCTTTCGATTCCATCCCGCAGGCGATCATGTGGCCATGGTCGCGGTAGCCGGTGATGATCTGGTCGCCTTCCTTCAGCGCCATCTGCATGCCCACCACCACGGCCTCCTGGCCGATGTAGAGGTGGCAGAAGCCGCCAATCAGGCCCATCCCGTAAAGCTGGCCGGCCTTCTCCTCGAAGCGGCGCACGAGCAGCATTTCACGGTAGGCGTAGACATCCTCGTCCCTGGTGAAATGCACGGTCTCGCCGGTCATCGACTTGGCGGTGCTGGTCTTCTCTCCGGACTTGGCATCGGCGGACTTCGTCGAGCGGCTGCTACGCGACGGGCCCGAAGTCCTGCTCGTTCCGGACGACCGGCTCGTTCCCGAGGATCGCTTGCGGCTCGTGGTCGGTTTCTTCTCGGCCATCAGGGCTCTCTCCGGCGTTCGTTCGCGGCAGGTCGGACGGACATTAGCGAAGGGTCGGCTTGGGTGAAAGACCACACCGACGGGAAGTGGTCGATATTGCAGTGCAGCATGCACTGAGCGCCCTTTCCAAGTCGCATCAAGGACTTGGCACGGACACGGCCACCACCTTAGACAGCAAGTCGACGCGGTGGCGAGGCCGGTTTCGGGATGGCAGCCCTGTCCCTGGCGGGACGCAATGGCTGTGGACAGCCTCGATCAGCGCAGTGCGACGCGGCCGGCGTCCGACAACGTTGCCGGCAGCTGCGAGACGCGCGCGTCCCCGGCAAGGCCCGGACTCGTGTAGATCACGACCTCTTCCGGCCGGGCGAGATTGAGCTTGGCGCGGGCACGCTCGTCGAGCATGTCGGCATCGATCGCAGCCGACTGCAGCAGCTTCACGCGGGCCTCGAGATCCTTGCGGCGCTCGACGATGGCGTCACGGTCGGCAACCAGCCGGGCGATCTCGGTCTCGAACGCGAGACGGGCGCGGATGCCGTAGTCGCCATGCACGCCGTGCCATCCGAAATAGACGATCATCGCGATCATCAGGACGGGAGCGGGCAGCCGGGACAGGAAGGTGGTTCGACGGTGGCGGGTCGCCATGGGGGCCGGTACTCGAAACGCTGGAACTGATACACCCGCGCCTCTTATGCCAGCCCCGCCTTAACGAGCGGTTGCCCCGGCGGCAAAACCCGCCAGGGCAAGTGTCGGTCAAAGGAAAGTGGTCAGCCGGCCTTGATGGCGGCCCGACCCGGATAGAAGGCCTGCGGGCCGAGCTCTTCCTCGATGCGCAGCAGCTCGTTGTACTTGGCCAGCCGGTCGGAGCGCGCCAGGGAACCGGTCTTGATCTGACCGCAGTTCGTCGCGACGGCGAGATGGGCGATCGTGGCGTCCTCGGTCTCACCGGACCGATGAGACATCACAGCCGCATAGGCGGCCTTGTGGGCCATCGAAACGGCATCCAGCGTCTCGGTGAGCGTGCCGATCTGATTCACCTTGATGAGAATCGCGTTGGCGATTCCCTGCTCGATGCCACTGGCGAGGCGCTCGGTGTTGGTGACGAACAGGTCGTCGCCCACCAGCTGGCAGCGGTCGCCAACGCGCTTGGTGAGGGCCGCCCAGCCCTCCCAGTCGTCTTCGGCCATTCCGTCCTCGATGGACACGATCGGATAGGCATCGACCAGCTCGCCGAGGTAGTCGGCGAGGCCGGCACCGTCGAGTGCCCGACCCTCGCCGTCGAGCGCGTACTTTCCGTCCTTGAAGAACTCGGTCGAGGCGCAGTCGAGAGCCAGGCAGATGTCCTCTCCCGGCTTGTAGCCGGCGCTTTCGATGGCTGACATGATGAAGTCGAGCGCGGCCTTCGCCGACGGCAGGTTCGGCGCGAAGCCACCCTCATCACCGACATTCGTGGAGTGGCCCGCCTTCTTCAACTGGCCCTTCAGAGTGTGGAAGATCTCCGCACCCGCGCGCATCGCCTCGGAGAAGGTCGGCGCGCCGACCGGCATGATCATGAATTCCTGGAAGTCGATCGGATTGTCGGCGTGGGCACCGCCGTTCATGATGTTCATCATCGGAACCGGCAACTCGCGAGCCGACACCCCGCCGACATAACGGTAGAGCGGGAGTTCGGAGGCTTCCGCGGCGGCCTTCGCCACGGCGAGCGAGACGCCGAGGATCGCGTTGGCGCCGAGGCGGCCCTTGTTGTCGGTACCGTCGAGCGCAATCAGCATCTCGTCGATATGAACCTGGTCCTCGGCGTCCAGACCGCCGATGGCATCAAAGATTTCGCCGTTCACGGAGGCGACGGCATCCTGGACGCCCTTGCCCATGTAGCGCTCGCCGCCGTCACGCAGTTCAACGGCCTCGTGCGCCCCGGTGGAAGCGCCGGAGGGAACGGCCGCGCGGCCAAGCGAGCCGTCTTCGAGGTGGACATCGACTTCGACGGTCGGATTGCCGCGACTGTCGAGGATCTCGCGGCCGATGATGTCGATGATCGCGGTCATGGGGATCTCCGAGAAAAAGGACGAAGGACTGGGGCGCCGTCCTGCCCGCTCGGGCAAAGGCGGCTTCGGTCCCGTCCATAGCCCAACCTTTCGGCGGCTTGAACCCTTCGTGTGCAGCTTGGCGCGACCTTGCGCGAATAGCTCATGTCGCGAACCGGCCCGCGACACGAGGTTCGACCGCGCGTTTCTCGGTGCCGGCGCCTTTGCGCAAGCGCAATGACCATGGTCGGTTGCGCGCGGTTTTGCTAACAATCTCGAACGAAAGGCGCCCGGTCGCATTCCTAGTCTGCACCCGTCACGGTGCTTCGACCGATAAACAGCGAGAGACGAAAATGGCCCCTGCTCCGATCCGCACAGCCGTATTTCCCGTCGCCGGCCTCGGCACCCGCTTTCTGCCGGCAACGAAGGCAATGCCCAAGGAAATGCTTACCGTGGTGGACCGGCCGCTGATCCAATACGTCTACGACGAGGCGAAGGCCGCCGGCGTTGAGAAGTTCATCTTCGTCACCGGCCGTGGAAAAGCGGTCATCGAGGACCATTTCGACATCGCCTACGAGCTCGAGGCGACCCTGCGCGAGCGCGACAAGCTGGACCGTCTCGAAGAGGTCCACAGCGCCCAACCCGGTGCCGGCGCCGTCTCCTTCACCCGCCAGCAGGAACCGCTCGGCCTTGGCCACGCCGTCTGGTGTGCGCGTGAACTGGTGGGGAATGAGCCCTTCGCCCTGCTCCTGCCCGACGTGCTGGTCCACTCCGATCCGGGCTGTCTCGCCCAGATGATCGACGTCTACACCGACAATGGCGGCGGCAACGTCATCGCCGTGGAAGAGGTGCCGGAAGATCAGACCCACCAGTACGGGGTCGTCGAGATCGACGGCGAGGGAGACGTGTTCAAGGTCACCGGCATGGTCGAAAAGCCGCCGAAGGGCACGGCCCCGTCGAACCTCATCATTACCGGCCGCTACATCCTGCAGCCGGAGATCTTCGACCTCCTGGAAAAGACCGAGAAGGGTGCGGGCGGCGAGATCCAGATCACCGACGCGATGCTGGCCATGATGGACAGCCAGGTCTTCCACGGCCTGCGCTTCAAGGGCCACACCTACGACTGCGGCTCCAAGGTCGGCTTCCTCGCGGCAAACGTCGCCTATGCGCTCGATCGCGACGACCTCGCCGCGCCGTTCCATGCCGAACTGAAGCGGCTTCTAGGTCTCTGAGCCAGACCGCTCCTAGCGGGTGAACAGCTCCTGGGTCCGCGCGACGCCACGCAGCTCGTGCGTACCCACCGACCGCAGGCCGCCGCCGAAGGCCGCGGCAAAGCTTTCCGAAACGAGTATCTGCTCGCCGAGCGGCTGACAGAGCGCCTCGATACGGGCGGCCTCATTGACCGCCGGTCCGATGACGGTGAAGTCGAGCCGGCGATTGGACCCGACATTGCCGTACATGACCTCGCCCAGGTGCAGCGCTACATCGACAACGAGCGGCGCCCTGCCCGACGCGGCACGCCTTTCATTCAGCCGATCGTTCGCCGTACGCATCTCTTCCGCCGCGGTCAGAGCTTCTGCGCAGACTGCCGCCGCGTCGCGCCCCTCCAGGCTGAAGATGGCGAGGAACCCGTCGCCGAGAAACTTCAGCACATCGCCCTTGTGGGCATCGACAATGTCGGCGAGATCGCCCAGCGTCTCGTTCAGCGACTGAAGAACGTCCTCGCCGTCGGTCTCGTCGGCGAAATGGGTGAAGCCACGCAGGTCGGCGACCATGATGACGGAATAGAGCCGGCTTGCAGCGCCCCGCTCGATCTGCCCGGAGAGGACGCGGTGACCGGCATCCGTGCCGACATAGGCGTCGAGCAGATCCTGCGCGGCCCGTTTCAGCGCGATCCGGTAGCAGGCGAGTCCCAGCCGCGGCACCAGCCGGTCGAGCGTCTCGATATCGCTATCGCTGAAGCCGCCCGGCCGATCGGACAGCCAGGACAGGAGCATGCCGGGCAGTCCGGTATCCACGCCCTCCTCGCCGAACCGCACCAGGCGTCCGACCCAGTCCGTGCCGCCCCCTTCGCGAAATTCTTCGAGCACCGGAAACGACAGCGTTTCATTCGTGTCGAGCCGATAGCGCATGGCCATCACGCCCTCTTCGAGCATCACGCGCAGCGGGCTTGCCTGCCAGCCAATGCGGGGCATGCTGGAGCGCTCGTACTCCTCGGCCACGAAACCGCGGTTGCGCCACCAGTATCCCCCGTAGCCCTTTACGGTGGGATGCAGCGCCGCGATGGAGACGTGCATCCTGACCAAGGGGATGTCGAGCGCGGCGACACCTTCGCAAAAACCCTGAATCAGCCGGTCGAGATCGTCCCGCAGCAGGCCTTCGTCGATGATCCAGTCGCTGAGGTCCTGGATTGCGGCTAGATCCACCGCTTCAGATCCGTCCGCTCCGGAAACCAGACCATCTTGCATCGCAATCGCCCCGTCCTGTCGCCCTCCGCCAACATGGTGTCGGCAGGCCCTGGCGTCACCCCTTGCGTCAGAGCGGGCTGCGCCTCAGGTGCGGGTCTGGTCGCCGCGCGCCCAGCCTTCGCGGATTTGAGCCGCCTCGTCCTCGAAGCGGCCGTCCTCGATCGCGCTGCGGAGCCGGCGCATGAGGTCCTGATAGTAGGCGATGTTGTTCCAGGTGAGCAGCATCGCACCCAGCATCTCGCCGGCCCGGATCAGGTGGTGAAGGTAGGCCCGGCTATAGAGGCGGGAAATTTCCGTCGGCCCCTCCGGATCGAGCGGCGCCGCGTCCTCGGCATGGCGGGCATTCTTCAGGTTGAGCTTGCCGTGACGGGTGTAGGCCACGCCATGGCGTCCGGCCCTGGTCGGCATGACGCAATCGAACATGTCGACGCCCCGGGCAACCGACCCGACCAGGTCGTCAGGCGTGCCGACACCCATCAGGTAACGCGGTTTATCGACCGGCAGAACGGCGGTGGTCGCCTCGGTGACAGCGAACATGATCTCCTGCGGCTCGCCAACGGCGAGACCGCCGATGGAATAGCCCTCGAAAGGCAGGGCGGACAGGCCCGCCGCAGACTGCTCGCGCAGGCCGTGGTCATCGCCCCCCTGGACGATGCCGAACAGCGCCTGACCCTTGCCGGGACCGCCAAGGCGCTCGAACTCCTCCCGCGAACGCGCCGCCCAGTCGAGGCTGAGCCGCATGCCGCGCTCGATTTCCTCGCGGGTGGCCGGCAGCCGCACGCATTCGTCGAGCTGCATCTGGATGTCGGAACCGAGCAGCCCCTGGATCTCGACGGAGCGCTCCGGCGTGAGCCGGTGCATGGACCCGTCGATGTGGCTCTTAAAGGTCACGCCGTCGGCATCGAGCTTTCTCAGCGCCGCCAGCGACATCACCTGGAAGCCTCCGGAGTCGGTGAGAATCGTGTGCGGCCAGTTCATGAAACGGTGCAGCCCGCCGAGCCGTGCCACCCGTCCCGCGCCGGGGCGCAGCATCAGGTGATAGACGTTGCCCAGGACGACGTCAGCGCCGGTCTCGCGCACGTGCTCCGGCAGCATCGTCTTGACGGTCGCCTGGGTCCCCACGGGCATGAATGCCGGCGTTTCGACGAGGCCATGCGCCGTCTTGAGCCGGCCGCGCCGCGCCCGTCCGTCGGTCGCCAGGAGGGAAAAGTCGAAGCGCTCGGTCACCGGTTCGCTTTCGGAAAGAGAAGGCTGGAATCGCCGTAGGAATAAAACCGGTATCCCGTCTCCACGGCGTGGGCGTAGGCCGCCTGCATGGTCTCCAGGCCGGAAAAGGCGGACACCAGCATGAACAGCGTCGATTTCGGCAGGTGGAAGTTGGTCATCAACACGTCGACGGCGCGGAACCGGTAGCCCGGCCGGATGAAGATCGCCGTCTCGTCGGCGAACGCCCCGACAGTCCCATTCTCGTCGGTGGCTGATTCCAGCAGCCTGAGGCTGGTTGTTCCCACGCAGACAATGCGGCCGCCAGCGGCGCGCGCAGCGTTCAACCGCTCCGCTGTCTCGGTGCTCACGGTGCCGAACTCCGCATGCATCTCGTGGGCGTTGAGGTCTTCCGCCTTCACAGGCAGAAAGGTGCCCGCCCCGACATGCAGCGTCACGAACTCCGTGCCGATGCCCCGCTCGCCGAGGCGGCGCAGGAGATCGGGCGTGAAGTGCAGCCCTGCGGTGGGAGCGGCGACGGAGCCCGGAAGGCGGGCGTAGACGGTTTGATAGTCTTCGCGGTCGGCGGCGTCTTCGGGCCGGCGGCGGGCGATGTAAGGCGGCAGCGGCACGTGTCCGACGGCCAGCATCGCTTCTTCGAAGCTGGCCGCGCCGGGATCGAAGCAGAGTGTGGCCTCGCCACCCTCAAGGGCTGTCACGCGAGCCAAGAGGCCACCCTCGACCGGCTCTGCATCGGGACCGGATGCAAACCGGATCGTTTCGCCGACGGCCAGCCGCTTCGCCGGCCGCACGAACGCCTTCCAGGCGCCGTCACCGAGATCCTTGTGCAGCGTCGCCGAAATGCGTGCGACGGCATCGCCGCGAACGCGAACGCCGAAGAGCTGAGCGGGAATGACACGGGTATCGTTGAAGACGAGGACGTCGCCGGGAGCCAGGAGCTCCGGCAGGTCGGAGACGGTGCGGTCGGCCAGTTCCGGCGACGCGCCAGGCGTGACGGCCAGGAGGCGCGCGCTGTCGCGCGGTCGCGCGGGCCTGAGCGCGATCCGATCTCCGGGAAGCTCGAAGTCGTAGTCGGAAAGCGCGCCTCCGGGGGTGGAGGGGAAGCCATCAAGCTCCCCCTCGCCCGCCGGTTCGCGGGTTGGCGCGGTCACGCCGCGTCAGCGGCGATCCAGGCCTTCTCGATCCGGTCGGGATCGACGACGGGCTCGCCACGCTTGATCTGATCGACGGCGTCCATGCCCTCGGTCACCTGACCCCAGACGGTGTACTGCTTGTCCAGGAAGGTGTGGCGATCGAAGCAGATGAAGAACTGGCTGTCGGCGGAGTCCGGATCCGGCGTCCGCGCCATGGAAACGGTGCCGCGCTCGTGCGGGGCGTCGTTGAACTCCTGCTTCAGCTTCTTGCCGGACCCGCCGGTGCCGTTGCCCTTCGGGCAGCCGGTTTGGGCCATGAAGCCCTCGATCACCCGGTGGAACACGATGCCGTCATAGAAGCCGTCACGAACGAGCTCCTTGATACGGGCGACGTGATTGGGAGCGACGTCGGGGCGCAGCTCGATGGTGACGTTGCCCTTGGTCGTCTGCAGCACCAGGGTGTTTTCTGGATCGTTGGCCATCGGCTCTTTCTCCTGTTGAGACGCGGTGCGGGATCGGGTCAGAACCCGCTCTTACTGGTTGGCCTTGATGTAGGCCTTGGTGATCTGGTCGGGGTTGGACATCTGGCCGTTGGCGCTGCGCGAGCCCTTCTTGATGGCATCAACGACATCCATGCCGTCGATGACCTGGCCGAACACGGTGTACTGGCCGTCAAGGCTCGGCGTGCGGCCGAACATGATGAAGAACTGCGAGTTCGCGCTGTTCGGGCTCTGGGCGCGGGCCATGCCGACCGTGCCACGCTCGTAGGGCGTGTTCGTGAACTCCGCCTTCAGGTCCGGGTAGTCGGATCCGCCCGTGCCCGTCCCGGTCGGGTCGCCGGTCTGAGCCATGAACCCGTCGATCACCCGGTGGAACGGCACGCCGTCATAGAAGCCCTCGTTGGCGAGCGTCTTGATCCGCTCCACATGGTTCGGAGCAAGGTCCGGCCGCAGCGCGATCTCGACGGGCCCCTTGCTGGTCTCCAGCACGAGGATGTTGTCGGGGCTCGGGGCCTGCGCGGCGGCGGGGGCCGCAACAGCCAGCACGAGGGCGAAGACAGCAGCAAGACGTGCAATCATGGAAGACCTCTTGGAGAGACCGCCTGCGGCGTCGCGCGGGACGACATCTGGCGGGTGTGGATCGGGGTGCGCCGTCCGATGCCGAAGGACCGCTCGGGCCATCCGCGGGCGACGCGTCAGTCTGCGCGGCCTGTTCTTTCGGCCAGCCGCTGGGCAATGCCGTCCGGCACGAAATCCGCCGTTCGCCCGCCCATCCGCGCGATCTGGCGCACAAGCGTGGCTGTGATGTGACGCACCTCGGGGGATGCGGGAAGAAAGACGGTCTGGACCTCCGGCCGCAACGTGCGGTTCATGCCTGCCATCTGCATCTCGTAATCGAGGTCGGTGCCGTCCCTGAGGCCACGGATCAGGAGGCTCGCTCCGTGATCAACGGCGCAATCGATAACCAGATTGGAGAAGGACACCACCTGAAGCCTGTCCAGCTCATTGGCCGGAAGCAGGGTGCGGCCGACTTCGGCCAGCATCTCGACCCGCTCTTCGAAGGAGAACATCGGGGCCTTGCCCGGATGCACGCCGATGGCCACCACCACCCGATCGGCGATCCCGAGCGCGTGGGAAAGCACGTCGAGGTGCCCGTTGGTCACCGGATCGAACGATCCGGGATAAAGCGCAATTCGCATGTGGTCGCCGCCGTGATCCTGGGAATCGCCTCGCGCCGCGGATTTCCGGGCCAATCATGCAGGGCGCGTTGGTCTAGCCCCGCCCGCTGAATGCCGCAACCCCGCGGCTCGATTAACGCTTTCTATACCAGACCGGAACCGCCGAGGCTCGACTTGCGTTGTTGTGTCAGGAGGACGGCAACAATGCGTATGATCATCAACACTTCCAGTCACGCCGAAGACAACGTCAGCACCGTCGAGCGCGACCGTAGTCATGAGCAAGACGAGACGATCGTTAACAAAGCGTTTGACCGTGACGAGCATCACTCGCAGGCGGCCGAATTTGCCCCATCTCATCATCACCAGGGACGGTTTGCTCAGTCCAAACGGCACAAGGGGCCAGGGATGATGTTTGCGAAGCGCTTTTCCGCACGAATGATTGCCGCGTCTGGCATTGTCGGCATCACCGCCATTGCGGTGTCCGCAGGCGTCAACACCGCCGACGTCGCAACGGCACCGAACAAGACCGACCGGTTTGCCACCGTGGCCGAGCGCCTGTGCGCCGACCAGAACTGGCCGAACATTTCGCCGGGCTGCATCACCTGGCAGTCCGCCACCCCCGGCCCGCGCAAAGTCCGCTTCGTCACCCAGAAGACGACGGACACCGACAATAACGTGACGGTTCTGTCGCGCACCAAGGTCACGCAGATCGCGCAGCGCTGATTTCCATCCGGCTGGTCGGCAGGCCGGAACGCTGCTCACAGACGCCGTGGCAGTTTGCCCCCCTCCTTCCACGGCAAAGCCCCGCAGTGCCAAGCGCTGCGGGGCTTTTTCTTGCTTGGTCGTCGTGGCGGCCGCCGAATTCTGGGCCGGCTCGAGATCTAGTCCTCGGATGGTGCCTCGGGCGTGCCGTCGCCAGCGCCGTCGCGATCCGGGCCAAGATCGGGATCGGCACCGCCCTCACCCTCTCCTGCTTCGAGTTCGTCGAGATCGTCGTCCTCGACGTCACTGACCCGCTCGACTGACACGACCTTTTCCTCCGCGGCGGTGGAGAAGACGATTACGCCCTGGGTGTTGCGGCCGGCGAGCCGGATTCCGTCTACCGGGCAACGGATCAGCTGGCCACCGTTGGTCACCAGCATGATCTGATCGGCGTCCTCGACCGGGAAGGTCGAGACGAGCTGGCCGTTGCGCTCGTTCACCGTCATCGCGACGATGCCTTTGCCGCCGCGTCCGGTGACCCGGTACTCGTAGGCGGAGGTGCGCTTGCCGAAGCCGTTCTCGGAGATCGCCAGGATCACCTGCTCGCGGGCACTAAGTTCGGCGTAGCGGTCCGACCCCAGTTCCACGTCGCCGTTCTCTTCGAGCTCGGCGTCCATGCCGGCATCACCTTCGCCGGCAATGGCGCGGCGCATCTTCAGGTACGCGCTGCGCTCCGCAGGCGTCGCATCGACGTGACCCAGGATCGACATGGAAATGACCCGATCACCGGCTGGCAACGAAATGCCTCGCACGCCAGTCGAATTGCGTCCCGCGAAGACACGCACATCGGTCACCGGGAAACGGATCGCCTGGCCGGTTGCCGTCGTCAGCAGCACGTCGTCGTCGGGCGAACAGATCTGCACGCTGACGATGCCATCGCCCTCGTCGAGCTTCATGGCGATCTTGCCGGCGCGGTTCACCTGAACGAAGTCCGACAGCTTGTTGCGGCGGACCGTGCCCTTCTTGGTGGCGAACATGACGTCCAGCTCGCCCCAGCTCTCCTCGTCGTCGGTGAGCGGCAGGATCGAGGAGATCCCCTCGCCCTGCTCCAACGGCAAAATGTTGATGAGCGCCTTGCCGCGCGCCTGGGGCGCGGCGAGCGGCAGCCGCCAGACCTTCTCCTTGTATACGATGCCGCGCGAGGAGAAGAACAGGACCGGCGTATGGGTGTTGGCGACGAAGAGCCGGGTCACGAAATCCTCGTCGCGGGTCGACATGCCCGATCGGCCCTTGCCGCCGCGGCGCTGCGCCCGGTAGGTGGCCAGCGGCACGCGCTTCACGTACCCGGCATGGCTGACCGTGACGACCATATCCTCGCGCTGGATGAGGTCCTCGTCCTCCAGATCCGCTCCGCCCTCGACGATCTCGGTCCGGCGCGGTGTGGCAAATTCCTCGCGGACGGCCGTCAGTTCGTCCTTGATGATCTCCAGGACGCGGAGGCGCGAGCGCAGGATCTCCAGGTAGTCCTTGATCTCTTCCGCCAGCTTGTTGAGCTCGTCACCGATCTCGTCGCGTCCGAGCGCGGTGAGGCGCTGCAGGCGCAGGTCGAGAATCGCACGGGCCTGCTCTTCGGACAGCCGGCACGTTCCGTCGTCGGCAATCGCGTGGCGCGGATCGTCGATCAGCTGCACAAGCGGGATCATGTCGCGCGCCGGCCAATCGCGCGCCATCAGTTCCGCCCGCGCGGTGGCCGGATCGGGCGCGCTGCGGATGAGACGGATGACTTCGTCGATGTTGGCAACAGCAATGGCGAGACCGACGAGGACGTGGGCTCGGTCGCGCGCCTTGGACAGCAGGTACTTCGTCCGCCGGCTGACGACCTCTTCGCGGAAGCCGATGAAGGCGGTGAGGAAGTCCCGGAGCTGCATCAGCTCCGGCTTGCCGTAGTTGAGCGCGACCATGTTCGCGCCGAACGTCGATTGCAGCGGCGAGAACCTGTAGAGCTGGTTGAGCACCACGTCGGCAACCGCATCGCGCTTGAGCTCGACCACCACGCGCATGCCGTCGCGGTCGGATTCATCGCGCAGGTCGGAGATGCCCTCGATGCGCTTCTCACGGACCAGATCGGCGATCTTCTCCACCATCGAGGCCTTGTTCACCTGATAGGGAATCTCGGTGATGATCAGCGCCTCGCGGTCCCGGCCGGTCGTCTCCACGGCGACCTTGCCGCGCATGGTGACGGAGCCCCGGCCAGTCAGGTACGCGGAGCGGATGCCGGAGCGGCCGAGAATGATGCCCCCGGTCGGGAAGTCTGGCCCGGGCACGTAGTCCCAGAGCGCTTCGGCGGACAGGGCCGGATCGTCGATCAGCGCGACGACCGCATCGATCACTTCGCCGAGATTGTGAGGCGGAATATTGGTGGCCATGCCGACGGCAATGCCGCCGGCGCCATTGACCAGCAGGTTCGGGAAGCGCGCCGGCAGGACGACCGGTTCGCGCTCGGAGTTGTCGTAATTGTCCTGAAAATCGACGGTCTGCTTGTCGATGTCTTCGAGAAGCGCCGTTGCGACCTTCTCAAGCCGCACCTCGGTGTAACGCATCGCGGCCGGCGGATCGCCGTCCACCGAACCGAAGTTGCCCTGCCCGTCGACCAGCGGCAGGCGCATGGAGAAGTCCTGCGCCATGCGCACCAGCGCATCGTAGATCGCCTGGTCGCCGTGCGGGTGGTATTTACCCATGACGTCGCCGACCACGCGCGACGACTTCTTGTACGGCTTGTTCCAGTCGTAACCGTTCTCGTGCATCGTATAGAGGATGCGTCGATGCACCGGCTTCAGACCATCACGGACATCCGGCAGCGCCCGGCTCACGATCACGCTCATGGCGTAATCGAGATAGGACCGCTCCATTTCGTCGGTGATGGAGATGCCGCGCACGCCCTTCGGGTCGTCGCCCGGCGGCGGAACTTGCTCGTCACTCACAGGAAATCACGCTCGCGTCTTGGGTCGATTCTGAAGTCTATAGACGATTCCCGCACCCGGGGCCACTTCAACACCCTGTCGCATGCAGCAATAAGTGGATAGAAATCAATCGCTTAGGTTTGAGATTTCGGCTCGGGGAAAATGCCGTCCTTCCGACCTTCTCCAACCTGCGGAAATGGGGGTTGTGCGCCCCCCTATCAATGACGGCGAAACGCGGCCGAAATGGGGGACGCGACAGTGACGAATTATCTCCTCAACGCGCTCACGACGCTCTTCGTGACGGTCGATCCCATCGGGCTCGCGCCGATCTTTCTTGGCCTCACACCGGGCTGGTCGCGTGCCGCGCGCCGGGTCGCTGCCGTCAAGGCAACGATTGTCGCCTTCTGCATCCTGATCGCCTTCGCCCTCGTCGGCAGCCAGCTTCTCGGCTTCCTCGGTATTTCGCTGGCGGCCTTCCGTGTCGCCGGCGGTCTCCTGTTGTTCTGGATTGCCGCGGAGATGGTTTTCGGCAAGCGCACGGAGCGCAAGGCGACGTTGGCGCATGAAGCCACGCACGAGACCCCGGAGGATGGAGCGGACGATCCGGATTACGACGGCCCGTCGCGCGCCGTCCCGGCCGCGCGTCCGGGCGATGACGAAGAACATTCCGATATCGCCGTGTTTCCGATGGCCATCCCGCTGACTGCCGGACCCGGTGCCATCTCCGCCGTGATCCTGCTGGCCGACCACGCTCCGTCCAACGCTGCCTTCGGCGCGATGATTGCCACAATCGCACTGGTTCTGGGGGCCACGCTTGCGATCTTTCTGGCCGCCCCCCGGGTGGACCGGTTTCTGGGCGCCACGGGTCGGGCGGTGCTGACCCGCCTGCTCGGCGTCATTCTCGCCGCCCTAGCGGTGCAGTTCGTCGCCGATGGCATCATCGCCCTGGCCCAGACGGCATAAGCCGGCTCAGTCGGCGACCGAGACCAGCAGTGCCGTCGCATCGTCGGACGGCTTGAAACGCGGGAAGATCGTGCAGTCAGGGTCCTCGATTTGCTCGATGGCGCGAAGGTCCTCGCCGAGGCTGGCGAGGCCGCGCAGGCGTGCTGCCTCGACCAGCCCGCCCGCGTCGGTGCGGCCGTAATCCTGCACGAGCGCCGCGAAGCCGTCAGTGGCGAGAAGCGCAGTGAAGGGTGCGGCGAGCTCGAGCCGATGGCGGCGCACATGGGCCGCCGCCTCCCGCTCGACCCCGAACAGCCAGGCACCGTCCGGCGTGTTGCGCTTCGCGCGGCTCTCGCGCATCCGCCGGCGGACCTCCGGCGTTTTGAGGGTCGCGCCGTGAGCGATCATCAGCCGGGCCCCCTCGCGCTCCCTCGCCCGCCCTTCGGCATCGCTGCCGATGGTCGCCACCGTTCGATCCGCCGCCACCGCATAGAGCGAGCAGTCGCCAAGTTCGGCAATGTCGATGCCGCCCCCGTCGAAGCGCGCGACCAGCATGGAGGCGGTCGGGAGCTGGAACCGGCCTTCCGGCTGCCGCACGAGATCCCGCGCAAAGGCCTCAGCGGCGGCATCGATTGCGTGCGCGATCAACGCGGCCGGCTCGGTTTCGCCGACCGTGAGGCGCGCCGCGATCGCCATGTCGGCGGTTTCGGCAAGCCACGCCGCATCGCTGGGCCCGTCGAGGCATTCGAAATCGCCCAGCCCCGTGGCCCCGTCGATGACCCAGGCAAAGCACCCCGCTGCCCCGGCCCGATCCTCGTTGGGTCGCCCCTGATCGCCGGGCAGTGACAACCGGCCAAGCAGTTGAGCGTTCATGACGGCCCCTTCCCCGCATGTGCCTGAGGCACAGCAACCCTCTCATCGTTTCGGCCACTCCCACCGTGGCCGATCCTCACAGTCGACCGCGGTTTCGCCCAGCCGCTTCTCGAGCGACAGCAGTCGCGCGCCCTTGACCACCCCGAGCCCGTCGACCAGCGACGCGGCGTGGGTGACCACGATCACCTGCGTGGCGTCACAGGCCCGCGCGATCAGCCGACCCAAAGGGGCGATAAGGTCCGGGTGCAGGCTCGTCTCCGGCTCGTTGAGCACGAGCAGGGATGGTGGGCGCGGCGACAGAAGAGCGGCGACGAGCAGCAGATAGCGCAAGGTGCCGTCGGAAAGCTCGGCGGCGCCCAGCGGCCTCAGGAGGCCTTTCTGATGCATGCGTATCTCGAACAGTCCGCTTGCCTCGGTGACCTCCACCTCGCTGCCGGGAAAGGCATCGTCGATGGCCTCGTCCAGAGCGCCCGGATCACCGATTTCGCGGATGGTGGCGATGGCGGCGGCGAGATCCGCCCCGTCCGCTGCCAGGACCGGGGTACGCGTTCCCACGCGGGCACGGCGGGGCGGACCGTCCGCGTCAACGCGGAAATGATCGTAGAAGCGCCAGCCGCGCATTCGCTCGCGCAGGGCAAGAAGTTCCGGTGCGTGACGCGGGTCGGCCGCATGGGTCATCATGCTTTCGAAGCTCGGCAGGTCGGTCAGCACCGGCACCCGCTCGCCGCCGTCCTCCAGGATCTCGACAAGGGGACCTGTGCGGCGCGCGAGCACGTTGCCCCGCCGCATGACCTCACCGGCCCAGACCGCTTCGCACTTGATCTGCGGATCGCGTCCGAAAATGCCGCGGTCCTGAGGCAAGCCGAGATCGAGGGCGTAACCGTAGTCTTCGCTGGCGAAGCCGAGGCGCAGCTGGATCCGGTTGCGCCGGATCGTGCCCTGAAGCGGAACCTCGCCGATGCGCATGCGCCGGCTGACCTCTTCCGGGCCCGCCCACAGTGTCGATTGCAGGCCGCCCTCGGCGGCGAGCGATCCGATGACACGCCCCTGGGCGGTATCGGCCAAAAGCCGGATCGCCCGGTACAGGCTGGACTTGCCGCTGCCGTTTGGGCCGGTGACGATCGTCAGCCGGTCGAGCGGCAGGACCAGATCGCGCAGCGACCGGTAGCCGGAAACGGCAAGGGTGAGGAGCACGTCATCCCCTCCATCGCCTGACCGCCATCCCGGTCCGGATCAGAAGCCGCCCGTGCGTCAGAACGGGATCTCGTCGTCCAGGTCGCGACCATAACCACCGCCACCGCCGGACGAGCCGCTGCTACCGCCGCCGGAATCCATCGGGCCGGACTGGCCAAAGCCGCCACCACCGCCCGAGCCGCCGCCATAAGAGCCACCGCCGCCACCGCCCCCGAAGGAGCCACCACCGCCACCACCGCCGTCACCGCGGCCGTCGAGCATTGTCAGCGACGAGTTGAAGCCCTGCAGCACGACTTCGGTCGTGTAGCGCTTCTGGCCGGACTGGTCTTCCCACTCGCGGGTCTGCAGCTGGCCCTCGATGTAGACCTTGGAGCCCTTGCGCAGATACTGCTCGGCAATCCGGCAAAGACCTTCGTTGAAGATCACCACCCGGTGCCATTCGGTCCGCTCGCGCCGATCGCCGCTCGTCTTGTCGCGCCAGCTTTCGGAGGTTGCGATACGCAGGTTCCCGACCGGCCGGCCGTCCTGGGTGCGGCGGATTTCCGGGTCGGCACCGAGATTGCCGATCAGGATCACCTTGTTCACGCTGCCGGCCATGTCGTTCTCCTGGTTCGCTCGACCCGACTGTAGGTATCCGTCGCGCTTCAGGTGTGGCGCGGCGGCACGTCTCTCCTGCCCAAACCGGACGCTTGCGAGAGGCCGGGCGACCATAGCCGCCGCCATCGCCCCCGGCCAATGGCCTCGCGCACCCGTCCACCACTTTATCCAGCCAAAGCCACGCGGAATGTCCGGCCAGGCTGCAACGGAACAAGACAGGAACATTGTTAGCCGCTCGACTGACCGCCGACAACCCCTCTGGCAGATCGAGCCACGCTCCCTATGTGTTGTTTCGTTTCGCTCCCCGCCCGCACGCGAGGAGACTTGCATCTCCTCGACTTGCGGAACATAGATAGAACATCAAGAATCGCCGCGCGCGCACGCTCGTCCGGCGCGGGGTTTGCAGCCGATCCCCTTTGGGCGTTAGGTCGACGCACGTTTCTCTGACCTGCTGCCCCGTTGCCACCAGACCGGACCCGTTTTCCGCCCATGCACAAGTCGATCGCGATCAAAGGTGCCCGCGAGCACAATCTGAAGAACGTGGATCTGGAGATCCCGCGGGATTCGCTGGTGGTGTTCACCGGCCTGTCCGGATCCGGCAAATCCTCGCTGGCGTTTGACACCATCTATGCGGAAGGGCAGCGGCGCTACGTTGAAAGCCTGTCGGCCTACGCGCGCCAGTTCCTCGAGATGATGCAGAAGCCGGACGTCGACCAGATCGACGGCCTGTCGCCGGCCATTTCCATCGAGCAGAAGACCACGTCGCGCAACCCGCGCTCAACGGTGGGCACGGTCACCGAGATCTACGACTACATGCGCCTCCTGTGGGCACGCGTCGGCATCCCCTATTCGCCGGCGACCGGACTGCCCATCGAGAGCCAGACCGTCAGTCAGATGGTCGACCGGGTGCTCGCCCTGCCGGAAAAGACCCGGCTCTACCTCCTTGCGCCCATCGTGCGCGGCCGCAAGGGCGAGTACCGCAAGGAACTCGCGGAGCTGCAGAAGAAGGGCTTCCAGCGGGTCAAGATCGACGGCACCTTCCACGAGATCGCCGAGGCTCCGGCACTCGACAAGAAGATCAAGCACGACATCGACGTGGTGGTCGACCGCGTCGTGGTGCGCGAGGACATTGGCACCCGGCTGGCAGATTCGCTGGAAACGGCGCTCCGCCTTGCCGACGGCATCGCCTTCGTCGAGTACGCGGACGAGACGGACGAGACCGGGGCGCCGCGCCGGGTCGTCTTCTCCGAAAAGTTCGCCTGTCCGGTTTCCGGGTTCACGATCCCCGAGATCGAGCCACGGCTGTTTTCGTTCAACAACCCGTTCGGCGCCTGCCCGACCTGCGACGGCCTCGGAACGACCCTGTCCTTCGAGGCCGACCTCGTGGTTCCGGACGACAGCCTGTCGCTCAGGAACGGCGCGATCCTGCCCTGGGCGCGCACCGGCAACACCTCGCCCTACTACACCCAGACCCTCGAGGCGATCTGCAAGCACTACGACGTGCCAATGACCACGCCCTGGCGGGACCTGCCGGACGCGGTGCGCGACACCATTCTCTACGGCACGAGAGAAAAGATCGCTTTCGTCTATGACGACGGCCTCAGAAGCTACCAGACCAAGAAGTCGTTCGAGGGAGTGGTCACCAACATTGAACGGCGCTGGCGGGAGACCGATTCCCAGTGGGTGCGCGAAGAACTCTCGCGCTACCAGTCCGACAAGCCGTGCGAGGCGTGCGGCGGCTACCGGCTAAAGCCAGAAGCTCTGGCAGTGAAGATCGCCGGCAGCCACGTCGGAGAGGCCTCGCAGCTGTCGATCCGTGACGCGCATACCTGGTTCGGGGATCTCGACGCAAAGCTGACCGACAAGCAGAACGAGATCGCGTCGCGGATCCTGAAGGAGATCCGGGAGCGCCTCCGCTTCCTCGTCGATGTCGGGCTCGACTATCTGCAGCTGTCGCGCAATTCCGGCACGCTGTCGGGCGGCGAAAGCCAGCGCATCCGCCTCGCCTCCCAGATCGGGTCCGGTCTGACCGGCGTCCTCTACGTCCTCGATGAACCGTCGATCGGCCTGCACCAGCGCGACAACGCCCGCCTGCTGGAAACGTTGAAGCGCCTGCGCGACCTCGGCAACACGGTCATCGTGGTGGAGCACGACGAGGACGCGGTGCTCTCGGCGGATTACGTGGTCGATGTCGGTCCGGGCGCCGGCGTGCACGGTGGCCAGGTGGTTGCCCAGGGCACGCCCGAGGAGATCGTCGTCGACCCGGCCTCGCTCACGGGTCAGTATCTGTCGGGCGCACGGGAAATCGCTGTGCCCGGCGAGCGCCGCAAGCCGAAGAAGGCGCGCAAGATCAAGCTCAGCGGTGCGCGCGGCAACAACCTGAAAAACGTCTCCTTCGAGCTGCCACTCGGCACCTTCACTGCCGTCACTGGCGTCTCCGGCGGCGGCAAGTCGACATTGCTTCTCGACACCTTCTACAAGGCGGTTGCGCGGCGGCTGAACGGGGCGCGCGACGTCCCCGCCCCGCACGATTCCATCGAGGGCCTGGAACAGATCGACAAGATCATCGATATCGACCAGTCGCCCATCGGGCGCACGCCGCGCTCCAATCCGGCCACCTACACCGGCGCCTTTACGCCGATCCGCGAATGGTTCGCCGGCCTTCCGGAGGCCAAGGCGCGTGGTTATGGCCCGGGGCGCTTTTCCTTCAACGTGAAGGGCGGGCGCTGCGAGGCGTGCCAGGGCGACGGCGTCATCAAGATCGAGATGCACTTCCTGCCCGACGTCTACGTCACCTGCGACGTCTGCGAGGGCAAGCGCTACAACCGCGAGACGCTCGAGGTCACCTTCCGCGACAAGTCCATTTCCGATGTGCTGGAGATGACGGTCGAGGAAGGCTGCAGCTTCTTCGAAGCGGTTCCGCAGGTACGCGACAAGCTGGAGACGCTGAAGCAGGTCGGTCTCAGCTACATCAAGATCGGGCAGCAAGCGACGACGCTGTCGGGTGGCGAGGCCCAGCGCGTCAAGCTCGCGAAGGAACTGTCAAAGCGGGCGACCGGCCGCACCCTCTACATTCTCGACGAGCCCACCACCGGCCTCCACTTCCATGACGTGGCCAAGCTGCTTGAAGTGCTCCACCGTCTCGTGGAGACCGGCAACACGGTTGTCGTGATCGAGCACAATCTCGAAGTCATCAAGACCGCGGACTGGGTGATCGACCTCGGGCCGGAAGGCGGCGACGGGGGCGGCCGCATCGTCGCGATGGGCACGCCCGAGCAGATTGCGGCAAACACTGAAAGCCATACGGGACGCTTCCTGGCCGAGCTTCTGGCACGCCGGCCCAACGCACGGGCAGTCGCTGCTGCGGAATAGGGCAGCGACGCTTTTCCAATTGCGACCCAATCGTGTCGGAACCCGCGTGAAACTGCGGAAAAGGCAATGCATTCCGTGCAGGACTGACATGCCTTTTTATCTGATTACAAAAGGGTCAGGTTCGCACATATAGGGGTCAGTCGACGGTCGCGGCGGGCAGCCCTTCCGTCGGTTTTTTTCGTCCCCATCCACGTGGAAGGTTTGGCAACCGCACGTGCGTTTTCTTGGAGCGCCGCCATGTTCGACATTTTCGTTCGGACGTTTCAGTCCTGGAAGGACAACCGCAATCTCGTCGAGCTCAGCAAGCTCTCGCCCCGCCAGCAGATGGACCTGGGCCTGACTTCGCTGGACATCGAGAAGATCGTCGGCCGCTCCCGGGACTTTCATCGCCCTTGATTTTCCGGCCGGGCGAAACCAGTTGAGCGTCTCGCCCGCCACCCCCTTTCGTTTCGCCCTCGTCCGGAGGGCCGGGACGACACCAGATACGAGCCGGAATGTGCCCCTCACATTCGTCCGGCTCGGTAGCCGCGGCCACCCCCTCCCCTCGGGCCGCGGTGATATGGAACGCCCGCCGGCTCCTCCCTCCGGCGGGCGTTTTCCATTTCGGGACCGGCTTGCGCACGGTTTTCCCCACCAACGGTTTTTGCGACGCCTCAGGCTCCCTTCGGGCCCAAAATGATTTATTGAGGGCGCCAAGATGCCGGAGAGATCCCCCTTGCCCGCAACCGATTCCGCCTTCGAGGCCGATACCGTCCTGAAGAGCGACGTTTTCAGCCGCGTCACCCTGGGGCGGCTGGGCGATGAAACCGTGGTAGAGCGGGACGTGCGCCCGACACCGCTGTGGTCGAAGCCGCTGGCCTACTATCTCTTCTGGCGTGAGCGCCGGGCGTTGGAGCGCCTCTCCGACCTCGACTACGTGCCCCGCCTGGTTGGGACGGGGCAGCGGCGCCTCTACCGGTCCTGGCTGTCCGGGGTCCCGCTGCACATTGCCGAGCCGCATGGCGAGACTGCGTTCTTCCGCGAAGCCAAGCGCTGTCTTTATGCGCTGCACCGGCGCGGCGTGGTCCACAACGATCTCGCCAAGCAGCAGAACTGGTTGCGCCTGTCCGATGGGCGCCCCGCCCTCATCGATTTCCAGCTCGCCAGTGTGCATCCACGCCGCGGGAAGCTCTATCGGGTGCTGGCCTACGAGGATCTCCGCCACCTTCTCAAGCACAAGAAGCGCTACTGTTCCGATGCGCTGACGGCGCGCGAACGCAGGATCCTCGCCACCAAGAGCCTGCCCACCCGGCTGTGGATGGCCACCGGCAAGCGCGTCTACAACTCGGTCACGCGCGGTCTCTTCTCCTGGTCCGACGGCGAAGGCGGACATGACAGGCTCAAGGACTACGGTGCGAAGGTGGAAGAGCGACTTCAGGCCCATCCCGCCGTGCGGCGCTCAGCTGTGGCGAGCTATCCCTATCCGCGCCACGGCGCTGGGCTCTACGCTTTCGTGGAGACCGATGCGGCGGTTGAACCTGCGGAGCTTCAAGCCTGGTGCCGGGAGGAACTGGCCGGTCCGGGCACGCCGGACCTCGTGCAGATCGTCGAGGCACTGCCGGTGGATGCGAGCGGAAAGCCGCGCCGCGACCTCCTGACGCTCATCGCCCGCAACCTGCTGGATGACCTGGAAGCTGCCGACAAGGAGCCCGTCCAGGCCGAGGCGGCGCGCCGGATTGCGGCGGAGCGGCTCAACCTTTCCGACCGGACCTTCTCGGCCGGCGCCGCCTGAACACGAGCCCCTCGAACTTCATCCGGAAAGCCACTGATGTGCCGCCCGGTCGAGGTGTGACTGGCCCGATCAGCCAAACAGAGGATGGGTGTTGAACCAGTCCTCGAGCGACATGATTTCGGGACGCTCACCGTTGGCCTGCGGCCAGGAATCGACGGCGAAAGCCTTACCGGTCTCCGTTTCGCGAACCACCGCCGTTGCATGCGGGTAGCGTCCGTCGAGGAAGAAGCCGCGCGCCACGGGCCGTGCCACGGTGTGGTGCTTCAGGAAGCCGCGCTCTTCGGCAAACAGCAGGTAGCTCGTCGTGTTGGTGGATTCGTCGATGCAATCCATCTGGCCCGCGACGCCGGCATTGCGCAGGTCGAGCCCGGGCACATCGTCGTCGGATCCCACGGAAGGTGCCACGGTCTTTTCCATCCAGGCGATGGCCTCGCCGATGGCCTTGCGCTCGGCCGCCGGCGAAGAGCGTCCGCGCGCCAGCATCGCCTTGAAGGTACGGATGTTGCGCTTGCTCAGCGTCACCGACGTGCGCTGGACACAGCCGAAGCCGTGGCAGACCACAATCTTCGTTGCCGTCGGCGGCACCGCCTGATTCGCCGCATACCACATGGCCGGCTGCCCCTTCTGCTGCTGCATGCAGCCCGAGACGGCAAGGCCCGCGGCCAGGATCAGCGCCAGTTGTTTGAGCACCCGTCTGATTCTCCGCTCCTGCGACTGTCTCCGGTACTCTGGCACCGTCTTCATGACCAGTCCGTTTACGACAAATAAACCGTGATCGCGCCACTCGCCCTCAGCCTGTCGCGACCGTGCCACACCGCCGTCCACCCCGCTTCTGGCTTGTAACCCTCCCGGCCCATCCGCCTGTTGACCGGCAGGCCATCCCGGCCGCATAGGTGAGGCATGGAACCCGTTCACGTCGTCGGTGCCGGCCTAGCCGGAAGCGAAGCCGCCTGGCAGCTCGCCCTCGCGGGCGTGCCCGTCATCCTTCACGAAATGCGCCCGGTGCGCGGAACCCCGGTTCACAAGACCGGCGGCTTCGCCGAGCTTGTCTGCTCGAACTCGTTCCGCTCCGACGATGCGGAGATGAACGCGGTCGGTCTGCTGCACCACGAGATGCGCCGCGCCGGCTCGCTGATCATGCGCGAGGGAGACCGCCACCAGGTGCCGGCCGGTGCCGCCCTGGCTGTCGACCGCGACGGCTTCTCGGCCGCCGTCACCGAAGCGCTGGAGGCCCATCCGCTGGTCACCATCGACCGCACCGAACTCGCCGGCCTGCCGCCGGAGGACTGGAGCTCGGTGATTGTCGCCACGGGCCCGCTGACCTCGCCCTCCCTGGCCGAGGCAATCCTGGCGCTGACCGGCGAAACCTCGCTTGCCTTCTTCGATGCCATCGCGCCGATCGTGCACCTCGATTCCGTCGACATGGACAAGGCCTGGTTCCAGTCGCGCTACGACAAGCCCGGTCCCGGCGGCACCGGCGCCGACTACCTGAACTGCCCCATGTCGAAGGACGACTACGAGACCTTCATCGACGCGCTCATCGCCGCGGACAAGACCGTGTTTCGCGAGTGGGAGCTCGACACCCCCTATTTCGACGGCTGCCTGCCCATCGAGGTGATGGCCGAGCGCGGCCGCGAAACGCTGCGTCACGGCCCGATGAAGCCGGTCGGCCTCACCAATCCGCACGACCCGACCGTCAAGCCGCACGCCATCGTGCAGCTGCGCCAGGACAATGCGCTCGGCACCCTCTTCAACATGGTCGGCTTCCAGACGAAACTGACCTATGGCGAACAGGTCCGTGTCTTCCGCCTCATCCCGGGACTGGAGAACGCCCAATTCGCCCGCCTCGGCGGCCTGCACCGCAACACCTACCTGAACTCGCCGAAGCTCCTGGATGGAACGCTGCGACTGAAGGCGGCCCCTCGGCTCCGTTTTGCCGGCCAGATCACGGGCTGCGAAGGTTACGTGGAGTCGGCCTCCATCGGGCTCCTCGCCGGTCGGCTCGCGGCTGCCGAGCGCCTCGGGCAGACACTCGCGCCGCCGCCACTCACGACGGCGATGGGCGCGCTGCTCAACCACATCACCGGCGGCCATATCGAGGGTGAGGCTGTGGGCGGTGCGCGTTCCTTTCAGCCGATGAACGTCAATTTCGGGCTGTTTCCGCCAATGGAGGCGCCGAAGCATGACGCCGACGGCAAGCGGATCACCGGTACGGCGCGCGGGCAGGCCAAGAAGCGGCTGATGACTGCCCGTGCCCGCGCCGATTTCGATGGCTGGCTGGCCACGTCCGAGGCCGAGGCGGCGGAATAGGCCTCTCGGCCACACCTCGGCGGACCGGTCCTCCGCCCTATCCCTTCAGCCAGTCGGCCGTCGCGACCGTGCCGGATCGCACACCCGCACGCATCCGCCGCGAGCCCTGCCAGAGCCGCCACAAGGCGGAAAGCCGGGGCGTCTCCACGACGCTTGTCCACGGCTCATAGCTGCGCCGTTCCACACTCCGGAGCACTGGAGGCACGAGCACCAGCGGCAGGAAGGCCGGCGCCACGGCGGCAGGAACATGGGTCCCGATCTCGCGGCAACGCTGCAGATGGTGCCGACCGTGCTCGGCGAGCTCCGCCACGGCTGCCCGGGTTCCCGTCTCCTCCGGCTGGGCAACCACGCGATCCGCACTGGTGCCGTGTCGGACCAGCACGTCGGTTGGAAGAAAGACCTGTCCGCGTCTCAGATGATGCGGCAGCGCGCGGACCACAGCGGCGATCGCCTCCGCGACGCCGGCGTGGCCGGCCAGGGTGCCGGTGCCGGGATCCGCACCGTCGTTGAGCACGAGTGCAACGAGCTGGAAGAGCGCACCGTGGGTTTCCCCGGCGTAACCCTCGAACGCGTTCATCTCCGGCATCGGATCGTCGTAGAGGTCGAAGATGCGCGCCTCGGTCATCGCAACGAGCGGTGCCCGAGGCAGCCTGTAGCGCTCGATGGTCATCAAAAGGGCATCGGCGACGGGATGGCCCCGCACATCGCCGTGTCCCGCCCCGTCGAGGAGATCGCGCCACCACTGCAGGCGGATCTCGCCAGGCATCGGATCGTGGACCGTCTCCCTCACCCGGGCGAGCTCGAGGTGGAAGGCGTAGAGCGCCATGACCCCCGGGCGATGCGCCGGATCGCAATAAAGCGAGGCCGCGAACCGGTCCGGGTCGCGGTCCCTCAGGATCGCCTGGCACTGGTTGAACGAGTCGGACATGGCGGACGGAAAGCTAGGGCACTTGTCGAAAGATGGGAGGGGCATCGCAGAACGGCGGACGTTGAGGCTCAATGCGGAGCCTCGCCCGCTGTGAACGCGCGGTGGCGACGGTGGATCCCGAACTCAATCCACCACGATCAGCGCCGCCGCAACCGGCCGGTTCTCCGCCAGAAGCACGTTGAACGTTCTGACTGCGGGACCCGTGGCCATCACCTCGAAGCGCACGCCGGCATCGCGCAGCATCTGCTTGAGAGGCTCGGCAAGCGGATAGGGCAGCGAACCCATCCCGACGAGCAGCAGCTCGATGCCCTCCGCCTCATGAACCACCCGGGCGAGCGCGTCGGCGTCGATCTGATCCGGTGCCGCCGGCGCCCAGGCATAAATGCCCGACGGAACACACAGGATGGAGCCCCGGTGCGACATCTCAGCGAAGCGGAAGCCGCCGCCGCCGTAGGCATCCACCGGTGCCCGGCCCGGATAGTGGGCTTCCTTGAGCACGATACCGGCGGGCCGGGGCTCATCCCTCTCCGGATTGTCCGGCTCCGCCATTCCTAGGACGCGGCGGCTGCGGGTTCAGCCGTCCCGGCGGCGCTGTCATCCGGTGAGGACGGCCGCAGGCCGAACCAGATGAGCAGCGGTGCTGCCACGAAGATCGACGAGTAGGTGCCGATGAGCACGCCCCAGATCATCGCGAACGTGAACGAGCGGATCACCTCGCCGCCGAAGACGAATAGCGCGCCCAACGCAATCAGCGTGGTGATCGAGGTCATCAGAGTGCGCGACAGCATCTGGTTGATCGAGAGGTCGATCATCTCCGGCATCGCCATCTTCTTGTAGCGCCTGAGATTTTCGCGCAACCGATCGTACACGACCACCGTGTCGTTCAGCGAGTAGCCGACGATGGTCAACACGGCCGCAATCGTGGAGAGATTGAACTCCAGTTGCGTGACCGCGAATATCCCGATGGTGAGCAACACGTCGTGGAGCGTGGTGATCACCGCGCCGACGGCAAACTGCCATTCGAAGCGCAGCCAGATGTAGACCATGATGGCCAGCAGCGCGACGACGACAGCAATGATGCCGGCCTGGGCCAGCTCGCCGGAGACGCGCGGCCCGACCACCTCGACGCGGCGGAAGTCCACGGTGTCAGCGAACATGTCGCGCATCAGCTGAACGGCGCGCTGCTGGGCGTCCTCGCCGCCCGGCTGACGAACGACGCGGATCAGCACGGTGTCCGGCGCGCCGAACTGCTGGATCTGGACGTCGCCCAGGTTGAGCTCGCCAATCTCGCTGCGCATCTCGGCGATGTTGGCCGGACCGTCCTTGGTCTGGATCTCGACCAGCGTTCCGCCCTGGAAGTCGATGCCGTAGTTCAGTCCGACCACGAAGAACAGAACGATCGAGAGAACCGAGAGCCCGGTGGAGACAAAGAACCCGGCCTTCCAGAACTTCATGAACCGGAAGTGGGTGTCGCTGGGCAGCTTGATCAATCGCATGAAGGAGGCTCCGCCGATCCTGGCTTCAGAGAGGAACGGACGATGGCCGCTTCATCCGCACCCATTGGGCGACGAGGAAGCGGGTGAAGAAGAAGGCCGAGAACACCGTCGTCAGGATGCCGATCGCCAGCGTGACGGCGAACCCGCGAACGGGGCCGGAGCCGAGCTGGAACAGGATCACCGCAGCGATCAGGGTCGTGATGTTCGCGTCCAAGATGGTGCCGATGGCACGCGAGAAGCCGGCATCGATGGCCGTGATGGCCGAACGGCCGGCCTTCGCCTCCTCGCGTATGCGTTCATAGATCAGCACGTTGGCGTCCACGGCCATGCCCATGGTGAGCACGATGCCGGCAATGCCTGGCAGCGTCAGTGTGGCCCCCAGCAACGACAGCAGGCCCAGGATCAGGACGATGTTCACCACCAGCGCGACATTCGCGAAGATGCCGAACAGTCCATAGACCAGCAGCATGGCCACCGCGACGCCGATCGCCGCGATCACCGCCGCGGTCTCGCCGGCGGCAATGGAGTCCTCGCCGAGGCCCGGACCGACGGTGCGTTCTTCCACGATCGTCAGCTTGGCCGGCAGCGCACCGGCACGTAGCAGGATCGACAGGTCGTTCGCGGTCTGGACGGTGAAGTTGCCGGAGATCTGCCCCGACCCCTGCGTGATCGGCTCCCGGATGACCGGGGCGGAAATGACCTCGTTGTCGAGCACGATGGCAAACGGCCGGCCGACATTGGTCGTGGTCACATTGGCAAAGGTCCGCGCGCCGCCGGTGGACAGACGGAAGGTGACGATCGGTTCGTTGGTCTGCTGCTGGAACCCGGCCCGCGCGTCGACCAGGTCCTCGCCGGTCATCAACGGCGATTCCTCGACCACATAGGGCTGCGGCGGATCGTCCATCGAGTAGAGCAACATCTCGCCGGGAGGCGCGCGCGTTTCCAGGACCTGCTGCGGGTTGATCGACGTGTTGACCAGGTGGAAAGTCAGCTGAGCGGTCTGGCCAACGAGCGCCTTCAGGCGTTCGGGGTCATCCAGGCCGGGCGCCTCGACGAGGATCCGGTCCTCGCCCTGTCGCTGAATGTTCGGCTCGGTGGTACCGAGTTCGTCGACGCGTCGGCGGATCACCTCGATCGACTGCTGGACGATAGAGCGGATGCGCTGCGACAGGCCCTCGTCGGTGAAGGTGAGCCGGATGAGACCGTCGTCGCCGGTGGTCATCTCGAACTCGTCGACGGCGCCCTGCCCGAACAGCGTGGACTGCAGCGGCGTCACGAGCTCCCCGAGCCGCTCCTGCGCGGCGGTGAACTGGGCCTGGTCCCGGATGCGCACCTGGGCGCCATCGTCGGCCACGCCGAGGCCGGTGTAGCCGATCCGCGGCTCTTCGCGCAGCGCAGCCCGCATTTCGCCGACTACGCTCTTCAGGCGCTTGTCGATGTAGTCCTCGCGATCGACCTGATAGAGCAGGTAGGCACCGCCCTGCAGGTCGAGACCAAGCACGATCTGGCGATGAGGAATCCAGGACGGCCAATCCTCGACCTGGCTTTTGGGAAAGAGGTTCGGCAGGGCCGCCAGGATTCCGAGCACGGCGGCTCCGAGAATCAGGACGATCTTCCAGCGGGCGAAATACAGCATCTAGAGCCTATCGATCTTCACCGCGCCGGGCACTCGTTGCGAGTGTCCCGGCCACGGTGAGTGCGCGCCGCGTCAATTATCGAAGCGACGACGTCGCCTTACGCGTTGTCGTTGACCGGTTCGCCCTTGGAGCGGACTTCCGTCACGGTGTTGCGCATCAGCCGAACCTTGACGCCCTCGGCGAGTTCGACCTGCACCTCGTTCTCGTCCACCACCTTGGAGATCTTGCCGATCAGGCCGCCGGCGGTGACCACGGTATCACCGCGGCGCAAGGCGGAAACCATCTCCTGGTGCGCCTTCATGCGCTGGCGCTGCGGGCGCAGCACCAGGAAGTACATGATGACGAAGATGAGGATGAACGGGAGCAGCGAGACGATCAGCTCGCTGCCGCCGCCACCGCCGAATCCCTGGGCATAAGCTGGGGTAACGAACATGAACGGTTCTCTGCTCCGTGTGTACGGTCCGGCGGGCGGGATTTGCCCCTCGCCCCGGATATCCGCATTGATCCTGAAAAGCGGCGCGGACTATAGCTGCCGTGTGCGCCATTGCAAATGAAACCGGCGGGAGCATCGGGACCCGCCGGAGGGCCGCGCAGCGCGCCGGTTTCGGCGCCAACCCGACGCCCCGCTCCTGTAGCACACATTAGCGGTAACGGCGGCGAATTGCGGGAGCCGGCGCAATCGTCGATCTTGGCCCTCCGCTGGCGCGATTCTGTCGCACGCACACGGGCATCGCTGCCTTCGCCTCAAAGGAGACCATCGTTGGCCAATCCGGATTTCGACGCCCTCGCCGCGCGCCTCGACAGCCTGATCGCGCTTGTCGAGCGGGCCGTCCCGCCCGCCGCCGGCGAACCCGATTTCGACACAGCCGACGCCTTCGTCTGGCATCCCCGCCCGGCCCGGCTGGAGCCGGTCGCAAAGGTCAATCGCGTCGATATCGCTCTGCTACAGGGGGTCGACCGCATGCGCGACCAGCTGGTCGACAACACCGAACGCTTTGCACGCGGACTGCCCGCCAACAACGTGCTTCTTTGGGGCGCGCGCGGGATGGGCAAGTCGTCGCTGGTGAAGGCGGCCCACGCGGCGGTGAACCAATCGGCTGCCTCGCCGCTCAAATTGGTCGAGATCCATCGCGAAGACATCGAATCGCTGCCGGCCCTGATGGCGCTTGTGCGCGCCTCGACCCACCGCTTCCTTGTCTTTTGCGATGACCTGTCCTTCGACGGCAACGACGCGTCCTACAAGTCGCTGAAGGCCGTTCTGGAAGGCGGGATCGAGGGGCGGCCGGAGAATGTCCTCTTCTACGCCACGTCCAACCGCCGTCATCTCCTGCCCCGGGACATGATGGAGAACGAGCGCGCAACTGCCATCAATCCCGGCGAGGCCGTGGAGGAAAAGGTTTCCCTCTCCGACCGGTTCGGCCTCTGGCTCGGCTTTCACAAGTGCAGCCAGGATGAGTATCTCGCGATGGTCTCCGCTTATGCAGATCATTTCGATCTGGCTGTCGATGCGGATTCGCTCCGCGCGGAGGCGCTTGAATGGGCCACCACGCGTGGCGCTCGATCCGGCCGCGTGGCGTGGCAGTTCATCCAGGATCTGGCTGGTCGGCTCGAAACGCGCCTTGAAGGCTGAGGCCCCACGGCGTCTGCGACACGCGCTTTCCGTGTGACATCGCTCCGCAACCCCACGTCACCCGAACCACGCAGGCATAAACGCGCCCGACCCGCCGCCAGGTGATGCGCCGGGAGGGCGGACTGTGGTCCATTGCTCGGAACCGGAGACGAGGTCTGCGACCTCAGACGAGTTCGTCGATTTCCGACGCGGGCTGCGGGAAGAAGAAGTGATGGCCCTGGGCAAACTGGCAGCCGGCCTCGCGCAGCCAGACGAGCTGCGCCTCGGTCTCGATGCCCTCGGCGACCGTGGCCAGCTCGAAATCCTCGGCCAGCCGCAGGATGGAGCGCACGATCTTGCGGTTCTCGTCGCGCTCGGTGAGTGCCGAGACGAACGAGCGGTCGACCTTGAGCGAATCGAACGGAAGCTCGCGGAGATGGCTGAGATTGGCGTAGCCGGTACCGAAGTCGTCGAGCGCAAAGCTTACGCCCTCGGCACGCAGGTCCTGCAACGTCCGTGAGGCGCGCGCCCAGTCGCGCAGCGGCATGCCCTCGGTAATCTCGATCTCCAGGCGCGCCGGATCGAAGCCGGTACCGCCCAAGACGGACAGGATCTTGGAGGCCAGGAAAGGGTCGTGGAACTGTGCCGGCGAAACGTTGACGGAGACCTTGATATCCGTCCAGCGCAGGGCATCGACGCAGACCCGGCGCAGGATCTGGAAGAACAGGTCGCCGATGAAGCCACCGGTCTCGGCGGCCGGGATGAAGCGGTCCGGCCCGATCAGGCCGTTCGTGTCATCGATCCAGCGCGCCAGGGCTTCCACGCCGACAATGTCGCCGGTCGCGATGTCCACTATGGGCTGGTAGTGGGGAATCAGTTTGTCGCGACGGACCGCATCCCGAACCTGGCCGCTGAAGTCGACCGGCACCTCGCCGGGGCGCACGTGCAGCCCCTCGCCGTGCCGGACATCAGCACCGAGTTCGGTGATCTTGCTGGGATCCATATGCGAACCACCTTCGAACGCGCCAATTCCGGCTGCCCTGACCGCGTTGCCTGACACGCGGATCGGACGGTCCGGTGCTCTCACGAGCGTTTCCCCAAGTTTTCAGGTACGGCCCGCCCACTCGCGCGATCCAGACCGAAAGGCCAGCCGCGCGGGCGCTTGTTCAGGCGCGCCCTGCCCGGATGGGACGACTCCCAATACCAAAAAAGGGTGAACGGAAGACGTACAAATGCAAATGTGCGCACATCCCCAACGATTGCAAGCGAAACCCATTCCGAAACGGAGTGGTTGCTAAAAATTCTGAAGCAGACCGGCGAGACGACAGCGCATGCGAGGCCGGGCTTCACTGAGGTATCGCAGCCGCTGGTCGATGCGCCCCCGATCCCTTTCGGCGCGGCTGCTTAGAACGGGTCGGAAAGCGTCCTCCCGCGAAGCATCGTCCAGCGCACGCGCAAGCGGAACCTGACCGCGCTGCCCTGTCGTATTGCGATGAGCGCCCGTCGATTCGTGCAGCGAACGACAGCCCCGCGACATCTCCCTCCGATAAAGCTTGGCCCGGTCGACCGGGCGGATCGACAGCAGGACCGGGGTGGACACGCCGCCGGACCTCGCGCCGAGCCCGGTCAGTGGGCCCAAGGAGTGACAAGGTTGCCATGCTCGCAGTGATCGACTTGGTGGAAAGCGCGGCGGTGATCGTCCTGGCCGTGCTGTTCCTCGCCCTCCTCGGCAATCGCCTCGAAAACCGCCCGCTGGCACGCGGCGTTGCCATTGGGCTGGCGTTCGGTGCGGTCGGTATCGTCACAATGTTCTCGCCGGTCGAACTGGCACCTGGCTTCCGCGTCGATGCGCGCAACGTGGTGGTCGCGATGGCGGTGGCTGTTGGCGGTCCGGTGGCGGGCGCGATCACGGCCGTCGCCACGTCTCTGACGCGCGCCTACTTCGGCGGCGCCGGAGCCGTCCCGGGCACCGTCAGTATTTGGCTCGTGGCCATCTTCTCGACCTTGCTGTGGCTCTGGCAGAACCACAGCAGGCAGCGGCTCTCACCGGCCGTCGTCGCGGGCTACGCCGCCATCGCCGCCGCGGTGCCACTGATCAGCGTCCATTTCCTGACGCCCACCGCGAGCCCCGATCTGGCCCGCGCCATCCTCACCTACATCATGCCAACCAACTTCTTCGGCACCTTGTTTGCAGGCGCGCTGATCCTCGGAGAAATGCAACGGCGCTGGGCCGTTTCCGCACTGAAGGAGAGCCAGGCACAGCTGCAGACCATCGCCAACAACGCGCCCGGAGTCCTGTTTCAGCTCACTCTCGGGCGGTCGGGTTACGGTCGCTTCAAGTATGTGTCCGGCAGTTCCCGGCGTATTCTCGGCGTGGAGCCCGATGAGCTGACCGGCAACCCGGAAGCCATTCTGAGCATGATGTCGGCGGAGGACGTCGACACGGTGAACCAGCTCCTCCAGGAAACCGCGCGAACCGGCGAACCCTGGTCGATCGAGGCCCAGTTCCAACGGTCGGACGGACGGCACCTCTGGATGCTCGCCTCCGCCGAACCCCGCACCGATTCCGACGGGCGGCTTGTGTGGGACGGGTCTCTCTTCGACATCAGCGAGCGCAGGCAGAGCGAGCAGATGAAGACGGAGTTCATCTCAACTGTCAGCCATGAATTGCGCACGCCATTGACCTCAATCCGCGGATCGCTCGGCTTGATCTCATCCGGGGCTGCGGGCGTGCTTCCGGCCAAGGCGGAGCGGCTGATTGCGATTGCACACTCCAACAGCGAGCGGCTCGTTCGGCTGATCAACGACATTCTGGACATCGAGAAGATCGAATCCGGGCGAATGGTCTTCGACATTCGCCCACATGAGCTCGCGCCGGTCATCGCCCAGGCCATCGAGGCGAGCCGCAGCTACATGGTCGAACGGCAGGTCACCATCGAATTCGATGACGCGGCCCCCGGCGCAGTTGCAGCGGTCGATCCCGACCGGGTCAATCAGGTCATGCTCAACCTGCTGTCCAACGCCATCAAGCACGCCCCTCAGGCCAGCACTGTCTCGGTGGACCTGTTGCGAACCCAGGCCGGGGTGCGACTGTCGGTGCGCGACCGCGGACCGGGCATTCCGCTGGAGTTTCGAGACCGGATCTTCGGCCGGTTCGAGCAGGCCGACAGCACGGATGCGCGGTCGAAAGGCGGAACGGGTCTTGGGCTCAGCATCGTCAAGGCGATCGTTGGCCGGCTCGGAGGTACGGTCGGCTTTGAAACCGAGCTGGGCGCAGGAACCGTCTTTCACGTCGATCTTCCCGAGATCCGATCGGAACCGGCCGGCCTGAACCCATTCGCCGGAGGCGACGAAGCCGACGTCGCACCACGCGTCCTCATCTGCGAAGACGAGCCGGACATCGCCCAGCTGATCGCCATGACCCTCGCCGATGAGGGGCTGCAATCCGACATCGCTTTGGACGTCGACACGGCCAGAGCCATGCTTGCGAAGACGGCCTACACCGCGATGACCCTGGACATCCGTCTGGCGGGCGAATCCGGTCTCGCGCTGATGCGCGAAGTGCGCAAGACGGAGGCCGGAGCGCACCTTCCCGTGATCATCGTCTCGGCCCATCTCGACGATGCGAAAACCAGCCTCAACGGCTCTGCCCTCGGTGTCGTCGACTGGATCGAGAAACCCGTCGAGGCTGACCGGCTGAAAGCGGTGCTGGCAAACCTTCGCAAGGGAACCTTCGCCCGCGCTCCCTCTGTTCTGCACGTGGAGGACGACGAGGATGTCCTCGATGTCGTCGCCACCGCCCTCGGCCCTGACCTTGACGTGACCCCCGCGCGGACCGCTCGCGAAGCGCGCCGTCTTCTCGCAACGCGCCACTACGACATCGTCATTCTCGACCTCGACCTGCCGGACGGAGCTGGGCAGAACCTTCTGGAGTCAGTCCCGAGCAAGGCTGCCGTGGTCATCTTCTCCGCCTATGACATCGAGCAACAGCTAGCGGCGCGTGTCCGAGCCGCGATGACCAAGACCCGGTCATCCGAGCTGGCCATCGCCGAACTTGTGAGAACGCTGGTCCTACCGGCCACTGGTGAGTAAGGCCCCCGAGCGGGCGCCGCAGGAGTAGCACCGAGAATGGCCCCCTATCGCGTCCTCTACATCGACGACGATCCCGACATCCGGGAAGTGGCCCAGATGTCGCTCGAACTCGATCCGCAGTTCGACGTGCGCGCCGGTGTCTCCGGCCGGGACGGTCTGGCGATTGCCGCCGAATGGAAGCCGCACCTCATTCTTCTGGACGTGATGATGCCTGAAATGGATGGGCCGGAGACGCTGCGGCGACTGAAGGCGACCCCTGCCCTGAACGACGTCCCGGTCGTGTTCATCACCGCCCGGGCCCAGACGCACGAGGTGAGCGGCCTGCTGGAGCTGGGCGCTCACGGCTTCATCGCCAAGCCCTTCGATCCGCTGACACTTGCCCAACTCGCTCGTGGCTACCTGGAGTGAACGAGGCGCCCGTCGCCTGCGAAGCAGCCAACAACGGGATCCGGCCGTGAACCAGACCGCCTATCTCAATCGCATCGCGGAGGTGCGGCGCCGCTTCCTGCTGCGCCTGGACGAGCCGATGGCCGCACTCAACGAGGCGCTGTCTCTTCCCCGCGGGAAGGACTCCATGACGCGCATGCGCGGCATCCTGCATGAATGGGCCGGAACGGCGCCTACACTCGGTCTCGAGACGTTCGGTGCGGAAGCGCGAGATCTCGAAAGCGTGATCGCCGACGCACTGGCTTCGGGCCGCCCCCTCAGCGACACGGAGGTCGAGCAGCTCAGGGCCGGCTTCGCAAGGCTCGCTGCCCATGCCGACCAAGCCAGGGAAATGAACCGGTGACATCGCTCCGCAAGATCCTGCTGCTCGTCCTCGCTTCGAGCTGCCTGGCAATACCAGTGTCGGCGCAGGAGCAGACTGGCATGGCCGTGTCTCGCGCCGATGCTAGCTTTGGCACGGTGCGGCGCGAGATCTCGATCGACGAGCTTGGCTTCCGGCGAGGGCTGGAGTTCACCGGATTCGGCGGCAGCCAGACGCTCTATTTCCCCATTCCCGAGACCGGTCTGCTATCGGCCACGCTGAAGCTGCGGTTGCGCTCCGGCAGCGCGTTCCGGAGCCGCCGGAGCGTCCAGATTCGCATCGCCGACAGCATCGCCACCACCCGCGCGCTCTCCCAGCAGGACGAGGAGATGGCGATCGAACTTGCCGTCGACCTGACGACCGTGGAAGGCCGCTTCCTTGAAGTGACGATCGCCTACTCCGGCGCCGTCACCGAGGACCGGTGTCTGGATGAGCGCGTGTCCGGCGACTTTGTCGCTGTCCTGCCCGACAGCGGCCTCTCCCTGGAGTTGGCCCCCGCGGCGATCGCGGACGTGCGCAGCGTCCTGGCGCTGATGCCGCAGGACGTGACGATCCTGGCGCCCGGCGAGGCCCTCACCGAGACCGAGAGCGCGGCGATCCTGCGCATCGCGTCCATGCTTCTCGCCCGCAACGCCTCCGTCTCCTACGCGACCTACGAGCGCGGCGGGCTGGAGGAGGTCTCCCCCGGCCGGGACTGGGCGGAGGGGCGCATCATCGTGGCAACGGGCGTCGATGCGCCTGCTAACCCGGAGGATGGGACCAGCACCGTTTCGGTATTCGACACCGCCGACGGCCCTGCCCTTCTGGTGGACGGGTCCGACCCTGCCCCCGGCGCGGCCTTCCTCGCCTCGCGCTGGGAGGCGCTGGCATCGGCCTCCCGCCTCTCGGTGGAGACGGTGACCGAAAGCCGACCGGAGGGGACCGATCTGAGCTTTGCAGATCTCGGCATGAACCTGGCAACCCAGTCGCTGGTGGATCGGGCGGTGTTCGACGTGGGCTTCAAGGCCACCAACCTGCCCGCCGGGATGCAGCCGGCGCGTCTCGATCTCGACCTCGCCATCGGCGACGATTTCGAGGAGACCAACGCCACCATTGCGGCGTTCATGAATGGTAGCCTCCTTGCCACGACGGTGACGCCGGGCGCGGTCCCCGCCACTCTGTCTGCGACGATTCCGACCGGCCTCTTCCATCAGGCCAACTCGATCCGTGTCGTGGTGCAGCGGCAACCGCTGACCGGCGACTGTGCCAACCCTCCGCAGAGCTTCCCGGTCCTGCTGTTGCCCTCCAGCAGCCTGTCCCTGCGCGAAGGCAACGCCCGGCCGCGGGACTTTTTCGAGCTTACCTCCGCCTTCGGCAACGGCGTGACCATCTTCCTCGCGCGCGAAACCGATGACCGCACCGTTCTGTGGCCCGGTCTTGCCCGCATCGTCGCCGACCTCGTCCCGCCCGCAGCCGCGGTGGATGTCCGGTTCGGCCTTCCTGCGGAGAACGAGACACAGCCCTTCATTCTGGTCTCTCCGACACTTCCGGAGGCGATCAGCGCGCCTGTCCGTCTAGACGCTGGTCGCATCCTCGTCACCGGCCCCGGCGACACAACGCTCCTGGACGCCGACGGGCTGACCCGGCAGGGCCTCGCGGAGATCGTCCATACCTCCGAGACGACCGGCCTGTGGATCCACCCCGGCAGCGACGGCCTTGCCGCCGGACCGGGCACGGCTGGGCTCGATCGCGGCAACGTTGCCTTCCTTGAACAGGGAGCGGTGACCTTTGCCTTCTCTACCGAGCGCGACCGTCTCGTCGAGGTGATCTATCCGGAGCGGACGTCCTACCTGGCGCTGGCACGCCAGTACCGGCCCTGGCTGATCGGCGCCGGCTGGCTGATCCTGACGGTCGTCTTCGTTCTCGGCCTATCGCGCTACTACCGCCGCCGGTCCGGCTGAGGTCATGGCTCTCTCGTCCACCGACATCGCCACCGGCGACCTGCTGGTCGAGCGCCGGCTGATCTCCCTCGTCCAGCTTGACGAGGCGAAGGAGCTGGCGGTGGCCTGGAACGTGCGGCTGGGGGACGTGCTGCTTGCCCGGTCCTGGCTGAAGCCACGGCAGTTCTACGAGACGCTGGCGGGCAATTTCGACCTTCCGTTCGTGGACCTGCTCAAGCAGCCGCCCGACGAGACGCTCATGGAGGAGAGCGATGCTGAGACCTTCGCGCGCCACCTCATCGTGCCGTGGATGCGACGCAATGGACGGCTCGTTGTCGCCACCGCCGACCCCGGACCCGACGCGATCCTGTTCGCGCGCCGGCGTTGGGGGGGCGCATTCGATCTGGTGGTGACGTCGAAGTTCGACATCATCTGGTCGCTGCAAAGCCGCTTCCGCGAGCAGCAGTCCCACGACGCCGTCTACCAGCTGGCCGAGATCGACCCGGACATGTCGGCGCAGCGGGTGGTGACCGTTGCCCAGCTGATCGCGATCTATGCCTGTCTCAGCCTGGTGGCCGTTGGACTTGCTTTCGCACCAATTGCCACGCTGATCGGCATCAACCTCGTGATGACGCTCTTCTACTTGGGCAACTTCGCCTTCAAGGCGCTGCTCGTGTGGGCTGGAGGGGTAGGCCAGGCGCGTTCCACTCAGGCGCTGGAGGCCGAGGCAAGACTGCTGCACGATCGGGAATTGCCGACTTACACGATCCTCGTGCCGATGTTCCGCGAACCGGAGGTCTTGCCGATCCTCGCCAATGCGCTGCGCCGGCTCGACTATCCCCTCGCCAAGCTCGACATCAAGCTGGTGCTGGAAGAAGGCGACCACGAGACGATCGACGCGGCGAAGGCGCTCGCACTTGAGGGAATCTTCGAGATCATTCGCGTCCCGGCCTCGCAGCCGCAGACCAAGCCGAAGGCGTGCAACTACGCCCTGAAGTTTGCCCGGGGCGAGTTCCTGGTCATCTACGACGCGGAAGACAAGCCCGAGCCGGATCAGTTGAAGAAGGTCGTGGCCGCCTTCCGCAGCTCGCCTGACAACACCGCCTGCATCCAGTGTCGCCTGAACTACTACAACGCGCGCGAGAACTGGCTGACGCGGATGTTCACGCTCGATTACTCGCTGTGGTTCGACATGATGCTGCCCGGCCTGGAACGGCTCAAGGTGCCGATTCCGCTGGGCGGCACCTCCAATCATTTCCGCATCGACGTGCTGCGCGAGCTGCACGCCTGGGACCCGTTCAATGTCACCGAAGATGCCGACCTCGGCATTCGCATGACCCAGAAGGGCTACAGGGTCGGCGTCATCGATTCCACGACGTTCGAGGAGGCCAACTGCGCCACCGGCAACTGGATCCGGCAACGCTCGCGCTGGATCAAGGGCTACATGCAGACCTTCCTGGTCCATACGCGCCGCCCGGTGCACCTGGTGCGCTCCATCGGTGTCCTCGGCGTCATCGGCTTCCTGTTCTTCATTGGCGGAACGATGCTGTCGGGCCTGCTGAACCCGCTGTTCTGGCTGATCTTCGTGGCCTGGCTGGTGACCAGCACCAGCGGCTTCGACATCCTGTTCCCGCCGCTCCTGCTCTATTTCGCATTGTTCAACCTGTTGGCCGGAAACGGGCTGTTCATCTATCTGACCATGGTGGCGCCGTTCCGCCGGGGCTGGCTGGAACTGGTCCCCTACGGCCTATCCGTCTTTTGGTACTGGATGCTGACCTCGGTGGCCGCCTACAAGGCGCTCTGGCAGCTGATCTCGAATCCGTTCTATTGGGAGAAGACCCAGCACGGAATTTCCAAGCACACCGCCATCGAGCTCGCCAAGGCGAAGGCGGAGAGCGCGGCGGAGCAAGGCGCATGAGGCGCGCCGCGGGGTTCTTGCTGGTCGGAACGGGCTGCTTCGCGCTTTGCGTCGCCTACCTGCTCTGGCTTCAGGTCAACGACTACCAGTCCGCCTCGATGCTGGCGCTTTCCGGCGATGTCGTTCTGGCTGCCGAAGGCAGGACCGGCGTGACCGCGTTCGCGACCGCTTACCCGCCCCTCCCGCATCTCCTGTCCTTCTTGGTGGCTTACAGCGACCTGGGAACGGCCATGCCCGCCGCCGTTGCCGCCGCCCTGGGCGGCGGCTTCTTCGGGGCGTCCCTCTACGGCATCAGCCGGCAGGCGGGTATCGGTGTGGGTGCGAGCCTGCTCGTGACCGCGTTGCTGATGGCCAACCCGCTCTTCCTTCGGGCGCTGGCAGAAGGGCCGGACATCGTGCTGCTCCTCTGCGGCATGCTGATGTTCGCCCACGGGCTCTTCGGCCTAACCCGTGACGGGACGGTCCAGCACGCCATGGCGGTGGCCTTCGCGCTCGTGCTGCTGGTGTTTTCGCATCATTACGGGGTCCTGATCGTCTTCGCCGCCCTCCCCTTCCTTGCCCTTTCCGCGCCCCGGGAACTCCTCGCCCGGGCCCCGGGCGGCTTGTTCCTGGCCCTTCTGTTTCCCATCGCCTTCGCGATGCTCGGTTTTGCCTATATCGGCTGGCTGTTTGCCGGTGCTCCCTGGGCCTTCCTGTCCGATCCCGACGCCGCGGTGATCGGGTCGCCCGAGCGGACCGCCGGCCTGGTCTCGCTTCTGGCGGTCGCCCTTTCATTCGCCGTGGCCTGCCCGCAGTTGCCGGTGCTTGCCGCGCGATCGACCAGGCGCCGCATCCTGCTGGTGCCGACACTGGCGCTTGGAGGCACCCTGTTGGCCGCAATTGTATTGGCTACGGCGAGCGGCTCGAGCCTGTCCCCATTCCTGCTGCTGTCGCCTGCGGTGGCCCTTGCCGGCGCCTGCACCCTGCACTGGCCGTCGGCCCATGTTCGCGGCACGGTCGGGATCGTGCTCGCCGTGGTCGGGCTGTTGGGCGCCGGCGCAGCCGCGACCAGGACGACGGATAGGGCGGACCGCACGTGGCGGGCGGACCGCACGTGGCGGGAGGCTGTCCTCGGAGCACCACGGTCCGCAGATGAGCATCCCTCCCGCGCTGTCGCCCGCTATCTCGGTGACAGCGACGGAGTACTGCTCGACGCTCTCGCCCATCCGGAACTCGTCGCGCTGCGCCAGACCGCCCGCGGCCTCGTGGTGCCCAGTGACCCGCGCTTCTCGCTGGCACTCCTCTCCGTACGCCCGAGCGAACCGCTGATCGCGGTGCCGGCGCCGTCCGACGCACCGGTGACACGCGACCGGATCCGGCAGGCGTTCTCAGACTTTTTCGAAGAAGGTGCACCGGGATACCGCGTCGTCTACAGTGACGCGAACTGGCAGGTCTACCGGTCCCAGACAATCACAACCGGCGGGAACTGACGTGCGGATATTGGTCGTCGACGATTCAGAAGATGCCCGCGACGTTCTCGCCGCGACGTTGATGTCGGGCGGCTACGATGACGTCGTGTGCGCCACATCCGGGGCAGATGCCCTCGCACGTCTGGCGGCCACCGAAGAGGCGCCCACCGAGCCTGTCGACGTGATCCTTCTCGACGTCATGATGCCCGAAATGGACGGGATCGAAGTCTGCGCCTCCATCCGTGCGGATGCACGCTATCAGGACGTGCCGATCCTCATGGTCACGGCGGCTACCGACAAGAACCTCCTGTCGCACGCGTTCGTGGCAGGTGCCAGCGACTACGTAACGAAGCCGTACGACCGGACCGAATTGCTGACCCGCATCCGCACGGCGCTCAAGCTGAAGGGCGAGCTCGATCGCCGGAGGGCTCGCGAGGTGGAACTCTCCACACGGGGCCCCGTCGGCGAGGTGCCGCACCCCGTTGCCGACGTTCCCATCGACGCGCCGACGGGCCTGTTCGGCTACCAGTCGGTGGATACGCTGCTGCGCTCAGACCGGCCGGCGCGCATTGCGGGCGTCGTTGTCTTCCGGATCGACGGAATGGCGCGGTTCAGAACGCGTTACGGTCAGGCGGGCGAAGACGAGCTTGCGCGACGGATCGCTGATGGCCTGCGCACGCTGCCGGCGCGGCTCGGAGACCAGTTCGCGCGCTACGGAAACGACCTTTTCGTTGCGCTCTTGTGCAGCGCCGATGCCGCGTCCCTGCGTGCGCTCGCCGATGAAGCCCGGCGCCTGGTGTCCAGCCTCAAGATTGCCAATCCGGATTCGCCGGTCTCGCCCTACGTGACCCTGAGCGTCGGGGCAGCGCTCTGCGATGGCGGGAGCGGCGATGTACGCAGCACGTTCGCCAAGGCGCTTGGGGCGGCCGACAGCGCCAGTACCAAGGGCGACACGGTCGTCATTGAAGAAGGTTCCGGCGCATGATCGCACGGCTCGCGCTTGCCCTCGGCCTGATTGCCGCAGGATTGCCGACGGTCGCCCGGGCCGGAGCATGGATGCAGCCCGAAGGACACGGCCAGGTGATCGTGTCGGGCACTTATACGAACAGCGACAAGGGCTTCGACGACAGCGGGTCGGCGGTCGATATTCCCGACTACGGCAAGTTCGAGCTGAACGCCTATTTCGAGTACGGCATCACCGACCGGGTGACCGCGATCGTCCAGCCGCAATTGCGCTCGGTGACCATCGGCGCGCCAACCGACGCGGATTCGTTCGGCCTCGGCTATACGGACCTCGGCGCGCGTATGCGGTTCTGGTCGGACGAGAAATCCATCCTGTCCGGCCAGGCCGTTGCGCGCATTCCCGGCAGCACCGACGACAACAACCCGGCCCAGGTCGGCAGCACCGGTTTCGAGACGGACCTCCGCATCCTCTACGGCCGCGCGTTCGCCCTCGGCACCTGGGCCTCCTTTCTCGATGCCCAGCTGGCCTATCGGATCCGCACGGGCGATCCCTCCGACGAGGTGCGTGCCGATTTCACCGTCGGCACACGCCCGGTGCCGAAGGTTCTGCTCTTGGCGCAGTCCTTCAACACCTTCTCCACGGGCTCCGCCCAGGGGGTCTTCTCCGATGTCCGCGAGCACAAGGTGCAGCTGAGCGTCGTCTGGGACTTCGCCAAGGACTGGTCGTTGCAGGCCGGCACCATCGCCACCGTCGCCGGCGAGGAAACGCTGCAGGAGCGCGGCATCGTCCTCGGCGTCTGGCGAGTGTTCTGAACCCGAAAAGCCCGTCCGAATGCTTGCGCCGTCGGCTGGGCGTCGGAGTTCGGCGGTTCGGGGAAAGGTGTCTCTAAGACACATGCCAGACCGCTGGGCGCCGTGCGGCGGGGTCATTCGGCTAGAAAGGTGGCTGGGGGACCAGGATTCGAACCTGGACTAACGGAGTCAGAGTCCGCTGTTCTACCGTTAAACTATCCCCCACCGGAGGAGCGTCGCCTGGCCGAACCGTGTCGGCCGTTGTGCGTCGCACGCCGGATGTAACGAGGTCGCGTTCCTAAAACAAGTCCGCATCGTTGGAAACCGGCTTTGCGCATTTTTTTGCCGTCTCCTGTGGATGAGCCACGGATCCGCCGGCGGTCCGGCAGCAGGAGAGGCCCCGCCTGCCCTCGCCGCCTCAGGCCTGGCCGGGCCGGTCGCGCGACAGGCCTTTGGCCTCCAGCTCGCCGAGATAGTCCGCCCAGATTCGCTCCCGATCGGCATCCAGCGACTTGAGATAGCGATAGGTGTAGATCCCGGTCGAGTGACCGTCGTCGAAGGTCAGGCGCACCGCGTAGTTGCCCACCGGCTCGACGCCGGTGAGCGTCACGGACCGCTTGCCGCCCACGGTCTTCCGGTCCGCCGGCGTGTGCCCCTTCACTTCGGCCGATGGAGACTGCACCCGCAGATACTCCGCATCGAGGGCGCTTTCCGCCCCGTCGTTCCAGGTCACGACCAGAACCTGGCGGCCGCTCTTCAGGCGGATTTCCGTCGGCCACGCCGCCGCGTCGTCGTTCATCTGGCACCCCCGATTCGTCTGGCTGCGTCCGGCCCTGTCGCATCCGGCCCTTGTCGGCACCGATACAGACCGTCATATTCGCTCGTATATGGCGGTCGGCACAACCGGGCGAAAGTCCCCGGCGCCCGTCACCGGTCGCAAGCGACCGGAAAGCAACAAGGGTTGAGGAAAGGCGCGCACGGCATGGGCACTCCGTCCCCCCATTTCTCCGCGACGCAGGCACGCCCGCAGCTCGTCGATCCGTTCGGCCGCGAGATCACCTATCTGCGCATCTCCGTCACCGACCGCTGCGACTTCCGCTGCGTTTATTGCATGGCCGAGAACATGACGTTCCTGCCCAAGCGCGACCTGCTCACGCTGGAGGAACTCGATCGGCTGTGCTCCGCCTTCGTCGCACGCGGCGTCCGCAAGCTCCGTCTCACCGGCGGCGAACCGCTCGTTCGGCGCAACCTGATGGACCTCGTTCGGTCGCTGTCGCGCCACCTGGATGCCGGAACGCTGGAAGAGATCACCCTGACCACCAATGGATCGCAGCTGTCGCGCTTCGCCGACGAGCTACGCGCCGCCGGGGTGCGCCGGGTGAACATTTCGCTCGACACGCTCGACCCGGACCGGTTCAAGTCGATCACCCGCTGGGGCGATCTGGGCAAGGTGATGGACGGCCTGCGCGCGGCCGAGGAAGCTGGTCTGAACGTCAAGATCAACATGGTGGCCCTGCGCGACGTCAACGCCGAAGAGATCGAGCCGATGATGCGCTTCTGTCATGAGCGCGGTCACGATCTGACCCTCATCGAGACCATGCCGCTCGGCGACATCGAGGGCGACCGCACCGACCAGTTCCTGGCGCTCTCCGAGGTGCGGCGGCGCCTGGAGGAGACCTACACCCTGGAGCCCCTGCCCGACCGGACAGGCGGCCCGGCCCGCTATGTCCGGGTGCGCGAGACCGGCGGGCGCCTCGGCTTCATCACGCCGCTCACCCATAATTTCTGCGAATCGTGCAACCGCGTCCGCCTCACCTGCACCGGCACGCTCTACATGTGCCTCGGCCAGGAGGATGCCGCGGACCTGCGTGCGCCGCTGCGGGCGTCGGAAGCCGACGACCTCCTGCACGAGGAGATCGACCGTGCCATCGCGCGCAAGCCCAAGGGGCATGATTTCATCATCGACCGCCGGGGACAGGCGCCAGCCCTCACCCGGCACATGTCGGTGACCGGCGGCTGAGACCGCCCCGACGTCAGGCGGTGCGCACGGCGTCCTCGATCACTTCGAGGCCGAAGGCCAGGTCATCCTCCGTGATGGTCAGCGGCGGTGTCAGCACAAGCCCCTTGCCACCGCCCACCTTGAAGCTGACACCGGCGTCCAGCGCCGCGTAGAGGATGCGTTCCGCCCGTGCGGCGCTATCAACCTCCACCGCGATCGCCAGACCACGCCCCCGCACCTCCACAACCGGCTCCAGCCCTCCGAGACTGTCGCCAAGGCGTTCGAGCGCGTCGTTTCCGAGGCGGGCGGTACGGGCCACCAGGCCGCCGTCCTCAATGACGCGAAGCGTGGCATGGCCGGCGGCACAGGCGACCGGGCTCTTCTCATGAGTGTAGTGCCCGATGGCGCCGGCGCCGGCGACGTCAAGCTCGCCTCGGGCAAGCAGGGCCGCCAGCGGCATGATCCCGCCTCCCAGCCCCTTGCCGAGGACCAGCATGTCCGGCACTGCTCCCACCTGTTCGCAGAAGAAGAGCGTGCCTGTCCGGCCGAGGCAGCTCGGGATCTCGTCGAAGATCAGCAGAGCGCCATGCCGGTCGCACGCGTCTCGCACCCGCGGCCAGAAGCCGGGTTCGGGCGGCTCGATCGTGGTCCAGCGCATCGGTTCGGCGACGACCGCCGCCACGTCGCCCTGAACCTCCAGAACGTAGTCGATATAGTCGGCCAGGCGATCCTGGGCATGGCCGTCCTCGCCGAAGAAGCGCCTGGCGAGCCCCAGCGGCGGCACGTGTTCCGTCCCCGGCAGAAGTGGCCCCGCGTCGCGCCGGAAAAGCGCCTCTCCGCCCACCGAGATGGCATCGAGATTGGCACCGTGAAACGCGTCCCACATGGACAGGGTTTTGTGCCGGCCCGTGACTTTCCTGGCGAGCTTCAGCGCCATTCCGATTGCGGCCGACCCGCTGGGCGCGAACAGGATCTTGGAGAGGCCTTCCGGGGCGCTCGCCACCAGCGCCTCGGCGAACTCCACCGCGATCCGGTTGGTGTAGCGCCGCGGCGAGAATGGCAGCCGCCGCATCGCCTCCGTGATTGCGGCAACCACGGCCGGATGTCCGTACCCAACCTGGTGCACCGCGTTGCCATGGAGATCGAGGATACGTCGCCCCGCATCGTCGACCAGCCACGCCCCCTCGGCACGCTCGACGACGTTGAGGCAGGGCGTGGACAGGCTCTGATGAAGGAACACGGCCGCGTCGCGGGCCAACAGGTCCGATGTGGCCCTATCGATGTGGCGGCGTGACCAGGCCTGCCGCTCCGGCGAAGTGTTGAGGTCCCCCTCGGCGCTCCGCGTCGCCCTGTCCTGTCGCACGCTGTCCATCGTTCCTGATCCGACCGGGCGGTGTTCCGCCAGCCCAGCCCTCATAGGCGACTCGGACGATGCTCCGATGACAAAGGCTCGCCACTGCCTCACACACGATCAACAACGTCTGCGGCGAAAAGACTGTAAAGATCAGTCACCTGCCGCGACGCAGCATCATTGGGCGCCCTCCGGCGTTCATCCGGCTCGAGAAATTCGCTTGCCAGACCGGCTTCCACCCTGCCAAAGCCAAAGCCATGATCCTTCGCAAGACCGCCCACATCCGGTCGCGACCGCCGGCTCTGACAGTGCTGATCGCGGTCTCGATGCTGCAGCCGGTGGCGATCAACATGTACGTTCCTTCCCTGCCGGGGATGGAGCGCGCACTGTCCACCGACGCCACCAGCGTCCAGCTCACCATCACCGTCTATCTGATCGCCACCGCCATCGGTCAGATCATCATGGGGCCGCTGTCCGACCGTTTCGGCCGGCGGCCGGTGCTGCTTACCGGCTTGGCCCTTTTCGTCGTGGGCAGCATCGCCTGCGCCATGGCGACCACCATCGAAATGCTGCTGGCCGCTCGGATGCTGCAGGCCTTCGGCGCCTGCGCCGGACTGTCCCTCGCCCGGGCTATCGTGCGCGACACCTCCGCTGCCAAGTCGTCGGCCGGACGCATCGGCTATCTCAACATGGGCATGGCCACCGCACCGGTGATCGCACCGGCCATCGGCGGGCTCCTCGATCAGGCGTATGGCTGGCGCGCGAGCTTCGAGCTGATGACGGCCTTCGGTGGACTGGTGATGCTCTACGCGGTGTTGGCCCTGGGCGAAACGAGGCCCGAGTCCGCCGCGGCGTCTTCGTTCCGGGCCTGGCTGTCGAGCAGCGGCCGGCTCCTGACGCTGCGGTCCTTCTGGGTGTTCGCCGGCACGCTGATGCTCCTGTCGAGCATGTTTTTCGCCATGGTGGCCGGCGGCCCCTATGTCGGCATCAAGGTGCTGGGCATAAGTCCGGGCGCATTCGGCTTCTATCTGATGCCCATGGTGCTCGGATACATCTTCGGCAACTTCGTCACCGGCCGGTTCGGAGCGGCCATCGGCATCGGCCGCATGATTACCCTCGGGAACGGGCTGACACTCTTCGGGATCTTCCTGGCCGTCGGGCTCTACCTTGCCGGGTTCAACCATCCGATCGCACTGTTCGGCCCGATGGTGTTCACTGGCATCGGCAACGGCTTCGCGCTGCCGAACGCTATCGCCGGCGCGGTGAGCGTCGATCCGGACCTGGCCGGTGCCGCGTCCGGTGTGGCGGGAGCGCTGCAGGTGGGCGGCGGTGCCATCGCCACTGTCATCGTCGGCCGCCTGTTCGACACCCCCTCCCTGTCGGAGACGCCGTGGCCGATGTTCATTCCGATGATCGCCGGCGGCGCGTCGGCCATGCTGGTCGGCTTCTTCGCCAACGCCCGCCTGCTCCGGTAGCGATCGCGCCCCGAGCCTAGTCCTCGATCACGATGGACGGCTGCGCGCGCGCGGCGGCTGCGGCCTGTCCGAGCCCGTCCATTACCCCCTCGGCCACCGTGAAGTAGCCGCGCGCCTGCGGGCTGTCGGGGTCGGCGACGACGATCGGCGTGCCGCCGTCGGAGCGTTCGCGGATCGCCATGTGCAGCGGGATCTCGCCGAGGAACGGCGCGCCCAGCCGCTCGGCTTCCTGTCGCGCGCCGCCGGTTCCGAACACGTCAGACCGCTCGCCGCAATGCGGACAGACGAAGTGGCTCATGTTTTCGACGATGCCCAGGATCGGGACGTCGACCTTCTGGAACATGGCAAGGCCCTTGCGCGCATCGATCAGCGCCAGGTCCTGTGGCGTCGAGACGATGACAGCACCTGCGAGCGGCACGTTCTGGGCCAGTGTCAGCTGGGTGTCGCCGGTCCCCGGCGGCATATCGACCACCAGTACATCCAGCGCGCCCCACGCCACGTCGCGCAGCATCTGGGTCAGCGCCGACACGACCATCGGTCCGCGCCAGATCATCGGTGCTTCCGGATCGACCAGGAAGCCGATCGACATCACCTTTACCCCATGCGCCTCCAGCGGCCGGATCTGATTGCCGCCCACGGTCTCCGGCTTTTGGGAAAGCCCCAATAGACGGGGCATCGATGGTCCGTAGATGTCCGCGTCCAGGATGCCGACGGAAAGCCCCAGGCGGGCCAGCGCGAAGGCCAGATTCGCTGCCGTCGTCGATTTGCCCACGCCGCCCTTGCCCGACGCAACCGCCACGACCGCACCAATGCCCGGAAGTGGTCCCGAGCGCCCGCCCTGTGGCGGCGCGGCGCGTCCCGGTTGCTGCTGCGGCGAAGCCTTGCGGGGCGGCGCGGCGCCCGCAGAGGCCTCGCCCGGCGTCTTTTCCGCCGTCAGCGCCACCATGACCCGCTCCACACCGGGTATCGCGCGCACGGCCTCTTCGGCTCGTTTGCGCATGGGCTCCAGCGCATGCGCCCGATCGGCTGGTACCGTAATGGAAAAGGCGACACGCCCATCAGACGCGTAGATCTCTGACACCAGGTTCAGCGACACGAGGTCCCCGGTCCCGTCCGGTCCCGGCACGCGCGCCAGCTCGTCGCGGACCATTTCCTTCGTGGGCGTTGCCATTTCCGTCTTCCTGATCTTGTGTGGAGCCCGTAAGCGCCCGGACCCTAGTCCCTTTATGGACGAGGAGGAAACCGGTTCCACCGCTAGCTGGGATCGCAACAGGGGCCATGGGTGTCGTGGTGGAGACCGCAATCCGTTTAGAGCCAGCCGTCATTCTCTGCGGAGGACGTGGGAGCCGGATCGGCGGAGACAAGGGCTTCCGGACGCTTGGCGGCCGTCCCCTCCTGGCGCACGTCATCGATCGGCTCGGGCCACAGGTCGGGCTGCTGGCGATCAACGCTCCGGCGGGCGACTCACGGTTCGCGCATTTCGGATTGCCGGTCATCCCGGATCGTGCAGCCGGCTATCCGGGACCGCTCGCGGGCATTGCAGCCGCTCTCGCATGGGCGCGCGACCTCGGCGAGAAGCACGTGATTGTCGCCCCGGTCGACACGCCCTTTCTGCCTGTCGATTTCGTCTCGCGTCTCGCCACGGTGAAAGGTGCGGTCGTGTCGGTGGCCCGGACAGGGGACCGGGTTCATCCCGTTGCCGGGCGCTTCAGCGTCGATCTGCTGGAGGACGCGGAAGCGGAGCTTGTCGGCGACCAGCGGCGTTCGATGATGGCCTGGCTTGAGCGGCACGACGCGCGGCACACGGTGTTCGAACCGGTCCGTCTCGGCGCGAACGAAATCGATCCGCTTCTCAACATCAACACGCCGGACGACCTCGCCCGTGCCGAACGGCTGCTTGCCGGATCGACCACCGGCATCGCCTGAACCGGTTCCCACTCAGGACCCGCCGGTCTCGCTGCGAATCCACGCCAGGAACGGCTCCGAGCCTCCGGTGACGGGAACCGCGACAACGGCCGGCGTATCGTAGGGATGCGCCTCGACAATCGCCGCCGTGACATCGGCCACAAGGGCCGTCCGGGTCTTGGCGATCATGGACACTTCGGTGTCCTGCTCGATCCGGCCTTTCCAGCGGTAGATCGAAATCATGTTCGGCAGGATGTTGGCACAGGCAACGAGTTCGCGCTCGACCAGCATGCCTGCAACGGATTCCGCGACGCCGATGTCCGGGAAGGTCGCGTAGACCAGTGTCAGTTCGTCGTCGGTCATGTCGGCTCCTGCTTGCGTGACTGGCGTGTTCCGGCGCGCATCGAACCGCGATCGCCGAGGGAAGCCAACCCCTCTTCAAGCCGGAGAAAACGATCTCCGCGCCCGCTCCGGCGTTGGCACATCCGGGCCACCGTGCTAGATCAGTTTGCCTCGCACGGCCTTGGCCGACCAAGTGAAAACCTAAGGCGTTTCAAATCACTAGCGTGATTTCCGAAACCACGCCGACGATCGGGCCGCCGGGCGGTCACGGGTGCGCGGCCGGATCGAGCCAATGATAAGTTCCACCACCCCTGTTTCGATCGCCTTCGTCGCGAGCCCCTCCGAGGAGGCCGAAGGCGCCCGCGACGAGCTGGTTGCGGTCTACGGCGACATTCCGGCCGAGGAAGCCGACGTCATCGTCGCGCTCGGCGGTGACGGATTGATGCTCTCTACGTTGCACCGGTTCATGAACACGGGGAAGCCGATCTACGGGATGAACCGTGGCTCCGTCGGCTTTTTGATGAACGAGTTTCGGGTGGAGGACCTGCAGGAGCGGATCGACAAGGCCGTCACCACCGCGATTCGTCCGCTCCTCATGACGGCCAGGGACGTGCACGGCAGCGAGCATACGGCCCGGGCCATCAACGAGGTCTCGCTGCTGCGGCAGACGCACCAGGCAGCGAAGCTCAGGATCTCGATCGACGGCCGCGAACGGCTTGAGGAACTGGTCTGCGACGGCATTCTGGTGTCCACGCCGGCCGGCTCGACCGCCTACAATCTCTCCGCTCACGGCCCGATCCTGCCGATCTACGCGCCGCTCCTGGCGCTGACCCCGATCAGCGCGTTCCGGCCGCGCAACTGGCGCGGTGCATTGCTGCCCAACCATGTGACGGTGCGCCTCGACATCTGCGAGGCCGCCAAGCGGCCGGTAGCGGCGGCGGCCGATCATGTCGAGATCCGTTCGGTCGTCCAGGTCGAAGTGGCGGAGGACCGCAAGTCGCGCAGTCTCGTCATGTTCGACCCGGATCACAGCTGGGACGAGCGGATCCTCACCGAGCAGTTCCGCTACTGAGGCGGACGGCCTGCGGCGGAGAAGCACGCAATGCGATCCTGGCTGTTCGTCCCCGGTGACAGCGACCGCAAACTCGCCCGCGCGGTCGATGCCGGTGCGGATGTCGTGATCCTGGATCTTGAGGATTCCGTTGCGCTGCCGGCCAAGGAGGCTGCGCGCGATCGCGTGCGCGATTTCATCGAATCGTCGTGCGCAGATCTGCGCAGATCTGCGCTATTCGTGCGCATCAATGCGCAGGACAGCGGCCTTGCGCGGGCCGATCTCGACGCCGTCGTCCGGCCCGGCCTCGCCGGCATCCTGCTGCCCAAGTCGCGCGACGGTCGCGACATCGCCCGCCTCGATGCCATGCTCGCCGTGTGCGAGGCGGAGGCCGGCCTGCCCGACCTCTCCATCCGGGTCGCGGCCATCGCGACGGAGAGCACAGAGGCCCTGTTCGGGCTGGCGTCTTACCGCGGCGCGAGCCCGAGGCTGGAGGCGCTTGCGTGGGGCGGCGAGGATCTCGCCGCCGATCTCGGCGCAGCATCGAACCGCGGGGAGGATGGCAGTCTCACCGACCCGTTCCAGCTCGCCCGGTCGCTGTGCCTTGCCGGGGCGGTGGCAGCCGGTGTCCAGCCCGTCGATACGGTGTTCACCGATTACCGCGACCTCGACAGGCTTCGGGCCGAAGCGGAGTCCGCCGCCCGCGACGGCTTCACCGGCAAGCTCGCCATCCACCCGGACCAGGTGCCGGTGATCAACGCCGCCTTCACGCCCTCCGCGGATGCCGTGGCCGAGGCACGCCGCATCGTGGCGGCGTTCGAAGCCGACCCGAATGCGGGTGTCGTGGCGCTGGACGGCCGGATGGTGGATCGCCCCCACCTGCTCAGGGCGACCCGGCTCCTTGCCCGGGCAGACCGGACGGTCGGCCCGAAGGGCTGAAGGCCTGCTACGCCTTCGGCTCCCAGTGGCTGGTGATCGCCTCGAGCGTCGGCCGCGGCCGATCGGACGGCACGCCCTCTGCGGTGCCGATGTGGACGAAGCCCGCAACCTGCTCGCTGGTTTCCAGGCCGAGGAGCTCCAGCGCCTCGGGATCGAACGCGTACCACTCGCTGATCCACTGCGCCGCGAAACCGTGGCCGTAGGCGGCATGGATGAGGTTCATGCAGACCGCCCCGGCCGACAGGATCTGCTCCCACTCCGGAATCTTCGGATGGGCGCTGGCGCAGCTCACCACGCCGACGACGAGCGGCGCCCGGTCGAACCGTCGCCGCTCGGCTTCCAGTCGTTCCTCGTCGATGTCCGGATTGCGGCGTTTCACCAGCTTCGCCAGCGCCGCGCCGAAAGCGGTGCGCGATTCGCCCTCGAACACGATGAAACGCCAGGGCGCCAGCTTGCCGTGATCGGGGACGCGTGCCGCGATCGTCAGCATGTCCCGCAGCGTTTCCGCGTCGGGCCCGGGGCCGGTCATGCCGGCGGCCGGAACGGAGCGGCGGGTGCGCAGATGCTCAAGAAGATCCGTCATCGGATGGGAGTGTCCTTGCGATTCAGTGGAGGTGACCTGGCCCGCCGCCTAGCGACCGATCGGGGCGACCGGAAGGCGGAAGGCCTTGTGGCCATGATATCGACATCGTATTCAGCATCTAAAGGCATGTGCGCGAGGCGCAAAGTCGCGCGCGCCGCGGCAGGGATTGCGGACCGGGCAGCGCCGACGCAAGCAAAGGGATACGGACGGAATGAAGTGGACGGCGATCGGACGGATCTTGGCAGCCGGGGCATTCGCCCTGTCGCTGGCCGGCCATGCCGTCGCGGCCGACGTCCCGATCCCCCGCGCCAAGCCCGATCCCACCGTGACGATCGACCGGGACGTGCCGGACTTTTCCACCGTCTCCAACTTCCCGACACTCGCCGGTCCGGCCTTCACCTCGCCGCTGTCGCAGTACGCGTCTCCGTCCGACTTCGACACCGGGACACCGTCCGACAAGGAAATCGCGCTCTACCTCGTTGCGAAGCTGGTCGACGAAGGCCGACCGCTGGACCAGGGCGTGCACTGGCGGGTGTTCGCCGCGACGCCGCAGGACGATGGCCGGCTTCCGCTCGTCACCGAGCGCGAAGGCGGCGACGCGGAGTTCCGCCTCAAGCCGGGGCGCTACCTCATCCATGCCGCCTTCGGTCGGGCGACCGCCAGCAAGCGCATCGACCTCTTCCGCGACGTGCAGACCGAAACCTTCGTGCTGAACGCCGGCGGTCTCAAGCTCGACGCAGTCATCGGTTCCGACGACCAGACACCGAGGGAGCCACTGACCTTCGCCATCTACCAGGCGAACGACGGATTTCCCGACGGCCGCCGGCTGATTGCCGACGCCTCGCCCAACGAGGTCGTCCCTCTCCCCATCGGCACCTACCATGTGGTCAGCCACTACGGCGCGGTGAACGCGGTTCGGCGGGCCGATCTGGAGGTGAAGCCGGGCAAGGTGGTCGAGGCGACAATGCGACACCGGGCGGCGTCCGTGACGCTCAAGCTGGTCGCGGAAACCGGCGGCGAGGCGCTCGCCGACACCGCCTGGACCGTCTACACGCCCGGCGGCGATGTCGTGGTGGAAAGCGTCGGCGCATTCCCGAGCTTCGTTCTGGCGGCCGGCGACTATTCGGTGGTGGCCAAGAACCGCGACCAGATCTACAGCCGCAACTTCAAGGTCGAAAGCGGCTCCGACCGCGAGGTCGAGGTCGTTGCAGCTCACTCGCCGGAGTAGGCGCGGCGTCCGCAGCGCCCGGTCGACGGCAGCCGGTAGTGGTAGCGGTAGAGCGTCCGGAAGCCCAATCGGTCGTAGAGCCCGATCGCAGCCGCGTTGGCCTCCGCCACCTGGAGATAGGCGGTCTCGGCGCCATGCCCCGCGCCCCAGGCCGCGAGGGCCTCGATCATCGTCCGACCGAGCCCCCTGCCTCTCAGCCTTTCGTCTACCACGAGATCGAACAGACCGACCGCGCCGCGCTCGGTGACGGCAAGGCCGTATCAGACCTCCTTGCCCTGGTGACGGACCGTCGCGAACGCCGCCTGCTGCAGGATCGCGCCGACGATGAAGCCATGGGCGGCAGCATTCCCCTCCGACAGGCCCGTCAGACGGGCGAAACCGGCAAGCCACTCCTCGGACGGGTGCGTCTCGATGGAGATGTCCGGCGCCGCCGCGACCGTGGCGATGGGCGCGGTCATCACCACGGTCGGGCTGTAGGCGGTATAGCCGGCGTGCTCCAGCGCGGCGTCGGCCTGCGGCGGAGCCAGCGGCGACAGGCGGAAGACCGGCGGCAGCCGGTTCTCTCCGTAGAGCGCTTCGGCGAATTGCAGGACGCCTTCGAAGGACGGTCGCTGCGCAATCGCGTTGATGGAGTTAGCGCGGTTGGTGTAGCCGTCGCCGAGCCGGTAGAGCCAACCGCCCGCAAGCAGGCTGCGCCGGGTCGGCCAAGCGTTGAAGCTGCGCTCCTCAAAGGCCTGGATGGTGTCGAGATCGGCCATCGCCGATATCTACAGCCGGCACCGTGGCGGGGCAAAGCGGGCTACCGCCGCCCCTGACAGAAAGGGCCGCGCCCCTTTCCGGAGCGCGGCCCAATCGATTGACGGCGGGTCGGTGTCTCAGGCGGCTTCGACGGCCGCCAGAGCCCGCTTCAGGTCCGGCGGGGTCGCCTCGTCGGTCAGTGCCGCGACCGCCTGCTCGAGGCTCATGGACGTCTGGTCTCGCGAGCCGAGCCGGCGCATGTTGACCGAACCCTCGTCGGCTTCGCGCTGACCGACGACCAGGATCACCGGCACCTTGGCGTGGCTGTGCTCACGGACCTTGTAGTTGATCTTCTCGTTGCGCAGATCGGCCTGGACCTGGAGGCCCGCCGCCTTCAGCCGATCGGCCACCCGGGTGGCATAGTCGTCGGCGTCGGACGTGATCGTGGCCACCACCACCTGCAGCGGTGCGAACCAGAGCGGCATGTGGCCGGCGAAGTTCTCGATCAGGATGCCGAGAAAACGCTCCATGGAGCCACAGATGGCCCGGTGGATCATCACCGGCTGCTTCTTCTCCGAATCCTTGTCGATGTAGAAGGCGCCGAACCGCTCCGGCAGGTTGAAGTCCACCTGGGTGGTGCCGCACTGCCACTCACGGCCGATGGCATCCTTCAGCGTGTACTCGAACTTCGGGCCATAGAAGGCGCCCTCGCCTTCCAGAATACCGGTCTTGATCCGACCGTCTGACCGTGCCTCGATCTCCTCCAGCACCTTCGCCATGATGGCTTCGGCATGGTCCCAGTTCTCGTCGGAGCCGACACGCTTCTCCGGGCGGGTGGAGAGCTTGACGGTGATCTCGTCGAATCCGAAATCGGAATAGGTCGACAGGATCAGGTCGTTGATCCGGAGACACTCGGCCGCGAGCTGGTCCTCGGTGCAGAAGACGTGAGCATCGTCCTGGGTGAATCCGCGCACGCGCATCAGCCCGTGCAGCGCACCCGAGGGCTCGTAGCGGTGCACGACGCCGAACTCGGCGTAGCGGATCGGCAGGTCGCGATAGCTCTTGAGACCGTGCTTGAAGATCTGCACGTGGCCCGGGCAGTTCATCGGCTTGATGGCGAAGACGCGGTGGTCCGCCTCCTCGTCGTCCGGGTGGGTGAAGGCGTGGGCCGACTTCACCGCAAACATGTTCTCCTGGTACCAGCCCCAGTGGCCCGAGGTCTCCCAGAGCGACTTGTCGAGGATCTGCGGCGCGTTGACCTCGTCGTAGGTGCCCTCCAGGCGGCGGCGCATGTAGGACACCAGAGACTGGAACATGCGCCAGCCCTTGGCGTGCCAGAAGACGACGCCCGGCCCCTCCTCCTGGAAGTGGAACAGATCCATCTCGCGACCCAGGCGACGGTGGTCGCGCTTCTCCGCCTCCTCCAGCATGTGGAGGTACGCGGCGAGCTGCTGCTTCGAGGCCCAGGCGGTCCCGTAGATGCGGGTCAGCATCGGGTTGTTGGAATCGCCGCGCCAATATGCGCCCGCCACCTTCATCAGTTTGAAGGCGTCACCCACCTTGCCGGTGGAGGTCATGTGCGGACCGCGGCAGAGATCGAACCATTCGCCCTGCTTGTAGATCTTGACGTCCTGATCCTCCGGGATCGCGTCGACCAGCTCGACCTTGTAGGCCTCGCCCTTCTCGGAGAAGACGCGCTTGGCCTCGTCGCGCGACCAGACCTCCCTGGTGAAGGGAGCGTCGCGCGCGATGATCTCCTTCATCTTCGCCTCGATGCCGGCGAGATCGTCCGGGGTGAACGGCTCGTTGCGGGCGAAGTCGTAGTAGAAACCGTTTTCGATCACCGGACCGATGGTCACCTGGGTGCCGGGATAGAGCTCCTGCACCGCCTCGGCCATCACGTGGGCGGCGTCGTGGCGGATCAGTTCCAGGGCACGCGGATCGTCGCGGGTGACGATCTCGATGCCGGCGTCGGACCCGATCGGCTCGGTCAGGTCCGCCAGCTCGCCATCGAGGGCGACCGCTACCGCCTTCTTGGACAGGGATTTGGAGATGGAGGCTGCGACGTCCGCACCGGTCACGCCGGGCTGAAATTCGCGCACGGATCCATCGGGGAATGTGAGATTCACCATCAGTCTTCTCCTTGCTCACTCACTGCCAACGAGCGCAGGTAAGCGTGTTGTCATGGGCCCCGCTGTCCGGGGCAGTCGAGGCACAGCTTTTGGCGGCGCGCGGGCGCGCGGTCAACACCCCGGATGCCGCACCGACGCAGTCCGGCGGTTCATCGATCGAGCCGCGTTGCCGGATCGATATGACGGCCCGACCAGCGGCCATAGTCCCAGGGCCGGTACCAGCGACCGCCCGAGTGGTCAGCCCGATCCGGGACGGGATCGAAGCCCGATGCGCCGAAAGGCTGGCACCGGCACAGCCGCGCCAGTGTCATCCAGCCGCCGGCCCAGAAGCCATGCCGGCCGATGGCTTCGTCCGCATAGTGCGAACAGGTGGGCAGGTAGCGACACTGGCGACCGATGAAGGGCGAAAGCGTCAGCTGGTAGAGCCGGATCGCGCCGCGACCGATGAAGATCCCGGGGCCCCGGCGCGCCGGGGCGGCGGTATCGGCGTCGGCCGCGCCCTCACCCTGGTGTTTCGCCGGATGGCAGGCCGCCTCGCACATGGCTGCCCCTCAGGCGCTCGCCTTCTCGCCCGTCCGCGCCTCGATCTGGCCGAGCGCATCAACCACGGCATCGAAGGTCAGCATGGTCGAAGCATGGCGGGCCTTGTGGGCGCGCACCGGCTCGAGATAGCGCAGATCGGACCAGCGACCCTCCGGCGGCTGGCCGTTCTCCTTGAGCATCCGGCGCATGGCGTCGCGCACGTCGCGCAGCTCCTGCGGAGTGGAGCCGACCACCGTGCGCGCCATCACCGATGACGAGGCCTGGCCAAGCGCGCAGGCCTTCACGTCGTGGGCGAAATCGCTGACCACGCCGTCTTCCATCTTCAGGTCCACCGTCACCGTCGAGCCGCAGAGGCGGGAATGAGCGGTTGCGGTTGCGTCCGGCTCCTCCAGGCGGCCGAGCCGCGGAATGTTGCCGGCGAAGTCGAGGATCTTCTCGTTGTAGAGGTCGTCGATCATGACCGTCCCGTGAAGCACTGGAGTCGGGCGCGCATGGCGTCTGGCGTGTCGTTCCTTATATGGTCCTTGAGGCGAATTCTCCAAAGAAGGGGTCGCATGGCTGGCCTGCAGCGGCTACCTCTTCGCATTCGACCGCAAAAGCGGCCACACGCCAACGCGCCCGAAGCACTCGAAAGCCTGGACATGGACGCAATAGCCGACACCGAAGACCGTCGCGACAAGGCCGTTCGCCCGTCGCGCGAAGAAGCCGAGGCGGCGGTGAAGACGCTGATCGCCTGGGCCGGCGACGATCCAGCGCGCGAGGGCCTTCTGGAGACGCCGGCGCGCGTCGCCAGGGCCTACGCCGAGCTGTTTTCCGGCTACGACGGCGACCCGCAACTCGTGCTCGACCGGGTGTTCGAGGACGTGGCGGGCTACGCCGACCCCGTGCTGGTCAAGGACATCGCGTTCCATTCCCACTGCGAGCACCACATGCTGCCCTTCTACGGCAAGGCGCACGTCGCCTATTTCCCGGAAGGCGGGGTGGTCGGACTGTCCAAGATCGCGCGCCTGGTCGACATCTACGCACGGCGCCTGCAGACGCAGGAAACCATGACGGCGCAGATCGCGGACGCCATGGAATCGGCGCTGGGCACGGGCGGCGTGGCAATCATGATCGAGGCGGAGCACCTGTGCATGTCGATGCGCGGCATCGCCAAGGCCGGCGCCCAAACCATCACCTCGCGCTTTACCGGCGCATTCAAGGACAACGCGACCGAACAGGCGCGGTTCTGGACCATGGTGCGCGGGCGATGAGCGAGACGAATTTCGGCGAGCCGCTGGCAAACAAGGCGGAGCAGGACGAGGCCGCTGCGTTGCGCCCGCGCTTCGATGCGAACGGGCTCGTCACCTGCGTGGTGACGGACGCCGACACCGGCCTGCCGCTGATGGTCGCCTACATGAACGCCGATGCGCTGGCGAAGACCATCGAGACCGGCATCGCCCACTACTGGAGCCGCTCGCGCGGCGAACCCTGGCGCAAGGGCGACACGTCCGGCTCCGTGCAGAGCGTGGTGGAAATGCGGGTCGACTGCGATCAGGACGCCGTCTGGATCAGGGTGCGCGTGGCCGGCTCCGGCGCGAGCTGCCACACCGGCCGCGTCTCCTGCTTCTACCGGCGCGTAGCCGTGGGGCCGGACGACGCGCAAGCCGGCACCGTCACCTTCGTCGAGGACTGAGCACCGAAGACCGATGCCAGCCACCGAAAGCGCGCCCGGCCCGCACGCCCTTCCCACCGATGCGCCCGTCTGGTCGAAGGACTTCACGCCGCGGATCGGGCTGGCGCTGGGCGGCGGGGCGGCGCGCGGCTGGGCCCATATTGGCGCACTCAGGGTTCTGGAAGAGGCCGGGATCCGGCCCGATATCGTCACCGGCACCTCCATCGGCGCCGTCGTCGGGGCCGCCTACCTGGAAGGCAAGCTCGACCAGATCGAGGATTTTGCCCGCTCGCTCAACCGCCGCAAGGTCCTGGGCCTCATCGATCCGATGCTTGGCAGCGCCGGGCTGATGGGTGGGCGGCGGCTGGTACGGCTCCTCAAGCGCGATCTCGGCTCCGTTCGCATCGACGAGATGGAGCGGGCCTTTCTGTGCGTCTCCACCGAACTCGGCACCGGCCACGAGATCTGGCTGCGCTCCGGCGACCTGGTGGACGCGCTAAGGGCCTCGTTTGCCTTGCCGGGGGTGTTCCAGCCGGTGGAGATCGGCGGCCGCTGGCTGGTGGACGGGGCGCTGGTCAATCCGGTGCCGGTGTCGGCCTGCCGGGCACTGGGGGCGCGCGTCGTCATCGCGGTGAACCTGCACTCCGACGTGTTCGGGCGCGGCACGACGGTGGTCCACGCCATGCCGCCGGGTCCGGTGGACGCCCTGCCTGAAGCGGCAGCGGCGCACGCGGCCCGGGAGACCGACGACGAGCCGGGATTCTTCCAGGCGCTGCGTGAGCGGTTCCGCCTGCGCATGTTCGGCGACGATGACGTCGGCCTGCCGGGGATGATGGGTGTGATGATGGAGTCCTACAACATCATGCAGGACCGGCTGACGCGGGCCCGCATGGCGGGCGATCCGCCGGACTACGCGGTGGGACCGCGCGTCGGCGATATCGGCCTCTACGACTTCCACCGGGCCGACGAGGCCATCGAGCGCGGCGCCGAGGCCACCCGGCGTGGCCTCGACGACATCCTGCATCTCATCGAGACGCTGCGGTAAGCGCGCGTCGCTGCCGGATAAGGCCACCCAGCCGGAGCCGGTGAGCAAAGCGAACTCGGCGTGAGGGATATCCTTAAGCCGCAACGCCGGACGGAAAACCGGTTCCCACTTTTCCTGGCGATGCTCACGCCGTCGCGATGTAGCTCCGCATTTCCTCCGCCTCGCGCTCGGCCTGGGCGATGCGGTGCTTCACCACGTCGCCGATGGAAATCACGCCGATCACCGCGCCGTCCTTGAGAACGGGCATGTGGCGGAAGCGGCCGGACGTCATGCGCTCCATGACGGTGCCGATGGCATCGTCCGGCGTGACGGTGATGACGTCGCGGGTCATCAGCTCGGCCGCCTTCGACTTCAGCGCGTCCGGACCGTGCGCGGCACAGGCCTTCACGATGTCGCGCTCGGAGAGGATGCCGTCGATGCGGCCGTCCGACCCGGTGATGAGGATCGCGCCGATACGGTGCTCCGTCAGCACCCGGCAGATGTCGGCGACGGTCTCGTCACCGGTGGCGGTCACGATGTCACGGCCCTTGTCGGCCAGGATGGATGCCACGCTCATAGTCGCCTCCCTGGAGCCTGCCCCCAAACCGGCCGAAGCGATCCGGCCGCGCCGGGGGTGCTCGCTACTCGTTTCCGCCACCATCCGGAGATGGCGGCCGTTCAGCTCGCAGACCGGCGAAGACGGCCGGCCAGAACCCCGGATGATGGCACGATCAGGCCGGGGCACAAGCTGGAATTGATCGAGACAGCGGAGTGTGGCCCCAGAGGGGCATCGCGATGCGCGGCCGGCGACCGGTCTCAGGCGGACCAGGGATCGCCGGACGGACGCGAGCGGCCGGTGCCGACCGGGTCGAACACCGGGAACAGGAACAGCCCCGCCAGGAAGCCGCCGATGTGGGCCTCCCAGGCGATCACGCCCCCCTCCCCGAGAATGGACGATGACCCCAGCCCGACCAGCAGGTTGATGCCGAACCAGACGCCGAGGAAGATCATCGCGCGGGAATTGCGGACGGTCTCGGCGAGCGTCAGCGCCGGCACCCGGTAGGCGCGCTCGTCGGCGACGCGGAACGCGCCGAGTGGTGCCCCCATCTGGAAGACGAAGCGGGCTGCGGCGGCCATCTGGGCCGAGATCGCGGCCGAGGCGCCGATGACGGGCACCATGTCGCCGAAGTGAAGCGCCAGATGGATCGCCGCGCCGGCCACGGCTCCGGCAGCGGAGAAGGCCAGGAAGCGCACGGTGCCGAAGCGGCGGGCGAGCGCGCTTCCGAAGGCGACGAGCCACAGGCAGTTGACGAGGAGGTGGGTGAAATTGCCGTGCAGGAACGCGTAGGTCAGGAAGGTCCAGAGCGAGGCGCCGGTATTGAGAACGGCCCACAAGGGTGCATCGGCGCCGAGCGGCAGACCCGCCGCCAGCAGGTCGCCGGCATAGCGCGCGGGAATGAAGGCGAACAGAAGCAGCACCTCCACATCCCCCTCGTAGGAGAGGAGCTGGGTGCGGATCAGGTGGATGACTGCCAGGACCGCCACGAGCACGACGACCGTCTGCGGGATCGTGAACATCGGTTCGCCGCGCGGGCGATCGGGAAAGCTCATGAAGCGGAACGCATGTGGACCATCGGTTGCCGGGCCGTCACGGGTACAGGGGAAATCTCCGCGGGACAATGCGCGCCGCCGCCGCAACGCCGCTGCCCGGGAGGTCGCGCCCCGCCCTTCTGGTGTAGGGCCGCGACCACCCGCGAACAAGGCGCAAGCCTCTCGACCGGCCCACCGGCATCGTTACCCAATGGTAGCCGGGCTCGTGTCGGGTCTAATCAATTTCAAGCCGTCCGTTTCATCGCGCGGCAAGCGGCCGCGTGCCAGTATCCGGCCATGATCGGAGCTGCACGGCCATTGCGAGGCCGAACGGGGATCCGGTCGCGACCGTCGCCGCTCCGGCAATCGAGCCTCCCATCAGAAGGCCAGGATTGATCGATGAAACGACCGCACCGGATCGCCTGGCCTAGCCTGGCCACCACCCTCCTCGCGGGAGCCATGGTGGCGTCGGCGAACGGCGTGGCGGCGGAAACCAACCGTTTCATGCCGCTGACCTCGCCGACGGAGGCTCCCGAGGGCTTCGTGGAATTCTGCACGCGCTTTCCGGTGGATTGCCGCCAGTCGGGGGCTGCGTCACGGGCCGTCGTGCTGACCAACGCGCGCTGGCTGGAGCTCGTCGAGGTTAACCGGCGGATCAACGCGATGATCGAGCCCACGACGGACGAGGCGTTCTACGGGCGCGAGGAGTTCTGGACGTTTCCCCAGACCGCCGGCGACTGCGAGGACTATGTGCTGCTCAAGCGGCACGAGCTGATCGAGAAAGGCTGGCCGTCGAGCGTTCTTCTGATCACCGTGGTGCGCGACGAGCACGGCGAGGGCCATGCGGTCCTGTCGGTGGGCACCGACCGCGGCGATCTCATCCTCGACAACCGGACCAACGTCGTCCTGCCGTGGATCAACACGCCCTACCACTACGTCAAGCGGCAGGGGGTCGGCGACCCGCGGGGCTGGGTCCGGGTGCTGGACATGCGCACCACCACCGCCGTGGGGTCGATCCGCCCGCGTGACGCGGACACCCTCCCCCACGACTGAAACTGGTTCTGTTCAGATTAGCTCGAGGCCGCTCGCGTAGCGCTTCCAGTTGGCGACATAGTGCGCCGCGCTGTGGGTCAGCGCCTTCTCGGCCTCCGCATCCAGCGTGCGGATCACCTTGCCCGGCATGCCCACCACCAGCGAGTTGTCGGGAATCTCCTTGCCCTCGGGAATGAGGGCATTGGCACCGACAATGCAATTGCGCCCGATGCGGGCGTGGTTGAGCACGGTGGCGCCCATGCCGATCAGCGAATTGTCGCCGATCGTGCAGCCATGCAGGATCGCCTTGTGGCCGATCGTGCAGTCGGCACCGATGGTCAGCGGAGCGTCCATGTCGGTGTGGAAGACCGACCCGTCCTGGACGTTGGAGCGCTCGCCGATCTCGATCCACTCGTTGTCGCCGCGCAGCACGGCGCCCCACCAGACGCTTGCGTCCTTGAGGAGCCGAACGCGGCCGATGAGGACCGCGGTCGGGGCAACCCAGTGGTCCCCCTCGCCCGGCAAATCGGGGCGCGCGCCCTCCAGAGCGTAAAGCGGCACGGTGCCTACTCTTCCACGTCGATCTCGAGGATCGACATGGTGAAGGTCCACGACAGGTCCTCGTCCTCGTCGTCGCGGAACAGGACGCCGATGAACTCGTCGCCGAGATAGACCTCGGAGGAATCCGTCTTCTTCGGGCGGGCCCGAACGGTCAGCGTCGGGCAATTAAATTTCCGCTGCAAGTAGTTCTGTACCTTAGCGATTTCCGCCTTATCCAAGAAATCCTCCAGTTGGGAATCTGAGGTGAGAAGAAGGCGAAGGCCACCGGCCTCCGCACGGTTTGCGACGGCGCTCAGGCGCGCTCGTCGAAATCTGCGAGGATCTGGTCCATGGAACGCGACGGCTCCGCGCACCCCGCCGCCCCGACGACCCGGGCCGGCACGCCCGCGACGGTCGACTTGGGCGGAACCGGCTTCAAGACCACCGACCCAGCGGCCACGCGCGCACACTGTCCGACTTCGATGTTGCCGAGGATCGCCGCATGAGCGCCAATCAGTACGCCGCGCCGGATCTTCGGATGACGGTCGCCATCTTCCTTGCCGGTGCCGCCGAGCGTGACGCCCTGCAGGATGGAGACATCGTCCTCGATGACCGCCGTCTCGCCGACCACGACGCCGGTCGCGTGATCGATGAAAATGCCCTTGCCCATCCGCACGGCGGGATGAATGTCGACCTGGAACTGAGCAGACGCCCGGCTCTGCAGATAGAGCGCGAAGTCGCGCCGCCCCTCTTGCCAGAGCCAATGGGCGAGACGCTGGGTCTGGATCGCCTGGAAGCCCTTGAAGTAGAGGACCGGGTCGATCAGCCGGTGGCAGGCCGGATCGCGGTCATAGACGGACACGATGTCGACCCGGAGCGTGTCGGCAAGATCGGGCTGCGCGTCGAACGCCTGTCGGAAGGCATGCCGGATATGGGTCGGGCCCACGGCCGGATCGCCCAGCCGGTCGGCGAGACGCTGGCCCACCACGTCTTCCAGGCAGGACTGGTCGAGAACGGTTGCGTGCATGAAGCCGGCGAGCGCCGGCTCCGACTGCGCGATCCGGCGCGCGTCCTCACGAATCCGCTCCCAGACCGGATCGTGACTGACCAGCGGAGCGACGGTTTCGCGCTCGGTAATCGAAGCCATGGCCGCGTGTCCTTTCGTGGTGTCGCGATCCGTGGGGTGAAAGATAGTGCCTCGGCGCGCCGGAGGCAAAGCCACGGAGCCATCGCAGTCTCGTGAGCGCGAGATTGCGCAATCGGCACCGAAGGTCAAATGCCCAGGCCGCAGATCGGTTTCGCGGTCCGTCCGCCAGCGGTCAGGGACGCTCGGCCAGGAACGCCAGCACGCCGGCCTTGTAGGCCTTGTCGCCGACGGCCAGCATGTGGTCGCGGCCGGGAATGATGCACACCTTCGCACCCGGAATGATCGCGGCGAGCTCATCCGCAGACCCGGCGATGTCGTCGGTCGTTCCGACAGCGATCAGGGCGGGCGGCTGAAGTTCGGCGATGGCTTCCTCGGTGATCTTGTTGTTGGAGGCCCGCATGCAGAGCGCCAGCGCCTTCAGGTCGCTTTTCGTCTGCTGGGCAAAGAGGCGGAAGCGCCGCCCGAGTGACGTCTGTACGTCGTCCAGCGTCGGTGCCTCCAGCGCCGAGGCGATCTCCTCCTGGCCGCCGACACCGCGGATCATGCCGTAGCCGAGACCGCCGAAGGTCACGCTGCGCACCCTTTCGGGATGGGAAAGCGACAGGAAGGCGGAGATCCGCGCGCCCATCGAGTAGCCCATCACGTCGGCGCGCTCGAGACCGAGATGATCGATCAGCCGAGCCGCGTCGCCCGCCATGACATGGGCTCCGTAAGCTTCCTTTTCGTAGGTCTTCTCGCTTTCGCCGTGGCCGCGATTGTCCAGCGCGATGACGCGCCGGCCATCCTTCAGAAGCGTATCGACCCAGCCGGGCGTCACCCAGTTCATCTCCGTGGAGGAGGCAAAGCCATGGATGAGCAGGATCGGGTCGCCCTCGCCCTCGTCGAAGTAGGCGATGGACAGGCCGTCGGAGGTGAAGGTCTTGGTCTGGTAGGGGGAAGCCACGGTCACTCGCAGGACAGGAGTCGGTGTCGGATCGGAACGGTGCGAACCTTAGGGTTTCGCCGCCGGTCAGGAAAGGGCACCCCTGGCTGCGCCTGCGGCAAAGCGAGCGGCCTCCCCCTTTGGCATTCGTGCTGCATTGCGCTAGGTATCGGCCGGATTGCGCGATATCGTCCGCGCGAAATCGAGTCCGACCAGATTTGCGGAGCGCCGGCCATGGCGGAGAATGTCATTCCCCATTTCCAGAACGATCCCGGCGTGGATCGGATTCGGGTCGGGGCGAAGGAATTCATGTGCGTGGGCGCGCGCCCGCCGTTCGATCACCCGCACGTCTTCCTGGACATGGGCGACGAGGGCGAGATCGTCTGCCCCTATTGCTCCACCCACTATATCTACGATGCCTCACTCAATCCGCACGATGCCGATCCGTCGGCCTGCGAGTTCAAGGAAGCGGCGGCCTGAGCAGGTCGCTCCGTCATGACTGAGGCTGGATCGATTGCCGTCGCCGGCGCGGGCATTGCCGGACTGACGAGCGCGATCCAGCTTGCTCGTCGCGGCCACACCGTCGACATCTACGAACGCGCTGCCGCGCTGAGCGAGGTGGGCGCGGGCATCCAGCTTTCCCCCAATGTCGGCCGCGTGCTGTCCGCGCTCGGCCTCGACGACGCGCTCGACGCGGTGGCCGTGCGACCACGGTCGGTGGAGATGCGGTCGGCAGCGACCGGTCGGCTCATTGCCCGGGTGCCGCTGGGACAGGCAGCGGAGGCGCGGTTCGGGGCGCCCTACCGCGTCATCCATCGCGCCGATCTTCAGCGGGTCCTGCTGGACGCCGCCCTTGCCTCTCCCTCGATCCGCCTGCACCTCGACCGTTGCGTCACCGATGTCAGCCAGACCGACGATGCGGTGTCGATCGATCTCAGCGGCGAACAGCGGGCCGCGGCGCTGCTTCTGGCGTGCGACGGAGTCTGGTCGGCCCTGCGTCCGGCCGTGAGCCAGGCGAGAGCGAAACCGACCGGACAAACCGCATGGCGAACCGTGATCGACGAGCCGGGCAACGCAGCCGAGCCGGTCACGGAGCTTTGGCTCGGGCCGGATGTCCACATCGTGCGCTATCCCGTGGCCGGCGGCGCCGGGTCGAACATCGTCGTGGTGATGGCGGACGCAGGCAGCTCGCCGGCGCCAGGCGCGACGGAGACGCCGGGACGGTTGCCCGAGAACAGGCTGTCCCGCCTCGACCCGAGCCTGCGCGAGACGCTGCTGTCGGTTTCCACCTGGACCCGGTGGCCGCTCTTCGGCGTTGATCCGCGCGCGCCCTGGACGAAGGGCCGAATCGGACTTCTCGGCGATGCCGCCCACGCCATGCTGCCCTTTTTGGCGCAGGGCGGCGCCATGGCCATCGAGGATGCCACGGAGCTGGCCATTGCAGTCGAAGAGCATGGCGCAACGCCCCAGGCGCTGGTCGCCTATGAACGCAGACGCAAGCCGCGCGTCGGCCCGATCTGGCGCGAGGCCGGGCGGCTTGCCCGGGTCTATCATCTCGGCGTACCGGCCTCGCTGGCGCGCGACATGGCGCTCGCCGCGCTGGGTCCGGAGAGGCTCCTGCGGCGCATGGACCACATCTACGGCTGGCAGCCAACGACGCTGCCGACTTGAGGCCGTGCCCGGCTCGGGGTAGACGAGCGCACCGAATTCCCGTCACCGACAGCGGTTTTCCCGATGACAGACGACGATCTCACCGCCTCCCCCTCCCAGTCGGTCACCGCCGGAATCGTGGTGATCGGCGACGAGATCCTGTCCGGCCGGACCAAGGACACCAATGCCGGCTACATTGCGGAATATCTCACCGAGCACGGCATCGAGGCCTGCGAGATCCGCATGGTGCCGGACGTGACGTCGATGATCGTAGAAGCGGTCGACACGCTGCGGGCGCGCTACACCTACGTGTTCACCACCGGCGGCATCGGCCCGACCCATGACGACATCACGGCCGACGCGATCGCCACGGCCTTTGGCGTCGGCATCGAGATCGACCAGCGCGCCGTGGCAATGCTGCGCCAGCGCTATCCCGAGATGGACCTGACGCCGGCGCGGCTGCGCATGGCGCGCATCCCGCACGGGGCGGAACTGATCGAGAACACCGTATCGGGCGCCCCGGGCTTCCAGATCGGCAACGTGTTCGTGATGGCCGGCGTGCCCAAGATCATGCAGGGCATGCTCGGCGGCATCGGTCCGCGCCTGCGCTCCGGCCGCAAGATTCTCAGCGACAGCGTCACCGCGCTCCTGCCGGAGGGCAAGATCGCCGAGCCGCTGTCGGAGATCGCCAAGACGTTTCCGGACGTGAGCATCGGCTCCTATCCGCATTTCGACGGCGAGGGATTCCGCACCCAGATCGTGATGCGCAGTCGCGACGCGGACCGGATCGCCACGGTGAAGACCGCCGTGGAAGCCGCGATCCGGGACCTCGGCTGACTTCAGACGACCAGCAAGGACACCAGAATGGCCGAGCCCACCGCCGCCCCGCCGGATAAGGCATTTCCCGTTTCCTGGGACCAGTTTCACCGCGACGCGCGTGCGCTGGCCTGGCGCCTCGCCGGTCAGGGTGATTTCAAGGGGATCGCCTGCATCACCCGCGGCGGGCTGGTGCCGGCCGCCATCGTGGCCCGGGAGCTGGGCATCCGGCTCATCGATACCTTCTGCGTAGCCTCCTATCACGAGTACAAGACGCAGGGGAATCTCACGGTGCTCAAGGGCGTCAGCCAGGCGCTGACCGAGGTCGGCGGCGAGGACGGCGAGCACGTCCTCATCATCGACGACCTGGTGGACACCGGCGCCACGGCGAAGGTGGTGCGCAGCTTCCTGCCGAAGGCGCATTTCGCCACCGTCTACGCCAAGCCCCAGGGCCGGCCGCTGGTGGACACCTTCATCACCGAGGTGTCCCAGGACACCTGGATCTACTTCCCGTGGGATCTGGGCCTGTCGTTCCAGGCACCCATCTCCGGCCACAAGGCCTGAGCAGACGGATCGGGGCGCGCGCCCCGATCAGCCCGCCGGAACCTCGTCGTGGCTGGCGCCCCAGTCCGCGTCCAGGTCGATCCAGCCCTGTGCGATGCCGTGGCAGGCAACCTGCGCACCGTCAACGTCGTAGAGCGGCGGCCGCTCGGCAATGCACACATCCCGTGCGTAGGGGCACCGCGGATGGAAGGCGCAGCCGCTCGGCGGGCTGATCGGCGAAGGAATTTCGCCGGTGAGCTTGATGTTCTGCCGCTTGCGGCGGGGATCGGCCACCGGCGTCGCCGACAGCAGTGCCCGCGAATAGGGATGCAGCGGCCGCTGGAAGATCGCCTCGGACGTGGTGATCTCCACCGGACGGCCGAGATAGAGAACCAGCACGTCATCTGCAACGAAGCGGACCACCGACAGATCGTGGCTGATGAACAGGTAGGTCAGCCCGAACTCTTCCTGGAGGTCGGCGAGAAGGTTGAGCACCTGGGCCTGGATGGAGACGTCGAGCGCGGAGACCGGCTCGTCGAGGACGAGGATCTTCGGGTCGAGCATCAGGGCGCGGGCGATGGCGATGCGCTGGCGCTGGCCGCCGGAGAACATGTGCGGATAGCGGCCGTAGTGCTCCGGCCTGAGGCCGACCCGCTGCAGCATGGAGAGCGCCTTCTCGCGGCGCTGCGCTGCGGACAGCTTTGTGTTGATGACCAGCGGCTCTTCCAGGATGGTGCCGATCTTCTGGCGCGGATTGAGCGAACCGTACGGGTTCTGGAAGACGATCTGGACCGTGCGGCGCAGCTCCTCCATCTGGCCCGACCGCGCCCCCGTCTCCTCGCCCACCGTGTGGCCATCGATCACCAGCCGGCCGCCCGTCGGCGGCTCGATCATGGTGACGAGCCGGGCGAGCGTCGACTTGCCGGAGCCGGATTCGCCGACCACGGCGAGCGTCGAGCCGGCCTCGACGGAGAAGCTGGCGCCGGCGACTGCGCGCAGGGTCGCGCTGCCGCCGAACCAGCCCCGGCCGACCTCGTAGTGGCGGGTCACGTCGTCTGCCTCGATGATGCCGGTCATGCCGCGGCCTCGCCGGTGTGAAGGGGATAGTGGCAGAGCGCCTCGCCCAGCTCCGGCGGCTGGCGCGGCGGCTCCACGGTGCGGCAGCGCTCGTCGGCGAAGGCGCAGCGCGGGTTGAACAGGCAGCCTGTCGGCCGGTCGCCCTGCCCCGGCACCACGCCGGGGATCGCGGGAAGCCGGTCGCCGGTGGCGCGGTCCGGCAGCGCGTCGAGAAGCGCCGCCGTATAGGGATGGTGCGGCGCGTCGAAGAGGCCGGTGACGTCCTGCCGCTCCACCTGCTTGCCGGCATACTGGACGACCACGCGCTGGGCGGTTTCCGCCACCACGCCCATGTCGTGGGTGATCAGCACCAGCCCCATCTCCGTCTCCTTCTGGAGATCGACGAGCAGGTCGAGGATCTGGGCCTGGATGGTCACGTCGAGCGCCGTCGTCGGCTCGTCGGCGATGAGCAGCTTGGGCCGGCAGGAGATCGCCATGGCGATCATCACGCGCTGGCTCATGCCGCCGGAGAGCTGGTGCGGAAACGCCGACAGGCGCTTTTCGGGCTCCGGGATGCCGACCAGCGAAAGAAGCTCGATGGCGCGCTTCTTCCGCTCCGACCGGCCGAGGCCGAGATGGGTCTTCAGGGCTTCGCCGATCTGGAATCCCACCGTGAAGCACGGGTTCAGGCTCGACATCGGCTCCTGGAAGATCATCGAGATGTCGCGCCCGATGATCTCGCGCCGGCGGCGCTTCGAGGCCGTCTTCAGGTCGACGCCGTCGAACTCCATGTGAGCGGCGGTTACGGTGGCCGTGGGCGGCAGCAGTCCCATCACGGCGAGCATCGCCACGGACTTGCCCGAGCCGGATTCGCCGACGATGGACAGCACCTCGCCGGCATCGACGGAGATGTCGACGCCATCGACGGCCTTGAAGGCGCCGGTGGAGGTGGCGAAGGTGACCGAGAGGTCGCGGATGTCGAGAAGGGGCATCCTCAGCTCCGCTTGAGTTTCGGGTCGAGGGTGTCGCGCAGCCCGTCGCCGACGAGGTTGATCGCCAGCACGGTGACCAGGATGGCGACGCCCGGCAGCGTGACCAGCCACGGCGCGCGGGTGATGAACTCGCGGCTGTCGGCGAGCATCGTGCCCCACTCCGGCGTCGGAGGCTGGGCGCCCATGCCGAGGAAGCCGAGGGCGGCGACGTCGAGGATGGCGGTGGAGAAGGACAGCGTTGCCTGCACGATCAGCGGGGCGAGGCAGTTCGGCAGAATGGTCCTGGTCATCAGCCGGACCTTGCCGGCACCGGCGACGCGGGCGGAGACCACGTAGTCCTTGTTCTTCTCCGACAGCACCGAGGCGCGCGTCAGCCGGACGAAATGCGGCTGCAGGACGAGCGCGATGGCAATCATGGCGTTGCGCAGGCCCGGACCGAGAATGGCCACCAGGACGAGGGCCAGGAGCAACGACGGGAACGCCAGGATCACGTCCATCAGCCGCATGATGACGGTGTCGACCCAGCCCCGGAAGAAGCCGGCGACGAGGCCGAGCAGGATGCCGCTGACGAGCGCCAGCGTGACCACGACGAGGCCGATGACGAGCGAGTAGCGCGCGCCATAGATAAGCCGGGAAAGAACATCGCGGCCGACGGCATCCGTTCCCAGAAGGAAGGCGGCCTTGCCATCGGCGTCCCAAACCGGCGGAACGAGCAGCGAGTCGCGGAACTGCTGGTCGGGCGAGTACGGCGCCAGGAGCGGCGCAAGCAGCGCCACGATCACCAGCGTCAGGAAGACGAAGAGGCCGGCGACGGCGCCCTTGTTCTCCGAGAAATAGTACCAGAACTCCTTCAGCATCGCCCGGCGGGCGGAGCGGCTGGAGCGCGTGGTGTCGGCGGCGGTTTCGGTCACGGTCTGATCGGTCATGGCCTCACCCCTGCCTGATGCGCGGATTGATGAAGCCGTAGAGCAGGTCAACCATGAGGTTCACGACCATGACCACTGCGGCGATCAGCAGGAGGCCGCCCTGCACCACCGGGTAATCCCGCTTGAAGACGGAATCGAGCATCCACTTGCCGACCCCCGGCCAGGAAAAGATCGTCTCGGTGAGGATGGCACCCGCCATCATCACGCCGACCTGCAGGCCGATCACGGTGACCACCGGGATAAGGGCGTTGCGCAAGGCATGCAGCCCGACAATACGACCGGACGACAGGCCCTTGGCGCGGGCGGTCCGGACATAGTCCTCGCCGAGCACCTCCAGCATGGCCGAACGCGTCTGGCGCGCGATGACCGCAAGCGGGATCGTCCCCAAGACGATGGACGGCAGGATCAGGTGGCTGACGGCGGAGGCGAAGGCCCCCTTCTCGCCGGATAGCAGCGAGTCGATCAGCATGAAGCCGGTGACCTGCGGGAAGTAGTACATCAGCGAGATGCGGCCGGAGACCGGCGTCCATCCCAGCGTGACGGAGAACAGGATGATGAGCAGCAGGCCCCACCAGAAGATCGGCATGGAGTAGCCGACAAGGGCCGTCGTCATGATCGACTGGTCGTAGATGGAGCCGCGCTTCACGGCGGCGATGACGCCGGCCGGAATGCCGATGATGACGGCAAGAAACATGGCGCAGAGGGAGAGTTCGAGCGTCGCCGGGAAGCGCGCCAGGAACTCGTCGAGAACCGGCTGCTTGCTGACCAGCGAGGTGCCGAAATCGCCGTGCAGGATCGCCCAGAGATAGTCCCAGTACTGGACCACCAGCGGCCGATCGAAGCCAAGAAGCTCCTGCAGCTGGGCGTAGCGCTCGGGCGTAACGCCGCGCTCGCCGGCAAGCAGCAGGATCGGATCACCCGGCAGCACGCGGATGAAGGCGAACGTGACGATCGAGACGCCGATAAAGGTCGGGATCAGGATCCCGAACCGATGGAGAAGAAATCGGAGCATGGTGCCTCTGGCGAACGGGCTCGCGGGAAAGGGGGCAAGACGCCGCCCCTCCCCGCGACATCACCCGGAACGGGGCGGCGCGAGGCCGCCCCGACCGTCGGGCGGACTTACTCGGAGATGTCCACGCCGTAGAAGATGTGACCGCCGAACGGGTCAATCTTGTAGTCCTGGACCTTGTCGCTCATCGCCTCGCTGACGACGGAGTGCGCGATGGTGGCCCACGGCGCCTGCTCCTTGAAGACGACCTGCGCCTCCTCGTAGAGCTTGGCGCGCTCGGCCTGGTCGGACACGACCTTCGCCTTCTGGATCAGGTCGTTGAACGGCTCGTGGCACCACTGAGCGCGGTTGGAACCGCCGACGGCGTCACAGCCGAGCAGCACGGCGAGGAAGTTGTCCGGGTCGCCGTTGTCGCCCGTCCAGCCCAGCAGCACCGCACCGTCGCGGTCCTCGGCCTTGGAGCGCTCGAGATACTCGCCCCACTCGTAGGACACGACCTCGGTGTTGACGCCGATCTTCTCGAAGTCAGCCTGGATGAGCTCGGCCATGCGGCGGGCGTTCGGGTTGTACGGACGCTGCACCGGCATCGCCCACACCTTCATGGACAGGTCGGTGACGCCTTCGTCCTCGAGCATCTTCCTGGCCGCATCCGGATCGTACGGATCGTCCTCGAGCTGGTCGTTGTAGGACCAGATCGTCGGCGGAATCGGCGCCTTGGCGACCTTGCCGGAGCCCTGGAACACGACGTCCAGGATTGCCTGCTTGTTGATCGCCATGTTCAGGGCCTTGCGGACCTTCGGATTGTCGAAGGGCTCGACCTGGGTGTTGTAGGCGAGATAGCCGACGTTCAGGCCTTCCTGCTGCTTCAGCTGCAGACCGTCGGTCGACTTGATCTCTTCAAGGTCGGCCGGGTTCGGATACGGGTCGAGATGACACTCGCCGGCCTTCAGCTTCTGAAGGCGCACCGCCTGGTCGGGGGTGATGGCAAAGACCAGGTTCTCGATTGCCGCCGGGTCGGTCCAGTACTCCTGGTTCGCCTTGTAGCGGATCACGGCGTCCGGCTGGTAGGCGACGAACTGGAACGGGCCCGTGCCGACCGGCTTCTGGTTGAGCTGCGCCTCGTTGCCGGCCTCGGCCAGCTGGTCGGCGTACTCCTTCGACTGGATCGAGGCGAAGTCCATGGCCAGGTTCGCGATCATCGGCGCCTCGGGGCGCTTCAGCACGAACTTCACAGTCATGTCGTCGACCTTCTCGATGGACTCGATCAGGTCTGGCATGGACATGCCGTTGAAATATTCCCAGGACGCGCCTTCGACGTACTGGTGATACGGGTTCTCCGGATCGAGCTGGCGCTCGAAGGAGAAGATCACGTCGTCGGCGTTCAGGTCGCGGCTCGGCGTGAAATAGTCGGTGGTGTGGAACTTTACGCCCGGGCGGAGATGGAAGGTGTACTCCAGACCGTCGTCGGAGACCTCGTAGCTCTCGGCCACGCCCGGAACCACGTTGGTGGTGCCGCGCTCGAACTCGACGAGCTTGTTGAAGACGGCGCGCGACGAGGCATCGAAGGTCGTGCCCGCGGTGTAGAGCGCCGGGTCGAAGCCTTCCGGCGAGCCCTCGGAGCAGTAGACGAAGGTCTTTGCCTGCGCCGCACCCGCGAACGCCATCAGCCCGGCCACCGCAACGGCCGTCAGTCCGTGTTTGAAGATCATCTAAATCTCCCTCTGGTTGACGCGGATCGTTGCCGCGCCCTGTGACGCAGCAAAAGCCTAAAACAACTCCAAATCAATCCGGGGGTAGCAATTTCGACCGAACGGTCAATCACGTAACGGCGACAGCGGCTTAGCACGCACTCGTTCAGCTACACCGTACAGGACGACAAAGCCGGCCGGTCGAATTCTGCCGGAAGGCGCGGCACGCCTGGAAAAACGCCAGGACGGCACCCCTTTCCGACTTGCGGCGTCGGGCTGCGGCAATCATCCACAGCTTCTTTTGCGAATTGGGGAGCTTGACCCCGCAAGCGGAAGGTGCCTGACGCTTGCGGAAGGGGTGGTACGGGCGGCGGGACTCGAACCCGCACGGCCAAAGGCCTCAGGATTTTAAGTCTAAATCACGGCTGGTGCGGGCGACGGGGATCGAACCCGTAAGTCACTGAGGACACTGAATTTTAAGTCCAGCGCGTTTACCAGTTTCGCCACGCCCGCAGTGGTAAATCGCCACGAATTTACCCCGAATTACCACCGATTTGACACCGGGGTCGAGGCTTCGCGCCACCAGAGTTTCGTGTCAGAAATCCTGTAGCTCTGGTGCTTCCGTCTTCTCGACGGGAGTCTCCAGGACAGCGAGGGCATCGTTCAGATGCTCGGGCGCCAAGTGAGCGTACCGGAGCGTCGTAGCGAGGGCCTTGTGGCCCATCCAGATCTGAACGCGGCGGATGTCGACGCCACGCTGGACCAGTCGGGATGCACAGGTGTGCCGAAGGGTGTGGATAGTCACCCCTTCGATCTTGAGGGTCTGGCACAGGCGGTCGAAGCGACGCCGGATGGACGTGTAGTCGTACCGGTGGAACGGTCCGGCCTCCCCTAGCCCCTTCCGGCGCTTGAGGATGTCCTGGCACCGCCGAGTAAGCGGGATCATGCGCGGCTGGTTCGCCTTGGTGATCCAGATGGACCACTTGTCGAACCCCTCGTGAAACCACGACCAGGGCGACTTAAGCACTTCCGAGACCCGAGCCCCGCTGTCGACACCAAACACGATCAGGTCAGCAAGCTCCTGGTCTCCCCAGGACACGGCCGTCCGGACCATCCGTTGCTCCTCGTCCTCCGTCAGATACCGCACGACGTGGGCGTGTTCCTTGAAGAACGGGATCTCCGGGCGCTCCTTGATTGCCCCGAGCCGCTTGGCGAACCTCATCGACTTGGACAGGACGGCCATCTTCCGGTTCACCGTGGCGAGCGTGTTGCCGTGCTCGGTTTGGAAATGGTCGACCATCTCGTCGATCTTCCTGCCGTCCAGCTCGTCAACCGGGAACTCAGTCCCGGTGAAGCCGAGGATGTGGTTGGCGATCCTCTGAGCGCTCGTCGATGAAGCCGGCAGCTTCGCGTAGTGGTGCTTCATCGTGTATTCCATGAGCTGGCCCATGGTCTGCACCTTGCCCTTACGGGAAGGCTTGGCCGTTGGGATCGGCTTGCCGAGACGACACGCCTCGCGAACCTTCGCCTCCCATTTCTCGGCTTCTTCCGAGGTCGGGAACGTTTCTCGATAACGCTCCCCCTTGATCATGAAGGAAGCCTGAAAGCTCCCTCCTCGGGGATAGACTGCCATCGTCAAACCTCCTCGTCTGCTGCGGCCTCGTTGTCGCCGCCGATGATGAACTGAACCGACCGGTAAATCGCCCGGCCCTTCGGAGTGAGCGTTATGATGCGCGACCGCCGATCCTCGGGGTCGATCTGCTGCGCGACCAAGTCGTGCCCCTCGCGGCCACGTCCGCCGATCTCTGAAAGGATCGCCATGTTCCGAGAGACGGTCGTGCGCGTGTAGCCGGAGAGCTTCGTCAGGTAGTTCTGAGAGCACGGCTCGTACTTGGCGGCGAGGAGGAAGAGCCAGACGGTCTGGAGTTGCATTTCCGGGTCGACTTTCCGGAACTCCTCAACCAGGGCGATTGCCCTGTCGGTTGGTTGTAGTCGCATGATTGCTCCTTTGTGAGCGTGGGTTGGACCGGCCCAATAGGACCAGCAGGCTCACCGAATCACGTCGCCAAACCGATTGCAACCTATTGGTTACTGACACCCTATAGTATCAAATAAGGTCAACTGCTTGCTGCAAATCCGCACCGATGTGCCTGAGGACCCTGCCGCGGCTTCTCGGGTAGACGTGCATTTCGGTGGTGGCAGTCCGCCGCCGTCCCGGCCGGTTCGGGTCGGGTTCTTCGCGGGTCCAGCGCTTGTGGGTGCCGGACGCCATCCGATGAACGAGCTTCGCGGCCTGGACGCGACGGTACTCGGGATCGTCCCGGATCTGCGGATTGGCCGCGATGGCCATGTCGACGGCAAGCCACGCCGCGATTACCCTGAGAGGGTCCACACAGCGCTCTCTGAGCCTTGCCCAGGCGGCTTTCGCCCTGTCGGCGGGTGATAGGCCCCGCAGGCGAAACGCCTCCACATGAGGCCCTGCGCGGCGATAGAGGCCCTCCACGCGAGCGACCGCGTTATCGACGAACCGGTCGTCTCTGTTCTCCTGCAGCCTGTCGAGCGCCTGCTGGCGGAACGGTTCGATCTCGGCGGCGGTGAAGCTTCCCCGGTAGGGACTACCATGACGCTGGTAGTGGTCGGCATGGGACCGGCAGAACTTCCGGTCGAGGCCGTCGGCCGTTCCAGCCCGCGCCGGGTTGGGGCAGCCGATCACCCGGCAGTAGGTGTGCATGTGGTCGGGCCTGGAGGCTCGCGATCTGGCGTCTTCGCGACGCTTTTGTCTGTATTTCATCGTGTCCTTGTTCTTGTTGGTGTTGGCCGTCTTTCGGTCAGCGGCGAGCGGGGGAAGAATTTACGCCCCCCCATAAGGGTTGGTTCGATTAAAGTTTCCCCTTTTAGGGATAGTAGAGGGTGACCATTAGGTCCCTCGGTAGGTCTTTAAGACCTAGGGTTTCCCTAGGTTAGGGAGGGGCTAGAGCCCCGCTCCCCTCCCACCTGCAAGAGATACCTTAAGGCACTCGAAGGAGATCTCGGCGCTTAGGGTCAAGGAGCAAGCTCGACGCTTCCCTCGACGCCCGTGAGGCGCTCGAAGGTCTCCAGCATTACCGTTCGGGTCTCCTCCGCTCTCGACTCAGGCACCATGACGGCATCGTGGATCGGCAGGGCGGCGATCCCTCGGGCCTTCAGGTCCAAGAGAGCCTCAACCAGGATGGTGCTCTCATGGAACATGACCTCGTGGCCAATCCCCCGGAAGAACGCATCTCGAATCTCTGGGTGCGCCGCCTCGATGGCTGAGACGATCTCCTCGACGGTCTCCCCGCCGGGGAAGAGCTTGCGGGTACCCTTGGGCATCTGGGTTAACCGATGCTCGGCGAATAGCATGGCGTTCATGACCTTCTTGATGCCGGCGCGGCGGTGTTCGAAGCCTGGGATGGCATAGAGGTCGGTGCTCGGCGGCAAGCTCCCACAGAGCCCGTAGACGATCCGGGGGCAGACCTGGCCATAGTCCAGCTCTACGGCCTCCTCTCCGTCGATCAGAAGACCGTCTCGGCGCTCCTCCTTCCTCATGTGCTGCCAGAAGCCTCCGAAGAGGCGCCCTCCCCGTTCGAAGCTGCCAAGGGTGAAATGACGGCAGAGTGTCCGGTCCTCGAAATCGACCGTGCCGAGCCGGTCCCAGGTCAGGGCCACATTGAGATCCGCCGCTTCGAGCCAGTCGTTGATCTCCGCCATCTCGGCTCGGAGAGCACGGGTCCTGTCGGTGTCGACGTAGTCGAGCCGCCCGCCCTTGTCCCAGCGATCCTCTTTGGTGCGCTTGAGGATGATGGTCTCACAGCCCTTCCGGGCGACGGTCAGGTCCCGCAGGGTAATTCCGCGGTCGCTGATCCACTGCCGCAGCCGGGGAGTCGCACGGATGACGGTCTGCAGGCCTGTGCGGATCTCGGGGCGGTTTGGCGCGACGTCCTGCTGGATAAGCTCTGCCGAGGAGAGCGCGTCGAGGATGTCCGGGAAGGTCTTGCCGATGAAGGCGGGCCGGTAGCGGCTTGCGGCTGTCAGCTGGCGTTTGGAGCGGGTGACCGAAAGCCCCCCCGGGTGGCCATCGAGAACATGATGCATGACGTCGGCCAGGAGGGCCGCAACGGCCTTCTCGAAGTTAACCCCGTCCTGGGGGCGACGCTTGCGTTGGCGCTTGCCGGCTCGGCACTCTTCGTCTTGGAGGATGGCGATGGCCTCAGCCACAAGGGCCTTTGCCGTGTCGGTCTTTAGGCAGCGCCAGGGGTTGAAGGGTCGGTCTCTGGGGACGTCCTCTTCGGGACGGATATCGTCGGGCGCTTCACGCGCCGCGTTGGCAGTGTCGAGCAAGGGGCTCCTCTATTGTCGAAAGCGGCTTTATTCCTAAGAAGTGCAACAGAATATGACCACCCCGTCATCGAACACAGAGAGGCACACACAGGCGCGAGCAATTTCAGGTGGGTTTGATCCTAGCGAGACCTGAAGGCGCTGAGTGAAGCTCTCTGTCGCCTGTACGATTCCTTAAGAAGCACGACCGGCCGGTGCTCTTCTCAGCTGGCCTATGCCGGGGCAGAGGTCTCCTTGAGGCACCGGTAGACACTGGCACGGCCGATCCCGAGACGCTCGGCAATGGCCGTTGCCCCGAGCCCTTCGGCCTTGAGCCGGGCGACCTCCGCCGTGTCAATCGACGGCTTGCGGCCCTTGTAGACACCACGGGCCTTCGCCTTGGCGATACCCTCCAGCTGCCGTTCCTTCCGGAGGTTGGTCTCGAACTCGGCGAACACCCCGAGCATGTCCAGGAAGGCCTTGCCAGCGGCGGTCCTGGTATCGATGGGCTGCTCCGTGGCCTTCAGCTCGACGCCGTTGTCCCGAAGCTTGCGCACGATATCCTGAAGGTCCCCGATGGACCGGGCGAGACGGTCGACGCGCGTGACCATGAGGGTGTCGCCCTCCTTCAGGAAGTCCATGAGGATGGCCAGCTCGGTGCGGTCCTTCCGGCTGGTGCCGCTCCGCTTCTCTTCCCGAACGCACTCACAGCCGTGCGCCTTGAGGGTTTCCACCTGAGAGGACAGGTCCTGATCGGTGGTGCTGACGCGGGCGTATCCGTAGGTCGACATGAGAAGGCTCCAGGTGTCTCGCATGGCTCTAGACCATCCGCACCTAGCGTCTCAGAATCCCGAAATCAACCCTTATGGGACGCGAAAAGTGTCTCGCGGCGATGTCTCGCAGGGGTATACTTGAATTGGACAGCCGATACGTCCCGCTGGCGGACGTGGCTGTGTGTCTTCACAGTGCCGGCGCGACCGCGCGGCGACCCCGCAAGCCAATTCGGACGGCGGCCATCAACCAGCTTTTGGAAGCCCACCGCCGCGACGTGCTGTGTTACTGGAAGTCAGTAGGCCGTTCGTGCCTCAACAGAGGCCGGCACCCCCTCCCCACCGGGGAAAACTGGTCTCGGCATATAGTCAGATTGGCCGCTCAGAAATTTGCGCCAAACATTCCGGGACCCCACAGGGTCGGACCCCGAGAATCTGAGCGCTCTGATTGACGATGATGGCGCTCGGATTTCCGCTTCGGGGAATTGCCTCGACAATACCGACCTTATTCCGCTCATCGGGATCAAGGCAGGCAACCGTATCCCGAGATGCTTCAAGTTTGAATGACCCTCCGAAACGAACCGAGACAAAAAGAACGATAACCCGCTGAAACTCCTTTGTTAATCAGTTTTGATTTATCTCCATAGAGAGATGGAACCAACTGCCGGAGGCGGTGGTAGCCGCCGGTCTTCCGGATGGACGGAATGATTTCCGGCGTGATCCACTTTCTAAATCGATGCGGGGCCGGCTTGCGGCAAATCAGGACCAGCGAATAAAGGCCGCTCTCATTGAGTGTGCTCAAGATCTGCCGTCCCCCTAAGGGTGTCCATAGTGTGGACCCCCTTTTCATCATTGTCGGGCCGTCCTTGGTCACCATGACGTGGGACACACTCTGTCCGGTTAAGTCATTGATTTAGAAAGGCGCAAAATTGCGCTTCTGAAAATCATCCGAACAGGGAAGCTCCCGGATAGTGCCGAGAACGTCGCGATGGTTCTTCCCGAAAAAGGCGGCGACGTCCCGGCTTCTTGACAGGGTGTCTTCGCTAATTTCCTCGAACCGCTCGGCGGCGGGGAGCTTGGACCGCATGACCAGTCGGTAGACGTCCCGCTCGGGGATGATCGTCATGTCCTGCGCACCGCCACCCGAAAGGATGCGGTGAAACACCGCCCCCTTGCAGTGAGCCGCCACGGCATCGCGCGGCCGGGCATATCCGTGGAGGGATCACCTCGCGCTGGAGATCTCGCTAAGGAGCAGTTCCGCCTGTGCCAGGACTGTCTGGACGGCCTCCTGCTCCAAGTCAGGCGGATAGCCAAACTTCTTGAGGATACGCTTGACAAGAACGCGCATTTTGGCCCGAGCGCTCGCTTTGTGTTGCCAGTCCACCGTGACGGAACCGCGCATCTGGTTGACCAGCTCTTGAGCGATGACGCGAAGCTTGCTGCTTCCCATCGCCTCGATGGCACTCTCGTTCACTGCCAGGGCGGAATAGAACGCTGCCTCTTCTGCTGAAAGGCCCAGCTCTTCTCCACGGTCGGTAGCTTCTTTCATGTCCTTGGCGAGCTTGATCAGCTCCTGGATCATCTCCACCGTCGAGATCGCGTTGGCGTGATACCGCGCAACCGCCTCTTCCAGCCGCTTGGAGAAGGCCTTCGCCTCCACCACGTTGCTCTTGGAGCGACTCACGATCTCGCCATTGAGAAGCTTCTTCAGCGCCTCTAGAGCGAGGTTCTTCCTCTCCATACGCTGAACGTCGGCCAGGAACTCGTCGGAGAGCACCGATATATCAGGCGACTTCAGCCCAGCCGCACTGAGGATGTCCACGATCTCCGCATTGGCGACCGCTTGGTTCAGAAGCTGATCAACAGCAAGAGACCTGGCCTTGTCGGAGACCTTGCCCGCTGCCGTCGTCTTGGTCAGCGCAGCGCGGACGGCCTGAAAGAAACCGACCTCGTCCCTGATCTCTGCGGCCTCATCGCTTGACGACGCCAGTGCATAGGCCTTGCTGAGTTCCAGCACCGCATCCTGAAAACGGCGATGAGCCCGCTTCTTGTCATTAGCGGTCTTTGCCCTCTCCGCTTCGGCTTGCTGCCATTTCAATATCCAGTCGATGGCGTCCCCGAGCGCCCTGAGCCGCTGCTGAGGCTCCCCCTCCAGGCCAAGGCTGTAGTCGTGCCCGGCGAACATGCCCCGGACGACCTCATACTTCTGCAGGAGGACCGCGACAGCCTGCTCCTCATCGATGCCCGTCTTGTCGCGGTCGGACTGAGAGTATTGCGCAAGCGCCTTCTGCAGGTTCGAAGCGACACCGATATAGTCAACGACGAGCCCGCCCGGCTTGTCCTTGAACACCCGGTTGACCCGGGCGATCGCCTGCATCAGCCCGTGGCCGCGCATCGGCTTGTCGATGTACATCGTGTGCATGCACGGGGCGTCGAAGCCGGTCAGCCACATATCGCGAACAAGAACTAGCTTGAGCGGGTCGTCGATCTTCCGTGCCCGCTTGGCGAGCAGATCGCGGCGCCTCTTCCCGCCGATGTGCGGCTGCCAGTCGAGGGGATCGGAGGCCGAACCGGTCATCACGATCTTGATGGCGCCCGCATCGTCGTCGTCGGAATGCCACTCGGGCCGCAGCGCGACGATCTCGTTGTAGAGGTCCACACAAATGCGGCGGCTCATACACACGGCCATCGCCTTGCCGGGAAGGCCCTCGATGCGCTTCTCCAGGTGCTCGACCATGTCGGCGGCGATCAACGAAAGGCGCTTCTTCGATCCGACGAGCCGCTCAACGGACGACCATTTCGCCTTCTGCTTCTCCTGCTCGCTCAGCGTGTCATCTTCGAGCATCGCCTCGATCTCGGCATCGATCTTCGGCGTCTCGTCGTTGTCCAGCTCGATCCGCGCCAGTCGGCTCTCATAGTAGATCGGGACGGTAGCCCCATCCTCGACCGCCCGGCTGATGTCGTAGATGTCGATATATTCGCCGAAGATCGCCGGCGTGTTGACGTCGTCCGCCTCGATCGGCGTTCCCGTGAACCCCATGAAGGACGCATTCGGGAGCGCCTGCCGGATGTAGTGGGCGAAACCATAGCGCCGCTTGCCGGTGGCGCGGTCGAGCTTTGCATCGAACCCGTACTGGCTCCGGTGGGCCTCGTCCGCCATCACGATCACATTGTGACGCTCGGTCAGCGCCGGGAAACGGTCCTCATCTGCCTCAGGGGTGAACTTCTGCACGGTCGTGAAGATCACGCCCCCGGATGCTCGGTTGAGAAGTCGGCGCAGATCCTCCCGACTGTCGGCCTGCTCAGGTGTCTGGCGGATCAGATCCTTGCAGAGGCTGAAGGTGCCGAAGAGCTGATCGTCGAGATCGTTGCGGTCCGTCAGCACGACCAGTGTCGGGTTTTCCAGCTCGCGCGAGCGAACGATAAGCCCGCCCAGGAACGCCATCAGAAGGCTCTTACCCGAGCCCTGGGTATGCCAGATCACGCCGATCCTCCGATCCCCGTCGGGACCTGAAGCTGAAATGGCGCTCTGTAGCGCCTTCCGGGCACCATGGAATTGGTGGTAGCCGGCAATGATCTTGAAAGGACCGTCACCCTGGTCACCGAACACCGTGAAGTCGCGGATCAGAGCCAGAAAGCGTTCCTTGTCGAACACGCCGCGCAACAGCGTGTCCATCTCGTAAGGCCCATGCGGAGTGAAGTCGTCCGCCACCCCGGTAACCGAACGCCAGGGCATGAAGCGCTCTTCGTCGGCCGTCAGCGAGCCGATGCGGGCGAGCATTCCGTCGGACGCGACCAACACTGCGTTGGTTCGAAACAGCGACGGGATCTGCGCCTTGTAGGTCTGCAACTGGTTGAACGCGTGGTCGACCGTAGCGGTCTCGCTGGCAGCGTTCTTCAATTCGATGATCCCGAGCGGCATCCCGTTGACGAACACCACCACATCCGGCCGGCGAGTGAACTTGCCTTCCGCAACGGTGAACTGGCTCGTCACCAGGAAGTCATTGGCCTCCGATTGATCGAAATCGATCAGCCAGACCTTGTCGCTTTTCACCTCGCCATCGCCGGCGCTGAACTCGACGTCCACGCCTTCACTGATCAAGCGGTGGACACGGCGGTTCTCTTCGACAAGCGAAGGCGTCTCCGTGGTGGCGAGCTGACGGATGGCTTGCTCGCGGGCGTCGACCGGAATTGTCGGGTTCAACCGCTCGACGGCAGCCAGAAGACGATCCCGCAACAGAATATCGCCATAGGCGGACCTTGCCGGAGCGGTGCCATCCGGGGAGATGACACTGGATGGTTCGTAGGCGTACCCGAGCGCCTGGAACGTTGCGATGACGGCATCTTCGACCAGGCCCTCGTTGAACCCCGTCGGCTGCGCCGAGACTTGCTCGTAGATTACGTCGTCCATATCACCCGCCCCTCCTTGGCGAGTTGTCAGACGAAGCGCTCCTTGATGAAGGAAATCGCCTGATCTCCGGTCATTTCCCGGGACGAATTGCCGTTCCGCACATAGAAGCGGTCTTGTGGATTGCCGCCTTTGTCCGCCTGCTTGATGTAGATCGGTTTGTTGGCCTGGGAGATCTCCACACGGCAGATCTCCTTCTCGTCGATTTGGGGGAACGTCAGGTTCACCTTGGTTGCGGCAAAAGCCTCTCCAAAGGCATTAATGATCAGGCTCCTGAAGTGCAGCTCGAACTTGTCGCGATCGCCACCATTGAGCGTCTTGTAGTCGCTATCCAGCCCGCAGATCTCGCCGTCATCGGCAACACCGATCAAAAGCCGTCCGCCATAGGCATTCGCGAAGGCGGCAATGGTCTTCATGATCACGCCTTCCAGTTCCTTGTTCACGCTCCCCTGCCTGATGTCCCAGCGCAGGGTTTGCTTGAACTCGACATCTTCGTTCTCACCTTCCGCGATCATGTCTTCGAGGGAGATCTCTTCGGCGACCGAATGCGTCTCCGCCAGCCCCTCGAGCCAGGCGTTCATGCTGTCCGCCAGCTTCTTGCGGCGGGTTTTCAGAAACAGCTCATAATTCTCGATCTGCCAGAGCTCGCGATCCTCAGGAATGAGCTGCAAGGCAAGCGCCTTGGGCTGGTTCTCCGCAACGCTGGAGAGGTAGGCCTCGGTCTCCTTGGCCCCTTTGGCGCGATTGGCGGTTTGCGTCAGGATCGCCCGGTTCGTCAGCTCCTGCGCCAACTGATACTTCAGGCGGTTCTCCATCCCATATCCCGCCGCCTTCAAGTTGGCGAAGGCGAATATGTGGTCGTACTCGAGCTGGTACTTCGCCCCCATCGGCTGATGGATCGAAACGCCGGTCGTCAGGCACTTGGCTCCCCGGCTTTTCAGGTGCCAGCGTAACAAGCCGAACAGTGGATTCTGAACGGCACTTCCGACAAACTCCTCGGGAGAGATCGCGATCGCCCCACCCCGGTCTTCCCGGATTACATCGAGCAGGCGATCGAACGGCGTTTCGGAGTTGGCGACGATCTTCAGATCATGGTCGAGCTTCTGCGGAAGCTGGCTCACGTATCGCCGACGGATCTGCGAATAATAGAACCACTTCACCACCTTCTGGATCTCTGTGTGGCTCAGGTTGCAGTCCATACGGTAGCAATAGGCAACGATGGGAATGAGCGCGTAGATCGAGTTGATCTCGTCCGTGTGATCGACGAAGGCATGGCCGCGCAGCAAATTCGCCACATAATCCAGCACCTTGCCGTCGAGCGTCCGCCAGACATCCCGCACGGCTTCGTTGTTATCGGCCGCGTGAAGCTTACGCATATCCGAGCCGCTCTGATAGATGATGGCGAGCAGCGCAAAGACGACGAAATCGAGCTTGAAGATGAACCCATTCTTCTTGAGCGCATCCAGCTTGGCCTTAAAAGCCTCCCGAGCCTGGGGCCAGTAGCCTGAGATCTGCGCCAGCGCGAGTTCGGCATCGGTCAGTGAAATGCCACCGGCGTTGACGATGTAAAAGATGTCGATCGCTTCGCGCAGGCTGGCACGAATGGGAATGTTCTGCTCAGGGAATTCACGATCGAGGATGGCGTGCACTGCGGCAAATCGATCATCGATCTCGTCGTCCTCTTCCTTCGTCACCACCCGGCCCGAACTCTCGAGAACGCGCACGACATCCCTTGCTCGAACGCTCTTCTTGAAGATGTCAGTGATATTGAGCCACCGCGGGTCGGCTTCCATTCGCTTCCGGTGGTAATCGACCTCCCCGGTTTGCACATGGATGTAGAGCCCTCGGGTATCTTCGGTGATTTCCTCCAAAGAGTAATAGGGCGGTAGCTCCCCCCGAATCAGCATGTAGAGCGTGGTGATCCGCTGCTGGCCGTCGAGCAGGATCTTGATGGCACCCTGCTTTGGATCGTAAACGTGATCGCCCTTCAGCTCCGGCGGATTGTTGGTATCCCATGTGAGCATGGTGCCGGTGGGATACTCCTTGAGCAGCGAGTCGACGAGCAGCTTCGCGTCCTTCTTCTTCCAGACATACTCGCGCTGGAAGGCCGGCACGAAAAGCTGACGCTCGTCGATCTTCTCAAGGATGCTGCTGATTTTCATGAGGCTCTCGATACAGCGGGGGAAAGGTCGAGCTCTTCGGAGTCGCCCAAGCGGATCTCACCGGACATGAGTTTGGGCAGGAGGAGGTCACGGGTTGCGGCAAGAGTACGTATCTCTTTGAGACGCACTCGAATAAGTTCAAACAGTGGTGATACCAGTTTGTCGAACCCTGCCTCTACAGTGTTCGGCATGTCATAAAAATTTATAGATTTAATACTCTTCGAGTTTACTGCATTCGCTATTGATGAGGTGCTCCCCAATTGGCTGTAGTCGTAGCTTTTCATCCACAAATAGGCGAACCAAGGGGACCGTTTTTTCGTACCCTTTGCCAATTGGGCAATCGCCTCATTTGAAATCATCGGTCGATCCGCAATCGCTACCCTTCCCACGGTCAGCTTAAAGCTGACTACGACCGTGTCCGGCTCAATAAGTGGAACTCGAAAGTGAGCTGCTGCCTCTTCGGTCAAGCTTTCCGATGATTCAGAAATGAACGTCCCACATATACCCAGGTCTCGAATGGAGATCCAGGGGACATCGCTTAAGCTGCCACCGAAGTGTTGTTTCTCCTTCCTCGGCGGAGTTCTTCCAATCTTCACGATGAATGCGTCACCTAACTTGGTGAAGCTCCACCCCGTCGGCAGCCCATTGTCTCCGAAACTGTCCGGAAAGAGATCCGCGAGCTCTCTTGCCCGCTCGGCATCCTTGACCACACCGCCCATGATCTCGACCGGGTCGGTGGCGCCTTCCAGCTTGCGGCGGGTGGGGCCGAAATCCACGAACCAGTCGCGGAAGATCGCCTGCGCCATCGCCTCCAGCGTCTCGTTCATCCGCCGGTTCAGTTCGATCTTGTCGTCAAGATCATCCAGTATCGCCGCTATTTGCTCTTGCTGCTCTATGCCCGGCACCGGCACCGCAAGCCGCTTGATGATGCCTTCGTTTAAGTTCGGCATCGTCGCGCCAATCGCTTGCGCCCTGATCCATGCAATTGCTTCCGGCGACGACAGAAAATGAGAAAGAAAGGATGGCGAGACTTTCGACTGCTTTTGACTTACTCGCAGCCGGATAGCACCCGTTCCACATATGGCTCCAACATCAGCACTGCGGACGATTGCCGTTTGCCCGGTGGCCTGTGCGCCTCTCCTGGCGAATAGGATGTCGTTCAAAACCAGCTTGTGTTTTGATAGGCGGCTTGCGGTCTCTTCAGTCACCTTCGGCAGGTCTTGAGAGGCTATTCGGCGCTCCTTGATCGCTTCTGTCGGAACAACCGGAATACCATCCGCCACGTAGTCGTATGAGTGAAGCTGTGAGCCGAAGGGTCCAGTTTGCAATTCGACCACACCGTTCCCGCAAAGCTCCCCAATAAGCATTGTGGGGTAGCTCACGGCAGTATTCCCAACATGTTTCGGATCCGCCCCTCAAGCTTCCGTCCTTCGTCGAACTGCCCCAGCAACGTTTCCCTCAACTCCTCAAACTTCTCCGAAAATGACACACCATCATCCTTGGCATCCGCAGCGCCGACAAAGCGTCCCGGCGTGAGGACATATCCGTGGCTGCGGATCTCCTCCAAGGTAGCCGCCTTGGCAAAGCCGGGCTCGTCGGCGTAGTCCGCCCAGCCGTTTCGCTGCCGCGTCTCTGGCTTCGCCCGCCAGCGGTGGTAAGTGCCGGCAATCTTGTCGATGTCCTCGGCGGTGAACTCGCGCCGCACACGATCCGCCATGAAGCCGAGTTTGCGGGCATCGATGAACAGGGTCTCGCCGCGCCGGTTGCGGTGGCCGTTGGCGCTCTTGTTGCGGGCAAGAATCCACAGACAGGCTGGGATCTGGGTGGAGTAGAAAAGCTGCCCCGGCAGGGCGACCATGCAGTCCACCACGTCCGCTTCGATCATCGCCTTGCGGATCTCGCCTTCCCCGGATTGCTGGGACGACATGGAGCCGTTGGCGAGCACCACCCCGGCCGTGCCGCGCGGGGCGAGATGGTGGAGGATGTGCTGCAGCCAGGCGAAGTTGGCGTTGCCCTTGGGTGGCGTCCCGAATGTCCAGCGGAGATCTTCGGCCAATCGTTCGCCGCCCCAATCGGAGACGTTGAACGGCGGATTGGCGAGGATGAAGTCGGCCTTCAGGTCCGGCAGTTCGTCGCGATGAAAGCTGCCTTCGTTGTTCCAGCGGATGTCCGCGTCGATCCCCTGAATCGCGAGGTTCATCTTCGCCAGCCGCCAGGTGGTGTGGTTGACCTCCTGGCCATAGACCGCGATGTCGTTGCGCCGCCCGCCGTGCTCCTCGATGAACTTCTCCGACTGGACGAACATGCCGCCCGAGCCGCAGCAGGGGTCGTAGACGCGGCCCTGGTAAGGCTCCAGCATTTCCACCAAAGTGCGCACGACTGACCGGGGCGTGAAGAACTCACCGCCGCGCTTGCCCTCCGAGCTTGCGAACCCGGAAAGAAAGTACTCGTAGACGCGGCCGAGCAGGTCCTTCGCCTTATCGGTGCTGTCGTGCATGCCGATGTTGGAAAAGAGGTCGATCAGCTCGCCCAGCATCGTCTTGTTGAGCGTCGGGCGGGCATAGTTCTTCGGCAGAACGCCCTTGAGACCCTCGTTGGAGGGAAACTTCTCGATCGCCTCCATGGCGTCGTCGATCAGCTTGCCGATCTCCGGCCTCTTTGCGTTGGCCTGCAGATGCCGCCAGCGGGCCTCCTTGGGGACCCAGAAGACGTTTTCCGCCAGATACTCTTCAGGATCCTCCGCATCGGCGTATTCGTCAGCTTCGAGCTGGGCGTGAAGCCCGTCAAACGCGTCGGAAATGTACTTCAGGAAGATCAGGCCGAGCGCGACGTGCTTGTACTCCGAGGGCTCCAGATTGCCCCGGAGCTTGTCGGCCGCCTTGAAGAGGTTCGCCGCAAAATTAAGGTCGCCGCCGTTCGATGTCGCCGATGCCATGTGGTCCCCCGAATCCAGAAGGAGACCATAGAAAGCGGGCGGCTGTCCGTAAACGATAGACGCTGCCTCCTGCAGACAAGCCGGGGTTGAGCACTCACGGGTTTGTCACATTGGGCGCAGCGCACCCTCGGCAGTTCGATCAAATCTCCTCCTTTGCCACCGTTGCCACAGGCTTCCGCCATTTGTGGCATTCACACGCAATCTAGTAACGCTAGGGCAACAAGGCGCTACAACGAGAAACGGCCCGGAAATCCGCAGAAATCCGGGCCGAATTGACATTGTGTCTCAGTGGAGATTACCGGTCAGCCGATTTTAAGTCCTGTGTGTCTACCATTCCACCACGCCCGCATGGCGCCGCAGGGCGGCACCCGACCAGCGATCGTAAGATCCCGGACCAAGCTGGATCTAGCACAGGCGCCGGCACCACCGGTAGGCCGTCTGCCTCACTCCGGTCCGGTTATCCCGGCTGCTGGCTCCCGGCGAAGATCGCCCGGCTCCGGCCCTCCGACTTGGCTTGGTAGAGCGCGGCGTCGGCGCGCTTGAAGCAGTCCAGGTAGGATTCGCCAGCCCCCCGCACCGCGACTCCGAAACTGCCGGCGATCGAGGGTGCGGCGGCAGGAAGGTCGAAATCAGCAGCTGCAATGGCGTGTTCAAGACGCGCAACAAGGATCTGTGCGAGGTCGCGGCCGCCATCGGGGATCAGAATGGCGAACTCCTCGCCGCCGATGCGTCCAAGCACCTCAGACTGGCGAAGGCTCGATCGCATCAGCGCGCCGACGGCTCGCAACACCTCGTCGCCGGCGGCATGGCCACAGGTATCGTTGACCAGCTTGAAGTGATCGAGATCGAGAAGGACCAACGCCGGCTGTCGCCCCTCGGCCTGCTCGAAAAGCTGACCGGCCCGATCCTCGAAGCCGCGCCGATTGAGCACGCCGGTCAGCTGGTCGAGATCACGCTCGGTACGCAGCCGATCGATCATCTCGGACAGCTCTGCGATCAGGATCGCAAGCAGAAGCGCTGTCCCGAGAACGGCGTTGGTCAGCTGCAGCACCGGCCAGAAGGCGGATTGTCCGAAGTTCTCGATCGACGGATCCGGCAGCATCGCAAGGGTGATGAAGGTGCGGGGAAAGAACTGGATCGCGAAGACCAGCAGGATCCAGAAGACCGCGCGTTCCGAATAGGGCCCACGCGCCAGGTGCGAAAGCCGCAGCGCCGTGTAGAGGAAGATCATGCCCGGCAGCAGGTTCTGGATGTAGACCCGCGCAACGAAGGAGGGATCCACGTAAACGAACCACAGCGCCAGGCCAGTGAACGCGGCCAGGATGAACGCATCAGCGGCGATCCCGATCCGGTGGCCGAAGCGGCGCAGGATGCCCTCGCAACCGGCCAGCGTCGCGCTGATGTAGAAGAGGCTGGATATGAAAATGTGGACCCCGACCGGGCTCGGCCAGCCGACGATGAGCCGGAAAATGCCGCCGACGGAGGACAGCAGGCAGCATGCCGCAATGAGAAGCAGATAGTTGCGCCCGTCCGAGATCGCCCAGGCCCACAGGAAGGCGACGGCGAAGACGACAAAGGTGCTCGGCCCCACCAGGTTCAGAACCAGGCTGTCGGCTTGCCCGCCCATCGATATGCCCCTGCCCCCGGCCCTGTTCCCCCGTGCCGGACGCACCCGGCGGTACGCTCCGATTCCCGTTCGCGGAGTTCCTTCCAAGGCATCAAGCACATGCGCGTGGCGAAGTCCTCTTCTTTTGCGCTCCTTGCGAAGATCTGGGGGATAGCGACCCTCGCATTGCACCGGCATGCGCCCGGCTGATCTCTGCCCGCAAAGTAAACAGGAGACGCTGCTCCGGTCGTCACCGGTGCGGATAATGACGCCATGCGCGGCGGACCGACGGTTGCTGTATTGCCCCTCATGACGAAAGCGCCCTAGTCTGTCCAGATACTCGGAGGGCGATCGCATGGAATGTGCCCGGGATCTCGAACCCATCGCTGAGCGGGCGTTAAGGGCCGCGGCGATGGAATCCGTCGGGCTCTACCTGTTCGACGACGAGGGGCGTTTCGAGCGCGGCATTATTCTCGGCATGCCGGACGCCTTCGTGAAGGCCTACGAGATCAGCGGCATTCCCATTGATCCGGTGCTCGCCCAGGTGCGCCAGCGCGGCACGCCCACGTCCACGGTCACCTGCCTCGGCGACCGGTGGAGTTCGAGCGAGCTCTACCGCCGAGTGTCGGGCCGCTTCGGGCTGAAGGGGTTCGCCACCCTCCCGCTCTATAACAGCACGCGGCTCGCGGGCGTGCTCTATCTCGGCTCCATGACCGACGCCAGTTTCGCCCGGCTGACGACGAACGGCCTCTGCGAAATGAGCGTTCATGCCACCAGCGTCTCCACCGAGCTTCTGACGCTGCCCCGCCGTCACCCGCGCCTCAGCCCGCGCCAGGACGCCGTGGCGCGGCTCGCCGCCCAGGGGCTCGCCAACCGGGAGATCGCCGAGGAGCTCGGCACCGGCGAGGCTGCGGTGCGCAAGCACCTGAAAGCGCTGAACCACATCTTCGGCACCAGCAACCGGACCGCCATGGCCGCCGTCTGGCGCGAAGGCCTTCTCTAGCTCGCTCCCCTCAGACAAGCGTGCGGCCGATGCGCTCCGGGGTCCCCGAACGGGGACTGTGACGGTTTGGCGTGTGGCCTCAGACTTTCCCGGTTCCCGCAATCCGGAGAGGTCTCATGGTCAAGGTTGCCGCCGTTCAAGCTGCCCCCGTCTGGATGGATGCCAAGGGCACCCTGGACAAAACCATCGCGCTGATCGAAGAGGCCGGGCGCCAGGACATCGAGCTTCTCGCCTTCGGCGAGGTCTGGCTGCCCGGATACCCGTTCACCATCTGGCTGACCCCGCCCATGGCCGCCATGGACGTGGTGATGGCGCACAGGATGAACGCCATCACGCTCGACGGCGCCGAGCTGAAAGCCATCGGCGAAGCCGCCGCGCGGGCAGGCACCTGGGTGGTGATGGGCTTTGCCGAGCGCGACCGCGGCAGCATCTATTGCAGCCAGGTTCTCATCGACGACCGCGGCCGCATCGTCATGAGCCGGCGCAAGCTGCGCCCGACGCACATGGAACGGACCGTGTGGGGCGAGGGTCCGGTCACCGACATCACGGTAGCCGACACGCCGCTCGGCAAGATCGGCGCGCTGTGCTGCTGGGAGAACATCCAGCCCATCAACCGCCAGGGCATGTACCAGCTGGGCGAGCAGATCCACGTCGCGTCGTGGCCGAGCTTCGGCATGTTCAAGGGCGTCCGCCAGGCCTATGCGCTGTCGGCAGAGGCAAACCTGGTGGAAAGCCAGAGCTACGCCCTGCAGGGCGGCTGCTTCGTGCTGGCGGCGACCTCCATCATCTCCGAGGACAGCCTCGACGCCATCACCCAGGGCAACGAGCAACTGCGGCAGCTGGTGTCGGCCGGTGGAGGCGCGGCAGCGGTGTTCGGGCCCGACGGCTACCGGTTGACCGACCCGATCGACGAGTTCACCGACGGGTTCGCCACCGCCGACATCGACCTGGCGATGATCGAGGGCGCCAAGGTCTTCGCCGACCCGGCCGGACACTACTACCGGCCGGACCTCGCCCGGCACGTGCTGGAGGGCTTTGCCGGCCCCGTCGATGCCAACCCGAAGCCGGCGTCCGCCAGGTCGGATGCCGTCAGAGAGGCGGCGGAATGAGCTACGGCTTCGACGATTTCTACACTCCCGCGCAGAGGGCACTGCAGGCGGACCTCGGAACGGAAAAACTCGCCGAGACCGTCTTCAACGCCATTGTCTGGGACACGCTCGACGAGCAGGCCGCCGGCTTCATCGAGAGCCGCGACTTCTTCTTCCTCGCCACCGTCGACGGCGAGGGCCGCCCCACGGTGAGCTACAAGGGCGGCCCGCCGGGCGTCTGCCACGTGGTCGACGAGAGGACCCTCGTCTTTCCGGCCTACGACGGCAACGGCATGTACAAGAGCATGGGCAACGCCGCGGAGACCGGGAAGGTCGGCCTCCTGTTCATCGACTTCGAGACGCCGAACCGGATCCGGGTGCAGGGCTCGGTGCGCGTAACCGACGACGATCCCGAGATGCACCGCTATCCTGGCGCGAAACTCGTTGCCCGGGTGGATGTCGAGTGCTGCTTCCTCAACTGCGCCCGCTACATCCACAAGCATCGCCGCGTGGAGACCAGCCCCTATGTGCCGGACGCGGCGGGCGAGCAGCCGCACCCCTCGTGGAAGCGCATCGACCTGGTCCAGGATGCTCTGCCGGAGCGCGAGCGCCGACGGACCGAGGCCGAAGGCGGCGTCATCACGATGGACGACTATGCGGAGAAGCTGATGGCCGGGCAGTCGTGAGGGAAGCTGCGTCAGGCTCGCAGTTTCCGTCGGCGCTGCCGTCCCGCTCGCCCGGCGCGACGCCATCGAACACCGCACGGTTGCGCCCCCCGGTCTTTGCCCGGTAGAGCGCGGCGTCGGCCCGGTCGAAAAGCGCGAGAAAGGACTCCCCCCGGGTCCGCTCGGCTATGCCCAGGCTGGCTGCGATCGGGGCGGCGGCGGGCGGCAGCGGAAAGCGGGTCGCCGCGAGTGCCTTCTGCAGCCGCCTGACGAGGCGCCCCGCCTCGTCCGTGCCGCCGTCGGGGAGCATTACCGCGAACTCCTCGCCCCCAATCCGGCCGACGAGGTCCTGCTCCCGGGCCGTCGCCCTGAGGATGCCGCCCACGATGCCGAGCACCCGGTCACCCATGCTGTGGCCATAGGTGTCGTTGATGCGCTTGAAGTGATCGAGATCGCACAAAACGAGCGTGCAGCCCGTCCCCTGCGCACGCATGAGCGCCTCGGTTCGCTCCTCGAATCCGCGCCGGTTGAGCACTCCGGTCAGGCGATCGAGATCGCGGTCGCGCCGCAGGTCTTCAACATGGTCGAACAGCGCCGCAACGACCACGGAAAGAACGAACCCGGCCGCGACCACGGTGCTCGAATATTGCAGGATCTGCCAATAGACCGGATCCGCGAAGGCGCTCATCGTGTCGGCCGGCACGTGACGGGACGACAGGATCGCGCGGGGAAAGAACTCCAGCGCGTAGAGCACCGCCGCCCAGAAGAGCACGCGCTCCCACACGGGCCCGAGCCTGAGACCCCGCAGGGCATAGGCGACGCCGAGGAACAGCAAGCCGGCGGACAGATGCGTTGCGTAGACGCGCGCCTGAAAATTCGGGATGACGAAGTAGAAATAGGTCACCACCGCGCCGACACCGGCGACGTACAGCACGTTCCACGGCATCCCGATTCGCAAGGCGGAGCGGCGCAGAACGCTCTCCGCGCCGATCATCACGGCGGTCGCGTACAGGATGTTGGACAGGACGATGCTGGCGCCGAAGCTTGGCAGCCACGGGAGAACCTGGGTCACGCCCGCAACAACTGCGAGCAGGCAGGATAGAGCCAGCCCGAGCATGTAGCCGTGCCGCGTGATAATCCACATGGCGACGCACACGACGACGACCATCAGCGCCATCGCCGGCCCCAAAAGGTTCGCTGCAAGCTCTGCCGCCGAACTGTTCAATCATCCCTCCGCGCTCCTTCTTTCCCCGGGGAAAGCGGCCCTGTCGAGTACTTTTGCGTGTGGAGGGAGCGCGTTCGGCAGCTCAGACTTCGTCTTGAGCCCGTTCTGGACCGAGGAGCCAGGCTCCCTCGTCCCCGGTTCCCGCATCCATCATCGTCGCGATGTCTTCGAGCGCCGAAAGCAGCGCCTCCTGCCGTTCGGGCTTCAGCCCTTCGAAGCGGCTGACAAAGGCCTCCTGAAGGAGCGGCGGTGCCTTTCGCAGTGCCGCATCGCCTTCCCGCGTGAGACGGGTGTGCACCACCCGCCGATCGCTGGAGCTGCGATAACGCTCGACGAGCGCCCGCCCCTCCAGCTTGTCGAGGATGGTGGTGACGGTCGCGGGGCTGAGGGAGACGTGAGCCGAGAGCGTCGTGGACGTGACCTCGCCCAGATCACGCACCGCCTGCAGCACGATAAGTTGCGGAATCGTCAGGCCGACGGTTCGGGCGACGTGGCGGGACTGGAGATCAACGGATCGAATGATGCGGCGAACCACGATCAAGACCGCACGGCTCCGGTCGCCGGGCGCTCCCTGGCGCCCGTCCGATCCATCCCGTTGCGTGCGCTGCTTCTGCATGATCGCGGTTCCATCGAGCGGTAGCCAAGGGTCTCGCCGGCGGGACGCTCGACACTTTCCGCTTCCCGGCGGGCGCCGGTGGTCCCGAGCTTGCAAGGCGACGGGACGCCGGCCGGCGCCGATCATGATGGAACTTAATTTGACCCCAAATCTTTTGAATTGTAAATATTTCGCGATCGAACCGGACGGCGGCTGACGAGTTTCCCGCCTGTAACGATGGATTTCTGGAGGACTGGCGGATGTGTGGAATTTGCGGCGAACTGACGTTTGACGGGACGATGGCGTCTTCTGCCGCACTGGGCCGTATGACCGAGGCGATGGCACCGAGAGGCCCCGACGCGGAGGGCATCGTCGGTCGCGGACGGGTGATGTTCGGTCACCGCCGCCTGTCCATCATCGACCTGTCGCCGCGCGCCGAACAGCCGATGGTCGACACCAATCTCGGCCTGACCATCGCCTTCAACGGCTGCATCTACAACTATCCCGAGCTGCGTCAGACGCTGGAGGCGGAGGGATATTCCTTCTTCGCCAATTCCGACACCGAGGTGATCCTCAAGGCCTACCATGCGTGGGGTCCGACCTGCGTGGAGCGCTTCCACGGCATGTTCGCGTTCGCCATCCTCGAGCGTGATACGGGCCGCGTCGTGATGGCCCGCGACCGGTTCGGCATCAAGCCGCTCTACATCGCCGAAACGCCGAGCAAGCTGCGCTTCGCCTCGTCCCTTCCCGCCATCCTGGCCGGCGGCGGCGTCGATACCGACATCGACCGCGTGGCCCTGCACAACTACATGTCGTTTCATGCCGTGGTGCCGGCACCGCGCACGATCCTGAAGGGCATCCGCAAGCTGCCGCCCGCCACCGTGCGCACCATCGAGCCCGATGGCGGCATCAAGGACCACGTCTACTGGAAGGTCAGCTACGAGCGCACCGACGACGAGATGACCATGTCGGCGGACCTGTGGCGCGAACGGTTGCTCGCGGCACTGCGGCGCGCCGTCGACCGTCGCATGGTCGCCGACGTCCCCGTGGGCGTGCTGCTTTCAGGCGGCGTGGATTCCAGCCTCATCGTGGCGCTGCTCGCCCAGGCCGGCCAGAAGGACCTCAAGACCTTTTCCATCGGCTTCGAGGATGCGCATGGCGAGGTCGGCAACGAGTTCGTCTATTCCGACATCATCGCCAAGGAGTTCGAGACCGACCACCACCAGATCCACGTGCCGTCGGCGCGCATGATGGAGGCCCTGCCCGGCACCATCGCGGCCATGAACGAGCCGATGGTCTCCTACGACAATGTCGGCTTCTACCTTCTGTCCCAGGAGGTGGCGAAGCACATCAAGGTGGTGCAGTCCGGCCAGGGGGCCGACGAGGTCTTCGGCGGCTACCACTGGTATCCGCCCATGCAGCAGACCGACGATCCGCTGGCGGAGTACGCGAGCGTCTTCTTCGACCGCAGCCACGCCAAGATGGCGGAGCACCTTTCGCCGGACTACATGCTCGACGAGGATCCGAGCTTCGCCTACGTGCGCGATCATTTCGCCCTGCCCGGTGCCAACGATCCCGTCGACAAGGCGCTGCGCATCGATTCCACCGTCATGCTGGTGGACGATCCGGTGAAGCGGGTCGATTCCATGACCATGGCCTGGGGCCTGGAAGCGCGGGTGCCGTTCCTCGATCACGAGCTTGTCGAGCTGGCGGCCCGCATCCCGGCGGACCACAAGCTCCGCGAGGGCGGCAAGGGCATCCTGAAGGACGTCGCGCGGCTCGTCGTTCCCTCTGAGGTCATCGATCGCAAGAAGGGGTACTTCCCGGTCCCGGCGCTGAAGTACATCTCCGGTCCGGCCCTCGATCTGTGCCGCGAGGTACTGACCACGGATGCGGCCCGCCAGCGCGGCCTGTTCCGCCAGGATTATCTCGACAGACTGTTCGCCGATCCCTCGGCGCACATCACGCCGCTGCGCGGCAACGAACTCTGGCAGGTCGCGCTACTGGAAATGTGGCTGCAGACCAACAACGTGTAGGGCCTGTCCCGCTACCGCCGCACGGTCGGTGGACGGGGAGCACACCACCCGCCTGGAGGCTCTCGCGATCGGGCACGACGATGCGATCGAGAGAGACTTCGGGACATGCCGCCCCGGTTACCCGGGCCGGATTTCGCGATCGAACCCCTCCCGCGCGGCGCGTCCGGGGAGCGAGACATGACGTTCGACGACGGAGACAAAGCTTCATGACCACCCAGCCCGGCCATCGCCGCGAGCGCGGCTACTCCCAACGCCTGCGCCGGATGCGAGAACAGGGTGCCAAGCCCCTGCCCGGTCGCGACGGAACACCGACGCACCGAAACGACGGCACCGGCATCTCGATCGATTGCGGCTGGGGCAACCTGCATTTCGCGCAGACCTTCGAGAGCCTCAACGCCCTTGCAGAGCGCATGCGCAAGGAAGGTCCGGGCCGGCGCGACATCGCGTTCTACGTCCGGGAGCCGCACGTGGCGCTTGCCGCAGCACCGCAGGAACTCTTTCTCGACCCCTCGCACACCTATCGGCTGGAACTCTCCACATATCGGTCGTCGAGGCGCAAGCTTCAGGGCTTCACCGTCCGGCGCATGACCAACGAGGAGGACGCGGAGGCGGTGAACCGCATCTATGCGGCCCGACACATGGTCACCGTCCGTCCGGACTTCTTCTGGCATCGCAAGGACCGGGCGCTCGTCTATCTGATCGCCGAAGATAACGCGACGGGCGCCGTGGTCGGCACCGTCACCGGCGTCGATCACATGCGCGCCATCGACGACCCCGAGCGCGGCGCATCGCTGTGGTGTCTCGCCGTCGACCCGCAGGCACGCCATCCCGGCATCGGCGAAGCCCTGGTGCGGCGGCTTGCAGAAGTCTTCCAGGCGCGCGGCAACGCCTATCTGGACCTCTCCGTGCTGCACGACAACGAGCAGGCCATCGCACTCTACGAGAAGCTCGGCTTCTTCCAGATTCCGGTCTACGCGCTCAAGCGCAAGAACCCGATCAACGAGCGCCTTTTCGCGGGCCCGCGCCCCGAGACCGATCTGAACCCCTACGCCCGCATCATCGTCGACGAGGCGCGGCGGCGCGGAATCGACGTCAGCGTCATTGACGCCGATGGCGGGTTTTTCCGTCTGACCTATGGCGGCCGGTCGGTGCTGTGCCGGGAATCGCTCAGCGAGATGACCTCGGCGGTTGCCATGTCCATCTGCGACGACAAGGCGGTGACCCGTCGCGCCGTCGAGCGCGCGGACATCCGGGTGCCGGCGGAGATGGAGACGGCGAGCGCCGACGACGTCGCCGACTTCCTGGCCGAGCACGGGAAGATCGTGATCAAACCGGCGCGCGGCGAACAGGGTCGCGGCGTCGCCGTGGGGCTCACCGCGGAGGACGACGTCGCCGGCGCCATCGAACGCGCCAAACAGATCTCGGACCGTGTGCTCGTAGAGGAATTCGTCGAGGGCGACGATCTGCGCCTGATCGTCATCGACTACCGGCTGGTCGCCGCCGCGGTGCGCCGGCCGGCCAGGATCGTCGGCGACGGCAAGTCGACTGCCCGCGAGCTGATCGAGCGGCTGAGCCGACGCCGCGCCGCGGCGACGGGCGGCGAATCCCAGATCCCGCTGGACTCCGAGACCGAGCGGGCGCTGCGCGAAGCCGGTTACACCCTCGACGACGTGGTCGAGGATGGCCAGGAAGTGCCGGTCCGACGCACGGCGAACCTGCACACCGGCGGCACGATCCACGATGTCACCGACCATGTTCATCCGACCCTCGTCGAAGCGGCGGTGAAGGCGGCGCGGGCGATCGAGATCCCGGTGGTGGGAATCGATCTTCTGGTGAAATCCCACCTGAAGCCGGACTACGTGTTCATCGAGGCCAACGAGCGGCCCGGTCTGGCCAACCACGAACCGCAGCCCACCGCGGAACGCTTCGTGGACCTTCTCTTTCCGCTCTCAATCCCCCATGCTGCCCGCCAAGCCAAACGAACAGAACCGGAGGAGCCGTGCCCCGCCTGACCATCGACACCGAGTATCTCAAGGATACGCTTGCCGAGTTCCTGTCGATTGCCAGCCCGAGCGGCTACACCGACACCATCGTCCGGGCGGCCGTGACAGAGCTTCGCCGCCTCGGACTGGAAACGCAGATCACCCGCCGTGGCGCCATCCGGGCGCGAATCCCCGGCCAGAAGCGCCAGCCGGCACGCGCCATGATCGCGCATCTCGACACGCTCGGCGCCCAGGTGAAGATGCTCAAGGACAACGGCCGTCTGGAGCTGGTCGCCGTGGGTCACTGGTCCGCGCGGTTCGCCGAGGGCGCGCGCTGCACGATCTTCACCGAGCGCGGCGCCTACCGCGGCACCATCCTGCCCCTGAAGGCGTCCGGCCACACCTTTGGCGACGAGGTTGACGAACTGCCGGTCGGTTGGCGCTACGTGGAGCTGCGCGTCGATGCCATGGCCAGCACCGCGCGCGATCTGGAGCGCCTGGGCTTCTCCGTCGGCGACATCGTGGCGGTGGACCCGCAGCCGGAATTTATCGACAACGGCTTTATCGTGTCCCGCCATCTCGACGACAAGGCAGGCGTCGCGGTCCTCTTCGCCACCATCGAGGCGCTGGTGCGCGAGAAGCCGGAACTGCCCGTCGATACGCTGTTCCTGTTCTCCATCGCGGAGGAGGTGGGCAACGGCGGCTCGTCGATCCTGACCCACGACATTGCCTCCATGGTCACCATCGACAACGGCACCACGGCACCGGGCCAGAATTCCAGCGAGTTCGGCGTGACGGTCGCCATGGCGGACCAGACCGGCCCCTTCGACTGGCACCTCACCAACAAGCTGGTGCGGCTGTGCCGCGAGCACGATATCCGCTACCAGAAGGACGTCTTCCGCTACTACCGCTCTGACAGCGCGGCGGCCCTGGAAGCCGGCGCGGACGTGCGCACCGCGCTCGTCACCTTCGGCGTGGATGCCTCGCACGGCTACGAGCGCATTCATCTGCACGCGCTTCGCTCGCTGGCGGAGCTGTCGACGGCCTATGTCACGAGCCCCGTCGAGATCCAGCGGGATGCGGAACCGGCCGGCTCGCTGCTCGGCTTTCCCTCCCAACCCATGGAAGATGCCGCACCGACCAGTTCGGACCCCAGCAACCCAATGGTCTGACCGCCCGGCCCTCCCCCGTCCCAGCCCTCCAGTGTACCGTCCCGCTTGATGAACCTGATCACCACCACCGACGAGCTGTCCGCCGCCTGCCAGCGCCTTGCCAAGGCCGACTTCGTGACGGTCGATACGGAATTCATGCGGGAAACGACCTTCTGGCCGAAGCTCTGCCTGATCCAGATGGCCAGCCCCGAAGAGGCGGTGATCGTCGATCCCATCGCCGGCGCGGACATGGACCTGGCGCCGTTCTTCGCGCTGATGGGCGATGAGAGCGTCACCAAGGTCTTTCACGCCGCCCGCCAGGACATCGAGATCGTGTTCCACCAGGGCAACCTGGTTCCGCATCCGGTGTTCGACACCCAGGTGGCGGCGATGGTGTGCGGCTTTGGCGATTCCATCTCCTACGATCAGCTCGTGTTCCGGGTGACGGGCGCGAAGATCGACAAGTCGCATCGCTTCACCGACTGGGCGCGTCGCCCGCTGTCGGAGCACCAGCTCTCCTACGCACTCGCCGACGTGACGCATCTTCGCGATGTGTACGCCTACCTGAGCGAGGCCCTGGCCGACCAGGGACGCACGGACTGGGTACGCGAGGAGATGGTGACCCTCACCTCACCCTCCACCTACCAGCTCGACCCCGAGCGCGCCTGGACCCGCCTGAAGCTGCGCGTACGCCAGCCGCAGGACCTTGCCGTGCTGCGTGGCATCGCCGCCTGGCGCGAGCGCGAGGCCCAGAGCCGCGATATCCCGCGTGGACGGGTGCTCAAGGACGATGCGATCTACGAGATCGCCACGCAGAAGCCGAAGGACGAGGCCGCGCTGGCCCGGCTGCGGACCATTCCGCGTGGCTTCGAGCGCTCCAAGTCCGGGCGCGAGATCGTGGTGGCAGTCCAGGAGGCTCTGAACAGTCCGAAGGAAAGCTGGCCGAGCGTGCCCCGGCCACGCCAGGCGCCGGACGGATCCACTGCCGCGACCGAACTGTTGAAGGTGCTGCTCAAGCAGGTCGCCGAGCAGAACGGTGTCGCGGCCAAGGTGATCGCCACGTCCGACGATCTGGAACGGCTGGCCTGCAACGATCTCGACGGGCTGGCGACCATGTCAGGCTGGCGGCGCGAGCTGTTCGGCGACAAGGCGCTCGCCCTCAAGGAAGGCCGTGTGGCGCTGAGTTTCGACGGCCGAAAGGTGGTGGCATTCGAATCCGACGAGCCGTTCGTGGCCGCCCCCGCAAAGAAGAAGAAGCCCCGGCGGCGGATCAAGAAGGCAGCCGCAGACGGCGCCAGTGGCGATGCCGTCCCGGAACAGGCGGACGCGGAGGAAACGAAAGCCTGAGCTGGCGCGTTAAGGTCTCGGCGCCAGCGCGGCGACAGGGCCCTGCGATGCGAAGGCATGGTAGGGCAGACGGGACGCCGGATTCTTGCCGGCGCGCGGACGCAAGGCACATCCCCAATTTCATGACGGACGTCGGAGAGTTGCTCGAATGACGGCCGACCCCACCCTTTCTGCAGCCGACTATCGCTGCTACTGCGACTATCCTTTCGTCGACGTTCCGCACGCAGCCGAAGGGCCCCTCGCCGGCCGGCGCTTCGCCGTGAAGGACCTTTTCGACGTGGCCGGATACCCGACCGGATGCGGGCATCCGGACTGGCCGGCGCGCGCCCACCCCGCAAGCGAAACCGCATCGGCGGTGACGGCTCTGCTGGATGCCGGCGCGCAATGCGTAGCCAAGACCGTGACCGACGAAATCGCCTACGCGCTCAACGGCCGCAACGCCCACTACGGAACGCCGGTCAATCCCGCTGCCCCCGACCGCGTTCCGGGCGGCTCGTCGAGTGGCTCAGCGGTCGCCACGGCCGCTGGTCTCGTCGACTTCGCGCTCGGCACCGACACCGGCGGTTCGATCCGTGTTCCCGCCAGCTATTGCGGCCTATACGGCTTCCGGCCGACCCACGGGCGCATCGCCATCGACCATTGCATGCCGCTTGCTGCGTCCTACGACACGGTGGGCTGGTTCGCCCGAACCGGCGCCGATCTCCAAGCCGTGGGAGAGGTGCTGCTGGACGAGGAGCCGGGCGCGGATGCGCCCTTCTGTCTGGTGGTATCCACAGCAGTGGACTATCTTGACGCCGACACCCGTCCTGGCTTCAACGCCGCGATCGAGCGGGTCACGCCGCACTTCCGGCGCGTGTTCAGTGCCGTCGACATGCTGCTCATGGAGGAGGACTGGGGCCTGACGTTCCGGGTTACCCAGGCGGCGGAAATCTGGCAGGCAATGGCTCCGTGGGTGGAGGCGCGCAACCCGAGTTTCGGACCGGGCGTGAAGGAGCGTATGGCCTGGGCCCGCTCATTGGGCGCCGAGGAAATTGCCTTTCATCAAGACCGGCGCGCCACCATCCAGAGCCAGCTGCGCGCACGCATCGGCCTGGACACAGTTCTGCTCGTTCCAACCGCCCCGTCCGCTGCACCGCTGCTCAGCGTCGATGACGCGGACCTGGAAGACTTTCGCAAGCGGCTGATCGCATTGTCCTGCCTGGCCGGCCTGGCCGGTCTGCCCCAGGTGACCCTGCCGCTCGCGCGCTGCCGCGACGGTGCCCCGGTGGGGCTGTCGCTCATCGGTTCGCCCGGCGCCGATCGGACGCTTCTGGCCCTGGCCGCCGCGATCGACGGCGCGACCTGACGGGCATTTCCATACTCTTTGCAGAGGCTTGCAAGAGAAAGCTCAGCTGCTTCCGCAGCGGCTCGGTCAGACGATGACCACCGCGCTTGCCTGATCGCCGAGGTCGGCGAGCTGATCCAGACGGCGGCGGATCGCGCCGCCGTCGAGGGCCTGCAGGTCGCGCGGAATGTGCAGCACGATGCGCTCGCCTTCCCGCACCACTTCGGTGCGCGGAATGATGCCGGGCATCGCGGCGGACAGGCTGTAGGCGAGCCGCATGGCGGCGCCAAGCATCCGTGCACGATACTTCAACCGGGCCGGCATGAGCCGCTGGATCGCGGGCAGTTTCGCCTCAGAGACTGTGCCGGCATAGCGATGGAAGATCGCGAGCGCGAGATAGCCGCGGCCGGGATGGTCGACGCCGGTAAAGGCCCCATTGGCGATCATCGCGACCGCCTGGTCTCCCCGGTAGTCGGGATGCGCCCGCCAGGCGACATCGGCCAGCAAACAGGCCGCAACGCGCAGGCGCTTCTCCGCCTCGGTCTCGTGGATGCCCAACGCCTCGAAGACCCCGGCCGTCCACGGTGCGAGTTCGCGGCTGTGCCTGGGTGACCGGGACCGCAGGTCGGCCAGTTCGGCGGCCGCGACGAGCAGCGGGTCTTCGGCGCGCGCCTCGGGCGAAAGCTTCTCGTAGAGGTGGCCCTCACGCAGGCCGAGCGCGGACAGCACGACGGCCTCTGGCCGGCCGATCTTCAGCACCTGCTCCAGCACCGCCGCGCCGAATGGCAGCAGCGCGCGACGCGAGCGGGACACGACGTCGATCCCGTCGATCGCGGCGATCTCCGATCGCACCACCATCCGGCAGAGCTCGAACGCCTCATCGGCGGGGATGGTGTAGTGGTGCATGATGTGCAGCGGGTAGTTCGTCCGCTGCATGTGGAGGTTCGCGAGCGCCCGCCAGGTGCCGCCGACGGCGTAGAACACCCGGCCTTCAGAGGCCTTCAGACAATCCGACGACTGCAGCAGATCCGCCGCCATCTTGCCCGCCTTGCGGGCCGATCCGCTGGCCGTTTCCGACAGCCGCAATCCGCCGAGCGGAAAGGTTTCCCCCGCTCCGAGCGAATCTCCATTGATATCGATGAGTTCGAGGCTGCCGCCCCCCAGATCGCCGACGACGCCGTCCGGCTGCCAGAAGCTCGACGCCACGCCGAGCGCCGATACCTTGGCCTCTTCCTGACCGGACAGGACCTGCAGGCCGCCACCGGTGATCGCCGTGACCGCATCGATGAAGGCCGCGCCATTCTCCGCGTCGCGCACAGCAGCGGTCGCGATGACGTCGAGCTTCGTCGCTCCGCTCTGGTCGGCCAGCTGGCGGAACCGGCGGATGGCAACGAGCGCCGCCTCGACCGATTCGTCGGCAAGCCGGCCGTTCTCGGCGAGGCCCTTGCCAAGGCCGGCGAGGACCTTCTCGTTGAACAGGGGCGTCAGCGCTCGGGAGAGGCGTTCGTAGAGAACCAGGCGGACGGAGTTGGAGCCGATGTCGATGACGCCAACCGGTCCATAGCCCGGGAGGCGGCCGGGAGCGAAAGCCGCACTCGTGCCGGAGTCGGAGGTCTTTGTGACCACGTCAGCCTTGCCGCTGCATCGGTGTGGCGAAGGTGCGCGGGGAATCGGTCTGGATCGACTGTCCACGACCGGAAAGCGACGGGTTCGTCATGAAATACTCGTGCGCGTTGAAGGGCTCTTCGCCCTCCGCCGGGATGATGCGGCGATGCCCACCGTTCGCCAGCAATTCCCAGCTCTGCTGGTTGTCCGTGATGTTCGCGACCATGATCTGATCGAGGATCTGGGCGTGAACCGTCGGGTTGTCGATCGGCGCCATGGCCTCGACACGACGGTCGAGGTTGCGCGGCATCAGATCGGCCGAGCCGATATAGACGATCGCCTGCGGCGACGGAAGGCCGAAGCCGTTGCCGAAGCAGAAGATGCGGCTGTGCTCCAGGAAGCGGCCGACGATCGACTTCACCCGGATGTTGTCGGACAGGCCCGGCACTCCGGGGCGCAGGCAGCAGATGCCGCGCACCACCAGGTCGATCTCAACGCCCTCCTGGCTGGCGGCGTAGAGCGCGTCGATGATCCGCGCATCGACCAGCGAGTTCATCTTCATCCACACCTGCGCCGGGCGCCCGGCCCGGGCGTGCTCGATCTCGCCCTCGATGTGTTCCAGCAGCCGGTTGCGCAGCGTGACCGGCGAAACGGCCATCCGCGACAGCTCCGCCGGACGGGCGTAACCGGTGATGAAATTGAAGATGCGCGCAACGTCCTGCGCCATCACCGGGTCGGCGGTAAAGAAGGACAGGTCGGTGTAGATCTTCGCGGTGATCGGGTGATAGTTGCCGGTGCCGATGTGGCAATAGGTGGCGAGCTGGCCGCCCTCCCGGCGCACCACCATCGACAGCTTCGAGTGGGTTTTCAGCTCGATGAAGCCGAACACCACCTGCACGCCGGAGCGCTCCAGATCGCGGGACCAGCGGATGTTGGCCTCTTCGTCGAAGCGCGCCTTCAGCTCGACCAGCGCCGTCACCGACTTACCGGCTTCCGCCGCCTCGCCCAGCGCCTTCACGATCGGGGAATCGTTGGAGGTGCGGTAGAGCGTCTGCTTGATCGCCACCACGTCAGGATCGCGGGCCGCCTGCGACAGGAACTGCACCACCGCGTCGAAGGATTCGTAGGGGTGATGGACGACGATGTCCTTCTGGCGGATGGCCGCCAGGCAGTCGCCGCCGTGTTCGCGGATACGCTCCGGGAAGCGGGGCGTGTACGGCTTGAACTTCAGGTCGGGCCGGTCGAGCCCGACGAGCTGCGACAGATCCTTGAGGGCCAGCCGGCCCTTGACGAGGAACATCTCGTCGCCGGACACGCCGAGCGCGGAAGCCACGAACTGGCGCAGCGTCTCGGGAGTGGAGGCTTCGATTTCCAGCCGGATCACCGACCCGCGCCGGCGGCGCTTCAGCGCGCTCTCGAAGGTGCGGACAAGATCCTCCGCCTCTTCCTCGATTTCCAGATCGGAATCGCGCAGCACGCGGAACGCGCCCTTGCCCTTGACCTGGTAGGCGGGGAACAGCCGGCCAATGAACAGCGCAATGACGTTTTCCAGCGCCACGAAGCGGGCCGAGCTGTCGGTTTCGGAGACCGGGATGCGGATGAACCGCTCCACCTGGGCCGGAACGCGGATCAGCGCGATCATCGGCTCGGCGCCCGGCGCATCGAGATGGAAGACCAGCGAGAAGCCCAGATTCGGGATGAACGGGAACGGATGCGCGGGGTCGATGGCGAGCGGCGTCAGGACCGGGAAGATGTGGCCGAGGAAGTAGCGCTCGAGCCATTCCTGATCGTCGCGCGTCAGCGTCTCGGGATCGCAGAGATAGATGTCGCTGTCTTCGAGCTCGCGCGACAGTTCAGCCCAGCGGCGCTGCTGGGCGCTCTGAAGCTTGCCGACCGCCTCGCCGATCCGGGCGAGCTGTTCCGACGGGGTCAGCCCGTCGTCGCTGCGCGTCTCCACCTTCTCGCGCTGCATCCCCTTCAGGCCCGCGACGCGCACCATGAAGAATTCGTCGAGATTGTTGGCCGAAATGGAGAGAAAGCGCAGCCGCTCAAGCAGCGGATGGTTCGGATTTTCCGATTCCTCCAGGACGCGCACGTTGAACTGGAGCCAGGACAGCTCACGATTCACGAAGCGCTCGGGCTGCGTGCGCAGCTCCTCGCCCGACATACCCTCAACGCTGACGCTCTCCGCCGTCGCTGATACCTGTTCAGTGGTCGCGTCCATCGGCCCCTCCAGTGTTCATCGCGCGGTCCTACACCCCGAGTATGACGGAATTTTCTCTCTCCCACGAAGTGGATGGGGAGAGTGTCGGGCCCTGCCCGGCCGGTTCAGCCCGCGCCGTCGCCCTCATCGTCCTCGCCGGCCTCGCCGACCAGGTCGCCAAGCCCCTCCTGGACCAGCACCTCGGCCGCCATCGGACGGGTGATTGGACGGCGGCGGGCCAGTCCCTCGCGGTCCAGCGCATCAACGACCCGAAGTGCTGCCTGAAAGGACCGTTCCATCCGGCGCACCAGATAGGCGACCACGGCGGAATCGACCGAAAGCTGGCGGTCGCGGAACAGCTTGCTGAGAACCCGCTGCAGAAGCGCGTCCTCTGGCTCGCCGATCACGGTCGGAGGAATTGCGCGCAGCCGCGAGGCGAGATCGCGGGTGCTGATGGTCCACTCCGAGGCGGGCACCCGCGCGGTGAGCAACAGGAACCCGCCCGCGGAAACGACAGCGTTGACAAGGTGAAACAGGACAGCTTCGTCGAGCGGCTCGCGGTCGCAGTCCTCGACCACCAGAGTTCCGCCCCGGATCAGCGCGACGGGATCGCCATCGGCCAGGTCTGACGCGCGAACGATCGGAGCGTGTGCCTTTTCCGCCCAGAGCGAAGCAAGATGGCTCTTGCCGGTGCCCTCCCCGCCGATGAGCAACGCGACATGATGCGGCCAGTCCGGCCAGCGCTCCAGCATCGTCCAGGCAGCCCCGTTGGAGGCGCCGACAACGAAATCCTCGCGTCGATAGGACGGCGACAGCGCGAGATGAAGCGGCAGTTGCCGCGGCCGCCCGTCTCCGCCGCCGCTCACGGCTGCCCTTTGTGGGGCGGCGGCGCCATGGCTCCGCTGGACGGCGACAAAGGCACGCCGGCTGGCCCGGGGGGACGCGGCCGATCGTCCTCGTCCCCGTGATAGATGCGGCTCTCCTGGTAGCGCTTGATGAAGAACCGCACCAGAACGCCCACGGCGGCCGAAGCCGGTACGGCGATCAGCATGCCGGCAAAGCCGAACAGGTAGCCGAAGGCGAACAGCGCGAAGATCAGCCAAACCGGGTGCAGGCCGACACGTCCCCCGACAAGCTTCGGCTGCAGCACGTTGCCTTCGAGGAACTGGCCGAACAGGAAGATCGCAATGACGATGCCGATCATCACGGAGTCCGGCCAAAACTGGTTAAGCGCGACGCCGACCGAGACCGCGAAGCCGAGACCGGACCCGAGATAGGGCACGAAGGAGATGAGGCCGGCCATCAGGCCGATCATCAGCCCGTGATGCAGGCCGACCGCGACCAGCGCCACGGCATAGAACAGGCCCAGGATCAGGCAGAGCGAGACCTGGCCATGGATGAAGCCGGAAACCGCCCGGTCCATCTCGCGGAACAGCTCGCGGATGGTGTCGGCGTGCTCCCGCGGCAGCAGGCTGTCGAGCGAGGCGACCATCCGGTCCCAGTCGATCAGCAGGTAGAAGGCGATCACGGGGGTGACCACGACCAGCGAAAACACCGAGATGATCGCCTGGCTGCCCGACCAGACCGATTTCACGACGCTGCCGGCCCAACTCGCCCCCTGGCTGGCGAGGTTGGTTACCGCCGACTGTAGCTCGCGGGCATCCATGCCGAGCATCTCGGCCAGCCGGTTCGTCTCCGCGTGCTCGCTCAGGAAGGCCTGCAGCTGGGCGATGTAGCCCGGCACCTTTTCCAGGAAACCGGCGATCTGGTTGCCGATGGCCGGGACGATGACGATCAAGCCGATGATGCCGACCATCAGGAAGACGATCAGGATGATGGACGTGGCGAGGATGCGGTTGATCCCGCGGCGCTGCATCCAGCGCGCGATCGGATTCAGGAGATAGGCAAGGAACATGCCCGCGACGAACGGCAGCAGGATGCCCTGAAACAGCCGCAGCAGGAGCAGGAATCCGATGGCCGCGACGACCCAGAAGACAATCTGGCGGCCCAGGGTCACGGTTTCGTATCCTTTTGCGGAAGGTCGGCCATGCTGCGCTCGCTCATGTAGCGGAGCCACACGACGAGATAGGCGGCGGCGGAGGCGGCCGTCAAGGCGGCGACCACCAGCACCATGACGGCACGCGGGCGCGCCAGTTCCAGCGGAAAGGCAAGGTCGGCCAGCACCAGCGCCGCCAGGAGGATCTGGGCAACGGTGTTGATCTTGCTAACGAATAGCGGGCGAATCGGAACCGTCTGACCGAGCAGGCTGGACACGACGACGGCGGCGAGAATCAACACGTCCCGCGCCACCACCGCGGCGACCAGCCAGATCGGGATCTGCCCCACGATGCCGAGGCTGACGAAGATAGAAACCAGCAGCGCCTTGTCCGCCAACGGATCAAGATAGGCGCCCAAACGACTGGACAGGTTCCACTTTTTTGCAATGAAGCCGTCCAGTCCATCGGTCAAGCCGGCGACGATGAAGACGGCGAACGCGACATCGTCGTAGCGTTCGATGATGGCCCAGACCACGACCGGGACCAGAAGAAAGCGCAACACCGTTAGGAGGTTGGGGATCGTCACGATGCGGACCACGCCTTCGCTGCTGTATTTGTGCACGATTTATGACATGCGTCCCGCGACCGTGCATCTGCCGATCGCGACCGGCAGCGATGTCAAAAGCCGATTGCATTCACCGGGCCATGCGGATTGGATGCGGCCAACGCCAACGGAGCCTGCCCTGAAATGACCAATTCCCCGGACCGTCCGTCCGTCACCTATGCCGATGCCGGCGTCGACATCTCGGCGGGCAACGCCTTCGTGCGGGCCATCGCGCCGCTTGCGAAGGCCACTGCCCGGGCGGGCGCGGACGCCTCGCTCGGCGGGTTCGGCGGCCTCTTCGATCTGAAGGCGGCCGGGTTCGACGATCCGCTTCTGGTGGCGGCAACCGACGGCGTTGGCACCAAGCTCAAGCTCGCCGGCGACACCGGCATCCACGACACGATCGGCATCGATCTCGTGGCGATGTGCGTCAACGACCTGATCGTGCAGGGTGCCGAACCGCTGCTGTTCCTCGACTATTTCGGCTGTGGCCGCCTCGAGGTGGGAGTGGCCAGCGACGTGGTGAAGGGCATTGCCGAGGGATGCCGCCAGGCCGGTGCGGCGCTGATCGGTGGCGAGACCGCCGAAATGCCGGGCATGTACGCCCCCGGCGACTACGACCTGGCCGGCTTTGCCGTCGGTGCGGTGGAGCGCGGCCAGGTGCTGCCGCGCCCGGACGTCGCGCACGGCGACAGGTTGATCGGCCTCGCCTCCTCCGGTGTGCACTCCAACGGCTATTCGCTTGTGCGCCGGATCGTGGAGCAGTCGGGGCTTTCGCTCGACGGCCCCGCCCCGTTCGATGACGGCCGCACGCTTGGCTCGGCACTCCTGGAGCCCACCCGCATCTACGTCGAGGCGCTCAAGCGGGTGTTTGCGCAACATCCCGGGGCGGTGAAGGCGCTGGCCCACGTCACCGGTGGCGGCATCACCGAGAACGTTCCGCGCGTGCTGCCGAAAACCTGTTCGGCCGCCATCGATCTTCCGCGGATCACGGTCCCGCCGGTGTTTGCATGGCTGGCGGCAAGCGGTCCCGTCGATCCGTCCGAGATGCTGCGCACCTTCAACTGCGGGGTGGGCATGGTGGTCATCACGTCCGCCGACGATTTCGTAGCGGTTTCGGAGACACTCGCCGAGGCCGGCGAGACCGTCTTCGCGCTGGGCGAGATCGTCGAGGGTGACGGCGAGGTCGCGTATCGCGGCGCGCTTGCCCTGTGATGGCCGCGTCCCGCACCCGGGTCGCCGTGCTCGTCTCCGGGCGCGGCTCCAACATGGCGGCGCTGATCGAGGCGGCGAAGGCCCCCGGCTACCCGGCCGAGATCGCGCTCGTCGTCTCCAACCGGCCGGACGCCGGGGCGCTCAAGACCGCCGCCGATGCGGGCATCGAGACCGCCGTCATCGATCACAAGGCATTCGGCTCAAAGGCCGACTTCGAGGCGGCCGTTGCGGAGCGGATCGAAGCGGCAGACATCACGCTCATCTGCCTTGCGGGCTTCATGCGGGTCCTGAGCGCGTCCTTCGTGGAACGGTTCGCGGGCCGGATCGTCAACATCCATCCGTCGCTGCTGCCGTCCTACAAGGGGCTCGATACGCACGAGCGGGCGCTTGCCGACGGCGTGCGGCTCCACGGCTGCAGCGTGCACATCGTGAGCGCGGAGCTCGACGCCGGGCCCATCGTGATGCAGGCGGCGGTGCCGGTCCTTTCCGACGACACACCGCAAACCCTTGCCGCGCGGGTGCTCCGATCCGAGCACGTGATCTATCCGCGCGCGCTCGCCGCGCTGGCCGACGGATCGGCGCGGCTGGTGGACGGAAAGGTGCTGTTCGATACGCAGGCTGCCCCGGCCGAGCCGCTCATATGGCCGACAATCGGCTGAACCGACCCCTATCGCTCGTCCTAGCGGGTGCAGGCGGCAATCGCCTTGTACATGGCATCGCGCACCGCACCGGTAAGCGGGGGCCCGATCGTCAGGGCTGAGATCTGCCCCGCTGTCAGCGACGGCCCCGCCTTGCGCGCCGCGCATTGGCAACGCTTGGCAATCCCCTTGCTGTCGCCCTGCTTGCGATACTGATCGTAGATGCACACGTCGACCAGCTTGCGCGACAGCGCCGCGTTGCTCTGCGCACTTGCCGGAGTGGCCATGACAAGGCCGCCAAGAACGCATGCCGCCACCGCCAGATGCGTTGCCGACGCCGATACCCTGATCCCCATACCCGACTCCCGAAACACCCTCACCCAGATCCTTTTCGGATTAGGTCAACGACCCGGCCGCTTCAAGGGCAACCCGGGTGTCGTGGAAGGCGGCACCGCCATAAGGAGCGATCGGCTCTGCAGAGGTGAGCGTGTTGATGCCGCGCCCGCCCGCAAACGCGTCGTTCGGCCAGAGGCCTTCCGAGATCACCACGCCGCGTTGAACGCCGGGGAAGATCCTGGCCGCGACAATCACCGATCCCTTCCGGTTGGAAATGCGGACGGGGGTGCCCTCCTCCAGCCCGAGAAGGGCGGCATCGTCGGGATGAATCATCACCGCAGGCTGCTTCTCCTTGGCGGTAGAGCCCTGCGTCTCGTTGAAGGTCGAGTTTAGGAAGGATCGCGCGGGCGCCGTGACCAGGCGGAACGGATGCTCGTCCGTGCCACCCTCGATGATCCCCCAATGGTCGGGCAGCGCCGGCAGGGCCTCCCACGGCCCCATCGGACCGTTGTTGCTGGCCTTGACCTTCGTCCAGTCCGGCCGGAAGCGGAACCGGCCATCGGCATAGGAAAAGCCGTTCAGATAGTGCGCCTCCTCGAAGGGCGGCTGACAATCGATCCAGCCTGCCTCTTCCAGTTCCGCCAGCGTGCCACGATTGGAATTGCGCAGCATCCAGTCGATGTGCTCGCGCGCGTCCATCTCCACGCCCTTGTGCGTCACGCCGAGACGGCGGGCGAGAGCGTTGTTGACCTCGTGGTTCGACCGGCATTCGCCGGGCGGGTCGATCAGTTTCGGACCGAGGAGAATGTATTGGTGCCCCCCGCCGCGATAGATGTCGTCGTGTTCGACGAACATCGTCGCCGGCAGCACCACGTCCGCCATCTTGGCGGTTTCCGTCATGAACTGCTCATGCACGCAGACGAAAAGATCGTCTCGCTCGAAGCCGCGCTTCACCAGCTCCTGCTCCGGGCAGACCGACACGGGATTGGTGTTCTGGATCAGCATCGCGGTGACGGGCGGACCGTCGAAGAGTGCCTCGCGGTCACCGGTCAGGATCTGGCCGAGGCGCGACTGGTCGAGCCGGCGCGTGGAATGGTCGACAGCGTCCGCCGCCATAACCATCGAGCTGTTGAGCTGGAAGATGGCCCCGTTGTTGTGGAACGCGCCACCACCCTCGTGCTGCCAGAGACCGGCAACGGTCGCGATGCAGGACGCCGCGTGCATGGCCACGACACCGTTGCGCTGGCGGGTAAAGCCGTAGCCGAGGCGCAGGAAGGTGCGCGGCGTGGTGCCCACCAGCCGTGCGAAGGCCTCGATGTCCTCCACCGAAAGGCCGGTGATGGCGGATGCCCATTTGGGCGACCTCTCCGCAAGGTGCGCTTCCAGCTCGTCGGGACAGTCGGCATAGCGCGCCATGTACGCCCGGTCGGCATGGCCATCGCGGAACAGGACATGCATGACCGCGCAGGCAAGCGCCGCATCGGTGCCTGGCCGCAGGATCAGCTTCAAGTCGGCCTGGCGCATCGTCTCCGTCTCGTAGACGTCGACCGCGACGATGGTCGCGCCGCGCTTCTTCCGGGCCGTGATGGCGTGGGTCATGACGTTGACCTGGGTGGAAGCGGCATTGGTGCCCCAGATCACCACGCAGTCGGCAACATCCATCTCCCGGGGATCGGGCCCGGCGAGCCGCCCCGTGCCTGCCGCGAACCCGGCGGACGAGGCCGTACTGCAGATCGTGTCGTACTGGCGGGAATAGCCCTTCAGATGGCGCAGCCGATGGATGCCGTCGCGCTGGATGAGCCCCATGGTGCCCGCATAGAAGTACGGGAACACGCTCTGCGCCCCATGGCGGGCCTCAGCCTCCATGAAGGCTTCGGCCACCCGGTCCAGCGCCTCGTCCCAGCCGATCTCGGCGAACTGGCCGCTCCCTTTCGGGCCGGTGCGCAGGAGCGGCTTCGTCAGCCGGTCGGGGTGATGAGCGCGCTCGGCATACCGGGCCACCTTCGCGCAGATCACACCGGCGGTGTAGGCGTTGGCCTTCGATCCGCGAACCCGGCCGATGGTGTGCCGGTCGAGGACATCCACCTCCAGCGCGCAGGTGGACGGACAGTCGTGCGGGCAGGCGGAACGGAGGACGACGGGCTTGTTCATGAAAGACCGTTGAGGTTGGAACGCATCGTGTTGCGCCCGCCCGCTACCGATCCGCGCGAACGGCGGACCATGACGGCGGCTACGCAGGACCCGGGCCTGGCACACCCAGGTCCGAGACCTTCCAATCTACGCGCCCGCGCAGCGCCTGTCGCCCCCAGGCCTTGCATATCGCACGGCATATACCGATCTTCCGGGACAGTCCGCGGTGTGATCCGCGTCAGAGATTCGCGACCGGGCGGCCGACCCGCCCAGACGGACAATCATGATTTCCAATTCCGACATGATCGGCGCATCGCCCACCTTCTGGGCCATCTTTTTCACGCTCGTTGCCATCGTGCTGATCATCGATCTCGGTGTCCTGCACCGCCGAGCGCACGTCGTCGGAATGAAGGAAAGCCTGTACCTGGCGTCTTTCTATGCCGGCCTCGCCGTCCTCTTCGGCATCGGCGTATGGGCAATGGCGGGCGTCGACGCGGGAGCGAAGTTCTTCACTGCCTACATCGTCGAACAAAGCCTGTCCTTCGACAACGTGTTCGTGATGTCGGTGATCTTCGTCTATTTCGGCATCCCGCGCGAACACCGGCACAGGGTGCTGTTCTGGGGCATTCTCGGCGCGATGGTGTTCCGGGCGATCCTCATCGGCACCGGCTCGGCCATGCTGCACGAGTTCGAATGGCTGCTGCTCTTCTTCTCGGCGATCCTGATCTTCACCGGCGTGAAGCTCATGCTTCACGACGAGGAAGACACCATCGACATCGCCAACAACCGGATCTTCCGCTTCCTCGCCCGGCACATCCCGATGACCTCGCAGATCCATGGCTCGCGCTTCGTCGTGCGCGAGAAGGATCCCGTGACCGGGCGCATGGCGCTGGTTGCGACGCCGCTCCTGTTCGCCCTCATCGTGGTGGAAATTTCAGACCTGATCTTCGCCGTGGATTCCATCCCGGCGGTGCTGGCCATCAGCCACGACCCGTTCATCGTCTACACCTCGAACGTGTTCGCGATCCTGAACCTGCGGGCCCTCTACTTCGTCATCGACGCGCTGGTGGCCCGGTGCTGCTATCTGAAGCCCGCCCTCTCGGCCGTCCTGATCTTCATCGGCGGCAAGATCCTCTGGGACGCCTTCATCGGCGAGACGGAGGCGCTGGTCAGCCTCGCCGTCACCGTCGGCCTGATCGGCGGCGCGATCGCGCTCTCTTTCATCTACCCGAAACAGCCGGCACCGCAGTCCGACACCGAGATCGAGCCCCTGCCCGTTGCCAACGACCGGTCCGACTTCCGCTAGAGGCCGGCCTCAGCCGGAGGCGCGGCCCTTGTCCTTGTCGAGCGCGATGAAGGACAGCGGCAGTTCGGTGGTCGACTTGATCCGCTCCATGGCGAAGGTGGTCGACACGTCGGCCACCTCGATCTTCGAGATCAGCTTCTTGTAGAAGATGTCGTAGGCCTCAATGTCGGCCACGACGACGCGCAGCAGGTAGTCGACCGAGCCCGCCATCCGGTAGAACTCGACGACCTCCGGCAGCTCCTTGATCGCCTTGGCAAAGCGCTCCAGCCAGTCTTCGGTGTGCTGGTTGGTGGTGATCGCGACGAAGGCCGTGACCTTCGCGTTCACCTTCGCAGGATCGAGGACCGCAACCCGCCGGGTGATGACCCCCTCCTCTTCCAGGCGCTGGATGCGGCGCCAGCAGGGAGTGGTCGACAGGCCGACCTTCCGGCCGATCTCGGCCACGGGAAGGGTGCAGTCCTCCTGGAGAATGCCCAGGATCTTCTTGTCGGTGCGATCGAGCATGGTCATTGGGGTATCCGATTGCGCATAAGGGCGACGCCGCCCGATATTGCGCAATCTCCTACTACCGATTTCGGAATATGGAAATCAGATTCCCGAAGACGGCGATCAGCCAGCCGTGAGGAATGGCACCACCCGCGCGTTGAACCGCTCGGTCTGCTCGATGTTGGAGAGATGCGCGCAGTCGGGAATGACTTCCAGTTCCGCGCCCCTGATCGCCGAGGCGATCGCCTCCCCCGCCGACGGCGGCGTCGCCGGGTCGTCGGCGCCGGCCACCACCAGCGTCGGCACCGTGATGGCGGAAATGTCGGAGCGCTGGTCCATGTCCCGGATGGCGGCACAGCATCCGGCATACCCGACAGGTGGCGTATCAAGGAGCATGCCGCGAACACGCGCCACTTTCTCCGGCTCGTCGCGGATGAAGGGGTCGGTGAACCAGCGCGCCACCACTGCATCGGTGATTGCCTGCATACCATTGGTCAGCACCGTGTCGATGCGCTGCTGCCACGCGTCCTTTGGCGCCATCTGTGCCGCGGTGTTGCAGAGCGCGAGCCGCGTCACCCGCCCCGGCGCGTGAACGCCGAGCCACATGCCGACCATGCCGCCCATGGAGACGCCGCAGTAGGCGGCGTGCTCGATACCCAATCCGCGCAGCACCGCCACCGCGTCCTTGCCGAGCCGTTCGATGCTGTAATCCCCGTCCGGCGCCTCGCTCTTGCCGTGCCCACGCACGTCGTAGCGAACGACCTGGAAGTGCTCGACCAGTTCGGAGATCTGGTCGTCCCACATGGAGAGATCGGTGCCAAGCGAGTTGGAAAGCAGCACGGAAGGCTTGCAAGGATCGCCGTCGAGCCGGACGTTCAGCCGGACGCCGTCGTCGGTGGTGATGGTGGTCATCGCTCTTGCCTCCCGCGCAAATCGATCGGCCCGTTACGGGCGCGCGGCACGGTAGTCCGGCGTTGGCCCGGAGGAAAGATGTCACCCCGCCGAAACCGTAGGACGGCTGGGCCGCTTGAAGCCGACGCTCCGGACCGGCATGGTGCGCGCAAGATGCCGGACGCCGACGCCCGACAGTGTCAGGGGCACCGGACGACACCCCGCCGCTGGAGTACCCGCATGACGATGACGCCCGTCCCCGGATCGATCGACGACACGCTCGCCCTTCTGAAGGCAGCCGACTATGTCGCCGATCGGCCGCTCGCGACGGTCCTGTACCTGGCGCTGAAGATGCAGCGGCCGCTGTTCCTCGAGGGCGAAGCAGGCGTCGGCAAGACTGAGATCGCCAAGGTCCTCGCCGCCGGGCTGAATCGCAAGCTGATCCGCCTGCAGTGCTACGAGGGGCTCGACGTTTCCACCGCCGTCTACGAGTGGAACTACCCGGCGCAGATGGTGGAAATCCGCATCGCCGAAGCCGCCGGCCAGACCGACCGATCCGAGCTCGCCTCCGACATCTTTTCCGAGCGGTTCCTCGTGAAGCGCCCTGTCCTGGAGGCGCTGGAACCCGATCTCGCCGGGCCGCCGGTGCTGCTGATCGACGAGTTGGACCGGGCCGATGAAGCCTTCGAAGCGTTTCTGCTCGAGGTCCTGTCCGACAGCCAGGTGACGATTCCGGAGATCGGCACCATCCGCGCCGATGCGCCCCCGATCGTCATCATCACCACCAACCGCACCCGCGAGATCCATGACGCGCTGAAGCGGCGCTGCCTTTATCACTGGGTCGACTATCCGAGCGCCGAGCGCGAGCTGGACATCGTGCACTTGAAGGTGCCGGGCGCCGGCGCGGCCCTGGCGCAGGAGGTGGTGGCTTTCGTTCAGGCGCTGCGCGCCCAGGAGGACCTTTTCAAGGCGCCCGGCGTGGCGGAGACGCTCGACTGGGCAACGGCACTCTGCGAACTCGACCAGATCGCCCTCGACCCGGCGACCGTTGCCGACACGCTCGGCGTGCTCCTGAAGTACCAGGACGATATTGCCCGGGTGCAGGCGAGCGAACTGACGAAGCTTCTCGACCAGACCAAGACCAAGACGGCCGCCAAGCTGTGAGTGCCGTGCGATGATCGCGACCGAAACGGCCGATCCGGGCGGCAAGCTGGTCGATAACGTCGTGCATTTCGCGCGCCTGTTGCGCTCCGCCGGCATGCCGGTCGGCCCGGCCCGGGTGGTCGACGCGGTGCAGGCGGTCGAGGCGGCCGGAATCAGCCGGCGCGACGACTTCTACTGGACGCTCCATGCCACGCTGGTCTCCCGGCGCGAGCATGACGTGGTCTTCCAAGAGGCCTTCGAGCAGTTCTGGCGGCCACGCGGCCTTCTGGAGAAGATGATCGAGCTGATGTCGCCCGTGGCACCGCCACGCGACACCGAACCGAAGGCGAAGGCCGGATCGCTGCGGGTTGCCCAGGCCCTGAATGCCGGGCGCGAACGCACCAGCGAAACCGAACGCCCGGAGATCGAGATCGACGCGCGGCAGACCGTCTCCGGCTCGGAAGTGCTGCAGCAGAAGGACTTCGCGCAGATGTCGGCGGACGAGATTGCGGCGGCAAAGGTCGCGCTGCGCTCGCTGGTGCTGCCGCTCGACACGGTGAAGACGCGCCGCTTCGTCCCTGCCGGACGCGGTCGGCGCATCGACATGCGCCGCTCCATCCGCCAGAGCCTGCGCGGCGGCGGTCAGTCGATGACGCTGGCCTTCAAGAAGCGCGCCGAGGTGGCCCCACCCATCGTGGCGCTGTTCGACATTTCCGGCTCCATGAGCCCCTACAGCCGGCTTCTGCTGCATTTCCTGCACGCGCTGGGCGAACGGCGCCGGGTGACCACATTCCTGTTCGGTACGCGGCTCACCAACGTCACGCGGCAGCTCAGGATGAAGGATCCGGACGAGGCGCTTGCGGCCTGCGCCGGCTCCGTGGAGGACTGGTCGGGCGGCACGCGCATCGCCGCGGCGCTGAAGGACTTCAACAAGAAATGGTCGCGCCGGGTCATGCACGGCGGGCCCATCGTGCTTCTGGTAACGGACGGTCTCGAGCGGGAGTCCGACGAGGATCTCGCCCACGAGATGGATCGGCTGCACCGCTCGTGCCGCCGCCTCGTCTGGCTCAACCCGTTGCTGCGCTACGACCGCTTCGAGGCGAAGGCGCGCGGCATTCGCGCCATGCTGCCGCATGTCGACGAGTTCCGCTCGATACACTCCCTCGACACCATCGCCGATCTGGTCGAGGCCCTTGGTCGCGACGGCAGCACCGCCGAGACCGATCCGCGCAAGTGGATCCGGGCCGCCTGACGCCACGCCCGCGTCCCGCACCGCACCGCACCGTTCATCCTTGATTCACCCGCTGCGCGCTTGAAGCAGAGCTTCTATGCATTTGGCGAGCAACGCGTCTCATGCATTGCTGCGTTGCAACAATACCCGGTACTGCATGGCTGCGGGGAGGACTATCTGAAGCTCCAGAAGGGACGCACCCCTTGTCCGGTCCGCACGACGCGGACGCCCCAATATAAAGACACACGACCATGACCACGATCACGAAGCAGACCATCGACACCGCCCGCATCGAGGCTGAAGCCCGTACGCTGCGCTCGCAGGAAGTTGCGCGCGTCGGAGGCCTCGTCGGCCGCTTGATCGCCAACGCGGTCCGGAACTTCTTCGACAGCATCGCAGAAGCCCGCCGCATCCACATCACCTACAACGAGCTGTCGGTCCTCTCCGACCGCGAGCTGCGTGACATCGGCCTGAACCGCTCCGAGATCGGCGCCGCCGCCGCCGGCGTCCTGCGCCGCCCGGTGGAGCTCACGGCCATCGACGGCCGCAAGACCGAGACGACCCCGGCTCCGGTCGCTGCTCACGACGACATTCGCCTCGCGGCCTGATCGGCCTCGCGGCATCCGGTTTCCATCGCGCTGCGGTTCACGGCTACTCCTCCCGGCCGTCGATCCACGTGGTGGACCGCCCTCTCCTCTGGAGATGGGTACATTGGGCGCACCCTTGGGTGCGCCCCTTTTTTTGTCCGGATGCGGTGTCGGCTTGCATCGCCGCGCCCTTGCTGTGATCCTCTTACCGGATCGGCTCGGCATCACCTCCGTGCCGACGAGGCTCATGTGAGACCGAAGGGTCGAGGCCATGGCAGCATCGAATGCGGCAAAGCCCGATAGCGGTTCGCCAGTGCTCCTGTCCGGCGGTAATCCGCAGATCCCGAAAGGCGATGGCGAAGCCCCCGTGGCGGCCTACCTGAAGGCAATGCCCGGCTGGAAAAGCGCGGCCGGTCAGCGGATCGACGCACTGGTCGTTGAGACAGTGCCCGACGTCCAGAAGGGCGTGCGGTGGAACTCGCCCATGTATCGCAAGGCGGGGGGCGGCTGGGTCCTAAGCTTTCACTGCTTCACCAAATACATCAAGCTTACCTTCTTCGACGGAACGTCCCTCGAACCGCTCCCGCCGGTCGGCTCGAAAGATCCGAAAGCACGCTATGTTCACATCCACGAAGACGAGCCAATCGATGAGGACCAGCTGGCCAGCTGGATCCGGCAGGCGTCAAATCTTCCGGGCTGGACACCCTGACCGAGGCCGCGGGACGCCCCACTCGCGGCGTCCCCGATTGTTGATACGCCTTGCAGTCATGACTTGAGCCATCCCACCGTGCCAGACAGGAGGGTCAGCAACGCTGTCGGACGGAAAACCGGTTCCCACTTTTCCTGGCAGCGGAGCTACCCGTCGCGCTGCCGGACGGAAAACCGCAAGAGCACTTTTCCTGACAGCGCTTTAGCGCCAGCCGAGCGCTGGAGCGACGTGGGTGAGGATCGCCTCCAGAACGTGGGCATTGTACTCGACGCCCAGCTGGTTCGGGACGGTGAGGAGCAACGTGTCGGCCTCGGCGATGGCCTCGTCAGACCTGAGCTGTTCAACGAGGCGGTCCGGCTCGGCCGCGTAGGAGCGACCGAAGACCGCCCGCATGTTGTCGATCAGGCCGACGTGGTCGCTGTCCTCGCCCCGGCCGAAATAGGCCCGGTCCCGATCGTCAATCAGCGCGAAGATCGACCGGGACACCGAAACCCGTGGCGTGCGGGCGTGGCCGGCGGCCGCCCATGTCTCGCGATAGGCCCGGATCTGACGGGCTTGCTGAACGTGGAAGGGTTCGCCGGTCTCGTCCTCCTTCAGCGTGGACGACTGAAGGTTCATACCCTTCTCCGCCGCCCAGACGGCCGTGACGTTCGAGGCCGATCCCCACCAGATGCGCTCGCGCAGCCCCTCCGAATGCGGCTCAAGGCGCAACAATCCGGGCGGGTTCGGGAACATGGGCTGCGGATGCGGTTCGGCGAAGCCCTCGCCCTTCAAAGCCTCCAGCAGGACCTCGGTGTGGCGGCGCGCCATGTCGGCGTCGCTTTCACCCTCGGCCGGCTGATAGCCGAAATAGCGCCAGCCCTCGATCACCTGTTCAGGCGAGCCGCGCGATATGCCGAGCTGCAGCCGGCCACCGGCAATCAGGTCGGCCGAGCCAGCGTCCTCGACCATGTAGAACGGGTTCTCGTAGCGCATGTCGATGACGCCGGTGCCGATCTCGATCCGCGACGTCTTCGCGCCGATCGCCGCCAGAAGCGGGAACGGCGAGGCCAACTGCCGAGCGAAGTGATGGACGCGGAAATAGGCGCCATCGACACCGAGTTTCTCGGCCGCGACGGCGAGGTCGATTGACTGGAGCAGCGTATCGGCACCGGAGCGGGTGGCCGAATGCGGCGACGGCGACCAGTGGCCGAAGGAGAGAAAGCCGATCTTTTTCATGAGACTGCACGCTCAAGGAGGATGTGGGGAGGCGCGCGGCACGCGACGCATCCGGTTGCCCCTGAGATAAGGCTCCATCCCTGTCCATGCACGCCGATGGGCGTTGCCGCATAACGAACGGAGTGTTCACCGGTTCGGATCTAGCGCGTTGCGGCCAGGAAAAGCGCCCGGTCCAGTTGCCGCAAGGAGGCCGGGTCGGCGAGGCACGCGCCGATCAACACCACCACCGTCAACCCGTTGCCATAGCTTGCAGCATAGCCACCGTCGCCGTCGCCCTGCCAGCAAAGCGTGCCCATCGACCATGTCACGGTCCGCTCGGGCGTGGCCCTCCAGAGCGCGCCCATCCCGTAGTGCGCGCCGCCGCCCACCTCGATGTTCGGCCACTCGCCGGGCGCCGACCCGATTGCGCTGTCCGGCCCCAGTGCCGAGGCTACGAGCCTGCCGAAATCTGCGGCGGACATCGACCATCCACCCCAAGACCCCTGAGAGGCCCACCGTCCCTTCATTGCGGCCGTTTCGATTCCAAGCGGCTCCAGCACTTTTTCGCCGCAGATATCGCCATAGTCCGAACCGGTGGCCTTTTCGACGAGAGCGCCCAGGACCGCATAATTCTCGTTGTTGTAGGCAAACTGGCCGCGTTCGCCTTCCGGCGTGCGCTCAAGGGCCCGGCGGGCAACCGCGGTAATCTGCGGTGTGCGCTCGGCCATCAAGCCGGCGTCGTTCTGAGTCGAATCCGGCCAGAGCCCCGAGGAATGGGTGAGCAGGTCCGCGACGGTCGTCTCACTCAGCGGAGCGACCACGTCGGTAAAATGCTCCCTCAGAGTATCGTCGAGCGCGAACATCCCGGACTGTGCGAGTTCGGCGACACAGGCGGCAGTGACGACCTTTCCAAGGCTGGCGAGCGGCAAGGCACTTTCAGGAGCAACGCCAACGGCCCGTTCGACCAAGGGGGCGTCCCCCCGCAACACCGCCAGCGTCGCCTTCTCCACCGCGTTGTCCGCCACCCATTCCGACCAGGCTCCCACGGTGCGCTCCGCGCGCTCCTCGGCCCAAACCATGGATGGATTGGCGGACAGGATGACGGCAGCCGCCGTTGCAAGCTGCAGGAGGCGCATGCCTCTTCCGGATCGTTGTCGCCGGCGCACTGGAGCGATTGTGGGCGCGTCACTCATGCCTGGACTCTCCCGGTTGCCTGGGAGGCCCCCTTAGCGCACCAGCGGCAGCAACCTCAAGAGGTAGCGCCCTCGACGGCGATCGTCTCGTCCTGCCCGTTTTCACTGCGTCTCTGTTCGGCCATATCGAACCCGAACACGTTGAGTTCGATCACCGCGAAACAGAGAAGCCACAGCCAGGAATCGGCCGTGTCCAGAAGCTCGTCCGTCGCCAGCGTCCAGATGAGCGCGCAGGCGATCAGCGTGCCATAGAGCGCAACCTTGAGGGCTGTGAGAAGCTTGACCTCGCCGCCCTCGTACTCCCCGGGCGCATACATCTGGTAGATCAGCACCGCACAGACACCGAGCCAGGCGCCGGCGTTGACGGCATCAAGCCAGAGGCCGTGGATGATGTACCGGCTGAGAGCGAAAACGATCACCGAGTAGGCGAAAAGGTTGAGCCCGGCGAGCACCATCTTCTCCCGGCGGCTGGAATAGGCCTGATCGAGGGTGCTCGATTCGTATTCCATGACCCCGAGCAGAACCAGCCAGGCGGCACTGTCGAGGAAGGCATCGACCTTCCCGGCGACGCTGAGAAAGAGGAGCGTATCCAGCGCCAGCAGGCTGTAGACGGTCCACTTGAAGACATGGAATGCGACGACCTTCATGCACCTCTCCACACGCGGGGCGGAGCATAATGCCACGGTCGGATGACGGTGCTGCGATGGTGGCGGGGCACCAGTCGGCCCCGAACGCCTACGCCGAGCGGATCGTCAGAGGCCGGCGGCCGCGCGCAGAGCCGCATTGATCCGGTCCTGCCAGCCAGGCCCCTCCTCCTGGAAATGGGCAAGCACGTCGGCGTCGAGCTTGAGCGTCACGCTTTCCTTGGGGCCTGGCATCGCATTGGTGCGCGGAGCTTCCGGCACCTCCAGCTTCGGCGCCGCGGGTTTGAAGACGGCTTCCGCGGCAGCGCGCGGATCGGAGGGACGACGGGCCATGGGCTTTCCTCGTTGAATTGACGGAAGAACGGCATCCGCCGGTCAGGCCGCCACCGTAACCGCCCGCCGATAGAGATGCCACGTGGCATGGCCCAGAACGGGCAACACGACAATCAGGCCGAGAAAGGCCGGCAGCATCGCCGCGACCAGCAGCACGCCGACGATCGCGCCCCAGGCGAGCATCACCAGCGGGCTCTTCAGGACAGTCTGCACGCTGGCGATCATCGCCGTGACGATGTCGGGGTCGCGGTCGAGAAGCAGCGGGATCGACACCACCGTCAGCGAGAAGAGGACGGTGGCGAAGGCCGCGCCCACGGCAGATCCGACCACGAGAAAACCGAGCCCGTCCGACGTGGTCAGGACTGTCGTCAGGAACTCCCCGACCGACGAGAACGAGCGGAAACCCAGGAAGATCGCCAGCCAGATCCGCACCTGGTACATCCACAACCAGAACACGAACAGCACCACGAAGGCCATCCACGAGACCTCGCGCTTGCGACTCTCCAGCATGACGAAGAGCACACCCTTCCAGGTGAGCGGCGTTCCGGCTTCCAGTCGCCGGCTGATCTCGTAGAGACCGACCGCCACGAACGGTCCGACCAGCGGAAAGCCGATGGCCGCAGGGATGACCCAGTAGGCGGCGTTGAGCCGCGCCAGGGCGTAGACCACGAAGATCCCGCCGGCGGCATAGATCGCCCCGAAGAAAAGCCCCATCGCCGGCGCGGCGCGGAAATCGGCAATCCCGGCGCCCAGGGCCGCGCGCAGATCGGCGAACGTCACCTTGTTGATGGTGATCTGCCGGAGCGTCACGACCGCATCGGAGCGCGAGCTTTCTGCCATTCCCCCTCCCGTCCATTCTCTCCGCCGGTGTCGGCGAAGGCGGATTTCCAGGGAAGTCTAGCCCAGCCCCGGCGCCCCGCATTGACTTCGCTCATCTTTGCGCAGCCCTGACACCCCGCCGGCGTGAGCCACGCGCGAAGCGGGCTCGCGTAGCGCCCCCACCCCAAACACCATCACCCCCGCGCCGCATCCGGCCGGGGTTTCAAAGAGCAGGGATCGGTGGGGCGCAAAACGGCGGCCATCCGATTTGTATTGTTGCGGTCGCCCTTCGGCGCCCCACCCTGACGTTCGAACCGATGCAGCCACCCATCTTCCGAGGGTGCAAGGGATCGGACCTTGCCACCCCTCCACCGGGCGGCGGACGCCGCGCAGTCGCAAGTACCCCTACTAAGGCGGTTCGCGAGAACCGCGTCTTCGAGGCCATGCGCGGCGCGTCCCGCCTCCTGTCCCGGCGGACGCCACACGCCATCGGCACACCCAGCCCGCCCGTCCGTTACACAGGCTGCAGCCAGGCCGTCAGGCCCTTAACCCACGTGGCGGTCGGTCCGGCACGGCTCCCAGCGGGTCAAGCGACGGGGGGAGGATACGGGAGGGCGAGAGGGCGGGGATAAGATGGGGGTGTTTTGGTCCGCTCACGCGGCGTTTGTCGCCTGGTTTGTTCTCCGCTCACGCCGAATGCGCTGGCGCGCATCGGCTCCGCAAGGGCGGCCTGCGTCTTTCCAGGTCGCGTGCGCGAACGGAAAACCGGTTCCCACTTTTCCTGCGCTCGCTCGGCCGGCGCGCGGTCGCGCGCGGATGCACCACCACCCCGTCGACGTCCAGCATCAGGCACTCGATCACGCGGCGCTCCCCGGCCCCAGATAGTTCCCGGCGGCCGCTCTAAAGGATCGGCCACCGAGGGGGAACGGCGACGCGTTGTCCGTCCCGCCGCTCCGGCCCCTTGGCTCCGCCCTCAGAACACCGGCCGGAAACCGCCGTCGGCGAGCGCCGCGTGGCGGCGGGCCTCCCACGCGGCCTGCCAGTCGTCCGGGTTTTCCGCCTTCAGCGCCGCCCAGGCTGCGGCGAGCGCCTCCTGGCGGGCGACGAGCCGGTCGTTGTGCGCCTGGGCCGCGTCGGTCCACACGCCGGCCTCCTTCAGCGCGGCGACGGCGCCGTCGTGATAGGGCACGAACCACAGGAGCTGCTGCGGATCGACGGCCCAGCCGTCGATGCCGAAGGCCTTGCCCTCGTAGCGGGGATAGAGCTCGATGAGCGCCGTTGTCATGGCTTCGACGAGCCCGGCGTCGGTGTCTTCCCGCGCGACGAGGATCGGGTAGGGGTAGTGGACGCCGGGGTGCTGCTCGGCCGACCCGGCCGCGGCGGGACCCTCGGTGGCGGTGTGCGGCACGAAATAGGGCGCGACCGCCTCCAGCCGCTTCAGGCCCGCCGTGTCGGTCGGGTCGACCGGCGGCCAGACCAGTCCGCGCGGCCCCTCGGCCGCCTTGCGGCTGCGTTCGTTGGCCCCGGCGAAGGCGGCGTCGAGCTGGCCGTCCCGCAGCGCGTTCAGCGCCGGCCCGAACGATCCCGCCACCTCGACGCGGGTGACGTCGTCCCAGCCGAGCCCACCATAGGCCAGATGCGCCTCGGTGTTGACGTTGACCACCGGCAGGTCGGTGTACCAGGCGACCCGCTTGCCCTTCAGGTCGGCATAGGTCTCCACGCCCGCGTCGCCGGCCACCGCGATGCCGAAATTGATCGGCTCGTCGGTGTTGGCGAGCACCAGGCGGACCTTCTGCGGGCCCCAGTCCTCTGCCGCGAAGTCGAAGACGCCCTCCTGCGCGGCAATCGACCCGGCCACCGCCGTGGCGGCGAAGTCCACCGCGCCGTCGCGCAACAGCCCGGCATTGGCGAGGTCTGAGCCGCCGGGCTGGACGTGCAGCGTCGCCCCGGACGCCGCGTGCAGCGCGTCGCCGATGGCCCGGGCCTGCTGCGCTGCCATCGGATGGTAGGTCGCCCAGCTCACCTCGGACGGAAATTCAAGGTCCGCCGCCAGCGCCGGTCCGGCAAGCAGGCAGGCTGCGATCGCGCCCCTCGCAAAAGTCTTCATGCCTGATCCCCCTGATCTCGCTCAGCCGGGTCGGACCGTGAACTGTTGTCAGTGTATCGTCAAGAAGAAAATCCGGATCGTGACATGTTCGAATATTATATGACGACTGAATTTCTGGAGAATGGATGCCGCGAAAGTGGCAGTTTTCCGGTCTGCGGCCTGTTGGTGACGGCCGGTGAACACGCTCGCGTAATCCCGTCCCATTCCGGGCACCTGCCCCAGTCTCCACTCACTCCCGCGAAAGCGGGAGTGAGTGGAGACTAGCCTGGTGCAAGGCCTGACCGGTTGAGCCTCGATGGCGGCAGCGCCCTCCGCCTCTCCTTCCGCATGCGTCCGCTGCACAGCCCTATGGATTCCCTGATTGCACAAACGAAGTGCAACACCCTGCTAGGATGTTGCCGCTATGGGAAATCGATACCGACAGCTCTGTCTTGAGGAGCGGTGTTTGCTCGCCTGCCAGGCGGAGGGCTACCTGCCCGACCGCGACCCGGACACGCTCGCCTTTACGCTCTGGTCGACGGTTCACGGCGCCGCATCGTTGATCGCCCAGAACCGCGTGCCATCCACAACTGATCGGGCTCACCTCGTGACGACCATCATCGACACGGTGATGGACCTCGTCGCGGCAACGCGCTGAGGCCAGACAACCGAGCGCCGAGATTGTCCGGCCGGCCGCCGTCGCATAAACCCAGAGGTTGCAGGCCGGCATCCAAGGACCGCACTTCACCGTCATCCGATGCGCATGCCGCGTCTGCTATGGCCCGGAGCGCGAGGAACGACACATCCCGCGCCTCACCGAGAAAGCCCCAGGACCCGCCGATGACCGATGCCCTGCGCCCCGAGGATCCGACCTGGCACTCCGACGATCCGCACCTCGCCGGCGTCTTCACGCCGGTGGCGCGCGAAATCGACGTCGCCGACCTCACCGTGGTCTCCGGCCGCATCCCGGAGGACCTCTCCGGTGCCTACATGCGCAACGGACCGAACCCGCTGTTTCAGCCGCTTTCCTACACCTACCCGCTCGACGGCGACGGCATGATCCACGCCGTCTTCTTCGACAACGGCCGCGCCCGCTATCGCAACCGCTTCGTGGAAACCAGGGAGCTCAAGGTTGAGCGCCGTGCCGGGCACGCCGTCTGGGGCGGGCTGATGGCGCCGCGCCCCATCGATCCGGCGCTGCTTTCGCCGGGCGGGCCCGGTTCGCCCTTCAAGAACGGCGCCTTCATCAACGTGCTGTCCCACGGCGGCCACCTCCTGGCGCTCGGCGAGGCGGAAGCGGCCTACGAAATGACGATGGAGCTGGAGACGCTCTGCGAATGGACCGCCGGCACCGGCGCCCCCTTGCCCATCGGCGCCCACAACCGCCACCACCCGGTGACCGGCGACCTGTTCGCCATCGCCTACGATCCCGAGAGCCCGGAGGTTCAGGTCCGCCGCATCGATCCGGCCGGGCGTCTTGCGGACAACTTCACCGTCCGGCTGCCCGCCCCCAGCATGATCCACGACTTCGTGCTCACCGAGCGCCACGTGGTCCTGCTGGTGGGTCCCGCCATCTTCGACATCGAGGCGGCGCAGCGCGGCGGCTCGGTCCTCGCCTGGCGGCCGGATCTCGGCACGACCATCGCCGTGGTGGGGCTCGACGGCAGCGCCCCGACCATGCTCGAGGCCGACCCCTTCTTCGTCTACCATTTCGCCAACGGCTTCGAGCGCGGCAGCTCCATCATCATCGACTATGTGCGCCACCCCGCCTTCAGCCTGGGCCCGGACGGCGATGACGGGGCGCCGCATCTGCATCGCCTGGTGCTCGATCCGGCGACCCGGCAGATCCGGGACGCCAGGATCTCCGACTTCGCCACCGAGTTTCCCCGCGTCAACGACCGGCTGGAGGCGCGGGCGACGTGCTTCGTCTACGTGCCCCAGCTGACGGGCACGCTGACGCGCGGACCGCATCCCTCCGCCACCTTCAACGCCATCAGCAAGGTGGACACGGAGACCGGCGCCACCCGCACCCACGACCTCGGCGAACGGGTCGCGGGCGAGCCCGTGTTCATCCCGAAGCCCGGCGCCTCGGCCGAGGACGACGGCTATCTCGCCGTCTTCGCCACCGACCCCGCCGCCATGACCAGCGACCTGGTGCTGCTCGACGCCGCCGACGTCAGTCGCGAGCCCGTCGCCGTCATCCGCATGCCCCAGCGCGTACCCCAGGGGCTGCACGGGACGTGGGTGGGGCGGTAGAAATCTCGCGCGCTGGTGGGAGGAGTACGCAGGGTCTGAGGTCAGATCCCCGGAGCCAGCCCCCACCTCCGCTCATCCCCGCGAAAGCGGGGGTCCATGCTGACTCGCCAAATGGGTGGGAGACGTGATCGCGCCCCGATGTCGGCAGCGCTCTCCGCCTCTCATTCCGCATGAGCCGGCTGCAAGGCCCTATGGATTCCAGCCTTCGCGGGAATGAGCGGAGTGTGGGTGGCGGCCCAGGGGCTCAAGTGGCCCCGATCAGTCCGGGCGCTTCGGCTTGCGCTTCTTGTGCTTTGGCGGTTTGCCGTGATCGGCCGGCGCCGCCTGGTGCTTGTGGCCCGGCTTGTGGCCGGGTTTGCCGCCCGGCTTGAATTTCGGCTTCGCCGCCTTCGGCCGTGCGCCCGCCTCGCCGGCCGGCGCGATCGTGATGCCGCGCTCCAGGCTGCCGGGCTGCTTGAGCCGGTCGGCAAAACCGGCGGCCCTGTCGGCGGAAATCTCGAACCGGGTCTCGGTGGCGTCGATCTTGATGGCGCCGACATCGCGTTTCGACACGCCGCCGGCGTTGCAGATCATCGGCAGCAGAAACTTCGGATCGGCGCGATGCTTGCGCCCCAGCGAGATGGTGAACCAGACGCCGTCCCGCATGTCCGGGCCGCGCGGCTCGCGCGCCGGCGCGCCCGTGTCGGCAGACCGGCGGTCGCGCCCGGGCGTCCTGGTCCTGAGCGCCTCGGTGGGAAGCGGCAGGAGTTCCTCAGGCACCGGGTGGGCGGCGATCTGCTGGCGCAGGAATGCGGCCGCGATGCGCTGCGGCCCGGCCCGCTCCAGCAATTCGGCCACGAGGTCGGCCTCCGCCTCGTCGGGCTCGGCGGCGGAGACGGCGGCATCGACGATCCGCCGACGGTTGCGCGCCTCGATATCGGCAATGCCGGGTGCTGCACGGACGGTCGCCGCCAGCTTCGCCATGGCCAGCACGCGCTGCGCCGCGCCCCGCCTGTTCTCCGGAACGATGAGCACGCAGACACCCTTGCGGCCGGCGCGGCCGGTCCGGCCGGAGCGATGCAGCAGGGTTTCCGGCTTGCTCGGCATGTCGGCGTGGACCACGAGGTCGAGGTTCGGAAGGTCGATGCCGCGCGCCGCGACATCGGTCGCCACGCAGACGCGCGCCCGCCCGTCGCGCATGGACTGCAGCGCGTTCGACCGCTCCGACTGTGCCATCTCGCCCGACAGCGACACCACCGCGAAGCCCCGGTTGGCCAGGCGCGCGGTCAGGTGGCGAACCGCCTCGCGCGTGTGGCAGAAGACCAGCGCGCTCAGGCTGTCGGACTCAAGCAGCGTGTTGATGATGGCGTGCTCGCGCTCGTCGCGCCGCACCAGCATCAGCTGGTATTCGATGTCGGCGTGCTGCTCGGTGGACGCGGTCGTCTCGATGCGCACCGCGTCCCTCTGCACGGTGCTGGCGAGCTCGGCGATGCCGCGCCGGACGGTCGCCGAGAACAGAAGCGTGCGGCGCTCCTGGGGCGCCGCGCCAAGGATGAACTCCAAATCTTCGCGAAAGCCGAGATCCAGCATCTCGTCGGCTTCGTCGAGAACCACGGCGCGGACGGCGGAGAGATCCAGCGCGCCCCGGGTGATGTGATCGCGCAGGCGTCCGGGCGTGCCGATGACCAGGTGGGCGCCGCGCTCGAGCGCCCGGCGCTCGGTACGCATGTCCATGCCGCCGACGCAGGTCGCGATCCGGATCCCGGCTTCCGCGTAGAGCCAATCGAGTTCCCTCTGGACCTGGATGGCGAGTTCGCGCGTCGGCGCGATCACCAGGCCGAGGGGCGCCGCGGCGACGTCGAACCGAGCCTCGCCTTCTAGCAGCGTCGGCGCGATGGCGATGCCGAAGGCGACCGTCTTTCCCGAGCCCGTCTGCGCGGAGACCAGCAGGTCGGCGTCCCCGTGATCCGGATCGGTCATCGCCATCTGGACCGGGGTCAGTTCGCTGTAGCCCTTCGCCGCAAGGGCGGAAGCAAGCGCCGGATGGATGGCAGCCGTCGGGGACGGGGCGTCGGAATCGGTCTTCGGGGTCATCGTCATCACCTTTGAGCCCCGCCAGATATCATCATGTGAGCGCTCAGGGCAGCGCTAGTTTGCGCGCTTCTCCGCATTCGGGGAAATGAGAGGCGTGCAGGAGCTGGCTCCGATTGAACCAGACTCGGCTTGGCTCGACAGCACCCATCAGCGCGCAACCGCGCGCCGGTTAGCGGGCGCAGGAAAAGTGGGAACCGGTTTCCGTCAGCGCTCGCGCCGTAAAGGAGTCACGTCGCGCCCGTCCGGAGCCGGTGCGCGAAGCTCACCCGGCGTGAGGGGTAAACGGGCAGGCCGCAGCCCGAAGCCCTGGATTCCCGCCTTCGCGGGAATGAGCGGTGGATGGGGCGGGCGCCCTGCCCTAAGCGCCCGCCTTGTGAGTTACTCCGGCAAGTTCAGCCGGATGTGGAGCTCGCGGAGCTGCTTGGCGGAGACCTCCGACGGGGCGCCCATCATCAGGTCCTCGGCGCGCTGGTTCATCGGGAACAGCGTCACGTCGCGCAAATTCTCCGCGTCGCAGAGCAGCATGACGATGCGGTCGATGCCCGGCGCGATGCCGCCGTGCGGCGGGGCGCCCATCTCCAGCGCGCGGATCATGCCGCCGAACTTCTCCTGCAGCACTTCCTCGCCGTAGCCGGCGATGCCGAACGCCTTGCGCATGATCTCCGGCTTGTGGTTCCGGATGGCGCCCGACGACAGCTCAACGCCGTTGCAGACGATGTCGTACTGGAAGGCCTTGATCTCCAGCGGATCCATCGTCTCCAGCGCCTCCAGCCCGCCCTGGGGCATGGAGAACGGGTTGTGGGAGAAGTCGACCTTGTCGTTCTCGTCATCCCACTCGAACATCGGGAAGTCGACAATCCAGCAGAAGGCGAACTGGTCCTCGTCCACCAGGCCGAGCTCGAAGCCGACCTTCTGGCGGGCGCGGCCGGCGAAGTCGACGAAGGTCTTGGGCACGCCGCAGACGAAGAAGACGGCGTCGCCGGCGTCCAGGCCAAGCTGGGCGCGGATCGCCGCGGTGCGCTCCGGGCCGATATTCTTGGCGATGGGACCGGCACCCTCCTCCTCGCCCTCGCGGAAGAAGATGTAGCCGAGGCCCGGCTGGCCTTCCCCTTGAGCCCACGAGTTCATGCGGTCGCAGAAGGCGCGGCTGCCGCCGGTCTTCGCCGGGATCGCCCAGACCTGGACGCGGTCGTCGGCCTCGATCTGGCGGGCGAACACCTTGAAGCCGGAGCCGGCGAAGTGCTCGGTCACGTCGGCCATCTGGATCGGGTTGCGCAGGTCCGGCTTGTCGGAGCCGTAGAGGCGCATGGCATCGGCATACGGGATCATCGGGAAGGATTCCGTCACCCGTCGGCCGTTGCCGAACTCGACGAACAGGTCGCGCAGCACCGGCTCGACGGCGCCGAACACGTCTTCCTGCTCAACGAAGCTCATCTCGATGTCGAGCTGGTAGAACTCGCCGGGCGAGCGGTCGGCGCGGGCGTCCTCGTCGCGGAAGCACGGCGCGATCTGGAAGTAGCGGTCGAAGCCCGCCACCATGATCAGCTGCTTGAACTGCTGCGGCGCCTGGGGCAGCGCGTAGAACTTGCCGGGATGCAGCCGCGAGGGGACGAGGAAGTCGCGCGCGCCCTCCGGCGACGACGCCGTCAGGATCGGCGTCTGGAATTCCATGAAGCCGGCATCGGTCATGCGGCGGCGGATCGAGGCGATGATCTCCGAACGCTTGACGATGTTCTTGTGCATCTGCTCGCGGCGCAGATCCAGGAAGCGGTACTTGAGGCGGGTTTCTTCCGGGTAGTCGAGATCGCCGAAGACCGGCAGCGGCAGCTCGGCAGCGGCCGACAGCACCTCGATCTCGCGCGCGAAGACCTCGATCTGGCCGGTGGGCAGACGATCGTTGGTGGTCTCCGCGGTGCGGGCCTTCACCTCGCCGTCGACGCGAATCACCCACTCCGAACGGACCGTCTCGGCGATCTGGAAGGCCGGGGAATCGGGGTCGGCCACCACCTGGGTGATGCCGTAATGGTCGCGCAGGTCGATGAAGAGCAGGCCGCCGTGATCGCGCACCCGGTGGACCCAGCCGGAGATCCGGACGGAGGTTCCAACGTCTCCCTCGCGCAGCGCGCCGCAGGTGTGGCTACGATACCGGTGCATCCATTCGCCTCGATTGTCGGGGCAGCCCGCGCTCCGGGCCGCCGGCGCCCGCCGGTTGCTTCAGGGCGGGTCGCGTGTGTTCTGGAAAAAGCGCGGCGAGACAGGACACGCAGGCCGTCTCTTGTCAAGGCGCGCGCGGGGGACCACGTTGGTCGGCGCGAGCGCTGGTGAAACGCGAGGCTTGGCGGATCGCCTTGTCTTCGTGTATCACCGCGCCGTCGTTCCCGTTCGCGGGGACGAGCAAGGGCCGCGCTTGTGGCGCGCCGGCGCTTTTCCTCATGGTCAGCTTCGCCTCCCCCGGGCAGGTCCGGATTCGGCCGTGCGGGACGCGTTTGGCCATCCATGGAAGCGGCCGGTTCTCGAACACGATCTCGAAGGGCACGATGGAAACCGTTCTCATCGTCATTCATCTCATGGTGGTCATCGCGCTGATCGCCGTCATCCTGTTGCAGCGCTCCGAAGGCGGCGCGCTCGGTATCGGCGGCGGTGGCGGCGGCGGCTTCATGTCGGCGCGCGGCAGCGGCAACGCGTTGACCAAGGCGACCGCCCTGTTCGCGTTCGTGTTCTTCGCCACGTCGATCGGGCTGACCATCCTGGCGCGCAACCAGGAGACCCCGTCCTCCATCCTGGACGATCTCAACCAGCCCGCCTCGCAGACGGCGCCCGGCGGCACGGCCACGGATCCGACGCGCGGCAGCGGCTCGGGCATCCTGGACACGCTGGAGGACCTCGGTACAGGCGGCAGCTCGGGTGGCGACGCCTCGGCCCCCGCCACAGGCACCCCGACCGCCCCGGCGTCGCCCAGCGGGCCGCAGGTCCCCACCTCCCAGTGAGGACCGGCGCGCAGCCCGCGACGACAAAAAACCGGGGACAGCTTTCCCGTTCCCCGGTTCACCCCTCCCCAAAAGCCGTCGAAAGACTAGGATAACCGCCCGATGGCTCGCTACGTCTTCATTACCGGCGGCGTGGTCTCTTCGCTTGGCAAGGGACTGGCCTCGGCGGCTCTCGGCGCGTTGCTCCAGGCACGCGGCTATCGGGTACGGCTGCGCAAGCTGGACCCGTATCTCAACGTCGACCCCGGCACGATGTCGCCCTACCAGCACGGCGAAGTGTTCGTGACCGACGACGGCGCGGAGACCGACCTGGATCTCGGCCACTACGAGCGCTTCACCGGGCGGCCGTGCAACCAGCACGACAACATCACCACCGGCCGGATCTACCAGGACATCATCGCCAAGGAACGCCGCGGCGACTATCTCGGCGCCACCGTGCAGGTGATCCCGCACGTTACCGACGCCATCAAGGATTTCGTCGTCACCGGCAACGAGGACTTCGATTTCGTGCTGGTGGAGATCGGCGGCACCGTCGGCGACATCGAGGCCCTGCCCTTCTTCGAGGCAATCCGGCAGCTCTCCAACGACCTGCCGCGCAACGACGCGATCTTCGTCCACCTCACGCTGATGCCGTACATCCCGTCGGCGGGCGAGCTGAAGACGAAGCCGACCCAGCATTCGGTGAAGGAGCTGCGCTCCATCGGCATCCAGCCGGACATCCTGCTGGTGCGCTGCGACCGCGAGATCCCTCCCGGCGAGCGGCGCAAGATGGCTCTGTTCTGCAACGTGCGCGAGGAAGCGGTCATCCCGGCCCTGGACGTGGCGTCGATCTACGACGTGCCGATTTCCTACCATAACGAGGGGCTCGACACCGAGGTGCTCGCCGCCTTCGGCATCACCGGCGCGCCGTCTCCCGACCTGACGCGCTGGAGCGAGATCTCCAAGCGCGTGTCGTCGCCGGAGGGCGAGGTCCGCATCGCCATCGTCGGCAAGTACACGGGCCTGAAGGACGCCTACAAGTCGCTGATCGAATCGCTGGTCCACGGCGGCATCGCCAACAATGTCCGCGTGAACATCGAGTGGTTCGAATCGGAGATCTTCGAGAAGGAGGATCCCGCGCCCTGGCTGGAGAACGTCCACGGCATCCTGGTGCCAGGCGGCTTCGGCGAGCGCGGCGCAGAAGGCAAGATCGCCGCCGCCGGCTTCGCGCGTACCCACGAGGTGCCCTATTTCGGCATCTGCTTCGGCATGCAGATGGCGGTGATCGAGGCGGCGCGGAACCTGGCCGGCGTCGAGAAGGCCGGCTCGACTGAGTTCGGCGCCACCGAGGAGCCCGTCGTCGGCCTCCTGACGGAGTGGATGCGCGGCAACGAGCTGGAGCAGCGCTTCGCAGAAGGCGACCTCGGCGGCACCATGCGGCTCGGCGCCTACCCGGCAGCGCTCAGCGAGAACAGCCGCATCTGCGGCATCTATGGCTCCACCGAGATTTCCGAGCGCCACCGCCACCGCTACGAGGTCAACCGGCACTATATCGACCGGCTGGAGGCCAAGGGCGTCCACTTCGCCGGCATGTCGCCGGACGGACTCCTGCCGGAAACGATGGAACTCGTCGACCATCCGTGGTTCATCGGTGTGCAGTATCATCCGGAGCTGAAGTCGCGGCCGTTCGAGCCGCATCCGCTCTTCGCTTCGTTCATTTCCGCAGCGGTCGAGCAGAGCCGCCTCGTTTGAGGGCGACGCCATGATCACCGGCATCGACCACACCGTCGTGGTGGCCGAGAGCCTTGCCGAGGCAGCCGTCACCGCCGGTCGCCTCGGCTTCCGCACCACGCCGCCCGCCCAGCACCCGTTCGGCACCGCCAACACGCTGGTGCAGCTGCGCGGCGCCTACCTGGAACATCTCGCCATCGTGGACGAGAGCCTGTTTCCGGAAGAGCGGCCCGACCGCTACTCGTTTCCGAGCTTCAACCGCGACTTCCTGATCGGCGAAGGCGCCGGCATCGCCAAGCTGGCGCTGAAGACGGACGATCCGGAAGCCCTCACCGCCCATCTCGCCGCCCAGGGACTGTCGCGCTACCCGACATTCTCGTTCGAGCGCACCGCCCAGGCGCCGGACGGCAGCGAGCTTCCCGTCTCCTTCACCCTCGCCTTCGCCAGCCATCCCGATCTCGTCCGGGCCGGCATCTTCGCGCTGCGCCACAACCACGCACCGGACAATTTCTGGCACGCGGCCTACCAGACCCATCCGAACACGGCCGAGACGCTGCTGAGAGTCACCATGGTCAGCCCCAACCCGGAGCGCACCGAGGCGATGCTCGCGGCGATCACCGGTGTGGCGCCCACGCGCGAGGATTGGGGCGCGCTCATCACGCTTGCCGACGGCAGCGGCATCGAACTCGTCGACACCGCAGCATTCGCGGCCCGCTACGGTTCGGACGCGTTCGACGGCAAGGTCGTGTCGCGCTTCGCAGCGATGACCTTCGGCGTTCGCGATCCCGACGCCACCCGAGCCGCACTCACGGCCGGCTCGGTGCCGTTCACCGAGAACGGCAACGCCATCCTCGTGGCCCCCATCGATGGTGGTGGGGTCAGCTACCGGTTCGTGCCCGCCAGCTGAGATGCGTCGACCCGCTGTCAGGCGGGATGACGAGCGCCCCGAACTGCGGCACACTTGCACCCCTCGACCAGAACCACCCTCGATTGAGGGATCGGCCGGGACGGGCGGACCGCTGACCGGCCTGTCCGGGAGGCGTACCGTGGGTCCCGCACTCGATCTCGCCCTGCACGGCGTTGCCCGGACGTCGCTGGTGCCGCTCTGCGCCCGAGCGCAGGCCGCGCAGCTGTTTCCCTCGACCCATTTTGCCGACCCCGCAGCGGAGCGGATCGTCGAGAGGCTCGGGCTGGACGCCCCCGCCATGATCTCCGATCCGATGAGCATTCTGGGCTTCATCGCCCGGTGCAAGATCTTCGATCGACTGGTCGCGGAGTTCGTGGAGAGGCATCCGGACGGCGGCGTTCTCGACCTGGGATCCGGGCTATCCACCGGCTTCGAGCGGCAGGCCCGTACACCCGCCTGGTGGATCGGCGTCGACCTGCCGAGCGCGGTCGCGCTGCATGCGGACCTTGCCACCCCGTCCGACCATCGGCAATTCGTGCCCGGATCGGTGGCCGAAGCCGGCTGGCTCACCTCCATCGATCTGCCGGATGGCCCGGTTCTCATCATCGCCGAAGGGCTGCTGCCCTACCTTCCACGCGCCGCCATAGCCACGCTTGTTCGCGAACTGGCGGACCGCGTGTGCGATCGTCCGGCCGAATTCGTCTACGACGCGTTCTCGTTCCTGATGGTCGGCACAGCCCGCTACCACCCGGCCATCGGCCCCCTCGCCCGCGCCGACCCGTCCATCGAGTTCGTCTCCGGGGTCCGCACGCGAAAGGACTATGTGTGGGGCGATACGCGCTGGCGGCTCGTCGATCTCGAGGACGTGATGGAGCAGCTTCCGCCACCGGTCGCGGCATGGAGCACCGTGGTCGAGACCATCTTCGGCGTTCCGGTCTACGCCATCGCTCATCTGCGTCTCGACGGCAGCCCGGACAGCGGATAGGAACGGCCAGAACCGCTTGCCAGGAGTTTCAGACCGATGACCGCCACCCCGCCGCATCGCCCCGACACAACCGTCGATATCGGCCGGGTCCACTTTGCCAACGACGCGCCGCTCTCCATCATCGCCGGCCCCTGCCAGCTGGAGAGCCGGGCGCATGCGCTGGAGATGGCCGCCGCCATCAAGGAGATCGGCGAGAAGCTCGGCATCGGCGTCGTCTACAAGACGTCGTTCGACAAGGCCAACCGGACGAGCCGGTCCGGCACGCGCGGCCTCGGACTGACCGATTCGCTGCCGATCTTCGCGGAGATCCGGGAAGCCTTCGGCCTACCGGTCCTCACCGACATCCACGAGGCCGGCCAGTGCGCGCCGGTGGCCGAGGTGGTCGACATCCTGCAGATCCCGGCCTTCCTCTGCCGCCAGACCGACCTGCTCGTCGCGGCGGCCGGGACCGGCGCCGTCATCAACGTCAAGAAGGGCCAGTTCCTCGCGCCCTGGGACATGGCGAACGTGGTGGAGAAGATCACCAGCGCCGGCAATGCGAAGGTGCTGGTGACGGAACGCGGCGCGAGCTTCGGCTACAACACGCTGGTGACCGACATGCGCGGCCTGCCGGTCATGGCCGCCACCGGCGCCCCCGTCATCTTCGACGCCACCCACTCCGTGCAGCAGCCCGGCGGCCAGGGCACCTCCTCGGGCGGCGACCGGCGCTTCGTGCCGGTGCTGTCGCGCGCCGCGGTGGCTGTCGGCATCGCCGGCGTGTTCATCGAGACCCACGACAACCCGCAGGTCGCGCCGTCCGACGGACCGAACATGGTGCCGCTGAAGGATCTGGAAGCGCTGCTCGCGGACCTGATGGCCTTCGACAAGGTCGCCAAGGAGCGGCCGCTCGGCACCGATTTCGGCTAGGTCCGTGGCAGCATCCGGCGACGGTCAGATCTGCGGAGCGGCGTAGCCCTTTGCCACGATGGGTCCGGTGGGACGGCCCGTCGGCGAGCCACCGGCCTGCTCAAGCGTGATTTCGTAGAGCTGGTCGCCGGCCGGTGCCGGCAGGTCGGGCCCGTGCAGGACCGCGGGGCCCACCGCATCCAGGATCCCCAGTGAAACCGGTCCCCTGTCGGCCGACGGCAAGGTCCAGACCTCCATTACGCGGCCGTCCGGCACGTCGACATCGGCAAGGAAGCGAACGCGGGCAGTGTCGTTGCCGAAATCCTCCACCATGGCGCGTGGCGTGCCGGTCTCATCGAGAAGAACGGCGATCACGACGGGCTCGCTCTGATTGACCTGCCAGCCGATGCCGGTTCCCACCACGAAGGCGATGAGGGCCGCCGCGGCCGCGATCCAGCGCGGGGCCAGGCGACGCGGCCGGTTTTCGTTGGCAGCCGGCATGGAAGCCGACGCTGCTCCGGTGCCCTCGTCGCGGTCGATCTCGGCGCCGATGCGCTCGGCGAAACCATCCGGAAGGTCTTCCGGAATGGCGGTCAGGTCCAGCGAGAGATAGCGATCGCGCGCCCGCGCCACCGCCAAGCCAAGCGCCGGGTCGGCCGCCAGCCGCCGTTCCACCTCAGCCGCATCCCGGTCCTCCAGAAGGCCAAGTACGAACTCATCCGCCAGCTCGTCGATGGGCCGGGTCATGACAGGCACTCCCGCAGGCTCAGGAGCCCCCGCCTGATCCAGGACTTCGCCGTCCCCAGCGGGACCCGCCGCTGCGCCGCGATCTCGCCGTGGCTGTAGCCGGCGACATGGGCCAGAAGCACGCAGCGGCGCGTTTCCGGCTCGAGCGTCTCCAGACAGCCGCGCAACCGGTCGGACGTCGGCAGGCCCTGCCACACGTCCTCGGAGGCGGCGTCCTGGCGGGCGTCCTGCATGGCAGTGAGATCCTCAGGCGGCACGATGGACAGCCGCCGGTCGTCGCGCAGGATGTTGAGGCAGCGGTTGCGAAGAACGGCGTAAATCCAGCCGCGGGCCGATCCCTCTCCAACGCGAAACTGGGCGGCCTTGCGCCAGACCTGGACCATGGCGTCCTGCAGCGCCTCCTCTGCGAGCTCGCGGCGCTGGAGCATGCGCCGCGCGACACCGAGGAGCTGCCGGCCCTCCACGTCCAGGATATCGCCGATGCCGGAGCGCTCGCCGCGCCCGCAGGCCACCAGCGCGGCGCTGAGCCGCGCCTCGGCCGATGCGACGCCGTCCGCCGAAACGCTCGGAGAGGTGTGATTCATGACCGGTCCTATCGCACGCACGCCGAACGCACGTCTACTCGTCGCGTGTCTCATGACGAGACTGACACGCCGTTCGGCGAAACGGATGCAAAAAAAAGTTTTGCTGGTCTGCATCCAAACGACGAGCCGCCGTGTCGTCAGGGGCGGTGCCGCATTCCGGCCCGCAACCAGGGAGACCCCCAATGACCCGTTTCGCCCTTCTGTCGACCACCGCCCTGCTCCTGTCCACGGCCGCTGTGAGCGCAGCGCCAGCCGTCGGCCTCGTCGGCGACAAGACGCTGGTGCTGTTCGACACCGAGACGCTGGAGGTGAGCGCCAGCAAGGACGTGTCCGGCGTCGACCGCCTCGTCGGCATCGACCTGCGCCCCGCCAACAAGACGCTCGTGGGCGTCACCCCGGACAACGTCGTGGTCACCATCGACTGGGACACCGGCAAGGCCAGCGAGCTCTCCACCATGGATAAGGCCCTGCCCATGACCGACGCGCCGGTGATCGTCGACTTCAACCCGATGGCCGACAAGCTGCGCTACATGACCGGCACCACCAACCACCGCGTCGACGTGGACACCGGTGCCGTGACCGTGGATGGCAGCCTCGCCTTCGAGAAGAAGGACATGCACGCCGGCGAAGCGCCTGAGATCGTGGCGGCGGCCTACATCAACTCCTTCGGCAAGCCGCAGAAGACGGCGATGTACGACATCGACGCGACCATCGTTGCGGTGATCCAGCAGACCTCGCCGAACGACGGGACGCTTGCCGCCATCGGCAAGCTGGGAATCGATGAGCCGGGCGACACCTATGCCTTCGACATCGCAACCGATGCCGACATGACCAACACCGCGTGGCTGGTGAACGGCGGAATGCTCTATTCCGTCGATCTCGAGAGCGGCAAGGCAACCGGCAAAGGCGAGATCGCCGGCGCCGGCGGCGCCATCCGCGACATCACCATCCTGCCGGCGATGTAGGCGATCGGGCGGTCCTCCACCTGTCCGCAGGCACCACTATCAACGGGAGGCGCTCCGGCGTCTCCCGTCACGCCGTCTGCGACGCGACACCGCCGTGGACGCCCCCCGTGCGCGGTTGACGCGACGCGGCAAACCCACTACCCGAACGTCATGCGCGGTCACCGGCCGCGCCCGGCCCCCTTCGGGTGCCGGTTTCGAGCGTTCGCTGCGGGCCCGCCCCGCCACGATGCGGCGCTCCGGGTGCCCGTAGCTCAGTTGGTAGAGCATTCGACTTTTAATCGAATGGTCCTCGGTTCGAGTCCGAGCGGGCACACCACCCCTTCTCCCCGGTCTTCAGACAGTCGCTGCAGCACGGTGGCGCCCTACTTCGGCGCCTCTGACCGCAGGGCATCGCGGATCTCGATAAGCACATCGAGCTGCGAGGGGCCTGTCTTCACCTCCGGCTCCACGTCGTCCGGCTTTTCCGCCAGCGAGCGGACGCGATTCACGAACTTGACCAGCATGAACACCACCAGCGCGATGATCAGGAAGTTGATGCAGCGCGTCAGGAACGCCCCGTAGGCGAAAATCGCCGCGCCGCTTTCCCGCGCCGCCTCCAGGCTTGTTCCGGGCGGCACGTCGCCGGACAGCACGACGAACATGGAGGTGAAATCGATGCCGCCGAGGATCAGGCCGATCACCGGGTTGATCAAATCGTTGACCAGGCTCTGCACGATTGCCGTGAAGGCCGCGCCGATGATGATGCCGACGGCAAGGTCCATGACGTTGCCCTTGGCGATGAAATCGCGAAATTCCTTGATCATGTCGGATCTCCTTGTGGGCCCACCCCGGCGCACGACAACCCGACTATTTCTCCTGCCTTGCCTGCGCACAACCGGCAATGGCCGGTGCTCCCGTCCTTTCGCGGGAAGAACCTAGGCGGAGAGCAGCTTTCGCGCGCGCCGCTTGACGTGAACGGCAATGGCCACGTGAACCAGGACGGCGGCGAGACCACCCACCAGGTGATCGATACCGCCGACCCCAGGCGCGTCCGAGACCGTCACGAGGGCCCAGAGCCCGACCGGCAGGAACAGGACGATGGCCGTCACGAGACCCGGATTGTAGCGCCGCTGCACCACACCACCGACGATGTGCACCAGGGCGTTGACGAGCGTCAGGTAGACGGCAATCAGCCCCAGCCCCAGCGAGACAAAACGCGCGAGATAGAGCGCCGCGAGGTCGATACCCCAGACGCCGCCGATGTTGATGACGAGGACGGCCGGCGTCGTCAGCGCCTCCGTTCCACCGACCATCGTCTCGTTCACGTAGCGGCGGAAACGGTCGCCGGAATGCTCTTCAAGCTGATGCAGCATGTAGACGGGAAGCTGCAGGTAGACCGCCAGCAGCGCGAGGCTCATGTCGGCCGCCACCACCGGCACGATGGCCAGCAGGAACAGCCCGGCGACGACGCCGGCGTTCATCCAGTTCGCCGCAAACCAAGTCCGTGTCATCGTCCCGCCGCTCCTGATCGCCCTGCCCGCGGTCATTCCGCCGCCACCGCATCGTACAGGCTCCGGGCCGCCCGAAAAGCCGGGATCCTCCCGCTTGCCGGCGCCGGGACGGCTCCGTACCGTGGACAGACAGACACAGACCGGCTCCCGCCGCACATGGCGACGCGGCGGAGGGTGGCGAGCACAGGAGAGCGTCCCATGAAACCCGTTCAGATCCGCATGGCCCGGGCGGCCCTTGGCTGGGGCGCCGGCGAGCTTGGCGAAGCCATAGGCCTAAGCGAAGCGGATGTGGAGCGCATCGAGGCCGGCACCGGGACCGATCCTGCCGCCCTCGCCCGCCTTCGGTCCGCGTTCGAGGCCAAGGGCATTCTGTTCCTGGACGCAGACGAAACCGGCGGCCCGGGCGTCCGCGTCGTTGAGGGGCGCATCGTGTGCGACGAAGGCATGCGGCCGGAAGAGCTGAACGCCTCCAACGACGGCTAGATCGGGGCCGGTAGCGCCAGCCCGCTGCGCTGCACAATCCCGCGCCATGTTAACCGATTGTTCAATCTTCGTTGCCGCGCGAGATATTTCAGGCATAAAATAATTTTGACCACCTCCCCAGGCGGCACGATCGGCGACACAGCCGGCACGGCCCGGAGGCGGTTGGCGCGCAGGGGGCATGCTGCCGGCACGGGGGAGATGTGCCGGCCTCGACCCGTGCGGGCGAAGCGAATTGCCTTTTCCGGCAGCCTGAAAACAGGCGCCGGCCATCCAGAGCGTGATCAGCATCCAGTGGGGAGACCACACCACATGCCTTCCATCCGGACTACGGCCCTTGGCCTTGCCATGGCCGCGACCCTGACCGGCTCGGCCTACGCCCAGTCGGACGACAAGCTCACCGTCGGCCTGATGCTGACGCTCTCCGGCCCGGCCGGCGTCATCGGAGAACAGGCACGCGACGCGTTTCTGCTCGCCGTGGAGGACATGGGCGGCAAGCTTGGCGGCATGGAGACCGACGTCATCGTCGTCGACGACGAGCTGAAACCCGACAACGCGGTCAACAAGGCCAAGGAACTCGTGGAGCGCGACGAGGCCGACTTCGTGGTCGGCCCGATCTTCTCCAACATCATGATGGCGATCGCCAAGCCGATCACCCAGAGCGAGACGGTGCTCATCAGCCCGAACGCCGGCACGTCGGTGCTCGCCGGGCGCGGCTGCAACGAGTTCCTGTTCGTCACCTCCTACCAGAACGACCAGGTGCACGAGGTGCTCGGCAAGGTGGCCCAGGACGAGGGCTACGAGAAGGTCTTCCTGATGGCCCCGAACTACCAGGCCGGCAAGGACTCGCTGGCCGGCTTCAAGCACTCTTACGAGGGCGAGGTTCTCGACGAGGTCTACACCCCGCTCGGCCAGCTCGACTTCTCCGCCGAACTCGCCCGCATTGCCGCCGCCCAGCCGGACGCGGTCTTCACCTTCATGCCGGGTGGCATGGGCGTGAACCTGGTGAAGCAGTACCGCCAGGCGGGCCTCGACAGCATCCCCTTCCTCTCCGCCTTCACCGTGGACGAGGTGACGCTGCCGGCCCAGAGGGACGCCGCCGAGGGCTTCTATGGCGGTGCCAACTGGGCACCCAGCATGGACAACGAGAAGTCCAAGGCCTTCGTGGCGGCCTACGAGGAGAAGTACGGCCGCATCCCCGGCACCTACGCCATGCAGGCCTACGATGCCGCTCAGCTGATCGATTCCGCCGTGAAGGCCGTCGGCGGCGACCTTTCCGACAAGAAGGCGCTGATTGCGGCGCTGGAAAAGGCCGATTTCGAGTCCCTGCGCGGCGACTTCAAGTTCGGCCCCAACCACTACCCGATTCAGGACTTCTACCTGGTCAAGGCCACCAAGCGTGACGACGGCAAGTACTGGACCGTCGTGGAAAAGAAGGTCTTCGACGACTACCAGGACAACTACGTCTCGCAGTGCAAGATGTAGAGTTCGTCAGTCCGCCGGCCGGCCGCGCGCCGGTCGGCGGCGCCCGCATGTTCGGTCCGATTCAATGAGGTGCGTGATGACTACCCTGACGGGCGGCCTGACCAAGGCCGGCGACGGCATCGACAACATCCGCTGGAACATTCTCGGCCAGATCTACGTGCCCAAGCACAACTGCGAGAGCTCGTTCTCCTGGCACGCGACCTTCCCCGTCGGCACCTTCGTGCCGCCGCACATCCACCCGACCCAGGACGAGTTCATCTACATGCTATCCGGCCGGCTGGACTTCGTGCTGGACGGCAAGGAAGGCGTGGCGGAGCCCGGCGACACGCTGAAGCTTCCGCGCGGCATTCCGCACGGCCTGTTCAACAAGACCGACACCGATTTCAAGTGCCTGTTCTGGGTCTCGCCCACGGCGCGGCTTTACGACCTGTTCTGGGCGCTTCACAATCTCGGGCCTGACGCGGATCCGGCCGAAGTCGTGGCCGTCTCGGCCAAGCACGAGGTGGATTTCCTGCCGCCGCCGGACGCCGAATAGGCCCGCTCAGGAGGAGGATCGATCATGAAGGTCATCGTCGCCGGGGCCGGCATTGGCGGGCTCACCCTCGCCTTGATGCTTCATCGCCGCGGCATCGAGGTCGAGGTCTACGAGCAGTCGCCGCAAGTGCGCGAGGTGGGCGTCGGGATCAACACCCTTCCCCACGCCATCCGCGAACTTGCCGAGATCGGCCTTCTCCCCGCCCTCGACAATGTGGGCGTCCGCACCCGCGAGCTCTTCTACTACAACCGATACGGCCAGGAGGTCTGGCGCGAGCCGCGCGGCACCGACGCCGGCCACCCGGTCCCGCAATTCTCCATCCACCGCGGCCGCCTGCAGAAGGTCATCCACGACGGGCTGGTACAGCGCGCCGGCGAGGCGGTGGTGAAGACCGGCCTGCAGCTCACCGGTTTCATGCAGGATGAAGGCGGCGTCACGGCCCACTTCGCCGATGCGGTGACCGGCGGCGCGGCCACCACCGTGACCGGGGACGTGCTTGTCTGCGCCGACGGCATCCACTCGGTGGGCAGGCGCAGCTTCTATCCGAACGAGGGGCCGCCGTCCTGGACGGGCGTGCTGATGTGGCGGGGCGCCGCCATGTGGACACCCTGGGGTGACGGCCGCACCATGGCGATCGGCGGCGGCATGGGCGCCAAGTTCGTGCTCTACCCGATCGCCCATCCAGAAGGCGGGCGCCAGCTCATGAACTGGGTGGTCAACATCAAGATGGCCGACGGCGCGAACTCCTCGCCTCAGAAGGAGAGCTGGTCGCGTCCCGCGCAGCGCTCGCTCGTCATTCCCTATGCCAAGCGCTTTCGCATTCCGGGCTTCGACCATGTCGGCCTCGTGGAGGCCACCGAGCAGATCTTCGAGTATCCGATGGCCGACCGCGATCCACTGCCGCAATGGACCTTCGGCCGGGTGACGCTGCTCGGCGACGCCGCCCATCCCATGTACCCGGTCGGCTCCAACGGCGCTTCCCAGGCGATCCTGGACGCGCGGGCCCTGGCCGATGCTCTGGCCGCGGCCGAGCATCCCTGCCAGGCGCTCTACGCCTACCAGCAGGACCGGCTGCCGAAGACGGCGGAGGTCGTGCGCCTCAACCGCAAGGGCGGACCCGAGCGCGTCATCGACGAGGCGGAGAAGCGGGCCCCGGCCGGCTTCGAGCGCATCGACGACGTGATGAGCCGGGCCGAACGCCAGGCCATCGTCGGCGGCTATGCCGGCAAGGCGGGCTTTGCGACCGACAAGGACAAGGTCGCGGAGCTGCGGGTGGCAAACGGCTGACCCGCCCCAAAGGTCGCGGACCCGCTCGGGACCGGGACGGACCGGCGCATGGGCGGCGTGAGTGGGAAGACTGTCAGGTCGCCCGCCGCGGAAGATCGCCTCGAAAGGCGCCGCACCGGCAACATGCTTGGCTGAACTCTTCGCGAATACCACCTTTGCGGCGTTGCGTCCGCCGACGATCTGATCGACCTTGGCGGCCGCGATACGTCCCTGCCGTTCTGATTTCCGTTGCTGTGAGTGAGGGCACAGCCTGCGGCGAGCAGTCAGCCAGTCCGGAGCTGCCCTTGACGTCCTCGATCGCCTCCCCGACGAACCTCCGCATCTATGCCGCGCTGTCCGACATTGCCTGGCCGAGATCCTACTATCTGAAGATCCTCGTCCTATGCTTCATCGGCACGCACATTCCGCTTCTGGCGACGGTCGTTGCCAGTCTGCTTGTCCTCGACGTTCCGCTCGCCAAAGAACTCTCGGTCCTGCTTCTGATGCTGGCGGGAACGGTGGTCGCAGCCGTGGCAACCGTCTTCGTCGTGCGGGCCATGCTGGCTCCGATCGCGGCGGTCACCAACGAACTGGAACGCTACCGGCTGAAGGGAGAATTCAACACACTTCCCGATCGCGGACGTGACGAGGCAGGGACCTTGATGAAGACGGTGAACTCGTTGCTCCGGCAGTTTACCGAGACCAAGGCAGAACTCGAGATACAGTCGAACATGGATGCGCTGGTCGGCATCGGGAACCGCCGCTGGCTGCTTGGCAAGGCCGAGGCAATGCTCACCCGCCCTTCCAACGCCTGGTCCCCGACGACGGTGGCCCTCATCGACCTCGATTCGTTCAAGAGCATCAACGATACCGCCGGTCACGCTGCCGGCGACGCGGTCCTCAAGCGTGTCGGCGAGATCCTGCTGGCGCATTCCCGCCCGACTGACATCGTCGGTCGCCTCGGCGGCGACGAGTTCTGCATCGTGTTCCCCCGCTGCGACGTTTCCGCTGCCGCTGCTGCTGTCGAACGAATGCGCAAGGCGGTCTGTGAGACATCGCTTGGGAAGGACTATGGCGTTGCCGTCTCGATCTCCGTCGGGCTGACCTATCGGAGCGAGGAGGACGAGGACCTCGACGACACGCTGGCGCGGGCGGACCGGGCTCTCTACGAGGCCAAGGCCGCGGGCCGAAACCGGATCCACGTCGCGCCGGTCGAGCAGTTGACCCGCCACTGACCCAGGTTCTGCCCGTACGACCGATGCAGGTGGCGTACCGCCTGCACCGGGTCATATGATCAGTCGAGCGGCGCGTCGACGCCGATGCCGCTTTCTTTAGCCAGCTCATAGCAATGGTGGGCGCAGGCGAGATCCTGCGCCGCGATGCCGAGCGAGCGGTAGAGGGTGACATCCTCGACACCGGTACGCCCCGGCCTTTCGCCGGACAGCACCTCGCCGATTTCCGCACGCACATGGTCCTCGCCGATCCGGCCGGCTTCAATGGCGCCGATCAGTTCGCCTGCCTGGGCATGGATCGACGGTCGATAGTCGGCAAACAAAGCCGAGCGCACCACCAGGTCCTGATCGATCTCCGTCTTCGACGGCACCGAGGCCCCGACCACGTTAAGATGGGTGCCTGGCCGGACCCAGTCGCCGAACAGGACGGGCGCGCTGGCCGATGTGACCGTGCAGACGATATCGGCGCCATCGACCGCGGCCTTCACGTCGGTGCCCCACTCGATCGACACGTCGGGATGATGGCTTCGCGCCAGCGCCGCGAACGCTTCTGCACGCTCCGGCCGCCTGCCGACGATCCGCACCGTGCGTATGGGGCGGACCGCCAGCATCGCCTCCAGGTGAACCTCCGCCTGCTCGCCGGTGCCGACGATGGTCAGTACCGTGCTGTCGTCGCGGGCCAGAGCCCGCGTCGCGACCGCGCTCGCCGCCGCCGTGCGCACCGCCGTGAGCCGCCCCGCGTTCATCATCGCGATCGCCGCACCGTGCCGGGTCTCGAACAGCACCATCGCGCCCTGGTGGGACGAGTAGCCGAGCTGCGGGTTTTCCGGGAACAGGCAGACGAGCTTCACGCCGAAGCAGCCGGGCGCTTCCATGGCGCCGGGCATGAGACCGAGCATGTTGGGTCCGCCCACCGGCATGATCTGGCGAAGCGGCAGCGTCGCCTCGCCGCGCGAAACCGCTTTCATCGTCTCCGCCACGACCTCGATCGCCGCGTCCATGGTCAGAAGCGCGTGAATGTCCTTTTCGGAGAGAACGATCATTTGACGCGCACGGCCTCCTCGCCCCAGCTCTCGCCCGTCAGCGACAGGCCCAGTTCGGTTTCAAGCAGAGAGACATAGAGTTCCGGCCGCACGACGTAGGGGAAGTGTCCGCCCCACGCGAACCGGTAGGACGTGCCCGGCTGAAGCAGCGCGCGCGCCTCCTCCCGCATCTCCTTGGAAATCAGCGGATCGTCGTCGCCCTCGATGGTGGCGATGCGCTCCTTCGGGAAGTCGAGGGAGGGAAGCGGCGGCGCCTTCTTCAGGCCGTTGAGACGCGACCGCAGCTCGATCTCGGGAATGCGGCCTCCCACCTCGGCGAGCAGCAGCTCGACCAGATCGGCCTGGTCGGGATGCGCCTCGCGCCAGGCGCCGAGCCCCATGGCAAACCCCTTGCGCAGTTCCTCGATGGGTGCGGTGTCGAGATCCGAGGTATAGGGCGGCCGCTGGCGCGACGCTTCGGTGGAGACGAGCGTGTTGGCCGGCAGCAGGCGCACGACCTTCTCCGGATATCCGGCCGCGAAATACTGGACCAGATAGCCACCGAGCGAGGAGCCCAGGACAGTTGCCTTGTCGATGCCGAGCCGGTCCATCAGGAGCGCGAGATCGTCGGCCCACTCCGCAACGCCGCCGGTTGCGGGATAGGTCACGGCCACGATGCGGACCCGGTCCTTCAGCGCGTCGATCTGCTGCCAGAAGATATCGCCGCGCCCCAGCGTTCCGGGGGTCAGAAGCAGCACCGGGCCGTCCGACCCTGCCTCGATGACGCCCCACTCGCGGCCGTTGAGGTCGACCCGCTTTTCCGGATGCCGCGCGGCAAAGGCATCGCGGCTTTCGATCAGGGCATTCGTCATGAAAACGGGTTCTCCACCTTCGGCCAGTAGGTCGGCGCGCGCTTTGTGAACGGGATGTTGGCGTAGTCCGGCGTGATGGCGCCGGGGGTCGCGACATGGATCACCTCCGAGCCGATGGGCGCGAAGCCGGCGTAGAAGTGCTGGGACGACTTCACGCACACCGCCTTCTTCGTCGACAGGTCGATGCCGAGCCCGGTGAACGCCTGCGGATGGAAGGTCTGGGTGCGGATGTCGTTGATGACGATGTCGACGCCCCTGGTGCGCAGCCAGACGGTCTCGCCAAGCGCGGAATCGAGCGAGCCGAAGCGCTGGGTGAGGCCACTCTCCAGCTTCATCACCGTCACCTCCAGGTCGAGCGGATCGCCCGACATGGGACCGCACTTGCCTCCGAGCCGGAGAGCGAGCGTCGCCCCCTCGCCCGCTTCGCGGCAGATGCGGACCGCCACCGGATCCCAGTAGACGCCGGTGGCGATATCGGTCATGCCGCGCTCCAGGATCGCCCGCAGCAGGAACGTCGCATCGGCCGGCGCGCCGCCGCCGGCGTTGTCCGCCGTATCGGCCAGCACCACCGGTCCGGCGCTCGCCTCTGCCACCCGGTCGAGCGCACCCTCGATGTCGGGATAGGGCCGCGCGATTGCGTCGCGCAGCGAAAAGAGATGCCGGCCAAGTTCATCTGACAGGCCAGCCGCGCGCTCCGGATCGCCGTCGGTAATCGCCAGCATCCGCGCCCCGACCCGGGGATGGTCGCCCCACGGGAAGCCGTGGATCAGCGACAGCGACAGGACCCCGTCGTCCTTCTCGCGCTCCAGGAGCCCGTCGACAAAGCCGCGCATCGGCTCCATGGGCGTGTGCAGGGCATGGATCATCCGGCAGTCGAAATCGCGCATGACCGGCTTGCTCCGCCCCTCCGCCGCATCCACGGCCAGGCGGAAGAGGTCCTTGGCGCGGTCGGGGATGTCGACGTGCGGATATTCCTTGTAGGCCACCAGCAGCGACGCTTCGGCGAGCATCGTCTCGGTCAGGTGGCAGTGGGGATCCAGCAGCCCGCCGATGATAGCGTCCGCGCCGGCCGCCGTCCGGCAGTGGGCGATGAGGTCGCCCTCGCAGTCGTCGGTGCCGGTCGCGATCATCGCGCCGTGCAGCGACAGAAGGATCACGTCCACCGGCCCCGCAGCCTTCAGGTCGCTGACGATTTCGTCGCGAAAGGCCTCGTAGATCGGCTGCACCGTCGGCCCCGCGGGCTGGGCGTGCGCGGTCAGGCTTTCGATGACCTCCCAGCCCTCCGCCTCCGCAGCCTCGCGCCAGATCTTGATCGGCGCCGACCAGTACTGCACCGGTGCGCGCGAGGCGTCGCCATGGGCAATCGCCCCCTCCTCGAAGCTCAGGAGACCGGTCGGAAGCGGCGAGAACGAGTTCGTCTCCGTGGAGAGACTCGCGATGAAGATCTTCATGCGGGTTCGTCTTCTGCGTGAAAGCGGTCGGGCGGCGGAGCGCCGGTGGCCAGATGAAGGGCAAGCGAGGCCGCGGTGTGCACCAGGATGATGAGGAACGCGACCGGCACGGCGGCCGTGAACCAGACCATCGGGACGGAGAGCATTTCGGCCTCCCGGCCAAGGCTGCGGCCGAGGAAGCCGCGCGACAGCGCCCAGTTGGCCCCGAAGACCGAGTAGAACAGCACGGGCACGGCGAAGATGGTCACGCCGGCGGCCCGGACCACCGCCAGCAGCCGGCCGAGGCCGCCGGTGGTGCGGGCGACGCCGGGAAACAGGGTCGGATCGGAGCGCTCGTGAAAGGCGACGGAGGCGCCGAGCATGCCGGCCCAGACCATTGCCCGGCGCGCCAGCTCCTCCGTCCAGATGGGCGGCGCGTCGAAAATGTAGCGGGCGATCACCTGGTAGCCGGCCGAGGCGGCCATCACGACGAGCGCGACAACCGCCAGGGCGAGCGCCACCCGGTTCAGACCGTCGGAGAACCGGACCAGTCCGGTAACCGCCCGCATGGGACTATTCGCCCTTCGCCGCGGTCCACATCTCGACCTGCTCGGCGGTCAGGAGACCGCTGTCATAGGTCGTCTGCGAGGCCTTCACGAACGCGTCCCGGGCTTCGGGCGTGAGCTCGGTGATCTCCACGCCCGCCTCCTTCAGCCGGTCGAAGACGCTGCCCTGATTGGCCAGCCAGTCGCGATTGGCCTTGTTGGCGGCGTCCACGGCGGCGTCGACCGTCTTGCGCTCCTCGTCGGACAGGCCCGAGTACCAGTCCTCCGAGGCGATCGCGATGCGCAGCGACGGCGTGATCTCCGCGTCGGTGAAGTACTTGATGAAGTCGGTGTGGCCGAACAGGAGCGGTACGATCGGCGGGTTCAGATAGCCGTCGGCCACGCCCGTCTGCAGGGCGTTCGGCACTTCTGCCCAGCTTACGATGGTGCCCGTCGTGCCCCACGCCTTGTAGAGTTCGATCTGGCTCTCATCGAGGGCGCGCATGCGCAGGTCCGACATGTCGGCCATGGTGGTGACCGGATGCTTCGTGTTGAAGATGCCGACCCCCTGACCGACCGAATCCACGGCGAGCACGCGCACGCCGGACGGCGTCAGTTTCTCGTTGATCTGCTCCAGCATGCCGCCCTCGTAGAGGGCGCGATCGACCTGCTCGATGCCGTTGAAGAAGTATGGCAGGCGCAGGCCGAAGATCAGGTCGTCGATGGAGGCCGGGATCGCCAGAGGCGACATCGACACTTCGAGCAGCCCCTGGGAGACCTGGTCGAACAGCTCGTCGTCTCCGCCAAGGGCGCCGCGCTGGTATTCCTCCGCTTCCATGCCGTTGGCGTTCAGATACTCGGTGAAGGCGTTCGCCCAGACATAGGAGCCGGAGCCCTCCAGGTCCGGCGGACTGTCGAGCGCTACCTTGACCTGGGCCAGGGCCGGTCCGGAGACCGCCATTGTTGCGGCAAACGCGGCCGCAAACGCGATACGGGACACCTGCATGATCACTCCTCCACTTCCCCTCGATTGAAAGACACGTCCATCGGCCGCACCACCGGGTTCCCCTCCCGCTAGCGACCGCCAAGCACTCCAAACGCCCGCGGGATCGCCAGGCTGATCTCCGGAAAGGCGACCAGCACGCCGAGCACCACGATCTCCACCAGCACGAACGGGATGACGGCCCGGGCCAGCTTCCAGTAGTTCGTCTTCGTCACCGCCGAGACCACCAGCAGGCAGCCGCCGAGCGGTGGCGACACCAGTCCGATGCACAGATTGAAGCACAGCACGATGCCGAGATGGACCGGGTCGGCCCCCTGCTCCAGCGCAACCGGCGCGAGCAGCGGCACCAGCAACGCCAGCGCCACCGGCACGTCCAGCACCATGCCGGCGAACAGGAACAGCACGTTCAGGAGGATCATGTAGCCGACGGGGCCGAGGCCGAGCTCCGTCACGCCCGACGAGATCGCCTCCGGCAACCGCTCCAGCGCGCCTAGATGGCCGAGGGCGGCAATCGCGGTGATGATCATGAAGATCGAGCCGGACAGCGTGACGGTGCGCTTCAGGCCCTGGCCGAGGGACTTGCGGTCGAGCCCCTCGTAGAAAAAGGCCGCCACCAGCGCGACGAAGACGGCCACGGCCGCGGCTTCCGTCGGCGTCATCCAGCCGAGCACGATGCCGCCGACGATCACCACGGGCAGGATCAGCGCTGGACCGGAGCGCAGCAGCGTCGGCAGGAGCGACGGCGTCTCGCCCTTCTCCAGCCGAGGGTGGTCATGGCGCCAGGCGAAGACCGCGTTCACGACGAACAGCGCGCCGGCGAGCAGCAGCCCCGGAAGGATGCCCGCGAGGAACAGCGCCGTGACCGAGGTCTGCATCAGCGCGCCGTAAAAGATCAGGATTATGGACGGCGGAACGATCGGGCCGATGATCGAGGAGGCCGCCGTCACGGCGCTGGCGTAGGCGTCCGTATAGCCGCGCTCGCGCATGGCCGGCACAAGCGTGTTCGACAGCGCGGCCGCGTCGGCCACGGCCGACCCGGAAATGCCGGCGAAGAAGACGCTGGTCATGATGTTGACGTGGCCAAGCCCGCCCCGAAGCCGGCCGACCAGCGCCATGGACAGATCGATGAGCGCCCGGGTGACGCCCCCCCGGTTCATGATCTCGCCGGCCAGGATGAAGAGCGGCATCGCCATGAGCGCGAAGACGTCGATGCGCGAGAAGATCTGCTGCGGCAGGATGGCGAGATAGCGCGCCTTGTCCGCGGCCACGTAGGCCAGTACGGCCGACCCGCCGATCACGTAGGCGAGCGCAAGTCCCGATGCGAGGAAGACGACCGCCGCGACCGGGACCAGCGCGATCATGCCGCGACATCCAGCCGCGTGACGGCAAGGTCGGCAGCGGCGATCCCCTGATCGGCAATATCGGCCGGGATCGGCCGGCCTTCTATGAGCGCGGCTGCCGTCCGCGCCAGCGCTGGTGCGGACTGGATGCCGTAGCCGCCCTGCCCGGCCAGCCAGAAGAAATCAGCAGCGACCGGATCGTAGCAGGCAACCGGCGTCTTGTCGGCGACGAAGCTTCGGAGTCCCGCCCACTTGTTCTCGATGGAACGGACCTGGATGTCGAAGGCCGTCTCGATCCGGTCGACGCAGACGGCGACGTCGTACTCGTCGGGCTGCGCGTCGCAGGGCGGCGATGGCGTCTCGTCGGCCGGCGAGATCAGCAGCCGGCCCGCGTCGGGCTTCATATAGAACTGTTCGTCCACGTCGACGACCATCGGCCAGGGCGCCGGGTCGGTGCCGGGCGGCGCTGCGACGATCACCGCGGTGCGCCGCTTCGGCACCAGTCCGATCGGGCCGGCACCGGCGAGCGCCCCGATTTCGTCGGCCCAGGCGCCGGCTGCGTTGACGATCGTATCGGCGAGAACCGTGATCCGGCCGACCTCGATCGACCAGCCGGCGCTGCTGCGGGCGAGCGCACGTACGTCGCCGTTGGTCAGGGTTTCCCCGCCTGCCGCACGAAATGCCTTCAGGTAGCCGTGATGCAGCCCATGCACATCGATATCGCGCGCGCCCGGTTCGGCCATGCCGCCGGCGACGTAGTCGGCACGCAGCAACGGCGCCAGCGACCGCGCCTCGTTCGCATCGATGAGGCGGACATCGCCCTTCGGCGCGACCTCGGTGTGGAGCGCGTGCAAGGCATCCATCTGGTCGGCGCGGGCGAGCATCAGCACCCCGCGTGCACTGAGAAGCGGGTTCGCGCAGAAGCCTTCCGGGGGTGCCTCGTAGAAGCGCGCAGACGCCCGCGACAACGCCCGGATCGCCGGTGGCCCGTAGGTTTCGGTGAAGAGCGCAGCCGACCGCCCGGTCGTGTGGTAGCCAGGCTGCGCTTCCCGCTCGATCAGCAGAACGCGGCGCCCCGCCTCGGCCAATTCAGCCGCGACGGACGCACCCGCGATGCCGGCGCCGATCACGGCGATCTCGTAGTGCGGCTGTGTGCTGGCGACGTCGATCATGGGGAAAGCGTAGCAAAGCTTTTCCAATTGGAAAACGGGAATTTTCCCATCGGAAAATCACGGTGGACGCGGTCGACGGGCGGCCGTAGATTCACGCCATGGACGACGCTCTGGCCCCCCGCCTCCAAGCCGAAGATCGCCGCATCCGCATGGGCGAGCGCCTGCGCGCCATCCGGCACGAGCAGGGTCTGACGCTGGCCGATGTCGCCGCACGCTCCGGGCTGGCGGTCTCCACAGTTTCCAAGGTGGAGCGCGGCCTGATGGCGCTCACCTATGACCGGTTTTCACAGCTGGCCGAAGGGCTTGGCGTCGATATCTCGGAACTGTTCAGCGAGGCGGGCGAGCGCTTCCAGCCCGGACAGGTTGCCGTCGCCCGCAAGGGGGAGCACGCCCGCCACGTCACCGAGAACTACGTGTACGAGATGCTGTTTCCCGATGTGTGGAACAAGGCGATGGTGCCGATGCTCGGCACACTGCAGCCCTACGAACAGATGAATTTCGAGCGCTTCGTCAGCCACGGCGGCGAGGAATTCGTGATGGTGCTGGAGGGCAGCCTGACGGTCTATTTCGAGGACCGGCCGCCGGAGGTCCTGGCCACCGGCGACAGCGTCTACTTCGACAGCCGCCGCGGCCATCTCTACGCGTCGGCCGGACCGGGTTCGGCCCGCATCCTCGTGGTCTGCTCGAAGATCACCGACTGGCCGGGGTGAGACCGACGGCCAGGCGCGGGGTGAAAGCGGATCGCCGTGCCGCGTTTCCGGACGGAAAACCGGTTCCCACTTTTCCTGGGATTGCTTTGCCCAGCGCGTGACCACGCGCCGGCCGGTCAGGCCGCCCTCCCGGAGCCGGTGAGCGCAAGCGAACTCGGCGTGAGGGATATCTCTAGACCGCAATCCCGAACGGAAAACCGGTGCCCACTTTTCCTGGGATTGCTCTTGCCAGCGCGCGACCGCGCGCCGCCCGGTCAGGGCGCGCCCGCGCAGCGGCGAACGAAGTGAGCTCGCGTGAGCGGAAAAGACTTTTCCCTACGCAATCCCGGACGGAAAACCGGTTCCCACTTTTCCTGGGATTGCTCTAGCCCCGCCCCACATCCACATAGGTGAAGCCGTGACGCTCCACCTCGGCGCGGCGGTAGACGTTGCGCAGGTCGACGAACACCGGCACCCGCAACAGTTCCTTCAGCCGCACAAGGTCGAGCGCCCGGTAGGCATCCCACTCCGTCACCAGAACCACCGCGTCGGCCCCTTCCACGCATTGATAGGCCGTTTCGCAGTAGTCGAGGTCCGGCATGACCCTGCGCGCCTGCTCCACGCCCTCGGGATCATGACCGCGCAGCGTCGCGCCGGCGGCGGTCAGCGCCTCGGCGATGGCAATCGACGGACTCTCGCGCATGTCGTCGGTGTTCGGCTTGAAGGTCAGGCCCAGGAGCGCGATCGTCTTGCCGGCGACCGAGCCGCCGCAGGCCTTCACGACCTTCTGCGCCATGCGCGTCTTGCGGTCCTCGTTGACCGCCACGACGCTCTCCACGATCCGGCACGGCGCATCGTATTCGCGGGCCGTCTCCACCAGGGCCCGGGTGTCCTTGGGGAAGCACGATCCGCCGAAGCCGGGGCCGGCGTGCAGGAACTTGGTGCCGATGCGGTTGTCGAGACCGATGCCGCGCGCGACCTCCTGAACGTTGGCGCCGGTGCGCTCGCAGAGATCCGCCATCTCGTTGATGAAGGTGATCTTGGTCGCCAGGAAGGCGTTCGAGGCGTACTTGATCAGCTCCGCCGTGCGCCGGCCCGTGTAGATCACCGGCGCCTGGTTGACGAAAAGCGGCCGGTAGACCTCGCCCATCACTTCCCTTGCGCGCTCGTCCTCGACACCGATCACGATGCGGTCGGGGCGCTTGAAGTCCTCGATCGCAGCGCCCTCGCGCAGGAACTCCGGGTTGGAGACGACCGAGACATCGATGTCCGGCCGCGCCTCGCGCATGATCCGCTCCACCGCGTCGCCGGTCCCGACGGGCACCGTCGATTTCGTCACAACCACCGTGTAACCGGAAACGTGGCGGGCGATCTCCTCGGCCGCCGCGTAGACATAGCTGAGGTCCGCCCGGCCGTCGCCGCGCCGCGACGGCGTGCCGACCGCGATGAAGACAACATCCGCTTCCGCCACGCTGTCAGCCAGCTCGGTGGTGAAGAACAGCCGCTCTTCCTCGCGGTTGCGCGCGACGTGCTCCTCCAGCCCCGGTTCGAAGATCGGAATCGCGCCGGCATTCAACCGTTCAACCTTGCCCGGATCGGTATCGACGCAAGTGACGATGTGGCCGAAGTCGGCGAAACAGGCGCCGGACACGAGGCCGACATAGCCGGCGCCAATCATGGTGATGCGCATGGAGAACCCGTTCCGCGGCTTGGCCGAGGATCATTCACCCTCGGGGGACGTGCGACGTGCGAAGGCCGCTTTCTTGCCCTCCCCTTTGCGCCCATGCAAGCCGCGAAGTCCGGGCCGCGATACCGCGCCGGCACCGTCGCACCCGCGAGACGCACCAGCGGCGCCTGCGCCCGACGGGGCCGCCTGCGTCAGAGCGCCGGAGCGTCGACCTCGTCGTGTGCGAGGATCCAGGGTTCCTCCACGCCCTGCGCGGTCCAGCGCTGGAATGATGGCAGCGCCAGCACCGCGTTCATGTAGGCGCGTGTCTCCGGTGTCACCTCCCAACAATATCGGTCGAGCCGCGCGACCACCGGCGCATACATGGCGTCGGCGGCGCTGAAGGTGCCGAACAGGAAGGGCCCGCCGGCACCGAATCGGCTCCGGCAGTCGGCCCAGATCGCCTGAATGCGGGCCACGTCGGCAGCCCCATCCGAACCGCCCCAGTCGCGGAAGGCGAACCGCTTGCGCAGGTTCATCGGGCAGGCGGAGCGCAACGCTGTGAACCCGGAATGCATCTCGGCGGACACCGAGCGGGCAACGGCGCGCGCATCCGCGTCCGCGGGCCAGACGCCGGCCTCGGGGAAGCGCTCGGCCAGCGTCTCCATGATCGCCAGCGTATCCCACACCGACAGGTCCTCGATCAGCAGGCACGGAACCTTGCCGGAGGGCGAATGGCGGGTGATGCGTTCCCTGGTGTCAGCACGATCCAGCGGTATCAGGATCTCGTCGAAATCGAGTCCGAGCTCGCTCATCAGGAGCCACGGCCGCAGCGACCAGCTCGAGTAGGCCTTGTTTCCGATCACCAGCACCAGGCTCATCACGTTCCTCCCGCGATCCGTCACCAGCGGGCAGTCTTTCCCACCCGCCGGTTCACGTCCAACGGATGTTTGTGATGGAACGCGCGCGCAAACGCGATGAATCCGGCTTCTGGCCTCAGTCGTCGGGCCCTGGCACCAGAGCCGGGGACTTGCCCGTCATATAATAGGCGATGAGGGACAGCCATTCGCGCACCGCCAGATTGGTCTTGTAGAGGCCGCCGCCCATGGACCGGCTCCAGCCGTAGGGGCTATCGCCCCCGGGGGTCCGGTAGTCGACGGGATACGGCACCAGCCCGGTCCAGCCGGCCTTCTCCATGACGCCCATGGTGCGCGGCATGTGCCAGGCCGAGGTGACGACGATCCAGCTCTGGCCCGCTTCCGGCTTGAGAAGGTCCTTCAGGAAGATGGCGTTCTGCCAGGTGGAGGCGGCGCGGTCCTCGATCCGAATGCGATCTCGCGCGACGCCGAAGCTCTCCAACAGCCGCGCGGCGAATTGCGCGTTGCCGACCTTGCCGTCGGGCGGCGGCGGCCCGTTGGAAATCGCCACCAGCGCAGCGGGATAGCGCCGGGCGAGATCAGCCACGGCGACGATCCGGTCCGCGCCGTCTGTCAGCTCGGGAATCTGGCGGGTCCGGACGATGGAGGCATCGATGGCACCGCCGAAGACCAGGATACCCGTTGGCCCGCCCGGCGGCGGTTCGCCACGCTGGTAGCGCTCCTCCAGCGGATGCAGCAGCAGCGTCGACAGTGGCGCAAATCCCGCCACGACGAACCCGAGGGTGCCCAGCGCCACGAACGCGAACCCGACCCACTTCCAGCCGACCAACAGGCACGCCAACCCGCCGAAAAGAAGCAGTACCAGAAAGTTCGATGGCCTCAGGACGAAGAAGACGATCTCGGACAGAAGGTCGGGCATGGCCCCCTCATCGATGCGGGAGCCGTATCGTGTCTCCCGGGATCTACGTATCCCATTCCGGCTCGCCCGACATCCGGACGATGCGTCCGTCCGGCTGGGTCAGCGCCGAGATGCGGCTCATCTCCTCATCGGTGAGCGTGAAATCCGCCGCGCCGAGATTTTCCTCCAGCCGATCGGGATTGCCGGTTTTCGGGATTGCGATGACCCCGTCCTGCTGGATCAGCCAGCGCAGCGTCACCTGTGCCGGCGTGCGGCCATGGATCTCGGCGATCTCGCCGATCACCGTGTCGTCCACCATCTTGCCGCGCGCCAGCGGACAGTAGGCCGTGAGCGACAGGCCGTGGCGCCGGCAGGCGTCCAGCACCGGCGCCTGGCTGAGATAGGGATGGTATTCGACCTGGTTGGTGGCCAGCGGCGCCTCGCTCGCCTCCACCGCCTCCTCGATCAGCTTGACCGGGAAGTTGGCCACGCCGACCGCCCTCGCAAGGCCACGGGTGCGCACCTCGTTGAGCGCGCCAATCGCTTCCCGGGTGGAAGTGTCGTTGCTCGGCCAGTGAATGAGGTAGAGGTCGAAATAGTCGAGGCCGAGACGTTTGAGGCTCACTTCGGCCGCATGTTGGAGCTGCCCGTCGCGCAGGTTCGAGGACCAGACCTTGGACGTCAGGAAGACCTCGTCGCGCGGCAGCTTAGCGGCCTTCAGGCCACGGCCGACCGCCTCCTCGTTGTCGTACATCTCCGCGGTATCGATATGTCGAAAGCCAGCGCCCAGCGCAGCCGTCACCATCTTCTCGCATTCCGCGCCCTTGAGCTGCCAGGTGCCGAACCCGAGCGCGGGAATTTCCACTCCTGCTGCGCCGACCGTGTGCATGGAGGACCTCGTTCGCTGTATGGGGATAGAAGATCAACTGGCAGACAGGCCCGCCCGACGGCCCTCTGAGGCCGGGAACAACACCCCGCCCGCGGCTGTGATGCTCATATAGGGTCGCACGAAGGCCCTACGGCCCCGTGAGCCGGCGTCTAGCGCGTGGGCGTCAGGGCCGTACCGTCGACGAAGCCGACCTTGCCGTTCCAGCCGATTTCGCAGGCGCGGGCGTCGAGCAGCGCGCGCCACACGGCCGGCGATCCGAACTGCCACTTGCCGAACGGGATCTCCGATCGGCACCAGCGCAGGACAATCCCGCTGGATCCTTTCGGGATCTCTGCAATCGCCGGAGAGCCTGCCTCAATGGAGGCGCGGAGGGTGGTGTCCGTCCGCGCCTCGTAAGTCATCTCGTAGGGGCTCGCCGACTTGGCGACCGCCGCGCCGGCGATCACCGGCGACAGCGCCACCAGGCAGCCCGCGAGAAGGGAGACACCGCGCACGGCGAGCCTCACTTCATCTCGCTCTGGGAGGCGACGACCTTGCCGACAAGGCCGTACTCGATCGCCTCGTCCGGACCCATCCAGTAGTCGCGGTCGGTGTCCTTGGCGATGCGTTCGATGGGCTGGCCGGTCGCATCGGAGAAGATCTTGTTCAGGCGGTCGCGCATCTTGATGATCTCGCGGGCCTGGATCTCGATGTCCGTCGCCGCGCCGCCGGCACCACCGGACGGTTGATGCAGCAGGAAGCGCGTATTCGGCGTGCAGTAGCGCTGCTCCTTCGGCACCGACACGTAGATCAGCGCACCGGCGGAGGCGACCCAGCCCATGCCGAGGATGTTCACCTTCGGCGAAATGAAGCGGATCGTGTCGTGGATCATGTCGCCGGATTCCACGTGGCCGCCGGGCGAGGACACGATCACGTTGATCGGATCGTCGGAGACGTGGGCCAGCGCCAGCAGGCGCTGCGTGACGTCGCGGGCCATGTCCATCGACACCTGTCCGATCACCATGACCGTGCGGGCGTCGAAGAGATGCTTGTCGACCGGGATCGACTGTTGCGCCTTGATCTTCTCCTCGTCCTCGTCGTCGTCGAGGCGGGGCGCAGTCTCGTAGGCCTGAGGCATGTTCGTCCAATCCGGTGAGGGGATTTCGGTGACGCGCACCCTGACGGACGCGCTACCGTGGTCGTGACGTTCAGTCGTTTTGTAGTGAACCCGATGTCGTCACGCAAACCCTCCGCGTCAATCGTCAAACGCGAAGGCGGGCATCCAGCGGCGATCCGCGTGTCATCCATCCACAGCGCAACGGAAAAGGCGCGCACCGTTTCCGGCGCGCGCCTCTCTTGGTCTGCCCCAGCTTGGCCGGGGTCATTTCGGCGCCCCTACAGCCGGCAGTGCCTGCTTCAGGCGTTGCTGGCTCAGCGCGCGACCGCGCGCCGGCCGGAGGCCGCCCACCCGGAGCCGGTGAGCGCAAGCGAACTCGGCGTGAGGGGCACTTATTAGACCGCAATCCCGGACGGAAAACCGGTTCCCACTTTTCCTGGGATTGCTACCCCATCGTCGGGATCACGAACTCGGCGGAGTCCTTGATGCCCGAAGGCCAGCGCGACGTGACCGTCTTCGTCTTGGTGTAGAAGCGGATCGAGTCGGGGCCATGCTGGTTGAGGTCGCCAAAGCCGGACCGCTTCCACCCGCCGAAGGTGTGGTAGGCCAGCGGCACCGGGATCGGCACGTTCACACCCACCATGCCCACGTTCACCCGGGCGGTGAAGTCGCGGGCCGCATCGCCGTCGCGGGTGAAGATCGCGACGCCGTTGCCGTACTCGTGGTCGCTGGCGAGCGCGAGGCCTTCCTCGTAGTCCTTGGCGCGGACCACCGAGAGCACCGGGCCGAAGATCTCTTCCTTGTAGATGCGCATCTCCGGGGTGACGCGGTCGAACAGGCAGCCGCCCATGAAGAAGCCGTTCTCATAGCCCTGCATGGTGAAGTCGCGGCCGTCGACGACGAGCTCGGCGCCCTCTTCCACGCCGAGATCGACATAGCCGCGCACGCGGTCGAGCGCCGCCTTGGTCACCAGCGGTCCGTAGTCAGCGTCGGCATCGGTAGACAGGCCGATCTTCAGCGCGTTCACCTTCGGAACCAGCGTCTCCATCAGGCGGTCGGCCGTCGCCTCGCCCACCGGAACCGCGACGGAAACCGCCATGCACCGTTCGCCGGCCGAGCCGTAGCCAGCGCCGATCAGCGCGTTGGCCGCCTGCTCCATGTCGGCATCCGGCATGACGATCATGTGGTTCTTGGCGCCGCCGAAGCACTGGGCCCGCTTTCCGTGCGCCGCGGCCGTGCCATAGACGTACTGGGCAATGTCGGAGGAGCCCACGAAGCCGACCGCCTGGATCGCCGGATGGGTCAGGACGGCGTCCACGGCTTCCTTGTCACCGTTGACGACGTTGAGGATGCCGGCCGGCAGGCCCGCCTCCATCATCAGTTCGGCAAGCCGGATCGGCACGGACGGATCACGCTCGGACGGCTTCAGGATGAAGGAATTGCCGCAGGCGATCGCCGGAGCGAACTTCCACATCGGGATCATGGCCGGGAAGTTGAACGGCGTGATGCCGGCCACGACGCCCAGCGGCTGACGCAGGGAGTACATGTCGATGGCCGGGCCGGCGCCGTCGGTGTACTCGCCCTTCATCAGGTGCGGCACGCCGATGGCGAACTCCGCAACCTCGAGACCGCGCTGGATGTCGCCCTTGGCGTCCGGCACGGTCTTGCCGTGCTCCGACGAAAGGAGTTCCGCGAGTTCGTCCATGTTCTGATTCAGCAACTCGACGAACTTCATCATCACCCGGGCGCGGCGCTGCGGGTTGGTGGCCGCCCACTTGGGCTGCGCCTCGGCAGCGTTCAGGATCGCCGCCTCGACCTCGGCCTTCGACGCAAGCGCCACCTCGGCCTGAACTTCGCCGGTGTTCGGATTGTAGACGGGCGCGGTGCGGCCCGATCCGCCGGCGACGGTCTTCCCGCCAATGAAATGACCAATCGTGCGCATTGTCTCTCTCCTCTCGGCGGCCGCATCCGAACTGGGGACCGCTCTTCAGTCAAAATATCGATATTCTGGTGCGCCTATAGCGCAGCTTGCCCTTCGGAGGAAGAGCGCGGTGCGCAGAGCAGGGTCTCGCAAATGTGATCGTCGATCTTTCTTCGTATGACGGAGGCGGCTTGATTTGTCATGGGCGCGTGGCGTTCGCTGGACCTGGAATCAGTCGAATTCCAGAACGGCCACAGAGGATCAAGGCAAATGAAGACGTTGGCACTCGGCGTTGCGGCGATTATCGGCGCTGTTGCTCTCCTTCCCTCAACTCCCGCCTGGACCCAGGACCAGCTCACCGGCGAAGCCGCCATCGAGAAGCGCCAGGACCTCATGAAGTCGGCGGGGCGCGCCACGAAGGCTGCCGGCCAGATGGTCAAGGGCGAGACCGACTGGGACGCGGCGAAGGCAAGCGAGGCCATGCAGACCCTGGCCGAGGTCGGCACCACCTTCCCGACCCTCTTCCCCGACGATTCCAAGACCGGCCACGACACCGAGGCTGCCCCGGCGATCTGGGAGAAGATGGACGACTTCAAGGCGCTTGCGGCAAGCTTCGCCGCGGATGCCGAAGCGGCGTCGGCCGCCGCGGCAGAGGGTCTCGATGCCTTCAAGCCGGCCTTCGGCAAGGTCGCCGGCAACTGTCGCGACTGCCACCAGCAGTTCCGCACCGACTGATCGTGGACTTCCGGCGGCACAGCCTCAAGGAACTTCCATGCGGCGCATCCTTATCGCCCTGATCCTGCTGGTTGTTGCCGGCGCGGCGGCATTCTGGCTGCTGACCACGCCGACCACGATCGCCGCCTCGGACCTGCCGGACCACACGCCTGACACCGCGAACGGCGAGACGCTGTTCTGGGCGGGAGGCTGCGCGTCCTGCCATGCTGCATCCGGCGCAAAAGGCGAGAATCTGACACGACTTGGCGGCGGTGCCGAGCTTGGCTCGCCGCTGGGATCGCTGACGGTGCCCAACATCTCACCTGATACCGCCACCGGCATCGGCGGCTGGTCGACGGCCGAGTTCGTCAACGCCGTCCGCCACGGGGTCTCGCCGTCCGGTGCGCACTATTATCCGGCCTTTCCCTACGCCTCCTACCAGCACATGACGCTTGAGGACCTGATCGACCTGAAGGCGTTCATGGACACGCTGCCCGCCGTCGAGAACGAGGTCGAGACGGCCTCCCTTCCCTTCCCCTTCTCGATCCGGCGCGGCATCGGGCTGTGGAAGCGCTTCTACGCCTCCGACCCTGGCTTCGAACCGGATCCGGCGCTTTCCGATCTCCAGAACCGCGGCGCCTATCTCGTCACCGGCCCGGGCCACTGCGGCGAATGCCACACGCCCCGCACCCTCCTGTTCGGCATGGACCGGGCGCACTGGCTAGGCGGCGCTCCGTCGCTGGAGGTCAAAGGAACGGTGCCGAATATCACCCCGTCCGAGGACGGTATCGGCGACTGGAGCGAGGGCGACATCGCCTATTACCTGGAGTCCGGCTTCACACCGGACTTCGACGCGGTCGGTGGGACAATGGCGGCCGTGCAGCGCAACTGGGCCAATGTCCCGCCCGCCGACCGGGAGGCCGTCGCTGCCTACCTGAAGACCGTCCCGCCACAACCGGCAGCCGACTGAACCGGCCTTTTGGCACGGCTGTTGCGCAGCGCCTGGCGCTGCGCGATACCGGTGCGCAGAGTTGCGCGATATTGCGCAGAACTGCGCGGAACTGCGCAGGCTCAGACGACCCAGCCGCGGGCCGAAAGGAAAGCAAGGGCAGCATGACAATCCTCCGGATGATCGCGGCTGCCTCCGTGGCCGTTCTTGCTCTCACCGCCGAAGGGACGGCGGACGAGCGGCCGACCCTTCGCATCGCCACCGAAGGCGCCTACCCGCCCTTCAACAACCGCAATGCCGACGGCGAGCTCGTCGGGTTCGATGTCGACATCGCCCGGGCCCTCTGCGATCGCATCGAGATGACGTGCGTGTTCGTCGTGCAGGACTGGGAGGGCATGATCCCGGGGCTCCTCGCCAATCGTTACGACGCCATCATTGCGTCCATGGCGATCACCGAGGAACGCAGCCGCAAGGTTCATTTCACCGACAAGTACTACGCGACGCGGCCGGCCATGGTGGTGCCGCGCGACAGCACCATCACCGAGGCCACCGACGCCGGACTCGCCGGCCGGTCGGTCGGCGCCCAGTCCGGCACCACCCATGCCAATTACGCGGAAGCGAAATTTCCCTCCGCCACGCTGAAGCCGTACCCGATCCCGCTCGCCTACCAGGAAGAGCTTCAGAACGGCCGGCTGGACGCGGCCATTGACGACCTGATTCTGCTGAGCGAATGGGTCGAAAGCGACAGTGGGCAGTGTTGTCGCATCCTGGCGACCCTGCCGGTCGACGAGGCCATCAACGGCAAGGGAATCGGCATCGCCGTGCGCAAGACCAGCCCCGATCTCCGCGATGCGTTCAACGCGGCGATCGCGGCCATTCGCGCCGATGGCACCTACAAGACGATCAACGACGCCTACTTCTCCTTCGACATCTACGGCGACTGACCCCGGAACCGGCACGCCGGCCGTGACGCAATTGTGGCAAAGCCGCGACGGTCCCGTTGCATCCGGCGGACTTCTAAAGGAAACTCCCGGCACGACCGCCGCATCGGACCGCCTGTCCGGCGCCGAGGCGGGCCGCAGTTCCGGGACCGTGCGACGAACGCAGGGCCCGCCCCCCGTCCAGAGCCGTGGAGTGATCCATGACCTTCGCCCGACTTCTCGCCTCCGCCGCCGTCGCGACCGCGCTGGTCGCCGGCCCAGCCGTTGCCAAGGACTGGGAAACCGTCCGCATCGGGACGGAAGGCGCCTACCCGCCCTTCAACACGCTGACCTCGGACGGCCAGCTCGAAGGCTTCGACATCGATATCGCGAAGGCGCTTTGCGAGAAGATGGAGGTGACCTGCGAGTTCGTGACCCAGGACTGGGAAGGCATCATCCCGGCGCTCGAGGCCGGCAAGTACGACGCCATCATCGCCTCCATGTCGATCACCGAGGAGCGCAAGCAGCGGGTCGACTTCACCGAGAAATACTACAACACGCCGCCGGCTCTGGTCGTGCCGAAGGGCTCCGACATCACCGAGGCGACGGCTGACGCGCTGTCCGGCAAGACCATCGGCGCGCAGGCCTCCACCACCCACGCCGAGTACGCCGAGAAGCTGTTCCCCGACGCAGACGTGAAGCTCTATCCGACGGCTGAGGAATACAAGCTCGACCTGGAGAACGGCCGCCTCGACGGCGCGGTGGACGACGTCATCGTCATCGACGAGTGGGTCAAGGCCGACGGCACCTGCTGCGAGATCCTCGACACCCTGCCGATGGACGCCGCCATCTACGGCGAAGGCATCGGCATCGCCATCCGCCAAGATGACGACGACCTGCGCGAGATGTTCAACAAGGCCATCGCCGCCATCCGCGAGGACGGCACCTACAAGACGATCAACGACAAATATTTCGAGTTCGACGTCTACGGCGACTGACGCCGCCCGTTTGCGGGGCCCGCTGTGTGCGGGCCCCGTTCAGCTCCTAACCGGGACACACCGGCCGGATCGCAGCGCACCGGCCCGCGCCGCTCTCGCGGACCGGTCTGGCCCGCCTGCCCGAGCGGCCGATCCACCAACGCCCGGCGTCCTGATGCCCGACTGGCTCACCCTCCTCTCATTCGGCCCCGATGGCTGGGGCGACCAGATCGCGCGCGGCACCCTCGTCACCGTGGGGCTCGCGGTGGCAACGCTGCCGTTCGGACTGGCACTCGGGTTCCTCGCGGCGCTCGCCAAGAACTCGTCCGAGCCGAGCCTGCGCCGCGCCGCCAGCATCTACACCACGGTTTTCCGTGGCCTGCCGGAACTGCTGACCCTGTTCCTGATCTATTTCGGGGTGCAGATCCTGCTGCAGAAGGTGCTGGCGCTGTTCGGCGGCGGCTACGTCGAGATCAACAGCTTCTTCGCCGGCATGATCGCGCTCGGCGTGGTCTTCTCCGCCTACGCAAGCGAAGTGTTCCTCTCCGCCTTCCGGGGCATCTCCGCCGGCCAGTACGAGGGGGCGGAGGCCCTTGGCCTGTCGCGGCTGCAGACCATGCGCCTCGTCATCCTGCCGCAGCTCATCCGGCTCGCCCTGCCCGGCCTGTCGAATCTGTGGCTGGTGCTCCTGAAGGACACCGCGCTCGTTTCCGTCATCGGCATCGAGGACGTGCTGCGCCAGGCCGGCGTCGCCGCACGGGTCACCAAGGAGGCGTTCCTCTTCTTCGGCGTCGCCTGCCTGATCTACCTGGTGTTCTCCATCATCTCCTCGATCGGCATCGCCCGGATCGAGCGCTGGGCCAACAAGGGAGCGACCCGCTGATGGCGCTCGCCTCGCTGATCCGGCCCGTCACTCCGCCGAACCGGCCATGGACCGCGGCCCGGGTGCTCGGCCACGTGCTGATGGCCGTCTGGATCTTCTCCGGCCTCGCCACGGCCTACTACCTGGTCAACGCCTCCGGCATGGATTTCCTGGGCCGCTACGGCGAGAAGCTGATCAATGGCTTCGCGGTGACCATCCAGCTGGTGGTGCTGTCGGTGCTCCTTGGCGCAGCGCTGTCGATTCCCATCGCGTTCGCGCGCATGTCGACAAACCGGATCATCGGCGGCCTCGCCTACGCCTACGTCTACTTCTTTCGGGGTACACCGCTGATCGCGCAGGCCTTCCTGTTCTATTACGGCGCCGGCAACTTCAACCAGGAGCTGAAGGCGATCGGTGCCTGGTGGATCTTCCGCGACGCCTTCACCTGCGCCGTCTTCGTGTTCGCCCTCAACACCGCCGCCTACCAGGCGGAAATCCTGCGCGGCGCCATCCAGAACGTGCCCAAGGGGCAGCTGGAAGGCGCCCAGGCCCTTGGCCTGCCGCGCCGCGCGATCTTCTGGCGGGTGGTCCTGCCGCAGGCCTTCATCATCGCGCTGCGCCCCTACGGCAACGAGATCATCCTGATGATCAAGGGCTCCGCCATCGCCTCCATCATCACCGTCTACGACCTGATGGGCGAAACGCGCCGCGCCTTCTCGCGCTCTTTCGACTTTCAGGCCTATATCTGGGCAGCACTCCTCTACCTGATCATGGTGGAGGCGCTGAGCCGGGTGTGGTCCCGCCTGGAGCGGCGATTGACGCGGCACCTGGAGCGGCCCACACAGGCGGCAGCCAGGACCGCGGACGATGAGGGCGCGGCAGCGGGACGACCGGACGCCACGCCCGACTGATCCGGACCCGCCGCACGCCCGCCCCCGCCGTTTCGCGGACATACCCCAAGACCAAGACAGGATCCGCCATGTCCGACCGGACTCCCGACAGCCTGCCCCGCCCCGAGACCATCGCCGTGCAGGCGCTCGGCCGCATCGATCGCGCCAGCGGCGGCGTGGTTCCGCCGCTGCAGCCCTCGACCACCTTCGCCCGCGAGCGCGACTACAGCCTGATGACCGAGGGCCACATCTACGCCCGCGACGACGCGCCCACCGTGCGCGAGGCGGAGGACATCATCGCGGCGCTCGAAAAGGCCACCACGGCGCGCCTCTTCGCCTCCGGCATGGCGGCTATCGCCACGCTGTTGCGCGCCGCCGCCACCGGGCCGATCGTGGTCCAGAAGGGCATCTATTACGGCACCCAGGTGTTCGCGCTACGGGCGCTCGCCGAGCACGGCATCGACGTGCGCTGGTTCGAGGGCAACGACCTCGACAGCCTTGCCGCCGCACTGGCCGACGGCAAACCGACGCTGGTCTTCGCGGAAACGCCGTCCAATCCGTGGCTGACCGTTGTGGACATCGCCGCCGCCGCCAAGATCGCGCATCAGCACGGCGCCAGGCTCGCCGTCGATTCCACCGCGGCCACGCCCATCCACACCACGCCGCTGACACTCGGCGCCGATTACGTGGTCCACTCCGCCACCAAGTCGCTGAACGGTCATTCCGACGTGCTGGCCGGCGCACTTGCCACCAACGACACTGACAGCGACCTGTGGCAGGCGATCTGCCGCGAGCGCCATGACGCCGGAGCGGTGCTTGGCACCTTCGAGGCCTGGCTGCTGATCCGCGGCATGCGGACGCTGGGCGTGCGGGTCCACTCCGCCTCGTCGAACGCCATGGCGATCGCCGGCTTCCTGGCCGGTCACCGGGCAATCGAGACGGTCCGCTACCCCGGCCTCGCCGATCACCCGGATCACGCCGTCGCCCGGCGCCAGATGACCGGCGGCTACGGCAGCCTGCTGTCCTTCGACGTGCGCGGCGGTTCGGAAGCGGCGCTGGCGGTGGCCGGCAAGCTGAAGCGGATCGTGCGGGCGACCTCGATCGGCGGCATCGAAAGCCTGATCGAGCATCGCCGGTCGGTTGAAGACCCGATGACCAACATGCCGGGCGGCCTGCTGCGGCTGTCCGTCGGCATCGAACACGTGCAGGACCTCGTCGAGGATCTCGATCAGGCTCTTGCCGGGATCGCCTAGCAGGCGAGAGCCTCAGGCCGGCCACCGCTGAGCCTGTCTCCGCCGCCGTCACGGCCGGCCGGGCTGCGCAGATGTTCCTGTGCCGCCCGGCCAGACGTCTTGTCCACCAGCGACACGGAAGAGCGACGTTGCCCCCCGGGCGGGTGGCGGCGGCGTGAGGGTTCGTCAAACCATCGCAATGTTATAACATAACGCAATCGTTTTGATCGAACCCCACCCAAAGGAGCTTCCATGGCCCATCTCGCCGCCTTCGACCCGGCATCCCTCGACCTCTCCGGCGACAAGCCGACGACCGCCTACCTGTCCCAGTCGATCGGAGCCTTCCGCCTCACCGGCGACAGCGGCCAGGCCATTTTCGTCTGGTACCACGAGGACGGCCGGCTCGACATGCATGCCCATGACCTCGTCTTCAAGGGAACGGCAAGCCTCGGAGGCAGCGACGTCGTCGCATACGCGCCCGTGGTGACTGACGCCCACGAGCATGCACACGAACTGTTCCTGTTCTCTCGTGAGCCGCAGTCGCCGCACGAAGGCCACCGGGTGTTCTACATCGCGCATGGCCACCTGCACCTGTGGGCCTCCGACGTCCGTTGCCTTCCGGTCCACCAGAGCTAGGCGGAGACCAGGCCCGTGCCGAGCGAAGCCGTCTTGAAGGCCATTCTCGTTGCCGTCGTTGTCGCCGTCGCGCTGATGGCCGGTGGTCCGGTCCTGCGGCGGCGCGCCGCGCCCACCCAGCGTCGGGCGCTTGGCTCGGGCGAAGCCTTTGCAGCAGGCATCTTCCTCGGGGCGGGCCTCATCCACATGCTGGGAGATGCCGACGGCGATTTCGCCGCCGCCGGCGTCGCCTACCCGTTTGCCCCGGCCCTTTGCGGCGCGATCGTCCTGCTCCTGCTCTGGATCGAGCACCTCGGGACGCGGATCGCCGAGCGCCAGGGCGGTGCGAGCCCGATCGTACCGCTGATGGCCGCCGTCATGCTGTCGGTGCACTCGTTCCTGACCGGCGCCGCCTTCGGCGTGTCGTCCACCCTCGCCGTGACGCTGATCATCTTCGTGGCCGTTCTGGCCCACAAGGGTGCCGCAAGCTTTGCCCTGGCGCTTGAGCTGAGCAAGGCGGCTTTCACGCGGCGGCGCATGTGGGTCGTGTTCCTGGTTTTCGTGGTGATGTTTCCCATCGGCGCCGCGGTCGGCCAGGGCATCGATGCGCTGTCCGGCTCGCATCCGCTCATCGAGCCCGTCTTCTCCGCCCTGGCGGCCGGCACGTTTCTCTATCTCGGAACGCTTCACGGCCTGGCGTCGAGCCCGATGATCGTGCGCTGCTGCAACCTCACTGAGTTCGGCGGCGCCGTGGCTGGCTTCGTCCTGATGGCGATCGTCGCCATCTGGACCTGACGGCGCCTCCCCGCACAGGTGTTTCCTCCCGACCGGAAAAGGCTCTAGGGTCGCGCCGAACCAGCGGCTTGCACCCGCACAAGACCAGACACAGCGAAGGAGACGCCCCATGGCCAAGGTCGCCTTTATCGGGCTCGGAGTGATGGGCTACCCGATGGCAGGTCATCTCAAGACCCGCGGCGGACACGAGCTCACCGTCTACAACCGCACCGCCGCCAAGGCGGAAAAATGGGCTTCCGAGTTTGGCGGCACCGCCGCCCCAACGCCGAAAGAGGCCGCCGACGGCGCTGACTTCGTGTTCTGCTGTGTGGGCAACGACGACGATCTGCGCCAGGTGACGCTGGGCGAGGACGGCGCCTTCCAGGCCATGAAGGCCGGCGCGGTGTTCATCGACAACACCACCGCCTCCGCCGAGATCGCCCGGGAGCTGGCGGCGGAAGCCGACGCGCGCGGCTTCGCCTTCCTCGACGCGCCGGTGTCGGGCGGCCAGGCCGGCGCGGAGAACGGCCAGCTCACGGTGATGGTGGGCGGCAGTGCCGACACCTTCAAGCGGGCAAAGCCGGTGATCGACTGCTTCGCCAAGATGGTCGGCCACATGGGCGAGGCCGGCGCCGGCCAGCTCACCAAGATGGTCAACCAGATCTGCATCGCGGGCCTCGTCCAGGGCCTCTCCGAGGCCGTCAATTTCGCCCAGAAGGCCGACCTCGACGTGGAGAAGGTGATCGGCGTGATCTCCAAGGGCGCGGCCCAGTCGTGGCAGATGGAGAATCGCTGGGAGACGATGCGCGACGGCACGTTCGACTTCGGCTTTGCCGTCGACTGGATGCGCAAGGACCTGTCGATCTGCCTGGCGGAGGCCAACCGCAACGGCGCCCAGCTGCCGGTCACGGCGCTGGTCGACCAGTTCTACGCCGACGTGCAGGCCATGGGCGGCAGTCGCTGGGACACGTCGAGCCTGATCGCCCGACTGGACCGAAAGTGACGCGCGGCAAGCTGTAGATTGTCTCGCCAACCCATTGAAAAAGGCGCCCTTTCGGGCGCCTTTTCTTGTAGTTCGCAGCGGCTGGGAGCCAACCTACTGACCCGGCGACCAGGCGTCGTAGTCGCCGGTGGCGTGCGGCCGATGGGGATCCTCCTGCAGGATCGAGCCCTTCGGCCGGTAGGCCGCCGGGGTGCCCGTCAGGTTCGGCTGGGACGTCTTCTCCCAGGGCCGCGGATTGTAGTGGACCTCGCTCGGCGCCGGCACGTCCTTGTGGTGCATCCAGCCATGCCAGCCAGCGGGGATCTTGGTGGCCTCGGCCTCGCCGTTGTAGATGACCCAGCGGCGCTGGAAGCCCAGCGTCGGGTCGACCTTGCCGCCCTTGGCGCGGTAGTAGCGGTTCCCGAACTCGTCGTCGCCGACATACTCGCCCGCGAAATAGGTGTGCACCCGCGTGCCCAGCGTGGCGGAATTCCACCAGGTGAACAGGTCCAGGAAAAGAGCTTTCAGCACGGCTTGAGCCTCTGTCGATCGGGCGCCGGACGGTCGGGGCCACCGGCACGAAACCATCGGTCGTTGCGGCGGACTATGGCGTCCGGCCTCGGTCATGTCCAGCGCGGCACGACGTCCACGTCCCGGGCGGCGGACCTCAGACCAGTTCCTTGGTCTGGCCGAAGGTCAGGTCGGGCCAGCGCTCGGCGGTGTAGTTGAGCTCCCAGGCGCTCTTGGCCAGGTACACCGGGCTGTCGTCGTTGTCGTCGCCGATCTGCGCGGAGTTCTTGGCGATGAACTCCTCCACCTTGTCCTTCGGGCCGTGGATCCAGCGCGCGGCGGAATAGGGCGAGGCCTCGAAACCGATCTCGACCTTGTATTCCGCCTTGATGCGGTCGGCCATGACGTCGAGCTGCAGCGCGCCGACGACGCCGACGATCCAGTCGGAGCCGAAGCGGGTCTTGAAGACCTGGGCGAGCCCCTCCTCCGACAGGTCGTGCAGGGCGCGGCGGACCTGCTTGACCTTCATCGGGTCGCCGGTGCGCACCCGGCGCATGATCTCCGGCGCGAAACGCGGCAGGCCCGTCACCTTGACGTCGGTGCGCTCGCTCAGCGTGTCGCCGACGCGCAGGGTGCCGTGGTTCGGGATGCCGAGAATGTCGCCCGGATAGGCTTCCTCGGCGATGTCGCGGTCCTGAGCGAAAAAGAAGATCGGCGCCTGGATCGCCATGGTCTTGCCGGTGCCGATCTGGTTCAGCCGCATGCCGCGCTTGAAGCGGCCGGAGCAGATGCGGGTGAAGGCGATGCGGTCGCGGTGGTTGGGGTCCATGTTCGCCTGGACCTTGAACACAAAGGCCGTGACCTTTTCCTCGGCCGGATCCACCGGCTCGGGTTCGGCCGGCTGCATGCGCGGCGGCGGCGCAAAGGCAGCGAGGCCGTCGAGCAGATCGGAGACGCAGAAATCGCGGAGCGCCGAGCCGAAGAAGACCGGCGTCAGGTGGCCTTCGCGGTAGGCCTCGATGTCCATCGGCGAGCAGGCGGAGGTGGCGAGATCGGCCTCGGAGCGGAAGGTCTCCAGGAGCGTCTCGTCGCCGACCAGCTCGGCCACCTTGGGATCCATCACGCCGTTGACGCGGATTTCCTCCTCGAAGCCGCCGGCGCCTTCGCGGCTCGGCTTGAGGAAGGTGTTGTCGCGCAGGTTGAAGCAGCCCTTGAACTGGGTGCCCATGCCCACCGGCCAGGTCACCGGCGAGACGTCGAGGGCGAGCTTCTCGGAGATCTCGTCCATCAGCTCGAACGGATCGCGGCCCTCGCGATCGACCTTGTTGATGTAGGTGATGATCGGCACGTCGCGCAGCCGGCAGACCTCGAACAGCTTGAGCGTCTGCGCCTCGATGCCCTTCGCGGCGTCGATGACCATGACCGCCGAATCGACCGCGGTGAGCGTGCGGTAGGTGTCCTCGGAGAAGTCTTCATGGCCCGGCGTGTCGAGCAGGTTGAAGGTCACGCCGTCGCGCTCGAAGGTCATGACGGAGCTGGTGACGGAGATGCCGCGCTGCTGCTCGATGGCCATCCAGTCCGACTGGGTGCGGCGGCGCTCGCCGCGCGCCCTCACCTGGCCGGCGAGCCGGATCGCGCCGCCGAAATAGAGGATCTTTTCCGTCAGCGTCGTCTTGCCGGCGTCCGGATGCGAGATGATCGCGAACGTGCGGCGGTTGGCGATTTCGGCCTCGAGCCCGCCGGACGCGGGCTTCTTGTCGAGGGCTGCGTCCATGCGGAGACAGGTCCTTGTTCTGGTGTCGGGGCCGACGGGCCGCCGGGCGCGATGCGCGGGACAGGCAGACGGGCCGGCTGCTGGCGCGCCGTCAGTCCGCCGGCGCTAGCGCCGGCATGTCCCCGACCGCGTCGGAGGCGCGCCACGCGCCACCCTCGAATATCCGCGTGCGGATGTCGAGGTTGCCGCCGGTCACGGTGATGATGTTGTAGGCGTTCGGTTCGCCACGCAGCCGCGAGGAGATGGCCGACGCCGCCTGCACCAGCTTCAGCTCCCCGGTCCGGGTCACCTCGGTGGGCGTCACCACGCGGATATAGCCCTGATGGAGGTGTCCCGCCAGCACCAGCCGCACACCGGCCGACGCGAAGCGCTCCAGCGCTTCCGCCGAGCGGCCGACCACGCGGGTCTCCGGCGCATGCTCGGGCGGCTGGAAGGGATGGTGAGCCACGACGATACGCACCCGCTCGGCTGGTGCGCGCTCGAACTCGTTGACCACCCGGCGGATCTGGCGGCGGCTGATGCGCCCGTGCGCCCAGTTCCATTCGAGCGCCATGCGCCGGGCCGTGTTGAGGCCGACGACCACCACCTCGTCGTCGACATAGACCGGCTCGGTCACCTTCTCGATGAAGGTGCGGTAGGCGCGGAACGGGTTGGTGAAGCGCTCCAGAAGCCTGAATGGGGAAATGTCGTGGTTGCCCGGCACCGCCAGCCACGGCAGGTCGAGGCTGTCGAGATATTGCCGCGCGAGCAGGAATTCCCAGTAGTGGGCGCGCTGGGTCAGATCGCCGGACACGACGACGAGATCGGGCCGAAGCGCCTTGAGGTCATCGAACAGGGCCTCGGCAGCGCCGATATCGACTCGGCCGAAATGCAGATCGGACACATGGGCAAGGACCGTCATCGGGCGGTGGCGGCCTGCACGGAACTGTCTTCGAAATGGTGGGACAGGGTGCCCTCCGCGGATGATGCGACGCCGACCACGCGCAGCGCCTTCGGCCGGATACGATAGTTGAGCGGCGGTGTCACGAGGAGCGTTTCGCCGTCATTCATCAGGCGCACGCGCTTGCGGCGCGCGGTGATGGTGACGGACTGCACCGCCAGCCGGTCCAGCCGCCGGTCGTGCCGCCAGCGCCCCAGGAGCACGGCAAGCATCAGCCCCAGGATCCGCCACGGCGTGACCGGCTTCAGCGCATAAAGGACAAGCTCGCCGCCGTCGAGACAGGAGCGCGTCAACACCTTGCCGAAGCCTTCCGCATAATCGTTGACCACCACCGCCAGGGCGCGGGTGCGGATCGGCTTGCGCTGATCGTCCGTGTGGATGGTCACGCCCATCGCCGGATATTGCCAGAGGGCGCGGAGCCCGGCCCTGACAAGGCGCGCATAGGACCGGCCCGTGGAGCGACCGCGGAAGCGCTCGCGGCGCCGCGCCAGGCGCGACGGCGCGCCGAGGACCGAATTGCCGACAAAGATTCGGCCGTTGACCTCACCGACGTCGATCGCCCTCACCTCGCCCGTTCCGGCAAGCGCGATCGCCTCGTCCATGTCGAGCGGCAGGCCAAGCTCGTGGGCCAGGACGTTCATGGTGCCGGCGGGCACGACCACCAGCACCTTGTCGGTGTCCAGCAGCGCCTGGGCGGCCGCCATGACGGTGCCGTCGCCGCCCACCACCGCGATCCGCTCGATACCGGAGGCCCTCGCCTGGTCGATCTGTGCATTGAGGCCGGCGTCAGCGTCGTCCGGCCAGACCGCCTCGATACCAGCGGCGTCGAAGCTCCGCCGGACCCGGGTGGAGAAGTCGGCCTGGTCGAGCGCCGCCCCGGAGCGCGGATTGATCACCACGAAACAGCGCACGCCCACCCCCTGGTTCGGAGCCCTCGCCACGGCGAACCGCCGTCGTCCACCGCTCTCCGGACGCCAAACTCCCGGGAAACCGCCGGGTTCCGCGTGTCGCTATCGTGTCATCCCCGTTATTCACAGCCCATACAATATATATGGGCCAAACCGGGGAGTAACACACAACAGCTAGATCTGGTTCCTTGACCGGCCGATCCGACTCGCACTACTCTCCACTCAATCGACAGCCCGACCCCAACGGTCAGCACCGGGCCCTCCAAAGATAGCATGTTCGTCATGTCGGCGGCGCGTCAGTCGCGTCGGCGGGAGGGGTTCGTTTGCGCGTGTTTCAGGGGCGCCGGGGTGCTTCGCAACGAGTCCAGTTAGCACTATATTCAGTATTGTCGGGCTCGATGCCTACTAGATAGAGCGTCAGTGAGTCTCAGCCGGGTTCTCCATCGGAGACGCCGGGCGGGATTTCTGGCGGGTGGGATCCGGCGCGTCGCGGCGCGTCCGGCAACGTGATGAAGGGACAATGAGCCATGCGGATCGAGCGACGCTACACGAAGGCGGGTCAGTCGGCCTACGAGGGCATCGAATTCCGTCGCTCCACGAGTGAGATCCGCAACCCGGACGGCTCGGTGGTGTTCCGGCTTGCCGACATCGCGGTGCCGGCGGCGTGGAGCCAGGTGGCCACCGACGTGCTGGCCCAGAAATATTTCCGCAAGGCCGGCGTTCCGGTCGCCCTTAAGAAGGTCGAGGAAGAGACCGTCCCGAGCTGGCTGTGGCGCTCCACCGCCGACGAGAAGGCGCTGGCCGACCTGCCGGCCGACGAGCGCACCGGCCCGGAAATGGATGCCCGCCAGGTCTTCGACCGGCTCGCCGGCACCTGGACCTACTGGGGCTGGAAGGGCGGCTATTTCGACGGCGAGGAGGACGCCCGCGCCTTCTTCGACGAGCTCGCCTACATGCTGTGCACCCAGAAGGTGGCGCCGAACTCGCCGCAGTGGTTCAACACCGGCCTGCACTGGGCCTACGGCATCGACGGGCCGAGCCAGGGCCACTTCTACGTGGACCACGAGACCGGCGAGCTGACCCGCTCCAAGACCGCCTACGAGCATCCGCAGCCGCACGCCTGCTTCATCCAGTCGGTCACCGATGACCTGGTGAACGATTCGGGCATCATGGACCTGTGGGTCCGCGAGGCGCGGCTGTTCAAGTACGGCTCCGGCACCGGCTCCAACTTTTCCATGCTGCGCGGTGAAGGCGAGCCGCTGTCCGGCGGCGGCCGCTCCTCCGGCCTGATGAGCTTCCTGCGCATCGGCGACCGCGCCGCCGGTGCCATCAAGTCCGGCGGCACGACGCGCCGCGCCGCCAAGATGGTGGTGGTCGACGTCGATCACCCGGACATCGAGGCCTACGTGGACTGGAAGGTCCGCGAGGAGCAGAAGGTCGCCGCCCTCGTCACCGGCTCCAAGACGGTGAAGAAGCACCTCGCCGCCATCATGAAGGCGTGCGTGAACTGCGAGGGCCCCGGCGACGACTGCTTCGTGCCGGAGAAGAACCCGGCCCTGAAGCGCGAGATCCGCGCCGCGAAGAAGGCGATGGTGCCGGAGAACTACATCCGCCGTGTGATGCAGTTCGCCCGCCAGGGCTACTCGGAGATCGAGTTCCCGATCTTCGACACCGACTGGGACTCTGAGGCCTACCTGACCGTTTCCGGCCAGAACTCCAACAACTCGGTGCGCGTCACCGACGCGTTCCTGAACGCGGTGGAGGCCGGCGGCGACTGGGACCTGATGCGCCGCACCGACGGCAAGCTCGCCCGGACCATCAAGGCGGACGAGCTGTGGGAGAAGATCGGCCACGCCGCCTGGGCCTCGGCCGATCCGGGCATCCAGTTCCACACCACCATCAACGACTGGCACACCTGCCCGGCCGGCGGCGACATCCGCGCCTCCAATCCGTGCTCGGAGTACATGTTCCTCGACGACACGGCCTGTAATCTCGCCTCGGCCAACCTGCTTCAGTTCCGCGCCGAGGACGGCTCCTTCGACGTGGAGGCGTTTGAGCACGCCGTGCGGCTGTGGACGCTGGTCCTGGAAGTCTCGGTGATGATGGCGCAGTTCCCCTCGCCGCAGATTGCCAAGCTCTCCTACGACTACCGCACGCTGGGCCTCGGCTACGCCAACATCGGCGGCCTCTTGATGACCTCCGGCATCCCCTACGATTCCGACGAGGGCCGCGCCATCTGCGGCGCCATCACCGCGGTGATGACCGGCACCTCCTACGCCACCTCCGCCGAGATCGCCGGCGACCTGGGGCCGTTCCCGGAATACGCCAACAACCGCGACGCCATGCTGCGGGTGATCCGCAATCATCGCCGCGCCGCGCACGGCCACGCCGACGGCTACGAGAAGCTGAGCACCAACCCGGTGCCGCTCGACCATGCCTCGTGCCCGGACGACAAGCTGGTGGCGCACGCCCGCGCCGCCTGGGACCGGGCGCTGGAGCTGGGCGAGAAGCACGGCTACCGCAACGCCCAGTCGACGGTGATCGCGCCGACCGGCACCATCGGCCTGGTGATGGACTGCGACACCACCGGCATCGAGCCCGACTTCGCGCTGGTGAAGTTCAAGAAGCTGGCCGGCGGCGGCTACTTCAAGATCATCAACCAGGCGGTGCCGCAGGCGCTGCGCGGCCTCGGCTACTCCGAGGCGGAGATCTCCGACATCTCCACCTACGCGGTCGGCCGCGGCACCCTGAAGGGCTGCCCGACGCTGAGCCACGAGGCGCTGACGGAAAAGGGGTTCACGGCGGAGAAGATCGAGGCGATCGAGGGCGGCCTGAAATCGGCCTTCGACATCCGCTTCGCCTTCACCAAGTGGTCGCTCGGCGAGGCCTTCCTCACCGAGAGCCTGGGCATCGCGGCGGACAAGCTGGACGATCCGTCCTTCGACCTGCTCGCCGAGATCGGCTTCCCCAAGGCCGACATCGAGGCCGCCAACATCTATGTCTGCGGTGCCATGACCGTGGAAGGCGCGCCGCACCTGAAGGACGAGCACCTGGCGGTGTTCGACTGCGCCAACCCGTGCGGCCGCATCGGCAAGCGCTACCTCTCGGTGGACAGCCACATCCACATGATGGCCGCCGCCCAGCCGTTCATCTCCGGCGCGATCTCCAAGACGATCAACATGCCGAACGATGCCACGGTGGACGACTGCAAGGCCGCCTACATGACCTCGTGGCGGCTGGCGCTGAAGGCCAACGCGCTCTACCGCGACGGCTCCAAGCTCTCCCAGCCGCTGAACGCGCAGCTTCTCTCCGACGACGAGGACGAGGCGGAGGAAGAGGCCGAGGCGATGGCGGCGACCCAGCCGGCGCAGGTGCGCGCCGCGGCGGCGGCCGAGCGGATCGTGGAGCGCATCGTGGAACGGGCGATCCGCGAGCGCGACCCGATGCCGAACCGGCGCAAGGGCTACACCCAGAAGGCCATCGTCGGCGGCCACAAGGTGTATTTGCGCACCGGCGAGTACGATGACGGCCGCCTCGGCGAGATCTTCATCGACATGCACAAGGAGGGCGCGGCCTTCCGGGCGATGATGAACAACTTCGCCATCGCCATCTCGCTCGGCCTCCAGTACGGCGTGCCGCTGGAGGAATATGTCGACGCCTTCACCTTCACCCGGTTCGAGCCGGCCGGCATGGTGCAGGGCAACGAGGCGATCAAGAACGCCACGTCGATCCTCGACTACGTGTTCCGCGAGCTGGCGGTCTCCTATCTCGGCCGCAACGAGCTCGCCCACGTGCAGCCGGAAGACGCCGGGTCCACGACCATCGGCCGCGGCGTGGAAGGCGACAAGCCGCAGGTGGCGCCGGTCTCGCACGGCCTGGTGCGCGGCCAGACCCAGCGCTTCCAGATCGTCAAGGGCGAGCCGCGCGGCTCCGCCGGCGGCACGACGACGGCCACCGCCACGGTGACGGCCCTGCGCGCCGACGTGCAGACCGCCTTCAGCCGAGACCTCGACCAGGAGATCGGCGAGGAGGCCTTCGATGCGGCCAGCGACGTGGAAGGCCTCGTCGACGAGGATCCGGAGACGGCGAAGCAGAATGCCCGCAAGCAGCAGGCGTCCAAGGTCGCGCTGGCCCGCCTGCAGGGCTACGAGGGCGAGGCCTGTGGCGAGTGCGGCAACTTCACCATGGTCCGCAACGGCACCTGCCTGAAGTGCGACACCTGCGGGTCCACGAGCGGGTGTAGCTGAGCCTCACCCCTTCTGACTGACATGAGAGGCCGGGCGGAAACGCCCGGCCTCTCTGCGTTATTGGGACTGGCGCACCTGGCGTGCCTCCCCCTCGACCTTTTGGCAGCCTTGATCCAGCACGTGCTAAGCTCTACTTACACTTGGTAGCATTTTGCCACCTGGAGGCTATGCATGGCCCAGTCGATCAAACTCTCTGACGAGGTGATGGACGTCGTCCGCCGCGAGGCGGAGCTCCAGAGCCGATCGATCGCCGGGCAACTGACCCACTGGGCGCGCATCGGCCGCGCCGTGGAGAAGACCGGGCGGTTTGACTACCGGCGCATCGAACAGGCGCTCGGCGGCAAGCTGTCGCCGGACGCGCTCAGCAGCGATGAGCAGGATGTCTGGTTCGATGCCTTCGCCGAGGCGGTGACAGGCCCGACAGCTGAAGAGGAAGCCTTCTTCGCCGAGCGCCGGAAGCTTGGGCGGGGCGTGGGGCTCGACGAGAACGGCCGGTTGGTTCGGCAAGAACCGAAGCCCTGACGGTGGCGGCGGGTCGCCCGACGATCGTGGTCCTCGCCGGGCCGAACGGGGCGGGCAAGACGACCCTCTACCAGACCCGCATTGCGCCGAAACTGAAGGTGCCGTTCGTCAATGCCGACCTTATCCAGCGCGACGAACTCGCGGATCCGAGACCCGAGGCCTCCTACGAGGCGGCCCGGATCGCAGATGATCGCAGGAACGCCTACTTCAAGAACCGTGCGAGTTTCACGACCGAGACGGTGTTCTCCCATCCCTCCAAGCTGGCGTTGATCGAACGAGCGCGGGCTAATGGCTACCGCATCCTCACCTTCCATGTCGGTCTCGACAGTCCGGATCTCGCTGTGGCGCGCGTCGGCGACCGCTCTGAACACGGCGGGCACTCGGTGCCGGAAGACAAGATCCGCGCCCGCTTCGACCGCAACGGCCCGCTTATCCGACAGGCCGTCCTGATGAGCGACGTCGGCCATGTCTTCGACAATTCAGTCCTGAACCGCCAGCCGGAGCGCATCCTCGGGTTCGCAGGCGGGCGCGTGGTCTTCGTGCTGCCGCGCCTTCCCGGCTGGGCAGCAAACCTCTACGCCGACGATCTCATCGTCTGAGCCCCCTCACCCCAGCCGGTCGATGACCGCCATGGCCGCCGCCGGGTTGGCGACCTTGTGGCCGGAGATGAAGTAGAGAAAGACGTCGCGCGGGGTTGTCTCCGGCTCGCCGGCGATGGGCTCGAACCCGTCCGGCGCACCGCCGGCGGCCCAGGTCTTCGCCCGCTCCGCCCAGGCGTCGAGCGCCTTCGGCGGATATCCGGCCGTCTCGCCCTCGACGGTGCCCATCGCCCGCACGTAGACGAAGGACGCCGTCGGGTCGGCGATCAGCGGATAGTCGGAATCGGCGGCGACGACGACGGCCACCCCGTGCGAGCGGGCGAGCGCGACGAACTCCGGCACCTGGAAGCTCGCGTGGCGCACCTCCACCACGTGGCGGATGGCGTGGCCGTCGACGTCCTTCGGCAACAGGTCGAGGAAGGCGGCGAAATCGTCCGGGTCGAAGGCCTTGGTGGGCGCGAACTGCCAGTTGATCGGCCCGAGCCGGCTGCCGAGCTCGGTGACGCCGCTGTCGAAGAAGCGGGTGATGGACTCGCCCGCCTCCGCCAGCACCCGCCGGTTGGTGGCGAAGCGCGGCGCCTTCAGGGAGAAGACGAAGCCCTCCGGCGTCTCGTCGCGCCACTTGGCGAAGGTGGCCGGCTTCTGGCCGCGATAGAAGGTGCCGTTGATCTCGATGGAGGTGAGCTGGCGGCTGGCATGCTCCAGCTCGCGCTTGTGGGCGAGCTTCTCCGGATAGAAGGTCCCGCGCCAGGGCTCATAGGTCCAGCCGCCGATCCCGACGCGGATCGCACCCGCCTTGTCCTTTGCCATGTCACCGTCTCCCGATCGCGATGCCGCCGGACGCCCTCGCCCCGCGCAGGGCAGTCAGGAGGCGCCGGAACGCGACCGGGTTCAACCCGTTTTCGATCGGTTCTGTGGACGGGTCAGTACGGGCCGTTCTTGTAGATGCCGTCGAGCACCGACTGGATGGCGGCGATGTTGGCCTCGTAGGCCGCCTGGATGCAGGAGACGCTTGCGCCGCAGGCGGCGCGCTTCTTCAGGAAGGCCGTCTCCTGGTCCTGCAGGTTGCCGCGCTCGCCCATCGCCACGAGGCTGGTGGCGACCTGGTAGAGGGTGGCGTTCTTCACGTCGAGATTGGCGAGCGCCCGGCTATCGCAGACCGCCTTCTCGTCGGGCTTGGTGGCGGCGGAGCAGGAAAAGCTCTGGGCCGAGGCCGGCGCGGCGAGCGCCAGGGCGAAGGCTGCGGCACAGGCCGCCGACAGGATGGTGCGGGTCATGGGGCGGATCCTCCCTCGTGCGATCGATGGTTCGCCAGAGTAGCCGTTTCGGGCGACCGCCGCACGACAGCGCCGCCCGCCACCCGCCGGACAGCAAAAAGGGCGCCCGGAGGCGCCCTTTTCGAAGTCTGTACCAGCTGTCCGGATCAGCAGGCGACGCGGACGAGCTCGCCGTACTGGTTGCGGACGTAGCAGTCCTCGCGCGGGGCCGTGGCCACGCCGGCAGCACCGCCAGCCGCCGCACCGATCAGGCCACCGGCAACCGCCGAACCGACGTCGCCGCCACCGATGATCGCACCGGTCGCAGCGCCAAGGCCGCCACCGATGAGTGCGCCGGTCGCGCCGCGCTGCGTCTGCGTTTCGGTGCACGCACCAACCATGAGCCCGACAACAATCGGAACAACGAGAATGCGCATATCTGCTCCTATGACTCCCCTCGCTACATTGACGAGATACGACTTTCGAACGATACGGTAAATCCAATTCTTTCGTGCAACAATCCAGCGCTGACGGTGACGCGGATCACACTTTTCCGGATTGTCGACGCACGAACCGGCCGGCGCGACCGGACCCGGCTCCCGAAATCCGAACCCATGGAGAATGGCGGATGGACGCTCTGTTCATCGGGCAGGTCTATATCGACATCACCTTCCTCACCGACCGCATCCCGACCGGTGACGAGAAGACGATCGCCGACGACTATGCGGTGTCCTTCGGCGGCAACGCCGTCACCGCCGCCTTCGCCTGCGCCAAGCTGGGGGTAAAGCCGGACATCGTCTGCCAGATGGCCGACGACTGGCTGTCGCGCATGTTCCGCGAAATGGCCTACCGCTATTCCATCTCCATCCATGGCCGGGCGGTGGAGGAATCCTCGCTGTCCTTCATCATGCCGAACAACGGCAAGCGGGCCATCGTGCGCTGCCGCGACGACGCCTACCTGCACCCCTACCCCAACCTGAACCTGGACGGCTGCAAGGGCCTGCACCTCGACGGCCACATGGCCGACGCAGCACTCCACTACGCGAAGCTCTGCCGGGAGCGCGGCATCCTTACCTCCCTCGACGGCGGCGCGGTGCGCGACAATACCGAGGAGCTGCTGGAGTATATCGACGTCGCGGTGGTCTCGGAGCGGATGTGCGAGCAGATGCGGCTGTCACAGCACGGCATGCTGGACTATCTGCGGGCCAAGGGATGCAGGGTGGGCGGCGTGACGCTGGGCGAGCGCGGCCTGGTCTGGTTCGAGGGCGACGGCGTTCCGCAGTGGATGCCGGCGCTGGCGGTGCCGGGCGACAAGGTCATCGACACCAATGGTGCCGGCGACGTGTTCCACGGCGCCTACATGTACTCCGCGATGGCCCGGCCGGAGCTGGGCTGGAGCGACCATTTCGACTTCGCGCGCGCGGCATCCGCCCACGCCATCCAGCATCTCGGCAACGAGCACAGCATCCCCACGCTGGAGGATATCGAGGCGACGCGGTCGCAGTTCAAAGACGCGGCCTGACCGCGCCTTTCGCCCGAACCGGCACCAGCGCCGGCTGAACCGCCAAGAGCCGACCGCGAGGCCCCTTGGGCTTCCGGTCGCTGCCGAGGCTCATCACCGCCGCGCCCATCGAGGCGCTCGTGAAGGTGACGAGAAAGCCGAACAGCAGCATCGCCACCGGCAGCACCGGATCCTGCGCGCTCATCACAAGACCGCGCAGGCCGCCGAGATCGGTGGCGAACAGCGCGCCCACGCTCACGACGGTCACGCCCGCGCCCACCAGCCAATGGCGCACCAGAAACCGCACCAGCGTTTCGTTCGAGCGGTCCATCGCGACCTCCCTGTCCATTATCGAACGCTAATGTAGAGCGCTTCGGACGAACCAACCAGAGCGCCGGCCCGTCCATGGCGTCGCAGGCGCCTCCGCCTGCCGTGACCGGCGATCCGCGCGCGCCGCGATGATGCGTCGCAAAAAGTTGCCGCACCGCACAAATAAGGACTTGAAACCCTATATCCAGGCGACATATGGAGGGCTGACATATATCGGCCATAAATATGCTGCACCAGCATAGGCTGCTCCGATTGGTCAGTCCGGGATCCTCATGAACGTTCGCACGCTCTGCCTCGCCATTCTTCAGCACGGTGACGCCACCGGCTACGAGATCAAGAAGATGTCGGTCGAGGGCGAGTACAGCTACTTCGTCGATGCGAGCTTCGGCTCCATCTACCCGGCCCTGGCGCGGCTGGAAGCGGACGGACTCGTCACCGTTCGCGAGGAAACCCAGCCCGGCAAGCCGGCCCGGAAGATCTACTCGATTACCGACGCAGGCCGCGAGGCGCTGATCGGCGAGCTCACCGGGCAGACCGACCCGGACATCTTCCGCTCGCCCTTCCTGCTCGTGGCCATGAATGCCGAACTCCTGCCGCGCGAGCATCTGGTAAAGGCGATCGATGCGCGCCTTGCCGATCTGCAGCGCGAGATGGAGCTGCTCGGATCCATCGCCTCCTCCCGCTCGGGCGGCACCGAATGGATCGCCCGCTACGGCATGAACTGCATGACCGCCTCCCACGACTTCCTCACCGCCTACCGCGACCAGCTTGAATGCCTCGCCGTGGACGCCGACGCCCAGCCGGGCGAGCGCGCCGCAGGCTGACGGCCACCGACAGGGATTCCATCATGGGTTTCAAAATCAAGGGCTCCTGGGTGGCCGCCGTGGTCATCACCGCGTCCATCGCCGGCTGGATGAGCACCGGCGACGTGGTCGTCGGCGGCCAGGCCAATTCGCCCGATGCCGTTCCGCCGCCCGCCCAGCGCACCGCGGCCACGGAAGCCGAACCGTTCCGGGTTCAGGTGAAAACGGTGAGCGCGGAGTCGCGCCAGACCGACCTGAAGATGCGGGGCCGCACCGAGGCCGACGCCCGGGTGCCCGTGCGCGCCGAGACCTCCGGCCGCGTTGCCGAGCGACCGGTGGAAGCGGGCAACGAGGTGAAGGCCGGCGACGTGCTCTGCCAGCTCGACCGCGGCGCCCGCGAGGCACAGCTTCTCAAGGCCGAGGCGGAAGCCGCCAAGGCGAAGCTGGAGTTCGAGGCGGCAACCAAGCTGCGCGAGCGCCAGTTCGAATCGGCCACCCGCGTCGCGGCCACCAAGGCCTCCCTGGACGCCGCCACCGCCACGGTGGCAGAGGCGCAGCTGGAGCTGGACCGAACCACGGTGAAGGCTCCGGTCTCCGGGACGGTCGAGGATCCCATGACCGACCAGGGCGCCATGCTCGCGGTCGGTGACGTGTGCGCCACCATCATCGATGTCGACCCGATCACCGTGACCGGCCAGATCTCCGAACGCGACATCGGCAAGGTCTCGAACGGGATGAAGGCGCACGTTTCGCTGGTCACCGGCGAGGAGGTGGACGGCGAGATCACCTTCATCTCCCGCGCCGCCGATCCAGCCACCCGCACCTTCACCGTGGAAATCCAGGTCCCGAACCCGGACGGCAAGCTGCACGACGGCGTGACGGCGCTCGCCTCCATCCCGCTGGAACCGGTGCGCCTGCACCGACTGTCCCCCGCCGTCCTGACCTTGGCCGACAGCGGTACGGTCGGCGTCCAGACGGTCTCCGACAAGGGCACCGTCGCGTTCGAGCCGGTCACCATCGTCGACCAGGGTCCGGAGGGCGTCTGGGTCAAGGGCCTGCCGGAGACCATCACCGTGATCGTCGTGGGGCAGGACTACGTGGTCGACGGCGAGACCGTCACCCCGGTGGAAGATCAGCCCGAGGCCCGCTCGTGATCGACGCAGTCGAAGGCATCATCCGGAGAACCCGGACCGTCGTCACGATCATGATCGTGAGCGTGGCGGCGGGCATCTTCGCCTATCTCGCCATCCCCAAGGAGGCAAACCCCGACATCGATGTCCCCATCTTCTACGTCTCCATCGCCCAGCAGGGCGTGTCGCCGGAGGATGCCGAGCGCCTGCTCGTGCGGCCGATGGAGACCGACCTGCGAAGCCTGGAAGGCCTGAAGGAGCTGACGGCCATCGCGTCGGAGGGGCACGCCGGCATCGTGCTGGAGTTCGAGGCCGACTTCGACAAGGATTCCGCCCTTGCCGACGTCCGCGACAAGGTCGACCAGGCCAAGGCCGACCTGCCGACGGAGGCCGAAGAGCCGGTCATCCACGAAACCAACTTCTCGCTGGTTCCGACCATCACCGTGGCGCTTTCCGGCGACGTTCCGGAGCGCACCCTCTACCGGCGCGCGCGCCAGCTGAAGGACGAGATCGAGGCCATCGCCAGCGTCCGCGAGGCCAACCTGTCCGGTCACCGCGAGGAACTGCTCGAGGTCATCATCGACCGGACGGCGCTGGAATCCTACGGCGTCACCCAGGACGAGCTCCTGAATGCGCTGACCCGCAACAACCAGCTCGTGCCGGCCGGTTTCATCGACACCGGCCAGGGCCGCTTCCAGGTGAAGGTGCCCGGCCTGGTGGAGAACCGGGACGACGTGTTCTCGCTGCCGATCAAGCAGAACGCGGAGGGTGTCGTCACCCTTGACGACATCGCCGACGTGCGCCGCACGTTCAAGGATCCGTCGAGCTTCACAAGGGTCAACGGCAAGCCGGCCATCGCCATCGAGGTGGTGAAGCGGCTCGGCACCAACATCATCGAGAACAACCAGGCGGTCCGCGACGTCGTGGAACGGCAGACGGCCGAGTGGCCGTCCACCATCCGCATCGACTACCTGCTCGACCAGTCCAGCTTCATCTACGAGGTTCTGGGGTCGCTGCAGTCCTCCATCATCACCGCCATCTGCCTGGTGATGATCGTGGTCGTCGCGGCGCTCGGCCTGCGCTCGGCGCTGCTCGTCGGGCTCGCCATCCCCACCACCTTCCTGCTGGGCTTCCTCATCCTGACGGCGCTCGGGATGACGGTGAACATGATGGTCATGTTCGGCCTTGTGCTGACCGTCGGCATGCTGGTCGACGGCGCCATCGTCATCGTCGAGTACGCCGACCGGAAGATCGTCGAGGGTATGCCGCGCAAGGAGGCCTACATCCGCGCCGCGCGGCTGATGTTCTGGCCGATCACCTCGTCCACCGCGACGACGCTTGCCGCCTTCCTGCCGATGCTGCTCTGGCCCGGCGTCGCCGGCGAGTTCATGAGCTACCTGCCGATCATGGTCATCATCGTGCTGACCGCGGCGCTGGTGACCGCCATGATCTTCCTGCCGGTGGCCGGCGGCCTGTTCGGGCGCGGCCAGGCCTCGGCGGAGGAGCAGGCCGCTGCCCGGCGCCTGTCGGCCTCCGAGGATCTCGATCCCGACAGCATTCCCGGCTTGACCGGCGTCTACGTGCGCGCCCTGCACTGGCTGGCCGGCACGGTGATCGGTAACGTCGTGACGCTCGCCGCTGTCATCGGCGTCAGCTTCGCCGTCATCACCACCTTCGCGGCCAACGCAACCGGAGTGGAGTTCTTCGTCGACGAGGAACCGGACGTGGCGGTCGTGCTCGTCTCCGCGCGCGGCAACATGTCTGCCTCCGAGGCGTCCTCGCTCGTTTCCCAGGTGGAGCGCGTGGTGCTGTCCACCGACGGCGTGGAGAATGCCGTGGTCAGCGCCTACCCGAGCGGCGGCTCGACCGGCGGCGGCTTCAAGATCGATGGCGTCAACGACAAGCCGGCCGACGTGATCGGCGAGCTGCAGATGGAGCTGGGCGACTTCTGCTGCCGGCGGACGGCGGCGGAGATCTTCGAGGAGATCCGCCAGCGCACGGCCTCGATCCCGGGCATCAAAACCGAAGTCCGCAAGATCGAGGGCGGACCGCCCACCGGCAAGGACATCCAGCTGCAGGTCTCCGGCAGCAATTACGAGCTCGTGCAGGAAACCATCGAGCGCGCCCGCAGCCACTTCGAGACCGTGGCCGGCCTGCGCGACCTGGAGGACGACCGCCCCCTGCCCGGCATCGAGTGGCAGCTGGACATCGATCGCGAGCAGGCGGGCCGCTACAACGCCAACATCGCCTCGGTGGGCTCCATGGTGCAGCTCGTCACCACGGGCGTGCTGATCGGCAACTACCGGCCGGACGATTCCGACGACGAGATCGACATCCGGGTCCGCTTCCCGGACGACCAGCGCACGCTCAACCAGTTCGAGAGCCTGCGCCTGAAGACCCAGAACGGCATGGTGCCCATCGCCAACTTCGTCGACATCACGCCCTCGCCGCGGGTGTCGTCGATCACCCGGCGCGACGGTCTCTACTCCATGTCGGTGAAGGCGGACGTGATCGAGACCCAGGGCTTCGATCCGAACCAGAAGATCGCCGAGATTCAGGAGTGGATCGACGGCCAGGACTGGCCGTCCGGCATCTCGTTCCGCTTCCGAGGCGCCGACGAGGACCAGCAGGAGTCCGGCGCCTTCCTGATGAAGGCGATGATGGGCTCGCTGTTCCTGATGTTCATCATCCTGGTGACCCAGTACAACTCCTTCTACCAGACGGCGATCACCCTCTCCACGGTGGTGCTGTCGGTGCTGGGCGTGCTGATCGGGATGACGCTCACCGGGCAGAAATTCTCCATCATCATGACGGGGACGGGCGTGGTGGCGCTGGCCGGCATCGTGGTGAACAACGCCATCGTGCTGATCGATACCTACAACCGCATGCGCGAGGACGTGTCGGATCCGCTGGTGGCGGTTCTGAAGACGTCGGCGCAGCGCATGCGGCCGATCATGCTGACCACGATCACGACCATCGCCGGCCTCGTGCCCATGGCCACCGAGGTCAACCTGAACTTCTTCGACCGGACGGTGGCGGTAGGCGGCATCACCTCCATCTGGTGGGTTCAGCTGTCCACCGCGATCATCTTCGGCCTGGGCTTCTCCACGATGCTGACGCTGGTGGTGGTGCCGGTGGCGCTGGCCGCGCCGACGGTGTGGAGACGCAAGGCCGGAGCGCTGTGGCGCCGCATTCGCCGGCGGCCCGAAACGCCCTCCGCGCCGCCGCCCGCCGCGGTGGCCGGCCCTGCCTATCCACAGGCGGCCGAGTAGGTCCGACAGGCTCCGGGCCCGGATGCGATCCGGGCCCGCTTCATCGGCGCTTTCTTGAACCGTTCCGGATGCGCCGTATATCTATCCGGGAACCAGGCTTCCTCCGCGCGTGCCCCGGCCCCCGACGCCGGCGCGCGCCACCAGGCCCCTCTCCGCCCCGACCGACGGTCGCGCAGCCTCCTGGCCGCGCCGGGCGCCGGCCCGTTCCGCAAGCCGAGCGCATGCCAACCAAGACCGACCCGTCCAATCGCGTCTCCGCCGACCGGGGCCAGACCTTCCGCGCCATCCGGGCGCTGTGGCCCTACATGTGGCCTGCCGAGCGGCCCGACCTGAAGCGCCGGGCACTCGTTGCGCTCGCCGCGCTGATCCTCGGCAAGCTGATCACGGTGCTCACCCCCTACACCTACAAATGGGCCACGGATTCCCTGACGGCGCCGCGCGCTGACGGCGGCGCCGGGGTGCCCGACTTTCTCGTGGTTCCGGTGTTCCTGGTCATCGCCTACGGGGTGGCGCGGGTGCTGGCGATGACCTTCAATCAGCTCCGCGACGCCCTGTTCGCGCGGGTCGGACAGCATGCCGTGCGCTGGATGGCGCGCCGCACCTTCGTGCATCTGCACGACCTGTCGCTGCGCTTCCACCTGCAGCGGCGCACCGGCGGCCTGTCGCGGGTGATCGAGCGCGGCACCAAGGGCATCGAGACCATCGTGCGCTTCACGATGCTCAATTCGCTGCCGACGGTGCTCGAGTTCGCGCTGGTCGCCGCCGTCGTCGCCTACCAGTTCGACCTCTGGTACCTGCTGGTCATCGCCGTCACGGTCGCGGCCTATATCGGCTTCACGCTGGTTGCCTCCGACTGGCGGATCAAGATCCGCCGCGAGATGAACGAGTCGGACACCGAGGCGAACTCCAAGGCCATCGACTCGCTGCTGAACTACGAAACGGTCAAGTATTTCAACAACGAGGCGATGGAGACGGAGCGCTTCGACCGCTCCATGGCGCGCTACGAGGGCGCGGCAATCCGCATCTGGACGTCGCTGGCCTGGCTCAATCTCGGACAGACGGTGATTTTCGCCGTTGGCATGACCACCTGCATGGTGATGTCGGCGCGGGCGGTGATGGCGGGCACGCAGACCATCGGCGACTTCGTCATGATCAACGCGCTGTTGATCCAGCTGTCCATCCCGCTGAACTTCATCGGCTTCGTCTATCGCGAGATCAAGCAGGCACTGGCCGACATCGAATCCATGTTCCGGGTGCTCGACGTCGAGCCGGAAATCCGCGACCGCGACGAGGCACCGGCGCTGGCGGTGACCGACGGCGCAATCCGCTTCGAAAACGTCTTCTTCCACTACGACCCGGACCGGGTGATCCTGAAGGACGTCTCGTTCGAGGTGCCGCCGGGCCACACGGTGGCCCTGGTCGGGCCGTCGGGTGCGGGCAAGTCCACCATCTCGCGGCTGCTCTACCGCTTCTACGACGTGACCGGCGGCCGCGTGACCATCGACGGCCAGGACCTGCGCGAGGTCAGCCAGGAATCGGTGCGGGCCGCCATCGGCATCGTTCCGCAGGACACGGTGCTGTTCAACGACACCATCGCCTACAACGTCCGCTATGGCCGTCCCGGGGCCAGCGAGGACGAGGTCCGCACGGCCGCCGAGATGGCGCAGATCGGCGGGTTCATCGAGGCGCTGCCCAAGGGCTACGCGACGGAGGTGGGCGAGCGCGGATTGAAGCTGTCCGGCGGCGAGAAGCAGCGCGTCGCGATCGCCCGCACCATCCTCAAGGGACCGCCCATCCTGATCCTCGACGAGGCGACTTCGGCGCTGGACAGCCGCACCGAGCAGGAGATCCAGGCGGCCCTCGACCGGGTGTCGGAGAACCGCACGACCCTGGTCATCGCGCACCGCCTCTCCACCATCGTCAAGGCCGACGAGATCCTGGTTCTGGACGCCGGCCGCATCGTGGAGCGCGGCACCCACCTGGAGCTCCTCGACCACGGCGGCATCTACGCCCAGATGTGGAACCGGCAGCGCGAGGAAGGCGGCTGGGACGAGGCTCCCCTGCCCCACGACGGGGCCGCGCGGGTCTCAGAGGATGCAGAAGCCGACGACGGCATCGAGCCGACCGCCGCGGAGGTCCTGTCCAGCACCCGGTGAGCGGGCTTACGGAACCAGGAACTCGAACGGCTCGGCCGGCTGGAGCTGGCCGGCGAGATTGCCGCCCTCGTCGCGCGGCGTGTTCAGATGAACCTTGAGGGCCGGTGCGCCCGGCGACAGGTCGACCGCGTCGAGATCCACCCACAGCACCGCCGGGTTGATGACGGAATCCACCAAGTAGCGCTTCGCGTCATGGTCGATGACGCTGCGCCACAGGGTCGAGGCGATGTTGGGCTTCTCCGGATCCTCGATGCCGAGCGGCGTGCTGATCGCCCGCATCTGGGAGAAGACCGCGGCGAGCGCCGCACGCCTGTCGGAGAATTTCGGCGTGGATTTCAGATTGTAGCTCGCCCGGGCGAAACGGTCCGCCGCGCCGATGGTGCCGGGCAGGAAGTGCTGGCCGCCGATCAGGTCCCAGTAGGTGTTGATGGCGAGCTGCTGGTCATAGACTGGCGAGTTGGTCATCACCCGGTAGGCGCGGTCGTGATGGATCTGCAGCGCCCCGCCGACGAATTCCAGAATGGCGGAATCGCCGCTGGCGTCGGACAGCGCCAGATGCACCGTCGCGGCTTTTCCGTTCGGCGCGTCGGCCGAGACCACCGTGAACGGATCCTCGCGCAGCACGGCAACGGCCTCGGCCACGGTGGCGAAGCTGTCGAGGATGTACTGAAGCCAGGCGCCGACGGAGATGGTCGGCTTGCCGCGCTCGGCCGCATCGCCGAAGTCGGATTCGGCCAGATAGAGAAGGTTGCCAGCAAGGCCGGCCTCGTTCAGGCCATCGGACGTGGCCATCTCGTAGATCGCCAGCACCACAGAGCCGTAGATCGACGTCCAGCGAACGGTCTCGGCACCGGTGCCGCCGTTGCGCTCGAGACCGCGCGGAAAGGCCCACAGGTCCGTCGCCATGGACACGTCGCTCCAGTCCATGGAGCGTCCGGTGATGTAGGTGCCGGTTCCGGTCTCGTAGAAGATGCGCGTGCACATGATCCGGGTCTCCCCCCCCTTGCGACGCCGGGAGGCCGCGCCTGCGGCCCCGGCGGTTTATCAGCCCTGGCCCTCGACCGTGTGTTCCAGCGGATTGGGCAGCGGCAGGTCGTCGAGCGTGAGATCCGAGGTCACCACCGCGTTGATCGCGACCATCACTCCGACGGCCACGACGGCGGCGATGGCCCCCTTGAGGATCAGCCGCGGCCGCGCGGGCGCGCTGGGCATGGTGCCGGGCGTCATCTCGTCCCCCGCCTCTTCCTGGGAGCGGTTACCCCACGGCAGGGTGAAGAAGAAGATCAGCCACCAGACGATGAAATAGACGGCGATTGTGCTGGTAAGGGACATGGGTTCGCTTCTCGCAGCCGCGGCTCGCGCCAGCACCTAATCGTTGCTCCAGTTTCGAGAGCGGACAAGAAGCGATCTGCATCCGCCGCGAAAATGGCTCTTTCTCTCTTCGCAATCCCGGACGGAAAACCGGTTCCCACTTTTCCTGGGATTGCTTAGGCCTCTTCGAGCTCGGTGAGCGTGCCGCAGAAATCCTTTGGATGCAGGAACAGGACCGGCTTGCCGTGGGCGCCTATCTTCGGCTCGCCGTCCCCGATCACCCGGGCGCCTGCCGCCACCAGCCGGTCGCGCGCTGCCCGGATGTCATCGACCTCGTAACAGACATGGTGCATGCCGCCTGAAGGGCTCTTCTCCAGGAACTTCGCGATGGGCGAGTCGGCGCCAAGCGGCTCCAGGAGTTCGATCTTGGTGTTGGGCAACTCGATGAAGACGGTCGTTACGCCGTGGTCGGGTTGCTCGACCGCCTCCGACACCGTGGCCCCGAGGGTGTCGCGGTAGGTGGCGGCCGCCGCCGCGATGTCCGGCACCGCAATCGCCACGTGGTTCAGCCGTCCGATCATCGCGCGCCTCCTGAGCCCTGACCGTATTTCCTCACCCCTCAGCCAGTCATAGTACCGTGACTTCCACCGAGCAAAGCGGCTTCTTGCCCCATTTCTGCTGAGCCAGGGAGCGGATGGCGCGACGCGCTGCCTTGGCCACCAGGCCGGCATCGCGCCGGCGCCCGCGCGGAATGCCGTCCAGCGCCTCGTCCACCGCATCTTCCAGGAGTTCGATGAACGACTCGCCCTCCCTGTCCGACGTCGGCAGGCCGAACAGCGTCACCGTGGGATCGGAGAGGATCTCGCCGCGCGCGTCCATCACCACGTTCGCCACGACACAGCCTGCGAAGGAAAGCTTGCGCCGCTCCTGGACGCCCGACGCCTCGGGGGCGGCGATCAGCGATCCGTCCTTGTAGAGAACCCCGGTTTCCGCCTCGCCAACGACCTCAAGCGGTCCCGGCGCAATGCGGAAGATGTCGCCGTTCTTGCCCTTCACCACCTCGCGGATGCCCTGCTTCCTCGCGAAGCGGGCGTGCTGGTCGAGATGGTAGGGCTCGCCATGGACCGGGATCAGCGCCTCAGGCTTCACCCAGGAGTAGAGGTCGGCGAGTTCGCCCCGGCGCGGGTGACCGGAGACATGAACCAGGTCGTCGCTGTCGGTCATGATTTCGACGCCGCGCTCGGCGAGCGAATTGATCACCTCGATCACCTCCGACTCGTTGCCGGGAATGGTGCGCGAGGAGAAGACCACCAGGTCGCCGGCCGACAAGGCCACGCGGGGATGGTCGTCCCGGGCGATCCGCGACAGCGCGGCGCGCGCCTCACCCTGGCTGCCGGTCAGGAGCGCGACGACCTTGTCGCGCGGCAGGTAGCCATAGGCATCCTCATCCTGGAACGGCGGGACACCGTCCAGGTAGCCGAGCTCGCGGGCGACCTCGATGGTCCGCTTCATCGCCCGTCCGATGACCACGACGTCGCGTCCGGCGGCCTGCGCGGCCAGCGCCACGGCCTTCAGCCGCGCGACGTTGGAGGCGAACGTGGTCACGGCCACCCGGTTCGGCGCGGCCTTGATGATCTCGGTGAGCCGCTCCGCCACATCGGCCTCCGACGGCGAGCGACCCTCGCGGATAGCGTTGGTGGAATCACAGACGAGCGCCCGCACGCCCTCCTCGCCAACCGCCTTCAGACGCTCCACGTCGATGGGCTTTCCGAGCCCCGGCGTCAGGTCGATCTTCCAGTCACCCGAGTGAACCACCGTGCCGAGCGGCGTGCGGATCACCAGCGCGTTCGGCTCCGGGATCGAATGGCTCATCGGCACATATTCAACGTCGAACGGACCGACCTGAATCCGGCTGCCCTGCTGGACGACCTCGACCGGCACGGAGTCCTGGCCGTGGTTCTCGATGGCCTTGGCCTCCAGCAGACCTGCCGTGAACGGGGTCGCGTAGAGCGGCGCCCCGAGGCGCGGCCAGAGATCCAGGATGGCGCCGTAATGATCTTCGTGGGCATGCGTGATGACGATGCCCGCAAGCCGCTCTTTCTGCTCCTCGATGAAGGAGATGTCGGGATAGACCAGATCGACGCCGGGCGTCTTCTCATCGCCGAAAGTCACGCCCAGGTCGACCATGAGCCAGGTGCGGTCGCGCCGCGACCCGAAGCCGTACAGGCCGAGATTCATGCCGATCTCGCCGACGCCGCCGAGCGGCAGGAAGACGAGCTCGTCCTTGTTCGTTTTGGTCAACTGGGATCTCACTTCTCAATCCGGTTCGCGGGCGACCGTCCGGTGCCCGCGGCAAACATCACCAGGACCGATGCGGCGCCACCGCATCGGCAGCGGCACCGGCCATCGCTCCTCAATCGGGTCGCGCCGTGGCAGCAGCGCCAAAATGAACCTCGCCGGCCGCAACCGCTTCACGCGAACCGTCGGCCATGCGCAGGACAAGGTATCCGTCCCAGTCGACGGTCTCGAAGACACCGGACAGCGTCCGCCCGCCGACCGTCACGGCGATGTCCGAGCCGACGCCCGCTGCCCGCGCCAGCCAGCGCTCACGCAACGCCTCGAACCCACCGCCGGCCTCCCAGGCAGCGAAGGTGGTCGCCCACGCATCCGACAGGGCGCAAAACAAATCCTCGGCGGTCACGTTCGGCGCCACCGAGCCAAGATGCGTTGCCGGATATGGCGTGTCCGCCGCTCCGGCGAGGACATTCACGCCCATCCCAGCAACGACCACGGTTTCGCCCGGCCGGGCCCGCGCCTCAAGGAGAATGCCGGCAAGTTTCGCCCCGTCGAGAAGGACGTCGTTCGGCCATTTGAGCGCCAGACCGGTCATGGCCCTCTCGCCCGCCACGGCATCGAGGGCGTCGGCCAGGGCCAGTCCGGCCACGAAGCCGATGGTCGCCGCCACTGCCGCCGGCGTCTCGACGGTCACCAGAATGGACGCGGCGAGATTGCCCGGCGTCCCCTGCCAGGGTCGCCCCCGCCTGCCCCGACCGCCGGTCTGGTCGGCGCTCACGCACCACAGAGGCCCGGCAGCGCCCGCGTCGGCTTCCGCCAGAGCCGCGGCATTCGTCGAGCCGATCGTGTCGAAGTCCAGCAGGCGATGGCCCGCGGCGCTCGCCCGCGGACCGAGACGGAAGGCCATGCGCTAGAAGAGGCTCTGCGCCGCCGCCGTCGCCGCGTGCTCCAGCGGAGCCGCGACAAACACGAAAAACAGCACGAAGACACCGCTGAGACCGAGCACCACGCGCAGTTCGCCGGGCATCGGCTCGAACTCCTCGGCCGGCTCGTCGAAATACATCAGCTTGATGATGCGCAGATAGTAGAAGGCACCGACCACCGACGCGAGCACGCCGATGATGGCCAGCCCGTAGAGACCGGCTTCGATGGCGGCGACGAAGACGTAGAACTTGCCGAAGAAGCCCGCGAGCGGCGGAATTCCGGCCAGCGAGAACATCAGCATCGCCAGGATGAAGGCCATCACCGGGCGCGAGCGCGCCAGCCCGGCCAGTTCGCCGATCTCGTAGACCATGCCGTCCTTGCGGCGCATCGTCAGGATGCAGGCAAACACGCCCAGCGTCATGGCCACGTAGATGGTCATGTAGAGGATGACGCCCTGCACGCCCTGGGCGGTGCCGGGGGCGAGACCGACGAGCGCATAGCCCATGTGACCGATGGAGGAGTACGCCATCAGCCGCTTGATGTTGCGCTGGCCGATCGCGGCGAAGGAGCCGAGCACCATCGACAGGATGGAGATGAAGATGATGATTTGCTGCCACTCGAACAGCGCCGGACCGAACGCCTCGATGACGACGCGGATCAGGAGCGCCATGGCGGCGACCTTGGGCGCGGCGGCGAAGAAGGCCGTGACCGGTGTCGGCGCGCCCTCGTAGACGTCCGGCGTCCACATGTGGAACGGCACTGCGGAGATCTTGAAGGCCAGACCCGTCAGCACGAACACGATGCCGAAGATGGCGCCGAGCGAGGCACCGTCGGCGTTCATCACGCTGGCGATGGTGGCGAACTCGATCGAGCCCGTGAAGCCGTACAGCAGCGAGATGCCGTAGAGCATCATGCCGGACGATAGCGCACCAAGGACGAAATATTTGAGGCCCGCCTCGGTGGAGCGCACGGAATCGCGGTTGATCGAGGCGACCACGTAGAGCGCCAGCGACTGCAGCTCGAGGCCGAGATAGAGCGACAGCATGCTGCCGGCCGAGATCATCACCATCATGCCGAGCGTCGCGAGCACCACCAGCACCGGGTACTCGAAGCGCTCGAACTTGGCGGCGCGCGCATAGGCCGTGGTCATGATGATGGCGAAGCCGGAGCCGATCAGCGCCAGGATCTTCAGGAACCGCGCGAACGGATCAAGCACGAAGGCCCCGTCGAACCGCGTGCCGTAGTCCGGGGCGATCAGGAGCAATGCGGTGGCGATCACGATGAGGATGACCGCACCGGCGGTCACCGTGCCCACGGGCTCGTCGCCCGCGAACACGCCGATCATCAGGAGCACCATCGCCCCGATGGCCAGAACGAGCTCCGGAAGAAGGGGCATGATGTCGGGCACGGCGGTCATCCCTTGAGCCTCACGTAAAGAAGGGCTGCTGCGTCGGTCAATGGCTCACCTGCGCGGTCTGGCCAGCCACTTCCAGGGCGGCGTGGTAGTGCTGCAGCAGGTTGTCCACCGAGGCGGCGGTCATGTCGAGAACCGGGTTCGGCCACACGCCGAACAGGATCGTCAGCACCACCAGCGGCACCAGCACGAACTTCTCGCGCAGGTTCAGGTCCGGCAGTGCCTTGAGGCTCTCCTTCTCCAGCGGCCCGAAGGCGACCCGGCGGTAGAGCCAGAGCGCGTAGGCCGCCGACAGGATGATGCCGGTCGCCGCGAGGAAGGCAGTGAGCGTCGACACCTGGAAGGCGCCAACCATGGTCAGGAACTCGCCGACGAAGCCCGAGGTGCCCGGCAGCCCGACGTTGGCCATGGTGAACACCATGAAGGCCATCGCGTACCAGGGCATCTGCTTGGCCAGGCCGCCATAGGCCGAAATCGCGCGGGTATGGGTGCGGTCGTAGACCACGCCCACGCAGAGGAAGAGCGCGGCGGAGACGATACCGTGCGAGAGCATCAGGAAGATCGCGCCCTGGATGCCCTGGGTGGTCGCCGTGAACATGCCCATCGTCACGAAACCCATGTGGGCCACCGACGAATAGGCGATGAGCTTCTTCATGTCCTCCTGCATCAGGGCGACGAGGGAGGCGTAGATGATGGCGATCACCGACAGGCCGAAGATGAAGGGCGCATAGAACTCCGCCGCCACCGGGAACATCGGCAGCGAGTAGCGCAGCACGCCGAAGCCGCCCATCTTCAGAAGCACGCCGGCCAGCACGCCGGAGGCCGCGGTCGGCGCCTCGACGTGGGCGTCGGGCAGCCAGGTGTGCACCGGCCACATGGGCATCTTCACCGCGAACGAGGCGAAGAAGCCGAGGAACAGCCAGTACTCCATGTGGGTCGGGAAATCGTGCTGCAGGAGCTCCGGCACGCTGGTGGTGCCCGCCTCCCAGTACACCGCCATGATCGACAGCAGCATGAACAGCGAGCCGAGCAGCGTGTAGAGGAAAAACTTGAACGTCGCGTAGACGCGCCGGTCGTGGCCCCAGATGCCGATGATCAGGAACATCGGGATCAGGCCGCCCTCGAAGAAGACGTAGAAGACCACGATGTCGAGCGCGGTGAACACGCCGATCATCAGGGTTTCCAGCACCAGGAAGGCGATCATGTACTCCTTCACCCGCCACTGGATCGCGTCCCAGCTGGCCAGGATGCAGAAGGGCATGAGGAGCGTGGTCAGAAGCACGAACAGGATGGAAATCCCGTCGATGCCGACATGGTAGGTGAACGGCCCGCCGATCCACTCGTAATGCTCGACGAGCTGGAAGCCGGGGTCGGAGGGATCGAACTGGACGATGATCAGCAGCGACACCAGGAAGGTGAACACCGTCGTGATCATCGAGACGCGGCGGATGTTCGTCAGCGCGACCTCGTCGTCTCCCCTCACCAGCAGGATGAAGAGGACGCCGACGAGCGGCAGGAACGTTACGATCGTAAGGAGCGGCCAATCACTCATCAGGGAGCTCCCACGCCCGTCATCATCGCCCAGGTCACCAGCGCGGCGACGCCGATCAGCATCGCGAACGCGTAGTGGTAGATGTATCCAGTCTGAAGCCGCACGACCCGCTGGGTCACGTCGAGCACTCTGTGTGACACCCCGTCCGGCCCGAACCCGTCAATGAGCCAGCCGTCACCCTTCTTCCAGAGGAAGTGGCCAATGCGCTTGGTGGGTCGCACGAAGAGGAAGTCGTAGAGCTCGTCGAAGTACCACTTGTTCAGCAGGAACTGGTACAGCGCCGGGTGCTCGCGGGCGACGGCCGCCGGGGTCTTCGGCGACAGCATGTACCACCAGTAAGCCCAGGCGACGCCGGTGATCATCATCACCGTCGGGGCCAGCGGCACCCAGGCCGGCAGATGGTGCATGTCGTGCAGGATGTGGTTCTCCGCACCCAGATAGAGCGAGCCGCGCCAGAAGTGCTCGTACTCGTGGCCGATGAAGTAGCCGTGCAGGATGAAGCCGGCGAACAGCGCGCCACAGGACAGCACGGCCAGCGGGATCAGCATCACCGGCGGGCTCTCGTGAGCGTGCTTGAACACGTCGGCAGAGGCCCGCGTCTTGCCGTGGAAGGTCATGAAGATCAGGCGCCATGAATAGAAGGCGGTGAGCAGCGCGGCCAGCGTCGTCAGCCAGAAGGCATAGGCGGAGAACGGATTGTGGGCCGCGAAGGTCGCCTCGATGATGGCGTCCTTGGAGAAGTAGCCGGACGTGTACGGGAAGCCGGTGATGGCGAGCGTGCCGATCACCATGCCCGCGTAGGTGAGCGGGATCTTCTTCACCAGGCCGCCCATCTTCCGCATGTCCTGCTCGTCGTGCATCGCGTGGATGACGGAGCCGGCGCAGAGGAACAGGAGCGCCTTGAAGAAGCCGTGGGTCATCAGGTGGAAGATGCCGGCCGAGTAGGCCCCGACGCCGAGCGCGGCGAACATGTAGCCGAGCTGCGAGCAGGTCGAGTAGGCGATCACCCGCTTGATGTCGTTCTGGGTGCAGCCGATGGTCGCCGCGAAGAAGGCCGTGGTCGCGCCGATGAAGGTGACGAAGGTCAGCGCCGCCGGAGCGTACTCGAACAGCGGCGACATGCGCGCCACCATGAACACGCCTGCCGTCACCATGGTGGCGGCATGAATCAGCGCGGAGACCGGGGTCGGGCCTTCCATGGCGTCCGGCAGCCAGGTGTGCAGACCCAGCTGAGCCGACTTGCCCATGGCGCCGATGAACAGCAGGAAGCAGATCGTCTCGACCGCGTTCACCTGGTAGCCGAGGAAGGAGAAGGTCGTGGTCGACAGCTCCTCGCCGTGGCCGAAGATCGTGTCGAGATCGACAGAGCCGACCAGCATGAACAGCGCGAAGATGCCGAGCATGAAACCGAAGTCGCCGACGCGGTTGACGACAAAGGCCTTGATGGAGGCGGCGACCGCGGACGGCCGCGTGTACCAGAAGCCGATCAGCAGGTAGGAGGCGAGACCGACGCCTTCCCAGCCGAAGAACATCTGCACCAGGTTGTCGGCGGTCACCAGCATCAGCATGGCGAAGGTGAACAGCGACAGATAGGCGAAGAAGCGCGGCCGGTCGGGATCGTGCGACATGTAGCCGATCGAGTAGAGATGCACGAGCGAGGAGACCGAGGTCACCACGATCAGCATCACCACGGTCAGCGTGTCGACGCGCAGGGACCAGTCGATCTCCAGCGCCCCGGACGTGATCCACGGCATCAGCGGAACCTTGATCGGCTCCACGTCGGAGAAGCCGACATGAATGAAGGCCACCCAGGACAGGATCGCAGAGACGAACAGGAGGCTCGTCGTCACGATCTCGCTGGCCCGGGCCCCGATCAGGCGGCCGAAGATGCCGGCAACCAGGAAGCCGATGAGCGGCAGGAAGACGATAGCGGCGTACATCAGCCCGTCAGCCCTTCATCGTGTTGATGTCTTGGACCGCGATCGAGCCGCGGTTGCGGAAGAAGACGACCAGGATGGCGAGGCCGATGGCCGCCTCCGCCGCGGCCACCGTCAGCACGAACAGCGCGAACACCTGGCCCACCAGGTCGCCCAGGAAGGCGGAGAACGCGATGAAGTTGAGGTTCACCGCGAGCAGGATCAGTTCGATCGCCATCAGGATGACGATGACGTTTCTCCGGTTGAGGAAGATCCCGAAGACCCCGAGCGTGAACAGGATCGCCGCGACCGTGAGATAGTGCGCCAGACCGACCGCCATTTTCGGTGCTGTCCCTTCTGGAAGTGTCTCGTGCGAGCGACCGGGATCCTCAGATGCCCTTGCGGGAGGGCACCTTGCGGACCTCGATCGACTGTTCGGGTGTGCGTGCGACCTGCTGGCTGATGTCCTGCCGCTTCACGCCTTCCTTGTGGCGCAGCGTGAGCACGATGGCGCCAACCATCGCGACGAGAAGGACCATGCCCGCAGCCTGGAAGAAATAGACATAGCGCGTGTAGAGCAGTTGCCCGAGCGCCGCAACGTTCGACGTCTCGCCCATCGGGGGGATCGGCGCCGCCGGCGTGGCGCTCACATCCGGCGCGATCACCCAGGCGCCCAGGACCATCACCAGCTCGATCAGCAGGATCAGTCCGATCAGGCCACCGATGGGCAGGTACTGAAGCGCGCCGTGGCGCAGCTCGGCGAAATCCACGTCCAGCATCATCACGACGAACAGGAACAGGACCGCGACCGCGCCCACGTAGACGACGACCAGGATCATCGCCAGGAACTCAGCGCCGAGGAGCAGGAACAACCCGGCGGAGTTGAAGAAGGCGAGGATCAGGAACAGGACCGAGTGCACGGGATTTCGGGACGAAATCACCATGAAGGCCGAAGCGACGGTCACCGCGGCGAAAAGATAGAAGAAGAGTGTCTGCAGGATCATTGCCTGGCCCGCCCCGCGTTCGGAGTGGTCGTCTGCCCGCGTCGTCTCATATCCGAGCCCTCATTGCGCGTCCACAGCGTCACCGGAACGGTGCGTCCTGGGCGATGTTGCGCGCGATGTCGCGTTCCCAGCGGTCGCCGTTCGCCAGCAGCCGCTCCTTGTCGTAGTAGAGTTCCTCGCGCGTTTCCGTCGCGAATTCGAAGTTCGGCCCCTCCACGATGGCGTCCACCGGGCACGCCTCCTGGCAAAAGCCGCAGTAGATGCACTTCACCATGTCGATGTCGTAGCGGGTCGTGCGCCGCGTGCCGTCGTTGCGACGCGGACCGGCCTCGATGGTGATGGCCTGGGCCGGGCAGATCGCCTCGCACAGCTTGCACGCGATGCACCGCTCCTGGCCGTTGGGATAACGGCGCAGTGCGTGCTCACCCCGGAAACGCGGCGAGATCGGCCCCTTCTCGAAGGGGTAGTTCAGGGTCGACTTGGGCTTGAAGAAATATCGCATGCCCAGAAAGAAGGCCGATACGAATTCCGACAAGAGCAGCGATTTGGCTGCGCGATCCAAGGCTGCCATGACGCGTGTCCTCTAGGTCCACTCTACCGGGCAACCGCCGGATGGTTCTCCCGCAGCAGCCCGTGCGTTCCAGTCCGTTCCGCACCCGCCCGGCCCTGCCGGCGGCGCGTCTCTCAAGTCCCTCAGGCCCCTGCCCCGTCCACGCGCGCCCGGGAATACCGGTCGTGGCGCGGAAGATCGTCGGCGACCGCCACGTAGGGCAGCCGCGAAGCCCAGAATGCGTGCGCCATCGGCGCGACCCGCTCCGGCGCCTCGAAGGCCCCGATCGCGAGGTAGATCTCCTCGCCGGGGATCGTGGCGTCGGCATAGGCCAGCGGCGACCCACAGTCGCCGCACCATTGCCGGACGCATCCCGTCCCCGTCGCCCGCTCATCCGGCGTCCCCGTCCAGGAGACATCGACGGCGGGAAAGCCAACCCACAGCGTCATCGGCGCACCCGTTGCGCGGCGGCAGTCCGTGCAGTGGCAGTAGGCCGCCCAGACGGGCTCACCTTCCGCCGAAAACCGGACCGCGCCACAGGCGCAGCTCCCCGCGTGCGGGGCGCCTGATGGCGCATGCTCAGCCATGCCACCCCGTCAGCTTCAGAACGAGGGCGACCACCACCACCGCCACCAGCGAGATCGGCAGGAAGACCTTCCAGCCGAGCCGCATGAGCTGGTCGTAGCGGTAGCGAGGCACGATCGCCTTCACCATGGCGAACATGAAGAACACCAGCAGGCACTTCAGCGCGAACCAGATGACACCCGGCACCCAGGTGAACGGCGCCACGTCGATCGGCGGCAGCCAGCCCCCCATGAACATGATCGTCATCAGCGCGCACATCAGCGCGATGGAGACATACTCGCCGAGCATGAACATCATGTACGGGACCGAGCCGTATTCGACCATGAAGCCCGCGACGAGCTCCGATTCCGCTTCCGGAAGGTCGAAGGGCGGCCGGTTCGTCTCCGCCAGCGCCGAGATGAAGAACACCACGAACATCGGGAAGAGCGGCAGCCAGTACCAGTTCAGGATCGACAGCCACGGCACACCGAGCATGGTTGCAAGGCCGCTCTCCTGCGACGTCACAATCGCGGTGAGGTTCAGCGAACCCACGCACATCAGGACGGTGATGATGACGAAGCCGATGGAGACCTCGTAGGAAACCATCTGCGCGGCGGAGCGCAGCGCGCCGAGGAAGGGATATTTCGAGTTCGACGCCCAGCCGCCCATGATGACGCCGTACACGCCGAGCGACGAGATCGCGAAGATGTAGAGGATGCCGACATTGATATCGGCGATCACCCAGCCATCGGCAACCGGAACGACCGCCCACGCCGCCATCGACAGGATCACGGTTACCAGCGGCGCCAGCAGAAAGACCGTCTTGTCGGCCCCAGCGGGGATCACGGGTTCCTTCAGCGCGAACTTGCCGAGGTCGGCGAAGGACTGCATCAGGCCGAAGGCGCCGACGACGTTCGGGCCGCGGCGCATCTGCACCGCCGCCCAGATCTTGCGGTCGGCCAGCAGGATGTAGGCGATGATGACCAGAAGCACCACGAGCAGCAGCAGGCTCTGCCCGAGCATGACCAGGAACGGAAAGCCGTAGGTGGACCAGAAGTCGTTCATGACTGGTGGAGACCCTCGTTGATCATGCCGCCTTACTCAGCCGCTTCCGCATCGATCCGCCCGCGGGCGAGCGCGGAGCACTCCGCCATCACCGCCGAAGCGCGCGCGATCGGGTTGGTCAGGTAGAAGTCACGCACCGGGGAGGCAAACGAAGCCGCCTCGACCGAACCGCCGAGATCGGCGAGCGCGGAGACATCCGCCGCGTCCGCGGGCGCGACCGTCTCGCCCATCGCCAGGTGCGGATGACGCTCGAACATGGCGCCGCGCAGTTCCGCCATGGAATCATAGCCGAGCTGGTGCCCGAGATGCGGCGACAGGGCGCGCAGGATGGCCCAGTCCTCGCGGGCGTCGCCCGGCGGGAAACCCGCGCGGTTGGCGCGCTGGACGCGGCCCTCGGTGTTGACCCAGGTCCCGGTCTTCTCCGGGTAGGCGGCGCCCGGCAGGATTACGTCGGCCCGGTGCGCGCCGACGTCGCCATGGGTGCCGACATAGACCACGAAGGCGTTGCCGAGCCGGCGGGTATCGATTTCGTCGGCACCGAGCAGGAAGACCACGTCCAGGCCGCCCCCTTCGGCAGCCGCCAGCATGCCTTCCACGTCGAGACCGCCCTCGCCCGGCACGCAGCCGACATCGAGACCGCCGACGCGTCCGGCCGCCGTGTGCAGCACGGAGAAGCCGTTCCAGCCTTCCGCGACGGCGCCGACCGCAGTCGCGGCCTTCGCGGCAAGCGACAGAACCGCCTCGCCGTCCGCGCGCGAAATGGCGCCCTGGCCCACGATGATCAGCGGCCGCTCGGCCTCCGCCAGCACCTTCGCGAAGGAGTGGCTGCCGTCGACGATGCCTTGCAGCGTGTCGGTGCCCGCACCGAGATATTCGTAATCGTAGGTCAGGTCGACGCGTTCGCCGATGACACCCACCGGCAGCGGGCCCATGCGCCAGCGCTTGCGGATGCGGGCGTTCAGGACGGCGGCTTCCCAGCGCGGGTTGGTGCCGATCATCAGCACCGCGTCACAGTCCTCGATGCCCTCGATGGTGGCGTTGAACAGGTAGCTGGCGCGGCCGAACTTCGGATGCAGCTTGGTTCCGTCCTGGCGGCAGTCGACGTTGGCGACGCCGAGCTTGTCCATCAGGTCCTTGAAGGCGAACTGCTCTTCGGTGGAGGCCAGGTCGCCGGCGATGGCGCCAACGCGCTCCGGCGCCACGCCCTTGGCCTTCTCCGCGATGGTGGCGAACGCCTCCGGCCAGGTCGCCGGCGTCAGGCGGCCGTCCTTGCGGACATAGGGCCGGTCGAGTCGCTGGGTGCGCAGCCCGTCCCAGATGAAGCGCGACTTGTCGGAGATCCACTCCTCGTTCACCGCCTCGTTGAGGCGCGGCATGATGCGCATCACCTCGCGGCCGCGGCAGTCAACCCGGATGGCCGAGCCGAGCGCATCCATCACGTCGATCGATTCCGTCTTGGAGAGCTCCCACGGCCGCGCCTTGAAGGCGTAGGGGCGCGAGGTCAGCGCGCCCACCGGGCACAGGTCGATCACGTTGCCCTGCAGCTCGGACGCCATGGCGTGCTCGAGATAGGTGGTGATCTCCATGTCCTCGCCGCGCCCGATGGCGCCAAGGTCGGAGACGCCGGCCACCTCGGTGGTGAAGCGCACGCAGCGGGTGCAGTGGATGCACCGGGTCATGATCGTCTTGACCAGCGGGCCGATATACTTGTCCTCGACGGCGCGCTTGTTCTCGTGGAACCGCGAACCGGAGACGCCGTAGGCCATCGCCTGGTCCTGCAGATCGCACTCGCCGCCCTGGTCACAGATCGGGCAGTCCAGCGGGTGGTTGATCAGCAGGAATTCCATCACCCCTTCGCGCGCCTTCTTCACGAAGGGCGTGCGGGTGTTCACCTGGGGCGGCGAGCCGTCCTTGCCGGGACGCAGGTCGCGCACGCCCATGGCGCACGATGCGACCGGCTTCGGCGGGCCGCCGACGACCTCGACCAGGCACATGCGGCAGTTGCCGGCGATCGACAGCCGGTCATGGAAGCAGAAGCGCGGGATCTCCGCGCCGGCTTCCTCGCAGGCCTGCAGGATCGTGTAGTGATCCGGCACCTCGATTTCGGATCCGTCGACGATCAGCTTCGCCATCGGTCAAAACCCCTCGTTCGTCGACACGGACCGTCGCAGTCGGTAGCCCGCGTCCCTGGCGGAAGTCGGCAAAGCCTGTCGCATTATGAGGCAGCTTCCCTTCGACATCCGTTTCAATGCTCAACCAGATCGAGTCGCCGCTCGATACGCTCTACACGGCCATCCAGTCGGTCCAGGCGACGGTGAATTCCCGCCACCGCTTCCTCGATCCCGGTCATGCGAATTTTCAGGTCGTGGACGTCGCCGCTAACGCGGTCGAGCTTGTCGTCCAGCCGACGCAGAAACTGCAGCACGAGATTGTCGGGACCGTCGGTCATCCGTGCCCCCTACTCCGCCGCCACCGCCGGGCGCGCGGCGTCGGCCACGCGGCGCTGGGCGATGCGATCCTCGATCTCCGGCCGGAAATGCCGGATCAGGCCCTGGATCGGCCACGCCGCGGCATCGCCGAGCGCGCAGATCGTGTGTCCCTCGACCTGCTTGGTCACTTCCAGCAGCATGTCGATCTCGGCCGGGTCGGCGCGGCCTTCCACGAGGCGCTCCATGACCCGCCACATCCAGCCGGTGCCCTCGCGGCACGGCGTGCACTGACCACAGGATTCGTGCTTGTAGAAGTGGGCCAGCCGGGCAATGGCCTTGATGATGTCGGTGGAGCGATCCATCACGATCACCGCCGCCGTGCCGAGGCCCGACTTCTTGTCGCGCAGGGTGTCGAAGTCCATCGGCAGATCCTGGCATTCCGACGCCGGCAGGCAGGGCACCGACGAGCCGCCCGGGATGATGGCCAGGAGATTGTCCCAGCCGCCGCGGATACCGCCGCAGTGCTTTTCCACCAGTTCGCGGAACGGGATGCCCATTTCCTCTTCCACCGTGCACGGCCGCTCCACGTGGCCGGAAATGCAGAAGAGCTTGGTGCCGACATTGTTCGGCGTGCCGAGACCGGAGAACCAGGACGGGCCGCGGCGCAGGATTTCCGGCGCCACCGCGATGGATTCCACGTTGTTGACCGTCGACGGGCAGCCGTAGAGGCCGACATTCGCCGGGAAAGGCGGTTTCAGGCGCGGCTGTCCCTTCTTGCCCTCTAGGCTTTCCAGGAGCGCAGTCTCCTCACCGCAGATATAGGCGCCGGCACCGTGGTGGACGACGATGTCCATGTCCCAGCCGTGGACGTTGTTCTTGCCGATGAGGCGCGCCTCGTAGGCCTGGTCGATGGCGGCCTGCAGGTGCTCGCGCTCGCGGATGAACTCGCCGCGCACGTAGATGAAGGTGTGGTGCGCGCCCATGGCCACGCCGGCCAGCAGGCAGCCCTCGATCAGGAGATGCGGGTCATGCCGCATGATCTCCCGGTCCTTGCAGGTGCCCGGCTCGGATTCGTCGGCGTTGACGACCACGTAGTGCGGCCGGGCCGGATCGACCTCCTTCGGCATGAACGACCATTTCAGGCCCGTCGGGAAGCCCGCGCCGCCACGGCCGCGCAGGTTCGAGGCCTTCATCTGCTCGACGATCCATTCGCGGCCGTTGTCCACGAACTCCTTGGTCCGGTGCCACTGGCCGCGTTTCTTCGCGCCTTCGAGGCCCCAGTCGTGAAAGCCGTAGAGATTGGTGAAGATGCGATCCTGATCGGCCAGCATCTCAGCTCTCCTTCCCGGTCTTCGCGGCGGCAAGCGCCTTGGCCTGGGCGATCCAGTCCTCCCGATCGATGCGGCCCTTGAACTTCAGGTAGGTGTCGACCCAGGCGACATTCTCCGGCGTCCAGGCGGCGACCTGCTCGAACGCGACGATGCCGAGATCGTTGAGGATGCCCTCGATTTTCGGACCGACACCCGAGATCTGCTTCAGGTCGTCCTTGTCGCCGTCTGTGGACGAACGGCCTTCGGGACGCGTGCCCACGGCATCGGCACGCTGCTCGGGCGACGCGCTCGACGAGCCGGCAGCGTCATTTTCGGCCTCGGAAGCAGAGCCCGACTTGTCGACCTTCGGCGGCGCTGACGGGTCGGCACCCGACTGGGACCGATCACGATCGGCGGCATGGACGCTGCGCGCATCCGGCTCGCCCTTGTCGGCAGCCGTTGCCTCGCCGGTTTCACGCGCGGCGGCGACTTCCGGGCGACCGGACGGTTCCGGCTTGCCGTTCTTCTGGTCGGCCGCGGCCGGCGTCGCCGGGTCGACCGAGGCATCCGGCTCGGAGTCGGTCTTGGCGGGCTGTGGCGTGGCGGCGGTCTCGCGGTTGCGGCTGCCGTCATACAGCGAGGGATCGGTGAGCGTGATCGCGCCGGTGACCGGCTCCGACGACTTGCGATCGCTCTGCGGACCCGGCGCCGGCGGCGTGCCCTTGTCGAAGCCGTCGATGAGCGCCTCGAAGGTTTCCGGCGTCAGGTCCTCGTAGGTGTCGGCACCGACCTGAACCATCGGCGCGTTCACGCAGGCGCCGAGGCATTCCACCTCTTCCCACGAAAAGCGGCCATCCTCGGACAGTTCGAAGGCGTGGCCGTTGATACGCCGCTTGCAGACACCGACAAGGTCTTCCGCACCGCGCAGCTGGCACGGCGTCGTGCCGCACACCTGGATGTGCGCGACCCTGCCCACCGGCTTCAGCTGGAACATGGTGTAGAAGGTCGCGTTCTCGAACACCCGGATGTACGGCATGTCGAGCATGTCGGCGACGAGCCGGATCGCCGGCTCCGGCAGCCAGCCGTGCTGCTCCTGGGCACGCCAGAGAAGCGGCACCACGGCAGAGGCCTGGCGACCCTCCGGGTACTTGGCGATCGTCTTCTTCGCCCACGCAAGGTTCTCCTCCGTGAAGGAGAAGGACTCAGGCTGGACTTCGGCAAGTCGGCGAACAGCCATGATGCGACGAAACCCTCCGCGATTGCGGTCGCGCGAAACGCGCGGCTTGGAACATTTGGGACCCCTCTCCCCGCCGCCGCGGTGGCGGGCGGATCGCGATCCCTATTCAACAACCCGGCCGCTCCCGCCACCCGATGGGCGGCGACCGGCGCGGGATGGGCCCGAAGGCCCGGAAGACCAGTCCGGCGTTACCGGTCGACCTCGCCGAACACGACGTCGAGCGAGCCCAGCACCGCCGAGACGTCGGCGAGCAGGTGGCCGGAACAGACGAGATCCATCGCCTGCAGATGCGCGAAACCGGGCGCGCGGATCTTGCAGCGATAGGGTTTGTTGGTGCCGTCGGACACGAGGTAGACGCCGAATTCGCCCTTGGGCGCCTCGACGGCGGCATACACCTCGCCTTCCGGCACGTGATAGCCCTCGGTGTAGAGCTTGAAGTGATGGATGAGCGCTTCCATAGAACGCTTCATCTGGCCGCGTGTCGGGGGAACCACCTTGCCGTCCCGGCTGTGGACCGGCCCCGGTTCGCGGCTCAGGCGCTCGCAGCACTGCTTCATCAGGTAGGTCGACTGGCGCATCTCCTCCATGCGGATGAGATAGCGGTCGTAGCAGTCGCCGTTCTTGCCGATCGGGATGTCGAACTCGAGATCCTCGTAGCACTCGTAGGGCTGCGACTTGCGCAGGTCCCAAGCCGCGCCGGAGCCGCGTACCATGACGCCGGACATGCCGTGCGCCCACGCCTCCTCCAGCGTGACGACGCCGATGTCGACGTTGCGCTGCTTGAAGATGCGGTTGCCGGTAAGCAGCGTGTCGAGGTCGTCGACCACTTTCAGGAACGGATCGCAGAAGGCGTAGATGTCGTCGATGAGCTCCTGCGGCAGGTCCTGATGGACACCGCCCGGACGCACATAGGCGGCGTGCATCCGGCTGCCGGACGCACGCTCGTAGAAGACCATCAGCTTCTCGCGCTCCTCGAAGCCCCACAGCGGCGGCGTCAGGGCACCGACGTCCATCGCCTGCGTGGTGACGTTGAGGAGATGCGAGAGCAGCCGGCCGATCTCGGAGTAGAGCACACGGATCAATTGGCCGCGCGGCGGCACGGAGATGCCCAGCAGCCGCTCCACGGCGAGCGCATAGGCATGCTCCTGGTTCATCGGCGCGACATAGTCCAGCCGGTCGAAATAGGGCACCGCCTGCAGATAGGTCTTGTGCTCGATCAGCTTCTCGGTGCCGCGGTGCAACAGGCCGATGTGCGGATCGACGCGGGTCACGACCTCGCCGTCGAGCTCCAGCACCAGACGCAGCACGCCATGGGCCGCCGGATGCTGCGGTCCGAAGTTGATGTTGAAGTTGCGGACATCCGCCTCGGCCATGGCGTCAATTCCCCTGGAACAGAGCGATGACCTCGTGCGAGGTCATCTTCTTCGCGTCGCCGGCGAGCGCGTAGGTGGACGGCTTCATGTCGACGAAGATCTCCACACCAAGCGGCAGATCCAGCGGCTCATCGAACGCGAAGGCGGACAAGGTGATGAAGCTGCCGTCCTTGAGACGATAGCCGAACGACGTCCCGCAGGCGGTGCAGAACAACCGCTCCGCCCATTCCGAGGAGTCCCAGACGCCGAGCGTCTCGTCGGCGGAAAAGGCAAGATCGGTCGCCTCGACACCCATGAACGGACCGGCCACCCATTTGCGGCAGGTGCCGCAGTGGCAGGCGTCCATGTGGTCGCTCTTGACGGTCGCGGAGAAGCGCACCGCGCCGCAGGCACAGCCGCCGGTCCTGGCTTCGCTCGTCATCACCTCAGCTCGCTTTCTCGTCGCCCGGCAGCACGTAGTCGGTGCCTTCCCAGGGCGACAGGAAGTCGAAGTTGCGGAACTCCTGCGTGAGCTTCACCGGCTCGTAGACGACTCGCTTGAGGCCATCGTCGTAGCGCACTTCCACGAAGCCCGTCAGCGGGAAGTCCTTGCGCAGCGGGTGGCCCTCGAAACCGTAGTCGGTGAGGATGCGGCGCAGGTCCGGATGCTCGGAGAACAGGATGCCGTAAAGATCGTAGGCCTCGCGCTCGAACCAGTCCGCAGCGGGAAAGATCTCCACCACGGAAGGAACCGGCGTGATCTCGTCGGTCTGCGTCTTGATGCGAATGCGCACGTTATGCTTGGGCGACAGCAGGTGGTAGACGACGTCGAAGCGCTTGTCGCGGGACGGCCAGTCCACGCCGCACACGTCGAGCAGGTTCACGAACAGGCAGCGCGCGTCGTCACGCAGCACCCGCGCGACCTCCTGGATGCGCGCCGGCTCCACGTCGACGGTCAGCTCATCATACTCGACGCGCCAGCCGACCACGGCCTCCCCCAGCTTCTGGGCAAGGTAGTCCCCAAGTTCGCTCAGCGTCTCGTCCATTGATCCTCGCCTGCCGTTGCGGCCCGTAGCGGGCGCGCGGCCGAGTTCAGCGTTCGATGGTACCGGTGCGGCGGATCTTCTTCTGCAGCAGCAACACGCCGTACAGAAGACCCTCCGCCGTCGGCGGGCAGCCCGGAACGTAGACGTCGACCGGGACGACCCGGTCGCAGCCGCGGACCACCGCATAGGAGTAGTGGTAGTAGCCGCCGCCGTTGGCGCACGACCCCATGGAAATGACGTACCGCGGTTCCGGCATCTGGTCGTAGACCTTGCGCAGCGCCGGGGCCATCTTGTTGGTCAGCGTCCCGGCCACGATCATCACGTCCGACTGGCGCGGGCTGGCCCGCGGCGCGAAGCCGAACCGTTCGACGTCGTAGCGCGGCATGGAGACCTGCATCATCTCCACCGCACAGCACGCGAGACCGAACGTCATCCACATGAGCGAGCCGGTGCGGGCCCACTGGATCAGGCTGTCGGTGGAGGTGACGAGGAAGCCCTTGTCGGCCAGCTCGTTGTTCACTTCCACGAAGAACGGATCATTGGACCCGACCGGGCGGCCCGTGTCGGGATCGATCGCTCCCGTCGCGCCATGGGCGACGAGCGGACGCTCTGCGGTGCTCAATCCCATTCCAACGCTCCCTTACGCCACTCGTAGACAAAGCCGATCGTCAGGATACCGAGGAAGGCCATCACCGAGCCGAAGCCGAACCAGCCGATCTCTCCGAACGTCACCGCCCAGGGGAACAGGAAGGCGACTTCCAGGTCGAAGATGATGAAGAGAATCGAGACGAGGTAGAAGCGCACGTCGAACTTCATGCGGGCGTCGTCGAACGCGTTGAAGCCGCATTCGTAGGCCGACATCTTCTCCGGATCGGGATTCTGGTGGGCGATCAGGAACGGCGCCACGAGCAGCGCCAGTCCGATGATGCCTGCCACGCCGATGAACACGGCGATCGGCACATAGTCCCGCAGGAGATCTTCCATGCTCGCAAGCCTCTTCTGAACGCCCCGGACCAGCGACCCGACGGGCCGCTCAGACAGCGCGACCGCTTCCTGGCCGCAAGACATGCGGCAAAGCCGGCTGGCGCTCCGCGCCCTGCCCGCTTGCCCGTCCATCAAGTCCGTCCGGAGCGCCGGCCCATCGCGGCCGTCAGCTCTCGAATTTCACCTATGGAAACGAGCCCGTGCGTCAACGGTTCGTTTCCGCCGCACCGCAGCATCGCTGCCCTTGGAGGCAGGCTTAGCGGAGGGTGCTTGTTTAGACAAGGTCAAACACATCCAGATCGGTCAAGATGCGCGGCTCGGTCGCGGCTGGTCCCGACATACGGGAAATTGCCGTCCGCCGGTCGAAAAAACCTGCAGGCTCACCGCCCTCGGGCGCGGCGGAACCGCAGCATGGACGCATCTCAGCGATGGGATCTGGAAGGAAGAAAGCCACTCTCCGGAGAGGGAGAATGGCGGGAGTGACGGGGCTCGAACCCGCGACCTCCGGCGTGACAGGCCGGCACTCTAACCAACTGAGCTACACCCCCGTTGGCGTCGGGCCGTTTTCGGCCGCGCCAAGGTGGGAGGGAGATACGATCCGCCCATTCCGAAGTCAAGCGCATCCGGCATCGAAATCGGGGATGGAGGCATGTGTTTTTTGCTTAGCCGGAAAACCCGCCGGTTTCGCGCCCTTTCCCGCCTGCCACGCCACGAAGGAATGTTGCGGGCAGGGGCCAAGTCCCATATGGAAAGAGCGCTCCGGCGGGCGAACATGACGGGCCTCGCGCCCTTACCCGCGACGCGATCCGGCGTTTCTGCGTGAATCACCGGCGCATCTGGAAGCAGAACCGATTCCTCTTCCCCCGGCCTGCCGGGCAGAGCGTCTCGGTCCCCGATCCGCAAGGCGGATCGAATCGAAGCGACGCGGGACCGGCCATCCGGACCGCGCCCGCGGCGGGCGGTTAGCTCAGCTGGTTAGAGCACCTGGTTTACACCCAGGGGGTCGGGAGTTCGAATCTCTCACCGCCCACCATTTTTTTCTGCTCACGGTGATCCCGCTGCGCCCGACGCCTCCGCGAGGACGGCCCGACCGGCCGGCGCGCAGAAGACTCCCTCCCGGAAAACCCTGGCTTGGATCCCCCCTACACTGCCACCACGTCATGAATGGGTTGCGCAGTAGTCCTCGAGCGGGCGCGGAGCTCCGAAGTGGTAGCCTTGGGCACGGTCGACGCCCATTTCACGGACCTTTTCCAGCGTACCGACGTCCTCGACCCACTCGGCGACGCAGGCGATCCCAAGGGTCTTGCCCACGCTGAGGATTGCTTTGACGACCTGAGCATTGATTGCGCTGTCAGCAATGCCCCGGATGAAGCTGCCGTCAATCTTAAGCTCGTCGACCTTGAAGTCTCTGAGGTAGGAGAAGGAACTCAGCCCCACACCGAAATCGTCCAGCGCAATCCTGCAACCATACTCCTGGGCGCTGGTGACAAAGTGGATTGCGGAGGAGAGGTTCTGAATGATGCAGGTCTCTGTAATCTCGAAGCAAATGTCACTCGGAGGAACTTTCGAACGCTCAAGATGGCTACGGACATAGTCCCAGAAATGAATGTCATCCAGTGAGTTTGCCGACAAGTTGATCGAGCAGGCCATTCGGGGAAGGCCTGCTTCGGCGGCCTCGCAGCACTTGTCGAAAAGCGTGGCAATCACCCATCGATCGACTTCCGCCATCACCCCATAACGCTCCGCCGCTGGAATGAAATGACCAGGTGAAACGACATTGCCGGCCCGATCCCGCATCCTGATGAGGATTTCGATCTTGTGGGGGCAATCCCGATCCGTCTCGCTGCAAACGTCGACAATGCTCTGCCCGAAGAGTTCGAGGCGGCCCTCGTGGAGGGCTGCCCGCAGGTCGGCTGCAACATTGAACTCATCGTGCAGGGCGGAAAAAGAAGCGCTCGCGATGTGCTTGGTCACGGAAGATACCCCTTGTTCGCGTCTGCCCCAGCCGGGGCGGTTGGTAGGATGCAACCAAGCGGCAAACGCAAGTTTGACCGCATTTGGCGTGCTTCTGAAGCATCCAGAGGCCCGCAGCCGGCGACTGACCTTCATTCTGAAACGCTAATCCAAACAACTCGGCATTTGACCGCCGCGCACCGGTAGATTTGGCAGCAAAATAGGAGCCTATTACGCCTTCAGGACAGGATTGCGCTCGATGGAGATGGACCGGACTGCCTTTGAAGAGGCCATATATCCGAAAAGATAGCGGTCACTATCCTCTAGGCATCGAGCTTTTCTGGTGCATTGAGCCGCTTGCGGCCACGCATGCATCACGGCCGGGATGGGTCATAGCGCAGTGCAACCGCGGCGCCGCTACGGCATCGCGGTGTCATGTGCGGATTCGGCAGACAGGAATCGATTTCGGCCGGGATGGCCGGGCTGCGCCCTCCCCCGGTCCGGCCAGGCCCGCCTGGGGGACGGTCCGGCCGGAGCGGGCAGAGAGATCGCGTCCAGACCCTTTTCGGGGCATACGCCGGGGCGTTTGGCCCGGCGGTCCGCATGCGCCGGCTGGGAGGCCAGGGCCCTGGACGGAGTGCGCCCGCAAGCCGGGCACACGATCATGACCAAGAGGCGGTCCGGCAGGCCCTAAGGAGCCTGCGGGAACTCAGCGCCGCACCGCGAACGTGTGCGGCATCCCCTCGTGGCACCCGCCTCCGCGGCGAACCGCGAAAGCGGATGGCGCGGTGCGGTCACCTCCCCCGTCGGGAGATGCGCCGCATCGCTGTCGGATCAGCTGTTCACCAGCTCCTTGAGCGGCTTACCGGCCCGGAACTTCGGAACGTTGGCGGCAGGAATCTTGATGGTGTTGCCGGTGCGGGGGTCACGACCCTCGGAGGCAGCACGCTTGGTCACGGCGAACACGCCGAAGCCGACGATGCGGACTTCGTCACCGGCCTTCAGGGCGGACGCGATCGTGTCGAACATTGCGTCGACGGCCTTCTGAGCGGCCGGCTTGGTCAGTTCGGCCTTCTCGGCAACCTCGGCAACCAGATCGTTTTTCTTCATGTCGTTCCCTTTCCTCAATGACAGCCACACTCGAATTATCGACCCAGCCGTCCACCCTTGGTGCGGCGAATCATGGTCGAGCGCAACCGTATTCTCCCCATTTTTCCCGGAAATCCGACATTCAGAGGGCCCTTGAGGCAAAAAAGAGCCCGCGGAAAATCCGCGGGCTCGATTGATGGCTGCAAGAGGCCGGTGTCGAGAATCGATAACGGCGCCTTTTGGGTACTCCGTTCCGATTCACCGCCGTCCGGACGGCAAGCTTCTCCCGTCCGGCCGCGCCTCAGCGGACTAGTGGGCCCGCATGGTGGCGCTGTCATCCTCGGCCACGGCCACCGGATCGTTCGCGTGGGCCTTCTCGTCCCACTCGATCGGCTCGGGCTTGCGCACCAGGGCGCGGGCAAGCACCTCGTCCATGCGCGAGACCGGAACGATTTCCAGCCGGTTCTTCACCGTATCCGGGATGTCGGCCAGATCCTTGGCGTTCTCCTCCGGGATCAGCACCGTCTTGATGCCGCCGCGGAGCGCCGCCAGGAGCTTCTCCTTCAACCCGCCGATGGGCAAGACCCGGCCGCGCAGCGTGATCTCGCCGGTCATGGCGACGTCGCGGCGCACCGCAATGCCGGTCATGACGGAAACGACCGCGGTCGCCATGGCGATACCCGCCGAGGGACCGTCCTTCGGGGTCGCCCCCTCCGGAACGTGGACGTGGATGTCGCGCTTGTCGAACATCGGCGGTTCGATGCCGAAATCGACGGCCCGCGAGCGCACGTAGGACGCCGCCGCGGAGATCGATTCCTTCATCACGTCCCGCAGGTTGCCGGTGACGGTCATCTTGCCCTTGCCGGGCATCATCACGCCTTCGATGGTCAGGAGCTCGCCACCGACCTCGGTCCAGGCCAGCCCGGTGGTGACACCAACGGCATCCTCCAGCTCGGCCTCGCCGTAGCGGAAGCGCGGCACGCCGAGATAGTCCTCGAGGATCTCGTCGTTGATCGTGACGCTGGTCTTCTCGCCGTTAGCGAGCACCAGCTCCTTGACCACCTTGCGGGCCAGCGTGGCCAGCTCGCGCTCGAGATTGCGGACGCCGGCTTCCCGCGTGTAGCGGCGGATCACCGTGCGCAGCGCATCGTCCTCGACGTAGAACTCACCGTCCTTCAGGCCGTGGTCCCGGATGGCCTTGGGCATCAGGTGCCGCTTGGCGATCTCGACCTTCTCGTCTTCGGTGTAGCCGGCGATCCGGATGATCTCCATCCGGTCCATCAGCGGGCCCGGGATGTTGAGCGTATTCGCCGTGGTGATGAACATCACGTCCGACAGGTCGTATTCGACCTCCAGATAGTGATCCATGAACGACGAGTTCTGCTCCGGATCCAGCACCTCAAGCAGGGCCGACGACGGGTCGCCGCGGAAGTCCATGCCCATCTTGTCGATCTCGTCGAGCAGGAAGAGCGGGTTGGACTTCTTCGCCTTCTTCATCGACTGGATGACCTTGCCGGGCATCGAGCCGATGTAGGTGCGCCGGTGACCACGGATCTCTGACTCGTCCCGGACGCCGCCCAGCGACATGCGCACGAACTCGCGGCCCGTCGCCTTGGCGATGGACTTGCCAAGCGAGGTCTTGCCGACGCCGGGCGGGCCGACGAGGCACAGGATCGGACCCTTGAGCTTGTTCGCGCGGCTCTGCACCGCGAGATACTCGATGATCCGCTCCTTGACCTTCTCCAGACCGTAGTGATCGGTCTCGAGCACGTTCTCCGCATTGCGCAGGTCGTGCTTCACGCGCGAGCGCTGCTTCCACGGCAGGCCCAGGATCCAGTCCAGATAGTTGCGGATGACGGTGGCTTCGGCCGACATCGGGCTCATCTGCTTGAGCTTCTTCAGCTCGGCATTGGCCTTTTCGCTGGCTTCCTTGGAGAGCTTGGTCTTCTTGATCCGCTCTTCCAGCTCGGCCAGCTCGTCCTTGCCGTCCTCGCTGTCACCCAGCTCCTTCTGGATCGCGCGCATCTGCTCGTTCAGATAATACTCGCGCTGGGTCTTCTCCATCTGGCGCTTGACGCGCGAGCGGATGCGCTTCTCGACCTGGAGAACCGAGATCTCGCTCTCCATCAGGCCGAGCACCTTCTCAAGGCGCTCACTCACCGAGGCGATGCCCAGGATCTCCTGCTTCTCGGGGATCTTCACCGCGAGATGCGAGGCGACCGTGTCGGCGAGCTTGGCGTAGTCCTCGATCTGGGACACCGCCCCGATCACCTCGGGCGACACCTTCTTGTTCAGCTTGACGTAGTTCTCGAACTCGCTGACCACCGAACGGGCGAGCGCCTGCGCCTCGACCTCGTCGGGGATCAGTTCCTCGATCACCTCCGCCTCGGCCTCGAAGAAGCCCTCGCGGTCGGTGAAGCGCACGAGATTGGCGCGCGCCGAGCCCTCGACCAGCACCTTCACGGTGCCATCGGGGAGCTTCAGGAGCTGCAGCACCGTCGCCAACGTGCCCACGTCGAAGATCGACTCCGGAGCCGGATCGTCGTCACCGGCTTCCTTCTGGGTCGCGAGCAGGATCTGGCTGTCCTCGCGCATCACCTCTTCCAGGGCCCGGATGGATTTCTCCCGGCCCACGAAGAGCGGCACGATCATGTGGGGGAACACGACGATGTCGCGCAGCGGCAGGACCGGATAGACCGCGTCCTCGGATCCCTGCCGGGTTCCCTGTTCCTCAATGCTGCTCATGCATCCGTCCTTTCAAGAGAGGGCCTCGCACGGAAACGGGGCAGCGTGTTTCCGCCGAACCGGCACTCTGACTCTGTGCGGTGATCGAACCGGAGGACGGGACTGTCCACCGTCAGATCGATCCCGAAGCCGAACTCGCCATGCCTCACAGCCGGATAATGCACGAGTCGGGCCACGGTGCTGCGGCTTTTCTCGGCAGGGACCGCTCCTTGTGGACGGAGCGCCCCACTGCCTGCCCGCAAGATACGCACCCAGGCTGGCGTGCGCCTTGCCCCGGCCACCGCAGGGGTTTCCCAATAAGTGGAACCACGGACTGCCTGTTTCAAGGCGCGGAGCTGCCGAGGCCGCGCCGCGGCGACCGCTCCATCGGCGCCCGAAACAAAACGGGCCCGCCTCCTGGGAGGTCGGGCCCGCATGGAAGTCCTGCGATGTCAGCCTCAGGCGGAGGTCAGCGAAGTCTCGGCCCGGTCCGCGTAGATGTAGAGCGGACGGGCCTTGCCCTCCACGACCTCCTGCGAGATCACGACCTCGCGCACGCCTTCCAGGCCCGGCAGCTCGTACATGGTGTCGAGAAGGATCTCTTCCATGATGGAGCGCAGGCCGCGGGCGCCGGTCTTGCGTTCGATGGCGCGCCGCGCGATGGCGGCGAGCGCATCCTCATGGAAGGTCAGCTCGACGCCCTCCATCTCGAACAGGCGACCATACTGCTTGGACAGCGCATTCTTCGGTTCGGCCAGGATCTGAACCAGCGCGGGCTCGTCGAGATCCTCCAGCGTCGCGATCACCGGCAAACGGCCGACGAACTCGGGGATCAGGCCGAACTTGAGCAGGTCTTCCGGCTCGACGGAGTGGAACAGCTCGCCGGTCTTGCGATCCTCCGGCGCCATCACCTGCGCTGCGAAGCCGATTGAGGTGGTGCGGCCGCGATCGGAGATGATCTTCTCCAAACCGGCGAAGGCACCGCCGCAGATGAACAGGATGTTGGTCGTGTCCACCTGCAGGAATTCCTGCTGCGGGTGCTTGCGGCCGCCCTGCGGCGGAACGCTGGCGACCGTGCCTTCCATGATCTTCAGAAGCGCCTGCTGGACGCCCTCGCCCGACACGTCGCGGGTGATGGAGGGGTTGTCCGACTTGCGGCTGATCTTGTCGACTTCGTCGATGTAGACGATGCCGCGCTGGGCACGCTCGACATTGTAGTCGGCGGCCTGCAGCAGCTTCAGGATGATGTTCTCGACATCCTCGCCGACATAACCGGCTTCCGTCAGCGTCGTGGCGTCGGCCATCGTGAACGGCACGTCGAGGATACGGGCGAGCGTCTGCGCGAGCAGCGTCTTGCCGCAACCGGTCGGGCCGATCAGCAGGATGTTCGACTTCGACAGCTCGACGTCGTTGTTCTTCGAGGCGTGATTCAGCCGCTTGTAGTGATTGTGCACCGCGACCGACAGCACCTTCTTGGCGCTCGGCTGGCCAATCACATAATCGTCGAGCACCTTCTGGATCTCCGAGGGAGTCGGGATCCCGTCGCGCGACTTCACCAGCGAGGACTTGTTCTCCTCGCGGATGATGTCCATGCACAGCTCGACGCACTCGTCGCAGATGAACACAGTCGGTCCCGCGATCAGCTTGCGAACCTCATGCTGGCTCTTGCCGCAGAAAGAGCAGTAGAGGGTGTTCTTGCTGTCGCTACCGCCGCTGACCTTGCTCATCCAGTAACCTCTTGTGTCCGCCAACCGCCGCATCCTGCCGGCGGCGCTTCACCCCCCGCTGCCATCGCACAGCATCGCAGGCCGAAGTTCAACTTCAGATTCGCGCCGAACCGCGATTGATCATGCAATCACGGTGCCTGTCGCCAAATCAACCCGCCCCAGCCTTCCAAACCCTTAAGACGGGCGGCTGGCGCCAGCCTGTCCATCGGACAGGCGGGAGGACGCGCGCCCTATCGAGCGCGCGCCGCCCTTATTCCTCGATGGCAGCGCGGCTGCTAATGACCTGATCCAGAAGGCCGAATTCCTTCGCCATCTCCGGGGTCATGAAGTTGTCGCGCTCCAGCGCCTCCTCGATCTGATCGAGGGCCCGGCCGGTGTGCTTCACGTAGATCTCATTGAGCCGGCGCTTCAGTTTCAGGATTTCCTGAGCGTGAAGCTCGATATCGCTCGCCGTGCCGCGAAAGCCGCCGGAAGGCTGATGCACCATGATACGGGCATTCGGCAGCGAGAATCGCAGGTCCTTGTCGCCGGCCGCCAGAAGCAGCGAGCCCATGGATGCCGACTGACCGATGCACAGCGTGGAGATCTTCGGACGGATGAACTGCATCGTGTCATAGATCGCCAGGCCGGAGGTGACGATGCCGCCGGGCGAGTTGATGTACAGCGAGATTTCCTTGTTCGGGTTTTCCGACTCAAGGAACAGAAGCTGCGCACAGGCGATCGACGCCACGCCGTCCTCGATCGGACCCGTGATGAAGATGATGCGCTCCTTCAGGAGACGCGAAAAGATGTCGTAGGCGCGCTCGCCCCGGTTGGTCTGCTCGACCACCATAGGCACGAGCGAGCTCATGTAGAAGTCAACCGGATCTTTCATTCTCAGTCCCGCTTCGAGGGAGGCGCCGGGGCCCGGCGCTTGACGTCGGTGGCGGCGGAAAAGCGCCTGTGCGCCATCGCCCGCCGCTCACTTGGTTCTCCGGAGAGGGCCGCCCATCGGGACGGGCCGCCCTTTCCGCTGGTTCGATCGACCGGTCGGGCGGCGCTCAGAAGCGCCTAGTGCGCGTGGTCGTGATCGTGATCGTGGTCATGGTCGTGATCATGACCGTCCGGATCAGCCATCAGTTCCTCGCGCGGCACCGTCTTCTCGGTCACCGTGACGAGCTCCAGGAGGTAGTCCACGACCTTGTCTTCGTAGATCGGCGCCCGCACGCTCGCCAGGGCTTCCGGCGTCTTGGAGAAGTACTCGTAGGCCTGCTGCTCCTGGCCGGGGAACTGGCGGACACGCTGGATCAGGGCCCGCTGGACCTCCTCTTCGGTCACCTCGACCTCGGCGCTTTCGCCGACCTTGGAGAGCAGAAGCCCCAGGCGCACGCGACGCTCGGCGATCTTCTGGTAATCTTCGCGCACGGCCTCCTCGGTCGTGTCGTCGTCCTCGAAGGAGCGACCGGACTGCTCGCGCTCGCGGCTTTCCTGCTGCCAGATGGCCTCGAACTCGCCCGTGACCAGCTTCTGAGGAACGTCGAACTTGTAGTCCTCGTCCAGAGCGTCAAGCAGGGCGCGCTTGGCCCGCTCACGGCTGGCGCCGGCGAAGGCGGTTTCCATCTGGTTGCGCACGGCCTCGCGCAGCTTTTCAAGCGACTCCAGGCCGACGCGCTCGGCGAAGGCATCGTCCACGGTCACCTCGGCCGGGCCCGCGACTTCGACGATGTTGGTGTCGAAGGTCGCGGCCTTACCGGCCAGCGGCTCATGCGGATAATCGTCCGGGAAGGAAAGCGAGATCTCTTTCTCATCGCCGGCCTTCACGCCGACGAGCTGCTCCTCGAAGCCCGGAATGAACTGGCCCTCGCCGATGATCACGTCGACATCCTCGGCGGTACCGCCCTCGAAGGGCTCGCCGTCGATCTTGCCGACGAAGGAGAGTTTCACCCGGTCGCCGTCTTCCGCAGCGCCATCCTTCGTATCGAAGGCGCGGCTGCGCTCGGCAAGCTTGCGGACCTCTTCGTCGACTTCCTCGTCGGTCACCTCGGCAACCGGCTTCTCGATCTTGATCTTGTCGAAGCCGCCAACCTCGATTTCCGGAAGGATCTCGTAGGCCACCTTGAAGGCGAGGTCAGAGTTGCCCTCGACCACCTGCTCCATCGTGACTTCGCCGGCCAGATCGATCTCCGGCTGGGTGGCGGGGCGCTCCTCGCGATCGGAAAGGGCCTGCTGGACGGATTCGTTGAGCACGTCACCAACGATCTCGCTCATGGCGCGCTTGCCATACATCTTCTTCAGATGCGCAAGGGGCACCTTGCCCGGCCGGAAGCCGTTGAGCCGCACGTTGTCCTTCATGTCTGCCAGATAGGCGTCGAGGCGCTCGTCCAGCGTGGTGGCGGGGACGACGACTTCGAGCTCGCGTTTCAATCCGTCAGACAGCGTTTCGGTGACCTGCATGCTATTCTTCTTCGCTTCCAGTCGTGGAATCTTCGAGGTGAACGGCTTCCGACCGCGGCCGGCACGCTGCGATCCTCAGCGGGTGAAATAAGAGATGCCCCGGCCCGTTTGCAAGGGCGCCACCGAACGCTCACTGGTGCGGGCGGAGGGATTTGAACCCCCACGGCTTACGCCACCAGGACCTAAACCTGGCGTGTCTACCAATTCCACCACGCCCGCGAGCCGCGCTACGGGGCTCAACCGATGCCGGTTTGCCCCGCTTCTGGCACAGATTTCCACGATTGGCGACAGGCTTTGTTGTGGACGGCAATTCCCGGGCCACTGAAACATGCCCGCAAGAGCGCCTGCGATCACGTTCCCGACAGCTTTTGCTAGCCCAGTTGATGATGGGGGTTGTCTCGGCGACACACGCTGCGCTTCAAGGAGGCTCCCTCGCCCACCGCCGACAGGCGTAGTGGGGGAACGCACTCCGCTTGCCCGCAGCGCACTTCCGGATGACCCATGTCGCGCTCGACCCTCACCAAAATCAGTCTTGCGGCCGTCCTTGTCTGCTTGGCCCTGGTCTATCGTGGCTTCCAGGAGCCTGCCGTGACGGACTACGCCTTTGGCTGCGATCCGTTCGGGTATCAGCGCCAGGCGGAGCTGTTCCGGGAAAAGGGCTACATCGACGGCCTCGACACACAGATAGTGGACGAGGAAGGCGCCTTTCTTCTGGCGCTCGCGCCGTCCGTGGGGGTCTCGCCGCGCAGCTACGCGGAGATGACGGCCCCGCACTGCCATCACTACGAGCCGAAAAGCGAACGGGTGATATTGCAGTACCCGCCCGGCACCGGCTTTCTCCTGTCGCTACTGCCGGCAGACAGGCAGGTGGACCTGCTCTACGTGGCCGCCTTCTCGTTGCTCGTCCTGTGTTTCGGGCTCTATGCGGCCGCTGCCGCTCCTTCCCTCGCCCTCACCGCCAGCGTTGTCGGCAGCCTTTTCGTCTCGGCGCTGGTCATCAACCATTCCGCGCTGATGGTCAGCTATTCCGCGCCGGCGACGCTCGGGCTCACGGCGGTTGCGGTCGTTCTGGTTCTCGCCGGTCTGCCGATCGGCCGCCCGCCAAGATGGTGGGCCGGCGCCCTGCTTGGGCTGCTGTCCGCGCTGCTCGTCGCCGTCCGAATCCCCAACCTGTTCCTCCTGGCCGGACTGGCCGCGTTCATCGTCGTACAGGTCGCCCCCTGGCAGCGCGGCCGGTTGAGCGGTTTCCTCGCCTTCACCCTGTCGGGACTGGTCACCTTTGCGATCGGGTTGATACCGCTCCTGGCCGCCAATCGCATCAACGCAGGGGGCCTGTTCGACACCACTTACGGGGCGGCTGATTCGGCCGGAGCGAGCCTCGACCCCGCCTTGATCGCCGGTCACTTGCTCTACTATTTCGCCGAAACGCCGGCGTGGCCCCTCACCATCGTTGCCCTGGCCGCCCTGGTCATGGCCGCCTGGCTCTCCCTCGGCGACCTGAAGGGCGAGGCCCGCCGCAGGATGGCGGCCGCGACCATCGGCGGCGGCCTCCCATTCCTCGTCTCCATCGGTTTTTTCGTCACCCACGAGGTGACCGCCTCATACTACCTTGTGCCCAGCGCTTTCTTCTGCCTCGCCCTGTGCGCGTTCGTGCTGGTGGAAATCAACGGCGGCCGGGCCTTCACGTTCTTGCGTACCGGAAGCGTCGCGGCGGTAGTGCTGATTATGGCGGCCCTGCAGGTGGCGCACCTCCCCTATCGGCCCTACTCCATCATGCCACCGGCCGAGATCCTCGCCCCCGGCGCCATCGTCTGGGCGGACCGGGTCGGCAGCTCGCTCTATCACTACCGCGGCAAGTATGCTGCCAAGATCCCGTTCGGGCTGGACTGCGAGCAGAACGCCATGGTCAACGGCGTCTCCGCCGCCGGCCGGCCGCAATATTTCGTGGTCGACAGCCGGGCCATGAACCGGCTTGTGACGCGCCTTCAGAAGGAGGATCTCCTGGACTGGGCGGGGGTGCTCGCCGCGATGGACACCTATGCCGTCTACCGCATGAAGCCCGGCGGAAATCTGAAAGCCTGCTGACGGCATTCCCAGGGGCGTGGCGAACGCCGAGCTCCCCCCTAGCTGACGGCCTCCACCAGCCGCGCGATGACGGCCTTCAGCGCCGGGGCGAGATCTTCCGAGATCAGTCCCGGGCCGGCCGCGGTGCCCGCCTCGCCGTGCATCCAGTCGGCCATTGCGGCCGCCTCGAACGGCGGAATGCGCTGCGCCAGGAGCGCCGTGACGATACCCGCAAGAACGTCACCCGAGCCGGCAGTGGCGAGCCAGGCCGGTGCGTTGTCGGAAATGGCCGCGCGGCCGTCGGGAGCGGCGACGACCGTGTCTGGCCCCTTCAGGAGCACCACGGCGCCGCTGCGTTGCGCCGCCTGGCGCGCCCGATCGACTTTCGAGGCCGTGTCGGGGCTCGCATCGGCGGCGTCGACCGCCAGATCGGAGAACAGCCTTGCAAATTCGCCCTCGTGCGGCGTCAGCACCACTGGCCGGTTCGGTCGGGCGCGGATGACACGGAACAGCGCGTCCGCTTCTCCCTCGAAGCTGGTCAAGGCGTCGGCATCGAGAACGGCGGCGCGCTCCCCGTCGAGAATCGCCTCGACCGACCGGGCGGTCTCGGCGCCGACGCCGGCTCCGGGTCCGATGAGAACGGCGTTGAGACGCGCGTCGGCGAGAAAGTCCGAGAGCCCGTCCGCTCCATCGACCTTGCGCACCATGACCGCCGTGAGGTGGGCGGCATTGACCGCGAGGGCATTGCCGGGCGAGGCGACCGTGACCAGCCCCGCCCCGGCGCGGAGCGCGGCCCCGGCTGCGAGCCGCGCCGCGCCGGTCTGCGCCATCGGCCCGGACACCACGATGGCATGGCCGCGGGCGTATTTGTGGTCCTCCACGGCCGGGGCACGCCAGTGATCGGTCCAGAGCGCGGGGGCGTTGCGGAAAGCGGCCGGAGCGATTCCGCGAAGCGTGTCGGCCGGAATGCCGATATCGGCGACACCCACGGCGCCGCAGTGCAGGCGCCCCGGCAAAAGCAGGTGGCCGGGCTTCAGCCGGAAGAAGGTGACGGTCGCATCGGCCTCGACGGCCGTGCCAAGCACCTGGCCGGTGCGTCCCGAGACGCCGCTCGGAAGATCAACCGCGATGACATCGGCACCAGAATCGGTGATGGCCTCCACGAGCTCCGCCGCCCGTCCCTCGATGGCGCGGGCAAGCCCTGCTCCGAACAGCGCATCGACGATGACGTCGCCGGCGACGATAAACGGGTCGGCGGGTTCGATCCTGCCGCCCCACGAAGCGGCAGCCGTGGCCGCATCGCCCGTCAACCGGTCCGCCTCGCCCAGAAGCATCACCCGCACCCGGTAACCAGCGCGCGCCAGGACGGAGGCGGCCACGAACCCGTCACCGCCGTTGTTGCCGGGCCCGGCGATCACCAGCACATCCGCGCCCCGCTTGTGGCGAGCCATGACCGCGTCTGCGACGGCGCGGCCGGCCCGGTCCATGAGAACGAATCCCGGCGTGCCGGACGCAATCGTCGCGGCATCGGCCCTGCCCATTTCGTCCGGTGTCAGAAGCTCGATCATGCGGCGCCCTCCGTCGATGTCTGCCGTTTATACGCGCCGACGGAACGGAATTTTGCACATTTTGCGTGCAAGATGATTACTCCTTAGCCATCCTCAAGGCTTCTGCGCGAGGTGCTATGGACGAGGATTGCACGGCATGCGAACAAAATGGCGAACCGCCAATCGCTTCGGACGCCCGGCTCTCGGACGTTCCCGGTTTTGCGCGGATCCTGCATGTTTTTACCCCAGCGGAGCCCGGTTGAACCCACGCTGACGATCCACATGGCACGCCCCGTGCTATAGCGACCGTGGATCGGCAGAGGCCGGTTTGATTTGGAGCCGCGGAAAGGGAGGCGATGAAGAAGATTGAGGCGATCATCAAGCCCTTCAAGCTCGATGAGGTGAAGGAGGCGCTCCAGGAGGTCGGCCTTCAGGGTATCACGGTGACCGAAGCCAAGGGTTTCGGACGCCAGAAAGGCCACACCGAGCTTTATCGGGGAGCCGAGTACGTGGTCGACTTTCTTCCCAAGGTGAAGGTCGAGATCGTGCTGGCCGACGAGCTGGTCGACAAGGCTGTCGACGCCATTCGAAACGCGGCCCAGACCGGCCGGATCGGCGACGGCAAGATCTTCGTCTCCAACGTCGAGGATGCGATCCGCATCCGGACCGGTGAAACCGGTATCGACGCGATCTGAGGAAGCCGAGCCCGCTCGGCCGCCTGACCTCCCAATTTCGTTTATCCGGGTTGAAATCCCAAAAATCTAAGGATGGTTTTCATGAGCACAGCCCAAGACGTTCTGCAGACGATCAAGGACAAAGACGTCAAGTTCCTTGACCTGCGCTTTTCTGATCCGCGCGGCAAGCTGCAGCACGTCACGATGGATGTGTCGATGGTCGACGAAGACATGTTCGCCGACGGCGTGATGTTTGACGGCTCGTCGATCGCGGGCTGGAAGGCGATCAACGAGTCCGACATGGTCCTGATGCCCGATCCGGAGACGGCCCACGTCGATCCGTTCTTCGCGCAGACCACGATGGCCATCGTCTGCGACATTCTCGAGCCGACCACCGGCGAGGCCTACAACCGCGATCCGCGCACCACGGCCAAGAAGGCCGAGGCTTACGTGAAGACGCTCGGCATCGGCGACAGCGTGTTCTTCGGCCCGGAAGCCGAGTTCTTCGTGTTCGACGACGTCCGGTTCGCCACCGATCCCTACGACACCGGCTTCCAGATCGATTCCATCGAGCTGCCCTCCAACATGGGCACCGAGTACGAGACCGGAAACCTGGGCCACCGTCCGCGCACCAAGGGCGGCTACTTCCCAGTGCCGCCGATCGACTCCGCGCAGGACATGCGCTCGGAGATGCTGTCGGTCATGGCCGAGATGGGCGTGTCCGTCGAGAAGCACCACCACGAGGTGGCCGCGGCGCAGCACGAGCTCGGCCTGAAATTCGCACCGATGACCCTCGTTGCCGACCACATGCAGATCTACAAGTACGTGGTGCATCAGGTCGCCAACGCCTACGGCAAGTCGGCGACCTTCATGCCGAAGCCGGTGTTCGGCGACAACGGCACGGGCATGCACTGCCATCAGTCGATCTGGAAGGACGGCAAGCCGGTCTTCGCCGGCAATCTCTATGCCGACCTCTCGGAAGAGTGCCTGTTCTACATCGGCGGCATCCTGAAGCACGCCAAGGCCCTCAACGCCTTCACCAACCCGTCGACCAACTCCTACAAGCGTCTGGTCCCGGGCTATGAGGCGCCGGTGCTGCTGGCCTACTCCGCGCGCAACCGCTCGGCGTCCTGCCGCATTCCGTTCGGCACCTCTCCGAAGTCGAAGCGCATCGAGGTCCGCTTCCCGGATCCGACGGCCAACCCGTACCTCGCCTACGCGGCGATGCTGATGGCCGGCCTGGACGGCATCAAGAACAAGATCCATCCGGGCGACCCGATGGACAAGAACCTCTACGACCTGCCGCCGGAGGAGCTGAAGGAAATCCCGACCGTCTGCGCGAGCCTGCGCGAGGCGCTGGAGTCTCTCGATGCCGACCGCGACTTCCTGAAGGCCGGCGGCGTCATGGACGACGACCAGATCGACGCCTACATCGAGTTGAAGATGGAAGAGGTCATCCGGTACGAGCACACGCCGCACCCGGTCGAGTTCGACCTCTACTACTCGGTCTGATCGATCGCACCGGAGAGGGCCCGCCCCTCTCCAGCGGATTGCGCGAAGCCCCGGCCCCGGCCGGGGCTTCGTCGTTTCAGGGCCCAGGATCACGCCCGCCCCTCTTGCACCGGCGCCCATGCCGCCGGACAAGGAACGCTTGCAGCAAGCGGCCAAGCGGACAGCCGACACGCCATGTTCCTCGATCAAATAACCCTTGTGATCCTCGTCGTGGCGCTCGCCTTCGACGCTCTCGTCGGGGAACCGGACCGGCTTTGGCGTCGCGCCCCGCACCCTGTCGTCGTTATCGGCCGGCTGATCGATGTGCTCGACCACGGTCTCAACCGTGAGGGCCTGCCGGACACGGCCCGACGGCTTCTCGGGCTTGCCACGGTCACGATCCTCGTCGCAGCCACCTTCATGGCGGGCTGGCTCGTCGAGGCGCTCCTGATGGCCCTGCCGTTCGGCTGGGTGCTGACCGCTGCCGTGGCTTCCGTCCTGATCGCCCAGCGCAGCCTCTATGAGCACGTCGCTCCCATCGGCCAGGCTTTGGCGGCCGGCGACATACACCAAGCGCGGAAGGCGGTGTCCCTGATCGTCGGACGCGACCCGGCCCGGCTCGACGGCTCCGGCATCGCCCGCGCAGCCATCGAATCGACGGCCGAAAACGCCTCCGACGGCGTGGTGGCCCCGGCTTTCTGGTTCGCGCTGTTCGGCCTGCCGGGTCTCGTTGCCTACAAGGCGATCAACACCGCTGATTCCATGATCGGACACCGCTCGCCCCGGCACGAAGCGTTTGGCTGGGCCGCGGCCCGGCTGGACGACCTGGTCAACCTGGTACCGGCCCGGCTGTGCGGTCTCCTGTTCGCGCTGGCCGCCCCGGTCGCCGGGGGGCGGATCGGCACGGCCCTCGCGACCATGGGCCGGGATGCCCGCCTCCACCGCTCGCCAAACGCCGGCTGGCCGGAGGCCGCGACCGCCGGTGCGCTCGGGATCGCGCTGGCAGGACCCCGCGCCTATGCCAGCGGCACCGTCGACGATCCGTTCCTGAACCCGGAGGGCCGCCGCCATGCCGATGCCCGGGACATCGAAAGGGCGCTGCGGCTATTCGTGACAGTCTGCGTCCTGCAGGCTACGCTCTACGGAGCGCTCGCCGTGCTCGTCTGACCTCCCCTGGCAATGGCCAGGAGCGCATCTGCATCGATAGCCCGCTCGATGTGCACCGCGAGCCCGTCCAGAACGGCATCGACGGTCGCGTCGTAGGACAGGTCGCTCTGTGTGCCATGCGCCCGCAGGAAGGCTGCACGGAAGGCATCGTCGGTGAAGAGCCCGTGCACGTAGGTGCCGGCGACCCGCCCATCGGCCGAGACCGCACCTTCGGGCGCCCCTTCGATGCGGAGGAAGGGGCGTGCGCAGTCGGTGCCGGTGGTCCGGCCCATGTGAATTTCGTAGCCGGCGACCGCCGCTCCGCTTTCCGCATGCGCGCCCCGCACCACCCGCGTGGTCTTGTCGCCTTCCAGCACCGTCTCGATATCGAGCAGGCCCAGCCCCTCGACACGACCGGCCGTGCCCTCGATGCCCTCGGGATCGGCGATGGTGCGGCCGAGCATCTGGTAGCCCCCGCACAGCCCGACCACCCGCCCGCCACGGCGGACGTGGGCGGCGATATCGACGTCCCAACCGGCTGCCCTGAGGGCGGCGAGGTCGGCGATGGTCGATTTCGAGCCGGTGAGGATCACCACGTCCGTGTCGCCAGGCACCGCCTCTCCGGACTCCAGAAGGCGAACCGAGACGTCCGGCTCTTCCGCCAGCGGATCGAGATCGTCGAAATTGGCGATGCGCGGCAGCCGCGGCACGACGATTTTCAGCGAGCCGGTCCGCGCTGCAGCGCGGTCGAGATCGAGGGCGTCCTCGGCAGGCAGCGCACCGGCGCGGCCAAACCAGGGAATCACGCCGAGCGGTGCCCAGCCGGTGCGCCGGGCGATCTCGGCCATGCCTTCGTCGAACAACGAAACATCGCCTCGGAAGCGATTGATAATGAATCCCTTTATCCGCTCCCGCTCGCGTGGCGGCAGCACGACATGGGTCCCGACGAGGTTGGCGATGACCCCGCCGCGGTCGATATCGGCGACGAGCACGACAGGCACGTCCGCGGCTTCGGCAAAGCCCATGTTGGCGATGTCGCCGGCGCGCAAATTGGTCTCCGCCGGGCTGCCGGCGCCTTCCACGACCACAAGGTCGGCCGCCCCGGAAACGCGTTCGAAGCTCTCCAGCACCATCGGCAGAAGGCTCGAGCGCAGTGACTGGTAGGCCCGGGCCTTCGACGTCGCGAAGCGCCGGCCCTGAACGATCACCTGGGCGCCTATGTCGGTCTCCGGCTTCAGGAGCACCGGGTTGAAATGAACGGACGTCTCCACCCGAGCGGCGCGCGCCTGCAGCGCCTGGGCCCGCCCGATCTCGCCCCCGTCGAGCGTGGCGGCGGCATTGTTCGACATGTTCTGCGGCTTGAAAGGACGGACCGCGAGGCCGCGGTTTGCAAACAGGCGGCAGAGGCCGGCAACGACCAGCGACTTGCCGACGTTCGACCCGGTGCCCTGCACCATGATTGCAGGTGACTGCGCCATTTCCGTTCTCTCCCCGCCCGTCCCGGTCACGCCTGAAAACTCCGCCGTCTCAACCCGTTCGCCGGGGGCCGTTTGCGCACCTGCCGAACCGGAGAAAGGAACTTTTGGTGCGCCGGCGAATTCTTCCGGCTCGTGGAATGCGCTGTCGCAGAGCGTGGTGCGCACGCCAACGAAACCGGTTCAAGCTTCCAAAGGAGGGACGCGTGAAAGCCCTTATGATCATCGCCGTGCTGGCCGTTAGCCTCGCCGGCTGCAACTCCTACTCGTCGCGCGATCGTGCACTGGCGGGCGGCGCAATCGGCGCGGGCACGGGCGCCCTCGTCGGCGCGGCTGCCGGCGGCAGCACCGGGGCCGCGCTTGCTGGCGGCGCCATCGGTGCCGGTGCCGGCGCGCTGGCCGGTGCGGCCACGACGCCGAAGGCCTGCCGCGACGCCTATGGCCGGGCGGTCGCCTGCCCGTAAGCCACTCGATCCATCCAACGATCGAAAGACCGGTCGCCGAGCTTCGGCGGCCGGTTTTTTTGTGCCCCGACCGTCACGCAGTTCCATCAGATTCCAGCGAAAGCCCTTGCCCTGGAGCGGAAAAGCACAGTCAATGCCCGGGTCTGACGAACCCGACACGACCGGTGGCTGCCGGTCCGGGCAACTGCAAGGGGAAACCGGGGCCATGAAAATCGCCACCATCAGAACTGCCGTTATCGTTTCCGCGCTCGCCCTCGGGCTCGGCGCCTGCAACTCCAATTCCACCACCGATCGGGCGCTGGTCGGCGGCGCGCTGGGTGCCGGCGGCGGCGCTCTTATCGGCGCGGCGGCGGGCGGCAGCGCCGGTGCGGCCCTGGCCGGCGGCGTCATCGGCGGCGCGACGGGCGCCATCATCGGCGGGGCCACGACGCCGAAGAATTGCCGTGACCGCTATGGCCGCGCGGTGCGCTGCCCGTAGGCAACCCACCATCCGGTCGATGTGAGGCGGGCGGGCATGGCCCGTCCGTTTCGCGTTTCGGCGTTCGCCCCGGGCAAGATCAGAATTCCACGCCGGCCTGGGGCTTAACACCGGCCCGGAAAGGGTGCTTGATCATGGTCATCTCGGTGACGAGATCGGCGGCCTCGATCAGCTCGTCCTTGGCGTTGCGGCCGGTCACGACCACGTGGACGTCTTCGGGCCGCTCGTTCACGAGAAAGTCCACCACCTCCTCGATGGGCAGATAGTCGTAGCGCAGGACGATGTTGAGCTCGTCCAGCAGCACGACACGGTACTCGCTGGAAGCGATCATCTCCTTCGCCGCGTCCCAGGCGGCGCGTGCCGCCTGAATGTCGCGCTGGCGGTCCTGGGTCTCCCAGGTAAAGCCCTCGCCCATGCGCTTGACGGTGACGAGATCATCGAAGCGCTCCAGCGCCATGCGTTCGCCGGTCTCGATGCGCCCCTTCACGAACTGCACGACGGCGACGGGGAAGCCGTGGCCGAGCGCCCGGAAGATCATGCCGAATCCGGCGGTGGACTTCCCCTTGCCCTTGCCGGTGTTGACGATGAGAAGCCCCTTCTCGATCGTCTTGGTGGCCATGATCTTGTCGCGGGCGGCCTTCTTCTTGCGCATCTTGTCGGCGTGGCGCGCGTCGAGTTCCTCTTCGCTCAGGCCTTCCTTCACGTGACGGTCTCCTTTTCGCTTGCGCGGGCGGGCACGGCCCAGCCGGCCAGCCGATCATAGGCGCTGTTGGCCCGCGGCTTCCACATGCCGCGATCAATGGCTTCCTTCAGCCGCGCCGCCATCTCGGCGAGCGCGTGCGGGTTTTTCTCCTCCACGAAGGCGCGCACCGTCTCGTCCTCGAGGTAGGCGTCGTAGAGCTGGTCGAAATGGTGGTCGCCCACCGCGTTGGTGGTGGCGGCGAAGGCGAAGAGATAGTCCACCGTGGCGGCGAGTTCGAAGGCGCCCTTGTAGCCGTGGCGCATCATGCCGGCGATCCATTTCGGGTTCGCGGCACGACCCCGCACCACCCGCCCGATCTCCTCGCCGAGCGTGCGCGCGATCGGCCGCTCCGGCCGGCTGGTATCCACGTGCAGGCTGACCGGTGCGGCGCCCGCCAGCGTCTCAACCGCCGCCGCCATGCCTCCCTCGAACTGGTAGTAGTCGTCGGAATCGAGGATGTCGTGTTCGCGGTTGTCTTGGGCCTGGAGCACGGCATCGGTGCGGGCGAGCTGGGTCTCGAACCGCCCCCGCGCCGAGGCGCCCTCCACGCCCGCCCCGTAGGCGTAACCGCCCCAGGACAGGAACACGTCGGCAAGCTCTTCGCGCGCCTCCCACTGGCCGCTGTCGATGGGCGCCTGGAGACCGGCTCCATAGGCGCCGGGCATGGAGCCGAAGACGCGGTAGCCCGCCTCGCGCTCGGCCTCCTCTTCGCCGTGGCCTTCCGATGCCAGAGCGACCCGGTCAGCCTCCATCCGCACGGCGATCGGGTTCTGGTCGGCCGGCTCATCGAGCTTGCCGATGGCGCGCACGGCCGCATCGAAGAGCGCGATCTGGTTGGGGAAGGCATCGCGGAAGAAGCCGGAGACGCGCAGCGTGACGTCGACCCGGGGCCGGCGAAGCTCCGACAGCGGCAGGATCTCGAAACCGGTCACCCGGCCGGAGCCGGCGTCCCAGGTGGGTTTCGCGCCGACCAGCGCCAAGGCCTGGGCCACGTCGTCGCCGCCGGTGCGCATGTTGGCGGTGCCCCAGCAGGTGAAGGCGATGGCGCGGGGCCAGTCGCCCTCCTCCATCACGTAACGCTCCACCACGCGCTCGGCGGCCTTCGAGCCGATCCGCCAGGCCGCCTCGGTGGGCACGGCGCGCACGTCGACGGAGAAGAAATTGCGGCCGGTCGGCAGCACGTCGGTGCGCCCGCGCGTCGGCGCGCCGGAAGGGCCCGGTGCCACGAAGCGACCGTCCAGAGCTCTCAGCACCGCGGCGATTTCCGCCGCGCCGGACCGGTCGAGAGCAGGCGCAATGCGGGCCGAGAGGGCGTCGAGCACCGCCCGCGTTTCCGCCCAGGCCGGATCCGGATCCACCGCCCCGGCAATCAGTGCCGCGGACAGGAGTTCAATGCGCTCGATCGTGTCGCCCGCCGTCCGCCAGTGCGCATCGGAAACGGCTGCCAGGGCGGCAGGCCGGAGGCCCGACCATGGCGCGGCCAATTCCGCCTCGAGCGGGTCGAAGCCGGACAGGCCGAGATCTGCGGCCAGCGCCCTCGAGAGCGATGCCGTGCCGATCCCCTCGCCGCGCGGCAGGCGGGCGATGGCGGCAAGGGTGTCCGTCCTCAGTCTTCCCTCCGGCGAGGCGCCAAGGATGTGCAGCCCGTCCCGGATCTGCAGTTCCTTCAGGTCGCAGATGTGCGCATCCAGCGCCATCAGCGCGCCATCGGGATCGGCGGCGAAGTCGACGCCGATGTCGCGGTCGAAGCCGTGGCGGATGGCGAGGTCCACAAGGTCCTTGCGCAGCACCTCGGCACGGCGCGGATCGACCGCATCGGCAAGCGAGAACTCGTCGAGGAGGTGCTCCAGCGTCTCCGAAGCGCCGTGGCTCTCCGCCCGGGTCATCGCCGGCGTCAGGTGATCGACGATGACGGACGATGTCCGCCGCTTGGCCTGGCTGCCCTCGCCCGGATCGTTGACGATGAAGGGATAGACCGTCGGCACGGGACCGAGGGCTGCCTCCGGAAAGCAGCCGGCCGAGAGCGCCAGCGCCTTGCCAGGCAGCCATTCCAGGTTTCCGTGCTTGCCGACCTGCACGATGGCGTCGGCCCCGAACGTCTCGCGCAGCCAGACATGGAAGGCGAGATAGGCGTGGGTCGGCGGCAGATCCGGGTCGTGGTAGGTCGCCTTTGGATCGCGGTCGTAGCCGCGGGCCGGCTGGACGGCGACGGCGACCGAACCGAATTCGTGAACCGCCAGCCGGAAGGCGCCATCCTCGATCGAGGGATCAGCGGCGGGATCGCCCCATTTCTCGACGACCTTTTGACTAGCCTCTTCAGGCAGTTGCGCGAAGAAGCGAAGGTATCGATCGAGCGATAGAGTGACGCCGCCGCCCCGTATGATCGAGCCCGGCGCGTTGGTGGGACCAGCCGTCAGGCACGCCATCAGCGCGTCGCTCGTCTCCGGTGCGCCCTCGACGGCGTAGCCGGCCGCCGTCATGGCGTGGAGAATGGCCACGGTGGACGCCGGGGTATCGAGACCGACGCCATTGGCGAGCCGCCCGTCCCGGGTCGGGTAGTTGGCGAGCACCAGGGCGACCTTCCGCTCCGCCGCCGGCGTGCGGTGTAGCCGCGCCCAGTTCGCCGCAAGGTCGGCAACGTAGGCCACGCGGTCGGGCACTGGCACCGGCAGGATCGGCGCCCATTCGGTGCGCGCATCGACAGGCGCCTCCTCCTTGAAGGAGATGGCGCGGGTCAGGATGCGGCCGTCGATCTCGGTGGTGACGACGTTCATGGCCAGATCGCGGATGCCGAGACCGCGCTCGCTCTCCACCCAGCCGGCATGTGAGGAACCGGCCTGGACCACCTGCAGGACCGGCGCGCCGGTGCGGTCCAGCGCGGTGCCGCGCCAGTCGTCGCCGATGCCGCCGGCGGAGAAGACCGTCGAGCTCAGGACCACGGCCGGATCGGCGGCACCGAGCGTTGCGGCGACCACCTCGGCCGGCGCGTCGTCGCGCAGGCTGGAGGCGAACATCGGCAGCGGGTTGAGCCCGCGCGCGGCAAGCGCCTCGACGAGGGCGTCGGAGGGGGCGGTCGCGCCGTCCTGGAGATGCGAGCGGTAGAAGACCAGCGCCGCGACGGGGGCAGCGGGATCGGCCCAGCGGGCGCGCACGAACTCGAGATCGACGGCGCCCTCGCCCGGCCAGTAGCAGCCTGCGAGCGGGATCGGCTTCGGCTCCGCCGGCCGCTCGGCCCGACCGATCAGGTGCGCGGCAAAGGCGAGCGCGTTGACGCGGTTGTCGCGGCCGCCGTCGACGCAGTAGCGCCAGAAGGTGCGGGCATCCTCCTCCGCAACGGTTCCGGTGGCGGCAAGCGCCTCCGACCAGCGCGCCTCGCCCGGCACGATGAGAAGCTTGGGTCCACCCTGCCGTGCGAGCGTCGACAGGGCGTCCACCCCGTGCGGCCAGTAGGCGGCGCCCCCCAGCAGCCGGACGACGATCAGGCGGGCGTGCCGGAACGTCTTTTCCAGCGCCACGTCCACCGACATCGGGTGCGCCAGGGTGACGAGGCTGGCGAGCCTCAGCGTAGGGAAATCGTCCGGCAGCGCCCCAGCCGCATCAGCGAAGGCGGACAGTTCGGAATCCGCCGCCGAGAGAAAAACGATCTCCCCCGGCGACAGGTCGATATCGACTGCCTCTTCCGTGGTCTCGATGCCGGTGGAGCGGGCTGCGAGAAGGTGCATGCGGTCGGTATCGCTTCTGGATCGTGGTGGGAACGCGCGCGGAACGGACCCTCAGGCGGAGGCGGGAAGCTCCGCGACGAGCGCCTCGACGGCAGCCCGGTCCATGTCGTGAATCCCGATGACGACGATGCCGCCGACCGCATCACCGGGACGGCCGAACCAGGTCTCCACGCGCGGCCCGACCGCCTGGACGACCAGCGGTGCCGGCTTGCCATCCACCGCCAGCCGGCCCTTCACCCGCAGCACGTCGTCACGCTCGACGATGCGGGTCACGAGATGGCGCGCGGCGCCGACGCTCGCAAACGAGCCGGGCGTCAGCACGAAGGAATCGAAGTCGTCGTGCTCGTGGTCGTGGTCGACCCCGTGGTGGCCGGCGCGGGCGGCCACGTCGTCCTCGGCGTTGGCGACGATGCCGAAGAGCGCATCGACCGGCACCTCGCCCGCTCTTCCCTCGACCGTCGGCACGCCGGCGCGAATACGGCCGGAAACCTGACCGCGCACGCCATCGAGCGCCGCGCCGTCGACCAGATCCGTCTTGGTCAGCACCACGACGTCGGCGCAGGTGAGCTGATCCTCGAACAGCTCCTCGATCGGGCTTTCGTGATCGAGCGCCGGATCGGCCTTGCGCCGCGCCTCCACCGCCGCCAGGTCGGCCGCAAGCCGCCCCTCGGACAAGGCGTGCGCGTCGACCAGCGTGACGACACCGTCAACGGTGATGCGGGTCTTCACCGTCGGCCAGGCGAAGGCGGAAACCAGCGGCTGCGGCAGCGCCAGGCCCGAAGTCTCGATGACCACGTGCTCCGGCGGGTTGGGCCGGTCCAGCAGCGCCTCGATGGTGGGCAGGAAGTCGTCGGCGACGGTGCAGCAGATGCAGCCGTTGGTCAGCTCGATCACGTCGTCGGCGACGCAGTCGGGATCGACGCACTCGCCGATCAGCGACCCGTCGAAGCCGAGATCGCCGAACTCGTTGACGATGACGGCGATGCGCTTGCCGTCGGCGCGCTCAAGAAGGCGGCGGATGAGGGTGGTCTTTCCCGCGCCGAGGAAGCCGGTGACGATGGTCGCGGGAATGCGGGAGGGAAGCGTCGTCAAAGCACGATCTCCGGATCGGGGGACTTCGGAAGCACGAGCGGCCGGCCGGCCACCATCAGGATGGCTTTGTCGGCAGCGGCGGCGATTGTCTGGTTCAGGCGGCCGTGATGATCGCGAAAGCGGCGCGCAAGCGCGTTCTCCGGCACCACGCCGTGGCCGACCTCGTTTGAAACGAAGACGACGGGGCCGGAAAGCGCAGCAAGGGAAGCGGCGAGCGCCGCCGCCTCGGCGTCCGCATCCCGGCCGGCCTCCATCAGGTTTGCCAGCCACAGCGTCAGGCAGTCGACCAGGACCGCCGTGTCCGGACGGGCAGCGTCGGCCAGAACGGGAATCAGGTCCAGCGGGGCTTCAACGGTGCGCCACTCGTCGCCGCGCTGGGCACGGTGATGCGCGACGCGTTCGGCCATTTCGCCGTCGCGCGGCGTGCCGGACGTGGCGAGATAGACCGGCGTGCGGCCGCTCTTGAGGACGAGCGCCTCGGCGAATCGGCTCTTGCCGGAGCGTGCGCCACCGAGCACCAGGACCGTTCGGGACGGTACGGGATCGCTCATGACCGGCAACCCGGCACGCGGAGCGGGCAGCGGCGGCATTCATCGGGCCCGCAGGCACTGGCAATGGGGAAACCGGACGCGGCCGGGTCGAACATCGAAGCCTCCATGAGCCGTCCGCCCGACGGCCCGGGATGAAGTCGTGCGCGTCCGGCCGGTCTCCTGGCTCGCGGGTCGCAGCCCTGTCCTCCGCCTTCCCGGTTTCCCAGTGGCCGGCGGACCGTCCGCCGAGGAGAGAGGGCTCGCCGCCTACAGTTGCGGGGGCAGCTGCGGCCTTGCGATTCGCCAGGGGCGAACCGCGTACCGCATTCCCGAAGACCCGACGGATCAGCCCGTCAGGTCACCGAAGCGCGCATAAGACCATGACGGAAAGCCGGTGCCGACGCAATCAGCGGGCAGAGTGCTGCGGACTGCCGCCCGCCTCGCGGCTTTCAGCGGAGCCATCCGCGGGCGCGGGTGAACCCGCGCGGCCAAGCAGGCGCGAAAGCGGCCACGTCCGCCCCCACCGGACTTCCAGCCGGCGGCGAAGCCGACGCACGATCGGACTGTCGACGGACAGGACGAGAAGGCCCAGCGGCAACATCCACAGCCCCAGGACAGGCAGGAATGCGAGCAGCCCTCCGCCGATCAGAGACACTCCGAGAGCCATCCGCAGCGCGCGTGATCGCGGCAGCGGCATCCGCCACCGCGCGAATCTCACCTCTGCCATTCTCCCTGAGCTCCTTCCCACCTGCTGAGGCGCCGATGCCGGCTGCACGGGTCGCCGGCCCGGCGGCCGCACCCGACCAGCGTGAAATGCTCCGGGGCCGGCGGCCGTTCCACCGGATGCGGTCCGATTTCGGGTCTCGGAGACGCCATCCACAGGCTTGATCCCATCCGATCGCGTCGGGAGGCTTGGCAACGCCTAGAAGGATTGATATAGGCAGCACCCAAGCTCACATCGAGACCTTGTTCCCCGGTAGCTCAGTGGTAGAGCAATCGGCTGTTAACCGATTGGTCGCTGGTTCGAATCCGGCCCGGGGAGCCACCATCTCGAGAGCACGCGGCGTCGATCCCGACCAGGATCCGCCTTGGGTCTTTCCCATTTCCCCACGCACAGCCGCGCCGACGGCCGAACGTCGACCGCGGCGCGCCGCCCCTCCGACAGCAGACACGTCTGCCGTCGCCTCGCCGCGTGCCGGTTGGTGGCGAGGACGGAATCAGCCGGTCATGACGCTCACGTGGGCCGCCACCACCTTCCAGCCATCCGGCGTGCGCATCCAGGTCTGGCTCTGACGCCCGGTGCGGCTGCCGGCGCGTTCGAACAGGGTCATCGCCGTCGCCATGTCGCGGCCGTAGGTGGTGATGACCGTCCGGTGCAGCGTGCGATCCAGGTTCTTGCTGCTGCGCCCCGCCCGGAAGGCCATGATCTCGTCGTAGCCGTAGAGATTCTCGCCGGCGCCGTAGCGAATCGTGTGCGGGCTGACCCAGAACAGATCGTCCAGCACTCCGACATCATTGGTCACGAGCGCGGTCTCGTAGCGCGCGAAGGCCGCCTCGACCTCCGCCTTCACGTCGGGAAGGTTGATGTCCATGGCTGATCTCCTGGTCAGAACGCGGCGACGCAGCCGTCGGCGCGCGGGTCGGTGGCGCCTTCGAGCAGCCCGTCGGGATGGCGGACGATGGCGCCGGCATGCCCCATCGTGTCGGAGAAGGCCTCCACCAGTTCGACGTCATGGCCGGCTGCACGGAGCACCGCCACGGTGTCCGGCGAGAACCGGTCTTCGAGCTTGAGGTTGGTGCTCTCCGCGCCCCAGGTGCGGCCGAGGAGCCAGCGCGGCTCCGTCACCGCCTGCTGCAGGCCGAGCCCGCCCCAGGCATAGCGGGCGAAGATGGCGGCCTGGGTCTGCGGCTGCCCCTCCCCGCCCATCGTGCCGTAGGTCATGGCGCGGCCGTCGTCGAACAGCGACAGGGCGGGATTGAGCGTGTGGAACGGCAGCCGGCCGGGCACCAGCGCGTTGCGGTGCGCCGGATCGAGCGAGAAGCTCATGCCGCGGTTCTGCCAGAGCACCCCGGTGGCGGGCGAGACGACGCCGGAACCGAACTCCCAGTAGATGCTCTGGATGAAGGAAACGGCGCGCCCCTCCCCGTCCACGGCGCCCATCCAGATGGTGTCGCCGGGCACGGCCGGCTGCGGCCACGGCGCGGCGGTCTCGCGGTCGACGCCGGCCGCCATCCCGGCGATCGCCGCGTCAGAAAGGAGACTGGCAGGATCGACGTCCATGAAGGCCGGATCGACCACCTTTGCATTTCGCACCAGGAAGGCCTGCTTGGTGGCCTCCACCGTGTCGTGGACGAAGCCCGCGCCCGATGTGTCGCGGCGCTCCAGCCGGTCGAGGATGGCGAGGATGGCGAGCGAGGCGAGGCCTTGCGTCGGCGGCGGCATGTTGAACAGGCGCACGCCTCGGATGGCGAGCGACAGCGGCGCCACGCGCTGCGCCCGGTAAGCCTCCAGGTCGGCGAGCCGCACCGGGCTGCCGGCGGCCTCCAGATCGGCGGCAAGCGCGCGGGCGACATCGCCGCGATAGAAGTCGTCGAGGCCTGCCTCGGCGAGGCGCTGCAGCGTCGCGGCAAGTGCCGGGAACCGCTGGCGCGCCCCCTCGCCCGGTACCGCGCCGTCGACGAGGAAGGTGTCGGCGAAGCCCGGCACGTCGGCCAGTTCACCCAGCTTCTCCACCGTCAGTCGGGCCTGACTGGCACAGACGGCGGTGCCGTCGCGAGCGTAGTGAATGGCGTCGGCGAGGAGGTCCGCCAGCGGCATCCGGCCGCCCCATTCCCCGGCCACCGCCATCGCTTCCTGCCAGCCGCCGACGGTGCCGGCGACAGTGAGCGCCGCCGGGCCGCCCCGGCCGGGGATCGCGTCAGTGAAGCCGATCTCGGCATAGTGCTCCGGCGTGGCCATCCGGGCCGCCGGGCCGCACGCCTGGATGCCGACGGGTTCCGCGCCCGGCGCATGGGCGATCCAGAAGCCGTCGCCGCCGATGGCGTTCATGTGCGGATAGACCACCGCGATCGTCGCGGCCATGGCGACCATCGCTTCCAGCGCGTTGCCGCCCTGCTCCAGGACGCGCGCGCCGGCGCGGCTGGCCAGGTGGTGTGGGGCGGTCGTCATGCCGCCATAGGCGCGGGGCGTGTTCAGCACGGGGATCCGCCTCTCTGTTTCTGCCGCATCGCTCGCTGCGGTCTCAGTTACCGGCGATGCCCTGATAGACCTGCGAGGGCAGCCAGAGGCTGACGCCCGGCACGTAGGTGATCACGGCGAGCGCCACCAGCGCCACCAGGATGAAGGGCGCGGACCCGACGACCGCCTGACGGTAGGTGATGCCGAGCGTGCTTGCGACGAACAGGTTGAGGCCGAAGGGCGGCGTGAACATGCCGATGGCGGCGTTCACCGACAGGACGACGCCGAGATGGACCGGGTCGATTCCTGCACTCGTGGCCAGCACGAACAGGAACGGCACGAGGATGATGATGATGGAGTTCGGGTCGAGCACCATGCCCGCGATGAGGACCACCACGTTGATGACCAGCAGGACCTTGACCGGGTCGTCGCCGATATCGGCCAGAAGCGACTGGACGGCGACGGAGAAGCCCGACGTGGTCAGGTACCAGGCGAAGGCGGATGCGGCGGCGACGACGATCATCACCTGGGCCGTGGTGACGGCGGAGTCGAGCAGGACCGAGAGCAGTCCCTTCAGGTCGAGTTCGCGGTAGATGACCATGGTGACGAAGGCCGCATAGGCGACCGTCACGGCGGCGGCCTCCGTCGGCGTGAACAGGCCGCCATAGATGCCGCCGAGCACGATGACGGGGATCGCCAGGCCCCAGGCGGAGGCCTTGAGGTTGCGAACGATCTCGCGGCCCGACCAGGCCGCACCCCGCGACAGCCCGACCCGCCAAGCGTAGATCATCGACATCGCCATGAAGACGGCGCCGTAGATCAGCCCCGCCCCCAGCCCCGCCAGGAACAGCGCCCCGATGGAAACGCCCGTCACGGCGCCGTAGACGATCATGAAGATAGACGGCGGGATGACGATGCCGAGCGAGCCCGCGCTCATCAGGAGGCCGATGGAGAACGGCTTGCGGTAGCCGGCGTCGGTCATGGCCGGCAGCATGATCTTGCCGACGGCGACCACGGTCGCCGGGCTCGAGCCGGAAATCGCGCTGAAGAACATCGAGCTCGCCACGGAGGTCATGGCGAGACCGCCCGGCAGCGCGCCGACCAGCGAGACGGCAAGCGCGGTCAGCCGCCGTGACAGGCCGCCGCTCGCCATCAGGTTGCCCGCCAGGATGAAGAACGGGATCGCCATCAGCGGGAACTTGTCGACACCGGAAAACAGCCGCTGGATCACCAGCTCGGGTGGTGTCGACGTGGTGGTTGCCAGGAAGACGATGACCGGCAGGCACAGCGCCACGAAGATCGGGACGCTCAGCGCAAGCAGGCTCGTGACGGCGGCGGCAAAGCCAAGCGGCATGCAAAGAACTCCAGACGGATCAGGCGGCCGAGCCGGTGTGCTGGGCCGGCGGGCTCACTGCGGCCTGCGCGAAGCGTACCGTCATCAGGGCAAAGCCGAGCGGCAGCGCCAGGTAGACCCACCACATCGGGATCTCCAGCGACGGGGAAAGCTGCCTAAACGCCATCATGGTCTGGACCAGGCCGACGCCGTACCAGGCCAGCACGGCGCAGGCGACCGAGGACACCGCGAAGCCGGTGCGGGTCACGGCACGCGCGGCGTGATGGGGCAGGAATTCCGGCAGCGCGTCGATGGTGATGTGGGCGCCCACCAGGGCGGCCCGGCTGCCGCCGATGAAGACAAGCCAGACGATGGCGTATCGGGTGGCCTCGGCCGCCCATGGCAGGGCGACGTTGACGGTGACGCGCAGCGCGATGTCCGCGACGAGAAACAGGACCGACGCGGACAGCGCTACCACGAGCAGGGCGGCCTCGAAGACCGTCAGGAGCCGGTCCGCCAGGCGCAGCAGTGCCCGGGCGCCGCTTGCGGCGGCCCCCGGGTTACGTGCCATCGAGGCGGCAGCGCCTGTCATTGAGCGCTCAGCTCGTCGAGCTTGGTGTAGGTGCGCTCGAGCAGCTCCGGACCGATCTTGTCGGCGAACTGCGCGTGCACCGGCTTCATGGCCTCGGAAAAACCGGCGATCTGCTCCGGCGTCAGTTCCACGATGGTCGTGGTGCCGGCATCGGCGATCTCCTGCAGGTAGGCGCCCTGCAGCTCGGCCGACTTCTCGCGCTGGTAGGCGCCGGCTTCCCGGGCGGCCTCAAGCAGGATCGCCTGGGTCTCCTCGTCCTGGGCGTCGAACCAGACCTTGGAGAAGATCATGGCGGTCCCGAGATAGCCGTGGTTCGACAGCATCATGTAGTCCTGAACCTCGTAGAACTTCATCTTGAGGATCGAGACGATCGGGTTCTCCTGGCACTCCACGACCCCCTGCTGGAGGGCCGAATAGGTCTCGGAGAAGGCGATCGGGATTGCGGTCGCGCCGAGCTCCTCGAACTGCGCGATCAGCAGCGGGCTCTCCATGACGCGGGCCTTGCGGCCGTCGAGATCGGTCGGAGCCGTGACTTCGTGGTTGCAGGTGAGCTGCTTGAAGCCGGACTCCCAGAACATGGCGCCGACGAAGCCGGACTCATCGAGGTCGGCCAACACGTCCATGCCGACATCGGAATCGAGGAACTCGTAGGTCACCTCGGGGCTCGGGAACAGGAACGGCAGGTCGATCAGCTGCAGGCTCGGCGCGAAGTTGGAGAGCTTGGCCGTCGGGATCGGAGCGGCCTGGACGGCACCGAACTGCATCTGCTGCGCCACCTCGACATCATCGCCGAGCGCGTTGTTGGCGAAGATCTGAACGTCGATGGCGCCATCGGTGCGCTCCTCGACCAGTTCCTCGAACCGCTCCGCTGCCATGTGCTGCGCGGAGTCCTCGGGGAGGTCGTGATGGAACTTCAGGACCTCCTGCGCCTGGATGGATGTGCTGGCCATGAGAGCGGCCGCCAGGGCCAGGCCGGCCGGCGCGGCGTTACGCGTGTGAGCAAGAACGTGGAGGAGCATGAAGACCGGTCCCTTTGGTTGGAGGCCGCCGGCTCCCGGTGGTTCCGGTGACCGGCTCGCGATGCAAGTAAATGCTTACATGCAGCCTACATCTGGCCGTTTTATTTGCACGCGCAAACTTTGTGCAAAACTGCCTCAATGGCAGACAGGCAGGGCGGTTCGATCAGCGGGAGGCGAGGCTCGACGCGAGCGCCAGAAGATCCACGTCACTGCCCCTCGCGCCCACGATGGAAAGTCCGAGCGGGAGGTTCCCGTGCCGGGCGAGCGGCAGCGAAATCTGCGGAAGGCCGGCGAGCCCGGCCACGCTCAAGAGGTTCATCGCCTTGTTGCGATAGGTGACCTCGATCTCGCCAGCATCGCCCCCCCGTTCCGGCGCCCCGCGCGGCACGGTGGGCAGAACCAGGACGGTGCCGGGAGCAAGCAGCCCGGAGAGGGCCGATACGATTGAGCGCCGATGCGACTTTGCACGCTCGAGCCGGGCAGGATCGACGGTCCGCGCCGCCGCGAAGCGCTCCCTCACGCCGGGACCGAATTCGGGCTCCACCTCGGTGAGCCAGGACCCCATCGACCGCCAGATCTCTGCGGCCTGGATGGTGCGGAACGTCTCCGACCAGGTGTCGAGCCCCTCCTCTGCCAGCACGATCTTCTCCGCCGACACCACACGCGTCTCGACCCGCTGGATTGCCTCGTCGAGGGAGGCGCGGGGCTCGTCTTCCAGCATCGCGAAGGCGTCGGAGGGATAGAGGATCCGCATGACCGGCCGAGCCGGCGTCTCGTCGGCCAGAAGCACCCGCCCGACCCGTTCGAAAATCCCCGGGTCGCGCGCGAACCAGCCGGCACAATCGAAGCTGGGCGCGAACGGGACGGCGCCGTCCAGCGGCACGCGCCCGTGGGTCGGTCGCATTCCGAGAATGCCGCAATAGCTGGCCGGCACGCGGACCGATCCGCCGCAATCGGAGCCGAGGGCGAAATCCACCACGCCGGCGGCCGCCACCGATGCTGACCCGCTGGAGGAACCGCCCGGCACCCGGGTCGGATCGGCCGGATTGACCGGTGTGCCGTAGTGGAAATTCTCGCCGGTGAGCGAATAGGCCAGCTCGTCGCTGATCGTCTTGCCGACGAGGTCGGCGCCGGCCGCCAGGAGTCGCTCGACCGCCACAGCGGACCGCTCGGCCGGATCGTGCGTGCGGAGCCAGTCGGGATGCCCGTTTCCCGTCACCGCCCCTTCGATGTCGAAGACGTCCTTGGCCGCGAAGGTCAGGCCGGCGAGCGGCCCCTCGCCGGATCCATCGACGGCGATCTGGTTGTCGGGACAGTAAGCGTTGAGGCTGTCGGCGAAAGGCGTGGCGGCAGCGTAATCCGTCGCGGTCATGCGTGATCTCGATTGGGGAAATGAAGCTCGGCGGGCTGACGGGTGAGCGTCCGGCGCCCCCGCTTGAAGGCGTGGAGAACCGGCGCCAATTCGGCCACCGCGGCGTGCGGCGTGGCGCCGTCGATGACGACGAGGTCGGCGGACTTGCCGACTTCGAGCCCGTAGTCGTGCAGGTTGGCCAGCCGGGCCGAGCGCGTGGTGATCATGTTGAAGCACTCGGCGATGTCGTCCGCCGCGCCGATGTGACAGATGTTGGCATTGAGGTTCGCCATGCGCAGCAGCGAGCAGTCACCGAACGGCGTGAACGGGTTCAACACGTTGTTGGTGGAGAGCGAACAGTTCACGCCGTGATGGAGCAGCGTGTGGGCGTGCGTGACGCCCCGCGTCTGCGCATGGTCGCGATCGCGCCCCATCAGGAAGAGGTCGGTGGAAGGCAGCACGGTCAGGGCGACACCCGCATCGCGCAGCCGGCCGGCGATCTCCGCCAGGCGTTCCGGATCGACGTAGGCAAGCTTGGTAACGTGGCCGATCGCGACCCGCCCTCCCCGGCCGAAGCGCTCGGTCAGTTCGCAGACATAGTCCAGGTCGAGCCCGCTGGCGTCCGTACCGAAATCGAGATGCATGTCGATGTCGGCGTCGAATTCGCGCGAGATCTCGAAGACCCGGTCGATCTGGCCGTGCGGATCGCAGTCGGTGTAAGGCGCAGCGCCGACGACCTTGCCGCCCTTCTGCATCGCCTCGACCATGAGCTCATCGGTGCCGGGATAGTTGAGCAGGCCTTCCTGCGGAAAGACGCAGATCTCAATGTCGATGGCCCAGGCATAGTCCTTCACCAGTTGCATCACGCCTTCGAAGCTGCGCAAGCCCACCACCGGGTCCACCTCCAGGTGGGTACGCATGTGCGTGGTGCCCTGCTTGAGGCACTTCTCGATGGTGCGGCGGCCACGCTCGTAGACGTCCTCGGCGGTGAAGTCCTTCTTGGCCTTCGCGACCTCGCCGATGGCCTCCTCCAGGTCGCCCCTGCGGGAGGAACAGCGATCGAGGATGCAGGACTTGTCGAGATGGATGTGGGTTTCGACGAACCCCGGCGAGACCAACCGTCCGCCGGCATCGACGATTTCGGCGTCGGCCAAAAGTCCCGCCTCGATCGCCGCGATGCGCCCATCGGCGATGCCGATGTCAACGCTTGCACCGGCGTCGCCGGGCAGCCGGGCGTCCTTCAGGATGAGATCCATGGTCCGTTCCTCAACGCGCTTGATTGGGGGATGAGAGGCATCAGGACGCCACGCTTGCGGCGTCGCCCAGGTAGGCCTCCTCGAGAAGCCGGCTGTCGCGGATCTCCGCCGGCGTGCCGCTGGACACGATGCGGCCGGACGACAGCACGTAGGCTCGGTCGGCGATGGCCAGCGCCATCTCAGCCATCTGGTCGACCAACAGGATGGTGGCGCCCTCGTCGCGCAGCCCCGCGAGGATGGCGTAGAGCTCCTCGATCAGCGCTGGCGCCAGGCCAAGCGACGGCTCGTCCAGCAACAGCACCTCCGGCCGCGCCACCAAGCCGCGGGCGATGGCCAGCATCTGCTGCTCGCCGCCGGAGAGAAGCCCCGCCCGTTGCGCCTGGCGCTCCCTCAGGCGCGGGAAGCGGTCGAGCATGCGCTCCACCTCGGCGTCCAGATCGGCCGGCGGACGCCCATAAGCACCGAGGCGGATGTTCTGCACGACGGTAAGCTCGGGGAAGACCTGGCGGCCCTCGGGAACCAGGACGAGGCCGCGCCGGGCAATCCGGTCCGCGCTTAGATGCTCGACCGCCTCGCCCCGGAAGGCGATGCGTCCGTCCACCGGGCGGTGCAGCCCGGAAAGCGTGCGCATCAAGGTGGATTTTCCCGCCCCGTTGGCGCCGAGCACGGCAACCAGCTCGCCGCTGGCAATCGACAGGTCGAGGCCATGCAGGACCTCGCTCGCCCCGTAGGAGGCCGACAGGCCTTCCACCGCCAGCGCCACCTCGCCCGCCTTCACGAAAGCGGTGCGGGCCGGCATTGCCGAGGCCCCTTCGCCGAGATAGGCCGCCAGAACCCGCGGGTCCTGGCGCACCACGGCTGGTGGCCCCTCGGCGATCTTCGCACCGGAATCGAGCACCAGCACGTGATCGGAGATCCCCATCACCAGGCTCATGTCGTGCTCGATCAGGATGACGGTGAGCCCGGCATCGGCAAGCCGGCGCAGGAGCCTGGCGACATGCGCGGTGTCCTCATCGCCCAGGCCCGCCGCCGGTTCGTCGAGGAGCACGATCTCCGGATCGAAGGCGAGCGCCCGGGCAATCTCGACCAGGCGCTTGTCGATGTGGGCGAGTGTTCCGGTGAGGGCACGCAGATCGCCGCGGTAGCCGACGAAGGCCAGCAGTCCCTCGGCCTTGCGCCGGCGCTCCGGTGTTTCGAGCGACGCGCCGAGATCGCGCGCCGTCACCCGACCGCCGACCATCGCCATCAGCAAATTGTCCAGCACGCTCATATGTTCGAAGAGCTGCGTCGTCTGGTAGGTCCGGGCAACGCCAGCCCGCGCCACCTGGTGCGAGGGCTTGCCGGTGAGGTCCTCATCGCCAAGCAGTACGGTGCCGGTGTCGGGCGCGTAGAAGCCGGCGATCAGGTTGAGAGCGGTGGTCTTTCCCGCGCCATTCGGACCGATGATGCTGGTCACGCAACCCGGCTCCGCCGTGAAGCTGAGACCGCGCACCGCCTTCACCCCGCCGAAGGAGATCGACGCGTCGTCTACCACCAGCCGGTTTCCGCTGGCCGCGCGCGACGGAAGGACCGGGTCCCCCTCGTCCACCCTCGTGGCGGCTTCGGGCCGGAAGCGCCGCCACTGCGCCAGGACGCTGCCGACGATGCCCCGCGGGGCAAGACGCAGCACGACGAGCAGCAGCACGCCGACGAAGAGCAGCTGGTACTCCGCCAGCGAGGAGAAGGCCTCCGGCAAAAGCACGATGATCACCGCCCCGATGACAGGCCCAAGGATCGTGTCGGCGCCACCGATCATCACCACGAGGAGGAACAGGATCGATTCGAAGAACGGGAAGCTTTCCGGGCTGATGAAGCCGCTCATGGTGCCGTAGACACCGCCCGCCACACCGGCGAAGACGGCCGAGAGCGCAAACGCGACGCAGCGCAGCAGGATCGGATTGAGGCCGATCGACTGGGCCGCGACCTCGGAATCGCGCAGCGCACGCAGGGCCTTGCCCCAGGGGCTCTTGCTGATCAGCGCGTAGACGACAAGCGAGACCAGCACCAGCACCAGGACGAGGAGTGCAATCTCGCGCTGGCTGAAGCTCTCGCCGAAAAGCTGCGGCGGACGGATCCCCATGATGCCGTTCCAGCCGCCGGTCAGCCCGTCGAGCTCGGCCGCGCTCTGCTCCACGATGAAGCCGAAGGCGATGGTGATCATCGCCAGGTACGGCCCGCGGACCCGCAGGGCCGGCACCGACAGAAGGCCGCCGGCCAGACCCGACAGGACCCCCGCGATCGGCAGCGCCACCCAGAAGCTGAGGCCGTGGTCGACGGTGAGGATCGCCACCGTGTAGGCGCCGATGGCATAGAAGGCGACGTGACCCAGCGAGATCTGCCCGGACATGCCGACCAGGATGTTGAGGCCGATGCCGACGATCGCGGTGAGGCCGACCTGCGACAGGATGTAGAGCTCGTAGCCGTTGCCGGTAAAGATCGCGGCGAGCGCCAGGGCGACCAGCAGGCCGCCTGAGAGGAGATGGATGGGTTTCATACCTTCTTGACGCCCGCACGTCCGAACAGCCCTTCGGGTCGCAGCGCGAGCGCCACGATGACCAGCGAGAAGGCCGTGATCTGGGTGTAGGTGGAGCCGAAGCTCGCTGTGATGAGCGCCTCGGCGACGCCGTAGAGCAGGCCGGCGCACATGACGCCCCAGGGGTTGGTGATGCCCCCCAGGATGGCCACGGCGAACGCCTTGATGCCGAACATCGTCCCCATGGTGGAGGAGATGGTGAAGAGCGGTGCGATCAGGATGCCGGCGACACCGGCGAAGAAGCCGGACATGGCGAAGGCAACGGAGACGGCGACACCGACATTGATGCCCATCAGCCGCGCGGCCGCCTCGTTCTGAACGACGGCAAGCATGGCGAGGCCATGGCGCGTGCGCCGGGCGAAGACGGTGAAGGCAATGGCGAGGCCGATGCCGACCAGCGGGATCAGCACCTGCTGCGGCTGCACCCTGACGCCGGCAACCGAAAAGGTGTCGGTGATCAGCGAGGTCGGCGGCATGCCGCGCGGATCCCGCCCGAAGGTGAACAGCACGACGTTGTCGATGACGATGCCGAGCGCCACGGTGGCCATCAGCCAGGCCTCGGAGTTGCGCCGCACGAACGGTCGCACGGCGATGCGCTCGACCGCGACACCCCACAGCGCACAACCGACGAGCGCGATGGCGATGGCGATGGGCGCTGGCCAGCCCAGCGTCACCCAGAAGGTGAAGCACAGGACCGCGCCGAGCATCATGGTCGAGCCCTGCGCGAAGTTGACCGTCTTCGAGACCACGTAGGTCACGTAGAAGCCGAGCGCGAGCAGACCGTACATGCTGCCGAGCCCAAGGCCGGTAATCAGTGCTGAAAGGAAAAGCATCGGTGCTCCGCCTGACGCTTCGCGCGATGCGAAGCCTGGAGGCAGCCGGGCGACGCGCGCCGCCCGGCCGGGGTTCGCTTCACTCGGTCGGAACGACCTTGTCACCCTCGTAGTGGACCATGACGTAGTCGTCCGGCCCCAGGGCGTCGTGGTTCTCCGGGGAGAAGGGCTTCTCGTAGGTCTTGATCAGACCGACATAGGTGCCCTGCAGGTCCTCCAGCGCCTCACGGATGGCATCGCCGTCCGTCGAACCGGCCTGCTCGATCGCCATGGCGACGAGGTGCATGGCGTCATAGGCGTTGGCGGTACCGACCGGCGAGAACACGTCCTCGGGGCCGTCGATCTCGGAATATTTTTCCTTCAGCGTCCCGAGCACCTTCTCACCGACTTCGCCCTGGTCTCCGAAGAAGGAGTAGGTCTGCACGAAGTGAGCCTCGCCCGCGGTCGGGCCGGCGAGCTCGGGGAAGCGGCCGCCGGAGATGCCCCAGTGGGAGACTACCGGCACGTCCCAGCCCATGCGCTCACGCGACTTCATCATCTGCGCGCCGGGAGGGGCGTTCACCACGAGGATGATGGCTTCCGCCCCGGCGTCCTTGAGACGGGTGAGCTGCGGCGTCATGTCGACGTCGGCGCCCTCGAACTTCTCGATGCCGACGATCTCGACGGCGTCGTTCTCCTCGTCGGCCGCCACAAGGCCCTTCTCGTTGGACTCGCCCCAGGGGTTGTTGATCAGCATCAGGCCGACCTTGGTGGCGCCGAACTTGTCGTTGGCGTAGTCGAGCAGCTTGATATCAACGAGCGCATCGATGGCGGAGACCCGGAAGACGTAGTTCGGATCGGCGCCGTTGCGGGTGATGCCGGTCGCTGCGGCCCAGACCGCCATGAACGGCGTCTTTTCCTGGTTGGCCAGCGGCGCGATGGCCAGCGACACCGGGGAATCGATGCCACCGAAGAAGGCCGCGACGTCCTCGTTGAAAATCAGCTCGCGGGCGGCGATCAGCCCTTTCGGCGGCTTCGATTCATCATCACGCTGGATGAGCTCGATCATCCGGCCATCGAGCAGGCCACCTGCCGCGTTGATCTCGTCGATGGCGATCTGCAGACCGCGCGTGATCGCTTCTCCCGACTGGGCGGATGCGCCCGAGAGAGCGGCGACATGGCCGAGCTTGATCGGATCGGCGGCAAACGCCGGTCCCGCCGGCATGGCGTAGCCGAGTGCGGCGATGGTCATGCCGAACGCGGCCGGCAGCAGTCTGAGCCTGGAGGGTGTCTTCATGTCGGCTCTCCCCTTGCAGATGGATGGGCACAGGCATGCATGCGCCTGCTGGACGGGGAGACATGTGCAACGGGCGGGCCAGAGCAGCGAAGAATGCGCGAAGAAAATCGGCGAGACGGCTCGTTTCCCAGGCTGTAAGCAAATTTTTACATACGTTGCCGCTCATTTGTGCTCAGGTCGGGACCATGCTTTGAAGCGCGTGCGCGGCGACGGCTTGGTCAAACAGGCACCAGATGCCTCATTTCAGGGCAGCGGCGCGGAATGCATCGCATCGACCGGACCAGCGATCGGGGGTTGGGATTTGGTGACGACGAGAAAGACGAAAGCGCCACGGCGCGCGCCCCACAAGCGCGATGCCGAGGCCACGCGGCAGAGAATTCTTGACGCGGCCCGACACGCCTTCGCACAGCACGGCCTCAGCGGCGCGCGCATCGACCAGATTTCCAAGGCCTCTGAAGCCAACGTGCAGATGATCTACCGCTATTTCGGCGGCAAGGAAGAGCTGTATCTGGCGGCGCTGGAAGACACCTACGCCCGCATCCGCGCCATGGAGCGGCAGCTCGACCTGGGCACCCTCCCCCCGGAAGACGGAATGCGCCGGCTGGTCGAGTTCACCTTCGATTACCTGCGCGACAACCCCGATTTCGTGGCCATCATCCGCAACGAGAACATGGCCTCGGGCCGGTTCGCACACGCGCTGCCGATGGTGTCCGACACGACGCTGCCGCTGCTGGAGGCCATCAACGACCTCGTCGCCCGCGGCCGCGCCAGCGGCGTGTTCACGGTCGACATCGAGCCTGCGCAGCTCTACGTGACCATCCTGTCCCTGTGCATCACGCACCTCGCCCAACGCCACACACTGTCGGCAATGTTTCAGCGCGATCTCGGCGACGATGCCTGGCTGGCCGAGCGCCGCACGCACGCGGTCGATGTGGTGATGACCTATCTGACCGCGCCGCGGCCGACGTCGTAGCGCCCGGTTCCGGGTTACTTGTCCTGGGAACCGCTGGCGCCGGTCCGGGCGGTACCGGTCAGAACCGGGCCCGCGTCTCCCGTTCGCCGACGAGATCGACGATCGTTCGCGTCACGGCCTCGGTGCCCATGTCCCCGCCGAATTCCATCGGGCGAAGTCGGTTTTCCTCGAAACCCCGGGCAACCGCCTCCTCGATCAGCAACGCGCCCGTCGCGAAGGCCTCGCCCCCGGTGCGGTCGGCCAGGTAGTCGAGCATCAGGGCACCGGACAGGATCGCGGCGCAAGGGTTCGCCTTGTCCTGGCCGGCGATATCAGGCGCACTTCCGTGAGCGGGCTGGAACAGGCCGAGCTCATCGCCGATCTCGCCGCACGAGGCCATGCCCATTCCGCCAACCAGCGCCGCGGCGAGATCGGAGAGGATGTCGCCGAACATGTTCTCCATCACGAGGATGTCGAACTCCCACGGCCGGCGGATCAGCTCAAGCGCCTGGGCGTCGACATAGTTGTAGCCGGTCTCGATGTCGGCAAACTCGGCTGCGACCTCATCGAAGATCTTCCGGAAGAAGGCCATCGACGTGAACACGTTGGCCTTGTCGACGCAGGTGATGCGGCCCGGCGAGCCGCGCCGCTTGCGCTTTTCCGCCAGCCGGAAACCGAACCGGTGCAGACGCTCGGTCACGTCGCGAGAGATGCGCAGGGTCTCGAAGACCGCGCTGTCTCCAACCACTTCCGCCCGCTTGTGCACGGCGGCGGAGTAGAACAGGCCCTCGGTGGATTCCCGCAGGATCACCAGATCGATCCCGGCGGCGCGCGGGTCGGCCAGGCGCTTCGGTGCGTTGGCATATGCCTTAACGGGGCGTACCCCGGCATAGAGGCCAAACCGGTCGCGCAGCCTGAGATGCGGCGAGATCTCCGTGCCGTCCGGCCAGCGGATGTGCGGCAGCCCGATGGCGCCCAGGAAGATGGCGTCCGCCTCGCCCGCGGCTTCCTCGCCCCCCGGCTGGATGTCGGCCCCGGTCTCCGCGTAATAGGACGCGCCGGCCGAGATGGGTACGAGGTCCAGGTCGAAGCCGCCGACGATGCCGCGGGCAGCCTCCACGACGGCGAGCGTTGCGCGGGTAACGTCGATGCCGATTCCGTCGCCTTCAATTACGGCGACCTGCGCCTTGGCCGTGGTCACGGGGCTTGTTTCCTCATTTATCGTTGGGATGGAAGGACGCCTCAGAGCGCGCTTAGTCCGTGGGTGGCGATGAGGCCGATCATCAGGTTCTTGGCCGCGACACGGTGGTCGCGATGGATTTCCCGGGCGCGGTCCGCTTCGCCCGCAGCGATCGCATCCACCAACGCCCTATGATCGGCGTTGGACTTGTAGGGCTTCGGCCGCATGTGAAGCGTGAGAAGCCGGGCCCGGTGGACCTGGTCTGAGTAGGTCGCGACGATGGATATCAGGCGCCGGTTGCCGGTCATCGCCACGAGCTTGCTGTGGAACGCGTGGTCGGCCTCGGCCCAGGCGGCCCGATCATCGTCCTTCAGAGCCGCGTCCATGTCGTCGGTGTGGCTGCGCAGCTCGGCGATATCGTCCGCCTCCGGTCCCTTTCGGGCAACATCGTAGGCGGCCAGCGATTCCAGCTCGGTCAGGATGGAATAGATCTCCTCCATGTCCGCGACCGACAGCGGCACGATCTTGATGCCCCGCCGCGGGATGACCTCCACCAGCCCCTGGCCTTCCAGGATAATGGCCGCCTCCCGCACCGGGGTGCGCGACATGGCCAGAAGCTCCGCCAGTTCGCTCTCCAGATGCATCGACCCGGGCAGGAGCTTGTTGGAAATCACCATCTCGCGCAGCAGAACGGTCGCCTTGCGGGTCTGGGAGGGGCGCTTCTCCGCCCCCTCGTCGAGCATGGACCTGAGCCTGGTTTCGATCATGGCGCATCGGGCTCCAGCGTTACGGTGCATCCCGTTTCGGCAGAGGAATAGACGGCCTCCTCGATGCGCTGGTTGCGCAGATAGGACGGGGCATCGTTTTCGATCGGCGTGCCGTGCAGGAGATGATCGGTGACGTGCTTCTCCAGCGCGAAGACGCAGCCCCCACCGAACTCTCCCTGCCGGATATCGACCGGGATCCCTTGCCATTCCGTCGAACCCCGGGCCCTGAAGCGAACCGCGCCGTAGCCATCGAGCGTCAGCACGCCCGCGCTGCCCTCAACGAGGCACTCGCCCATGGTCAGCCGCGTGTTGTCGGCCGGATGGTCGACGAGCCGGTTGCCATCGAACAGCGCCCGGCGCCCGTCGCCGTAGCGGAACACGATCAGGCCGCTGTCCTCGCCCGCGATATGGGCGTTGAGCCGCCTCAGGTCCGCCCAGACCGCCTCGGGCTCCCCGAATAGGAAGCGAAACGTGTCGATCCAGTGGACCGCCGTCTCATGCACGAGGAAGCGCGGCATCTTCTGGAAGTAGGGCTGGCGCGACAGGTAGGCATCGGCCCCCTGCCCGTCCCCCGGCCTCAGCCGGAAGCTCACCTGGTAGAGCTCTCCGATCCGGCCGGAGGCGATCTCGTCGCGGATGACCCGGTACCAGGGCTGGAACCGGAAATTCTCGTGGACCACCACCAGTGCACCCGCCTCCGCGGCAAGCGCGGTCGCGCGGCGCGCCTCTGCAGCCGTTCCGCAGAAGGGTTTCTGGCAGACGATCGTCTTCACGCCGTGCGACAGGGCCAATTGGATCAGCTCGGCATGGGTCGCGGGTGGCGATGCAATGTCGAGTATATCGGGCTGAACCTCGCGCAGCATCGCGCCGGCATCGGTGAAGACTCGCACGCCTTCGGCGGCAGGCTTCAGCCCGGCCAGCAGCGTTTCGGCCTTGGCCGCGTCCAGATCGCACAACGCCTCGAACCGGGCATCCGGGTTCTCGATCCAGCCCGCAACATGGAAGGCCGAGAAGTAGCCGGCCCCGATGGTTGCGACCCGGATCGTGGAAGCCTCTGCCATTGCGTCCTCTCCCTTGCGCGGCCGCGAGCCGCCCGATCGGCCGCCCCCGTCCAACTCTTGTGCTGGTAGCCCAAAACAATGGCGTTGACAATGTATACGTTAATGCATACCCAATTTTGGATCAGCCCCGCACTCGACGCAAGTTCGGGGCAGCCTGATGGGAGGAAATCGGGAATGACACGTTGTAGGACTGCCTTCGTCGCGGCTGCCGCCGCCACTCTCCTCGTCGCCGCGCCCGCGGCCGCTCAGGAATATCCGTACCGTGACATCACGGACGTCGTCGTCTGGGGTGCCGGCGGCGGAACGGACTCCATCAACCGCATGATCATGGCGGAGATGGAGAAGGAACTCCCCGTCTCCATCTCCGTGACCAACCAGACCGGCGGCGTCGCCGGTTCCAACGGCATGGTCTACGTGCTCAACCAGCCTGCCGACGGCTACACGCTCGCCGGCATTTCCGAGTCCAATGTCACCGCCTCCGTCCAGGGCGGCTGGGACAAGACCTTCGACGCCTGGTACCCGTTCATCGTTGGCGGCTCGCCGGACCTGATCTCGGTTTCCGCGGACGCGCCTTACAAGACGCTAGAAGAGCTGATCGACGCCGCCAAAGCCAAGCCGGGCACCATTCCGGCCGCTGCTTCGGGCTCAGGCTCGATCCATCACCTCAACCTGCTGGCACTGGAAGACGGCACCGGCGCCACCTTCAAGTTCGTGCCCTATGGCGGCTCCGGCCCGGCTCAGGAAGCCGCCGTTGCCGGCGAAGTTCAGGTGATCGTGACCTCGCTTGCCGAGCAGCAGGGCCTGATCAAGGGCGGCAAGATCCGTCCTCTGGCCATGCTGACCCCGGATGCCGCCACCATCGACGGCACCGAGATCCCCTCGGCTTTCGCCGCCTATCCGGGCCTGGACAAGTACCTGCCGCTGAAGCAGGCGATCGGCTTCGCCGTGCTGGCCGATGCGCCGGACGACGCCAAGAAGACGCTGACGGAAGCCTTCAAGAAGGCGATGCAGGCGGACGCCGTGCAGAGCTGGGCCAAGGACAACTACTATGACCTGTCCGGCCTGGCGGGCGACGAGGCGAGCGCCGTGTTCGCCAACCTCGAAAGCAACTTCGCCTGGACGCTCCACGAACTCGGAGCCGCGTCCGTCGATCCGGCGAAGCTCGGCATTCCCAAGCCGTAACCGCTCGCTCATGTTGTGGCCGGCCGGGCGTCCCGCGCCCGGCCGGACTGCCTTTTCCGTTCCCGGAGTAGCGTCATGCACGATCGTGCGGCCTTGCGTCGGCAGGACTTCTGGACCGCACTTCTTCTGGCGGGACTGAGCCTCTTCTTCCTCTGGAAGACATCTGAGATTCCGTTCTTCCGCGCCAACGCGGCAGGCGTTGAGTCCGGCCGCTGGTACAATTCCGCGGCCATCGTCCCCTATGCCATCTTCGCGACCATCCTGGTCCTGTCGCTCGGCCTGCTCGTGACCGCGATCCGCCAGGGCGGTGCACCGTGGCTCCGCCGTGCCGTCACCGCCGACGCCGAGACCGGCGGTTTTGCCCGCCTGTGTGCGGTGGCTGCCATCATGCTCTTCTACATCTTCGCGCTGGTTCCGAGGGTGGACTTCACCATTGCCAGCGCGCTGGTGCTCCAGGCGCTCATCTATGGCTTCCACGAGACGCGGGCGCGCGCCACGGCCATCGCGGTTGTGGCGGTGGCCATCCCCGCTCTCTATGCGCTGGCAATGCATTTCCCGCGCTCCGAATGGAACACCCCGCAAGACGATGACTGGATCACGCTAGCGGCCTTCGTGATCCTCGCCGTCGTGGCCCTGGTCGAGACGCGGCTCTGCCACGGCCGCCTCGACAAGGCCATCGCGATAGCACCCGTCCTGTCCGTCCTGGTGCCGTTCCTCCTCGTGATCGCCATGGCCTTCGGCTTCCGCCAGAACGTGCCGAACCGGACCGGGCTCCTCTTCAAGCAGGTCGAGTACCACTACTACGTCACCGTGAAGCCCTGGCTCGCCGGCAAGGGGCGCTGACCATGATCGATTTCGTCGTCCAGCAGTTCGCGGTCTTCCTCACCCAGATGTCGGCCCTCGCGCTCGACCCGGTCACCTATCTCTATCTGTTCGGCTCGGTGGCGCTCGGCATCGTCTTCGGTGCCCTGCCCGGTCTGACGGCGACCCTCGCGGTCACCATCCTGACCGGCTTCTTCGGCAACAAGTTTCCGGTCGAGCAGTCGCTGATCGCCCTCATCGGCGCCTATGTCGGCGCCATCTACGGCGGTTCCTACCCTTCCATCCTGCTCAACATTCCGGGCACGGCTGCCTCGGCCGCATCCGCCCTCGACGGCTACCCGCTGACCCGTCAGGGTCGCGGTGGCGAGGCGCTCGGCCTGACCACCACGTCGTCCGTCATCGGCACCCTGATCGGCACATTCTGTCTGCTGATCTTTGTCTGGGTTCTGCTGGCCGTCGCCCAGAACATCGCCTCGCCGGAGAAGGCGCTGCTGGCCCTTTTCGGCATCCTCGTCTCCGGCACGCTGATGAGCTCCGACCTGGTGGTGAAAGGCTGGATCGCCGGACTGATCGGTTTGGCGATGGCCATGGTCGGCCTCGACCCGATCCTCTCTGAACACCGCTACACGTTCGGCTGGTCCTATCTCCTGAGCGGCTTCCTGGTGGTTCCCGTGCTGATGGGGGCATTCGCCATCCCGCAGATCATGACGGGGCTGCGCACCGGCCCGGTCTCCGGACGCCCGCCCCAGGTGGGCCGCATCGTTCCGCACTGGCGCACCATCTCGCGCAACATGCCGACGATCGCGCGCTCGGGCTCGCTGGGCGTTGGCATCGGCGCCCTGCCCGGCGTCGGCGAGGACGTCGCCGGCTGGGTCTCCTACGGCGTTGGCAAGAGCTTTTCCAAGGAACCCGAGAAGTTCGGCCGCGGGTCCCTGCAGGGGCTTCTTTCGGCGGAAACCGCCAACAACGCCTGCATCGGCGGCGCGCTCATTCCGCTGCTGGTGCTCGGCATTCCCGGATCGCCGCCGGCAGCGGCCCTGCTCGGCGCGCTGATGATCAACAACGTCACGCCGGGCCCGACCATCGACCCGGACCTGATCGTACGCATCGTCGCGATCCTGGTGCTCGCCTCCCTGGCAACCTTCGCCCTCGGCCTGTTCATGGCCCGGGTCTTCATCTCGGTCCTGAAGGTGCCGCAGACGATCTTCCTGCCCGTGGTTCTCGTCCTGACCACGATCGGGTCGTTCTCGGTCGGTGGCGGCATCAACGACCTCTTCATCATGGTCATCGTCGGCCTGTTCTCCTACGCTCTCATCCGGATGGAATACCCGATCGCCCCGCTGGTCATCGGCGTCATTCTGGGCGGCCTGTTCGACGAGAGCTTCCGCCGTGCGATGCTGGTGTCCGACGGCGACCTGTCGGTCTTCGTCACCCGTCCCGGCGCCGGCATCCTCCTCTTTCTCAACGTCCTTCTCATCCTCTCCCAGGTGCCGCCTGTCCGCCGCGCCATGAAGCGCCTGGTCGCACGCGGAATTTCAGACGCCGGCGCCTCCGACCAGCCCGGGAGCCCCTCATGACCTACTGTGTTGCCGTGACCTTCCGGTTCGAACCGGACGCGCGCGAGTCATTCATTCGCCACGTCCTCATCCAGGCGGAGGAAAGCCTCAAGGAGCCCGGCTGTCTCGTCTTCGACGTGTGGTGCGATGGCGAAAACGCCAATGAGGTGTTTCTCTACGAGGTCTACGATGATCGCGCCGCCTTCGACGCGCATCTGGCCTCCGATCACTTCCACGCGTTCGACGCGACGGTCGCGCCGCTCCTTAGCGCCAAGACCGTGCAAACCTGGGATAGCCGCCTATGACCCGCCTCAAGCATGTCGCCCCGTTCGCCGGTCACCGCCCGGTGGCTCGCCTGTGCCTCGGCACGATGACGTTCGGCGCACGCACCGACGATGACGAGGCCGGCCGCATCCTGGAGACCTACTTCGCGACGGGCGGCAACTTCGTCGACACCGCCGACAGCTATGCGGGCGGCGAATCGGAGCGGATGCTGGGCCGGCTTCTGCAAGACAGGCGCCGGGACGTAGTACTGGCCACGAAGGTCGGCAACCCGACGCCGGACACCGACGGCAGCAGCGGGCTCGCCGGCGACCGCATCCGGCGGGCTGCAGAGCATTCGCTGAAGCGCCTGCAGACCGAGCGCATCGACCTCTACTATCTGCACCTGGAAGACCCGACGGTGCCGCTGGAGGAGACGGTCGCGGCCGTGGGAGCGCTGGAGCGCGAAGGGCTCATCGGCGCCTGGGGCTTTTCCAACTTCCGCCCCTGGAAGATCGCCGAGATGGTCCGGCTCGCCGACGAGCTCGGGGTGGCCCGGCCCCGCGTCGCCCAGCCCTACTACCATCTCCTGAACCGGCGCATCGAGGCGGACTACCTGCCCGCCTGCCGTCATTTCGGCATCGGCGTCGTCTCCTATTCCGCGCTGGCACGCGGCGTGCTCACCGGCAAGTACCGGGACGGCACCCCGGCCGATTCCCGCGCGGCCCTCGGCGACAAGCGCATGATCGAGACGGAGTTCTTCCCGGCGACCCTGGAGCTCGCAAACCAGGTCACCGACTACGCCACGGAGACCGGCCGGACGCCCTCCGCCCTCGCCCTCAACTGGGTGCTCGCCAACGACGCCGTCCACGCCGCACTGGTGGGCCCGCGCACGCACGAGCAGCTCGTCGGCTATCTTGAGGCCTACGACACGGCCTACACGTCCGCCGACGAGGAGATGCTGAGCGGTCTCTGTCCCGCCGGCCATTCCTCGCCCCCCGGCCACAACGACCCGCGCTATCCCATGGACGGCCGCCACACCGCGTTCGCGACCGGACCGGCCGACCATGAGTGAGGTCTACGAGGTCCACGCCCTCAAGTACGCCGAGCGCAACGCACGCACCCGCGCGGACTCCTTCCTGTTCGACGACGACCACGCCGCGCCCCATGCGATGGACTATTTTCTCTGGGTGCTGCGCAGCGACCGCCGGACCATCGTTGTGGACACCGGCTACGACACCGACGAGGCCCGCCGCCGCAACCGGCCGATCCTGATGGATCCCCCGTCGGCGCTGCGGCTTGCCGGCTTCGATCCCGACCGGATCGAGACCGTCATCCTCACCCACCTCCATTACGACCATGCCGGTGCGCTCGACCGGTTTCCCGCGGCCACCTTCCACCTCCAGTCCGCAGAGATGGCCTACGCCACCGGCCCCTGCATGTGCCACGGCACGCTGCGCATGCCGTTCACGGCCGACCATGTCTGCCAGATGGTGCGCCACGTCTACTCGGGCCGGGTGGTGTTTCACGAAGGCGATGCGGCGGTGGCACCGGGCGTCGAGGTCCTGGCCGTCGGCGGCCACTCGCGCGGGCTTCAGGCGGTCCGCGTCATGACCGCACGCGGCCCGCTGGTCCTCGCCTCCGACACGTCGCACTACTACGAGAACTTCCTGACCGGAAAGCTGTTTCCGATCGTCGTCGATGTCGAGGCGATGCTCTCAGGCTTCGAACGGCTTCGCGGCTTCGCGGACCGGCGCGAGCTGGTCATTCCGGGGCACGACCCGCTGGTTCGCGCGCTGTTTCCCCTGGTCAGGGACGATCCGTCCGGAGTCGCGCTGCACCGGCTCGACGCGGAGCCGCTGCGCCCGCTTCCCTCGTTCGCAGCGGAGTAGGCCTCATGCTTCTGGGATGCATCGGCGACGACTTCACCGGCTCGTCGGATCTTGCCAATACGCTCGCCAAGGGCGGGATGCGGACCATCCAGTATTCCGGAGTGCCGGCGGGTTCCGCCTCCGCCGACGTCGAGGCCGGCGTGGTGGCGCTCAAGTCGCGCACCATCCCCGCCGACGAGGCCGTGCGCCAGTCGCTTGCGGCACTCGACTGGCTGATGGCGCAAGGCTGCCGGCAGATCGTCTTCAAGATCTGCTCCACCTTTGATTCCACCGAGCGCGGCAACATCGGACCGGTGGCGGAAGCCCTGGCCGATGCGCTGGGGGCGGAGAGCGTCGTCGTCTGCCCCGCCTTCCCCACCGCCGGACGCACCGTCTACCAGGGCCACCTGTTCGTCGGCGACAGGCTCCTGTCGGAATCCGGCATGGAAACCCATCCGCTGACACCCATGCGCGACGCGGACATCCGCCGGGTGCTGACCAGCCAGTCGCGGAGCCCCGCCGGCCATGTCGCGCATGCGATCGTCCGCGCCGGCCCGGATGCCATTGCCGCGGCCCTTGCAGACGAAGCCCGGGCCGGCCGCCGGCTTGTCGTGGTGGACGCCATCCATGACGAGGACCTCGCCACCATCGGCCGCGCCGCCCGCACCGCCCGGCTTCTGACCGGCGGATCCGGGGTAGCGCTGGGTTTGCCGGCGAACTTCGCCGACGAAGGCCTTCTCGCCGACACGACGCCAGCCTGGACCGGGATGGACGGCCCCGCCGCGGCTCTGGCGGGCTCGGTGTCCAGGGCAACGCGGGGCCAGGTCGAGCGCCACATCGAAGTCGGCCTACCGGCCCGTGCGCTGTCGCCAGATGAGATCATGGCCGGCACCGTCACCGCCGACGAGCTCGCGGGCTGGGCCCTGGCGCAGACCGGCCTGCCGCTGATCTACTCCTCCGCGGACCCGGAGGCCGTCGCCCGGGCCCAGGCGGCACATGGCGCCGACACGCTCGCCGGCACGATCGAACGGCTGATGGCGGACACCGCCCGGGCGCTGGTGAAAGCCGGTCTGACGCGGCTCGTCTGCGCCGGAGGCGAGACCTCGGGGGCCATCGTCTCCGGCCTCGCCATCGCCTCCATGCGGATCGGGCCGGAAATCGATCCCGGCGTGCCCGCGATGATGGCCGAGGGCCGGCCGCTGGCGCTGGCGCTCAAGTCCGGCAATTTCGGCGGCCCCGATTTCTTCGAGAAGGCCGCACATATCCTGGGAGGCTCGCACGCATGAGCGAGGAAGCGACACTGCGCGAGGATATCTGCCGCTTCGCTCAGTCCCTCTACGCGCGCGGCCTGACGCACGGTTCCACCGGCAACATCTCCGCCCGGCTGTCGGACGGCTCGGTGCTCATCACGCCAACCGGCTCCTCCTTCGGCTTCCTCGACCCGGCGCGCCTGTCGAAGCTCGACGCCTCCCTCGCCTTCGTCAGCGGTCCGAAGCCGACGAAGGAGCTGCCGCTGCACAGCGCTCTCTATCGCACCCGGCACGAGCGGGCCGGTGCCGTCGTCCATCTTCATTCGACCTATTCGGTGGCGCTCTCCATGCTGCCGGACACCGATCCCGACGACGTGCTGCCGCCGCTCACGCCCTACGCCATCATGCAGCTCGGCCGGGTGAAGCTGCTGCCCTACTTCCGGCCGGGCGACGACGCGATGGGCCGGGCTGTCGAGGCGCTGGAGGGCACCCGCAGCGCCATCCTTCTCGCCAACCACGGGCCGGTGGTGGCCGGGCGCGACCTTGCCAGCGCGGTCTACGCGACCGAGGAGCTTGAGGCCTCGGCCCGTCTCACACTCCTGACGCGTGACATGAAACCGTGCCCGCTCTCGTGCGATGCTGTCGCCGAGTTGCGGGCCCGGCATCCGGACTGATCCGGGCCCCCGGACGCCCCGAGACTGAGTTTTTCGCGCGACGCGCCAGGAGACGACCATGACCGAGCCGGAGCGACGCGGGACGATCGCGCTGATCGCGCACGACGGAAAGAAAGCGGAGATGGTCGACTGGGCGCGGGCCTGCGAGGCGCAGCTCGTCGGCTGGAAGATCGTCGCCACCGGCACCACCGGGCGCACCATCGCCGAGGCCGTGCCGAGCCTCCACATCACCTGCCTGAAGAGCGGCCCGCTCGGTGGCGACCAGCAGGTGGGTGCCCTGATCGCGGAGGAGGTGCTGGCAGCGCTGATCTTCTTCATTGATCCGCTGTCCGCCCTGCCTCACGATGTCGACGTGAAGGCGCTGACGCGGCTGGCGACGGTCTACGATCTGCCGCTGGCCTGCAACCCCTCCACCGCGACCCTCATCATCAAGGGCCTCTGACACCCGCCGGTTCGCGGCGCGGCACGCCTGGCCTGCATCCGCCGGGCGGACCCGGAAGCGGCGCTTGCGGCTTGCCCTCAGACCCTCAGCGTCAGCCGTCCGGTGACCGCGTTGTCGGAGAGGCCCAAGCCGAACTGGCTGTCATCGGCGACGCCCAGGGTGGCGCTGGCAAGGCACAGCGTCGAATGCGCCACCTCGGTCGTGTCACTCTGGATGCTGAGCGCAGCCAACCGAACGGCTTATCCATCCCCCACCGGAGGCCGGAATCCCTAAGGCTGTGACATTTCTGGTAAAATCGCCCCAAAGTCGCATTGGCGTTTTCGCAGCCCTGCCGTTGTGCGTGTCAAAAGGCTCGACGCAGACGCGACGGCCGTACTAGGCAAGGAAAAGCCGACCGACCCTCCCCAGATCACAGGACGCCCGATGTTCCGCACCCTCGCCCTCGTAACTACGACCCTTGCCTTGTCGTGCGCCGCCGCCGGCGCTCAGGACGCCGCGAAGGAGGCTCCCGTCGATCCGGCCCTCATCAACCAGCAGGAGCAGTCGCAGGGCCTTCCCTCCATCGCCGAAGAGGCAGCCGAATCCGGCGCGGCGACCTCGGGTCCCGACGGCGAGGAGCGGATGATGGACGAGATGGAGAGCGCGGAGAACCAGGACGGCTGCACGCCCGACGACGACCCCGCGGTCTGCGACGGCGAACTCCTCGACTGAGCCTGCGCGACCGACCGGCGCCCCAAGGGACGCCCGCCGGCGGTCGCTCAGTTCGCCGGCGGCTTGCCGGTCTCGATCAGGTCCAGGATGATCGGATATGTGAGATCCGGGTCCGCACCCGGCTCCAGCGGGTCGATCAGCTCGTGGCCAAGGCCGTGGCTGGCATCGAACACGTAGGAGACCAGCGGCACGCCCGCCTCGTCCCATGTGTCCGCAATGGCGTCGGTGGTGGAGTTTGAAACCGCCGTGTCCGCCTCGTTGGTGACCACGACGACCTCCCCGGCCGCCGCCTTTGCCTCCTTCGCCTGCCGCCAGGTGCCGTAGCCGAGGCGCATGATCTCGCCTGTGGCCCGGGTCGACTGGCGCTTGTAGGCGTGCGGCATCACGTCTTCGGCGTTCTCGCGCGCCACCGGATCCTTCCAGATCGACATGTTGGGCATCAGCAGCATCGCGCGCATCAGCACGCGGTTGAGCCCCGGCCCGAACCCGTGCAGTCCGAAGAAGGGTGCCAACAGCACCGAACGGTCCACGTCGGCGCGGTTCTGCGCCACCCAGCCGGCAATGGTGCCACCGGCGGAGATGCCGACGAAGGTCACCTCCTCGCCGAAGCCGGTGGCCATGTCGACGGCCTCGTCGCCGAAGCGGGCGAGATTGTCGGCCGTCATGAAGCGCAGCGCATCGGTTGCCCGATCGGCAAAGCCGTTTTCCGGCATCCGCAGCACCAGGACCGTGTGGCCGCGCTGGTGCAGGATCGGCGCGAAATCGACGAAGGCCTGCGGGCAGCTCGACACCCCGTGGACCAGCACGACGACACTGTCGGTGCGCTCGCCGTGATCGAGGAGCTGCGGCTCGCAGAGCGGGTTGAGCGGCTGCGGCGGGTTGGCCTTCATGGCGTCGAAGCGCGCCCTCGCCTCCTCGTAGGTGGTGGTGGGGTCAGGGGACGAGCCCAACCCCGACGTGCCGACCGGCCAGGCCACCAGCGCCACCGCGCCGGCGGCGAACAGCACCACCCAGGCCAGCGCCGCGCGCCTGAGCCCCAGCACCAGCGCCGACAGCGCGAACACGATCGCGAAAACGACCAGCACGAAGCCGATCCCGATCACGGCCCGCCCCATCACGGTCGTCGGCGCGAACCATTCCATCACGGCATTCATCGATCATTCCCCCGGACCCATGAAACGCGCTACCACGGTCGCGCGGGCGCGCCGGCCACTCCTTCGGCGACCGCGCGAACCTCTACTGGTTTCCTGCGACGAGAGAAAGGATGCGGCAATGGCGAACGGGGCGCTGGGGGCAACCGCGACCACTCCACCGGCCGGCGGCGGCCCTCCAAGCCGTGCCGCCCGGCTTGCCGGCCTGGTGTCGCCGAGCGGCGTCTGCCTCGGTCTGCTCCTGTTCGCGGCGTCTCTGACGCCATCGCTGATTCCCCGCAACGCCCTCATGCAGGGGCTGCTCGGCGGCGCCTCCTTCGCGATCGGCTACGGCATCGCGGTGGCGCTGGTCGGGTTGTGGGGCTGGCTGGGCCTGCGCCGGCACGGCGGGCGAACCGTTGCCATCGGCGTGGTCGCGATCGGCCTTGCGGCGGCCGTCTTCTCGCTGTTCCGGGCGCGGCACTGGCAGGATTCCATCCGCGTCCTGATGGACATGCCGAAACTGGAGACCGCGCACTCCTTCAAGGTGCTTGCGCTCGCCATCGCCATGGCGGCGCTGCTGTTCTTGGTGGCCTGGCTGTTTCGGCTCCTGGCACGGTTCGTCCTGCGCCGGACACGGCCTTTCGTGCCGGAGCGGGTCGCCGTCCTCACGGCCCTCGTCGTGGCGCTTTCGCTCTTCGCGATGCTGATCGATGGCGTGCTGGTTCGCTACACCCTGACGGTCCTGGACGCCTCCTTCGCCGAGCTCGATGGCCTGATTGAACCGGATACGGCCGAGCCGGCCGCCGACTGGAAGACGGGCAGCGCCGCCTCGCTGGTCCGCTGGGAAAATCTCGGCCGCGACGGACGCCGCTTCGTCGACCGCCTGCCCCTGCAGCCTGCCATCGCCGAGTTCTGGGGCGGCGAGGCGACGCAACCGCTGCGCATCTATGTCGGCCTCAACGCCGCCGACGATGCACAGGCCCGCGCAGACCTGGCGCTTCAGGAGATGCTCCGGGTCGGCGCCTTCGATCGAGAGGTGATCGCCGTTGCCATCCCCACCGGCACCGGCTTCATGGACCAGGCGGCGATCGAGACGCTGGAATATCTCCATCGCGGCAACGTGGCGACCGTGGCGGTCCAGTACTCCTACCTTCAGAGCCCGTTTTCACTGATCTTCGAGCCCGGCTATGGCGCGGACACCGCCCGCCAGCTCCTGCGCGCCGTCTACGATCACTGGACAACGCTGCCTGCCGACGACCGTCCGGACCTCTACCTCCAGGGACTGAGCCTCGGCGCGCTCAGCTCCGAGCGCTCGCTCCGTCTGCACGAGATCATCGGCGACCCGTTGCAGGGCGCCCTGTGGAGCGGTCCGCCCTTCCCCAGCCCCATCCACACATGGGCCACGGCGGAGCGTAACGAGGGCACGCCGGAGTGGCTGCCGGTCTTCGAGGACAGCTCGCTGATCCGTTTCATGATCGAGCCGGAGATCCCGCAGCCGGACACGCCCTGGGGCCCCTTGCGCATCGTCTATCTGCAGCACGCCAGCGACCCGATCGTGTTCTTCTCCACCGACATGCTGTGGCGCGTGCCGGACTGGATGAAGGCGCCGCGCGGACCCGATGTATCGCCGATGATGCGCTGGGTTCCGGTGGTCACGGCATTGCAGGTGGCCGCCGACATGGCGCTCTCCAACGACGTGCCGCTCGGCCATGGCCATCAGTATTCGCCGCAGAGCTACATCGATGCCTGGGTGGCCGTGACGGCGCCTGACGTGAGTGACGCCGACATCGCCCGCCTGAAGGCCCGCTATGACCGCTGACAGGGCGCAGCGCCGGCGCCGGCTGAAGCGCTGGGTCATCGCCGGCGCCGTGGTGGCGGTGCTCCTCGTCGCCGGCGTGGTCTTCAACACGGTCGGCAACTATCGCGGCTGGACCGTGAAGCGGGTAAACCCGGAAGCGCTTTCGGACTTGCTTTCGCCCGACTACCGGGTGATGCGGCCAGAGGGTGACGGGCCGTTTCCGACCGCCCTCCTCTTCTCCGGGTGCGACGGACCTCACGACAACATGGTGCGCTGGGCCGAGGCTCTCGTGGCAGACGGCTGGGCGGCGGTGATCGTCGACAGCCATGCGCCGCGCGGCTTCGACGACCTGGAAGCCTGGCGGCTGGTCTGCATCGGCCAGATTCTCACCGGTGCGGAGCGGGCCGGCGACGTGCTCGTCTCACTGGCGGACGCTCGGGCGATGCCCTTCGTCGACCCGGACCGGATGGCGCTGATCGGCATGTCGCACGGTGGCTGGTCGATCATGGACCTGCTTGCCCTCGAAAGCCGCGACCGGCTGCCGCTCAACCTCACCCGGGCGCCGGGCGTCGACGACGATCCGCCACTCGCCGCCGTGAAGGCCGTCGTTTTGGTCTACCCCTGGTGCGGCCCCACCAATCGCGCCGCCGACGACGGCTGGACGCACGACGCGCCCGTCCTGTTCGTATTGGCCGACGACGACATGATCGCCCCGGCGGCGGACTGTCGTGCGGTGGCGGCAACGCTCGAGGAGATGGGCCGGTCGGTGGAGATCGAGAGCTTCGCCGGCGTCACCCACGGCTTCGACCAGCAGGCCCGCGCGGTTCCGAGCACCCTCGTCTTCGACGCGGCGGCTACGGCGCAGGCTCTCAGGCGTGCCATCGACTTCCTCGACACGGCGACCGCTGCCCGTTGACGGCCCACTGTGCATTCATACAGCCACGCCAAGCACCCAAACATTTTCAACCGCAGCCCACGCAAGCCGTTGTCACCGAATTGCGCCCTTTCGCACATGACGCCTGCCCGACCTTCGAATTTCAGGGTCCCGACTTAGGTAAAATCTGCCCCGGACAGGCCACAAAATGACAAATCACAACGGCTATGCCGGCCTGCAATCTTTGATACACCTCTCCGGATTGTAATTTTGTTCGCCTTCCATTTGCCTGACGGCCAGATACTATGCTCCGCATCTGCCAAGGGGGGCAGCCAATACGGCCGTCGACAAGCTCGGCACCGCGACCCAATCGGCCGCATGCATGACCGACATGTTCGCGGTTACCGGTCACGTCAGATGGGGGGAACATGAATGTCCGATGAAAACAACACGGCAGGGGCCTCGCCGGAGGCGTCCGGGACCGGCGCGCACAGCCGCCGCGATTTCATGAAGGTCGGCGCCGCCGGTGCGGCCGCGCTCGGTGTGTCCGCGACCGGCGCTTCGGCTGCGGAGACGACCGCCACGTCCGCGAGCGCCGCGACGGAGCCCGCGGTGACCAACCCCTACGGCCCGAGCCCTGGCGGCGGCATCAGCCTGCCCGACTATTTCAAGCCGTGGCCGGCCATCAAGAACAACAACTTCTACATGCCCGGCACGGAGACGCTGCCGAAGAACGAGATGCGCATCTCGTTCCTGGGCTCCACGCCGTGGCCGCCGACGCAGCTCCAGTCCGGAACCTCGATCCTGGTGGAGCTCGGCACCGGCGAGGACCAGCCTCGGCGCTTCTTCTTCGACATGGGCAACGGCAGCATCCGCAACGCCATCGCCATGCAGGTGCCGGCGCCGCTGATCAACGACATCTTCCTTACCCACCTGCACGCCGACCACTACGCCGACCTGCCCTACATGTATCCGTTCCGGGCCTTCTCCGGCGGCTTCACCCCGCTGCGGGTCTATGGTCCCTCGGGCCGCACGCCGGAGCTCGGCATCAAGCACATGGTCAAGCACATGCGCGAGATGAACCGCTGGCACGAGGAGAACTTCAACGCCTGCCCGATCGGCGACGGGTTCGAGATCGACGTCACCGAGTTCGACTGGAAGCAGGAGAACGGCATCGTCTACGACCAGGACGGCGTGAAAGTCCGCTCCTGGCCGCGCTCGCACGTGAAGGACGGCGCCGTCGCCTACCGGCTCGACTGGGAGGACGCGGGCCTGTCTTTCGTCTTCACCGGTGACGGACGCCCGGACGAGTTGTCGGCGAAATACGGCAAGGGCGCCGACGTTTTCGTGTCGGAAGGCACCATCGACGTGCCGAAACTCTCCGCCATGAAGCTCGGCGCACCCGCCGAACTCTGGGAATACACGATCGATATCTTCCACACGATGTATTACGCGGCCGGCTACCTCTTCAAGCAGACCCAGCCGCGCATGGCCGCCATCTGCCACTACGAATATGCCGGCGAGGCGCTGGAGGCGGAATCGGTGGCCGAGGTGCGCGCCAACTGGGACGGACTGTTCATGTTCGGCGGTCCGGACGTCCAGGTCGTCAACGTGTCCAAGGACGCGATCTGGTCGCGCGAGGCGAACCTGCCGAAAGGGGCTGCGCCGGCCGCCATGGACCCGCGCTGGTTCCTCAAGCCGGGTGAGGCGCTTCCGGAAACCATCTCGCTGCCGACGCCGCGCCTGCCCCGCGAGGAGCAGCAGGAGCAGTTCGTCCGCGACCTCGAGATCGACCCGCACAAATACTACCCGCCGGACGTCTATCGGAAGCCGGTGCAGACCTGGCCGGGCGTGACGCTGAACCCGCGCGAGATGCTGGCCGCGCGCGGCATCAAGGTCGACGACTAGGTGGCGGGCCAACAGACGGGCGGCGTTCCGCCCGGCTCGCCGGACCGGGGCGCGTCGCGCCCGGACCCGGCGGCCATCCTCGCACCGGCACCGCGCACCGGGCCGATCGCGGTCCCGGGCCGCGGTCCCGTTCCCGTCACGCTGCTCACCGGGTTCCTCGGCGCCGGCAAGACGACCCTTCTCAACCGGATCCTGTCCGGCGATCACGGCCTGCGCGTCGGCGTGCTGGTCAACGATTTTGGCGCCATCAACATCGACGCGGCGCTGGTCGATTCCGTCGAGGAGAACACGATCAGCCTGACCAACGGCTGCGTGTGCTGCGAGATCCGCGACGATCTGGTCCTCTCGATGGAGGACCTGCTCACCCGCGCCGATGCGGTCGACTACGTGCTGGTGGAGGCGAGCGGCGTGTCGGATCCCGCCGGGATCGTCATGACCTTTCTCGACAAGCGCTACGAGAAGCTCTTGCGGCTCGACAGCGTCACCTGCCTCGTCGACGCGGAGGCGGTGTTCGCCCATGGCGACGACGTGGAACTGAACACGCTCAAGATGCGCCAGATCGCCTTCGCCGACATGGTCGTCCTCAACAAGGTGGACCTCGTCGGGCCGGACCATATCGCGGTCATCCACGAGTGGATCGGCGCCTATCTGCAGCGCATTCGCATCGTCGAGGCCTGCCACGGCGATGTGCCGCTGGAGATCCTGCTGGCAGTCGGCCGCTTCGATCCCGTGTCGGTGGTCTCGCAATTGCCGAGCGACGCACCGACCAACGACCATGCGCATCACCATCATGCGGATGGCGGCCGGATGTTCGAGACCTGGAGCTACGAGAGCGAGCGGCCCTTCTCGCTCGCGGCGCTGGAAGAAGCGGTTCGCAGCCAGCTGCCGGCCGCGGTCTATCGCTGCAAGGGCATTATCCACGTCGCCGATGCACCCGACCGGCGATACGCGCTGCAGGCCGTCGGGCGGCGCACCGAGATCACCGACATCGGGCCACGGAGCGAGGACGTGCCGGCCTCCCGCATCGTCGCCATCGGGTCTGACATCGATCCCGATGCCCTGACGCGACTGTTCGAGAGCTGCCTGTCCGCGCCGGCCTGAGCCCGGCCGGTCAGCGGAACAGCATCACCGGGATCTTGCAGGAGCGCACCATTTCGGTGGTCGTCGAGCCGATGACGAGGTTTCGGATGCGCGAGTGGCCATAGGCGCCCATGACGAGCAGGCCGATCTTCTCGTCGCGCACGATCTCGGAGATCACCGTATCGGGCTGGCCCGGCACAACGTCGGCGGAGACCGTGTAGCCCGCGCCTTCCAGAAGCGCCTTCGCGCCCTCCACCTGGCGGCGGTTGTCGGTGGTGTCGTGGCCGACCATCAGCAAGCGGCATTCCAGCCCGGCGAACAGCTGAGACCGCGCGATGTGGTCCACCGCCTTCATGCTGGAGACGCCACCGTCGTAGGCGACCAGGAAACGCTCGATCGGCGTGAAGGCGCGCGAGGCGACGAAGACCGGCTTGGCGCTCGAGCGCACGATCCGTTCCAGGTTGGAGCCAAGATGCGAGGCCGCGAAATCCGCGGCCTCCCCGCGCTTGCCGATGACGATCAGGTCCGCGTCGCCCTCGCTCTCCGCCACCGTCTCCACGATGTCGCCGATGCGCAGCTTGGCGGTGACGGCCGCTACGCCGGCCTTTTCCAGCAGCGCCTTGGCATCTTCCAGAATGGCCCGGCCACGCTTCTGGGAGAGCTTGGCGCGCTGCTCGTCGAGGGCGGACAGCTCCTCAAGCAGCGCCGTGCGCGCACCCAGCGAGATCGAGCCGGACAGGTCCTGCGGGGCACTCGAGGTCTCCCGCCGGCCCAGAACGTGCAGGACCTCAACCGAGCCCCCCGTACGCCCGGCGATCCAGGCGACATGGTCGCAGACGCTCTGCGAGTAGATCGACCCGTCGACCAGTGCCACGAGCTTCGTCATCGTTCACTCCCCACCGCGTCTCGCGGCATCTCTGTCCCGAATGCCTTCCCGGCAGTTTGGACATTGCAACCGGTTCTGGCAAAGCCACCGGACAGGCCGGTTCCCGCTTTTGCTGGTATCGGCTTCCTGTCCCGCGAAGCCGGACGGAAAACCGCAAGTGCACTTTTCCTGGCTTCGTCGGCTCCAACATCGCGAAGCCGGACGGAAAACCGCAAGAGCACTTTTCCTGGCTTCGCTCTAATGCCCCATCACGCTGTCCATCGCGCCGGGCTTGTCGTGCACCGCGAGCCGGTCGACGATGGTCTCGCTGGCCGCATTCAGGCCCACGATCTCCACATCGGCGCCGTCCCGGCGGAACTTCAGGACGATCATGTCGAGGGCCGCGACGCTGGAGATGTCCCAGATGTGCGCCCGGCTGACGTCGATGGTCACCTTTTCCAGCGCCTCCTTGAAGTCGAAGGCGGCAGCGAACTCATCGGCCGAGGCGAAGAACACCTGGCCCTCCACCACATAGGTGCGGTGCGCGCCGTCGTCGCTGAGCGTGGAGGTCACCCGCAGGAACTGCGCGATCTTCCAGGCGAAGAAGATGCCGGAGAGAAGCACGCCCACAAGCACGCCAATGGCGAGATTGTGGGTCAGCACAACGCAGGCCACCGTCGACAGCATGACGATGGACGACGAGCGCGGGTGCGAGCGCAGATTCTTGATGGACGACCAGGAGAAGGTGCCGATCGACACCATGATCATGACGGCAACCAGCGCCGCCATCGGAATCTGCTTCACCCATTCGCCGAGCACGACGATCAGGAACAGCAGGAACACGCCCGCCACGAAGGTGGACAGCCGCCCCCGGCCGCCGGACTTCACGTTGATCATCGACTGGCCGATCATCGCGCAGCCCGCCATGCCGCCGATGAAGCCGGTGCAGAAATTGGCGACACCCTGGCCCACGCACTCGCGGTTCTTGTCGCTCGGCGTGTCGGTGAGCTCGTCGACGATGGCCGCCGTCATCAGCGATTCCAGCAAGCCCACCGCTGCGATCGCAGCCGCGTAGGGCAGGATGATCAGGAGCGTCTCGAGCGTCAGCGGCACCTGCGGCAAGAGGAAGATCGGCAGCGTGGACGGCAGTTCGCCCATGTCGCCCACCGTCCGCAGATCGAAGCCGAAGCCGATGGACACGGCGGTCAGCACCAGGATGCAGATCAGCGGCGACGGGATCGCCGTGGTCAGGCGCGGGAACAGGTAGATGATCGCCAGGCCGACCGCCACCATCACGTAGGTGAGCGACGGCACGCCGATCAGTTCCGGCAGCTGAGCGATGAAAATCAGGATCGCCAATGCGTTGACGAAGCCCGTCATCACCGATCGCGACACGAACCGCATCACGTTGCCGAGCCGCAGCACCCCGGCCGCCACCTGCAGCACACCGGCGAGGATCGTGGTGGCGAAGAGATATTGCAGGCCGTGATCGCGCACCAGCGTGACCATCAGAACCGCTGTCGCGGCCGTTGCCGCGGAGATCATGCCCGGGCGCCCGCCGACGATCGCCGTGATCACCGCGATGGAGAAGGAGGCGTAGAGGCCCACCTGCGGATCGACGCCGGCAATGATGGAAAAGGCGATGGCCTCGGGGATGAGGGCGAGCGCAACGACGATACCGGAGAGGACGTCGCCGCGCACGTTGCCGACCCAGTCGGCGCGATAGGCATGAAAAGAGGTCATGGCATTCCGAGCGGATGGGCCGCCGCCCTGCCGCTACGGAGCGCTGGGGGAGACCATCGGATGAAGGGGTCTCCGATGCGGCGCCGCGCAACGCTGCCTTCGCCGGAGAACGATGGACCGGGTTTACGGTTATCGATGCTGCGACGCAACATCCCCGTGTGGGACGCTCCCATGCGCACCTGCTGCCGACGTGCCCCGATGCACCGCCAAATTCACGACCGCGCACCTGAAATCTGCGCTAGAATTCGGGCGCCAACACATCCGGAACGGGGGGACCGTCCATGCAGGCAACCATCATCTTCCTTATCTCGAATTTCACGCTCACGTGTCTGGTGCTGGGGCTGATCGCCTCGGCCATCGCCATTTCACGGGCGCCCGAGGTGACCCGGTCGGTGGTGATCGAGAAGCTGTTTGCCTACTTCCTGCTGTTCTCCATCTTCGTGTCCTTCTTCTACAATGCCGTCATGCACGTCGTTTTCGGGGATACGGCTGCCCGGTTCATCGGCTGGGCGCAGAGCCCATTCCAGGCGGAGGTGGGATTTGCATCGCTCGGCTTCGCCATTGTCGGTCTGCTGGCTTTCTTCGGCGATCGGGGATTGCGGATCGCGGCGATCACCGGTCCCGCGTTCTTCCTGTGGGGCGCCGCCGGCGGTCACACCTACCAGATGATCACGGCTCACAACTTTGCGCCCGGCAACGCCGGCATCATCTTCTGGACGGATGTGTTTCTCCCGATAATCGGCTTTGCGTTCCTTTGGCTTCAGCGCTCGGACACACGGATCGAGCGACGTCGCACGCGCCCCGCATGACCTCGTCTCGCCGCGATTTCAAATAGATCACAGCAAAACTTGTAGCGCGCACCAACACGCTGGGGACGCGCGTATTGGATTCGTTGTCAGCCCATGAGATAATTGGGAACAATAATATTGCCGCCAAAATGGAGTAAATTCCACTTCGTTTGGCAGCGACAAGGCTTGTGTGCGCGAGATGACCGGCTATCAAGGTCGGCGGGGACGACGCATGCAAGTAGGGAGATTGCGATGCGCCTTGTCGTAGCCGCCGGCGTAGCCTGCCTGTTCGTCGGCATAACGTTCATTCTGAATGATCTGATCACGCACTGGTGGGGTCAGACCGCCGGCGTCGACGCGCCTGCCGCCCGTATTCCTGTCGAGGGAATAGCGCTGGCGGTCTTGGGGCTCGTTGTCGCCCTGCTCGGAGAACGCTTGAAGACACGGCGGCCGGTCGCAGCCCGCGACAAGTCTCCCAAGGCCGAAAAGGTCGTGCTTTACGAGCACGGGCCCGACAGGCCCTACTGAGCGGTCGAAGCGCCTTGTCGGGACGGAACCCTCGCCCGCCCGACACGAACTCCAGATAATTTTATCTTTCTCGCACCGGTTTCGGTCATCCGCCAGACGAAGCCGCAAAGCCCCGGTTTTCCGGGCCTTTTGCTTTTGTGACGTACGTCACGTTTTTGCGATTGCGGCTGGATTCCCCCCGACTGCCCCCCATCTCTCAAGGAACGGTTCGACAACCGGTGCGTTGTCAGCCCCAAGAGGAAAGCATCCTTGACGTAAACGACCGTCGAGAGCTTGGAGTACCGTAGGATGAAGCGCAACAACGACACCATCGTCGTCGCCACTGTGTTGACCGGGGCTGTACTGTTTACTGCTCCGCTGGCCATCGCGGAATCGTTCCGCGCGGATCGCCGCGAGGCGCCCGCTGCGACGATGACGCAGCCTGTCAGCCAGTCCGTCCGTATCGGATCCATTTCGCACGCCGGAAACGACGGTTACGTGATTGCGCTTCTGGACGAGGCTGGCCAGAAGCTCGGCGAAACCAGCATTCGTCCGAACGAAACGGTTCTTTTCCGCGATGGCCCGGCGGTCTCGGCCAGGCCGGACGCTGGCGGCGACCGGATCGCCAAGACCAGCGACCGGATCGAGGGTGGAGCGCCGCAGGATGTTGCGCTCAAGCGCGACGAGGTGAGCGACCCGGTCGTAACTTTCGAGGTGTATCAGCCGCGCGCGGCCCAGCACATCGACCAGCCGTCCGACAATGTTCTTCATCTCGCCCGGTTCGGCGAGGAGGTCCACACCCAGGCGCGCGCTGCGCTGGAGAAGGCCCTCAACTGGATCTGACCTGACTGTACCTGACTATCCAAGCAAACCCTTCGAGGCGGTGCGCAAAGCACCGCCTCTTTTTTTGCGCACGCCAGCCAGCCGAAAGCCTGGCGCCGTAGTCTCTGGTGGAACCATCGACCCGCCTGCCGCTTGGTACGCATGCAGGGTCGGTCGTGATCCGGTGAAGAGCGGGTGACGTATCTCTTTCACCCGCCAAGCTTTCACGCTCCGCCCAGAGACCCCGGATGAGCCGAACCCAAGACCCGCCCGTGATCGTCTGGTTTCGCGACGATCTCCGCCTTGCCGACAATCCGGCGCTCGCCGCCGCAATCGACGCGGAAGCCCCCATCGTCCCGGTCTTCATCCGCGAGACCGCTCCCGATGCGTTGCGCGCGCTCGGCGGCGCGGCCGACTGGTGGCTGCACGGATCGCTCGAGGCCCTTTCCGCTTCCCTTGAGAAGCACGGCCTCCGCCTGATCCTCCGCGCGGGCGATGCGCGGACCGAGATCGGCGCGCTGGTCAACGAGACTGGTGCCTCTTCCGTCTTCTGGAACCGCCGCTACCATCCCGCCGCGCGGGACGTCGATGCCGACATCAAGGCGTCGCTGGCCAAGAACGGCATCGAGACCAAAAGCTTCAACGGCTCGCTGCTCATCGAGCCCTGGGAAATTCAGACCGGCGATGGATCCTACTATCGCGTCTACTCGCCGTTTGCGCGTGCGGCCCGACAGAAGCTCGGCTCAGTCGACCCGCTGCCCGCTCCGGAAGGCAAGCTGAGCGCTCCCGACAGCTGGCCGGAGAGCGACAAGCTGTCGGACTGGTCGTTGCGCCCCTCGCGTCCGGACTGGGCCGGCGGGCTGCGTGAGACGTGGGAACCAGGCGAAGCCGCCGCGCGCGAAGCGCTGGAAGCGTTCCTCGACGAGCGTCTGGAGACCTACAAGAGCAAGCGCGACTTCGCGGCCATCGACACCACATCCCGGCTGTCTCCGCGTCTCCGGTTCGGCGAAGTGTCGCCGCGCACCATCTGGCGCGCCGCCTCCCACGTCATCGAGGACGGCCGCACTTCCACCGGCCGCACCCAGTCGGCGGAGAAGTTCCTCAGCGAGGTTCTGTGGCGCGAGTTCTCCTACCACCTGCTCTATCACCTGCCGCCGCTGGAACAGGAAAACGTCCAGCAGAAGTTTGACGACTTTCCCTGGCGCACCAGCGACGATCCGTTGAAGGCGTGGCAGTCGGGCCGAACAGGCTATCCGATCGTCGATGCCGGCATGCGGCAGCTCTGGCAGACGGGCTGGCTGCACAACCGCATCCGCATGGTCGTCGCCTCCTTCCTGACCAAGCACCTCCTGATCCACTGGCGCGACGGCGAGGCCTGGTTCTGGGACACGCTGGTCGACGCCGACGCGGCCAACAACCCGGCCAGCTGGCAATGGGTGGCGGGCTCCGGGGCCGATGCCGCCCCCTATTTCCGGATCTTCAATCCGATCCTGCAGGGCAAGAAGTTCGATCCCGACGGCGCCTACGTCCGCGCCTGGGTCCCCGAGCTCGCCGAGCTTCCTGACAGCCACATCCACGAGCCGTGGTCGGCCCCCTCCTCCGTTCTCGAGAAGGCCGGGGTGACGTTGGGCAAGACCTACCCCGACCCCATCGTTGACCATTCCGACGCGCGCAAGCGCGCCCTCTCAGCCTACGACCGGATCAAGGGCAAAGCTGCATGACCATTCATACGTCCCTCGATCCGCGCTCGCGCATCGCCGTCATCGGGTCCGGTATCGCCGGAAACGGAGCGGCCTGGGCGTTGTGCGAGAACCACGACGTGGTGCTCTACGAAGCGGAGGCGCGCGCCGGCGGTCACTCGGCTACCGTCGACATCGATTATGACGGCGCGCGGATGCCGGTCGATACCGGCTTCATCGTCTACAACGACCTCAACTACCCCAATCTCGTGCGCCTGTTCGACCATCTGGGCGTGCCGACGGAAGCGAGCGACATGAGCTTCGGCGTGTCGTTGCGCGGGGGCCGGCACGAATGGTCCGGCCAGTCGCTTGGCGGTCTGTTCGCCTGCAAGCGCAACCTCGTCTCGCCGCGCTTCATCGGGATGCTGCGGGAAATCCTGCGCTTCAACGAAACGGCGCGAAGCGACCTTGCCAACGGCCTGTGCGAGACCCTGACCCTCGGCGACTACCTGGTGGAGCGAGGCTTTGGGCGCGCCTTCGCGGACGACTATCTCGTGCCCATGGGCGCGGCGATCTGGTCGATGCCCGCCGACGCCATGCTCGCCTTTCCGGCGCGCGCGCTTCTGGCATTCTTCGACAACCATCGCCTGATCGACCGTCAACGCCCGACCTGGCGCACCGTCAGCGGCGGCAGCCGGGTCTACGTCAACCGGATGCTGAACCGCATTCTGCGGCAAGGGACGCTGCGCCTCGCCACGCCCGTGCAGCGCATCGAGCGCGATGCTCATGGCGTCACCATCGTCGACGCCACCGGCCACCGCGACCGCTTCGACGCCGTCGTCCTGGCCTGCCACAGCGACCAGGCTCTGGCTTTGCTGGACCGTCCGTCCACCGACGAGCGCGCCATCCTCGGCGCGGTCGGCTATCGGCCGAACACGGTCTACCTGCACCGCGACCGGAGCCTGATGCCGCGCCGCAGACAGGTCTGGTCGTCCTGGAACTATCTGAGCGGGCCGGATGACGGGACCGAGCGCGGTGTCGCCGTCAGCTATTGGATGAACCGGCTCCAGAACCTCGATGAAAGCCGCCCGGTCTTCGTCACGCTCAATCCGCCGTCCGCTCCCGACCCGGACCTGACCTTCGGCACCTACACCTACAGCCATCCGCAGTTTGACCGCGCGGCGCTGGCTGCCCAGTCCGATCTCGAGACCATTCAGGGCAGCGCGCGCACGTGGTATTGCGGTGCCTGGTGCGGTTACGGCTTCCACGAGGACGGGCTGTCTTCCGGCCTTGCCGTTGCCGAGGCGCTTGGCGGCCGCGTGCCCTGGCGGGCGCCGCGCACGCTTCAACCGATCCTGGAGGCGGCGGAGTGAGAACGCGCATTCCGACGACATGGGCATCGAACGGCGATACGCCGTCAGCCGCCATCGCGCTGTATGTCGGGAGTGTCATGCACGCCCGCCTGAAGCCGGTCGGTCACCGCTTCAGCTACAGCGTCTATTCCATGCTGGTCGACATCGACCGGATGGACGAGCCCACGGGTCTGTCGCCCTGGTTCGCGTTCAACCGGTTCGCACCGCTGTCGGTGCACGCGGCCGACCACGGGGCGGGTGACGGCTCGCCGCTGCGTCCACACATCGACCGGCTTCTGGCCGAGAAGGGCGTGACGCGGCCCGCCCGCGTCCTGATGCTCTGCTATCCGCGCCTCTTCGGCTATGTCTTCGACCCGATCACCGTCTATTTCGCCTATGACGAGGACGGCGACCTGACCGCCCTCCTCTACGAGGTGCGTAACACGTTCGGCGGTCGCCACACCTATGTGGCCCCGGTCCGCGACGGCGAGGCCAGTCCCGCCGGCATCGAGCAGCAGGCAAACAAGGTCTTCTACGTGTCGCCCTTCATGGAGATGGACGAGACCTACCGCTTCCGGGTCCTTCCGCCGGGCGAGGCCGTGCGCATCCGTATTCTCGAGGGTGACCGCCACGGGCCGACGCTGGCCGCCACCTTCGCCGGGCGCGTCCGTGCCGCTACCCGCGCCAGCCTGGCCTGGGCATTCGTCTCCATTCCGATGATGTCGCTGAAGGTCGTCGCCGGCATTCACTTCGAGGCCCTGCGCCTCTGGCTGAAGCGCGTGCCGCTCGTCCCCCGCGGCGGCGCCGACGTCACCGGCCATGCCACCGCGACCATCCGCCCCTCGCGACGCGCCCATGGTCGCACGGCGCCCGTTTCTGACGTCGCTGGCCATGCGCCTTCTCAGGGCTAGATAAAGTCTGGGCCATTGCGACATATTTGGCCGTGTCCGCAGCCGTTGTGCAGGGAAGGACCCTGCCGGCCGCGTCAGTCGGCACTGTCTCAACTGAAAAAGGGTTGTCCCGGCATGCAGCTTGCCAACACCGCACCCACGATCCTGACGCCCTCCAATGCCAGCACCGAGCTGAAGGCCCTGCCCGCCTTCGTCCGACGCGGCTTCGCCGTTGGCCTCAAGCTGCGCATGGGAAGCCTCACGGTGACCGTGCCCGACGGCCGCAGCTTCCGCATCGAGGCTCCGGAACCCGGCCCGGACGCCGCGTTCACCATCCATGACTGGCGTTTCGCCCGCCGCCTGCTGCAGGGCGGCGACATCGGTGTCGGCGAGGCCTTCATGGCTGGCGAATGGACCAGCCCCGATCCGACGACATTCCTGGAGCTGTTTGCCGCCAACCGGCACGTCATGAGCGATGCGCTGACGGGCAACCCGGTGGCCAGGGCGCTGGTGTCCGTTCGCCACTTCCTCAATCGCAACTCGCGCGCGGGCTCGCGGCGCAACATCGCCGCCCATTACGATCTCGGCAACGCCTTCTACGAAGCGTGGCTCGACCCTTCCATGACCTACTCCTCCGCCTATTTCGGCGCCGGGGCGAACGATCTGGAGAGCGCGCAGCGCGACAAGTACCGCGCCATCGCCGAGCGCACCGGGATCGGGCCGGATGACCATGTCCTTGAGGTCGGCTGTGGCTGGGGTGGGTTCGCCGAGTTCGCCGCCAGTGAGATCGGCTGCCGGGTCACCGGCATCACCATCAGCCAGGCGCAGCACGCCTATGCCGCCCGCCGGATCCAGGACGCCGGACTGTCGGACAGGGTGTCCATCGAGCTGGTCGACTACCGCGACAAGCAGGGTGCCTTCGACCGGATCGTCTCCATCGAGATGTTCGAGGCGGTCGGTGAGCGCTTCTGGCCGGGCTACTTCCAGATGCTTCGGGAGCGCCTGCGCGCAGGCGGCCAGGCAGGTTTGCAGATCATCACCGTCGAGGATGCGCATTTCGACACCTACCGGCGCGCGCCCGACTTCATCCAGCGCTACATCTTCCCCGGTGGCATGCTGCCCTCGCCCGAGCGCGTCACCGATCACGCCCGCCGGGTCGGTCTCTCGCCGGTCGCCGAGGCCGGTTTCGGCATCGATTACGCGCGGACGCTGGCAGAATGGCGCGACCGCTTCCGCGCGGCCTGGCCGCGGCTCGCCCAAGGCAGCTTCGACGAGCGCTTCAAGCGCATGTGGGAATTCTACCTCCACTATTGCGAGGCGGGCTTCCGCGCCGGGTCGATCGACGTGAAGCAGTTCGTGTTTGCCCGACCGTGAGCGGCCATGCGGCGTCTGGGCGAGATCGTCAGACCCTCAGTCGGCTGATTCTCTATGCCCTGCCGGCCCTGCCGCTGGCGACGCTGCAATTCCCGCTCTTCATCCTGATCCCGACCTACTACGCCGACGGTCTCGGCCTGTCGTTGGCCGCGGTGGGGACCGCCCTCCTCGCGGTCCGCATCGTCGATGCCGTATCCGATCCCCTGGTCGGCGTCGCCGCCGATCGCTGGCGCCCGCGGCTCGGACGGCGCCGGATGTGGCTGGCGCTGTCAGCCCCGGCAACGGCGCTTGCCTGCTATTTCCTGTTCGTACCGCCCGACGACGCCGGCATCGCCTATCTGGTGGGCTGGGGCATCGCGGTGTCGCTGACCAGCACCGCCGCGCTGGTGCCCTTCAACGCCTGGGGCGCCGAGCTTGAAACCGACTATCATGGCCGCAGCCGCGTGGCAGCACTCAGGGAGGGGCTCATCGTTGCCGGCACGCTGTTGGCGGCCGGGGTGCCAGCCATCCTGGCCGGGGGCGATCAGGGGCTGGCGCTCTCGTGGATCGCTGTCGGCGTGCTGATTGCGCTGCCCGTGACGGCGCTCCTTGCGGTCATCTTCGTGCCCGAGCCTGAAGATCGATCACGCCGCTCGGTGTCGCTACGCGAGGGCCTCGGTCACATCCGCCGCAACAAGCCGTTCCTGCGGCTGGTCGCCGCTTTCGCCATCAACGGTCTCGCCAACGGCTTTCCCGCGACCCTGTTCCTGCTGTTCGTAGCCAACGTGATCGGCAAGCCGGACCTGCAGGGCCCGTTCCTGTTCCTCTATTTCCTGTGCGGGATCGCCGGGATTCCCCTGTGGGTCCGCCTCAGCCGGACGCGCGGCAAGCACCGCGCCTGGTCGGTCGCCATGATCGCGGCATGCGCGATCTTCGCGTTCGTCCCGGCGCTCGGCACCGGCGATATCGTCGCCTTTGGCGCGATCTGCGTCCTGACGGGCCTCGCGGTCGGGGCCGACCTGGTGCTGCCGGCGGCGATCCAGGCCGACGTGGTCGACATCGATACAGCCTCCTCCGGCAGCCAGCGCACCGGCCTCTATTTCGCGTTGTGGGGCCTCGCGACGAAGCTCGCCCTCGCTGCGGCCGTCGGCATCGCCTTTCCGCTGCTTCAGGCCTTCGGCTTCACCCCCGGGGCGCACGATGGCGAAGGCTTGCTGGCCCTCGCCATCCTCTACGCCTGGGTGCCGATCGGCTTGAAGCTCGCGGCGATCGCTTTGATGTGGAATTTCCCGCTGGATGCGGTCGCCCACGCCAGCGCGCGGGCCGAGATCGAGGCCGGCTGAACAGCCTTCACGTTCCGCGCCCGTCCGTCCGTCAGCCCCGTCTCAAGACGCCCGCTTGTTCCAACCCGTGGCCTTGGCGATGGCGGGGAAGAACAGCCAGTACGGCATGATCCGCATCACCTTGAGCGCATAGGTGAACTTGCGCGGAAACGTCACTTCGAAGCGGCCGCTCTCCAGCCCCTCGACAATGCGACGCCCCGCCTTGCCGACCGAGATCAGGAACGGCATCGGGAACGGGTTGTCGGCCGTGGCCGGCGTGTCGACGAAGCCAGGCGCAATCACCTGAAGGGTGATGCCCTGTTTGTCGAAATCGAACTTCAGTGCTTCCGCGAGATTGATCAGCGCCGCCTTGCTGGCCCCATAGGAGGCGGCGGTCGGCAGGCCGAAATAGCCGGCGACGGACGCGACGATGGCGATCTGACCGCGACCGCTGGTGCGCATCGCGGCAGCCACTGGGATCAGGCAGTTGACCGTCCCCTTCAGGTTGACGTCGAAGGTCTTGTCGAAGTTGTCCCGCTCCAGCGCATCGCCCTCCACCGGCAGATAGACGCCGGCATTGAGGAGCGTCAGCGCGACCGGACCGAGTTCGGCCTCGATGCGCTTCACCAGCGCTTCCATGCCGGGACCGTCGGTCACGTCACCCGGATAGGCAACGATCCGTCCGGGCCCGGACGCCTTTGCCGCCAGGTCGGCAAGCTCGTCTTCGCGCCGCGCGGTCACCGCAACGGTGAACCCCTTCGCGGCGAGCCGCTCGGCCACTTCGGCGCCAATCCCGGAGCTGGCTCCGGTGACCCAGGCCACGCCGTCTTTCGGTGTCGCAACGAACGCCTTCTTCGACATGCTACTCTCACTGACCCTGGGGCGGACGCGCAGACGCCGGGGAAGTCCTGGTCGGTCAGTCCGGCAAGAACGGGGCCAGAAGGCGGCCAAGCCGGCCGGTCAGCCGCAGCGACGCATTGCTCACGACGAACCCGATACAGTCGCCATCGTCATCGGCCACGGGCTTGTGATCGATCATCTCATCGGCAATCGACACGTCACCGACGCCATAATGACCGGTCGTGTCGGTGAACCCGCCGTGCAGGACCAGCGTCATTTCCGTGCCGCGATGGGTGTGCGGCGGCAGGCCGTGCCCAGCCTTCAGGATGAACAGGCTGGTGTTGAACCCTTCGTCGCTGCCGATCTTCCACTCCCGGATGCCCGGAAGACGCGTGCGCCACGGCACCTCGTCGAGCGAACGCCCTACGAAGCGGCGCAGCGAAGGCGGCAGCCCGCCATCGTCGGCTGCAGCGCCCGCGGGCGCAATGGAGCCGAGGCCGAACTCGGGCGCGCCATCGGGCGGGAGGTCGTAGATGTCAGCCAGAAGCCGGTCCCGGCCGGACATCTCCACCGGTTCGATCCGGTCCAGGAACGAACCAGCGACGGCCTCCAGATCGCCCACCCACCGGCGGTTTCGCGGGTTGAGTTCCAGATGCGCCTCGACGAGCACCTCCACCGGCGCAGGCAGGCTCCCCGCCACGTATCCGGCGATCAGGCCGTCGAGGGCCTCGGCTTGTTCGGTTGTCTTGTCAGTCACTGCCACACACAGCTGTTGGAATTCGAAAGGGTGTCTAGACTGCTCAATGTACGGGCCCCGCATTGCCCCGGATCAAATTCTTCATGATCAAATCGCATAGCATCGCTGCCAGCCCCTCGCCAAACGGGCGCCCTTCCCGGTTGATGTGACATAGCGGTGTCGCTAGCTTGGCCGCTCTCACCCCAGCGAAAGCAAGGTCATGGCCGAACTCGCATCTGTGCTCGACGCCATCGGCAACACACCTCTGATCCGCCTCAACCGCGCGTCCGAAGACACCGGCTGCGAGATCCTGGGAAAAGCCGAGTTCATGAACCCCGGCCAGTCCGTGAAGGATCGCGCAGCTTACTTCATCATACGGGATGCGATGGAGCGCGGCGAGCTGAAGCCGGGCGGGACCATCGTTGAAGGAACCGCGGGCAACACCGGCATCGGTCTGGCGCTTGTGGGCGCCGCGCTCGGCTTCCGCACGGTCATCGTCATTCCGGAGACCCAGTCGGAGGAGAAAAAGCTCATGCTGCGCCTCGCCGGCGCGGAGCTGATCGAGGTGCCCGCGGTCCCCTACCGCAACCCGAACAACTACGTGAAGCTGTCCGGTCGCATCGCCGAGCAGCTGGCGAAGTCCGAGCCGAACGGCGCCATCTGGGCGAACCAGTTCGACAACGTGTCCAACCGCGAAGGTCACATCCGAACCACCGGGCCGGAAATCTGGGAACAGACCGAGGGCAAGGTCGACGGCTTCATCTGCGCGGTGGGCACGGGCGGCACGCTCGCGGGCATCGGCATGGCGCTGAAGGAGCGCAACCCCGAAGTCGTTGTCGGCCTCGCCGATCCGATGGGTGCCGCCCTTTACAACTACTACGCCCATGGCGAGCTGAAGTCCGAGGGATCCTCCATCACCGAGGGCATCGGCCAGGGCCGCATCACGAAAAATCTCGAGAACGCCCCGATCGACATCGCTTTCCAGGTCCCCGATGAGGAAGCGCTGCCTGTGGTCTTCGATCTCCTGCAGCACGAGGGCCTGTGCCTCGGTGGCTCGTCCGGCGTCAACGTGGCCGGGGCCATCCGGCTGGCGAAGCATCTGGGACCCGGGCACACGATCGTGACGATCCTGTGCGACTACGGCAATCGCTACGCTTCGAAGCTGTTCAATCCGGACTTCCTGCGCGGCAAGAACCTGCCGGTGCCGGAGTGGATGGACCACAAGCCGGCGATCGACATCCCCTACGAAGCGACCGAATAGGACAGGCCCTTGGCGAGCGCACCCACAACAGAGCCGCTCTTCCGCGACGACGCCTACATGCCGTCGTGCGAAGCCGTGGTCACGGACGTGACCGCGGATGGTGGCGTGGTGCTCGACCGCACGGTGTTCTACGCCGCCGGCGGGGGGCAGCCCGGCGATGCCGGCCGTATCGAACTGTCCGACGGCACCATGCTGGCGGTGCCGACCGCCGTCTACGGGCCGGACCGGGCATCGATTGTCCATCAAGTTGCCGAAACGACCTCCGTCCCCTCTCCGGGGGATCGCGTGGTTGCGCACCTGGACTGGGACCGGCGCTATCGCCACATGCGCATGCACACGGCTCTCCACCTCCTCACGGCGGTCCTGGCCTATCCCGTCACCGGCGGTCAGATCGGCGCCGACGAGAGCCGCCTCGACTTCGACATTCCCGACGGCGGGCTCGACAAGGATGCTGTCACCGAGGCGCTGAACGCTCTCATCGCCGGCGACCATTCGGTCACGAGCGAATGGATCACCGATGCAGAGCTTGAGGCCAATCCGGGCCTGGTGAAGACCATGAGCGTGAAGCCCCCAATGGGGGCCGGACGGGTACGCCTGGTGCGCATCGGTGAAGAGGTCGACCTGCAGCCCTGCGGCGGAACGCACGTTCTCAAGACCGGCGAGATCGGCCGGGTCGTCGTCTCCAAGATCGAGAAGAAGGGCAAGCAGAACCGCCGTGTGCGGCTGCAGTGGGCTGATTCGTAGATGGCCGTGGTCTCCCCGGCCGGCCACGTGTCGGCCGTCTCTTCCGGCGCATCCGCGCTTGGCCGACCGGCGAGCGCAGCGCCTGCCGCCTTCGTCCGGAAAGAGCGTTCCGTCTGGCCGCGTCGAGCCTCGCTCCGCCGTTCGCGAAGGCCGGCAATTGGTTTTTCCGGAGCCTTTCGCTCCGCCGCGCATGTCCGGTCCGCCGGACGACGTCAAGAACCCTGACCCATCGAGGATCCGCCCACGTGCAAGATCATCGTTTTGACTACCTTGTGTCCACGGACTGGCTTGCCGAGCATCTGAACGCGCCCGACGTCATCGTCATCGACGGCTCCTGGCATCTGCCAACGAGCGAGCGCTCGGCGGCTGCGGAGTATCGCGAGGCCCACATTCCCGGCGCCGTGTTCATGGACATTGACGCGGTCTCCGATTCCGACAGCACCCTGCCTCACATGCTGCCGCGGCCAGAGGTCTTTGCGAGCGCGGTCCGGCAGTTGGGCATCGGCGATGGCCAGACCATCGTCATCTACGACACCGTCGGCATCTACTCCGCGCCGCGCGTCTGGTGGATGTTCCGGGCCATGGGTGCGGAACGCGTGTTCGTGCTCGATGGCGGCCTGCCCCGCTGGCTTGCCGAGGAGCGGCCGGTGGAGGACGGGAGCGTCCGGCGCCCGCAGCGCCATTTCACCGCCCGCCTCGACAACGCCCTTCTGGCCACCCGGGAAGACGTCAAGGATGCGCTCGCTAGCGGCAGCGCGCACGTGGTCGACGCCCGTTCCGCGGAACGCTTCGCCGGCACCGCCCCGGAACCGCGCAAGGATCTGCGCTCCGGCCATATGCCTGGCGCGCTGAACCTGCCCTATACGCGGCTGATCGGTCCGGACGGGTCGCTGAAATCCGCCGACGCGCTGGTCAACGCCTTCGCGGATGCCGGCGTCGAACTCGACCGGCCGGTCATCACCACCTGCGGATCCGGCGTCTCCGCCGCGATCCTGAATCTGGCGCTGCGCTCTGTGGGGCACGGCCAGGTGTCGCTCTATGACGGGTCCTGGGCGGATTGGGGCGCCGATCCCGACCTGCCGCTCGCAACCGGTGCCGTGCGCCGCTGACAGTGAGCGCCTCCCCGCCACGCTGGGAATTCAGGACCTGGTTCGCGCCCGGCGAACCGATCGGCGGCCCTTTCGAGGGGTGGACGGCGAAGGACACGACGCAGCGAACCGACGTCTACCTGATCCTTCCCGGCGCGCATGGGTTGCTGCCCAAACTGCGCGGAAACACCCGCCTCGACGTCAAGCAGCGGATTGCCCTCGACGATCCGCTTCAGCAGTGGCGCGTCGCCTTCGGCGCTGATTTTCCGCTGGCCGACGACGATCTCGATGAGGCGCTGGGGCTTCTGGCCCGCCCCGGACTTCGCCCGGCTGCGGATGCGGGCCTGGACGGCGAGCGGTTTCTGGCTGCCCTTAGGGAGCATGTCCCCGGCCTCCTGGAGCGGACCGTCACCAAGCGGCGCACCAGCTTTGTCCGGGATGTGGTGATCGGCGAACGCACCGCCGTCGAGGTCGCGGAGGACGGCAGCCATGCCGTCTCCATCGCGCTTGAAAGCACCGACCCCGACGCCCTGCGCACGGCCATGACCGTGAGCGGGCTCGAAGACCGCCCGAATGTCGACTACGGCGCCTGGCTCAAGGCAGGCGCCGGCGCTGCCGGCGACTGACCCGCGCCGCCACCGGTCCGTTCCGGCAGCGCCCCGCCCCTCCGGCGATCAGTGCGACAGGATCTGGCTCAGGAAGAGCTTGGTGCGCTCGTGCTGCGGATTGTTGAAGAACGGCTCCGGCGCGTTCTGCTCCACGATCATGCCGGCATCCATGAAGATCACCCGGTTTGCCACCTGCCTGGCAAAGCCCATCTCGTGGGTCACGCAGATCATCGTCATGCCGGATTCCGCCAGGTCGATCATGACGTCGAGCACTTCCTTGATCATCTCTGGGTCGAGCGCCGACGTCGGCTCGTCGAAGAGCATCACGCTCGGATTCATGCACAGCGCCCGGGCGATCGCCACGCGCTGCTGCTGACCGCCGGACAGCTGGCCGGGATATTTGTTCGCCTGCTCCGGGATCTTCACCCGGGTCAGGTACGTCATGGCGATTTCCTCGGCCTCCTTCTTGGGCATCTTGCGGACCCAGATCGGCGCGAGGGTGCAGTTTTCCAGGATCGTCAGGTGCGGGAACAGGTTGAAGTGCTGGAACACCATGCCGACCTCGCGGCGGATCTCGTCGATCTTCTTGAGGTCGTTGGTCAGCTCCGTGCCGTCGATGACGATGCTGCCCGCCTGATGCTCCTCCAGCCGGTTGATGCACCGGATCAGCGTTGACTTGCCGGAGCCCGACGGCCCGCAGACGACGATGCGCTCGCCCTTGTTGACCGTCAGGTTGATGTCGCGCAGCACGTGGAACTCGCCGTACCACTTGTTCACCGACGACATGTCGATCATGACCTCGTCGGAAACCTTCATCTTGCGAACCGGCGCCCGCGGGGTCGTCTCGGTGTCGGACTGTGTCATCTCGTTACCCTTTTCTTGGTCGTGGCCCCGGCCGCCTGCCGCTCCTGGCGGGCCGGGTCACGCAGTGTCCATGCCCTATCGATGGGTCCGGTCCAGCCGTCGCTCGATGAACATCGAGTAGCGCGACATGCCGAAACAGAAGACCCAGAAGACGAAGGCCGCGAAGATGTAGCCGGTGGCTGGCGTCACCGGCGTGGCCCACTTCGGGTCGACGAGGCTGAGCTTCACCATCCCCAGGAGATCGAACAGGCCGATGATCAGGACCAGTGAGGTGTCCTTGAACAGGCCGATGAAGGTGTTCACAATCCCCGGGATGACGTGCTTGAGGGCCTGCGGCAGGATGATCAGGCGCATCTTCTGCCAGTGGCTGAGGCCGAGCGCGTCGGCACCCTCGTACTGGCCCTTCGGCATCGCCTGGAGGCCGCCGCGCACCACCTCGGCCATGTAGGCGGAGGCGAACATCGCCACGCCGATGATGGCCCTGAGCAGCTTGTCGAACGACACGTCGTCCGGCAGGAACAGCGGCAACATCACGCTCGACATGAACAGGATGGTGATCAGCGGCACACCGCGCCAGAACTCGATGAAGATCACCGAGAACATCCGCACGATGGGCATCTTAGACCGCCGCCCGAGCGCCAGCAGGATGCCCAGCGGCAGCGACGCGGCAATGCCGCAGAGTGCCAGCACCAGGGTGACCAGCAGGCCGCCCCAGAGCGACGTCTCCACCTCGCGCAGGCCGAAGTCGAGGCCCATTATCACGAAGATCAGCGCCAGCGCTGCGAACGGCACAAGCGTCACCGTCGCCGGCCGCTTGCGCTCGGCGAACGGCACGGCTCCGAGCAGCGCCGGCAGGAGCACGATAATTTCGGCCAGCACCAGGGTGAAGACCAGCGCCAGCCACCAGCTCACCCCGATCTCGAAGTCGCCGCCAGTGAGCAGGATCAGCGACACCACCGGGAAGATGACCAGCAGGAAGATGGCGTTGAGCGTCTTATAGGGCACGCGCGGGATGGCCATCGGGATCAGCCCGGCGGCCAGCAGGAAGAAGAAGATGTCCACCCGCCAGCGTTCGTCGATCGGGTAGCGCCCGTAGATATATTGCGGGAACCGCGCCTCGACGAAGGCCCAGCAGGCACCGACATCCGCACCCAGGCAGTCCTGGCGGTCGGAGCCGCTCCACACCGCATCGATGAACAGGAACTGGATCATCGGCGGGATGGTGAGCCACAGCAGGTAGAGCGCCAGCAGCGTCAGGATCGTGTTGCGGATGCCGGAGAACAGGTTCTCCCGCAGCCAGCCGATCGGACCCGACGAGCTCGTCGGCGGCGGAAGAGCCTCGGCCGGCTCGGATCGGACGTAAGCGATCTCCATGCCGGCCCCCTATCGTTCCACCAGCGCGACGTGCGCGTTGAACCAGTTCATGAAGGCCGAGGTGAGCAGCGAGATCACCAGGTAGACGAGCATCGTCATGGAGATCACTTCCACTGCCTGGCCGGTCTGGTTGAGCACCGTGCCGGCGAACACGGACACCAGGTCCGGGTAGCCGATGGCCACGGCAAGCGAGGAGTTCTTGGTCAGGTTCAGAAACTGGCTGGTCAGCGGCGGGATGATCACCCGCATGGCCTGCGGGATGACCACCAGCCAGAGCGTCATGCCGGTGGTCAGGCCGAGCGCGTGGGAGGCCTCGCTCTGGCCCTTGCTGACGGACTGGATGCCGGCGCGGACGATCTCGGCGATGAAGGCGCCGGTATAGATCGCAAGCCCGAGCACCAGCGCTACCAGTTCCGGAATGACCTGGACGCCGCCCTGCAGGTTGAAGCCCTTCAGCTCCGGCCGCTCCAGCGTGATCGGACCGCCCGAGACGAAGAAGGCCAGCACCGGCAGCCCGATGATGAGGGCGAGCACCACGGAGGGAACCGGGAAACGCCGACCGGTCAGCATCTGGCGCTTCTTGGACCAGCGGGCGATTGCGATGGACACGAGCACGGCGACCACGAAGGCGCCGATGACGATCCCGCTTCCCGGGCCAAGCACCGGAGCGGGAATGTAGAGCCCGCGAATGTTCAGCGCGGCGCCGAAGCCCAGCTCGATGGACTGGCGTGGGCCGGGAAGCTGCTTGAGGACCGCGAAATACCAGAAGAACAGCTGCAGGAGCAGCGGCAGGTTCCGCATGATCTCGACATAGGCGGTCGCCAGCTGGCGGATCAGCCAGTTCTTGGACAGCCGCATCACGCCGACGACGAAGCCGAGGATCGTGGCCAGCACGATGCCCACGAAGGCGACGAGAAGCGTGTTCAGCAGGCCGACGAAGAACGCCCGCCCGTAGGTGGAGGTCGCGGAGTAGGAAATCAGCGTCTGCGAGATCTCGAAGCCGGCCGTCTGCTGCAGGAAGCCGAAGCCGGAGGCGATGTGCTGACGCTGGAGGTTGGCGATGACGTTGGTCGCCGCCTCGTAGACGAAGAAAAGGACGGCCACCAGGACAAGCGCCTGGAAGAAGGTGCCGCGAACCTTGGGGTCGTAGATGAACGAGCCGCGCGAACGCGCTGCGGGCGCGGAGCCCGCGTCATGATCCTGAACCGCCATGGTGCCCCTCGGAAGGTGATGAGGTTGTTATTGGGACACGGTCGCCGGAACCGCGGCCGGACAGGTCGTCCGGCCGCGCTCCGGTCATGTGCGATCAGCGAACGGGGATGCCGTACTGCAGGCCACCGTTGGTCCACAGCGCGTTGATGCCACGCTCGATGCCCAGCGGCGTGTCCGGACCGATGTTGCGGTCGAAGATCTCGCCGTAGTTACCCACGCCGGCGATCGCCTTGGCGGCCCAGTCGTTGTCGAGACCGATGGCCTCGCCGTAGGCGCCCTCGGTGCCGAGCAGACGCTTGATCTCCGGATTGTCGGAGTTCTTCATCTCCTCGACGTTGTCCTTCGTCACGCCCAGCTCCTCGGCGTTGACGAGCGCGAAGCCGACCCACTTGACGATGTTGAACCACTCGTCATCGCCCTGGCGGACCACCGGGCCGAGCGGCTCCTTGGAGATCACTTCCGGCAGGATCATGTGGTCGTCGGGGTTGGTGAGCTTCAGGCGCTCGGCGTAGAGGCCCGAGGCGTCCGTGGTGAAGGTGTCGCAACGGCCGGCGTCATAGGCCTGGATGGCCTCGTTGGCCGACTCGAACACCACCGCGTTCAGATCCATGTCGTTGGCGCGGAAGTAGTCGGAGAGGTTCAGCTCGGTCGTGGTGCCGGTCTGCACGCAGACGGACGCGCCGGACAGCTCAAGCGCCGACGTGATGCCGAGCGACTTGCGGACCATGAAGCCCTGGCCGTCATAGTAGTTCGTGCCGGTGAAGTTCAGGCCCAGCTGCGTATCGCGCGACATGGTCCAGGTGGTGTTGCGGACCAGCACGTCGACGGAGCCGGACTGCAGGGCGGTGAAGCGCTCCTTGGCGTTGAGCGGGGTGAACTTCACCTTGCTCGGATCGCCGAAGATCGCGGCGGCGTAGGCGCGGCAATAATCCACGTCGAAGCCGGTCCACTCGCCCTGGTCGTTGGTGGTGGCGAAACCGGCAAGGCCGCTGGCATTGGCGCCACACTGAACGAAGCCCTTCGATTTCACATCTTCGAGCGTCGCTGCGTTGGCAGCGGCCACGCTCAACCCGATTGCGGCTGCAATGGCAATCGGGAGCACGGTCTTTTTCATGGGAATGCCTACTCTTTATCTAGAGTTTTGCTGGAATGGTGAACGTTCGGCACCCGGAGCCGGTGGCCTGGAAACAGGCCCGCGATGGGCCGGCCCGCCCCCCTCTTGCGCCCCTCGCGCCTCCGGAGGCCCGCATCACAGGCCATTCCGCGCACACGGTCAAGTGGTTCCGGCCTCTCCTAAAATCGCTCAAGCGTTCGGTTTTTGGCGAATCCTCATGGTCTGCCGAAGAATGGGGCGGCCTGACCAAAAGAAACTCACTCATTCTGACTTATGTGGATAAAGCGCAGGCAGGGAAGGCGACATCCCCCTGAACGGCGTACAGGATTCACCAAGAAAAATGAGGACTGAAAACTTCCAGATACAGTAGAATCACGGGCGCGCACCGCCGGCTTGGCGCCCTGCGCGCTCCGCGTCCCGCGTCGTCCAGGGCGCAACCTATGCGATATGACCGCCTGGTCGCGGGATCGGGCGGTGTTGCATCATCCGGCAAAAGGTTCGATCACTTGGGCCGCGTTCCGACCGACTTACCCTCCGAACCAGCCCGAGCGACCCGTCCATGAGCACCAAGCCGTCCGCCGACATCGCCACGAAACTTGCCCACGCGGGTCCCTCCCCGCACGACTATCACGGCTTCGTCAATCCGCCGGTGGTGCACGCCTCGACGGTGCTCGCCCCGACGCTGGACGCCTACAAGGATCGCACGCGCCCCTATGTCTATGGCCGCCAGGGCACTCCCACCATGTCGGCGCTGGAAGACACGGTCACCGAGATCGAGGGCGCGGCCGGCACTGCGCTGACCAGTTCGGGACTGGAAGCCTGCGCGCTGGCGCTCCTGAGCTGCACCAAGGCCGGCGATCATGTTCTCGTGGCCGACAGCGTCTACGGTCCGACCCGCCGCTTCTGCGACAAGGTGCTGTCGCGCTACGGCGTCGAGACCACCTATTTCGATCCCGCGCTGGGTGGCGACATCGTCGATCATTTCCGCGACACCACCTCCGCCCTCTTTCTCGAGGCGCCCGGCTCGCTGACCTTCGAGATGCAGGACATTCCGGCGCTGGCGGCTGCCGCCAATGCGCGCGGCATTACGGTCGCCATGGACAACACCTGGGCAACGCCGGTCTATTTCCGGCCCATCGACCACGGCGTGGATCTTTCCATCCAGGCGGCGACCAAATATTTCGGCGGCCACTCCGACCTGCTGCTTGGCACCATTGCCGCCAGCGAGCGCGCCCTGCCGGCGCTTCAGGAAACGCGTCAGTATCTCGGCATCAATGTCGGCCCCGACGACATCGCCGCCACGCTGCGCGGCATGCGCACCCTGCCGCTGCGGCTGTCGCGCCACTTCGAGAGCGGCTTGACCGTGGCCCGCTGGCTTCAGGACCGTCCGGAAGTGTCGCGGGTGCTGCATCCGGCTCTGGAAAGCGATCCCGGCCACGCGCTGTGGAAGCGCGACTTCACCGGAGCCTCCGGTCTCTTCGGCGCGGTGCTACAGCCCTGCACCGACACCCAGCTTTCCGCCTTCGTCGACAACCTGACCTATTTCGGCATCGGTGCGTCCTGGGGCGGCTTCGAAAGCCTGATCACCGCACCGGACCCGGCGATCTTCCGCACCGCCGTGCCGTGGAAGGAAGAGGGTCCGCTCATCCGCCTGCACATCGGCCTGGAGGATCCGGCCGACCTGATCGAGGATCTGGAAGCCGGCTTCGAGCGATTGGCCAAGGGCTGATCGCCCTCAGGAGATTGCCTCAAGCTCTGAAATCGGGAGATTACCGGCGCGGCCCTGTCGCGCCGGCGACGCCTTTGCGCCAATCGCGGCCTAGTCGGTCTTCACCAGCGCGGCGCGGTGCTCACGCATGATGAGCCAGAGATTGCGGACATAAATCACCAGGCCGGCGGCCTGGCCCGCAATGAAGACCGGATCCTGCTTGTGGATCGCGTAGGCGAGCAGCAGCGCGCCACCGCCCAGCGAGAAGAACCAGAACGCCACCGGCACCACCGAGCGCCGTGCCTTCTCGCTGGCGATCCACTGCACCAGGAAGCGCATGGAGAACATGAACTGGGCGCCGAAGCCGAGGATCAGCCACAGGTCCCACTGGGCGACAAAGACGTGGTGAAGCCAGTCCCACACGCCGGCGAAGAAGCCCTCACTGCCCATCGGATCGAACCTCCATCGGGCTCTGGACGCGGCGCCGTCGCCGCATGAGCCACCAAACGCCGAACAGATCGAGCACCCCGACGGCGGCGCGATCCCACACACCATAGTGCGAGGCGCCGAAGCGGCGCTCCCGGTCCACCACGTCGACATAGCGCACCCGCCCCCCTTCGCGCTGGACGAGCGCGGGCAGGTAGCGGTGCCAGCCGTCGAAGTAGGGAAGTTCCAGGAACACGTCCCGGCGGATCGCCTTCAGGCCGCAGCCGGTGTCGCGGGTGCCGTCCTTCAGAAGCCAGCGGCGCAGGCGGTTCGCCCCGCGCGAGGCGTGCCGCTTTGCCCAGGAGGCTTTGCGGCCTTCGCGCTCGCCGGCGACCATCTCCACCGGGTCGCCGCCCTCCTCCATCCGCGCCAGCATGGCCGGCATGAAGGCGGGGTCGTTCTGGCCGTCCCCGTCGATGGTCAGGATCACGTCGCCGCGGGCATAGCGCACGCCGGTGCGGATGCTGGCACTCTGGCCGCAGGCCTGATCGTGACGCACGTGGCGCAGCCAGGGCGAGGCCGAGGCGATTTCCGCGAGGACCGTCGCCGTCTCGTCGGTGGAGCCGTCGTCGACCACCACCACCTCGAACGGACGGTCGGCGAGTGCGGTGCCGATCTCCGAGATCAGGCCGGGCAGGTTCCCCGCCTCGTCCTTCGCCGGGATGACGACGGAAACGGACGGGCGCACGCCGGCGGCCGGATCGGATACGGTCAAGGGATCGAGGGTCGGGGACAAGGCTCGGGTCTGGTTCGCCAGGGATCGTTTCTTTCAGACGATTGCGACCGTTCCGGCCCACCGTCTTTGTGCATGGAAGAGCCTGCTATCCGCCTTCCAAGGCTCAATCAAGGCTGCTGGCGCCGAAACAGCGTCATCTGCAGAATATCGCCGTTGCCGATATTGCGGCCGCTCTCGGTGCCGATCTCCTCCAGACCGACACCCTTTGCCGCCACGGCCTCGAGCGTCAACGCCTTCTCGCGCTCGGTCACGGCAAGCACGGCGCAGGGCGTTTCGACCAGGGTGTCCGCCGCCATCTGCGGCGAGGCAATGACCGTCTCGGTGCCGGCCAGGAAGACCAGGCTCATCTCGCGAAAGCCGACGGACACCAGCACCGGATCGGCGCAACCGGTTTCCGCCTCCACCCGCTCTGCAAGCCGGGTGCTCAGCCACAGCGGATCGAGGCGCGGCATCACCAGCCCCCAGGCGGCCGCGTTCAGCAGGATCGAGGCGCCGACCGCGAGCAGCACCGCGGTGAGCCGCTCGCGGTCCTCGATCAGCCGCCAAGCCGCCATGATGGCCGCTGCGGCGGCGACCACGGCAAAGGCGACGGCCATGAACGACACGCGCCCGCCGATCACCAGTGGCAGCGCCACCACCGTCGGCACCAGCACGATCGGCAGGCCGGCCAGCTCGATGGCGCCCAGCCAGCGCAACCAGCGCACCGGCAGTTTTGCGTCGGAGCCGAGCAGCGCAAAGCTCGCGCCGATGGCCAGCGCCGGCAGGAGCGGCAGCGTGTAGTGCGGCAGCTTCGTCGCGACGATCTCGAACACGATCCACGACGGGATCGCCCACGCCATCAGGAAGCGCATGATCTCCGTGCGGCGCGCGGCCCACATGGCGCCGGCACCGACCACCGCAAGCGCCATCGCCGGCCACGCAACGCCCACCGACATGGCGAGATGGGTAAATGGCGGCGCCCAGTGGCCTTCCTGGCCGCTGCCGGCCTTGCCGAGGAAGTCCTTCATGATGGCTTCCTGGAAGAAGGCGCCGTCGGTGGCCATGTTGATCGCCACGAACCAGGGCAGCACCAGCGCCACCAGGAGGATCACCCCGGGCAGGATCCGCAGCCGGCCGAGCCAGCGGCGGCGCTGGAAGTTGGCCACCGTCAGCCACACCACCGTCAGGCCGCTCACCATCAGTCCGATGGGTCCCTTGATGAGCACACCCGCGGCCAGCGCCACCCAGAACACCAGCGGCCAGCCGACGAATTTCGGCTTCGTCTGCATCAGCCACAGGCGGGCCAGCGCGGCCTGGGCGAAGACCACCGTGGCCGTCAGCATGGCATCGGTCTTGGCCAGATGCGCCTCGACATGCAGCACCACGATGGCCAGCGCGATCAGCCCCGCGCCGAGCGTCGGCAGCGGGCCGAGAAAGGCACGTGCGGCGAGCATGGTGCCGAGCACCGTGAGCACCGCCCCCAGCACCGAGGGCAGCCGGTAGACCCAAAGCGGCGCCTCGGCACCGAGCCCGGAGGCCTCCGCGGCCGCCGCCTGCAGCCAGTAGATGCCGATGGGCTTCTTGTAGCGCGGCTCATCCTGCAGCCGGATGTCCACGTAGTCGCCCTGCTCGACCATCTGCTTGGTCGCCTGCACGTAACGCGGCTCGTCGCGATCGATGGGCGGGACGCTCGACTGTCCCGGCAGGTAGACGATTGCCGCCAGCAGCACGACCAACGCCGCACACAGGCGGAAATGGCGGGGCATGAACGTGGCGAGGCCGCCCGACGACGGGATCGGGTCGGCGCTCTCGGGACGCTCGGATGAGGCGGACGCGGAAATGGCGGTATTCCTTCGATGGGGACCGCGTGCCGGGGCGCCGCGGAAACAATCGCGGGCCGGGCTCTCGCCGGATCCGTTGCCGCGTGATAGCCGTCCGGCAGCGACAGCGTCAACGCAGGGCTTCTGAAGGAGGCAAGCTTGGCCACGACCATCGTCCAACTGACCGACCTGCATCTGAGGCCCCGCGGCCTCCCCGCCTTGCGGGTCGTGGAGACCAACATGTTCGCCACGCGTGCCGTGAAGGCCGTTCGCGCCCTCTCGCCCGCGCCGGACGCCGTGGTGGTCACCGGCGACGTCGCCGACACCGGCGATCCGCGCGAATACGCGGTGGCGAAGGAGCTCCTGTCCGCCCTGCCGATGCCGGTCTACGTCATGCCCGGCAACCACGACAGCGCCCGCGAGATGCGCACCGCCTTCGCCGACTGGCCGGGCGTGCGCGACGCAGACGCCGACAGCCTCTGCTACGCCGTCGACATCGGCGATCTGCGGCTCGTCACCCTGGACACCTCGGTAGAGGGCAAGCCCTACGGTCATCTCGGCGAGGCACAGCTCGCCTGGCTCGATGCGGCGCTCGGCGAGGCCTCCGACCGGCCGACCGTTATCGCCTTGCACCACCCGCCGATCGCCACCGGCATCGCCCACATGGACCGCTCGCGACTGCGCGACAGCGAGGCGCTCGCCGAGATCGTCTCCGCCCATCCCCAGGTCCAGCGCATCATCGCCGGCCACGTCCATCGGGTCGTGCTGGCGCCTTTCGCCGGAACCGAGGTCCTGATCCTGCCCGGCGTCGCTCATCAGGTCGGCCTCGACCTGGAGCCGGAGGCCCCCGCCCAGGTGGTGCTGGAGCCCCGCGCCTACGGCATCCATTCCTGGACCGGCGAAGGCCTCGTGTCGCACATGGCCTACGTGGAAGCCTTCCCCGGGCCGTTCCCCTTCTCACCAGGCGAGGGCGTCTCATGGCCGGGCCAGTGACCGACATCGATCCGGAAACGGATCTTCCGACCGTCGACGAGGTGCGGGCCGCCGCCGGGCGCATCGCCGGCCACGCCCAGCGCACGCCGCTCCTCAACGCCGCGCCCCTGGACGACAGGGCCGGCGGCCGGGTTCTGGTGAAGGCCGAGGCGCTGCAGCGCACCGGGTCCTTCAAGTTCCGCGGCGCCTTCAACCGGCTGTCGATGATCCCCGAGGCCGAACGCGCCGCCGGCGTCATCGCCTGCTCCTCCGGCAACCACGCCCAGGGGGTGGCGGAGGCGGCCCGGCTCCTCGGCATGCCTGCGACCATCGTGATGCCGGCCGACGCGCCGGCCATCAAGCGCGCCCGGACCATCCGCTCCGGCGCCACGGTCGTCGACTACGACCGCGCCACCGAAAACCGCGATGCCGTCACCCGGGCGCTGCGCGACGAGCTCGGCGCGACGCTGGTCCATCCCTTCGACGACCGCGGCGTCATCGCCGGCCAGGGCACGGTCGGGCTGGAAATCGTGGAGGACTGCGCGGCCGCCGGCATCCGGCCGGATCTGGTGCTGGTGCCCACCGCCGGCGGCGGGCTTGCCGGCGGTATCGGCCTCGCCGTCCGCGACGCCTTCCCCGAGGCGGAGCTCGTCACGGTCGAGCCGGTCGGCTTCGACGACTATGCGCGCTCCTTCGCCGCCGGCGAGCGGGTCGCGAACGAGCGCATGTCGGGCTCCATCGCCGATGCGCTGCTGGCGCCGATGCCGGGCGTGCGCAACTTCGCGCTGAACCGGGCCCGATACGCCTACGGTGTCGCCGTGAACGACGCGGATCTCCTTGAGGCCGTGGCGGCGGCCGCCAACGAGCTCAAGCTGATCCTGGAACCGGGAGGAGCCGCCGCGCTGGCGGCGGTGCTGACGAAGACCGTGGACCTCAAGGGCCGGACGGCGGTTGTGGTCGGCTCGGGCGGCAACATCGATCCGGCGATGCTCGCCCGAGCCCTCGAGGCCGGCTAGGTCCGGCACTTCCGGACGGAAAACCGCAAGAGCACTTTTCCTGGGATCAGCCCGTGACCACGCGCCGGCCGGTCAGGCCGCCCTCCCGGAGCCGGTGAGCGCAAGCGAACTCGGCGTGAGGGATATCTTAAGACCGCAATCCCGGACGGAAAACCGCAAGTGCACTTTTCCTGGGATTGCTCTAACCCCACAGCTCCGGCTCGGGCGGGTAGAGCAGCGAGCCCTCGTAACGCAGCGCCGGTTCGCGGTCCTTTGCCAGCAGCAGCGGCCCGTCGAGGTCCACCACCGACGCCTTTTGGGCGAGCAGAACCGCCGGGGCCATCGCCAGTGACGAGGCCAGCATGCAGCCGACCATGACCTTGAGGCCGAGCCGGTCGGCCTCTTCCAGCATGAGAATCGCCTCGGTGAGGCCGCCGGCCTTGTCGAGCTTGATGTTCACCGCATCGTAGCGCGCCGTCAGCGCCTCCATTTCGGAGGCGACGTGGACGCTTTCGTCGGCACACACCGGCACCGGGTGACGCACGGTGGCGAGCAGCCCGTCGCGGTCGGCGGGCAACGGCTGCTCCACCAGTTCCACGCCTGCGTCGGCACAGGCCGTAATAGCGTCGAAGAACGTGTCCCGGCTCCACGCCTCGTTGGCATCGACGATCAGCCGGGCGTTGGGCGCGCCGGCCCGCACCGCCTTGATCCGCGCGACGTCGCCGACGCCGCCGAGCTTCACCTTCAGCAGCGGCCGGTCGGCCGCCGCCTCGGCCGCAGCCCGCATGGCGTCAGGCTCGCCGAGGCTCAGCGTGTAGGCGGTGGTCACCGGTTCCAGCCCGGCGAGGCCGGCGGCCTCGAAGGCCCGGGTGCCGGAGGTCTTGGCCTCAAGGTCGAACAGCGCGCAGTCGAGCGCGTTGCGCGCCGCGCCGGCCGGCATGTCCCGGAGAAGCGTCTGCCGGTCGAGGCCGGCGGCGATCTTCTCCGCCATGGCCTCGATGTCGGCAACGACACCGGCGACGCTCTCCGCGTAGCGCGCGTAAGGAGTGCCCTCCCCGCGCCCACGGTGTTCGCCGTCGGTGATTTCCGCAACGACCACCGTGGCTTCCGTCCGGCTCTCGCGCGAGATCCGGAACTCTCCCGCGATCGGAAAGGTGTCCACGTTGACTGTCAGCGACCGGGTCATGCGTCGGCAAAGCTCGTCTTGATTTCGGCAACGATGGTGTCGACCCCGAAGCGCACCGGGTCCGTGGCCGGCAGGTTGTGTTCGCCGGCCAGCGAATCAAGAAGCGAGCGGGCCGCCGCCTCGTCCAGCGCGGCGGTGTTCACCGCGATGCCGACGCAGCGGATCGCCGGATTGGTCAGGCTGCCGCAGCGGATCGTGAGATCGATGACCTCGCGAATCGACGGCAACGGGTGCTCCACCGCGCGCATCTTGGTGCGGGTCGGCTCGTGGCAGACCACGAACGCATCCGGCTGCGAGCCGTGCAGGAGACCGAGCGAGACGCCGGCGAACGCCGGGTGGAACAGCGACCCCTGCCCTTCCACCAGGTCCCAGTGGTCGGGTTCGGCGGCAGGCGAGATCCATTCCGCGGCACCCGAGATGAAGTCCGCGACCACCGCATCGATGGCCGCGCCGCGGCCGGAAATGAACACGCCGGTCTGGCCCGTCGCCCGGAAATCGGCGTCGAAGCCGGCATCGCGCATGGCCTTTTCCAGCGCCAGCGCCGTGTACTTCTTGCCGACCGAGCAGTCGGTACCCACTGTCAGCAGCCGCTTTCCGGGCCGCTTTGTGCCCTTGCCGGTGGCGAACTTCTCGTTGGAATGGCGCACGTCGATCAGGCGACGGCCGTTGCGTTCGGCGGCGTCGCGAATCTCCGGCACGTCGGCAAGCTTCTGGTGCAGGCCGGTGGCGACGTCCATGCCGGCGTCCAGCGCCGCGACGATCGACGACACCCAGTGCATCGGCAATTGGCCGCCGGAATTCACGGCGCCGACCACCATCGTCTTCGCGCCGGTGCGCGCCGCCTCCGCGGCGTCCATCTCCGGCAGGCCGGCATCGGCCTTGCACCCGTCCAGCCGCCACTGGCCGACGCACCACTCGCGCCGCCAGTCGACGATTCCGAGGCCGGTCTTGGCACCGAGGGCATCCGGGACATCACCCAGGAAGATGAGATACGGGTTTTCGAGTTCCATGTGCGATCCGAGATTTGGGAGGAGACACGGGAGCGCTTGCGCCTCTCGACGCGTCGTGCGCGAAACACTAACACTTCGCAAAGGGTTTGCCAGAGGCTGGCAAACCCGGTCGCACCGGTGCGAGAAACCGGACAGCAAAGGCGCGCGATGAACGTTCACCCTGCCGCCGAAACGGCGCAGCTTCATGTCGAGCATGAAAAAACGGACACGCCGGACATCATCGTCGGGGGGCCGTGGACGCTCTATCACGCGCGCACCGCAGAAGATCTCCTGGAAGACGTGTCGCTTCCCGGCGCCCAGTCCGTGACCATCGACATTGGCGGCGTCACCGAGCTGGACACCGCCGGAGCCTGGCTGATCCACAGGCTCCGGGCCGGGCTGGAGTTCCGTGGCGCCCGCGTCGAACTGTCCAACGTCGACGAACGCTTCGCGCCGCTGTTCACGGAAATCGAGAACCACGTTCCACGCCAGTGGCAGCCGCGCCGCAGCCGCTACTCCGTCCTGACGACACTGGAGGCCATCGGCCGGCAGGCCGACACCATCTTCAAGGATGCCGTGGCCGTCGTCTCGATCCTCGGCGCCTTCGGCATCGGCCTGACCGCCGCCGTCCTCAATCCCAGGCGCCTGCGCGTCATCTCGATCCTGGCCAACTTCGACCGCGCCTGCCGCGGCGCGGTGCCCATCGTGGCGCTGATGTCGTTCCTGATCGGCCTGATCATTGCCCAGCAGGGCGGCTTCTATCTGCGGCAGTTCGGGGCGGAAACCTTCGTCGTCGATCTCGTCGGGGTGCTGGTGCTGCGCGAGATGGGCGTGCTGCTGACCGCGATCATGGTCGCCGGCCGCTCCGGCAGCGCCTACACGGCCGAGATCGGCTCCATGAAGATGCGCGAGGAAATCGACGCGCTGAAGGTGCTCGGCCTCGAGCCCGTCGAGATCCTGGTGATCCCGCGGCTGATCGCGCTGATGCTGGCGCTCCCGCTTCTCACCATCGTGGCCAATCTGGCGGCCCTTTGCGGCGCCGCGCTGGTCTCCTGGGTCTACATGGCGATCCCGCCGGAGACCTTCCTGCAGCGCCTGCACGAGGCCGTCAGCATCGAGGAGCTGATGGTCGGACTGGCCAAGGGGCCGTTCATGGCGCTCATCATCGGCCTGATTGCCTGCGTGGAGGGCCTCAAGGTCGGCGGCAGCGCCGAATCGCTCGGCGAAAAGACCACGTCGTCGGTAGTGAAGGCGATCTTCATGGTCATCGTGGTCGACGGCCTGTTTGCCATCTTCTACTCGGCGATGGGGATCTGAGCATGGCCGACGAGACCATCGATCCGGCGGAGACCTCCGCACCGCTGTCCGCCGACCGGCAGGAGACCGGCGATCGCGAGGTGATCCTGCGGGCGCGCGGCGTCACCGTCGGCTTCGGCGACACGCTGATTCTCAAGGATCTCGATCTCGACGTCTATCGCGGCGAGATCCTCGGGTTCGTCGGCGGCTCCGGCACGGGCAAGTCGGTCCTGATGCGCACCATCCTGCGCCTGATGCCCAAGCGCGCCGGCACCATCGAGGTGTTCGGTCACGACCTCGACAAGCTCTCCACGTCCGACCTGTCCGACCTGGAACAGCGCTGGGGTGTCCTGTTCCAGATGGGCGCCCTGTTCTCCTCCCTCACGGTGAAGCAGAACATCCAGGTGCCCATGCGCGAACACCTGGATCTGAGCCAGCGCCTGATGGACGAACTGGCGCTGCTTAAGCTCGAACTCGTTGGACTTCCGCGCGAATCGGCCGACAAATTCCCTTCGGAACTGTCCGGCGGCATGATCAAGCGCGCCAGCCTCGCCCGGGCCCTCGCCCTCGACCCGCAGCTTGTCTTCCTCGACGAGCCGACGTCGGGACTGGACCCGATCGGCGCCGGCGATTTTGATGAGCTGATCGGAAATCTGCGCGACACACTGGGTCTAACGGTCTACATGGTCACTCATGACCTCGACAGCCTCCACACGGCCTGCGACCGTATTGCGGTCCTTGGGGAGAAGCGCGTCCTTTTGACGGGAACGATCCACGACATGCTCCAGTCCGACCATCCCTGGGTGAAGTCGTACTTCCACGGCGCCCGCGGCCGGAAGCTGATGGGCTGAGGCCGGATGGAAACGCGCGCCAACTATGTTGCGGTGGGACTGTTCGTGCTGGTGGTGCTCACCGGAGCGCTCGGATTCGTCTACTGGCTCTATTCCACCGGCAACACGACCCAGCGCACCCCGATCGAAATCCTGTTCGACGATCCCGTCACCGGCCTGTCGGTCGGCAGCCCCGTCGTGTTCAACGGCATCCGCATCGGCGAGGTCTCGCAGCTCGGCTTCGTGAGCCCGGATTCGCCGACGGTGCTGGCCCGCGCGCAGGTCGATCGCAACGCGCCTCTGAAGACTGACACAAAGGCCGAACTCGGCGTGCAAGGCCTGACCGGCGTCTCCTATGTCTCGCTGTCCGGCGGCAAGCGTGATTCCCCGTCCCTCTTCGCCGGCGACGAGATTCCGGAGATCACCGCCCAGCGCTCGGCCATCCAGGACCTGCTGCAGGGCGCCCGCAGCATTCTGGAGAAGACCGACAGCACGATTGCGAACATCAATGCGCTGGTCGACGAGAACAAGGACAAGATCTCCCGCACCGTCTCCAACGTGGAGACCTTCTCGCAGGCGCTGGCGCAGAATTCCGACAAGATCGACCGGCTTCTCGTCGACATCAGCGACGCCGGCGCGGCCATCGCCAACGTGGCCCCGCACGTGGAATCCCTCGTCTCTCGCGCCGACACCCTCGTCGCGGAGGTCCAGCCCGAGGATGTCCGCCGTATCGTCGGCAACGTGACCGAGTTCACCGACCGGCTCGGCGAGTTCAGCGGCAACGTCACCCAGGTCGTCGACGCCGTGACGGCCGCCGCGACCGACCTGCAACAGTTCGCGTCCGGTCTGAACGTCTCGCTTCAGGACGTCGACACTCTGATCAAGTCGGTCGACCCGGAGACGGTGAAGTCCATCTTTGCCCAGGTGAACGACGTGGCGACCGTTCTCGGCGGCCGCAGTCAGGACATCGACCAGTTCATCGCCGATGCACGCTCCAGTGCGGACAATGTCCGCAGCCTGTCGGAAACGCTGCGCGATCAGCGTCAGGACATTCAGCAGATCATCGCCTCCACCCGCAGCGTCACGGAGCGCGCCGACACGCTGGTCGGCAGCCTGCAGCCCGCCGCCGAGCAGATCGGACGCGTTGCTGCTGCCGTAAATCCGGAGGCCATCGGCCAGATCGTCGAGCAGGTGCAGTCGCTGTCCGCCGTTCTCGGCGGCCGCAGCCAGGACATCGACCGCTTCATCGCCGACGCCTCGGCGAGCGCGCAGAATGTGCGCACGGTCACCCAGTCCTTCGCCGAGCAGAACGAGGACATCCAGCAGATCATCGCTTCCACCCGCAGTGTCACCAGCCGGGCCGATACCTTCATCGCCAGCCTGCAGCCGGCGGCGGAACAGCTCGATACGCTGATGGGGGCGGTGGACACCGCAAAGGTTCAGGCGATCGTCGACAACGTGCGCCAGGTCAGCCAGGCCATCGCCGACCGCTCCGGCGACATCACCTCCATCATCGTCGATGCCAAGGACACCGCGGCCAGCGCCCGGGCCTTCGCAGACCGCCTCGACGCCCAGAAGGAGACCGTCGACCAGGTTGCCCAGAACGCGCGGGAGATCTCCGACAAGCTCAATGCCGCCTCCACCCGCGTGAACCAGATCGTCGACAATGTCGGCACCATGGTCGAGGGTGACGGCCAGGGCCTGATCAAGGAGGCCACCGAGGCCGCCCGCGCCATCAAGGTGGTCGCTCAGGCCTTCGAGAGCCGCGCCGGCACCATCTCTTCCGGGCTGGAGCGCTTCTCCACCACAGGCGTCGACGATTTCCGCGGCGTGATGACCCAGGCGCGGCAGACGCTGCAGGAGATCGAGCGTGCCTTCTCCAACATCGACCGGGACCCCAGCCGCGTGATCTTCGGCGGGCCGAACGGTCCGCGTTACCAGCCGCAGCGACGCTAGGAAGTGACAGCGATGGCCGAGCATCCGACCCACCGACCGAGTTTGCGCGGCCTGCGCCGGGCGCTTCTCGTGCCGATGCTGGCGGCCGGTCTCTCCGCCTGCGCGAGCTTCGGCGGCGGCGGGTCGGTGGAGGCGATCTACACCCTCTCCGCTCCGGAAGAGATTTCCGACCTCAGCGGCCGTTCCAGCGCGCAGATCCTGGTCGCCACGCCGCTGGCGCTTGAGGCGCTCAACACCAATCTGATCGCCGTCCGGCCGGGGCCCTCCACCCTCTCCTACTATCCCAACGTCCAGTGGGCGGACCGGCTGCCGAACGTCTTCCAGGCCGTGCTCGCCAATGCGTTCGAGAACACCGGCCGCGTGAAGGCCGTGGGCCTGCCGGGCCAAAGCCTGCTGATCAACTACCAGATCGTCAGCGAGATCCGCGCCTTCCAGGCAGAGACCACCGGCAGCGATTCCGCCGTGGTCGAGGTCTCCGTGAAGATCCTCGACGATCGAAACGGCCGGGTGCGCTCAAGCCGCGTCTTCCGCGCCACCCAGCCGATTTCGGGCGATGCGGTCGCAACCGCCGTGGGCGGTCTGGAGAAGGCCAACAAGGCCATCGTCGAAGAAATCGTCCGCTGGACGCTGGCCACCCTCGGCTGACCCGGTCCTGGCATCGCTCAGTTTCGGGCCGGGCCGGCCTCTCCTCAGTTGTCCTGCCCGCCATCCTGCCCCTGATCGAGCCCGGCCAGAAGGTCGGACGCGGCCTTGCGCGCGGCTTCCAGTTCGCCGGCCGCGGCCGCGATCTGTTCCAGCTGGTCGTCTTCCAGGTCGTCGCCGTCATCCAGTTCGATGGCAGCAAGCGCCTCGCCTGCCGCTGCCGCGGCGTTGCCCGCGGCCGACGCGAGGTCGCTGGCCGGTGCCTGTGCCGCCTCCGCCAGATCCGTTGCCTGCATGAACTGGGAGAGACCGCGAACCTCGGCGCGCAGATAGAGAATCACCAGCGCCTGACGGTCGAACGGGCCGCTCACGCCGTCGTCGGCGTCGGGCCGCATGGATGCCAGCCGCTCTTCCGCTGCCGACACCCCCCGCATGAAGGTACCGACCACCTCCCGCAGCGCCGCATCGGCCCTGCGGTAGGCCGGGTTGTCGGCCGCCGGCGTCGCCAGCCAGTCACCGTAACCGCCGTCCTTCGCCCAATCGGAATCGAGCGCGGTGGAGATCGCCTTCACGTTCGCGGCGACCAGGCCGGCGAAGCGGCACGATTCGATGAAGCGGTCGCTGCCCGGCTCCGCCGGCGCCGCGAGAATCAGCCGCTCGAAGGCCGGCAGGCCCTGGATCTGGGGGGATTCCTGGGCCAGCGCGCCGACGTCTTCCGGGCCCGACTTCGACCCGTCCTGGCCGGCAATCGGCGCGGGCTCCTCGCCCGCGGCTCCGCCATCGCTGCTGGGAACCGGCGTCTTCAACCGCTCCAGCCGGCGATTGATGCCCGCCGGGCCGAAATCGAGGAACGCCACCGCGCCCAACGCCTGCACCGTGCGCTGGAAGCTCTCGTCGACGGCGCCGCGCGTGGTGTCGGACGGATTGGCGCAATAGCGCACCGTGGCGGCCTGCAGCGCGTTCGCCGCGTCGGCGAGCGCCGCATAGCCCGGCCGGATATAGCCCTCGACCACGCCCGAGAGCATCGCTTCGATGGGTCTGTTGAACTGCGGCGCATCGGACGCGGACGTGGGCCCCGGCCAGGCCAGACCCGCAGCCACGACTAGCGCCCAGACCCCCGTCCGCCCCCGCACTACCGCCCAATTCCCCACACGCGTCACGGTGCACCCAATTCTGCGGTTCCAATCCCCACCTGTTCTAGACGAAAAGCCGGCACCGGGAGAAGCAGGGCTTTTGCGGGGCCGGTCTCATCCGCACCTGCCTGTCCGTGCCGGCCGCCGCCCTGTGGAAAAACAATGATCGGTTCACCCCCCTTGCGCGGCGGCGCTCTGCCCCCTATACGGAGGGCCTTCTCGGGCGCATAGCTCAGTTGGTAGAGCAGCTGACTCTTAATCAGCGGGTCCAAGGTTCGAGTCCTTGTGCGCCCACCATTCCCTTCCGAGAAACCGATCTGACGCCACCGGGCACCGCGGCTGCCATCCGGCCCGACCCGGTGCGCCCGCGCGTCTGCGCCGTCCTGCCCGCCACCCGGAGGCGGCCGCGGCGCCTGACCTGTGACGCTATTCCGCCTGTGCTGACAGGGCCTTGGGCCGATGGCGAACGACGGACCGGCAGGCCTCACGCAAGCTTCAGCGCCTATCACCGAATCAGCCTTGTCCATCGCCCCACGACCGAACTGCGCGGCCGCCAGGTCCGCGACAGCCGGCGGCATGAAAATCTGACCATGAGTTCCCGGTCTTCCCAGTCCAGCCGTGCTCTGAACAGGCCGGAGAGCCTCGCGCGAGCGGGCCGGGGCAAGCACGGGAGCCGCAGACTGAGCCGGAACCTGTTCGCCGACACGGGCTTCCGGCGGAGCGCGGCGCTCTGGTTCATCGCCTTCTTTGTCGTGTCCTCCCTGACCGCCGGTATCAGCGTCGCCTTCGTCCACGCGGGCGAGAAGTCCCGCCGGCTGGCCGAACTCAAGGCGACGGAGCTCGGCATCGCCTTTGCGCAAATGGGGGCGGTTCGCGAGCGACTGAGCCTGATCCGCTCTGACGTCCTGTTCTTGCGGGAGATGTACGAGATGGAGCTCGTGCAGTGGGACGGCGAGGCAAACCCGATCATCGCCGAGGAATTTCGCGCCTTCTCCCGCACGCGGGAGGTCTACGACCAGATTCGCGTGATTCTCGAAGCCGGCGTGGAGTCCTTGCGCATCAACCTGAATGGCAGGTCTCCGATTATCGTGGCGCAGGACCGGCTCCAGGACGTCTCCGGCACCCCGTACATGCATGCTGCAGCCCGGCTCAACTACGGTGACATCTTCGTCTCCCGGCTCGACTTGACGGAAGATCACGGTCAGATCCTGCTGCCGTTCCGACCGACGATCCGCATCGCCACACCACTGCGCAATCCGGAGGGCGGCCGGCTCGGCTACCTTGTGCTGAACTACCTCGCGTCCTTGATGCTGACAGCCGTGGAGGCAGCCGCCGACCTGTCCAACGGCGACCCGATGATGCTCAACGCCGAGGGCTTCTGGTTGGTCTCGAACGGCCCGCTGAAATGGGGCTTCATGTTTGACGACCGCAGCGAAGAGCGAATGGCCGCACGGCTTCCCCGGACGTGGGCCGCCCTGCAGGCCGACACGAGTGGCCAGGTTCTCACCGACGAGGGCCTGTTCACCTACAGCGCAATCGACCCGGTCAAAGATATCATGTCCGGCGTGGGCGACTTCGAGGGCTTTGCCAGCCCCCGCGCCTCGGCATCCGTGCGCGGCAACGGTCAGCTCTGGTATGTCGGCACCTTCATCGACCGCGAGGCGCTCGAAAAGCTGGTTGGAGAACCGTCATCGGCCTCGCTTTTCTATGGCGGCCTTATCATGGTGCTCTGTGCTGCGGGATCCGCGGCCGCGGCCTTCGCCATCGCCGAGGCCGCGCAATACAGGAAGATGCTGGAGCGTCTGGCGACATACGACAACCTGACCGGACTGCCGAACCGGCGAGCGCTGGAGGAGCGACTCCAGGCCGATATCAGACGCAGCCTTCAGACCGGCCACCCGGTGATGGTGGGTTTCGTCGACATCGACGGTTTCAAGCAGATCAACGACGAGCTCGGCCACTCCGCCGGTGACGCAGCGCTGTCGGAAATCGCCGCCGTCATCGACACGGCGCTGCGCGACTACGATGCGGCGACACGCATGGCGACGGAACCTCCGCGCAGCGAGCCAATGGCGGCGCGCATCGGGGGCGACGAGTTCGTCATTGTGCTGCCTGACCCGGCCGGAATCGAATCGTCAGCACTCTTCGTCCGCCTCGTAAGGGAAATCGACAGTCTTTCCTGGTCCGATCACACCGTGAGTGCCAGCGTCGGCATTGCCACCTTCCCGAACCACGGCGCAACGTGGGACCAGGTGCTGAAGCGGGCCGACCAGGCGATGTACGAGGCCAAGGCCGCCGGCAAGAACCAGATCGTTCAGGCCGGTGGCACATCCCAATCGGTGACGGCCGAAGCCTGAGTGCTCCCGCAACCGACCGCGCCACCTCGCGGCGCGCCGGCATCCGGTTCCGGCGGGCGCCATGCGATCACACCGGCGGTTCGCGCCCGCACCTCCGGCGTTGCCAGGCAACTCGCCACCCCTTCATACCCCCTGCCTCCCGGGACGGGCTGAACCAGCAACGGCGGCGCGTGGTTGGCTGGACAGAAGACGATCCCCTCGCCTTCTCCGACTGCAGCCAGGTCGAGGACCGCGCTGGACCGGGTAAGCGCGAACACCGGCCGCCGGATCGAAGCACGCATCTTCAGGAAACCGGCGATGGCTTCCTGGGTGGGGGCGTCGAGATCCTGCTCGACCATGTCGATGACCAGCGCCGTGGCGTCGGGGTGTTCCAGGGCGTCGACCAGGCAGGCCAGCGCGTGGCTCGCATTCGCCCCTTCGCCGTCGAGCCACTCCAGCCCCCGCTCGACCCGTTCGGCACGCGCGGGATCGGCCTTGTGCCGCTGATGAAGGGCATCCGCGCTGATCTCCGCCCGGTCGAGACCGGAGAAGACCGCTCCCGGCCACGCGTCCGCAATCCGGCGCGCAAGCCGCGTCTTGCCGCTCCCCAGCGGTCCGACGATGTAGGTCAGCGGCCTCACGGCGGCCAGCTCGAAGCGTTCCCCGCCCCACGGCCACGGAAGATCGAAGGCGAGCCGCGGAGCGGTGTGCTCAACCACGATGGCCGTGAGCTCGCCGGCATCCGGTCTCCGGCCGGAAGCGATGTCACGCCGAAGGGCCTGCACGCGCGCGATCTGTTCGCCCACGTCTTCCAACCGCGCCGAGAGCGTCTCCGCATGGTGGGCGAGCGCCGCGTCCATGGCGTCGGTCTCGCCCGCTAGAATGTCGCCGACGCTCGCGAGCGAGAAGCCGAGGCCACGCAGGGTCGCGATGTCGCGGAGCCGCTCCCGTTCGTCGGGTCCGTACACCCGCCATCCGGCCTCCGTGCGGGCGGGCGCGATCAGCCCCCGCTGTTCATAAATCTTGAGCGCCTTGACCGACACGCCCGTGCGCCGGGCGGCTTCGGCCACGGTCACGTACTCTTCCGTGCAATTCATGAAACACCCTCCGGCAACGTCTGTGTCGGCCCCTTCATGGGGGGCGGCCCCAGGGGCCGGGTCAAGCCTGGACACGCGCTGCCTGCATCGTGAGCAAGCATGCTTCCGTTGACGGGATCGAGGGCGTATTGATTGCCGACCATATAACCGAGGCGGTGTCCGGTCGCGCAGCGCAGCAAGCGGCGTTCGGGACCTGAAACCCGCCCGCCATCCATCGAGCATGCCGTGACCCGTCGACCGCATCGCGCCCAGGTAGCCCAGTGACGACCGCTGCGCCGACGTTGAAGGACCGGCTCCTTTCCATCGTACAGAACGCCCGGGTCCGGCAGGTTGCCGGCTCCGTTCTGCTCGTGGTGGTGCTGGTTCTGATTGCCGTCGCGATCCACGATCTGGCCCGCGATGTCAGCTACACCGATGTCGTCCGGGCAGTCTCGCGGGTCACCTGGATCGATCTTGCCTGGGCGCTGCTGTTCTCCGCCGCAAGCTTCTTTGCGTTGAGCTTCTACGACGTCTCCGGACTGCAGTTCGCCGGTCATCGCATCGGCTATGGCCAGGTGCTCCTGACGTCCTTCTGCGCCTACGCGGTCGGCAACACGGCCGGGTTCGGGCCGCTGTCCGGCGGAGCGGTGCGCTACCGCTTCTACACGCCGCTGGGCCTGCGGCCGGAGGAAATCGCCAAGGTCATTGGCTTCATCACCGCCGGGTTCGGGCTCGGCGTGGCCATGACCGGTGCGCTCGGCGCCATCTTCGCCGCGCCCATGATGGCGCACGAGATCCCGCTGTCGCCGCTCATGCTGCAGGTTCTCGGCGGCGTCGTGCTCGTTCTGGTGTGCATCCCCGTGGTTCTGGCCGCGCGACGCGAGCCGACCATGCGGTTGTGGACCTGGACGGTCACTCTTCCGTCCGCCGGGCTGCTCCTGCGCCAGCTCTTCATCGCCTTCATCGAGATCGTCTTTTCCGGTGCCGTCCTGTGGGTGCTGCTGCCGCCCGACTCCATCGGCTTCGCGCCCTTCATCGCCATCTACAGCGTGGCGCTGGGCCTCGCGGTTCTCAGCCACATCCCCGCCGGCCTCGGCGTGTTCGAGACGATCATCGTCTCCGCGCTCATCGGCACGGTGCCGGTCGACCGGACGCTCGCCGCCCTGGTCCTGTTCCGGATCGTCTACTACGCGCTGCCGCTCGGCCTCGCCGCTGTCCTGATCGTGTCGCTGGAGGCACGGCGCGCTGCGGCCGGCATTGCCGCCTCGTCGCTGGTCTCTTCGGTCGGCCGGCTCGTTCCGAGCGTTGTTGCGACCCTGTCCTTCATCACCGGCGCGATGCTCGTGCTGTCCGGCCTGACCCCCACCTCGCCGGCGCGGCTGGACCTCCTGTCCGACTGGCTGCCGATCTTCGTGCTGGAGGGCGCCCACTTCCTGTCCAGCATCCTCGGCATGGTGCTGATCGTGTCGTCGCGCGGCCTCCTGTTCCGGCTCGACGGGGCGTGGTGGGTCACCACCGTCGCGGCCGCTGCGGCTCTCGTGTTCAGCCCGCTGAAGGCGCTGGCCTGGAGCGAGGCGCTGGTGCTCGGCCTGCTTCTGGGAACGCTGCTCCTATCGCGGGCGGAATTCGGTCGCCGCTCCACGCTGCTTCACGAAAGCCTCAGCTGGCGCTGGTCTCTGGCCGTCGCAACCGTGCTCGTCGGCTGCGTGGCCGTGATGCTCTTCGCCTATCGCGACGTGGCCTACACCACCGAGCTCTGGTGGCAGTTCGAGTTTTCCTCGTCGACGCCCCGCAGCCTGCGTGCGGCCATGGGCATCGCGCTGGCCACCACCCTGTTTTCCATCTGGACGCTGACAAGGCCCTCGTCCGGACCGTCGGCATTGCCGGAGCCCGACGAGATCGCCCGCGCGGTGGCGATCGTCGAAGCGCAGCCGAACCCGGAGGCGAACCTCGTCCGGATGGCCGACAAGAGCCTGCTCTTCTCCGAGGATGGCAGCGCCTTCATCATGTTCGCCCGGCAGCGCCGCTCGTGGATCGCGCTCTACGATCCCGTCGGCCCGAAGGACGCCTGGCCCGGACTGGTCTGGTCCTTCGTCGAGCTCGCCCGCCAGCACGGCGGCCGGGCCGTCTTCTACGAGGTCGGCCCCGACAGTCTCGCCCTTTATGCCGACGCAGGCCTGACCGCTTTCCGGCTCGGGGAGTATGCCCGCGTTCCGCTGGCCGATTTCACGCTGGACGGGTCGAAGCGCGCCAAGCTGCGCACCGCCTATCGCAAGGGCGAGAAGCTCGGCCTCTCCGTTGAGATCGTCGAACCCGACCGGGTGCCCGACCTGTTCGACGAGCTCCGCGAGGTCTCCGCGACCTGGCTGTCCCACCACAAGGCGCGGGAGAAGAAGTTCTCGCTCGGCGCCATGGAGGCGGACTATGTGGCGACCCAGCCGGTGGCCATCGTTCGCGAAGCGGAGCGGATCGTCGGTTTCGCCTCAATCCTGAGGACCGAGATCGGCGCGCAGATCTCCATCGACCTGATGCGGGTCCTGCCCGACGCTCCGAACGGCACGATGGACTATCTCTTCCTCGATTTGATGCTGCGTGCCAAGGCCGACGGGATCGCCTGGTTCGGTCTCGGCATGGCGCCGCTGGCCGGTTTCACCGAAAGCGGGCGCCGCTCCATCTGGGACCGCGTCGGCCGCGCCGTCTACGATCACGGCGAACGCTTCTACCATTTTCGGGGACTGCGCAGCTTCAAGGACAAGTTCGCGCCGGAGTGGGAGCCACGCTACATGGTGGTATCCGGCGGCATCAATCCGCTGTTCGCGCTGGCGGACGTCACTGTCCTCATCGGCGGCGGCGTGCGCGGCGTCGTCTCCAAATAGGCGCAGACCCGTGCGCGCTGCCCCCGTGGCGCCATGGCCTCCCGGGCGGTAGGATCGGCACGCCTGTCGCCGGTCCCGGCGGCCCCGCCCGCTCAGCCCGCAAGCCCGAGGATCCGAGTTCATGCCGCACCTGGTCGACATTCTCAACGGCCCGAACCTGAACCTGCTGGGCCAGCGCGAGCCGGAGATCTACGGACGCGACTCCCTGGCCGACATCGAGGCCGCGTGCCGCGCGCTGGCCGGCGAACTCGGACTGGACATCCGCTTCCGCCAGTCCAACTCGGAGGGAACGCTGGTCGACTGGATCCAGGAGGCGCGCACCAGCGCCGCCGGCATCGTCATCAACCCGGCGGCCTATTCGCATACCTCCGTGGCGCTTCTCGACGCGCTGTCGGCCTGCGAGTGCCCGGTGATCGAGGTGCATCTGTCCAACATCCACCGGCGCGAGAGCTTCCGCCACCACTCCTACGTGTCGGCGCGGGCCGACGGCGTCATCGTCGGCTGCGGCGCACAGGGCTACGATCTGGCCCTGCGGCGCCTGGCGAGGCTCATCGACGGCTGATCCGGCCGGTTCGGGCCGGGCGGCGTATCGGCAACCATCGGGAGGGACTGATGGACATCGAAGGACACCGCGACCACCTCGCCGCGCGCATCCGGCTCGGCATGGTCGGCGGCGGACAGGACGCCTTCATCGGCGCGGTCCATCGCATCGCCGCGCGGCTGGACGATGCCTACGTGCTGGTGGCAGGCGCGCTGTCCTCCACGCCCGAACGGGCGCGTCGGTCCGGCCACGATCTCGGCCTGGCCGAGGACCGGATCTACGCCGACTTCGCGGAGATGGCCGAGCGTGAGGCCGCCCGGCCGGACGGCATCGAGGCGGTGGCGATCGTCACCCCGAACCACCTCCACGCCGATATCGCGGTCGCCTTCCTGGCGCGCGGCATCCACGTCATCTGCGACAAGCCCCTCGCCGCCTCGCTCGCCGAGGGGCGGCGCATCGCCGACGCGGTCGCGGACAGCGGCAGGGTCTTCGCCCTCACCCACACCTATGCCGGCTACCCGATGGTCCGGCATGCCCGGCAGCTGGTCGCCGACGGAAGTCTCGGCCGGATCCGCGTGGTCCGCGCCGACTATGCCCAGGACTGGCTGGCCGAGCCGCTGGAGACCTCCGGCCACAAGCAGGCCGGCTGGCGTACCGACCCGGCTCGCGCCGGTTCCGGTGGCTCCATCGGCGACATCGGCACGCATGCCTTTCATCTCGTCCGATTCGTTTCCGGGCTCCGCGTCACTGCCCTCGCCGCCGACCTCGCCAGCTTCGTGGAGGGCCGCCGCGTCGACGACAACGCGCACGTTCTTCTCCGGCTCGAGGACGGCGCCCGCGGCGTCCTGACGGCGAGCCAGGTGGCCGTCGGCAACGAGAACAGTCTGCGGCTGGAGGTCTACGGCACGAAAGGCGGGCTGACGTGGCAGCAGGAGGATCCCAATCGGCTCGTGTTCACCCCGCTCGGCGAGCCGGCGCGCATCCTGACCCGGAACGGCGCCGGTGGCGTGGCGGCCGCCCAACGGCTGACGCGGGTGCCAGCCGGCCATCCCGAAGGCTATCTGGAGGCCTTCGCCAATCTCTACGGCGAGGCGGCGGTCGCCATCCGCGCGGCCCGGGGCGGCCCGTCGCCCGATCCGGCCAGTTGCTTCCCCACCGTCGACGACGGGCTGGAGGGGCTTGCCTTCATCGAGGCGTGCGTCGCCTCCAGTCGTCGGGACGCGGGCTGGGTGTCGCTCTGACCGGCAGACGGTATCCGGGATCCTGACCGCGACCACAACGCAAAACCGGCCGAACGCTTGGCGTCCGGCCGGTTTCGCAGGATGGTTTAGGTGGTCGGGCCGTCAGGCCCGTCGCACCAGATGCATGATCACCGAGATCACCAGGGCGATCAGGAAGATGAAGAAGAGGATCTGAGCGATGCTGGCCGAAGCGCCGGCAATACCGCCAAATCCGAGAACGCCGGCGATGATCGCGACGACGAGGAAAATCAGGGCCCATTTAAGCATTGTCGTTCCTTCCTCTCAAAGAAGCCGTTTCGACAAGCTGAACGCGGTTCTTCGGAAAAAGTTCTGCTCTCAACTGAAATTCGCCACAGAAAAGCACGAATTCTGCCCGGAAAGCACAAAGAGCCGGCAAGTCCGGGACGGTATCCCTGCGGGGTGCCGTCAGCGCGGCTGCGACGAGCTGCCCTGGCGGTGCAGATACAGCACCTCGCCGATCGTGGATCGCAACGCCGACATTTCGAAGGGCTTGGTCACCAGGTGGACGTTTCGGCCCGTCGCTTCTCTGACCAGCATGTGCGGGAACGCTGTGACGAAGATCACCGGGGCTTCCACCTCATCGATGAAATCGTTGACGGCCTCGATGCCCGAGCTGTCGTCGGCGAGCTGGACGTCGGCAAGAATCAGGCCCGGATCGAGCTTTCGCGCCAGCATGACGGCCTCCCTCCGGGTGCGCGCCACGCCGATCACCTCGTGACCAAGCGATTCCACGAACGACTCCATATCAAGCGCGATGATGGGGTCGTCTTCGATGATCAGCACCGAAGTGGCCGGCTGCTTGCGCATTTCCGCTGCGGCGTCGCGTAGAAAGCCGTCCATCTCATCTTTCGATACGTTCATGATGTCCGCCGCCTCGGGCACGGAAAAATTACCGACCGAGGTCAGCAGCGCCGCTGTCCGGGCCTCGCTGGACCCGGCCTCTTGGCGGGTGTCGGATGGCTCGTTGATCCGCCCCTCGCCTCCCCTCCGAGCCAGGGAGCGCAGCACGGCACGAAACAGGGCGGATTTCATGGCAGCGGATGTGGCCGGCGGCTCCGGCGCGGTCTCGACCATCTCAACGACGGTGTCGACACGGTGAGTGTCTACGCGTTCGTCCACCCTGCCCTTGAGAGCCTGCACAAACTGACGGAGCGATGGAAGGTGTGGCGCAATCAGGTCGGCGACCGACATGCTACTCGTCTCTACATTTCCCGGACCACCATCGCAGACCCTCCCAAGCTGCAACATATGTGAACGCGAACGCCTGACTGGGTATCAGGTTCCCTGCGCATTAAACTTTATTAAACGGAACGAAAGAAAATGGCGTTCGTTGATCTCCCAAACGCGTGCCGCTCACAACGCGTAAGGTTAGACATGAGACATGATCGAGAATCCAAGACGAAACTGACGACTCCGGACTATCGCAGGACCCGGACAGGCCATGTGTCGGGTATCCGCGACCAGGATACGGGCTTTGACATGAACTTGCAGTCGCATATCGGCCGCAGCCTGCGTCATGTTTACGAACCGGAGCTTTCATCAAGTCTGCCGCAGGAGATGCTCTCCTTGCTCAGGCCACTCGATGACATTCCTTCCGGTGGGCCTCGGTCTTGAGACGAAGGCCCGCCCGACTGCCTCTACCCACTCCTTCCGCACCGGATTGCATACCGGGGGTCACAGGTAGACCTCCGGTATGAAGCGCTGAAACCGCGCGAAGCGTCGGGCCGCGCCCAGTTTGTAGGGCACGATGAACCCGTTGCGCTCCTCCGGGTCGAGGTGAACATTCTCCATCGCCACCCGCGCCCACAACTGCAAGGCCGATGGCGGCGTCGCCTCATAGGCCCGGCCCAGATGATGTGAGAACAGGGTTTCGCGAAACTCGCGAATCCCGGGATCGTCGCGCCAGTCCAGAGCGGCCTCCGTATCCATTCTCAGGCTGCGCCCGTTCAGGTTGGCGGAGCCCACGATCGCGCGATCGTCGTCGGCGATCATCACCTTGGAATGCGGATAGACGATCCCGCTTCCGAACGCCTTCGCCCGCCCGGTCACGTTGGGTTCTGCGGGCGCCCGCCTCACCAGCGAAAACACGCCGACACGGTCTCCGCCATGCTTCAGCAGCCGGCGGACCGCCTTGACCTGCAGCCATTCTCCGAACCGCATTTCCGGCCCGGTCTTGTTTTCGAAGGCCACCATGTCCGGAGCCATCGGCAGCAGCAGAATGACTTCCAGCTCCGGCCTGTCCCGCATCCGCGCTCCGATCTCGTCGGCGATCCGGCGCAGCCTGAAGAACTGGTTCTCCATGTAGAGAAGCCTTTCCGCCGAACGGATCGTATCGATGACGGTGTCCTCGATCTCCGTGACCACCGGCTCGGGCGTGATGGCAAATGCGCCGCGCCGCACCACCGACCCGGTGCGAACGAAGCGCGCACTCGCCTCCCCGTCGCCCGACAAGGTGGGTCCATCCTCGGCGGCGGCCTCGGCCGGCTCGATCGGCTGCGGTACCGTCTGGCGGTCATGGCCCGGAGGAAGATGCAACCCCGCCACCGGGTCTCCGCCGCCATAGCGGATGACTTCCCGGTTCCAAAGCTCGACGAAATGGCGCTCGGCATCCCGGGCCACCGGTCCGTGCACCCTGAGGCTGACGTCGTGCCAGGTCTGGTCGGTCGGCTGGCGGTGTTCGGGATCGTCGTAGCGGCGCTCATCGATGTCGATGCCACCGACCACCGCCGTCTCGCCATCCACCACCATCACCTTCTGATGATGGGTGGCCGGCCACATCCGCGCCGGCGGCAGGAAACGCGGACGATGCTCGGCCATCGTGTAGGCGACGCCGGGATAGGTGGATGCGTCGGGAAAGTCGCGCACCAGCTTGGACAGTTTCGGACGCATCGCGAACCAGAGCAGCCAGCGCGCGGCGGCCCCCATCTCGCCCTCGTGCAGCGCGATCAGCAGGTCGATGGACCCGGGCGTATCCTCGGGCAACTGCTGCGCCCGCTCGATCAGGCGCTGCCCGTTGTGCCAGCCAAGGCGGTGGAGCTCATGCGCCATCACCGGCTCGAAGTCGGACAGGAGCGCGCGCACCGCCACGCCGCGCTTCGCGGCGTCGATCAGAATGTCGCCCCAGTCACGGAAGCCGCGCTGCCGCGCCTCCTCGGAGCGGGCACGGGTTGCCGGATCGAAGATGCGGAACGCGAGATGGGCGGTCCTTTGGGCGCCGATGACCATCTCTTCCATGATCGGGTAGGCTGTGCTCGCCTCGATCAGCGGCTTGATATCGCCCGCAGGACGGAGCGGCGCGGAAGGCCCGAAGCCGGGAGCCCGGTCGCCCGGGCCGTCGGCGTGGCGCCGTTTGATGGGCATGGGTAGGACGGCATCGCCTGGGGCAGCCGTTCCCCCGTTTCCTGAGCCGGGCGCAAGCGCCTCCTGCCGAACCATTCTAGCCCCCTTGAACCGGTCGCGCTCGGCGAACTGCGGACGGTCTGCCCGATCCTCGCGCATTCGCATCGGTAACGCACGATAAACCAATCCGTTTCGCAGGCGGCGCACGCGCGGAACCGGTTTTCGGACGCTCACGTTCCTCCACCCTCCGGAGACGTGTCCGGAGAACGGTCCACCGCGAATGGTGTTCGTCATGTACTCAGTAGGAACAACGGTTCTGTGGCGGCAGGGCGACCGGCTCGACGCCGGCACCGTCCGCGAAATCTTCATGCGTCGCGTCACCCGGACGCTCGCCGAGCGCCGGATCACCCGCGAGGCAAACCCGGGCAACCCGGTCTATCTCGTGGAGCGGGCGGCGGACGGCGATGAGCTCCTGAAGAGCCATGCGGAAATCCGTCCGACGGGCCGCCCTGCGTATCCGGATCGCCTCAGCCGCCGATGACCGGCTGAGGGTCGCGGTCGTCGTCCACGCGCGGCCGTATCTGCTCCAGCGGTATCCGGAAGGACGCCTTGAAGCCGTCCGGCGCAAAATCAAGATTGACGTCCGCCTCGAGCGAGCGGGCCACGTTGCGCTCGATGACCACGCGGCCGAACCCGCGTCGCGAGGGTTTCGTCACCGGCGGACCGCCCTCTTCCGTCCATCGGAGATCCAGGATGGGCGCGTCGGCATCGACCGACCAGGTCACCCCGACCTTTCCGACTTCGTTGGAAAGCGCGCCATATTTCGCGGCGTTCGTCGCGAGTTCGTGCAGGGCCAGGCTCAGCGTCTGCATGGCGTCCGGAGACAGCCTGATGTCGGGGCCCTCCACGATGATCCGATCCTGATCCTCGGGCGTGTAGTGGCCGAGCTGCCCGTGAACCACGTCGCGCAGGCTGGCACCACTCCAGTTGCCGGCCACAAGCAGATCCTGCGCGCCGGCCAGCGCCCGGACGCGCTCGCCGAATTTTCCGAGAAACTCCGAAACGGTCTCCGATTGCTGCGCGGTCTGGCGGGCAATTGCCTGCACCACGGCCAGCAGATTCTTGGAGCGATGACTTAGCTCGCGCATCACCAGCCGCATCCGCTGCTCGTAATCCTTGCGCTCGGTGATGTCGACCGCGGCGCAGATCACGCCGCGCAGGTCGCCATCGGGGGCGAAGTCCGGCTCTGCCGTCAGGACGAACCAGCGCACCTCGTCGTCCATGTGCACCCGAACTTCGGCCGACTGGACCTCCTCCGTCTCCATCGCCTCCTTCTTCAGGGCAATGATGCCGGAGCGCTCCGGCTCCTGGTACAGGTCCGCATCCGTCTTGCCGATGACCGGGCCGCCATAGTCCGCGGACCAGTTCGACCACGTGTAGCGAAGGTCCCGATCCTGGCTGAAGACCAGAATGTCGCTGGACCGCAGGGCGAGATTGAAGCGCTGCACCGTGGCGGACAGCCTGCGGCTGAGGTCGGAGCGCATCGCCTCGAGCCGTTTCGATCGGGTGATATCGATCGCGGTGCCGACCAGCCCCTTCGGTTCCCCGTGATCCCCCCAGGCCGGCGTCACATCGACCCGGAACCAGGATGTGGAGCTGCCCTCCGGAACCTCGACCTCGAAGGTCTCGGGCTCGCCGGTCTCCAGCACCCGCTCCTTGTGGCTGATGATCAGGCTGCGTGCCGGTTCGGCGAGGATCTGCGTGTCGGTGTAACCGACCATGTCCTCGACCGTGAGGCCGAGACGCGGGTTGTGGACCCAGGTGTATCGAAGGTCGGAATCCTGGGCGAAGACCGTGATCTGCGCGCCGCTGGTCGCGGCGTCGTAGAGCTTCTTCACCTCGTGAATTTCGGCGGTTCGCTCCGCCACCTGCCGCTCCAGCTCGTTGCGGGCGGTTTCCAGTTCATCGAAGGCGCGCTGCCGCGCTTCCACCTCGGCGACGAGCTGCTTGTTGACGGCTTCGATCCCGGAAATGGAGGGAAGCCGGGTCAGCGCCGGCACGAGGCGCCAGATGATGACGGCCGCGACGATGGAGATGATGGCCGTCGCCGCCTTGATCAGGCCCTGCAGCCCGTAGGCCGGAACCCACAGGGTGATGAGCCCGGCCAGGTGGGTGAGCCCGCACGCGATGATGAAGGCAGCAAACAGGACGACGACTTTGCCAGTGTCTCCGGTCAGGTCGCCCCGGCGCCGCGCGAGGGCCAGGATGGCTATGGGTATCGCGAAGTAGGCAAGTGCGATTGCGGCATCGGAGACCGCGTGCAGCGCCACGAGGTCCGGCCGCCACAACAGACAGTAGCCGTGCGGCATGAAGCTCGCGGCACCGAAGAGATAGGTCAGTACGGAATCCATAGACCAGGCCTTTGTACGTCTACCCTTGCCGGCATGTCCGGCCCTGCGGCGTTGCTGACTCGCATCAACACCCAGCTATACGCCGCCCCCGAGGCCATTGGACAGACGCGCCTGTAGGAATTCGGTTCCAGGCTGGATGTGAAAGTTTGGCAGGAAGCGATCCGCGTCCCCTTCAACCACACGAAAACGCCCGCGCTCCGATGGAACGCGGGCGTCGGTGTCATTCGACGTGCGGGGCGATGCCGGTCAGGCCGCCTGCTTGTTGAGCCCGCCTTCGGCGAGATCCGACAGCTTGCGATCGGCGGCATATTCCTGGTCGAGATTCGCCTGGAGCAGCGGCACTGCCTTGGTGTGGCCGAGGCGCTTGGCCCATGCCACGAGCGTCCCGTAGCGGGTGATCTCGTAGTGCTCGACGGCTTGGGCGGCGGCGATCATGCCGGCGTCGCGCGCATCCGCGTCGGTCGCCTCTTCCATGATCTCCTTGCCTTCTTCGAGGATGCCGTCGATGGCCTCGCAGGTGACGCCGCGCGCCTTCAGGCCGAGGATTTCGAAGACCTTCTCCAGATTCTCGATCTGGCCCTCGGTTTCCTCGCGATGATGCTCGAACGCGTCCTTCAAATTGTCGGAGTCGGCCTTGCGCGCCATTTTCGGCAGCGTCTTCAGGACCTGCTTCTCCGCATAGTAGATGTCGCGCACGAAATGGACGAACAGGTCGTCGAGGGTCTTCATAGACATAGGATCTTTTCCTCGCGGTCTGGCCCGGTGTCCGGGCCGGTCGGTGGAACGGGTACGGGAATGGAGATCAGATGCGCCCGAGCAGGAGCAGGATCAGCAGGACGATCAGGACCAGTCCGATCAGTCCGCCGGGTCCGTAGCCCCATCCGCGGCTGTAGGGCCACGTGGGCAAGGCACCGATCAGAAGCAGAATCACGATGATGAGCAGGATTGTGCCGAGCGTCATGCCGATCGATCTCCGGTGGTGCCCCTGGTGACAATCCCGAGAGGCCTAAGGGTCGGTCAGGCCGGGCCGCCGCCTCCCTTGCGGAAAGCGGCGGCGCCTGCCGGGGTCAGTGGCGCTCCAGCCACTCGTCGATCTGACGGTCGGCCTCATCCTTCTCCACGCCGTAGCGCTCCTGGATGCGGCCGGCGAGCTTGTCGCGGTTGCCCTCGATCACGTCCATGTCGTCGTTGGTGAGCTTGCCCCACTGGGCCTGGACGTTGCCGGAGAACTGCTTCCACTGGCCTTCGATGCGATCCCAATTCATGGCGTCTTCCTTTCCGGGCAAAGCTCTCCCGTCGGGCGTCAACGGCCCGCGGTAACTTGCCCATTGAATGAAATTCAGAAACGGTAACTTCAGGATCGCCGTCTTGCGGCGCCCTTCGTCAGTAAAACTCAGGGAGCCAGCACAGGTTCCAACAGCTTGTCTGTCGGAACGTGATTTTTTGCTATCCCACTCGTGACCCCTCAGCCGCCGCCGGACGTTGCGCCCAGCGTGTCGGCCACATGGGCGCCGCGCTCGCCCATCGGCTTCTCGGGGCCGACCGTGGTGTCGTGCGAGGTCTGGTGCTCGATCTCGGCGTTGATCTCCGCGCCCGCCAGGAAGATGTACGCCGTGACGTAGATCCACAACATCAGGCCGATAACGGCGCCCAGCGAGCCGTAGGTGGCGGAGTAGTCGGCAAAGCGCGACAGGTAGAAGGACACGCCCAGCGCCGCGGCGATCCAGATCACCGAGAAGAGCACCGAGCCGAACGAGATCCAGTGTAGCCGCGCGCTGCTGCGACTGGGCCCGATCCGGTAGAGGACCGAGGCCGCCGCCACCATGACGATGAAGAAGATCGGGGCCGACAGGAGCCGCATGTAGAAGTCGGTGCGCTCGGAGAAGCCCACTGCGCTGATGAGGACCGGCAGGATGATCACCACGTTCACGACCACGACGGCCATGATAATGATGCCCACCGCCACGGCAAAGGTGGTCGCGTAAAGGCGCCAGAGGGGCCGTTTCTCCGCCTCCCCGTACGCCACGTTCAGCGCCTGGAAGACGGCCCGGACGGCCGTGTTAACGCTCCACAGCGCCACCAGGAGGCTGAGCAGCGCCGCGAGGCCGAGGCTCCCATCGCGGGCCTGGCTGATGCGCTGGAGTTCGGTGCCGAGGAGCTCCAGGACGCTCGGCGGCAGGTAGCCTGACAGGAACTGGATCTGGCCCTGCAACGCACTCGCATCGGTGAGGAGGCCATAGACGGAAACGAGCGCGACGATGGCCGGGAACAGCCCCATCACGCCGTAGAAGGTGACGCCGGCCGCGATCAGCCCCAGCCGGTCGGCCATGGCGCGCCGGTAGACGCGCAGCAAAATGTCCTTCCAGCCCTTCAGCGGGATCGCCATCGGGCTCTCGGCCCTTCGGCCCCGCCCCCGGACCGGCACGCTCTCCTCGACATCCTCCAGGACGCCCTCCTGCGGTCGTCCCTCCTCGGAGGTGTCGTCGTCGGTCTTGCTGCTGGTCGTCACGGTGTCGGCAATCGTCATCCGGTCAATTCCTTGGCCCCACCCTGCCGGGTCAACGACCGGCGCACCCGGTCGTTCCCATCCACCCCGCGCCGCCGCGCCGGGAACCAGTCGATCGCACCGCCGGTTACCCGAGCGCAACCGCACGACCCGACCAACAATGGAGAGCCAACATGGCAAAGTCGCACGGCAAGCAGGTGAAGGACGACGAGCTTTACGAAGAGCTGCGCAAGCAGGGCAACAGCAAGGAAAAGGCGGCGCGGATCGCCAATGCCAAAGCGGCGGGCGACAAGCCGTCGAAGAAGGGGGGCAAGGCGCCGCCCTACGAGGAGTGGACGAAGGACGATCTTTACGAACGCGCCAAGGAGATCGGCATCGACGGGCGCTCGAAGATGTCCAAGCAGGAGCTGGTCTCCGCACTGCGCTCCCACTGACACGAAAAACGGCGGCCGCCCGGGGGCGACCGCCGCTTTGCTTGAAGCCTGAAAGTCAGGCGAAGCTTCCTCAGGCGGCGTGGCGCTCGTGGCGACCTTCCTGCACCTCCTCGATGATCTTGGAGACGAAGGCGTCCAGGTCGCCGGGGTTACGCGAGGTGATGATCGCCTCCTCGCAAACCACTTCCTCGTCCTTCCAGATGGCGCCGGCATTTTCCATGTCGGTGCGGATCGACGGGTAGGACGTGGCGGCGCGGCCCTTCACGGCACCGGCCTCGATGAGAAGCCACGGCGCGTGGCAGATGGCCGCCACCGGCTTGCCGCTCTCCACGAAGGCGCGGATCAGCGTCATCGCGTCCTCGTCGACGCGCAGCATATCCGGGTTGATCTGGCCGCCCGGCAGGACGATCGCGTGGTAGTCGGACACGGACACGTCGGCGATCTTCTTCTCCGCCGGAACCTCGCGGCCCCAGTCGTCCTTGTCCCAGCCCTTGATGGCCTGTCCGTCCGGCGTCGCGACGTCGACGGTCGCGCCGGCCTCACGCAGCTTCTTCAGCGGAACTTCCAGCTCCGACTGCTCGAAGCCGTGCGTGGAAACGATAACGATCTTGGCCTGGTCGATGGCAGTCATGGTCGATCTCCTGGTTGGTTGTCGGGTCGCAGCCCGGCGGTGCGAACCACCGGTGCGACCATGCCCACCCCGTTGCCGCCGAGAACGTCGTGCCGTCGCGGAAGGTTCCAGAAAATCCCCCGCTGCCGGGCAGAGCGAACGATTCGTCGCCGGCGGCGTTGATTCGGCTGCCATGACGATTGGGATGACGACTGGGAGGGCGTCGCGGGTCCGATACCCCGCGCGCCTGCTGACGAAGGAGATGACGATGGCACCCTCACGCCCCATCTGGAGCGGCCAGATCCGGCTGGCCCTCGTGTCCGTGCCGGTGAAGCTCTACAGCGCCACGCGCTCCAGCGCGAAGCTGTCCTTTCACCAGATCCACGAGCCGAGCGGCAAGCGCATCCGCTACGAGAAGGTCGTGCCCGGCATCGGCCCCGTCGACCGCGACGAGATCGTGAAGGGATACGAATTCGAGAAAGGCAAATATGTTCTCGTCACCGACGAGGACATCGACGACGTCAAGATCGAGGCGAAGAAGACCCTCGATCTCGTGCAGTTCGTCGACGCCTGCGAGATCGACCCGATCTATTTCGACCGGCCCTACTACGTGGTGCCCGACGACGAACTGGCGGAAGATGCTTTCCGGGTGCTGCGCGACGCACTCAAGCACACCGGCAAGGTCGGCCTCGGCCAGTTCGTGATGCGCGGTCGGGAATATGTCGGCGCGCTCAAGCCCTGCGGCTCCGGCCTGATGATCGAGACGCTGCGCTTTCAGGACGAGCTGCACCGCGCGACGCCGTATTTCTCCGACCTCTCGGACGAAAAATCCGACGACGAGCTGGTCTCTATCGCCGAGGAGCTGATCGAGCGGAAGTCCGCGCCGTTCAAGGCCGCGGCCTTCAAGGACCGCTTCAATGACGCGCTGCGCGAGCTCATCGAACGCAAGGCGAAGGGCCGCAAGACCGAGGTCGCCGTCGACGAGGACACCGCCGACAACGGCAAGGTCGTCGACCTGATGGCCGCCTTGAAGAAAAGCCTGGGCGAGGACGGCAAGACGAAATCGTCACGCTCCGGAGGCTCCCGCGCCAAGACGCGCACCACCGCCTCGAAGACGTCGGGCAATTCATCGAAACCGGCCAAGTCGGGAGGCGCGGCCAAGTCGTCGTCGCGGCAGCGCAAGAGCCCCTCGAAGGCCGCCTAGGCCATGGCCGATCTCTCCGTCTACAAGTCGAAGCGGGACTTCTCGCGCACGTCCGAGCCTTCCGGCGACGAGGCGGAAGGCGCCGACGGCTTCTTCGTCGTCCAGAAGCACGCCGCAAGTCGCCTTCACTACGATTTTCGCCTCGCCATCGGCGGCGTTCTGGCGAGTTGGGCGGTCACGAAGGGGCCGAGCCTCGACCCGAGCGAGAAGCGCCTCGCGGTTCGCACCGAGGATCATCCGCTCGACTATGCCGACTTCGAGGGGACCATCCCGAAGGACGCCTATGGTGGCGGCACGGTCATGCTGTGGGACCACGGGGCGTTCGAAGCGGAGGACGACCCGGCCAGGGGGCTGAAGGAGGGCAAGCTGAAGCTGACGCTCTCCGGCGAGCGCCTGAAGGGCAGTTTCGCCCTGGTCCGCATGGCGAACCGGCGCAAGAGCGACCGGGGCCGCGAGAACTGGCTCCTCATCAAGCACGACGACGCGGACGCCTCGACCGAACGCGACATCCAGGAGGCCGACTGGAGCGTCACCACGGGGCGGTCCATGGCAGAGATTGCCGATGGTAAGCCGGCAAAGAAGCGCGCCGCGCGCCGGCGCAGTGCCTCGCGTCTCTCCGCCACCAAGGCCGAAGCGATGAAGGGTGCGTCGCCGGCCACGGGAAAAAAGGCGAATGGCACCGGCCCGGCGCGCAGCGCGAAGAGCATCGGTCCCACCGGCAAGCCGCCAAAGTTCGTGTCGCCGCAACTCGCCACGCTGGTCGACGAGGCGCCGGACGATGAGGGCTTCCTGTTCGAGACCAAGTTCGACGGCTACCGGATGATCGCCGCCTGCGACGGCGACGCGGTGCGCTGCTACACCCGCTCGGGCAAGGACTGGACCGCGAAGTTCGGTCCCCTCCCCGCAGCCCTCGCGAAACTCAACCTGGCCGACACGCTTCTCGACGGCGAGGTGATCGTCTCCGACGACGCCGGCCGCAGCGACTTCGGCGCGCTCCAGAAGGCGCTCAAGGAGGACCCGGGCGCGCTCGCCTTCATGGTCTTCGATATCCTGCGCCACCAGGGAGAGGATCTTCGCTCGAGGCCCCTCACCGAGCGCAAGGCGGTTCTGGAGAAGGTGCTCGGCAAGGCGCGGTCGCCACTCCACCTGTCCACCTACATCGAGGGCGACGGCCAGCGTATCTCGCGCCTGGCCTGCAGCCGCGGCTTCGAGGGCATCATCGCCAAGAAGGCGGACGGCCGCTATCGGTCTTCCCGCAGCCGCGACTGGCTCAAGATCAAGTGCGTGAAGCGCCAGGAGTTTGTCATCGGCGGCTGGTCGCCCTCCACGAAGGCGCGTCCCTTTTCCTCTCTCCTCCTCGGCGTCCACGAGAACGGCGGTCTGCGCTATTCGGGCCGGGTGGGCACGGGATTCGGCGACGATCTGCTGGAGGAAATCGGCGCCCTTCTGAAGAAGCGAACCCGTAAGACCGTCCCTTTCGACAGCGTTCCCTCCGATGTGGCCCGCACCGCCCGCTGGGTCAGGCCCGATCTTGTCGCCGAGGTCCGCTACGCCGAGGTGACCCGCGACGGCGCCGTCCGGCACGCGGTGTTCGAGGGATTGCGCGAGGACAAGGCGGCAAGCGAGATCGTGGCGGAAACGCCGGACCTGACAGCCTCCCGATCTGGGAAGCCTGCCTCCGGCAAGACGCCGTCAGGGCGGGCGGCGAAGCGTGCGTCGACCGCCACGACCGCGAAGGGAGGCAACACCATGGGGAACGACGAAGCGCGGGTGGCGGGCGTTCGCCTGACCCATCCCGACCGGATCCTGTTTCCGAAGATGGACGTCACCAAGAAGGCGCTCGCGGAGTATTTCGAGGCGGTCGCCGACGTCATGCTGCCGGAGCTGAAGGACCGCGCCGTCAGCCTCGTGCGCTGCCCCGAGGGCCGGCAGAAATCCTGCTTTTTCCAGAAGCACGCCGGCGCCGGCCTGCCTGAGGCGTTCGACACGCGGCCGGTGACGGAGCGTTCCGGCAAGACCCAGGATTATCTCATCGTGCCCAGCCGCGAGGCGCTGGTCTCCTGTGCCCAGGTCGGCGCGCTGGAGCTCCACATCTGGGGCAGCCGTCTCGACCGGATCGAGCGGCCCGACAGGCTGGTTTTCGACCTCGACCCGGATGAGGGTCTCGGCTTCGAAAAGGTCCGCAAGGCGGCGTTCGATCTCGCCGAGGTGCTGCGCTCGGCCGACCTGGAGGCCTGGCCGATGGTCACCGGCGGCAAGGGCGTCCACCTCGTCATCGCGCTGGAGCGGCGGCTGGAGTGGGACGCCGTGACGGCTTTCGCGCGCGGCTTTGCGGGCAAGATGGAAGAGCTCGATCCGGACCGGTTCGTCGCCTCCATGTCGAAGAAGAAGCGCACGGGAAAGATCTTCATCGACCATTTCCGCAACCAGTTCGGCTCCACAGCGATCGCCCCCTTCTCGCCGCGCTCAAGGGAAGGCGCGCCGATCGCGATGCCCGTCTCGTGGGACGAATTGCGGGGGCTGAAGTCCGCGTCCGCCTTCAGCGTCGCCGATGGCGGCAAGTCGCTTGCGGCACGGGCGGATGCGTGGCCTGGGGAAAAGGACCGCCGGCAGCGCCTGACCTCGAAGACTGCCGAGGCGCTCGGCATCGATCTCGACTGACGGACGGCGGACTTACCCAAATCGCGTCAGGTAGTTTTCCGCGAGATCGCAGGAGACGGACGCGAAGCGCGGGGCCAGGTCGCGGGCGGTGTCGGTTTCGGCATGCGACCCGATCCAGGCAAGCAGCGCCAGCCGCCGCAGCATGACGAAGGTGGGGATTTCCGCCGCCTCCTCCGCCGGTAGTGCTCCAACCCGCCGGTATCCTGTGAGCCAGGCGTCGATCCAGTCCGGCACGTCCGGGTGATCCTCGTTGAAGGACAGCGCCGTGGCCACGTCGTAGAGAAACCAGCCGAAACCGCTGTCGTCGAAATCGATGACCCTGGTCTCGCCGGCGTGGACCAGAAGGTTGGCGAGCCGGACGTCGGCATGGATCAGCCCGTAGCGCTCCGATCCCTTGCCGTGGCGCGCCAGCCGCTCCCGCACGACGCTCTCCAGGCGGCCCAGCACCGCTCGCGACGTTTCATCGACGCTCGGCCCGTCCTGCCAGCGCCCCCAGGTGGGCGTTTGGCCCAGGATCGTCTCCTCGTCCCAGGTCAGCCGCTCGAACCCGGCCGGGCGCCGCCAACCCCGAGCGTGGTGGTGCAGTCGGGCGGAAATTTCTCCAAGCCGCTCCAGCGGGCCGGCCAGGTCGTCGCCCGCCTCCGGCTCGCGGCCCTCGATGAAGTCGAACATGACCATGTGGCGGGGCGCCGTGTCCGCGTCGGGCGCGTCGCGGACGATGCGCCGGCCGTCCCGGGCTGCGATCACCGGTGGGGTCGGCACACCCGCCTCGAGGCGCAGCGCGTCCATCCAGGCGAGCTCGCTCTCGATGGCCCGCTCGCTGTGGTAACCGAGGCGATGCACCCGCAGGATCGATCGCCAGCCCGGTGCCGTCACAAGGTAGGTCGCATTTTCCGACAGGTTGATGAGTTGCGCCGCCGCCCCCTCCGGCAGGTCCCAGTGAACCAGCGCCGCATTTGCCAGCCGGTGGAGGGAAGCAACGGACGATAGGACGGCCACAGGTCGGGATACCTCGGTCAGACGGGATGCGGGCGGCATGACGCCGCGATTGGCAGCGGTCAGACCGGACCGTCGCCGCAGTGCGGCAGGACGTCAACTCCGTTCCGCCTTTGACAGGATGCCTTCATTCGGCGAGATAAGGGCCTCTCTACCTTGGATAATCCCGTGACCGTTTCGAATCCCTCCGCCTCCGACGAGATCGCTGCCGCCCGCCGGCTGCTGCGCAACCTGTTCGACGCGGCCGTGGCCCGCGCGCATCCGGAAAGCTGCCTCGCCGCCTACCTGCCCGAGCCGCCGAAAGGCCGCACGGTCATCATCGGCGCGGGCAAGGCATCGGCCGCCATGGCCCGTGCCTTCGAGCAGGCCTGGGAGGGGCCCATCGAGGGCGTGGTCCTCACCCGCTTCGGCCATGGCGAGCCGACCGAGCGCATCCGTATCGTGGAAGGGGCACACCCGGTGCCCGACGCCGCTGGCGAGGCCGGCACCCGGGAGATGCTGGCGCTGCTGGACGGCCTCACGGAAGACGACCTGGTCATCTGCCTCCTGTCGGGCGGCGGCTCCGCGTTGCTCGCAGGCCCGCCGCCGGGCGTGTCGCTGGAGGACCTGCAGACGCTCGGTCGCGGGCTGCTCAAATCCGGCGCCCCCATCTCCGCCATGAACACCGTGCGCAAACACGTCTCCACCGTGGCCGGCGGCCGGCTGGCACTTGCCGCCAGACCCGCCCGGCTGGTCACGCTGGCCATCTCCGACGTGCCCGGCGACGATCCCGGCATCATCGCCTCCGGCCCGACCATCGGCGACGAGACCACGGCCGCCGACGCCAGGGCCATCATCGAGGCCTACGGCATCGCGTGCCCGGAAAGCATCGCCGAATGGCTCGGCAGCGAGGGGGCGGAAACGCCGGCGCTCGACGATCCGCGCCTCGCCCACGCCAGCTACGAACTGGTGGCGGCCCCTGCCCTGTCGCTGGAGGCGGCTGCGGAGATCGCGCGGTCCGAGGGCTACACGCCCATCGTTCTCGGCGACCGGATCGAGGGCGAGGCCCGGGAGGTGGCGAAGGTGCTTGCGGCCATCGCCCAGTCCTGCGTCGATCATGGCCAGCCCGGCGCTGCCCCTTGCGTGGTGCTGTCGGGCGGCGAGACCTCGGTGACGGTGCGCGGCGAGGGCCGCGGCGGACGCAACGCGGAGTTTCAGCTGGCGCTCGCCGTGGAGTTGGCCGGCCATCCGAAGCTCACCGCGATTGCCTGCGACACCGACGGCATCGACGGCTCGGAGGACAATGCCGGCGCCTTTGTCGATCCCACCACGCTGGCGCGCGGCCGGGAGAAGGGTCTCGATGCCCGCGCCTACCTCGATCGCAACGACGCTTACAGCTATTTCGAGGCGCTGGGCGATCTCGTCATCACCGGCCCGACCCGCACGAACGTCAACGATTTCCGCGCCATCCTGGTCGAGCCCTGAGGCCCGAGCGGCAGCCGCTCAGTCGCCTGCAGCAAGCGGCTTCTGGAAGGCGGCCAGCAGGCCGGCAAGGAGGAGCGTCGCCCCGGCGGCGATCAGTCCCAGCGTGAGGTCGCTGCTCGCGTCGGCGATGTAGCCCGCCGCCACCGGACCGATCAGCTGGCCCACCGCGAAGATCGTCGTGAACAGCGCGATGGAAGCCCCCCACTGGGCCTCGGGCAGGTTGTTGCGCCCGAACGCCGTCACCGATCCCGGTCCCATGAAGAACGAGCCGCCGAACACGAAGGCGGACGCCAGCACGCCAATCGCGCCTGGCACGACGAGCGGCAGCAGCGTGGCCACCCCCGTCGCCGTGCAGGCGAGCGCCATGGGGACGCCGCCGGAATGGCGCGCCAGCACCCCGCGCCACAGGAGCGGCGAGGCCATCACCATGATGCCGATGAGCGACCACATGGCCGCCACCAGCCCCACCGATGCCTGCTCCTCCCGCATCCAGGCCACGATGAAGGTCAGGTAGACGATGTAGCCCACGGCGAAGAGGAAGTAGGCGATCAGCTCCAGGCTCATCGCCGGCCACGGCAACCGGCCCGGTTTCGGCGCGGCCGAGCCGCGGGTTCCCGGCGCCACCGAACGGACCACCCAGGCGGTCGGGATCAGCGTCACGAGGCTCACGAGCCCCATCCCGATCCAGACCTCCGGCCAGGCGGCGGGATTGCCCTGCAGCACGAAAGGCAGCGTGCTGCCGGACAGGAACATGCCGATGCCGCCGCCGCCGAAATAGAGCGCGATCGCCGCCGCCGATCGCACCGGCTGGCCCCGGAAGACGGCAGAGACCATCGCGCCGCCGGCAATGAAGGCCGGCGCGCCGCCGACGCCTGCCAGCACGCGCCAGAGAGTTAGAAACCAGAAATTCTCGGTGAAACCGGAGAAGAGAAGCGCCACGGCCGTCAGCGCCATGCCGGCGGCGAACAGAACCCGCGAGCCGAGCCGCGCGATCAGCGTCAGCCCGACCAGCGCGCCGATCAGGTAACCGAGCGCGTTGGCGGTGTTGATCCAGCCGGCCTGGGTGTAGTTCCAGCCGAGATCGTCGCGCATGGCCGGCAGGATCAGCCCGTAGGCGAAGCGGGCAAAGCCGTTGCTGACGGCGGGCGCCAGCGCCAGCGCGCCGACCAGCAGCCACTGGCGGACGGGGGTCTCTTCCGGCTTCATCGGATTACGGCCAGAGGCCGCGCCATACCCTGCCGGCGGACAATCTCCGATGCCTGGCGGTCGTGTGCCATGCCGCCTCCCTCCGCGATGCGCACCCGTCCCCGCGGATCGGATCAGTTGCCCGGTCCGGGGACATCTTCTCGTTGCCGGGATTGAAGACGGCCTTCCGGTGGCTGTCCACCGCCGCCGGACGCGCGGCTGTCATGCAGGACAGGACGGGATTTGGGGCCGGCGCTGCGCGGGCAACGTCCCGCGCTGTTTCCGCAGCTCTGCGCAATATCGCGCACGACTGCGCAAGGTCCGCGGTGCGCAGAACTGCGCACCGCCAGGGCCGGTCAGCCCTTGATGCCGCGCAGCTTCTCCCCGCGCCGGCGCAGCAGTTCCATGGCCGTCAGCAGCAGGATCGACATGGCCACGAGGATCGAGGCGAGTGCCAGGATCGTCGGACTGATCTCCTCTCTCAACCCGGAGAACATGCGCACCGTCATGGGTGTCTGTTCGGGGCCGGCCAGGAAGATCACAACGACCACCTCGTCGAGGGAGGTGATGAAGGCGAACAGACCGCCCGCGATCACGCCCGGCAGAAGCAGCGGCAGGATGATCTTGAAGAAGGTCGTCACCTGGTTGGCGCCCAGGCTGGCGGAGGCCCGCAACAGCTGTTCGTCGAAGCTCGACATGGCCGCGGTCACGGTGATCACCACGAACGGCGTGCCCAGCACCACGTGCGCCATGATGATGGCGAAGAAGGTGTTGGCCAGGTTAACCCGCGCATAGAAGGAGAACAGCGCAGCCGCCGTGATGATGAGCGGCACGATCATCGGCGAGATCAGGAGCGCCGTGATCGCCGCGCGGAACGGCATGTGCCGACGCGACAGGCCGAGCGCCGCCAGCGTGCCCAGCGACGTGGACACGATGGTCGACGAGATCGAGATGATGAACGAGTTCCGGATCGAGAACAGCCATTCCTCGCTGCCCAGCAGGTCCTCGTACCAGCGCAGCGAATAGCCGGCAGGGTCGAAGGACAGCATCTTCTCGGTGAAGGTGAAGTACGGCTCCGCGTTGAAGGAGAGCGGCACGATCACCAGGATCGGGAAGATCAGGAACAGGAAGATCAGGGCGCAGATGATCCGGTAGCTGTAGTACCAGATCCGCTCGCCGGTGCCGGCATAGGCAGGAAGCGACATGACGGGTCCTCTCCCCTATCCGAACTTCAGCCGGTCGACGCCGACGAGCTTGTTGAAGGCCCAGTAAAGCACCAGCACCGCCAGCAGCAGGATGGTGGCCAAGGCCGCCGCGAGCCGCAGCTGCGCCGTGGACCCTGTCATGTTCTGCGCGATCAGGTTGGAGATGAAGATACCCGTGTCGCCACCCACCAGGGCCGGCGTGATGTAGTAGCCGATCGCCAGGATGAAGACGAGCAGCACGCCGGCGGCAAGCCCGGGGATCGTCAACGGCATGTAGACCGTAACGAAGGCCCTGAGCTGGGTTGCGCCGAGCGAGCGGGCTGCCCGCATATAGGATGGAGGGATCGTCTTCATCACCGAGTACAGCGGCAGGATCATGAACGGCAGCAGGATGTGCGTCATCGCGATGATCGTGCCGATCTGGTTGTAGATCATGCGTATTCGGTTGTTGTCGTCGATGACCCCGAGCCACACCAGCGTGTCGTTCAGCACGCCCTGCTGTTGCAGAAGCACGATCCACGCCGACGTTCGCACCAGCAGCGATGTCCAGAACGGCAACAGCACAAGGATCATCAGCAGGTTCGACGACTTCAGTGGCAACGTCGCCAGAAGGTGGGCAATCGGGTAGCCCAGAAGAATGCAGAGGGACGTTATGAGAAGGCTCATCCAGGCCGTTCTGAGGAACAGCATCCGGTAGACCTGGTAGGATTCCGGCCGTTCGACGATCTCGCCCTGTGGCGAATATTCGTAGTCGAAGGCGAGCAGATAATAGACCGGGGTGATCGTGCGCGTTTCGCGCTTGATCAGGCTCCAGAATTCGAGGTTTTCCCAATCCTCGTCCTCAGCGATGAAAGCCTCCTTGTAAGGAGGGCTCATCTCGTCGAGATCACGCGCCGTGCCAAGAACGGTTGAGCGGGCGCCGGGAATTTCACGGTTGATGCGCGCGGCGGCGCGACCGAGGGTGCGGTTCTCGAGCCCCACCTTCATGTCGTCGGCCATGGCCGCGAAGACGGCTTCCGGCGGCACTTCCTGACCATCCCATGCCTGGATGGCGGCAGCCGTCTTCGGAAGATAGTCCGCCACTTCCGGGTTACGCACGGAGCGCGAGATCATCTGGCCGATCGGAATGGCAAAGGTGATCAGAAGAAAGGCCAGCAGCGGAAGGACGAGGAAGAATGCCTTGCGCCGGGCGCGGGACTCGGCGCGACGAAGCGAGACCTTGAGCGGGGTACCGTCGGCGGTGGTCAGCGAACCGGGGGTCTCATCGCTCCCCGTCGGGGACGAGCTCTGACCGTGGCCTGCCGCACTGCTATCGCTCACCGGGCGCTCCTTCGCGGAATTCGGGGACCGGCGGACACGCGGCGCTTGTCGTCTTCGACGCCACAACGCTCAGCCGGGAGTGCGACCCGGGCACGGCGATGATGCCGCGCCCGGGCCGGGTTCGTCAGTCCGGCTTACTGGGCGAGCCAGGCGTTGAAGCGCTCTTCGAGCGAGTCACCGTAGTCGGCCCAGAAGTCGGTGTTGAACTGGACGGCGTTGTCGAAGTTGCCATCCGCCGTCGGCATGTGCGGCATCATGTCGATGCCCAGCTCGGCGTGCTTGCCGATCAGCGGCACCGACGACTTCCGCGCCGGGGCGTAGGAAATATACTTCGCCTGGTCGGCGAGGCGCTGCGTATCGGTGGCGAACTTCAGATATTCCTTGATCAGCTCTTCGTTGCCGGTATCGACCGGAACGACCCAGCCGTCGACTTCGAACATCTGACCGTCCCACATGATCTCGAACGGCTGGTCCTCGTTGACCTGCGCGTTGAAGATGCGGCCGTTGTAGGCGGTGGCGATGGTCGCCTCGCCGTCAGCCAGCATCTGCGGCGGCTGGGCACCTTCCGACCACCAGATCACGTTGTCGCGGATCTCGCCGAGCTTCTCGAACGCGCGGTCCTGGCCTTCCTGGGTGGCGAGCACGTCATAGACCTCGTCCGGCGACACGCCGTCCGCGATCAGCGCCCACTCCAGGTTCTTCTGCGGGATGTTCTGCAGGGCACGGGTGCCCGGGAACTTCTCGGTGTCCCAGATGTCCGCGATGGTCTGCGGGCCACCGTCCGGGAACGCTTCCGTGTCGTAGGCGAACATGGTCGCGTAAAGGATCTGCGGAACGAAGCAGTCGCCCAGAGTGCCTTCGATGAAGTCTTCCGAGGCGGGTTCGCCGTTCGGGCCGGGAGCCAGCCACTCGTCGGCCGGGATCTCCATGATCAGGCCTTCGTCGCAGGCCCGCTTGGCGTCGGCCTGGAGCATGTCGACGACATCCCAGGTGACGTTGCCGGCCTCGACCTGCGAACGAATGCCGGCCAGAGCCTGGGCGGACTTGTCCTCCTGCAGGATCTTCGTACCGGTCTGCTCGGCGAAAGGCTGATGGTAAGCCTTGTCCTGCGATTCCGTGTAGGCGCCGCCCCAGGAGACGATAGTCAACGACTTGTCCTGGGCCTGGGCCGCCGCAAGGGCGACAACGGAGGCCGCCATCGCGAGCGAAACGCTCTTAGCTGTGGTCCTCACTTCTGCTCTCCTTTTTTTCTCTGGATCGCGGTTTCAGCGTACCCGAGGCGCAGAGCCGACCCGGGCATTCGATCGCACACGGGCGGGTCAGGAAATGGCGATCGGGTCGAGCGCGCGGCAGTCCGACGCGTGCCAGCCGACCTTCGTCGTTTCACCTTCCCTCAGCTCGTGCTCGTCGTGCTTGTTCGGGACCTTGACGATGAACTCGTCATTGCCGGCCACGCTGAGGCGGGCCCGGATGTGGTCTCCGAGGAAGATCAGCTCGAGGATCTTCGCCTCGAGAATGTTCGCGTAGTTGTCCGGCGGCAGGATCTCGATCCGCTCGGGACGCAGCGACAGCGTCGTGCGGCTGCCCGGACCTTCGATGTTCACCGGGTTTGCGGTCACGGTGCCGCCATGGTCGAGCTCGACCACGCATTCCTTGCCGCTCACGTCCTTGACTGTTCCGGACAGCTTGTTGTTCTCGCCGATGAACTGGGCAACGAACGAATTCATCGGACGTTCGTAGAGGTCTTCCGGCGTCGACAGCTGCTGGATCTTGCCGTCGTTGAAGACCGCCACGCGGTCCGACATCGTCAGCGCTTCGGTCTGATCGTGGGTCACATAGACCACCGTCACGCCGAGATTTTCGTGAATGTGCTTGATCTCGAACTGCATCTGCTCGCGCAGCTGCTTGTCGAGAGCCCCCAGCGGCTCGTCCATCAGGATGAGGTTCGGTTCGAACACCAGGGCACGGGCGACGGCGACACGCTGTTGCTGACCGCCGGAGAGCTGGGCAGGACGGCGGCTGCCGAACTGCGGGAGCTCCACCATGCCGAGCGCACGGTCGACGCGGGTCTGGATCTCGCTCTTGCCCATGCCCCTCACCTTCAGCGGGTAGGCGAGGTTCTCCGCGACGGTCATGTGCGGGAACAGGGCGTAGTTCTGGAAGACCATGCCGATGCCCCGCTTGTGCGGCGGCACATCGTTGATGGGGGCGTCGTCGAGGTAGATCTCCCCGTGCGTCGCCGGCTCAAAGCCTGCGAGCATCATCAGGGTAGTTGTCTTGCCGGACCCCGAAGGGCCGAGCATCGTTATGAATTCGCCCCGAGAAATATCAAGATTTAAGTCTTTAACGACGAGTGTTTCCCCGTCGTAGCTCTTCTGGACACTCTCGAAACGGACCGTGGCCCCGGCCTGATCGGCCGTGACTTCATTTGCTGATGTCGCCACTGTTCCCACGCGTGTTGGTTCGCTTTCGCGTAATCACGCATGGGGAACGTCCGGCCGTCAACCCCCGGCCCCGATCAGCCCAAAATTTCGCCGTAATATGGCCTCGAATGCCCAAGACGCAGGCTGCCGGTTCGTCCCGGATTTGCTGGCGTTCAGGCCCCGGAGAGATGAGGCAGCGGATCGACCGGCTGCGAGCCCTTGCGCAACTCGAAGTGGAGTTGCGGCTGGGAGACAGAACCGGTTGCGCCGGCCTTGGCGATCACCTGACCGCGCTGAACCGTCTCGCCGCGTTTCACCAGAAGCGCTTCGTTATGGGCATAGGCCGACACCCAGCCGTCCTTGTGCTGGATGAGAACGAGGTTGCCATAGCCCTGCAGTTCGTTGCCGGCATAGATCACGGTGCCCTTCTCGGCCGCCTTGACGGGCGTGCCGGCCGGGACGGCCAGGTTGATGCCGTCGTTGTTGGCGCCGTCGGACTGCTTGCCGAAGCCGGCGATGATGCGGCCGCGAGCCGGCCAGCGGAAGCCGTCCGCGCCGTCCGACGTGGGCGGCGGCGCCTGCTTGGCGGCCGGCTCCTCGGTCGCGTCCGTCTGGGTGACGGCGGCCCCGGCCTTCGCGGCCTCGGACGGCAGCGAAGCGACCTGCACCTCCTGCGCCGGCTCGGCCGGGGCCGGGTTCGGCTGGTTGTTGTCGAGAGCGGCCTTCTGCTCGTTCAGCGTCGTCTGCGGCGCTGCCGTGGCGGTTTGGGTCGATGCCGGCTGCGGAGCGGAACCGTTGCCGGGGATCTTCAGGGTCTGGCCAATGCGGATACCTCCATCGGGGGAGATGTTGTTCGCCGCCAGAAGTTCGGTCGGGGTGACACCGGTGGCACGGGCGATCGACCAGGCCGTATCGCCGGGCTTCACCGTGTAGGTGCCGGACGACGAGGCCTGCGCTGCGGGCTGCTGCGCCGGAGCGGTGGCGGCCTGCTGCACGGGCGCGCTGCCGACGGTGTACTTCGGAACGACGAGGCGGGTACCCGGCTGAAGCTGGGTCCCGGGCGAGATCCGGTTGGTGGCCGCAAGCGCATCGGCCGGGACGCCATAGCGCGTGCTCAGGGACTGGAGGGTGTCGCCGTACTGGACCACGATCGGCGTGCCGCCCGCCGTGGACCAGCCATTGTAGCTCGCCGCGGCACCGCTGATGGCGTTGGGCGAGGCATAGGTGGGCTGGCCCAGGGAGGACTGCGCCGTGCCGGGCAGCGACCCGGTGACGATCTGGTCGTCTCCCGATCCGTCCAGAAGCGCCTTCTGATTCGGCGTGGAGCCCGCGTAGATCGGCGCTCCGGCGAACCGCGAAACGTCGGCGCTGCAGCCGGCGGCGAAGGCTGCGACGAGTGTCACGGCAACAGCCCGACCGACCGCCCCGTTACCCCTGCCTTGCGTCACGTTCGAGAACATGGATGGCCACCCTGCGTCAAAAGTGTGATCTGACCTTTAGAAAACACGGGTAACGTTGACGAAGGTTTAAGCGGGTCGGAAAAATCCGGCCGAGTCCGCGGGAGTGGCATGCGCGAGGTCCCGCGATCCGTGGACCAGGCCGACCAGCGCGCGGGACATTTGGGGGGAACTCCTTCCAACGCAATCGCGGACGGAAAACTGCATTCGCCCCTTTTCCTGCGATTGCGCGCGACCTTCCAACGCAATCGCGGACGGAAAACCGCAAGTGCACTTTTCCTGCGATTGCTTAGAGCCGCTCCGCGACGCCGTGGACCATGGGGACGAAGCGCACCGCGCAGAGCGAAGACCGCTCCACCTGGCCGTTCGCCCGCGTCAGCTTGACCAGATCCTGCACCGTTCCCGACGCACCGACGGGGATCACCATGACGCCTCCCTCCGCCAGCTGGGCGACGAGGCTTTCCGGAATCTCTTCCGCTGCGGCCGTGACCACAATCCGGTCGAACGGAGCCTGCTCCGGCCACCCCTCGAAACCGTCGCCGATGCGGGTTTCGACATTCTCAAGCTTGAGCGCATTGAAGCGGTCCTCGGCGTAGCGCTTGAGCGAGCGGTAGCGCTCCACCGTGTAGACCTCCCGGGCCAGCCGGGCGAGAACCGCGGCCTGGTAGCCCGACCCCGTCCCCACCTCCAGCACCCGGTGATGGGGCTGGACGTCGAGGGCCTCCGTCATCATCGCAACGATGGTCGGCTGGGAGATGGTCTGGCCGCAGTCGATGGGCATGGCCCGGTCAGCGTAGGCCAGCGCCTGGTGGCGCGAGGACAGGAACAGGCGGCGGGGAATGCCCTCAATGGCACCCAGCACGCGCCGGTCGCGCACGCCGTTGGCGCGGAGCTTGAGGATCAGCTCCGCCAGCGCGATCCGGTCGGCCTCGGTAGGTTCGCCGTCGAGATGGTCTTCGCTGTCGGTCATCGGACGCCGTTTACCCGCGCCCGCGCAGCCGGTCTACTGCGAGTTGAGCGCGCTCTTCATGTCGTCGAGAACTCTGAGAGCGGTCAGGTCCAGACGCAAGGGGGTAACGGAGATGAAGCCGTCGCGCACGGCCTCGAGGTCGGTGCCCTCGACATAGGCGAACTTCCGCCGCTGAAAGCCGATCCAGTAATAGGGATTGCCGCGGCCGTCGTGGCGCTCTTCCACGTTCAGGAGCGCCTGGTCGCGCCGGCCCTGGGTGGTCACCTTCACGCCGGCGACGGCGTCCGGCGCCACGTCTGGCACGTTGATGTTGATCAGCACGTCGGCAGGCAGGTCCATCTCGAGAATGCGACGGACCAGGCCGGGACCATGAGCGATGGAGGTCTCGTAGGGCGGCTCGGTGCCCTGGGCGTGGCTGTAGGACTGCGAGAAGGCGATGGAGCGCACGCCGAGGATGGTGCCCTCCATGGCGCCGGCCACCGTCCCGGAATAGGTCACGTCGTCAGCCAGGTTGTGACCCCGGTTGATGCCGGAGAGAATCAGGTCCGGATCGCTGTCGAGGATCTGGCGCATGCCCATGATCACGCAGTCGGTGGGTGTGCCACGCACCGCATAGTGCCGCTCTCCCACCTGCCGCAGCCGCAGCGGATCGTTGACGGTCAGCGAATGCGAGGCACCCGACTGGTCCGTCTCCGGAGCAACGACCCAGACGTCGTCGCTGAGCGCCTTGGCGATCTCCTCGAGCGCCCAAAGGCCGGGCGAATGGATGCCGTCGTCGTTGGTGACCAGGATCCGCATGCTGACCTCAGGCGGTTTGAATGGTGTCGATGCCGCCCATGTAGGGCCGCAGGGCGTCGGGAACGGCGATCGAGCCGTCCGCCTGCTGGTAGGTTTCCATGATCGCGATGAGCGCCCGGCCCACCGCGACGCCGGAGCCGTTCAGCGTGTGCACGAAGCGCGTGGAGCCACCCTCGGCCGGCCGATAGCGCGCATCCATGCGCCGGGCCTGGAAATCGCCGCAGACCGAGCAGCTGGAAATCTCGCGATAGGCGCCCTGCCCCGGAAGCCAGACCTCGATGTCGTAGGTCTTGCGGGCAGAGAAGCCCATGTCGCCGGTGCACAGCGTGATCAGCCGGTAGTGCAGGCCAAGCCGGCGCAGCACGGTTTCCGCACAGCTGGTCATGCGCTCGTGTTCCTCCAACGCCTGCTCCGGCGTGGTCACGGAAACGAGCTCGACCTTGTTGAACTGGTGCTGGCGCAGCATCCCCCTCGTGTCGCGGCCGGCCGAGCCGGCCTCGGAGCGGAAGCACGGCGTCAGTGCGGTAACCCTGAACGGCAGCTCGGCCTCGTCCACGAGGCTTTCGCGCACAAGGTTGGTCAGCGGTACCTCGGCCGTCGGGATCAGCCAGCGCCCGTCGGTGGTGGCGAACTGATCCTCGGCGAACTTCGGCAGCTGCGCGGTGCCGAACAACGCCGGGTCGCGCACCAGCAACGGCGGCTGCACCTCGGTGTAGCCATGCTCGCTCACGTGCATGTCGAGCATGAACTGGCCGAGAGCGCGCTCCAGGCGGGCGAGCTGGCCCTTCAGGATGACGAACCGAGAACCGGCAAGCTTCGCTGCGGTCTCGAAATCCATCATGCCCAGCGCCTCGCCGAGCTCGTAGTGCTCTTTCGGCTCGAAGTCCGGCGCCAGCGGCGTCCCGTCCCGGCGAACCTCCACGTTGGCAGCCTCGTCGGCGCCGACCGGCACATCGTCGAAGGGCACGTTCGGCGTGGCGGCCAGGATCGCCTGGATCTCCGCGTCGGCGGCGCGCTCCGCCTCCTCGCCCTGCTGGATCTGGGCCTTGAGGTCGGCGACCTCGGCCATCAGGCGCTGGGCTTCGGCCTCGTCGCCGGACCCCTTCGCCTTGCCGATGGCCTTGGACGACGTGTTGCGCCGCTGCTGGGCGTCCTGGAGGCGCTGGATGGCGCCGCGCCGGGCTTCGTCGAGGGCAATCAGCCTGTCGGAAAGCGGGTCCATGCCCCGGCTCGCGAGCGCGCGGTCGAACTCGACCGGATGGTCGCGAATCCAGCGGATATCGAGCATCGGAGAACTCCGGAAACGATCTGCAACGGCCTGACGAACGCGGCGGGATCAGTCCGTTTCGTCGGCGTCGTCGGCCTTTTCGGCCGCGGCCGCCCTGGCGGCTCTCGACCGCTCCACGTACCGGACCGCGATGATGGAGATCTCGTAGAGGAGCATCGCAGGCACCGCAAGACTGATCTGGCTGATCGGGTCCGGAGGCGTCAGCACCGCCGCCAGGATGAACGCGATGACCACCGCGTACTTCCGCTTCTTCTTCAGATCGTCGGCGGTGATGAGCTCGACCCGCGCCAGCAGCGTCAGGATCACGGGCAGCTGGAACACGATCCCGAACGCGAAGATCAGGATCATGATGAGGCCGAGATACTCGCTCACCCGCGGCAGCAGGTGAATGGTCGCCCTGCCCGCTTCCCCGGTCTGCTCCATGCCGAGGAAGAAGTTCATCGCCAGCGGCATGACGACGAAATAGACGAGCATGGAGCCGATCGCGAAGAGGATCGGCGTCGCCACCAGGAACGGCAGGAATGCGCCGCGCTCGTTGCGGTAGAGGCCGGGCGCCACGAACATGTAGATCTGGACGGCGAGTACCGGGAACGCCAGGAACAGCGCCCCGAACAGCGCCAGCTTGAGCTGCGTGAAGAAGAATTCCTGCGGGGCAGTGTAGATCAGCTCGATGGACTTCGCCTCACCGGCGGCGCGCTCATAGGGCACCACGAGAATGTTGAAGATGTCGGAGGCGAAGTAGAAGCAGACAACGAAGGCGATCGCGATGGCAATCAGCGACTTGATCAGCCGGCTTCGCAGCTCGATCAGGTGGTCGATCAGCGGAGCCTTGGAGGCCTCGATATCGTCCTGGCTCATGAACGCTGTTCGCTTTCGGCGGGTTCGCCGGACGGCGCCGGCGCGGGGACGGCCGCCTCGGCCTCTCCGGTCGGTTTCTGAGAGGCCTGTTCGGGCAGCGGATCGGTGGCTGGAGCAACGTCCGGAGCCGAGGCCGGCTGAGGCTCGCCGGATCCGTTGGCGGCACCCGTCTTGACCGGTGCCGACTGCACCTCCGGCTTGTTGGAGGGCTTTTTAGTCGGGTCGATGGAGGTGACGGCCTCGAGATCCTTGCGGACATCGTCGACGTTGGCCTGCCGCTCGGCTTCCTTGAGCACGTCGTTGAATTGCGACTGGAACTCGTTGGCCATGCGACGCATGCGACCAACCGTCCGGCCGAACGTCATCAGCATGGACGGCAGCTCTTTCGGGCCGACCACGAGAATGGCGATCACCGCGACCACGATAAGTTCGGTCCAGCCGATATCGAACATGGAAATGCGCCTCGGGTCGGGCCGCGACGCCGGTTACAGCGGAGCGGACATCAACCGGCCTTCGACCGATCCTCCGACTTCTCGGTGTTCACGGTCTCCGAGGGCGTGTGCTCGATCGTCTTGTGAGACGAGTTCGCCTTGTCGTCGTCCTCATCGTCGGCGAGCCCCTTGCGGAAGCTCTTCACGCCCTTCGCGACGTCGCCCATCAGATCGGAGATCTTTCCGCGCCCGAACAGAAGCACGACGATGACGGCGACGATGAGAAGTTGCCAAACACTGACACCCATGGGCGAAACGATCCCGTTTACTGGCGACTACGCCGAAAGCCGGCTTGCTGGATCGGCACTATTTCAAAAAGCGGCGTCCCCCGCAATGGCGCCACGCGACTGTTCGCTGGATGGGATTACCCAGCGGCGGTCCGACGGGCACCCGGGGCGTGTGCTTGTGCCGCAGGCTGTGGAAACAGCAGCGCGGCACCCGGCGTGACCGAAACCCGGAGCCTGTCTCCCTCTGGCGCCGTTCCAGCCGGAAGCCGGCAGACCAGGGGCCGGATGAGACCGTCCACCGACAGATCCAGGCGTTCGCTTTCCCCCAGAAATCGCCGACCGACCACCTGAGCCGCCGCTCCGTCGCCATGCAGGCCCGACAGCTGCAGGCCCTGCGGCCGAACCGCAACAACCACCTCCGTGCCGTCCGCCAGCCCCGGAACCGGAACCCGCCCAAGCGGAGTGACCGCCGCCCCGTTTGCAACCTCGGCGGTCATCTCGTTGAGTTCCGAAAAGAAACGCGCCGCGTCAAGGTCGGCAGGGCGGCGGTAGAGGGCTTCCGGCGCACCGAACTGGATGACCCGACCGGCGCGCAGCAGCACGATCCGGTCTCCGATCAGCATGGCCTCTTCCGGATCGTGCGTCACGATCATGGCCGTCGCGCTGGTGTCGCGCAGGAGGGCCAGTGCATCGGTGCGCACCTGGTCGCGCAGCGTACGATCCAGTCCAGAAAAGGGTTCATCCATGAGAAGCACGCGAGGACGGGGCATGAGCGCGCGGACGAGCGCCACTCGTTGCTGTTCGCCGCCGGACAAAACATTCGGATAGACCCGTTCGTAGCGCGCCAGACCCATCCGCTCCAGCATATCGCGAGCGCGACCGATGGCGGCCGAACGTCCGCGCCGGTCGGTGCCGAACAGCACATTGTCCATCACGGTAAGATGGGGAAACAGGGCATAGTCCTGGAAGACGAGGCCAAGGCCCCGCTCTTCGGCGGGCACGAACCCGGACGGACCGGCAACCTCGCGCCCGTCCAGAAACACACGCCCGGCGCTCTGCTGCTCGACACCCGAGGCGATCCGTAGAAGCGTCGTCTTTCCGCAGCCGGATGGCCCCAGAAGGCAGACAATCTCGCCGGGCTTCACGGTGAAGGACACGTGGTCGAGGACCGGCGTGGTGCGATAGCGGTGCGACACGTCGTCGAAGGCCAACCGCGCAGGATCTGCCTGCCGGCCGTGACCGGATTCGGGAGAGGTGGCCTGCCCGGCCGCTCCCCTGCGGTTCGAAAATGTCGATTCAGCCGCCACGTGGCACCCGCCCCTCACGGCACCGCACCCTGCGCGCGGCCCTGCCCGTGCTTCCTATCGTATCTGGGAGCACGGGCAAGTGCAGGCCGACCCCGGCGGCGTTGCGACGCACGCCGCTCCGCCGAACCGACGGCAGCGCCGGGATCCCAGTGCCGGGCGTCCCGACGGACCTTCTTCACAATCAGCTCGAAAACATCGCCGATGATATGCACGACGACACCCCCGGGTGCCGTGTTGGGTTCAGTCCCGTCCCGGACCCCTAGCGGGAATTGGTGGCGTGACGCTTGCCACCCCGCACGGCCGTTCGTCCGCCGGTCAGTGGTGGTCGTCAGGCTCGTCAGCGCCTTCGTCGGCGTCGTCTTCCGCCTGTTCCAGTGGATCTTCGTCCGCACCCAGCGCATCGACATCGCTCGGCACGGGCACCCGGAACCCCGGCGGCGGGGTCCCCTCCAGGAGCCCGGCGCCCTTCAGCTCGTCGAGGCCCGGCAGATCATCGACGGCCTGCAAGTTGAAATGATCCAGGAAGGCCGGCGTGGTGCCATAGGTGACCGGACGGCCGGGACTGCGGCGGCGGCCGCGCATCCGGATCCAGCCTGTCTCCAAGAGCACGTCCAGCGTGCCCTTCGAGGTCGAGACGCCGCGTACCTCCTCGATCTCCGCCCGCGTGACCGGCTGGTGGTAGGCAATGATGGCGAGCGTCTCCAGCGCGGCGCGCGACAGCTTGCGCGGTTCCACCGCCTCGCGCGACAGCAGGAAGGCAAGATCGTCGGCGGTGCGGAAGGCCCAGCCCCCCGCCACCTGCACCACGTTGACGCCGCGGCTGGCATAGACGTGCTGCAGATCCTCCAGCAGCGAGGCGATCTCCGCTCCGCGCGGCATCCGCTCGGCCATCACGGCTTCCGTCAGCGGCTCGGCCGAGGCGAACAGCATGGCCTCGAGCATGCGCAGGTGCTCGCGCCGCTCGCGCGAGGACAGGTTCGTGACGTTGTCGCCGAAGAGATTGCGGTCCGTCTCGCTCACGAGGCGTCATCCTCCGTACGGGTCTTCAGGTAGATCGGCGCAAAGGCCTCGCTCTGCCTGAGTTCCAGATGCCCCTCCCGCACCAGTTCGAGGCTGGCGGAAAAGGTGCTGGCGAGCACCGTCGTGCGCTCGGACGGGTCCACGAGATAGTGTTCCAGGAGCAGGTCGATCGGCGTCCAGTCGGCGATGCGCCCGACGACGCGTTCCAGCGCCGTGCGCGCATCGGTGAGCGACCAGACCACGCGCCTGCGCATCCGCACCACGGTGACCATCTCGCGCTGGCGCTGGGATGCGTAGGCGGTCAGGAGATCGTAGACGGTGGCCTGCCAGCGCGTCTGGCGCTTCACGCCGATGGGTTCCGGTGCGCCGCGCGCCATGACCTCCACGCCGAGGCGCGGGCGCTGCAGGAGATCCTCGGAGGCCTGGCGCATCGCTTCCAGCCGCTTCAGCCGAAAGGCCAGTTCGGCAGCAAGCTCCTCGCCCGACGGCTCATCGTCGGCCTCGGGCTTCGGCACGAGCAGGCGCGATTTCAGATAGGCGAGCCAGGCGGCCATGACGAGGTAGTCGGCGGCGAGTTCGAGCCGGATTTTCCGGGCCGCCTCGATGAAGGCGAGATATTGCTCGGCCAGGTCGCTGACGGAAATTCGGGTCAGGTCCACCTTCTGCGAACGCGCCAGCGCCAGGAGCAGGTCGAGCGGCCCCTCGAACCCGCGGACGTCGATGTGCAGGGCGTCCGCGTCGTCGGGCGTCGGTTCGCTGCGGACGGGCGCGTCGAACGGATCGGCGGACGGGTCGCTCACCGCATCATCCCCCGGGTGGTGTCCAGACAGGCTGGACGAGGTCGGCGAACCGCTGGCGTGCCTCCGCGACGTCGATGGGCTCCGGCTCGCGGCGCGCGGCCAGCGCCCGGTCGGCGCGCGCGAGCGCGTCCCCGGCGAGCACGGGAACCGCGCCGGCCACCGCATCCATCTCGGCCAGCTTGCCGTTGCAGTGAAGCGCCAGGTCACACCCCGCGGCAATCGACGCCTCCGCGCGGTCGGCAAGGTTGCCAGAGAGGGCCTTCATCGAGAGATCGTCACTCATCAGACAGCCATCATAGCCGATCGTGCCCCGGATGACCCGCCCGATGACCTCATCGGAGGTGGTCGCCGGGCGCTCCGCATCGACGGCGGTGAAGACGACGTGGGCGGTCATCGCCAGCGGACAGCGCCGGAAGCGGCCGAAGGGCAGGAAATCGGCGGCCGCAAGCTCGTCCCACGCAGCGTCGACCACCGGCAGCTCCAGATGGCTGTCGGAGCGCGCCCGCCCGTGGCCTGGCACGTGCTTGATCACCGGCAGGACGCCGCCCTCCAGCAGCGCGTCGATGGCGGCGCCGGCAAGCGTGGAGATGGTGTCGGGATCGGTGCCGTAGGCGCGGTCGCCGATGATGTCGTGCGCGCCTTCCACGGGCACGTCCACCAGCGGCAGGCAGTCCACGTCCAGACCGAGCGCGCGCAGGTCGGCCGCGATCAGCCGGGTGCCGAGCTGGCAGGCCTCCAGGCCCTCCGCGTGATCGCGGGCATAGAGCGTTCCGTAGACACGGGACGGCGGATAGGCGCGCCAGTGCGGCGGTTTCAGCCGCTGCACGCGGCCGCCCTCCTGGTCGATGAGGATCGGCGCCTGCCAGCCGAGCGCCGACCGGATGTCGGCGGCCAGCCGGCGCACCTGCCCGGGATCCACGCAGTTGCGCTGGAACAGGATGACGCCCCAGGGCGCCGCCTCGCGCAGGAAATGATCCTCGTCGACGGTGAGAACCGGCCCCGACAGGCCGGTGATGAAGGCTGTTGTCTCGCTCAAGGTCGGCCCTTCGCTCACGCCGGCGAATCCCGGCCTGGGTGGACTGTTCTCGATAGCGGAGATGGGCGGGATGCGGAAGTCGCGGACCCGACACGGCCCCGGCTCGGGCCGGGACCGTCGGGCCGTTGGACGGCCGGGCTCAGTTGCGCCCGACGAAGCAGTCGCCGCCCGCCGCCTTCAGCTCGGCGCAGAGCTGGTTGGCCTGCTCGCGGGTCTGGGTTGGCAGGCGCACCCGGTAGAAGGTGCCGCGCGAGCCCAGGTCGGCCGACTGGATCGAGGGCTCGCGGCCACCCAGCACGGCCGGGAATCGCTGCTGCAGCTGACGGTAGGCGGTCTGCGCCTGGTCGGCAGAGCGCTGCGAGGAGACCTGGACGGCCCAGTCGCCTGTGGACGCGGCTGCCGGTGCGCTTGTCGCCGCCGGCTGGGTTGCGGCCGTCTGGGTCTGGGTCGGCGCCTGGGTGGCCTGCTGGTTGGCCCGCCGCGTCTGGGCCGCCAACAGGGCCGGAGAAACGCGCTCGCCTACCGATGTGTCGGGCGCCGCCGTGCGCGCCGGTGCCGGAAGCGTTGCAGACGGGCTGGTGGCGGCGGTGTCCGTCGTGCCCGCATCGGGAACCAGCGACAGCGGACCGCTCTGCTGCGGTGTGGACGTGACCCGGGTGGTGGACACGGTGCGGGTGCCTTCCGACGGGGCCGGACGCGGAGCGGGGGCGGCTTCCGGTTCCGGAACGATGCGTTCGGAGGTCCGGATCGGCGACAGCACCTCGGCTGCGGGGGCCTCCGCGGTCTCCTGCCCGTCGTCGGCCGGAGGCGCCGCGTCGGTGGCAGTCTCGGTCGCGGCATCCGGGCTCGTGGCCTCCGGCCCGCTCGGGGCGGCGTCGTCGGCAGTCGCGATGTCGGTCGGCGCAGGCGCACTCTCCGGCGCGGTTTCCGCCACCGGCGCCGGCGACGTGGTCACCGGCTCGGCGGGCGCTTCGGTGCTGGTCTCATCGGGCGCCGGCGGAATGAGCCCCGTGGTGTTGCCCGAGCTCGCATTCAGTTCTTCCGCCGGAATGATCGTCCCGTCCGGACGAACCACGACGGTGCGAACCCGTTTCGGCAGCATCGGCGACGACAGGCCATTTCCAGCGCTGCTCGTCTGGGTCGGATCGATCGGCTCCTCGCGGCTGCGCACCAGGCGGCCACTCTCGGTACCGGTCTCGCCGACCCGGTCGTAGATCGCTTTGGAGCCGTCTGCCGTATCGGCGTCGTCTCCCTCCGCCATGACCTTGACCCCGTCGGTGTCGGCCCTGATCACCGGCGGCGGACCATCCGCGGCCTGCTCTCCACCCGACAGGATGGAATATGCCGCATAGCCGCCTCCGCCGAGGAGGAGGAGCAGGACGACAGCCGCCACCGAGCGGCCATATCGACGGCGGGGACGCTCCGACAGGCCCAGAGCGCTGTCCATCTCCTCCAGCGAATGCGGAGGCAACGCGTGCTCGTCGTCCCATTCGGGCTCGGATTCGTCGTAATAGTCGTCCGCGTAGTCTTCCTCGTCGTACGCGTCGTCATAATCGTCCGTTTCCGCGTCACCGCCGGTTGCCGGCATGGCGACGGAGGGCTTCGCCGGCCAGTCGGCACCGGACAGCGCAGACCCTTGAGCCTTGCCCCGCGGCGCTGCGGGCTGACGCGGATCCTCGTCGAACAGGGCATCGGACAGGCGATCGGCCACCCCGGAAGTCTCGCCGGACGTTCCCCCTGAGGCGCCCGTCTTGGCCGCCTGTGAAGACGCCGCGGGCCAGCGGCTCCACGGATCGGTGCCGCCAAGGCCGGGAAGATCGAAATCGAGATCGCTTGCGGGAGGGGCCGGAGCCGGCTCGGGGTCACGATCATGGGGGCGGTCCGCCGCATCGAGCCCGAAACGAAACGCGGGCACGGCCCGGCGAACCTTGGGCGGCAGCGCCGGGAAGACGCTCGGAGGCCCATCGTCCTCCTCGTTCTCGTCCGGTTCGCGCCCCTCCGTCGTGCCCCCGGTTCGCTCAGGACCGGCAACCGAAGCCTCGTCCACGTCGTCAGGGTCTTTGGCGCCGTCGACCTCGTCATCGGCATCGTCGACCGGAATGGCGGGACCTGCGCGCACGAAGGACGGTGGAGGAGCGAGCATTGCATCTTCGCGGTCGGGGTCGAGCGGCGCGTCCAGTTCCTCGGGAAGATCGTCCGGGTCCTCTCCACGCTCAGCAGGCTTGCGGAAGTCGTCCGCCGTCGCGTCTGGCTCGGCCGCAACAAGATCGAACTCGAAATCGATGCCGTCGAGATCGGTGGCAACGTGCTCCCCACCCTCCTCGCCGTCATCGGCATCGGAGGAAAGCGGATCGTCGCCGAACACCGTCTCCAGCGGCGCGTCCTCATCGCCTTCAGCCGCGTGGCCGCCAACCGACAGCGCGATCGCGTCGGCAAGCGCGTCCTCGTCGAGGGTCCATCCGGCATCCTCGTCGTCGGTGTGCCCAGCCTCGGTGTCGGCTGGTTCATCGGCGAAAAGGTCGATGTCCGAGGTCGCGTCGGATTCGTCGTACTCGGACTCGGCTGTGTCCCGGAAATCGTCTCCGAGAGGGTCGCGCTCCCGCTCCCAGCCAACAGCGGGCGGAGTGTCACGGTCTTCATCCACCGCCGACGGCGGGGGCGCATCCGGAACGGGTGCCGTCACGGTTTGCTCGGATCGCGGCCGGTCCGGTGCGTCGCTCGCCACGGGGGTGGCGCGCGACTGGAACGGACGTGGCGCTGCCTCGCCTGCGGGCGTCGGTGTGGACTGGGGCACCCCCCAGCTCGTCGCTGGCCTCACCAGGTCGGGAGACAGCGTGTCGGCTGCCGGCGCGGCGGGCCCATGGCGCGCCAGGCGGCTGCGCAGCTGTTCCAGTGCGCCGGCCGCCTCCGAACTGATCGCATCGTGGTCGCGGGCATGCTCGACACGCTCGGCATTCTCGCGGCTCGCCGGCGCGATCGGGCGCGCGCCAGAGCTGCCGAAGGCCGGACGCTCCGTCTCGGCCGGGCGCGCAGCAGGCTCCGGCGGGCGGGCCGGCTCTGGGCGGACCGAGGGCGTTGCCGGCGCGGCAGGCGCGGTCGGAGTGGCGCGCGAGAAGCTTGGCCTCGGCGCGTCCGACGGCTTCGTCGAAGGGAAGGAGAAAGACGGGCGCACGCGCGGCACGGGGTCGGAGGTGGCACCACCCGAAGGCGTGGCCGTTCCGTCGGACTCCAGCTCGTCCATCAACGCCTGCATGAAGGGGTCGTCGTCCCCGTCGTCCTCCGGCGCATCGACCGCCAGAGGATCCTGATCCACTGGCTGGACTTCGCTCATGGCACCCGCCGGACCGGCCGCGGGAGCGGACGGCCCGTCATCGGAATACGGAATGCCCGCCAATCGGTCGCCCGTCGCATCGTCGTCCTCGCCCGGCGATTCTTCGACCGACTCGTCGATGTCCGCGCTGCTTCCGAACGAGTCCTCGGGGGCATCCGGAGCATCGGGATCGGCTCCCTGCTCCTCGCTTTCCGGCGTGGAGAGAAAGGGCCGGCGGGGAATGCGCCGCGGATGCGCTTCCGGTTCGGACAGGCCCTCGACGTCCTCGTCAGCCATACGGCGTACCGGACGCGGCGCGTCGCCGTCCTGCCCGCCCATGAAGCGGGTCAGTTCCGCCAGCGGGTCCGATGCCTCGGCGGGATCGCCCTCACCGGCCTTGCGGGGGCCGATGGAGCGGCGGACGTTCGAATTGGAATTCGTCATATAGCGAACCGCCGTACACCTTGTCTCACGTCAAGCGTCTCGGTTCGGTGCCACCTCGGTTGCCGTCAGCGCATCTCGTCCGGAGCCGACACTCCCAGGACGCTCAGCCCTGCCTTGAGTGTCGTCCGTGTCGCGACGACCAGCGCGATCCGAGCCTTCGTGGACCGTGGATCGTCAGGATTAATAAAGCGTAAGTGTGGCAGTTCCTTCCCACGATTCCAGTGTCCGTGGAACGCACTCGCGAGGTCATGAAGGTAGAAGGCCACGCGATGCGGCTCACGCGCGTCGGCCGCCGCCTCCACGATCCTCGGCCACTCGGCGATCTTGGCGATCAGGGCCGTTTCACCGGGATCCTCCAGCGCGCTCAGGTCTGCGCCGGCAAGCGCCGCGGGCTCGACTGTCACGTCCGGCATCTCCTCGCCGAGCTGGCGGAGGACAGAAGCGCAACGGGCATGGGCGTACTGGACATAGAAGACCGGGTTGTCCCGGCTCTGTTCGGTCACGGTCTTGAAGTCGAAGTCCAGCGGCGCGTCGGCCTTGCGGAACAGCATCATGAAACGCACGGCGTCGGTGCCGACCTCGTCGACCACGTCGCGCAGGGTGACGAAGTCGCCGGCCCGCTTGGACATCCGCACGGGCTCGCCGCCCCGGAACAGCTTGACCAGCTGGGTGAGCTCGATGGTCAGCGACCCGCGCTCGTCGGTCAGTGCCGCGACCACCGCCTTCATGCGCTTCACGTAGCCGCCGTGGTCGGCGCCGAAGACGTCGATCATGTCGGAGAAGCCGCGCAGGATCTTGTCGTAGTGATAGGCAATGTCGCTGGCGAAGTAGGTGTAGCTGCCGTCCGACTTCATCAGGGCGCGGTCGATGTCGTCGCCGAACTGGGTGGAGCGGAACAGCGTCTGCTCGCGGTCTTCCCAGTCCTCGACGGCCTGCCCCTTCGGCGGCGGAAGGGTGCCCTGATAGATGAGATCGCGCTCGCGCAGGCTGGCGATCGCCTCCGCCACCCGGTCACGGCCGTTCGTGGTGAGCGAGCGCTCCGAGAAGAACACGTCGTGCTCGATGGAAAGCGCCGCGAGATCCTCGCGGATCATTTCCATCATTTTGTCGACGGCGTAGAGCCGGACGATGGGCAGCCAGTCCGCCTCGTCCATCCCGAGGAGGGTCCGCCCCTTCTCGGCAGCCAGCGCTTCACCGACACCCTTCAGGTAATCGCCGGGATAGAGCCCGTCCGGGATCGCGCCGATCTCCTCGCCCAGCGCCTCGCGGTAGCGCAGGAAGGCGGAGCGCGCGAGCACGTCCACCTGCGCGCCGGCGTCGTTGACGTAGTATTCGCGGGTGACGTCGTAGCCGCAGAAATCCAGAAGGTTGGCGATCACGTCGCCCACCACTGCGCCCCGGCAGTGACCGACATGCAACGGACCGGTCGGGTTGGCGGAGACATATTCCACGTTGATCGGCCGGCTCGCGCCGACCGCGCTGCGCCCGTAGCCCGCGCCGTCGCGCAACACCGCGGCAAGCACGGTGGCCCACATGGCTCGGGCAAGCCGGATGTTCACGAAGCCCGGGCCGGCCACTTCGACGGAGTCTATATCCGCGTCCTCGGCAAGCTGCGCGGCGAGTTCCGTCGCCAGCTCCCGGGGCTTGCGGCCCAGCTGCTTCGACAGCACCAGCGCGGCGTTGGTGGCGAGGTCGCCGTGGCTCGGGTCGCGAGGCGGCTCGACGACGATCTTCGAGCGATCGATCGCGGCCCCGTCGGGACCGGCGAGATCCATGCGCGAGAGGGCCGCCGCGACCCGGTCGGCGAATTCGTTGAAGAGATTCATGGACTATCCGAACAAGCGCTGACGCATCCGCCGCGAGCCCTGCCACCGCCGTGGCGTGGCCGACCCTCCGCAGAAGCGTCACAAAACATTGAAACAAAACGACTTTTCAGCGGGAAATCGGCCCTCGCGGACGGCGCGTGATCTACCGCAATTCCGGGGTGGCGTCAAACAGGCGGCGATGTTCGTGGAAGGCGAAACGGTCGGTCATGCCGGCGATGTAGTCGCACACCCTGCGGCGAAGCTGGTCCGCGTTGGCCGGGTCGAGATCACCGCGCCATTCGTCCGGCATCGTCTCCGGCCGCTCGACGAAGGCGGTGAACAGGTCGCTGACGACCCGGCCCGCGCGCTCGCGTACGGCAAGCACCGACGGCGCCCGGTAGACGCGTGCCATGAGGAACGCCTTCACCGCCTTCTCAGCCTCCGACACCGATGGCGAAAACCCGACCAGCATGTCCGAATGGGCGCGCACGTCGTCGGCCGTCTCCACGCCAGCGGCAGCGATCCGGCGGCGGCTTTCGTCGATCACATCCTCGATCATCCGCGTCAGCACCCGCCGACCGATCTCGTGGACCACGCGAGGCCGCTCCAGATCCGGGTAGCGTGCGTCGATCTCCTCCAGGAAGCCGCCCACCAGCGGCACTTCCCTCAGATCGTCGACATCAATCAGCCCGGCCCGCAGTCCGTCATCGATGTCATGGGCGTCGTAGGCGATGTCGTCGGCGATCGCCGCCACCTGGGCCTCGAGACCGGGCTGCGTCCACGGCTCCAGCGCGAGAAAGCCCGGATCGGTGCGGAAGGCGTGCGGAAGCGGCCGGCCGGCATAGCGCCCGATGCCGTTGCCCTCGCGGTCGGCCAGGGGACCGTTGTGCTTGACCAGTCCCTCCAGCGTCTCCCACGCGAGGTTCAGCCCGTTGAAGGTGGCGTAGCGCCGCTCCAGCCGGGTGACGATGCGGTAGGACTGGGCATTGTGGTCGAAACCGTCGAAGCCCTGCATCATCCGGTCGAGCACGTCCTCGCCCTCGTGACCAAAGGGCGTGTGGCCGAAATCGTGGGCGAGCGCGACGGATTCGGCCAGGTCCTCGTCGAGGCCGAGAACCCGGGAGATGGAGCGCGCGATCTGGGCGACCTCAAGCGAATGCGTCAGCCGGGTGCGGTAGTGGTCGCCCTCCAGGGAGACGAACACCTGCGTCTTGTGGGTCAGCCGCCGGAACGCGGTGGAATGGACGATGCGGTCGCGGTCGCGCTGGAAATCCGAGCGCGTGCGGCTTCCCGGTTCCTCGATGCGCCGGCCGCGCGAGCGCGCCGGATCGGAGGCGTAGCCCGCCCGCGGACGGTCGTAGGCGAAATCGTCGCTCACCCGATCCCCTTTCCCGGCACCGCCGGGGGTTTTACGATGGACGGCGAAGTCTTACCTATGGGTCAGGCATGCTGACAAGTTGAGCCTTACGACAAGGCCTGGAGATTGAGTGGCGATGGACGCAGACGTTCAAGCCGATGTGGTGGTGACCGAGCGCGCGATGCGCCGGATTGCCAAGATCCTGAGCAACGAGCCCTCCGACACAGCGCTGCGCGTCGGCGTGTCGGGCGGCGGCTGTTCGGGCTTCCAGTACACCTACGACCTGGTGCGCGAACGCGAGAGCGACGACACGGTGATCGCCGGCAACGGCGCGACCGTGCTCATCGATCCGGTGTCGCTGCAGTATCTGTCCGGTTCGGAGATCGATTTTGTCGACGACCTGATCGGCCAGTCGTTCCAGATCAACAACCCGAACGCCACCGCCTCCTGCGGCTGCGGCACCAGCTTCTCGCTGTTCTGAGGCGCCGCGGCCGCATGCCGCTTGCGCAGAGACGGCCGCCCGCGTCACCTTGGCGCCGAGGGATTCGGCACGGCTGGGCCGTGCACACGCGAACGGCGGGGACCACGTGAAGATCGCGACCTGGAACATCAACGGCGTCAAGGCGCGGCTCGACACCGCGTTGAAATGGCTCGGCGAGGCGGACCCGGACATCGTCTGCCTGCAGGAGATCAAGTCGGTCGACGAGGCGTTCCCGGGCGAGGCCTTCGAGCGGCTCGGCTACAACGTCACCACCCACGGCCAGAAGGGTTTCAACGGCGTCGCGATCCTCTCCAAGCGGCCGCTGGAAGACCCGGTGCGCGGCCTGGACGGCGCCCCGGACGACGTGCAGGCGCGTTACCTGGAAGGCGTCGTCTCCACCGATGACGGCGTCGTGCGGGTGGCCAGCATCTACCTGCCGAACGGCAATCCCATCGAAACCGAGAAATTCCCCTACAAGCTCGCCTGGGCGGAACGTTTGATCGCCCGGGCAGAGGAGCTGCGTGCGCTGGAGGAGCCGACGGTGCTCGCCGGCGACTACAACGTCATCCCCGATGCCATCGACGCGAAGAAGCCGGAGGTGTGGGTGAACGACGCGCTGTTCCAGCCGGAGAGCCGCGACTTCTACCGCCGCCTTCAGGCACTGGGCTATGTCGATGCGGTGCGCTCCACCACCGACGAGCCGAGCTACACATTCTGGGATTACCAGGCCGGCGCCTGGCAGCGAAACAACGGCATACGCATCGATCACCTGCTCCTGTCGCCGCAGGCCGCCGACCGGCTCGAGGACGTCACCATCGACCGCGACGTGCGCGGCTGGGAGAAGCCGTCGGACCACGTGCCGGTCATCGTGACGCTGGGTCTGTAGGCGTTGCTCGCGATGCGGCGTCCACGCCGCTCGTCCGCCTGCGGGTCATCATTCCCAAAACCTGCTACACTCTCCGCATGGGACCCGGACGCCTTCTGCTCGCAGTGCTGGCGGTTTGGAGTGTCGCCCCTGCCGCCCCGGCACAGGCGGAGATCCCCTGCGTGTGCAGCGACCGCAACGGCCAGCACCCGCTCGGCGCCATCGTCTGCATGAAGGTGGGCGACAAGGAGCGGCTGGTGCGCTGCGAGCGCAACCAGAACATCACATCGTGGCGGGTGTTGTCGGAGGGATGTCCGACGGCGGCCGTGGCGCCGGGCCAGACGGCGCGCCCAGACGGCGCGCAAAACGTTCGCCTGTGAGGCGAGCTTTCCGGTTCAAAAGACTGAACTTGAAAGATAAACGACCAAATTCCGACTCAACGCGCGAAGCAGCGCTCAGTTGGTTTTCTTCGAGCCGATCCAGGCATCGGCGAGCTGGGTGGCACGCTTGCGCTCGTCGTCGGAGGCGCGCGTGAAGGCCCGCTCCTGGCGCTCGCGGATCCATCCGCTGTCGGGACCGCTGGCGGTCTTGCGCGCGATGGTCAGCCACATCAGGCCGGTGACTGGCCGGCGCGGCATCTCCTCGCCGAAGAACAGCAGGTCGCCGAGAAGCGCCTGAGCCTCCGGGTTGCCCTTCTCCGCCGACAGCTTCAGCCAGCGCGCCGCCAGCCGCGGATCCCGACCGGTCTCCTGGGTCTCCAGATACATCCGGCCGAGCCGGTACTGGGCCTGCGCGCTGCCGAAATAGGAGGCGGCATAGGTGTAGAGATTGCGCGCCCGATCGACGTTCGGCTTCACCGCGCTGTCCTGGATGCCGGTCAGGTAGTAGTCGCCGAGTTCGATGATGGCATCGGCCACGAACGGCGCCTGGGGCGAGTTCGGAAGCTCGTCCACGTGGGCGTTTGCGACGCGGCTGAAATATTCGAACGCCTTGAGATCGTCCTCGTCGACGCCGTCGCCGTCGGCGTACATCCGGCCAAGCTTCCACTGGGCCATGGTGTGGTCGCTCTCGGCAGCGGTGCGCAGCTTGTCCACTGCCGCGGCCTTGTCGCCGCGATAGTAGGCGCGGACGCCGTCGCGGAAGGTGTCGAGCAGCGTCGAGGTTTTCGCAGGCGGAGCGGCGGGAACCGGCGGCAGAGCGTCGGCTGCGCGGACGTCGGCCGCCTGGAAGGTCAGGAAGGCGCCTGCAAACAACGCGCAGGCAACGAACTCATAGGTGCGCATAGCAGACCATTTCCGGCTCAACAGCGAAGACCGGCGAGGCCGCCCTTCGCGCGGTCCACTCGACCGCCTATCGACACAGATCTCCCTTGCCCCCCGTTCGACCCGGCGCGCCATCGGCACCCCGCGGCCGGACGACATGTAGGATCCGTTTTCGGCGACACTGCGGCCAGACGCACGCGGTGCGCTGGATGCGGTGATTTTGACAGAGCACGCAGCCATGGCGGAGGCCGCCCAAAGGCCGGCACCTTCGCTTCCCCGTGTTCTGTTCGCCGAGACCGACACCGAAACATCCTCGTCCTGTTCGCAAACGGCCATCAGCCCACTGGCTGAACGCGGCCGGACCCGAAGGTCCAATCGTTTGCTGGCAACACCGGTCGGCCCGGTTTGTGGCACAAAGGGGGCGAATGCCATGCCTGACGGGCCTTGCCGACGACTCCATCCGAGCGCTGTTGCAAAGACGACACAAGGTGTGGCGGCCGCGCGGCGACTTCGTGATGACGCGCGCCATCTGCGGCGGGATTCGGACACTGCAACCGCCCGCCTACCCCTGCATTCTGCAGGCGCGTATCGCGCGCACTCGGGCGGGTAACCGAGTGCCGCCCTTGCCAAGATGCGGCCGAGAGGCGACATCCTCGTCGCGGCCGCCGGCGCGAGACCCGTCCCGCCGATCGGTTCGTCATCCCGCGCCGCGCATGCCAGACTTTGCCCGAGTGATTCGCTCGCTCCCCCGCTCCCGACCGAACTGGACCGACTGCCGATGTCGAAAAGCGACGATCTCTTTGCCGGCGTGCCTGACCAGGGCCCGTCCAAGTCCCCGGCTCCTGCGCAGCCACGGCGCCAGGCCGCCCGGCCGCAGGCCAGTGCCCGCCGCGCAGCCCCGGCGCCGCAGGATACCGACGGGGGCTACTCGGCAGCCGACATCGAGGTCCTTGAGGGTCTGGAGCCGGTCCGGCGCCGCCCGGGCATGTATATCGGCGGCACCGACGCCAAGGCGCTCCACCACCTGTTCGCCGAGGTGCTCGACAACTCGATGGACGAGGCCGTCGCCGGCCACGCGACCCGCATCGAGGTTCACCTCGACGCCGACGGCAGCCTGTCGGTCGCCGACAACGGCCGCGGCATCCCGGTGGAGCCGCACCCGCGCTTTCCGGACCGCTCGGCTCTGGAAGTGATCCTCACCACCCTGCACGCGGGCGGCAAGTTCGGCTCGAAGGCCTACGAGGCGTCGGGCGGCCTGCATGGCGTCGGCGTGTCAGTGGTGAACGCCCTCTCCTCCCGGCTCGACGTTGAGGTCGCGCGGGGCCGGCGCCTCTATCGCCAGAGCTTCGAACGCGGCCTGTCGCAGGGCCCGGTGGAGGACTGCGGCGAGGTGATGAACCGGCGCGGCACCACGGTCCGCTTCCTGCCGGACACCCAGATCTTCGGAACCAGCGCCCACTTCGATGCGACACGCGTCCTTCGCATGGCCCGCGCCAAGGCCTATCTCTTCGCCGGCGTGGAGATCCGCTGGAGCTGCTCGCCAGAGCTCGTTCGCGGCGACGATGTCCCGCAGGAGGCCGTCTTCAAGTTTCCCGGCGGCCTCGCCGACTATCTGGCCGAACGGCTCAAGGGCGAACGCCGCGTCGTCGAAGGCCTTTTCTCCGGCCGCGCCGGCGATGGCGGACGCCACGGCTCGGTGGAATGGGCCGTCGGCTTCGTGCTCTTCGACGGCTTCCTGCAGTCCTACTGCAACACCGTCCCGACGCCGGAGGGCGGCACCCACGAGCAGGGTCTGCGCGCAGCCCTCCTGAAGGGTCTCAAGGCGCACGCCGAACGCATCGGCCAGAAGAAGGCCGCCCAGGTCACTGCCGACGACCTCATGGCGCTGACGGGTGGCATGCTGTCGGTGTTCGTGCGCGAGCCCGAATTCGTCGGCCAGACCAAGGATCGGCTGGCCTCTCAGGAGGCCGTCCGCATCGTCGAGCAGGCGGTGCGCGATTCCTTCGACCACTGGCTGGCCGAGGATCCGGCCCGCGCCGCCCAGCTTCTGGAGGCCGCCGTCGATCGGGCCGAGGAACGCCTGAAGCGCAAGCAGGAGCGCGACGTCCAGCGGCGCAGCGCCACCCGCAAGCTGCGGCTGCCCGGCAAGCTCGCCGACTGCACTGCGGGCCAGGCCTCCGGCACGGAGCTCTTCATCGTGGAGGGCGATTCGGCGGGCGGCTCCGCTAAGCAGGCTCGAAACCGCGCCACCCAGGCCGTGCTGCCGCTGCGCGGCAAGATCCTCAACGTCGCCAACGCCGGCCGCGACAAGCTGGCCCAGAACCAGCAGCTCTCCGACCTGATGCTGGCGCTCGGCTGCGGTACCCGCTCGGCCTTTCGGCTGGAGGACCTTCGCTACGAACGCATCATCATCATGACGGACGCCGACGTGGACGGCGCCCACATCGCCTCGCTGCTGATCACCTTCTTCTATCGGGAAATGCCGGGGATGATCCGCGGCGGCCGGCTCTATCTCGCCGCCCCGCCCCTCTACCGGATGACACAGGGCTCCAAGACGCTCTATGCGCGCGACGACGCCCACCGCACCGAGCTTCTGCAGACCGAGTTCGACGCCAACAAGAAGATGGAGATCGGCCGCTTCAAGGGCCTTGGCGAAATGCTGCCCGGTCAGCTCAAGGAGACCACCATGAACCCGGCTTCGCGCACGCTGCTGCGGGTCATGGTGGACGACGATGTCGAGGCAACGAGCGACACGGTGGATCGGCTGATGGGCAATAAGGCTGAGGCCCGCTTCGCCTTCATCCAGGAGCACGCCGCCTTCGCCGATCTCGACGCGCTGGACGTCTAGGCGCCGCCGTCTCGCGGGCCGACCTTCTCGTCCAGAAGCGGATCCCAGATGGTGTCCGTGGGCGCCGGCTCGCCGTGGTCGGCAACCCGGTGGCGGTAGGTCACGTTCACCCGCTTCGACGCGATGAAATACCAGCACAGCAGGGCGCAGAAGACGGCATAGATCGCCACCATCATGACAATACCGCCGACGAGGACCTCCTGTCGCGCCAGCCTCCGCGCACCCTCGACCGTTAGGGCCTCGAAGGCGAAGGTGGACGCCGCCAGCGCAAAGCCCAGAAAGCGCAACATCACCATTGGAACGATGAGCGATCCGAACAGGGGCGCCCGGGCGAAGCCGAGCATCGCCGTGCCGAACAGCATGAGGGCTGGCACGGCATCCACCCAGGCGACCTGACGGTCGAAGTAGCCAAAGAGCGAAGCGTACCCCGCCGGTTCCGGCAGGACGAGCTCGAGCACGGCAACGACACCGCCCAGCGCGAACAGCGCCAGAAAGACGAGCAGCCAGCCCTTCACACCGTAGAGCGGATGGGCCTCCGCCTCGTTCATGGACAGCTGCCGCCAGGCCATTCCCGTCGCCTCCCTCGGGTCATACAGTATGCGGCAACTTCAGCCAGTCGGCGAGAGCTTCGGCCACAGCCTCGGGCTGCTCGAGTGTCGTCAGGTGGCCGGCATTCTCGATCGTCACCAGGGTGCTGTCGGGAAGCGCCTCGTGCATCTCCCGCGCGGCCGAGGGCGGCGTGATGGCATCCTCGTCGCCGACCACGACGAGCGTCGGCACCGTTATGCCTGGAACCAGACCCGAGATGTCGCGGCGGCCGAGCAGCGCCCGCTCCTGAGCCATGAAGATGTCCGCGCCCGTTTCTTCCGTCATCTGGCGGATGATCCGCACAAGGTCGGGGTCTTCCGCATTGTCAGGATGCAGCAGGCGCGGCGTGAGGACCGCAATCACCTCGTTCAGACCGCCGCTCGCGGCCATCTCCATCAGCTTGTGGCGAGCCGCCTTCTCGTCCTCGGTATCCGGCCGCATCTTGGTGTCGAGCAGCGCCAGCTTCGCGACTTCGTCGGGCGCCCTCAGGGCGATCTCCATCGCCACGTAGCCGCCCATGGAGAGACCGGCGAGCGAGAAGCGCGACGGCGCTTCGGCCAGAACCTTTTCCACGATGGCGTCCATCGTGTCGGGACCGCGAATGTCGGCCACGTGAATTGTCACGCGATCCTTCAGCTCGTTGATCACCGGCGTGAACAGGTGCTCGGTGCAGGCAAGGCCGGGAATAAAGACCAGAGGTTCCATCATCGACGAGGCGCTCCAGCTGCCGCTTGCCGCCGGGCGGGTTGCTCCAGCGGTCACGCGGCCAGTCACGAGCCTCCTTCTGACCGGCGTGTCCGGTGGATGAAGGCCCGTCCTTCATGAAGTCGCGACCGCGCGATTCGTTCAGGCCGGCCGGCACGACCATCCAGCCGCCGACCGGCAGGGCGCAGGCTGAACCCGTGTCGTCACGGTGTCCGAGTCACGCCGCCCTGGCGATGGCGAGAAAATCGCTCGCCTTGAGGCTGGCACCACCCACGAGAGCGCCATTGACGTGATCCACCGCCAGAAGCTCTGCGGCGTTGTCGGGCTTTACCGATCCGCCGTAGAGGATTTTGATCGACTTGCCCGCCTCGCCGAAGCGCTCTTCCAGGGCCTTGCGGATCGCCGCATGGACCGAAGCCACGTCTTCCACTGTCGGCGTGCGGCCGGTGCCGATCGCCCAGACGGGCTCATAGGCGACAACGAGGGTATCGACGGTGGCGCCATCCGGCAGCGATCCGGCCAGCTGGCTTCCCACGACGTCGAGTGTCCTGCCGGCGTCGCGCTCGGCCTCGGTCTCTCCGACGCAGGCGATCGCCACGAGGCCCGCCCGCCAGGCGGCCTCGACCTTTGCCTTCACCACGTCGTTGCTTTCGCCGTGATCGGCGCGCCGTTCCGAGTGGCCGACGATAACGAAGCCCGCACCGACATCCTTCAGCATCTCCGCGGAAATGTCGCCGGTGTGGGCCCCCTTCTCCGCCGGGTGGCAGTCCTGTCCGCCGACCGAGACGCCGGTGTGCTGCGCGCGCATGGCGAAGGCCGCGACCAGCGTCGCCGGCGGGCACAAGAGCAGCCCGACCGTGTCCGGAATCTCCGAGCGGCTCGCGATGACCGATTCGAGCTCCGCGATCGACGCCGCGAGACCATTCATTTTCCAGTTGCCGGCGATGAGCGTGGACGTCACGCGCGTACCTCCTCCCGAACTCCTGCCGCGGGCCGGTCTGGCCCAGCGATCCCGGGGGCAAAGAAAAACCCTGAACGGGTCAAAGTCCACACGCTTGCCGCGCGCGGACACGCTTTCTATGATCCGCGGCCTCGACGAACCCCCTGGAACCCTAAAACGGTCAACCATTCTCCATGCTCACGCAAATGCGGCGCGGCGCCGGCACCTGGGTCGCCAAGCTCTTCATCGCCCTTCTCGTCGTCAGCTTCGGCATCTGGGGGATCGCCGATATCTTCCGCGGATTCGGAGTGAACCAGCTCGCCAAGGTGGGTGACACCGAAATCACCGCCGTGGAGTTCCAGCGCGACTACCAGCGCGCCATCCAGCGGCTCAGCCAGCAGATGGGCCGGCCGATCCCCGCCGACGAGGCGATCAGCTACGGCCTGCCGCAGCAGATCCTGTCGACGCTCGCCACGGATGCGCTGCTGACCGACGCGGCCACCGATTTCGGCGTCAATGTGGGCGACGAACGGGTGGCGGAGCAGATCCGCGAGCAGCAGGCTTTCCGCGGCCCGTCCGGCCAGTTCGACCGCACCCAGTTCCAGCGGATCCTCGCCAACAACGGCATGACCGAGGACGCCTACATCGAGGACGAGCGCAAGCGGATGGACCGGCGCCAGCTGGTCGACGGCCTGTTCGGCGGCCTCGACGTGCCGACGCCTTATCTCGAGGCGATCAACGAGTATCGCAACGAGCAGCGCACGGTGCGCTACTTCGTGATTTCCAGTGACGCGCTGCCGGCGCTGGCCGATCCGACCGAGGAGGAGCTCGTCTCCTTCTACGACGACAACAAGGCGCAGTTCGCGGCTCCGGAATACCGCTCCCTGACGCTGCTGCGCGCCAACGCCGAAGCGCTCGCCGACCCCTCTTCCGTCAGCGACGATGACGCCCGAGCCACCTATGAGCGCGCCACCGGCCGCTTCGGCACGCCGGAGACGCGTCAGGTCCAGCAGATCGTGTTCCCGGACGAGGCCGCCGCCGAAGCCGCTCGCGACAGCCTGGAGAACGGCGCCTCGATGGAAGAGGTCGCCGCCAGCGAGGGCCGGACCCTGGCCGACGTCGACCTGGGCAGCGTTTCCCGCGACGAGATCGTCGACGAGGCGGTGGCCGATGCTGCGTTCGGCATGGACGGGCCCGGCGTTGCAATCGTCGACGGCCGCTTCGGCACGGTGCTGGTGCGCGTTGCCGGCATCGAGCCCGCCCAGCGCCAGCCCTTCGAGGAGGTCGCCGACCAGATCCGCCAAGAGATCGCCACCGAAGACGCCCAGCGCGAGGTGATCGACCTTTACGATTCCATCGAGGACGCCTTCGCCGGCGGCGCCACCATGACGGAGGTCGCCCAGCGCTTCGGCCTCGACCTGCGCACCGTCGAGGCCGTCGACCAGGCCGGCAACGCGCCCGACGGCACGCCGGTCGAGCTGCCCGCCAAGAGCGAGCTCCTCGGCGACGCCTTCGGTACCGAGCCCGGTGTCGACAACCCGCCGATCCAGGTCGCCCAGGCGGACTATCTCTGGTACCGGGTCGCCGACATCATCCCGGCCCGCGACCGCGAGCTCGACGAGGTGCGCGGCCAGGTACTGGCCGCCTGGACGCAGGACGCGCTTTCCACCCAGGCGCAGGACCTCGCGACGGAAGCGGTGACGCGCATCCGCAACGGCGAGACCATGGAGGCCGTGGCGGAAGCCATGGACACCTCCGTGCAGGCCTCCGAGCCCTTCACCCGCGAGGGGTCCGCGCCCGGGTTGCCGGCCGCCGCCATTTCCGCCGCTTTCGAGGGCCCGCAGGGCACCGTGGACGCGGTCACCGGCGCCAATGGCGGCCGGGTGGTGCTGGAAGTCGCCTCGGTAGACAAGCCGGCCTTCTTCGCGGAGGCGGCCGACAACGAGCCTGCCCGGCAGCGCCTGCAGCGCTCCCTCGGCGACGGTCTCGTGAGCGAGTACGTGGCGGCGCTGGAACGCGAACGCGGCGTTCAGGTGAACCAGCAGATGCTCAACCAGATCGTCGGGGCTCCCAACTCCGACTTCGGCAGCTGATCCGCCGGGCGGGCGGGGCGTGACCCCGGCCGCACTTTGAGATAGTCCAGTTGAGCCTCGGGGCGCGCGACGGTGGTGCCGCGCCTGCCCCGGGCACGAATCCGGAACGGCTTGGCCGGGCCGCGCGGCGGCCAGCCTCTCCGGTCGACGAGAGACGATCACGCAGCGCGCGTCCCGCCGGACGGGGCGCGATCCACGGGGGAAGCCGCGATGTCGGACATGAAGGGCCTGGTCAACACGGTGGCGCAGGGCGAGACCCTCTCGCGGACCGACGCCCGGCGGGCCTTCGACATCATGATGTCCGGCGAGGCGACGCCCTCCCAGATGGGCGGCCTGCTGATGGCATTGCGGGTGCGCGGCGAGACCACCGACGAGATCGCCGGCGCGGTGGAAACCATGCGCGAGAAGATGCTGCGAGTGGATGCCCCGGCCGATGCGATCGACATCGTCGGCACCGGCGGCGACGCCAAGGGCAGCTACAACGTGTCCACCTGCACGGCCTTCGTGGTCGCCGGCGCCGGCATCCCCGTCGCCAAGCATGGCAATCGGGCTCTCTCGTCGAAGTCCGGTGCGGCCGACGTGCTCGCCGCCCTGGGCATCAACATCGAGCTAGGCCCCGGCACCATCGCCCGCTGCATCCGCGAGGCCGGTGTCGGCTTCATGTTCGCGCCGGCCCACCATGCCGCGATGAAGCATGTCGGCCCGACCCGGGTGGAGCTCGGCACCCGCACGATCTTCAACATCCTCGGCCCGTTATCGAACCCGGCCGGCGTGAAGCGCCAGCTCGTCGGCGTCTTCGATGGCCGCTGGGTGGAGCCCATCGCACGCGCGCTCGCCGAGCTCGGCACCGAGAAGGCCTGGGTGGTCCACGGCACCGACGGCCTCGACGAGATCACCGTCACGGCGGAGACCCAGGTGGCCTCCGTCGACGGCGGCGAGGTGACCACATTCACCGTGAAGCCGGAGGATGCCGGCCTGCCGCGCTGGCCGCTGGAAACGCTGATCGGCAGCGATGCTCACAAAAACGCCACAGCCCTGCGCGAGGTGCTTGAGGGGAAGGCCGGAGCCTACCGCGACATCGTGCTGATGAACGCGGCCGCCGCCTTCATCGTCGCCGACCGGGTCGACACGCTCCAGGAAGGAGCGACACTCGCGGCGGAAACCATCGACAGCGGCCGGGCACTGGACGTGCTGGGCCGGCTGGTGGCGTCATCGAACGAGTAGTGCATGAGCGATATTCTCACCAAGATCGAAGCGTACAAGCGCGACGAGATCGAAGCCGCGAAAGAGGTCCGTCCGCTTTCCGTGCTCGAGGACCTGGCGCGCGACGCTCCCGCCCCGCGCGGGTTCCGGGCCGCGCTGGAAGCAGCCGTTGCTTCCGGCCGCCCCGGCCTGATCGCCGAGGTCAAGAAGGCCTCCCCCTCCAAGGGCGTTATCCGCGAGGATTTCGATCCCGCAGCGCTGGCGGAGGCCTATGAGGCCGGCGGCGCGACCTGCCTGTCCGTGCTGACCGACGAGCCATCCTTCCAGGGTGCCCCGGAATTCCTGCGCGATGCGCGCGCCGCCTGCGCGCTGCCGGTGCTGCGCAAGGATTTCATGTTCGACACCTATCAGGTGTTCGAGGCCCGGGCCTGGGGCGCCGACGCGATCCTGGTGATCATGGCCGCAGTCGACGACGACACCGCCCTTCGGCTGGTGGAGACCGCTCACAATCTCGGCATGGATGCCCTCATCGAGGTGCATGACGCGGACGAACTGGCCCGCGCCGTCGACATCCCGGCGGTCCTGATCGGCATCAACAACCGCAACCTGCGCACCTTCGAGACCGCGCTGGAGACCACCGAGACGCTGGCGCCGCGCGTGCCGGGCAACCGTCTGATCGTCGGCGAGTCCGGCATCTCAGAGCCCGACCACATCGCCCGGCTGACCAATGTCGGCGTGAGCGCGTTCCTGGTCGGCGAGAGCCTGATGCGCCAGGACGACGTGGAAGGCGCCACGCGGACGCTGCTCGATGGCGCAAGCCTCGGCGTCCGTCTGGCCGCCGAGTAGCGCCCGCGCGCCATGGCCGGATCGACGCTCACCCACCTCGACGAGACCGGCGCGGCCCGCATGGTCGATGTGTCGGAGAAAGCCGTCACCCGGCGCGAAGCCACTGCCACCGGCTCGGTCGCGATGCTCCCGGAGACGCTGGAGCTGATCCTTGCCGGTGACCTGAAGAAGGGCGACGTCTTCGCCACCGCGCGGATTGCCGGGATCATGGCGGCCAAGCGCACCCACGACCTGATACCGCTCTGCCACCCGCTGGCGCTGTCCTCCGTCAAGGTGGACATCGACGTCGACAAGCTGCTGCCCGGACTTGTGGTCACGGCAACCGTCGCACTCGACGGCAAGACCGGCGTGGAAATGGAAGCGCTGACCGCGGCCAGCGTCGCCTGTCTCACCATCTACGACATGGCCAAGGCGGTTGAGCGCGGCATGGTGATCGGCGACATCCGCGTCGTCGCCAAGTCCGGCGGGCGCTCGGGCGACTACCGCTCGGAGCCGACCGCGTGAGCCTGCTTCCCGTCCGGGAGGCCCGGGCCCGGGTCCTGGCCGACGCGGATCTCATTGGCGTGGTGGACGTCCCGCTCGCAGAGGCAGCCGGACGGATCCTCGCACGCGATCTCTCCGCCACCCGCCGGCAGCCCCCCTTTCCGGCATCCGCCATGGACGGCTACGCGGTGCGGGCCGCCGATGCGCTGGAAATCGGCGCGACCCTGCGGCTGGTCGGCGCCTCGGTAGCCGGCAGGCGCTATCCCGGCACGCTGGGCGCGGGCGAGACGGTCCGTATCTTCACCGGGGCTCCGGTTCCCGACGGTGCCGATACGATCCTCATTCAGGAAAACGCCGAGATCATCGACGATGCGACCGTCCGCGTCGCCGTGCCGGTCGAGCCGGGCCGCCACATCCGTCGCGATGGCCTCGACTTTGAAACCGGCGACAAGCTGCTCATGGCCGGCACCCGTCTCCACGCCCGGCACATCGCGCTGGCTGCGGCCATGAACCACCCGGCGCTTCCCGTGGCCCGCGCGCCCCGGGTCGGCCTGATCGCCACGGGCGACGAGCTGGTCGCGCCAGGCGACGTTCCGGGCCCCGACCAGATCGTCGCCTCCAACACGCCTGCGCTCGCCGCGATGATCGCGGCGGCCGGCGGCGAACCGGTTGATCTCGGCATCGTCCGCGACAACGCGGAGGACACGGTCGCCGCCCTGAGTGCCGGGCGTGAGCGTGGCGTCGACGTCCTCGTCACCATGGGGGGCGCCTCGGTCGGCGACCATGATCTCGTCCGGCAGGCATTCGGGGATGTGGGCATGGACCTGGGCTTCTGGCGCATCGCCATGCGGCCGGGAAAGCCGCTGATCTTCGGCCATCTCGGCCCCATCCGGGTGCTCGGCCTGCCCGGCAACCCGGTGTCCAGCCTGGTCTGCGCCGAGCTGTTTCTGGTACCGCTGATCCGCGCCCTGCAGGGCGACGACAATCCCGGCCCGCATTTCGAGCAAGCGGTGCTCACCGAGCCCATGCGCGCCAACGACGGGCGGGAAGACTATGTCCGGGCCCGCCTCACGATCCGGGACGGGGCACTGCCCGAGGCAACGCCCTTCTCGCTGCAGGATTCGTCGATGCTTTCGACCCTGTCGGCCTCGGGCGCGCTGATCGTCCGTCCGCCGAACGCGCCGGAAGCCGACGCCGGCAGCGTCTGCCGCATTCTCCGGCTCTGAGCCGTCGAGCCCCTTTCCCGGCAAAGCTTTCGCTTCCGTCCCGCCCGAGAATCGCGGACAGTCCCTCGCGTGCGTGGCAGCCTGCGCCCGGCCAGTCCGACGCACCCCTGCGACCCCCGGTTGCCATCCAGCCGGCATTCTGTCTGCAAAAGGCCGCGCACGCTCTGTTCCCGCTCTGCCCCAACGCATCGGCAACCAAACATTAACCCTTGCGGAACACATATGGAACGTGTAGCTTTCGTTCCTGCTTTGTACCATTTTCGACATGCCGCAGACCGAGGGGTGGGGCCACCTTCATGCTGACCCGCAAGCAACATGAACTTCTGATGTTCATCCATGAGCGGCTGAAGGAGACGGGCGTTCCGCCGTCCTTCGACGAGATGAAGGACGCGCTCGACCTCCGGTCGAAATCGGGCATTCACCGGCTCATCACCGCCCTGGAAGAGCGCGGGTTCATCCGCCGCCTGCCGAACCGGGCCCGGGCACTGGAGGTCATCAAGCTCCCCGAATCGGCCAGCCCGTCGCTGGCCTCCGCCCGCTCGCGCGGCTTCGCGCCGGAGGTGATCGAAGGCTCGCGCGGCAAGGCGCCGGCTGCGCCTCCCCCGCCGGCGGAGGATGCAGCAGCGGCAGGTCTGACGGTGCCGGTCATGGGCCGCATCGCCGCCGGCGTGCCGATCGAGGCCATCCAGCAGGAAAGCCACCAGCTGACAGTGCCCGCCGACCTCGTCAGCGGCGGCGAGCATTTCGCCCTCGAAGTCCGGGGCGATTCCATGATCGAGGCCGGCATCCTCGACGGCGACACGGTGCTCATCAAGCGCTCCGACACCGCCGACAACGGCGACATCATCGTGGCGCTGGTCGACGACGAGGAAGCCACCCTCAAGCGGCTGCGGCGCAAGGGCGCTTCCATCGCGCTGGAGGCCGCCAACCCGGCCTACGAGACCCGCATCTTCGGCCCGGACCGCATCCGCATCCAGGGCAAGCTCGTGGCGTTGTTCCGCCGCTACTGAGCGGAGTTGTCGGCCCAGCTTCGCTAGACCGGGCCGGGCCGCTCAGCGTCTGACAACCGGTGTCGCGGTCCACGGGCGCGCCACCTCCGGCCGCGCCCGCGTCAGCCGGTAGCCGGGCGGCGCCACGGTCCAGTGAAGGGCAACGGCGCCGGTCTCGCGCAGCATGGCGCGATCCACCACCAGGCGCGGGCTGTGACAGTTTGGCGGCGCCGCATGTCGGGTGACGAGGATCGTCGCGCGCCGACAATCCTCCAAGAACGCTCCCGGATCCTCGACGAACGCGACGAGTGGCGGGGACCGGGCGGGTGCGGCCGCTGCATGCTTTCGGACCGCGCCCGGTGCCGGGGGCGGACCGGTTGCCCGGTGGGAGCTGGTCGAGACTGACGCGCGATCGGCGATTCGACTGCTGGCTGCGCCACCCACTCCGTCCGGTGCCACGACCCCCGGGTCGGAACGTGGTCCCTCCCCCGGCGTGGCTGCACGCGGATCGTCCCGGCCCTGCGGGCTGGCTTCTGCCGACCCGATCCCGACGGCCTCCAGGATGCATCCATAGGCGTCGCACCCGACCTCTCGTCCGACATCGGCTGCGTCCGGTTCCCGCTCGTCTCCCTCGGCGCGCAACCACATGGCCGCTGCAAACGTGCCGCCCCGCGCCGTGGCGATGCGCAATCTGCCGTCCGCGCCGCGCGCGGCAACCGCGCGGCCATCGTCTGAGATCAGCAGATCGGGCACTCGGGCGGCGGGAACGAGCATCAGTCCCGCCGCGATGACCGCCAGTCCGGCTAACCGCCAGCGCGCCTGCCAGAGAGCCAGCCAGAGAAGCCCCGCCGTCATGAGAAGGATGGCCGCCACGGGGATCCGCCCCACCGCTCCCGCATCGCCGCTCCAGCGCGCCACGCGGTCGGCGACTGTCACCACGGCGTCGAGGCCGAGCCCCATGACCGGCAGCGTCACCGGATCGAGACCCAGCGGCATCAGGGCGACCGACACGACGCCCATGGGCATGACGATGAGCGAGACGAACGGCATGGCGAGGAGGTTGCCCAGAAGGCCCAGCGGCGCCACCCGGTGGAAGTGGAACGCGCCGATCGGGCCGGTCGCGAGGCCGGCGATGAACGAGGTGAGCGCCAGGCCGCCGATCCACACTGCCGCGAAGCGGGCGAGCCGATGGGCGCGTCCCGCCTCGTTCGGCGGGAGCTGCGGCCGGCGCTCGCGGTGCGCGCGCCCCTCATAGGCCGCGACGAGGGCGATCACGGCAGCAAACGACATCTGGAAGCCGGGACCGAGCACCGTCGACGGATCCAACGCCATCACGATCAGCGCGGCCAGCGCGACGGATCGCAGCGTCAACGCCGGCCTGTCGACCAGGACCGCGAGAAATGCCACAGCCGCCATGACGAAGGCGCGGATCGTGGCCACCGCACCACCCGACAGAACCAGGTAGACGAAGCCCGCAAGCAGCGCGGCCACCGCGGCCCATTTCTTGATCGGATGGCGCAGCGCGACCGCGGGAAGGGCCGCAAGGCCGAAACGCACCGCACCGAAGACGGTACCGGCCACGAGCGCCATGTGCAGCCCGGAGATCGCCAGGATGTGGCCGAGGCCCGAGGCACGGATGGCCTCCTGGGTGTCCTTCGGAATGCCACCGCGGTCGCCCACCAGAAGCGTCGCCGCGAGCTCGCCGTTCTCGCCAGGGAGCGTCTGGCGCAGACGTTTCGCGATGCCGTCGCGCACCCGCGCGATCGCCGCCTTGACCCGGACCCCGCCGGGAGCGTCCCCCAGATCGGCGGGCTTCGGCATACCGAAGGAAAAGCCCGTGGCGCCGATCCCCTCGAAGAAGAGGCTGCGCGCGCCGTCATAGCCGCCGGGCTGCACCGGTCCGCGCGGCGGCGCCAACCGGGCCAGAACCGACACCCCATCGCCCACCCGGGGCGGCGGCCCCCGCCCGCGGGCGGTGAACCGGACGCGCTTCGGCGTCCGTGCCGGCGCGAGGCGCTCGATGGCGTGGACCCGGAGGATGTAACGCACCGCGCCGTCCGGCCGCGGCTCGCTTGCCTCGATCCACCCCACCACCTGCAGCGTCCGCTCGGCGGAAAGCACCGGAGCGGCCACCCGCGCCGTCTGGCCTGCCGCTGCCGCCAGCCCGGCGAGCAGTGCGGCGGCGAACACCAGAAGCGGAAAGGCAACCACCATGCGCCGGGCCCGGGCCGCGGCCAGTGCCGCCGCCAGCGCAAAACCCACGAGGGTCGGCCAGTGCGGCTCGCGCGGCAGCGCGAAGTAGAGCGCGATCCCCAGCGCGAAGGCGACCGGCAGCCACAGGAAGCCGCGCCCGCGATCGAGGTCGGCGCGCAGGCAGTCCTCCAGCCAGTCGATCGTTGCGCCCGCACGCACGCGCAGCCGGAATCCAGCCGGAGCGCGCAGCGTGCGCAGGTGCGCAGTCTTGCGCAGTTCTGCGCGTTTTTGCGCGCGCGGCCTCTCGTCACTGCGCGCCACGGCTTCGCCTCCTGCCCCTATGGCGCTCGTCGGCGCCGTGCTAAACGGGCCGCGCTCGAACCTGTCGCGTTCACGCCCTCTGGTAGAATGCGCGAAATGATGAAAACCGAAAGAGGCAAGAATGACGACGCCCGTGGTCACGCGCTTCGCCCCCTCCCCGACCGGCTTCCTCCACATCGGCGGCGCGCGCACCGCGCTCTTCAACTGGCTCTATGCCCGCCACACGGGTGGCCGCATGCTGCTGCGCATCGAGGACACCGATCGCGAGCGCTCCACGGAGGAAGCGATCGCCGCCATCCTCGACGGCCTGACCTGGCTCGGCATCGACTGGGACGATGCGCCGACCTTCCAGTCGCAGCGCGCCGGCCGCCATGCCGAGATCGCCCATGAGCTGCTGGAGAGCGGCGGCGCCTATCGCTGCTACGCCACGGCGGAGGAGCTTGCGGAGATGCGCGAGACGGCGAAGGCCGAGGGCCGGCCGCCGCGCTATGACGGACGCTGGCGCGACCGCGACCCGTCCGAGGCGCCGGAGGGCGCCCCCTATGTCGTGCGCCTGAAGGCGCCGCAGGAGGGCTCCACAGTCGTGCGCGACGCGGTGCAGGGCGACGTCACCTTCCCCAACAAGGACCTCGACGACTTCGTCATCCTGCGCTCCGACGGCTCGCCCACCTACATGCTCGCCGTCGTGGTCGACGACCATGACATGGGTGTCACCCACGTGGTGCGTGGCGACGACCACCTGACCAACGCCGCCCGGCAGACGATGATCTACACCGCGCTCGGTTGGGACGTGCCGACCTGGGCGCATATCCCGCTGATCCACGGGCCGGACGGGGCGAAGCTGTCCAAGCGCCACGGCGCGCTCGGCGTCGAGGCCTACCGGGCCATGGGCTATATGCCGGTAGCGCTGAGGAACTATCTGGTGCGTCTCGGATGGAGCCACGGCGACACGGAGATCTTCTCGACCGAGGAGATGATCGAGTGGTTCGATCTCGCCCAGATCGGCCGCTCGGCGGCACGTTTCGACTTCGCCAAGCTGGAAAACCTGAACGGCCACTACATCCGCAGCAGCGACGACGATACGCTCCTGGAGACCATCGATGCGCTGCTGCCGCACCTGGAAACCGGCGCGGAGCTGCAGGAGACGCTCGCCGGCCCGGCCCGCGAGCAGTTGCGCCAGGCCCTTCCCGGCCTCAAGGAGCGCGCCAAGACGCTGATCGATCTCATCGAGTCCGCGTCCTACATCTGGGCCACGCGCCCGCTTGCGCCGGACGAGAAGGCGGCGAAGATCCTCGACGGCGACGCCCGCGGCCACCTCGCCGCCCTTGCCGACCGGCTGGACGCGCTGGCCGACTGGACCGCGGCGGAGACCGAGGCCGTGGTGCGCGCCTATGCCGAGGAGGCGGAGCTGAAGCTCGGCAAGGTGGCCCAGCCGCTGCGTTGCGCACTGACCGGCCGGACAACCTCGCCGCCGGTCTTCGACGTGCTGGAAACGCTGGGCCGCGAGGAGAGCCTTGCCCGGATCCGCGACCAGGCCGGCTGAGCCGGTCCGGGACGCCGCCACCAAAAAGCGGACTATCCTAGTCCATTTTTATCTCGCCAGCCGCGCCCATCCATGGCATGAGCCGGGGAACGCGCCATCGCCCACCGGGCGATGGCCGAGCGCGGCGGCGGACCGGCTCCCGATGCCCCGGGGAGCCCGCCTGTGCCACGGCCCGCAGACGCCCGCGCTCTTCCTCGAACGTCGGAAACGTCCATGTCCGAAGGCGCCCTTCTCGTCTCATCCACCCACGTTCCGCTTCCCGACCCGCCGGCCATGATGGTCCGCCTCTGCGACCACCTGAAGGAGCACGCGGAGGTCGCGCACGAGGGCGAGACGGCCCGGGTGACCTCCTTCTACGGCAGCGCCACCGTGGCGGCCGACGATGCCGGTCTCTCGTTTCAGGTCGAAAGCTCCTCGGTCAGCCATCTCTTCGTGATGAAGTCGGTGATCTCGGAGCACCTGCATTCCTTCAGTGACGGAGAGACGCTGGCCTTCACCTGGACGGGTGACGGAGAGACCGGCTCCACCATCCCCTATTTCCGCGAGATGATGGTGCTGGGCTCGCAGCCGCTCACGCCGCGCATGCAGCGCGTGATCCTGAAGGGCGACGCCGCCTTCTACGACGCGGAAAGCTTCCATATCCGCGTGCTGGTGCCGCCAAGGGGCCGCCGGCCGGTGTGGCCGTGGGCGGCACCGGACGGCCGCACCATGTGGCCCAAGGGCGAGGACGAGCTCCTGGCCCGCGTCTACACCGTGCGCAGTGTCGACCTGGCCCGTGGCGAGATCGCACTGGACGTGGTCGTGCACGACGGCGCGCCGGGCTCCGACTGGGCGACGTCCGCCGAGCCCGGCTCCGTCGTCGGAATCCTGGGCCCCGGCGGCGGCGGCATGCCGCCCGCCGCCGACCACATGGTTCTGGCCGGAGACGAGACGGCCCTTCCGGCCATCGCCCGCATGCTGGAGATGCTGCCCGAGGGCCAGCGGGCCAGCGTCCGCCTCGAGGTGGCCGACGCGGCCGAGGCGGAGGCGCACAGGCTGACGGTGCCCGCCGGCGTCGATCTCGAGTGGCTGTCGCGCGACGGAGCCCCGGCCGGCAGCACGGACCTTCTGGAAACCGCCATTCGCGGCCTCGACTGGGATGCGCTGCCGAAGCACACCCAGGTCTGGTGCGCCTGCGAGCAGGCGACGGCACGCAAGATCCGCCGTTTCCTGGACAAGGAGCGCGGCTTCGCCCGCACCGAGCGTGTGTCCGTCGCCTACTGGCGGATCGGAGCGACGACGACCCTCGCCGATTGAGTTCCCGGCGCCGGCGCGCGACAACAGGACCGGCCCTGGCGACCCGCAAGCCCTCGCGCGTCGCCGGCCGCTCCGGCGCGTACCCGCGCCCCTTCCCCGGACGGACGGACGATGGGACTGATCAGGCAGTTCTTTTCCTATTACGCCCCCTACCGGGGCCTGTTCATTCTCGACTTCTCGTGCGCGGTGCTCTCGGGGCTGCTCGAGCTCGGCTTCCCGATGGCCGTGAAGGTGTTCATCGACCGGCTGCTGCCGGCCGGTGACTGGGGCATCATCGTGCTTGCCGCGCTGGGCCTGCTCGTCGTCTACATCGCCAACGCGGGGCTGATGTCGGTGGTCACCTACTGGGGCCACATGCTGGGCATCAACATCGAGACGGACATGCGCCGGAAGAGCTTCGACCATCTGCAGAAGCTCTCCTTCTCCTTCTACGACAACCAGAAGACCGGCCACCTGGTGGGCAAGGTCACCAAGAATCTCGAGGAAGTCGGCGAGGTCGCGCACCATGGGCCGGAGGACGTCTTCATCGCGGTGATGACGTTCATCGGCGCCTTCATCCTGATGCTGACGGTGAACGTTCAGCTGGCCCTGATCACCGGCGCCATCGTGCCGCTGGTCGCCTGGCTCACCAGCCACTATGGCGGCCGGATGACCCGCAACTTCCATACGCTGTTCCGCCGCGTCGGCGCCTTCAACGCCCGCCTGGAGGAGAATGTCGGCGGCATGCGGGTGGTGCAGGCCTTCGCCAACGAGGACCACGAGCGCGCCCTGTTCGCCGAGGACAACGATCGCTACCGGGAGACCAAGCTCGCGGCCTACAAGATGATGGCCGCCTCCATCGCCATGAGCTACCTGGGCATGCGCTTCACCCAGGTGGTGGTCATGATCGTCGGGACGTGGCTGGTCATCAACGGCGACCTCACCAACGGCGGCTTCATCGGCTTCCTGCTTCTGGTGACGGTGTTCTTCCGCCCGATCGAGAAGATCAACGCCGTCATCGAGGTCTACCCGAAGGGCATCGCCGGTTTCCGCTCCTATCTGGATCTCCTGAACACCGAGCCGGACATCGTCGACCGGCCAGGCGCCATCGACATGCCGGACCGGTTCGGCGAGATCCGCTACGAGAACATCGGCTTTTCCTACGCCACCGGCAAACCGGTGCTCACCGGCATCGACCTGACCATCCGGGCGGGCGAGACGATCGCCTTCGTCGGTCCGTCAGGCGCCGGCAAGACCACCATCTGCTCGCTGCTGCCACGCTTCTACGAGCCGACGGCCGGCTGCATCACCGTCGACGGCACCGACATCCGGGACCTGAAGCTCGGTTCGCTGCGCGCCCACATCGGCATCGTCCAGCAGGACGTGTTCCTGTTCGCCGGCACCATCCGCCAGAACATCGCCTACGGCCGCCTCGGCGCCTCGGACGAGGACATCCGCCGCGCCGTTACCAGCGCCCGGCTGGACAGCCTCGTCGACAGCCTCCCCGACGGGCTGGATACGGTCATCGGCGAGCGCGGCGTGAAGCTCTCCGGCGGCCAGAAGCAGCGGCTGGCGATTGCCCGCATCTTCCTGAAAGATCCGCCCATCCTGATCCTCGACGAGGCCACCTCGGCGCTGGACACGGAAACCGAGCGCGAGATCCAGGCCTCGCTCGCCGCCCTTTCGGTCGGCCGGACGACGCTGATGATCGCGCACCGTCTGGCCACCATCCGCCACGCCGACCGGATCGTGGTGGTGACGAGCGACGGGATCGCGGAGGAAGGCCGTCACGGCGACCTTGTCGCGGCCGGCGGCCTCTACCGACGCCTGCACGACACCCAGTTCGCCCTGTTCGAGGGCTGAGCCCGTCCGGCGCAAGGCGCTCCCTTTGCGCCCCTCGGTCCGCGACCGTCAGAACACCCGGTCGACGTGCAGGTAGGTGGACATGCGCTGGTTCTGGCCGATGGCCGCGTCATCGTGGTCGAGATACTGGAACTCGGTACCGAGGCCGATGATCAGATCCTTCACCGGCTCGAACCCGATCTGAGCCTGGACGTCGATCTGGCTGAAGTCGGCATTTATGGCGCCGGCCGTCACCCGGCTGACCGTGTCATCCTCGAACCGCGACCAGCCCGCCTGGATGGCCAGCTGCGCCGCGCCGACATCGAACGCGGTGCCGAACGACAGCGAATAGGCGGTCGTGAGGTCGAGATCGCCCGACCCCGGATCGAAGGCCGCATCGTAGGCGAGCGCGCCGGTGTCGCTGAAATCGTACCAGCTGGAATGGGCATAGGCCGGCGCGCCCCGGGTGTAGGTGCCCGTGCCGACCAGCGTGACGCCGTGCGGCAGATTGACGGTGAAGGCACCGCTGGCGGCCCAGGCGAGCGCGCCGGACGGGGTCACGCCGCCCCCGTTGTAGGCGGCGTAGACCTGGTGCAGCGCACCGCTGACCTGGGCGCTTCCCCAGGCCCCTTCCGTCATGACGCGCACGACGGCATCCGGCCACTTGCTGCCCCCGTAGCCGCCGCCGTCGAGGCCGATGGCGTCTGGATAGATGTCCGGCGAAGCGGCGGAACCAGGCGGCGCGTAGAGCGCGATACCGAGCCGGCGCTCGGTGCTGTCCTCGATCGACACCGTGGCGCTGAGACCGTCGGCCAGCGTCGCCGTGTAGGCGGCGAGGTTGATCTTCGTGTCCGACATCGCCGGCGTGTAGATCTCGGCCCATGTCACGTAGTTGGCGGCATCATGGAAGGATTCGGTGCGGCCGAAGGTGAAACCGCCCCACTGGATGAAGGCGTGATCGACGGTGGGCGTGTAGTTGTCGTCGACGTCCTTGGTCCAGTAGAGCTCCATCATCGTGGTGAGGGCACCGAAATCCGTATCGGTGAACGAATAGGCCAGAATCCGGCCCTCGACGCGGAAGTCGCTCGTGTCGTCGTCCCGCCAATGGCCCGTGCGGTCGCCGCTCGACGAGTTGACGAAATAGTCCAGCTTGACCTCGCCCGCCATGCGAATGCAGGTCTCGGTGCCCGGCACGTAATAGTAGCCCTCGCCGGCGGCGCCGCAGACCCGCACATAGTCGACGGCGACGGGCTCGGCCGGAAGGTCTGCGGCGAGAGCCGGCCCCGCAGCGAGCCCGGCGAGCGCCATCACGGCCCAGCCCGGGCGCCTCGCCGCCCTGCGCGGCCGCATCGACGCGGCGGCGGAATTCACCAGGCGGAATTCGTTGCTTGTCGGCATCAGTCCCCCCAACGCCAGCGCACGCACCGGCGCGCCCGTCGACCCCCGCATCTTTCGTGAGCCGGTCGCGCGGCGATTGCAAGCCGGGAGACCTGCGAGCCCCCGAGAAAGGAGGCGATTCCCGAACCCTTGCATCGGGCAGGCCACGGCGTGGGTCGGGCCCATGGTGACCGGGCAGACCAGGAGACTGGCCGCGCGGGCTCGCGCGCGACAGCCGCACGATGCAGGCATCGCGCGCGCAACGGTGCCGGACCAGGCTGGCGAAACACCGCCTGGAGCCTTTCTCATGTGGCGAGACTGGGGCGGCCAAGCTTGCGGCATACCCCCAAATGGGATAGGCAAGCGTCGACAATCCACCCATCGCAAGGCGCCGTCAGCGTGCGGTGAATGGACGATCGGTGCCTCTCGCGCACGGATCGATCCGCCTGCGATCTTGCCAAGATTGGGGTGTGCTTATGGCAGATGGGACTAACGCGAAACTGACGATCGGCGAGGAGAGCTGGGATTTCCCGATTCACTCCGGTTCGGTCGGACCGGATGTCGTGGACATCGGGTCGCTCTACAAGCAGACCGGCCGGTTCACCTACGATCCGGGGTTCACCTCCACCGCCGCCTGTGAATCGAAGATCACCTTCATCGACGGTGACGAGGGCGTCCTCCTTTACCGCGGATACCCCATCGATCAGCTCGCCGAGCACGGCGACTTCCTCGAGACGTGCTATCTCCTGCTGTACGGCGAGCTGCCGACGACCGCGGAGAAGAACGACTTCGTTCAGCGCGTCACCTACCACACGATGATCCACGAGCAGATGAACCGGTTCTTCACCGGCTTCCGCCGTGATGCTCATCCGATGGCGGTCATGGTCGGTGTCGTGGGCGCGCTTGCCGCGTTCTATCACGACAGCACCGACATCACCGACCCGCAGCAGCGCATGATCGCCAGCCTTCGCATGATCGCGAAGATGCCGACCATCGCGGCCATGGCCTACAAATACTCCATCGGCCAGCCGTTCATGTATCCGCGCAACGACCTCGACTATTCTGCGAACTTCCTGCAGATGTGCTTCGGCGTCCCCTGCGAGGACTACAAGTTCAACCCGGTCCTGTCGCGCGCAATGGATCGGATCTTCATCCTGCACGCCGACCACGAGCAGAACGCGTCGACTTCGACCGTCCGCCTCGCCGGTTCGTCGGGCGCCAACCCGTTCGCCTGCATCGCGGCCGGCATCGCCTGCCTCTGGGGCCCCGCCCACGGCGGCGCCAACGAGGCGGCGCTGAACATGCTGCACGAGATCGGCTCGGTCGACCGGATCCCGGAATTCGTCGAGCGGGCGAAGGACAAGAACGATCCGTTCCGCCTGATGGGCTTCGGCCACCGGGTCTACAAGAACTACGACCCGCGCGCGAAGATCATGCAGAAGACCTGCCACGAGGTCCTCGCGGAGCTGGGCATCAAGGACGATCCGGCGCTCGACGTCGCCATGGAGCTCGAGAAGATCGCGCTGCACGACGACTACTTCGTCGAGAAGAAGCTGTACCCGAACATCGACTTCTACTCGGGCATCACGCTTCGCGCCCTGGGCTTCCCGACCACCATGTTCACGGTGCTGTTCGCGCTGGCCCGCACGGTCGGCTGGATCGCCCAGTGGAAGGAAATGGTCGAGGATCCGCACCAGAAGATCGGCCGTCCGCGCCAGCTCTACACCGGCGCCGACCACCGCGACTACGTGCCGATCAGCCGGCGCAGCTAGTCCCGGCCGGACTGCACAACACGACAAGGCCCGCGGAGAGCGACCTCCGCGGGCCTTTTTCGTTGGGGGGTCGATGCGGGACCGAACGGGACCGCAGCGCCGGCCCCGAGGCTTCAGGTCAAATGCGGGGGTTCGCCAGGAGCGGCCGGCCGGCGCGCGCCGTATCGATTACCGTTTGCGCCGCCATTTCCGAGGGTTTCGCGCCCCCGGGAAGCGCCATCAGCGCGTCGAGCCGGCGGAAGGCGTCGACCTGGCGGTGGCGCTCGGGCGTGTCGGAGAGAAGCGGGACGATGGCTGCGGACAGCCGCTCCGGCGTCACATCCTCCTCCAGGAAGTCCGGAATGGCCCTCTCGCCGAGCACGATGTTGGGCAGGACCATGGTGGTGTAGTTGACGAAACGCACGACCCGGTTGACCACGCGCAGCGCCCGGGCAACGGCATCGAGCTTGTAGGCAACGGCCATGGGCACGCCGGCGACGGCGAGTTCGAGGGTGACGGTGCCCGACGCGGCGAGCGCGGCGCGGGCCTCGCCGAACGTCTGCAGCTTCGCCGCGCGGCCGTGGACGATCTCCGGCTTCACCGGCCACGTCGCCACCTCCGCCTCGATGCGCCCGGCGAGATGCGAGACGGCGGGCAGCACGGCGCGCACGTCGGGCACGCGGGCGGCGATGGCGGCGAGCGTCTCGCCGAAGACCGGCAGCAGCGCCTCGATCTCGGAGGAGCGGCTTCCCGGCAGGATGAGAAGCGTCGGCGGGCCGGCCGGGTCCAGCGGTCGGTCGCGATCCGGCAGGATCGGCGCCAGCGTCTCCAGCAAGGGGTGACCGACATAGGTGGTCGGCGGACCGCCGAGGCGCTGGTGCACCTCCGGCTCGAAGGGCAGCACGGCCATCAGCCGGTCGACATAGGCGGCCATGGCGCGTGCCCGGCCGGGCCGCCAGATCCAGACCGTCGGGCTCACATAGTCGACGATGGGGATGGTGGGGTCGCGTTTGCGCACCTTGCGGGCGACGCGATGGGTGAAGTCCGGCGCATCGATGATGACGAAGGCGTCCGGCCGCATCGCCACGACGGCGTCGGCGGTCTGGTTGATGCGGGAGAGGAGCTGCGGCAGCCGGCGGATGATGGCGTCGACGCCCATCACCGTGATGTCGGAGAAGGGAAAGAGCGGCTCCAGCCCTTCCGCCTGCATGGTCTCGCCACCGACGCCGGCAAAGGTCACGCGGCCGCCCGTGGCAGCCTTCAGGGAGGCCATCAGCGCGCCGCCGAGATGATCGCCGCTGGCCTCGCCGGCGACGACGAAGACGCGCAGCGGAGGCTCGCCTGTGTCAGCGGAACCGGACGCCTGGCTCACGCCGCATCCCCCTCACCCGGCAACCCGACCAGAAACAGCCCGGCCCGGTCGGCCTGGGCGATGGTTTCCTGGCGGTCGGCGATGATGGTCCGGCCCGCCTCGATCACGATGCCGGCGAGCTTCGCGGCGGCCGCCGCGGCCACCGTGGCGGGGCCGATGGTGGGAAGCTCAGTGCGCAGGTCCTGGCCCGGCTTGGCCCGCTTCACCAGCACGCCGCCGCCCTTCGTGGAGACCCGGCCGAGCTGGCGGAGCTCGGCGACGCGGGCGAGCATGCGGTCGGTGCCCTCGGCGGCCTCCAGAGCAACGATCCGGCGCTGCATCACCACAGCCGCCTGGCCGACATCGTAGGGGCCGAGCGCGGCAAGCGCGGCCATGGCGAAGCGGGCGTCCTCGATCTGATCGTCATCGGCCCCAAGGCGCCCGAGAGGGCCTTCGGCAGCCAGCAGCGCCGGGGCGACTTCGCCGATACCGCGCACGTGAAATCCCTCCGCCTCGATGAGCTTGAGAACCTTGCGGACGACACCGTCATCGCCGCCCACCAGCGCCTGCAGGATCCTGGGCAATCGCCGCAGCGTGCCGGCGTCCAGCCTGAGCGAGCGGAAATCGGGACGCCGGGTGATGGTGCCGACGAAGACGAGATCGTGAACGCCGCGGGACGCCATGAGGTCGATGGCGCCGCCGATCTGGCCCCAGCGGAAGGAGCGCGCATCGGGACGGCGCAGGACGAGATCGGCCTCGCCGTCGATGCCGGCGACCACCACCCGGCCGCCCGCCGCCTCGATCGCCTCGGCGACCTCCAGCGGCAGCATGCCGCCACCGGCGATGACGCCAACGGGTCCGGACCCGGTCGCAGCCCCCTCTCCGGCGGCCGCGCCCACGCTCAATTCTGCCCCTGACCCCATGGCGTGCACACCGCCCGTTCGCCGCCGGCGCGGATGAAGTCGAGGATCAGTTCGACCAGCGGCTCGCCGCCGAACATGTTGGTGACGTCCTCGAGCCGCTCCTTGAGGGTGCCCTCGTTGGAGAACAGGTAGCGGTAGGCCTTGCGGAGCGTGTGGATCTGCTCGCGGTCGAAGCCCCGGCGCTTGAGGCCGACAAGGTTAAGGCCGACGAGCTTGGCGCGGTTGCCGAACACGTTGCCGAAGGGGATCACGTCCTCGCCGACGCCGGTGACGCCGGACACGAAGGCATGGTTGCCGATGCGCACGAACTGATGCACCGCGGCACCGCCGCCCATGATGACGTGGTCGCCGACCTTCACGTGGCCGCCGAGCATGACGTTGTTGGACAGGATGACGTGGTCGCCCACCTGGCAGTCATGGGCCACGTGGCAGGCGACCATCAGGTAGCAGCCATCACCGACCGTGGTCAGGAGGTGGCCCTTGGCCGTGCCCGGATTGATGGTCACGTGCTCGCGGATGATGACGTTGCTGCCGATGACGATCCGGTTCGGCTCGCCCTTGTAGGACAGGTCCTGGGGCGGGGTGCCGAGGCTCGCGAACGGGTAGATCCGGGTGCCCGAACCGATCTCCGTATGCCCCTCCAGGACGACGTGCGAGGCGACCCAGACGCCGTCCGCCAGGACGACCTCAGGCCCGACGACGCAATAGGGGCCGATGGTCACGTCGTTGCCGATCACCGCGCCGTCGGCAACGATGGCGGTCGGGTGGATGCTCGCCATGAACTCTACTCGTCTATGATCATCGCCGAGATCTCGGCCTCGGCAACCTTGGTGTCGCCGACCTTGGCCACGCCGGAGAACTTCCAGATGTTCTGCCGGTTCTTGATCTTGGTGACGTGGTATTCCAGCACGTCGCCGGGCACGACGGGCTTGCGGAACTTCGCCTTGTCGATGGTCATGAAGTAGACGACCTTCGGCTTCCTGTCGCCACGCGAGGCCACGCAGAGGCTGCCCGCCGTCTGGGCCATTCCCTCGACGATCAGCACGCCCGGCATCACCGGCTGACCGGGGAAATGCCCCTGGAAGTGCGGCTCGTTGTAGGTGACGTTCTTGATGCCAATGCCGAACTGGTCACCGTTCATGTCGACGATGCGGTCGACCATGAGAAACGGATAACGGTGCGGCAGCAGCGAGAGCACGCGCATGATGTCCGCCGCTTCGAGCGTGCCGCCCTCACCCGTTGCCGTCATCCCCGAATCTCCTCCGACTCGATCATCCATCATCCGCGCTCTTTCCTGTACCGGGGCGCTTCTCGTTGGCAAGCGCGACCAGTGCCCTGTGAGAGCGCATCCACTCCCGCACCGGACGCGCCGGGCTGCCGATCCAGCGCTCGCCGGCCGGCACGTCGTCGTTGACCGCGCTCGTACCGCCGATCATCGCACCCGAGCCGATCTTGATGTGCTCGCCGACCGCGACGCGGCCACCGAGCACGACATAGTCGCCGAGCTCGGCGCTGCCCGAGATTCCGACCTGGGCAACGATCACGCAATGGCGGCCGACCACCACGTTGTGCCCAATCTGCACGAGGTTGTCTATTTTGGTGCCCTCGCCGATGGTCGTGTCGCGTAACGATCCCCGATCAATCGTCGTGTTCGCACCGATCTCCACGTCGTCCTGAACGATCAGACGGCCGAGCTGCGGGATCTTCACGTGCTTCGGCCCCATGTTGTAGCCAAAGCCGTCCTGGCCGAGGCGAACGCCCGGATGCACGATCACGCGGTTGCCGATCAGCGAATGCTGGACCGACGCCCCGGCACCGATCCGGCAATCGCGTCCGATCCGGCACGTTGGCCCGACCACGGCGTTCGGGCCGATGCAGGTCCCGCTTCCGACCTCGACGCCCGGCCCGACCACCGCGCCCGCCTCGATCGTGACACCGTCCTCGATCCGCGCGGAGGCATCGACATGGGCAGCCGGCGAGATGCCGTCCGCCGTCCAGGCCGGCGCAGACACAGCCTCGGGGAACAGCCGGGCCCCCACCTGCGCGAATGACCGGTAGGGGGCGGCTGCCACAAGCGGCACGGCAGTGTCAGGGATGTAGGGCAGATCGGCGTCCCGGCAGAGGATCACGCCGGCCCGGCTCGCCTTGAGCGCCGGCCAGTATTTCTTGTGTTCGACAAAAGAGACATCGTCCGGACCGGCGGCATCAAGCGAGGCCACACCGCGGATCGAGCGCTCGGCCGTGCGTTCGGGCGGCTTCGCCCCGGTCAGTTCGGACAGGTCCGCAAGCGACAGCGGCTTGGGCTCGGAAAAGAAAACCGGTTCTGACATGGACGTGGCGTCTCCGCTCCGCCGGGGGCTGGATTCAGGCGGCGCGATCCCTATAGCACGTCACGCCGCGACACAAAGGGGAGGCGCGCCCGCCGCCCCGAACCGGTGCGGCAACCGCGCACGGCCCGGCGGGCGACGCCGGCTCCAAACGTCGATCGACCCGCATTCGGCAGAATGCAGGTCGATCAAGCCAGCCCCGTAAGTCGGATGGTGGCTAGAAGGTGGTGCCACCGCCGATGCGGAAGACCTGGGTCTCGTCGGCTTCGTTCTTCACGATCGGCCAGGCGAAATCGGCGCGCAGCGGACCGAGCGGCGATTCCCAGAGGATACCGAAGCCGGCCGTCCAGCGGAGCTCGAAATCGTCCGATTCGACGGTCGTGCCGGGCGGGAGCGCATCCGGATCCGCGCTCCAGAGCGAGCCGGCATCGGAGAACACGGCACCGGAGAAGCCGATCTCTTCCGGAATGAGCGGCAGCGGGAAGGTCGCCTCCGCCGTACCGGCGATGTAGTAGCGGCCACCGAGCGCATCACCCGTGGAAGCGTCGCGCGGACCGATACCGGAGGTCTCGAAGCCGCGGATCACCGAGCCGCCGATGAAGTACTGGTCCTGCAGGTACAGGCCGTCCTTCAGCGACTGGATGACGCCACCCTGCGCCTTGAGGAAGCCAACCACGCCCCAGGCCGGAACGATCTCGTGGTAGAGGCGCGCCTCGGCGCTGGTCCGCGAGAAGTGGGTGTCACCACCCAGGCCGGCGATCTCCTGGGTGAACTTGGCGTAGATGCCGTCACGCGGGAAGATCGTGTTGTCGAGCGAGTTGTAGATCAGCGACGCCCCGACCAGCGACGTGAGGGTGGTGCCCTGCGTCTGACAGACCGCATCCGAGATTGTGGTCTGGTTCTGGAAGCAGTTCGCCTCGGTCGTGAAGTCCGGGATGTCGACGTCGCGGTTGTAGATCCGGTAGAACGGCTGCAGCGTCGTCTCGTCGTTCAGCGGGAAGCCGAAGCGGATCGCACCACCCGTCAGCACCTGGTCGTAAGACTGGGTGGAGTCGGCATCGCTCGTGCGGTTGTAGACATCGAAGCCGGCCGAGATGCGGCGACCCAGGAAGAACGGCTCGGTGAAGGAGAACTCGACGTTGGTCGTGTTCTCGCCACCACCGACCAGCGCCTTCACGTACTGGCCGCGACCGAGGAAGTTGCGCTCCTCGATGGACACGTCGCCGATGACGCCGTCGGAGGTCGAGTAGCCGACACCGAAGGAGACCTTACCGGTGGGCTTCTCTTCCACGTAGACGTTCACGATCACGCGGTCGGGGGCCGAGCCCTGCTCCGAGGTGATGCGGACGGTCTCGAAGAAGCCGAGATCATTCAGGCGGCGTTCGGCGCGGTCGACGAGCACCCGGTTGTAGGCGTCGCCTTCGACCAGGTCGAACTCACGCCGGATGACGTAGTCGCGGGTCGAGGTGTTGCCGTAGATGTTGATCCGCTCGACGTAAGCGCGCGGCCCCTCGTCGATCTGGTAGTCGATCGAGATGGTGTTGGTTTCGAAGTCGCGGGCACCACGGGGGCGGACCTGAGCAAAGGCGTAGCCGCGCTTGGAAGCCTCGATCGTGAGGTTCTCGATCGACTTCTCGACCAGCTCGGAGGAATAGGTCCGGCCGCTGCGGGTCTCGAGCGTGCCACGCAGCTGTTCGGGGTCGAGATCGTTCAGGGTGGTGTCCACCTCGATCTCGCCGAACTTGTACTTCGGGCCCTCGTCCAGCGTGTAGGTGATGAAGAAGGTGTTCCGCTCGCGATCGAAGTCGGCCACAGCGGAGACGATCCGGAAATCGGCGTAGCCGTGGTTGTAGTAGAAGCGGCGGATGAGTTCCTGGTCGGCCGCGAAGCGGTCGGGATCGTAGGTGTCGGTGGTGCGCAGCCAGCCGAGGAAGCCGGACTGACGGGTCTGGATGACGTCGCGCAGGCGACCGTCGCTGAACGACTTGTTGCCGATGAAGGTGATTCGCGCGACCTGCGTCTTGCCGCCCTCGTCCACCTCGAAGACCAGGTCGACGCGGTTCTGCTGCAGATCGATCATCTGCGGCGTCACGCTGGCTTCGTAGTTGCCGCGACGGCGGTAGGTCTCGAGGATGCGCTCGACGTCACTCTGCACGCGGGCGCGGGTCAGCACCGAACGCGGCTTCGACTGGACCACGCCTTCCAGCGTCTCGTCCGACAGGCCGCGGTTCCCCTCGAAGTTCACCCGGTTGATGATCGGGTTCTCCTGAACCGTGACCACCAGGGTGGAGCCGCGCTGGACGATTTGGACATCCGCGAACAGGCCGGTGGCGAACAGTGTCGCGATCGACTCGTCGATGTCACCGGGACCGAAACTCTGGCCGGGCTTGATGGTGAGGTACGCGCGCACCGTTTCGGCGTCGACGCGGGTGTTCCCATCGACGGAGATCGACCGGACGACGGCCGCCTCCGCGGTCTGGGAAGCCACGATAGCGGTCGCAGGGACCGCGATCGCGCCCACAAGGGCGACGGCGAGAACGAGTGCGAACTTACGGATCAAGTCGGAACAAGCGTGCATTGCGGGGGATTTGCCCTCTGGTGCTCCGCATCTTCCGCCGCCTGGCAGCGGCGTGCCTACGCGCAACAAAAATAGCGATTGCCGTTGGTATTGCAGGCTTTTGGGGCCGAAGCAACCCGACGCCGGACGCGGCTCCGACGATTTGGAAGGGACCGTGGCGCGTTCGCCACGCTCGTTAAGACTTGAGGCAGTCTGGCCCCGGTTTCCGGGATTTCGCAAGCCCCACGCAAGCTGGCGGAGAGTGTCGAATCCGCCAGCAACGCGGCCACGGATGACACCGGCGGCCCCGGAAGGCGGACGCCGTTAGCGGATTTTTAAGCTTAAGACGGAATTCTGCGCCGTCGGACTTGCCCCAAAAGACGCAAACGATGCAGAGGCACACGCCCAGGCGGTAGAATCAGCGCCCGGACCTGCGGACGTGCCTTCCGGCGGAGGTCCTCAGCGGAAAACCGGTGCCCACTTTTCCTGGAAGCAGCTCTTCCCTCACGCGCTTCCGGACGGAAAACCGGTGCCCACTTTTCCTGGAAGCGGCTCTTCCCGGCGCGCTTCTAGGCGGAAAACCGGTGCCCACTTTTCCTGGAAGCGGCGCTTACCTCACGCGCTTCCGGACGGAAAACCGGTGCCCACTTTTCCTGGAAGCGCTTCAGGACCCCGCGATCTGGCGGATGTCGTTGAAGGTCGCGAAGATCATCAACATCAGGACCAGCGCCAGTCCGACCCGGAAGCCGATGTCCTGCGACCGCTCCGACAGCGGCCGGCCACGTGCCGCCTCTATCCCGTAGAAGACCAGATGGCCGCCATCGAGCATGGGAATCGGCAGGAGATTGATCAGGCCGATGGAGACCGAAAGGATTGCCGCGAGGTTGAAGAGTGCCACCAGGCCGAGCGTGGCGACCTGGCCGGAGACCTGCGCGACACGGATGGGGCCGCCGAGCTGGTCGGCCGATTCCCGGCCCGTCACGATACCGCCGACGTAGGCACCTGTGCGCGCCACGATGAACCAGGATTCCTGCACACCCGCGGAGACGGCCTCCGGCAACGAATAGGTCTTCGTCGAGATGGCGTCGGCGCTGGTGGCGCGGCTGATGCCGAGGACGCCGACGCGCTGGGTGTTGCCGAAGCCGTCCTCCATTTCCCGGAATTCCGGGATGGCGGTGAGTTCGACCGCCTCCCCTCCCCGATCGACGGTGAACACGAGCGGCCGCTCGCCGCTGCCGCTCACGACGCGCTGTACGTCGGAGAAGGCCTCGATCTCGCGCCCGTCGATGGCAACGATCACGTCCCCGGGCTCGAAGCCCGCGGCGGCGGCCGGCGAATCCGGCTGCACGGCATCGACCTGGGCCGCGGTCATCGGCCGGCCGAACGAGACGAACAGGACGGTGAAGATGACCACCGCGAGGATGAAATTGGCGATTGGGCCCGCGGCCACGACGGCGGCGCGCTGCCAGACGGGCTTCAGGAAGAAGCTCGAGGCGCGTTCCTCCGGCGTCATGTGGGCGATGGCCTCGTGGTCGGGGACGCTGGCGGCATTCTCGTCACCGGCGAACTTGACGTAGCCGCCGAGCGGCACCGCCGCCACCCGCCAGCGCGTGCCGTGTCGGTCGGTCCGGCCGAAGAGCTCCGGGCCGAATCCGACGGAGAACGTCTGCACCGCCACGCCGCACCAGCGCGCCACGAGAAAATGGCCGAGCTCGTGGAAGAAGACGACGATGGTCAGGACGAACAGGAACGGCAGGATATAGGAGAGCGCCGTTCCGCCGAGACCGCTGATGAAGTCCATCGTCCTGCATTCCTTGTGGTGTGCGCCGGTCCGGCCCGACGCCGACGAAACAGATAGGCGCTGCGGGCCGCCGCCCAAGTCGCGTTCGCGTGAGTGCCCGGCGCACGCCCTCAGGCGCGCAGCCGCGCCCGCGCCTCGATTTCCTCCGAGCCGGCCCGCCGGCCGTATGCGTCGAGCGCCGCGACATCGTCGAGGCTGCCCGGCTCCACGACCATATGGTCACGCTCGGCCCGATCGAGAACCCGGTCAACTGTCGCAGGGATGTCGAGAAATCCGATGCGCCGCTCCAGGAAGGCGGCGACGGCCACCTCGTTGGCGGCGTTGAGAAGCGTCGGCGCCCCGTTGCCGCGCCGCAGCGCCGCGAAGGCCAGCGCAAGGCATTCGAAGCGGTCCGTGTCGGGTGGCTCGAAGGTCAGCGTGCCGATGCGCGCCAGGTCGAGCGTCTCCACCGGCGAACCCGCGCGCGACGGCCAGTTGAGGCAGTTGGCGATCGGGGTGCGCATGTCGGGCATGCCGAGCTGAGCCAGGCACGAGCCGTCGGAATAGCGCACCAGGCCGTGCACGATGGATTGGGGATGCACCACCACGGACAGCTGGTCGGGGCCGATGGGGAAGAGGTGGAAGGCCTCGATGAGCTCCAGCCCCTTGTTCATCATGGTGGCGGAATCGATGGTGATCTTGGCGCCCATCGACCAGTTCGGGTGCTTCAGCGCCTGTTCCGGCGCGACGGCGGCCATGTTGGCCTTCGCCCAGGTCCGGAACGGTCCGCCCGAGGCCGTCAGGACGACCTCCTCGACGGCGGAGGCGGCGTGATCCTCGAAGACCTGGAAGATGGCGTTGTGCTCGGAATCCACCGGCAGGATGGTGGCCCCTGCCCGCTCCGCCTCGCCCATGACCAGCGTGCCGGCGGTGACGAGACACTCCTTGTTGGCGATGGCGACCCGGGTGCCGGTCCGGATGGCGGCCACCGTCGGTGCCAGGCCGGCGGCGCCGGAGATCGCCGCGACGACGATATCGGCGGGCACGACGGCGAGATCGACGAGCGCCGCCTCGCCTGCCGCCGCCTCGATGCCGGTGCCCGACAGCGCCTCGGCCAGCGCGGTCCCGGCGGCCGGATCGGCCACCACGGCACGCGGCGCCTTGTGCAGGCGCGCCAGCTCGGCCAGCGCGGCGGCGTTGCGGTTGGCAGCGAGCCCGACCACTTCGAACCGGTCGGGCGCCCGGCCGATCAGGTCGAGGGTGGCGAGGCCGATGGAGCCGGTGGCTCCCAGAACGATGACGCGCAGCGGACGGTCCGACATCAGCCGAGGCTCCCCATGGCGGCGAGCAGCCCGCCGGCGATATCGCCCCCCTCGGCCCACAGGAGGCCGATGATCACGGCCACCATGCCGGCGGCGAGAAGGCCGTCGACCCGATCCATCAGGCCGCCGTGGCCGGGAATGAGCTTGCTGGAATCCTTGATGCCGAAGCGCCGCTTGGCCGCCGATTCCAGGAGATCGCCGAGCACGGCGACCACGGCGAGGAGCAGCGCAACGGCGATGGCAGCGGCGGTGACCGGATCGCCGAGCCAGGCGAGCGCCGCCGCACCGGCCGCCGCACCGGCAACCAGCCCGCCGATCGTGCCCGACCAGGTCTTTTTGGGGGAGACGAGCGGCCACAGCTTCGGACCGCCGACGGTGCGGCCGACGAAGTAGGCAAAGACGTCGGTCGACCAAGCCACCAGGAACACCACGACCACCGCGGTGAGCCCGTAGCGCTCGGCGCGCAGCAGCACGAAGGCGAGCGTTCCCAACCCGACATAAAGGAGCCCGGCGGCGATCCAGGCACGGGCACCGCGCACCGGCGACCGTGTTCCCGCCGCGGTGTTGACGGTCAGCGCTGCCACGATCACCGCCCCCAGCAGCACGCCGAGGCCGGTCTCCGGCCCCGCCACCAGGGTGGCGAGATTGGCGCCGACGACGCCGGCAACGGAGACGACGAAGGCAGCAGTTCGCACCGGCACGTCCACCATGCGGAACCATTCCACCATGACGACGATGCCGAGCGCGGAGACCCCGAGCAGGAAGGTGACGCCGCCGATCCAGGCGAGCACCAGCGCCGCCGGACCGAGGACGATCGCCGACAGGGTGCGCTGGGTCAGGTCCGCGTTTCGGCGCGAAGGGGTTGCGGGATCGTTTGCCACCGGGGCAGTCACCTCACCCGCCGGTCATGCCGGCGGCGAGGCCCCCGAACCGACGGTCGCGGTTGCAGAATTCGCGAATGGCCGCTTCGAGCGACGCCTCGTCGAAGTCGGGCCAGTGCTGCGGCACGAAGACGAATTCCGAGTAGGCGGCCTGCCACATGGTGAAATTCGACAACCGGTTCTCGCCGCTCGTGCGGATGATCAGGTCGGGGTCGGGAATGCCGGCGGTGTCCAGTTCGCAGGCGAGCAGGGTCTCATCGATGGCTGCGGGGTCCAGCTCACCGGCCCTCACCCGCTCCGCCAGCTTGCGGCAGGCTCTCGCGATCTCGTCACGGCCGCCATAGTTGAAAGCGACGAGCAGCGTGAGGCCGGTGTTGGCGCGGGTCGTTTCCTCCGCCTCCACCAGCAGCGCCCGGATATCGTCCGCCAGATCGTCCCGGCGGCCGATGGGAATCACCCGCACGTTCGCCTGGGCGAGTTCCTTCAGGTCCTGCTGGATGAAGCGACGCAGAAGGCTCATCAGGCTGGCGATCTCCTGCGCCGGCCGCGACCAGTTTTCCGAGGAGAAGCTGAAGATGGTGAGATAGCCGACGCCGAGTTCGCCGGCGTGCCGCACCGTGCGCCGGAGTGCCTCGACGCCCTTGCGATGACCGGCCGCCCGCGGCAGCCCCCTGGACTGCGCCCACCGCCCGTTGCCATCCATGATGATGCCAATGTGGGTCGGGATGCGCGGGTCATCGGCTGACGGAAGCGGACGCGCTGGCACTCCTCCTGCGGCGGACATCAATTCAGCCTCGCTGTCGGGTACGGCGGCACGCGCCTTACACCTGCGTGATTTCCTGTTCCTTGTTGGCCAGGATGCTGTCGATCTCCGAGACCATCTCGTCGGTCAGTTTCTGGACCCGCTCGGACAGGTTGCGGCTGTCATCCTGGCCGATCTCGCCCTCCTTCTCCAGGAGCTTGATCTCTTCCATGCCGTCTCGGCGCACGTGGCGCACCGCAACCTTGGCGTTTTCGGCGTATTTGTGAGCAACCTTAACAAGCTCCTGGCGGCGCTCGGCGTTCAGCTCCGGGATCGGAATGCGCATCAGCTGGCCTTCAACCACAGGGTTGAGGCCGAGCGAGGAATCGCGGATCGCCCGCTCGACAGCCTGAACAGCGGAGCGGTCCCAGACCTGCACGGTGATCATGCGCGCCTCCGGCACCTGGATGGTGGCGCACTGGTTGAGCGGCATGTGGCTGCCGTAGATCTCCACGGTGACGGGATCCAGCATGCTGCTCGAGGCGCGTCCGGTGCGCAGGCCAGCCAGATCCTGCTTCAGCACGCCGATCGCGCCCTGCATCCGGCGCTTCAGATCGTCGATGTCGAACGCGGTATCAGCCATGTTTTCCTCTTTCCGGGTTGGATGCCGACACGCGAGGCGTCAGCGATCGGCCCCGCCCTCCACGGTCACGAGCGTCGACCGACCGCCCCCACGAGCGACGGACACGAAGGCGCCGGGCTCTCCGATGGAGAAGACGCTTACCGGAATCCGGTTGTCGCGAGCAAGGGCGATGGCGGTTGCGTCCATCACCGAAAGGCCGCGGGCCAGAACTTCCTGGTGGGTGAGCTGCTCGTAGCGGGTGGCGGTGGGATCGGTCTTCGGATCGGCGCTGTAGACGCCGTCAACCTGGGTCCCCTTCATCACCACGTCGCAACCCATCTCGGTTGCGCGCAGCACCGCACCCGTATCGGTGGTGAAGAACGGGTTGCCGGTGCCGCCGGCGAACAGCACGACGCGGCCAGCCTGGAAATGGGCGAGCGCGACACGCTGGGTGAAGGTTTCGCAGACCGTCGGGACCGGCAGCGCCGACATGACCCGGGCCGGCACGCCGCGCGCCGAGAGCGCCGCGTTGAGCGCCAGCGCGTTCATGACGGTTGCCAGCATGCCCATGTGATCGCCGCTCACCCGGTCGATCCCGGTCGCCGAGATCTGGGCACCGCGAACGAAGTTGCCGCCGCCGACAACGACGCCGACCTGGCCACCGAGCGCGACAACCTCGCCAATCTCGTCGGCGATGCGGGCGACCACGGAAGGGGCGATGCCGAAGCCTTCCGAACCGGTCAGCGCCTCACCGGAAAGCTTGAGGAGAACGCGGCGCCAGCGGAGGTCGGAGGACATGGGCTCACCCTGTCTGAGGAACCGCGCGCGGACAGGGCCGATCGGCGGTCTGAAATCTGGATCGGTCGGACTCTGTAGAGCATCTTGCGGCCGGAGGGAAACGGACGCAGGCCCCTTTCCGGTGTTTTTCCAACGGGCAAGCTCCCGTTGAAGAAGGTCCGGATGCGCTTCGCAAAGTCCCCGCCCGCTTGTCGGACCGGGACGAGAGCGACTGTCGCCGGCCTGGCTTGCGCCAGGGTGTCGCCCAAAAGAAAACGCCCGGGACGATGTCCCGGGCGCTTGTCTCGGATCAGCTTCCGGCCGCCGCGGCCACTTCGGCCGCGAAGTCCGATTCTTCCTTCTCGATCCCTTCGCCGAGGGCGAAGCGGACGATGGCGACCACCTTAATCGGGGCGCCGGCCTCGGCCGCGGTGGCCTCGACGGCCTGCTCCACGGTCTTGTCCGGGTCCACGACGAAGACCTGCTTCAGAAGCGCGACTTCCTCGTAGAACTTACGCAGGCGGCCCTCGACCATCTTCTCGATGATGTTCTCCGGCTTGCCGGACTGGCGCGCCTGGTCGGCATAGACGGTGCGCTCACGCTCCACGACCGCCGGATCGACCTCGTCCGGCGTGACCGCCAGCGGGTTCACGGCGGCGACGTGCATGGCGATCTTGCGGCCCAGCTCGTTGAGCACGTCGGCCTTGCCCTCGGACTCAAGCGCGACCAGCACGCCGAGCTTGCCGAGACCGTCGGCCACGGCGTTGTGCACGTAGGTCGCAACGACGCCCGGCGACACCGACAGCACGGCGACGCGACGCAGAGCCATGTTCTCGCCGATGGTGGCGATCGCCTCGGTGATCTCGTCGTTGACCGAACGGCCCGTGCCAGGGAAGTCCGCGGCCAGCAGCGCGTCACGATCGCCGGCGCTGGCGAGCGCTTCCTTGGCGATGGTGCGGACCAGACCCTGGAAGGCCTCGTTGCGCGCCACGAAGTCGGTCTCGGAGTTGACCTCGACCAGAGCCGCGGAGCCGTCGCCCTGAGCCACGCCGATCAGGCCTTCCGCAGCAACGCGGTCGGCCTTCTTGGCGGCCTTGGACAGGCCCTTCTTGCGCAGCCAGTCGATGGCGGCTTCCATGTCGCCGTCGGTCTCGGTCAGCGCCTTCTTGCAGTCCATCATGCCGGCGCCGGTTTTTTCGCGGAGCTCTTTGACCTGCTGAGCCGAAATGCTCATCACTGTCCTCGCCTGAGTTGCTGAGCGGACGGTTTACGGTGGAACCCGGATGCCCGCCGAGATCCGCTCAAAATTTAAGGATCAATCGTTTCGACGACCCCGGGCCCGCACGGGACCCGGCGTCGGGGAGATCTGTGGTCGCTGCTGCCGCAGACCGGCAGGGCCGCCGGGCGTCCGGAGACCTGCCTGAACCGGACGGATCCGGCGCTTGCGGGCGCGCTCTTCATGGGCGATCGGAGCCCGGAAGTCGAGAACCGATCGCACCCATCGCGCCGCGCGGCAGCGCGGGCCCGGACAGGACGCCGGGCCCAGCCTTGCGGCTTACTGCTTTTCCGCAGCCGCCTCGGCTTCACCCTCGGTGGTCACCGGCTCGGAAGCGGGCTCGGCCGGGACCGGCTCGGCCACTTCGCCAAGCGCAACTTCCTCAGGACCGGTGTCGGCCGGGGTCTCGAGGCTGGTCTCCTCGTACGGAGCGTCGTCGGCGCCGAGATCGGTACCGAGCGAGCCCTGGGCACGGGAGAGGCCGTCGATGGCGGCGCGGGCGATCAGGTCGCAATAGAGCGACACGGCGCGGGCGGCGTCATCGTTGCCCGGGACCGGGTAGGTGATGCCGTCGGGATCGCAGTTGGAATCGACGATGGCCGCCACCGGGATGCCGAGACGACGTGCTTCCTGCACCGCGATCTGCTCGCGGTTGGTGTCGATCACGAAGACCAGGTCGGGCACGCCGCCCATGTCCTTGATGCCGCCCAGGTTGCGCTCGAGCTTCTCACGCTCGCGATCCATGAAGAGCCGCTCCTTCTTGGTGAGGCCCTGGGGATCGTTGGCGATGATGTCTTCCAGCTTGCGCAGACGCTGGATCGAAACCGAGATGGTCTTCCAGTTCGTCAGCATGCCGCCCAGCCAGCGGGCATTGACGTAATACTGGGCCGAACGGCGCGCGGATTCAGCAACGGCTTCCTGCGCGGCCCGCTTGGTGCCGACCATCAGCACGCGGCCGCCGCCGGCGACGGTGTCGGACACGGCCTTCAGGGCCTGGTCCAGCATCGGCACGGTCTGCGCCAGATCGATGATGTGAATGTTGTTGCGGTCGCCGAAGATGAACTGACCCATCTTCGGGTTCCAGCGGTGGGTCTGATGACCGAAGTGCACGCCCGCTTCCAGGAGCTGGCGCATAGTGAAACTGGGCAAAGCCATGGCTTGCCTCTCCTACTTGATCCGGTTGAGCCTCCGCGGGGAATGCCGCCGGCGGATCTTGCCGTGCGACACCGGATCCTCGTGACGCCGATACCGGCGCCCTTCGGAGATCCCCGCGTGTGGAATGCGCGCGATATACGGCGTGACGCGCCGCGTGGCAAGCCTTTCCGGCCGAACGGGGCTGCCGAGTTGGCGGATCAGAGCCACCAGCGGACGACCGCGGGCCGGCCGGCAGGCCGCCCACCCGGAGCCGGTGAGCGAACCGAACTCGGCGCGAGGGGGATTCTTTTTGATCGCAAAGCCGGACGGAAAACCGCAAGAGCACTTTTCCTGGCTTT
>NZ_KB894571.1 GCF_000374525.1 Amorphus coralli DSM 19760
TCCCGGAGCCGGTGAGCGCAAGCGAACTCGGCGTGAGGGGCATCTCTTCAACGCAAAGCCGGACGGAAAACCGGTTCCCACTTTTCCTGGCTTTGCTATCCCAACACCACCCGCGGGAAATGGAACGACACCACCCAGTTCGGCGCGTCGACGATCTCGGAAATCCGAAGGTCGCCGCAGACCGACGCCAGCATGTAGGCATCGACCGGGTCCATGCCGGTCTCCGCAGACAGCAGATCGATCATCCCGGACACCGCCGCCCGCGCACCCTCCATCAGGTCGGGGCCTATGCCGGTGGTGACTTCGTAACCCTTGGCGTCGAGGTGGCGGGTCACCGGTCCAGCCGTCGTGAAGCGCGGCATGGCGAGACGGGCGTCCTTCACCAGGTCGATGGTAAGCGCCACGTCCATCGGGCTTTCGATCGCGGTGCCGCAGACCTCGCCATCGCCCTGCGCGGCATGGGTGTCGCCCACGGACAGAAGCGCCCCGTCCACCTCGACCGGGAGATAGAGAACCGTCCCCGCCGACAGATCCCGCACGTCGAGATTGCCGCCGACTCGACGTGGCGGGATGACGGAATGAGGGCCCGGCGCCGCGGGAGAGCAACCGATGGTGCCCGCGAAGGGCTTCAGCGGAACCTTGCCGACAGCCCCGAAGGCCGCCGGCTGGCGGATTTCGCGATCATAGGACCACAGGTGCAGCGCGGGATCGGGGAACTGGTCGGCGAGAAGACCGAAGCCTGGAATGTTGGCTGTCCAGCCGAAGCCGGACGGATCAAATCCATCGATGGTGATCTTCAGCGCGTCGCCGGGTTCCGCGCCTTCCACATACACCGGGCCATTCACCGGGTTCACCCGGCCGTCGTCCATCCGCCCGAGATCGGCAACGGTGCTGGCCTTCGTGATCTGCCCGTCGGAGGCATCGATGCACTCGAAGGCCACCGTCTCTCCCGGCGCGATGCGCGCCACCGGCTCGATCGACCGGTCCCAGCCATAGTGGTTGCGGGTGCGGTGAATCGTGTGAGCGCAGTCTCGGCACATGACGAAACTCCAGGAAACTCTGGTGGCGGTTGTCGGGTCGGGACGAGCCTAGCGGACAGCGCCGCCCCCGTCGAACGCCTCCCCGCCAGCCGGCGGGATGTTCGTGAACGCCGTCAAAAACGGAGATGACAACGGCGCCGCGCTTGATAAGGTATCGGCAGAATTCTCACTTTGTAATAAAGTGACGCTGGCCGAACACACGGCTCCGCCGGCAACGACCGGCACCAACGGGAGGAAACTGACCAGATGATCAACAGGCTCATTGCGCCCGCAATCCTTGCGGCGGGACTGACAGTCGCAGGCGCGGCAAGCGCTCAGACCGTCGGCATGGCGACGTCCAATCCGGGCTCGCTCTATCACGGCATCGGCTCGGCAGTGGCGAAGGCCGCCAACGAAAGCGGGCTGAACACCACCATCCAGCCGGCCACCAGCCCGAACCAGTATCTGCCGCTGGTGAACGCCAACGAGATGGAGTTCGGCGTCTCCAACCTGGAGGAATTCCTCTACGCCTACGAGGGCTTGGAGTGGTTCAACGGACGGGCCAACCCGGAACTGCGCGTGGTCGCGCTTCTGATGCCGCTTCAGGAAGCGATCTTCGTCCGCAAGGATTCCGATATCAAGACGATCGCCGACCTCAAGGGCAAGCCGATGGTGGACGGCTACACCGCCCAGAACACCATCCTCCCGCACCTCGACGCCATGTACGCCACGGCGGGAATGACGCGAGATGACATGCAGCCGGTGCAGGTGCCCAGCGTGGTCGGCGGCGCGGACGCCTTCATGGCCGGCGATTCAGTCGGCTTCATCTTCTCGCATGGCGCCGGCAAGGTGCGCGAGGCGGATGCATCGGTGGGCGGTCTGCGCGCCCTGACGGTGCCGGACACGCCGGAAGCCCTGGCCGCGCTTCGTGAGCACTGGAAGACCGCCAGCGTCGTCACGATCGAGCCGGGTCCCGCCTATCCTGGCGTTCTGGAGACGGGGACCTACTGGGAATACCCGCAGACGATGTTCACCAATGCGTCGGTGTCCGATGACGTCGTCTACGCGATGACCAAGGCGGTCTACGAGAACCAGGAGCTGCTGGCCTCCAGCTTCCCGCCCTTCAAGAAGTTCGATCCGGCCACGCACATGGTCGGCGACGTCGCCCCGGGCCAGTATCATCCCGGAGCGATCAAGTTCTACAAGGAAGCCGGGCTCTGGAAAGAGTAGACCCGGATGACCGCATCTCTTGCTCGGGAGCCCGGATTCGGGCTCCCTTTTTCCGTCTGGCGCCCCCTCGCCACGACCCTCGCCGCCGCCATCACGCTCGTTGCCGGCGCCTGGTCGCTCGGCGTGCCGCGCATGCTCGGCACGTCCTTCTACCCCCAGCAGTTCCTGGCCATCGTGCTCGGCATCGCGCTGGCGCTCGCCTTTGTGCTCACCACCGCCGGACGTGACCGCCGCACCGGCAAGCTTCCCTGGTACGACGCGCTCGCCGCCCTGCTCGGGCTCGGAGCGAGCCTCTACGTCGCCGTCGTCTACCCGCAGGTGGTCAACCAGATCTTCTTTCGCCCGCCCGAAGCCTATGTGCCGGGCGTGATCCTCATTCTCCTCGCGCTGGAGGCCGTGCGCCGCACCACCGGCTGGGCGCTGGTCATCATCATCGTCGTCTTCCTGGCCTATGCCATGTGGGGCGATGCCATGCCGGGCCGGCTCGCGGGCCGCGCCTCCGACTGGCAGAAGCTCTCCGGCTACATGGCCTATGACGTGAACGGCATCCTGGGCATCCCGATCTCGGTGGCCGCAACCGTGGTGGTTGCCTTCATCTTCTTCGGCAGCCTGCTCAACGTGACCGGCGGCTCGCGCTTCTTCACCGACGGCGCGCTTCTTTCCATGGGGCGGCTGCGCGGCGGCCCGATGAAGATCGCGGTGGCCGCCTCCGCCCTGTTCGGATCGATCTCCGGGGCGGCGGTGGCCAATGTCGTTGCGACCGGCGTCGTCACCATCCCGATGATCAAGCGCAGCGGCTATCCGAGCCACAAGGCCGCTGCCATCGAATCGGTCGCCTCCACCGGCGGCCAGCTGATGCCGCCTGTGATGGGCGCCGCCGCCTTCCTGATGGCGGAGTTCCTGCAGCTTCCCTATTCCGACATCGTCCTGGCGGCGCTGATCCCGGCGCTGCTCTACTACGGCGCCCTGTTCGTCCAGGCCGACCTGGAGGCCGCGCGCCTCGGCATCGCCGCGGCCCCCGAAGACGAAATGCCGAAGAAGCGCACGGTGCTCGGCGGGCTCCACTTCGTTCTCGCCTTCGCGCTTCTGATCTACGCGCTGTTCGGCATGAACTGGCAGCCGGAGCGCGCGGCGATCCTGGCCTCGGCCGCCGTCGTCATCACGGCGCTCGTCTTCGGCTACGACGGCACGCGGGCCGGGATCGGAGCCATTGCCCGGGCCTTGGTGACCACCGGCGAAGGCGTCGTGGAGATCATCGTGATCTCTGCGGCCGCCGGCATCGTCATCGGCGTCCTCAACATCTCCGGGCTCTCCTTCAACCTCACCTACGCGCTGGTCCAGATCGGCGGCGGCAGCGCGATCCTGCTGCTCGTCCTGTCGGCCCTCATCTGCATCGTGCTGGGCATGGGGCTGCCGACGCTCGGGGTCTACGTGCTGCTGGCCGCGCTCGTCGCCCCGGCGCTGGTGGAGGTGGGCATCGAGCCGGTCGCGGCGCACATGTTCGTCCTCTACTTCGGCATGATGTCGATGATCACCCCGCCGATCGCGCTGGCCGCCTTCGCGGCTGCCTCGATCGCGCAGGCCGATCCGATGAAGACGGGCATGGCAGCGGTAAAATTCGGCTGGGCGGCCTACGTGGTGCCGTTCCTGTTCGTCTTCTCGCCCGCGCTGATCCTGATCGGCAACCCGGCCCAGGTGGCACTGGCCATCGTCACGGCGGCGCTCGGCGTATGGCTCGTGTCGGCGGCGCTGGCCGGCTACTTCATGGCCCGGCTGTCGCCGGTCATGCGGGGGCTGTTCGCCCTGTTCGGGCTGATGGCTCTGGTGCCGGCCGGGGCCTTCGACGGCGCGCTCTACACCGACATGGCCGGGGTCGCCGGCGGCTTGGCCGTCATGCTCTACACGCTTTACGGCGCCCCGCGGCGCGGCGCATCCGGGGCGGCAAAGTGAGCGATAGCAGCAGCCTGGAGCGGATGCTGGCCATCCTCGGCCTCTTCGACGAGGCCCGGCCGGAATGGACCCCGGCGGAGCTTGCCGTGCAGCTCGGCACCAGCCGGCCAACGCTCTACCGCTACCTGAAGATGCTGAAGGGCGCCGGCCTGGTGGCGAGCGTCGACCAGGCCACCTACACGGTCGGACCGCGGGTGGTGGAGCTCGACTATCTGCTCAGGCGGGCCGATCCGCTGGTGCCGGATTCCGAAGAGGAGATCGAGGCGGTGGCCGCCCGCTATCCCGGCACCGCCTTCGTTTCGCGCTGGTACCGCGACCGGGTTCTCTGCATCACCTCGGCCAGTTCCGCCGCCGACGTCGTGTCCCGCTTTCCCCGTGGCAAGCCGATGCCGGTGGGCCGCGGTGCCACATCGCACGCCATCGTCGCCTACATGCCGCGCCGCCAGCTCCTGCCGCTGGTGGAGGCCCGCCTCGACGACTACCGCGACATCGGCTTCGGCAGCGATCCCGACGCGATCCTCAGCCGGTACCGGCAGGTGCGGCGCGATGGCTACATCGCCTCGCGCGGCGAGGTGCAGCCCGGCGTCGTCGGCACCGCCGCGCCAATCTTCGGGGCGGGACCGGTCCCGGTCGGCAGCCTCTGCCTGACAATGGCCGAGCGCGAGTTCGCCCGGCTGGATCCGGCTGCCATCGCCCGGGAGGTCATGGCCTCGGCGGCCCGCATCGGCGATCGCCTCGCCTCCCGCCGCCGGCTCGAAGCAGCCGAGTGACGGACCGAACAAGACTGATCTGAGTGAATGAAAGGACCTTCGTCGTGCAGAAGATCGACGTCTTCAATCACATCTGGCCGAAGCCCTACTTCGATGCCCTGATCGCCGCAACGGGCGAGATGCAGGCGATCACCGCCCGCTCGGGACGGGTGCCGATGATGACCAACCTCGACCGCCGGTTCGAGGTGATGGACATGTTCGGCGAGGACTACCGCCAGATCCTCTCCCTGGCCGCGCCCGCTCCGGAGGCGATCGCCGATCCCGCGAAGGCGCTGGAGCTCACCAAGATCGGCTCCGATTCCATGGCCGAGCTCTGCCAGGAGCATCCCGACCGCTTCCCCGGCTTCATCGGCACCGCTTCGCTGACCAGCGGTGACGCCTGCGTCGCGGAGTGCCGCCGGGCGGTGGAGGAGCTCGGCGCCGTCGGCATGCAGATCTACACCAACGTCAACGGGATGCCGCTCGACAGGCCCGAATTCGAGCCCTTCTTCGCCTACATGGCCGAGGTCGGAAAACCGGTTTGGATGCACCCGCTGCGGGCGCAGAATTTCCCGGACTACCTCACCGAGGACCGCTCGGAGTACGAAATCTGGTGGACCTTCGGCTGGCCTTACGAGACCAGCGCCGCCATGGCCCGCATGGTCTTTTCCGGCCTGTTCGACCGCTGCCCGGGCCTTAAGATCATCACCCACCACGCCGGCGGCATGGTGCCCTTCTTCGAGGGCCGCGTCGGGCCGGGGTGGGACCAGATGGGCAAGCGCACGACCGACCGCGACCTGGGCGCCACCCTCAAGGGGCTTAAGCGGCCGCATCTCGATTATTTCCGCGACTTCTACGCCGACACCGCCACGTTCGGCTCCAAGAAGGCCATCGAGCACGCGGCGGAGTTCTTCGGCGAGGAGCACGTGCTGTTCGCGTCCGACGCCCCGTTCGATCCGGAGGGCGGACCGACCTACATCCGCGAGACGATCCGGATCATCGACAGCCTCGAGGACGAAGCGCTGAAACGGAAGATCTATCAGGACAACGCCGTGGCACTCCTCGGCCTGGAGGTACCGGCGTGAACGGACAGGCATTTGACGCCGACGTCATCATTTCCGGCGGCGGCCCGGTCGGGATGGGGCTCGCCATCGAGCTCGGCCAGCGCGGGATTTCCGTTATCGTGGTGGAGCGCTATCCAGAGCTTCAGCCGGTGCCGAAAGGGCAGAACCTCACCCAGCGGACGATGGAGCACTTCCAGGCCTGGGGGATCGAGGAGGCGGTGCGCAACGCCCGGACCGTCCGCTCCGACTACGGCATCGGCGGGCTGACCACCTACCGCACGCTGCTCTCCGACTACACCCACGACTGGCTGCAGCGCGAACTGGTACGGCCCTACTATGCCGCCGACAACGAGCGGCTGCCGCAGTACCAGACCGAGGCCGTGATGCGCACGCGCGTGGCGGAGCTGCCCTCTGTCGAGGTGCTCTACGGCTGGCAGGTCGAAGACGTCAGCCAGGACGCAGACGGTGTGGAACTGGCGATCGCCGAGCGCAAGGGCGAGGGCCGCCGGACGGTCCGCGCGCGTTACGCGGTCGGCTGCGACGGATCGCGGTCGATACTGCGCGACAAGGGCGGACTGACCCAGACGCGCACCGATCACGACCGGCTGATGGTGCTCTTGGTGTTCCGCTCCACCGAGCTCCACGAGCTTCTGGAGCGCTACCCCGGCAAGTCCTTCTACAACGTGCTGCATCCCCACCAGAAGGGCTACTGGCTGTTCTTCGGCCGGGTGGACCTCGGCACCACCTGGTTCTTCCACGCCCCCGTGCCCGCCGACACGACGAAGGACAATTTCGACTTCGTCGCCTACCTGCACGAGGCCGCCGGCGCCGAGTTCGCCGTGGAACTCGACCATATCGGCTTCTGGGACCTGCGTTTCGCCATCGCAGACCGGTATCGCAACGGCCGCATCTTCATTGCCGGCGACGCCGCACACAGCCACCCGCCCTATGGCGGCTACGGCGTGAACTCCGGCCTCGAGGACGCGCGCAATCTCGGCTGGAAGCTGGCGGCCCGGCTGGAAGGCTGGGGCGGCGAGGCCCTGCTGGACTCCTATGACGCGGAGCGCCAACCGGTTTTCGCCTCCACCGCCGGCGATTTCATCGAGAAGGCGATCTACACCGACCGGGAGTTCCTGGAAACCTACGATCCGGCGGTGGATCGCGAGGCCTTCGAGCGGGAGTGGGCCGAGCGCGGCTCCGGCGCCAAGGGCGAGGTCGCGGCGTTCGAGCCCCACTATGGTGCCTCGCCGGTGGTGCGCGGCGCAGGCGATGACGATACCAGCGCCGTGGGCCAGCACACCTTCACCGCACGACCGGGGCACCATCTGGCGCCGGCGTCCCTCGCCTCGGGACAGAATGCCATCGGGGCGCTCGGGAGCGGCTTCACCTTGCTGGCGCTCGGCGCGGACGAAGCCGATGTGACCGCCTTTATGACCGCCGCGAAGGATGCCGGCGCACCGCTGACCATCGTCCGCGACAGCGGCGGCGATGCGCTGGAGCGCTATGCCGCCAGGCTGGTGCTGGTGCGGCCCGACCAGTTCGTGGCCTGGGCCGGGGACAGTTGCGGCGCGGAGGCGACCGCCATCCTGGCCACCGCGCGCGGCAAGGCCTGATCGACCGGCAGCGGGCGGCGCTGTCTCACCGCCGCCCGCTTGCCGCCACGAAATCTCCCCATGCGCCAGCCGAGGAAAGGCGAACCCGAAGGCCCGAGGAGCGTTTTGCAGCAACGCCATGCGACCCGCAGACCGTTCTGCAACCCCAGCCGGAGGTTCGAATGCCCGAACGCACTTTTCCCTCTCGCGCAGCATCGGCCGTGAGCCTCGCCCTCGCCGGAACGATGGTTATGACCCTGCCTGCGGCGGCTGCCGGCTGGGAGCGCAGCCAGGAGGCCGGCGTGACCACTGCCAGCGCTCGCAACGATGCCGGCGCCGAAATCCGCTTCCAGTGCGGCGACCCTTCAGCAGCCGAGGCCAACCCCGACATCCGCCGCGGCCCTTTCATGCGCGTCGACCTTCCCCGGGACGCCGGCTCGATCGAGGACGGCATCCGCGAAATCGAGATCGTGGTGGACGGTCAGGTCTTCCTGGTGCCCGTTGTGTTCGTCAGGGACGCAGACACGCCGCGCGCCGAATGGGAACCCTCGGACGACTGGACGGCCTCCCAGATGGAGACGCTCGTCGATGCCATGCAGATCGGCGACGAGATCGTCTTCGACGAGACGGGCGCCAACATGGCCTTCGCCCTGGAAGGGGCGGAAGGCGCCCTGGAGGACATTTTCGCCTGCGATTGATGCCGATTCGGGCGCTTCCGGCTCAGAAAACCGCACGAATTGCGCCAGTTCCGTCTTGCCGCCCGCCCCGCGCCCGACGTAGGTTCCCGTCGCTGACGAACGGCTGAGGGATGCGGACGATGAACTGGACGAGGCTTGGCGACAGAATGGCGGGACGGGCCGGCGCATGGGCAAGCGCAGTGGTTGCCGTGCTTGCGTTCGCGATGCCGCAGCCGCTCCAGTCCCAGGAACCGACCGAAGCCGGATCGGGCACCACCCTTTATGCGGTGGGCGCCACCGGCGTCGAATGCGCCAAGGCACCGTGCCCGGTGCGCGGCATCTGGATCGCTGAAATCCCGAAGGGCTCGCTCGCCGAGATCCGCAAGGCGCTCCATTTCGCCGACCATGACGGCACCGTCGGCCTGCCGAACCTCCGCGGACCGTCGGATCACCGCAAGGCCGTGCAGGAGGCGTGGAACGCCGACGAATGTCTGATCGTCGAGGGCGACTTCGGCCCCGACGAGAAGACCGGCATTCCTAGGCTGCGCATCGACCGTATCGTCGGCCCCTGCGAATGACCGAACCTGCGACCGGGCAGCCACGCCCGGGCGCCTTGCACCCAAATGACCCGGACCGCAAACGCCGGCGCCTCTTCCGGGGCGCGATGATCGTTCACTGCGCGCTCCTCGTGTGGTGGCCCTTCTCCATGCAGGTTGCAGCCCGCGAGCCCGGCGTCTTCCCCGAGACGATCCAGGCCTACCTTCTGGCGAGCACGCTGCTCTATCCGGTGTTCGTCGCCGCGGCCTTCTACTTCGCCCGCAAGGGCCTGCGGTCTCCCGCGATGCGGCCGTTCCTGCCGCTGGGGCTCGCCCTGCCCTTTGCTTCCGGCACCTGGTGGATGCTCGCCGTGCTGATCGTGTCCGTGCTGACGGGCCGTTAGAGACCGGTCCGCTTCGGCCGCCCCGGTTGCGGCATGGACTCGCTTCCCTGACCTAGGGTCGCGGGATCGTTGCCCGATCGCGCTCGGGCAGCATGAAGCGTTCAATGACGATTCCGGCCTCGTCCGGTGCATTTCGGGCCAGGAAAACGGCCTGTTCATCCCGCGACCAGACGATCTTTGGCTCGATCCGGTGGCCGGGATCTGTGGCGATCTCGGCGACGATCCGGCGCGTCGCGACATCCCAGATCAAAATAAGGGCGCCCGTGCCCAGCTCCGCCGGCGGATCGGCGTAAACCGCAGCCACGAAGCGCCCGCTTGGCGAGGGCGCCAGCGCAAAGGACTGCTCGTCGAGGGGAAACTGGTTTGCCGGGTTGAACCGGATCACGGCGCCGGCCCCGCCGGTGTCACGCACGATGACTGTGCCAGACTCGGGATCGGCTTCGGCAACAAGCGCCGTGCCGGGCACCGCGACGGCTGCGAACCCGGCCTCGCCGGCCGCCGGCTCACCGTCGAAGCGGAAGCGGTCGACATCGGCCGGCGCGATGGGCCGGAGCGTGGCGCCGTCCGCGGCACGGATGATGAGGCCGTGCGCTCCGTCCTGTGCGCAGGCGATGCCTGCCGGACAGAAGAGGGCGATCTCCGCTCCATCGGCGTTCGCTCGCATCCGGTCGGGCGCCGGATCCATCGGCAGGACACGGCGGGCCACTTGCTGCCCGGTCCAGCCGTCGAAGCGCACGAAGACCGCGCGCCCCTGCGCGTCCGCCTGCGTGCCGACGATGGCGAGACCGCCATCGGGCGGCCCGGCCATGGTGGTTTCGGGCAGGGCTTCCAGGTCGACAAGCGTGTAGGAGGCGGCGCAGCCACTCGCCCCACCAAGCCGGTCGGCAAGGCTGCAGGTCGGCGCCATGTCGCGCGCTTCCCAGAGCGCAGCTCCGGCGCCCACCACAAGCAGGAGCAAGAGAAGGAACAGCTTTCGGCCGCGCAGGAGACCGGTTGCGGATGCGCTCATCGCTTGCCCCCGCGCCACGCCCCGACGCGTCTCCGCGAGGGGCCGTCCATCCGGCCTGGTTTGCCGGAAGGGGGTCTTCGCCGCACTGTCATCGATCCTCCGTCGCCTTCGTGGCGCCCAGCGCCGCTCCCCACCACGGCCACCGGGGGGAAGCCGGCAGCCCATGCCCGTCAGGACGGGAGAAACCATCGCAACTCAATGCGGCAGAGATGGGAATGACTGCAAGGGGCAGCGGAGAGCGAGGGAGAACCGTTGAAACCGGTCTCCTCCCATGCGGGCTCTCGGAGATCGGGTTACAGGCAGCGTGTTCGCGGAGTTGAAGGCGGCCGGCACGACCACTGTGGCCGCGCCGGTCGATTGCCGATCGGTTGCGGTGCTCAGTTGGTGGAGCGCTGCTGACCCTGCGCCTGGGCGCGCTGCAGCACATCGTTCTGCGCCATGACCAGCGATTCGAGGCACTGCTGCTCCTGGCCGGAGCTCTTGGCCTCGCGGGCCTCGTTCAGGTGCGACTTGGCCGTCGCGGTGTCGAGACCGGCCGTATCGGCCTGGCCGATCAGGTTGGCGATCTGCGGCAGAGCCTCCTGGCAGGTCGGCACCTGGCGCTGCGCTTCACCCTGCTGCGTGGCCGTCTGGGCGAAAACGACCGACGTCGACATCGCGAGGGCGGCAGCGGACGCGAGCAAAGCTTTCATGAAAACCTCCAGAGAATTCGTCAATGATCCGAATGCGTTTCGGTAAGGCGAGGCCTAGGGGCGAAATCCGACACGAATTTGCAGTGAAAATGATCATTTGGTGCGCGGCTGCCGCTTTCCGGGCACATCGGCGACCGCCCCGAGACGCCCCCCGCCGCCCCTTTGATCAGGCGCAAGGCGGCACCGCCGGCAGCCGACCAGAGTGAGCCGAACGGAGCCATGGGCGGCGCCTGCCAGCCAGGCGGGCCGCAAGGCTTCGTGCTCGCAGCGAAGGACCTCAACCGCCCATGCCGCATCCCGTGCGCATCTGGTCCATCCGCATCACCCTCGTCGCGGCCCTCGCGGTTGCAGCCTATCTCGCCTGGCAGTCGGTGCGCCCCGATCCCCTGCCGCCGGGCATTGCCGCGAGCAACGGGCGCATCGAGGCCGTCTCCGTCGACATCGCCAGCAAGGTGGCCGGACGGATCGATCGCATCGTCGTCGATGAAGGTGACTTTGTCCGCGAAGGTCGCCTCGTGGCCCGAATGGACATTTCCACCCTCCGCGCGGAGCTTCGCGAGGCGCAGGCGGAGTTGCGCAGGGCAACCATCGGCATCGACACGGCCAAGGAACTGGTCAAGCAACGCACCGCCGAGAAGGAAGCCGCCATCGCGGTTGTTGCCCAGCGCGAGGCCGAGCGCGACGCCGCGCAGAAGCGCCACGACCGGACCCGGCGCCTGACTGAACGGGGCACCACCTCGCAGCAGGCTCTGGATGATGATCTCGCCGTCTACGAGGGCGCCAAGGCTGCCCTCGCCGCCGCCCGCGCCCAGGTGGCGGCGTCCGATGCCGCGATCTCCCAGGCACGGTCGCAGGCAGTGTCGGCGGAAGCCGCTGTCGAGGCCATCAACGCCCAGATCGAGCGCGTCAACGCGGAAATCGCCGATTCGACGCTTCGCGCGCCACGCTCGGGCCGCATCCAGTACCGGGTCGCCCAGCCCGGCGAGGTGATCGCCGCCGGCGGCACCGTGGTCAACATGGTCGACCTGACCGACGTCTACATGACCTTCTTCCTGCCCACCGAGGACGCCGGGCGGCTGGCCCTCGGCTCGGAGGCGCGGCTGATCTTCGATGCGGCCCCCGGCTATGTCGTGCCGGCCCGCATCTCCTTCGTCGCCGACGTCGCCCAGTTCACGCCCAAGACGGTGGAGACGGCCGAGGAACGCCTGAAGCTCATGTTCCGGGTGAAGGCGCAGATCGCGCCGGACCTGCTCAACCGGTATCTGGAGATGGTCAAGACCGGCGTCCCCGGCGTCGCCTATGTGAAGGTCGATCCCGCCGCGGAGTGGCCGGACACCCTCCAGGTCAAGCTGCCGGAATGAGCGCCCCGACACCGGGCCGCGGCGTCCGTGGCCGCGACGATGGTGCGCTCTCCGGCGGGTCTGTCGTGGTGCGATTAGCCGACGTCTCCCTGCGCTACGGCAGGACGCTGGCCGTCGACGCGGTCAGCCTCGACGTTCCGGCGGGGCTCATGGTCGGCCTGATCGGGCCGGACGGGGTCGGAAAGTCGAGCCTCCTCTCGCTGATCGCCGGAGCCCGCGCGATCCAGCAAGGAGAGGTCATCGCGCTCGGTGCCGACATGGGCCGGCGGTCGAGCCGCGAACGGGTGATGCCCCGCATCGCCTACATGCCCCAGGGCCTCGGCAAGAACCTCTATCCCACGCTGTCCGTACGAGAGAACCTGGAGTTTTTCGGCCGCCTGTTCGGACACGGGCGGGCCGAGCGCGACCGGCGCATTGCCGACCTGACGCGGGCGACCGGGCTTGCCCCGTTCGTGGACCGGCCGGCGGGAAAGCTGTCGGGCGGCATGAAGCAGAAGCTCGGCCTGTGCTGCGCCCTCATCCACGATCCGGACCTCTTGATCCTCGACGAGCCGACCACCGGCGTCGACCCGCTGTCGCGCCGCCAGTTCTGGGACCTGATCGCCCGCCTGCGGATCGAACGGCCGGAGATGAGCGTGATCGTGGCCACCGCCTACATGGACGAGGCGGCAACCTTCGACTGGCTGGTCGCCATGCACGCCGGGAGGGTGCTCGCAACCGGAACGCCCACCGCGCTACTCGAGCGCACCCGTGCGCCGACCCTGGAGCGCGCCTTTATCGCGCTCCTTCCGGACGCGGTGCAGGCGGCGCATCGCGAGGTGATCATTCCTCCGCGCAACGACGGCGACGGGCTCGCGATCGAAGCGGAAGGGCTCACCAAGCGGTTCGGGGCCTTCACCGCGGTCGACCATGTCAGCCTGGCCATCGAGCGCGGCGAGATCTTCGGCTTTCTCGGCTCCAACGGCTGCGGCAAGACCACCACCATGAAGATGCTGACCGGGTTGCTGCCACCCAGCGAAGGCTGGGCGCGGCTGTTCGGCCAGGAGATCGATCCGCACAACCTCGCGACCCGCCGGCGCGTCGGCTATATGTCGCAGGCCTTCTCGCTCTACACCGAGCTGACCGTGCGCCAGAACCTGGAGCTGCACGCCAGGCTTTACGCCGTTCCGGAGCGCGAGATCGGCGGCCGTGTCGCGGAGATGCTCGACCGCTTCGACCTCGGCGACACGTCGGACGCCCTGCCGGAAGCGCTTCCGTTGGGCCACCGCCAGCGCCTGTCGCTCGCGGTCGCCATGATCCACAAGCCGGAGATGCTGATCCTCGACGAGCCGACGTCCGGCGTGGATCCCATTGCCCGCGACGGCTTCTGGCAGCTTCTTGCCGACCTTTCGCGCACCGACCGGGTGACGATCTTCATCTCCACCCACTTCATGAACGAGGCAGAGCGTTGCGACCGGATCTCGCTCATGCACGCCGGCCGCGTCCTGGTGTCCGACGCTCCGGACGCCATCGTGGAAGCGCGCGGCGCGGCGAGCCTCGAGGACGCCTTCATCGCCTATCTCGAAGAGGCGGTGGCCGAGGGCGCGGTCGAGGAAGCCGCGGCAGAGGCCCCCGGCGCGCTCGAAGACGCCGCACACGAGCCTGTGGCGGCATCAGCCGGGTGGCGCCGCATCTTCGATCCCCGCCGCATGCTGAGCTATTCCCGGCGCGAAGCCTTGGAGCTCAGGCGCGATCCCGTCCGCCTGACGCTTGCCCTTCTCGGCAGCCTGATCCTGCTGTTCGTGATGGGTTACGGCATCAGCCTCGACGTGGAGGATCTCACCGTAGCGGTGCTCGACCGTGACGACACCACCCTCAGCCGGGACTATGCCCAGAATGTCACCGGCTCGCGCTACTTCGTCGAGACACCGGCGCTGACCAGCTATGCCGAACTCGACCGGCGGATGCGCGAGGGCGAGCTTTCCGTCGCCATCGAGCTTCCGCCCGGCTTCGCCCGGGATCTCTCCCGCGGGCGCCCGGTTGAGGTCGGTGCCTGGATCGACGGAGCGATGCCGACCCGGGCGGAGACGGTACTCAGCTATGTCGGTGGAATGCACGCGACGTGGCTGACCCGCAAGGCCGCGGAGATCGGCCAGTCCGGCGCCCTCGCCGCGCCCGCCAGCGTCGAGACCCGCTTCCGCTACAACCCGGACGTGAAAAGCCTGGTCGCCATGGTCCCCGCCGTGATCGCGATCCTCTTGATGATGATCCCGGCGATGCTGGCCGCCTTGAGCGTGGTGCGCGAGAAAGAACTCGGCTCCATCGTCAATTTCTACGTAACCCCGACGACGCGCTTCGAGTTCCTGCTCGGCAAGCAGATCCCCTACGTGGCGATCTCCATGCTGAGCTTCGTCATCCTGGTGATCGCCGCAGTCACGGTTTTCGAGGTCCCGCTCAAGGGCAGCATCCCGGCGCTGTTCGCCGGCGCGCTCGTCTACTGCTTCGCCGCGACGGGCATCGGCCTCGTCATCTCCACCTTCACCCGCAGCCAGATCGCGGCAATCTTCGGCTCTGCCATCCTGACCACCCTGCCGGCGATCAGCTTCTCGGGCCTGATCGACCCGGTCTCCTCGCTGCAGGGTTTCGGCCGCGTTGTCGGCGAGATCTATCCGACGACCTACTTCCTGACGATCTCGCGCGGCACCTTCTCCAAGGCCCTCGGCTTCGCGGACCTGGGCGCCTCCTTCCTGGCCCTCACTATCGCCGTGCCCGTCCTTCTGGTCATTACGGCAGCTCTTCTGAAGAAGCAGGAGCGCTGACCATGCGGCTCGCAAACGTGCTCCATCTCGGCATCAAGGAGCTGCGCTCGCTGGGCCGCGACCGGACGATGGTGATCCTCATCGTCTACGCCTTTACGCTGGCCATCTACGCCGCCGCGAGCGCGGAGCCGGAGAGCCTCAACCGTGCCCCCATCGCCATCGTCGACGAGGACCGGTCGGCCCTGTCCCAGCGGATCGTCGACGCTTTCTATCCCCCCTACTTCGTGCCGCCGAAGCTGATCGACCAGAACGCGATGGATGCGCGCATGGACGCCGGCCTCGACACCTTCGCCCTCGACATACCGCCGGACTTCCAGAGCGACGTGCTTGCCGGCCGGCAGCCCGCCATTCAGCTCAATGTCGACGCCACGCGCATGAGCCAGGCCTTCACCGGGTCCAGCTACATCAACGAGATCGTGACGGAAGAGGTGGCGGAGTTCGTGAACCACCACCGCAATGGCACCGACATTCCGGTCGAGCTGGTCAGCCGCATCCGCTTCAATCCGGAGCTGGAGAAGGCTTGGTTCGGCTCGGTCATGGAGCTCATCAACAACGTCACCCTGCTCGCCATCGTGCTGACCGGCGCGGCCCTCATCCGCGAGCGCGAGCACGGCACCATCGAGCATCTACTGGTGATGCCGGTGACGCCGGCGGAGATCATGACGTCGAAGATCTGGGCGATGGGGCTCGTCGTGCTGGTGGCCACCACCTTCACGCTGTTCGTAATTGTCCGCGGACTGCTTCAGGTGCCGCTCAGCGGATCGATTCCGCTCTTTCTGGGCGGCGCGGCGCTCGACATCGTCGCCACGACGGCGCTCGGCATCCTGCTCGGGACGGTGGCGCGCTCCATGCCCCAGTTCGGGCTTCTGTTCGTGCTGGTTCTTCTGCCGCTTCAGATGCTCTCCGGCGCGAGTACCCCGTATGAGAGCATGCCCCAGCTCGTTCAGCTGGTGATGCTGGCAGCGCCCAACACCCATTTCGTGATGCTGGCGCAGGCGGTCCTGTTCCGCGACGCCGGCATCGGCGTGGTCTGGCCGCAGCTTGTCGCCATGACCGTCATTGGCGCCGTCCTGTTCGCCCTCGCCCTGTCGCGCTTCCGCAAGAGCATCGGCACGATGGCCTGAACAAGGGCCTCGTCTGCGGCGCCGTCTGCCCAGGCGTCAGTCGTGATGGTGGCCGTGCGCGCGGTCGCCGGTCACTGGCGCCCCGTCGGTGCAGGGGTCGGCGTCGGCCACGGTTTCCCGTCCGGGCACTTCCAGCTCCACTGTTGCATGGCCCACCCCGAACTTTTCCGCGAGGCGCGCGCGGATGCCGGCGGCGGCCATCGGCCCATCGCCGTCTGGCGTCAGCACGGCGTGGAGCGTCACCAGGGCGCGTTCTTCCGACAGTGACCAGATATGAATGTGATGGATCTTGTCGACATCGGGAACGGTGGTGGTCAGATCCGCTGCAATCTCGGCGGGATCGACGCCCTTCGGGGCCCCCTCCAGCAGGATGTGCGCCGATTCTCGCATCAGCCGGATGGTCGTGCGCAGGATCAGCAGCCCCACCACGATGGACAGGATCGGGTCGATCATCGTCCAGCCGAAGAACAGGATCACGCCGCCCGCGATGATGGCTGCCACCGACCCGAGCAGGTCGGAGAGCACGTGCAGCACCGCCGCCCGGATGTTGAGGCTTTCCCGGTTGCCGCTGGACAGCACCAGGAAGGCGGCGATGTTCACCAGCAGGCCAAGCCAGGCGACGATGAGCAGCGGGATCGACGCCACCGGCTGCGGCTGGGCGATGCGCCCCACCGCCTCGATGAAGATCCAGACCGTCAGCAGCAGCAGCACGATCGCGTTGGCGAAGGCGATCAGCACCGGCATCCGGTGATGGCCGAAGGTGAGTTCGGGCGTGGCCGGCTTGCGCACCTGCCGGAAAGCCCACCACGCCAGGAACAGGGCGACGGAGTCCGTCATCATGTGGGCGGCGTCGGCGAGCAGGGTCAGCGAGTTGGCGATGATGCCGCCGGCCGCCTCGGCGATCATGAAGCCGCCGGTCAGGCACGCCGCGATGAGCGTGGCGCGTTCGTTGCTTGAAGCGTGGGAGTGTCCGTGCCCGTGCGGATGGCCGTGACCGTGATCGTGCGCCATGGTGCCTTTCCCATGCTCCGTCGTGACGAGCCCGCCTTCTAGGCGATCCGGCCAACGGCCTCAAGCGCCGGCTTCGTTTTTCTTCTGAGACCGATCGAAGTCTATATCCTCACCGTTGTCTCAAAGCATTTCGCGATCACGGTCGACAAGAAATATTATAACGTCTCGACACAGCGACATCTTGCATCGATGCGCCCTGCCCCCGCCCACCCCTGCTTCCGGCCTCGACCGGCTCCCGTCGAGTCGGCCATAGTCGGACGATCCGGCAGTCGTTGTGCCGTCTCGGGAGATCGCCACATGGCGTCCATGATCCGCTTCCGCCGCTCCACGGCCGTCGCCTGGATTGTCTGGCTCGCCGCTGCCGCGCCGCTCGGGGCACAGGACAATCCGGCGCCGGACGAGGCACTCCCGCTTAAATCCATCGAGACGGTGCCGGCCGCCAGGCCCGATCCCGACAGCGTCGCGCCGGGTCCGGTTGTCGAGCTGGCGGTGCTGGTCCCGCCGACGCCGGCCGAGAAGCCCCCCGTGCCCGAAGGCTACGTGGCGCCTCCGCCCGATCTGTCGCAACCGGCCCGCTTCCTTTTCGGCGCAAAGCCCGAACCGGCGCCGCTTCCCGCGCGCTCGCTCGGCGCCTATTCGCGCGGCTGCCTGGCCGGTGGCGTGGCCCTTCCGGTCGACGGACCGAGCTGGCAGGTGATGCGGCTGTCGCGCAACCGCAACTGGGGGCACCCTGCCCTCGTCGACTATCTGGAGCGGCTTGCGGCCGATGCGCCCGGGCTGGGCTGGCCAGGCCTTCTGGTTGGCGACCTCGCGCAGCCGCGCGGCGGCCCGATGCTCACCGGCCACGCCAGCCACCAGATTGGGCTCGACGGCGACATCTGGCTGACGCCGATGCCGGAGCGCACCTTGTCCGCGGACGAGCGCGAGACCATGAGTGCCGTCTCCATGCTGAAGGATGCCGGCATGACGGTCGATCCGGAGATCTGGACGGATGCCCACGCCCGGCTCATCCGCCGCGCCGCTTCCGATCCCGAGCTCGAGCGCATTTTCGTGCATCCGGCCATCAAGCGGGCGCTCTGCACCTTTGCCGGCGACGATCCCGACGCCGCTGACTGGCTGCGGCACGTGCGGCCCTGGTATGGCCACCACTATCATTTCCACGTGCGGCTGAAATGCCCCGGCGATCAGCGGGGATGCCGCAACCAGTCGCCGCCGCCTGCGGGATCGGGCTGCGGAGCCGAACTTGCCTGGTGGTTTACCGAGGAGCCCTACACGCCGAAGCCGGGAGCAAAGCCCGTAAAACGGCGCGAGACGATGGTCTCTGACCTCCCGGCCGCCTGCCGCAGGGTGCTCCTGGCCGACTGAGCTGGCGCGCGTGCCTCAGCCCAGGTCGATACGCTTGCGAAACGCCTTGGGCGGCTCCGCGTAGAGCCGAACGCCGATCCTGAAGGCCTTCTTCTGGAGACGCGCCCGCCGTTCGTCGATCAGTTCGAGCACCCGGTCGGCCGAGCGGCCATCGCCGGCAAGCAGCGGATCGTCGATCAGCCGGCCGGCGAGCACTGCATGGTCGTGCTCCAGGCCGAGCAGCTCCCCCAGTTCGTCGAGACGCGTGACGGTCTTCTTTCGGGTCGCGGCGCACGCGCCCTGCGCGTAGCGCGACAGGTGCCATTGATGTTTTACGCGCTTGCGCCAATCGTGAAATCGATCCTCGCTCCGCTCTCGTTCGGCGTCCGTCATGGCGTGGCGGGCCGCCTTGTAGGCACGGATGAGTTCGGCCTCGAACAGCGCCTTGCCGTTTGGCGGCGCCTTCAGGGCGCCCGCTTCGGCCAGCGCCGTGTCGAGCTCTGCGATCGCCGCGTCCACCGGCGTCTCGCTGCCGTGCGCTGCGCCCGCCTGGCGGGCGAGCGTTGCGGCGATCTCGGCCAGGGACGGTTTTAGTCGGTCTCCGGCGCCTGTCTTCAGCCCGTCGGCGGTCGCCGCCATCACGTCGAGATCGCGGGTGCCGGATAGCACGGAGGCAGCCTGCTTCAGCCGGTCACGATGGCGCTCGTAGTCGCCGGCCAGGTGCGGCTTCAGGAGCCGCAGCAGCGAGCGCGCCCGTTTCAGGGTGCGGCGGGCAACATGGACACGGGCGTCGGGAGTGAGGTCGGGACCGTCCAGCGCCGATCGCGCGCCGGAGAGTTCGGCGACGAGGAGCCGTTTCAGCTCCCGGCCCCAGTCATCGGATACGCAAAGCCGTCCCGGCATGCGACCGACCCCTTTCTAGCCGCGGCCCCTCGGCGCCCCGGTGATCAGGGCGCCGGGGCGTCGAGCCCAAGCCCGGAGGGACAGCTGACGCCGGTGCCGCCAAGGCCGCAATAGCCGTGCGGCACCTTGTGCAGATATTGCTGATGGTAGTCCTCGGCGAAGTAGAAGGCCGCGTCGGCGTTGATCTCGGTGGTAATCGGCGGGAAACCGCGCGCGGCAAGCGCCTTGCCATAGGCGGCCTTCGAGGCCTCGGCCGCCCTCAACTGCTCGTCCGTCGTGGTGTAGATCGCCGAGCGGTACTGGGTGCCGACGTCGTTGCCCTGGCGCATGCCCTGGGTCGGGTCGTGCCCCTCCCAGAAGATCTTCAGGAGATCCTCGAAGGAAACGATCTCCGGATCGTAGACGACCTTCACCCCTTCGGTGTGCCCGGTCAGACCGCTGCAGACCTCGTTGTAGGTGGCGTTCGGCGTGTGGCCGCCGATATAGCCGACCGCGGTGACCCAGACGCCCTCGGCCTGCCAGAAGAGCCGCTCGGCGCCCCAGAAGCAGCCGAGCGCGAAGACGGCGCTCTCGGTGCCGTCCGGGTACGGTCCCTGGAGCGGCCGGCCGTTGACGGCATGAATCTCGGCGGTGGGGAGCGGGTTCGCGCGCCCGGGCGTCGCCTCGTCGGCGGAGGGAATCGACATCTTCTTGGACAGCATCTTGAGCAGCGACATGAACCCGGGTCTCCGTTGTTCGGTGCCGCCGGCAACGCGGATGCGTCCGGCGGCGTGTCGATCCTTATCTGGGTTTCCAGAATACCCGTGCAAGCGCCAGCAGCGCGATGCCGAGAACGCCGAGCACCGCCCAGGCCGGCCAGACCAGCAGCGTCTGGATGTAGGGATCCCACAGCGTCGGGCTGATCTGGCGCTGGATCACCGCCTGGCTCACGTTGAGGCTTCCGGGGTGCAGCGCGTACCAGAGCTCGCCGAGCGAGGTGGAATCGTTCCGGTCGAGCTGGACGCTGTTGTAGACGTCGTAGGCGCCCGCGGCCGCCCCCAGGAGAAAGAAAAGCCAGCCGACGATCCGCAACGGCAGGCTGACGATCCACAAAATGGTGCGCATGGGCGTGACGTGCCGGCTCTTGGGGTTGCGTCGTTGGTTCGTTGTCGGCCGACCGATGCCGCCACGCAAGACCGGAGGTGCGATCGGGGTCCGCGCTCCGCGATGCGGAATTCATCGCAGCCGGGCGCGGCGCCTGTCCTGCACGTCCGGGCTTGCACGGCTGATTTCGGCGGTTTGGCGCCTCGACCGGAACCGGATTTGGCGATCGCGCCGCCGCCCCGGTCACGGATCCCGGGCCGCATCGGATCACCCGTGGGGCACCGCAGAACGGCGAATGCGGTGGGAAGCCGTCGCAAAGCCACGTCTTTGCTCTTGAACCGTGCGCGCCGGATCGGCTAGACCCTGCACTCTTCCTTCGATCAAGGAGACGTCGTGACGCCCGTTCGGTGTCGGCGTTCGCTGATCGGACGAGCCGCGGACCGGCTCCCGACGCACCCCGCGTCCGGACAGGCTGCCGCGCCTCGGAAGCGCCGGATGGGTGGCCGAGTGGTCGAAGGCGCACGCCTGGAACGCGTGTAGGCGGGCAACCGTCTCGTGGGTTCGAATCCCACCCCATCCGCCATTTTCATTGATTGCGTTGGCTTTTCCCGGCTTCCCCCCGACGGCCACGACCGCGATTTTTCCCTGTCGGCGGTGGCTGGGAGCCGAGAATACGGCTCTTGGTGTGTATGGTGATCTCCGTCGGCGAGATCGCGAAGCTCCTGGCAGCGATCTCCACGCCGGCGCTGATCTTCGCCAACTAGGCCATCCCTGTCCCGACACAGGCGGTAGCACCGAACCGTCCGGCAGTCGCCCGCCAGCCGCGCCTGAGCCGGTCTGTCGGCAGACGGCATTCACGCGATCATGAGACCGGCGCCTTCTTGAGCTCCGCGACGACCGCCGACAGACCCTCCACCGTCGGAGGGACAGCCTTTTCGAGTTCGTCGATCAGGGGAACAACAAACTCGTCCTCCCCGTCGGCACAGGCATCTTCGAGGGTCGACAGGATGTCGTGTATTTTCACCGCCCCGAACATGGCGGCCGAACCCGATGCCTTGTGCGCCATAGCGCGCATGTCTGCCCGATCGCCGCCGATCGCAGCCCGCAGGAGCTTGGGAAAGCCCGAAAGCTCCATGCAGAACGTGTCCAGCTTGTCGGCCAGCATCTCCGGCGCCATCACCTCGCACAACTCGCCGAGCACGGACTGATCGAGTGTCTCGTTTTCGGAAGGAGACGGAGACGGGGCCGGCGTCCGCAGCCGCCCCACCGGCACCCCTTTCGCGGACCGGACCTCGGCCAGAACACGTCGCAGGTTGCGCAGTCGGAGCGGCTTGAACAGGCAGTCCTGCATGCCGGCTTCCTTGAGGCGCTCCTGCTCCTCCGGCAGGGCGTGTGCCGTCAGGCCGATGATCGGAACATCGGAAGAAGCGCCGGTTCCGTTGCGGATCGCACGGGTCGCCTCGATGCCATCGAGGCGCGGCATGGAAATGTCCATCAGGATGAGATCGAAACGTTCCTGCTCCGAGAGGCCCAGGCCGATCAGCCCGTCCTTGGCTTCCGTCACCCGGCACCCTTCGCCGCGCAGCATCTCCCGGGCGGCGAACCGGTTCGTCTCGTTGTCCTCCACCAAGAGGATGGAAAGCTCCCGCCGCGGCTCCGCCACGTCGCCCATTTCCGCGGCCGGCCCTTCAACCACTGCCTCGATGAACTCGAGCGGCAGGCGAACTGTGAAGCGGCTGCCACGACCGATCTCGCTTTCAACCGCAATGTCGCCGTTCATCGCCCGGACGATGCGCTGACAGATCGACAGGCCAAGGCCGTTGCCCGACGCCGTGCGCCGATAGGACGGATCGAGGGTGACGAAGTCGTCGAAAATTCGATCGAGATCGTCCCGGGCGATGCCGAGGCCATTGTCGGCGACCGACATGATCACCATCGGTTCAGCGCCGTCCGCAAGGTGCGCATCCACCCGGATCACCCCGCCTTGGGTGAATTTCACGGCGTTGTCCACCAGGTTGAGCACGATCTGCTGGATACGGGTCGGATCGGCGAGGACGGGCCGGTCGGGGAGATCGGTGGTGAATTCGATCGTGTTGCCGCGCGCTTCGGCACGCGGCAGGTTGATGGACATCACCTCCTGCAGGAGAGCCTTCAGGTCGACCGGGCGAGGCTGAAGTGTCAGCCGGCCGGCCTCGATGCGGGTGATGTCCAGCACATCGTCGATATGGTGTTGCAGGATCTCGCCGGACGTGATGGCGGTCTGGACAAACTCGCGCTGTTTCGCCGCCAATCGGGTATTCGACAGAAGGTCGAGCATCGCGAGCACGCCATTGAGCGGTGTGCGCATTTCATGGCTCATGACCGCCAGGAACTGCGATTTGGCCCGGGCTGCGGCAAGCGCCTTGTCACGGGCCTCCAGCAATTCGCGCTCCGCTTGAATGCGGGCGGTGATGTCGCGGATGTCGGCTACGAACATGTCGCCGTCGGGACCGACCGTATGCGCGATGGACAACTCGACGGGGAACACGTCGCCATTGGAACGCATGGCCTCCAGCTCCACGCGCCCCTTGCCGATGACCTCTGCCTCGCGCGTCTGCAGGTATCGCTTCATTCCCGCCATGTGCGCGTCGCGGTATTTCGGCGGTATCAGCAGATCGCGGATGTTCTGGCCGAGAGCGGAATTGCGCGAATAGCCGAAGGTCTGTTCGGCGGCTGGATTGAACTCGATCACGCGTCCACCCTCGTCAGCGACCACAATGGCGTTCAACGAGGCATTGATGGTCTGCTCGAACCGGATCGAGGAAAGGCGAAGGGCCTTCGCCCGCCTCGCCGAAATCCGATTCTGGCGGGTCAGGGTGGCGAGCAGCAGCGCAAGAATGAAAATGAGGACCGCCATGATCGCGGCCGTGTTGAACAGCAGCGCGGAAAGCGTTTCTCGCTGTCTGTCCGACGCTTGGGCAAACAGCCGAACTCCCTTCAATGAAACCTGTCGAACGATTTGTCGGAGCGCATCGACCTCGGTCTGGAGATCGGGGACGCCCGCGAGGAGGTCCAGATTGTTTCCGTCGATAGTGGGAATCGCCTCATTGAGGACCCGCTTGATCAGCTCAAGCTTGGACCGGATCGCGGCGTCGTCGGTTACGAGCCCGTAGATCCCGCCATTCAAGAGGGTATCCACACGACTGTAGAAGATATCGAAGCGGCGACGCAGCTGGGGAAGGGCATCCGGCTTGCCCTCGCCAACCCGGTCGAGAGCTTCTCCCAACATGAGGTATTCGACTTCGAACTGGGCAAGCGTCCACTGGACATTGTCGCGCGACGCTCCGCGCAGCTCCTGGAGTTCATCGTGGATTCGCGTACCGAAGGACCACAACACCACCACAGTCATCGCCGTGGCGACGACCACAGCGATACCCCAGGGAGACAGGCGCGCGGGGCGCACGAGAGACATCTTGTCGTCTCTGGCAGGTGGCATGTCCCCCTCAGCGGCTGATTTCCAGCTCCTTCAACTGCCAGATACTACGCGCATAAATGATCTCGGCGCGATACTTGGCATCGCTCGAGTAGGGATACACGATCCACAGCGGTCCCTTCTCGCGGATCGACATGGTCTCGCCGTCGAGACGGTATGCAACGAGAGCGCTCCCATCGGTGGCATCGCTCATCGGAATGTCGATCGCATAATCGTTTATGGCGATTGCGCTGATGCTCGAACCCTCGGCCCCGACCGCGTTGATCAGTTCGCCGAGCGTGACGCCCCTGAAGACGTGCTCGCCCTCCGTCCAGATGGTTTCGGTCGTGTATTCCGTGGCCGGAAGGGCTTCGAGCATGGCGAGATCGAATTCAGCCACGTCCTCGCCGGCATTCGTGTTGGCGATCTCCCCTGTGATGGTAAGCAGCACCTCGCCGGTGGGCTCGGCCAATGGCCCTGCCGCCATCGTGGGGCTGGCCATGAACGCACCGACAAGTGCGACGACGGCGGCAAATCGTTTGATCATCGTAGGCTCGGTTCCCCCTGGCCATCTATCAGGACTGCACCGAGACTAGCCGATCCAAATTCAGGCGGGCTGGTTCATCGGCAGAGCCGCACTATCCGAAAGGATAGGCCATCGTTCGGTGAGAAGCTCGCGGGCGTGAGTGCCAAGGTAGCCCCAACGAAGCAGCCGAGCGATGAACAGTCGGCGCACGGCCCCCCGCCCGAACGGCACGTGGATGTGGCTGCGCGGCGGCAGCGCGTGCGCCGGGCAATGCTCGGTTTTGGACGGGGTCTCATTGGCGGACATGGAGCATTTCTCTATGGAACGCCACCAGCCCCACGCTCCTCTTGCTGTGCGCGGTTGGGCACACGCGAAGAGGGAAAGGGATCTTGTGCGCCCGGTCCTATCCCAACCGTAGGCGGCGCCCGCCTTCAGAAGAGGCCGGCTTCCTTGGCGATCATCGCCGCATGGGTGCGGTTGCGGGCATCGAGCTTGCGGCACAGCGTCTTCACGTGAAGCTTCACGGTGACCTCCTGCAGCTCCAGGTCGCGCGCAATCTCCTTGTTCGACTGCCCCTTGGACAGCCCCTCCAGCACCTCCAGTTCGCGCTTGGTCAGCTTGGCCGCGAGCGGGTTCTCCTGCTCGTCCTCCTTCTCGGTCATGAACTGGATCGGCGCATACTGCTCGCCGGCAGCCATGAAGCGGATGGCGTGGATCAGCGATTTCGCCGCCATGTTCTTCGGAAGGAACCCGGCAGCCCCCGCCGCGAGCGCCTGCTCTGCAACGGAACGCGGCGCGCTGCCGGAGAGGATGGCGACGGGGTTGTTGAAATTGAGCTCCCTCGCCTGCGCCAGCCCATCCAGGCCGTCCATGCCGGGCATATTGTAGTCGAGCAGGACGAGGTCGAACGGACCTTCCTTCTCGATGAGCTGCGCGGCGACGGGGAAATCCGGTGCGGAAACAACCGTCAGATCCGGTTCGCGCTCGATGAACGCGCTCAGCGTGTCGCGCACCAGCTCATGATCGTCCGCGATCAGCACTTTCATCAATTCCTCCGCGCCCCACAGCTCCGGGACTCTAGACCATTCCTGCCACCGAGAACCAGCGCTGCGCCCATGGTGTCTGGCTTCGAGCGCATGAATGCGCCCCTTTCGGATAGGAGGCGCACCCCGCCGGATAGGTGCATCCATCCCGTGGGCGATACGTCCTTGTCTTTCGGGGGGCGCGGATAGCCTCCCAGCCGGGCTGTCCCTCCGTGCCGCCCATTGCCCGACTGCTCCGCGCCACGCAGGCTGACGCCATGTCTGCCATGCTGGACAGCCGCAAGACCACCGCCGCGTTCGTCAACGCCAAGCGGTCATGCCGCCGATACCGACCCGGCTTTCCGCTGGGCCCTGACCCGCGCTGGCTACCTGTTGCCCGACCGTTCCGGCATCTCGCTCGTCGCCGGCCCTCACGACCGGGTGCCTGTCAGAGGGCAGCCTTTATGCCGTGTTCTCTGGCCAACCCGATAAACGCCTTCAGGGCGGCGGACGGATTGCGCCGGCCCGGATAGTAGAGAGCGAGCGGCGCAAGCGGCGGCGTCCAGTCCTCGAGCACCCGGACCAGCCGGCCCGCCTCGATGTCCGCGCGGACATTCGCTTCGATGAAATAGCCCAGGCCGGTTCCTTCAAGGACGGCGATGCGCGCCAGGCTCGCTTCATCCAGGGTGATTGGCCCATCGACGTCGATCTGCGCGCTCTGCCCACCCTTGCGGAACTGCCACCGATAGAGAGCGCCATTCGGCAGCCGGACGCGGATGCATCTGTGCCCGACGAGGTCTGGCGGAACGCGCGGCCTGTCGTGCCGCTCGAAGTAGCCGGGCGATCCGACCACAGCGTGGCGCTGCGGTTGCCCGAGTGGAACCGCGATCATGTCGCTGGGGACCAGGTCGCCGGACCGAATGCCGAGATCGAAGCCTTCGGCGACGATGTCGACCAGCCGGCCCTCGGTGACGATGTCGACATGCACCTGCGGATGGCGACGCAGGAACTCCAGCACCAGCGGTGACAGGATCTCCCGCGCCGCCGTGGCGAAGGTGTTGATGCGGATGGTGCCCGACGGGATCGCCTGCTGCGCCCTGACACCGTTCATCGCCTCCCGGATGTCCTGAAGCGGCGGCCCCACCTGGTCGACGAAGCGGCGGCCCGCGTCGGTCAGCGAGACGCTTCGCGTCGTCCGGTTGAAGAGGCGGACGCCGAGCTCCTTTTCGAGCTTTCCAATCGCGTTGCTCAGCGCCGTCGTCGACATGCCGAGATCGAGGGCCGCCGCGCGAAAGGAGCCCCTTCGCCCGATCGCCAGAACGGCCTCCAGATCGGTCAACCCGGGTCGATACATTGTCCTGCCAATCGAAACTCCACGTCCCGCATCATCCCAATTATCGGGACGGAATTCCACGACTAGATGATGCCGGCGAGAAACAAGCAACTGGAGAACGGTGGCATGACCCTTCCCGTCCCGATCGAGGCCTACTTCGCTGCGGACCGGCGCGACGACGCCGATGGCGTGCTTCAGGTTTTTGGAATCGATGCCCTCGTGCGCGACGAGGGCCGGACCTATCGCGGGTGCCAGGCAATCGAAGCATGGTGGCGTGCGTCCAAGGCCAGATACCAGCACGTCGCCGAGCCCCTTGACTGGTCCGAGGAGCGCGGTGAGTACCGGGTACGCGCAAACGTGACTGGAACCTTTCCCGGCAGCCCGGCCGTGCTGACCTTCGCCTTCCGCCTCGAGCACGGGTGGATCAGGCAGCTGGAGGTCGGCGCGTGAGTCCCTTTCTGACCCTGGCCGGCAAGCGGGCCCTCGTCACCTCCGGCACGCGCGGCGCGGGCGCCGCCACCGTCGCGCTCTTTCGCGACCTCGGCGCACGGGTCCTGACCGCCGCGCGATCGCGGCCGGCCGGCGAGCCCGAGGCCATGTTCGTGGCCGCCGACCTGACCACTCCGGAAGGCTGCTCGGCGCTTGCCCGCGCCGTGCACGAGCGCCTGGGCGGGATCGACATCATCGTTCACATGCTGGGCGGATCATCGGCTCCGGCCGGTGGCTACGAGGCCCTCGACGATGGCGAATGGGCACGGGAGATCGATCTCAACCTGATGCCGGCCGTCCGCCTCGACCGCTCGCTGGTTCCGGAAATGGTGGCGCAGGGCCATGGCGTCGTCGTTCACGTCACCTCCATCCAGCGCGAACTGCCGTTGCCGGAAGCAACGACCGCCTACGCCGCGGCAAAGGCGGCCCTGGCGACCTACAGCAAGAGCCTGTCGAAGGAACTCGGCCCCAGGGGGATACGGGTCGTGCGGGTTTCGCCGGGCTGGATCGAGACGGAAGCGTCGGTGCGACTGGCCGAAAGGCTGGCCCGCGAGGCCGGCGCCGACATCGACCACGGCAAGCGGATGATCATGGAATCACTGGGCGGCATTCCGCTCGGCCGGCCCTCCCGGCCGGACGAAGTTGCCAGCCTCATCGCATTCCTCGCTTCCGATCGCGCCGGGTCCATCACGGGCACCGAACACGTGATCGACGGCGGAACCGTGCCGACCGTCTAGCCAACCGTTCAAGGTTCATGGAGAACATGATGAACACCACCACGACACTTCTGGCCGCCGCAGCCCTCGCCGCGGGCGTAACGACCGCCGCACCCTCCGCCCGTTCGGCCGAACAGATCCCCAAGGACCAGGCCGTCCGGAACGTGGTTCTGGTGCATGGAGCCTTCGCCGACGGATCCGGCTGGCGCGGCGTCTATGACGCACTGACCCAGCGCGGGTACCGGGTTTCCATCGTTCAGAACCCGCTGACCTCGCTTGCCGACGACGTGGCCGCGACGCGGCGCGTGCTGGCCCGGCAGGACGGCCCGACCGTTCTCGTCGGCCACTCTTACGGCGGAACCGTCATCACCGAGGCCGGCATCGACCCAAAGGTGGCCGGGCTCGTCTATGTCTCTGCGCTGGCGCCGGACGTGGGCGAATCGACCGGAGACCAGTTCGCCGACATTCCCGCCCCGCCCGAATTCGTCATCGAGACGCAGGAGGACGGGTTCGGGTTCGTGAGCCTCGAACAGTTCAAGGTCGGCTTTGCCGGAGATCTGGGCGACGCCGACGCGGCGTTCCTGAGAGACTCCCAGGTTCCGATCAACATGGCGATCTTCGCAACGAAGGTCAGCCATGCCGCCTGGCGAGAGAAGCCGAGCTGGGCGATCGTCGCAACCGACGATCACGCCATCAGCCCGGACCTGCTGCGCCACACCGCCGCGCGCATCGGCGCAAGGGTCGAGGACGTGGACGCCAGCCACGTTCCTTTCCTGTCCCAGCCATTGGCCGTTGCCGATGTCATCGACCGGGCGGCCCGCGAACTGCCGCACTGAGCGACACATCTGGCGGTGGCAGCTCTGGCGGTGGCAGCCATGTGGCCGCCGCCAGTCCGCACTACCGGCGCTGGTGGGCGAAGAAGGCGTTGATCCGCTCGACCGCCTCCGGGCTGGTCTGTGTGAGCGCCGCCGCAAGCGACTCGGTGAACAGGCCGGCGCGCGGCGGCATTTCCGCGATCTCGGCCAGCGCCTGCAGGATCATCCGGTTCGACAGTGGTGCGTTGTCCGCCACCTCGCGCGCATAGTCCATCGCCTGTTCACACGCCCGACCCGGCTCCGAGAGCCGCTGGAAAAGGCCGGCGGCGAGCGCCTCCTGCGCATCGATCTCGCGCCCCGACAGCATCAGCTCCATCAGGCGGCTGGTGCCGATCAGCCGCCCGACGCGCACCGACGCGCCACCTCCCACGAAGATGCCGCGCCGGCCTTCCGGCAAGCAGAACCGGCAGTTCGGATCGGCGATCCGGACGTGGGCGGCCGAGGCAAGCTCAAGACCGGCCCCGACCACGTAGCCCTTGAGGGCGCAGACCACGGGAATGGTGCTGTCGGCGATCGACTGCGTCACCCGGTGCCAGAGCGACGAGATGTCCAGCACCGCTTCCGGGGTGCGCTCCTTGTGCTCGGACAGGTCCAGGCCGGCGCTGAAATTGTCGCCGTCTGCCCGGATCACCACGGCCTTCCACTCCGGCGGGACGGCGGCAAAGGCCGCACCCACGGCGACGATCATCTCCGCGCTGATGGCGTTGCGCTTGTCCGGCCGGTTCAGCGTGACGATGCCGAGCGCGCCCTCCGTCTCGACCCTGACCGTCGAGACCGACGAATGAATTGACCGATCCAATTTTCACACACCGTTATGTTTTTAGAATGCCCGAAAGGCTGACGAGACAACCGTATCGAGCCTCTTCCCCAGGGTCCAGCCAGCTTGACAAGCACTTTTTCATATGTCCAATTTTTACATCAACGTAAATCGAGAAGTCGACGTGACCCCGATCGCAGAGATCCCCTACGGCGCCTACTGGTCGACCCCCTTTGCCCGCTGGCAGGGCTCGCTGGCGACCGCCCACAGCCTGGAGCTCGCGGCCGAGACGGCCCGACGCGAAACCGCCCGGCGGGGTATCGACGTCCGGGATTTCGATTTCGGCGTACTCGGCATGACGGTTCCCCAGCGCGGCAGCTTCTACGGCCTGCCGTGGCTCATGGGCCTGCTGGGAGCGGAAGGGGCCGCCGGTCCGACGATCAGCCAGGCCTGCGCCACCGGCGCGCGCGCCCTGGCGGTGGGCTGCGAGGAGGTTGCCGGCGGCCGCTCCGGCATGGCGCTGGTGATCACCGCCGACCGCGTTTCCAACGGCCCGCAGATCATCTACCCGCGCCCGAACGCCCAGGGCGGCGCCGGCGACTACGAGAACTGGATCCTCGACAACTTCGCTCGCGACCCCATCGCCGGTTGCGCGATGATCGAGACGGCGGAGAACGTCGCCGCTCGCTTCGACATCTCGATGGCCGAACAGCACGACCTCGTGCAGATGCGCTACGAGCAGTACCAGGCCGCGCTCAAGGACGACCACGCCTTCCAGAAACGCTACATGACCCTGCCCTTCGAGGTTCCCGCATCGGGTCGCCGGAAGCAGCCGGTCGTCCTCACCGGCGACGAGGGCATCTACCCGACGACGCCCGAAAAGCTGGCCGGCCTTTCCCCCGTGGTCGACGGCGGAACGGTCAGCTTCGCGGCCCAGACGCACCCCGCCGACGGCAACGCGGCGATCATCGTCGCACCGTCGGAACGGGCGGTCGAGATGTCGGCAGATCCCGGCATCCGGATCCGCCCCGTCGCCTTCGGCCAGAGCCGAGCGGAGAAGGGCTTCATGCCGGCCGCTCCAATCGAGGCGGCGCACGCCGCCCTGAAGGCCGCGGGTCTTTCCATCTCCGACATGGCGGCCATCAAGTCGCACAACCCGTTCGCGGTGAACGACATCGCCTTCGCCCGGAGCTTCGGCATCGATCTGGCGAGCATGAACAACTACGGCTGCTCGCTGATCTGGGGGCATCCGCAGGGTCCGACCGGCACCCGCGCCATCATCGAGCTGATCGAGGAACTGGTCCTGACCGGCGGCGGCTACGGCCTGTTCCAGGGCTGCGCGGCGGGCGACAGTGCGATGGCCGTGATCGTCCAGGTGGAGGACCGGCGCGGATGACGATGCCCGAGACATTTCCGACGGTGGTTCACATGCTGGCCCGTGCCGCCAGCATCCATCCGGACAAGGAGGCGCTCGTCTGCGGAGACGACCGGCTCACCTACGCCCAGTATGCCGGCGCAGTGGCAACTTTCGCGGATGAACTCACTGGTCTCGGCGCTTCGGGCGGCCGGGTGGCGCTGATCCTGCCGAACTCCACCGACTTCGCGATCGCGGCATTCGCCAGCCTTGCGGCCGGCGCGCAGACCGCACCACTCAACCCGCTCTACACCGCGCACGAGCTTGGCGAGATCCTCCAGGACTGCCGGCCCGACGTCGTGCTGGTGGCCTCGGAGGCGATGAACAAGATCGCGGCGCTGGGCGATCGGCTCGATCTCGGCACGGTGATCGAAATCGGCCCCCAGGTCCGCAGCCTCCGGGACGGCGCAACGGAGCCCGCTCCGGACATGCCCCTTCCCTCCCCCGACGCGCTCGGCATCCTCCAGTACACGGGCGGCACAACCGGTAAGCCGAAGGGTGTCGACATCACCCACCGCGCGACGGCGACGAACGTCTCCCAGCGCCAGGCGATCGTGCCCATCGGGGGCGATGACCGGCTGCTGGTGATGACCCCGCTCTATCACGTCTATGCAAGCTCCATGGGCCTGTTCGCGGCCGCTTACGCCGCCGGAACCCTTGTCATCCTGCCCCGCTACACCCCCGAGATCGCGCTGACCACCATCGGCCGGGAGCGGATCAGCTTCTTCGCCGGGAGCCCGACGATCTACCACGGCCTGCTTGCCCATCCGCTGATGGACGGCACGGACTTCGGCAACCTCGCCCTTTGCTTCTCCGGCGCCTCCGCCCTGCCGGCGGAAACGCTTGCGGAGTGGGAACGCAGGACTGGATCGGTGATCTGCGAAGGCTTCGGCCAGACCGAAACCGGGCCGGTGATCGCCGCCAACCCGCGGGACGGCGTCCGCAAGGCGGGCTCGGTGGGCGTCATCCTGCCGGAAACAGAGGTGCAGATCGTCGATCCGGTCGATGGCGTCACGCCCTGCCCGCCGGGCGCCAACGGCGAGATCCGCGTCCGCGGCCCGCAGCTGATGACGGGCTATCGCAACCGGCCGGACGAGACCGCCCAGACCATCCGGGACGGTTGGCTCTACACCGGCGATATCGGCTTCATCGATGAGGACGGCTATCTGGCCATCAGCGACCGCAAGAAGGACATGGTGATCGTCAGCGGGTTCAACGTGTTCCCGCGCGAGATCGAGGAAACGCTCTACAGCTGTCCGGGCGTTCGCGAAGCTGCCGCGTTCGGCGTGCCCCACACCCGCAAGGGCGAGGCCATCCATGTCCACGTGGTCGCGCCGGGCGTCACGGTCAACGCGATCGAGGCATTCCTCGCCGAGCGGCTGACCCGGTACAAGATCCCGAGTTGCGTCGAGATCGTCTCCGAACTGCCCAAGACCCCCATCGGCAAGGTCGACAAGGCCGCGCTCCGCAAGGCCGCCCAGGCCGAAGGGCACCCGGCAGGGACATAGGCTCAAGCGTCACCAAACCAGAAAAAGGGACCTTCCATGAAGAATACGACAGCTGCGATCGCCATCGGACTGGCACTGCTCGTGCCCCAGACCGCTTCCGCCGAGACCGTGCTCAGGGTCGGCACGTTCCTCGCCCCGCAGGGCGTCTGGCACGGCCCGCTGGAGCACCTGATCGAGACCGTCAACGCCAAGGACTCCGACCTGCGCCTGGAACTCGTGGCGGACCCGTCGTCGATCAGCCCGTTCCAGCTCGGCGATGCCGTGTCGAGCGGCGTCGTGGACATGGCCTACCTGTCGGGCGCCTTCTACACGAACCTCGTGCCGGAAGCCGACGCCAACAAGCTCTTCAACATCCCGGTCGCCGAGTTGCGCGAGAACGGCGCCATGGACCTGATCGACAGCATCCATCGCCAGAAGATGGGCGCGGTCTTCCTCGGCAAGATGGGCGACGGCATCAAATACCACATCTACACCAACCGGGAGAGCGACGTCCCCGAGTTCGACGGCTGGGATATGCGCGGCACACCGCTCTATCGCCCGTTCATGGAGGCGCTCGGCGCCAACGTGATCCAGATGCAGGGCTCGGAAGTCTACTCCGCGATGGAGAGCGGCATCGTCGACGGCTACGCCTGGCCGCTGTGGGGCATCAAGGACCTCGGCCTTCTGGAAGTCACCGACTACCGGGTCGAGCCGGGCTTCTACAACGCCGAGATCAGCGTCCTGTTCAACGAGGCCAAGTGGGACAGCCTGAGCGAGGAGCAGCAGGCCACCCTGCGCGAGTCCGTTGTCGAGACGGAGGAGTGGTTCATCGACTACCGCAACCGCGTCGACGAGGAGCAGCGCTCGCTGCAGGCGGACGCCGGCATCGAGGCAATCACCTTCTCCGATGAGGAAAGCGCTGCCTATGTGGGCATGGCCGACAAGGCCGGCTGGGACGTGGTCATCAAGAACTCTCCGGAGTTCGGTCCGCAGATCAAGCAGCTGACCTACAAGGACTGACGGCAGGCAATCCGATGATCGGCTCACTCGACAAGGCCATGGGACGCGTTTGCGATGCTTTCGGCATCGCCGCGAGCCTGGTGATCGCGTTCCTGGCCTTGTCAGTGGGTGCGGAGGTGATTGTCCGCAATCTGGGCCTCCCGGCGTTCGGCTGGACCCTTGAGATGTGCGAGTACGGACTGCTCGTGGTGACCTTCCTCGGCGCCCCTTGGGTGCTGAGGCGCCACGAGCACATCAGCGTCGACGTTCTGACCCGAAAGGTCTCTCCGTCGGTTCTGAGGGTCCTGCTGACGGTGTCCGACTTGATCGCGACGATCGCCTGCCTGCTGCTTGCCTACTACGCCACCCAGGCCGCCTTCCATGCGTGGGTAAAGGGGTCTCTCCTCTTCAAGTATCTGGTCGTGCCCCAGTGGATCGTCCTGTCGGTCCTGCCCGTGGGCATCACGCTGCTCGCCGTGGAGTTCCTGTTGCGCATCTGGCGTCGCTTCGTCCTCGAGCCTGCGGCGGATCCGGCATGAGCGGCATCGGCTGGGATGTCATGCTCGGGCTCATGGGGGGCGCCCTCGTCTTCCTCATGGGTATCGGAGTGCCGGTGGCGTTCGCCTTCCTGGCGCTGAACCTGGCCGGGGCCTACTTCATTCTCGGCGGCGAGTCCGGGCTGCGGTTGCTGGCGCTGAGCACCACCGAGGCGGTGACATCCTTCGCGCTGGTACCCATCCCCCTCTTCATCCTGATGGGCGAGGTGCTGCTGCACACCGGCCTCGCCACCCGCGCCATCCACGCCATCGAACGCCTGATCACCGGCGTTCCGGGTCGGCTGTCGCTGGTTGCCGTCGTCAGCGGCGGCGTCTTCGCATCGCTGTCGGGCTCCAGCATCGCCAACACCGCCGTGCTCGGCCGCGTCCTGCTGCCGGACATGCTGCGCCTGGGCTATCATCCGGTGCTCAGCGTCGGACCCATTCTCGGCATCGGCGGCGTGGCGATGCTGATCCCGCCCTCCGCGCTGGCGGTTCTGTTCGGCAGCCTCGCCGGCATCTCCATCTCGCGCCTGTTGCTGGCCGGCATCATCCCGGGGCTGCTCCTCGCGGCGCTGTTCTTCCTGTTCATCGTCGCGATCTCCCGGCTCCGCCCCTCGCTTGCCCCCGCCCAGGACGACGAGATCGAGCCGTTCCGCGACCGGCTGCGGCCCTTCCTGATCCACGTCGTACCGCTGATGGCCATCGTAGTGATCGTCGTCGGCAGCATCCTCGGCGGCTTCGCCACACCGACGGAATCGGCCGCGCTCGGCAGCATCGCAACCGTGATCGCGGCGGCCGCCTACCGGTCCCTGACCTGGGCCTCCATCCGCCGCGCGCTGGCCGGCACCGCCGCCACCACCGCGATGATCTTCATCATCATCAGCGGGTCGATCACCTTCTCCCAGATCCTGTCCTTCTCGGGTGCGACACGCGAGCTGGTGGGCGTCGTCACCGCCCTCGACATCGAGATCGGCACGCTGGTGCTGATGATGCTGCTGGTGGCGCTGCTCCTGGGAATGCTGATGGACCAGATCAGCATCATGCTGATCACCCTGCCCTTCTTCATGCCGCTGATCGGCATGGGCGGCGTCGACCCGATCTGGTTCGGCGTGCTGATGCTGATTGCGCTCGAGGTCGGGCTGATCACGCCGCCCTTCGGCCTCTTGCTGTTCATCATGAAGTCCGTCGCACCGGACGAGGTGACCATGCGCCAGATTCTCGGCAGCATCGTCCCCTATATCGGCATCGAGCTGCTCGGGCTGCTGCTCGTCTTTCTCTTTCCCATCCTGGCGCTCTGGCTGCCGGGCTTCCTGTGAGGCCGGACATGACGTCAGTCGACACGACCGAGAAGACACCGATCGAGGAGCGCTTCACCCGGACATCCGGACGGATCCACCTGACCGGAACCCAGGCACTCGTGCGCGTCCTCATCGATCAGCGGCGCCGCGACAGGGAGGCCGGGCTCCGCACCGGCGGCTTCGTATCCGGCTACCGCGGTTCGCCGCTCGGCGGCCTCGACCACCAGATTTGGCAGTCGAGCAAGCTGCTTGAGGAGTACGGCATCGTCTTCGAGCCGGGGCTCAACGAGGATCTCGCCGCGACGTCCGTTTGGGGCTCGCAGCTGACCGCCCTCAATGCCCAGCGCACCGTCGAGGGCGTGCTCGGCCTCTGGTACGGCAAGGGCCCGGGCGTCGACCGGTCGATGGATGCGCTGAAGCATGCGAACGCGGCCGGCACCAGCCGCTGGGGCGGTGTCCTCGCCATCGCCGGCGACGATCATGGGGCCTCCTCCTCCACGCTTGCCCACCAGTCCGACTACGACTTCATCGCCGCCCAGATCCCGGTCCTGGCGCCGGCCTCCGTCGCGGAGATCCACCGCTTCGGCCTCCTCGGCTATGCCCTGTCGCGCTATTGCGGGCTGTGGGTCGGCATGACCGCCCTCACCGAGGTCGTCGAGGGCTCGGCCTCCATCGAGGTCGGCACGGACCTCGTCGAGATACCCGACCTCGGCGAGCCGGATGACGTCCACATCCGCTGGCCTGATCCGCCGGCCCAGATGGAAGCGCGGCTGACCGGCGCCAAGCGCGCGGCCGTGGCGCGCTTCGCCGCGAGCGGGGTGTTCGACGCCACCCTGTTCCGCTCCGCTACGCCGCGCATCGGCATCGTTGCGCCGGGCAAGGCGTCGCTGGACGTGCTCGATGCCCTCCGACTTCTGGGCCTGTCGGGCACGGAGGCGGCGGATCTCGGCCTCGGCCTCTACAAGCCGGGTCTCGTCTGGCCGTTGTCCGAACCGGGCCTGCGCCATTTCGCGTCCGGTCACGAGACGCTGCTGGTCATCGAGGAGAAGCGTCCGGTCGTCGAGGACCAGATCGCCCGCCTCTACTACGGCGCACCCGACGCCCCCCGCCTGATCGGAAAGCACGACGAGGCCGGCCGGCCGCTGATCTCCGACTGCGGCGTCCTCGACGTCGCGCAGCTTGCCATCGTCATCGGGGAGCGCCTGCTCACGCTCCATCCCGAGCATCCGGTGCTTTCCGGCCGGGTGGCGTCCCTTCGGGCTACGAAGGAAACACGGTCACCCGCCGGACCGCCGGAACGTCCCCCCTATTTCTGCGCCGGTTGCCCCCACAACACCTCGACGAAGGTCCCGGAAGGCAGCACCGCGATGGCCGGGATCGGCTGCCACGGCATGGCCAGCTGGCTGCCCGACCGCCAGATCGCGTCGATGACCCACATGGGTGGCGAGGGCCTGCACTGGATCGGCCAGGCGCCCTTCACCGAGGAGCGCCACCGCTTCCAGAATCTCGGCGACGGCACCTATGCCCATTCCGCGTCGCTGAACATTCGCGCCGCCGTCGCCGCGAAGGCCACCATCACCTTTAAGCTCCTTTACAACGACGCCGTCGCCATGACCGGCGGGCAGCCGGTGGAAGGCGGGCTGACACCGCAGCAGATGGCGAGCCAGGTGCTGGCCGAAGGCGTCGACAAGGTGGTCCTGGTCACGGACGACGTCTCCCGTTACGCCTCCCGAGCGGGCCTGCCGGACGCCGTCGAGGTTCGCGACCGTCGCGAGATGGACTGCGTCCAGCGCGAGCTGAGAGAGATCCGGGGCGTGACCGTCCTGCTCTACGAGCAGACCTGCGCCACCGAGCTCCGCCGGCGCCGCAAGCGCGGAGAGGCTCCGCGGCCGGACCTGCGCGTGGTCATCGACGAGCGCGTCTGCGAGGGCTGTGGCGACTGCCATGCCCAGTCCGGCTGCATCGCGATCGAACCGCTGGAAACGCCGTTCGGCCGCAAGCGCCAGATCAACCAGTCGTCCTGCAACATCGACACGTCGTGCCTGAAGGGCTTCTGCCCGAGCTTCGTGACCGTCAGCGGCGTGTCCGCCCAGAAGAAGCGCACAACGGACGACGCCGCGGCCGAGAGCCTCGACCTGGCCGAACCCGCCATCCCGCACCTGGACGAGCCCTACAACATCCTCATTCCCGGCGTCGGCGGCACCGGCGTCGTCACCATCTCTCAGATCCTCTCGATGGCGGCGCACGTCGAGGGCGTGTCCGCCACGACCCTGGACATGGCCGGTCTCGCCCAGAAGAACGGAGCGGTCACCTGCCACGTGCGGATCTCCGCCACGCGCGACGCCCTGTCCGCCAAGATTCCGCCGCAGAGCACCGACCTGCTGCTTGCCACCGACGTCGTCGTGGCGGGTGCACCGGGCTCGCTGGCCACCGTTTCGCCCACGCGAACGACGGTGGTCGCGAATGCCGATATCATGCCGACCATGTCGTTCGTCTTCGACGGCAGCGCGACGCCGGACGCCCGCGATCGCCTCGCGAAGCTCGAAGGCGAGGCTGCCGGCCTCTATGCGCTCGATGCCGAGACGCTCGCCGTCGAGAGGTTCGGCGACGGCATCGCCAAGAACATGATCCTGCTGGGCTTCGCATGGCAGCGGGGGCTGGTGCCGCTCCAGCGTCGGTCAATCGAGCGGGCCATCGAGATCAACGGCGCCGCCGTCGCCATGAACCTCCGCGCCTTCGAGGCTGGCCGCCGCTTCGCCGACCAGCCGGTGGCAGCGGAGCCTCGAGCGGAACGGCCGCAGCCACTCGATCATGACGGAATGCTTGCCGAGCTCCGGGCCTACCAGGGCGCGCGCTGGGCGAAGCGCTTCGAGCGCGCACTCGAGCCGCTGCGCGAAGCGGAACGCCGTACGGGCGGCGACGGCGCCCTTGCCGAGACGGCCGCCCGCTCGCTATTCCGGCTGATGACCTACAAGGACGAGTACGAGGTGGCACGGCTTCACTCCGACGGCCGGCTCGACCGGCGCCTGGCCTCGATGTTCGAAGGGGAGTTGCGTATCGCCTATCATCTCGCTCCGCCGCTTCTGTCGAAGACGGACCCTGCAACAGGCAGGCCCCGCAAGATGGCATTCGGCCCCTGGATCCGGCCGCTGTTCTCCACGCTTGCGGCGTTCCGCGTGTTGCGCGGCACCGCCCTCGATCCGTTCGGCTACACCGCTGAACGCCGACAGGAGCGAGGCCTGATCGGCGAGTTCGAGGCAACGATCCGCGACGTCGCGCGGCGGCTCGATGCGGACCACCGTGACACAGCTGCGCGGATCCTCGAACTCCCACAGACCATCAAGGGGTTCGGGCCGGTGAAGGACAAGAGCATCGAGCGTTACCGGGAGAATACCCGGGATCTCCACGCCGAATTGGAACACAAGACGCCGCTGGAGCCCGCCCATGTCTAGCGTCTCGGCGCTGCGAAAGGCCCGACCGGGCAAGCGCAATTCCCCCCGCCGCGAGCTGATCGTGCGCCGGGCGGCGGAGCTCTTCGAGGAACAGGGCGTCGCCCACACGTCTATCGAGGAAATCGCCGCGGAGTGCGGGGTCACGCGGGAATCGATCTACTATTATTTCTCCGACAAGATCGACATCCTCATCGAGATCATCAAGCCGGAGAGCGTTTCGCTGGAATCCGGGCTGCAGCGCATCCTGGATCTGGACATCTCGACGCGCGACAAGCTGGTCCTGGCTATCGAGAACCATCTTCACCGGTTCAATCCGAGCTACACGGACATGGTCGTGGCCGTGCGGCGCCTGCGCAAGGCCAAGCAGGACAGCCGCCTCGCGGATCTCCTGAAGATCTGGCGTCGCTACCAGCGCAACTGGATCGACCTGATCGCAGAGGGCCAGAAGCGTGGCGAGATCTCCGACACCCTTGACCCGAAAGTCGCGGCCTACGCGATCCTCGGCATGTGCAATTCGCCATCGACCTGGTTCCGCCCGACCACAACGATGACCATCAGCGATCTTTCGACCATCTTCGTCACGATCGCGACCAACGGCATTCTGGTCCAAAAGTAGTCGCTGCAGACCTTTCTGCGCTCTGGCAGCACCCGCCTGCACGTTGCGGCCGCCCATCCACGAGGCACCGTCCCTCTGTATCCGGCGCGGCCGGTTCTGGCCGGGTCGCTACTTTCGGCCGCCGGATACATTCAGCGACACCGCCTGGCGAACAAGCCCGACGAAGGCCGCCTCGTCGAGAACATCCCCCTCCCGAATGTCGACCGCCCGGCGCGCATTACCGTCCAGGCTCGCGTTGAAGACGCCTGCCGGGTCATCGAGCGCGGCGCCTTTGGCGAAGGTCACCTTCACCTTGTCCTTGTAGGTCTCGCCGGTGCACAGGATGCCGGCATGCTCCCACACGGGCACACCGTTCGGGTTGGTCGGCTTGCGCCATTTCACCTGCTCCACGACCTCCGGATCGGCGCTGTGGATCAGGCTCCGGATTCGTCCCAGCATCGTGCCCCGCCAGTCTCCAAGCCCCTCGATCCGCGCGTCGATCAATTCCGACGGCGACGGATTGTCACTTCCCGCGTCTTGCTCGCTCATAGGGACCTTCTCCCAAACCCTGGATTTCGGAGGGAACAGACAGGCCTGATCCAGTCGAACGATTGCACCGCCCACCCGCAAACTCCTGACTTCGGCCCTATCAAATCAAGAGTGCCAGGAAAACCGGTAAAGTCTTCAAATAATCTTGGAATAGGATTCTTTTTTGAACAGCCAATGTCGGGGCTACAGACCGTCACAAGCTCCGATACATGGTAATAAGATACTGCACCGAAAAGAATACTGCCCCGCGCCCACTCACAGCTGTGCATTGACGCTCCAGGACGAGAGTGCTGTATGCGGCAGGTGATGGCGCGCGCGGGGTCGCGTGGCGCTCGGGTTTGGTTTTGGGGCACTCTGATGACGATGCATTCCCGTGAAACGGCGGCCTGCAACTCCGGCGTAGGCGGCCCGCATCGCCACACACCACACCATCACGGCCCGTGCGATTGCGGTGGTGCCGCTGCCCGCGCCGTATCACAGAAGGTAGAGGCCGACCTCTCGAGGCGAGCCCTGCTCGTCGGCGCGGCGGCAGCCAGCGTCGCGCCGTTTCTCGGCCTTCGCCCGGCCGCCGCGCAGTCGGCTCTGCCGCGCCCGTCCGATCGGCCGCTGCTCCTGACCAACCTGCGGCTCTTCGATGGTCTTGGCAGCGCCCCACGCGGCGACGTCTCGATCCTCGTCGAGGGCAACCGGATCGTCGGGCTCCCCGGCCGCGACGACCGCCCTGACGACGCCGAAATCATCGACTGCGGCGGGCGGCTGGCCATGCCGGGCCTGATCGACGCCCACTGGCACACCATGCTGTGCGCCATCACCGAGCTGACGGCCATGACGGCGGACGTCGGCTACATCTATCTCGCCGCCGGGCGCGAGGCGGAGCGCACGCTGATGCGCGGCTTCACCACGGTGCGCGACGCCGGTGGCCCGTCCTTCGCCCTCAAGCGGGCCATCGACCAGGGCATCGTGTCCGGCCCGCGCATCTATCCCTCCGGCGCGATGATCTCGCAGACCTCCGGTCATGGCGACTTCCGCATGCGCCACGAGGTGCCGGCAGGCTTCGGCGACATCAGCTACGGCGAGCGCGTCGGTGTTTCCGCCATCGCCGACGGTCGCGCCCAGGTGCTCAAGCGGGTGCGCGAACAGCTGATGTTGGGCGCGTCGCAGATCAAGCTGATGGCCGGCGGCGGCGTCACCTCCTCCTATGACCCGATCGACACGGTCCAGTACACGCTGGAGGAGCTTCAAGCCGGCGTACAGGCGGCGGGCGATTGGAACACCTACGTCATGGTGCACGTCTACACGCCGCCCGGCATCAAGCGCGCCATCCGCGCCGGTGTGCAGTCGATCGAGCATGGCCAGCTCGCCGACGAGGAGGCGGCTCGCATGATGGCCGACGAAGGCGTCTGGTGGAGCCTTCAGCCGTTCCTTGCCGACGACGACGCCAACATCAAGTCGGGTCCGGACGCCCGCGCCAAGCAGGAGGAAGTCGCCCGCGGCACGGTGCGCGCCTACGAGATGGCAAAGGCCTTCAACGTCAAGACCGCCTGGGGCACCGACATCCTGTTCAGCCCGCAAAACCTGCCGAGCCAGGGACGCCAGCTCGCCAAGCTCACCCGCTTCTACGACGCGCTGGACCTGCTCGCCACCGCCACCGGCCGCAACGGCGAGCTGCTGCGCCTGTCCGGTCCGCGCAGCCCCTACGACGGCAAGCTCGGCGTGATCGAACCCGGCGCCTTCGCCGACATTCTCGTCGCCGACGGCGACCCGACCGCAAGCCTCGACTTCCTCTCCGATCCGGACACCAATCTCAGGATGATCATGAAGGACGGCGTTATCTACAAGGACACAAGGCCATGAGGCGCAAAGCCACAGCCGGCGCGCTCGCCCTTCTGCTGGCCGCTCCCGCAGGTGCTGCGGCCGATGACGACTGGCGCTTCCAGGTCACGCCCTATCTCTGGGGGGCGGGATCGAAAGCCGAGATCCGGCCGCGCGCCGGGGGGCCGACCTTCGAGAGCGACATGTCGTTCGGCGACATCTTCGATCGGCTCGACGGTGCCTTCTTCCTCACCGCCAGCGCCCGTTACAAGCGTTTCGTGGTCAGCGGCGACCTGACCTGGGTGTCGCTCTCCGACGACGGGTCGATCACCGGCGTCCTTCCGGTTCCGGTCTCGGTCAAGGGCGACCTCACCCAGACGTCACAGACCCTCACGGCCGGCTACAGCGTGGCTGCCCAGCCGAAAGGTGCCCTTGACATCGTGGGCGGCCTGCGCGCCTGGCAGATCGATGCATCCGCCTCCGCCGAGGCCCGCATCGCGCCGTCCTACGCGCTCGGTGCCTCCACCAGCCGCGGCCTCTCATGGGTCGACCCGATCGTCGGCGTGCGCGGGCGCTATGAATTCGCCCCCGACTGGTCGGTGATCGGTTACGCCGATGTCGGAGGCTATGACGGCCGAACCACGTGGCAGGCCTTCGCCACGCTGAATTACCGCATCTCGGACGCCTTCTACGTGTCGGCCGGCTACCGGCACATGGCGCTCGACTACGACGATGGCGACACCCGCCTCGACCTTGAACTTGGCGGACCGATCATCGGCGCGACCCTGCGCTTCTAGGAGAAGCGGGGGGTGTCTGGCCGCGCCCGCTTCGCTATCCCTCCACGCAAAGGTGGCGTTGAGGCCCGGGCGATCACCATCCCCCAGACTGGATTGAGTAAGGCGTCATGTGCACCTCCCTCCTCTATAGCGACAAGGCCGGCCGCTTCTATTTCGGCCGAACTCTCGAGCTGACGGTCGATCTGCCCTACCAGCTCGTTTTCTTCCCGGCCGGCATGCCCTTCTCCTCCGAGATGGATGGCCACCCGGCCTTCACCTTCACGGGCCGCTACGCCTTCCTCACCATCGCCATGCCCGGCCGGATCCCGACCGCCGACACGCCGCTCGGCATCGGTGACATGAAGGTTCTGGAGGGCATGAACACCGAGGGTTTGACCTTTTCCGTCCTGTCCTACCCTTCCGCCGGCGGCGGCCACCAGGCGGTGGAGACAACGCGCGCGGTCCTCTCCGCGTCGGACCTGGGCAGCTGGGCGCTGGGCAGCTTCACCCGCGTCGCTGACCTGAAGGCCGCGCTGGCCGATCAGCCGGTCATGCTGGAAGCTCTGTCGATCCTGGGCGGGGTGGAATCGCCGTTCCACTACGTTGTCCACGACGCCGGCGGCGCGTCGATCGTGATCGAATTCCACAGCGGGGAGATGACCGTCTACGACAACCCCGTCGGGGTGATGACCAACGGTCCCCGCTTCGACTGGCACCTGACCAATCTCGACAATTACACGCACCTGACCAACGTCGACCGGTCGGCTACGACCTTCGGAGCCTACAAGGCAGTGCAGCCGGATTCCGGCATCGCCACCGCCGCTCTCCCGGCCTCCAACACCTCGGTCGGCCGCTTCGTGCGCGCCGCCTACTACGCCCACTACACCGAGAAGGCCGCGACCCCGGATCTCGCGGTGCAGGCGCTCGCCCACATCATGAACAATTTCGATCGGCCGCGCGGCGCCACCATCGACTATCCGGAAGAAGGCGGCGGCCACCTGGAGGTGGCCGGCCTCGCCCAGGACGGGACGACCGATTACGCCACCGAGTTCACCGCCTGGACAAGCCTTTCCGACCTCGCCCGCCGATGCTTTTATGTCCGCGACTATCGCAGCCTGAACTTCGTTCGGTTCGACCTCGCCGCGTGTGCGGCCCTTGGCGAACCGACGGTCGTTCCCCTGGAGAAGGCCGCCGACGCCAATCCGACCGCCTCCGACTCCTGGCGCCGCTGCGCCAAGACTGATCCACCCTTCCAGAACGCGATCTGAAGCGAGACAGCCATGGCCAACGACGACGCCACCGAGCGCTACGCCGCCCTTTACGACGAAACCTACGGCGCGCAGGAGCTTTCGCACGCCCTGCCCAAGAGCGGCTTTCCCGCCGCCGAGCGTGATCCCCGGCGCGTTTACGCCGCCGTGCGCGACGAACTGATGCTGGACGGCAATGCCCGCCAGAACCTGGCCACCTTCTGCCAGACCTGGGAGGAGCCGGAAATCCATCGGCTGATGGATGACTGCATCGACAAGAACATGGTCGACAAGGACGAGTATCCGCAGACGGCCGAGCTCGAGGCCCGCTGTGTGCGCATGCTCGCGGACCTCTGGCACGCCCCGAACCCGGAGGCGGGCGTCGGCTGCTCCACCACCGGCTCCAGCGAAGCGGCCATGCTCGGCGGCCTGGCCATGAAGCGGCGCTGGGAGGCGCGGCGCAAGGCCGAGGGCAAGCCCATCGACAAGCCGAACCTGATCACCGGCCCGGTGCAGATCTGCTGGCACAAGTTCACCCGTTACTGGGACATCGAGCACCGCGAGATCCCGATGGAGGACGGCCAGTTCATGATGACGCCGGAAGAGGTGCTCGCGCGCTGCGACGAGAACACCATCGGCGTGGTGCCGACGCTGGGCGTCACCTTCACCGGCGAATACGAGCCCGTGAAGGCGGTCAGCGACATTCTCGACGACCTGCAGGCCCGCACCGGCCTTGACATCCCGATCCACGTCGACGGCGCCAGCGGCGGCTTTCTCGCGCCGTTCTGCGCGCCTGATCTCGAATGGGATTTCCGCCTGCCGCGGGTGCGCTCCATCAACACCTCGGGCCACAAGTTCGGCCTCGCTCCGCTGGGCGTGGGCTGGGTTCTGTGGCGCGAGGAGCAGGACCTGCCGGAAGAGATGGTCTTCTGGGTGAACTATCTGGGCGGCAACATGCGCGACATCGCGCTGAACTTCTCCCGCCCGGGCGGCCAGATCGTCTGCCAGTACTACAACTTCCTGCGCCTCGGCCGCGACGGCTACCGCAAGATCCACGGTGCCTGCTATCTGAGCGCGGCGTTCCTGGCCCAGGAAATCGGCAGGATGGGGCCGTTCGAGGTCGTCTATGACGGGGATCCGGAAAAAGGCATCCCCTGCGTCTCCTGGAAGATGAAGGAGGGCGTGGAGCCCGGCTTCACCCTGTTCGATCTCGCCGACCGGCTCAGGGTGCGTGGCTGGCAGGTGCCGGCCTACACGCTGCCGGCCAACTGCGAGCAGCAGGCGATCCAGCGCATCCTGGTGCGCAACGGCGTCAGCTTCGACCTCTGCTCGCTGCTGATCGATCACATGAAGGATGCGATCGCCCATTTCGAGGCGCATCCGATCCAGGAATCGCTCGGCAAGCACGAGGCGTCCGGCTTCCACCATTGACCGTGACCACCGGCAAACGCGCGGACGCGGGCGGGACCATCCCGCCCCGTCCCGACCATCAACACCATCTCGCCACGGGCCCCTGGCCATTCGTGACGCTCAGGCGGTACCGGCATCGCGGCCGGCTGATCGTCTGGCGCGCACGCCAGCACCGCAAGGGCCTCGAGCATCACACGCGTGGGCTCGATCCCGCGCATGCGCCGTTCTGGCAGACCCGCCGCTACAACTGGATCACCGGCGCGGTCTTCGCCGTCGGGGCCTTCCTGTTCATGGCGGGCTGCTTCCTGACGCTCCTGCAGGAACTCGGGATCGCGCTTTCGGCCTTCCAGGTGAACATCGTCTTCTTCCTGGGCTCCATTCCGTTCACCACCGCCGGCTATCTCCAGCACTTCCAGTCCGCCAACGCCGCACCGCTCGATCGCAAGCCGCCGGCCCACCCGGAGCGCCACATCCGCCTCATCGGCTGGCAGCCGCAAAGTCCCGGCTGGCTGTCCACGATTGCCCAGTTCGTCGGAACCGTCGCCTTCAACTTCAACACCTTCGACGCCCTTCCCGCGCCGACGGGCTGGGTCCTTCAGGACCTGGTGATCTGGCTGCCGGGCATGATCGGATCGGTGCTGTTCCTGGTGTCCGCCTACCTCGCCTATATCGAGGCCGGTCACGCCTATCTGAGCTGGCGACCGAAGGACCTCGACTGGCAGATCACCGCGATCAACCTGGTCGGCTGCATCGCCTTCATGATCGCCTCGACGATGGCCTGGTTCCCGTCCGGTCCCGAGGCCGGCTGGATCCCGCTCGTCAGCAACCTGAACCTCTGGTTCGGCGCCTTCTGCTTCTTCGTCGGCGCGCTCCTTCTCATGCGCGAAAGCCGGCAGGCCGCGCATGGATGAGTGCCGCTTGATCCGAAACGCCGCTCGCCGCCGCCCCGTCCCGCTCGCCGCACTCCTCGGCGCTACGGCCGTCGCCGGCTGCACGCCGTCGGCGCCGGCGGTGCCCTTCCTCGGCGCGTTCTTCCCGTCCTGGCTGCTGTCCGCCTTCGCCGGCATTGCCCTCGCCATTGTCGTGCGGGTGATCTTTGTGCGCATCGGTCTCGACGATGCGCTGCCCGCTCGCTTGCTGGTCTACATCGCCGTCGCGACCATCGCCGGCCTCGCCATCTCCAACCTCGTGTTCGGGCGCTGACGGCATGAGCGAACGGGTCCACGCCTCGAAAGTGGGCGGTGCGATCGTTGCGATCGTCATCGTAATTGCGGCCGCGATCCTGGTCCGCAACCATCTCTACGACGCGCGCCTGAATCCGCTCTCCCAGGAAGCGGTCCTCACCGCGAGCCTCGTCCACATTTCCTCCACCGTGGCGGGCCGCGTCGTCGAGCTTCCGGTCTCCGACAACGCGGCGGTGAAGAAGGGCGACATTCTCTTTCGCATCGATCCCAACCCCTACCAGCTCGCCGTCAACCAGGCCGCGGCGGATCTCGCCATCGCCGAGGCCGCCCTTGCCGACCGGCGTCGTGAGATCGAGGTGGAGCGCCGCAACGCGGACATTGCCGTCGGCCAGGTGGAGCGCGCCGAGGAAAATCTCGCCTATGCGACCGAAACCCTGAACCGGCTGCTTCCCTTGGAGCCGAAAGGCTATGTCAGCGCCCAGGAGGTCGGCACGGCAACGACCGCGAAACGGGACGCTGAAATCAGTCTCCGGGAGGCGCAGCGTCAAGCAGAGGCCGCCGATGCGCTCATCGGCAACCCCGCCGCCGCCCAGGCGCTCGTTCAGGCCCGCGAGGCCGCCCTCTCCATCGCCGAACACGAGCTCGCCTCCACGGTGGTGCGGGCGCCTCATGACGGACGGGTCACCGGCCTGACCGTCGGCACCGGCGAGTTCGTGCTGCCCGGCGAAGCCCTGTTCACGCTGATCGACACGTCCAGCTGGTACGCCACCGCAAACTTCGTGGAGACCGAACTCGGCCGCATCACCGTCGGCCGATGCGCCACCGTCCACGCCCTCGCCGATCGCAGTGTCGCCATTCGGGGGCGCGTCGAGAGCACCGGCTGGGGCGTCACGTCCGAGCAGATGATCAACATCCCGAGCGGCCTTCCGTTGGTGCCACGGTCGCTCGACTGGGTGCGTGTTGCGCAGCGCTTCCCTGTCCGCATCCGCCTTTTCGATCCGCCCGAGCAGCTGATGCGGATGGGGGCCTCGGCCACCGCGACGGTGCACGATGACACCGATTGCTGAGGCCACCTGGCCCGCCATCTTCGCCCGCGCGGTCCACGACCTGCGCCCCTTTCCCGGGCGGTTCGGCATGACCTGGCGGATCGCGCTCCTTTGCGCACTGGTGACCGCGACGGCCATGCTCTACCGGATCCCCGAGGCGGCGATCAGCTGTTATCTGGTGATCTTCCTGATGCGCCCCGACGCCAGCGAGACCATCGGCCAGGCGGTCGGGCTGATCGGGCTTGCCACCGTGGTGGTCGCGGTGATGGGACCGTTGATGACGGCCACGATGGATTCCGCCTTCGCGCGGCTCGTCGTGATGGCGGTAGCAACCTTCGTGGCGCTTTATCTCGCGTCCGCCACGTCGCTGGGCGAGACCGGCGCGATCATCGGCCTGGTGATCGCCTTCATCATGACGCTGTCCAGCGACATCCCCGCCGGCATCGTCGGCTCCGAGGCGCTCAAGTACGCCTGGGAGATGGCGGTGATGCCGATGGTGCTGATGATCGGCTTCCTGCTGGTGGTCGGACGGGGGCCGCACAGCCTCGTCGCAGAACGCATCGCCGACCGGCTGGACGCGGCGGCCCGAACACTCGATCGGCCGGACGACGACATCGCGCTCGATACCTTGCTCATCGAGGGCAACGACGGCCTCGCGAAGAAGGCACAGACCGCGCGCCTGCTCCACCTGGCTCCGGATGCCCGCACGGACTGGCTCGCCGGCGCGGTAGAGACGAGCTACCGGCTGATGACGGCAGTCGCCGCGCTCGCCCCCGACGCCACCATGGCGCGGCGGCGGTTGGCGGCCGCGGCCCGCATCGCACGGGCCGACATCGTCGCGGGCCGGCGCCCGGCCTGCCCGGTCCGCGCGGAATCGCCGGCCTCCACAGCCGAAGCCCTGGCCTGGCAGGCGCTGTCGGGCCTTGCCGCAGCCGACGGTGGCGCCCGCCCGGTGCCGAAGAAGCCACCCTTTCTCGCCGCCGACGCCTTCACCAACCCGGACCACCAGCGCTACGCCCTGAAGACCACCGCCGCGGCGATGATCTGCTACCTGATCTACACAGGGATCGGCTGGGATGGCATACACACCGCCATGATCACCTGTTACGTCGCGGCCCTCGGCACCACCGGGGAAACGGTCCACAAGCTGGCCCTGCGCATCATCGGCTGCCTGATCGGCGCGGCGATGGGCGTTGCCGCGATGATCTGGGTGATCCCGCAGCTTGCGTCGATCGGCGGCCTGATGGTGCTGGTCTTCGGCGGAATCCTCGTCGCCGGCTGGGTGGCGGCGGGCAGCGAGCGCATTTCCTATGCCGGCGTGCAGATCGGCCTCGCCTTCCTGCTGACGATCCTGACCGGATTCGGCCCCAGCACCGACCTCAGCAACGCCGGCGACCGCATCGCCGGCATCCTGTTCGGCAACACCATCATCTACGTGATCTTCACCGGCCTCTGGCCGCGCAGCGCGGTCGCCGCCGTGCGCGAGAAGCTCGCCGAGGCGCTGCGCGCCCTGGCGCGGGCGGCAGCCGTTCCATCGGCGGCGCGCGATACCCGTACCGAGGATATCGCCGCCGCGGCCGTCGCCCTGGGGGAGGCCCGGGAAGGCCTGTTCCTGCTGCCCTTCGAGCCCCGGCGCCAGCAGCCGGACCCGGCCGAGGTCCGGCGTCTCGCCGCGCTGGTGGGCGCCGCCGGCGCGCTTGCCCCGGAGATTGCCGTTTCCGACAACGACCTCACACCGCTCGCGGAGCGGCTGGCCCTTGCGGCCGACCGGTTTGAGGAAACAATGGCCTCGCCGCCCGCTGCGGCGGACTCCCCCGCGCCCGGCACCGCAGCGGGCGACGGCATCGGCCGCATCGAAACCCTGGTGGTTGGCTGAATGGGTCTCCGCCGCGCCCCCGCCGTGCGCTCCTGTCTCGCAGCCCTTGCCCTCGTTGGGCTGCTTTCCGGCTGCGCCGACAACGCGCTGAAGCTCGCACCGGCCTCGCCGTCGGAGCCCTGGAGCCCGTCCGCCGACACCGGCCCCGCCCTGCTCCCCGCCGGCGACGACGCACAGCCCCCGCGCACGGGCAGCCGCGACTTCATCGCCCCGCCCGATCCCGCCGCCGCGGTGCTCGACCCGCCACCGCAATTGCAGGTCGGTCACACCTACCAGCTCCCCGAACTCATCGACATCGCGGCGCGCAACAATCCGCGCACCCGCATCGCCTGGGAGGAGGCACGGCAGGCCGCCCTCGCCGTGGGCATGACCGAGGCGACCTTCCTGCCCACCATTACCGCCACCGTGATCGGCGGCGCCCAGAAGGTCCGCACCCCGCTGCCGGACAACATCACCGGCATCGATTCCTTCACCACCACCACCGAGGGCGTCGTTCCGGCCGTGCTGGTGGAATGGCTGCTGTTCGATTTCGGCCAGCGCCGGGCCAACGCCGATGTGGCGCGGCAGAACTCGTTTGCCGCCAACGTTGCCTTCACCGGCGCCCACCAGCGCGTCATCTACGAGGTGGCCGCCGCCTACTACCGCTACGGCGCGGCCCAGGCGCGCGAGCGCGCGGCCGCGCAGGCGCTGCGCAACAGCCGGCTCATCGACGACGCCGCGAGGAGCCGCAAGGAGCGCGGTCTCGGCACCAGCGTGGAAGTGGCCCAGGCGCGCCAGCAGGTGGCCCAGTCCAAGCTTCGTGTGGTGGAAGCGCAGGGAGCCCGGCGCGACGCCTACCAGGGGCTGCTGGCGGCCATGGGTGTCTCGCCGATGACCGAAATCCGGGTCGGCGACGTCGCCAGCCGCCGGCTGCCGCGCTCGGTCGGCGAGCCGACGGAGGAGATGATCCGGGCGGCGCTGGCCCAGCGGCCGGACGTCCTCGCCGCCTATTCCCGCATGAAGGCAAGCGAGGCCGGTATCCGCGCGTCCGAGGCGGACTTCATGCCGAAGGTCTATCTCAGCGGCATCGCCGCCCACAACAATACGAGCTTCTCCGTCGACAGCCTGCCGGGCCTTGGCCAGCAGACGACCTCAGCCGGTGTGCTCGTCGGCGTGGCCTTGCCGATCTATTCCGGTGGCCTGAGACGGGCCCAGCTGGAGGAGGCGAAGTCGCTCTCGGAAAGCGCCCGGCAGGTCTTCACGGAAACCCAGGATGCCGCGGCCCGTGAGATCGTGATCACCGGCGACACGCTCAGGACCGCGCTCGCCGCGCTTGCCGCGGCCCGCGAACTGACCGAGGCCGCCAATGTCACCTACGACGCGGCGCTCGCCTCCTACCGCAGCGGCGTGGGCACCATCACCGATGCCACCGCCGCCGACAGCGGCCTCCTCGACGCACGCCAGGCCCAGGCGGATGCCCATGCCGCCGCCCTCGTTGCGGCTTCCACGCTGGCCTTCTCCCTCGGTCGCATGACCTCGCGCGACGCCGCCCTCGCCGCCACAGGACAGTGAGCCCCACCGCCTCAGCCGCCCTACCAGGTCGGCATCGGCAGGCCGAGCATGTAGGCGGTGATGGTGAAGTAGAGGATCAGGCCGCTCAGATCGACGATGGTGGTCAGCGCCGGCCCGGAGATCACCGCCGGATCCTGGCGGGCCGCAACGGCGACGAGCGGCAGCAGCGCGCCGACCAGTGTCGCCGACACCACCTGCGCGGCCAGCGCCAGCGCGATGGCGAAGCCGATGTCGGAGATCGACAGCCCGAGCGGCACGTCGGCTGAGTTGGAAATCAGGTAGACCTTCAGGAAGGCGAAGGTGAACAGCGTCGCCGCCATCATCAGCGACACCCGCGTCTCCCGCCACAGGATGCGGGCGCTGTCGCGCATGGTGATGTCTCCGACGGAAATCGCGCGCGTCACCAGGCTCGCCGACTGGGTGCCGACGTTGCCGCCGGTGTCGGCCACCATCGGCATGTAGAGCGCCAGGATGACCAGCGCGTCGAGCGCGTCCTCGTAGACGTGGACCACGTAGCCGGCCGCCAGCCCCGCGACCGCCAGCCCGAGGATCCAGGGCACCCGGCGCAGATAGTCGCTCCACACCGTGTGGTCGAGATAATCGTCCGCCACTTCGCCGACGATGCCGGCAAAATGTTCGCTGGTCTCCTCCATTTCCTCCAGCAGGAACCGCCGAGCGCGCTCGATGGTGAGAAGCCCGGCAACGGATCCGTCCGACGCCAGCACGGGCACGGCCTCGGTGCCCGCCTCCAGGAGCGCGCTGGCCGACTGGCGTACCTCGTTGGCCGCCCCAAGGGTGAAGGCTGGCGCCTCGATGACGGACGCGAGGGCATCGCCGCCGGCAGCCGCCAGGCAGCGGCGCAGCGACACGAGTCCGACGAACCGTCCCTCGGCATCGGTGGCGCAGGCTTGGTAGATCGTCTCGGCCCCGGCCTGCCCTGCCAGGCTCGCAATCGCCTCGGCGCAGGTGGCGGCCGCGGGGAGGACCGCAACGTCCCGCGCCATGAGCACGGTCACGCTCTCGTCGGCGGCCGGTTGGGTGGCCAGGTCCTTGTGCGTCATCTGATCCTTCCGAAAAAAGGGCTATGGGCAGTCCTCTACCTGACCGGTCATGACATCCCGCTGAAGCCCTCGGGATCTTTCCGCGAAGAAGCAGGGAGAGCCGAAGCGACCGGAACCGGAGCCGCGCAGGCGCGTTGCGTAGCGCAAAAGGTGACGCATGGGCAAAGAGCACACAGGGGCGCTCAGCGAGGTCCTGGACCGGCTGGAGAAGACGGCGCACGGCGACAGCATCGCAGTGGAAGAAGTGATCGACGGTCTCGGCCGGTCCTCGTTCGCCTCGCTGATGCTGGTCTTCTCCCTGATATCCACCTCGCCGGCCAGCGCCATTCCCGGACTGACGGCGCTGGTCGGCGCGATCGTCTTCATCCTGGTGGTCCAGATGATCGCCGGACGCGACAGCGTCTGGCTGCCCGGCTTCATCACCCGCCGCCGGCTCGCCACGGAGAAGCTGTGCAAGGGCATCGCCTGGCTGCGCCGTCCCGTCCGCTTCGTCGAACGCTTCCTGAAGCGGCGCCTGACCATCCTCTTTCATCGGCCGTGGATCTTTCTCCCCCTCATCCTGATCCTCGGGCTGACGCTGTTCATGCCGCTCCTGGAGGCCATCCCCACGTCGGGGTCGATCGCGTCCGGCGTGATCGCCCTGTTTGCGGCGGGCCTTCTCACCCGGGACGGCGGCGTCGTGGCTCTCGCGCTGCTGCTGCTGCTCGCCGTCCCCGTCACCGTCTGGCAGGTCGGCTTCGGCGCCTGAAGGGCGATCAGACGGTTCCGCCGACGACGCGGTTGCGGCCGCGCTGCTTGGCCTCGTAAAGCCGCCCGTCCGCCAGCCGCACGAAATCACTCGGTGTCGCATCGCGGGGCGGCACGGCCGCCTGGGCTCCGACGCTGATGGTGAGGTGCCAGGTTTCGCCGTGGCTCTCGAAGGGCTCGTCCTGCACCAGCCGCCGCACCCGCTCCAGCCGCTCGAGAAAGTCTCCCCCCGTTCCGCCGGACGTGAACACCACGAATTCCTCGCCGCCATAGCGGCCGATCACGTCGCCGTCCCGGCCAAAGACACCCCGCAGCAGGCCCGCGATATGGCGCAGGCAATGGTCGCCGAAAACGTGGCCCATGCCGTCGTTGACGCGCTTGAAGTGGTCCACGTCGATCATCGCGACGGAGAACAGCCAGCCGTTGCGCTGGCACAGGCCGAACTCGTCGGCGATGCGCGCATCGAAGTGGCGCCGGTTGTAGAGGCCGGTCAACGCGTCCGTGATGCTGACGTCCTGCAGCTTCTCGTTGGCCTGCGCCAGCGCCCGGTTGAGCCGCCTGAGCTTGCGGTTCCAGTAGACCACGAGGGCAAGCACCACCAGGGCGATCGCCGCCACCAGAAGCACCCGGGAATAGTCGACCCGCTGGTCGAGGCGAACCAGCATCTGCTGGCTCATCATCGCCTGGACCTCGTCCTCGTCCAGGTCGGCGACCAGCTTGGCGAAGATGGCCGCCAGTTGCGGCGCATCCGACCGGGTCGCGATCGAGGCCCGCCAGTTCTCCGCAATCCGCCCCGCGATCTTGACGTCGTAGAGCCTCTCGGAGGCCAGCAGGTAGCCGAGGCTCGGCAGCGTTCCGAGCGCGGCGTCAAGCGTACCCTCGCGGACGGCCTGGAGCGCTTCCGCTTCGTTGGCGACCTCGACGAGCGTCACCTCCGGATAGCGCTCTTCCAGGATGCGGATCGGGCTTTCTCCCGGCGCCACGCCCACCCGCTTGCCCGACAGCTGGTTCATCCGGTCGATGATCGGCTGGTCCAGCGCGCTCGCCACCGCCATCGGCAGCACCAGGTAGGGCAGCGTGAAGGTCCACTCCCCGTCCGGCGAGGTCTGGTCGGTCACGAAGGGAAGCACGTCGCAGGCATGGTTCTCCGCCGTCTGCATGCCCGCCCCCCAGATCGGGACCGGCATCACCTGCCAGGAAAATCCGCCGCGCGCCGCGAGCCGCTCCATCACCTCCGCCGCGACGCCGGTGAAGGCGCCATCCGCATCGACCGAGGTGTAAGGTGGAGCCACGGGATCGACGCAGACTTTCAGCACGCCGAGGCTGTCGAGATAGGCGCGCTCTTCCATGGTGAGCACCGGTCGCTCGCCCGCAATTTTCCCGGCCACGGCCGGCCCCAGCCAGCGCGTCTCCAGCGCCGTCCAGTTGGTGGTCGACATGGCGCTCATGGCCCGGTCGATGATGCTGCGCGCATAGGGTATCTGCGGTGAGACGCCGAACCGCAGGTCTTCACGCTCCACCCCGTCCATGAGGAATTCGCCGCCGATCTCGATGTTGATCAGCCCGAGGCGGCGGATGATCGAGTTGCCGTTGGACAGCGCCATGATGGCGGCATCCACCTCGCCGCTGGACAGCGCCTGCAGGATCTCCTCCTGCGTTGTGAACGTCCGCACATCCTCAAGCCGGTCCTTCAGCGCATCGGCGTAATAGATGTCCTCGCCGATCCCGACGCTGCGCCCTTCCAGCGATTCAAGCCCGCGGTAGGGCCCGAACCCCGAGCGCACGAACACGGCGTTCGGAATGCGGTGATATTCGCGGGAGAACAGCGTGTAGTCCTCGCGCTCGGCGGTGCGGGACATATTGGCGATGATATCGATCTCACCGGCACGAAACGCCTCCAGGAGGTTCGACCAGTTGTCGTAAACCGGCACCATTTCCAGGCCGGTGGCGGATGCGATCTCATGCGCCAGGTCGACGGCGAACCCCTTGCCCTTGCCATCCTCCAGGTAGCTGAACGGCTCGTAGTCGCTGATAAACCCGACCTTCAGGGGCGCGGCCACTTGGATGAAGGCCTGCTCCTCCGGCAACAGCCTCAAGGGCCCGCCCGGCATGACACGGCTGCTGCGATAGCTCAGCCAGCGATCGGTAATCAAAGCCAGTTCTTCCGTCGGCAGCGCCCTCACCGTTTTCGCAAGGATGGACGCCAGCATCTCGCCATCGTGGCTGTCGTTGAGCACGCCCAGACGGAAGTCTTCCAGCGTCACGCCGGCCATCGGCAGCGAGCCCACGGGTTCCACGTCGGAAAACCCGTTCTCCCGCGCGAAGAAGTCACCGATCATTTCCGCGGCGACGACTGCATCCACCCAGCCGAAGGCGAGCGCTGCCATAAGGTCGCGGTACGTGTCGTACGCCACCGGCTCCAATCCGGCTTCGCGCAGCGCGCCTGCATAGAAGATGTCCTTCACCACTCCGACGCGCTTTGTCCGGAGATCGGCGAGATCGACCGGCAAGGCCAGCGGACGGTCGACGTTGTGGAAGATCACCGTTCGCCGCAGATGGTAGGCATCGGTGAAGGCGATGGACGGCTCTCTCGCCTCCGTCCGCGAGATGTCGGCGATGACATCGAGGCCGCCCGCCCGGAAGGTGCCGTAGACCTCCGGCCATGTGCCCATGCGTGGCACCAGGGTCAGCCCGCTCTCCACCTCGATCCTGTCGAGGATGTCGAGTGTCCAGCCCATCATCCGGCCGTTGCGGTAGAAGGAATAGGGTTCGTTGTCCGCGACCACCCCGACGGTCACGCGCGGATTGTCGGCGATCCATTGCCGCTCCGCATCGGTGAACGTGGCGGCGGCCGCCAGATGCGGATTGCAGGCGAAGCAGACGACGAGCAACCACACCCCCACCAGACCGGCGCGGAGCAGGCTCTGCCCTCGTCGGCTCCTCCATGGTCCAGCACTCGGCAAACCTGCTATCGCCTCCACTGCGGCCTGCTGGTCCCACGCCGTGTCATGCATCCGCTCTGCGTTCGCCCCGCCGTCGCGGAACAATGCTTCAGGGCCTGCACGCAGAGGCATTGATGACTCCAGAACACACGCCAGACATGCTTAGCAGATTGAACGCACATGCTGCACCCTGCCCTATGCAGGAATCCCCGAAATCTGGTGGGCTCTCCGTCGGCATCCTGCCAGGTCAGAGGGCAGGTTTCTTGAATTCCCCAACCGGTTCTGCTCCCGTGACTACTGCCGCGAAGCAGCCCACACCGGGCAGAACGAGCGTGGCCTGCTGCGGTCGGCCGGCCCTCGGCGATGACCCGGCGGCGACGGCCGTCCGGATCCGGCCGGCTACTGCCTTGGCAAGCGGTTGCAGTTCTGTCGATTGCTCGCCTGGCGCTCCGGGCGCTTCCGGTCCGAACGATTGCCGGCCAGGCTTCTCGGAGCAGCTACGAGGCGCGGCAACCGACCTTGGGCCCGATCTCAGATGCCCTTGGAGATCCGGTTGCGGCGGTTGGAGGAGAATTTCATCGTCGGCGCGGCAAGGCGTCCCTCCGAGCCGGTCCAGGCATAGGCCAGCAGACACGGGTCCAGGTCGGCCGTGGTGATCCGGCGCTCGTCGCCCGGACGGTTCAGGATCAGCGAGCCCGGCGCGTGCACCGCCACGTCGTTCTCCGACCAGGCTCCGGCGACGGAGATGTAGCTCTCCTCGATCTCCTCGTGGCTGTGCTGCGGATAGGTGGTCGCCGGGGCGAACAGCACGAACCCCAGCACAAGCCGGTCGGAAACGAGCGGACCGCGCGGTCCCAGCACCTCGCAATAGGCATATTTGCGGGCAAGATGCCGGGGCACCGACTGATAGCCATATTCCCAGGTCAGTCGATCGGCGACGCGGGAGACGGCACGCGCCATGTCACGCATCGCACCGCGCTCGCCCAGGTCCAGCGCGCGCGGCAGATGGCTCACGACCGGCTTCGGCTCGGCCGGCCTCACCGTGACGATCGGGTTGGCCTCGACGATCGCCGACAGCGTGTCGCGCACCCGCTTTCGGTGCGAGCGGATAAGCCGGCTGCCGCCGGCCGAGCCCTGCCGGTAAAGCGTGTCGAACTCGCGCAACAGGTAGAGCCAGCTTGGGCACTCCAGCAGGCGCGCCACCGCCGGCTCGGGCTCGGGCGGCAGGTCTTCGGGATCGTTCATGATGGCCTCCCTCAGCGCACGCCGAGCAGGTCGCGGGCGACGATCATCCGCATGATCTCGTTGGTGCCCTCCAGGATCTGGTGGACGCGCAGATCGCGGACGATCTTCTCCAGCCCGTATTCCGCCAGGTACCCGTATCCGCCGTGCAGCTGCAGCGCCGTGTTGGCGGCCTCGAACCCGGCATCGGTCACGAAGCGCTTGGCCATGGCGCAGAGCCGGGTGGCGTCGGGCGCCTTCGCGTCCAGCGCGCTCGCCGCCCGCCACAGGAAGGTGCGCGCCGCCTCCAGCTCGATGGCCATGTCGGCCACCGCGAACTGGAGCGCCTGGAAGTCGCGCAGTTCCTTGCCGAAGGCCCGGCGCTCGGCCATGTAGCCCACCGTCTTGTCGAGCGCCGCCTGGGCGCCGCCCAGCGAACAGGCGGCGATGTTGAGCCGGCCGCCGTCGAGGCCGGCCATGGCGATCCGGAAGCCGTCGCCCTCCGCGCCGAGCCGGTTGGCAATCGGCACGCGGGCGCCCTCGAAGATCACCGCCCGGGTCGGCTGGGCATTCCAGCCCATCTTCGCCTCGTTGGCGCCGAAGCTGAGCCCCGGAGTGTCGCCGGGCACCACCAGCGTCGAGATGCCCTTCGCTCCGTCGCCGCCGGTGCGCACCATCACCACGTAGAGATCGCTGGCGCCCGCCCCCGAAATGAACTGCTTCTGCCCGTCGAGCACGTAGTCGTCGCCGTCGCGCACCGCCTTCGTGCGCAGCGCCGCCGCGTCCGATCCCGCGCCCGGCTCCGTCAGGCAGTAGCTGGCCAGCGCCTCCATCGAGCACAGCTGCGGCAGGAACCGGCGGCGCTGATCGTCGTCGCCGAACCGGTCGATCATCCAGGCGGCCATGTTGTGGATGGAGAGATAGGCGGCCACCGACGGGCAACCGGTGGCCAGCGCCTCGAAGATCAGCGCCGCGTCGAGCCGCGACAGGCCAGAGCCGCCGACGTCCTCGCCGATATAGATCCCGGCCATGCCGAGCGCGGCGGCCTTTCGCAGCGTCTCGACGGGAAAATGCTTCTCGTGATCCCACTGGACTGCGAACGGGGCCAGTTCCTCCGCCGCGAACCCCGCCGCCATCTCGCGGATCGCCGCCTGCTCCTCGCTGTAGGAAAAGTCCATCGCGTTCCACCCTCGTCCGTGGTCAAGCGGTTCCTTGGCCGGGTCGTGGCCGGCGCCGCCGGGGTCGTTGCCCCTCGCCCGCACGCATTCTCGCACGCGCTCGGGCCAGAATGGCCCACATCGGCGGTGTCGTCATCCGCGATGCATGGCCTGGGACACGACGTCCCGCCGACCGGTCGGACCGAATGCGCTAGGCTGTCGCGACCCGCAATCATCCCTTGGCTGGAACGGAGGCTGTGCCTTGACCGAAACGCGCGAACGCCTGCCGGACGCCACGCCCCCCGAGACCCATTTCGCGGCGCTGAACGCCAGGCTTCCCGTGGCCGGGTTGCGCATCCTCGACATCGGCTGCGGCTCCGGCGGCTTCATGCGCCAGCTGTTGCGGAGCGGCGCCGACGCGCACGGCTTCGAGGTGGCGCAGGAGACCGTCGACCGGGCCGTCGCGGCCGGCATCGACCGCGACCGCATTGCGCTGGGAGACGGCTCGACCCTGCCCTTCCCGGACGGCCACTTCGACTGCGCCACCTTCGTCTTCTCGTTCCATCATGTGCCGGCCGAAGCCCAGCGCACCGTGCTTGCCGAGGCGGCTCGCGTCCTCAGGCCCGGCGGTACGCTGGTGGCCATCGAGCCGCTGCCGGCCGGCGACATGACCGAGGTCATCACTCCGATCGAGGACGAGACCGAGGTGCGCACCAACTCCCAGGGGCTGCTCGCCGATCCGCCGGCCCCGTTCGTCCTGGAGGAGGTCGCGCGCTACGCCATCGCGCGGGCCTTCAACGGCGCTGAGGAGTTCATCCGCGACGCGGTCGATGTGGACGCGGCCCGGGCGGAGCGCGCGGCACGGCCCGAGATCGCGGCGGAGGTCGCCGCCCGCTATGCCCGGTTGGCCGAACCGCTTGCCGGCGGCCGCGGCCGCCTCACCCAGCCCTGCGACTTCTACCGCTTCTCCCTCGCCTGAGGTCCGGTTTCAAGCCGGCGGCATGAAGCCTGTGCGCAGGGCATGCGCCCAGTCCGCCCGCGCGTTCGCCTCCGCCCGCTGGGCCGCCGCCTCGTGATCGTAGCGAAGCCCCACGAAGAGCACTTCGGGCAGGTCCTCCCCGGCGCCCGGCGTGACAATGGCGTAGCGGGCGTGCGGCGAGCCGGATTCGGAGACGTGCGGCGGTGCGTCGTCGTCATAGGCCGGACAGCCGACCGAGCCGGGGTTCACGATCACCGGCCCGCCCGGAAGCCGCACCATGTCCGGCCGGTGGCTGTGGGCGGTCAGCACGATGCGTGCGTCGTCGCTCTTCGCCAGCCTCACTTCGATGTCGTCGAGCCGGTCGCGCACCAGCCGTCCCTTGTCGACCCGGTCAAGGAGATAGGCCGTGTCGGAGGCCGGCGAGGCGTGCAGCGCCAGGATGCCCTCCCCGATCCACGCCTCTTCCGGCAACCCGCCCAGCGCCTGGCGCTGCTCGTCCGTGATCTCGTCCAGCGTGTAGCGGTCGGAGGCGTTCATGAGTTCGGCCGCAAGCGTCGCCACCTGCCGGTCGTGGTTACCGCGCACCGCAACGCACTCCACCTGCGCCAGCCGGTCCAGCGTCTCGCGCGGCCACAGCGGCCCGGAAGCCCGGTCGCCGAGATCGACGATAAAGTCGGCGCCTCCCCGCGCCTCCAGATCGGCCAGCACCGCCTCGAGCGCCAGGACATTGCCGTGAATGTCCGCCAACACCGCAATCCGCACGACCAGTCTCCCCTCGTCCTCGCCGTCCCGTCACCCGCGCTCGAAATAGGTGCGCGGCGACACCCCCAGCATCCGCCGGAACATGGCCGTGAACGCCGCCGGGTTATCGTAGCCGAGATCCAGCGCCACCGTCGTGACCGGTACCCCCGCTGCCAGCCGCGGCAGCGCCGCCATCAGGCAGGCCTGCTGGCGCCAGGCGACGAAACTCAACCCCGTCTCCCGACGAAAGCGGCGCGTGAAGGTCCTCCGCGAACACCCCAGCGCCCGGCTCCAGTAGTCGATCGTATCGTGCGGCGTCGGGTCGGCCAGGAAGGCCCGGCAGCGCTCCGCGAGCGGTCCGTCCAGTGGCAGCGGCAGTGACAGGGGCAGCGGCGGCGCAAGCCGGATCTCGTGGAGGATCAGCGCCATCAGCGCTCCGTCGCGTCCGTCGGGATCGTACTCCGCCGGAATCTCCGCCGCCGCCGCCAAAAGCCGCCGCATCAGCGGCGAAATCCCCACCACCTCGCAGCCACGCACCATGTCCGCCACCGCGCCGGGTGTCAGGTAGAGGCTGCGCATGCGCACGTCGCCCAGCATCCGCACCTCGTGCACGACGCCGGCCGGAATCCACATGCCGCGCTGCGGCGGCATCATCCAGGCGCCTTCCGAGGTCGCCACCAGCACCGCCCCCGTGGAGCCGTAGAGAAGCTGGTCGCGCCGGTGATAGTGCGGCTCGATCAGGTGGCCGTCGGGATAGTCGACGCCGAGCGCCACCACCGGGCGCGGCGCCTCCGTGTAGGACTGGCGGATCTCACCGACGAGCTGCATGGCCCACTCTCGTAAACAATTGACCCTAGGCGGGTGGCGGGCCGCCGTCCAGCCGCCATGATGGGCGCACGACGCGGAAATCGAACCCGCGCGCACGGGAGGGACCGACGGCCATGAGCGAGGCAACGATCCGCCGGGAGGCCCCCGCGCCGACGGTATACCCGGTGCTGGGCGCCGCCGGCTTTTGCCACATGCTCAACGACACGATGCAGTCGGTCTTCATCGCCGCCTATCCGATCTTCAAGGGCAACTTCGACCTCTCCTTCGCGCAGATCGGCCTCCTGACCCTCACCTACCAGGCGACCGGCTCGCTGCTGCAGCCGCTGGTCGGCCTCTACACCGACCGCCGGCCGCTGCCCTATTCGTTGCCGTTCGGCATGGCCTCGTCGCTCGCCGGCCTGCTGACCCTCGCCTACGCCCAGTCTTACGCAATGCTTCTGGCGGGCGCGGTCCTGCTTGGCGTCGGCTCGTCGGTGTTCCACCCGGAAGCCTCGCGGCTCGCCCGGCTTGCCTCCGGCGGGGCTCACGGGCTGGCGCAGTCGCTATTCCAGGTCGGTGGCAACGCCGGATCGGCGCTGGGACCGCTGCTCGTCGCCTTCTTCGTGTTGCCGCGTGGCCAGGAGAGCATCGCCTGGTTCGCGCTGGCCGCGCTTGCCGGCATCATCGTGCTCACCGGCCTCGGCCACTGGTACGCCCGCACGGGTCACGCGCGGCCCCGCCCGCGCGGAACGCCACTGCAGCGCAGCCACCTGCCGCCTGGCACGGTGCGCACCACCATGGCGATCCTGATCGCGCTGCTCGTCTCCAAGTGGTTCTATCTCGCGAGCTTCACGAGCTTCTATGTCTTCTTTCTCATGCAGCGCTTCGGGCTCGATGAGGGCGAAGCCCAGATCTTCCTGTTCGTCTTCCTCGCCGCCGTCGCCGTGGGCACGCTGGTCGGCGGCCCGGTCGGCGACCGGATCGGCCGCAAGACCGTAATCCGCTGGTCGATTGTCGGCGTGCTGCCCTTCTCCCTCGCCCTGCCCTATGCCGGGCTCGGCCTGACGGTGGCCCTGAGCGTCGTCATTGGCGTGGTGATCGCCTCGGCCTTCTCCGCCATGGTGGTCTACGCGCAGGAACTGATGCCCGGCCGAGTCGGCATGGTGTCCGGCCTGTTCTTCGGTCTCGCCTTCGGCATTGGCGGCATCGGCGCGGCGCTCATGGGCGTGCTCGCCGACCACACCAGCATCCAGGTCGTTTACCAGGTCTGCGCGTTTCTGCCGGCCATCGGCATCGTCGCCGCGCTGCTGCCCGACCTGGGACGGAGCCCGCGCGCCGCGCCTGGTTAAGCGATCAGCCGAGCCACTCGAACGTGTACCCGGCGGCGAGCGAGCCGAGCAGGGCCAGCGCCAGGTACAACAGGAACGGCTTCAGCTTCAGAACCGGTGCGATGGCCATCGCGCCCCAGATGCTGACCACCCCGCCGGACACGAGAAAGGCCATCGCCGCGCCCTTCGACATGCCGTTATCGATCAGCGCCCGAACCAACGGCAAGGCGGCGTAGCCATCGATATAGGCCGGTGCCCCGACGAACACCGCCGCGGGGATCGCCCACCAGCTGTCTTCGCCCACATGCGCGGCCATCGCCCCGGGCGTCAGCGTCGCGTTGAGCACATATTCGGCGGCGAAGGCCGGGATCAGGCAGACGACGATCAGCCGGCTGGTCGCCAGCGCCTGCCGGGCGAAGGCTCGACGACGCTGGGGCGTCCGCCAGATGCGCGGCTCGAACGGCAGTCTGCCGCCGCAGCTTGTCTCGCCCAGCGCTTGCGCCAGCCGGCTGTCGCGCAGCGGTCGCAGCACCCAGTTCCGTTGCGCTACGACCGCCGTCACAAGCCCACCGGCGACGCCGAGGGCTGCGGCGGCAAGCGTCTTGCCCACGGCGAAATTGACCCCCAGCGTTGCCACCGTGGCCGCCAGTATCGCCGGGTCGGTGACAGGGGAAGCCAGCCAGAACGCCATGATCGGGGCAAGCGGAACGCCCGCCACCAGAAGCCCGGCCATCAGTGGAAGGACCGTCACTCCGCAGACAGGGGTAATCGCTCCGATCGCCGAGGCGGCCAACACCGAGGTGGTTGTCCGGCCCTCGAAGGCCCGGGCAATGTGAGCATCGGCACGGCTGGCGATGATCCAGGCCGCCACCACGATCCCGGGCACGATCAGCGGCGCGACGTCGATCAGGCTCACAACGGCGAACACGAGGGCACCGACGGCGTGGCCTGGCCAGAGGACGGAAAGCATCGCCAACACCGCGACGGCCAGCGCCAGCAGTGCGGTCTTCCAGTCCGGAACGGTGGTCACTCGCGCTCTGCTGAACATCGGCGTCTCCCCAAGATCGCTTGAACCCTAGGCGCAGCCAGATCATGATTGAAACGAATAGCTCCAATGATAGGCATTGAGAAAACTGATGGCGCAGCTGGAAAGCGACCTCCTGCGGACCTTTCTTGCGGTGGCAGAAGCAGGCAGCGTGACCGAGGGAGCTGCGCGCGTCTTCCGCTCCCAGTCTGCGGCCAGCCTGCAGCTCAAGCGGCTCGAGGCCACCGTTGCCCAACCCCTGTTCGAGCGCCACGGACGCGGCGTCACCCTCACCGATGCCGGTCGCAGGCTGCTGCCGGTCGCCCGCGAGGTGACCGAGCGCCTCGATGGCGCGTTGCGCGACCTTGCACCCGGCGGCCTGCGCGGCCGGCTGCGCCTCGGCATCCCCGACGATCAGGGGCGCACCCGCCTTGCCCGGATCATCGCGACTGTCGCCCGCTCCCATCCGCTGCTGGAGCTGGAGGTCACGTGCGCGCTGAGCAAGTCTTTCTCCGATGATCTCGCCAGGGGGCGCCTCGACATTGCCGTCTACGAGGTCGAGACGCCCGGTCCTGGCGAGGAACGCCTGACCCGGGAGCCGACTGTCTGGGTCAGCGCGCGCCATCGAAATATCGTCAATATCGATCCGTTGCCGGTGGCCCTGTTCGACCCCGCCTGCTGGTGGCGGGACGTGGCACTCGCGTCGCTGCGCCAGCGCGACAGGCCGTTTCGCATCGTCTTTTCCAGCCACAGCGTCGCCGGCGTGCTGGCGGCGGTGGAGACCGGCGTCGGCGTTGGCCTGCTGGGCCGGACCGCCATCGGCGACGACCTGGCGATCCTTGGCGAGGATCAGGGATTCGGCCCGACCCCGGACTCGATCCTGGTGCTCGCAACGGCACGGACGGAGGAGACGCCTGCCATCCAGGCCATGAAGGCGGCCATCCGGGCCGCCTTTCACGACTGACGCGGCCTGAGGCCCAGGGGGCATGAAAAATGTAGAATCCAACTTGAAATCGGTTTCGTCCCCTCCGGCGGACGGGCTAGTTTGTCTGGAGTGAGAATAGATCCGGACTGCGCGCGCCGAGCCGGGTGCGCCACGGATCGGGGGTCGCCCGCCAGGGAACCACGGCCCGCGCGTTGAGAGGGGACGTGTCGCGCCATGATGAGCGAACAGCAGAACGAGTTGCTGAGCCGGATCGGGCCGGGAACCGGGGCCGGCGCAGTGTTGCGCCAGTACTGGCAGCCGGCCGCGCTCGCCGAGGAGCTCGTCACCTCGCGGCCGGTGGTGCCGGTGCGGCTGCTCGGCGAGGATCTGGTCCTGTTCCGCGACAACTCCGGCAATCTGGGCCTGATCGACCGACGCTGCCCGCACCGCGGCGTCGACCTCTGCTTCGGCCGGCGCGAGGACAACGGCCTGCGCTGCCCCTTCCACGGCTGGCATTTCGATATCACCGGCCAGTGCGTCGAGCAGCCCGGCGAGCCGGAAGGCAGCCAGATGTACAAGAACATCCGCACCACCTCCTACCCGGTGTTGGAGAAGAACGGCATCATCTTCGCCTTCATGGGCGAAGGCGATCCGCCGCCCTTCCCGGCCTTCGACTGCTTCGCCGCGCCGGACACCCACGTCTTTGCCTTCAAGGGACTGTGGGAGTGCAACTGGCTGCAGGCGATGGAGGTGGGCATCGACCCCGCCCACGCTTCCTTCCTGCACCGCTTCCTCCAGGACGAGGATCCGAACGAGGGCTACGGCAAGCAGTTCCGCGACAAGGCGGCCAACACCGAGATCCCGATGACCCAGCTCCTGCGCGAATATCCGCGCCCGGAGATCAAGGTCGAGGACACGGAGTTCGGCCTGCGCCTCATCGCGCTGCGCCACATGGACGACGGCCGCAGCCACGTGCGCGTCACCAACCAGATCTTCCCCGAGGCGATCTGCATCCCGATGTCGAACGAGATGACGATCACCCAGTGGCACGTGCCGATCGATGACGAGACCTGCTACTGGTACTCGATGTTCACGAGCTTCGGGAAACCCGTCGACAAGGCCGTGATGCGCGAGCAGCGGCTCAAGGAGCACCGGCTTCCCGACTACGCGCCGCTGAAGAACAAGCGTAACAATTACGGCTACGACCCTGACGAGCAGGAGAGCCTGACCTATACGGGCATGGGCCTCGACATCAACGTCCACGACCAGTGGGCGGTGGAGTCCATGGGCCGGATCCAGGACCGGACCATCGAGCATCTCGGCCGCACCGATGTCGGCATCAGCCGCAACCGGCGCAAGCTCCTCGCCGCCATCAAGTCCGTGGAGCAGGGAGACCTCTCCGCCCTGCCCATGTACGGCGAGGGCGAGATCGAGGCGATCCGCGGCCCCGGCTCCATCGATGCCATCGGCCTCACCGACGAGTGGGAAGAGGTCTGGCTGAAGGCCGAGTCCCAGCGCCGGTCTGCCAGCGACTGGGCCACAGCCCAGTCCTGAGGGATCGATGACCGTCCGGCCGTCGCCCGAACCGGAGGTCGGTCGGAACCACCCGTATGCCCCGTTGCGGGTCCCGTTTCGCGGCCAGCCGCCGCACCAAGCCTTGAGGATTTGAGATGGCGCGTTCCGGCGGGGTCACGCTCGACGACGGACTGGTGGGCGGCTGCGGCCTTCTCGACGGGGCAGGGTTTGATGCCGCCCGCTCGGTGCTTGAGAAGGTCGACAATCTCGGGCTGGAGACGATCCGCCTCGCCTTCGTCGATCAGCACGGCATCCTGCGCGGCAAGGCGATCGTCGCCTCCGGGCTCGCCTCCGCCTTCAGGAACGGCGTGGCGATCACCTCGACATTGCTCCTCAAGGACACCTCCCACCGCACAGTATTCCCCGTCTGGAGCGACGACATCGGCTTCGGTGCGGGCACGCTTACCGGCGCCGGCGACGTGCTCATGGTGCCGGACCCCACCACCTTCCGGGTGCTGCCCTGGTCGCCGCACTCCGCCTCCATCCTTTGCGACGTGGCCTACAAGGACGGCGCGCCGCTGCCCTTCTCCTCGCGCTCGATTCTGAAATCGGCCAGCGCCCGGCTGGCAGACGCCGGCAAGACGATGGTCTGCGGCCTGGAGGTAGAGTTCCACGTCCTCAGGGTCGAGGATCCACGCCTCGCCCACTCCGACGCCGGCATGCCGGCCGCTCCGCCGTCGACGAGCCTCCTTTCCCACGGCTACCAGTACCTGACGGAATCCCGCTACGACGTCCTCGAGGACGTCATGGACGACCTGCGCCGGGCGGCCCAGGGGCTGGACCTGCCGGTGCGCTCCATGGAGGCGGAGTTCGGCCCGAGCCAGTTCGAGTTCACCTTCGAGCCGGACGGTCCGCTGGCCCATGCCGATGCCATGGTGGTGTTCCGCTCGATGGTGAAAGAGGTGTGCCGCCGCAAGGGCCTGCACGCGACCTTCATGTGCCGGCCCAAGCTCGAGAACGCCGTCCCCAGCGGCTGGCACCTGCACCAGTCGATCGTCGATACCGCATCCGGCGGCAACCTGTTCATGCCCGCCGACGACGGCAGCCTGTCGCCCACGGCGAGTGCCTGGATCGCCGGGCTTCTCGCCCACGCAGAGGAAAGCTGTCTGCTCACCACGCCGACGGTAAACGGCTACAAGCGCTACCAGCCGAACCTTCTGGCGCCGGACAGGGTTCAGTGGGGCCGCGACAACAAGGGCGCCATGATCCGTGCGCTGATGGCGCCGGGCGACAAGGCGAGCCGCATCGAGAACCGGGTCGCCGAGCCGGCCGCCAATCCCTACCTTTTCTTCGCCTCGCAGATCCTCGGCGGCCTCGACGGCATCGAAAGCGGCCTCACCGCGCCCGCCCCGGTCGAGAATCCCTACACCAGCAATGCGAAGGCCCTGCCGAAGAGCCTGATCGCGGCCATCGAACGCTTCGAGACGAGCGATTTCTACAAGCAGGCTCTCGGCGAGGACGTCGTCCGCTATCTCGCCACCATCAAGCGGGCCGAGTGGGACCGTTACCTCATGACCGTCTCGGAGTGGGAACAGAGCGAGTATTTCGCGATCTTCTGAGGCGCAGAGATCGCTATCCCAGCCGCACCACGGTGAGCCGGTAGCGCGGATGCAGATAGTCGTGCTTCAGCTGCACGAGCCCGTGCAGCCGCAACTCGTCCAGGAACAGCTGCCCGGCCTCGTCACCGTCCAGGTCTGTGTCGCATTCGCCCAGCCAGTTGACGATCACGCAATCGCCCCCCGGCACCAGGTCCCGGGCAACGTGCTTCGCAAGCTCCGCGATCTCGGGCGCCGACAGGAAGTACAGGACCTCCGACAGCACGATGAGATCGTAACGCCCGTCCGGCCAATCCTCCGGCACCTCGCCCACGACGATCTCCGCGCCGGGCACGTCGGCCAGGCGGCGCGCCGCGACGTCCGCCGCCACCGGTGACACGTCGACACCCACGTACCGGCCGCTGCGCAGAGCGAGCAGCTCACCGAGGACGGCAATCGAACAGCCGATCTCGAGGGTGCTGAGATAATGCTCGTTCGGCAACGCCGCGAGCGTGGTGCGGTATTTGTCGCGCTCGTAGAGGCTGGTCTCGTAGCCCCACGGGTCGGGATCGGTCCGGTACAGACCGTCGAAGACCTCACGTCGGTCGCTCACGGGCGCCCCTCCCGGATGAAGATCTCCGGCGCCTCGATGAAGTGGTGCTGCAACGCGGGCTCCATCAGGAACCCGTCCGGATCGTCGTCGATCAGTCCCGTCATCTGCGAGCGGTGCGCCGCCACCGCCGCCTGCTTGCGGTCCCGCTCGCCGGATGTCTCCAGCCTCACGAGGGTGCCGGCGCGGCTCAGCCGGTCCGGCACCGCGTCCGCGAACCGTCCCCAGACCGGGTAGCTGAAATGCTGCAGGTCGGGCCGGCGGCGGCACAGGCTGGCGGCGATCGACGCCGTCGCCTCGTGATCGCAATGGGGATCGCCGCCCCAGGCCGACCACAGCGCGGTCGCGCCGACATGGTCCACCAGTCCGGCCAGCGCATCGACCAGCGGCGCGATCTCGCCCTCCGCCTTGGGCAACGCGCAATCGGGAACGCCCAGCCACAGCATCGCGTCCGCGGTGCCGGTGAGGATCTCCACCGACCGCTCCACCTCCGAGCGCCGCAGTGCGGCAAGCGCCTCGGGCCCATGTGTTTGCGAGTTGGGATGCGAGCGGCGCCCGTCGGTCATCACCGCCACCACCACCCGGTGGCCCGCCGCGCGCGCCTGCACGATGGCCGCGCCGCAGCCCAGCGCCTCGTCGTCGGGATGCGGCGCAAGCACCAGCACTGTCCCCGGGCCGGTCAGATCCTCGCCCGCCACCCACGGGGCCTCGGCCGCGAGATCGAGAAGCGGACCGCGCGCCGCCCTCACCAGATCTCTCCCATCGGCGCGTCGCTCGCGGCGATCCGTGCGGCGGCCTTGGCGCGCTTCCCGTCGAGATTGGCCTGGCGCAGGAAGAAGCCGAGGTCGCGCCGGATGCGGTCGGCCGGGTGACCCTCGAAGAAGGACGCCGCGCCGATCAGCCGGTCCACGGTCTCCATGACCGTCAGGCAGGCGCGCTCCACCGCCTCGCGGGCGAGCAGGACGTACGCGACCTCCGTGTCGCCGGCGCCGGGGCGTTCCACCCGGCGCGCTGCCGCCTCCACCCACAGCCGGCCGGTTTCGCAGACCATCGCCAGGTCGGCCAGGCGGGCGGCGGTGATCGGCTCGTCGGCAAATCCGCCGGCCTTCGCGTGCTGGCGCGCGCATTCCGCCAGCGATTCCATGCCGCCGACGTGCAGCGCGCAGTAGCGCCAGACCCCGCCCTCGAAATGCGGCTCGCGCAGCCAGTCCCCGGGGTCCCCGAGGCGGGCCTGCGCGTCGAGGGCGACGCCATCGAAGGTGTAGGTGCCGGAGAGCGTCGCCTTCATGCCCGAAGTGGTCCACGAGGTCATGTCCATCCGGTCGCGCAAATCGGTCGCCACGAGATAGAGCTGCGGACCGTCGTCGGTGCGCACGGAGACGATGGCCGGAGACACGACGCCGAGCCCGGACGCGAACCGCTTTTCGCCCGACAGGACCAGCGTGCCCGCCTCCTGCGTGACGGTGAGCGGCCGCGCCCCGTCAGCGCCCCAGACACCCAGGATCGCGCCATCCGCAACTGCGGCCTTCACCGACGCGCGCTGCAGCGGGCTGGCATAGAGCGCCACGAGGCGCAGCGCGTTGAGATGGCCTTCGACGAGCCGACCAACGGAGAGGTTGGCACGGCCGATCCGGCGCAGGAGGCTGACGATCCCGTCGACGAGGGCGGCATCCGGCCACGGATCGGCATAGGTTGCGAGCCGGGCGAGGATCCCGGCGCGGCGCAGAACGGCGATGGACGGGGCGAGATCCTCCTCGCCGCGGTCGGCAGCGGCGGCATGGGTCTCGATCTCGGCGAAGGCATCCGCCTCGACCGCGCGACCCGGTGTTGCTCGCGCGGCTTCGCGCAGAATCGCGATGGGTTCACCCATGTTCAGTCTCCCTTGCGCAGCAATGCGCGATCCAGCGTCGGGCTTCGTTCGGCGTGGCCGGGACCGGTCCGCCTCCCCGCAGCGATGTCACCAAACGCCGCATGGCCGGCAGTTCGTCGGCCACCCGCGCGAGGCTGATGCGCTGACGCTCGAGCAGCGGGCTTCGCTCCTCGATCCTTCGCCAGACCTCTCCGAAGAAAAGCCCCGATGCCGACGCTTCGTTCCCCGGGGTCACCCCGAGCGCCCGCAGCACCTCCGCGCCGAACGGCAGCCGCGCCTCGAAACAGCCGCGCAGCCTGCCCCGCGCCCATGCCCTCAGCGCCGCCCGCGACGCCGGCTCCACCGTGTCGTCGGCGGGCGCGTGATCGCCGGCGAGGCGTTCGGCCAGCGTCGTGGCCATGCCGCCGGATGCGCGACCGTCGAGCCGGAACGAGGTCGTCACCCGGGCGTCCGAAGAGTAGGTGACGAACAAATCGCGCGCCTCGGCCGCGGCCACGAAGGCCCTGTCCTCGCCGCAGGCCAGTGTCGGCATGCCGCCGATCTCGCTGTAAACGGACCGGCGCACGGCGAGGCTGGCGCCGCCGGCGCAGCGATGCCGCGGCAGCGGATCGTGGGCGCGCGGGTCGAGCCGCGCACCGAGTTCGATGCTGAGGTCGACATACTCGGCTTCCGAGCGATAGCCCGGCCCCATCAGCGCCAGCACCGGCCCGGCTTCCACCGGATCGATGTCGATCGCCCCGCACACCAGGTCGGCACCGCGATCGATGCCGGCGAGGTTCGCATCGACCCAGCCCCGGCCGACCCGGGTGTCGGCATCGGTGGTCATCAGCGTGCCGCGCGGATCGATCAGAGCCGACGCGAGGTCCAGCGCCAGCCGCCGCGCCGTCCCCGCATTGGCGAGCGGCTCGGGAAAGCCAACCGACAGCACCAGGTGCGCGAGCCCGCTCTCGGAGAGGATGCGGCAGGCCCGGGCATAAGTGTCGTCCGTGGAATTGTTGACCAGAACCACCACGCCGCCGGCGCGGCGCGCGGCGCGCATGCTGCCGACGACCGCCTGCAGGCAGGGGCCGATGGCCTCCTCCTCGTTGCGTGCGGGAATGGCAACGGCATAGCGGCACCCGGCGGCCCAGCGGGCCATCGCTGGAGGCGACAGCGCGCGGCTGCCGGTGAACGGAGGCAGGTCGAGAAGCAGGATCGGGTCGGCGGGGAACACCGACGGGCAATGGGCGGTCATGCGCGCGCGTCCCGCGCGCTGCGGCGATTGGCTGACATGGGGCGATCCGCAACATCCGACGACGCCGGGTCGCCGCAGCCGGAGCCGGCTACGGACAATCTCGGCGCGATCAGAACGGCAATGCGCCCGCTTTTGTTCCTCCGGGCGGCAACCGGCGGGTTGCGTCAGCCCAGCCGGTTGGCGGACCAGTCCGGATCGATGTGAGAGAGATCGGGCGCCGGCTCGGTGCCGTCGATGAGCCCGAGCACGCGCGGCGGCGTCAGCGGGATCTGCTGCACCCGTGCGCCGGTGGCATTCGACACCGCGCAGGCGACGGCGGCGGCGACGTTGAGGATGGGCACCTCGCCCGCCCCCTTGGTGCCGAGCGGGCCGATGGACGGCGCGCCCTCGTAGAGGTCGATCTCCACCGGCACCACGTCGGGCGCGAGTGGCACGTGGTAGGTCTCGAAGCCCTGCTGGCGGATGCGGCCTTGCGCATCGATTGTGATTTCCTCGTGCAGCGCATAGCCGAGGCCCTGCACCACCCCGCCCTGGATCTGGCCGAAGATCGCCCGGGGATTGATGGCCCGGCCGACGTCCTGCACCACCGCATAGCTCAGGATCTCCACGTGGCCGGTATCTGGATCGACGGCGACCTCGCAGTCGTGGACGGCGAAGACCGGCAGGTCGAGGGCCTCGATCATGTGGCCGGCGGCGCAGCCGGGCATGGCGGCGGTGCCGGGGCCGGTGAAGGCGCCGTTGCCGGAGATCGGGCCCGTGGACACCTGGGCTCGGGCCGCGACCGCCGCGACCGAGACCTTTCGATCGGGAATGCCGGCGATGGAGACGTGGCCGTCGGCCAGTTCCAGGTCGCCCGGATCGGCCTCCAGCATGTCGGAGGCGATGTTGAGGATCTTCTTCTTCACCTCCGCGCAGGCGGCGGTGCTGGCGGCGCCGAGGGAGACGGTCTGGCGGCCGCCGCCGATGCCCACGTCGTAGCCGGCGGCGTCCGTGTCGGCGGCCCGGACGGTGACGTCGGCGGGCTGCAGGCCGAGGGCGTCGGAAACGATCTGCGGCAGCGCCTGCATCATCGAGCCAGAGCCGATCTCGACGCCCGAGGTTACCAGCGTCACCCGGCCGTCCGGGTTCAGATTGACGGTCGCGGCGGACGGTCCGACGAAGATGAACCAGGTGCCGACGACGGTGGCGCGGCCGTAGAGGCGGCCGTCGGCGTCCGCCTCGCGTGAGGGCGTGCGGGCCTTCAGCGCCGCCATCCGGTCGAGCATCGGGGCGAGCACGTCGCCCTCGAAGACCTGGCCGGTGGAGCCGAGGGACCGGTTGCCGATGACGGCCCGACGGCGGAACTCCAGCGGATCCATGCCGATGGCGGCGCAGATCTCGTCGGTGTGGCGCTCCAGCGCGAAGGTGTTGTAGGTGCCGTTGCAGGCGCGGAAGGCGCCGGTCGGCGCGGTGTTGGTGTAGACTGCGGTGGAGAGCAGCTTCACCGAGCCGAGCCGGTAGTTGCCGCCCAGCGTGTGCGCCGTCATCGTCGTCAGGAACGGCGTCTCGCCGCCATAGGCGCCGCAGTCCATCAGCACCACGGCCTCGCGGCCGACGATCTCGCCCTCGTCCGTCACCGCCGAGCGGATGCGGATCTCCGCGTTCTCGCGGCAGAGCGCCGTCTGCATCTCGTCGCGCCGGGTGTTGACGAGGCGGACGGGACGCCCCGAGGCGCGCGCCAGCAGCGCCGCGAACGGCTCCACGGCGAACTCGAACTTCAGGCCGAAACCGCCGCCCACCGCCGGCACCGTGACGCGCACGTCGGAGGGCGCGATGCCGAGCAGCTTGGCGGTGGTGTCGCGCACCGCCCAGGGCACCTGGGTGGAGGTCTCGATGTGGAAGCGGCCGTCCTCGAAGGAGGCGACGCAGGCACGCGGCTCCAGCGGCGTCTGGTTCTGCCGGCCGACCCGGAAGGTGCTCTCCACCACGGTGACGTCGTCGCGGGCGAAGGCCGCATCGGTGTCGCCGCGCTCCACCGTCGCCTCCCAGGCCACGTTTCCGGCCCGCTTGCCGCCTGGAAACAGCTCCTCGTAGTCGGCCCAGCCGGGATGGATCTCCGGCGCATCGGGCGCGAGCGCCTCGGCCATGGTGACGGCGGCCGGCAGCTCCTCCAGCTCCACGACGATGGCGTCGGCCGCGGCGCGGGCCTGGGCGAAGGTGTCGGCGGCGACGGCGGCGAGCGGCTCGCCGTGGAAACGGATCCGGTCGACGGCGAACAGCGGATGGTCGGCGATGGCGACGCCGTAGCGGCCCGGCGCGTCTTCGGCGGTGACGACGGCGCGGACGCCCGGCATGGCGCGGGCGGCGGCGGTGTCGATGGAGACGATGCGGGCCGACGCCACGTCGGCGCGGCGCACGGCGGCATGCAGCATCCCGGCGGCGGCGCGGTCGATGGTGAAGCGGGTGCGGCCGCGCAGCTTGTCGCCGGCATCGCGGCGGGCGAGGTCGGCGCCGATGACGGGAGCGTTCATTGCGCGGCCTCCGGCTGGCAGACCGACAGCGCCGCCTCGACGATGCGTTCATAGCCGGTGCAGCGGCAGATATTGCCGGCCAGTGCCGTGCGCACGGTGTCGCGCGAGGGCGCGGCGTCGGTCTCGAAGAGCGCGGTGAGGCTCATCAGGATGCCGGGAAAGCACATGCCGCACTGGACGGCGTCGTGGCGTTCCATGGCGGCCTGCAGCGGCGAAAGATCGCCGGAGGGATCAGCCAGCAATTCCACGGTGCGGATCTCGCTCCCCTCCAGCAGCCCGACGGGCGTCAGGCAGGAGACGGCGGGCTTGCCGTCGACCAGGACGGTGCAGGCGCCGCAGAAGCCCTCGCCGCAGACGTGCTTGGCGCCGGTCAGGAAGAAGGTGTCGCGCAGCACGTCCGCGAGCGGCGTGAGAGGCGGCGCCGCGACGGCGCGCTCCTCTCCGTTGACGACCAGATTCACCGGCATGGCTTCCACTCCCAACAGGGCGTTCAACGGGAGGCGGCAAGCGCCTCAATGGCGCGGCGTACCAGCGCCGGCAGCACCCGCACGCGGTAGGCGCCGGAGGCCTCGACCCCATCACGGGGCGCGAAGACGCCGGCGTGCTCCCGGGCAGCGGTTGCCGCCGCCTCGGGATCGAGCGGCTGGCTCGCAAGCGCCTCTTCCAGCGCCGTCCAGCGCGCCGCCACCGGCTCGACGGAGCCAACACCGATGCGGAGATCGGCGATGGTGCCGTCGGGCGACACGGCGACGTTCATCGACACGATGGCGACCGGGTAGTCTCCGGCCACCCGCAGCGGCAGGCGGGTATGGGCGCTGACGCAGTCGCCGCGGGGGACGATCACGCGGACGATGAGCGAGCCGGCGGCGGCCTGGTCGCGGGTGGCGAGATAGCCGGCAAGCGGCAGGCGTTCGGTGCCATTCGACCCGGCGACCTCAACCTCGGCATCAGCCGCCAGAAGCGCCGGCGCAAGATCGGCGGCGGCGAAGCCGGAGGCGGCGAGATTGCCGCCGACGGTGGCCACGGCGCGCACCGCAGGCGTTGCGGCGTGGCCGGCCGCCTGGGCAAGGCCGCGCATCTCCGGCAGGCCGGCGAGCCCACCGGCGAGCTCGGCATGGGTAACGCAGGCGCCGATGGAGACGGCGTCGGCGGCGATCTCGACGCCCTTCAGCGCCTCGATCCGGCCGAGCGCCACGTAGAGCGGGCGGATCGGCTCGTCGCGCAATTCGGCCCGCATCAGCCAGGTGGCCCCGGCCATCGGAACGGCGTCGCCACCGGCCTCTGTCAGCACCGCCACCGCATCGTCCACCGATGTGGCGACGTGCAGTCGAGCCTCGTGAGCGGCGACCATGATCAGGCCCGCCCCATCAGCATCCGGTAGCGGATCTGATCGAACACCACGGCCAGGATCAGCACGCCGCCGAGCAGCACCATCTGCATGTAGGAGCTGACCTGGGCGAGGTTCATGCCGTTCTGGGCCAGCGTGATGAAGATGGCGCCAAGCACCACGTTCTCCACCCGGCCGATGCCACCGCGCAGCGACACGCCGGCAATCACGCAAGCCGCGATCGATTCAAGCGCCACAGTGCCGCCGAGGTTCGCTTCGCCGCTTTCCACCCGCGCGGTGAGCAGCAGGCCGGTGAGCGAAGCGATCAGCGCGCACAGCCCGTAGGCGGTCATCAGCGTCGCCTTGGTGTCGATGGCGGAGAGCTTCGCCGCCTTCTCGTTGCCGCCGACGGCATAGATGTGCGCGCCGAGCCGGGTCCGCGCCATGAGGATCCACATGGCGACGATGACGACGAGCGCCACCAGCACCGGCACCGGAACCCCGAACAAGCGGCCGAAGCCGAAGATGTTGCCGAACTCGAACGGCATGCCGGAGACCGGAACGCCGCCGGTGAGGAACAGCGAGATGCCGGCCACCACGGACGACACGCCGAGGGTCATGATGAACGGCGAGACGCCGAAATAGGCCACGCCGATGCCGTTGACGACGCCCACGAGGGAGGCGGCGAACAGGCCCGCGAGACAGCCCAGCGCTATCACCAGCCACACCGCGTCCGGCATGATCCCGGCCAGCGCCACCATGACCAGCGCGGCGGTGACCGAGGTCAGCGCGATCACCGCGCCGACGGAAAGGTCGAAGCCGCCCGTCAGGAGCGCCAGCATCTGTCCCATGGAGACAAGCAGCAGGTACACCGACTGGCGGAAGACGTTCATGAAGTTGCCGACAGCGAGGAAGCGGTCGGACAAGAGCGAGAACGTCACGATGGCGATGACGAGGAAAAAGGGCAGCACGCCCAGCCGGAGAAAGATGGAGCGCAGGATGGCGACGAGGCCGGACCGGCCCTTCCCCCTCCCCTCGGCAGACACGGTATCGCTCATGCGGCCTTCCCCTCGTCGTCGAAAAAGTGAGCGAGCACGCTCGCCTCGTTGATGTCGTCGCCCTCGAGCTCCGCCGCGATGCGCCCCTTGGAAAAGACGAGCAGGCGGTGAGCGAGGTTCATGGCCTCCGGCAGGTCGGAGGAAATCGCGATGACCGCCTTGCCCGCCTCGGCGAGGTCGCGGATCAGCCGGTAGATCTCGGAGCGGGCGCCCATGTCGACGCCGACGGTCGGCTCGTCGAGGATATAGACGTCGTAGTCCCAGCCGAGGCCGCGGCCGAACAGCGTCTTCTGCTGGTTGCCGCCGGACAGTTGCGCGGCGAGGCGCGAGCGGTAGGGCACGGGCAGCGCCACCTGTTCGGCGATGGCCTCGACCTTCGCCGCGATCCGGCCCCACGGCAGGAGGCCCGCTCGCGACGGCATCGCCGGCATCACGCCCTGGCTGAGATTGTTGCGAACGGAGAAGGCCAGCTGCAGCCCCTCCGCCTTCCGGTTTGCGGTGAGATAGTAGACGCCGCCGCGCATCATCTGCCGGGTGGAGCGGCCGGTGACGTCGGATCCGTTCAGCGTGACGGAGCCGCCCTCGGTGGGGATCAGCCCCATCAGCGCGCGGAAGCAGCGCGACTTGCCGGAGCCGACGAGGCCGGCCACGCCCAGCACCTCTCCGGGCCGGACAACGAAGCTGACGTCATCGATCCCCGGCGCGCTCAGGTTGCGCACCGAAAGCACCGGTTCGGCCGGCGAGCGCTTGATGACCGGATAGATCTCGGCGATGGCGCGGCCGGTCATCATCTCCACGAGCTGGCTTTCGCTGGTGTCGGCGATGTCCACGGTGCCGATCTTCGCGCCGTCGCGCAGCACGGTGACGCGCTCGGCGATGCGGGCGAATTCCTGCACCCGGTGGGAGATGTAGATGATGCCGACGCCCCGGGCCTTCATCTTCTCGATCACCCGGAAAAGATGATCGACCTCGTGGTTGGTCAGCGAGGCTGTCGGCTCGTCGAGGATGAGGATCGAGACGTCGCTGTGGAACGCCTTGGCGATCTCGACCATCTGCTGCTGGGCGCGGCTGAGGCGCGCGACGCTCGCGTAGGGGTCGATGTCGAAGTCGAGCTCGGCGAACAGCTCCCGCGCACGCCGCCGCATGGCGCCGCGGTCGGTGAAGATGCCGCGTCCCGGTTCGTCGCCGAGGAAGATGTTTTCCGCCACCGACATGGTCGGCACGAGCGAGAATTCCTGGAAGACGGCGGAAATGCCTTTCTCCCGCGCGTCGGCGACGCTGCGGAACTGGACCGGCTCGCCGCGCACCTCGATGACGCCGTCGCTGGGCTCCGACGCGCCGGCAACCATGGAGATGAGGGTGGATTTTCCTGCCCCGTTCTCGCCGAAGAGGACGTGCACCTCACCGGCGCGCAGCTCGAAGTCGACGGCGTCGAGCGCGACCACGCCGGGATAGCGCTTGGTCAGGCCGCGGGTGCGGATCAGGACTGGATCGGAAGCCTCGGTCATCGTCGAACGATCCCGCAGAGGAGAAGGGTCAGGCCCTGAGACCGGCGAACCGGAAGACCGCCCGCCGGGAGCACACGGCCCCCGGCAGGCAAGGCTGGCAACCGGTCTAGTTGACCGAGAACACCGGGCTGAAGTTGGCCGGCGGCAGGATGTTGTCGCGCGCCACGTCCTTGATGTTGGCCTCGTCGACCACGAAGATCTTCGGACCCACGTGCTTGACGTAGTCCTTGCCCTCGAGGACGCGCACGGCCTGGTCGACCGCGATGCGGCCCTGGATGACCATGGAGTCGGCCGGGGCGGCGGAGATGAAGCCGCGCTCGATGCCCTGGTAGACGCCCGGCGTCATGTAGAAGGACAGGATGCCGACGTCGCCCATCAGCCCGCGCTCGCGCAGCAGCCCCTGGGCGGCCTCCGCCGTCACCGCGGTGCCGGCGATGTACTTCACGTCCGGGTCGGCCTGCAGCACGTCTTCTACGAGGCGCTGCTGGGCTTCCTTGCCGGTGTCGCCGTAGCGCGGCTCCAGCACCTCGACAGCGGAGCCCTCGACGGCCTCCATGAAGCCCTTGTGCGCGGCTTCCACCCAGCCGGCGCCTGCCGGTCCGGGGAACCAGCCGACCTTCACCGTCTCGCTGCCGGACGGGTGCTTCTCGGCCAGGTACTTACCGGTCTCCGCGCCCATCGTGTAGAACGACACCAGCGACTTGGCCGCCAGGTCCGGCGACGACATGCCGTTGATCACGTCGATCACCGGGACGTCCTTGCCCTTCAGCTCGGAAACGACGTTGTTGAGGCCGTCATAGGAGATCGCGCCGATGATGACCGCGTCGGCGCCGCCGGACACGCAGTCCTCGATCTGGTTGATCTGGTTGTTGAGCTCGGTGTAGCCGCCGGCTTCCACCACGTTGAGCTTGACGCCCAGCCGCTTGGCCTCCTCCACGACGCCGTAGTCGACGCCGAGCCAGTAGGCGTCCTTCATGTGCGGGAAGGACACGCAGATGTTCCAGGGCTTCTCGGCCTTGTCGAGAGCCTCGTAGGTCATGTCGGTCGTCTCGCCGTCGGTCGAGAACGCCGGGGTGACCTCCTGCGCGTCGTACGGGTACCAGGCGTCCGCCGCGAAGGCCGGGGTCGCCATCATGGCGACGCCGGCAAGCAGCACGGTGCTCATCCTCGTCATCTTCATTTCCACTCTCCGGTCAGCAAGGTTGTTGTTGGTTCAGGCGAGCTCAGACTTCAGCTCTTGGTAGAGACGGGCGCGGTCGGCCCGCGCCGTCAGGGCTTCGTCCATGGTGACGCTGACGAAGCGCGTCGGTGTGTGCGGCTGGAGCTGGCCGATCAGGTCCATGTCGGCGGAGATCACCGCGCCCAGCGTGAAGTAGCCGCCGCCCGACACCGCGTCGCGGTGCAGGATGATCGGCTCGGTGCCGCCGGGGACCTGGACGGAGCCGTAGCTGTAGCAGCCGTCGACGATGTTGGAGGGATCGGAGCCCGCTCCGAACGGCTGCTCGCGCTCCTTGAAGGAGAGTGGCCGGCCGCCGCGGAAGCGCACGCCCATCCGGTCGGCCTCGGGCGCGACCTTCCACTCGTCCTCGAAGAAGTTGCGGCCCGCCTCCTCGGTGATGAGCCGCCAGTAGAGGCCCGGCAGCACCCGCAGCTCCGCCGGGGAGCCCGGCAGGCGGCGGAGCTTCTCCGGAACGGTGCGGCCTTCCGGCGCCCCCGCGCTTTCGCCCAGCGGCAGCATGTCGCCGACGCCCACCGCGCGGCCCTCGACACCGCCCAGCGCGCCGATCAGGTAGGTCGACCGGCTGTCGAGATATTTCGGCGTCGCGATGCCGCCGGAAATGGCGATGTAGGCGCGTGCGCCGCGGCGCAGATAGTCGAAGGAGACCACCTGCCCGGCCTTCACCTTGAAGGCGGTCCAGCAGTCGCGCTCCTCGCCGTCGACCTTCGGCGGGATCTCGCCGCCGGTGACGGCGACGGTGGCATCGGACTCGAACTCCAGCGTTGGCCCCATGAAGGCGCTTTCCAGCACGGCCGCGCCCTCGTCGTTGCCGACGAGCAGGTTCGCGGCACGCACCGCGTAGCGGTCCATGCCGCCGGAGATCGGAATGCCGAGGTGGAAATAGCCCGGCCGGCCGAGGTCCTGGATCGTGGTGAAGAGGCCCGGGTTGACGACCTTAACCGACATTGAGCGCCCCCATCAGCTTGGCGTTGGTCCCCTCCGGATCGGCCTCGAAGGCGGCCAGATCGAAGTCGACTTCCCTGATCTTCGGCGTGTAGCGGTTCGCCTCGACCTCGCCGAGGATGTGGTCGTATTCCTCGCGCCCGATCGGCGAGAACTTCACGATGTCGCCGGGCTTGAAGAAGACCATGAAGTCCTTCAGGTAGCTGGTCTCCTGCTTCGGATCGAAGATGGTGACCGGCGTGATGCCGAACATCTGGTAGCCGCCGGCGCCGCGCACCGAGTAGATGCAGGAGAAGCAGCCGCCGTAGCCGACCGTCTGCTTCGGCGTGTCGGTCCGGGGCCGCACATATTTCGGCACCTCGAGCTGCTTCTCGCGTTCCACCAGCTGGTAGAGGAACGGCAGGCCGGAGACGAAACCGACCATCGACACGAACCAGGGCGCGGAATGGTGCGCCTTGATGAAGTCCTCCACCGTGTCGAAGCCGTTGATGCGCGCCGCGTAATCGAGATCCGACCCGGACGAGTCCTGGTGCCGGTCGCGGAACCGCATGAGCGTCTCGTGGGTCCAGGGATCCTGGTAGTAGACCGGGAACTCCACGATGCGCGTGGTGAGCCGCTTCTCCGCCGTCTCCGCGTGGGACTCCAGCGCCTTCAGCTCGGCCATCATGTCGTCCGGCTTGATCCGGTCCGGGTCGAACTTGACCTGGAAGCTGGCATTGGCCGGACAGATCTCCGTGACGCCGTCGATGTTGGCAGCGCGCACGGCGTTGCTGATCGAGAGCGACTTGAAGAAGGCGTCGAGCGACATCTCCTCGTCCATTTCGACGAAGATGTGCTCGTCTCCTCCGAAGGAATACCGGGTCTTCATCTCCCCTCCCTCTGTTGTCCTCAATCCGCCGTAAGCGGCGACGCTTCGAGCCACGGCTCGAGGAACTGGGTGTGCACCTTGCCCGACCGCACCGAGGCGTCGCGGGCGAGCGCCTTGTGAAGCGGGATCGTGGTCTTCGGCCCGACGATGGTCAGCCCCTCCAGCGCCTCGGCCATCGCGTCGATGGCCGCGTCCCGGGTCGCAGCATGGACGATCAGCTTGCCGAGCAGCGAGTCGTAGAAGGGCGGGATCGCGTAGCCGTCGTAGAGCATGGTGTCGAAGCGCACCGCGTCGGACGGCGGCACCGACACCGTCTCCACCACGCCCGGCGACGGCATGAACTGCATCGCCGGGTCTTCGGCGTTGATGCGCACCTCGATGGCGTGGCCGTCGAGCGTCACGTCGTCCTGCGACAGCGACAGGCTCTCGCCGCCGGCGATCCTGAGCATCCAGGCGACCAGGTCGATGCCGGTGACCATCTCGGTCACCGGGTGCTCCACCTGGATGCGGGTGTTCATCTCGATGAAGTAGAATTCGCCGGCCGCCTCGTCGTAGAGGAACTCCACCGTCCCGGCACCGCGATAGCCGACGCTGCGGGCCAGATCGGCGGCAGCCGTGCAGATGCGCTCGCGAGTGGCCTGGTCGAGGCAGGCGGCGGGCGCCTCCTCCCAGACCTTCTGGCGGCGGCGCTGCAGCGAGCACTCGCGCTCGAAGCAGTGGATGGCGTTGGTTCCGTCGGCCAGCACCTGCACCTCGATGTGGCGCGGCGCGGTGATGACCCGCTCCAGGTAGAGGCTGCCGTCGCCGAAGGCGGCCTTCGCCTCGGCGCGGGCCTGGGGGGCGATGCGCTTGAGTTCGTCGGCGTCCGCCGCGATGCGGATGCCGCGCCCGCCACCGCCGGCGGCGGCCTTGACCATCACCGGGTAGCCGACGGTCTCGGCCGCGGCGAGGGCTGCCTCTTCGTCGGCGACCAGGCCTTCGGAGCCCGGGACCACCGGGACGCCGGCCTCCTTGGCCGCCTCGCGGGCCGCCGCCTTGTCGCCCATGCGGGAGATGGTCTTGCCGGACGGTCCGACGAAGACGAGCCCGGCGGCCTCCACCGCGTCGGCGAAGGCGGCATTCTCCGACAGGAAGCCGTAGCCGGGATGGATCGCGTCGCAGCCTGCCTCCTTGGCGGCGGCGATCAGGGCCTCGCCGTTGAGGTAGGATTTCGCCGCCTGGGGCGGGCCGACACAGACGGAGGCATCGGCGAGCCGCACGGCCAGCATGTCGGCGTCGGCCTCGGAGTAGGCCTGCACCGCCTCCATGCCGAGCGCATGGGCGGCGTGCACGACGCGAACGGCGATTTCGCCCCGGTTGGCGACAAAGACGCGGCTGAGCGCCATGGGATCAGCCGTCCAGCTCGGCCAGCACGGCGCCGGCGGTGACGGGTTCCTCGTTCTCCACCTTGAACGCGGTGATGGTTCCGGCGGTGTCGGCCTTCACCTCGATGAAGGACTTCATCACCTCAACGAGCCCGACCACCTCGCCCACGGCGACCGTGTCACCGACCTCCTTGTAGGGCGCCTCATCCGGCGAGGGCCGCCGATAGAAGGTTCCGGGGATGGGGGAGCGGATTTCAGCCATTGGGTTTCCTCCTGGAAGCGGGGTGTGCGGGTCGGCCAGATCAGGCGGCGGCGGACATCACCTCCGCGGCCGGCATGATGCGGATCCCGTTCTCGATGAGCGCGTCGCGGATCGCCGTTCCGATGGCGAGCGCTCCGGGCGTGTCGGAATGGAAGCAGATCGATTCGAACTCGATGTCGATGTCGACGCCGGAGGCGGTCATCACCTTGCCCGTGGTGCAGGCTCGGACGCAGCGCTCGGCCACCTCCTTCGGGTCGAGGACCCGCATGTGGCGGGTGAAGACGATGGTGCCGTCCTCGGCGTAGTCGCGGTCGGAATAGAACTCGCGGATCACCGGGTGCCCCGCCGCCTTGCAGACGCGGAACGTCTCCGAAGCGCCCATGCAGAAGATCGGGGTGTTGGGGCTCGACCGGCCGAGCGCTTCCACCAGCAGGCTCGACAGCTCGGCGTTGCGGGCCGCCTCCATGTAGAGCGCGCCGTGCGGCTTCACGTGCTGCAGCGTGCCGCCGTAGCGGCGGGTGAACTCGCGCAGCGCTCCCACCTGGTAGAGGATGTCGTTGACGAGCTCCTCGGCCTTGGCGTCGATGCGCCGCCGCCCGAAGCCCTGGATGTCGTCGTAGCCGGGATGCGCACCGATCCCGATTCCGCGCGCCACCGCGCCCTGCACCACGGCATTCATGATGTTCGGGTCGCCGGCATGGAAGCCGGTGGCGACGTTGGCCGAGGTGATGAGATCCATCAGGTCTTCGTCGGAGGCCTCCGCGTTCGCCCACTGGCCGAACGACTCTCCGAGATCGCAGTTCAGGTCGACGATACTCTTGGGCACGCTTGAGCCTCCCTGCTTCGGCCCCGGTCGGACCGGTGTTCCTCCTCAGATCGTCTGCTCAAGCCTTCCGCACGCCGCTTCCGGTATCAAATTCGTTTTTTCGAAAGACGGAAATCAGCGTCATCGATTTTGACGACGCCTTCATCGCAGCGCAGCATCGACTTCTTCCCGGAAATCAGCCAATATTGACGCCGCAAAGACGTTCATCGTATCGGAAAATCCGATACTCCATTATCGGCTGATTGTTGCGCTGGCAGGGAATGCATGAACTTTCGGCAGGTTAAGTATTTTGTGGCCACGGCCGAGCTGGGCCAGGTCTCCCGCGCTGCAATGGAACTGTCGATTTCCCAGTCGACCATCACCACCGCCATCAAGGACCTCGAGGCGGAGATGGACACGCGGCTGTTCGCGCGAACCGCCCAGGGGATGGAGCTGACGCAGGCGGGCCGCCGCTTTCTCGATGCCGCCTACCGGCTCTTGGCCACCGTCGAGGAGGCGCTGCATTCCGGCACGGAAAACGAGGAGATCTCGGGGACGATCTCGGTCGCGGCGACCTACACGGTGATCGGCTATTTCCTGCCGCAACACCTGGAGAGGCTGGAGCGGCGCTACCCGAACCTGACCATCCGGCTCTACGAGTTGACCCGGGAAATGATCGAGGACGGGCTCATCACCAACCGCTTCGACATGGCGGTGCTCTTGACCTCCAACGTCGACAATCCGGAACTCTCCACCGAGACGCTGCTCTCCTCGCAGCGACGCCTCTGGGTCCCTTCGGGGCATCGTTTTCTGCAAATGGAAATGGTCAGCTTCAGGGAAATCGCTGAAGAGCCCTACATCATGCTCACCGTGGACGAGGCCGCGCACACCGCGCTGCGCTACTGGAGCAACACCGAACACCAGCCGCAGATCCGCCTGCGGACCACCTCCATCGAGGCGGTACGCTCCATCGTCGCCAACGGCCAGGGCATCGCGATCCTCTCCGACATGGTCTACCGGCCGTGGTCGCTGGAAGGAAAGCGGCTGGAGACCATCATCCCGGCCCAGCCGGTGCCCTCCATGGATGTCGGGCTCGCCTGGCGCAAGGGCGCCCAGCTCACCCCCGCCATGCGCCTGTTCCGCGACTATTTCCGCTCCCAGTATCAGGGACCGCACTCGTCCCACACGCGCGTCGGCCCGGGCTGACCGGGAGCGTCATCTTCCTCGTCTCGGGGGGTTGCATCACCGGGCGGGCCGGCCCACACCGCCCGCTAACCCCGACCCGGACCAATCCCGCGAGGAAAAGCGTGCACATCAAGGGAATCGTCTTCGACAAGGACGGAACGCTGATCGACTACGCCCGCACCTGGGTGCCCATCAACATCCGCGCCGCCGAGCATGCCGCGGCCGGTGACGCCGATCTCGCCCGCCGTCTTCTGGACGTCGGAGGCCACCATCCCGACGACAACGTGGTCGCCGGCGGCAGCCTGCTCGCGGCCGGCCACACCGGCGAAATCGCCGAGGCCTGGATCGAGGCCGGCGCCCCGCACAAGCACGCCACGCTGGTCGATGCGCTGGACGCGATCTTCACCGAGGGCGCGGCCGGCTCCGTTGCCGTCACCGACCTTGCCGCCCTCTTCCGGCGGCTGGTGGACCGAGGCGTTGCGGTGGGCGTGGCCACCAGCGACAGCGCGGCCGGCGCGCGCGCGACGCTGAAATCGGTGGGCCTCGACGGGCAGACCTTCTTCGTGGCCGGCTACGACAGCGGCCACGGCGGCAAGCCCCAGCCGGGCATGGTCAACGCCTTCTGCCGGGACAACGGACTGGACGCGTCCGAGGTCGCCGTGGTGGGCGACAATCTGCACGACATCCACATGGGCCGCGCTGCCGGCTGCGCCCTCGCCATCGGCGTCCTCACCGGCACCGCAAGCCGCGAGGAACTGGAAGCCGAGGCCGACCATGTCATCAGCGGCATCGACATGCTGGAGGCGCTGTTCGATCGGCTGGAGGCCTGGCCGGCATGAAAAAGGCCCGGCCGGATCGCGGTGGATCCGGCCGGGCCGAAATTCTCAGGCAGCAGCGGCGGCGGCGTGCGCCGCGCCGTTCGTCCCGTCAGGAAATCTTCAGGACCACCGCGCGGCTCGGCACCGTGTCCGGCCGGCCCGGCATGGAGACATAGGACGGCGTCTCTTCCATAACCGTCCAGACGCCCTTGGTCTGCTGCGCCTTCAGGTAGTCGCCCAGCCCCTCCTTGTAGAGGGAATCCTTGATGGTCACGACCAGGAAGCCACCGGGACGGGTGATGCGGACCAGCTCGTCGAAGCCTTCCTCGCCCACGTGCCCGACCGTGAAGACACCTGCAGCCACGATGGCGGCATAGGTGTCATCGGCCATCGGCAGCGTCTCGCCCAGCGCCGCGATGTGAAAGGCAGAGTAGACGTTCTTGGAGCGCGCCACTTCCAGCATGCCCTCGGAAATGTCGAGCGCTTCCGCCTGCTTGTAACCGACGATGTCCATCCATTCGCCCAGCAGTCCCGTCCCGGCGCCGGCATCCAGGACCGGCCCTTCGCCGCGTGGCAGGTAGCGCGTCAGCATTGCCAGGCAGATGTTGGGATGGCGGTAGCCGAGGGTCGCCATCTCCGTGTCGTAGCGCTTGGCCCAGTCGTCGTATTTCTTCGCCACGTCCGCGGTGCTTTCGGCGGAATAGACGACGTCGAGGCTTTTGGCGGGGTCGTTGCTCATGAAAACTCTCTTCTGGAAGTTCGTCAGATGCGCGCGCCGAATCCGCGATCACGTCGTCGCCGGGGCATGCGCTTGAAACGCGGGATGGGGCGATGATAACGCTTTGTGGGTATTTTTGGAAGTTTGACGGATATCGAGGCTTCACGCCATAGATATCCAACGAATTCCAACACAACGATGACGGTGGCCGCCCCTGGCGGACCGCCCTGGAAGGAGAAGAGCGCATGGACACCCAGACCGCCCTGACCCGCCTCCGGCAGGTTCCCGGCTTCGAAACCGTCTCCGACGGCGACGTGACGATCGAGCGCCTGGGCGGGCTGACCAACGTGGTCTTCAAGGTGACCCGCGCCGGCCGGACCTACCTTCTGCGCATCCCCGGCGCCGGCACCGAAAGCTACATCGACCGCACGGTGGAGGCGCACAACGCCGTCGCCGCCGCTCGTGCGGGCGTCTCGCCCGAGGTCTTCCACTTCGACAAGGAAAGCGGGCTGATGCTCGCCGACTACATCGACGCGCCGACCATGTCGCCGGAGCTCTTCCGCTCGACGCCGGGCGCGCCCACCCGCGCCGCGAACGCCTTCCGCACGCTGCACCGGAGCGGCCAGACCTTCGAATTCCGCTTCGAGCTCTTTTCCATGATCGACGGCTATCTGAAGGTGCTCGCCGACAAGAAGGCAGAGCTGCCTCAGGGCTATCACGACGTGGTCGCGGAGGCGGCCGCGGTGCGCGAGGCGCTCGACGCCCATCCCGCCGCGCTGGCGCCGTGCCATTGCGATCCGCTGTGCGAGAACTTCCTGGATACCGGCGACCGGATGTGGATCGTCGACTGGGAATATTCCGGCATGAACGATCCGCTGTGGGATCTGGGCGACCTGTCGGTGGAAGCCGGGTTCGGCCCCGAGCACGACCGCGAGATGATGGAAGCCTACTGCGGCGGCTCGGTCGACGACGCGACCTTCGGGCGGATGGTCATCTACAAGGCCATGTGCGACCTGCTGTGGACGCTCTGGGGCCTGATCCAGCACGCCGACGGCAACCCGGTGGAGGACTTCTGGGCCTATTCGGTGGAGCGTTTCGAGCGCTGCAAGGCGCTGATGGCCAGCCCGGACTTTGCCGGCCACCTGGATGCCGTCCGCAAGGGCTGACCGGCTTCTGCCGTGGGAGAAACCGGCCCGGTGACCGCAAGCGCGCCCTGTCGGCCGTTCGGAGCGGCCGGATTGGCGCGGCGACGGTCCGGTGTCACGCGAGTTCGGCGTCGGCCACGTCGTCCGGCTCCGGCTCGCTCTCCACGCTGAGGATCCGCGCCTCGTGATGAGCGAGCGCCGCCGCCAGCGCGTGCGGCGGCGGACGATCGCAGACCAGCGTGCCGATGCCGTCGAGGCCGCAGACCTTCACCGGCGCCTGGTTGCGGAACTTGGTGTGATCGGCCACCACCATCGACTGGGTCGACTGCTCGATCATGGCGCGTGCCAGCTCCGCTTCCTGAAGATGGAAGTCCATGAACCCGCCCTCCGGGTGCACGGCGCCGATCGACAGGATCGCGTGCCGCGCCCGGAAGTTGCGGATGAACTGGATCGTGGTCTCGCCGAAGGCGGCGTTGTCGCTGGCGCGGATCTCGCCGCCGGCCAGATGCACCCGGTTGCCCTTGCCCCGCACCAGCGTGCGCGCGATCTCCGTGCCGTTCGTCACCACGAACAGATCGCGGCGGGCGAGCAGCGCCCGCGCCACGTAGGCCGTGGTGGCGCCGTTGTCGATCATCACCGCGTCGCCGTCCTCGATCTCCTCCAGCGCGCGCTGGGCAATCGCCGTCTTTGCCGCGGCGTTCAGCGCCATGCGCTTCTCGAACTCCGCCTCGCCGGTGCGCTCCGGCAGGAGCACCGCACCGTGAACGCGCTCCACCAGGCCGCGCGCGGCCAGCGCCTTGATGTCGCGTCGGACGGTCTCGTCGGAGACGCCGAGGCTGCGCGTCAGGTCGGCCACCGAACACGAGCCGGACGTTTCCAGCTCTCGCATGATCGCATTGTAGCGGGCGGTCTTGTGCACCGTGTGCTCCTCGCCTGGCGAACCCGGCGACCTAACCTGTCGCGGGCGGCGCGCCGAACAGTCAGCAGACACGCAGATTTACCACGAGTCCCTGCCCGGTTGCACTGGGATTTTGTGGCTTTTTGTGGCCTTTCGGTTGACAGTTGTGGTTTTTGAGCCGCAAGATGTGTTGGATTTCAAAGTCGGCGAGTTCGGGCGGCCTTCCGGAAGGGGGGTCGGCTTCGCTCGTCCCGGTTTCGGAAGGCCGACCACGAATGGCGGTCACCCACCCTTCCGACACCGGTGGCTCCGCGGCCGTCCGGCCCGGCGCGACACCTTCAGACGACACTGCAAGGGGAGACTTCCATGACCAGCCGACACTCGATCACGACTGCCGGTGCCCGCCTTCTGCTCGGCGGCACCATCCTGGCGGCCGCGGCCGGCAGCGCCTTCGCCCAGAGCGTTCCGGAATCCGAAGATCCCATCAAGATGACGGTCAACGACTGGACCGGCCAGGAGATCACCACCCGTGTCATGGGCGGCGTGCTCGAGGAGATGGGCTACAACGTCGAGTATGTTCAGGCCGACTACCTCGCCCAGTTCGCCGGGCTGGAGAGCGGCGACCTCGACGTGGCCATGGAGATCTGGGAGACCACCGGCAAGGACGCGCTGACCAAGTCGCTGGAGACCGGCGACACCGTCGATCTCGGCGAGACGGGCATGGAAGCCAAGGAAGAGTGGTGGTACCCGGCCTACGTCAAGGAAGACTGCCCGGGCCTGCCGGACTGGAAGGCGCTCAACGAGTGCGCCGAGCTGTTCGCCTCTCCCGAGACCAGCCCGAAGGGCCGCTATCTCGGTGGCCCGGTGACCTGGGGCGGTCATGACGAGGAGCGCATCGAGGCGCTCGGCCTGGACTTCGAGGTGATCCACGCCGGCACCGATGCCGCGCTGCTCGCCGAGGTTCAGTCGGCCTACCAGCGCAAGAAGCCGATCCTCGCCTGGATCTACGCGCCGCACTGGGCCCCGATCCAGTTCGAGGGCGAGTGGGTCAAGTTCCCGGAATATGAGGACGCCTGCTACGAGGACGCGAGCTGGGGCGTGAACGAAGAGAAGGCCTACGACTGCGGCAAGCCGTACGGCTGGATCAAGGCTGTCGGCTGGGCCGGCGGCGAGGAGAAGTGGCCGGCCGCCTACCAGGCCATCCGCAACTTCACCATGACCAACGAGGACATGGGCGAGATGATCGGCAAGGTCGACGTCGACGGCATGCCGCTGCAGGTTGTGGTCGACGAATGGATCGACGCCAACCAGGACACCTGGAAGAGCTGGATCCCGAAGGGCTGATGCACCATCGCGGACGGGGCCATCGCCGCCCCGTCCGCGAACTCCCTGCTGCGATCCTGATCGACCCGTCCATCAACAGCTGCCCGAGTACATGTCCGACACCGCCGCCGCATCCGCCTCCGCCACCCCCGCGAACGCCCCGTCCGCAGACGGCGACGAGGAGCGCAGCGTAAAGCTCTCCTGCAGGGGGCTCTGGAAGATCTTCGGCGACGACACGGACGATGCGCGCAGGTTTCTGGAGCGTCACGGCGGCACCCCGACGACCGAGGCCCTCGACAAGGCCGGCCTGACGCCTGCCGTCCGCAACGCCTCCCTCGACGTCCACGAGGGCGAGATCTTCGTCATCATGGGCCTGTCGGGCTCCGGCAAGTCCACCATCATCCGCTGCCTGTCGCAGCTTCTCGAGCCCACCGCCGGCGAGCTCGTTTTCGAGGGGCAGGACCTGCTTGCCTGCTCGCGCAAGGAGCTCATCGACATCCGCCGGCACAAGATGGGCATGGTGTTCCAGCACTTCGCCCTGCTGCCGTACCTCACCGTTCTCGGCAACGTCACCTTCCCGCTGGAAATCCAGGGCGTCGACCGCGCCACCCGCGAGCAGCGCGCCATGGAGGTCATCGAGCTGGTGGGCCTGGGCGGCCGCGAGCTCGACTTTCCCCGCGCCCTGTCCGGCGGACAGCAGCAGCGCGTCGGCATCGCCCGCTCGCTGGCCACGGAGCCCGAGCTCTGGTTTCTCGACGAGCCGTTCTCGGCGCTCGATCCGCTGATCCGCCGCGAAATGCAGGACGAATTTCTCCGCCTGCAGCGGCTGCTGCACAAATCCATCGTCTTCATCACCCACGATTTCGACGAGGCCATCCGCCTCGCCGACCGCATCGCCATCATGAACCACGGCGAGATCGTCCAGGTGGGCACGCCGGAAGACCTCGTGGTGCGCCCGGCGACGGCCTACGTGGAAGAGTTCACCCGCGACGTGGCCCGCTCCAAGGTGCTCTCGGCGCGCTCCATCATGAGCCCGCCGGCGCCCGGCACCGACTATGGCGGCGAGGTGAAGCCCGCTGACCGGGTGTCGGCCTTCGCCGCTCCGCTCGTCGCCTCCGGCAAGCCGTTCGCGGTGGTCAACCGGCGCGGCGAAACCATCGGCCGGATCGACAGGGAGGCGGTCGTCACGCTGCTGGCGGAGTCGGCATGAGCCTCGCCACCGCAACCTCCCCTGCCCCGGCTGCGCGCCCGTTCGCCGGCCGGCTCGTCTGGCTCGCCGCCATCGCCGTGCTGGTCGTGCTCTGGCAGATCGCGCCGAGCGTCGCGTGGATCGGCGATCCCGCCTCGGTCTACATCCTGCCGCTGCAGGGCTGGATCTCCTCGGCCATGGACTGGCTGGTCGACGACCTGTCCTTCGGCCTCTTCACCTTCAAGGAACTCACCCGGGCCATCGCCTGGCTCCTCGGCCTGCCGCTCAAGGCCTGCATCGCGGTCCTGTCGAAGGGCTGGCACCTGCCGATCGGCGCCGACGGCGTGTTCGTCCCGCCGGTGCCGTGGTTCGGCGTGGTGGCGGCGGTGACCTGGCTCGGCTGGCGCCTCGGCGGCCGCAGCCTCGCCATCCTCGTCGCCCTCTGCTTTCTCTACCTCGCCGTCTTCGGCCAGTGGGCGAGCGCCATGATCACCCTGTCGTCGATCCTGGTCGCCGTGCCGGTGGGCGTCGTCGTCGGCATCGCGCTGGGCATCGTCGCCCACCGCAGCGAAACGCTGGCAGCCCTGATCAGGCCGCTGCTCGACCTGATGCAGACGGTGCCGGTCTTCGCCTACCTCGTTCCGGTCCTCTTCCTGTTCGGCTTCGGCCCGGTCTCCGCGATGATCGCGACGATCATCTACGCCATGCCGCCGATGGTCCGCGTCACCATGCTGGCGCTGAAGAGCGTGCCGCCGGAAGTCGTCGAGTTCGGCCACATGGCCGGCTGCACGCCGCGGCAGATGCTGTGGCGGATCCTGCTGCCGGCCGCCCGGCCGAGCCTGATGGTGGGCGTCAACCAGGTGATCATGCTGTCCCTCAACATGGTCATCATTGCCTCGATGATCGGCGCCGGCGGGCTGGGCCGCGACGTCCTGACCTCGCTGCGCCGCCTCGCCATCGGCGACGGCCTGGAGGCCGGCATCGCCATCACCCTGCTCGCCATTTCGCTCGACCGGCTCAGCCAGGCCTTCGTCTACCGCCAGAAGCAGCCGCTCCATCTGGAGCAGGGCATGGGCTTCCTCGTCCGCCACGCCACGCTGAGCGTGTTTTTCGGCGTGGTCGTCGCCAGCCTGCTCGTCGCCGCGTTCGAGCCGTCCATCGCGCTCTATCCGAAATCGATGATGCTCAGCACCGCGCCGTTCTGGGACGGGCTGGTGGAATTCGTGAACGTCCACCTCTACGAGTATCTGGATGCCATCAAGGCGTTCCTGCTGATCAACGTCCTGGTGCCGCTGAAGCGGTTCATGGTGGACGCGCCCTGGCTCGGCGTGGTCGTGATCCTCGCCGTTGCCGGCATGCGCCTCGGCGGCGTCCGGCTTGCCATCGCCGTTTCGCTGATGGCGGCCTTCATCGCCCTCACCGGCAACTGGGAGAAGGCGATGATCTCCGTCTATCTCTGTGGCCTGTCGGTGATCATCGCCAGCCTGATCGGCATCCCGATCGGCATCCTGTCAGCCCGGCACGACGGGTTTCGCCGGGTCGCCCGGACGACCATCGACACGCTCCAGACGCTGCCAAGCTTCGTCTACCTGATCCCCGTCGTGATGCTGTTCGCCGTCGGCGACTTCTCCGCCATGATCGCCATCGTGCTCTACGCCCTGGCGCCGGCGGTGCGCTACGCCGACCATGGCATCCGCCGGGTCCCGGCCAACATCATGGAAGCCGGGACGATGGCGGGCTGCCGCCCGTCGCAGCTTCTGTGGAAGGTACAGCTCCCGCTGGCCATGCCGGAGCTGATGCTCGGCCTGAACCAGACCATCATGATGGCGCTCTCGATGCTGGTCATCACAGCCCTCGTTGGCACCAACGATCTCGGCCAGGAGGTCTATATCGCGCTGACCCGGGCCGACATCGGTCACGGTGTGGTGGCTGGCCTGTGCGTCGCCTTCATCGCGATGATCGCGGACCGGCTCATCAACGCCTGGGCGGAGAACCGCAAGCGCCAGCTGCAGCTGGACTGACGCTTTTCCAGGCGAAGTGGGGCCGGTTCGGCGTCCAAAATCGCGGCCACACAACCTATGAAGCGGGCCGGTCGATCCTGACCGCCTCGACACCGGCACCGGCTTCAGCATTTCGGGGAGACACAATGGCCTTTTCCGCCACCGCCGCCGCGCGCGCCGCGCGCCTCGACATCTGGACCGGCCCGGTCGATCCGCAGCCAGTGACCGGCGGCATCACCAACACCAACTTCCTGGTCGAGGACGGCGGCCGCCGCTGCTTCGTGCGCGTCGGCGAGGACATCCCGGTCCACGGCGTGATGCGCTTCAACGAGCTGGCCGCCTCGCGCGCCGCCGCCGAGCTCGGCATCTCGCCGCCGGTGCTGCATGCCGAGCCGGGCGTGCTCGTCCTCGATTTCGTCGAGGGCCGGACGCTGGCCGAGGCGGACATCCGCGACCCGGCCATGCTGCGCCGGATCGTGCCGCTCCTGAAGCGCTGCCACCGCGACATGGCCCGCACCGTGGCCGCTCCGGCGCTGGTCTTCTGGGTGTTCCACATCTGCCGCCACTATGCCCGTGTCCTCAGCGACGGCGGCAGCCATCATCTGGAGCGCCTGCACGAGCTGATGGAGCGGTGCGACGTGCTGGAAGCGGCCGTCGGCGAGATCGAGATGGGCTTCGGCCACAACGACCTGCTGCCGGCCAACTTCATCGACGACGGCGAGCGGCTCTGGCTGATCGACTGGGACTATGCCGGCTTCAACTCGCCCTTCTTCGATCTGGGCGGGCTGTCCTCCAACAGCCAGTTCGACGCCGACCGGGACGACGAGCTTCTCGGCCTCTATTTCGACCGCGCGCCAGACACCGACCTGCGCCGGCAGCTTGCGGCGATGAAGACGGCCTCGCTGCTGCGCGAGACCCTGTGGAGCATGGTGTCGGAGCTGAATTCGTCGGTCGATTTCGACTTCGCCGCCTACACCGACGACAATCTGGCCCGGCTCGAGCGGGCCTGGGACGCCTTCCGCGTCGCCACGGGCTGAGTCCCCGCTTAGGCCGCGACCGCCTCTCAGAGCCCGCGTTCGATGACCTCCAGCGCCCGCACCCCCAGCCGCCGCGCGATGGGCTCCAGGTCGCCGGCATTCTCGCCGGCGGCGTTGCCGGCGCGCACCCGGTCGGCGATGCCCGCGAAGATCACCCCGAAGCGGAACAGCGCGAACGCCACGTGGAAGGGCGCGAGCTCCGGCGTGCCGGACGGCGCGCTCGCCCTGTAATACGCCACGAACTCAGCCATCGACGGGATCCCGAGCGCGTCGATGTCCAGGCCTGCGAGCCCGCCATACTCGTCCGGTGCCGTCACCCACGGGATGCAGCAGAAGCCGAGATCGGCCAGCGGATGGCCGATGGTGGAGAGCTCCCAGTCGAGGATCGCCACCACCTTCGGCTCGCTCGGATGGAACATGAGGTTGCCGAGCCGGAAATCGCCGTGGGCGATCGCCGCACGGCCGTCATCCTCCGGCATGTGCTCACCCAGCCAGACGGCAACCCGTTCCAGTTCCCGGATCGGCTCGCCGGCGAAGCCCTCCAGCTGCCGTGTCCAGCGCGCCACCTGCCGTTCGAAGTAGCTGCCGGGGCGGCCATAATTGCCGAGGCCGACCGCCGGCGGGTCGACGGCGTGCATCCGCGCCATCGTCTCCGCCATCGCCTCGTAGAGCGCGCGGCGCTCGGTCGGATCGACGCCCGGCAGTGCGCAGTCGGAAAACACACGCCCCTCCACCCGCTCCATCAGGTAAAACGGCGTGCCGAGCAGGCCGCCGTCCTCTTCGAGCAGGATCGTTGCCGGCACCGGAACGTGGGTGGAGCGCAGGGCGCTCAGCACGCGATACTCCCGCTCGATGGCGTGCGCGCCCTTCAGGATCGGTCCCGCCGGCTTCTTGCGCAGCACCATCCGCCGGCCGCCATGCTCCACGAAATAGGTCGGGTTGGACTGGCCTCCGCCGATCCGCTCCAGGACGAGATCGCCGGACGGCCCGAACCGGTCGTCGAGGAAGTCCTTCAGCCGCGCCGGGTCGAAGTCGGCGGCGCCGGTGACCCGCGCGTCGGGCGCCCTGCTCATGCCTCCGCCACGTCCCACGACCAGAAATCCGTCCCCTCCTCCGCCAGGTGGCGGTTCAGCACCATCTTGTGGACCTCGTCCGCCCCGTCCACCAACCGCGCCTGGCGCGCGTAGCGGTAGATCCATTCCAGCGGCGTGTCGGTGGAATAGCCGCGCGCGCCATTGATCTGGATCGCCACGTCCGCCGCCTTGTGCAGCACGTTGGCCACGTGGATCTTGGCCATGGAGATCTCCTTGCGGGCGAAGCCGCCCCGGTCGAGCTCCCAGGCGGCCTTCATCACCAGAAGCCGGCCGATCTCGATCTGCATGGCGAGATCGCCGAGCATCACCTGCACGGTCTCGCGCTCGGCAAGCCGCATGCCGAACCCCTCCCGCGTCTCCGCATAGGCGCGCGCCACCTCCACACAGCGCTTGGCGAGGCCCAGCCAGCGCATGCAGTGGGTGAGCCGCGCCGGCCCCAGCCGGGTCTGGGTGACCTTGAGGCCCCGTCCTTCGCCGACCAGCACGTTCTCCGCCGGGATTTCCAGCCCGTCGAACTCCAGCTCGCAGTGGCCGCCATGCTCTTCCGGACCCATGATCCCGATGCGCCGGACGATGCGCCAGCCGGGCTGGTCGCGATGGAAGAGGAAGGCGGTCAGGCCGGCGCGCGGATCGTCGGAGGTGCGCGCGATCAGGGTGAAGTGCGCCGCCTCCTCCGCGCCGGTGATGAACCATTTGCGTCCCGTCACCACGTAGACGTCGCCGCGGCGCTCGGCACGGGTGCGGATCATTGAGGGATCGGAGCCGCCGCCGGGATGCGGCTCGGTCATGGCGAAAGCCGAACGCACCGATCCGTCGGCGATGGGCGTGAGCCAGCGCGCCTTCTGCTCGGGCGTGCCGAGCATGTCGAGCATCATCATGTTGCCGTCGTCGGGCGCGGCGGAGTTGAAGACGACCGGGCCGAAGATCGACCGGTTCATCGCCTCGTAGCAGATCGCCATCGCCTGCCGGTTCAGCCCTCGCCCGCCCTCGTCGCGCGAGAGCTGCAGCGTCCACAGCCCCTGCGCCCGGGCCTTTGCCCGGCACCGGTCCAAAAGGTCGAGCCGGATGTTGCCGTAGTCGTCGTATGAGGCCCGGTCCGCCTCCAGCGGGATCAGCTCATCGGCGACGAAGGCGGCGATCTGCGCGCGCAGATCCTCGATTTCCGCGGGGATGGTGAAATCCATGCGTCCTCCCGGTCATGCCGCATCCGGTCTTGGTGGGCGACCGGGCTCGGTCGCCGGCCGGATTGCCGGTCCAGACTACAGGCGATCGCGATCGGATCGAGAGGGAATCACAGCCCGGCCGGATCAGAGCACCGAGGTGGCGAAGCGGTCATAGAGCGACGGTCCGCCCATCTGCCCACCCTTGAGCATCAGCCGGATACCGTCGAGCCGGGGCGAATCGGCGCGGCCTGCGCACAGCGCCACCCCGGGATCCAGATCGGTAAGGTACTCGATGCTGGTCAGTCCGACGGCCCGGCAGACCGCGCTCGACGTATCGCCGCCGGCCACCCCGAGACGCCGCAAGGCAACGCTGCCGACCACTGCGCCGACGAAATCCGCCGAGAGGTCTGCCAGTACCGCCCCGCTCTCCGCATAGCGCTCGCTCGCCACCAGGTGGGCCAGCACGTCGTCGCCCTCGCCCAGCGCCGCCACGCAGGTCTCTAGCGCCCGCTGCCGCGCCGCGGCGTTCGACATGACGCTGGCCGGCAGCGGGATCTTCCGGAACCGTTCCGCCGCCGCGATCTGCGCCTCCGTCACCGAGGACCGGCTGCCGGCGAAGACGAACGTCGCCCCGTCCAGCGGCGGCACGCCGAAGGCGCCCAGATGCGCGACGCTTGATGCCGGATCGCGCAACGCTTCCGCCACGCTGCTGGCGCCCACCATCAGCACCGGCCGGTCGGTTTCGAGCCGTCGCAGCGCCGCGCCGAGCATTCCGAGGTCGCCGGTCTCGACCGCGTCCACCAGCAGCCGTGTCATCCCCCCGTCGAGGCAGCCCTGGAGATGCCTCGCCAGGTCGTCGACGCTCCCGGCCCGCAGCGTGGGCCGGTCGATCAATTGAAGCCCGTCCAGCCCCTGCGCCGCCAGATGCTGGCGCAGATCCGCCTCGCCCATGGGCGTCACCGGATGCTGCGCCATCACCGGATGCCGGTCGATCCGGTGGACGGCGCCATCGGCGGCCCGCGCGAACAGCGTGCCGAACAGGCAGTAGCGGCCGAGGCTCGGCTGGCCACCGATGACCACCACCAGCGCCGGATCGAGCGTCCGGGCGAGCGCCGAGACGGCCGCGCCGATGCTGCCGGTGTCCGGGCTGGAATCGAAGGTGGAGCAGACCTTCAGATGGTAGAAGCGGGCGCCGAGCCTCGCCAGCCGCGGCGCCAGGGCGGCCACCTGCGTGGAAATCTCTGCTGCCGGCATCGCCCGCAGCCCGGTCGCCACCCCTACCGCGTCGTCGGAGCCGACCGCGTCGGGATCAGGCACGTCGAGGAACAGACGCGCCTGCCTGCCCGTGCGGGCCAGCGTCGCCAACGTGTCCGACGCGCCGGTGAAGTCGTCGCCGATAAAGGCGATCTCGGGCGCCGGACGGGCCATGTCAGCGGCTGCCGAAGAAATCGATGGCGGCCTTCAGCTCCGGCCGGCTCTCCCCGTGCGCCTCGATCGTGCGCCCCTCCGCCACGGCCTCGTAGGCCTGGCGCAGGCTGGCGACGCCGGCCGACGGTCCGTCCGGGTGGGCGAGGATGCCGCCGCCGGCAAGGAACATGAAGTCGGCGGAGCCGACGGCGTCGGCCGTCGTCTTCAGCGTCCCGGCCCACTGGCCGGACGAGAACACCGGCAGCACCGGGTCAGGCTCCGTCGCGTCGAAGGCAAGCGGCGCCAGCGAGCGGCGCGCCGCGGCCTCCACTTCCGCCGGCTGGTCGGAGAACTTCCCGCCGATGCCGTGGACGTGCATGTGGTCGATGCCGGCGAGCCGGTAGAGCGCCTGGTAGGCGTCGAAGCCGATGCCCAGGGCCGGATGTCGGGCGAACGCGCCGAACCCGTTGCGATGGCCGTGCAGCGCGAGCGGCGTGGAGCGGCGCAACGTCTCCACCGCCGAGAGCCCGCACCAGTTGAGGCTCGCCATGGCGCAGGAGCCGCCTTCCCGCTCGATCAGCTCGGCGTGACGGCGCATGGCGTCCGTCTCGTCGGTGACGTTGAAGGCGATCATCACGTCGCGCCCGGTGCGCTCGCGATAGGCCCGAACCCGCCGCATCACCGCCGGAACCCGCTCCGCGATCGGGGCATGGTCGGGATTGGCGCAGATCTCGTCGTCCTTGATGAAGTCGACCCCGGCCTCGCACAGCGTCTCCACCAGCGCCGCGATCTCTTCCGACGACAGCCCGACATTCGGCTTGATGATCGTCCCGAAGAAGGGCCGGCCCTGCACGCCCAGCCGCTCCCGCGTCCCGGCAACGCCCAGCGCGGGACGCGGATAGCGGTTGCGGTAGGCCTCCGGCACGCGCACGTCGACGAGGCGCAGGCCCGACACCTCGCCGAGATCGTAGAGATTGCCGGCAACGGTGGAGGCGAGCGTCGGCAGGTTGGCGCCCATGTTGGCGACCGGATAGGCGATCTGCACCCGCGCGCGGCGCCACGGGCCGGGAAAGCCCTTCCGCTCTTGCCAGGCGCTCGCGAGGCTCGGTTCCGGACGGGCGTCGAGCTCCTCTACCGCGAGAATGTGCGCGGCGGCGCGGTCGCGCAGTTCGTCTGTCTCGCCGGCCACGCGCACGAAGGTGCCGCAGCTCTGCTCGCCGGCCATGATGCCGGCCACCTCGGCCGGATCGAGGGGCGTCTCGACCAGGTACTCCGCCTCGACGAATGCCGCAGCCTCGCTCATCGCTCAGAGATCCTCGAAGGCAGGGAACGGGCGCACGGGATCGCTGCCGTCCCAGTCGAGGGAAGCGGCGTGGATCATCTGGAACATCCGCCCCTTCGGCCCCACCACCTCCGACAGCTCGATGACGGTGCCGGGATGCGCCTCGCGGTCGAAATAGACGAAGCGGCCGTTCTCTCCGACCGTGCCGCTCATCTTCACGCGAAAGCCCTCCGCCTCCATCCGGGCGAGGTCCGCGTCGAACTGCTCGGTCCAGTAGGCCACGTGCTGCAGCCCGCGATGGCCGGCCTGCATGAAGTCCCGGTACATGGACGGCACGTCGTTGCGGATCTGGATCAACTCCACCTGGACGAAGCCGGAATTGGCGAGCGCGACGGAGTTGTGCGGCTCGTAGCGCCGGCCCTCGTAGACGTAGTCCTCGATCGGCACCTGCGGATTGTAGAACCACGGGCCGACGCCCATGACGTCCGACCAGTGCGCCATGGAGGCCTCGATGTCGTCGACCACGTAACCGAGCTGGCGGATCTCGCCGAGAAATCTGCTCACGAATGCCTCACTGAAGGATGAGATTGGGAAGCCAGGTCGCCACGGCCGGAACGGCGGACACCACGACCAGGGACAGGAGAAGCGGCAACAGGAAAGGTGCCACGCCACGGATCACCGTCGGCAGCGGCATCTTGGCGATGATCGACACCATGTAGAGGCTCATGCCGACCGGCGGCGTGAGCAGGCCGATCATCAGGTTCAGCACGAAGACGATGCCGAGCTGCAGCGGGTCGACGCCCGCCGCCGTCAGGGCCGGCGCGACGATCGGCGCGATGATCAGGATGGCCGCGATGGACTCCAGGATCATGCCGACGACCAGCAGCATGACGTTGACCAGGAACAGCAGGACCAGCGGGTTCTCCGACAGGCCGAGCAGGAAGCCGCTCGCCGCGACGGGCACCCGGTCGAGCGTCAGCACCCAGGCGAACAGTGCCGCCGACGCCACGATGAAGAGAACGCTGGCCGTCGCTTCCACCGTGTCCTTCAGCGCCGTCCACAGGCCCGGCACCGTCAGGGTGCGATAGACGAAGATCCCGATGAAGAGCGCGTAGGCGACGGTGACGCCGGCCACCTCGGTGGGGCCGAAATAGCCGCTCATCAGCCCGCCGATCAGGAGCACCGGCGCCAGAAGGGCCGGCAGCGAGATGGCGAACTTGCGCGCGATGGCGCCGGCCGAGGGGGTGACGGTGTCGCGCGGCAGGTTGTTGATCCGCGCCAGCACCGCGATCTGCAGCATCAGCAGCGCGGTGATGACCAGCGCGGGCACGATGCCGGCGATGAGCAGCTTCACCGCCGAGACGTTGGCGACGCTGGCATAGATGATGATCGGGATGGAGGGCGGGAAGATCGGCCCGATGGTGGCCGCGGCCATGGTCACGCCGGCGGCGAAATCCTCGCGGTAGCCCTGTGCCTTCATCTGGTTGATCTGCACCGCGCCCAGCGCGCCGATGTCGGCGAGCGCCGCGCCGGAGATGCCCGAGAACACCAGGCTGACGAGAACGCTCACCTGCGCCACGCCGCCCCGGATGCGGCCGAACAGCAGCCGGACAAGGTCGAACAGGTGCGTGGTCACGCCCGTGGCGTTGAGGAGATTGGCCGCCAGGATGAACAGCGGCACCGCCAGCAGCGGCGTGGAATCCAGCGAGTTGACGGCCCGCTGCGCCAGCACCGACACCGGCAGCCCGTAGGTCACGATGACGATCGCCGAGGACAGGCCGAGGCTCACCGCCACCGGCACGCCCATGACCAGCGTCACCGCGAAGCAGACCAGGAGAATGACGCTCATGGCTGGGCGCTCCCGCCGATCTCCGGCATGCGTCCGGACACGCAATCGATGAACCGCGCGATCGATGCCGCCGAAAGCAGCACGATCCCGATCAGCGGCGGCGCATAGAAGATCCAGTTGGGCATGCCCATGGCCGATGTTGTGAACTTCGCGGCTCGCTCCAGGAAGCCGTGGAAGCCGTAGAGGGTGAGCGCGCAGAACGCGAAGACGGCGAGCTCGTTGACCGCGAGCACAACGCGCCGCGGCAGACGCGGCAGCGCGTTGGGCACGAGGTCCACGGAGATGTGCCTGCCGCGAAGGGCGAGGGTCGGCACGGCCAGATAGACCAGCGAAACCCCGCTGAACCGGGCGAGCTCGTCCGCCCAGGGCAGCCCCATGTCGAAGAAGTTGCGGCACACGACCTGCAGCACGATCAGTCCCGCCGTCATCGCCAGGAAGACGATCGCGGCGATCAGGCAGAGAGTGGCCAGGCGGTCGAGGAGTGTCCTCGCCGCCTGACGGCCGGTGCGTGTCGACATGGGAGGTTCCGGTCTGGAAGCGGTGGCGGGGGCCTTACTTGACGGCCCGGATCTGCTCGTAGAGCTCGCCGTACTTCTCGCCGAAGCGCTCGTCCACCAGTTCGTCGACCGAGGCGCGGAACGCGGCGATGTCGAGCCCCTCGTCGGGACCGATGACCGTCATGCCCTTCTCGCGCAGCGCGTCCGTCTCAGCCGCCTCGTTGTCCAGGATCGCCTTGGTCGCCCGCTCGCGGGTCTCCTGGGCCGCCGCCTCGATGGCCGCCCGCTGCTCGTCGGTCAGGCTCTGCCAGGTGTCCTCGTTCATGACGATCACCTCGGCATTGGACATGTGGCCCGTCTGCATGAGGTAGTCCTGAACCTCGTAGAGCTTCACCGACAGGATGACGTTGACCGGGTTCTCCTGGCCGGCGACGACGCCGGTGGCCAGCGCGGTCGGCACTTCCGACCAGTCGACGGGCACGGCGACGGCGCCCATGCCTTCAACGGCGGTGGTGTAGATCGGGAACGGCACCGCGCGGATCTTCACGCCGGCGAGGTCCTCCGGCGACTTCACCTCCTGGTTGGCGGTAAGCTGGCGGGTGCCGAAATAGTGGGCGTAGAGAACCCGCACGTTGGCCGCGTCGATCAGGCCCTCGTTGAGCTCCTGCATGACCGGCGAGTTCACGTCCATCACCTTCATCAGATGGTCGACGTCGCGGTAGAGATACGGGGTGTCGAGGGCGGCGAAGGGCTCGTAGAGCGAGCCGAGCGCACCGGCGGTGTTGTGCGAGATCGCGATGGTGCCGAGCGAGACCGCCTGGGCCAGCTCCTGCAGCTTGCCGAGCTGCGAATTCGGGAAGACCTCGACCTTGATGTCGCCGTTGGAATGCTTGGCCACCGCCTCGGCGAACCAGTCGGCCTGGGCGCCGGCGACGCTGGCCGGCTCGTTGTTGTGGCCGTAGCGCAGCGTCAGCGACTGGGCCTCCGACAGCGCCGGCAGTGCCACGAGGGCAGCGGCCGCGACCCCCAGCGACAGGGCGGCACGACGGGTCAGGGCGGCCAGGGAACCGGCCTTCGAACGATCGATCATCTCGGATCCTCCCATGATGGTTTTTGATTTTCCGTCCACGGGCACCTCTGAGCGAAAGCCCGGTTGACATAAGGCTACGAACCGCCCTTTGATCCGTCAAAGTCGATTTTATGATGGGTTTTGACGTGTCATCACGAAATGGCGGAAGCCTCCGCGACAGTGCGGCGCACAATCGCCCCCTGATGGCCGACATCGCTGCGGCGGCCGGCGTGTCGCCGGCGACCGTGGATCGCGTTCTCAACCGGCGCAAGGGCGTGAAGGACACCACCGTCAGCCGGGTGCTCGACGAGGCCCGCGCCCTCGGCTACCTGACCGATGCCGAGTACCGGCGCATCGCCCAGCCACGGCCGGCCAACATCGTGCTGCTGCTGCCCACCGGCACCAACCCCTATCTCCGGCTTCTCGGCGACAAGGCCCGCGCGCTGTCCGACGGCCGCTCCCGCGACCAGGCGAAGATCCGCTGCTACTTCATCGAGTCCTTCGACGCCGAGGCGCTTGCGGCCGCCCTGCGCCGCCATGCCGCCTGGGCCGACGGCATCGCCTTCATGGCCATCGAACACCCGATCGTGCGCGAGGCGGTGGAAGAGGTGAGCGCCGCCGGCAAGCGCGTCGTGACCATCGTCTCCGACATCTCCAGCACCAGCCGGGTCGCCTATGTCGGTCTCGACAACCAGGCGGCGGGCCGGACGGCGGGCTATCTCATGGGCCGCTTCGCGGGCGGCGCGAAGGGCAGCGTCGCGCTCGTGGCCGGCAGCCGCCGCTACCGCGCCCATTTCGAACGCGAGGTCGGCTTCCTCAGCCTCGTCCAGGAGCAGTTCCCGCAGCTGTCGGTGGTCGGCGTGCGCGAGGGTCACGACGACCGCGACGAGAACTACCGCCACACCGTGTCGATCATCGACCAGACCCCCGACCTGGTCGGCATCTACAATGTCGGTGGCTCGTCGGACGGCATCGCCCGGGCGCTGAGGGAAAAGGGCCGGGCCAGCGATGTCATCTTCATCGGCCACGGCTTCACGCCGGACACCCGCGCCCGGCTGGTCGACGGCACCATGGATGCCGTCATCAACTCCAGCCCGGACGCCGTCCTGTCGGCGGTTCTGGCGTTGCTCGCCGGGCCGGACGGCACCGGCGACGCGGGCGAGGTCCAGCCGGCTGTCGCCATGGACATCATCTTCCGGGAGAACCTGCCGGTCGCCGGCTGATCGCCGTCGCCCTCAGCCCGCCGACCGTGTCGCCGCCGGAGCAGCCTGGTCCATCGCCGCCCTGAGCTCGGCCAGCTCGTCCGCCGTCATGTGCAGGCCGAGCTTGGAGCGGCGCCAGGCGATGTCCTCGGCGCTCACCGCCCATTCCTCTTCCCGCAGCCAGGCGATTTCGCGCGCGCTCAGTCCCGCGCCGAACAGTCGCCCCAGATCGTCGACCGTGCGCACCCCGTCCAGGATGGCGCGGGTGTCGGTGCCGTAGGCGTGCACCAGCCGGGAGACCAGCGCGCGCGGCAGTGCGGCATGCTCGCGGCAGATCGCGTCGGTCAGCGCCTCGATCCCGTCCACCGGGAAGTCGCCGCCCGGCAGCGTCGCACCCTCCGTCCAAGGGGCGCCGCGCGTCTCGCCAAGGGCTTCCCCGACCTTCTCCAGCGCCGATTCCGCCAGCCGCCGATAGGTCGTGATCTTGCCGCCGAAGATGTTGATGAGCGGCGGCACACCGTCGCCGCCATCCACCTTCAGCACGTAGTCGCGGGTCGCCGCCTGGGCCTCGCTGGCCCCGTCGTCATAGAGCGGCCGGACGCCCGAATAGGTCCACACCACGTCGTCCGGCGTGATCGTCCGTGTGAAATACTCGCCCGCCGCTTCGCAGAGATAGGCCGTCTCTTCCTCGGTGATGGCCACCTTGGCCGGGTCGCCCGAATAGTCCCGGTCGGTGGTGCCGATCAGCGTGAACTCGCCCTCGTAGGGAATGGCGAAGATGATCCGCCCGTCGGCATTCTGGAAGATGTAGCAGCGGTCGTGCTCGTAAAGCTTCGGCACCACGATGTGGCTGCCCTGGACCAGCCGGACGTTGTGCGCCTCGGCATGGGAGGACGACGCGATCACCCGGTCGACCCATGGCCCGCCGGCATTGACGACGAGCCGCGCGGTGACCGTTTCCTGCGTGCCGTCGGCGTTGACGAGCTCCACGTCCCAGAGCCCGTCGCGGCGGTGCAGGCCGGTGACGCGGGTCCTGGTGCGGATCTCCGCGCCCTTCTCCCGGGCGGAGCGGGCGTTGAGCACCACCAGCCGGGCGTCGTCCACCCAGCAGTCGGAATATTCAAACCCCTTTGCGTAGTCGCCCTTCAGCGGCTTGCCGACCGGGTCGGCCCGCAGGTTGAGCGTGCGGGTCGCCGGCAGCTTCTTCCGCCCGCCGAGATGATCGTAGAGGAACAGGCCCAGGCGCAAGAGCCAGCTCGGGCGCAGGCCGGCGTGGTGCGGCAGCACGAAGCGCAGCGGCCGGATGATGTGCGGCGCCACGGCCCACAGCACCTCGCGCTCCATCAGCGCCTCGCGCACCAGCCGGAACTCGTAATATTCCAGGTAGCGCAGCCCGCCATGGATGAGCTTCGTCGACCAGGAGGAGGTGCCGCTGGCGAGATCGTTCATCTCGCACAGGAGCACCGACCAGCCGCGCCCCGCCGCGTCGCGCGCGATACCGCAGCCGTTGATCCCGCCCCCGATCACGAGGATGTCGACATCGGGGGTCGGACGTGTCGCTGTGTCCGTCATGAGGGCCCGGTTCGTCAGATGATGCGTTTGCGCAGGAAGGCGGAGACGACTTCGCCCACGATGACCAGAGCCAGGATCGCGAGAAGGACGGTCGCGGCCTCCGGCCAGTTGAACGTGTCGATCGCCCCCTGGAGGATGATGCCGATGCCACCGGCCCCGACCAGGCCGAGAACGGTCGATTCCCGCAGGTTGATGTCCCAGCGCAGAATGCTCACCGCCCAGAAGGTCGGCATGACCTGAGGCACGATCGCATACAGGATAACCTTGAAACGTGACGCGCCGGTGGCTTCCAGCGCCTCCACCGGACGGCGGTCGATTTCCTCGATCGCCTCGCCCAGCAGCTTCCCGATGAAGCCGATGGAGCGGAACATGATGGCGACGATGCCGGCGACGATGCCCGGGCCGAAAATGGCCACGAACAGCAGAGCCCAGATGATCGTGTTCACCGACCGGCTGGAGACGAGAATAAACCGGCCCAGCCAGAGCGTTGCCCGATTGGGAGTGGTGTTTTGCGCCGAGATGTAGGCGACCGGCAGCGACAGGATGACCGCCACGGCAGTAGCCAGCGTCGCGATGTTCACCGTCTCCACCAGCACCCACAGAATCGTGCCCAGGTTACGGGTGTCGGGCGGAATCATCCGACCGAACAGGTCACCCATCTGTTGCGGCGCGGTCCAGACCCAGGCCCAGATCACGTCGATGGAGGCCAGCGACCAGAACACGGCGAGGCCGCAGATCAGGAAGATCGCGAAGCGTTGCAGGCGCTGGCGCGGGGTGTAGCGGGCCCAATCCTCGGGGGTGGTGTCGAGACTTACCATACCCGCTTCCTGATCTGGCCGCTGATGCCTTCGCTGACGAGGATGACCGCGACGATGACGATGGTGATGGCGAGAGCGAAGTCGTAGTCGTATCGGCCGAAGGCGTTGGCGAGCGTCGCTCCGATGCCGCCGGCGCCGACGATGCCGACGACGGCGGAGGCGCGCAGGTTGCTGTCGAGCTGGTAGATGCCGAGACCGACCAGCCGCGGCATGATCTGGGGGAACACACCGTAGATCAGCGTCGGCAGGTAGCGCGCGCCGACCGAGCGCATCGCCTCGACCTGGCCGCGATCGATCTCCTCGATGCGCTCCGCGAGCATCTTCGCCACGAAGCCGATGGAATAGACGATCAGCGTCAGCACGCCGGCAAACGGGCCGAAACCGACCGCCTTCACGAAGATGATCGCCACGATCACCGGGTGGAAGCTGCGCGCCACGATGATGATGCCGCGGCCCAGCATGAAAATCGGTACCGGGGCGAGGTTTTTCGCCGCCATGAAGGCGATCGGGACCGACAGCAGCACGCCGCCGACCGTTGCCAGGATGGCGATTTTCAGGCTTTCCAGGAAACCGTCGATGAGCAGGCCGCTGCGGGCGAAGCTGGGCGGGAAAGCGCCGGAGAAGATGCGCTGGGCGCGCACCAGCCCCTGGGACACGCGTTCCCAGTCGAACGGCATGATGGAGACCGCCCAGACGACGTAGACCACGACCGCAAGGAGCAACCCGTACCGCAGCAGCGGGTTGGCGATCATCGGCGGCTTGCGCCAGGTGTCGGGTGTCGCGCTCATCCCGCCGCCGCCATCATCTGGGGATCGGCGCCTTCGCCGCGCTCTTCCGCCGGCACGCCGGCGTAGATCTGCTCCATCGCGTCGGCATCCAGCGCGTCCGGCACGTCGTCGAACATGATCCGGCCGTAGCGCATGCCGACGATGCGGTCGGTGTACTGCTTGGCTTCGGTGACATTGTGGATGTTGATGAGAACCGGCAACTCGTACTCCCGCGACAGGGCGCGCAGGAGATCCATGATCTGCTCCGACGTCTTCGGGTCCAGCGACGCGGTCGGCTCGTCGGCAAGCAGGATTTCCGGATTCTGCATAAGCGCGCGGACCACGCCGACGCGCTGGCGCTCGCCACCGGAAAGTTCGTCGGCCCGCTTGTTGGCGTAATGCGCGATGCCGACGCGTTCCATCAGCTCGTAGGCGCGGCGGATGTCCTCGCGCGGGTAGCGACGGAAGGCGGCGCGCCACAGCGGCAGATAGCCGAGGCGGCCGGACTGGACGTTCTCCATAACGGTCAGGCGGTCGACCAGGTTGAAGCTCTGGAAGATCATGCCGATCCGCCGGCGCGCCATGCGCAGCTCGCGGCCGCGCAAGCGAGTCAGCTCCACGCCGTTCAGCTCGATGGTGCCGGACGTCGGCTCCACCAGTCGGTTGATACAGCGCAGAAGGGTGCTCTTGCCGGCGCCGGAGGCCCCGATGATGGAGACCACGCTTTCGCCCGGCACCTCCAGATCGAGTTCCTTGAGAACGGGATCCCCGTTCCCGTAGCGCTTCACGAGCTTCGAGATCTTCAACATCGGCAAGAACTCCAGGTCCGCGTCGGCGCGGCGAATTCGCCGCGCCGCGCAGTCTGTTGGGGGGCTATTCCTTCGCCAGGCCCTGCGGCGTGTACTCAACGCCGTTGGCTTCCTGGATGTCGCGGATCACCGCCCAGTCCTTCTGGTAGGTCACCGGCACGAACTTGCTGACCCCGCTGAATTCCTCGCCAAGCGCGGTGCCGGCGAAGTCGAATGTGAAGAAGGCTTCCTTGATCTTCTCCGCCAGCTCCGGATCCAGGTTGTAGGCGTAGGTGTAGGAGGTGGTCGGGAACGGATCCGACTCCCAGACGATCTTCACCTCTTCCGGATCGTAGAGATCACGCTCGGCCATCCGGTCGACCACCTCGGACGCGACCGGGGCCGCATCGTAGTCGCCGGCCACCACGCCCAGCATCGACTGGTCGTGCGAACCCGAATAGGTGACTTCGTAATCCTCCTCGGGCGTGACACCGAGCTTCGGGAACAGCGCGCGCGGCGCCAGGTTGCCCGAGTTTGAGGTCGGCGAGGTGTGCGCGATGCGCTTGCCCTTCAGGTCGGCCATCTCGTCGATGCCGGAATCCTTGCGGGTGTAGACCTGCAGCTTGTAGCCGAAGGTTCCATCCTCGGAACCCATGATGGCGAACGGCACCGCGCCGGCCAGGTTGACGGCGAACGGCGTCGGGCCGGTGGAGAAGCCGGCGATATGCAGCCGGCCGGAGCGCATGGCCTCGACCTCGGCCGAGTTTGACTGCACCGCGAAGAACTGGACCTTCTTGCCGGTCACGTCCTGCAGGTGCTCGATGAAGGGCTCCCAGATGTCGGCATAGATCGCCGGATCCTCGACGGGCGTGTAGGCGAACACGAGCGTGTCGGGATCGACCAGCTTGTCGGGATCGGTCGGCGTGTCGGCCACCAGGTCGCCGTTGGCATCACAAAACATCTGGTCGAGATCGCCGCGCTGGGCACAGTCCGCAGCCTGGGCGAACGCCGAGGTGGAAACGGCCAGGGCCGTGGCAAGACCGATCGCCGTGCCGGCGAGCGCGCGCGCAATTCGGGTGTCGATTGTCTCAGCTGTCATCGGTTTTCCTCCGCTTCAAGGCCGTCGTTGGCCCATTCCGATCCGGGACGTTGCCCGTCCGTGACCTCAACCGACCGTAGCCATGTTTTGTGGCACTTAGCAATAAAATCACCTCGAAAAAGTTGTCACTCCCTCCCGAAATGTGGGATTACACACACAACAAGACAGACCGATCCTGGGAGGCGCGCGTGTCGATTTCGGATATCCAGACGGCGGCTTCGGCCGGGGACACGGATATTCGGGGCGCCCCCCGCTCGTTCGACCGGATCGAACTGGAGCGGCTGGCCCGGCTCGATTTCGTGCTTACCGACATCGACGACACACTGACCACGTCCGGCCGCCTTCCTGCCGTTGCCTACGAGGCCCTGGAGCGGCTGCAGGCGGCCGGCCTCAAGGTCATTCCGATCACCGGCCGGCCCGCCGGCTGGTGCGACCTGATTGCCCGGCTCTGGCCGGTGGATGCCGTGGTCGGCGAGAACGGCGCCTTCTACTTCGCCTGCGAGCCGGCAGGCGGCATGACACGGGTCTTTCACAAGCCCGATGCGGACCGGCGTACGGACCGAATGCGGCTCGACGGCCTTTCGCGGACGATCCTCGAGCGGGTGCCCCGGGCCCGGATCTCGGCCGACCAGCCCTTCCGGGAGGCAGATCTCGCCATCGACTTCGCAGAGGACGGCGACCTCCTGACCGAGGCGGAGATCACCCGCATCGTGGCGTGTTTCGAGGCAGCCGGTGCTGTCGCCAAAGTGTCATCCATCCATGTGAATGGTTGGTATGGCCAGTACGACAAGCTGGTGATGACGCGTCGGCTTCTCGCGGACCGGTACGGCGTCGTCATGGACACGGCCTCCGACCGCATCGCCTTCGTTGGCGACAGTCCGAACGATGCGCCCATGTTCGCCTACTTCGACAACAGCATAGCGGTCGCCAACTTTGCTGACTTTGCCCACCTCTCGCCGGATCAGCCGAAATGGATAACCGTGCAGAGCGGCGGCCAGGGCTTCGCGACGGTCGCGGAAGCGATCCTCCGGGCGAAGGGCGCGTGATGCCGCGGCTCGGCAAGGCGGCGCGCCGCGAACGGATCCTGCGGGAGCTCGAACGCCACCCGCACGTCCGCATCTCCGAGCTGGCCGCGAACTTCGGCGTCTCGACGGAAACCGTGCGCCGAGACGTTGAGGCGTTGAGCAGCGAGGGGCTGATCAGCCGCGCCTACGGCGGCGCATCGGCCATTCCGATGGGCGCGCAGGCCCCGTTCAGCGAGCGCAACCAGGCCTACATCGAGGAGCGTGCACGGATAGGCGAACGCGCCGCCGCGATGGTCCGGCCCGGCGAGGTCCTGATGGTCGACGCGGGCTCGACGACCCACCAGTTCGCGATGGCGCTCGCCGTCGCCGGTCAAGACCTCACCGTTCTCACCAACAGCGTCGCCATCGCCGCCACACTGGGGCAGAACGGCTCGATCCAGATCATCCTCTGCCCGGGGGATTTCCAGCCTCTGGAAGCAGCGGTCTACGGACCGGAAACGCTGGACTTCCTGTCGCGGTACAACGCCAATCGCGCCTTCATCGGGGCCAGCGGCCTGAGCGTTCAGGGCATCTCGGACGCGAACCGGTCGGCGGTCGCTGTGAAGCGCCGGATGATCGGACAGTCCCGCGAGACCTTCCTGCTGATCGACCACTCCAAGTTCGACCGCCACCTGGTGGCGACCGTCGAACCGCTTGGCGCATTGGCCGGCATCGTCTGCGACCGCAAGCCCTCAGGAACGCTCGGCGAATCGGTCGCGCGCGCCGGCATCGACGTCCAGATCGCCTGAGCCGAGGGAACGGACGGCGCGCGCCGTCAGGCGAAGCCGGCGGCGGAGCGGGCGTTGGCGTTCTCCGGAGCGGTGAGCAGCGCGATCAGGGTTCGCGCCGCATCGCCCGCCTCGCCCCGCAGCGCAACGGCCGCGGTGTAGACTGTCGCCAGCCCGTGCGGCTCCGGCAGCGCGCCGCATGACACCACCCCTGGCGTGTTCACGATCTCGGTGATCTGGGTGCAGCCGATCGGATTGCGGTCCTCTCCCGCCGCCATGGCGGCCATGGCCGTCTGGCCGTTGGGAAAGCCCCGGATGCGGTCGGCCAGGACATCCGCGACACCGAGGGCGTCCAGCACCCCGGCGAAGTGGATGCCGGCGGTGGATTTCACCGTGTCCGGAACGTAGACCGCGTCCGCCGCGAGAAGCGCCGCCTTCAGCGCCTCCGGGCTGGCGACGTCCGGCACTGTGTCGCCCTCGCGCACGGCGATCGCCGTCGCCACCCGGCCCACATCGGCGATGGTCGCCGGATCGACGTGCCCCCCGAGGGCGAGCGCGTCGACGATCGTGCGCGTCAGGATGATGGCATCGACCGGCTCGCCCGCGACGACCCGGTCACGCATGCCGCCGACGGCGCCAAAGTCGCCGCCGATGCCCATGCCGGTCGCCTCGGTGAAGGCGGGGGTGAGCCGGGTCACCAGCCCGTTGGCGGCGCCGCCGCTGAGGATCTTGAGGTCCATCCGGGTCTCCCTAGCTAGACAGCGCAGTGACGATGGCGTCGCGGGTGAGCGGCAGGTCGCGCACCCGTGCCCCCAGCGCCTGGAAGACGGCGTTGCCGAGGGCCGCCGCCATCGGCCCCTGGGCCGCCTCGGCACAGCCGAGCGGCGGCTCCTCGGGCCGCGGGATGACCCGCACCGTGATCCTCGGCACCTCGGAAAAGGTGAGGATCGGGTAGTCGAGCCAGGTCTCCGTCGCCACCGCCAGCCCGTCGAAGCGCAGCGCCTCCTTCAGCGTCCAGCTCGCCGCCTGGATGATGCCGCCCTCCGTCTGGTTGATGATGCCGTCCGGGTTGATGGCCTCGCCGGGATCGATGGCCGCGAACACGTCGGTCACCCGCACGTCCTCCTCCACCTCCACCCGCGTGGCGATGGCGCAGTAGGCGGCGGTGTTCTTGTAGCGGGCGTAGCCGAGCCCCCAGCCGGCTCCCTCGCCCGCCTCGGATCCGAACGCGCCGCCGGTCTCCGCGACCGCCGCCTCCACCACCGCCCGGGCCCTTGCGTCGTCCAGGTGCGCCAGGCGGAAGGCGACCGGGTCCTCGCCGATCTCCGCGGCGATGTCGTCCATCAGCGTTTCCAGCGCATAGACGTTCAGATGGCCGCCGAGCGCCCGCATCGACGAGGTCCGGTACGGCACCGCGTGCACGACCCGCTTGGCGATCCGGAGATTCGGGATCGCGTAGCCCGGCACCGCGTTGCGGTCGGTCCCGCCGCCGTTGGCGAGCGGCACGTCGCGCGAACGCGCCGGCGGCTTGGGGTGTTCGAGGTAGGCGGCGGCGCGCAGGTTCGGCGAACCGTTGCGGCCGGGCCGGTTGCCATGCGGCGCCGAGTTGGCGACCACATCCATCGCCGCGATCCGGCGGTCCTCGCCGACGACCGCGCGCACCCGGGTCTGCATGCCCGGTCCCAGCGGCGACGAACGGAACTCGTCGGCCCGGCTCCAAACCACCAGCACCGGCCGGCCGGGCACCGCCCGCGCCATCAGCGCCGCATCCAGCGCCACGTCGTCGGCGCCGTTGTGGCCATAGCAGCCCGAGCCCGGATGATGGATCACGTCGATCGCGCCCGCATCGAGGTCGAGCGCCATGGCGATCGCCTCCTTGAGCGGGTACGGCCCCTGGGTATGGGACCAGATGGTGAGCCGGTCGCCGCTCCACTCCGCCAGCGCCGCCGACGGCCCGATGGAGCCGTGGCTCAGATACTGGCGGGTGACGGCCGTCTCGTAGACGGTGCCGGCGACCGATCCCGGATCCGCCCCGGCCTCGTGGACGGTCTCGGCGGGCTCGTCGGAGGCCCCGATGGCGGCGACCGGATCGGCCGGCGCGTCGCCGTCCAGCGCCCATTCGGCCCGGTTGGCGGCCCAGCGCGCCGCCAGGATGGCGGCGTGCTCGGTCTCCGCGACCACCCCCACGAAGGAGCCGTCGCGCACCACCGCCACCACGCCCGGCCGGGCCTTCAGCCCGTCGAGGTCGAGGGCGACGAGCCGCGCGGACAGCGCCGGCGGATGCACCGGCCGGCCGTGGAGCAGGCCGTCGGGCGCGAGATCGTGCACGAACGGATGCCCGGTGACGCGTTCGGCGATGTCGATGCGCGGCAGCGAGGCGCCCGCAATCCGGCGCGCCTCCGGCGGCTTCGGCCGGGCGTGATCGAGCACCGGCACGTCCAGATCGGCGCCGGCGGCAAGGTCCCAGAGATCGAGATCGGCGTCCGGCCCGTCGCGGCGCACCGTTCCCGCCTCGATGGAGAGCGTCTCGACGTCCTGCTGCAACAGCTTCGCCGCCTCGGCGAGCAGCACGGCGCGGGCGGCGGACGCGGCGAAGCGGATCGCCATGCCCCCCTGGACGATGGACATGCTGCCCGACGTGAAGCCCTCGTCCGGCGTGCGGGTGGTATCGGCACCGGTGATGGCGACGCATGCCGGATCCACGTCCAGCTCGTCGGCGGCGATCTGGGCGAGCGCGGTCATGTTGCCCTGGCCCAGCTCCACCCGGCCGGAGAAGACCTGCAGCCGGCGGTCGGGCGCAAACCGCACCCAGTCGGAAATCAGCGGGGCCTTGGCAAGCGGCGGCGGGGTCTTCATCGGGCGGCCTCCGTCATCCGGGCGGCGGCATCCTCTATGGCGTCGAGGATGCGGTGGTGGGTGCCGCAGCGGCAGAGATTGCCGTCCAGCGCCGCGGCGATCTCGGCCCGGCTGGCGTTCGGGCTTTCGTCGAGAAAGGCTTTCGCCGCCATGACAATGCCCGGCAGGCAGTAGCCACACTGCGCCGCCTGGCGCTCGATGACCGACGTCACCAGCGGGTGCGGCGGCTGCTGCGCCGCAAGGCCTTCCACCGTCTCGATGCTGGCCCCCGCCACCACGTGCAGCGGCACGTCGCAGGAGAACGCGGCCTTGCCGTCCACCACCACGGTGCAGGCGCCGCACAGACCCGCGCCGCACCCGTAGCGGGCCGCCTTCGCGTCGAGTTCGCCACGCAGCACGTAGAGGAGCGGTGTTTCCGGATCGGCCCGCACCTCGACGGGCGTGCCGTTGAGGATCAGGCGCGTGGGTTCGGCCTCTGCCATGGTCGGTTCCCCCTTTCGGTTCCAGTCTGGGCGCCCGGCCCTTTGCGGGCGGGTCGTTGGTCTTGGTTCAGCGGAGCAGGAAGACGGCGGTCAGCACGAGACCGAGCCCGGCGACGACGAGGCGCAGCAGCCAGTCGGGCACCCTCCGGATGACGTGGCCGCCGGCATAGCCGCCCACCAGGCCGCCGATGAGAACCAGCGGCGCGGCGAGCAGGTCGACGTAGCCGGACATCAGGAGCGGCACGACGGCGACAGTGTTGATGCAGACGGCGAACAGATTCTTGCGGGCATTCGCCTGGTGCAGCTGGCCGCCGAACGTCGCTGCCAGCACGGCAAGCAGCATGAAGCCCATGCCGGCGCCGAAATAGCCGCCATAGAAGCCGACGGCGAGCATCAGCACGGCGGCGATGAGCGTGATGGAGCGCTGCGGCAGCAGCTTCTGGACGATCACCGCGAGGCGCTTGCCGAGCAGGATCGCCGTGACGGCGACGATCAACAGGAACGGCACGGCGGTCAGGAACGCCTTTTCCGGCGAGTTCACCAGAACCAGCGCGCCGGCCAGCGCCCCGACGAGCGACGGCACCAGAATGAAGACCAGCCGTTTCCAGTCGGCGACCAGCTCGCGCCGGTACTGCCAGGCCGGCGGCAGCGTGGCCGGCCACAGCGCCACGGTGCCGGTGGCGTTGGCGGCCAGCGGCGACAGGCCGGTGGCGAGAAGCAGCGGAAAGACGAACAGTTTCGCGCCGCCCGCCGCCGAGTTGACGATGCCGCCGGCGACGCCGACGGCCAGGTACATGAGGATATCCTGGAGCATCAGCGGCGCGCCGAAGCCTTGCGACCCGACGGCATCGCAACATCGAGGTTGCGGGCGGTCAGGTCGAAATGGAACCGCGTCAGCTGGCAGGCCCGGTCCACCTCGCGCGCCAGCACCGCCTCGGCAATCGCCGCGTGCTCGCCCGCCAGGTCGCGCTCGCCGCGATGGCTGCGCACGGATGCCCGCCTGTAGCGTTCGCACAGATCCTGCAACGTCTCGCGCGTCCGCAGCAGCCAGTTCGAGCCGCACGCATCCACCATCGCGGTGTGGAAGGCAGCGTTCGCCCGCTCCCAGGAGTCCGGCACGCTGTCCAGCGCGGCTATGGCCGCGTCTTCCTTGTTCATGATGTAGCTGGCGGCGACCACGCGGGATTCCCAGGCGGAATCGCCATGCTCCATGGACAGGCGCAACGCCGCCAGTTCCACTTCCGTCCTGGCCACGTTGAGATCGCGAAACTCTTCCGCGTCGAGCGGCGCGACGGTGAATCCGCGATTGCCCTCGCTCAGCACCAGTTGCTCGGCATTGAGCTTCTGCAGCGCCTCGCGGATCGGCGTCGGACCGATGTCGTAGATCTGCTTGAGCCGGTCGATGCGCAGCCGCTCGCCCGGCTCCCTGACCCCGCGAATGATGTCGTTGCGGATCGAACGGTACGCGAACTGAGTCAGCGTTTCCGACTCGTCGCGAACCAGTTCGACCGGCGCCTCCCTGCCCTGTACGCGCATCGGAGCCTCAACCACGAATCCCGTCCTTCCTATCCACCGCCGCGATGCTATCGCGGCCATGCGCCTGCGCGCCAGTTCATATTTGACACGCTATTTTCGATATGCATTCATAGATTATCGATGAAATTGAGCGTTGTCGAGATAATGAAACTGGTCACCTTCGAAACGAACGGCGGCATCGCCGCGGGCTACGTGGATGGAAGCGAGGTCGTTGTCTGTGCCGAGGGGCAGGATGCCGGCAACGCCGTGCGCACTCTGGTGGAAACCGGCGGCAGCGCGGCAGATTGGAAGACGCGGGGCGGCCGCCGCCTTCCGCTCTCCGACGTCCGGCTGACGGCACCGATCCCGGCGCCGCTGCGCGACATCTTCTGCGTGGGAAAGAACTACTACGAGCACGCCCGGGAGTTTCATTCCAGCGGCTTTGATTCCACCGGCAAGGAAGCGGCCCCGTCGCACCCGATCATCTTCACCAAGGCCACCACGAGCATCGTGGGTCCCGGTGATGCGGTGAAGGCTTCCCTCGATCCGACCCACACGGTCGATTACGAGGGCGAGCTCGGCGTGGTGATCAACCGGCGCGCGTTCAACGTCTCCAAGGCCGACGCCTACGACTGCGTCTTCGGCTACGTGGTCATCAACGACGTGACGTCCCGCGAGCTGCAGCGCCGGCATAACCAGTGGGTCATCGGCAAGGGCATCGACACCTTCTGCCCGATGGGCCCGTGGCTGGTCACGGCCGACGAGGTCTCCGACGTCGACGCGCTGGAGCTTGTTACCCGCGTCAACGGCGAGGTGCGCCAGCAGGCCAAGGTCGCCGACCTGATCTTCGACATTCCCACGCTGATCGAGACGCTGACGGCGACCATGACGCTGCTGCCCGGCGACATCATCGCCACGGGCACGCCGGCAGGCGTCGGTATCGGCTTCGACCCGCCGAAATATCTGGTGAAGGGGGACACGGTCAGCGTGTCGATCACCGGTCTCGGCGACCTGGAAAACCCCATCGACTGACGGCCGCTACGCCGTCGTCCAGCCCACCGCCGGAAGAGCGGGGGCAAGACCTCAAACACTCAACGGGAGGAAACCAACCATGCTGCACACACAGACCTGGGCGAAGGGCGCCATCGTGGCGTTGGCCGCCGCCGGCTTCGCCACGGCCGCCTCGGCCGACGCGGTGACGCTGAAGACCCAGACCGCCCTGCCCACCCAGCACGCACTCTCGCAGAGCTACATCAAGCACTTCGTCGACACGCTGAACGAGGCCGGTGAAGGCGTCGTCCAGCTCGACCTGCTCGGCGGTCCGGAAGTCACCCCGGCCGACCGCGCCCCGCAGGCCCTGCAGCGCGGCGTCATCGACGTCCTGTTCATCCCCGCCGCCTACGTCTCCGGCGTGGTGCCGCAGGCCCAGGCGATGATGCTGCAGACCGTCGGCGTCGAGGAACTGCACGAAAACGGCGGCTTCGACCGTTTCGCCGAAATCTTCGACGAGAAGCTCGGCGCCCACTTCCTGGCGTGGTCGGAGACCGGGCCGGGTTCGGGCTACTATCTCTATACGACCAAGGAGCCGCCCACGAAGGACGGCGTGGTCGACCTGACCGGCCTGTCCATGCGCACCACCGGCGCCTACCGGCCGCTGCAGGAGGCGCTCAACGCCACCACCGTGCAGATCCCGTCGGGCGACGTTCCGACCGGCCTCGAGCGCGGCGTCATCGACGGGTTCGGATGGCCGACCGTGGGTCTCGCCTCCATCGGCCTCGCCAATCAGGTGAACTACCGGATCGAGCCGTCCTTCTATCACCTCGCCAACGTCGTTCTGGTCTCCAACCGCACCTGGGACGGCTTGTCCGACGAGGCGAAGCAGATCCTGACCGACACCGCCCGCGAGTACGAGCTGTCGTCGGTGCAGGAGATGATCGACCGCAACAAGGACGACATCGCTGCGGCCGACAAGGCCGGCGTCGAGGCCATCGTGATGGAAGGCGCGGACGGGGAGAAATATCTCGGCATCGCCAACGACGCCATGTGGGCGCGCGTCACCGACAAGGTGGGCGAGGACGAGGCGAAGGAACTTCGCGGCCTGCTCGACAAGCAGAACTGACGCCGGTTCCCGACCTGCGCTCCTGAGGCCGCGGCATGACCGCGGCCTCTTCGTCCCGACCCGGCTCTCAGCAAGGTATCGCGCTGCAATGGTTCTGCTCTGGCGGCTCTACAACGTCATCCTGATTGCCTGCGTCGCGCTGGCCGGCACGCTGATCGGCGCGGGCATTCTCGTCGTGGTCGTCGACGTGACGATCCGCGCGCTCGGCTTCCAGCCGTTCGGCTTCACCGTCGCCTTCGTCGAGTACGTCCTTCTCTACTTCGTGCTCCTCGCCGCCCCCTATCTGGTGCGCGAGAAGGGTCACGTGACCGCCGAGGTGCTGTTCGCCCAGCTCGGTCCGGCCTCGAAGCGCGTGTGCGAGAAGGTCGTCTATTCGATCTGCATCGTGGTCTCGCTGATCTTTGCCTACCAGGGTGGCGTCCTCTTCGATGAGGCCATTCGCTACGGCTACATGGACGAGCGCTCCGTCGACGTCCCCTACTGGGCGCTCTACGTGCTTTTTCCCCTCAGCTTCACCATGATCGCCATCGAGTTTCTGCGGTACCTGCTGGGCTTCGATTCCATGTACGACCGCAAGGAAGCGCAGGAGTCGATGTAGCCATGGAATGGTACTTCGCCCTCGCCTTCCTGATCTCCATGGTCATCGGCCTGATGTTCTTCGCCGTGCCGGTGGCCTTCGCCTTCATGGCGACGAACATCATCGGCTCGCTGGTGTTCATCGGCGGCGCCGGCGCGCTCCTGCAGGTGGTCGACAACTCCACGTCGCTGATCACCCGCTTCCAGCTGGCGCCGGTCCCGTTCTTCATCTTCATGGGATCGCTGTTCTTTTATTCCGGCCTGGCGATCCGGGTGTTCGACACGCTCGACAAGTTCTTCGGCCGGATACCGGGCCGCCTCTGCTACCTGACGGTGGCCGGCGGCACGATCTTCTCCACCCTGACCGGCTCGTCCATGGCCAACACGGCCATGCTCGGGTCGCTGATGGTCCCGGAGATGCAGCGCCGCGGCTATCACTGGCGGATGTCGCTGGGCCCGATCCTGGGCACCGGCGGATTGGCCATGATCATCCCGCCGTCGACGCTCGGCGTGCTGCTCGCCTCGCTCGCCGGCATCGATGTCGGCCGCTTCCTCATCGCCGGCATCGTGCCGGGCGTCCTGCTGGCGCTGTTCTTCGCCATCCTGATCACCGTCCAGATCCGGGTGAATCCGTCGCTGACGCCGAGCTACGACATCGAGGAGGTGTCGTGGGGGCGCGGCCTGAAGCTGGCGCTCGTCAACATCGTGCCGATGGCGCTGGTCGTGTTCATGGTGATCGGCCTGATCATCTTCGGCATTGCCACGCCGACGGAATCCGCCGCCTTCGGCGTCGTTGGCGTGCTGATCCTCACCGTCGCCTTCCGCCTGTTCTCGCTGTCCGTGCTCAAACAGTCGATGCTGTCGACGGTGAAGGTCAGCGGGATGGTGTTCTTCATCATCCTGAACTCGTCCATCTTCAGCCAGCTTCTCGCCTATTCCGGAGCAAGCTCCGGCATGCTGAACTTCGCCACCTCGTTCGACGTCTCCATCGCGCTGGTGCTGGTGACCATCTTCCTGTCGCTGCTCCTGCTCGGCATGTTCATGGACCCGGTGTCCATCATGCTGATCACCATCCCGATCTTCTTCCCGCTGATCGCGGCGCTGGACATCAACCCGCTCTGGTTCGGCATCCTGATGCTGATCGCGCTCGAGATGAGCCAGACCACACCGCCCTTCGGGCTGCTGCTGTTCGTCATGCTGGGCGTCGCGCCGAAGGGCACGACCCTGCGCCACGTGGCCATCGCGGCCGCGCCGTTCCTTGGCTGCGACCTGCTCTTGATCGGGCTGATGGCCCTGTTCCCCGGTATCGTGCTGTTCTTGCCGGGTCTGATGTAGAGACCGTGCGTCGCGAGCGGCGCGTCACGGGAGGGACGACATGAACCGACGCAGGCTTGGCGATCTCGAGGTTTCCGCCATCGGGCTCGGCTGCATGAGCATGACGCCGATCTACGGCACCCCGGACGAGGGCGAGGCCATCGCCACCATCCACCGGGCGCTGGAGCTGGGCGTCGATCTGATCGACACGTCCGACGCCTACAACGCGGGCAAGAACGAGGAGCTCGTCGGCCGCGCCCTGAAGGATCGCCGCGACAAGGCGGTAATCGCCACCAAGTTCGGCAACATCCGCCTGCCCGACGGCAAGCCGGGCGCCAAGGGCGACCCCGATTACGCCCGCGCCTGTTGCGAGGCGAGCCTGGCGCGGCTCGGGGTGGACACCATCGACCTCTTCTACGTCCACCGCATCGACCCCGCTGTCCCCATCGAAGACACCGTCGGTGCGCTCGCCGACCTCAAGGCCGAGGGCAAGATCCGTCATATCGGCCTGTCGGAGGCGTCGCCCGAGACGCTGAAGCGCGCCCACGCCACCCATCCGGTCGCGGCGCTCCAGACCGAATACTCGCTGTGGACCCGCGACGCGGAGGACGACCTCCTGCCGCTCTGCGCCGAGCTCGGCGTCGGCTATGTCGCCTACTCGCCGTTGGGCCGCGGCTTCCTCACCGGCACCATCACCGGTCTCGACGCGCTGGAGGAGACCGACCGGCGGCGTCAGCATCCCCGCTTCGCCGAGGAAAACCTGGCGCAGAATGTCCGGCTCCTCGACACGCTGACCGGGCTGGCGGCGAAGGAAGGCTGCACACCGGCACAACTGGCGCTCGCCTGGGTTCTCTCGCGCGGCGACCACATTGTGCCGCTGCCCGGCACCAAGCAGCGCAAATGGCTGGAGGCCAACGCGGCGGCTGAAGAGCTGACGCCCTCGGCGGAGACGCTGGCCGCGCTGGAGGAGGCCTTTCGGCCGGGCGTCGCCGCCGGCACCCGCTATCCCGCCGGGCAGATGGCGAGCCTGCGCGTCTGAGCGGCTCTCCGGGCTTGCGTCCGGCGCCGAAGCATCGCATCGAGACGGCTCCCGATCGCCTGCCGCGGAAGGACCGACATGATCGCCATCGGATGCCTCGCCCCGCTCATCCTCGCCGTCGTGGGCGGCCTGCTCGGACACCTCGCGGCCGGCTATCCTGGCATCCCGTGGGGCCTCGGCATCGGCTTCGGGCTCGGCAGCGCCATCCTCGCAGGCTTCGCCTGGGTCACACGCAAGATGAAGTCCTGACGCGGGGCGAACCCGCGGCGCGAGGAGCCGGCTTCACCGCGTTTCCGGACGGCGAACCGGTGCCCACTTCGCCTGGAAACGCTTTAGCGATGCTCGCCGGAGGGCAGGTACGGTCTGAGCGCGTGGGCGAGCTTTGCCGGCGTCAGGGACTGCAGCCAGACCTTGCCGGGCCCCGAGAGCCGCACCAGGAACAGTCCGTCGCCGCCGAAGAGCATGTTCTTCACGCCGCGGATGGTGGTGATCTCGAAGGAGACGCCCTCCTCGATCATCCCGACATGGGCGGGATGAACCAGCAGCTCCTGGCCCTGCTCGAGATCGTAGGAGACGATCTCGCCACCGAGTTCGACGAAGGCAGGTCCGTGTCCGGCGAGCCGTTGAAGGATGAAGCCCTCGCCGCCGAACAGGCCCGACCCCAGCGACTGCTGCACCCCGATGGAAAGCGTCAGGCTGTGGGCACCGGCCAGGAAGCCGTGGCGGTGGACGAGATAGCTGCGTCCTTCCGCAACCTCGGCCTCGACGATGTTGCCCGGCACCGTCGCGGCGAAGGCCACCAGCGCCTCGCCGCGCTCCGCCGTGAACTCGGTCATGAACAGGCCGCCTCCGGCCACCGCCCGGCCGAGCGCCCCGAACAGCCCGCCAGAGCCGCCGGTCGCGGCCGTCGTGTGCATGCCGACGTTCGGCGTCATCCACGAGAGCCGATCGGGCTCAGCCAGCATGGTCTCGCCAGCCTCAAGCGTGATCGTCAGAACCGGAAGCGTCGATCCGGTGATTTCGCTGCGCATGTCCCTGCCCTCCCATCAGTGCCGGTTGCACGGGACAGGAAAGCAGCAACCCATGACACAGACAATAAGGACTCATGCGCATCGCCGCGCCCCTGGCCGAGGGTCGGCACGGCCCCGCGCACGATCGCGCAGGACTGCGCAAATCTGCGCAAAGGCCGCTCGGGTGCGCAGTCCTGCGCGATTTTGGGGTCAAACCGCGCCAATGACACGCAAAACCGCCGTCCATCGGCACCGCGCAGCTAGAGGTGCGCGATGGCCTCGACCTCGACCAGCAGGCCGTCCTGGATGAAGCCGGACACCTCGACGAAGGTTGAGGCCGGCAAGGGCTCGGTGGTGAACACCTCCTTGCGGGCCTGGCTCACCTCGGCGCGCGCCGCCATGTCGGTAACGTAGAGCGTCAGCTTGACGATGCGCTCCTTGCGCGCGCCTGCCGCCTCAACGAGTGCAACCGTGCGACGGAGCGCCTCGCGCGTCTGCTCCAGCATCGACGTTCCGCCGACGATGCCGTCCGGCCCGCCGGCGTGCATGCCGGAGACATAGACCACGCCACCGGCCACGATCGCATTGGAGAAGACGCCTGGCGGCGGTGGCGGAACGCTGGCGGCGGTGACCGCCCGGATCCCGTCGGCGCTCATTCCTTGCCCGCCTTTTCCTTCCACTCGCGCGTGAGCCGTTCGCGAACGGGAAGGAAGTCGTAGGTCGGGAAGAACTCGGTGGAGAAGACACCCCAGGCGCGGCGCTCCAGCTCGACATTCACCTTGGGCAGCAATTCCGGCGGCATGCGGAGCGTGACGATCTGCCCGATCCCCATGACCACGTTCCAGGACAGGATCTCCACGCCTTCCGGCGGAAACCCGGTCCACCACTCCTGCTCGGCCAGATGATCCTGGATCTCTTCCAGGTTCTGCGACTGGTCGTGCCGCAGGAACACGGTCAACATGATGGTGTCGGTCATTCGAACCCCCGTGAGCGCCCTGGCGGGCAGTTTGGAAAAGATGTTGCTTGGATACCAATCTTGCGCCACACTAGCAAATAACGAACGCATCGTTCAATTATGAACAAACTTCCCGGAGGCAGCCGATGCAAGATCCCGCCCTCAGGAACCAGTCGCGGGGCCGTCCCCTCACCGAGCTGGAGACCGCCCTCGCCGCCGACCTGGAAGAGATCTACGCTCGTGGCGTGCACGATTTCGAGAAGGTGGCCGCGGAGTTGAACGACAAGGGCACGAAGCGGCCGTCCGGCGAGACCGGGCCGTGGTCGCTCGCCGTCTTCGAGGCCGAATTGAAGGCCATCAACGCTTCCCACGACGCCGCCCACGCGGAACACGGCATCGGCGCCTGAGCGCCGGCGAACGGAGGATCTGCAGCCATGACCGCCAACGTTTCCGGACGCGACGCCGTCGAGGACTATATCAACCGTGGCCTGCTCGGCCTCTGGGCGCCGGTCTGCAAGTCGGTGCAGGTGAAGGAAGGTGCGCCCTACGGCATCCGCATCGCCGGCGAGAACCTGGTTCTCTGGCGTGATGCTGACGGCGCGGTGAAGTGCGTGGAGGACTTCTGCCCCCACCGCGGCGCCAAGCTGTCGCTGGGCGAGGTCCAGAACGGCAACGTCGCCTGCCGCTATCACGGCGTGACGGTCGACGGCGACGGCACCATCGTGCGCGTCCCCGCCATGCCGGAGTGCGCACTCGAAGGCCGCCGCCCGCTGAAGAGCTTCAAGGCCGTCGACTGCGCCGGCGCGGTGTTCGTCTACCTGCCGAGCGCCGACCAGCCGGAAGCTCCGGAATTCGAGCCGCCCGAGGAGTTCGTCAGCGACGAGTGGGAAGTCTTTCCCTGCATGACCCGGTGGGACTGCAGCTACCGGGCCAGCCTCGACAACGCCGCCGACCCGATGCACGCAAGCTACCTGCATGCGGACTCGTTCACCCTCGCCTATGGCTCGAAGCAGGACACGATGCGCCTGGAGCGCACCGACAAGGGCTTCACCATCGAGCGGGTGAACCAGCGCGGCGTCAACTTCGACTGGACGGAACTGGTCGTCGATCCGGGCATGATCTACTTCCGGCTCGACATCCCCTACCCGGACGGTGCCGGCCCCGGCGGGCCGTTCCGCATCATCGGCTTTGCCGTCGCCATCGACGAGGAGACCCACCACTCCTTCTTCTGGCGCTGCCGGCAGGTGCAGGGCGTGGCCGCGGAATCCTGGCGCTTCCTGTATCGCGCCTTCCTGGAAGACCGGCACTGGCACGTGCTGGAGCAGGACCGCGTGATGCTCGAATCCATTCCGTCGGACGCGCGCCGGCGCGAAATGCTCTACCAGCACGACATCGGTGTGTCGCGGCTGCGCCAGATGATCGTCCGCAAGGCGAAGGATCATCTGAAGGCGCAGGAGGCCGCACTCGATCAGAAGACCGCCTGATCCAGTGGCCCCGATGGCGCTCGTGGAAACCGACCCGCTCCTCGATCTGCTCCGGCAACCCTTCGTGCCCGGCCGGGCCGAAGACCTGACCGGACGGGTCATCGACGAGCCGCTGGATCTGACGGGCGTCGACGTGACCAGCATCGACTTCACGGGCACGGTTTTCCGCGCTCCGGTGGTGGCCCTGAACGCCCGCTTCCTCGGGCTGGCCTGGTTCCGCGACTGCGTGTTCGAGGCTGGGGCCGACTTTTCCGGGGCCGAGTTTTGGCACGATGCCCGCTTCGACGGGGCGCGCTTCGACCGGGACGCCAGCTTCTCGCGCGGCGAGTTCTTCGGCACGCTGGTGCTGGACCGGGCCCGCTTCGACCAGGCCCTGTTCCTCGACGGCGTGCAGGTGCTGAGCAACCTGTCGATGGACCGGGCCCAGATTGCCGGCCCGACGTCGATGGAGCAGGCCGAGATCATGGGCGGCCTCTGGCTTAACGCCGCCCGCTTCTCCGGCCGCTGCAACGCCGCAGGCATGGAGATCCACGGCCGCACCTGGCTGCGCGGGACCACCATCGCAGACGGCCCGGCAGCCGGTGGCAACGGGATGGCCGGCCTCATCGGCCAGATCCGCACCTACGGCTACCTGTGGACCTGATCACGGCACACGACACCCTCTAACCCGGACGGACCGCGATGACTTCCAGCCTCGATCTCAAGGACATCACCAAGGTCTTCCCCGACCGGAAGACGGGACACGAGATCACCGCGGTGACCGGCATGTCCTTCTCGGTCAAACCCGGCGAGCTCGTTGCGGTGGTCGGCCCGTCCGGCTGCGGCAAGAGCACCATTCTCAACATGGTGTCCGGTCTCTACGGGCCGAGCCAGGGCGAGGTGCTGATCAACGGCGAGCCGGTGCGCTCGACGCGGTCCGACGTCGGCTTCATGCTGCAGAAGGACCTGCTGCTTCCCTGGCGCAACATCGTCTCCAACGTGGAATTCGGGCTCGAGGAAAAGAAGCTCACCCGCAAGGAGCGCCGCGATCGGGCGCTGTCGGAGATCGACCGGGTGCGCCTGTCGGAGTTCGCCTTCCACTATCCTCACCAGCTGTCAGGGGGCATGCGCCAGCGCGCGGCGCTCGCCCGCACCCTGGCCATCGATCCGGAAATCGTGCTCCTCGACGAGCCCTTCTCCGCCCTCGATGCCCAGACCAAGGTGGTCCTCCAGAAAAGCTTCTCCGCCACGATCGCCGAGACCGGCGTGACGTGCCTGCTGATCACCCACGATCTGCAGGAGGCCGTCATCATGTCGGACCGCGTGGTGGTGCTGTCCGGCCGTCCCGGCACGGTGGTCGACGAGTTCCCGATCGACCTGCCCCATCGCGACGACCCGATGGCCCGCTCCATGGAGCCGGGCACCCGGGACTACGTGAAGCGCCTGTTCGATACCCTGCACTTGGAAGACCAAGCCGCGTAACCAAAGCGGCAACCAGAGGAAGGAGCTTTCCATGAAGTTCGAGCGTTTGACCCGCACCATGCGGCAAGTTGCTGCCGTTGCCGCGGTTTCCGCCGTCATGACCACCGGCGCACTGGCCGCGGAAAAGATGGTGTACCTGTTCCCGGCCCCCGACTTCCTGCCGGCGTTCACGCCGTTCCAGGTGGCCAAGCAGAAGGGCTACTACGACGAGGCCGGCCTCGACGTGGAGTTCCGCATCGGCAAGGGCGGAGCGGACGTGGCCAAGCAGGTTGCCGTCGGCAACGCCGACCTCGGTGGCGGCATCGGCGACACGCCGATCATCGTTCGCGCCAACGGCCTGCCGGTGAAGGGCGTCGCGCTTCTCGGCGGCAAGGCCCTGACGCAGCTCGTCATTCGTGACGACAGCGGCGCGGCCGACGTGGCGAGCCTGAAGGGCAAGAAGGTTGGCGTCATGGCCTTCCAGGACACCACCTACTACAACCTGCTCGCTGCCCTGCAGTCGGCCGGTCTGTCCAAGGACGACGTCGACATCCAGGCCGTCGGCCCGGCCGGCATGGTCCAGCTGATGATCTCCGGCGACCTCGACGCGATCTCCGGCACCCCGGACTGGGCGGCCTCCATCGAGGGCGCAGGCGTCGACCTGACGGTCATCCCGATCAACGACATGTTCCCGGCCATGGCCCAGGCGATCCTGTCCTCCGACGACACGATCAAGGACAAGCCGGAGCTGGTGCGCGGCTTCGTCCAGGCGACGCTCAAGGGCATGCGCGACGTGATGGAGGATCCGGAAGGCTCCGCCAAGCTGCTCGCCGAGACCGTCCCGCAGTTCGGCGGCAAGGAAGAGTTCCTGGTCGAGGTGATGAAGCGCTACGACGCCCTCGTCTACGAGACTGAGGACATGAGCAAGCTCGGCGCCTTCGATCCCGAGCGCGTCAAGGCGGTTCAGGACTTCTACCTCGACGCCGGCATCATCTCGTCCGAGACGCCGCTCGACGACCTGTACACCAACGAGTTCGTCGAGTGACCGACCACACGACCATCGACACTCGGAGCGCCCCCGATCTCGGGGGCGCAACCGGAACCGAGAGGCCCCGGATGTCCCGGCTCCTTCCCACCATGCTTTCCCGCTGGAACCCGGCCGGGCCGGAGCTCGGCATCATGGTCGCCGTCGGCGTCGCGGTCATAGCGGCCTGGGAGTTCCTCCCGCCGCTCTTCGACGTTCCGAAATACATCATCCCGACCTTCTCAGACTGCCTCTCGGAATTCTTCCGGATGCTGCAGTACGAGGAGCTCGGCAAGAATTTCATGTCGACCCTGGTGACGTCGGTTGTCGGCTTCCTGCTGGGCAGCGCGATGGGGGCCGTGTTCGGCTACCTGCTCGGCCTGTCGAAGCTCTGGGAGCGGGTCCTGTCGCCCTACATCCTGGCGCTGCAGATCGCTCCGAAGGTCGCCTTCGCGCCGCTGTTCATCATGTGGTTCGGCTACAACGCCCTGCCCAAGCTGCTGGTCACGATCCTGATCGTGTTCTTCCCGATCCTTGTGAACGTGCTGCAGTCGATGAAGACGGTGGACCGGGACCTGATCAACCTGGCACGCGTCTACAACATGTCGCGCTTCACGATCTTCCGGAAGATCGAGTTCCCCTCCTCCATGCCGTCGCTGTTCGCGGGCCTGCGCATCGGCGCGACGCTTGCCGTCATCGGCGTGACCGTCGGCGAACTGGTGGGCGGCAACACCGGTCTGGGCTTCCTCATCACCTATGGCGAGGGCCAGGCCAACACCGCGATGGTCTTCAACGCCATCGGCCTCCTCACGGTAATCGGCATCGTCATGTACTTCGCCGTCGCGGGCGTCGAGAAGCGCGTGCTGCACTACCTGGAGCGCGAGGACCACTGACCGGCTCGGGCCGCGTCGGCGGCCCGGCCCTGACCCGCATTGACCCGTGTCCGCCCCTGTCGATCCGTTGACAGGCCCGGCCATCAGGCGTAACCATAATCGTGAACACTATGTTCAATAAAGAACGATTCTTGCGCACGGCAAGCTGGGAGGCGGCCATGCCCCACAAGTCGGACGAGATGGACGGCGGCGATCGCGTTCTGCGCGCGACGTCGGCCGGCATCGACTTCCTTCGCCGTTCAGCGCCCGGCGAAGCGGTGGTGTTCCTGCACGGCATCGGCTCGCGTGGCGAATCCTTCCTGCCGCTGGTTCCCCACCTGCACCCCGACCTCGACCTGATCTTCTGGAATGCCCCCGGCTATGCCGGCTCCGCGCCGCTCGCCGAAGACTGGCCGACCGAGGACGCCTATGCCGCGGCGCTGTTGCGGTTCCTCGACGCGCTGGGGATCGACCGGGCGCTGCTCGTCGGCCATTCGCTGGGCACCCTGATCGCGGCGCGCTTCGCCGCCGGGCACCGCGCCCGGCTGAGCGGCCTGGTGCTTTCGGAATGCGCGGCAGGTTACGGCATTCCCGTCGGCAGCGAGCTGCCGGAGAAGTCCCGCGCCCGGATTGACGCCCTCCAGGCATTGGGCGGCGTCGAGTTCGCCCGAACCCGGGCGCCGAAGCTGGTCCATGAAGCCGACACCGCGCCGGACGCCGTTGCGGCCGTGGAGACGGCGATGGCTGCCGTCACCCTGCCGGGCTACGGGCAGGCCGTGCGGATGCTGTCGTCGGGCCGGCTATCGGAGAGCCTCGCCTCGGTCACCATCCCGACCACCTTCGTCTGGGCCGAGGGCGACACGGTCACTCCCGAGGATCAGACGCTCGCCGCGCTGGAGGCCCGCCGGTCCGCGGGAGGGCCCGCGCCGCACTACCTCCAGATCCCGGCGGCCGGCCATGCGGTCTACCTGCAGCAGCCGGAAGCCTTCGCGAACATCGTCACCGGCGCGCTCGCCGCCTCCGCTTCTGGAGAGACGGCATGACCGCCAGCACACCGATCGAGACAGGAGGTTGCGATGACTGAGCCTTTGAGAGCCGGACATCTGCGCGGCATCATGATGCGCGCCCCCGCGATGACCGCGACCGTCGACTTCTACGTCGAGTCCTGGGGACTTTCGCTGGCCAAGCGCGGCGACGGCGTCGCCTACATGGCCGGCACAGGTCCAGAGCCGTTCCTCTACGGCCTCAAGGACAGCGACAGCTACGGTATCGAGTATGTTCACTTCGGCATGCCCGACCGGGCCGCGATGGACGCCTTCTATCTGCAGAGCGTGGAGCGCGGCGCCACCGCGCTCGGGGCTCCCGCCGAGTTCCAGGACGAGATCGGCGGCTACGGCTTCGAGATCCTCGACCCGGACTGCCGCCGCCTGCGCTTCACCACCGACCTCGCGATGAAGCCGTCGGAGGACCAGTTCGCCCTGCCCCGTAAGGTGTCGCACGTGGTGCTCAACACGCCCGACATGGAGGGCGTCCGCGATTGGTACTGCGAGGTGCTCGGCTTCCGGGTCAGCGACTACTCGGCCGACCAGATGGTGTTCCTGCGCTGCTCCACCGACCACCACTCCATCGCCCTGGTGCGCGCGCCCTACGCCAGCGTCAACCACGTGGCGTTCGAGATGCCGAACCTGGATTCCTTCATGCGCGGCATCGGCCGGATGAAGCAGAAGGGGCAGGTGCCGAGCTGGGGTCCCGGCCGCCACGGCCCCGGCAACAACCCGTTCGCCTATTTCGTCTCGCCGTCGGGCTTCGTCATCGAGTTCACCTCCGAGCTGCAGCAGATCGACGAGGCGACGCACGAGGCCAAGGTCTGGTCGCGCACGGATCCCGATTCCATGGACCGCTGGATGACCGCCGGCCCGCCCACCCCCGCCCAGCGCGCGGTGATGATGGGGCGGCCGGATCCCGGCTTCCCGTCCCTGAAGCAGGGCTGAGCGGATGGATCTCCGGCTCAACGGCAAGACGGTCGTCGTCACCGGCGGCAGCTCCGGCATCGGGCTCGCGGCCGCGCGCCTCTTCCTGGAGGAAGGCGCCAACGTCGCCTTCTGCGCCCGTGGCGCCGAGCGGCTCGAGGCGGCAAAGATCGGGCTCGTCGCCGATTTCGGCGAGGAGCGCATCCTCGCCGAAGCAGTGTCCGTGCTCGACGAGGCCGCCTTCGGCGGCTTCGCGGAGCGCGTGCTTGCGCGCTTCGGTGGCGTCGACGCCCTGATCAACAATGCCGGCCAGGGCCGGGTCTCGACCTTCGCGTCCACCACCGACGAGGCGTGGCGGGAAGAGCTCGAGCTCAAATATTTCAGCCAGATCTATCCGGTGCGGGCCTTCCGCGCGGCGCTCGAGGCCAGCGGCCAGGGCGCCATCGTGGCGGTCAACTCGCTGCTCGCCTTCCAGCCTGAGGCGCACATGGTGTGCACCTCGTCCGCCCGTGCCGGCGTCCAGAGCCTGTTGAAGTCGCTCAGCGTCGAGCTCGCCCCGGCGATCCGGGTCAACTCGATCCTGATCGGCCTGGTGGATTCCAACCAGTGGCAGCGCCGCTTCGAGAACCGGGACGACCAGTCCCAGTCGCGCGAGGCGTGGTTCGCCGATCTCGCATCCAAGAAGAACATCCCGCTCGGCCGGCTCGGCCAGGCCGAGGAAGCGGCGCGCGCGCTCGTTTTCCTCGCCTCGCCCGCCGCCTCGTACATCACAGGAGCCTACCTTGAGATCTCTGGCGGCGTCTCACGCTTCGTTTGACGAGCCCCACGGGGCGCTCGTTCCCGACACGGTCGGCGGCCAGATCGCGCGGGCGCTCGCGGATCTTGGCGTGACGACCGTCTTCGGCGTCATTTCCATCCACAACATGCCGATCCTCGACGGCATCGCCGAGCAGGGGCTGATCCGTTTCGTCCCGGCACGCGGCGAGGCCGGCGCCATGAACATGGCCGACGCCTATGCGCGCGTCTCCGGCGGGCTCGGCGTCGTGCTGACCTCCACCGGCACCGCGGCAGGCAATGCCGCCGGCGGCCAGGCCGAAGCGCTCACCGTCGGCAGCCCCGTGCTGCACATCACCACCCAGGTGGATCTCTCGCACGCCGACCGCGACCGGGCACCGATCCACGACGTGCCGAAGCAGCCGGAGATGCTGAAGGGCATCTCCAAGGCCACCTTCCGCATCTGGGACGCCGCTTCCGTCATCGGTACGCTCACCGCAGCCGCCTCCGCCGCGCTCAGCGCGCCCACCGGCCCGGTGAGCCTGGAAGTCCCCGTCGACGTTCAGCGCGCCAAGCCGGTCACCGCCGCCCGCGCCTACCCGCCGGTGATCGTCCGGCCGATTGCGGCGGACGCGGCGATCGACGAGCTCGCAGAGCGCGTGAAGGCGGCCAAGCGGCCGATGATCTGGCTCGGCGGCGGTGCCCGAGGCGCCTCGAAGGAGGCCACTGAACTGGTGGATCGCGGGTTCGGCGCGGTGACCAGCACCACCGGTCGCGGCGTCGTGCCGGAGGACAACGCCGCCAGCCTCGGCGCCTTCAACATGACGCCCGAGGCCGCGCAGATCTACACCACCTGCGACCTGATGATCGTCATTGGCTCGAAGCTGCGCGGCAACGAGACCCGCGACAACAAGCTGCCGCTTCCCGGACAGCTCGTGCAAATCGATGCCGACGCGGGCCGCTGCGGCAAGAACTATCCCGTGGAGCAGTTCATCCACGGCGATGCGGCCGATACGCTGGCCCGCCTGCTCGACCGGTTGCCGGCGCGACTGGACACCGACCCGTCCTTCCCGCACGACATCGCCTCGGCCCGTGCCCGGGCGGAGGGCGCGCTGCGCGGACGCCTCGGCCCCTACCAGGTGATCGCCGACCATCTGCTCGCCCGCGTTATTGCCGGACGTCACCCGTGGGTGCGCGACGTGACCATCTCCAACTCCACCTTCGGCAACCGCTACGTCACGGTGGCGGCGCCCAATCTCGGCGTCCATGCCGCCGGCGGCGGCATCGGCCAGGGCATCGCCATGGGGATCGGAGCGGCGATCGCCTCGCCCGACGCCAAGACCGTCTGCCTGGTGGGTGACGGCGGCGCGATGCTCGGGATGGCGGAGCTGATCACCGCCGTCGATGAAAACGCCCCGATCGTCTACGTGCTGATGAACGATGCGGCCTACGGCGTCATCCAGAACATCCAGGATGCGCAGTATGAGGGTCGCCGCCACTATTCGGCGCTGAAGACGCCGAACTTCGCCAAGCTGTGCGACGCCATCGACATGCCGCACGTCCGCGTTGGCGAGATCGACGCCTTCCCGGACGCGTTCGATACCGCGCTGAAGGCCGACGGGCCCGTCGTGCTGGAAGTCGACATGGTCGCCATCGGCCCGTTCGCGGAAGCTTTCGCCGGCCCGCCCGCCGGCGCCGCAGGGAAGGCCAACTCATGATCGCACGCCTCGGCATCATCGGCTTCGGCAACATCGCCTCGACCCTCTTCGACGTGCTTGCCCGTGACGGGCGGGCGCGCTTCGAGGCGGTCTCGGTCCTCTGCCCGCCGGGCATGGTGGACGCGGCGAAGACGGCGCTGGCGGACCGGGCCGCCGCGCTCGCCGACGAGGTGAGCTTCCACGAGAGCGTCGACGCCTATCTGGCCACCAGCCCCGACCTGACCATCGAATGCGCGGTCCATCAGGTGGTGCGCGAGACGGTCCCGGAAATCCTGAAGGCCGGCTGCGAGACGATCATCGTCTCCATCGGGGCGCTCGCCGACGATGCCACCACCGCCGCGCTGCAAGACGCCGCAGCCGCCGGACGCACCCGCGTGGCGCTGGTTTCCGGTGCCATTGGCGGCATCGATGCGCTCGCCGCCGCGCGCCTCGCCGGCATCGAGGAGGTCATCTACACCGGCCGCAAGCCGCCGCACGCCTGGACCGGCACGCCGGCCGAAGAGATCCTCGACCTTGCATCGCTCGCCGAAGAGGCGGTGTTCTTCTCCGGTACGGCTCGCGCTGCCGCCACCCAGTATCCGAAGAACGCCAACGTCGCCGCGACCCTGGCGCTCGCCGGGGTCGGCTTCGACCGGACCCGCGTGCGGCTGATCGCCGATCCGGCCGCCACCGGCAACACGCACGAATACGAGGTGCGCTCGGCGTCGGTGAACTACACGATCCGGCTGGAGGGCAAGGCCTCCCCCGACAATCCCAAGACGTCGGTTTCGACCGTGTACAGCGTGGCCCGCGAGGTGCTGAACCGCATCGCGCCGCTGTCGATCTGAGGAAGTGATGTCCGAAACAACCTACGACCTTCCCGACGGCCGCCTTTTCGTGGGCGGCAAGTGGGAGACCGGATCGGGCGCCGAGATCGTCTCGACCTTTTCCCATGACGGCTCGGAAAACCGCCGCCTGTCAGGCGCGTCCGTCGAGGACGGGCTGCGCGCCATCGCGCGCGCCAAGGCCGCCCAGTCCGATCCTGCCTGGCTCGATCTCCTGCCGCACCAGCGGGCGCGCTACCTGGCTCGTATCGCCGACGGCATCGAGGCGAACGTCGACCGGATCTCCTACATCCAGACCCGCGACACCGGGAAGACGCGGACCGAGACCACCGCGCTCGCCATGTCGGCGGCCGGGACCTTCCGCTACTTTGCGGCTGTCCTGGAAACCGCCGACGAGGACCTGACCGCGCGTCGTGGCGACTGTCTCACCCTGTCGGTTCACGAGCCGATCGGTCTCGTCGGCGCGATCACGCCGTGGAATTCCCCGATCGCGTCCGACGCCCAGAAGGTCGCCCCGGCGCTCGCCGCCGGGAACGCCGTGCTCCTGAAGCCGTCGAGCTGGTCGCCACTGGTCTCGCTGGAGCTGGCCCGCATCATCGAGGAGGCCGGCCTGCCCGAAGGCCTCTTCTCCGTCCTGCCGGGCTCGGGCCGCGAAATCGGAAACCTCCTTGTGGAGCATCCGGACATCGGCCGCATTTCCTTCACCGGCGGCACCGAAACCGGCCGGCGCATCGGCGAGCAGGCCGGACGCAAGCTCATGCCGCTGTCGCTGGAGCTTGGCGGCAAGTCGCCGACCATCGTCTTTTCCGATGCCGACATGGACCAGGCCATCGCCGGCGTCCTGTTCGGTATCTTCTCGTCCAGCGGCCAGTCGTGCATCGCCGGCTCGCGCCTGTTCGTCGCGCGCGAGATCTACGACACGTTCGTCGCGCGCCTGGTCGAGGCGACGGAGAAGCTCGTCGTCGGCTCGCCCTTCGAAGCTGCGACACAGGTCGCGCCGCTGGTGACCTTCGAGCATCGAGAGGCTGTCGAGGCCTACATCGCGCTCGCCCGCGAGGAAGGCGGTCGCGTGCTGACCGGCGGCGAGCGCCCGGAAGGCGACGCCTATGCCCAGGGAGCCTACCTGAAGCCGACCATCATCGAGGGTCTGACCAATGACAGCCGCACCTGCCGGGAGGAGATCTTCGGGCCGGTCCTGGTCGTGCTGCCCTTCGAGGACGAGGCCGACGTGATTGCGCAGTCCAACGACAACGACTACGGGCTGGCCTGCGGCATCTGGACGAAGGACTTTGCCCGGGCCTGGCGGCTGGCGCGCGCCATCGACGCCGGGACCGTCTGGATCAACACCTACAAGCAGTTCTCCATCTCGACGCCGTTCGGCGGCGACGGGGCGAGCGGCATCGGACGCGAGAAGGGACGCCAGGGCATGCGGGTCTACCAGCGCCAGAAGGCGATCTACCACGGCCTCGGCGATGGCCCCCTGCCCTGGGCGCGCCTGTCATGACCGCGCGCGGGGACAGCGGACCGATGGATACGAGCGGAGCGATTGCCATGCTGGAAGGCCGGTCGATCGTCATCACCGGCGCAGGCGGCGGCCTTGGGCGTGAAATCGCCCTCGACTGTGCCCGTCGCGGCGCCTACGTGATCCTCGCCGATCTCGACGAGGCGCGCTGCCTGGAGACGGCCGACGCGGTGGGCGCCGCAGGCCATTCCTGCGAGGCGCACGTCATCGATCTCGGCGACCCTGCATCCATCGACCGCTTCGCGACCACGCTCGCCGGCGAGCGCGACCAGCTGCACGGGCTCGTCAACAACGGCGCCATCGCCACCGGCATCGGCGGCATCGGCTTCCGCGACGTTGATATCGAGACCTTCGACAAGGTGCAGCGCGTCAACGTGCGCGGCACCTGGCTGATGATCCGCGCGATGGCACCGCTGCTTATCGCCTCGGGCAGCGGCCGTATCGTCAACCTCGCCTCCGACACCGCGCTGTGGGGCGCGCCGAATCTGATCTCCTACACGGCCTCGAAGGGGGCGGTGATGGCGATGACCCGGTCGCTCGCCCGTGAACTCGGTCCCGACCGGGTGGGTGTCACGGCCGTGGCGCCCGGCATCCTGACGACGGCCTCGACGGAGTATGTGCCCGAGCATCGGCACACGCTGTACGAGACCGGCCGCGCCGTCCCCGGACCGCAGAGCCCCGACGAGGTGGTCGGCACGATCTCGTTCCTGCTGTCGCAGGATGCGCTGACGCTCACCGGCCAGACGCTGCCCGTCAACAACGGCTTCGTCTTCAACTGAGCGCGAGAGGAGAGGCAACCGTGAGCGTGACCATCGCCATTGTCGGCGCCGGACCGTCGGGCTGCTACCTCGCCCAGGCGCTCGGCAAGCTGCGCGATGACCTGGCAATCGACATCATCGACCGGATGCCGGTGCCCTACGGGCTGGTCCGGTACGGAGTCGCCCCCGATCACCAGGGCACCAAGGGCGTCATCCGACAGTTTGCCCGGCTGTTCGAGCGCGAAGGCGTTGGCTTCGTCGGCAACCTCAGGATCGGAGACCCGGAACACGGTGCCGACCTGACCCTGGACGAGCTGCGCGACCTCTACGACGTGGTGGTGCTTGCGACTGGCCTCTCCGCCGACCGGACCCTCGGCGTTCCCGGCGAAGAGCTCGAAGGGGTGTTCCGCGCCGGCACGCTGACCCGACACTGGAACGACCATCCCGACGAGGCGGCCCACAACCCGGCCCTCGGCGAACGGGTGGTGATCGTCGGCAACGGCAATGTCGCCATCGACATCCTGCGCATCCTCGCCAAGGAGACCCACGAATTCGAGGGCTCGGATTTCGGCGACCACCACGCCACCCGGCTCGAGCAGACCGCGGTACGCACCATCGACATTGTCGGCCGCTCGCCCGCGGCCCACGCGAAGTTCGATCCGGTCATGATCCGCGAACTCGGCAAGCTCTCGGGCGTGCGGATCGTGGTTGAGGACCTGGATGACGCGACGGAGGGCGAGGACAAGCGGCTCGCCGCGCTGCGCGAAATCGATGGCCACGGCGCGGCCGACGCGGCAAAGACCGTCACCTTCCGCTTCGGCTGGGCGCCGGAGCGCGCCGCCGGAACGGACGGCCGCGTGACGGAGATGCATTTCCACAATGCGAGCGACGGCGCGGAACTGGTCCTTGCCTGCGACAGCGTCATCACCGCCATCGGCTTCGAGGACGACACGTCGATGAACCGGAGCGGCCTGGTCGGTCGCGCCAGCGATGCGGAGGCCGGCGTCGTGGAGCCCGGCCTCTATCTTGCCGGCTGGTTCAAGCGCGGGCCTCGCGGCACGATTCCGGAGAACCGGGCCGACGCCCAGGCGCTTGCCAAGCGGATCGCGGCCGATCTCGAGGCCGCCCCGCCCAGCGGCACCCGGCCGGGTGCGACGGCGCTGCGCTCGCGCTTCGACACCATTACCGATTATGAGGGCTGGCTCAGGATCGACGCCGCCGAGACGGCCGACCTTCCCGATGCACGCTGCCGGCGCAAACTCACCCGCGTCGAGGACATGCTGGCCGCCGCCCGCGCCAAAACGGAGACCTGACGATGGACATCACGATTCTCTACGGGACGGAGACCGGCAACGCGGAAATGCTGTCGGAGGACATCCAGTCCCACCTGGAAGGCGACCACTCCGTTGAACTCTCCAACCTCTCCGACTTCGATCCCGGCTCGTTCGACAAGAACCGGTTCTACATCGTCGTGTGCTCCACCTACGGCGACGGCGAGCTTCCCGCCTCCGCCCAGCCTTTCGCAGAGGCGATGGAAGCCGCGAAGCCGGATCTCGCCGGCATCCATTTCGCCATCTTCGGGATGGGCGACATGGAATACGAAGAGACCTTCAACAACGGCTCCAAGCGCATGGAGGACCTGTTGACCGCCCACGGCGCCAAGAAGGTCGGCGAACGGATCACCCACGACGCCTCGAGCTCCGACCTGGCGGAAGATCTCGCCATGGACTGGGCCGACGCCCGCGTTGCCGAGGCGGCCGGCCTGGTCGAGGCCTGAGCGGCGCCATCTCGACCGCCGCGCAATCAGCGGTTACACCTCGCCGACCATGTTTCCGGCGAGGGACGAGATGGACCGCGACAAGCCGACCGCCTACGAGGTGCCCCCGGTCAAACGGGCGATCGCCGTCCTCAAATATGTCGGCGCCGGCAACAGCTGCGCCAACATCTCGCGCGCCGCCAAGGATCTCTCCATCAACCGCACCACCCTGATCCGGCTTCTGCACACGCTGCGGGAGGAACGGATGATCGAGGAGCGCGACGAGAATGCCGGCTACCGGCTGGGTCTCGGTCTGATCGGACTGGCGACGGAATCCATGAACGGGCGCGACGTCATCCAGGTCGGGCGCCCCCGTCTCGCGACGCTCGCCACCACCATCGGCCTGTCCGCCCATCTCGGGGTGCTCGATGGCCACGAGGTGATCTACCTGGTGCGCGAATCCCCCAACTCCCACCTCGTCTCCAACGTCCGCGAGGGGACGCGTCTGCCGGCCCATGCCACCACGATGGGGCGCATCATTCTCGCCTATCTGCCTGAAGACGAGCTGGCGGCGCTTTACCGGGACGCGCCGATGGAGGGTTTCACCGATCGTACGGCCACCAGCTTCGAGGCTTTGACCGAGCAGATCGCCGCCGACCGCGCGACCGGGATCGCCTGGAGCGCGGCGAACTTCGAGCCGGGGATCGGCTCCTGCGCCTGCGCCGTGTTCGACCACCGCGATCGGCCGGTGGCGGCGATCAACGTGTCCGGCCCCGAGCACGTCTTCCGCCAGGACGAATCCAGGCTTGCCGTGATCGGCGATGCCGTGCAGGCCACCGCGCGGGAGATCTCCGAGCGGCTCGGCCACCGCCCCGCCTGACCCGACGTCCCGACAGCAGAAAGCCGCGCCTCCGGGCAGGAGACGCGGCTTGGTCAGTTCACAGCCTTTGCGAAGCGCGGATCAGGCCTTTTCGTAGACCACGGTCTCCGGTTCGGCGTCGCCGACGATGTACCAGACGGTGGCGGCGCCGGCGCCGTTGTTGCGGAACCAGTGCGGCTGACCGGCCGGGGTCTTCACCAGGTCGCGCGGGCCGAGCTCGACCTCGACCGTTTCGCCATTCTCTTCCCAGCCGACGGTCAGCGAGCCCTCGAGCACCAGGAAGGCGTCCTCGACTTCGCGGGTGAACGGCTTGACGCCCACGCCGGACGGCACGCCCAGCATCTCCTTGCGGCAGGTATCGTGATCGACGCCGCCCGGGCCGACATAGACCTTGCGGGTGAAGCCGGCGTCTTCCCAGTGCGTCTCCAGCTCGTTGTGGCGCACCACGTACTCCGCCATCAGCTTCTGGATCGGATGCTCGCCGTTGCGGTCGAAGGGCAGCGTCTTGCCGGGCTCGGCGCCGAACGAGCGGGCCAGCTCTGCCGGATGCTCCTTCGGATGGTAGTGGTAGACCGGCGGCAGCGGCTTGCCCACGTCCACGGAAATGGACATCAGCACCGGCTCGACGCCGTCGTTGCGGAAGCCGTGGCCGATCTCCCGGGCGTTCAGGATCATGTCCTTCGGGCCAAGGCGGACCTCGACGACCTCGCCGTCCTTCTCCCAGCCGACGATCAGCGCGCCGTCGATGATGAGGAAGGATTCCTCGATCTCGTGGGAGTGGCAGGCGGCGTACTTGCCCGGCTCCTTGTAGATCAGGCTGACGGTGAAGTGGTCGGGCTTCAGCGTCGTGGTGTCGCCAACCTTCGGCGAACCGCCGGCGCCGATATAGCGCATCTGGGCACGCTCGAGCTCCGGAAAGCCGGAATTGCTCGGGAAGGCGTTCCAGTCGAACTCCTTGTCCACGAAGCGGCCGACGTGCTGCAGCAGGCGCTGCTTGAGGTCGGCGGGCTGGGCGGCGGTCTGAATGTTCATGGCGTCCTCTCCTCGTGGTCGGGCCGGGCAACTTGAAAACGACCCTAGCGCCAATCTGTTTTGCATGCGATACGATGTTTTACATACAAAACACACGAGCATCCGCATGACCGATCCCGTCCCGCCGACCGACAGCCAGGACCGCTATCTCGTGCCCGGGCTGATCAGGGGGCTGGAGGCCCTCAAGGCGTTCACCCCGGAGCGTCCGAACCTGACGCTCAGCGAGCTCGCGGCGTGCCTCGGCACCAGCCGCTCGGCCGCCTTCCGCACGGTTTACACCCTCGCCCACATGGGTTGCCTCCTGCACGACAAGCGCACCCAGACCTATGCGCTCGGACCGGCCGTGCTGCGCCTCGGCTACGGCTATCTGGCGACCCGCGAACTGGTGGAGGTGGCCTATCCCGAGCTCGAGCGGCTGCGCGACGAGACCGGCTGGTCGGCCCACATGGGCATCCTCGACGGCACCTCGGTGCTTTACGTGCTGCGCCTCCCCGCCCCGGCGCGCCTCACCGGTATCGTCCACGTGGGCAGCCGGCTGCCGGCCCGCAGCACCACCATGGGCCGCGTCCTGCTCGCCGACCTGGAGGAAGAAACGCTGCTGTCGCTCTACCGGGCAGACACCCAGGCAGGCGGCCTTGCGGCGCCGGAGATGCTGTCCGGCGTGCTGGCCCAGTGGCGCGAGGATCGCGGTCGCGCCTGGGTGTCCCACGTCGGCGATTTCGAGGCCGGCATCGCCAGCATCGCCGCGCCGGTGCGCGACATGACCGACAGGGTCGTCGCGGCCATCAACCTGACGGCAAGCGCATCACCGGAGAATATCGGGGCCCTGGAGGACGGGCTGTCCGAGGCGATCGGACGCGCGGCGGCGCGCGTCTCCACCCTGCTCGGCGGGCACTCCGATCGCGAAACGCCGGGCCGCGCTCAGCCTTGATCGGATCAGGCGTCGCTGAGCGCTGGCTGGCGCCGGTCGGCGGGGACATGGCCGAGCGAGGCGCTGAGCCGGTCGGCGGCCGCGCGCACCGCTTCCTCGATAGCGGCGGACCGCCCCTCGGCCGGCGCGAACAGCGCGTCCGGACCGCTGACGTTGATTGCCCCGGCGGCTCGGCCCAGATGGTCGAACACGGCGCAGGCACACGATCCGATGCCGAGCTCGAAGTTCGCGACGCTGCGCGCCAGGCCCAGGTCGCGGTCGACGGCAAGTTGTGTTTCCAGTTCGGCGAGCGTCGTCGGCGTCTTGGAGGTGTAGGATGCCAGGTCCGCCTCCGAATAGAGCGCATGCAGCTCCTCGGTGCTCAGCTGCGCGAGCAGGATCCGTCCCATTGTGGTCGCATGCGCTGGCAGACGGGTCCCCTCCCGAACGTTGGAGACCAGCTGCGCATTCGGCGACTGGCGGGCGAGATAGACGATGTCACGCCCGTCCAGGACCGCGAAGTGCGCGGACAGGCCAAGCTCGCGCACCAGGCTCCACAGGACGGGTCGCGCCAGTTGCACCACGTCGCGCGCGTTCAGCGCGTCAGCGGCCAGAGCCAAAAACCCTGGTCCCAGCTGGTAACCGCCGGCGTCGTCGATCTCCTCGATCAGCCGCTCTGCTTCCAGGGTCGCGATAAGCCGGATGAAGGTCGTCCGGTTGATGCCCAGCTCCTTCGCCGCCCTGGAGACGTTGCGGCAGCGGTTTCCGGCCGCGATGTAGCGCAGAAGCGCAAGCGCACGCTGCACGGGCGGTACGGTGTAGGTCGCACCGGCCGTAGCCCCGTCCTGCGCGTCATCTCTGCTGGTCATGATGATAGATCCGAAAGACGCCGGCGCGTCCGGCACCGGCAAGGCATCGTTGAATGGGCCAGGCGGCACGAACGGATCGATCCGGATCGAGTCGCCGGATCGGCTTCGGCGCGACCCTAATCTGAACACCATGTCATTTTGTGAACACCTCGACAACCGCAGCGGGCAGCCCCGCCGGCATTGACCACCTCCACCGAGAATGACAAAATAGAACATTATGTTCAATATTGATCATTCAGGCGGAGGGGCACGATGACGGGGCTTTCGATCGGCATTTGCGGTGGCGGTGTCGGCGGCCTGTGTGCCGGAATTGCGCTGCAGCGGCTCGGGCACAGCGTGTCGATCTTCGAGCAGACAGCCCGGTTCGGCCGGGTCGGCGCCGATATCAACCTCACGCCCAACGCCGTTCATGCGCTTGACGGCCTCGGCGTCGGCGAAGCCGCCCGTGCAACCGCCGCCCGCCCGACCCATCGCATCAGCCGCATGTGGGACTCCGGCGAGGAAACCTCGCGTCTGCCGCTGTCATCCGCGGCGGAAGAGCGCTACGGCGCGCCGCAGCTCACCCTCCACCGGGCCGATCTCCTGTCGATCCTCACCGAGGCCCTCGGCGCAGATACGCTCGCCTTCGGCCACCGTATCGCCGGCGTCGAGCCGGTCGCTGATGGGGCCACGATCACCTTCGCCGACGGCTCCAGCCGGACCTTCGATGTCGTCATCGGCGCCGACGGCATCCATTCCGTCGTGCGACATGCCCTCTTCGGTGACGATCATCCGACCTTCACAGGCATCGTCTCGCACCGCGGCGTCTTCCCCCGCGCAGCCGCCGGCGACCTTGCCAACCTCGACGCCTTCACCAAGTGGTGGGGTCCGACGTCCGATTACCAGATCGTCACCTTCCCGCTCAGCCACGGCCAGGAGATCTTCGTCTTTTCCACGACGCCGCGCTCCGACTGGACGGAGGAAGGCTGGACCATCCCCGGCGATCTCGCGGCTCTCCGCGAGGCCTACAAGGATTTTCACCCCGAGGCCCGCGCGCTCCTCAACGCATTGGACGAGGTGACGAGCTCGGCGCTCCACGTGCGCGAACCCCTGCCGACCTGGTCGAAGGGCTGCATCACCATTCTCGGCGACGCCGCCCACCCGATGGTGCCGTTCATGGCTCAGGGCGCCTGCATGGCGATTGAGGACGCCATCGTGCTCGCCCGCGCCCTGGACGGCGCCGCCAAGGTGGACGTGCCCGCTGCACTTGTTGCCTACGAGGAGGCGCGCAAGGCCCGTACGGCCGAGATCCAGCGTTCGTCGCTGGCCAACGAGTGGATGAAGAAGCAGGGCAACGCCGACTGGGTCTACGGGTACCACGCGTGGACCGTGGACCTTCAGCGCACCGCCGCCTGACCCCGCGCATTTCGATTGCCGTTGACCGCGCGAGCGGCAATACTCCGGCCGTTCTCGGGGCGGGGTGAAACTCCCCACCGGCGGTAAGCAGAAATGCGAGTCCGCGAGCGCCTTCACGGACAGGAAATCGGGATCGCCTCGCGGCCCGCGTGCCCGCCCGGAAGGGTCAGCAGATCAGGTGCGACTCCTGAACCGACGGTCACAGTCCGGATGAGAGAGAACGTGCGGTCTCCTGGCAGGGCGGCACGCCATCCGCGCCCGTGGATGGTGGCCTTCCGCAGGCAGGGCCGGATCCGGGCGTCGCGCGCATTCGCGCCGACCCTCGCCGGAGCCGGACACGCCTCCCCGGAAGCGCGCATGTGATCGCTCCGGGTGACGGTGTCGTCGCGAAGAGGAGTTCACATGACAGCCGCCCGCTATGCTTTCATCAAGGCAAACTGGCATTCCGAGATCGTCGACCAGGCGCTCGAGGGTTTCCGGCAGATCGTGCCAGCCGCCGACATCGACGTGTTCGATGTGCCCGGCGCCTTCGAGATGCCGCTGCTTGCCCAGGACCTCGCCCGCACCGGTCGCTACGCGGCGATCGCCGCGGCTGCCCTCGTGGTCGACGGCGGCATCTACCGGCACGACTTCGTGGCCCAGGCGGTGGTCGACGGGCTGATGCGGGCAGGGCTGGAAACCGGCGTTCCGGTGCTCTCCGTCTCGCTCACGCCGCACCATTTCCAGGAGACCGACCACCACATCGGCATCTTCAAGGCCCACTTCGTCGAGAAGGGCCGCGAGGCAGGACGCGCCGCGCTGGCGATCACCAGAACACGCGCCGCGATCGCGGCGTGACATCGGGCGGCTCTGCCTCGAAACGGCGAGCCGATCCCCGCCTCCCAGCGTGCCGCTTTATCGCCCCTTGATCGGGGCGGACTGGGCGGCGCTGCCATAGGCGAGCGCAAGAGCGTCGAGCGCACGAGCGATGGTGGAGAAGGCGGCATCGCCCTGGTCCAGATCGCCGGCCAGTGGCAGGAGCACGTCGCGGCGCAGCTCGGCATAGGCGTCGGTCACTTCGCGGCCGGCATCGGTGACCTGGTAGCGGGTGTCGCGGCGCGAGCCGCTGCCGATCGCCTCGACGAGCTCGGCCTTCACGAACTTGCGCATGGCGTACTGCATGTTCGGCACGTCTGTGCGGTTGAGAAGCTGGCCAATCTCGGACAGCCGCTTCGGCCGGTCCTCGTAGCGCACCATGTTCAGGATCGCGACGTCGTCACCGGAGATGCCGAGCTCGGCCACCTGGGAAAAGCACGCCGCCTTCCAGCGATAATAGGCCTGAGCCACCCGCTCGAGCGCGAACTCCAGCCCGGCAAGGCGCTCCTCGTCCGGGGTGCGCGCAAGATGCCAGCCGCCGTTCGCGCCCGCCTCGGCGGAAGCGTTCTCCACCAATTTCCTCGATGCTGCCATTTCGCATCTCCACCGCGTGTCACCGGTTGCCATATTCGATTTTTAACGGCAAAGTCTATTATAAATCCAAACAAGCGTCTCGTCGTTCCAGAGCGGCGGGACGAATAACCGCCAGAGATCGAGGGGACACATGGCCGGTACGTGGATCGACATCCCGACCTCGGATGGACAATCATTCCAGGGTTATCTTGCTGTTCCGGAAACGGGTTCCGGACCGGGGATCGTGCTCCTGCAGGAGATCTTCGGTGTAAACCACACGATGCGCGACGTCGCCGACTACTACGCGGAGGAAGGCTACGTCGTCCTGATTCCGGACCTCTTCTGGCGCTTCGAGCCGCATATCGAGCTCGGCTACGACGAAGAGGATTTCGGCAAGGCCTTCGGCTACTATCAGAAGTTCGACGAGGATCAGGCGATCCGTGACACCGCGGATGCCATCGAGGCGCTGCGGGCCCGTCCCGAGCAGGTCGGCAAGGTAGGCGCGCTGGGCTTCTGCCTCGGCGGCAAGCTGGCCTTCCTCACCGCGGCGCGCACCGATGTCGATGCAGCGGTCTGCTACTACGGCGTCGGCCTGGAAGCCGCGCTGGACGAGGTGAAGGACGCCACCTGCCCGCTGGTGTTCCACTTCGCCGAGCTGGACAAGTTTGCGCCGGAAGAAGCCCGCAAGCAGATCATGGAGGCCTTCGCCGACCGGCAGGACGTCCAGTTCTACCTCTACCCGGGCTGCGACCACGCCTTTGCCGCCGTCGAGCGCGAGTCCTACGACAAGCCGGCTGCGCTGATGGCGCACTCGCGCTCCATCGCGCTCTTCCGCGAGGTGATGGGGCCGCACTACGACCTGTCGATGCTGTGGGACAAGCACTGCGAGTACGAGTTCGCAACCCGCGACGTCGACCTCACCATGCAGACAATGGTGGCGGAGCCCTACGTCAACCACATCCCGACCCTGACGGGCGGCGTCGGCTACAAGGACCTGCACCGGTTCTACAAGAACCACTTCATCCCGAAGACGCCGGCGGACACGAAGCTGATCCCGATCTCGCGGACCATCGGCGCCGACCGTGTCGTCGACGAGATGCTGTTCTGCTTCACCCACGACATCGAGATCGACTGGATGCTGCCGGGGCTCGCGCCGACCGGCAAATATGTCGAGATCCCGCTGGTGGCCATCGTCCGTTTCCGCGGCGACAAGCTCTACAACGAGCACATCTACTGGGATCAGGCCTCCGTCCTGGTCCAGATCGGCGTGCTTGACCCGACCGGCCTGCCCGTTGCCGGCAAGGAGACCGCCGACAAGCTGGTCGACGAGACCCTGCCGTCCAACACGCTCATGACACGCTGGGCCGAGAGCGCGCCCAAGGGCTGATCGCCCCGACAGACTGCGCCGGCGCGGGGAACGCCGGCGCCGGATACGACCTGCGGGTCCGGCAACGACCGGGCCCGAAACACAACAAGCACCAAACCCTTCCAGATCGCCTTCATCGACGCGAGGCCGCCATGAACGGACCAGTATTCTCCCGCCGCACTCTCCTGCAACTCGCCGTTGCCGGAGCCGTAACCCTGTCCCTGCCGCTCGGCGCGGCCCACGTGGAGGCGCAGGAGGCGGGCAAGACCGTCACCATCGCCTACAACGTGAACCTGCCCTCGTTCGACCCGACGGTCGGCGCCTCGGCGGTGAATCCGACCATCCAGACCATCTACCAGGCGATCTTCGACCCCTACATCCGCCAGGCACCCGACCTTTCCTTCGAGCCGGGCCTGCTGACGAAGTGGGAGTACAACGACGACAAGACCAAGGTCATGCTGACGGTGCGCGACGACGCCGTCTGGCACAACGGCGACAAGGTCACCCCGGAAGACGTGGTCTGGTCGCTCGAGCGCGCCGGCAATCCCGAGAGTGGCAATCCGATCCAGTTCGTCTGGTCGAAGATCGGCAACTTCTCCATCGACGGCAACGTCATCACGGCCGACGTGAAGGAGTACCAGCCGGACCTGTTCAAGTGGATGGCGTTCCTCACCGGCTACGTCATGCCGAAGAACTACTACGAGGAGGTCGGCGCGGAAGGCTTCGAGGCGAAGCCGGTGGGCTCCGGCCCGTACATGGTCGATACCTTCGAGCGCAACGCCTTCCTGCGGCTCAAGGCCAACCCGGATTACTGGGGCGGCAAGCCGGCCTTCGAGACGGTGATCTTCAAATTCGTGCCCGACTCGACCAGCCGCGTGGCGGAGATCGAATCCGGCGCGGCCGACGTGACGCTCGAGATCCCCTACGAGGAGTTCGACCGGCTGAAGGACAAGCCCGGCATCGTCGGCGAGACGATCCCGATCTCCGACATCGCGATGATCTTCATCAACGATGTGGGCGTCATGAAGGACGAAAACGTCCGGCGGGCGGCCGCCATGTCGATCAACAAGAAGGCGATCGTGGACCGGCTCCTGCGCGGCTACGGCGTACCCATCGACACCCTGCAGACGCCGGAATACGACGCCTACGATCCCTCCATCACCGTCGGCTACGACCCCGACGGCGCCAAGGCTCTTCTGGAGAAGAGCGGCTACTCCACCGACAACCCGGTGAAGTTCACCATCCAGACCACCCGCGGCTTTAAGCCGAAGGACTACGAGATGGTGCAGGCCATCGTCGGCATGTGGCGCAAGGTCGGCATCGAGGCGACCATCGAGGTCTACGAGATCGCCAAGCACTACGAGCTGCGCGCCCGCGACGAGCTGGCCGAGGCCGCCTTCTACAACTGGGGCAACGCCATCGGTGACCCGGCGACCTCCACCGGCCACGCCATGTTCGGCCCCTCGCCGCACTCCGTCTGGGACGGCCAGGAGGTGTTCGACGCCATTGCGCCGCTCTGGGCGGAGAAGGACGAGGCCAAGCGCATCGAGGGCTGGAAGAAGGTCGACAAGCTGATTGCCGACACCGGCGCGGTGATCCCGCTGCTGCAGTTCGTCCAGCCCATCGTGCACATCGACAGCGTCGCCGTGGTGCCGCAGGCGAACGGCATGCTCCTGCCGCAGAAGATGACGCCGGAAGGCTGATCCCGGCCGCCTTGGAGGACGGCGGCCGACCGCTCGGTCCCGCCGCCGTCCGCCATGCACGCTCTCTCCATCCGCCGACCGCCACGACGCCGGGGCTTGTCGCCCGGCGCGTGCCGGTCAGTGTCGAGCTTTGCGTTGAAGGGGATCACCTGACGCATGGGCCGGACCGCCCTCCTCCGCCGCCTTCTCCTGGTGCCGCCGACCCTCGTCGGTGTGGCGATCGTCGTTTTCGTGCTGCTGCGCGTGGTGCCGGGCGATCCGATCGCCATGATGATCCCGCCGGGCGCGAGCACCGAGGACATCGACCGCCTGCGGGCCGCCTACGGGCTCGACCAGTCGATCGCCGTCCAGATGCTTGCCTGGTTCCGCGACCTGGCGACCGGCCACCTCGGCACGTCCATCAGTCTGCGCCAGAATGTCGGCAGCCTGATTCTCGGACGGCTTCCCGCCACGCTGGAACTGGTGGCGCTCGCCACCCTCATCGCCATCGTGCTGGGCACGGCGCTGGCGCTGATCGGCGCCTTCTACCGCCGCCGCGCCGGCGAATGGGCGGTGGACGGGATCATCGGCATCGTCGTTGCCATTCCGGACTTCCTCTGGGGGCTGATCTTCATCCTGGTCTTCGGCGTCCTCTACCCCGTCCTGCCAATCTCCGGGCGCCTGGACCCGCGCCTGCCGGTGGAGTTCACCACCCAGTTCTACCTGGTGGAAGCGCTGGTCACCGGACAGCTCTCGGTGGCCCGGGTGCTCCTCTCCCACATGCTGATGCCGGCGCTGGCGCTCGCCCTGCCTCTCTCCGCCATCATCGCCCGGGTGCTCAAGGCCTCGCTGGCGGTGGCCGAAAGCGCCGACTACGCGCAGATGGCGAAGGCCCGCGGGTTTTCCCGGCGAGCCGTGCTCCTGAACGAGGCGCTGCCGAACGCCGCCATTCCGACGGTCACCCTGACCGGCGTGCAGTTCACCTTCCTGGTCGGCGGCACGGTGCTGATCGAGCGGATCTTCTCCTACGAGGGGATCGGCAACATGGCCGTCGACGCCGTCATCAACCGCGACCTGCCGCTGATTCAGGGGATCGTGCTGACCTTCGCGGTGCTGTTCATCGCGATCAATCTCCTGATCGACATCCTCGTCACCTTCCTGAACCCGAGGCTTCGCCGTGGCTGAACCGGCAACCCCGGCCGCGCCCGCGCCGCGGCGTGCGTCGCATCCGATCGACGCAAGGCTTGTCGCCGGCGCCGTCGTCATTGGCGCGCTGGTGCTGGTGGCGCTGTTCGCGCCGCTGATCGCGCCTCACGATCCGCTGGAGCAGGACCTGCTCTATTCCATGCTGCCGCCATCCTGGCAGGCCGGCGGCGAGCCGGGCTACCTGTTCGGCACCGACAGCCTGGGCCGCGATATCCTCTCCCGGCTGATCTACGCGACCCGCGTGGCCCTGACGGTGGCGCTGATCGCCGCCCTTCTGGCCGCCGCGATCGGGTCGCTCCTCGGGCTTCTGGCCGGCTATTTCGGCGGCGCCGTGGACCAGGCCGTGTCGCGGCTCATCGAGGTCTGGATGGCGTTCCCGCCGGTGCTCCTGGCCATCGTGCTCGCCGCCGTGCTCGGCGCCGGCCTGTCCTCCGTCATCGTCGCCATCGTGGTGGTCGACTGGACGCGGTTTGCCCGCGTGGTGCGGTCCGAAACCATGGTGGAGCGCGAGATGGAATACGTCGCCTCCGCCCGCACCCTCGGCCTCTCCGGCGTCTTCATCCTATGGAAGGAGGTCCTGCCGAACGTGGCTCCGCTGATCATCACGCTCGTGTCCGTGGAGATGGGCATCGCCATCGTGGTCGAGGCGATCCTCTCCTTCGTCGGCCTGTCGATCTCCACCGACTTCCCGACCTGGGGCGGGATGATCGCCGAGGGCCGGCAGGTGGTTTACCAGACGCCGTGGCTGCTCGGCCTGCCCATCGCCGCCATTGTCGTCGCCGTCCTGGGGTTCAACCTGATGGGTGACGGCCTCCGCCACGCGCTCGACCCGGTGCACCGGCGATGAGCACGCCCCTTCTCAAGGTCGAGGACCTCGTCGTCACCATCGCCGGCCAGCCGGTCCTGCGCGACGTTTCGCTTTCCGTCGCACCGGGAGAGGTTCACGGCCTGGTCGGCGAGTCCGGCGCAGGCAAGTCCACCATAGGCAAGGCCGTGCTCGGGCTGCTGCCGCGGTCGGCGAAAATCACGCATGGCTTCGTTATGGTCGACGGCGTCGATCTTCCCGGCATGGCGGAGGCCCGTCGGCGGCGCCTCCTCGCCAAGGAGATCGCGCTGATTCCGCAGGACCCGATGACGGCACTGAACCCCGTGAAACGCATCGGCGTCCAGATGATCGCGCCGCTCACCCGGCACTTGGGTCTGTCGCGGAAAGAGGCCCGTGCCCGCGCGCTCGCCGGGCTTGAGGAGGTGGCGATCCACGATGCCGAGGCCGTGCTGGATCGCTATCCGCACGAGCTCTCCGGCGGCATGCGGCAACGCGTCCTTATCGCCATGGCCTTCCAGACCACGCCGCGCCTGATCATCGCGGACGAGCCGACCACGGCCCTCGACGTGACGGTGCAGCGCCAGATCCTCGCGCTGATCCGCGACCTTCAGGCCCGCCACGAGGCCGCCGTCCTGTTCGTCACCCACGATCTCGGCGTGGTCGCCAAGATCTGCGACCGGGTCACCGTGCTGCACGCCGGACGGGTGCTCGAACAGGGATCCTGCGCCCAGGTGATCGAGCATCCCCAGCACCCCTACACCCAGGCGCTCCAGGCCGCGACGCCGCGCTTCGACCGCCCGGCGGACGTGCTGTCGCCGGTGCCGGCGTCCCTGGCCGCCTCGCTCTGGAAGGACGCGTCCGAGTGGGACAGGCGCCATCCGGGAGGCACGCTGTGAACGGCGATCCGATCCTCTCCGCGCGAAAGCTCACCGTTTCGCTTCCGGACCGCACGAAATCCCGCGTCTTCGGCCCCCCGCCCGAGATCACGGTGGTAATGGGCATCGATCTCGACGTGCCGCGCGGATCAGCCGTCGGGCTGGTGGGTGAATCCGGTTCCGGCAAGACCACCCTCGGCCGGGCGATGATCCGGCTCCTGCCGGTCTCCGGCGGATCGCTCCTCTTCGAGGGCAACGACATCGCGAAAGCGCCCGAGGCGACGCTTCGCCCGCTGCGGCCAAAGATGCAGATGATCTTCCAGGATCCGATGTCGTCGCTCAATCCGCGGCTGAATCTGGCGACCATCCTGACGCGACCGTTCGAGGCGTTCGGCGTGCCCTTCCCCGACGGCTCGCGGCGCGCCACCGCTGAGCGCCTGCTGGATCTCGTCGGTCTGCCGACCGCCTTCGCCGAGCGCTATCCGCACGAGCTTTCCGGTGGCCAGCGCCAGCGCGTCGGCATCGCCCGCGCCATCGCGCTGGAGCCCGATTTCATCGTCGCCGACGAGATCGTCTCCGGCCTCGACGTCTCCACCCAGGCGCAGATCCTGATCCTGCTGAGGGAACTGCAAGCCCGCATGGGCCTGACGCTCGTTTTCATCAGCCACGACCTGTCCGTCGTCCGTGCCCTCTGCGACCGGCTGGTGGTGCTTTATCATGGCGAGGTGGTGGAACAGGGTCCCTGCTCCGAGGTCTTTGCCTCCCCCAGGGCCGACTACACCCGCACCCTTCTGGACGCCGTCCCTCTGCCGGAAATCGATCCCGGCTGGCTCGGGACGACCGCCCCGGGCACCCCACACGATGTCAGCGACAAGAAGCGAGAGGATCCATCGATGAGCACTTCGATCAAGGGGCAGGTTGTCCTCGTTACCGGCGCCTCCGGCGGCATCGGCACGGAATTCGTCAACGAGCTGGTCGCGCGCGGTGCCGCCAAAGTCTATGCCGCGGCTCGTGACCCGAGCCGTCTCCCAGCCTTTGACGGCCCGGTCGAGCCTCTTGCCCTCGACATCACCGATCCGGCGGCGGTTGCCACGGCGGCGAAGCACGCCAGCGACGTCACGCTCCTGATCAACAACGCCGGCGTGAACCACAACACCTCCTATTTCCGGGCGCCCGATCTCGTCATCGCGCGGGAGGAAATGGAGGTGAACTATTTTGGCACCCTTTCCGTTGCCCGGGCCTTCGCGCCTGTCCTCGCCGCGAACGGCGGCGGCGCCATCGTCAACATGCTGTCGATCCTGGCGCGCGTGAACCTGCCGCTGATGGGATCGCTGTGCGCCTCCAAGGCCGCGTCCCTCTCCATGACCCAGGCGCTCAGGGCCGAGCTGAAGGGCCAGGGAACGCGCGTCATCGGCGTCATGCCGGGCGCCATAGACACCCGCATGACGGCAGACTTCCCGCCGCCGAAGATGCCGCCGGCCGAGGCCGTCAAGGAGATCCTCGACGAGGTGGAGAAGGGCGCAGAGGGCGACCTCTATCCCGGCGCCTTCGCCAAGGACATCGCGGCCGGGCTCGCTGCCGATCCGAAGGGCGTCGAGGCGCAGATGGGCGCAATCCTGTAGCGCGGCGATCCTCCGGCTGCACCGGGTGCGCTCGCCACGAGTTCGCCCGGCGGCGGCGGCGAAAAAGCGTGCTTTTCAGGCTTGACGGAGACCGGCACGCGAGGCTGTGTCGGCCCATGTCCATCGCCCTCACCGACGTCACCAAGTCGTTCGGAGCGGAACCGGCCGTTGACCGGGTCACGCTCGATATCGCCGCCGGCGAGTTCTTCGTCGTTCTCGGCCCCTCGGGCTGCGGCAAGTCCACGCTGCTGCGCCTGATTGCCGGCCTGGAAAAGCTCGACGCGGGCGAGATCGCCATTGCCGGCCGCGCGGTCGCCGGCCCGGGCCTCAGCCTCGCGCCGGAAGAGCGCAGCGTCGGCGTCGTCTTCCAGTCCTATGCCCTGTGGCCGCACATGAGCGTCGCGGAGAACGTCGCCTTCCCGATCCGCAGCGAAGGGGTTTCCCGGGCGGATCGGGAGCGCCGCACGGCCGACTGTCTCGCCACGGTCGAACTCACCCCCTTCGCCGGCCGCAAGCCCGCCGACCTGTCCGGTGGCCAACGCCAGCGCGTGGCACTCGCGCGCTGCCTTGCCCAGCGCGCCGACACCATCCTGATGGACGAGCCGCTGGCCAATCTGGACCCGCACCTGCGCCATGCCATGGAAGAGGAACTGGCCCGCTTCCATAGCTCCAGCGGCGCGACCACCCTCTACATCACCCACGACCAGCGCGAGGCAATGGCGCTTGCCGACCGGGTCGCGATCATGTGGGAAGGCCGCATCCTCCAGGCTGCCAGTCCCGAGGACGTCTATCGCCGCCCGTCCGACGAGCGCGTCGCCCGCTTCATCGGGCGCAGCGCCGTGGCCCCCGTCACCGTCACGGCCACTTCCACCGGCCGCGCCCAGGTTCTGCTCGCCGGCACCGAAATCGAGGTCGCCGCTCCTTCCGGCGCCGCTCCGGGGGCCGCCCGGATCATGATCCGGCCGGAGGATGTGGACCTCACAGACCGGGGGCTCGCAGCAACTGTCGAGCGCGCGACCTATCGGGGCGGTTTCTGGGAAGTGCACGCCCGGCCGGACGGTCTGGACGAGCCGCTCCTTCTCAATCTTTCGGACCGCGCCTCCATTGGCGACACGATCCATGTTCACGTCCGCGACGCCTGGCTCCTGCCGGCCTCCGGTTCGGGTGCTGCTCTGGCGGCCTGATGGACCCCGTCAGCGCGGCGGGCACTCTCCTCTGCCAACATCTTTGACTCTGGTGACTCGCACGCGTCGGGCGCAAACTTCGTCCTCTGGAGCCGACCGATGACCGATGCCAGCCTTCAAGGAGCCGTCTTCGACACGCCACTCGGCGTGTGCGGCCTCGTCTGGGGCGACGCCGGCATCGTCGGCGTGTGCCTGCCCGAGGCCGATGCGAACGCGGCCTGGCGGCGGCTGGAGCACAGCCACGGCCCCATCGGGCGGGCGCCCCTGCCCATTTCTCTCAAGCCAGTGGCGGACGGCATTGCCTCCCTCATGGACGGCGGCGAGGCCGATCTCTCCCGCGCGCCGCTCGACATGACGGCCATCGCCGACTTCGACAGGCGTGTGTACGACGTCTGCCGCTCCATCCCACGCGGCCGCGCCCTTACCTATGGCGACGTTGCCTTCCGTCTCGGCGATGTGGCGCTGTCGCGGGCCGTCGGCGTGTCGCTGGGCAAGAACCCGTTCCCCCCCATCGTTCCCTGCCACCGGGTGATGGGCGCCGACGGCCGCATGGTCGGCTTCTCCGCCACCGGCGGCATCGCCCTCAAGCGCCGGCTTCTGGCGCTCGAGGGCGCCATCGAGGATCAGCCGGACCTGTTCGGCTAGTCTGCGGTCGTCGGACCACTTTCGCCGAGCGCAGCGAAGCCAGCACGCGACCGCGCGCCGGCCGGTCAGGCCGCCCACCCGAAGCCGGTGAGCGAAGCGAACTCGGCGTGAGGGGAAAGAGATTCCCTTAGTCGCAATCCCGGACGGAAAACCGCAAGAGCACTTTTCCTGGGATTGCTCAGTCCTTCACATGGTCGTGCCCGCCGATGCGGCCGGGCCGCCAGTACCCCTCCGCCGAGACCTGGTCCTTCCCCAGGCCGCGCTCGATGAGCCGACGCCGCATCTGCCGGACCTTGCCGGTCTCGCCGATCACGTAGGCGTGGCCCCGCCCGTCCGGGAAAGCAAAGCCGTCTAGCGCCTCGATCAGACCGGTGTCGTTCTCGGCCCGATCCGCGGTCCGGTGCACCCATGTCAGCGCGAGGTTCGCAACCGTCTCGACCGGCTGCTCGTCCTCCGGTCCGCCGACTTCGATGAAGACGGCAGCCGGTGTGCCCTCCGGCATGTCTTCGAGAATGTGGAAGAGCGCCGGGATACAGGTCTCGTCGCCCACGAGCAGGTGCCAGCCGGCCTCCGCGTCGAACACCGTGGCACCGCGCGGGCCGCGCGCTTCCAGCATGTCACCCGGCTTTGCGTTCCGGGCCCAGCTGGCACCCGGCGCATCGCCATGCAGCACGAAATCGACGTCCAGCCGGCCAGTGTTCCGGTCGAGCGAGCGGATGGTGTAGTCGCGCCGGCCCAATCCACCGTCCGCGGTGGGAATTGCGAAGACCAGCGCCTGGCCGGGCTGGTAGGCGAAGGTTTCCACGCCACTGAAAACGAAACTCACCCGGCGCATCGACGGAGTGACATTGTGCGCTTCGACGACGGTCAGCTGCCGCGTGGGTCCCTTGGCGCGGGCAATCGGCGCGGGCGCGGGGTCGCTGGACGGCGAAAGCGTGGTCTGATCGGTCATGGTGTCTCCTTGCGAAACGACGGAAACTGAACGCGGAAAAGGTCTCTTTCCCTGTTCGGTGAATTCATTTAGACACTTGTCTAACAAACCGGCACCGGATGATCGAGGGGTTCGGAGAGAAACAGGCATTTCGCCAATTCGATCCAAGACCACCCCTTCCGGCAGCCGCAAGACGGGGACGAAGTCCCTGCAGGGAGGGAGAGAGAGATCAATGGCAGAGATCGTGATGGGCATTGGAGCGTCGCACAGCCCGCTCCTCAACAGTCCCGCAGAGGATTATCCCAAGCACGCCGAAATCGACGCCGCCGGACGAAAGCTTCTCGACCAGAATGGTCGCGCGGTAACCTACGGGGACCTTCTGGCACGGGCCGATCCGTCGATCCGCGACCAGATCAGGCCGGAGGTGCTGGAGCAGCGCGCCCAGGCCTGTACCGACACCATCGCCCGTCTCGACCGCGAGATCGCCGCCGCCGATCTCGACGCCCTCATCATCATCGGCGACGATCAGAACGAGCAGTACGGCGATGACAATCTGCCGGCGATCCTGATCTACCGCGGCGAAACCATCGTCAACAATCCGCTGAACATGCCGGACGAGGCCCCGCAGTTCTGGCGCCACGCGCGCTCCCAGTTCCACGTGAAAGACGCGCCGATCGAGTATCCGGTGGCGCACGTCCTCGCCGAGCACTTGATCGGCGCGCTCATGGACAATGCGTTCGACATCTCCCAGGCCAAGCGTCTCGGCAAGGCGCACGGCGAGGGCCACGCCTTCGGCTATGTCCACCAGCGCCTGATGACGCAGACAATCGTGCCCATCGTCCCGGTGGCGCTCAACACCTATTTTCCACCCAACCAGCCGCGCCCGGCGCGCTGCTACGAACTCGGCCGCGCGATCGCCAGGGCTGTCCGCGCCTTCCCCGGCAGCGACCGGGTGGGCATTCTGGGGTCCGGTGGGCTCAGCCATTTCGCCGTGGACGAGGAACTCGACCGGATGGTGCTTGAAGCCTGCCGCACAAAGGATGCCGAGGCTCTCAAGACCATCGACGTCAACCGGCTCAACTCCGGCACCTCGGAGATCCGCAACTGGATCACGGTCGCCGGCGCCTGCGAGCACCTTGAAACCGCCTGGCAGGAGTACATTCCCTGCTACCGCTCCGAGGCGGGAACCGGCTGCGGCATGGGGTTCGCGGTTTGGAATTAGGCGTCTCCCCACTCTTCTGTATTTGGCAGCAGCGCCTCCTTATGTCAGGGTCCCTGACAGAATGGACGCCGCCACGCGTCCGCACAACCGGCCACAGGGTCGCAGCGGGAGAGAACGCCACATGACCGAGACCACGCCCACGTCCGCAGCCACCGGCGCCGAGTTGTTTCTGAACGCGCTGGCGACCCACGGCGTCGACTACGTCTTCGGCAACGCCGGCACCGACTTCCCGCCGATCATCGAGGCCTTTGCCAACTCCGCCGCCTCCGGCGTCGAGATGCCGCTGCCGGTGACCGTGCCTCACGAGAATGTCGCGGTGTGCATGGCCCAGGGCGTCTATCTCGTGACCGGGCGTCCGCAGGCGGTGATCCTGCACGTCAATGTCGGCACCGCCAACGCGATCTGTGGCCTGATCAACGCGGGCCGCGAGCGCACTCCGGTCTTCCTCGCCGCAGGCCGCACGCCGGTCTTGGAGGATGGCATGCCGGGCTCGCGAACCGCCTTCATCCACTGGGGCCAGGAGATGTTCGACCAGGGCGCCATGCTGCGAGAGGTCGTGAAGTGGGACTATGAGCTCCGCTATCCCGACCAGGCGGCGCTGGCCGTCGACCGGGCCCTCGCAATCTCCATGAGCGAGCCGAAGGGGCCGATCTACATGACCCTGCCGCGCGAGGTGCTGGCCGGCGAGGCGTCGGCCGCGGCTCCCACACCGATGACGCCGGCCTCGCCGACGCCGCGCCCGGATCCGCAGGCGCTGGAGACCGCGGCCGCCATGCTGGCGGATGCGAAGAAACCGCTCCTCGTGTGCTCCAGCCTCGGCAAGACGGCAGACGAAGTGGCCGCCCTGACCGCCTTCGCGGAAGCCCAGAGCGTTGCGGTAGTGCCCTACCGGACCCGCTACATGGCGCTGCCGAACGCCCATCCGTGCCACATGGGCTTCGACGTCACCCAGCAGATCGGCGACGCCGATCTGGTCATCGTGGCGGAGAGCGACGTGCCTTGGATCCCGGCCAACCACAAGCTGGCCGAAGGCGCGAAGGTGCTGCACCTGGGCATCGATCCGCTGTTCTCCCGCTATCCGATCCGCAGCTTCCCCGTTGATGCATCCGTCGCTGGCGATGGCGCCACGATCCTTGCCGCGCTGGCAACTGCCCCGACGCCCGATGCCGTGCTGGCCGAACGCCGCCGGGAGCTGGAAGCGAAGCATGAGACGAAGCGCGCTGCCCTTGCTGCCCGCGCGCCGAAGGCCGGTGCCGGCCCCTCGTCGAATGCCTGGATCGCCAAGTGCCTCGCCGACATCCAGCGCCCGAGCGACACGGTCGTGGTAGAAACGCCGTTCCCCATCGTACACATGAATTTCTCCGAGCCCGGCACCTTCTTCTCCACCCCTTCCGCGGGCGGTCTCGGCTGGGGCCTTGGCACTTCGCTCGGCATCAAGCTGGCGGATCCCTCGCGCCGGGTCATCGCCGTGGTGGGCGACGGCAGCTACATGTTCGGCAACCCGACGCCGGCGCACTTCATGTCGCGGGCGATGGACATCCCGACCTTGACCATCGTCTGCAACAACCGGATGTGGGCAGCGGTGCGTCGGGCGACCCTCGGCGTCTATCCCGATGGGGCCGCGGCCCACTCGAACCAGGCGCCGATGACCTACCTGGAGCCGTCGCCGGACTACGAGAAGGTGGTGGAAGCCTCCGGCGGCTACGGCGAGAAGGTGGAGACGGCAGACGCCCTGCCGGCCGCGCTTGCCCGCGCCCTCGACGTGATCGAGAACGAAGGCCGACCGGCGGTGCTCAACGTGATCACCGCCTATTCCGACGACGAAGCGCGAACCGACGCAAAACAATGAGCGACAGCAGCGTGGGCAGCAAACCGGCAACCGGCGGCCTACCTTACGACACGGCGCCCAAGACGCCCGAGACGAAGCTGCCCACGGGCGCCTGCGACGCCCACTGCCACGTGTTCGGTCCCGGCGATGTGTTTCCCTATGCGCCGGGCCGCACCTACACGCCCGTCGATGCCGGCAAGGAAACGCTGTTCGCCCTGCACCGCCACCTCGGCATCGACCGCTCGGTGATCGTCCAGGCGAGCTGTCACGGCCGGGACAACACGGCGATGCTGGACGCCATTGCCGCCGGCGAAGGCCGCTACAAGGGCATCGCCATGGTCGATGCCGACGTGTCCACCGACGAGTTGCAGCGTCTGGACGCCGGCGGCATCAAGGGTGTGCGCTTCAACTTCGTCCGTCACCTGGGCGCTGACGCCGATATCGACGGCGTGCTCAGGGTGGTCGACAAGATCGGCCCGCTCGGCTGGCATCTCGTCGTCCATTTCGACGCCGACCGGCTGGAGACGCTGGCCCCGGTTCTGGACCGCATCCCGCTGACCATGGTCATCGACCATATGGGCCGCGTCGACGCCAGCCAGGGCCTTGACCAGCTGGCCTTCCGCCTTCTCCTCAATCTCATGCAGGACGAGCGCTTCTGGGTGAAAGTCTCCGGTTCGGAGCGGATCTCACGGGCCGGTCCGCCCTTCCACGACGCGATCCCGTTCGCGCGCGCACTGGTGGAGACCTTTCCGGACCGGGTCCTCTGGGGCACGGACTTCCCGCATCCCAACGTGAAGCGCTTCATGCCTAACGATGGTGACCTGGTGGACCTGCTTCCGCTGATGGCGCCTACTCCGTCCCTGATGCAGAGTCTGCTGGTCGACAATCCGGCCCGGCTCTACTGGACGGCCTGAACGCAATCTGCGATCCAATTTGAACCTCCTTTTCGCGATCTGGAGACGACCCCATGGGTGAGACGATCGACCTGACCGCCAGCGACGGCCACACGCTGTCCGCCTACCTTGCCCGTCCGGGCGAGCCCTCGAAGGGCGGCGTCGTCGTCGTTCAGGAGATCTTTGGTGTGAACCGGCACATTCGCGAGGTGTGCGACTGGTTCGCCGATGCCGGCTACACCGCGCTCGCGCCAGCACTCTTCGATCGTACGCAGCCGGGCTTTGAGTCCGGCTATAGCGAGGAAGAGGTCGCCAAGGCCCGAACCTTCATCCAGAACCCCGACTTCGACGCCTTCATGCGCGATACCGAAGCGGCCAAGAACTGGCTCGGCGAGCACGGCCCCGTCGCCGTGGTCGGCTACTGTCTCGGCGGCTCGGTGGCGTTCGCCGCCGCCACCCGCTGGCACGGCCTCGCTGCCGCGGTCGGCTACTATGGCGGGATGATCGTGAAGATGGCCGATGCGACGCCGCTGTGCCCGACCATGCTTCACTTCGGCGAGACCGACCACACCATCCCGATGGCCGACGTCGAGGAGATCAAGGTCAAGCGCCCGGACGTCGAGATCCACGTCTACGCGGCGGGCCACGGCTTCAACTGCGATCACCGCCCGTCCTTCGACGCCGATGCCGCCCGCGTCGCCGGGGAGCGCACCCTCGCCTTCCTCGAGGAGCACATGGGCCGCTACGAGGTCTGACGCCCGCGCATCAGCGCGGCTCACCGCCGCGTTTTTGCGCGAGAAGCACCGTGTGGAAGTCACAGCCCGGATCCTCGGCGACGAACTCCGTCACGAGGACACCGTGCTCGGCGAGCAGCGTACGGTAGGCCTCCGGCGACAGGCTCGAATGGTAGATCGGGTCGTCGCCGACATGACCCGCCACCTCGCCGTCACTTGGCCCCACCGTCAGCATCAGGCGGCCTCCGGGCTTCAGGTGCGCCGCGAGGCGCGGCAGCACCGCCCGCTGCTCGTTGCGGGTCAGGTGGAAGAAGGAGTCCCAGCCGAGGATCCCGTCGAAGCGCTCCGTCAGGTCGAGGGACCGCATGTCGGCAACACGCCAGTCGCCCTTCGGGCGCTTCTGGCGGGCAAGCCCGATCATCGCTTCCGAAGCATCGACGCCGACCACCCCGTATCCGCGCGCGGCGATGAAATGGGCGATGGGATCGCCGGTGCCGCAGCCCAGGTCGAGGATTGCGGCGCCCAGCGGCAGACCGTCCAGGAACCGGTCAAGCCAGGCGCGCTCGATCAGGCCGCGTGGGCGTTCGGCATCGAAGCGGGCGGCGTTCTTCTCGTAGATCTCCTGGGTGCGGGCCGCGAGGGCAGTTAGATCGTCAGCCATCCCGGCCGCCTTTCCGCCCCCGCGACCCCCCGCCCTCCTCGGCCACCGCGTGGCGCAGTGCGGACAGAAAGTCGGCCTGCAGCGCCGTCGGTTCCCAGTCGGCGCGCGTGGTGATCCCGATCGGCCGACCGGTCTCGTACAGTCGAAACGGCAATACCGTCAGGAAGCCCGCCTCCTCCTCGAAGAGAATCTGCCGGCGCGACAGGATGGTCAGCCGGTCCGACTGCATGAGGATGCCGCGCAGCGCCACCAGCGACCCGGTTTCCACGATCCCGACCCCGTTCCAACCGGCATCGAACCCCTTCGCAAGCCGCTCGAACATCGTCCGGCTCGGCGTGCCTTCCCGCGGCAACACCCAGGGAAAGCGGCCGAGCATGGCCGGAGTCAGCCGTTTGCGGGCCAGTGGATGCCCGGCTCGGGCGACCACCGAAAGATCGTCGGTGAAGAGCGGCTCCTGGGCGAGATCGCGCCGGGGAAGATCCTCGCGCAGCGCCCCGACGAGCATGTCGACCCGGCCATTGGCGAGATCCTGGACCAGTGTGTCGTAGGGACCGTCGACGATCTCGATGTCGGCCTGGGGCCGTTTCTCCGTGAGCGCCACCACGGCCGTCGGAATGATCCGGGTGCGCACCAGCGGCAGCGTCGCCACCATCACCCGCCCGTCATAGGCGCCCTCGAGCTCGCGGATCTCATCCCAGGCGGCGTCGATCTCCTTGAGGACAAGGTGGGCATGGCGCCCCAGGAGCCGCCCCGCCGGCGACAGAACGAGATGCCGCCCCGCCCCGTCGAACAGCGCCACGGCAGCGATCTGCTCCAGCTCCCGAGCCGCCCGCTGCACCGAGGGCTCCGTCAGCCCGAGTCGGCGCGAAGCAGCGGAAAAGCTGCCGGTCTCCGCAAAGGCCGAAAGCGCCCTGAGATGGGTCATGGAGGTCTGTGGCTCGGCAAGATCAGCCGCCCTGCTACCGCCCTTCGCCAGACGGGCGAGCCGGGCATGGCCCGACTTCAGCAGCGAAAGCGCCCGCTTCGAGCGCCGCGCCACCACCGCCCCCCGCGGTGTTGCCTTCGCCCCCGCCCCATCACGCTCCAGGAGCTTGCCACCGAAAAGCCGCTCCAGCCGCGCCAGCGCCTGGGAAGCCGCCGGCTGCGAAATTCCCACGGCATCGGCTGCCCGCGACAGCGAGCCGAGGCGAACTGCGGCATCGATCAGCCGGATATGGCGGATGTTGGGATAGTCGCGCATGGCCTCGACGGTCGCAGCAAGCGGAAGCGCTGCAGCCTAGTGGCGCTCGCCGATTCTGTCGCGTGGCATGTAGATCCGGCGCGCGCGGCAGCGCACCTGGTGTGAGCGAAGAGTGATTTTCCAGCCGCACTCGCGACCGGAAAACCGGTTCCCACTTTTCCTGCGGTCGCTTAGCCAAACACCACCCCGTCCATGAGCTTGCGAGCGGTGCGCAGCACGCCGGCGGACTTGACCTGGCCGGCATCGTCCAGCGTCGCGATCACGGTGAACTCGCCGGTCGGGTGCTCGATGGAGAGCGCCTTTTCCCGGCCGTCCGGCACGCTGGTGATGCGCGCGGCGGCACCGTCGTCCAGCAGGCAGGCTGTACCGACCGATACCGCGCCGAGCACGCCGATCGCCTTGTGGGCGCGATGCGGAATGAAGGTGCGGGTGGAGATGCAACCGCCGTCCTTCGCCGGCGAGACCAGCGTCATCTTCGGCACTGACTTCTCCGTGACGTCGCCCAGGTTCATCATCGGGCCGACCGCCAGCCGGATCTTTTCCACACGGGCGCGGAGATCGGCGTTGGCCTCCAGTTCGGTCGGCGTCTCGTCGCCGGAAAGGCCGAAATCAGCGGCGGCGAGGATGACGCACGGCATGCCGTTGTCGATGAGCGTCACCTCGACGCCCTCGACCGTGTCCACCGCATTGCCGGTGGGCAGCAGCGCCCCGCAGGTGGAGCCGGCCGTATCCTGGAAGACGATGGGGATCGGCGCCGCGGTGCCCGGAACGCCGTCGATGCGGGACTCGCCGTCGTAGCGGACGCGGCCGACCGGCGTTTCCACCGTGGCGACCGCGATCTGTCCGGTGTTCTCCATGAAGATGCGGACGTCGGTTCGCCCGTTGCCCGCCTCGACCAGGCCGCGCTCGATGGCAAACGGCCCGACGCCGGCGAGGATGTTGCCGCAATTCTGGCTGTCGGACACCAGCGCCTGATCCACGAACACCTGCAGGAACAGATAGTCCACGTCGACGCCGTCGCGCTCCGACTTCGAGACCACCGCAACCTTGGAGGTGAGCGGATCGGCGCCGCCCATCCCGTCGATCTGCCGGTCGTCCGGCGAGCCCATCGCCCGCAGCAAAAACCGGTCGCGCTCCGCGGGATCGACCGGCAGGTCGTCCTTCAGGAAGTAGCCGCCCTTGGAGGTTCCGCCCCGCATCCACATGCAGGCCACGCCGGTCTCGGTCATCGTTGCCTCAGATGTATTTCAGGCCCTTGGCGGCGAGCTTCTCCCGCATGCCGTAGATATCGAGGCCAAGCTCGCCAGCTTCGAAACGGGCCCGCTTCTCGGCCTCGTTCGCCTCGCGTGCTTTCGCCTTCTCAAGCACCTCGGCCGCCTCTTCGCGGCGAACCACGCAGACGCCGTCGTCGTCGGCAACGATCACGTCGCCCGGATTGACCAGTTCGCCAGCGCAGACGACGGGCACATTGACCGAACCGAGCGTCTCCTTGACCGTCCCCTGAGCAAAGACCGCCTTCGACCAGACCGGAAACTCCATTTCGGTCAGGTCGCGGGTGTCGCGCACGCCGGCATCGATCACCAGCCCTCTGCAGCCGCGCACCTTGGCCGATGTCGCCAGCAGGTCACCGAAATATCCGGCATCGGACGGCGACGTCGGCGCGAGGACAAGGATGTCGCCGGCCTTGAGCTGCTCGATGGCGACGTGGACCATCCAGTTGTCACAGGGCGGCGCCGAGATCGTCACGGCGGAGGCAGCGAGCCGCGCTCCGGAATAGATCGGGCGCATGTAGGCAGCGAGCAGGCCCTTGCGGCCCTGCGCCTCGTGGACGGTCGCCACGCCGCATTCGCCAAGCCCGTCGATCGCCGCCTGGTCGGCGCGTTCGATGGACTGGACGATGATACCCGCGTGTGTCGTCGAGCCGGCCATCACAGCGTGTCCACGGTACGCGGGAAGACCGACTGGAAGGCCTCGGCATACTGCGCCGCGCGCCCGCCCGCCTGGCCACCGGAGTTGCGGCGGAAGTGGTTGGCGCGGTTCTCGGCAACGTTCTTGTAGAAGTGCCAGAGATGCTCCTGGCCCTGCATGCACTGGATCGCCGCCCACTTCTTCTCCCAGACATCGGTGATGTCGAGGATCGTGTCGGGCTTCCATTCCATCTGCTCGGTCTGGTGCGGCTCGAACAGGTAGAGCTGCGGGGCGCCGAGCACCTTCTCTCCGGGCTTGTGACCCCAGGCCTGGGCGATCATCCGGCAGGTGAGCGTGAAGTCCGTCGTGTACATGTGGTCCGTGTTGTACGGGTCCCACTTGGAGTGGCTCATCATGAAGGCCGGCTGGACCTTCCGGATGACGTCGACCATCCGCTCCTGGGTCTCACGCCCCAGGTCGAGCGGGTAGTCGCCGACATCGAAGAAGCGGATGTCGTGCGCGTCCAGCGCCTTCGCCGCGTTCTCCGCTTCGCGCTGCCGCTCGGCCTTCACCTTGCCGAGCGTCATCCCCTCCTGCTTCCACAGTTTCGCGCTCTCGCCGCGCTCACCGTAGGAGAGGCAGACCACCGTGACGTCGTAGCCCTGGGTCTGGTGAAGGGCGATCGCGCCACCGCACCGCCAAACGAAATCGGCGGAGTGGGCGCTAACCACAAGCGCGGTTTTGCTCATCGGGAAACTCCTGGTTGGCGACCGGGTCGTGAACGCCGGACACAGTCCGGGCGACACCGGCTTTCCCGACCCCGGCAGACCATACGGGCTGCCCGGGCACCCCCCCAAATTCGAAGCGCGCACCGGGGCATAAGTTTTGCGCACAGGCCGGCGACGTGGGCCCGACGTTGCTGCGCCCTTTCCCGAAATATCGATTCTTGCTAGCTGAAGGCGGGCGGCTTGCTCGGCCGCCGCTTCCTCATTGGCCGCGATGCCCGCCTGTCGCGACCCGTTTCCTCCCGCCCAGGCGATGCACCGAACTTTCGCGGATGCTTGGCGGCGCCCGCCGACCGGCGGACCCAGACCAGAAGGCCACCATGACGTTCGACGGATATTCCACCAGCCTCCTGATCCAGCTCGCGCTCGGTCTGATCGCCACCGGCGTGGTGGCCGGCATCCTGGCCGGACTGCTCGGCGTCGGCGGTGGCATCGTCATCGTGCCGGTGCTGTTCTGGATCATGACGACGCTGCACTTCGCACCGGAGATCGCCATGCCGATCGCGGTGGCGACCTCTCTGATCACCATCATTCCCACCTCGATCTCGTCCATGCGCGCCCACAACAAGCGCGGCGCCGTCGACAAGTCTCTGCTGAAGCTCTGGGGGCCCGCCGTGGCCGTCGGCGCGCTGGTGGGCGGCATCCTGTCGAAGGTCATCGACGGCGAAGGCCTATTGCTGATCTTCGGCTTCATCGCGCTTGCGGTGTCCATCAACATGGCCATTCCGAAGACGCTGGTGATCAGCGACGCCCTGCCGAAGAGCTCCCTGGTCAACCGCGCCATCGCCTTGGTGATCGGCTTCTTCTCCTCGCTGATGGGCATCGGCGGCGGCACGCTGTCGGTCCCCACCCTGTCGGCCTTCTCCTTCCCGATTCACAAGGCGGTCGGAACGGCGGCGGCCATCGGCCTCCTGATCGCCGTGCCAGGCGTGCTGGGCTTCATCTGGTCGGGAATGGAGGTTGACGGACGGCCGCCCCTGTCGCTCGGCTATGTCAGCGTACCGGCCGCCATCGTCATCTTCCCGGTCACCTTCCTCTGCGCGCCGATCGGAGCCGGCCTGGCTCACAGCCTGAACCAGCGCTACCTGAAGCTGGCCTTTGCCGTCTTCCTGGCAATCACCGCGGTCAAGATGCTGAGCTCGGCGTTCTGAGCCACCGGGTCAGGGGCTGCGCGTGCTTTTTGCACGTGATGATCGGTCGCCGGGTTCAGCCCCGGTGGCCCATCGCGTCACGCAGGGCTGCGACGCACGCCTCGACCGTCAGATGTGCGGTGTCCAGGGTGACTGGCTCGCTTTCCCATGCCTCATAGTGCCTTGAGCACACGGCTCCCCAGTCGGGCACTTCAAGCCCAGGCAGATCGGAACGGGGCGCCTCCACCCGGCGACGATGCTCGCCCGGGTCCGAACAGACGATCTCCACGTTGAGGAGGACCGCCCCGGTGGCGGCGGCCGTGTCGGCCCAAAGCTGTCGGGACCGGCCAACCGGGTTCACCGCATCGGCCACCACATCAAGGCCGATGCCGAGATTGTCCCGCGCGATCGCCGCGGCCGCCACGTAGCCCGCGTCCTCGGCCGGATCGATCCTCAGGCTCGACCGCTTCAGCGCGGTTTCCAGGCTGTCGATGCGCAGGTGGGCGCCACCGATAGCCCCAGCGAGCGCGCGGGCGATCGTCGTCTTTCCGACGCCAGGCAGGCCGGAGAGGGCGACAAGGTGGACCATGCCCGCCTCTCTCCGTCGCGGCGACCCGCAGGTTCAGCGCCCGTCGCCGCCGTCGTCGAGCGGGGCGTCCTGCGCCGGCGGAGTTGTATCGGGCTCCGACGCCTCGCTCAGTGCGGGCTTCGGCGCCTCGACCCTCTTCTGGTCGCCGTCCTTCTCGTTGATCACCCGCATCGGCGGCGCGTTGCCCTGCTTGTCTTCGCCCATGTAGAGCGTAACGTGCGGGAACGGGATCTCGATGCCGTGCGCGTCGAAGACCTCCTTGATGATCTCGTTGTAGGCGCGGCCCACCGCCCACTGGCTGCCGGGCGGGGTCTTGATGCGCGCGCGCACGACGATGGAGGAATCCGCGAACTGGGTCACGCCGTGCATCTCCAGCTCGCCGATGATGGAGGCCGCGTGCTCGGTCTCCTTCAGCTTCTCGAAGGCCTCGAACATGGCCTGCTTCACTTCCGGGATGGACTCCCGATAGGCGACGCCCACCTCGGCGACGTGGAAGGAGAAGCCCTTCATGAAGTTCGAGACGGCGTCGACCGACGAGAACGGCACGATGTGCAGCGTGCCGTCGAGCGAGCGCAGCGACACCGACCGGATCGACAGCTTTTCCACCACGCCGGTGATTCCGCCGGCCGAGACCACGTCGCCGGTGTTCATCGCGTTCTCGAACTGGATGAACACGCCGGTGACCACGTCCTGCACCATCTTCTGCGCACCGAAGGAGAAGGCCAGCGAGAGCACACCGACGGAGGCCAGGAGCGGGCCGATGTTCACGCCGATCTCCGACAGGACCAGCATGAACACGATCACCGAGAGGATGATGGTGAAGGCGTTCTTGAGCAGCGACAGGAGCGTCGTCTCGCGGGCCGTCGGCGCCTTGCCGTAGGACGGATTGAGCCGGTACTCGATCCACGAGGTCACGGCGAGATAGATGCCGCCACCGATCGCCAGCACGATGGCCACGGACAGGATGGTCCCGATGAAGCCCTGACCGTCCTCGGAAATGATCCAGTCGAAGACCTCCAGCAGGTCCCAGGCATCCGCGATGGCCAGCAGCACGCCAACCAGCACGACGATGCGCACGACCTTGAGAACGGTCGGCACGAAGGCGTTCAGCCGCGTTTCAAGCAGCGGCAGCCGTTCCTTCACGTCATCCGGCAACTTCAGACCCAGGGCGATGGCCTTGGAAATGAAGGCGATGACCAGAACGCCAATCACGATGGCGATCAGGGAGTCTGCCGTAGCGCCCAGCATGAACGGCAGCGCCTCGACCGGGTTCACGACCCACAGGACGAAGAAGACAACGAGATAGAGGATCGAGATCTGGTGCCAGTGGTTGCCGACGAAGGCGAACACCCGGCCAAGAACGTCCGTCTTCCCGGCGTCCAGGCGCCGATGCAGGAAGGAGCGGACCCGGGTCTTGTTCTGCAGGATGATCAGGATCGTCATGACCACCGCGGTCAGGACCACCAGATCCTTGATCAGTTCGGCGAAGCGCGGAGTGAGTTCGGCAGCCGAGACGGGCACAACGAACAGGAGACCGTAGCCGACCAGGCTAATCACCCGTGACAGCCAAAAATACCAGTAGGCGGCACCCGTGTCGCCGAACGGAATGAACCGCAGCGGCGGATGGCTGGGCGACAGCAGAAGCCGGGCCACCAGCTTGATCGCCTCGATGACAACGAAAGCGTTCAGGAACAGCGTCTGGTAGATGCTCATCTCGCCGCGGGCGCCGATGATCAGCGAGAAGACGTAGCCGGCCACCCAGGCAAGCAGAACGGTGATGGCCTCAATCAAGAACGCCGGAATCACGGACATCATCCGCGATAGCCAGCCCTTGCCCGCGGCGCGCCGCGCCAGCATCCCGAGAACCCCCCGGGCGAAGAGCCGCAACACGAAGAACGTCCCGAAGACCACGGCGATCGACAGACAGAGATTGAGCACCGTCTTACCGACGCGGGCCAGATCGATGGTCTCCGCATCACTGAGAGCTGCTCTGAGATCGGAACCGGCCTTGCCAAAGGCGGAGACCACGGTCGTGGCTTGCTTGGCGAGGGAGCGCGTATATTCGGCCGCCAGCCGGGCGGGCCCGAAGTCTTCCTTGGTGGCCTCCGCCGCAGCCGGCGCCGCCGCGGCAGCCTCTCCCGCATTCTCCTTAAGACGCGCGATCAGCTCCGCCCGCGCCTGGTCGTCCTCGAGAATGCGGATGAGGGTGTCGACAGTACCGCCGGCTTCCTCTCCGCCCCCTTCAGCGGAGCCGGTCTCCGCCGAGCCGTCCTGGCTGCTTTCCGCCGTGTCTCCGCTCGAACCGCTGGGAAGCGGTATGCCGAGCTGGGCGGACGCACTGCCCGCCGACAGGAAAAGGGCGACAAGGAAGGCAACAAGAAAACTGCGCATGGGAAGATCGACATCCAGGAACGGGAAAGCACGAGAGATCGTGTGGCGAGCCGTATCCACCTGCCCTGCAGCAGCGGGCGGATTGCACCCCCATTGCTCCGATTTCTGGCAGACTAGCCACTCCGGGGCAACCGGCCGGCCGGACACGATGGCGCAGCATGGACCGATGGTCTCGACCGGATGTCTGCGCTAACAAGGCACCATGCGGACGATAAGACTGCTGATGGCGGACCGGGGACTGGGCAGGGCGATTGCCGCCCTGCTCACCTATTTCGTCGTCCTGCAGGCCCTGAGCGGCTCCGTTGCCAACGCGTCGATGGCAGATGCCGGACCGGATGCGGTGCTGCTGTGTTCGGGCAATTCGCTGCCGGTCTCCGATGACCGCACGGAGGACAGGCACCAGTCCTGCTGCACGGTACCCTGCCGCCTCGCCTGCTTCGGAGCGGGCGCCCTCGTGCCGTCCGCATCCTGGTTAGGGTCTCCTGGCGGGCAAATCGGCAGCCGGGTTGTCACGGCGCCCGCGCCCCGCGCCATTCCGCGCCTTTCGCGCCTGATCCCGGAAGCCCGTGCTCCTCCTCGCTTTGCTGCGCCTGCCTGACACCGATCGGCTGTCCGCACTCCGCGTGGTGGCCGAATGCCATTCAGCGCTCAGAGGAGATTCCCATGCGCACCTTCATGGCGGCCACTGCCGCAGCTCTCACCCTCGCCCTTGCCCCGTTGTCTGCCCACGCTCACGACTACAAGGTCGGTGCGCTGGAAATCGAGCATCCCTGGACCCGGGCAACGCCGCCGGGCGCGGCCGCTGGCGGCGCCTTCCTGATCATCGTCAACGAGGGGACCGAGGCCGACACTCTGATCGGCGCGGCCTCGCCGGTTGCCGGACGGGTCGAACTGCACACCATGACCATGGACGACGGCGTGATGAAGATGCGCCAGATCAAGGGCGGCATCGAGATCAGCCCCGGTGACACGGCAACGCTCGCGCCTGGCGGCAACCACGTGATGCTGATGGATCTCAAGGAGCAGATCGTTACCGGCAAGACCGTTCCGCTCACGCTGACCTTCGAAAAGGCCGGCTCGGTGGACATCGATCTTGCGGTGTCGCCTCCCGGCGCGCCCGGCCCGAAGATGAATGGCCACGGCAACGGCTCGCACGGGCACGAGACGCACGACCACAACTAAGGGCGCGGCGCTGCCCGAGTGCCAAGCGGTGCACCGGGGATCCTCGCAACCCGGAGGCCGCGTTCCCGAGACGGGACGCGGCCTTTTCCTTGCCCTGCATAAGGGAATACGGCGCAGGTTACTGGCGCAGGCCGGTCTCTTCGCCAGGCACGAGATAGGCGCTGAGCTCAGCGAAGAGCGCGTCTGTCGGCCGGGGCGCTTCCGGCGTGCCAGCCCCGTCTGTCGTGACGAGCCCGAGGGCGATGTTGCTGTCTGGATGGTAGGCCATGGTAGCCGCGTAGCCGGCGAAGGATGGCGTCTGCAGGATCCATCGGTGGACGACGACGACGCCCATGCCGTAATGCACCCCGTCCGCCAGCTGCCGGATGTCGTCCTTGCCCGGGGCGATCAGAGCGGCAAACGACTGATTGCTCAACAGGCTTCCCGTGCCGATTGCAATGGCCGAGGCCATGAGGTCGGCCAGGTCGGTGGTCATCACGGCGCCCCGCGCCAGCGTCCAGGACGGATTCCAGTAGGTGGAATCCTCGAACACGCCGCGCTCGGTGGTGAAGGCGTGCAACACTGGCTCCTGGATGACCGCCGTGTGCTCGCTCCGCGTATTCTCCAGACCGAGCGGTTCGAGAACATAGTCGGCGATCAACGCCTCGAGCGGCTCGCCTGCGACCTGGCTCAACACTTCGCCGAGGATCACGAAGTTGGTGTGGGCATAGTTGAAGCAGCGGCCCGGATCGCAGGCCATGTCCCGGCCGAACGCGATGGCGATGAGGTCGTCCGGACTGAACTGGCGAAACGGATCTTCGTAGAGCGGCAGGTAGTCGAGGTTCACGTAATCGGCGTAGCCCGACGTCGAGGTGATCAGCATTTCCAGCGTGATCTCGTCGGCCTTCGGGTAGTCCGGGAACCACTTGGACAACCGGTCTTCGAGCGTGAGCAGCCCGTCTTCCTGCATGCGCAGCAGCACCGTCGACAGATAGGCGATGGCAACGGCGCCATTGCGGAAGTGCATGTCGGTGGTGGCGGGGATGCCCGTCATCGACGTGCCGAAGGCTTCGCTGATCACCTCGACGTCGCCGATCCGCACCTCGATCAGCGCGGCCGAGAGGGCCAGGTCGGCAACTCCCTCTTCAACGATGGCGCGAACCTCATCGGCGATCTCGGCAACCGGCCGGCAGTTGCCGCCGATGGGGGCTTCGCCGCTGCCGCAGGCCCGCTCTCCGCTCGCGGCGATCGCCGGGCTCACGGCCACGGCGAGCAGGACCGCGCCCATTGCAACGGACCGTGCCAGTCTGGACGTGCGCCCGGTTTCAGCGAAAGTCGACATGGCCGTTTCTCCGCCCCCTGGCCGATTTCTCGCCGGCCCGCCGGCTCAGTTCCGAGTGAAGGTGCCGAAGCCCAGCCGGTCGTAGGCCTCGATGGTCATCGACCGCGCGCGCCCGTCTTCGACTGTGAACGCGACCGGCGAGCGCGAGCCGGGCGGTCCCTGGTACACGTCGGGGTCGACCGCGAAGACATTCCCCTCCCAGTGATCGAGGGGGAACGGGACCGCGGCCGGACCGATCGTCAGCACCAGCCCGCCATCCTTTTCCACGACCTCCGCAGGTCCGTAGTAGGGGTTATTGTAGGTTCCGGCGAGCACGGCCGCACCAGCGGACGGCGCCGGATCCGACGGCGGCGCCTCGCCCACCAGCGAACCCTCGGGGCTCAGCATCCGATCGAACAGGCCGTTGAACAGCGCGTACCAGTCGCGTTCGACCTCTCCGGTCTGAACCAGGTCCTCGAACTGTCGGACGACCGCTTCTGACGCCCCGTTGGGCGCGGTGTTGGCGAGCACGACGATGCCGACATTGGCCGACGGAATGATCGAGAAGGTAGTACCCGCCCCTGTGGAAAAAGCGCCGGAATGGCCGATCAGAATTCGCCCGCTCGACGAGATCGACTGGCTGAAGCCGAAGCCGTAGAAGCGCGGCCGGCCCTCGATGGTGGGAGCCGGCGCGCTGACGATCTGGGGCTGCATGGCTTGGGTCAGCGGCTCGGACGCAACGATCTGCCGTCCGTCAAACTCCCCGCCCTGGAGGAGCATTGCCATCCACCGCGCCATATCATTGACGGACGACGACACGCCTCCGGCCGGCGCCTGGGGATCCGGATGGCGGACAAGCTCGGGCCGATAGGCGCCATCGAGCAGGATGTGACCATCAGCCCGGTTTTCGCGAGCCTCGAAATCGGCGAACCGGGCGCTCGTGGACGTCATGCCGAGCGGCTCGAAGATCACCGCCTCTGCCAGATTGGCCCACTCCATGCCGGCCGCTTCGGCGACCGCCTCGCCACCCGTCGTCAGTCCGAAATTGGCATAGGCATAGGTGTCCCGGAAGCTGGACAGCGGCAGCAGCCGAAGCCGTTCGATAATCTCGCGCCGATCGAAGCCGATCGATTCCAGCAGATCGCCAGCCTGTCCGGGAAGGCCGGAGCGATGGGCGAACATGTCGCCGACGGTGACATCGGCCGTGACGGACGGGCTGGAGAGCTCGAACCAGGGCAGATGCTCGACGATGGGAGTGTCCCAGGCCACCCGCCCCTCGCCGATCTCGTGCGCCACCACGCTTGCACTGATCGACTTTGATATCGAGGCGAGCTGGAACACCGTATCGGCATCGACCGGCGCGGTGCCGTCCGCGCGGCGCACCCCGTATCCCTTGGCGAAGACCGTCGCTCCGTCCCGGACGACCGCCACGGCGATGCCCGGCACGCCGGATCGCTCCATGACATCGGCAACGATCTCGTCCAGCCGGCCGATGGCCGTGTCGATCTGCTCGTCGGTGATGGTGCCGATCGAGCTGGTATCCGGGGGACCGACATTGAAGGCCCGCGCCGGCGTCGCGGGTGCCAGCGCCAGGAGCCCGGCGACACAGCCGGCGGCTACCACGCTCCGCCCGATCCAGTTCGCTGCAAGTTCGACCGTCATGACATCGTCTCCAACTGCGGGGGCACCGGACGTCGGGCCGGTCCCGTCGCCCATGGATGGGAAGCCTCGGGCACCTTCCGGCCGGGCGCGTGCGCAGCCGGACCGGTTCAGTTCCGCGTGAAGGTTCCCAGACCGTTGCTGTTCAGAAACTCGACGGTGACCTCGGTCGCCAACGCGCGAGGCTCCGCCGGTGAGAAGGTGAGCTTGGAGATCGATCCGTCGGGATTGTTCTCGTCGCGCGGCTCGAAGACGTAGGTGCGTCCATCCCAGTGGGTCAGCGGATAGACCATCGGCTTCGGGCCGAGCTTGACCACAAGGCTGTTGCCGTCATCGGCGATCTCGATGGGCCCGTAATAGTCGTTCTCGAAGGTGCCGAGCAGCTGATCGTCCATGCCCGGCCCGCTCGGGTCGGTCGGCGGCGTTGCACCGACAAGCTCACCCACCGGCGCGGAAAGCGCTTCCATCCGCGGAGCATAAGCCGCGTACCAGTCCCTCTCCTGCTCACCGAACTCGACCAGATCGATGAACGTGTGGCCGACGGCCTCCGCCGCCCCGACCGGCGAGGCGTTCGTGAGAACGCCGATGGCCACGCCGTCCAGCGGCAGCAGCGCGAAGTGGGTGCCGGTCCCCATGGCGAAGGCCCCGGAGTGGCTGATCGAGACCCGGCCGGAGGCGTCGACACCGGTGCCGAACCCGAAGCCGTAGAGGCCCGGACGGGCCGCGGGCGACGGCATGGCCCCCGAGATCATCTGCGACTGGATCGCCGGCAGAAGCGCCTCCTGCGGGATGAGATCGCCGCCTTCCGCCACGACCATCGCGAGCCATTTACCGAAGTCGTTGGCCGATGCGCTGACGCCGCCGGCCGGGGCCTGGGCGTCGGGCTGACGCACATACTTTGGCTGCCACGCGTCACCGACCTTGGAATGGCCGAGGGCGCGGTTCTCACGCGCGACGAAATCGTCGAACCGGTAGCTGGTCGCGTTCATGCCCAGCGGCTTGAAGACCGTCTCCTCCGCCAGGCTCGCCCAGTCCGTGCCTGCCGCCGCCGCAACCGCCTCGCCGCCAGCGGTCAGGCCGAAATTGGTATAGGCGTAGGTGTTGCGGAAGCTGTTGAGCGGCACGAAGCGCAGCCGTTCCAGGATTTCCTGGCGATCGAAGCCGATATCCTCAAGATGGTCGCCGGCATGGGCCGGCAGGCCCGAGCGGTGAGAGAACATGTCACCGATCGTGACGTGGTCGCCGACCCACGGCTCGGAAAGCTCGAACCAGGGCAGGTGTTCGACCAGCGGGGTGTCCCAGGTGACCAGGCCCTCGCCGACCGCGTGCGCCACCACCGTGCCGCTGACCGACTTGGAGAGCGAGGCGAGCTGGAAGACGGTGTCGGCATCGACCGCCGCTTCCTCGCCGACCTTGCGCACGCCGTAGCCCTTGGCGAACACGGTCTCCCCATCCCGGACGACCACCACCGCCATGCCGGGAATGCCGGACCGGCGCATGATGTCCTGGGCTATCCCGTCGACTGCGGCGATCGCATCCTCGATCTGCCCCTCCGAGATGACCGTTCCCGGCTGCATGGGAGGTGGCAGAAGATCCTCCGCCATCGCGCGCGAGCCGGAAAATCCGCCCGAAAGCAGTCCGGTGGCCAGCAGGACGCCCCCCGCAATCGTCACTCCAAGCCGATCGATCCGCATGGCGCTACTCCTTCGTTGTCCTGACGCACCGTCGCGTGGCATCCCGCCGCCCCAGTGTGAGCGAACCCTAGCGCTGCCCTTTCCGCCCCCCAATCGGAGACATTGGAAAAGACTGGAAGGCGGACTTTGCACGTGCGCGTCCGAAGCCCCGGTTTGACGGTCAGAAGTCCGCGGCAAGCTTGAAGAAGACGCGCGTGCCCGGGTCGTCAATGTCGTCATCGACCTTCCAGGGGATGGCGAGCAGGAGTTGCCCTTGCAGCGTATCCCCCACCCGTCCTCGCACGCCGAACCCGGCCGATCCCAGATCCGCCTCCGTGTAGTCCACCGCCACGTCGTGGTTCCAGAGTTGGCCGTAGTCGGCGAAGACGAAAAGCGCGGAGCTGTCGATCCAGTCGACCTTGAGATCGACCCCCTGGTTGATCTCCACGATGCCAGCCACTCCGCTGTCGCCGGAAAGGCTCGAGCCGTCGAATGCCTGACCGAAGGGATCACCGCCGAGACTCATCTGGGCAGCCGCCGGCAGCGGATCGGCGGTGTACTGGCCCAATCCCCGCAGCCTGAGCGCCGCACGCTCCCAGAGCGCCTGGGACACGTCGAGAGTACCGGACACGAACCGGTAGTCCTGGGGTACACCGGGACGACCGGAAAGCGGATCATTGCCGCCATCGGAACCAAGACCGTTTATACCCTGGTTGAACGCGGCTCCGACCTTGGCAACACCACGCGGCAGCGCCTGCTCCAGATCGAGCGAAGCCGAGATCCAGCGGGCACGGCTGCGCAGGATTGGCTGCCCCATGATATCGACGTCGTTGTCGCGCGCCTCGAAGCCCACCCCGGCAAACAGGCTGCGGTCGATGGTTCGTATCAGCGGGTAGCGCCCGAACAGGGACAACTGGGTGACCCCGACATCGATGTCGATCGGCTGCGGATCGTTGGGCTCTGACGTCAGGGCCGTCAGCGTATAGCCCACGTGCAGGCCGTGGGTACCGACCGGGATGTCCTGTCCGATCTGGAAGAAAAGCAGCTCCTTCGGCTGGTCGGGAATGGTGAGCCCAACCATGTTAGTCGACTCGAAGAGCCCGAAGACGTCGTTGAACGTCAGTTGCCCGGATAGTTCCAGCGGCCCGGCACTGTCGTCGCCAAGGTTATCGAGCGTGATCTTGCCCGACGCCCGCGTGAAGGTGATTTCCAGGTCCAGGCTGCCGCCGCCGTTGGCTTCCTTCGGCCGCGTCACGACGCCGTTGATGGTGATGCCGGCAAGGTCGCTCATCAGAAGAAGCTGGCGTTCCAGGTCCTTGACGCGGATCGGCCGCATGGCCGTGATCCGGTCGATATAGGGCGCCAGCCGCTCCCGCATGCCCGGAACGTCGGACCGAACTGTCAGGTCACGAATGTAGGATTCGTAGATGAAGATGCGAATGTTGCCGGATGACAGCTCCTGCTCCGGCACCACCACCTGGGCGTAATAGCCGGCGTCGAGGAACATCGCCTCCATCGCATCGGCAATGTCATAGAGGTCGGCAAGGCTGACAATGTCGCCGAGTTGATCGCTCCAGGTCGCGGCGAGTTGCTCGGGCGTGAGGATAAATGCCCCCTCCACCGTGACCGAGCGAAGCGTAAACCGGATCTGCCGAGCCTTTTCGATGGGAACCAGCTGGCGTTCGTCCCGCACGACGGCATTGAACGAGCCGCGCTTAGGCGCAGGGGTAAACCGTTCGATTACGGTGTTGGGCGTGCTGAGGGCCCGCTCGATCTCGGCCGCGACCTGCGCGTCGGCGGGAGTGGCACCGGCCAGGGCAACGACGGAGAGACCGACAGCAGCCAGGAGCCGTCCCCTAGAATCCGTCTGTCCGGTCACGGTGCGAATCCAATCTTTCTGCAATCCACGCTGTATCGCCGGCACATTGTCGTTGCGCCGCGGCGATTCGAAACATCCAAACTTGGAAATGAATGGAAAAGAACGACTAATCAACGTGTCTTCCTTGACTGCCGAAACCTGATCCCACCAAGTCCTTTCAGACCTCGCCCGAATACGGCTGACCGAAGCCTTCTCTTCATAACACCGACAGTCGCCCGGGCCAGCGCAGAGAGGATGTGCATCGCGATGAAACCGTTAATCTGGGCAACAGCCGCTGCAATGCTGGCAGCATCGGCTCCGGCAAAAGCCGAGGACCCGTTCCTGTCGGAGATCGTCGATTTCACCGGCGCGGTGATGTACCTGGAAATGGGCGTTCCCGGCCTCGTTCTTGGCGCCGTGCGCAATGGCGAAACGGCCGTGGCCGGCTTCGGCGAACTCCGCGAGGGCAGCGGCATGGAGCCAACCGGCGACACGCCGCTGCGGATCGGCTCCATTTCAAAGGTTTTCACGGGCGCGCTGCTCGCCAGCATGACCGCCGACGGCACGGTGAAGCTGACGGATACGCTGCAGTCGCACCTCGACTGGGACGTCACCGTGCCCTCGCACGACGGCAAGGAAATCCGCCTCATCGATATCGCCACCCACACGAGCGGCCTGCCGCGCGAGGTGCCGCGCGAAGATGGGCCGGCCGATAACCCGCACGCCACGATAACCCCGGAAGCGATGATCGCGAGTCTGGAGAACGAGCCACTGCTGTTCGCGCCGGGGACGAGCGGGCTCTACTCCAACTTCGCCTACGACCTCCTGGCTGCGGCGCTGGAAAATGCCGGTGGCAAACCCTTCGAGGAACTCCTGAAGGAGCGCGTGCTCGATCCGGCCGGCCTTACCGACACCGGCTTCGCGCTGCCGGACGACATCTCTACCGCCATGCAGGGTCATGGATTCGGCGGAGAGCCGCTTCCCGACATTCCGACGGGCAAGCTGGCCCAAGGTTCGGGCGGGCTTTACTCAACCGCCAACGACATCCTCCGCTGGATGCAGTGGCATCTGGACCGGTTCTCGCCGGAAGACGCGGAGATGCGGCTTCTCGATCACGCAGCCTATGTCCCGCGCGACGCGCTCGAGGTTGCTGCGGGCTATGACGAGTCCGGCGAAATGGACGCTGTCGGCCTCGGCTGGATCGTGATGGAGCGCACCGCAGACCGGCCGACCATCCTTCAGAAGGCCGGTGGTGCCCAAGGCGTGTTCGTCTACATGGCGTTCGCCCCGGCCCACGATGTCGGAATGTTCGTGGGCATCAACACCTACGACTTCGCCGCAGCAATGAGCATGGGTAAAGCGGTCAACGACATGATCGGCGTGCTCGCTTCCCAGTAGCGGAACGACAGACCGGCGGGGGCAATCGGCTCCCGCCGGCCGGCTCACTGTCGGTGCGGTCCGGGTCGCCTGCGCCGGTCATGTCGGCTGCCGGATGGCCCGAAAAGCTGAGCCGTCGGGCCCTCTCATCTGGATACCCGCAGTGTTCTGGCCATACACTCCGCGCAAAGCCGGACATCGGGGAACCGGCAGGCACGGGTGGGGAAACAGCATGACGGCGCCATTCATCTTCAACACGGTCGGGTCGATCGTCTTTGGCGCAGGCAAGGCAGCCGAAATCGGCACGCTTGCGGAAGCGCGCGGCTGGCGGCGCCTGTTGCTGGTGACCGATCCGGGGCTGATCACCGTTGGGCTGGTCGATTCCTGCGCGGCGTCGCTGACCGCCGCCAGCATCGAGGTGACGATTTTTTCCGACGTGGTTGCCGATCCGCCGGAGCCCGTGGTGCAGGCGGCGACGGAAGCGGCCCGCGCCCATGGTGCGGATGCCGTGATCGGGTTCGGCGGCGGCTCGTCGCTGGACACGGCCAAGCTGGTGGCGCTGCTCGCCCGAAGCGGCGAGCCCCTCTCAGAGGCCTACGGCATCGGGAACGCGAAAGGCCCGCGCCTGCCGCTGATGCTGGTCCCGACCACGGCCGGCACCGGCTCAGAGGTCACCCCGATCTCCATCGTCACGACCGGAACCAGCGAAAAGTTGGGCGTGGTTTCGCCTCTGCTCGTGCCCGACGTGGCGCTGCTGGACCCAGAACTGACCTACGGGCTGCCCCCGGCCGTCACGGCCGCGACCGGCGTGGATGCCATGGTTCACGCCATCGAGGCCCATGCCTCGGCGAGCGCCAACAACAACCCCGTGTCCCGGGCGCTCGCCTGCGAGGCGCTGCGGCTGATGGGCGGCGCCCTCGAGCGCGCTGTCCACACCGGTTCCGACGCCGGCGCCCGCGCCGACATGCTGCTCGGCTCCATGCTCGCCGGCCAGGCCTTCGCCAATTCTCCGGTCGCCGCCGTGCACGCGCTGGCCTACCCGATCGGCGGCCACTTCCACATTCCGCACGGCCTTTCGAACGCGCTGGTGCTGCCGCACGTCCTGCGCTTCAACGCCGAGACGGCCGGAGCGGCCTATGCCGGCATCGCGCCGCTGGTCTTCCCGAAGCTTGCCGAGATCGGCACCCAGGGCCGCGCCGCGGCCTTCGCCGACGAGCTGCAGGCGCTGTCGATCCGCTGCGGCCTGCCGCCCCGGCTGCGCGACGTCGACATTCCCGAAGAGGCGCTGGAGATGATGGCCGACGACGCCATGAAGCAGACGCGGCTTCTGGTGAACAATCCGCGCCCTGTCACTCGAGCCGATGCGCAGGCGATCTACCGCGCGGCCTGGTGAGGCCATGCGCCCAACGGGGCGCGTATCCGCCCGGCCATGCGCGAGCGTCCGTTCGCGGCGCCTGCGCTCCGTGCGATAGTGGAGCCGTGCCGACAGACGGCGCCGGCACTGGACGAGGGAGCGCAACGCGATGGGCTGGTCGGAAATTCTCGCCTTCGGGGTCGCCGCGGCGCTGCTCGTGACATCGCCGGGGCCCAACGGCGTGTTGATCGCCAGGACCGTGCCCACCTCCGGCCGCGCCGCCGGGTTCGCCACCATCGCCGGCTTCTTCGCCGCGTTCTATGTGCACGGCGCCCTGTCGGTGCTGGGCATCTCGATCCTTCTCGTGCAGTCCGCCACCGCGTTCACGATCGTCAAGTATCTGGGCGCCGCCTATCTGTGCTGGGTCGGCCTCAAGGCGATCGTCGCCGCCGTCCGCGGCGTGGAACTCCCGAACGACGTAGCGCCTGCACGGCGCCAGCGCACCCTGCGCAAGGCGTTTGTCGAAGGCCTGCTGACCAACGGCCTGAACCCCAAGGTCTCGATGTTCTACCTGGCGGTGTTTCCCCACTTCATGCCGCTGAACGATCACTCGGGCCTGTCGGCCTTCGTACTCGTCTTCGTGCATTCCATGATCAACGTCGTCTGGTTCAGCGCCATCGTGATGCTGTTCTCAAGACTGTCGGTGGTGGCCAGGGGCCAGCGCGTCCAGCGCTGGATCAAGGGCGTCACCGGGACCGTTTTCCTCGGCTTCGGCTACAAGCTGGCGACATTCCGGCCGGCCTGACTGTAGCCGACCGGCCTGATCGACACCGGACGCCGGCGACCCTCGCGCGGATCGCGCCCTGCCCTAGGTGGCTGGCGCCGCGACACCCGATGCGCTGCCAACCGCCTTCCATATGCCGTCGAGAGTGGCCACGACGCGATCCCCGACCACCAGCGTGCCGCGCATGAAGATGAGCGACTTCGTCCGCCGCACCACCTGGCAGTGCGCCTCGACGAACTCGCCGACCTGCACGGCATCGACGAAGTGGACGTTGAGCTGGATGGTCGCCTGAGGCTTGCGGTCGTTGTTGTACCAGCAGGTCATGCCCATCGCCCGGTCGGCGAAGGTCATCAGCATGCCGCCCTGCACGACGCCGCGCCGGTTGTGGTGCTTGTCGGCAGCGAGGAAGGCATAGTCCGGCGCCGGATCTCCCGGTCGGGTCCACAGCGGCCCCACCAGGCCGATAAAGCCATCGTCCGAGTAGGGCTCCCAGCCGTGGGCAGCCGGGTCGAAGGGAGCGCGCCCAGGCGCGTCTTCTGTGGAACTCATGGGCATCCGGGTCGCTGAGGTCGGCCTCGATCGGGCCGCGCAGAACTGGCTGCAAGCAATCGCACGAACCGTTCCGCCGGTCCAATTACCACGAGCTGCTCACTCAGTCTCACTCAGCGCACCGGTACAGCGGAATAATCGGACCGTTCCAAGAAAGTCCGACTGGCTCACCACCTCTAACAAGGCCATGGAGCGTCCCCTCGCCTGATGGCTGACCTTCATCAGTGCATTTAACTACCCTAACAGTAAAATTCCCAAGACTGTTCTGACCAATCTCAGCAACCGAACAAAAAGTATCCGCGATCCGAACATCCTCCTCGGAGATATCGATCCGCTCGCCCTGACAGTTTGGTCCGACCGTGAAACTTCCAAAAATTTCAGTTGCCTGAACTGGCGTCGCAAAAACAGCAGCAATCAGAAGCGCTCGGAATACCATGCTGAGTCGAAGCTCCTCTGCAAAGATCGAAAACCAGTCTCGACATAGTGCAACAAAAAAGGGAGGGGCGCAGGCCCCTCCCTCTTGGCAGTTTGGACGACCGTTTCCAGCCGGCGTGCGACGCTTACGCGGCCTTGCCGATCCCGTCAGCGGCGAGGGCGTCCTCGGGCGCCACGTAGGGAAGATCCAGGCTGGCCGCGACCGCCCGGTTGGTGACCTGTCCGCGATGCACGTTCAGGCCGGCAAGCAGGTGCGGGTCGTCAAGAAGGGCAGCGAGGCCCTTGTTGGCGAGTGCCAGCCCGAATGGCAACGTCGCGTGGTTGAGGGCGGAGGCCGAGGTCATCGGCACGGCGCCAGGCATGTTCGCCACGCAATAGTGGATGACGCCCTCGACCTCGTAGGTCGGGTCCTCGTGGGTGGTGGCGTGCGAGGTTTCGAAGCAGCCGCCCTGGTCGATTGCCACGTCGACGATCACCGAGCCCTTCTTCATCCCCTTGAGCATCGCCCGGGTGACGAGTTTCGGAGCGGCGGCGCCGGGAACGAGAACGGCACCGATCACCACGTCGGCCGCGATCACCTCGCTCTCCAGCGCATCCGTGGTGGAATAGACCGTGCGCACGCGTCCCTGGAACAACTCATCGAGGAAGCGGAGACGCGGCAGCGACCGGTCGAGAATGGTCACCTCCGCACCGAGCCCCACCGCCATGCGCGCGGCATGGGTGCCGACGACACCGCCGCCGATCACCACCACGCGGGCCGGCGCAACGCCGGGCACACCGCCCATGAGAAGACCACGGCCGCCCTTGTTGCGGCGAAGCGACGAACATGCCGCCTCGATGGACAGCCGACCCGCGACCTCGCTCATCGGCGCCAGGAGCGGCTGGCCACCGGTGCGGTCCGTCACCGTCTCATACGCGATGGCCGACACGCCGGAGGCGATCAGCCCCTTGGTCTGCTCCGGATCGGGCGCAAGATGAAGATAGGTGTAGAGGATCTGGTCGCCCCGCAGCTTGGCCCATTCGACCGGCTGCGGCTCCTTCACCTTCACGATCATGTCCGCCTCGGCGAAAACGGTATCGGCGTCGGGAACGATCCGGGCTCCGGTCGCTTCGTAGGCCGCATCCTCGGCGTGGATGCCGTCGCCGGCTCCCGCCTCGACGATCACCTCGTGTCCCGCCGCCACGTACTCCCGCACGGACGACGGCGTCAGGCCGACGCGATATTCCTGCGGCTTGATTTCCTTCGGCACACCCACACGCATGACGCTCTCCCCTGTTCTCGCGGTTGTCCTGCGATGGAAGAGAGATAGTGAGTTCCAGCGTGTCGATCCGAGCTTTCTACAGGCTCGCGCCCGTGATTATCGCATGATAGCGTCGCGAAACTGGAGCGAAGTGAAGGATTCCACCGACGCATGTCTCTGGACCGGCTCGACCTCAAGCTGATCGACGCCCTGGCGCAGGCCGGGCGGGCCAGCCATGTCGAGCTGGCGGAACGTGTCGGCCTCTCTCCCACCGCCGTCGCGCGGCGGCAGCGAACACTGGAGGATGCCGGCGTGATCGCCGGATACAGGGCCGTTCTCGGCGTCCGCGAGCTGGGTCTGGCGGCCACCGTGATCGTCCGCATCACCCTCGACAGCCAGTCGGAGGACGCGCTGTCGGCCTTCGAGGCAGCGATCGTCACCTGCCCGTCGGTGGTGCGCTGTTTCCTGATGGCTGGCGGCGACGACTATCTCGTCATCGTGATGGCACGCGACATCGAGGACTACGAGCACATCCACAAAAGCCAGTTGTCCCGGCTGCCGCATGTGGCCCGCATCCAGTCCAGTTTCGCTCTGCGGGAAGTGGTCGACCGGCCGGTGCCCATGGGCGCGACGCGTCTGCGCTGAAACGCCCGCGTCAGTCCTCGCCCGGCCAGGCGACGAGGAACTTCTCCAGGTCCTCCAGCTCCAGCCCGTCCTCCGACACCGTGCGACCGCGCACCGAGATGCCGGCCTGGTGAACCGTTTCCGGATCGCCGGACACGAGCGGATGCCACCAGTAGAGCGGCTTGCCCTCGCCCACCAGCCGGTAGCCGCACGTGGGCGGCAGCCAGGTGAGTTCGCGGATCGCCTCGGGATCGAGCGGGATGCAGTCCGGCACGGTTTCGGTTCGGTTCTCGTAGTCGCGGCAGCGGCAGGTGCCGTCGTCCAGCAGACGGCAGGCGACGTTGGTCCAGTAGATCTCGCCGCTGTCCCAGTCCTCCAGCTTGTTGAGGCAGCAGCGCGCGCAGCCGTCGCAGAGCGATTCCCATTCCTGCGCGGTCATCTGGTCGAGCGTCTTCGTCTCCCAGAACGGACGCTCGCTTTGCACGTCTTCATGCCCGGTCGCAGTTTCCAAGGCCGCGCTCTGCAAGCCAGCCGCAAGCAACAGGGTGTTTGATCGGTTTGTTTCTCGTCGATCCATCTTTCGATCCGGCAGTGATGCACTCGTTCGAGCACATGAGGATACGACCACCTTCGCTAGACTTTCTCAAAAACGGAATTTAAGCCTGTGACCTGGGAAGAGGACGATTTTCAAAGTAGCGTCAGCATGGGCTTAGCGTTTCAATCGGGCCTGACGATGGCCTTTCAACCCATCGTCGACGTGATTGACAAGAGCGTGTTTGCCCACGAGGCGCTGGTGCGCGGCGTGCATGGCGAGTCGGCGGCCTCGGTTCTTCTGAGTGTCAGTCCCGGACTTGGCTCCGATTTCGATCAGCAGTGCCGCAAGACCGCGTTCGAACTAGCCCAGCAATTGCGGCTGGCGGACACCGGGTCCAGCCTCGCGATCAACTTCATTCCCTGCGTGACCGGTGAATTCGCCGACAGCCTGGCCAAAGTGTTGGCCGATGCCGAGGCGTCTTCCCTGGAGCTGAATCGCATCATCTTCGAATGCCGCGACACCCACTGGCTCGACGTCGAGCACACGATCAACGTTTTCGAGGGATATCGGGCGCTGGGCTTCCGGACCGCGCTCGACAATTTCGGTCCGACGGAGGCGAGCCTCAAGCTGCTGCCGCGCTTTCAACCCAACTTCGTCAAGCTCGACATGGCGATGGTGCGCAATGTCGATACCGATCCCATCAAGCAAAAAGTGTTGGCCTTCGCGCTCCGCTATCTCCGCGATCTCGGCATTCAGCCGATCTGTGGCGGCGTGGAGACCTACGGCGAATTCGAGGCTGTGGTGGGTCTGGGGGTTAGGCTCGTCCAGGGGTTCTTCTTTGCGCGACCGATGCTGGAGCAGCTCACCACGCCCCGCTTCCCGACCTAGGCAGCCTGCCGGATCGCCGCGCCCGCAGACGGTCGGGGTCCGGCACTCCCGGACGCGCGTGACCAGCCGCTAGTCCAGGAAGGCCCGTCCCTGCCGGTCCTCGATCTCCACCAGCCAGAGATCGGGATCAAATCCACGCTCTTTCGCGATCCTCGCGTCCGCCTCGTGCTCCTCACAACCTGCCATCAGGCACTCGAAGCGCCGGCCGCCCCAGCCTTCGTCGTCCGCATCGGACATGGCCTGCGGCGCCGGCCCGTAGAGATCGCAAGTGCGGTCAAGCCGGTTGATCTTGAGGAAGATCGCACCGGCGCCCTCCGCGCCCTTGCGAACCACCGTGCCGAACGCGCCTTCCCCCTGGCAGCGCCGGAGATAGGCGGAAACCCACATGGAGGACGTGAGACGCATGGGTGATATCGGTCCGTTGTTCGCCGAGTGAACGAGGCAGACCGCTACCCCTCGGGCACCGCGGCCGCCAGGCCAAAGCGCGCCAGGAGCGGCTCCGACACCGATCCCGTCACCGCAAGCCCGTGGTCGAGCTGGTAGCGGCGGATGGCTCCGGCCGTTTCCGACCCGTAGATCCCGTCCACCGTGATCGGCCCGTAGCCGGCGGAGACCAGCGCCTCCTGGAGGCGCGCCACCGTCGCCTTGGACGGGGTCGGCACCTTTCGCGCCTGGGTCTGCGCCTGCGTCGTACCGGGCGTCGAGAGGCTGGCGAGCAAACCGACACTCGGGGCGCCCGTCACCTCCAGCCCGGCCTGCTCTTCGTAGGCGGCGATCGCCGCTCGCGTCGCCGGTCCCATGGCGCCGTCCACGGGATCATCGTAGATGCCACGCGACTTGAGGGCTGTCTGGATTGCGGACACGAGGTTGTCGGGTGCCGCGGCGGGCTCGCGCTCCCGCTGCTGTGCGGACCGGGCCAGTTCGTCGATCGCATCGGCGCCGCCGGCATTGGCCGCGGGCGCGGGCGTACTGGCCCCGCTTCCGCCGGCGAACAGCGGAGCCGGGTGCTTTCCAGGCTGCAGGTAGAGTGCGTTCACCGAAATGGTCACGACGGAGACGAGAGCGCCGACGGTCAGGAGCACGGCTTTCGGATGCGCGCGCAGCGACGCCTTCACCTGGCCGGCGAAGCCCGGCGCTTCCTCCTCCTCGGGCTGCTCGCGCCGTCGGGTCCGGTCTGCCTTCATCGCACTCACGAGGTGTCGTCTTCCGGATCTGTCTCGGTCGGTATCGAACGGACGGAGACGCCGGTCGGCCTCCCCGATGCGCCGGAGTGTTGCCGGACGCCCCTTAAGGAACGCTGAACCTGCCCCGGTCTCGCCACGATCCATCCGTCGGAGGCGCTTTCTCCGCTGATGGCCGAAATCGATCGAATTGTCGCGATCGGGACAACCGAACCTTCAAACCGCCCGTGCGAGGGTCCGGAACCGCCGGCACCCCACTCGGGTGCTGCGACCGACCCGTGCCTTTACGACGGACGAGACACATGATCGGATTCCTCATTCGCGCCGCGTTCTGGTTCACGATCGTTCTGCTCGTGCTGCCCTTCACGCAGTCGGGACCGGAACCGTCCGCCAGCCCGGCCGGCTCAGAGACGCAGACGCAGGCCATCGCCCCCGCCCGTCCCGAGACCGAGGTCTCTTCGCGTGAGGCGGTGACCGCCCTGCAGGGTGCGGTCAGCGACGTGTCGGGTTTCTGCGACCGCCAGGCGGACGCCTGCGATGCGGGGCGCTCGGTGATCTCGGCGCTCGGCGCCCGTCTGCGGGATGGTGCGGCGACACTTGCCTACATTCTCGACGAGGCCCTGGACGGTGAGGACGCGGCCCCGGCCGGTGCACCTGCCACGCCCGGCACCCTGACGCCGGAAGACCGCAGCCCCGACTGGCAGGTCGGCAGCGGCCAGCAGCGCCCGCCGGTCTGAGCAGCCGTTTCCTCCCGGCGCGTTCCCCCCTATATGGAGGGCACAGCGTACAGGGAGTTCCGATGACCCAAGCCCCCCAGGATATTGCCACCATCGTCGAGGCCTTCGAGCTCATCGACGACTGGGAGGAGCGCTACCGCTACGTGATCGAGCTCGGCAAGGACCTGCCGCCTTTCCCCGAGGACGCCCGCACCGAGGAGAACAAGGTGCGCGGCTGCGTGTCTCAGGTCTGGCTGGAGACGGCGGTATCGAACGAGGCGGACGGTCCGCACCTCTCCTTTCAGGGCGACAGCGATGCCCACATCGTGCGCGGGCTCGTCGCGATCCTGCTGTCACTCTATTCCGGCCGAACCGCCACCCAGATCCTCGCAACCGATGCCGAGGCTACGCTCGGCGAGCTGGGTCTTCGCGAGCACCTGACCCCGCAGCGCTCCAACGGTCTGAGCGCCATGGTCGGCCGCATCCGCCGCGATGCCGAGGCCGCGCTGGAAAACGCCTGACCGATTGGATGGCTCAGGCGCCGGGTTCCGCGTTCGGCGTGGAAATGCACGGCCGATAGTCTTCCGAACCCCAGTGTTTCGGCCCGCCCGACCGCTCCGGCCCGCGTGCCACGGATCGGTAGCCATAGTGCTCGGCCAACCGCGAGAGCGCGATCAGAAGCACCACTTTTCCCGAGCGTGCCGGCCAGCCACGCTCACGCTCGACGAGCTCCAGCCCCTTCAGGAAGCAGCAGACGTCGATCAGCACGCCAGACAGATCCGGGCCGACGGCTCCGAGTGCCCGGTTCACCCGATCTCGGGCCGAGAGCGCCGAATCGGAAATGTCCTGCGCGCCGCCAGACCGGCCGCTGCGCCCTCCCGACGGAAGCCCGAGACTGAGATCGACAGACATGCGCGGCATCATCTGACCGCGGGTGAAATCGGCCCGCAACCTCTCGCCGGCGGCGAATTGGATGTCGCTGAGGATGGGTCGGCCCGCCTTGTCCCGTCGTTTAGCCAGCCAGCCGAGCGGGCTTTCCTCCGCATTGATCTGCGGTGCCGGGCCCGCACGGCCCCGGGCAGATCGTCCCTTCACGCTACGCGCTCCCCGGCGGGCCGGCTCGTCGCGCGGCACCAGTCGAGCGTCATCTTCCATGACACGACCACCGTCTCGATCGCATCGAGAAGACGGTCGAGTTCATGATCGTCCCGACGGTCCTCCACCACCCGGCAGGCGTGGGCGGCGGTGGTGCGATCGCGACCGAACAGCGCCCCCGTGTCGGTCAGTGACAGGCCAAGCCCGACATGGGCGATATACATGGCCACCTGCCGCGCAAAGGCGACCGGAGCCTGGCGGCGGGTCGCCGCTCCCAGCTCGGCGACCGGCAGGTCGAAACTCGCCGCCACCGTTGCCTCGATCACGCGCCGCGCGGCAAGCCTTTCGGCGGCATCGAGCCCCCGTGCTGCCTCGGCGATTTCCGCTGCCCGATAAGGACCCCACATTGCGACCCACCTCCGTACCCGGCGGAGGAACCGGAATGGCGCCTCCCGAAATAGGATTTTATCCCTATTCTCGAGTTGTACGACGGCCGCGCTTTCGCGGGGATAATTTTCAGCTTCTGATTACATCCAATCCGGAAAGGCCCCGAAGGATGCACCGAAGACGCAAACCCGACAGGGCGTTGTCCCCGCCCGGAGCGGGCGGCGCAAACTGGCCTGCGAGATACCGGCGACCCGCGCCGGGTCACCAGACCGGAGATCCACATGACCCACTGGCCGCCCTCCCCCGATGACCTGCCCGGCACACGAGCGGCCGGCGGGATGCCCGACAAACCGCTTCCTCGCCATCGCCTCGCCGGCCTGCTCCCCGTGACCGAGGACGACCTCGCCGATGTCTCACCGCAGGGACGCCGGGCGATCACCCGTCACCTGGAACGGGCGCTGAGGGCGGAGCGCAGGCGCGGCCGGGCCGGCCACTGGTCCTATGACCTCAATCGGCACCTGGCTCTCAAGCAGGCGCTCGCGGCCGAACGGGCCGGCCTCGCACGCTGACCACCAGGCGCAACGACAAAAGCCCGCGGATGCCATCCGCGGGCTTTCGATCATCTGGGCGTCAGGTTGTCGCCCGGTCGCCCGACCTCACGTCCGGTCAGGCGAGCCGATCAGGACTTGCGACCCTTGCCGGTGGCGCGGCTGCGCTGCTGGCCGAGACCCATCCGCTTGGCCAGCTCGGAGCGGGCCGCGGCGTAGTTCGGGGCAACCATCGGATAGTCGGCGGCAAGACCCCACTTCTCCCGGTAGTCTTCCGGAGAGAGATTGTAGTGGGTGCGCAGGTGACGCTTCAGCGACTTGAACTTCTTTCCGTCTTCGAGACAGATGATGTAATCCGGCGTGACGGACTTCTTGATCGGCACCGCCGGCTTCAGCGGCTCCGGCTCCGGCTCGGCAGCCTCGCCGCTGGTCTTCAGCAGGGCGCCGTATACCTCGTGGATCAGGGTGGGAAGATCCTGAGCCGACACGGTGTTGTTGCTGACATAGGCGGACACGATATCGGCCGTAAGGTCGATCAAGTTCGGATCCTGCGTCATTTCGCTCATGTCTTACTCGCTTTTTGTTGGGCTCGCTCGAGAATGCCGGCGGGAGGAAGTCTTCTTTTCGCCACATACACGCAGCGCATCAATGCAGACTTCCGCAGCATCGATCTCGAAAAGTGATTCATCGCAATGCTTCGATGAGCGAGTGTATAAGTGCGAATTTTCAAAAGACAAGTGGGCTTGTACCGCCACTCATCGAAAAAGCACGATTTTGTTGAAGTTTAGGGGAGCCTTACATCGCCTCACCACAGATTGACGGGATCTCTGTCCGCAGACGAACCGAGAACAAAATGCCGTCATTCAGTGGGTGTACTTGGCATCCTCGCCGTCGTCGGCCTGTGTTTCGGGCTGACCGAGGCCTTCCGGTTTGACGATCGTATCGGCCAGGGCATCCCGATACGTCGCTTTACAGGGACGATACCCGACGAGATAGGCGGCGCGGGCGAGCAGATGCGCCGAAATGGGCGCCGTCAGCATGAAAAAAACCAGGCCGGCGATCGCGCGGGTGACCACGTCGAGCTCCTGGGAGTCCACCGCCAGCGCAAGCAGCAGCACGCCGGATCCAAGCGTCCCGGCCTTACTTGCGGCGTGCATGCGCATGTAGACGTCGTCCAGCCGCACCAGACCGATGGCCGCAACCAGGGCGAAAAAGGCGCCGACGACGAGCAGCACGCCGACCACCAGGTCCATCACGCCTTCCATCATCTGTCGGCCCCTCCGTCCTTGCGCCCGATAGCGCTGTCCTCGGTGGATCCGCGCGCCAGAACGAAGCGGGCGAAGGCGACCGTTGAGAGGAAGCCGACCAGACCAAGCGCGATGGCGATGTCGACATAAAGATAGAAGCCGCTGCGAACTCCGAACGTCGCAATGAAGCCGATGGCGACCGCCACCATCATGTCCAGCGCGAGAATGCGATCGGGCAGCGTCGGGCCGGTGGCGATCCGGTAGACGATGATGATGAAGGAAATCGACAGGAGCGCGAACGCGATGTCGACGCAGACCTCAAGGAACAGGCTCATGTCGATCATCGGAACGTCTCCATGATCTTGCGCTCGAAGCCGTTCTGGATGTCCGCGATGACCGCATCGACATCGGGAACATCGATGCAGTGGATGAACAGCGTCTCCCGATCCTCCGACACGTCGACCGACAGCGTGCCCGGGGTCAGGGTGATCAGGTTCGCCAGGAGCGTGATCTCGAAATCCCGGTCGACCTGGAGCGGGTACGCGATGATGGCAGGGTTGAGCTCCCGCTTGGGCGACAGCACGATGATCGCCACCCGCACCGACGACTTCACGAGCTCGTAGACGAACAGGAGGGCCAGCGTGAGAGCCAGCCAGACGCGCGTCACCACGCCCGAGGTGCCCACCTGCTCTCGGATCAGCCAGAGCGCGAGCGAGGCAAGCAGGAAGCCGAACAGCAGGTTCAGGAAGTCGAAGCTTCCGGTCACTGCGCCCCATGCGAGCGCGAGCACGACGTTGGCGAGAAGAACCGACATCAGTTGCCTCCCTCACCCAGCACACTGTTCACGTAAGCCTGAGGATCCAGCAACGACTGCGCACTAGCAAGCGAGGCCTGCATCAGCCCGTCCGGCATCAGGCCGATGCCGGCCACAATCACCACCACCAGCGCGATCGGCACCATCCAGCTGGCCCGCGAGGCATCGGGCGTCGCCTGCGAGCGGAGCGGCGCACCGTTCACGGCGTCGCGCCAGAAGACCAGCAGCCACACCCGACCCATCGCGATGGTGGTGAGGAATCCCGTCACGAGAATGGCTGCCGCCACCCAGCCAAGTCCGGCGCCGATGGTCGCCTGCACCAGCATGACCTTCGGCCAGAAGCCGGAAAAGGGCGGCAGGCCTGAGACGGCGAAGGCGAGGACCAGGAACAGCGTCGCCAGTGCAGGCTCCAGCCGGTAGAGGCCACTTGCCGTGTGCAGGGACGATGTTCCCGCGATGCGCTCGACCGCGCCGGCGGCCAGATAGAGCCCGAACATCACGATGATGGAGTGGACGGCATAGAAGATCGAGCCGGCCAGGGCTTCGCTCGAGCCGACCGCAACGCCGACGAAGATGTTGCCGATACCGGAGATCACCACGAAGCCCAGGAGCCGCCGGACCTCGCCCTGGGCAAGCGCCCCGAACGCGCCGACCAGCATCGTCAGCACCGCCACCCACAGGATGACATCGGCCAGGAGATCCCGGGTCTCCGGCAGCAGCATCACGACGATGCGCATGAGCGAATAGGCGCCGACCTTGGTCAGAAGGCCCGCAAAGATCGCCGCCACCACGATCCGGGGGGTGTGGTAGGAGGCCGGCAGCCAGAAATTCAGCGGAAAAGCCGCCGCCTTCATCGAGAAGGCGACGATGAACAGCGCCGTGACCACCCCGATCGGCGCGGCTGCGGGAAGCTGCGGAACGGCGAGCGCGATGTCCGCCATGTTGAGCGTTCCCACCAGGCCGTAGAGATAGCCCACCGCCACCAGGAACAGCGTCGTCGCCAGCAGGTTCAGGACGCCGTACTTCACGGCGCCGTCGAGCTGGGCACGTTCTCCGCCGAGGATGATCAGGCCGAACGACGCGATCAGCAGGACCTCGAACCAGACATAGAGGTTGAAGATGTCGCCGGTCAGGAACGCGCCGGACACGCCCGTGATGAGCAGCAGGTAGAACGTGTAGAAGCCGAAGCGCCTGCGCCCGATATCGATGTCGCCGCTGGCGTAGATCGCACCGATGAGGCCAACCACCGAGGTGGTCAGCGCCAGCACCGCACCGAGGATGTCGATGGCGAAGACGATGCCGAAGGGCGGCAGCCAGTTGCCCATCGCCATGATCAGCGTGCCCTGCTGGACCACGGTGTGCACCAGGCCGACATTCAGCAGGACGAGCAGGCCCAGCGTCAGTACCGTGATGCGCGCGGCGAGGTCGCCGCGCGAGCGGAACATCAGGCACAGCGCACCGGCCGCCATCGGCAGGGCCACGGGCGCGACCGCAAGCCATTCCAGCGGGGTGTAGGTGTCGACGACCATCGCCTGCGCGAGATCGACGGAATAGGACGGTCCCGCCACGTCAGTACTCCATGGGCGGCAGGCGCCGCTCTGCGGGTTCGGCGTCGCGCATCTCGTCGACGTCGTCCGTGCCCAGATCCTGGAAAGCGCGGTAGCTCAGCACCAGCAGGAAGGCGAACAGCGAGAACGAGATCACGATGGCGGTGAGGATCAACGCCTGCGGCAGCGGGTTCGCCACGATGTTCTCGGGCGTGGGCAGGTGCTGCGGAATCACTGGCGGCACCGCCACCGTCAGCCGGCCGGCCGTGAAGATCAAGAGGTTCACGCCGTTGGACAGGATGACGATGCCGAGCAGGATGCGCACCGTCCGCCGCGACAGCATCAGGTAGATGCCGGAGGCGAAGAAGATCCCGACGAGGACTGCGAACACCGTTTCCATCAGTCGACCTCCGGCTCCTCGAGGGTGAGACCGATGGTGGAGATGGTGCCGACGACGGTGAAGTAGACGCCGATGTCGAACAGCAGCACCGATGACAGGTCGAGTTCGGTGCCGAAGAAGGGCACGCTGATCCACAGCCCGCGCAGGAAAGCGCTCCCGGCGAAAAAGGACAGGAAGCCCGACACCGACGCCAAGAACACACCGAAGCCGGCGAGCGTGATCGGGTGCACGACAATGGCGCGGCGAACCGGCGCAACGCCCCAGGCAATGCCGTAGATCGCGAGCGCCGAGGCCGCGATCAGGCCGCCGATGAAGCCGCCGCCCGGCTCGTTGTGGCCGCGCAGGAGCACGAAGACGGAGAACAGACCCGCCAGCGCCGCGAGGAACGGCGCGATGGTGCGAAAGATGATCGTGTTCATGCGTCGCGCGCGGCCTCCTTCAGCGATTCCCCGTCATCGAGGTCTGGCCGGGTGGGGTCGAACCGGCGGTGCCGGCTCCTGAGCCGGATCAGCGCAAGGATCGCGAGGCCCGCGGTCATCACCACCGAGATCTCGCCCAGCGTGTCGAGGGCGCGGAAGTCCACGATGATGACGTTCACGATGTTGCGGCCGTGGGCGATCACGCGGGAATATTCCGCGAAGAAGTCCGACAGGCGCGGATCGAAGGGCTGTTCCACGACCGCGATCAGCAGCAGTGCGAAGCCGGCGCCGCAGGCGATCGCCACCGTGCCGTCGCGCAGCCGCGTGCCCCAGCTGCGGTGATCGCTCGGGCTGAGGTTCAGGCGGGTCATGACCAGCGCCAGGATGATGACCGACAGCACCTCCACCATGAACTGGGTGAAGGAGAGGTCCGGGGCGCCGTAGAGCATGAAGATGATGGCCACCATCGTGCCCTGGATGCCGAGCGTGACGATGGCGATCAGGCGCGTAGCGGACACGAGCACGGCCCAGAGGCTGACGGCCGCGATGGCAAACACCACCCAGAAATAGAACGGCGCGTCGGGCCAGGTGAACGTGAAGCGCGGCCATTCGCCGAACACCCACATCGGGATGAGGAGCGTTGCGGCGGTCACCACGAAGGTGATCATCACGTAGCCCTTCATGCGACCCGGCTGCAGGATGTCGCTGAGCCCGCTTGCCAGGAAGACAAGGCTCCGCAGGACCTGGTCGAAGCCGCGGTCCGGGCCCCAGCCGATGCCGTTCACCAGTCCGGCGAAGGCGGCGCGCAGCGCGGAGAACACCATCACCAGCCCGATGCCCGACGCGATCGTGATGACCGTGAGCACCACCGGCGCGGAGATCTTGGTCGGGATCAGGTGCAGGTCGATGGACAGCGGCGCGCCGTAGACCGCGCTCGCCATCGGGACGACGAAATAGTGCGTCGTGTCGTGCAGCAGAAGCGCGGAGGCCAGCGCCAGCACCGACAGGGTCAGCGGGCCGAGCCACAGCGAGGGCGGACCTTCGTGGGCATGTTTCGGCGTTTCCGTCTTGCGGCCGAAGAACGGCTTGATGATCAGGATCGCCGCGACGGCGAACATGAGCGTGTTGCCGACCAGCCCCACCAGAAGCGCGATGGACAGTCCGCCCGCCTGCCAGACGCCGTCATAGAGCACTTCCTTGGCGACGAAACCGATCATCGGCGGCAGCCCGGCCATGGACAGGCAGGCGAGCGCGGCGGCCGCGAAGGTCACGGGCATCGCCCTGCGCAGGCCACCGAGACCGGTGATCTCGCGCGTCCCCGTCTCGTGGTCGATGGTGCCGGCCACCATGAACAGGCCGCCCTTGAAGAGCGCATGGGCGATCAGGTAGAGGACCGCGCCCTCGATGGCGAGCTTGGTGCCGATGCCGGTCAGCATCACCAGGAGGCCGAGCGAGGCGACGGTGGTGTAGGCCAGGATCTGCTTCAGGTCGGTGTTCTTCACCGCCAGGATCATGCCGACCAGGAAGGTCGCGCCGCCAAAGATTGGCAGGATCGTCGTCCACAGCGCCGTGTCGCCCAGCGCCGGGTTCATCCGCATCAGCAGGTAGACGCCGGCCTTCACCATGGTGGCGGAATGCAGGTACGCCGATACCGGCGTCGGTGCCTCCATGGCGTTCGGCAACCACGAATGCAGCGGCACCTGCGCCGACTTGCTGAAGGCACCGGCCAACACCAGGATCAGGATCGGCACGTACAGGCCGCTGTCGCGCACCGCGTCGCCCAGCGCCAGCACCTCGGACATGCTCGATGCGCCGGTCGCGCTCATCAGCACAAGGAAGCCGGCAAGCAGCGCCAGCCCACCGCCGCCGGTGATGACCAGCGCCTGCAGGGCCGCGCGCCGTGCCGCGGCTCGCGTGTGGTCGAACCCGATCAGCAGGAACGACGTGATCGACGTCAGTTCCCAGAAGATGAAGAGGGAGATCAGATCGTCGGCCAGCACCAGGCCGAGCATCGCCCCCATGAACATCAGAATGAACGAGAAGAACCGGCCCTGGTGGGCGTGGCCCTTCAGATAGCCGCCGGCGTAGATGACGATCAGCGCCCCGATCCCGGTGATCAGGAGCGCGAAGACCAGGGACAGGCCGTCCACGCGAATCGAGTAATCGACGCCGAACGCCGAAACCCAGGGCACCGATGCCGCCAGGACATCGCCGTGCGCGACCGCCGGGATCATCGTGGTGAAGTGCGCGAACAGAAGCGCCGGGACGATCGCCAGGATCCAGCCTGCCCGGCTCCCGATGAGGCCGGTCAACCATGGGCCGAGTGCGGCGGCAACGAACGGCGCAAGTGCGAATAACAGCGTTCCGTCGATCGCACTCGGCGGCATGCGCAGGCGCCTCCTGGAAGGCCGGCGTTCGTCGCCGGACGAAATCGATGGCCGCGAGCGGCCGGCACACTGGGACTGCGTCCCCCTCGGAAACGTGACATATATTCCACCAGTTTGGCGAGCAAGCGGCGCGGTGGACAAATTTCCGCCAGCACGTGCCTGAGGCCTGCCCCCCGAAGGGCGCCCCCGCCGCCGGGGGCGATGCCTTGCCGCGACCGGTCGCACTGCCTAAGTCTGCCCCAGTCCAGCACGATTGCGTGGAGCGACGCGCTCCGCGGCAAGGAGACCTCCGATGTCCGGAACCAACGAGAAAGTCAGCAAATCCGATGCCGAGTGGCGCGAACAGCTGACGCGCGAACAGTACGAGATCACCCGCAACCACGGGACCGAGCGCGCCTTCACCGGCCCGCACCTCGACGAGAAGCGGCCGGGGATCTTCCACTGCGTGTGCTGCGGTGCGCCGCTTTATCGCACCGCCACCAAGTACGAATCCGGCAGCGGCTGGCCAAGCTTCTGCGAGCCGATCACGCCCGATGCGGTGACGCGTTTCGAGGATCGCTCGCACGGAATGCTGCGCGTCGAGGTGCGCTGCTCCTCCTGCGACGCCCATCTCGGCCACGTTTTCCCGGACGGCCCCCAGCCGACCGGTGAGCGCTATTGCATGAACGGCGTTGCGCTCGACTTCGAACCCGACCAGGGTGGAGCAGCCGGCGAATGACAAGCGCTTCGGAGACGGTGTCCGCACCGGCGGCGCCGACGGCCGCCGCCTCCCCCGTTCGCCGCACGGTTCACGACCGCGAACTGGTTGATCCCTACGCATGGCTCCGCGCCGACAACTGGCGCGATGTCATGCGCGATCCCAGCGTGCTCGCGCCGGACATCCGCGACTACCTGGAGGCCGAGAACGCCTACGCGGAAGCCATGTCGGCCGGCACGACCGGGCTGCAGGAGGCGCTGTTTGCCGAACTCAAGGGGCGCATCAAGGAAGACGATTCCACCGTCCCCTCGCCGGACGGCCCCTACGCCTACGGCATCCGGTTCGTGGAAGGAGCCGAGCATCCGCTGATCGTCCGCACGCCGCGCGAAGGCGGCGAGGAGGCCGTTCTGCTGGACGCCAATGTCGAGGCCGAAGGGAAAAGTTATTTCCGGCTCGGCGGTGTCGAACACTCCTTCGACCATTCGATCCTGGCCTGGTCCGCCGACGAGACCGGCGGCGAACTCTTCACGATCAGGCTGCGCGACCTCGCCACCGGCACCGACAGCGCGGAGACCATCGAGAACACCGCCGGCAGCCTCGTCTGGGCGGCTGACGGCAAGAGCCTTTTCTACATCCAGCTGGACGAAAACCATCGTCCGGCGAAAGTGCTGCGCCATACGCTCGGCACGTCGTCCGCCGACGACGTCCTCGTCTACGAGGAGCCGGATCCGGGCTTCTTCGTGGGCGTCGGCCGGACCCAGTCCGACCGGTTCATCGTCATCGACACCCACGACCACGAGACGTCCGAGGTCTATCTGATCGACGCGCTGTCGCCCGAGGCGACGCCGCAGAAGGTTGCGCCGCGCCTGGTCGAGCAGGAATACGACGTGGAGGACGGCGACGACCGGCTCTACATCCTCACCAACGCCGATGGCGCGGAGGACTTCAAGATCGTCACCGCTCCATTCGACGCGCTCGGTCGCGAGAACTGGCGCGAGCTGGTGCCGCATGTGCCCGGCCGGCTGATCCTCTCCATGACGGTCTACAAGCGCCACCTCGTGCGCCTGGAGCGCGAGGACGGCCTGCCCCGGATCGTCATCCGGGAGTTGGCCTCCGGCACCGAGCACGCCATCGCCTTCGACGAGGAGGCCTACTCGCTCGGACTGGTCGGCGGCTACGAATACGACACCACCAACCTCCGCTTCTCCTATTCGTCGATGACGACGCCGGGCCGGGTCTACGATTACGACATGACCACGCGTGAGCGGACGCTGCGCAAGCAGCAGGAGGTGCCCTCCGGCCACGACCCGGCCCTCTACGCCACGCGCCGCCTGCACTTCACCGCGCCCGACGGCGCCGAGGTGCCGGTATCGATCCTTTATCGGCGTGACACCCCCATCGACGGCACCGCACCGTGCCTGCTCTATGGCTACGGCTCCTACGGCATCACCATTCCGGCGAGCTTCAACACCAACTTCCTGTCGTTGGTGGACCGCGGCTTTGTCTACGCCATCGCCCACATTCGGGGCGGCCGGGACAAGGGCTATCACTGGTACCGGGATGGCCGGCGCGAAAAGAAGACCCACACCTTCACCGACTTCATCGCGGTGGCGGAAGGCCTCGTGGCGGATGGCTGGGCCGCGCCAGACAGGATCGTTGCGCAGGGCGGCTCGGCGGGCGGCATGCTCATGGGCGCCATCGCCAACATGGCGCCGGCCCGCTTCCGTGGCATCGTCGCGGAGGTGCCGTTCGTCGACGTACTCAACACCATGCTCGACGAAACGCTCCCCCTCACCCCGCCGGAATGGCCCGAATGGGGCAATCCGATCGAGGATGTCGAGGCCTTCGACCGGATGCACGCCTACAGCCCCTATGACAACGTCACCGATCAGGCCTACCCGGACATGCTGGTTCTGGCCGGCGTTTCCGATCCGCGCGTCACCTACTGGGAACCGGCCAAGTGGGTCGCGCGCCTGCGCGCCACGGCGACCAACGACCCGATGATCCTGTTCAAGACCAACATGGATGCCGGTCACGGCGGGGCTTCGGGCCGCTTCAAGCGGCTTGAGGAGGTCGCCCTCGTGCAGGCCTTCGCGCTTGCCGTCACCGGCGCGGTGGACGAGCGGCTCGGGAGCTGATCGCGGGTTCTTGCCACACCTCACCAACCGTTCCGGGGCGGGGCCAGCTGATGGCCTCGCCCCTTTCTTCATGCACGGGCACACCGTCTGTCCAAGAGCCGGCAAGCCCGTCCGGTCCGCCTTGCCTGACTTGCCACCCTCCCTTTCCGCACCAGTTCAAGGAAGGCGGGCCGATCGGCCCGGCTCTTGCGAGGGAGGGCGCATGACCCGGTTCGTCACAGCATTGTTTGCCACCGTCGTCGCGCTTCTGCCGGCTGCCGCACACGCCCAGTCGGCGCGCGAGGCCGTGGACGTCGAGCTGGTGCTGGCCGCCGACGGCTCCGGCTCCATCGATGACGACGAACTCCGCCTGCAGCGCCAGGGCTATGCCGAGGCCATCACCAGTGCCGAGGTCCTGCGCACCATCGTCACCGGCATCCACGGGCGCATCGCCATCGCCTACGTGGAGTGGGGCGGGCCCACCTCCCAGCACACCATCGTCGACTGGATGATCGTCGAGGACTCTCCGTCGGCGCAGCGATTCGCCGACGCCCTTGTCGCCGCGCCGCGCGCCGCCTGGGGCTACAACTCCATCTCTGCGGCCATCGACTATTCGGTTCACAAGATCGAGACCAACGACATTGACAGCATTCGCCGGGTGATCGATGTCTCCGGCGATGGCCCCAATATCGGCGGCCGCCCGGTCACTGAGGCCCGGGACGACGCCGTTTCGCGCGGCATCGTCGTCAACGCGCTCCTGATCGACCGGCCGGGCGGCATGTCCATGGCGATGCCCGCACCCGAGCTCCGCCTCCACTATGAGCGCGACGTTACCGGTGGGCCGGGCGCCTTTGTCATGGTGGCGGACGGCACGACCACGTTCGCCGACGCGGTGCGCCGCAAGATGATCCTTGAGATCGCGCTGCTGCAGGAGCCGCCTGCGGCCTCGCCGCCTGATTGAGCGCGACACCCTTGACGCGCAGGCAGCTGGCGACGAACAGTCTCCCGGGCTTGGGATTGATCGAGTTGGGGGATGGAATGGTTGGTACGAGGCTTTGCGCGACGATCGCGGCGATGGCGCTGATGACGGGCGCGGCTACGGCGCAGTCGGCCTTCGAGCAGGCGATCAAGATCCAGAGCAACGTGCCCCTCTGCCATGAGCATCCCGACTACCGGTGGGAAGGCCGCGTTTCCGGAAACGCCATCGACCCCGGCAACGACCGCTCAATTCCGGTATCGTTCCTCGGCTGCTTCCCCACCGAGCGCGCATGCCAGGACTGGCTCGGCCCGGCCTCCGGCTTCGTCTCCGGCCGCCTCATCTTCGCCACCTGCAAGCCGCGCTAAAGCGATTTCAGGAAAAGTGGGCACCGGTTTTCCGTCCGAAATCGCGCAGGAAAGCAAGTTTCTAGGAAGAGCAGGGACCGGTTTTCCGTCCGGTGCCACGCCGGAAGGTCTCTTCGGTTTCCAGGCGGGCGCATAGCGGCTCGCTATGCAAGACCGTTCCAAGGCATGGGCGCCACCCCCGCTTCATCCGGTGGTCGCAAGCGGGAGACGCGCCGCAAGGCCTCGCCCCGCGGCCTTGCTCTCGCCCCGACATCGTGGGACATCTCGAACGTTGCGTCCCGATGCCGTCGGAAGGTTCAGATGATCCGCTCCGTGCTCCGCCCTGCTTTCGCGGGCCTGCTTGCCGTATCCGCCTTTGTTGCCGTGCCGTCGCCGGCAGCGGCAATCGACGTCGACCTGGGCTTCCTGAAGCACTGGCTCGGTCCGCCGCCGCTTTCGATCCTGGAGATGCATCGGCTTACCCCTCGCTGCGGCGACGATCCGTCGGCGGCCTGGAGGGGACGCGTCTCCGGCAATTCGGAAGGCACCTACAACGACGCCGCCCAGGCAGTCTCGCTGGTCGGCTGCTTTCCGACGCTGCAGGACTGCACCCTCTGGCGCATGCGCATGACCGGCTCCATGCAGGGCCGCATCCTCTACAACGAGTGCCGCGAGCGCTGACGGCCCCAGCCGGACGCTGCTGGCGGGGACACCGCGTCCCCGACACATCTGCGTGAAGCAGCAGATCTGGCGCGCACGCGCTCTCGCCGATCGCCGCTCATGGCTCTAGATTTTGCCCTGCACGTGTTTCTCAAAAGAGGCTCATTGCCATGATCGCGCTCGCTCGCGCTGCGCTCGTCTCGGCCTCCGTCGCGGCCGCCGGCCTGACGCTGCCGGTCGCCCCCGCTGCCGCCCAGACCGTTGAGTACATGATCAGCCAGGTTCAGCGCGCGGCCCCCAATTGCCGCAGGAACCCGACCTATGGCTGGCAGGGCCGGGTGTCCGGCAATCGCGAGGCCGACAGCCGCTCCATTCCGGTCTCCTTCGTCGGCTGCTTCCCGACCCAGGCGGAATGCGAGGCCTGGCGCAAGACGGCGCTGCCCTTCGTTACCGGCCGGCTCATCTACAACGAGTGCAAGCCGCGCTGAGCAATCGCAGGAAAAGTGGGAACCGGTTTTCTGTCCGCGATTGCGATCTGAAAACCCCTCGCGCCGAGTTCGCTGCGCTCACCGGCTCCGGATGGGCGGCCTGACCGGCCGGTGCGCGGTCGCGGGCTGGTAAGAACAAGAGCAAGCGAAGCACGAACCGGTTTTCTGTCTCCACAAACGAAGAACGCTGCCGCCGGAGCCCGGCGACAGCGCATGATCGTGGACGGCCCGCGCTGGTCGCGGGCTGCGGAAGAGGCGCCCGATCAGGCGGCCTTCTCGTACAGTTCCAGCACGTAGTCCCAGTTCACCAGGTTGTCGAACCAGGCTTCCAGATACTTCGGGCGGGCGTTGCGATAGTCGATGTAGTAGGAGTGCTCCCACACGTCGCAACCGAGCAGCGGCGTCGCGCCGTGCACCAGCGGGTTCTCGCCGTTCGGGGTCTTCATCACCTCGAACTTGCCGTCGCGCAGCGCCAGCCAGGCCCAGCCCGAACCGAACTGCGACGTGCCGGCGTTGATGAACGCCTCGCGGAACTTGTCGTAACCGCCCAGGTCGGCGTCGACGCGCTCGGCCAGCTTGCCAGGCAGCGATGAGCCGCCACCGTTCGGCTTCATCCAGTTCCAGAAGTGCAGATGGTTGTAGTGCTGGCCGACCTGGTTGAAGAGACCGGGGTTGGAGCCGTAGCTCTCCTTCACGATGTCCTCGAGCGACTTGCCCTCGAGCCCCGTGCCCTCGATCAGCTTGTTGCCGGTGGTGACGTAGGCGTTGTGGTGCTTGTCGTGGTGGTACTCCAGCGTCTCCTTGGACATGTAGGGCTGGAGGGCCTCGTAGTCATAGGGAAGATCGGGAAGTTCGAACGCCATCGTGTTCCTCCGTGCAAAGCGGGGTTCTGGCGGCCGTCGCCCCGACGCGTGTCGGACCCGGCGCCGCCGTCGGGCGAGACCATAAGGGGCTCGCGTTGCCGGGACAACGCCGAACGGCGACCGAGAGTTTCGAGCGGCAGGGTCGCACCGCCCGCATGACGCACAGCGTGCGCCAGTCAGGCGTGCGCCCAGTCCCAGTAGAGCGCCCGCGCCCGCGCCGCCACCGGGCCGGCCTCCAGGTTGCGGTCCCCGATGCGGATCACCGGCGCCACCTTGGAGTAGTTGCCGGTGGTGAAGATCTCGTCGGCATCGACGAAGTCGGCCACCGTCAGCGCCGTCGCATGCACCTCGAAGCCGTCGCGCGCGAGAAGGTCCATCACCCGGCTGCGCGTCACCCCGGCCAGGAAGGTGCCGTTCGCGGCCGGCGTGGCCACCTTGCCGTCCTTCACCAGGAACACGTTGGACGTGGCGAGTTCGGCCACGTTGCCCAGCATGTCCAGCACCAGCGCGTTGTCGAAGCCGTTGGCTCGCGCCTCGCTCAGCGCCCGGGCGTTGTTGGGATAGAGGCAGCCGGCCTTCGCGTTGGTGGGCATGGTCTCCAGCGACGGCCGGCGGAAACGCGACACCGTGACCGCGATCCCCGAGGGCCCCGGCATCGGCGTCTCGTAGAGGCACAGGCAGAAGCGCGTCGTCTCCGGGTCCGGCGCCACCGCCATGAAGCCGCCGTCCTCTGCCCAGTACATCGGCCGGATATAGAGGGCCGCGTCAGCATCGAACTTCGCCGCGCCCTCCCGCGCCAGCTCCATGATCGCGCCCGCCGACATGGTCGGCTTGAGGCCGAGCGCCTCGGCGGACCGGTTCACCCGAGCGCAGTGCAGGTCGAGATCCGGCATCACGCCTTCGAACCGCCGCGCCCCGTCGAACACGCTTGAGCCGAGCCAGGCCGCATGGGTCCGGGGCCCCAAGATCGCCGGGTTGCCCTCGTGCCACTCCCCGTCGAGCCACGTCCACGTCCGCGACCATTGCGTCATCTGACCGTTCCCTCACTGTCACTGCAGGGATCGAAGGCCGATCCCGAACCCGCGTCAACCTGACCGATCCGCGTGAGAAGATTGTTCCCATGATCGCACCTTATCGGGTGAGATCTCGCCATGCGTTGCGCTTGCGCAATCATGCTTCTTCCCGGTCCGGCGGAGACCGGACGAATGTTCCAGCCCCGTCCGTTTTCCGCTGCCGCCCCGCCGCTTTTGCGCTGCAGCAACGCCCTTGAACCGGCCGCGCTTGGCGTGGGACAACGGGCTCACGATCTCACGGGAGCCGAGAACGATGGCCCACGCCGTCTACGCCTTCGACGCCTATGGCACGCTGTTCGATGTCCATGCCGCCGTGCGCCGCTATTCCGGCGGCATCGGCGCCGACGCCCAGCTTCTGTCCGACATCTGGCGCCAGAAGCAGCTCGAATATTCCTGGGTGCGCGCCCTGATGGGCCGCTACGAGGATTTCTGGACCCTCACCGAGCAGGCCCTCGACTTCGCCCTGCGCAAGGTGCCGTCCGCCGATCCGGCCCTTCGGGATCAGCTCCTGGAGGCCTATCGCGGCCTGGACTGCTATCCGGAGATCCCGAAGGTGCTCACCGCGCTGCGCGACAAGGGGGCGCGGCTCGCCATCCTCTCCAACGGTTCGCCCGCCATGCTGGAGAGCGCCGCCCGGTCCGCCGGCATCGCCGATCTCTTCGAGGAGATCATCTCCGTCGACGAGATCCGCACCTACAAGACCGACGAGGCCGTGTACGAGCTGATCACCACCCGCTTCCGCGTCTACCCGGAAGCCGTGTCGTTCCAGTCGTCCAACCGTTGGGACGTCGCTGGCGCCAGTGCCTTCGGATTCCGCACGGTCTGGGTGAACCGCTCCGAGCAGCCCGACGAATACCAGGACCTGCCGCCAGCCGCCGTGCTGACCTCGCTCGACGGACTGCTGGCCCTCGACTGAGGCACTGCCGGGCGTCAGCCCGGCGAACCGCCCAGCCGAGCCAAGCCCTCGGACGCCAGCCGCCGCGTCAGCGCGCCGGAGTCCTGCCGGCGGCCCAGCGTCATGGCCTGGCCGGACCACAGCGAGGAGAAGTCGGGCGATGCCACCGCCTCGGCCTTGGCCTTGAGCGGTGCCAGCGCGCCGCCTGCGGTCGGGAACGGCGGTGCGGCATCGGAGAGCGGGCCCACCTCGCGCATCACCCGGTTCACGAGCCCCCGCGCCGGGCGCCCGGTGAAGACGTTGGTCAGCGCCGTCTCGTCGGCACTGCCATGGGCAAGCGCCGCCCGGTGAAGCTCGGAAATCGTGGCTTCCGGCGTGAACAGGTAGGCCGTCCCCACCTGCGCCGCTGCCGCCCCGAGCATGAAGGCGGCCGCCACGCCGCGCCCGTCGGCGATCCCGCCCGCAGCGATCACCGGAATGGACACCGCATCGGCAATCTGGGGCACCAGCGCGAAGGTGCCGACCTGGGACGCCACCGCATTCGTCAGGAACATGCCTCGATGGCCGCCCGCCTCCGAGCCCTGGGCGATCACCGCGTCGGCGCCCCGGTCCTCCAGCCAGCGGGCCTCGGCAACCGTGGTCGCCGACGACATCACCACCGCCCCGGTCGCCTTCACCCGCTCCAGAAGATCCTCGGCGGGCAGACCGAAATGGAAACTGACCACCGCGGGCGCCAGCTCGTCGACGAGGTCGGCCATGGCCGCATCGAAAGGCGCCCGGTTCGGCGCCGTCACCGGCGTGGCCGGGTCGATGTCGAACTCGTCGTAGTAGGCGGCAAGACGCGCCTTCCACGCCTCCAGCGTGGCCTCGTCCGGCTCTTCGGGCGCGTGGCAGAAGAAATTGAGATTGAAGGGCCGGTCGGTCTCGGCCCGGATCGCGGCGGCCTCCTCTCGGATCCTGTCCGCCGAGAGCATTGCGCACGGCAGGCTGCCGAGCCCGCCCGCCGCAGACACCGCCGCGGCCATTGCCGCGCCATTGGCGCCCGCCATCGGAGCCTGAAGGATGGGAAGCTCGATCTCGAACAAGTCGAGCGCACGACGATCAGGCCACATGGCGCCCTCGTCCGTCATCGTGAGGTGCGTGCCGGCACATCCCGCCGGCACGCTTGACCGGTCCCGATCCTACCATCGAGGAGCGGGTCGCGTCGCCCGCTGTTACGCGGCGGTGCCCGACGGCGGATTGCCTGGCATCGACCGGGCCGCCAGCGCCACCGAGATCAGCGCCACGCCGTGGAAGATCAGGTCGATGGCCACGAACAGGCCGATCACCCAGGCGCCGGAGACCGGCCAGTCGGCGAACACCATGGCGCCGAGCAGGATCGAGACGGCGCCAGCCAGGCCGAGCCAGATCGCGGCACCGCCCTTCATCTGGAAGGCCATGACGATGCGGATCAGGCCCACCGCGATCAGCGCCGCGGCAACGAACAGGGTCAGCCAGACGGCCGATGCCATCGGCAGCGCCACCATCACCACGCCAGCCGCCAGGTAGACCAGGGCGATCAGCACGTGCCAGGCGGTGGAGCCCCAGCCCTTGTGCTTGAAGGCGTCGAAGAGCTGGGCGATGCCGCCGATGAAGGCGAGGATACCGAACCAGATGACGGCAAACACGGTGAGCCAGTAGGTCATGCCGAGGCCGACCATGCCCAGCACCACCATGAGGATGCCCAGCCCCAGCAGCCAGCCCCACTTCGCGTGCAGGTCGCCGAATACCGACCGAGCCGTCTTTTCCACGTCCAGATTAGCCATGTCCCCGTCCCCTTGTTCGTCCGCTGGGCGCGGTGCGCGCCGATTCGCCTGAAAGCCGAATTCCGACTGACGCTACATCATCCCGAGCATGCGTGCCCATGATCGCATGCCTTTGTGGAAGCTCGACATCTCGTACTTCTCGTTGGGCGAATGGATGCGATCGTCGTCGAGTCCGAAGCCGACCAGCAGCGTGTCCATGCCCAGCTTGGTCTTGAAGGCGCCGACGATGGGAATCGAACCGCCCATGCCGATCATCAGCGGCTCGGTATCCCACTCCGCTTCCAGCGCCTCTCGGCCGGTCTTCAGGATCGGGCTGTCGAGGGGAATGCGCAGCGCCGGGCTGGCGCCATGGTTGGTAAAGGAGACGGTGCAGTCTTCCGGAATGCGCGCGCGCACGAAAGCCTGGAAGGCTTCCATCAGCGCCTGCGGATCCTGCTCGCCGACGAGGCGGAAGGACACCTTGGCGGATGCCTGGGACGGGATCACGGTCTTGAAGCCCGCCCCCGTGTAGCCGCCGATCATGCCGTTCACTTCCACCGTCGGCCGGGCCCAGATCTGCTCAAGCACGCTGCGCCCGCGCTCGCCGGCCGGCAGCTTCAGACCGACCTGTCCGAGAAACTCCTCCTCGGAGAATTCCAGCCCGTCCCACTGGGCGCGAACATCGGCCGGCGTTTCGGCCACGCCCTCGTAGAAGCCCGGGATCTGCACCCGCCCGTCCGCGTCGTGCAGGTCGGCGATGATCCGCGCGAGGACGTGATTGGGATTGCGCGCCGCGCCCCCGAACAAGCCGGAGTGCAGATCCTTGTCGGCAGCCGTGACGGTGAATTCCTGGGTGACGAGGCCGCGCAGCGACACGGAAATCGCCGGGGTGTCCTTATCCCACATGCCGGTGTCGCAGACGAGGGCGGCGCCCGCCTTCAACTCGTCGGCATGGGCATTGAGAAACGGCGCCAGGCTCGGGCTGCCGGACTCTTCCTCGCCCTCGAACAGGATAGTGACCGGTACCGGCAAGCTGCCCGTCTCGGCGATCCAGGCGCGGGCCGCCTCCACGAACGTCATCAGCTGGCCCTTGTCGTCGGCCGCGCCACGGGCAACGATCATCTTCGAGCCGTCCTCGCGGGTGACGATCCGCGGCTCGAACGGGTCGGAGTCCCAGAGCTCCAGCGGGTCCACCGGCTGCACGTCATAGTGGCCGTAGAAGAGGACGCGCTTGTCCGGATCGAGACCCTCGCCCGGATAGTGGGCGACTACCATCGGCTGGCCGTCCGTCGGCCGCACGCTCGCCTGGAAGCCGAGCCCGTTCAACTCATCCACAAGGAGTTGCGCGGCTTCGCGACAGGGCTCGCGATAGGCCGGGTCGGTGGAGATGGAGGGAATTCGGAGAAGGGCAAACAGCCGTTCGAGGCTTTGATCCAGGTCCCGGTCGATCCGGGCGAGTACCGCGTCGATGCTCATGCATGCCTCGCTGCGCCAGACTGGAGCGGGGCCAGACAAGGCCCGCCTTCTCCGAACCTATGACGCAGGTTGACGGTCGACTGCAACCACGACCGTCGCACGGACGTGGGCGGCGCTCAGTTCTCGCCCGCCGCCCGGTCCGTGGCGCGCTCGACGGCATCCCCGGCCTGCTCGACCGCCTGCCGCGCGTCCTGGCCGGCCTCGCCAACCTGCTGGTCAACGATGCGTCCCGCTTGCTCGAACCCGCCGTCGCGAACGGCCAGGAACAGCATCGCCGCGCCGAACAGGGCCGCCACCGCGATGAACAGAATGACAATTCCGCGCATAGTTTCTCGCCCTCACGAACCGGATATGCTTCACACAACCCGTGACCGGCGCTGGCGGTTCCAACGCCTGGGCGAAGGGACTTCTCAGCGCCGCAGCAGGCTCCCGAGCACGCCGCGAACCACCGCTTTCGACACAGTCGACCCCTGTCGACCGCCGATCTGCCGACCGATCTCGCCTGCCACCTGGTTGGAGAGGCTCCGCGCCACGCTGCGGGCGGTACGCTGCGAGGCCGTCAGGCGCCGGCTCCGGCCGGACCCCACCCCGAAAATACCGGCGATGAACCCTCCGATCCCGCCGCCCGACGTCTCTTCCCGTCGATCCGGCGCTTCTGCCTGCTGAGCGGCTTTCGGCTGATCCGGTTCGGGCGCGACGGTTCCCTCTTCCGCCGTCTTGACCTTCGCTTCTGCCTTCTTGGTGAGGATCTCGTAGGCGGATTCTCGGTCCACCGGCGAGTCGTACGCGGCCTTCATCGGGCTCGCCGCGAGGATCGCTGCACGCTCGTCCGGCGTCAGCGGGCCGAGCCGGCCGACGGGGGGACGGATCAGGGTGCGCTGGACCACCGAGGGAACGCCCTTCAGGTCGAGGGTCGAGACCAGCGCCTCGCCCACGCCCAGCTCGGTGATCGCCTGGGCCGTGTCGAGATCGGGGTTGGGCCGGAAAGTGTCGGCCGCCGCCTTCACCGCCTTCTGGTCCTTCGGCGTGAAGGCGCGCAGCGCGTGCTGGACCCGGTTGCCGAGTTGCCCAAGCACCGCTTCCGGCACGTCGAGCGGGCTCTGCGTGACGAAGTAGACACCAACCCCCTTGGAGCGGATCAGCCGGACCACCTGCTCCACTTTCTCCAGCAGCGCCTTGGGCGCCTCGTCGAACAGCAGATGCGCCTCGTCGAAGAAGAACACCAGCTTCGGCTTCTCCGGGTCGCCCACTTCCGGCAGTTCCTCGAACAGTTCGGAGAGAAGCCACAGGAGAAAGGTCGCGTAGAGGCGCGGGCTGGTTATCAGCTTGTCGGCCGCCAGCACGTTGACGATGCCCTGTCCGCTGGCCGGGTCGGTCTTCATCAGGTCGGCGATGGACAGCGCCGGCTCGCCGAAGAAGCGGTCGCCCCCCTGCTCTTCCAGCACCAGCAGCTGGCGCTGGATCGCGCCGATGGAGCCGGCGGAAACGTTGCCGTAGAGGCGCGACAGCTCCGAGGCACGCTCCCCGACATGGGCGATCAGCGCCCTCAAATCCTTCAGGTCGAGAAGCAGCAGCCCCTGGTCGTCGGCCAGCCGGAAGACGATGTTGAGCACGCCCTCCTGAGTGTCATTCAGGTTCATCAGCCGGGCCAGCAGAAGCGGCCCCATCTCCGACACCGTGGTCCGGATCGGGTGGCCCTGCTCACCGAACAGGTCCCAGAAGGTCGTGGGGGACGAAGCAAACGCGTACTCGTCGGCAAAGCCGATCTGGCTGGCCCGCTTGGCCAGGAAGTCCTTGGGCTCGCCGGTCTCCGCGATGCCGGAGAGGTCGCCCTTGATGTCAGCGCAGAAGACCGGAACGCCCGCCCGGGAGAAGCCCTCCGCCAGGATCTGCAGGGTCACCGTCTTGCCGGTGCCCGTCGCACCGGTCACCAGACCGTGCCGGTTGGCGCGCTTCAGAACCAGATATTCCGGTGCGCCGCTGGCGCCCAGGAAGATGGCATCGTCTTTCAGCAGCATCGCTCGCCCCCTCGCCGGTGCTTTCTGCCCTTATAGGCACGCCGACGGGGCGGCTCAATCGCGACCGGTCCGGCAATGCAAGCTCCGCGAAATCTCCGTCACGGCCTTGTTCGGTGTCCCGGCTTTGTGGCTATGTCGCCGGACGGATCAATGACAGGCGCCCAAGGGGGAAGAACGACATGGACGCGTTGGTGAATCGCATCACGGAGCGCACCGGCCTCGATCGCGGCACGGCGGAGAAGGCCATCTCGATCATCGTCAATTTCCTCAACCGGGAGGGCCCACCGGAGGAGACCAGCAAGCTGATCGACCAGTTGCCCGGCGCCGAGCACATGATCAAGGAGCGCGGCGAGGCCGGCCGGGCCGGCCTTCTCGGCGGCGTTGCCGGGCTGATGGGCGGCGGCGCCATGGGGGCCTTCAACGATCTCACCGCGGCCGGCCTTAACATGGGCCAGGTGCAGACGGTGGTGAAGGAGCTGGTGGCCTTCGCCCGCGAGCAGGCCGGCGACGAAGTCGTCGACGAGGTCATCCAGAAGATCCCCGGCCTTTCACAGTTCGTCTGAGCGGAGCCGGCCTCCTCCCGTCACATTTATTCTTTCCCGGTGCTGCATATCGTCTGGCCGCCCTAGCAAAAGGGCGGCATGATGCGCACCGGGTGGGGGCATGAAACGAGGAGGACCAGCCGCAATGTCGAACTATTCGATTGCCCGGATCGAGGGGATTGGACCGGTCTACACCGAGAAGCTGGCGGCTGCCGGCATCAAGACGACGCGCACGCTTCTGACCCGTGCCAAGGACCCCAAGGGTCGCAAGGCGGTCGCCTCGGAAACCGGTCTCGATGAAAAGCAGATCCTGAAATGGGCCAACATGGCCGACCTGATGCGGGTGCGCGGCGTCGGCGAGGAATATTCCGAGCTGCTTGAGGCCGCCGGCGTCGACACGGTCAAGGAACTCCGCAACCGCAGGGCGGACAATCTCGCGGAGAAGATGGCCGAGGTGAACGGCAAGAAGAAGCTGGTCCGCCTCGTTCCCACCACCAAGCGGGTGGAATCCTGGGTCGATCACGCCAAATCCCTCACGCCGATGATGACCTACTGACGGCAACCGCCGTCGGCGCGCCCCTTCAGGCGCTTGAGCCAGGTCAAGGCGGAACCTGGCTGTCGGGTCCGAACTGCCGGAGGGCGCGCCCTCCGGTCGCGCGCTTGCGCTCGGCCGCGCGAAGCCGCCATAACGGCGCGAAGCCCACCTCCAAGGACGGAAGAAGCCCGTGGACGAGACGACCCTCTTCGGCGACGACGGCACCGCGACGGAAGCCGCCTGGCGCGCGGCGGTTGAGATCGCGCTCAAGGGGCGCTCCTTCGAGAGCCTCGTGCGGACCACCGACGACGGCATCGCGCTCGAACCGCTCTACGCCCCCGCCCGCGGCTCCGTCCCGATGGGCCGCTCCGGCGCAGGCGCCTGGGCAGCGATTGCCCGCACCGACCTGCCGGCTCCCGGGGCATCCAACGAGATCGCCCTGCGCGACCTGGAAGCCGGCGCCTCCGGCCTGGCGCTGGTGCTGCCCGGCGCCCCCACCGCCTATGGCGCGGGCGTGCGGATTTCCACACTCGACGATCTCGACCGCGCGCTGGAAGGCGTGGAACTATCCATGTGTCCGATCCGGCTGGAGGCCGGCGGCGCCGGTCGCGGTCTTGCCGCCCTCGCTGCAGCGCTGGTGGACCGCCGCGGCATCGACCCGGCCACCACCGAGATCCATTTCGGCCTCGACCCGCTCGGCGGCACGGCCGTGGCCGGCAAGCTTTCCGCCTCCTGGGCCGATGTCGCGGCGCGGACCGGCGACACCGCGATGGCGCTACATGCGCGCGGCTTCCGCGCCCCCTATTTTCTCGCCGACGGGCGTCCCTTCCACAATGGCGGCGCCAGCGACGCCCAGGAGCTCGCCTCGGTGCTGGGCTCCGCCGTCGCCTACCTGCGCGCCTATGTGGAGGGCGGGCTTTCCGTCGCCGATGCGCTGCCGCTCATCGGTCTCGCGGTGGCCGCCGACCAGGACCAGTTCGCCACCATTGCCAAGCTGCGGGCCCTGCGCCGCCTCTGGGCGAAGCTTGCGGCCGAATGCGGCGCGCCGGACGTCCGCCCGCACGTCCATGCCGAGACCTCGTGGCGGATGATGACCCGCTTCGACCCCTACACCAACGTCCTGCGCACCACGATCGCCGCCTTTGCCGCCGGTGTCGGCGGAGCCGACTCCATCTCCGTCCTGCCGTTCACGCAAGGTCTCGGCCTCCCCGACCGCTTCGCCCGCCGCCTCGCCCGCAACACCAATTCCATGCTGGTGGAGGAGAGCCACGTCGACCACGTCGTCGATCCCGCCGCCGGCTCCGGCGGTGTGGAGGCGCGCACCGAGGCGCTCGCGGAAACCGCCTGGGATCTCTTTCGCGCCATCGAGGCGAAGCACGGTCTTCCGGGGGCCCTCGCCTCAGGCTGGTGGCAGGGGGAGATCGCGCAGAAGCGCGCACAGCGCGAGACCGCCGTGCGCAAGCGCGCGCTGGCCATCGTCGGCACCTCGGAGTTCCCGCTTCTGCCGGATCGCGCCGTCGACGTGCTGGCGATGCCGGACGCGCCCGCCACACCCGCCGCCACCCGCAGCCTCGATCTTCCGGCAGAGGGCGGTGGCGCTGGCTTCACCGCGCTCATCGCGGCCGCCGCGGACGGCGCGTCTCTGGCCGATATCGGTGCCGGTGCGGCCGGCGCGCCCGTCACCACCGTCGAGCCGCTGCCCCCCATCCGTCTTGCCGCCCCGTTCGAGGCCCTGCGCGACGCGGCGGAGACGGTGGAGGATCCCATCGACCGCACCGTGCTGATCGCCGGTCTCGGCCCGCTCGCGGAGAACTCCGCCCGTGCCGCCTGGGTGAAGGCCGTGTTCGAGGCCGGCGGGCTGATGATCTCCGCCGCCGCTACGCATGACACGGCGGAGGCCGTCGCCGAGGCCGCGTCGACAGCCGGGGTGAAGGCGGTCTGCCTCGCCGGCTCCGACGAGCGCTACGCGGAGATGGCGGCCGACACCGCCCGTGCCCTCAAGGCCGCGGGCATCGCCACCGTCTACCTCGCCGGCAAGCCCGGCCAGAACGAGGCCGACTTCAGCCACGCCGGCATCGACGGCTTCGTCTTCGCCGGCCAGGATCTGGTGGACACGCTCGCCGCCGTCCACGCCCGTCTCGGCATCGGCGGCTGAGACACTCAGGGGCGGGACACGCCGCCCATCGGATTTTCCCGGCGCCATGATAGAATCGCCGGGTGACGCAGGAAGGATCGCGCCCATGACGGCCGTACCCGACTTCTCCGAGATCGCCTGGAAGGCGCCGACCGTCTCCGCCGAAACCGGTGCCGGCGAGACCTGGGTCACGCCGGAGGACATCGCGGTCAGGCCGGTCTACGGCCCCGAGGATCGCGCCGGCCTCGGCTTCGTCGACAGCTATCCGGGCCTGCCACCCTTCGTGCGCGGCCCCTACCCGACCATGTACGTCCAGCGCCCCTGGACCATCCGCCAGTATGCCGGCTTCTCCACCGCGGAGGAGTCCAACGCCTTCTACCGGCGCAACCTCGCCGCCGGCCAGAAGGGCCTCTCCGTTGCCTTCGACCTGCCGACCCACCGCGGCTACGATTCCGACCATCCGCGCGTGTCGGGCGATGTCGGCATGGCGGGCGTCGCGATCGATTCCATCCTCGACATGCGCACCCTGTTCCAGGGCATCCCGCTCGATCGGATGAGCGTGTCGATGACCATGAACGGCGCGGTGCTGCCGGTGCTGGCGCTGTTCATCGTCGCGGCGGAAGAACAGGGCGTGCCTCAGGAGAAGCTCGCCGGGACCATCCAGAACGACATCCTGAAGGAGTTCATGGTCCGCAACACCTTCATCTACCCGCCGAAGCCGTCGATGCGGATCATCTCCGACATCTTCGCCTACACCTCGGCGCACATGCCGAAGTTCAACTCCATCTCGATTTCCGGCTACCACATGCAGGAAGCCGGGGCGACGGCGGACCTGGAGCTTGCCTACACGCTCGCCGACGGCATCGAGTACGCCCGCGCCGGTGTCGCCGCCGGCATGTCCATCGACGCCTTCGCGCCGCGCCTGTCCTTCTTCTGGGCGATCGGCATGAACGTCTTCATGGAGATCGCCAAGCTGCGCGCCGGGCGGCTCCTGTGGGCCAGGCTGATGCGCGACAATTTCGCGCCCGAATCGGAAAAATCGCTGTCGCTGCGCACCCACTGCCAGACCTCCGGCTGGTCGCTCACCGCCCAGGACGTCTACAACAACGTCGTCCGCACCTGTCTGGAGGCGATGGCCGCCACCCAGGGTCACACCCAGTCGCTCCACACCAACGCGCTCGACGAGGCGCTGGCTCTGCCGACCGACTTCTCCGCCCGCATCGCCCGCAACACCCAGATCCTGCTGGCGACGGAATCCGGCACCACGACGCCGATCGATCCGTGGGGCGGGTCCTACTATGTGGAGCGCCTGACGGCCGACCTCGCCTCCCGTGCAATGGCCCACATCGAGGAAGTCGAAAGCCTTGGTGGCATGGCCAAGGCCATCGAGGCAGGCATCCCGAAACTCAGGATCGAGGAAGCGGCCGCAAAGACCCAGGCGCGCATCGATTCCGGCGCCCAGACCGTGGTCGGCGTGAACCGCTACAAGGCCGACGAGGAAGCCCAGATCGAGGTCCTCAAGGTCGACAACGCGGCCGTCCGCGCCAGCCAGGTGGACAAGCTTGAGCGCCTGCGCGCCGAGCGCGACGAGGCGGCGGCGAAGGCCGCCCTGGAGCGCCTGACCCAGGGCGCCGGGGCCGGCGAGAACCTGCTGGCGCTGTCCATCGAGGCGGCACGGGCCAAGGCCACCGTGGGTGAGATCTCCGACGCCATGGAAGCCGTGTTCGGCCGCCACAAGGCCGAGATCAAGACCATCTCGGGCGTCTACAAGCGGGAGAGCGGATCCATGGCCGACAAGATCCGGACGGTGCAGGAGCTGGTCGAGACCTTCGAGGAGAATGACGGCCGGCGGCCGCGCCTCCTGGTCGCCAAGATGGGCCAGGACGGCCACGACCGCGGCCAGAAGGTCATCGCCTCGGCCTTCGCCGATCTCGGCTTCGACGTCGACATCGGCCCCCTTTTCGCGACGCCGGAAGAGTGCGCCCGCCAGGCGGTGGAAAACGACGTCCACGTAGTCGGCGTCTCGTCGCTCGCCGCCGGCCACCTGTCGCTGGTCCCGGCGCTGAAGAAGGCGCTCGCCGACGAAGGCCGCGAGGACATCCTCATCGTCGTCGGCGGTGTCGTGCCGCCCCAGGACTACGATGCCCTCTACCGAGAGGGCGCCACCGCCATCTATCCGCCGGGCACGGTCATCGCGGACGCCGCCGTCGACCTGATCGGCGCCCTCAATCGCAAGCTCGGCTACGAGCCCCGCCAGGCGGCCGAGTAAGGCCGTGGGCGACCAGCCGACCGATCGGCCGCACCCGCTTGCCGAGCTGTCCGCCGAGGACCAGGCGCTCTGCCGCGCCGCCTTCGCGGCGACGGCCAACGCCCACGCCCCCTACTCGCGCTTCTCCGTCGGGGCGGCGCTGGTCACCGCCTCCGGCACGGTCTTCCGGGGCGCGAATCTGGAAAACGCCTCCTACGGTCTCTCCATCTGCGCCGAGGCTGCCGCCCTCGTCGCCGCCAACAACGCGGCCGACCGCGCGGTGACCGCCATTGCCGTCACCGGCCATTCCGCCAGCTCCCGCCGCGATCCCACGGCGATCGTCACGCCCTGCGGCCGCTGCCGGCAGATGATCGCCGAGTTCGCCGCCCTGTCGGACACCGACATCCGCGTCCTGTGCTGCGCCGGTGACCTGTCCCGGGTTCTCTCCACCTCCATCGACGCTCTCTTGCCGCACGCCTTCGGGCGGGCGTCGCTGTCTGCCAGCTGAGGCGGACAGCGACTTGGTTGTCAGGCCGGCCTGACCTCCATGAAGCGGAGACGGTTGTTGAACGGGTCGGTGACCTGCATTTCCAGCCGGCCCCCGATCTCCTCCAGCCCCGGCTTCATGTAGCGATAGGCCTTGTCGGTGAGCTCCCGGTGGAAGGCCCGGATCCCGGTCATGTAGATGCAGCTGTTCCCGCCCGGCGATGCATCCCCGGAATGCTCGGAAAGATGCAGCGCAAGTCCGGACCGCGAGACCTGGGTGTAGAGCGGAAGATCGTCGCCGAACCGATGCTCCCAGTCGATGCTGAACCCCAGAAATCCGAGATAGAACTCGTGCGCCTTGGCGACATCGAAGATGCGGATGATCGGCACCACCCGCTGAAAGGAGATCGCCCCGGCCGGGCGACCCTCCTTCTCCCGCTCAATCCGAGCCGACAGCACGTTCCAGCTCTGAAGGCCGAACTGGTGGGCGACGATCTCCAGAGCCTCCGAGTGTGAAATTTGCAGATTCTGCTCGGCCAGCCGCTCGCGCATGGCCTTCGCCATCGCCTTGGCGTCCAAATAGTCACGCATGTCCGTTTTCCTCGGTCCACGGCGAAGGAAATCGTCGGTGCTCGCGTTGCCAACGTCTTCGCCCATGGGTCGAAAACGGCAGCGTCAGAAGGATGGGAGATGTTCGCCATGTCCAAGCCGGACGCGAGCTGCCGGCCATCCCCGGGCCGTCGTCCCAAGGATAGCTCTGCCGCAACGACGGTTCCAGCCCGCGTTTGCGCTGGGCCGTTCCGCAACCGCGTGAAAGAATGTTAATGGAACGGGCATGAAGCCGCTGCCTCGGAGGGTGTCATGTCCCGTTTGATGTTTGCCGCCGCGCTTGCCGGCGCTCTTCTTCTCTCGCCCCTTGCCCCCCGTGTCGCGCTCGCCCAGTCGGATAGTCCGATGGTCCAGTCGACGGTCTATTTCGGGCTGGAAAGCCCCGATGGCGGGGTGAGCGAGCAGCAATGGGCGACCTTCGTCGCGGACGAAATCGCGCCGCGCTTCCCCGACGGTCTGACGGTGCTGTCCGCCTACGGGCAGGGCGCCTCGACGAAGCCCCTACCGATGCTCGGCGAGACCACGAAGGTCCTCATCCTCGTGCACCCGGACACGCCCGAGGCTGCGGAGAAGCTTGGCACGCTGAAGGCGCTCTACAAGGAACGCTTTGCCGAGACGGGCGTCTTCCACACGCGCCAGCCCATTGAAATCGTGACGGATTGACGGTTCAGTTCCCGCCCGCCGCTTCCCGATCGCGGCGTCGCCCGGCCCCGTCGGCACGGGCAACCACGAATGACATCGTATCAGGAGTTTCCATGCGGATCGCGTTGATCGCCGCCCTGGCTTTCGTGCTCACCGGCTGTGTGTCCGGCGGTGGCCCGACCTACTCCACCGAAACCTACCTCACCATCACCGAGAGTGGCGCCGGCCCCGTGAACGGCTCGACGCGATATTCCGAGGCCGCCATCAAGGAGGCCCTGCCCTGGGCCGAAGTGCGCGGCATCACGGCAGCCCGCGAGAACAGCACGGCCTGGACGCTGGCCGCCTATCGCGACGGCATCATGGTGATCCAGCTCTACAAGGGATCGGGCGGAAAGATCGGCGAGATCCACGGCGTGACCCAGCACCTTACCGGCCCGAACGGCGAGCGCATCGGCATGTCGCTCGCCCAGGCCGGCGTCAGCCGCTCGTCCTGCCGCGTTGGCCGCAACCTGTGGCGCGGCATGGCCGTCTGCCCGGCGCGTGGCGCGGACAACGTGACGCTGGTGTTCGCGATCCCCGGCTACCGCGGCCCGTTCGACTCGTTGCCGAGCGCGAGCGACCTGAAGAAGGCCGAGCTGCAGCGCATCGTCTGGAAACCCTGATCCGCGGCAGACGCGGGGTGTCGCGGTCCGGCCGAATCCGGGAGACTGGTTCCTGCCCATGACAAGCGATCGCGACACGCCCCCTTCCTCCGGCGAAGATCCGGAAACGGACCGGCTTCTGGATGGCATCCGCTCCGGTCAGCGCGCCGCGCTGGCGCGCGCCATCACCACGGTGGAATCGAAGAAGGTCGATCATCGCCGGCGCGCCCGTGCGATCCTGCAGGCCCTGCTGCCCGACACGGGCAAGGCCGTCCGGCTGGGCATCACCGGCGTGCCCGGCGTCGGCAAGTCGACCACCATCGACGCGCTCGGCACCCTGCTGACGGAGAAGGGTCACCGGGTCGCAGTGCTTGCCGTCGACCCGTCCTCCACCCGCACCGGGGGCTCCATTCTCGGCGACAAGACCCGCATGGAGCGGCTTGCCGTCGACGCCAACGCCTTCATCCGCCCCTCCCCCTCGGCGGGAACCCTGGGCGGCGTGGCGGCGCGAACCCGCGAGACCATGCTTCTCTGCGAGGCGGCCGGCTACGACGTGGTCATCGTCGAGACGGTCGGCATCGGCCAGTCGGAGACCGCCGTCGCCGAAATGGTCGACACCTTTCTGGTGCTCGGCCTGCCAGGCGCCGGCGACGAGCTGCAGGGCATCAAGAAGGGCGTTATCGAGATCGCCGACATCATCGCCGTCAACAAGGCCGACGGCGACAACGCGCCCCGTGCCCGGCAGGCGGCGGCGGAGTATCGCAGCGCCCTGCAGATCCTGACCTCGCCCGATGCCTCCTGGCGGCCGCCGGTGGTGACCATCAGCGGCCTCACCGGCGACGGGCTGGACCTTCTGTGGACCGAGGTGCTCAACCATCGGCTCAACGGCGAGCAGTCCGGCGCCTTCGACGACAAGCGCCGCCGTCAGCAGGTGGCCTGGATGTGGACCATGATCCGCGAGCAGATGATGGCGGCGATCCAGCACCGGACCGATGTCCGGGCGCGGGTCGGCGAGCTTGAAACGGCGGTCGCCGGCGGCGACGTCGCCGCCACCGTGGCGGCCGACGAGATCACCCGGATGCTCGGTCTGGGCGAGGTCTGAATCGGTTTCGGACCCAGCCGGAACCGGCATTCCGTCCGGGATCGCGAGGACAGACCAACCCATCCGCCATGAAGCAGCCCCGCAACGCCCTTGGTAGCAACAAACCGCTCGGCCGGATCCGTCCGGCCCGACCGCCGCGCATCCTGCTGACCGGCTTCGGCCCCTTCCCCGGCGTTCCGATCAACCCCACCCAGCGCATCATGGCCGCCGCCGCGAGCCGGCTCGCGCGGATGCCCGGGCATGGCGTCGTCGCCACCGAAATCCTGCCGACCGAATGGGGCATGCTGGCGCGCCTGCCGACCCTGCTTGCGCGGCACCGACCCGATGTCGTGGTGATGACCGGCGTCGCCGTTCGGGCGCGCAGTGCGCGGTTCGAGCGGACTGCGCACGCCCGCGCAGAAACCGGCCTCGCCGACGCGCTGGGCGCGAAACTCAAAAGGAAATTAGGCCTCTACGCACACCGCGCAGCCCGGCACACCGAGGTGGACGTGGACCGGCTCAGAACTGCGCTATCGCGCGCGAATCTGCGCAATGTTGCGCAGTCCGACGATCCCGGCGCCTATCTGTGCAACGCGGCTTACCTGACCGCGCTCGACTGGTCGCGCACGCAGGCGCCGCGCCCGCCGGTGGTGTTTATCCACGTGCCGGAGCCGGGCCTGCGGCCGGGAGCGCGCGAGCACGACCTGGTGGAGCTCGTCGCGCGGACCGCCGCCACGCTCGCCCACGAGCCCCTGAGGCGCGGGGCGGTGCGGCCTATTTGAGGTCCTTGCGGGGATCGGGGCCGCCGCGCTCGCGCCAGCGCCGCATGAGCGCCTCGAGCTCCTCGTCGCCGTCGTCCGGCAGCGCGATCCTGAGCGTGATCAGCAGGTCGCCGCGACCGCCCAGCGTCTTCGGCAGGCCCTTGCCGCGCAACCGCAGCACCTTGCCGCCCGAGGTGTTGGCCGGCACCGTCAGGTCCACCGCGCCTTCCAGCGTCGGCGCCCGCACCTTGGCACCCAGCACCGCCTCGTCGAGGGAGACCGGCAGGTCGAGCTTCAGGTCGGAGCCGGCCACCGTGAACAGCCGGTGCGGCGCGATGGCGATGGTGACCAGCGCATCGCCCGCCTTGGCGCCGGTCGGGCTCGGATAGCCCTGGCCGCGCAGGCGCACCTGCTGGCCCGGCGTCACACCGACGGGAACCGAGATCGCCAGGCTCTTGCCGGTGGGCAGTTCCACGCGGACCTTGTCGCCGCGCACCAGCTCTTCGAGCGTGACCGACACCGAGGCCTCGGCGTCCCGGCCCGGCTCGCTGGCCGACTTCCACGTGCGGCCCGCGCCGGCGCCACCGCGACCCGCGCCGCCGCCACTCATGAACTCGCGCAGGATGTCGTCGATGTCCGGACCGGCGCCGCCGCCGAAGCGCGCGCTGCGGGCGCGACCGCCACCGAACCCGCCGAAGCCGCCGCCCCCGCCGAACGGATCGAAGCCGCCGGCACCGGAGAAGGCATGGCCCTTCGGCCGTCCTTCCGCGTCGATCTCGCCGCGGTCGAACTGGGCGCGCTTGTCCTTGTCGCCCAGGATCTCGTAGGCCTGACCGATCTCGGCGAAACGCTCCTTGGCGCGCGGATCGTCGGCGTTGTGATCGGGATGGTAGGTCTTCGCAAGCCGGCGATAGGCCGACTTGATCTCGGCCTCGCTCGCCGTCTTGGAGAGCCCCAAGACGTGATACGGATCTCTCATCGCTGCTTCGGATCAAACCAGGTCTGGAAAAACGGATGCGCGACCGGCGCCACGCGGCGCGGCCCGCCTTGCCTTCCGATATAGGGGATTGCGCCGGCTTTCGCCAGAAAGGGCATCAGCCCTCTGCCGCCTCCGGTACCGACCCCGGACCGGTGGCCAGGCCGTCGATGACCCAGACGCCGCCCGCCCGCCGGCAGCCGATGCCGGAGAGAAGCGACAGGCCGGTGGGGGCGTTCACGGTGGTGGTGAAGGTGCGGCAGAGATGGCCGTCCGGTCCCGGCACGTCGGTGACGTCGACGAGGCGTCCGCCAGTGCCCTGGGCGGCGTTGTTCCAGGTCCGGCCGGTGTCCGGCCCGGCCGCATCCTCGCCCAGCGCCAGCGCCAGGGCCGCGAGATCGCCCTCCTTGAGGCCCGACGATTCGGCCAGCTGCTCCACCTGGGGCTCCACGGACCCGGTCACGTCGTTGCCGGCGAGCATGGCAGTTCGCGGCCCGAACATGCCGCAGCCGCCGAGCGCGACGCACACCGCCACCGCCATCGCCGCAGCCGGATGGCGCGGACGCCGCAGCGCTATATAACGGGCGAAAGCATTGCCACCGTACACGGAGCCGTCCTCATGACCGATTTCGACACTGTGCCGGCCGAGGAGTTAACGGCGGGTGACTTCTCCGAGGTCGACGACCCGTTCGCGCTGTTCGGCGCGTGGCTGTCGGAGGCCACCGAGAGCGAGATCAACGACCCCACAGCCATGGCGGTGGCCACCGTCGACCCCGACGGCATGCCCAACGTGCGCATGGTGCTCCTGAAGGGCTTCGACGCGGCGGGCTTCGTCTTCTACACCAACTTCGAGAGCGCCAAGGGCCGCGAGCTCACCGCCTCCGGCAAGGCGGCGCTGCTGTTCCACTGGAAGAGCCTGCGCCGCCAGGTGCGCATCCGCGGCCCCGTCTCCACCGTGTCGGAGGCCGAGGCCGACGCCTACTACGCCTCGCGCCCGCGCGGCAGCCGCATCGGCGCCTGGGCCTCGCAGCAGTCGCGCCCGATGGAGGGCCGCTTCGCGCTGGAAAAGGCGGTGGCGCGCTACACGGCGAAGTTCGGCATCGGCGAGATCCCCCGCCCGCCGCACTGGTCGGGCTTCCGCATCACGCCGCTGCAGATCGAGTTCTGGCACGACCGGCCGTTCCGCCTGCACGACCGGATCGTGTTCTCGCGGGCCGACGACGGCGCGGACTGGACGAAGGACCGGCTTTATCCCTGAGGGGGGCATTCCGCTCACGCCGAGCTCGCTCGCGCTCGCCGGCTCCGCGAGGGCGGCCTGACTTTCTGCGTCGCGAGCGCGAACGGAAAACCGGTTGCCACTTTTCCTGCGCTCGCTCGGCCGGCGCACGGTCGTGCGCTGGTGGAGGAGGTATGGCTTGATCCGTGAGGGGTTTGGGGCCAGACACACGTGACGGGCAGAGGGGGGAACCATGCCACGCGACTCCGAGGCGTTCTGGGACAAGGTTTCGGCAAAATACGCCGCCCGGCCGGTCTCCGACCCGGCCAGCTACGAGCACACGCTGGAGCGCACCCGCGCCTATCTCTCCGCCGATGACCGGGTGCTGGAGCTCGGCTGCGGCACCGGCACGACGGCGCTGAAGCTCGCCGGCGACGTCGCCCACATCACCGCCAGTGACATTTCCTCCGAGATGCTCGCCATCGGCGCGCGCAAGGCGGCCGAGGCCGGCGCGGACACCGTCGACTTCCTGCACGCCGACATCCACAAGGCGGCGGCCGCGGGCGCCACCTACGACGCGGTGCTCGCCTTCAACCTCTTCCACCTGACCGAAGACCTGCCGGAGAGCCTGGCCGCCGCCGCCAGCCTGGTGAAGCCGGGCGGCCACCTGATCTCCAAGACCGCGTGCCTGGCCGGCAAGCCGCTGATCGGCGTGCTCGTCGCGGCCATGGGGCTGGTGGGCAAGGCGCCGAAGGTGACGTTCGTCTCCATCGAGGAGCTGGACCGGCAGATCTCGGCCGCCGGGCTGGAGATCGTCGAGACGGGGGTGTTTCCGAAATCGCCCCCCGCCCGCTTCGTCGTCGCCCGCAAGCCGGGGTGAGATGCCTTCGGCGGAAGGAGCAGCCTTCCGCGCCGGGCTTCGGAGTAAGCCATCATTGCGCTGGGAGCCTGCCGAAAGACACCCTGGACTCCAGCCTTCGCTGGAATGAGCGGAGGTTGGGGACAGGACGGCGCACGAGATCGACTACTGGAGCGTTTCGTAAAGATCGGCCCAATCCGGGTTCATCTCTTCGATGGCCCGAAGCTTCCAGCCGCGCTTCCAGGCCTTCATTTGCCTTTCACGGGTGAATGCGGCCTCCCGGCTGTCGTGCACCTCGTACCAGACAAGCTGTTTCACGCCGTAGCGCTGGCTGAAACCCCTGTTGATCGCTTCCCGGTGCTCGTGAACGCGACGCGCAAGATCGTCGGTCATCCCGAGGTAAAGGGTGCCGTTTCTTCGGTTTGCAAGAAGATATACGTAGAAGGCCATGTTCGACCCCGCTTCGCCTCCATCATCCCCTCTGGCACGAGAAAGAAAAGACTGGATTCCAGCCTTCGCTGGAATGGGCGGCGGGTGGGGCGAGGCATGAGAAACCGGACCCGTCGATCGGATCTGCCGACTCAGCCTTAAGGCCTCCTGTCCCGGGGTGTGTCTGAGACCGTTGTTGAAACGCCCCGATTAAACCCTGACTCCGCTCATTCCAGCGAAGGCTGGAATCCAGAAACGGCGGAAGCCAGGAACCGGGGCTCGAGAGGATATCCACAGCCGCCGGCAACGGGCCTCATCCGACACGGCCACCTGCCGCAGACTCGGCAACTGGATTCCAGCCTTCGCTGGAATGAGCGGAGGATGGGGCGGGCTCCGCAGCCAAATCCAGTTCAGGAGGTTAAAGCCACTTCCGCCAGCGGAAGACCGCCCAGGAGGCGAGGGCGGAGGAGACCATCATCAGCAGCGAGAAGGGAAAGCCGAGCTTCCACGACAGGGCCGGCATGTCGACGAAGTTCATGCCGTAGGCGGACGCGATCAGCGTCGGCGGCAGGAACAGGACGGCCATGACGGAGAAGATCTTGGCGATCTGGTTCTGGTGCAGGCTGACCAGGCCGAGCGTCGCGTCGAGCAGGAAGTTCGCCTTGGAATCCAGCGCGTCGGCGTGTTCGGCCAGCGAGCGCACGTCGCGCAGGATGGTGTCGACCACGTCGCGGTCGTGCTCGGACAGGCCCGCCACGTTGAGGTGGTGGCTGATGAACACCGTCATCCGCTCCAGGCTCATCAGGCTGTCCTGGATGCGCAGGGTGACGACGCCGAGCCGGCCGATGGACTTGATCGCCTCCGGCACGTCCGGATCGCCCCGGCGCTCGCGCACGCCGGTCTCGAACACGGTGCGGGCGATCTCCTCCAGCCTGGAGGCCACCACCTCCTGGATGTCGGCGGTGCGGTCGACGGCGGTGTTGAGCAGCTCGAACATCACGTCACAGCCGGAATGGCAGCCGCAGTTCGGCCGCTGCACCTTGGCCGCCACCAGCCCGAAGGCGCGCGGCCCCTCGAAGCGGATCGTCACCAGCCGCTTCTTGCGGACGATGAAGGTGACCGGCGCGATGGCCGGCTGGCCGCCCTCCACGATGCGCACCAGCATCGCGGTGAGGAACAGCGTGTCGTCGGACACATAGAAGCGGCTGGAGCTCTCGATCTCTTCCATGTCCTGGCGCGAGGGCAGCGACACGCCGACCATGGCCTCCACCCGGGCCACGTCGGCCGGCGTCGGGTTTTCCAGGTCCACCCACATGGCATCGCGCGGCAGCGGCCCCTTGTGCTCGGCGCCGTCATGGCGCGCCAGCGCGGTACCGTCTGGAACGAAATAGGTAAGCAAGACCAGTCCCCCGGATGAGCCCCCGCCGGCGAACCGGCCAACCCCACCTGCTTAAAGGCTTTTTGTGACCGGGGAAATTGGGGTGTGGGGGGAGGGTTATGGGGGGAAGGCGGAGAGGCTGGTTTGTTTGCCCCTCACGCGGAGCGGGCTGGTTGGTGCGGTCCGGAGAGGCGGGAGCTGTTTCACCCGGAAGCCAACCCCACACTCCGCTCATCCCCGCGAAGGCGGGGATCCATGGGGCGTGTCTGCTTGCGCCTTCGGGAGATCGGGACGGGTGCCTCCGCCCCTCTCTCCGCTCGTTCCAGCGAAGGCTGGGATCCAGCTACGGCAATCGACCGGGGCGACGCTGGAAATGGACGGGCGCAGCCACCCGCCCCGCGCTTCATCCCGCGTCCGGCTTGCGGCGGATTCAGCAACTGGATTCCAGCCTTCAGCTGGAAGGAGCGGAGGATAAGGCTGATGGCGGAGTGAACCAGCACTCCGCCCGGGCCTGCCGAAAGGCCCTATGGATCCCCGCCTTCGCGGGGATGAGCGGAGGATGGGGCTGGTTTGCTTCTCGCTCACGCGAGCTCACTTCGTTCGCCGCTGCGCGGGCGCGCCCTGACCGGGCGGCGGACGGTCGTCCGCTGGCAGAGGGATACGGCGAGGCTGAAGAGGGCCGGAACAAGCCCCGCACTCCGCTTTGCGCAGCCTGGCGCTATGGCACCAACCAGCCCGCGACCGCGGGCCGCCTGAGCAAAGCCAGGGAAAGTGCCCTTGCGGTTTTCCGTCCGGCTTTGCGGCTCAAGAAGCCAGGCCGCGCCCGCGCAGCCGTGAGCGCAAGCGAACTGGCGTGAGCGAGAAAAAAGCCGCGCTCCGCGTGAGGGGCAAAAAAGGGAGAATACTCCCCCTTATTTCACCCAGGAGCTGGTCTTCACCGGCTGGGCCGGCGCCCGGCAGGACGCGGCGGCGGAAACCGCCTGGATGCCCACCGGCTTGTAGTGATCGCAAAGGTTTGGCTTGGCAGTCCCGGTCTGGGGGCTTTGGGTGCTGGCCATCGGTCGTCTTCCCTGAACTGGGACCCGCCGCCGGTCTCTGTCTCGCCGGTCGGCACCAGGCCCCTACTCCTGCATCCGCGACGGCCCGGTCGGACGAACCGCCAGAAGGACCTACGCGCACAACCGGCTTCGGTTCCAATTGCGGCAGGATCGGGGACGTGCCTTGCGCGAACCCCGCCTTTTCTGTTCACGAACAACCGCACTTTGTTACGGCCCGGACCCGCGGCCGGCACACCGGGCATCAACCCGATACTCCCGGATAGCAGGGGAGGGTTAAGGGAGGGTTGAGGGGGGAAGGGACGCGCGCAATACTCCACACGGATGAGCGCGGCCGATTCAGTGGAACAACTTTTCATGAAAATTACTCCCGTCTCCAAAACCCTTTCCGAAGTTTTACGGGGCCATTTTCTCAAGATTCCCCGTTTCCAGCGACCCTACGACTGGGATCGAGACAATCTGACCGAATTTTGGAACGACCTCAAAGACCGCTCAGATCCTGAATACTTTATGGGGTCCTTAGTTGTGTTCGCAGACAAAAAGGAAAAGAACCTCCTACTAATCGTGGATGGCCAACAAAGAATAACAACAATAACAATTATGCTGTCTATAATTCGCGACAAGCTGGCAGATTATAGCGAATTCGGCCCGTCTGAGGCCATTAATGAACTTATTGAATCAAGAGGTTTGGACAATAAGAAAAGGTTTGTCCTCGAGCACGACCCACCAGATCGCTACATGCAATCAGCGATTCAATCGAAACGAACTGATGATTCGATAATTCCAGACGGTCCCCAGCAAGAAAGCATTTCGGCCGCACATCGCTTTCTGCAAAACGCCCTTCAACAGCACCTAAAATCGGAATACGAATCTCGGAAAACTGATATTGTTAGCTATCTAAAACATCTTCGTGACTGCATTCTTCAGATGCATTTTATCTCAATCGAACTAGACAACGAAGATGACGCATACATAATTTTTGAGACACTCAACACAAGAGGGAAAGATCTAAGAGTTTCTGATTTGTTGAAGAATCATTTTATGCGGTTAATGACGCCATCGGTGAAAAGCCTTGATTTAGCAAAAGACGATTGGCATTATATAATCGAGAATCTCAATAGCGTGACGACATCAATCGATCCCGACTCATTCCTTCTTCACTATTGGCTTTCACGACAATCTTCAGTCTCGAAGGCAAAGCTTTTTTCTAGCTTTAAGAAATCAATCAAGAAAACAAATGCCAAGGCCTGGCTCTCTGATATCAAAGACGCATCGTCTATTTATATAAAGTGCGTCGCTCCGAATGAAGTGACATTCAGCAAACAGGAAAAACAGATACAAGAATCCCTAAATGCGATTAGAATATTTGGGGTCGCTCAGGCCGCGCCACTTATGCTGGCAATCATGACCCAATACAATAAACAAACTATATCCATGAAAACGACCCGAGCAGCATTTGAGTTGATTGAAAAGTTTACCTTCCAGTTTAACGCCCTCACTCAATCTCGCGGCGGGGGCGGAGTCTCGAATATGTATGCCAAACTCGCCCAAACCACCATGTCGTGCAGAGATTCGCAAGAATTCGCAAACTTACTAGGGGATATGAAAGAGAAATTCACAGAGCGCATACCTGATAGAACTGAATTCTCCGTCCCGTTCTCTCGCCTTACTTATAGAACAAACTATACCAGAGAAAGAAACCTTGTAAAATACGTTCTAATCAAAATTGCCAAACATTACGGCATGCCCAACGTAATTGATTCATCATTGCTTACGATAGAGCACATCCTTCCGCAATCAAAAGGAGAAGAGACCAATGATGAATTCGACTATGGGGCGATTGGAAATTTATTACTTGTGGGAGAAAAACTAAATGGAAAGTTGGGAGATAAGGAATTCTCAAAGAAGAAAGAATTGTTTTCCACAAATAATCATGTATATCTAGACGATTTCTTAAAAGCGGCGACAACCTGGAACGACCAATCGATTGCGGATCGAGGCGTTGAACTCGCAGAAGTTGGATACAAACAGATTTGGAATCTCCAGAGAGAGCCCTAGTTGGCTAGTGATTGGAGAGTCACGGCAAAGCCCGCGACTTCCCGTCGGCCCCGATCGCCACGAAGGTGAATTTGGCCTCGGTCACCTTGATGCATTCCTCGCGCTCGCGCGGGCGGCGCCAGGCTTCCACGTGGATGCCGAGGGACGAGCGGCCGGTGTGGACGATGTCGGCGTAGAGGCTGACCTCGTCGCCCACGTGCACCGGCGACAGGAAGGTCAGGGCTTCCACCGAGATGGTGGCGCAGCGCCCCTTGGCGCGCCGCGCCGCGACGTTGCCGGCGGCCAGGTCCATCTGCGCCATCAGCCAGCCGCCGAAGATGTCGCCGGCCGGGTTGGTGTCGGCCGGCATGGCGACGGTACGGATCACCGGCGCCTCGTCGGGCGGATGCCGGTCCCTGTCGCGCGCGGGCTTCTCCTCGGCCATGTCCCCTCCCCCGGGTGTTCTCCGGGCGCTCTCTGCACCCGTTCCAGGGTGGGAGAATAACCCGTGGAACCCCTCTGTACAGCCATGGCGTGTGGGGTGGGGGGGGGGAGCCGGAGCATCCGCGTGTTGCACGTCGTTCGTGAACTCGGGGGATCCAGTTGCGGCGGACGCTCGGATTACGGGCTGAGAGGATACGCGCAGCCATCGGCGACGGGCCTCAACCCACCGCGCCCCATGCAGCAGGCTCGGCAACTGGATTCCGGCCTTCGCCGGAATGAGCGGGGTTTGAGGCGGGTTCTGGAGTAATCCAGCATTCCGTTTAAGCCTGTCGATGGGCCCTATGGATCCCCGCTTTCGCGGGGATGAGCGGAGGATGGGGCGGGTGACGGAGTGAACCAACCTCTGCATTGCCGGACCTCTCCCACCAGCGCACGACCGTGCGCCGGCCAAGCAATCGCAGGAAAAGTGCCCTTGCGGTTTTCCGTCCGCGATTGCGGCTCAAGAAGCCAGGCGCGCCCACCCGGAGCGGGTGAGCGGAGCGAACTCCGCGTGAGCGGAAAGAAGCCGGAGCGAACTCCGCGTGAGGGGCAAAAAGACAAGCTTCGCCCCGCAGCCCTGGATCGCCGCCTTCGCGGGGATGAGCGGAGGATGGGGCTTTGCTTGTTTACACCCCCCGCCCGTTCTCCCTACCCTCACCCGAAAAACCAGAAGACGCCGACACCGCGCACTTCCAGAGGGAGACCCGCCCATGCAGGGCCTGATGCAGGAGTGGCCGCTCGTCTGCCACAAGATCATCGACTACGCCGCCGCCATCCATGGCGCGCGGCCGGTGGTGTCGCGCTCCGTCGAGGGGCCGATCCGCACCACCACCTATGCCGACATCGCCCGGCGCGCCCGTCAGGTGGCGAAGCGGCTGGAGCGCGACGGCATCCGGCTCGGCGACCGGGTGGCGACGCTCGCCTGGAACACCGAGCGCCACCTGGAGGTCTGGTACGGGCTGCTGGGCCTCGGCGCCATCTACCACACCGTCAATCCGCGCCTGTTCCGCGAGCAGATCGCCTGGCTGATCAACGACGCGGAGGACCAGATCGTCTTCGTCGACCTGACCTTCGTGCCGATCCTGGAGGCCATCGCCGGGGAGCTTTCCACCGTGGAGCGCGTCGTGGTGCTGACCGACGCCGCCCACATGCCGGAGACGGCCCTGCCGAACGCCGTCGCCTACGAGGACTGGATCGCAGAGGTGGACGCCGACTTCCGCTGGGCCGACTTCGACGAGGGAACGGCGGCCGGCCTCTGCTATACCTCCGGCACCACCGGCCACCCCAAGGGCGTGCTCTACTCGCACCGCTCCAACATGCTGCACGCGATGACCGTGTCGGGCGTCGACATGATGAACATCGGCTGCCAGGACATGGTGATGCCGGTGGTGCCGATGTTCCACGCCAATGGCTGGGGCCTGCCCTTCGCCGCCCCGCTGAACGGCTCGGCGCTGGTGATGCCGGGGCCGAAGATGGACGGGGCGTCGATCTACGAGATGCTGACCCGCTACGGGGTGACGGTGACGGCGGCGGTGCCGACGGTGTGGCTGATGCTGCTCGCTCACCTCGACGAGCACGGCGGCGCGCTGCCCGATCTGAGGCGCGTGGTGATCGGCGGCTCGGCCTGCCCGCGTGCCATCACCGAGGCCTTTCAGGAGCGCTACGGCGTCCATGTCTGCCATGCCTGGGGCATGACGGAGATGAGCCCGCTCGGCACCGTGTGCACCGTGCGTCCCGAGCTCGGCCACCTGTCGGAGGAGGAGACGCTCCGCCTGCAGGAGAAGCAGGGCTATCCGGCGCTCACCGTGGAGATGAAGGTCACCGACGACGAGGGCCGCGACCTGCCCTGGGACGGCACCACATTCGGCCGGCTCAAGGTGCGCGGCCCGGCGGTGGCGCGGGAATATTACAAGGGCGCCGGCGGCGAGATCCTCGACGCGGACGGTTTCTTCGACACCGGCGACGTCGCCACCATCGACCCCTACGGCTACATGGAGATCACAGACCGCTCCAAGGACGTCATCAAGTCCGGCGGCGAGTGGATCTCGTCCATCGAGCTGGAGAATGTTGCCGTCGGCCACCCGGACGTGGCGGAGGCGGCGGTGATCGGCGTCGGCCACCCGACCTGGGGTGAGCGGCCGCTGCTGATCGTGGTGGCGAAGCACGGCCACGCGCCGGACAAGGCGGAGATCATCGACTACATGCGCGACAAGGTCGCCAAGTTCTGGCTGCCGGACGACGTGGTGCTGGTGGAGGAGATCCCGCACACCGCCACCGGCAAGATCAAGAAGACGGCGCTGCGCGAGCAGTTCGGGGATTACGAATTGCCGGCGGAGGCGGCGCGGCCGGTGACGCTTTAGGCAGCGAAGGCGAGGCGACGGCCTGCGGCCCTGGATCCCCGCCTGCGCGGGGATGAGCGGAGTAAAAGGCACCGCTCATCCGTACCATTCCCACCAGCGCGCGACCGCGCGCAGACCGGTCAGGCCGCCCACCCGGAGCGGGTGAGCGGAGCGAACTCCGCGTGAGGGATAAAAAGACTCTTCCCACCGCAAGCCCGGACGGAAAACCGCAAGGGCACTTTTCCTCGGATTGGGTTTCTCACTCCGCAATCCCGGACGGAAAACCGGTTCCCACTTTTCCTGGGATTGGGTTTCTCACTCCGCAATCCCGGACGGAAAACCGGTTCCCACTTTTCCTGGGATTGCTCAGTCCCGCCAGGGGATGGTGCCGGGCGGGGCGAGGCGGGCGAGCGCGTTCATCGCCGTCATGATGAGGATCGTCGCGACGACGGTGACGGCGGCCATGGCGGCGGCGAGCGTGGTGTAGCCGCCGTCCTCGTAGTTGAAGATTACCGTGCCGATGGTCTCGTTGCCGGCCGACCAGAGGAGCGCGGAGACGGTGACCTCGTTGTAGGCCGTGAGGAACACCAGGATCGCGCCCGACGCCGCGGCCGGCGCCACCAGCGGCGCGAAGATGGCGCCGAGCCGCCGGCCGAACCCGGCGCCGGAGACCCGGGCGGCATCGTCGAGCGCCCCGTCGATCTGGCCGTAGGCGGCCGAAACCGGGTTGAGCCCGATGGCGAGAAAGGCCGCCAGATAGGCCATCAGGATGATCCAAAGCGTGCCGTAGAGGCTGACGCCCAGCCCCGGCACCGGGCGGATGAAGGCCAGGATGAAGGCGATGGAGACGACCAGGCCGGGCACCGCGAAGGCGATATTCGCCTGGCTCGCAACCACCCCCGCCACCCGCCGCGCCGGCCCGCGCTTCAGGGTCAGGAAATAGCCAAGCCCGATGGCCACGACCGCGATGACCCCGGCGGCGATGGCGGCAATGGCGGTGGAGTTGGCGAAGGCGCGCAGCGTCACCTCCTGACGCACCAGCACCTCCTCGAAATTGGCGAGCGTGAAGGTGTCGGCGGTGAGCGGCAGGCCGTAGGTCTTCACCAGCGCGGTGGCGATCAGCGACACCGACGGCAGCACCAGGGTGGCGGCAACGACGGCCCACAGGGCCGCCTCGACCAGTGGCCGGGCGCGGCCGAGATCGATGGCGAGTGGCGCCTGCGGCGGGCCGACCAGCGCGGTGCGCATCCGGCGCTGGACGAGAAGCTGCAGCCCGCCGGCCACCAGCGCGATCAGCGCGAGGAGCACGGAGATCACCGCGACGTTGCCGAGCACGTCCGGCCCGTAGCTGGCCAGCCGCCGCCAGATCAGCACCGGCAGCGTGGTGTAGCGCGCCGGAATGCCGATCAGCGCGTTGATGCCGAAATTGCCCAGCGCCGCGACGAAGGCGAGCGAGAAGCCGGCCACCAGCGATGGCGCCAGGAGCGGCAGGGTGATGCGGGCGAGCAGCCGGAAAGCCCCTGCCCCGCAGATGCGCGCGGCATCGGACAACTCGCGCGGGAAGGTGCGCAGGCTGGCGCGCACCACCAAGAACACCAGCGGCATGTGCTGGATGGCGAGCAGCGTCACCAGCCCCTCGCGCGAATAGATCGGATGGGTGGAGCCGATCTCCGGCGCAAGCCCGACCCAGCGCAGGACCGGGCTAGCCGGCCCCAGCGCCTGGATCCAGGCGATGGCCGTGACGTGTGGCGGGATCATCATCGGCAGGAGGATGAGGAAGACCAGCGGCCCCTTGCAGCGCACGTTGGTGAGGCCGATGGCGAGCGCCAGCGCGGTGCCGACGATGGTTGCCACGAGCGCGGAGAGCAGCCCCGATTCCACCGAGTTCCAGAGGGCGGAGCGGCTGCCGAGCGCCTCCAGAAACGGGGCGAGCGAGGGCACGCCCTCGGGCGCCACCCCGACCCTGAACAGCATCAGGAGCGGCAGGCCGCAGAAGACGGTCACGACAAGCGCAAGGGCGGCGAGGGTGAGCCCCTCGCCGCCCCTGAAGCGGATTTTCAGCGATGAAGCCAAGGCGAAATCAGCCTCCGAAGGTTTCCTCGAAGCGCATCTTGTACCCGGTATCGTTCTTCAGCGCCTCGGCCGGATCGAACTCCATCAGCTTGATGGCGTCGCAGGCCGGGAAGCCTTCCGGCGCCGCCACGGCCGGGTCGGCCGGCAGGTAGCCCTGGCTGGCGGCCAGCGCCTGGCCGTCTTCCGACAACAGGAACACAACGAACGCCTCGGCAGCGGCCGGGTTCTGCGCGGTCTTCAGCACGGCCACCGGCTCGGTCACGGCGGAAACGCCCTCTTCCGGGAAGACGAACTCCACCGGCGCACCGTCGGCCTTGCCGCGGATCGGCAGGAAGTCGACCACGAAGCCGTAGAGCTTCTCGCCGCCGGCGACGGCCTTGTAGACGCCGCCGTTGCCGCCCTGCGGGTTGGCACCCTGGTCGGCGAGGCCCTCGTAGTAGTCCCAACCGAGGTCGGGATGACCGGTGAGCGCGATCATGTGGATGGTGGCCGCGCCCGAGGTGAGCGGCGACGGCATGGCGATCTTGTCCTTCGCCTCCGGCTTCAGCAGATCCTTCCACGAGGTCGGCTTCATCTCCGCGCCGGTGTTGTAGACGATGCCGGTGGTGATGAGCTTGGTGGAGAAATAGGTGCCGTCGTCGTCCATGATCGCCGGGTCGTAGGCGGAGACGTCGACATTCGGCAGGGCCAGCAGGCGGTCGTCCTGCTTCAGGCCTTCCATGGTGACGGTGTCGGCGATCAGGAGCACGTCGGGCTGCGGCTGGCCGGCCTCGAACTCGGCGGCAAGCTTGGCCATCACCTTGGTGGTGCCGTCGCGGAACCACTCCACCTCGACGTCCGGATGCTTGGCCTTGAAGGCATCGACGGTCGCCTGGGCATCGGCATTCGGCTGCGAGGTGTAAAGCACCAGCTTGCCCGACACGGCGTCGGAGGTCTGGGCGCTGGCGGGGGCAGCCAGGGCCGCAAGGGCGGCTGCCGCGAGAAGAAGCATCTTCATGGCGATCGATTTCCGGTTCGGGGGGAGTGATGGAAGAAAGCTCACACCTAGCACCCGCGCATGACACTTTTGCTTCGGCCGCACCGCCCGCGCGCGCTGCCGGCCGCCCCGCGAAAAACGGGGAGCGCTGTTGCCCCGACACCATTTGCCGCTAGGGTCCCATCCAGCAAGCCGGACAGACGCGTGGGGGCGCGGTGTCCGGGGGCGACCTCCGCCTTATGGAGACGCCTCGGCTGCATGACGAGGGGGCAAGACCGATCGTGTCCGGGCGATTGAACCGACCGCTGCTCAGCATGAACTTCTTCGCCGGCGACGTGACGGCGGGGCTGGGCCCGTATCTCGCGATCTACCTTCTGGCGCAACTGCACTGGCAGCCCGGTTCCATCGGCCTGGTTCTGGCGCTCGGCTCCATCGTCACCGTGGTGGTGCAGACACCGGCCGGCGTGCTGATCGACTGGACGACCCGCAAGCGCGAACTGATGGTCCTGTGCGCCGGCGTGGTCGGCGCCGCAGCCCTGTTGATCGTCATCGCGGACCACCCGTTCGTGATCTTCGGGGCGCAGGCCTCCATCGGCGCGGCGCTGGCCTTCCTCGGCCCGCTGATCGCGGCGATCACGCTGGGCGTTGTCGGGCGCGAGATGTTCACCCGTCAGACCAGCGCCAACCAGGCCTGGAACCACGGCGGCAACGTGTTCGCCGCCGCCCTGGCGGCCGGCCTGGCGCTCGCCGGCTACACCGCGGGCGTGTTCGTGCTGATTGCCGTCATGGCTGTCGGCATGATCGTCTCGACCCTGATGGTGAAGGGCTCCGAAATCGATAACGACGCCGCCAGGGGCGGCACCGAGCTCGTCAGCGGCAAGAAGCAGTCCGGCTTCGCCGTGGTGGCCGCCGAGCGAAGCCTATTGATCTTTGCCGTCTGCATCACGCTGTTCCATTTCGCCAACGCGGCGATGCTGCCGCTGGTCAGCCAGAAGCTGGCGCTGGGCGGCGATTCCGGCACCGGCATCGCATTCACCTCCGCCTGCATCATCGCCGCGCAGTTCGTCATGATCGGCATGGCGGCCCTGTGCGGCGCCACCGCCGACACCTGGGGCCGCAAGCCGCTGTTCCTCCTGGCCTTCGCCATCCTGCCGATCCGCGCGATCCTCTACACGCTGACCGACAACTCGGTGCTGCTGGTGGCGATTCAGGCGCTCGACGGGGTGGCCAACGGCATCTTCGCCATTCTGTTCCTGCTCATCGTCGCCGACCTCACCAACGGAACCGGCCGCTTCAACCTGGCCCAGGGCGCGCTGGCAACGCTGGTCGGCGTCGGGGCGTCGCTGTCCAACCTGGTGGCGGAGGAGATCGTGCAGGCGGTGAGTTACGACGCCGCCTTCTACGCGCTGGCGCTGGTCGCCGTCGTGGGCGCCACCCTGTTCCTGTTCCTCATGCCGGAGACGGCGGCGCACGCGAAGAAGGGCAGAGAGCCAGACCCGCCCGGCCCGGAGCCGGCGGCATGAGGCCTCTCGCGGCGGCGCCGCGTCGCGCGACGGGCCATTTGCGATGTCGCTGAGCCTTGCCGTCTCCTGCGCGATCTTCGCGCTGATTGCCGCCCGCGAATGGCTGCCGGCCTGGCTGAAGATCTGGCACGTCATGCTTGCCGGGGCGATCGTGCTCCTGGCGAGCGGCGAGATCGCGCCGCCCGACGCGCTCGACGCCATCGACTGGAACGTGATCGCCTATCTGTTCGCCGTGTTCTCCATCGGCGCGGCGCTCTACCGCTCCGGCGTCTCCCACAGTATCGCCGAGCGCCTGTCGCGGTTCACCTCGCCAACCGCGCTGGTCGCCGCCTTCGTCTTCACCTTCGCCTTCATCTCCATGCTGCTCACCAACGACGCGGCGGCGATCATCGGCACGCCCATCGCCTTCGTGCTGGCGACCCACGCGCGCATTCAGGTGAAGCCGCTGCTGATCGGCCTGTGCATCGCGGTCACCGTCGGCTCCATGGCGACGCCCATCGGCAATCCGCAGAACCTGCTTGTGGCGACCAGCGGCCGGCTGGACGCGCCGCTTCTCACCTTTCTCGCATGGCTCCTCGTGCCGACGCTTCTGCTCTTGGCGCTGTCGGTCTGGTGGATCACCCGCTGGATCGCACCGAGCGAGGGCTCCGTGGCGGCCGCGGCGGCTGCAGCGGCAGCCGACGGCAGCGAGCGGATGTGGCCGGCGGTCGCCTCCTCGGCCGTGCTGGCCGTCCTGGTGGTGGCGGAAAGCCTGATGGACGCGCTCGGCATCGGCCCGAAGATCCCGCTCGGGCTGATCGCCTGCGCGGCCGCCGTGCCGACCTATCTCTTCTCGCGCGGCCGCCTGACGGTGCTGAAGGAGGCCGACTGGCCGACGCTCATCTTCTTCGTGGCGATGTTCGTGGTGACCGGATCGCTGGTGGAATCCGGCTCGCTGCAGGCGATCCTGGGCGGGTTTCAGGACGAGCTGGGCGAGCCGCTGGTGGCGGCCGTGGTCAGCTTCCTTGGCAGCCAGGTCTTCTCCAACGTGCCGCTGGTGGACATGTACCTGAAGCTCACGCCCGCCGACGACACCGCCACGCTGATGATGCTCGCGGCGATCTCGACGCTGGCCGGCAACGTCTTCATCATCTCCGCCGCCAGCAACGTCATCGTCGTGCAGCAGGCCGAACGGCTGGGCGGACCGACGCTGACCTTCACCGAGTTCACCCGGGCGGTGCTGCCCATCGGGCTGGTGTCCGTGGCGGTGACCGCGGCCTGGATCCTCGGCGTGGGCGCGGTCACCGGCGGCTGAGCGTCAGCCAAGCGCACGCCGACGTAGTATTCCCCTAACACCGGCTGCGTCCGGCGCGCTGCTAGCCTCGTCCTCCCGTATCCAAGGGAGGAAACAATGGCCAAAATTCTGATGATTACCGGTGATTTCACCGAGGACTACGAGACGATGGTGCCGTTCCAGACGCTGCTGGCGTGCGGCCACACGGTGGACGCGGTCTGCCCGGGCAAGGCCGCCGGCGACACCGTGCCCACCGCGATCCACGACTTCGAGGGCGACCAGACCTACTCGGAGAAGCCGGGCCACCGCTTCGCGCTGAACGCCACGTTCGACGCCATCGACCCCGCCTCCTACGACGCGCTGGTCATCCCCGGCGGCCGGGCGCCGGAATATCTGCGCCTCAACGAGGCGGTGCTGGCCGCCGTGCGTCACTTCTTCGAGGCCGGCAAGCCGGTGGCCGCCATCTGCCACGGCGCCCAGCTTCTCGCCGCCGCGGGCGTGCTGCAGGGGCGCACCTGCTCCGCCTACCCGGCCTGCGCGCCGGAAGTGACGCTCGCCGGCGGCCGCTATGCCGACATCGAGGTGACCGGCGCCGTCACCGACGGCAACCTGGTGACCGCGCCGGCCTGGCCAGCCCATCCGGCGTGGCTGTCGCAGTTCATGGCGATCCTGTAGCATCCGACGCGGGCGGGAGACGGGCTGGACCACCGGCCTCGCCTCCCGCTTCACCCGGTCATGAAAGGGAGACAGGCCATGTGCCGGCTGTTCATCGGCGCGCGCAGCGATCTCTGGGAAAGCCGCGCCAAGTCGCTCCGGATCGACGGCGTCGCCACCAGCATCCGGATGGAGACCTTCTTCTGGATCACGCTGGACGAGATCGCCGCGCGCGATGCCATGACCACCAACCAGCTCATCACCAAGCTCTACCACGAGGCGATGGACGCCGATCACGACATCGGCAACTTCACCTCGTTCCTGCGGGTGTGCTGCGGGCGCTATCACAGCCTGATGGCGACGGGCGAGATCCCGAGCGCGCTGTCGCAGAGCATCGGCGGGCTTCAGGCGGACGCCATCCTGGCACGCGAGGAGCAGCGCCTGGCCGGCCAGCGCGAGGCCCCCTCCGGCTCGACGGTGAACTGAGAGGCCGTTAAGGCAGATCAGCCCTGCGGCGGAACGCCAAGCGCCTGCGAGATCCGTCCGGCCGCTGCCTGAATGGCCGCCACCAACTCGGCACCGGGCGGCGGCGGCATCGCCACCGTCGTGCTCACTGCGGCCAGCGCGCCCAAGAGGTGGTGGCCCTGGCCGAAGATCGGCACGGCCACCGCGTTGATGCCTGGAAAGAGTTCGTCGGGCGCATCGGCCCAGCCCCGCTCGCGGATGCGGGCGACCTGGTCCCTCAAAGCCTCCGGATCGTCCACCGTCCGGTCAGTCAGCTTGCCGAGCCCCTCGCCTATCACCCGTTCAAGCAGATCGTCGTCGCCGAAGGCGAGCGCAATCTTGCCCTGCGCGGCCGCGTTGACCTTGAAGCGGCTGCCGGGACGCAGCCCCATCTCCAGCGGGCTGCGCTGGGGCACGAAGTCGAGCACGACGAAATCGGTGCCGGAATAGGTCGAAAGCACCACCGTCTTGTCGATCTCGTCGCGCAGCCCCTCCATCACCGGCAGCGCGAACCGCGTCAGCGTGAAGTGATGGCTGACGTCCTGGCTCAGGATGTAGAGCCCCCACCCGGCCTTGTAGCGGTCCGTCGCCGGATCGCGCAGCAGGTAGCCCATGTCGCGCAGGGTGGAGAGATAGCGGTGCGCCCGCGCCTTCGGCAGCGAGAGCGCATTGGCCACCTGGGTGACGCCGACCGGCTCGGTCTGGCGCGCGAAATACTCGATAATCTTGAGGCCGAGGATGAGCGTCTGCAGCCCGTCGGTGCGCCCATCCGATGCGGCGGAAAAGACCGATCGCGGCTTGCGCGCGCTCTGGGGTGCATCACCGGTTGTAGCCATGTCTCTCCTCAATACCCAAACGCCCTCGGCAACAGCAAGGCGACATCCGGGACGAAGGTTACGAGAAGAAGCACCAGCAGACAGATTGCAAGCGGTGGCAGCGCCGCCCAGCTCACCCGGCCAAGCGAAAGGCCGGAAATGGAGCAGACAATGAACAGGCAGAGCCCGACCGGCGGCGTCGCCAGTCCGATCACCAGGTTGAGCACCACGACGACGCCCAGGTGCAACGGCTCCAGCCCAAGCTGGGCCCCGAGCGGCAGCAGGATGGGAACCGTCAGGATCAACGCTCCAATCGGTTCAAGGATGGCCCCCAGGACCAGCAGGCAGACGGTAACCAGAAGCAGGATCACGACCCGGTTGTCCGATACCGACAGGATCAGTTCCACCGCCTTCTGCGGGACCGAGCCGAGGCTGAACACGAACGAGACAATCGACGCCATGGCAACCACCAGGAGGATGGCCGACGTGGTGACGCAGGTCTGGTAGAAGACCTCGGTGATCGCCCTGAGCGTGAGCGTGCGATAGATCACCAACCCCACCACGAGCGCGTAGGCGGACGCGACGGCGGCCGCTTCGGTGGGGGTGAACATGCCGCTGAGGATGCCGCCGAGGATGATGAGCGGCAGGAGCAGAACCGGCAGCGCGCCGACAGTGGCGGAGCCGATCTCGCGCACCGAGGCCGGCGGCTCCTTGGGATAGTCACGAACCCGCGCCACGATCACCGTGTAGATCATCAGACCGACGCCCATCAGCATGCCCGGCACGACCCCCGCCAGGAACAGCGACGCGATGGACGTTCCGCTCAGGACGGCGAAGACGATCATGGCGATGGACGGCGGGATGATCGGACCGATGACGGAGCTTACGGCCGTCAGCGCCGCGGCGAACTCCACCCCGTAGCCCTCGCGCTTCATGCCCGGGATCAGCACCGTTCCGAGCGCCGCGGAATCCGCCGTCGCCGATCCGCTGACCCCGGAAAACAGCATGCTTGAGAAGACGTTGACCAGGCCGAGGCCGCCCCGGAAACGGCCGACCAGGACCTGGCAGAAGCGGATGATCCGGTCGGTGATCTTGCCGGCGTTCATCAGGTTGCCGGCGAGGATGAACAACGGCACCGTGAGGAGCACAAACTGGTCGACGCCGGATACCATGCGCTGGGGAAAGGCGGCCAGCAGCATCCACTGATCGTTCCAGGCCACGAACGCCACGGCGGCGATGGCCAGCGCCAGCGTGATCGGCACGCCAAGCGCGATGAAACCAGCCAGTGCGGATCCGAATGCGATCATGCGGCCTTCTCGCGGTCCGGGCGCAGAGCCTCGCGCACCTGGACGATCAGGTTGAGAAAGAGCTGGATCTCGAACAGTGCCAGCCCGACCGGCACGGATAGATAGACCCAGAAACGGGAGAGCTGCAGCGCCGGGATGACCTGGCCGGCGTTGAACTCGGCGTAGCGGATGCCGGTCTTGATGAGCAGGTAGACCACCCAGAGCGAAACCGCCCCGCCGGCGAGGATGGCGAGCACCCGCAGCGCGCGCGGCAGGACGTTGATCAGGCTTTCTACGGCGATGATCTCACCGCGCTCGAGCGCGACCGCCGCAAACAGGAAGGTGATCCAGACGAGGAGCACGCGAGCTAGCTCCTCCGACCAGACCAGCGAGAACCCCAGAAAATAGCGGCAGACGATTTGCGCCACGACCACGCCCATGAGCGTGGCCATGCCAATGGCGCCGGCGGTGAACATGATCGAACGATAGATCCGGATGAGGACCTTCACCGCCGCGATTGCCCCGTCTGTCCGGTTCGTGCTCACCGCCTCGCCTTCCTTGCGTCCGTGCGTTCCCGATTGCCTCAGACGTCGATCAGCGTGTCGATGAAGCGGTGATATTGCTGCAGCTTCGGTCGCTCGTTGTCGGCGGGATCGACGTAGCTGATCGTGTTCTTTCCACGCCACTCCTCCGGCAGCACCAGGCAGCGCACGAAGGTGGTGGATTCCTCTTCCGTGGTTGGCGCGAGAACCGGATCCGGACCGCGCTCGAACCAGACATCACCGGCCTTGTACCAGTAAGACTCGCCGTTCTGCTGGATGTTGATGGCGCCGCTCTGGACCATGCGGATACCGGGGCCGGGATGGACATGGGTGAAGGCGGTTGCCCCCGGCGGGAAGTAGACGCGGTCGAGGCGCAGCACGTAACGGCCGGACGGCGCAAGATCCTCGAGCGCGCGTTCGATGCGGATGTCGGAGCCGGCCACCGACGCCGGATCAGTCGCGCCATGACCGAGCTGCCAGGTCCACACCCGGGACGGCGCCTCGGCCCGGATTTCGACCTCGCCCTCGCAGTAGCAGCCCATGCCCTCGCCGAGACGCACCACGTTGCGCCGGTCGGTGACGGTGATGTCGCCCGACGCCGCATACACCATGCGGTGCGGTCCCTCGGGCAGCACCGTGGTGGTGCCTTGGGAGTCCAGAACCGTTTCGATCAGAGTGAGCACGAGGCCAGCCATCACGCGCGTCCATCGCTTGATTTGAATGGGGAAGGAAAGTGACCGGCAGCCTGCCGGAGCGAGCCCCGCCGGCGGAACCGGCGGGACCCGTTGCATCGGAGGGATCAGTCCTGGGCGACGGAGCGCGCCTTGTCGGCGAAAGCCTTCACCCGCGGATCCTTCGCCTCGTAAGTTTCGTAGATGCCCTGCAGCTTCTCGCGCACCTCGGGGAGCTGCTGGAACTCCGAAACGGTGACGCCCTCGGCCTCGATCTTGCCGCGCGCGTCAGCGTCCTGCTCCTTTGCCGCCGCGATCTGCGGGGCAATGGTTTCCTCGGCGGCCGCGATGATCGCCGCCTGCTGTTCCTCGCTCAGGCCCGCGAAGCGCGTCGGGTTGATGACGAGCACCCCCGGCCAGAAATAGTGGCTGGTCAGCACCGCGTTGTCGGCGACCTCGTAGAGCTTCTCGGAGAAGATCGAGGTGAGGTTGATCTCCGTGGCATCCAGGACGCCAGTCTGCAGCGAGGTGTAGATCTCGCCATAGGGCATCGGCGTCGGGCTGACGCCCACCTCGTTCCAGATGTCGAGATGCAGCTTGGCGGGCACCACGCGGGTCTTCAGGCCCTGCATGGCGTCGATGGTCGTCGCCTCGGTGCCGTTCGCGAGGAAGTGGCGCTGGCCGCCCTCGTAGTAGCCAAGCCCCTTGAGATCGATCTCGGACAGGCCGTCCAGCAGCGCCTGCGCCTCGTCGGAGGTCAGCACGACGGAGAGATCGTCGTAGTTCTCGATCAGGAAGGGAAGCTGCAGGGAATCCATCAGCGGCGTGGATCCGCCGAAGATCGCCGAGGAGATCACGGCGGCGTCGACGGTGCCGAGCCGGACGCCTTCCAGGAGCTCCTTGTCGTCGCCGAGCTGCCGGGAGGGGAAGATCTTCACCTCGACGGCGCCGTCGGTCTTCGCCTCGACGGCTTCCTTGAACATTTCCGCGCCGGTGTGGAACGGGTGGCTCGGCTGGGTGACGTGGCCGAGATTGATGGTCGTGTCCTGGGCCTGGGCCGTCACCGCGCCTGCGAACGCGAGGCCGAGAGCCAGTCCGAGCAGCTTAGCCGCCATGATCGCTTCCTCCTAAAGTGTTTCTTTGTTCGATACTCATGATCCGTATATCGAGACAAGTGGAGCGTCAACCGATGACACGCGGACGCGCTCGCTCACCGCCCGGACGGGGCAGAGCATGGTGACAGGCAGTCGGATGGAGATTGGGAGGACAGGGTTTGCAGGGCACCCGCGCCGGTGAAGGCGGCGGGATCGCCGCCCGCGCACCTCAAGGAAGCGGGATCTTGCTTTTACGTTTTCCGCTCGCGACCTGAAGTGTCAGGCCGCCCGCCCGGAGCCGGTGAGCGGAGCGCACTCGGCGTGAGGGGTTTGTTTGATCGCAATCGCGGACAGCGAACCGGTGCCCACTTTTCCTGCGATTGCTCTCTTTCATCGCAATCCCGGACGGAAAACCGGTTCCCACTTTTCCTGGGATTGCTTGTCAGCGCGCGACTGCGCGCCGCCCGGTCAGGGCGCCCACCCGGAGCCGGTGCGCGCAAGCGCACTCGGCGTGAGGGGAGGCTTTTTGAGTCGCAATCCCGGACGGAAAACCGGTTCCCACTTTTCCTGGGATTGCTCAGACCTCAATCAGCGTATCGATGAAGCGGAAGTAGCGCTGCAGCTTCGGCAGGTCGGCATCGGCGGGATCGACATAGGCGATCGTGCTGCGGCCGCGCCATTCCGGGGTCGCCACCATGCAGCGGATGAAGGCGGTGGGCTCGGCCTCCGTCGTCGGCGCACGCACCGGGTCGGGACCGCGCTCGAACCACGCCTCGCCGGCGCGGTAGTGGTGGGAGGTGCCGTGCTCCTGGATCTCGATCGCGCCGGTCTTCACCACCCGGATGCCCGGACCGGTGTGGGTGTGGGTGTGGGCGACGGCGCCGGGCGGGAAGTCGACCCGGTCGAGGCGCATGACGTAGCGGCCGGGAACCGCGATGTCGTCGAGCGGGCGTTCCAGGCGGACATGCGAGCCGGCATAGGCGGCCGGGTCGGCGGCGTCGGGGGACAGCTGGAAGGTCCAGATCCGGGACGGCACCTCGGCGTGCAGCGTCACCTCGCCCTGAACATAGGTGCCGCTGTTCTCGCCGAGCCGGCGGATGTCGCGCCGGTCGGTCACGGTGACCTCGCCCTCCACGATGTAGACCATGCGGTGGTCCACCGCCGGCAGCACCGCCTCTCCGGCGGCTTCTCCGATGACGGTCTCGATCAGGCTCTGCACCAGTCCGGCCATGTATGGCTCTCCCCTCTTGTCAGCGAGAGGACCTTAGAGCGGATCGGCGCATCGCGGAAATGCGGAGTGTCCGACCGTGGCGAACTTTACGCCGCGGCCGCGTAGATGCGTTCCGCAACGTCGCGGGCGACGTACCGGCCCTTCCAGGAGCGCTGTGGCGAGAACAGCCAGCCGAGCGCGCTCTGGGACAGCCAGGGGAAGAAGTCGCGGGTGATCTCGGCGATGAACAGGCGGTCGCCCTGGGCCACGGACTTGCGCAGGCTGCCGTAGATGGCGTCGGATTCGCGCCCGGTGTCGATCAGCCAGAAGTCGGCGCTGACCCGGTAGGTGTCGCCGAAGCGCTCTTCCAGTTCCCGGTCGAAGGCCCGCGCGCGCGCTTCGCTCGACCCGTAATAGACGGCGTAGATCGTCATGGCCCCGGTCCTCCGTTGCGCCCGCCCGGCCCGCCTGTTGCGACCACGGCGAGGCGGCTGTCCCGACTGAGAGGATGGTCGCCCCGACATGGTTAATGGCCGGTTAACCAAGACGGCGAGAGGGGGCCCGAGCCCGCGATTTCAATGCCGCCCGTCCGTGGCCGATTTTCGCCCGCCCCGTTGTTTCGCCCCCGCGCCGCGTTTATCTCTCGCCCACCGATCAGCCCCTTTTTCGAGCGTTTCCTTCATGGCCCAGCCCCCGATCCTGACCCTTCAGGACATCCGCCTCACCTTCGGCGGCACCACCCTTCTGGACGGGGCGGACATGGCGCTCGGGCCGCAGGAGCGGCTCTGCCTGGTGGGGCGCAACGGCTCCGGCAAATCGACGCTCCTGAAGATCGCGGCCGGCATCGTGGAGGCCGATTCCGGTCGTCGCTTCGTGCAGCCGGGCGCCACCATCCGCTACCTGGTGCAGGAGCCGGACCTCTCCGGATTCGAGACCGTGCGCGCCTATGTCGACGACGGGCTGGCGCCGGGCGATTCCAGCCATTCCGGGCAGATCCTGCTTGAGGCGCTCGGCCTAACCGGCGACGAGGATCCGGCGCACCTTTCCGGTGGCGAGGCGCGCCGCGCCGCGCTTGCGCGGGCGCTGGCGCCGGAGCCCGACGTGCTGCTCCTTGACGAGCCCACCAACCATCTCGACCTGCCGGCCATCGAGTGGCTGGAAGCCACCCTGAAGGCGCGGCGCGGCGCGCTGGTGCTGATCAGCCATGACCGTCGCTTCCTGGAGCAGCTCTCCACCGCCACCGTCTGGCTGGACCGCGGCACGACGCGGCGCCTCGACCGGGGCTTCGGCCATTTCGAGGACTGGCGCGACGAGGTTCTGGCGGCGGAGGAGAAGGAGCGCGCCCGGCTCGACCAGCGGATCGCCCAGGAAACGGAGTGGCTGCGCTACGGCGTGACGGCACGGCGCAAGCGCAACATGGGACGGCTGCGCGCCCTCGGCGCCCTGCGCGAGGAACGCCGCAACCTCCGCCACCATGCCGGCACTGCGCAGATGGCGGTCACGGAGGCCGGCACCTCCGGCAAGCGGGTGATCGCGGCGGAAGCGATCTCCAAGGCCTTCGAGGGACGCCCGATCGTCCAGGATCTCGAAATCGAGATCAACCGCGGCGACCGGCTCGGCATCGTCGGGCCGAACGGCGCCGGCAAGACGACGCTGATCAACCTGCTCACCGGCGCGCTGGCACCGGACAGCGGCACCGTGCGGCTCGGCACGCAGCTGGAAATGGCGACGCTCGACCAGCGCCGCGCCCAGCTCGACCCCGACGAGACGCTGTGGAAGACGCTGACCGGCGGCTCCGGCGACACGGTGATGGTGGGCGGCCAGCCGCGCCACGTGGCCGGCTATCTGAAGGACTTCCTGTTCTTGCCGGAACAGGCGCGCTCGCCGGTCTCCGCCCTCTCCGGCGGCGAGCGCGGTCGATTGCTTCTGGCGCGCGCCTTCGCCCGGCCGTCGAACTTCATGGTGCTGGACGAGCCGACCAACGACCTCGACCTTGAAACCCTCGACCTGCTGGCCGAACTGGTCGCCGACTATTCCGGCACCGTGCTGCTGGTCAGCCATGACCGCGACTTCCTGGACCGCACCGTGACCTCGGTGCTGGTGGCAGAGGGCGAGGGCCGCTGGATCGAGTACGCCGGCGGCTACACCGACATGTTGGCCCAGCGCGGCAGCCGGCCGGGCGCGGCGAAGGGGGACGGCGACGCGAAGGCCTCCGGCGGCGGCGACCGGCCGAAGGAGAAGCCGAAGTCCAGCGCCGGCGGCAAGCGCAAGCTTTCCTTCCGCGAAAAGCACGACCTGGAAACGCTGCCGAAGACCATCGAGGGGCTCGAGGCGGAGATCGCCAGGCTGCAGGACAAGCTCGCCGACGCATCCCTCTTCACGCGCGACCCCGCCGCCTTCCAGAAGGCCACCGCCGAGCTGGAGGCCAAGGCCGCCCAGCGCGACCAGGCCGAGGAGCGCTGGCTGGAGCTGGAGCTCCTGAAGGAAGAACTCGAGGCGGCACGCTCGTGAGCGGCGGGGCGGCCGGCGGCGGGACCGATAGCGCGCTGCCACCCGGCTTCGCGCGGATCGACGATCCCGACGACCCGAGGATCGCTCCCTACCGCGCCATCCGCGAAAAGGATCTCGTCGGACGCATGGAGGGCTTCATCGCCGAGGGCGCGGTGGTGCTGAAGGTGCTGCTGACGCGCGCGCGCTTTCAGCCGCAGTCGTTTCTCATCGGCGAGAACCGGGTGGAGGCGCTGAGCCGGATCTTTGAGGAGTGCGCATTCCCGGACGGCAAACCGGTTCCCACTTCGCCTGGTCTTGCTTTCCCCAGCGCGCGACCGCGCGCCGGCCGGTCAGGCCGCCCACCCGGAGCCGGTGAGCGCAAGCGAACTCGGCGTGAGGGGAATCCTTCAGCCGCATGTCCGGACGGAAAACCGGCGCCCACTTTTCCTGGACATGCTCCGGTCTTTGTCGCGTCCAAGCCGGTGCTCGACGAAATCGCCGGCTTTCACCTGCATCGCGGGCTGCTGGCGCACGGGCTCCGCGGTCCCCTGCCCGACTGGCGCGACCTGCTGCCGGCGCCGGGGAAGCGGGCCCGCATCGTGGTGCTGATGGGCCTCGCCAACCACGACAATGTCGGCGGCGTTTTCCGCAACGCCGCCGCCTTCGGGGCCGACGCCGTGCTCCTCGATCCCGTCTCCTGCGACCCGCTCTACCGCAAGGCGATCCGGGTGTCGGTGGGCGGCAGCCTGACGGTTCCGTTCGCCCGTTTCGAGGATCCGGCCGCGCTCGTCGACGGGTTGCGCGCCGCATCCATCGAACCGCTGGCGCTGGCGCTCAACGGGTCGGAAACGCTGGCCGGTCTGACACCGCCGGAGCGCGCCGCCATTGTCCTGGGCGCCGAGGGGCCGGGCCTCCCCAAGGACGTCGTGGCGCGGATGACCGGCGTGCATTCCGATGGCAGCCGGCTTCGACAGCCTGAACGTGGCCACCACCTCCGGCATCGTGCTGCATCACCTCTCCGCCTGAGCGGCCGGGCAGGTCGGGAAAGCCGCGTCCGGACCGGGCCGCGGGCGCCGGGAGGCCCCGCCCAGCCCACCGCTATTCGGGGGTACCCGGCCTACGGGGTGGCGCCTAGGGTCGCCCGCGGCGACCGAATCACGCCTCCCCTCCCCGGTCCGCCTACCAAAACGCATCGAATGTCCCGCGCGCCCCGGGCCGGCGATCTGTCGGCGCTGCGGCCCGCAGCGGGACCAGCGGCCGGCACACATGGCTGGGGGGCCGTGCCGGCCGCCTCTTTTCCCGGTCGCAATCCCGGACGGAAAACCGCAAGTGCACTTTGCCTGGCTTTGCTCTCTATTCACCGCAAACCCTGACGGAAAACCGCAAGCGCACTTTTCCTGGCTTTGCTCAGTCCCCCTCGAAACACATCAGCGAGTGGACGACGAGGCCCTTGTCGCGCAGTTTCTGCGACCCGCCGAGCGCCGGCAGGTCGATCACGAAGGCCGCACCGACGATGTCCGCGCCGGAACGCTTGAGGAGTTCGATGGCCGCGTCCGCCGTGCCGCCGGTGGCAATCAGGTCGTCGATCACCAGCACCCGCTGGCCGGGCTGGATGGCATCGGCGTGGATCTCGATCGTGTCGACGCCGTATTCCAGCGTGTAGTCTTGCCCGATGGTCTTGCCGGGCAGTTTGCCCTTCTTGCGGATCGGCACGAAGCCGCGGCCCAGCTCGTGCGCCACCGCACCGCCCAGGATGAAGCCCCGCGCCTCGATGCCGACGACGATATCCACCGGCTCGCGCAGATAGGGCCACAGGAGACCGTCCACTGCCGTCCGCAGGCCAACCGGGTCGGCGATCAACGTGGTGATGTCGCGAAACTGGATGCCGGGTTTCGGATAGTCAGGGATGGTGCGGACCAGGTCGACGAGCGCGGGCTTCACATAGTCGGACATGCGGCGGGTCGGTCCTTCAGCCGGAAAGGCCCCGGACGGGGCGATGCGGGCGGCACGTGACACGGCCCGATTTCGTCCCGTCCGGATAGGATGCTTTCCCCGCCCTGACAAGGACGGGGAAGGGTGGCGGGTCGGTCAGGCCGCCCTCCCGGAGCCGGTGAGCGAATGCGAACCCGGCGTGAGGGATGTCTCTTTAGTCGCAATCCCGGACGGAGAACCGGTGCCCACTTTTCCTGGGATTGGCCTTCTCCCCGCAATCCCGGACGGAAAACCGGTTCCCACTTTTCCTGGGATTGGCCTTCTCCCCGCAATCCCGGACGGAAAACCGGTTCCCACTTTTCCTGGGATTGCTCAGTAATCCACCCGAACCAGGTAGAGCCCGTCGGGCGGAGCGACGGGGCCGCAGCGGGTCCGGTCGGCCGCCTCGAGCGCCGCCGCCATGTCGCGCGGGCGCCACTTGCCCTGCCCCACCTGCACCAGCGAGCCGACCATGGACCGGACCTGATTGTGCAGGAAGGAGCGCGCCGAGGCCTCCACCGTTATCTCGGCGAGGGCGCGGCGCACTGTCAGCCGGTCGAGCGTCTTCACCGGGCTCGCCGACTGACACTGGGCGGAGCGGAAGGTGGTGAAGTCGTGGTGGCCGACGAGGGCCTGTGCGGCGGCGTGCATGGCGTCGGCGTCGAGCGCCATGCCCACCTGCCAGGCGAGGCCGCGATCCACGGTGAGCGGTGCCCGGCGATTGACGATCCGGTAGAGATAGTGGCGCGCGGTGGCGGAGAAGCGGGCATCGAACGTGTCCGGCACGGCCTGCGCCGCGACGACGGCGATCGGGTCCGGGCGCAGATGTGCGTTGATGGCATCGCGCACCCGGTCCGGTGCCCAGTCTTTCGCGAGATCCACATGGGCGACCTGGCCGAGCGCGTGGACGCCGGCGTCGGTGCGGCCCGCCCCGCCGACGGTGACGGTCTCGCCGCTGAAGCCGGCGATCGCCGCCTCCAGCCGGCCCTGCACCGACCGGCCCTGCGCCTGGCGCTGCCAGCCGACGAACGGACCGCCGTGATATTCGATGGTGAGCCTGTAGCGGGGCATTCAACTCATGCTTTCAAGAGTGACAATCCGCAAGGAGCGGCCGATGGTTCCTACTGGCGCCGCTCTTGCGGCCGCTTCCTGTGCGTGAGGTGCGTGGTCAGGTCACCGCCTGCCCTTGGCGCTCCTGGTGAAATCCAGCAGGATCTCATTGATACGGGTCTGCCATCCACGACCGCCGGCCTTGAAATAGTCGACGATCTCCGGATCCAGGCGGATCGTGACGGGAACCTTCGGGTTCTCGAGCGGCGGCCGCCCACGACGGATCAGGACGTCTGCAGGCGGATTGTCCGGATCCGCAAGCGCATCGGCCGTGATCGCCGCATCCTCTTCCGGTGTCATGTCGTCCGCATATTGACGCGCGAGCCGGCTAAGCTCTTCAGCGCTTCGTGACAGCTTCGGCATAGGCTCTGGCCTCCCGACCGTTCGCCTTGCGCAGCGATATCACCCGGCAGGTGTCGCCACGCAACGTGAAGACAAGAACGTGGGGACGGGTCCCGATCATCCCGATCGCGACCCGCCGTTCCTCGCCGTAGTCGAAGCGGTCATCGATGCGAACGACCGCTCCCTCGAAATCGAAATCCGCAGCAGCCAGCAATGACAGCCCGCGGAGCGAGACGTTTCGGACATCCTTTTCCGGATCTGCTTCGAAACGGCGCGGCGTATCCATGCATTCTTGTAGTTACAAAAAATGGCAAATGCCAGGCGTTGCAGACATTTATGCCAAGATGGCCGCCCCCACCCAGAGCCGGTGAGCGCAGCGTACGCCGCGCGAGGGGTTGTTTGATCGCAGGAAAACCGGTTCCCACTTTTCCTGCGATCAGCTGCTTAACCCGCAATCGCGGACGGAAAACCGGTTCCCACTTTTCCTGCGATCAGCTGCTTAACCCGCAATCGCGGACGGAAAACCGGTTCCCACTTTTCCTGCGATCAGCTGCTTAACCCGCAATCGCGGACGGAAAACCGGTTCCCACTTTTCCTGCGATTGCTAGATGAGCCGTCCACCCGGCTCCAGCCGCAGGCCGCGGAAGACCTCGTCGGCCGCCATCGGCCCCTTGCCGGCGCGCTGGACCTGGACGAGCCGCAGCGCGCCCTCGCCGCAGGCCACCGTTCCGTCGGCGTCGAGAATTGTGCCCGGAGCGCCTTCCCCCGCCACGTGCTGTGACCGCAGCACCTTCAGCCGCTCGGTTTTCTCGCCGTTGGCGATCTCGCACCAGGCGCCCGGGAAGGGCGACAGGCCGCGCACGAGGTTGTGGATCTCGCCGGCCGGACGCGACCAGTCGATGCGCGCCTCCGCCTTATCGATCTTGTCGGCGTAGGTGATGCCGGCGTCGGGCTGCGGCGTGGCATCGAGGGTGCCGCGCTCCAGCGCGCCCAGCGCCCGGACCATCAGGTCCGCGCCGAGCCGGGCGAGCACGTCGTGGAGTTCGGAGGCCGTCATGTCGGCGCCGATGGCGACGCGTTCCTCCATACAGACCGGGCCGGTATCGAGACCGGCCTCCATCTGCATGACGGCAACGCCCGTTTCCGCGTCGCCGGCCATGATGGCCCGCTGGATCGGCGCGGCGCCGCGCCAGCGCGGCAGCAGCGAGGCATGGATGTTGAAGCAGCCCTCCTCCGGGATCTCCAGGATCGAGCGCGGCAGGATCATGCCGTAGGCGATGACGACCGCTGCGTCGGCGCCGTGGGTGGCAAAGGCGGCGGCCGCCTCCTCGCCCTTCAGCGTGGTGGGCGTGAGCACCGGCAGGCCGAGGCGCTCGGCCTGCTCGTGCACGGGCGACTTCCGCGCCTCCATGCCCCGGCCGGAGCGGGCCGGCGCGCGGGTGTAGACGGCGGCCACGTCGTGGCCCTGGCCGACGATCTCGGTGAGGGTGGGCACGGCGAAATCCGGCGTGCCCATGAAGACGAGCCTGAGGGGCATCGCGAGTCCCGTGTGTTCGAGGTCAGGGCAAACCGGAGAAAGTTACGCCTTTTCCAGGGCCGCGAGGCGGGCCTGCTTGGCGAACTTCTTGGTGACCCGGTCGCGCTTCAGCCGCGACAGATAGTCGATGAACAGCACGCCGTTCAGATGGTCGATCTCGTGCTGGATGCAGGTGGCGAGGAGCCCGTCGGCGCGGATCTCCTGCTCCGCCCCGTCGCGGTCCAGGAAGCGGACCCCGACCTCGGCCGGGCGCTCGACCTCCTCGTAATATTCCGGGATCGAGAGACAGCCCTCGTTGTGGATGCTGAGCTCCTCAGACGACCAGACGATCTCCGGGTTCACCAGCGCCATCGGCTGCTTCTCCTCGTCGTCGCCGGAGACGTCGAGGACCACGACGCGGTCGAGCACGCCGATCTGTGGCGCGGCGAGGCCGATGCCGGGGGCGGCGTACATGGTCTCCAGCATGTCGTCGATAAGGGCGCGCACGCCGTCATCGACCGTGCCGACCGGGGCGGCGACCTTGCGGAGAACGGGATCCGGTATCACGAGGATCGAGCGTTTGGACATGACTGCCGATTTATGGGGTGAAACGCGCCGGGTCAACGCACCCGTGCGCGCGCTGCCGTCGGCGTTAACCCTCGCGCAAGCTTCGGCGCACCGACAAGGCAGAACAAACCGCGAATCGCGCTATCGTCCCTTCCATGTCGGATCCGGTCTTCTTTCTTCAAGGCCATGCGGTCACGCAAGGCGAGGCGCTGCTAGCCGGGTGCGGGCTGGTGATCGCCATCCTGCTCATCGCCGTCCTGCGGCTGGCGCGCGGGCGCGGCGGCGGCGATGCCCGCGCCCTCGAGGCGCAGATGGCGGAGCTTGCGCGCATGCAGGCGGAAACCTCCGGCCGGCTGCAGACGGTGGCGGAGGTGTTCGGCAACCGCCAGTCGGAGCTGACCCGGGCGGTGTCGGAACGCCTCGACGGCATGGGCCACCGGATCGGCTCGTCTATGTCGCAATCCACCAACGCCACCCACGAGACGCTGCGCCAGCTGCACGAGCGCCTTGCCGTCATCGACCGGGCGCAGCGGACCATGAGCGGACTGTCCGACCAGGTCTCGCAGCTGGAGCGCATCTTCGCCGACAAGCAGAGCCGCGGCGCCTTCGGCCAGGGCCGGATGGAAGCCATCGTCCGCGACGGGCTGCCGGAGGGCGCCTATTCGTTCCAGCCGACGCTGTCGTCCGGCGTGCGGCCCGACTGCATCATCCGGCTGCCGAACGGCGCGCCGGTGCTGTGCATCGATGCCAAATTTCCGCTGGAGGCGTTCGCCCGCATCGAGGCGGCGGAGACCGACGCGGCGCTGAAGGAGGCGCAGCAGGCGGCGCGGCGCGATCTCATCAAGCACGTCGACGACGTGCGCAAGAAGTACCTCGTGCCCGGCGAGACCCAGGACCTCGCCTTCGTGTTCGTCCCATCGGAATCGCTGTTCGGACAGATCCACGACCGCTTCCCGGAGGTGGTGCAGCGCGCCTACCGGACCCGGGTGGTGATCCTGTCGCCGACGCTGCTGCAACTCGCCATCCAGGTGGTCGTGACGGTGATCCGCGATGCCCGCATCCGCGAGGAGGCGCACGTGATCCGCGCCGAGGTGGGCCATCTGATGCAGGACGTGGACCGGATGTTCGAGCGGGTGATGAAGCTGCAGCAGCATTTCGGCCAGGCCCAGCGCGACGTGGAGCAGATCGTCATTTCCGCCGAGAAGGTCGCCAAGCGCGGCGCCCGGATCGAATCGCTGGAGATCGAGCCGGAGGAGGCGCGCGCGGCGGGGGAGTGAGGCGGCGGCCGGGGGGCGGGTGCTGGAACATCGGGGTCAGAGGTCCGACAGGCGTCCCTGAGTTGGCGGGATGACGGGCACGCCCTCAGCGACCGGCTCGCCCTTCCCCCGCGACGGGCAGACGGTTAGACGAGGGTCTGCACGCCTCAGCGAACGATTGAGCCCATGACCATCCTTTTCGCCGCCCCCGAGTTCGACGCCGATGCCTGGCGCCGCCGCATCGCCGCCGTGGCGGGCGGACGCGCCATCGCCGTCGAGGGCTCAGATGCCTACGACCCGGCCGCCATCCGCTATGCCCTCGTCTGGCAGCCGCCGGCCGGCCTCCTCGCCGCGCTTCCGAACCTTGAGGCAATCTTCAATCTCGGCGCAGGGGTCGACCGGCTGATGGCCGACACGACACTGCCCGACGTGCCCATCGTGCGGGTGGTCGACCCCAATCTCACCGGCCGGATGACGGAATGGGTGACGCTGCAGGTGCTGACCCACCAGCGCTCCGCCCTCGCCTTCCTCGCCCGCCAGAAGGCGCACGAGTGGGTGGAGGAGGCTTCTCCGGCGGCTAGCGCCGTCCGGGTCGGCATCATGGGGCTCGGCGAACTGGGCCGGGATGCGGTCGAGGTGCTCGTCCGGCTCGGCTTCCAGGTGGCCGGATGGAGCCGGTCTGCGCGGACCGTGCCGGGCATCGAGACCCATTCGGGTGCGGCCGGGCTCGACGCCTTCCTCGCCCGCACCGACATCCTCGTGGTCCTCTTGCCGCTGACCGACGAGACCCGGGGCATCCTGAACGCCGGCCTGTTCGCCAAACTCGCCCGCGACGGGGCGCTGGGTGGTCCGGTGCTGATCAATGCCGGGCGCGGTGGGCTGCAGGTGGAGGCCGACATCCTGGCCGCGCTGGATGCGGGCGTGCTGAAGGCGGCCTCGCTGGACGTGTTCGGGACGGAACCGCTGCCGGCCACGAGCCCGCTCTGGGAGCGCGACGACGTGGTGATCACCCCGCACGTGGCGGCGATCAGCGATCCGTCGGCCCTTTGCCGCGGCATCGTCGCCCAGATCGAGGCGCACGAGCGCGGCGAGGAGTTGAAGCACGTGGTGGATCGCGCGCTGGGGTATTAAGCCCGGTCTACCGCTTCGGCGGAGCAGGCAGGACCGCCTGGAGCTGGCCCGTCGAGACGCCGAGCTTGCGGGCTGCCTCATCGAGGTCCGGCCGGCCGCGCCGCGGATCGCCAAGGGCGTCCATCAGCTGCTGCGTCGTGACGCCGAGAGATGCCGCCGCCTCGTCGAAACCGGGAGGCACCTGCCCGTGCGCGCCGCCGCCCGGCCGCTGGCCGGCGGTGCGGATGAGGATGGTGGTGTTGCCGCTGTCCTCGAACACGCTCGTGTCACGCGCATGATCGACGACCGTGCCGACGGGCATGGCGGCCATTCCGGAAAAGGCACCGACAAAGGTCGGCGCGAGGAGAGCGCCGAAGACGACCAGGGGGCGGGCTGCGCGGGGAAGAAAGGGCATGATCGAACTCGTGTCCTGGGGGCGGAGGACCGCCGGGCGGGAGAGAACCGGGGGTGGGACGAGAGGCGAGTGGGGGGCCTCTCGTCCCACGGCCGCCGCTTCCAGGTGGGGTCGGCTGCGGCCGTACAGTCCCAGTCAACGCACCGTTGCCCGCCTCCCTACGCTATGGCGGCAGGTCGCGGGTCCGGGTCGGGAGCCTCTCCACCAGCCAGGCCGGGGCCACCACGGCGAACCGGTGCTCACTTCGCCTGGCTTTGCTCTATCCAGCCCGCGACCGCCCGACGGCCGGAGGCCGCCCACACGGAGCCGGTGAGCGAGTGCGAACTCGGCGTGAGGGGAAAGAAAACCGAGCGGAATTCTTAAGTCGCAATCCCGGACGGAAAAACCGCAAGAGCACTTTTCCTGGGATTTGCTCTTACCCCGCCGTCAGGATCCGCCTCACGGTGCGGACCGGCCCGGCGGTCGCCGCAATGCGCTCGCGGGCGCCATCGACCGGCTCGATCACCGTCATCATGTGGAAGCCGTTGGCGTGCAGCAGCTGATGCTCGTCGACCATGATGCCCACATGGCCGGGCCAGAACAGGAGGTCTCCACGGGCGAGCCGGCCGTCTTCGATCGCCGTCCCGAGCCCCGCCTCCTGCATGTCGGAATCGCGCGGCGCGGCAATGCCCGCCATCCGCGCGGCGATCTGGACCAGGCCGGAACAGTCGATGCCGGCCCGGGTAACCCCGCCCCAGAGATAGGGGGTGCCGAGGAAGGTTTCCGCCACCGCGACCCAGTCGGGCGCGAGTTCCGCCGGTGACGCGACATGACCGGCGACGACGGCGCCGCCCCCGGCGACCAGCGCATAGGACAGGCCGTTGCGCTCCTCCACCCTCTCCACCGCCACCGCGGCGCCCATGGGCAGGGTGGCGAGCGGCGGAAGCTTCAGGTCCGGCTCCGGAAACAGGAAGGTCGCCGGCACGGTCACGCGATGGGTGGGCGCGGGATCGACCGGACCCAGCGCCTCGGACGGCACATAGCCGACATAGGAATCCTCCTCGCGCTGGCACCAGGCCCAGCCCTCGCCCGTCTCCTCGAAGACGCGCACGAGATCGCCGGCCAGCGCCTCGCTGTCCAGGGCCGCGTCGGCACGGGGCTCGCGGCGCAGGGACGCAGTGGCCGCGACCACGCGGCGCGGCGTGCCCTCCACGAAGCGCTCGGCCGCAACCGTTCCCTCCAGGCGGGCATCGGCAAGGTCAGGACGGACGGCGTTCAGACGGCGGTCGGGTGCCTCGCCGCTCATTTCGCCCCTCCGGCGCGCTCCTTCAGCAGCGAGTAGAGCGCCCGGATGGTCTGGGCGGCCGCCCCCTTCGGATGGCCGGGCCGGTCGGTCTGCGTCCAGGCATAGAGATCGAAATGGGCCCAGGCGGGCGTCTTCTCCACGAAGCGCTGCAGGAACAGCGCGGCCGTCGAGGCGCCGGCGAATGGCTGGCTGGAGATGTGGTTGATGTCGGCCACGTCCGACTTCAGCCAGGAGCGGTAGCCTGGCCACAGCGGCAGCCGCCAGGACGGATCCGCGGTCTCACGGCCGTGCCGGTCGATGGCGGCGGCGAGTTCGTCGTCGTCGGTGAACAGGGCGGGCAGTTCCGGGCCAAGCGCCACCCGGGCGGCGCCGGTGAGCGTTGCGAAGTCGATCATCAGCTCCGGCGCCTCCTCGTCGGCAAGCGCCAGGGCGTCGGCCAGGATCAGCCGGCCCTCGGCGTCGGTGTTGCCGATCTCGACGGTGAGCCCCTTGCGGCTCTTCAGCACGTCGCCGGGCCGGAAGGCGTTGCCGGCGATCGCGTTCTCCACCGTCGGCACCAGCAGGCGCAGGCGCACGGGAAGCGCGGCGTCCATGATCAGCTGGGCGAGCGCGATGGCGTGGGACGCGCCGCCCATGTCCTTCTTCATAAGAAGCATTGCGCTGGCCGGCTTGATGTCGAGGCCGCCGGTGTCGAACACCACGCCCTTGCCGACGAGCGTGACCTTCGGCGCATCCTCCGGCCCCCACTTCAGGTCGACCAGAAGCGGCGCGCGGGGGCTGGCCTTGCCGACCGCATGGATCATCGGGAACCCGTCTTCCAGCGCCTTGCCAGCCGTAACGGTGACGGCGGCGGCGTAACGCTCGCCGAGCGCCTGGATGGTCTCCGCGATCTCGGCCGGGCCGAGATCGTTGGCCGGGGTGTTGACGAGGTCGCGGGCGAGCTTCGCCGCGGCAGCCAGGCGGGTCATCTCGGCGGCGTCGACGGTGGCCGGGATCACCAGGCGGACGTCCACGTCCTTCGGCTTGCGGTAGCGTTCGAACCGGTAGCCCGACAGCGCGAACCCGAGGACGGCCTCCGCCGGATCGTCGAAGCCGTCGGCCAGCCTATAGGTGCCGGCAGGCAGCTTGTGCAGCGCGGCGGCGGCGAAGGGCTCATCGCCCGCGCCGAGCCCGAGCAGCGCCGCGGCGACACCCCCCTCGCCGTCGGGCAGCGCGACGACGCTGCCGGAGGCACCCGTGAACCCGTTCGACCGGGCCCAGGCGGCCATCGGCGCAGACAGGCCGTCGACGACGGCGCCGGCGGTGTCGGTGGTGGCGGCATATACGGGAATGGCCCCGGCTTCGGCCGAGGTGTCGACAAGACACGCGTCCAACTTCTGCACTCCTTCGAGGTCCGGTGCCGCCGCCAGGGCGACGGGGACGATCGCCGGCGCCCCGGAAGGGCGGCGGACGAACCGGAGACCTTTTAGCAGCTTGTTGGATGGCGGAAAGGCATGGCCCTTCGATGGCGACGGTCCGGAGGCCGTCGGCCGCTTTTTCGGAAACGGATCAGATTCCGGCCCCGAAGATCCAGCCCACCAGACCCGCGATGGGACCGCCCACCGCCATCAGGGCGACGGCGATGGCGGATGCGAGAAGAGCCGCGACGAGCCCAAGCTCACCGGCGCTTCCGTCCCGTCCCATCGGGCTCAACTGTTTGACGCGGGTCCGCATGACCCTACTCCCGCTTGTTCGCTTGTAATGCGTCACGCCGATCTTCTTCTGGCTCACTCGTGACGACTGCCTCACGAGCGAGACCATGAAGATCGGCCCCTTGCGCAAGCGTTAACCGGACCGTCGAGACTGCTGCCAACCGTGGCGAATCAGGCTCCGTGGTTAATTTCTTCTAAGCGAATTGCGGCGGATTATCGGTACACCCCGGGGCTGCAGGCCGGGTCGCAGCGGGTCGCCAACCCTGCCGATGTACGAAATCTCCCATCGCACCATGCGATGGGCATTGCGCACCACCCCCAAGAGGCGCACATTATGCGCCTAATGCCGAGGGCATTTTTCGGCCGGACCGGGAACCAAAACGCACCTTGTGCATTTTCCTCTTGAACTCGAGCGCACAAAGTGCATATTAGGCTACAGGCTGATGAGAGAGAACAAGGAGGCCGCCATGTTGAACGAACTCGTTCTCGGTCGGGCACTTTATGTCCGCCCGCGGAAGAAAAATGACGGACAGCGGACCACGAGCCGCATTTCCGAGTCCACGCGCGGTGCGTGGCAGTGGATTATGTCCCGTCCCTAAACGGTTGACCGAAAGGCGTGTTCCAAAGGGAGCGCGCCTTTCGTCGTTCGCGAGCCTCCAGAATGCGGCCCCGCCGCCCGACACCGGGCGCGGGGCCGTTTCGATTCCGCGGTCTTGCCGGTCAATTCGCGACCCGCGCCAAGGGCTTGGCGGAAAGCCGACGAAAGAGTGGATCGCGTTTCGCGGGTAATGCTACGACAGGCCACGCGCGCGTGGATTCGCGCGCCTGCAATGGGGAAGGAGATCCAGATGGCGGCAGCGGATGCGTCGCGGTCCGAGGCACGGCCTGCGGGCGATCGGCCGGCACCCCGCTTTTTCGAGGATCTGTCGGAGGGCGAGCGGCTGCCGTCGCTGTCCGTCACCCTGAGCGAGTCCGACATCGTCGGCTTTGCCGCCGCCTATGATCCGCAGCCCTTCCATGTCGACCCCGAGCAGGCGTCGGAGTCCATCTTCGGCGGCCTGGTGGCCTCCGGCATCCACACGCTGGCGGCGTGCACCAAGCTGGTGGTGGACGGCCAGAACGGGCTCGTGGTCCTGTCGGGGCTGGGGCTGGATTCGGTGTCCTTCTCCGCCCCGGTGATGGCCGGCGACCGGCTGACTATCGACGCCTGGTGGGCCGACCTGAAACGCTCGTCCTCCAAGCCGGACCGCGGCTTTGCCCGGCTGAACTGCCGGATCCGCAACCAGGACGGCGTTATCGTCGCCGATTTCGCCTACCGCTACCTGATCGCCGGCCGGCCGGGCTGAGGGGTCCGGCTCTTCCCGATTCCCGCGCTTGAAGACTGCCTCACCGCCGGGCCCTTCGAACGCTGGGCGGGGATGAGCGGAGAAGGGGTTCACCCACCCTCGAACGCCGTAAGCACCGCTGCGCAGTTCGCGCCGAGCGCCTCGACGGCGTAGCCGCCTTCCAGCACGAACAGCACCGGACATTCGATACGGCCAAGCCGCGCTCCGAGCCGGGAAAAGTCGTCGCTCGTCAGCCGGAAGTGCGAGATCGGATCGGCCTCGTACGGATCGAGGCCGAGCGAGACGACGACCGCGTCGGGCCGGTGGCGCTCGATTGATCCGAGCGCGATCTCCAGCGCCTGCGACCAGACCGGCCAGTCGGCGCCAAGCGCCAGCGGAAGGTTGAGGTTGGCGCCCTCCCCGTGCCCCTCGCCGATCTCGTCGGCATGTCCGAGAAAATAGGGATACTCATCGTCCGGATCGGCGTGGATGGAAACCACATGCACGTCGCCGCGGTCGTAGAAGATCGCCTGGGTGCCGTTGCCGTGGTGATAGTCGACGTCGAGGATGGCCACCCGTCGCCCGTCGGCCACGAGCCGTTCGGCGGCAAGGGCGGCGTTGTTGAAGAAGCAGTAGCCGCCGTAGCGGTCGGCCATCGCATGATGCCCGGGCGGCCGGCACAGCGCGAAGGCGGAGCGTTCGCCCGCCGCGATCAGCCCCGCCCCGGTGACGGCCACGGAAGCGGAGGCCAGCGCCGCCTCGAAGGTGCCCGCCGTCAGCGGCGTGCCGGCATCGAAGGAGTAGAAGCCCATGCGGCCATCGAGATGGCGCGGCGCCCGGTCGGGGCGCAGGCCCGGGGTCGGCCAGACGAAGGGAAAGGCCTCGTCTTCCGCGCGGCCGGCAGCGCGGTGGGCGTCCCACACCGTTTCCAGGAAGGCGACGTAGGCGGGGTCGTGGATGCGCTCCAGGAGTGCCCGGTCGATGGGCTCGGGCGGCAGGATTTCGCCCAGGCCGGCGGCCTCAATGGCGGCCAGCACCATCTCCGCCCGGCTCGGGATCTCCACGGCCGGCTTCAGCGTGCCGTCGGAAATCTCGTGGTGGGGATGATGGCGGGCGTGGGCGGGCGAGAAGACGGTTTTCATGGGGGCAGTCTAGCGGGGCGGCGGGCGGCGGAAAGAGAGCGCCACCGCCCTAGCCGTATCACTCCAACCGGCCCGCGACCGCGCGCCGGGCGAGCGAGCGCCGGCCGGTCAGGCCGCCCACCCGGAGCCGGTGCGCGAAGCGCACTCGGCGTGAGGGAAACAAAAAATCAGATACTCTGATTATACGCGCCGACTTCCGGGTTCTCGCGCAGCACGTCGTCGACGGCCTTGAACATCTCCCGCATACGCTCTTCCGACACCGGGCTCTCGATGACCACGACGAGCTCCGGCTTGTTGGAGGAGGCGCGGACCAGCCCCCAGGTGCCGTCGTCGGCCACGACGCGGACGCCGTTGACGGTGATGAGGTCGGCGATCGGATGGCCCGCCACCTCTTCGCCGTTCGCCTTCATGTCCTGGAAGCGCTTCACCACCTTGTCGACGACGCCGTACTTGGTCTCGTCGTCACAGTGCGGCGACATGGTCGGCGTCTGCCAGGTCTTCTGCAGCTCGCCGCGCAGGTCCGACATGGACTTGGACGGATTGCGGTCGAGCATCTCCAGGATGGCGATGGCGGAGACGAGGCCGTCATCGTAGCCCCGGCCCACCGGCGGGTTGAAGAAGAAGTGGCCGGACTTCTCGAAACCGGCGACGGCCTGCAGCTCGGTCACCCGGCGCTTGATGTGCGAGTGGCCGGTCTTCCAGTAGTCGATTGTAACGTTGTTTTCCTTCAGCACCGGATCGGTCTGGTAAAGGCCGGTGGACTTCACGTCGGCGACGAAGGTCGCGCCCGGATGCAGCCTGGAGAGATCGCGGGCGAGCATCACGCCCACAACGTCGGCGTAGATCTCCTGGCCCTTCTCGTCGATGACGCCACAGCGGTCGCCGTCGCCATCGAAGCCGAAGCCGACATCGGCCTTGTGCTCCAGCACCGCGTCGCGGATGGCGTGGAGCATCTCCAGGTCTTCCGGATTCGGATTGTATTTCGGGAAGGTGTGGTCGAGCTCGGTGTCGAGCGGCACGACCTCCACGCCGAGGCGCTCCAGCACCTGCGGCGAGAAGGCACCGGCGGTGCCGTTGCCGCACGCCGCCACGACCTTGAGCGGCCGCTTGATGCCGCGGTTCTTCACCAGGTCGTCCATGTAGCGCTGCGGGAAATTCTCCACGAAGGCGTAGGAGCCGCCGCCGGAGAGGTCGAAGGCGGCGGACAGCACGATCTCCTTCAGCCGGCCCATCTCGTCGGGACCGAAGGTGCGCGGCTTGTCGGCGCCCATCTTCACGCCGGTCCAGCCATTCTCGTTGTGCGAGGCGGTGACCATGGCAACGGCCGGAACGTCCAGCTCGAACTGGGCGAAATAGGCCATCGGGGTCACGGCGAGGCCGATGTCGTGCACCTTGCAGCCGGCGGCCATCAGGCCGGTGACCAGCGCCATCTTGATGTTGGCGGAATAGGAGCGGAAATCGTGGCCGGTGACGATCTCCGGCGGCTTGCCCATTTCCTTGAGCAGCGTGCCGAGGCCCATGCCGAGCGCCTGGACGCCCATGATGTTGATTTCCTGGCCGAAGATCCAGCGCGCGTCGTACTCGCGGAAGCCGGTCGCCTTGACCATCGGCTCGGATTCATAGGCGTAGGTGTTCGGCGTCAGCTGGGGCTTCGGCGTGGGGAACATCGGGAGCTTCCTCGGTCCGCGTCGTCTTCGTTCGGTGGGTTTTGTCGTAGCGCACCGCACCGACGTTGAAAACTCGATAGGCGCGAAATCCTTCTGCCGGCGGGGGATAGGCCCGGCCGAAATTACTTCGTGCCGAACAGCCGGTCGCCGGCATCGCCCAGGCCGGGCACGATGTAGGCGTGTTCGTCGAGGCGTTCGTCGATGGCCGCGGTCAGGATCGGCACGTCGGGATGGTGGTCGCGCAGCGCCGAAACGCCCTCGGGCGCGGCCAGCAGGCACACGAAGCGCAGTTCGGCGGCGCCCGCCTCCTTCAGCCGGTCGATGGCGGCGATCGCCGAGTGGCCGGTGGCGAGCATCGGATCGACGACGATGGTCAGGCGTTCGGCCAGGCCTTCCGGCGCCTTGAAGTAGTATTCCACCGCCTGCAGCGTGTCGGGATCGCGGTAGAGGCCGACATGGGCGACGCGGGCGGAGGGCACCAGGTCGAGCATCCCGTCGAGAAGGCCGGTGCCGGCGCGCAGGATGGAGGCGAAGACGAGCTTCTTGCCGGACAGTACCGGCGATTGCATCACCGCCACCGGCGTCTCGATCTCCACGTCCTCCATCGGCAGGTCGCGGGTGACCTCGTAGCAGAGCAGCGTCGCCACCTCGCGCACCAGCCGGCGGAAGCTTGCCGTGGACGTCTCCTTGCGGCGCAGAAGGGTCAGCTTGTGGCGGATCAGCGGGTGGTCAGCGACCGTTACGCCCTGCATGGGTCATCCTTTCGGAACTGGACGCTTCCCTCCGGCCCACGATTGGGGTCTGGGAAGCCGTCAAAAACACCACCGCTCATCCCGACGAAAGCCGGAATCCAGGGCCGCAAGCCGAAGCGCCTGAGGTCTCCGCCCTGGACCCCGGCTTTCGCCGGGGTGAGCGGAGAAGATGGCGAGGTCGGGTGGACCGGTCCGATGTCGCGACCAGGGATGAAAGACGGGCTGAAGCGCATCCGGCCAATCTAGAACACCGTGCCGTCGCTCTCCACCCGCAGCGGCGGGGCGCCGTCGGCGCGCCGCTCCCAGGCGATCGCCCGGCCGGCGGCCCAGGTCCCCCCCTCCAGAACGCAGGCCAGCGGGAAGGTCTCCGCGTCGACCCCGAGACGGGTCCGCACCGCCGCCGCGAGGCGGTCGAGAAGCGCCACGGTCATCGCCCGCCAGGCGACAACCAGCGGACTGTCGACGGCGTGGAGGCGCTCCGCGTCGTCCGGATCGGCCAGCGCCAGCACGCCGGCATCGAGGAACAGACCGCCGTTGCGATATTCGGCAAGGCCCGGCAGCCCGTCGAGATCGGCAACCGCGATGCCGGCGAGATCCAGCGGCTCGATCAGCGACAGGGCGAGCCAGGTGGAAAGCTTGTGGAAGGCGGCAAGCTCCGAGCCGTAGGCGCCGGTGTCGAGCGCCGGCAGCGGCCAGACGTCGCCGACCGGGAGGTTGGCAAGCTCCAGCCGGCCGGGAAAGACCGGCGCGAGGCCGTCGAGCACCACGTCGAGAATGGTGGCGGCCGGCAGCACCCCGTCCTCGGCCCGCGCCACCAGCGCGTCGACCAGCCCGCCCGGGCGCGGATCGTCGTCGACGGCGAACAGGTCGCGGCGATTCTCCATCACGTGGGCGAGCCGGGCGAGCAGCGTCGCCCGGCCGGCCAGCCCGACCATCGGATTGTCCGGTCCGGCCTGCATGCCGGCGGCGATCTCGTCCTCGGTGATGCGGGCGAGCACCACGGCATCGGCGCGCAGCGGGTCGGCGGGAACGCCGGAGAAGACGCCGGCGGCGACCATGGCGAGCGAGGCGATGGCCAACCCCTCGGAGCGGTGATGCGTCTCGCCGGTGAGGTCTTCGCGGAACGACCAGTCCGGCCCGGCGCCCGCATCGAGAAGCACGCTGACGACCGCGAGATCGCCCGCGGCCCGCGCCGCCTGGCGCGGGTCTGAAAACTCCCGGGCGGCGGCGAGCATGCCCCAACGATCCAGGCCGCCGGTCTCGAAATGGCGCCAGCGCGAATGCAGCGGCACGGAGAGATCCGGATAGCGGGCCCTTGTGACGGCGATGACCCGCTCGGCCACCTCGTCCAGCCGCTCTGGATGCAGGGTCAGGCCCGGCAGCGCGCCCGCCTCGGCGAGCGCGTAAGCGCGCTCGGCGCTGTCGCGCACGGCGGCCGCCGTGGACAGGCGGTGGCGCAGGGCGCGCTGGTCGTCTTCGCTGGCTTCAGCCGTCATCGATCCTCCGTCCGCGCACGTCCGACAGCGAGCCGCCGGTCGACGGCTCGGGCGTGTAGTAGCCGGCCGCCTTCTTCGCCTCGATCTCCACGTGCGCGTCGGCCGGCACCCGGTCCTCCGGGATCGGCACGCGCTCGCCGATGGAGACCCCGGCCTTCACAAGGGCGTCGTACTTCATATTCGACATGGAGACGAACCGGTCGATGCGCGAGACACCCAGCCAGTGGAAAATATCGGGCACCAGCTCCTGAAACCGCGCGTCCTGGACGCCGGCGACGCATTCGGTGCGCTCGAAGTAGGCGTCGGCCGTGTCGCCGGAACGCTTGCGGGCGTTGTAGACGAGGAATTTGGTGACCTCGCCGAGCGCCCGGCCCTCCTTGCGGTTGTAGACCACGAGCCCGGTGCCGCCTGCCTGGGCGCCGAGGATGCATTCCTCGATGCCGTGCAGCAGGTAGGGCCGGCAGGTGCAGATGTCGGAGCCGAACACGTCGGACCCGTTGCACTCGTCGTGGACGCGGCAGGTGACGGCGCGCTTCGGATCCGACAGGCCGGCCGGATCGCCGAAGATGTAGATCGTGGCGCCACCGATGGGCGGCAGGAAGACATGCATGTCCGGCCGGGTGACGAGTTCGGGATACATGCCGCCGGTCTGCTCGAAGAGGACGCGCCGCAGCGCGCTTTCCGCCACACCGAAGCGCTCCGCGATGCCCGGCAGGTACCAGACAGGATCGACGGCGATCTTGGTGACGGCGACTTCGCCGGCGGCGAGCAGGATCCGTCCGTCGGGGGTCAGCCGGCCGTCCGCCACGGCACCGGCCACCTCTGCCAGCGTCAGCCGCGACCGGGTGACAGCGATGGTCGGCCGGATATCGATGCCTTCGCCGATCTCCCGCGCGAAGACCTCGCCCGCCAGGTGCCCCCACGGGTCGAGCGCGACGATGGCGGCCGGGTCGCGCCACGCCGCCACCTCGGGGATGTCGACGATTGGCGCGGTGTTTGCGAGGTCGGGACGCTGCAGCGGGTTGAGCGCGCCGGCGGCGACGGCGAGCGCCCGATAGAGCGAATAGGCGCCGCCATGGGTCCCGATGACGTTGCGGTCGGACGGCCGGGTGACGGAGCCGATGACAGGACCGCGCGCGGCCGGCGTCGGCGCGCCCCAGCGGATGGGAAAGCGCACCGGCGCGCCGGCTCCGGGATGGGACGTCAGCCGGATATGGGAGGCGCGGTTCAGCGGGGTTGGCATGGGCGGAGCAATCTTTGCCGAAGGGGATACGATGGGTCTCATATCGGGATGAACCTGGCGTGGCGCCATGAAGTTGCCGGGCGGGCGTCGGTCCCGTTCGCCCGTCAAGCGTTGACCGGTGCCATCGCACGCGGCCAAATGGGGGCTCGCACCGCTTCCTTGCCGACAGACTTCGGCCCCGCGCCCGGCCGCGGCGATCCAAGCCGGATCTTGCGCGTTCCTACAACGATCGACGACACGAGTTTCGAGGAAATTCCATGGCGCGACAGCACGGCGACAACGAGCCGCTGGCCTTCCCCGTCCTCATCGCGGACATCGGCGGCACCAATGCCCGCTTCGCGATGATCCGCGATGCCTACGGCGATCTGAAACATTTCCCGACGGTGTCGACGTCCGACTACCCCTCGCCGGCTGCCGCCATCGAGCAGGCGGTGCTGGCGCGCACCTCGCTGTTGCCGAAATCGATCGTGATGGCCATCGCGGGACCGGTGGACCTGCCGCCGATCACGCTCACCAACGCCGACTGGACCATCGAGCCGGACCATCTGATCGAGACGTTCGGGTTCCGGGACGTGGTGGTGGTCAACGATTTCGAGGCGCTGGCGCTGGCCCTGCCCTCTCTCGACGAGACCAACCTCTTCCAGATGGGCGGCGGCACGACGCGGGCGCACGCGCCGCGCGTGGCCATCGGTCCCGGCACCGGGCTGGGCGTCGCCGCGCTCGTTTCGAGCGCCGGCCGGCTGACACCGATTCCCGGCGAGGGCGGGCACATCGCACTCGGCCCGGAGACCGACGAGGACTTCGCGCTGTGGCCGCATTACGAGCGCTTCCACGGCCGGGTGACCGGCGAGGCGCTGCTGTCCGGCTCGGGACTGGTGCGGCTCTACCGGGGCATCTGCGCGCACAACGACGCGCCCGCCACGCTGGAAACGCCGGAGCAGGTGAGCGAGCTGGCGGAGGCCGGCGACGAGATCGCGCGGCAGGCCATGCGCCTCTTCTGCACCTATCTGGGGCGCTTCGCCGGTGACCTGGCGCTGATCTTCCTCGCCCATGGCGGCGTGTTCATCGCCGGCGGCATCGCGCCGAAGATCCGCCGCTTCCTCACCGACGGCCACTTCCGCGCGGCCTTCGAGGCCAAGGCGCCGCACGAGGCGATCATGCGGACGATCCCGACCGCGCTCGTCACGCACGAGCGCCCGGCCCTGGAAGGCCTTGCCGCCTTTGCCCGCACCCCGACGCGCTTCGCCATGTCGCTGCAGGGCCGCCGCTTCCAGCCCAAGTAAGCCAAGGCGGTGAGACGCAACGGCGGACGCACCGCGATCAAGCGGGAGGACCACTCCAGGCCGCAAGAGCGCGCACTTCGTGCGCATCCTTGCCGGATGAAAGGATTTTCCCACAGGCACGAGAAAGGGTGTTGCATTCCCCGGCGCGATCCGCCATATCGACAACCTCAATGGACGCCGGACGCGACGCGCTTCGGCGAATGCGGGTGTAGCTCAGGGGTAGAGCACAACCTTGCCAAGGTTGGGGTCGTGGGTTCGAATCCCATCGCCCGCTCCATTTCTCTCCAGACATCGATGATCTGAAGAGCCGCCGCGACGTCCCCTCGTCGCGTGGAAGGGCCGCCGGCCGCGACCGGCGCATGTCCCCTCACCTTCTCCTGAATTTCGAATCGATCGATCGTCCGTCCGGCTCTGCCGCATGTGCGGCCGAATCGCGTCTGCCGCCCCAGATTCGCGTCTGCGAGGTTCCGGGCAGCCGGGCTCAGGCCTCGTAGACGGTGCGGCCGCCGACCATTGTGCGCAGGGCGCGGATGGTGGGGAGCTTGTCGTCGGGCACGGTGAGGATGTCGTCGGAGAGGACGGTGAGGTCGGCGAGCTTGCCGGGCTCCAGCGAACCGGTGCGGTGTTCCTGGAAGGCGTAACGGGCGGCCGCGCTCGTATAGAGGCGGATGGCCTCCTCGCGGCTGATCGCCTCCCCTGCCCCGTAGACGGTGCCGCCGGCATCGCGGCGCGTCACCATGAAGGCGATGTTGATGAACGGATCCAGGTCGTTGATGCCGTAGTCGGTGCCGGCGCCGAGCAGATCCAGCCCCATCCGGTCGATCATCGAGCGCATGGGCACCGCCCGGTCGGCTGTCTCCCGCCCGAGAAAGCGGGCAACGGCGGCGGCCTTGGTCCACAGGAAGGTGGGCTGGGCATCGACCCGCACGCCGAGGCGCTTCGCCCGGTCCATCTGGTCGGGCTGCATCAGGCTGCCGTGAATGACGATGAAGCGGCGCTCGCGGATGGAGCGTTCCGCGTCGGCCGCCTCGTAGGCGTCGAGCACCGCGTCGATGGCCGCGTCGCCGACGGCGTGGATGCCGACGCGCCAGTCGTTGCGGTTGGCGACCGCGACCAGATGGTCGAGCCGGCGCGGCTCGATCACCCAGGTGCCGTGATAGTCGGGGTCGTCGGGATAGGGCTCGCGCATGGCCGCGGTGCGCAGCGTCATGCCGCCGTCGACCTGCAGCTTGACGCCGGAGAGGCTGAGCCACTCGTCGCCGAAGTCCGAGGTGGCGCCGGTGAGCGCGAAGAACCGCTCCCATTCCTCCGCCGTCATGGCCGGGTTGAGGTCGCCGGTGGGCGCGAACATCAGGCTGAGGCGTAGCGTCTGCTCGCCGGCGAGCCGGATGGAATTGTAGTGGCGCACGTCCTGCGGATTGACGGCGGCGCTGATGGCGCTCGTCAGTCCGAAGGAATTGAGATGGGCCTGGGCGTCCACGAGCTGCTGGCGGCGCGCCTCGGGGCTCCAGCCCGGAAAGGCCGCGATCACCATGCGCTCGGCCGCCTCTTCCAGCACGCCGGAGGGCTCGCCGTCGGCGTCGCGGTGGATGGTGCCGCCCTCGGGGTCCGGCGTGTCGCGGGTGACGCCGGCGGCGGCCAGCGACAGCGAGTTCAGCATCGAGAAGTGGCCGACCGGCAGGTAGAGCGGGTTGTCCGGCGCGACGCTGTCGAGCTCGGCGCGCGTGAGAAAGCGCTTCTCGGCAAGCTGCGACTGCGGGTGCCAGAGCTGGCCCATGATCCATTCGCCCGGCGCGCGGCCGTCGACAAACTGCTTGAGGCGCGCCAGCGCCTCGTCGACTCTGCGCACACCCTGGAAATCGACCGTGTGCTTGAGGAGGCCAGCCTCCTCCACGTGGACATGGGTGTCGATCAGGCCGGGCAGCATGGTGGCACCGCCGAGATCCTCCACCACGGTCGCCGGCCCGGCGAGGCCAAGCACCTCGGCGTCGGTGCCGGTGGCCACGATCCGCTCGCCCTTGATGGCCAGCGCGGAGACGACCGAGAAATCAGCGTCGGCCGTGACGATCTTGGCGTTGTGGAGGATCCGGTCGGGTTCGGGCGGTCCGGACTGGCGCATGGATAGCCTCGGCTCAAGCATTTCCGGGCGAAGCGGGGTCAGGTTCGCCGTTGGCACGCAACAGGAAGGCGGAGCGCCGCGATCTCCGCCGCGACGCGGGTCGAGACGTGCGCCTCAGACGCCCTCGGGACGCGGCATGGTGTTGCCGCACTTGCCGCAGGTGCGGTTCTCCTCGCTGTCGAAGAAATTCGCGTAGGCCTTCGACACGGGATCGGCGCGATAGTCGGAGACGGTGAAGGTCTCCTCGTGCAGCAGCGCATCGCAGCTCGGGCAGTACCACTGGAAGCGGTCGGCCTCGCCCTGGCGGCGGACACGCTCCGACACGAGCAGGAAGGCGTCGGGGGGAAAGCGCGGCGAATGCGGCATCCCGGCCGGGGTGAAGTTGAGCCCGCCCTCCGGCACGACGACGATCTCCTCGCTACCGTCCTCCTTGCGGATGTGCAGGTTCATCTGGCCGCGGATCATGTACATGATCTCGTCGGACGGATTGATGTGGAACTCGCTGCGATATTCGCGGCCGCGGGCGACGAAGGTGAGCGCGTCGGGCTCCTGCCACAGCACCTTCACGCGCTTGCCGGTTTCCGACAGCTCCTTGACGGCGTCCTCGAGCTGGATGACCGGCGCATTCGACAATGAGCGCTCGTAGTACATCGGTCTCTTCTCCCTGTTGCGTGGGCCCTTTGCGGCGCCGCTGGTTGCGTCAGCCCAGATAGGCGACGCAGTCGATCTCGACGTTCACGCCCGTACGGTGCGGCGTGCCGCCGATGCAGGTGCGGGTGACCTTCACCCCGTCCATGAAGTCGCGAAAGACCTCGTTGAACACAGGGAAGTCGGCAACGTCGCGCAGACAGACGCGCATGTTGACCACATGCTCCATCGTGGCTCCGCCGGCGTCGAGCACGTTCTTGAGGTTCGTGAGCGTCTGCAGGGTCTGCTCGCGGATGTCGTCGGAAACGACCTGCTTGGTCTCCGGATCGAGCGGCCCCTGGCCGGAAACGTAGAGGAAGTCACCGGCGCGGATTGCCTGGGCGAGCGGCGACGGCTTGGTCTGGTCGGTAAAGCCCGTGACCGGGGCGCTCTTCGACTGGATGATCTCTTTGGGCATCGATGTTCTCCCTGCCCGGACGCCAGCGCGTCCGGGCCTTGATGGTGGCGCGGGTGCGCTACTTGGCCGGCTCGAACGTCTCGAACTCGACGTTGCCGTAGTGGTCGCCGACATTCTCGACCTTGCGCAGGTAGATGTTCTGCACGATGTCGCGGGTTTCCGGATCGATGGAGATCGGCCCGCGCGGGCTCTCCCATTCCATCCCCTTCATCGCGTCCACCAGGGCGGTGCCGTCGGTGTCGCCGCCGGTCTTCTCCAGCGCGGCGTAGATGACCGCCATGGCGTCGTAGCCGCCCACCGCCATGATGGACGGCATGGCATCGGAACCGGCGGCTTCCCTGAAGGCCTTCACGAACTCCTTGTTGAGCTCCGACGGGTGCTCCATCGAATAGGGGTAGGAGGTGACCACGCCATCCGCCGCATCGCCCACCGCCGGCATGGACGGCTCGAAGGTGATGTCGCCGGTGCCGACAAGCTTGATGCCGGCTTCCTCCAGTCCCTTCTCCCGGTACGCCTTCATGAGGCCGGCCATCACGTCGCCGGCGTTGACGAAGGCGAAGATCGCGTCCGGCTTGGCGTCCTTGATCTTCTGCATGTAGGGGGCGAAATCGACGGTCATCAGCGGCGTGCGGACGTTGCCCACCACCTCGCCGCCGGCCTTCGGGAAGGCTTCGAGGAAGGCGGCTTCCGTGTCGTGGCCGGGACGGTAGTCGCCGACGATGACGTAGGCCTTCTCGTAGCCGTTATCCACCAGCCACTGGGCCATCGGCGGCACCACGGTGGGCAGGCTGAACGACACCCGGACCATGTAGTCGGACGCACCGGTGAGGCCGCCGGCAGCGGCATTCATGATCACCATCGGCACCTTCGCCTCGGTGGCGATCGGGGCCACGGCGGCGGCGTTGGGCGTGAAGCCGAAGCCGGTCAGGATGTCCACCTTGTCGCGCACGACAAGTTCCTGCGCGAGGCGCTTGGCGACGTCGGGGTTCGGGCCGCCGACGTCCTTGATGATGACTTCGACGGTCTTGCCGCCGGCCTCGGTGCCGTTGATCGCCTGGAAGGCCTCGACCCCGCCCTTGAACTGCTCGCCGAAGACGGCGAATGGGCCGGACATCTCGCCCACCAGACCCACCTTCACCGTGTCCGCCATCGCGGCGCCGGCGCCAAGTGTCAGCAGCGCGGCCGTGGCCGCCATCAGTTTCGTCATGCGTGTCATCGTCGGATCCTTTCCCCTCTGATGTCTTCTCGTCATCCGTCCCCGTCTGCGGACCGATCCCCACCGGGTCCGCGGACGGTCAGCACGAATTTTCTATGCGCCCTGCGCCCCGGCCGGCTCGGCCCCCTCCGGCTCGTCGCCGACCCCGAGCAGCCGGTCGAGCGTCTCGTGGTCGCCGGCCAGATCCTCCGAGCGGGCGGTGTGCACGACCTGGCCGCGCTCCAGGAACAGGGCGTTGGTCGAGAGCGTCAGCGCCACGATCGGGTGCTGCTCCACGACGATGCAGGTGAGGTTCTCCTCGCGCGACAGCGCCACCACGCGGCGCGAGAGATCCTCCACCACGATGGGCGCGAGGCCTTCCATCGGCTCGTCGAGCAAGAGGAGGCGCGGGTTGGTCATCAGGGCGCGGCCGATGGCCAGCATCTGCTGCTCGCCGCCGGAGAGCTGGTTGCCGTAGTTGCGGCGACGCTCGGCCAGGCGCGGAAACACCTCGTAGACGCGGGCAACCGTCCAGGGGCCACCGCCGCCAACGACGGTCAGGTGTTCCTCCACCGTGAGCGAGGGAAACACCTCGCGCTCCTGCGGCACCCAGCCGAGCCCGGCGCGCACCCGGGCGTGCGGCGACAGGCGCGTCACATCGCGGCCACCGAGATGGACGGATCCGCGCCTGAGCCGCGTGTTGCCCACGATGGTTTCCAGGAGCGTCGTCTTGCCGACGCCGTTGCGGCCGAGCACGGCAAGGCTCTCGCCCGGCGCGATCGACAGCGAAACGTCGTCGAGCACGATGCCGTCGCCGTAGCCGGCGGTGACGCCCTCGAGACGCAGAAGGTCAGCCGTCCCGGCACTAGACATGGGTGCTCCCCAGGTAGGCGGCGCGCACATCGTCGTTGCGGCGGATCTCGTCGGGCGTGCCTTCAGCCAGCACCGAGCCGGAGGTCAGCACCACGATGCGACGGGCGAAGCGGAACACGAGCTGCATGTCGTGCTCGATGAACAGCACGGAGATGTCGTCGGGCAGCGCATCGACCACCTCGAACACCTCGCGGCTCTCGCCAGCCGGAATGCCGGCGGCGGGCTCGTCGAGAAGCAGGATGCGCGGCTTGGCGGCCAGCGCCAGCGCGATCTCCAGAAGCCGCTGCTTGCCGTAGGCGAGCTCGCCGGTGGGCACCCGGGCGTGCTCGATCAGCCGAAGGCTCGACAGCAGCGCCTCCGCCTCGTCGCGCACGGCGGGAAAGCCGCCGAGGCGGCGCCACCAGATGCCGGCGAGATCGTCGCGCTCGGCGATGGCCAGCGACACCGCCTCCAGCGGCGTCAGCCCGGCGAACAGCGTGTTGATCTGGAAGGTGCGGGTCAGGCCGCGCTTAACCCGGGATCGGGTGTCCAGCCGGGTGACGTCCTCATCCCCTATGCGGATGGTGCCGGCGGTGGGCTTCAGCGTGCCTGTGAGGAGATTGACGAAGGTGGTCTTGCCGGCACCGTTCGGGCCGATGAGGGCGTGGCGGGCGCCGACCGGCAGGTCGAGGGTGACGTCGTTGACAGCGACGATGCCGCCGAACGCCACCGTCAGGCCGGCGACCGAGAGCGCGGGAGCGGCGGTCATGAGCGCTCGCTCCGCACCAGCCGCGACAGGCCGCCGAGGATGCCGCCCGAGCCGATCATGACGATGGCCATGAGGAACAGGCCGAGCCAGAACATCCAGAATTCCGGCGAGAGGTCGGCGAAGAAGTCGTGCACCACCATGTAGACGATGGCGCCGACGATGCCGCCATAGAGCCGGCCGGTGCCGCCGAGCACCAGGATGATGAGGACGGCCGCCGAGCGGTCGATGGACAGGGTGTCGAGGCCGACGAACTCGGTGGTTTGCGCAAGCAGCGCGCCTGCGACGCCGGCAATCGCCGCGGAGGCGGCATAGGCAAAGCGCAGCCGCCCCTCCACCGGCGAGCCGAGCGCGTACATGCGCTTGCGGTTGCCGTGGATGCCCTTCAGCGCCAGCCCGTAGGGCGACTGCAGCATCCGCCGCACCACGATGAACAGCGCCAGCACCACGACGAAGGTGTAGACGAAGGCCGTCTTGCCCCAGAGATCGAAGTCGAAGGCGCCGAGCACCGGCCACATGGAGATGCCCTGCAGCCCGTCGGAGCCGCCGGTGATCGGGGTGGCCTGGTTGGCGATCTCCACGACGATGGCGCCGACAGCGATGGTCACCATGAGCTGCGTGAGCTCGCCGGCGCGCACGATCATGACGCTGAGCGCGTAGGCGACGAGGCCGCAAAGCACGAAGGCGAGCGCCAGCCCGGTGAGCGGCTCCGCCCAGCCGGCCTTGGCCAGAAGCCCGGCGGCATAGGCGCCCATGCCGAAGAAGACGGCGTGGCCGAGGGTGAGGATGCCCGCATAGCCAAGCGCGATGTCGAGCGAGACGGCGAACAGCGCCGCGATCAGGATCTGCGTCAGCAGGTAGAGCCGGTCAGGGAAGACGAAGAAGCTGGCGGCCAGCGCGATCCAGAACAGGATTTCCAGGGCGAAGAGCCCGCGGCGGGGGAGCGTGAGGGGCATCAGCGCGCCCCCTTCTTCACGACCAGGCCGTTGGGCCGGGCGAGCAGCAGCGCCAGCATCAGGAGATAGATCAGGAAGCCGCCGGTCTGCGGCACGTAGTACTTGCCGGCCACGTCGCCGATCCCGACGATCAGCGCCGCCAGGAACGGCCCGGTGATGGTGCCCGCGCCGCCGACGCAGACGACCATCAGGAAGTAGACCATGTATTTCAGCGGAAAGATCGGGTTCAGCGTCAGCATGCCGAGGCTGAGCGCGCCGCCGAAGCCCGCCAGGCCGCAGCCGAGCGTGAAGGTTGCCAGGAACAGCCGGTCGACATTGATGCCGCAGCCGCGCGCGACGCGCTGGTTGTCCACCGCCGCGCGGATCATGGCGCCGAACCGGGTCCGGTCGAGGCCGAGCACCAGCGCCGCCACGACGATGACGCCGACCACGATGAGGAACAGCCGGTAGCGGGACAGCTCGGCGCCGAGGAAGGCGAAATTGCCTTCCAGGTACGGCGGAATGGAGAAGGGCTGCATCGTCGGGCCGAAGAAATAGGTGGCCGTGGCGATGGAGGCGAAGACGAGGCCGATGGTGAACAGCACCTGCTCCAGCGGATGCGAGCGGTAGAGCCGGCGTACGAACAGGACTTCCACCGCCGCGCCGCTGACCGCGCCGGCCACGAAGCCGGCCAGCAGGGCGGCCGGAAAGCCGAAGCCATAGGCGTTCATCACCACCGACGCCGCATAGCCGCCGGCCATGGCAAAGGCGCCGTGGGCCAGGTTGACGAAATTCATCAGGCCCATCGTCACCGACAGGCCGACACTGATCAGGAAGAGAAGCGCACCGAACGCCAGGCCGTCGAAGACGACAATTCCCATTCCAAGCGCCCTTCCTTCAAAAGCGAGTCCGTCGACACGATAAAAAGCACCGCATCGCGGCCTTCTGTTCTCAGTCCGGTCAGGCCGCTCGTCGCGGGCCGGACACCCGAAGGCATCCGGCCCGCGCCGGCCCCCTCACCTAGTCCTTGCCCGGATCGACCACCATCGGCATCGTCTCGAACTCGATGTTGTAGAGCCCCTCGCCGGTGTCCTTGGTCTCGCGGATGTAGATGTTCTGGACGATGTCGCGGTCCTCGGCGCTGATCTCGATGGGCCCGCGCGGGCTCTCGAAGGTCAGGCCGGTTAGAAGCTCCATGACCTTCTTGCCGTCGGAGACGTCGCCGCCGAGTTCCTCGGTCACGTGGTAGATCGCGGCGAGGCCGTCATAGGCGGCGACGCCCATGAAGTTCGGCCGCGGCGAGCCGCCGGAGACCTCGTCGTAGGCCTTTACGAAAGCCTTGTTCAGCTCGCTGTCGTGGGCGGCCGAATAGTGGGCGGCGGTGATCAGGCCGACGGCGTCCTCGCCCATGGAATCGAGCGAGTTGTCGTCTACCAGGTCGCTCGTGCCGAGCGCCACGATGCCATCGTCGTCGAGACCGCGCGCCCGGTAGGCCTTGAGCATGGTGTTGGCCAGCTCGCCGGACGGGAACCACATGAAGATGGCGTCCGGCTTGGCGTCCTTGATGCGCTGCATGTAGGGGCCGAAGTCGGGGCTGGAGAGCGGCACGCCGATCTCGCCGACGATCTCGCCGCCGCCCTCGGTGAAGATCTTGGTGAACTGGGCGTTCGCGTCCCGGCCCGGCGCGTAGTCGGCGTAAAGCGTGTAGACGGTCTTGATGTCCTCGCCGTTGGCCCACTTGGCGATGCCATAGGCATGCTGGGCCAGCGTCATGGACACCCGCGCGATGAAGGGCGACTTCGTCGGAATGGAGGACGTCGCGGCGTTGAAGATGATCAGCGGCGTTTCGGAATCGGTCGCCAGCGGTGCAGCCGCGAAGGCGTTCGGGCTGAAGCCGTAGCCGACCAGGAAATCCACCTTGTCGCGGACGATGAGTTCCTGGGTGAGGCGCTTGGCGACGTCCGGGTTGGGCCCGCCGCTGTCCTTGACGATGATCTCGACCTCGCGCCCGGCGACGCTGTCGCCGTTCTGCGCCATGTAGGTCTTCATGCCGTTCATCATCTGCAGGCCGTACTCGGCCTGGGCGCCCGACATCGGGGCCACGAAACCCAGCTTCAGCGGCTCCGCGGCGGCGGCCTGTCCGATGAAAAGCGCGCTCGCCAAGAGCGTTGCGGCCAGTCTTGCCATGTCCCGTTCTCCCCTCAAAACGGTGATGGATCCCTCGTCCGGGCGCAGGATAGGGCAGCAAATTTCGATATTGCAATGGAAATTCGGGCAATGCACGCACCGTTTGGGCGAGCTGCGCAAAGCTTGGAGGCTTCGCCCGAAAACTGGGCAGATCGTGGATCAAAACGAGGCTTGAGCGGCCACAGGCTGCGCCGGAACGCCACCCTCACCTGCGATTGAGCCGGCACCGCCCTGCCCGTTATTTCGATATTCTGAGCGGGATTCTCGACCCTGTCAGATGCGCCGCAGCGGCAGCGACCAGGCGAGATACATGGCGATGGCGCCGAAGCCGGCGATGCACAGGAAGGCGTTGCGGAAGGCGTCGTCGAGCCCTTCGCGGATCGCCGCCTGCTGATCGTGGGGCAGGCTGGCAAGCGCCTCGGGGCCGGCCTGAACGAGGCTGGAAAAGGCCGCCGCGGCCTCCGGGTTGGAGACCGCCATGGAGGAGAACAGCACCACGCCGACCAGCGCCGTCCCGACGGCCGCGCCCAGCGAGCGGGAGAACTGCACGGTGGCGGCGCCTGCGCCCAGCTGCTTGGCACCGGCCTCGAGCTGCACTGTGAGCTGCACCACGCCCATTACCGTCCCCATGGCGAGCGACAGGACGCCGAAGACGGCGGAGGTCTGGTTGGTGGTCAGGCTGGGCGCGGCAAAGGCGATGAAGACCAGAATGGCGACAGCCGCCGTCAGCCCGACCGAGGGGAAGATCGCGGTCATGCCGGTGCGGCCGACGATACGGCCCGTCACCATGGAGCCGAGGCCGATGCCGGCGGTCAGTGGCAGCAGCAGCAGGCCGGTCTCCGCGGCGGACGCCCCGTGCGCCACCCGGTAGAAGAAGGGCAGGTAGGTGATCATGGCGACCAGCATGCCGCCGTGGCACGCGGCCAGCGCATCGGAGCGCCAGATCGCGGGAGCGCCCATCAGCGGCAGTGGCAGAAGCGGCGACGACGCGCGGCGCTCGCGCCGGAAAAGCAGCACGATGGCCAGCAGGGCCAGGGCGAACAGGACCAGTTGCCAGACCCAGACGCCGAGCAGCACGTCCTGCACCTGCTCCAGCATGATAAGCACCGAGCTGATGAAGATGGAGAACCACAGGAGCCCCAGCCCGTCGAAGCGGAAGCGCTCGCCGGAGCCGGGCCGCCTGGGAAGCCTGAGCGCCAGCACAAAGGCGAGCACGCCAAGCGGCAGGTTGATGAGGAACACCGACTGCCAGCCGAAATGCTCGGTGAGAAAGCCGCCCGCGACCGGGCCGAAGGTGCTGGAACAGACCGCGACGGTGGCGATGTAGCCCTGATAGCGGGCCCGCTCGCGCGGCGTGACGGTCTCCCCAACCAGCGCCTGGGAAAGCGTCATCAGCCCGCCGCCGCCGAAGCCCTGCAGGATCCGGCCGAGGGTCAGCATCTCGATGGAGACGGACAGGCCGCACAGGAGCGAGGCGCCGAGATAGACGAACAGCGCCACGAACATCAGCCGCCGGCGGCCCAGCACGTCTCCCAGCCGGCCGTAGACGGGCGCGGCGATGGTCGCCGCCACCAGGTAGGAGACCACCACCCAGGACAGCCGGTCGACCTCGCCGAACGACGCGGCGATGGCCGGCAGCGCGGTGGCGACGATTGTCTGATCGACCACCGCCAGAAAGATCGGCAGAATGATGGATGGAAAGATTGCCAGAAAGGCCGAGCGCTGCCGCGGAGTCGTTTCCACGGGCGATTCGGGCTCGGAGGTGGACATCTGGCGGCAGGCTCTCACACTGGCAACGCGCGACGTGGCGTTGTCGCGCAGACGAGAGAAGGCGTCTTTAGGGTCTGGGTTCGATGAAGTCGAGGGCAGGCTCGGACCATGTTCGCGCCGCACACTACCACCGGCTGGCCGCGCGGGAGCCTCCGGTGTCCGGAAATCCGGGACACCGGCCGGTTCGGGAGTTTCCTTCGGGAGTAAAATGCTCTAGCGGCAATTGCGTTTCGGAGGGGTGAGATGAAAACAATCCTGGTGCCTGTCGAGCCGCATGACGGAAGCGGCCGGATCCTGTCGCTAGCCGCACAGCTTGCGGGCAAGCTCGACGCGGTGGTGACGGGCTTCGCGCTGCGCCGCCCGCAGATCGCCGCCATCGGCTGGGACCCGGCGAGCGTGGCCATCGTGACCGACCCGGAATGGGACGACCAGCGCTCCGACGCGGAGGCGCGCGCCCAATTCGAACGCATCATGACAGAGGCGGGACTGGGCACGGCGGAATCGGTGGACATACCGGCCCCGAAGGGGGCGCGCTTCCGCTGGCACTCCGACCCCGCCAGCGGCGACGAGTTTCTCGGCTCGTTCGGACGCGCCTTCGACCTCACCGTCGTCGGCCAGCCCACCGCCCGCGCCAGCGGCAGCTCCATCACCTCGCTGGAGGCCGCGCTCTTCGACAGTGGCGGGCCGATCATGGTGGCGCCGCAGAAGCCGGTGGAGAGCTTCGGCGCGTCGGTTGGCATCGTCTGGAACGGGTCGAGCGAGACGGCCCGCACCATCGCCTTCTCCAAGCCGCTGATCTGCCAGGCCAGCCGCGCCATCATTTTCGCCGACGACGGCGGCATGGGACTGCGCCCCGGCGGCGAGCAGATCCAGCGCCGGCTCGCCGAGAACGGCGTCGACGCCGAGCTGAAGCTGCTGCCGGACGGCAAGATCCGCTCCGGCGAGGTGATCCTGGCCGAGGCCAACGCCTTCGGCTGCGACATGCTGGTGAAGGGCGCCTACACCCAGAGCCGGCTCAGGCAGATGATCTTCGGCGGCGCCACGCGCTACCTGATCGCCGAATCGCCGGTACCGGTCTTCATGGCCCACTGAGGCAGAAGCGCCCTCCCTGCCGATCCGGCAAACCGGTGCCCACCGGAATTCGGGAAGCCAGCGCGCGACCGCGCGCCGCCCGGTCAGGGCGCCCACCCGGAGCCGGTGAGCGCAAGCGAACTCGGCGTGAGGGGAAAAAAGATTCCCCTACCGCGCAATCCCGGACGAAAGCCGGTTCCCACTTTTCCTGGGATTGCTCTTGCCAGCGCGCGACCGCGCGCCGCCCGGTCAGGGCGCGCCCGCGCAGCGGCGAACGAAGTGAGCTCGCGTGAGCGGAAAAGACTTTTCCCTACGCAATCCCGGACGGAAAACCGGTTCCCACTTTTCCTGGGATTGCTCTCTTTCAACGCAATCCCGGACGGAAAACCGGTTCCCACTTTTCCTGGGATTGCTCAGAGCGCTCCGAACTTCTCCAGCATGGCCGCGGGCAGAACGATGCCCTCGGCCCTGGCCTTCTCGCGGTTGGCGTAGCGCCGGCGCCCGGGCAACCGGGTGCCGTCCTGGGCCTCGATCAGGCCGGCGAGCGCCGCCATGCGGGCCGCGAATCCGTCGCCGCCGAACGCCTTCGGATCGAAGGCCAGGATCAGCTGGCCGGTGCCGGGAGGCGCCCCTTCGGCATCGAAGAAGCTGGTTGCCTCCGTGGCGAAGTTCGCCCCGGTCAGTCCGGCGGCCAGGATTTCCACCACCAGCGCCAGCGCCGCGCCCTTGGCGTCGCCCATGGCGACCATGGTGCCCTTGAGAGCGACCTCGGCATCGGTGGTCGGCTCTCCGTCCGGGCCGAGCGCCCAGCCTTCCGGGATCGGCGCGCCTTCCTGCTTGGCCTTCATGATGTTGCCTCGCGCCACCTTCGACAGCGACAGGTCGACGACCATGGGCAGGCCGCCGGCCGCCGGCGTGGCGAAGGCGATCGGGTTGGTCCCGAACACGGCCTTCGAGCCGCCCCAGGGCGCGATGGCTTCCGGCGTGTTGGCGAAGAGCAGCGCCACGAGCCCCTTTTCCGCCAGGCGCTCCACGTGGTGCCCCGCCGCGCCGCAATGGTGCGAGCGGCGCACCCCGGCAGCGGCCACACCCGTCACCGGCGCAAGGCCGGCGAGGCCGTCGACGGCAAGATCGATGGCCGGATAGGCGAAGCCGTTGGCCCCGTCGATGGCCAGGGCCGCGCTGGCACGACGGGCCACCGAGGGCGTGGCGAAGCCGTCGACCTTCCCCGACGCCGCCTGCGCGGCATAGGAGTCGAGCCGCGACAGGCCGTGGCCCTTCAGGCCGTCGGCCTCGGCCAGCACCAGCGCCTCGGCCACCCGGCGGGCGTTGGGCGCGCTGGTGTTGCTGGCTTCCAGCACGCGGGCGACGTAGGCGACCGCTTCGTCGAAGGATACGGTCTGACCGCTCATCGACGGGCCTCCAGCGCTTTGAGGACGTTCTCGGCGGTGAGCCGGCTGACGCGGTCGTTGGCCTCGTCGGTCAGCCCGCCGATGTGCGGGGTGAGGATCAGGTTGGGGCAGTCCGCGAAGACAGCACCCTTCTCCGCGTCCAGCGGCTCGCCGGCAAAGACGTCGATGGCGGCGCCGCCCAGCGTTCCGGCCTTCAGCGCCGCCACCAGCGCCGGCTCGTCGATGATGCCGCCGCGGGCGGTGTTGATGAGGATGGCGGTGTCCTTCATCGCGGCGATGGTCTCGGCGCCGAAGAGGTTGCGGGTGGCGTCGGTGAGCGGCACGTGCAGCGAGATGACGTCGGCTTCCGCCGCCAGCCGGTCGATGTCGGTGACCTGCTCGACCCCCTTCCAGATCGGATCGCCCGCTTCCACGAACGGGTCGTAGGCGGAGATCGCCATGCCGAAGGCACGGGCGCGGGTGGCGACCTCGCGGGCGATGCCGCCGAAGCCGACGAGGCCGAGGCGCCGGCCGTGCAGTTCGCCTCCGGTGAGCTCGGCCCGCGGGAATTCACCGGCCACCAGGCGCTGGGAGGACAGGTAAGCGCCGCGCACCAGCACCAAAGCGGTGGCGATGACGTACTCGGCGACGGCAATGGCGTTGGCACCGGTGGCCGGGAACACCGTCACGCCACGCGCCTCGCAGGCCGCCGTGTCGATATTGTCGAGCCCAACCCCGAGACGGCCGACGGCCTCCAGCTTCGGCGCGGCGGCAAGCAGCGCCGCGTTCACCTGCGTGCGGTTGCGCACGATGATGGCGCGAGCATCCGCAATGAGGCCCGGCAGTTCGCCCTGGCGGTCGGCGAGAGAGGGATCGTGGTAGACCGAATAGCGGGACCGCAACAGGTCCACGGCCGTTTCGTCCATGAATTCGGTGATGAGGACGTCGGCCATGGTCAGTCGAGCTCCAGTATCTCGCGAAGATGGGCGTGAAGGACCTGCTTCAGCTCGACGCCGAGGCCCGGCGTGTCATGCAGGGTCGCACGGCCGTCGCGGATGACGCAGTCGTCGGCGAATCCGCCGAACGGGTGGAAGACACCGGGATAGGACTCCGACCCGCCGAGGCCAAGCCCCGCCGCCATATTAAGGGCCAGCTGGTGGCCGCCATGCGGGATGAAGCGGCGCCGCGACCAGCCCATCTGGTCCACCACCGCGAGCACGTTCAGATATTCCGTCAGTCCGTAGGAGAGCGCCGGATCGAGCTGGATCCAGTCGCGATCGGGCCGCATGCCGCCATAGCGCAGCAGGTTGCGCAGATCCTGGTGGGAGAACAGATTCTCGCCGGTGGCGATGGGGCCGGGATAGAGCTCGGAAACGGCGGCGTTCAGGGCATAGTCGAGGGGATCGCCGATCTCCTCGTACCAGAACAGCTCGAACGGGGTGATCGCCTTGGCATAGGCAAGCCCGGTCTCCAGGTCGAAGCGGCCGTTGGCGTCGACGGCCAGGTTGTGGCCGCCGCCAACCACCTTGAGCACCGCCTCGATGCGCGCCACGTCGTCCTTCAGCGGCGCGCCGCCAATCTTCATCTTCACGACGGAGTAGCCGTCGTCCTGGTAGCCGCGCATCTCGTCCTGGAGCGCGTCGAGCCCCTTGCCCGGGTAGTAGTAGCCGCCGCCGGGATAGACCATCACCGTCTCGTCGGCCCGGCCGCCGGAATAGCGCTCCGACAGCAGCTTCCAGAGCGGCTGGCCGGCGGCTTTCGCCGTGGCGTCCCAGATCGCCATGTCCAGCGCGCCCATGGCGACGGCCCGGTCACCGTGGCCGCCGGGCTTCTCGTTGGTGAGCGCCGCCTTCGACACGGCGACGGGGTCGAGGATGCCGTCGGCGTCGAGCAGGCTGTCGGGATCGGCCTCCATGATCCGCGGGATCAGCCGTTCGCGCAGAATGCCGCCCTGGGCGTAGCGCCCGTTGGAGGAGAAGCCGAAGCCCACCAGCGGCTTGCCGTCGAGCATCTGGTCGGTGACGACCGCGACGACGCTGACCGTCATCTTGGAGAAGTTGATGTAGGCGTTGGCGATGTCGGACTCGATGGACGCCGAGCGCTCGCGGATGTCGAGGATGCGCATGGAGGTTCCTGTATCGGGTTGGAGCACGGACGCGCGATGGCAGCCAGTACCACGCGCTCCGCGGTCGGGGCCGAGGAGAGGGAGCGGGAGGCGGCGAGCCCAGGGGCCCGGGCCGTCATCCCGCTCCGGGGATCAGAACAGGCGGCCTTTCGGCAGCGGCACCAGCAGGCCGTACCGGAACAGCGCGAAGAAGCCGAGAACGATAGCGATACCAACGATCGGGTAGAGGATCGCCCGCTGCCGGGTCCATGGGTCGTGCATCGCCACCAGGATGAGGCAGAGGAAGGCGATGATCCCGGAGGCGATGAAGCCGATCCACGGCATGGCCGCCACCGACAGGAGCATCACCGCGACCAGGGCCACGCGCCGGGGCGTGGTGCCGGGATTGCGCTCCTCTGCCGGCGGCCGGCGCAGGAACGCGTAGACGATGTAGCCGAGCGAGGAGAGGATCAGCGCGATCGCGACGGTCCTCGGGAACACCGCGGAATCGATGTCCGCGTAGCCGGCGGTATCGTAGAGCGCGATGGCGCCGATGACGACCAGGGCGAAGGCGGCAACGACACCGCCGACATCGCGGCTCTCGGTGGAACGGGCATCAATCTGCATTGGGCATCCTCCGCGCACGCATACGGGCCTGGATGACGGGCAGGAACAGCGACACCAGGGTGAACAGGATGATGGCGATGGAGATCGGCCGGCCGAAGAACATGCCGGGCAGATCGCCGATGGCCGAGCCGATGGTCCAGGCCTGCACGAAGCCCTGTTCCGCGATCGGGCCGAGGATGATCCCCAGCACGATGGGCGAGGCCGCGATGCCGACCCGGGCCAGAACCCAGCCGACCGCGCCGAGCGAGATCATGATGATCACGTCGGAGACGGAGTTGCGGATGGCGTAGGAGCCGATGATCGTCATGAAGGCCACCGACGGCACCAGCAGCGCCTTCGGCAGGGTCACGACGGTCTTGTAGGCATAGCGGCCGATCAGCAGGCCGACCGGCAGCATCAGAAGCGTCGCCAGGAACAGGCCGTAGATGAAGGTGTAGACGATGGAGCCCTGGGACTCGAAGAGCTGGGGCCCGGTCCGCACCCCCTGCACCAGCAGCGCCCCGAGGATGATGGCGTCCGGCGGCGTGCCGGGAATGCCGAGAACCAGGGTCGGGATCAGCCCGCCGCCCACCGTGGCGTTGTTGGCGGATTCCGTCGCGATGACGCCGCCCGGCTCGCCGCTGCCATATTTCTGGCCCTGGCGGGCCGCCCGCCGCGCTTCGGCATAGGCGACGAGGCCGGCCACCGAGCCACCGGCGCCCGGCAGGATGCCCACCACGGTGCCGATGATCGACGAGCGCACCACGTTGATCTTCTCGCGCCAGACGATGGGCACGGCCTCCGACAGCCGGAAGCCGCGCTGCTCCGCTTCGACCTTGAGGTGACGGTCGGGCGTGGCGACGAGATCGATCAGCACGGGGATGCAGTAGAGGCCGATCAGGGCGGAAACCACCTCGATGCCGCCGATCATGGTCTGGCTTCCGAAGGTCAGACGCACGTCGGCGCTGATCTCGGCGACGCCGACACAGGACAGGAGCAGGCCGAGCGAGGCGCCCATGAGCCCCTTGGCGAGTGCGCCCTCAGACAGGGCCGCGATCAGCGACAGGCCGAAGATGGCGAGCCAGAAATACTCAACCGGTCCGAATGCCAGCGCGACCTCGGACAGCGGCGGCGACAGGGTGAGCAGGAAGAATGCGCCCACCAGGCCGCCGACGACGCTGCCCAGGCAGGCGATGGTGACGGCCAGGTCGCCGTCGCCGCGCTTGGCCATCGGGTAGCCGTCGAAGGTGGTGCCGATCGCCGAGGGCGTACCGGGGGTGTTGAGCAGGATCGCCGAGTAGGCGCCGCCATAGATGGCGCCGGTGTAGATCGCGCCCAGGAGAATGAGCGCCGACGCCGGATCCATCGTGAAGGTCAGCGGCACGAGAACCGCCACGGCCATGGTGGCCGTCAGTCCCGGGATCGATCCGATGATCGTCCCGGCCGCGACGCCGCCCAGCGCCAGAAGGACGTTGAGGGGCGTCAGTGCCTGCGCCAGGTGCTCTCCGAGCATCGCGGCCTCATCGCTTTGTCGAACCGCCGGCAGGCGGCAAGGCCCGCGCGGTTATGACGGAGACTATCGATCGACTGTGAGAAAGGGCAGCGGGGATCCGGCCGGCGAAGGCCGAGTGGGCACGCAGGCCGGGCCCGCAGGTTCCGGCGGCACGCAAGCGCCGCCGGCAAACCGTTTCAAGCGTTCGGCAGAGCCGTCCTACTTGACGATGCCGGCCGACTTGGCGGCCTTCAGGTACTCGGCCTTGCGCTTCTCCATGAAGGCCGGGACCTCGTCGTAGGGCACGTCGATCAGTGCGAAGCCGCCGTCGAGCATCTGCTTCTTGAACTTCTCGTCGGCGTTGATCGATCCGACGATGTCCGACCACTTCTGGCGCAGCTCTTCCGGGGTGTCCTTCGGAACCGCGATGCCGCGATAGGCGCCACCGACCAGGTCGAAACCGAGTTCCTTGAAGGTCGGCACGTCCGGGAAGGCCGGATGACGCTCGTCCATGGCCACGGCGAGCATGCGCACCTTGTCGCCCTGCTGGGCGCCGACGGTGGTGTAGCCCCACTCGGCCAAGACCTGGTTGCCCAGCAGCGCGGTCACCGCGGCACCGGTGCCCTTGAACGGCACGTAGGTGGTCTTGATGTCGGCCATCTCGTCGAAGCGGATCGAGGCGAGGTGGTTGGCCGTGCCCTTGCCGGAGCCGGACATGGTGACCTTGCCCGGGTTCTCCTTGGCGTAGTCGATCAGGTCCTGCAGGGACTGGAAGTCGCTGTCGGCCGGCACGACGATGGCGTCCGGCGTGTAGTGGAACCAGTAGATGCCGGTCACGTCGTCGGTGGTGTAGCCGACGTCCTTGGTGGCCGGCTGGATCACGATGTGCGGCAGGTTGATGCCCATCACCGTGTAGCCGTCGCCATCGGAGGAATTGAGCTGCGACCAGCCCACGGCACCGCCGCCGCCGGGCTTGTAGGAGATGACCATGTCCTGGCCGTACTTCTCCTTGAAGTAGGGCTGCTGGAGACGGGCGGAAATATCGGACTCGCCACCCGGGCCGAACGGGATCACGTAGTCGACGGACTTGTCGGGGAAGTCCTGCGCCTGAGCCACGCTCGCGGCACCGGCGGTGAAGGCCAGCGCAAGGCCGGCCGCGATCAGGCGATGACAGTTCTTCATCTCGGGTCCTCCCAAAGACTATGGAAACGCAGTCGTTCTTATCGCGCGCCCGTCGGTCTTGCGCCGAAGGGCATGCCTTTGTTGCCCCGTTCTGGGGAATTTGATTGTCGCGGTCTTCTCTTGCGGAAGAAACCGCTAATTTCCGGACGGCTGTCGTGAGAACGCCCGGGCCGTCGCCGGCCCGGGCGGATGGTCTGGATCAGGCGCTACGGTAGAGCTTCGTCATGACGAACTCGCGGTGGCCGAGGGCCTCCGCCGCCGTGGCGCGGCCGTTGGCCGTGCGCACCACCGTGTCGATGAGGGCATCGCCCGCATCGGAGATGGTCATGTCGCGGCGCAGGATGCCGGACACGTCGACGTCGACATGCTCGGACATGGTGCGCACCGTGCGCGGGTTGGCGGTGATCTTCACCACCGGCACGATCGGGTTGCCGATGACGTTGCCCTGGCCGGTCGGGAAGGTGTGCACCACGTAGCCGGCGGCGCCCATCAGGGTCACGCACTCGGCCGCGGCCGAGGACGTGTCCATGAAGTAGAGGCCGGCACCCTTGGCCGGGGCCTCGGCAGGCTCGAGCACGTCGATATAGGAGCACTCGCGGCCGATCTTCTCCAGGTTGCCGAGGGCCTTTTCCTCGATGGTCGTCAGACCACCCTCGATGTTGCCCTTGGTCGGCTGGGATTCCGACAGGTCGCTCGTCTTGAACGGCTCGATCACCTCGTCCATGTAGGCCTGCCAGGTGGCCTTGAACTTCTTCGCCGCTTCCGGATTGGCCGCGCGCGCCTCGCAGAGATGCTCGGCGCCGGTGAGCTCGGAGGTCTCGCCGAAGCAGCCGTAGATGCCGTGCGGGATGAGCTTGTCGTACATGTTGCCGACGGTCGGGCAGGAGCCGAGACCCGTCGTCGTGTCCGACTCGCCGCACTTGGTGGAGACCCAGAGATCGGAGATCGGGCACTCCTCGCGCTGGCGCTCGGTCGCCCAGTGGACGAACTCCTTGGCGGCGCGCGAGGCGTCCATGATGGTCTTCAGGTCGCCGTTCTGCTCGATGGAGAACGCCGCCACCGGCTTGCCGGTCTTGGCGATGCCGTCGGCGATGACCTGGGTCCAGCCCGGCTCGATGCCGATGACCACCACGGCGGCCACGTTTGGGTTGGCGCCCGTGCCGATCATGGTGCGGAAATGCAGCTCGAGGTCCTCGCCGAACTGCAGCCGGCCATAGGCGTGCGGCAGGGCCATCGTGCCCTTGATGTTGTTCGCAACCGCCTCGCAGGCGGCGTTCGAGATGTCGTCCACCGGCAGGATCACGACGTGATTGCGGACGCCGACGCGTCCGTTCTCGCGACGATAGCCGAGGAAAGTCTGGTCGCCGTAAGCGTTAGCCATGGTCTCGCCTCCCTACCAGCGCTTGGTCTTGAGGTTGTGGACATGGACGTGACCGCCCTCCTCCACGTCCTGGATGAACTTGCCGATGTCCTGACCGTACTTGATCGCGGTGTCGCCGGCCTTGATCGCCTTGAGCGCGATCTTGTGCCCGATCGGCACGTCGTTCTTCGACGTCAGGTGGAAATCCGAATTGTCCTCGGTGACGACACACAGCATGTCGGTGCCGGCCTTGAGGTCCTCGACGACGACGACCCCCACATTGTCGGCCTTGTCATGCACCAGGAGGTGCGGAGCGCTCATGTCGTTTCAACTCCCGCTAATATGATCTATGGTTTCGGACAGGTCTTATATAAGACATAAGATACGAGAGCGAATGTCAACGCCGAAGAGGAGCCGGGCATGAAAGGGGCGGAACACGCGGGGATCACGCCCCAGCTAATCGCCGATCCGGAAGGGTCGCCGGGCTTCCGGCCGCTCTACAAGCAGGTGCGCGACCTGCTTACCCGGCGCCTCGCCGACGGCTTCTGGGCGCCCGGCGCGATGCTGCCCAGCGAGCAGGAGCTGGCCGCCACGCTGTCCGTCAGCCAGGGCACCGTGCGCAAGGCGCTGGACGCGATGGCGGCGGAGAATCTCATCGTGCGCCGGCAGGGGCGCGGCACCTTCGTCGCCCAGCAGGACGACGAGCGCGTGCTGTTCCACTTCTTTCGGATGACCGGCGACGACGGCAGCCACGTCTTTCCCGAGAGCGAGGTGGAATCGGTCCGGCCGGGCACTGCCGGCACCGCCGAGGCGGAGGCGTTGGGGCTGGATCCCGATACGCCTGTGCTGCGCATCCTGCGCACGCGGAGCCTCGGAGGACGACCGGTGATCGCGGAGTGCCTGACGCTGCCGGCCCGGCTCTTTCCGGGCCTGGAGGACCGGCGCGACCTGCCCAACAACCTCTACGGCCTGTTCGCAGACCAGTACGGCATCAGCATCGCGCGCGCCTCGGAGCGGCTGAAGGCGGTCGGTGCCGACCGGGACGCCGCCCGGCGGCTTGAGCTTTCCGAGGGTGCGCCGCTCTTGGCCATCGAGCGCACCGCCTTTTCTGTGATGGGCGACCCGGTGGAATGGCGCCTCAGCCTGTGTGCCACCGAGGGCTTCCACTATGTCTCGGAGATGCGGTGACGGGCTCGTGCGGCGCGCGCCCCATTGAAGGCGCGGCAACGGACGTCATCTACGGCGTGCAGGGGCATCCCCCGCCCCATGACCAGAAAGGCACTTCCATGACGATCAATCGTACCGGTTCCGCCGTTTGGTCCGGCGGCCTCAAGGATGGCCGCGGCACGATTTCCACCGAGAGCGGCGCGCTCAGCGACCAGCCTTACGGGTTCAACACCCGCTTCGAGGGCAGCCCCGGCACCAACCCGGAGGAGCTCCTGGGCGCGTCCCACGCGGGCTGCTTCACCATGGCGCTGTCGCTGGTGCTCGGCGAGGCGGGCCTGACCGCCGACGAGATGAAGACCACGGCCAAGGTCTCGCTCGACCAGGTCGACGGCGGCTTCGCCATCACCAAGGTGCACCTCACCCTGACGGCGCGGGTCCCCGGCACGGACGACGAGACCTTCCAGAAGCTCGCGACCACCGCGAAGGAGAACTGTCCGCTCTCCAAGGTGATCGACGCCGAGATCACCCTCGACGCGACCCTGGAGGGCTGAGCCCAGGGCGCCCGGAAGCCCCGCCGCGGCCGGCTCGGGCCGCGGCGGTTCCGAGCCATCCCCGCGTGGGCAGCGTTGCCGGATCGCACCGATCCGTCTTTTGTGATCGGCCGTCGGAGCCCTCTGGGCGCTGCGTTATCGACCCGACACAAGACTTCGACTAGACTCGATGATGCGACACGCGCGAAGGCTCAGATGCGACTTTCCCAACAAACCAACAATGCGATTCGCATTCTCGTCTGGTGCGGCCGCCACCATCCCGACCTCACTCCGATCCCGGAGATCGCGAGTCTGGCCGGGATTCCGGAGGCGTACGCCTTCAAGCTCGTGAACATGCTCACGAAAACCGATCTCGTGATCACCGCCCGCGGCCGCAGCGGCGGCGTGCGTCTGGCGCGGGATCCGGCGGAGATCTCCATCGGCGCGGCAGTCCGCGCCCTCGAATCATTCGAGACCCGCGACACCAGTTCCGATGGAATCATTCCGCTCATGGACGGTGCCTGGGAGGCGTTCCTGGCGCATCTGGACGGCCACTTCCTGTCCGATTTCATCGAGGGACAGGACGTGACGGTGGTCCAGCCTCACCCTCCCGAGGAAACCAAGGCGCGGTCCTCCAAGAGCACCGCCGTCTGAGGCAGGATGAACGGCACGGCCGTCGGCGGCACCGTTCCCGGCGACAGCACGACGCGGAACACATCCGCCAGCATCGCCTCCGTCACCACCTGCGCGGCCGTTCCATCGGCGTAGACCTGTCCCTCGCTGAGGATGACCAGCCGGTCCGCCCACGCGGCGGCGAGGTTGATGTCGTGTAGGATCGCGATCACCGTGCCGCCCCGCTCCGCATGAGCGGTGGCGACGTCGAGAATGGCGAGCTGATGGGCGAGATCCTGGCTGGCCGTCGGCTCGTCGAGGAACAGGTGCGGGGCCGGCCCCTGCTCCGCGCACGCCCACAGCTGGCACAGGACGCGCGCGAGCTGCGCCCGCTGCTTCTCGCCGCCCGACAGCGTGTCGAAGGTCGCATCGGCAAGCCGCTTCAGACCGACCACGGCGATGGCCCGCTCGACGATTCGCTCCTGCGAGGCGCGGTCGAGCGGAAAGGCCGGCACCGTGATGCCGAGGGCCGCCACCTCGCGCACCGTGAAGGGAAAGGTCAGCATCGACGATTGCGGCAGCACCGCCCGGCGGCGCGCCAGCCGGGCGCGCGGGATGCTCGCCAGCGGTTCCCCGTCGAACGCCACGTCGCCCGTGTCGGGCGTCATCTCACCCGTCATCACCTTGAGCAGGGTGGACTTACCCGCCCCGTTGGGTCCGAGGATGGCGATCCGCGCCCCCGGCTCCGCGCTCAGCGAGACATCTTGCAGAAGCCAGCGTCCGCCACGGCGGACCCCGATATCGGTCACGGTCAGCATGTCGCCTACCCCAGCCCGCCGCGGCGGCGCATCAGCAGCCACAGGAAGAACGGAGCGCCCATCAGGGCGGTGAGGATGCCGATCGGCAGTTCCGCCGGCGCGACGATGACGCGCGCGCCGACATCCGCCACCAGAAGCAACGCACCACCGAGGAGCGCACTGGCCGGCAGCACCACCCGGTGGTCCGGCCCGGTGATGAGGCGGATGATGTGTGGCACGACGATGCCGACGAAGCCGATCACGCCGGATACCGCCACCGCCGCCCCAACCGCGCAGGCGACGGCGAACATGGCGATCCGCTTGGCCGTCTCGATGGAGACGCCGAGATGGCCGGCTTCCGCCTCGCCCAGCAGGAACGCGTTCAGCACCCGCGACAGGTAGGGCAGCGCCACGAGACAGGCGAGGAAGAAGGGCAGCGTGCCGACGATCTTCGGCCAGGTCGCGCCACCGATGCTGCCGAGCATCCAGAAATTGAGGTCCCGCAGTTCCCGGTCGTCGCTGCCGAAAATGATGATACCGATGATCGCCGAGGCGATGGCGCCGAGCGCGATACCGGCCAGGAGCAATGTCGCGATGGAGGTGTACCCGGCACGCGTGGCGATCCGGTAGAGCACGACGGTGGCGACCAGGCCACCCACGAACGAACAGGCCGGCACCGCATAGGGTCCGAGAAGCTGCACCACGGGAGCGAGCAGGCCGTCGCCCAGCGCGATCACCGAGACCGCTGCCAGTGCAGAGCCGCTGGAGATGCCGATCAGGCCCGGATCGGCCAGCGGATTGCGGAACAGGCCCTGCATCACCGCGCCGGAGACGGCGAGCGCCGCGCCGACCAGAACGCCGAGCACGGTGCGTGGTAGGCGAATCTCGAGAAGCACCAGGCGCTCGCGAATCGCTGCCGGGTCGGCTGCTATGGCCGGATCGAACAGTCCCGCAATCACCCGCGGCAGCGCGTCGAGGCTGATGCCGGTCGCACCGATGGCCAGCGACAGGATGGCGGAAGCCGCCAGCAGCACCGCTGCAGCGCCGATCACCAGCGGCCGCGACGGTCGGACGGATCGCGATACGGCCTGGCGCATCGAACCGGTTGCGACCGCCGTCACGGCTGGACGCCCGCCTCGCCCGTGTCGAGACCGGGATAGAGGGTCTCGGCCAGGCGTGCGGCCGCCATCGGGGTGCGCGGACCGAACCCGAGAAGCAGCAGCCCGTCCATGGTCACAAGGGTGCCGGTCTCCGCCGCGGGCGTCAGGCGGAAGGCCGGTTCGGCCAGCACATCGCCGCTGCGGTGGGCGCCGGACTCCATCATGAGGAGGGCATCGGGCGCGGCTTCCAGCACCGCCTCGTCGCTCATCGGCTTGTAGCCTTCGAGAGAGGCCGCCGCGTTCTCCGCGCCGGCAAGCCGGATGATGGCATCGGCCGCGGTGTCCGTGCCGCCCACCATCGGCCGGCCGTTCTGCACCGACATCACGAAGAGGACCCGCTTCGGCTCGTCGACGGCGGCAACGGCGGTTTCCAGCGCCGCGAAGCGCGCCGTCACGGTTTCGGCGAGTTCGGCGGCCGCCGCCTCCGCGCAGACCACCTGCCCGATGCGGAGAATGCGGTCGGCAACGGCCTCGGGCGTCGCCTCGTCGGAGATGGTGACATAGGGCACCGAGGCCCGCTTCAGGACGTCGATGACGTTGGGCGGGCCGGCCCCTTCCGTCACGAGAAGCAGCGACGGCGACATGGACAGAACGCCCTCCGCCGACAAGGCCCGCATGTAGCCGACATTCGGCCTCTCGCGCAGCATCTCCGGCGGGTAGAGGCTGGTGGTATCCACCGCGACGATGCTGTCGTCGGCGCCGAGATCGTGCAGGATTTCCGTCACGGTCCCGCCGATGGAGACGATGCGGCTGGTGTCGAGACGCGCGTCCGGCGCGGAACACTCCGGCAGGCTCGCAACCTCGCCGGCCTGGGCCGGAGCCGCGACAAGCGCCGCGGCCAGGGCCGCGCCCGCCGCCAGGGCCATCATGCGCCGGGGATCCGGCTGCCGTCCCGCGCCGGGACCGGTCGGTCGATTGGTCATGTCCTCACCGCTGTCGCTATTTCGTCAGGATCAGGCGCCGACGCGCCGTGATGCGGAGCCGGTAGACGTCTCCGTCAAGTTCGATGCGGGCCTCTCCGCCCGGTCCGCAAATCTCCTCGACCCGCCAGCGAGGAGGGTCTCCGCGCCCTTCGGAGGGACTGGCCGGGACGCTTCGCGAATGACTGCCTTCGGACCTCTGGTCCGCCACTATGGAATCCTTCCAAGTTGTTGCAAACGCGACACATTTTTGGGTCAACGCAACCTGTGCGCCGCATGATTGTTGACTCGTTTAGTCCATATTCATACGGTCCGCAACGCGTAGCAGTTCGGAATCGCTCGCAACAAAAATCAGGCAAGCCAGCAACCGCGTCCAGCGCTCCAGCCAGCCAGCCGAATGCGTCAACGACTGACAATTCAGAAGGGCTGGCCGATGGCACTCGGGCTTTCGAGGAGCGTGCTCCTCGCCTCCGCATCCATTCTCGTTCTGACGGGACACGTACAGGCACAGGACGCCGTGGTCCTGGGGCAGGACGCCGTCGCCCTGGAAACGATCACCGTCACGACGCATACGGCCACCCGGACGGAAAGCGCGCCCTACGACGCCCTCTCCGGGTCCACCGTGGTCGATCGCGACACGATGGAGACGGAGTTCGCCCCGAGCCGCGTCTCCAATGTCCTCGACACGCTGCCCGGCGTCTGGACCGACGAGAACGCCGACGACCCGGCGACGGCCATCAACATCCGCGGCCTGCAGGACTTCGGCCGCGTCAACGTGATGATCAACGGCGCCCGACAGAACTTCCAGCGCTCCGGCCACAACGCCAACGGCATGTTCTACATCGACCCGGAGATGATCCGCTCGGTGGACGTGACCCGCGGCCCCGTCTCCACCATCTACGGCTCCGGTGCCATCGGCGGCGTCGTGGATTTCCGCACCCTGACCGCGGATGACGTCCTGAAGCCGGGCGAGGACGTCGCCGGCCGGCTGAAGGGCCGCTACGAGACCAACAGCAAGGGCCTCAACGGCCACGCCGAGGTCGCGGCCCGTGTCGGCACGGCATTCGATGCCGTCGCCGCCGGCACCTGGGCGAGCTACAGCGACTACACCGACGGCGCCGGCAACAAGATCCCGAATTCCGGCTACGATCTGAAGTCCGGCCTCTTCGAGGCGCGGGCCCGGCCGGCCGACGGCCATGAGCTGACCGCCACCGGCATCCTCTACAACGCCACCTACGACCAGGGCGAAGGCACCGTCTACGACACCGACACGACCACCGAGACCTACCGGCTGAAATACCGCTACCAGCGGCCGGAGGACCGTTTCTTCGACCTCTCCGCGCAGGTCTACTACACCTCCACCAAGACCGATCAGACCATCGTCGGCGTGCCGAACTACTTCCCGCGGCCGAGCCTCGGCTCCGAGCGCGAGTTCAAGATCGAGACCACCGGCGTCGACGTCTTCAACACCTCCCGGGTGATGCTCGGCCAGACCCATCACGCCATCACCTACGGCGCCGACGCGTTCCGCGACCAGGTGAAGACCTCCGATCCGGACCCGTTCTCCAGCGGCGAGGAGTTCACCCCGCCCGGCAGCCGCAACGTCTACGGCACCTACATCCAGGACCAGATGACGATCGGCATGCTGGACGTGATCGGCGCCCTGCGGTTCGACGGCTACGACATGGATGGCCAGGGCACGACCAGCTCCGGCGACCATCTCTCGCCGCGCCTGACCGTCGGCCTGACGCCGGCCGACTGGATCACGGTGTTCGGCACCTACGCGGAGGCCTACCGCGCGCCCTCGCTCACCGAGACCACCTGGACCGGCACCCATCCGCCCGTCGGCGGCGCCCCGCCTTTCACCTTCCTGCCGAACGCCGACCTGAAGCCGGAAACCGCCCACAACTTCGAAGGCGGCGTCAACTTCCGCTTCGATGACGTGATCCAGGACGGTGACGGCATCCGCGCCCGGGTGCTCGGCTACTACAACCAGGTGGACGACTATATCGGCGCGGTCGTGGTGCCCTTCTCGTTCCGTCCGGGCGCGACCTGCTCGTCTCCGCCCTTCTGCTACCAGTACGAGAACATCAGCCAGGCCAACCTGTGGGGCTTCGAGGCCGGCATCGACTACGACGCGGGCCGCTGGTTCGCGGGCCTGTCGGGAACCATCGCCCGGGGCACCGATGCAGAGACCGGCAGCGACCTCGACACGATCCCGCCGGACCGGCTGATCCTTTCCGGCGGCTTCCGCGCCCTTGAGCAGAAGCTGACCGCCGGCGGCCGACTGAGCCTGGTCGCCGCCCAGGAGAAGGTTTCGCCCGGCCTCGAGTCCGACGCCTACGCGCTGCTCGATCTCTTTGCCAGTTACAATGTGGACGACCGCGTCTCCGTCGGTCTCAATATCGACAACGTGTTCGATACGTATTATCAGCCGTTCCTGGACGCTGAAGCCGCTCCGGGCCTCAACGCAAAGCTTACCCTCGACTTGCGCCTTGGCGGCAAGCTCAACTAATCGAACGCTGTTTATTAGAAGGATTCCGATCTAATGTTTATCGCCATGAACCGCTTCAAGGTTTTGCGCGGCGAGGAGAGCGCGTTCGAGCAGGTCTGGCTCGGCCGCGAGGTCCATATCGATCAGGAACCCGGCTTCGTCGAGTTCCACCTTCTGAAGGGTCCCGAGCACGAGGATCACACCCTCTACTCCTCGCACACGATCTGGGAGTCGCGGGACGCTTTCGAGGCCTGGACGCGCTCGCAGTCCTTCCGCGATGCACACAAGGGCGCCGGTGATCGCAAGGTGCTCTACATGGGCCATCCCGAGTTCGAGGGTTTCGAGATCCTGCAGACCGTCACGCCGAAGGTCGGCGCCTGACACCGGGCGAGGCCCGCATCACCCGGCCGCGGATGCAATCAACGCGTCGCTGACGGACGGGTACCACGGCGGCCGGCGGAGATCCTGACCCTCCGCCGGCTCCGACCCAGACATCACCAACCGGTCGCGAACCGGGGCGGACGGCAGACGATGCCGACCGCCCCGGTTTCGGCGCTAACAGGGTTCTGAAGGTTCATGGACGAGATGCTGTTTTCGCAGATGGAGGCGTGGGCTCCCACCGGGGACATGGGCCACGACCTCAGCCCCATGGGGATGTTCATGGCCGCGGACATCGTCGTCAAGGCGGTGATGATCGGTCTCGTCCTCGCCTTTCTCGTGACGTGGACGGTCTGGCTCTTCAAGACGCTCGAACTCGCCGGTTCGCTGGCGCGCTCCAGGCGCGCCCTGGCCCGCGTCTCGTCGGCCCGCACCCTGGCGGACGCCCGCGACGCCCTCGGCGGGCGTGGCACGGTGGCCCGGCTGGTGGCCGCAGCGGAGGAGGAGCTGAACCAGTCGGAGGGTCTCGCCGCCGCCGGCATCAAGGAACGGGCGGAAAGCCGTCTCGTGCGCCTGGAGGCCGCCGCGGCCCGGCGCATCACCCAGGGCACCGGCGTGCTGGCCACGATCGGGTCCACCGCCCCCTTCGTGGGCCTGTTCGGCACGGTCTGGGGAATCATGAATTCCTTCATCGGCATTGCCGAGACCCAGACCACCAACCTCGCCGTCGTCGCGCCCGGCATCGCCGAGGCGCTGCTGGCCACCGCGCTCGGCCTCGTCGCCGCCATTCCCGCCGTGGTCATCTACAACCATTTCACGCGCCGCATCGCCGCCTACCGGGCACTTCTGGGCGATTCCTCCGCCGCGATCCTCCGGCTCCTGGGCCGGGACCTCGATCGCGCGCCCACCCCGGCCTACGCCATCGCGGCCGAATAGGACGCCCCGCCATGGCCATCAAACCGACCGAAGGCGACGAACTTCAGGAAACCCACGAGATCAACGTCACGCCGTTCATCGACGTGATGCTCGTGCTCCTGATCATCTTCATGGTCGCCGCCCCGCTCTCCACCGTGGACGTCGGCGTCGACCTGCCGACATCCAACGCCGCGAAGACGGCGCGCCCGGACACGCCCGTGGTGGTCACGATGCGCGAGGACCGCTCGCTCTATCTCGGCAACGATCCGATCGCGGCGGCCGCGCTATCCCCGGCCCTCGACGAGGCCACCGAAGGGGACCGCGAAACGCGCATCTATCTCAGGGCCGACCGCACGCTGCGCTACGAGGACGTGATCGGAGCCATGAACCAGCTCCGCGACGCCGGCTACCTCAAGATCGCCCTGGTGGGCCTCGATTCCGTCGCCCCCGCCGCCGTGCCGGATCCGATCGCGACCGGACCGAGCGAAACCGGACAGGAGTGACATGGCCAGATCCGCCTCCCCGGATCCCCACATCCCCTCCCGCGGCACGACAGTGGCGCGCGGCCTCGGCTGGACCGCCAGCTTCCTCGTGGTGCTGACCGCCACGACGGCGCTGGCGGCGATCGCGCTCGCGCCTCAACGCGAGCCGCTCGAGGTGGCAGCCATGGAGCCGGCGATCCTCGTAGACCTGCCGCCGATCGAGGCCATCGACGAACCCACCGCCGACGACGCCGACGTCATCAACGCCGCCGGCGCCAGTGCCTCCATGCCTGTGGAAGAACCGCCCGAGGTCATCGAGGAGCCCGGCGCCGAGCAGGCCGTCGAGGACGAGACCGCCCTAGAGCCGCCGGTCGAGGCGGAGCCGGTGCCGGAGCCGGAGGAGATGGCCGAACCCGAGCCCGAGCCGGAGCCGGAGCCGGAGGAGGTGGCCGAACCGGAACCGCTTCCAGAGCCCGAGCCCGAGGAGGTCGAGGTCGCGGAAGCCCCGGTCGAGGAACCGCTTTCCGAACCCGTCGAGGAACCGGCTGAACCGGAGGAGATCGTCGAGCCGGAGCCGGACCCCGAGCCCGTTCCGGAGGAAGTGGTCGAGCCGCTGCCCGAGCCGGAGCCCGTCGAGCCCGAGGAGGTCGTCGAACCGGAACCCGAACCCCAGCCGGAGCCCGAACCGGACGTGGTCGAGCAGCCTCCGCTCCCCGAAGACCCCGAAATCGTCGAGGACGAGCCGCAGCCGGTGATCGAGCCGGAGGAGCCGGTCGAGACCGAGGTCGTGGAGGAGATGCCGGCACCGGAGCTGCCGGTGGAGGCCGCGCCTTCGGACGAAACCAGCGAGACCGTTGTCGCCACAGGCCCGCCGCTGCCGCTGCCCAAGCCGCCGCCGGAGCCGCTGGCCACCCCGGAGATGGTGGAGCAGAAGCAGGCGCGTGCCTTCGAGCTGCCGCAGGCGAGGCCCGAACCGACGGAGGAGATGCGCGCGGTCCTGGAGCAGGAGCGCCAGCGTCTTGCCGCCGAGCAGCGCGAGGCGGAACGCCGCGAGGCAGCGCGGCGGGAAGAAGCGCGTCGGGCCGAGGCACGCCGGGCCGAAGAGCGGCGGGAGGCGGAGCAGCGCCGGCGCGGGCAGCGCAAGAAGGTCGCCCAGCAGGCCGAACCACGGAAGACCGAGACCCGGCGCGGCAAGCCGGCCCCGCAGGCCCGCCAGGCCACTTCGCGGGCGGCGGTGGCCGCGGCGAAAGCCACCTACCAGCAGCAGGTGCGTCGGGCCATCGAGCGCCAGAAGCGCTACCCGGCGCGCGCGCGTCCCGCCCAGGGCGTGGCCCGCGTGTCGTTCAGCATCTCCGCCGGGGGCGGCATAACGGGGGCGCGGCTGGCCGGCAGCTCCGGCAACCCGGCGCTGGACCAGGCCGCGGTTCAGGCGGTGCAGCGCGCCCGCGTGCCGCCGATCCCGAAGGAGCTCGGCACCAGCCGGATGTCGTTCACCGTGCCGATGAGCTTCACCCTGCGCTGAAACGGCGCCAGCCTGCGACAGGCAGCGGGCGTCCGGCATGGGTCGGGCGCCCTTTTCATTGACGCCGTTCGGGCCGCACGCCACGCGGTCCGGCCGCCGCGCGAAGAGTCCTTCGAAACCAAATGGTTTGAAGCAAAACTAGTTGCGGGTTTCCTGATAGTGCCATATAGCTTGAACCGTTGCGGAACGGCGGACTGCCCGCTCCGGTTGCCGCGACGGCGCCGGGTCGGCAGACGCCGGCCGGCCGGTCATCGGGCCCGGTAAATCGCCCGGACAGGAACGAAGCGATCGCAATGGACAAGCCCGCAGACGCGAAGGACGACACCGCCCTCCGATCGCCTCTGGGGACTGACGAGCAGCTCGAATTCGGCTCCCTCGCCAGCGCGGTCGGCTTTCATCTGCGGCTTGCCCAGAACGCCTCGTTCAAGGCCTTCAAGCGCCATACGGGCGAGACCGACCTGCGCCCCGGCTGGTACGCCGTCCTGACCCTGATCCACCACAATCCCGGCATCACGCCCATCACCCTGTCGCGCGCCTCCGGCCGTGACAAGTCGACGATCACGCCCGTCCTTCGGGATCTGCTGCGCGACGGCCTCGTCCGGCGCAGCGCCATTCCGAGCGACCGGCGCAGCTACGCGCTGTTCCTCACCCCCGACGGGGAAGAAAAGCTCGCCATGCTGGCCAAGTCCGCCGCCGCCCACGACACGGAACTCGACGCCATTGTCGGCGAGCGGAAGGACGAGCTGATCCAGGCGCTCCGCCGGATCGTCACCCTGCTCGACTGAGGACCCGCGCTCCCCCCATGTACACCACAAGCACCGCCTTCCTGGAGGCCCTCGACGAGGCCGGCATCTCCTGCATCTTCGCCAATTTCGGCAGCGACCATCCGGCGCTGATCGAGGCGATCGCCGAGGCGCGCGTATCCGGCCGCAAGATCCCCGCCGTCATCACCTCGCCGAATGAGATGGTGGGGATGAGCGCCGCCCACGGCTACGCCCAGGTGACCGGCAAGCCGCAGCTCGTGCTCGTGCACGTGGAATGCGGCACCCAGGCGCTGGCCGGCGCGGTCCACAACGCCGCGCGCGGCCACGTGCCGATGCTGATCTTCGCCGGCGCCTCGCCCTTCACCCAGGACGGCGAGATGAAGGGCAGCCGCAACGAGTTCATCCAGTGGATCCAGGACGTCCACGACCAGCGCGGCATCATCCGCGGCTACACCAAGTACGACACCGAGATTCGCACCGGCACCAACATCAAGCAGGTCGTGCACCGCGCCCTGCAGTTCACCTCCACCGATCCGAAGGGCCCGGTCTACCTGATGGGCGCGCGCGAGGTGATGGAGGCGGACATCGCCGAGCCGGTGACCATCGATCCGCGCCAGTGGCGCCCGGTCGACCCGGGCGCGCTGACGGAGGCTGCCATCGGCCGCATCCTCGACCACGTGGAGAAGGCCGAGCGGCCGCTGCTGGTCACGTCCTATGCCGGCCGCAATCCCGACGCGGTGGCGGAGCTGGTGCGCTTCTGCGAGCGGGTCGGCATGGGCGTGCACGAATCCGTTCCCAGCGCGTTGAACATCCCGCACGATCACCCGCTCTATCTCGGCAACCAGTGGAACGAGCCCTTCCAGAACGAGGCGCTGGCCGAGGCCGACTTCGTGCTGGTGGTGGACAGCGACGTGCCGTGGATCCCGAGCCACAACAAGCCGTCCGAGGGCACGCCCGTGGTCCACATCGACGTGGATCCGCTGAAGGAGAACATGCCGCTCTGGTATATCGGCGCGGAGGAATCCGTGCGTGCCGACGCGCAGACCGCCTTCGCCCAGCTCAACGCCGCGCTGGATGCGCGCAAGCCGGACGCGAAGGCCGTGAAGGCGCGCAGCAGGCACTACGCCGCTGCGAGCGACCGGCGCCGGGCCGAGATCGAGGCCCAGGCCGCCCAGCCCGAGGGCCTGATCACGCCGGAATATCTGACGGCCACGGTCCGCCGGCATATCGACCCGGACACCACCATCGTGCTGTCGGAGGGCATCACCAACTACACGGTGATCGCCAACCACATGCGGATGACGCGGCCGGGCTCCTACTTCGCCAGTGGCGGCGGCTCGCTCGGCTGGAACGGCGGCGCGGCGGTGGGCACCAAGCTGGCGGCGCCCGAGAAGACCGTCGTCGCGCTCTCCGGCGACGGCTGCTACATGTTCTCCATTCCCTCCACCGTCCACTGGATGGCGGCGAAGTACCAGACGCCCTTCCTGCAGGTCGTCTACAACAATCGGGGCTGGAAGGCGCCGCGCTTCTCCGCGCTCTCCGTCCATCCGGACGGCTACGCCTCCAAGGCCAACGACCTCGACCTGTCGTTCGACCCCTCGCCGGCCTATGCCGACATCGCGGCGGCAGCCGGTGGCGCCTGGGCGCGGAAGGTGGAGCGTCCGGAGGATCTCGACGCGGCGGTTGCGGAAGCGCTCGAGGTGGTGCGCACCGAGAAGCGCTCCGCCGTGCTCGACGTCTGGCTCAGCCATCTCTGAGCTGCGCCGACGGCCACGGCCCCTACCCGGTCGGGCAGCCGGGCTTTCGCCCGCGGCCCGGACCGGCTGACCGGTCAGCTACCAGTCGTTCTCGACGGCCCGCTGCCGGAAGCCGCTCGTCGCGACTTCCCAGAAGCTGCGCGGCACGAACGCCGGTGCCGGATCCACGAGCTGCTGCGCATGCCAGGCAACGTGGCGCGCGCGGCGGATGCGGGCGTCCTTGCCGCAATGGCCGCAGGCGACGTCGTAGCCCTCGTGGCCGCCCCCCGACGACAGCGCAACGAAGCCTGGCGAAACATCATGATAGTGGACCCGGACGTCGCGATGCGTGTTCGACCAACCGCCATATTCGTGCGCCTGCGCCTCGCCATGGCGGTTGCAGGCCTCGCACTCGAGATGAACGCGAAACCGGTTTTCACCTGAACTCATCAATCTCTACCAATTTGTTCCTGAATAGAACAGATCGTGACGCACCCCTGCCCTGTCCGGGTTCCGTTGCGGAGCCGGATTCTTGAGCCAGAGCGACAGCTTGCAGGGCGTGGCGGTAAGCCTCTTCCGCACCTGCCCTGTTCGCTGAATGTGGCAGGAACCCCTTGGATCTTTTGTGTCAGTTTGCCGTCACCGCGCGGCTGTAGGCCGTCAGGCGCGGATCGGCGGCCCGCAATTCCATGCAAATGCACGAGGTTTCGGGAAGCTTGACGATAGGGTTAAATTTCAGTGAAGCCCGGCGGGGTCGGCACGGACAGCCGGCGTCGAGACCCGGGGTCTCGCCAGCCGCCGCGGCCCGTGCGACCGGCTACCCTTCGCAGCGAAAGACCGGGATGATCGGCCCCCAGAAGGAGAGCGCGACGGCGTCCCCGTCGATGGCATAGCCGAAAAGGGCATTGCCGCGCGTGGGCTCGCCGTCCTGGACGCATTCGGAGAGGGAAAACTCGAAGGTGCCGGTCTCGGTGCTGTCGATCTCCGCGACCTTGCAGACCAGATCGGCGATCACCAGCCGGGTCTGCGAGAGGCGCACCGTTTCACCGGCGCAGCCCGGCTCCAGCCCGTATCGGCCGAGAAAGGGAAGCTCCTGGGCGCTTGCGATCCCCGAGAGGGCAGCCAGCCAGACGCAAGCCGCAAGACCCATCGCCGCCGTGCGCGCCCACGGACGCGCCTTGTTCGCAATGAAGCCCACGCCCTGCCCTTTCCTGTGCTCGACGACGCGCAGAAGACCCGCTGCGAACCGCATGCGCAAGCGGAAGCTTCCGCGCGCCCAATTCGGGCCCCGCACCCGCTATTGGTCGCATGACAACGTCCGAATTCAGCCTTGAGTTTCGCCCCACAATAATGTTTGATTACAAACTAGATTACGCGCCCGATAGCGACCGCGGGCGCCGAGCGGAGGATCGATCGAACGATCCCCGGCGTTTCTGGGAGGGTCTCGCCATCGTGTCCGCCTTTGCAGACGTGGCCGCCGGCCTGTCGGTACCGCCATGCTCGGTCGCCGCGTTGGTCCGGTCTTCCCGTCGCCGTGGAACGGTGGCGAGCGCGATCCGTTTGTTCCCATCGTCCGTGTTGTGCCGTCGCCGTCGCACCCCGTTGCGATCGGACACTCACCGCCGCACCAACGCACCCGACCTCCCGTTTCGCGCCTCGCGCCGCTCGCGGCCACGATGGGCGGCCATTCCGTAGAACAAGGAGTAATCGAATGGACATCACGATGCTGATCGGCGGCGCCGACACGCCCGCGGCGGACGACGCCGTCTTCGAGCGGCGCAACCCCGTCTCCGGCGACGTCGCCACCCGCGCGCCCGCCGGCAAGACGGGCGACGTCGACAAGGCCGTCGAGGCTGCGGCCGCCGCCTTCCCCGACTGGTCGCAGACGGCGCCCGCCGCGCGCCGCGCGGTGCTCAACAAGGCGGCCGACGCGCTGGACGCGGCGACCGAGGAATTCATCAAGACGGCCATGGCGGAAACCGGCGCAACCGGCCCGTGGATCGGCTTCAACGTCATGCTGGCGGCCAACATGCTGCGCGAGGCCGCGGCGATGACCACCCAGATCACCGGCGAGATCATCCCGTCCAACAAGCCCGGCACGATGGCCATGGCCGTGCGCGAGCCGGTCGGCGTGCTGGTGGGCATGGCGCCGTGGAACGCCCCGGTGATCCTGGCGGTGCGGGCGCTCGCCCTGCCGATCGCCTGCGGCAACACCGTTGTCCTTAAGGCCTCGGAAATGTGCCCGGCGACGCATCGGCTGATCGGCAAGGTGCTGACGGACTCCGGCCTGCCTGAAGGTGTGGTCAACGTCGTCACCCATTCCGCCGACGACGCGCCGGAAGTGGTTTCCGCCCTGATCGCCCACCCGAAGGTGAAGCGCATCAACTTCACCGGCTCCACCCGGGTCGGCAAGATCATCGCCGAGCAGGCCGGACGGCACCTGAAGCCGGTCCTGCTGGAACTTGGCGGCAAGGCGCCGCTGGTCATCCTCGATGACGCCGACATGGAGGGCGCGGTGAACGCCGCGGCGTTCGGCGCCTTCATGAACCAAGGCCAGATCTGCATGTCGACGGAGAAGATCGTCGTCGACGAGAGCATCGCCGACGAATTCGTCAAGCGCTTCGGCGAAAAGGCCGCCGCCCTGCCCCATGGCGACCCGTCCGGTCACGTTGTGCTCGGCTCCGTTGTCGACCGGGCCACCGTCGAGAAGGTGGACGCGCTGGTGAAGGACGCCCTCGACAAGGGCGCGGAGCTTGTCACCGGCGGCGCCACCGACAGCACCATCATGCCGGCCACCGTGGTCGACAAGGTGACGCCGGACATGCGGATCTACTCCGAAGAGTCCTTCGGTCCGGTGGTCTGCGTGGTGCGCGCCAAGGGTGTCGACGACGCGGTGCGGATCGCCAACGACACCGAGTACGGCCTGTCCTCCGCCGTCTTCGGCCAGGACGTGCAGCGCGCGCTGTCCGTCGCCCGGCGGATCGAGGCCGGCATCTGCCACGTCAACGGCCCGACGGTCGCCGATGAGGCCCAGATGCCGTTCGGCGGCATGAAGTCGAGCGGCTACGGCCGGTTCGGCGGCAAGGCCGGCGTCGACGAGTTCACCGAGCTGCGCTGGATCACGGTCGAGGATCCCGGCCAGCACTACCCGTTCTGATCGGCCCGGCCGCACCGCCCGACGGGTCCGGTGCGGCCGGTCCCAAATCGCGAACGCACTGTTCACACCGGTCGCCTTTCCCTGCACGCGATCCGCGTTAGGTTGAGGCGCCTCGACCGGGAAAAATATCGATTTCGTTTGCAGTTAAACCATTCTGGACACAGGTCCGGATTCAGTGAAAAGTCACGGGAACGAACCTGTGAGAACCGCCACGCAACGACGTGGCCGCAGACCGCCACCCCGACGGTGGCCATCCATGTTTCTGGAGGAACGCGACATGAAAAGAAGACATTTCCTGCTCGCCACGGCGGGCGTGCTGAGCGCGGCGGTGATGATGCAGAGCCCCGCCTCTGCCGCCGATCCTGAGTATACCTTCAAGCTGCACCATTTCCTGAGCCCGAAGTCGCCGGCTCAGACGCAGATGCTGGAGCCGTGGGCCGAGGCCATCGAGAAGGACTCCGACGGTCGCATCGAGATCGAGATCTATCCGTCGATGTCGCTCGGCGGCGCCCCGCCGCAGCTGTTCCGCCAGGTGGCTGACGGCGTGGTCGACATCGTCTGGACCGTGAACGGCTACACGCCGGGCCTCTTCCCGCGCTCCGAGGCGTTCGAGCTGCCGACGGTGTTCACCAACGATATCGCCGCCACCAATCTCGCCATGCGCGAGATGTACGACGAATATCTCGCCGACGAGTACGAGGGCGTTCACCTGCTCTTCAACCACGTGCACGCCGGCCAGGCGATCCACACCGCCAAGAAGCCGGTTCACTCGGTCGAGGACACCCAGGGCATGAAGCTGCGCGTGCCCGGCCCGACCGGCAACGCCGTGGTGAAGGCCATGGGCGCGACCCCGGTGACGATGCCGGTTCCGGACCTGCCGCAGTCGCTGGCCACCAGCGCCGTTGACGGCGCGCTGATCCCCTGGGAGATCATCCCGCCGCTGAAGCTGCAGGACGTGACCGACTACCAGATCGAGGGTCCCGACGCGAACCGCTTCGGCACGACGGTCTTCCAGGTGTCCATGAACAAGGACAAGTGGGATTCGCTGCCGGCCGACATCCAGGAAATCTTCAACAAGAACTCCGACGAGGAGTGGCTGAAGAAGGTCGCCGAAGTCTGGCGCGCGTCCGACGACAAGGGCATCCAGATCGCCGTCGACGCCGGCAACGAGCACATCGTCCTCACCGAGGAGCAGATGGCCGGCTTCAACGAGGCGCTGACCCCGGTGGTGAATGCGTGGATCGAGGAGCAGGGCGACGACTTCGACGCCAAGGCGCTCGTCGATACCGCCAAGAAGACGATCGAAAAGCACAAGCAGTGAGCGCGAACACGCCCGCTTCGGACGCGGCGGCCCTGCCGCCGCGTCCCGACACCCCCGTCGCCAGGACCATCGCGGTCCTGGGGCGGACCATCGAGTTGTGGGCCCTTGCCGGCGGCTTGCTGGCCTGCGGCCTCGCCGTCATGACCACGGCCAGCGCCGTTTCCAACCTTGTGCTGGGCGCACCGTTCCCGGCCGACCACGAGCTGATGAAGCACTTCATCGCCGTGGTGATCTTCATGTTCCTGCCCTACTGCCAGCTCGTCGGCGCCAACGTGACCGTCGACATCTTTACCGAGCGCATGAGCGAAGGCACGAAGGCCCTGATGGGCGCGTTCTCGGCCATCTTCGCCATCTGCTTCGCCCTGCTGCTGCTGCGCCAGATGTGGTTCGGCATGTGGGGTTACGTGAAGTGGCTGGAGGTCACGCCGGTGCTGGGGCTGCCGCTGTGGACGGCGTTCCCGCCGATCCTGGCGTCCCTCCTCCTGCTCCTGATCGCCGCAATCATCACCCTGATCGACGGCTACCGGGCCGCGCGTGGACAGGTTCCGTTCACCCATCGCACCCCGTTCCAGATCGCCGAATAGCTCGCTAGGCCCGCCCCATGGACAGTCTCGCGCTCGGCCTGCTCGGCCTGGTCGTTCTTCTCGCCCTGATCGCGATCCGGGTTCCCATCGCCTACACGATGATCCTCGTGGGCATCGGCGGCACGCTGATCCAGTCGGGCCCGCTGGTGCTGCTCAACCAGCTCAAGGATCTCGCCTACGCGCAGTTCTCCAACTACGACCTGTCGGTGCTGCCGCTGTTCATCCTGATGGGCGGACTGGCCACCCACACCGGCCTGTCGCGCGATTTGTTCAGGGGGGCGAATGCCTGGCTCGGGCGATTGCCCGGCGGCGTGGCCATGGCGGCGATCGCCGCCTGCGCCGGCTTCGGCGCGCTGTCCGGCTCGTCCACGGCCACGGCCTCCACCATGGGCTCCGTCGCCCTGCCGGAGCTGCGCCGCTACAAGTACGCTCCGTCGCTGGCCACCGGCACCATCGCCGCCGGCGGCACGCTCGGCATCCTCATCCCGCCGTCGGTGGTGCTGATCGTCTACGCCATCATCGTGGAGACGAACATCGTCACCATGTTCGCCGCAGCGCTCATCCCGGGCCTGCTGGCGCTGCTGATGTTCCTCCTGACCATCGCCATCTATGTCCGCTTCGTCCCCGACGCCGGACCGAAGGGCGAAAGGGTGCCGGCCCGCGAGCTCTGGTCGGCGACGCTGGGTCTGGCGCCGGTCATCGTCATCTTCGGCATCGTCATCGGTGGCATCTACGGCGGCATCTACAACCCGACGCCGGCCGCCGCCATCGGCGTGTTTCTGGTCGCGCTCTACGGCATCGTCCGCTCCAAGCTGACCTGGGCGTCGTTCCGCACCTCGCTTCTCGACACCGCCCGCATGAGCGGCATGATCTACCTGATCCTGCTCGGCGCGGAGCTCCTCAAGATCTTCATGGCGCGGGCGGGCGTGCCGCAGGCGGCGGCGGAATTCCTGCACACCAGCGGCCTCGGCCCCTACGAGATCCTGGCGCTGGTCATCGTCGTCTTTCTGATCTTCGGCTGCCTCATGGACTCGCTGTCCATGGTCATCCTGGCGATCCCCTTCTTCTGGCCGGTGATCGCGGGCCTCGATTTCGGCCTCAGCCCCGACGAGACCAAGATCTGGTTCGGCGTCGTCATCCTGGTGACGGTGGAGCTCGGATTGATAACGCCACCCGTGGGATTGAACGTGTTCATCATCAACTCGCTCGCCCGCGACGTGCCCATGCGCCAGACCTTCAAGGGGGTGATGCCGTTCTTCGCCTCCGAGATCGTGCGCATCATCATCCTGATCGCCTTCCCCGCGATCACCCTGCTTCTGCCGCGCCTGTTGAACTAGCGCAGGGCAGCCCGACCCCGACGTTGCCTCTCGACAGCGGGCCGCGGTCCGATCGCATGCCGCGATCGGTTGCGGTTCCGCGATCCCGATTTCATAATGCAATCGGTTTTCCGAAAGGCTTTTCGTGTCCGACGCACACCGTTCCGGCTGTCCCATCAATCTGACGCTCGAGGTCCTGGGCGACCGCTGGAGCCTGATCGTCATCCGCGACATCGTCTTCGGCGGGCGGCGGCACTTCCGCGAACTGCTCACCCGTTCGGAGGAAGGCATCGCCTCCAACATCCTTGCGGCGCGGGTGAAGCGGCTGACGGAGGAAGGCATCCTCACCCGCAGCGACGATCCCAGCCACAAGCAGAAGGCGCTCTACAGCCTGACGGAGAAGGGCATCGAGCTGCTGCCCGTCTTCGCCGCCATGAGCGTCTGGGGCCTGCGGCACCTGCCCGTGAGCGAGGATCTGGCCATTCGTGCCCGGGTGCTGAACGCCGGGGGGCCGGAGCTTCTCGACGCCTTCATGGACGAGCTGCGGGCGGAGCATCTGGGCACCCCGACTGGCCCGGCCAACCCCGACGCCTCCGTGCGGGCCCGGCTTCAGGCTGCCTACGAGGAAGTGCTGGCGCGTCAGGCCGAAAAGGCCGGACCCTGACCCGCGTCCGCCTCCCGCTCCGCCAGCACGCCGACAAGCGCCTTCTGCGCGGCACTCTGGTAGCGGTCTCGGTGGCGCACCAGGGCGAACTCGCGCACCGGCAGATCGACGGGAATCGCGGTCAGCCGGCCCTCCGCGATGTCGCGGGCGACCACGTGCTCTGAAATGATCGTCGCGCCGGCCCCGGCCTCCACCGCCTCGCGCACCGCCTCGTTCGACGGCAGCACCAGGAACACGCCGAGCGCATCCGGATCGAAGCCTTCCGACCGGGCGAAGCCCTCGAAGATCTCACGCGTGCCCGACCCGCTCTCGCGCAGCACCCACGGAATCGTCTTCAGGTCGATGCCGCCACTGCCGAGCCGCAACGGCGCCGCCTGCCCCGACGCCATCACCAGCACCAGACGGTCCACGTCCACCGGTTGACGCACCAGCGCTCGGTGGCGCGTCTCGCCTTCCACCAGCCCCACATCCACCGCCCCATCGGCCACCGCTGTCTCCACCTGGCGCGTGTTGCCGATGGTTACGTCGAGCCGCACGCCCGGATAGGCGGTGTGGAAGGCGGCGAGCCGGCGCGGCAGCCAGTGGGTGGCGATGGTCTGGCTGGCGGCCAGCGAGATGGCGCCCACCGTCAGCCCGGAGAGATCCTCCAGCACAGAGCGCGCTGCCGCAGCGCGCTCCAGCACGGCGCGGGCCTCGGGCAGGAACCGGCGGCCGGCCTCGGTCAGCTCGATGCGCCGGCCGATCCGGTCGAACAGCGTGGTGCCGTAGCGCTTTTCCAGCGCGGCGATGGCGGCGGAGGCCGCGGACTGCGTCATGCGCAGGCTTTCCGCCGCCTGGGTGACGTGGCCGCGCTCGGCGACGGCGACGAAAATCTTCAGCTGGTCGAGCGTCATGGCACTATAGAAACGCAATCGATCGAAACGACAAGAATAATTCGTTGGATCGATTAGTTCACTCTGGACATGCTCTAAGTCACGCGCCTGTCACATACCAACGGCCGGAAGAGCGCGCGGCTGGGAGGACGCATGACGGTCGAGCCGAAGATCGCCCTGTCACCGAAGGTCTCCGACGAGATCCGCCGGACGACCTGCTACATGTGCGCCTGCCGCTGCGGCATCAACGTGCACATGCGCGATGACAAGGTTCGCTACATCGAGGGCAACCGCGACCATCCGGTGAATCGGGGCGTGCTCTGCGCCAAGGGCTCCGCCGGCATCATGCAGCACTACTCCCCGGCCCGGCTGCGCGCGCCGATGATCCGCACCGGTCCGCGCGGCTCGGGCGAATTCAGGGAGATCTCCTGGGAGGAGGCGCTGCAGACGGCGGTGGACTGGCTGGAGCCGGTCCGCGAGAGCGATCCCAAGAAGCTCGCCTTCTTCACCGGCCGCGACCAGAGCCAGTCGCTCACCTCCTGGTGGGCGCAGCAGTTCGGCACCCCCAACTACGCCGCTCATGGCGGCTTCTGCTCGGTCAACATGGCGGCCGCCGGCATCTACACGCTGGGCGGCGCCTTCTGGGAGTTCGGCGCGCCGGACTGGCAGCGCTCGCGGCTGTTCATGATCTTCGGCGTCGCCGAGGACCACGATTCCAACCCGATCAAGCTCGGCCTCGCCGAGCTCAAGCGCAACGGCGCCAAGATCGTCGGCGTGAACCCGGTCCGCACCGGCTACAACGCCATCGCCGACGAATGGGTGGGCATCACGCCGGGCACCGACGGCCTGTTCATCCTTGCCCTGGCGCGCGAGCTGATGCGCACCGGCAACGTCGATCTCGACTACCTGATCCGCTACACCAACGCGCCCTGGCTGATCGTCGCCGACGAAGGCGAGAGCGAGGGCCTGATCGCCCGCGACGGCGACGGCACGCCGCTCGTCCTCGACCGCAAGACCGGTGCCGTGCGCGCCTCCAGCGACGGCGATGCAGCCCCCGCCGTGAAGGGCACCGTCACGTTGCCCGACGGCCGCACCGCGCGGCCCGTCTTCGAGCTGATGGCGGAGAAGGTTCTGTCGGACGAATACGCCCCCGACACCGTCGCCGACGCCTGCGGCATCCCCGCCACCACCATCCGCCGCCTCGCCGCCGAGATCGCCCACGCCGCCTTCCAGGAAGAGGTGGTAATCGACCAGCCGTGGACCGACATGCGCGGCGTCCACCATGACAAGATGATCGGCCGGCCGGTCTCCTTCCACGCCATGCGCGGCATCTCGGCCCATTCCAACGGCTTCCAGACCTGCCGCGCCCTGCACGTCCTGCAGCTCCTCATCGGCTCGGTGGAGACGCCCGGCGGCTTCCGCTTCAAGCCGCCCTATCCGAAGCCGGTGGAGAGCCATCCAAAGCCGCACTCCGGCGTCACGCCCGGTAAGCCGCTGGACGGGCCGCATCTCGGCTATCCGATGGGGCCGGAGCATCTGGCCATCGACGACGACGGCACCGCCAAGCGCATCGACAAGGCCTTCACCTGGGAAGCGCCGATGTCGGCGCACGGCATGATGCACATGGTGATCGCCAATGCCCATGCGCGCGATCCCTACGGCATCGACGTCCTGTTCATGTACATGGCCAACATGGCCTGGAACTCGTCCATGAACACCCGCGGCACCATGGAGATGCTGTCGGCGCAGAACGAGGACGGCTCCTACGTCATCCCGAAGATCATCTATTCCGACGCCTACTCGTCGGAGATGGTGGCCTACGCCGACCTGATCCTGCCGGACACCACCTACCTTGAGCGGCACGACTGCATCTCGCTGCTGGACCGGCCGATCTCCGAACCGGATGCCGCCGCCGACGCCATCCGCTGGCCGGTCGTGGAGCCCGACCGCGACGTGCGCGGCTTCCAGTCGGCGCTGATCGATCTCGGTGCCCGGCTGAAACTTCCCGGCTTCGTCAAGGACGACGGCTCGCCCGCCTACCGCGACTATGCCGACTACATCGTCAACCACGAGCGCCGGCCGGGCATCGGCCCGCTCGCCGGCTGGCGCAAGGACGACGACCGGCCCGGGCGCGGCGCGCCCAACCCGGAACAGCTCGATCGCTACATCGAGAATGGCGGCTTCTACACCGCCCACATCCCGGAAGAGGCGCAGTTCTTCAAGCCGTTCAACAAGGCCTACCAGGACTGGGCCGTCGGGATGGGCCTGTTCGACGCGCCGCAGCACTACGTCTTCAACCTCTACTGCGAGCCGATGGCGAAGTTCCGCCTCGCCGCCAAGGGCTACGGCGACCGGCAGCCGCCGGACAATCTCCGCCAGCGCATCCTGGAGACGTTCGACCCGCTTCCCGCCTGGTATCCGCCCTTCGAGGGCGCGATGGTCGATGGCTTCCCGATCCACGCGCTGACCCAGCGCCCGGCCGCCATGTACCACTCCTGGGGTTCGCAGAACGCCTGGCTGCGCCAGATCCACGGCCGCAACCCGCTCTACGTCCCCGGCTCGATCTGCGAGACGCACGGTCTCGTCGACGGCGACTGGGTCTGGCTCACCTCCCACCACGGCAAGATCAAGGTGCCCATCGCCCGCATGGACGCGGTCAACTCCCACACGGTCTGGACCTGGAACGCCATCGGCAAGCGCTCCGGCGCCTGGGCGCTCGACAAGGACGCCCCGGAGACCACCAAGGGCTTCCTGCTCAACCATCTGATCCACGAGCTGCTGCCGCCGAAGGGCGACGGCCAGCGCTGGTCGAATTCCGACCCGATCACCGGCCAGGCCGCCTGGTACGATTTGCGCGTGAAGATCGAGAAGGCCGAGCCCGGCCCCTGGTCGGAGCCGCACATGCCGGCCCAGCAATCGCCCGTCGGCGTCGGGCCCGACGACATCGCCTACGGGGAGGAATGGACATGACCACCCTTCCGCAGACCACCGAGAAGAAGCTCGGCCTCGTCATCGATCTCGACACCTGCGTCGGCTGCCACGCCTGCGTGATCGCGTGCAAGGAGTGGAACACCGGCGGCTACGGCGCGCCGCTCTCCGACCAGGACCCCTACGGCGCCGCGCCGTCCGGCACCTTCCTGAACCGGATCCACACCTTCGAGGTGACGCCGTCCGAAAGCCGCTGCGGCAGCGCGGCGTCGGCCGCGCAGATCGTCCACTTCCCGAAGTCGTGCCTGCACTGCGACGACGCGCCGTGCGTCACCGTCTGCCCCACCGGCGCCAGCTACAAGCGCTCCGCCGATGGCATCGTGCTCGTCAACGAGGACGCCTGCATCGGCTGCGGCCTGTGCGCCTGGGCCTGTCCCTACGGCGCCCGCGAAATGGACCACGACGCCGGCGTGATGAAGAAGTGCACGCTCTGCGTCGACCGGATCTACAACGACAATATCCCGGAGGTGGACCGGGTGCCGTCCTGCGTGCGCACCTGCCCGGCCAACGCCCGCCATTTCGGCGATCTCGCCGATCCAACCTCCGACGTCTCCAGGCTCGTCGAGGCCCGTGGCGGCGTGGAGCTGATGCCCGAACAGGGCACCAAGCCGGTGAACCGCTACCTGCCGCCCCGGCCCAAGGCCGACATCGACGCACCGGACTCCATCGACCTGGTGGCGCTTGCCGAACCCGAGACAGCAGGCTTCCTCAGCTGGCTCGACCGGGCCCTGGAAAGGCTCGGCTGATGCATCCCGCCCCCTCCATCATCGTCTTCACCACCCTGTCCGGCATCGGCTTCGGGCTGATGGCCTGGCTGGGGCTCGGCCTCGGCCCGGACGGGTTCTGGTTCGCGCTCCTCGCCTGCGGTCTGGCGCTCGGCTTCGCCTCGATCGGCCTGTTTGCGTCGCTCTGGCACCTGGGCAATCCGCAGCGCGCCTGGCGAGCGCTCTCCCAATGGCGTTCGTCGTGGCTGTCGCGCGAGGGCGTCGCCTCCATCGTCACGCTGACGGTCTTCGGCCTCTACGCCCTGCTGTGGGTCTTCTTCGGTGTCCGCACGCCCTGGCTCGGCATCCCCGCCGCCGTGCTGGCGGTGGTCTGCGTGGTCTGCACGTCGATGATCTACGGCTGCCTGAAATCGGTGCCGCGCTGGTCGAAGCCGCCGACCTCGCCGCTGTTCGTGGCGCTGGGACTGGCCGGCGGCGCGCTGACGCTTGCAGCCCTTGCTCCGATCTCCGGGCCGGCCGGCGGCGTGCCCTTCTGGGTCGCCACGGTCATGATCCTCGTCGCCACGGCGATGTGGCTGGTCTGGTCGACCAAGGCGCGGGAAACCCGCCTCGACGCCGACGGTTCGAGCCCGGAAACCGCCATCGGCCTGCCGCATCTCGGCCGGGTCCGGCTGCTGGAGGCGCCGCACACCGCGCCGAACTACCTGATGCGGGAGATGGTCTTCCAGATCGGCCGCAAGCGCGCGGAAGCCCTGCGCAAGCTCGCCCTGGCGCTCGGCTTCGCCGTGCCGCTGGTCCTGTGCGCAATCGCGCTCGCCGTGCCGGCCGCCTGGCCGCTGCTGCTTCTCGCCGTGCCGGTGCATCTTGCCGGCGTCGCCGCCTCGCGCTGGCTGTTCTTCGCCGAAGCCCAGCACGTGGTCGGGCTCTACTACGGCCAGCGCGCCTGAAGCGTTTCCAGGAAAAGTGGGAACCGGTTTTCCGTCCGGAAACGCGACTGAATAATCCCCTCGCGCCGAGCTCGCTATCGCTCACCGGCTCCGGGTGGGCGGCCTGACCGGCCGGCGCGCGGTCGCGCGCTGGTTCAAGCAATCGCAGGAAAAGTGCTCTTGCGGTTTTCCGTCTTTCCGTCCGCGATTGCGGCTAAAGAACGCGTTTCCAGGCAAAGCCGGAACCGGTTTTCCGTCCAGAAGTGCGTCACCACAAAGAGCCAGAGCCGCTCACGGCGCCCGCGAAAGGAAGACCGGCTGGAGCCCGCCCCCGGTACCGCCGGGGTTGCGGGGACGGGCTTGCGCGCCGATGATCGCGGCCGCACCGACCCCTGTTCAAGCGAGCCCGCCAATGAGCCTCACCCGGGACCTCGTCCGCCTGATCGATGCCAAGGTCCTCGCCGACGCCGATCTGGAGCGTGCCAGCCTGTTCGTGCTGGACACCGTCGCCTGCGCCCTCGGCGCCCACGGCACAGAGCCGGCCCGCATCCTCACCGCCGTCGCGCCGCCCGGCTCGGGCGATACGGCGCGCCAGGCCTTCCACTTCGGCGGTCTCGCCCACATCCTCGAGATGGACGATCTCCACCGGGACTCCGTCACCCATCCGGGCTCGGTGGTGATCCCCGCCGCCTGGGCCATCGCCTGTGCCCGCGGCCTCGGCGGCCGCGCCTTCCTCGCCGCCGTTCTGGCCGGCTACGAAGCGTGCTGCCGGGTCGGCATGGCGGTCGGCAAGGCCCACTACCGGGTCTGGCACAACACCGCCACCTGCGGCCCGTTCGGCTCGGCGATGGCGTCAGCTCGGCTTCTCGGCCTCGACGAGGACCGCACCGTCTGGGCGCTGGGCAATGCCGGCACCCAGTCCTCCGGCCTGTGGGAATTTCTGTCCGCCGGCGCCATGAGCAAGCATCTTCATACCGCGCGCGCGGCCGAATCCGGCGTGCTCGCCGCCCTTCTGGCCGAGGAGGGCTTCACCGGCCCGGCGACGATCCTGGAGGGCGAGAAGGGCTTCTTCGCCGGCCTCTGCCCGGATCCCGACCCGGCCGCCGTAAACGCCGACCCGGACCGGCCGTGGGCGTTGACGGAGACCTCCATCAAGCCATGGCCGTGCTGCCGCCACACGCATCCGGCCATCGACGCAGCCCTGTCGCTTCACGCCGATCTCGGCGGCGCGGCCATTCGCGACGTCCGCGTGGCCACCTACCGCGCCGCTCTCGATGTCTGCGACCGGCCGGATCCGCACGAGCCCTACGGTGCAAAATTCTCGCTGCAGCACTGCGTCGCCGCGGCGCTTTTCGACGGCTCGGTAACCCAGGAAAGCTTCGACGGCCCGGCACGTCACCGGCTCTCCGATCTACGCGCTCGCGTCTCGCTCGCCATCGACCCAACCCTCGACCGGGCCTATCCCGCCGCATGGGGCGCCACCATCGAGGTGACGAGCGAAGACGGCCGCGTCCTCACCGCCACCCGCCACGAGGCAAAGGGCGATCCCGACAATCCGCTCGATGCCGGGGAGATGGCCGCCAAGGCGCGTCTGCTTCTCACCGGCGGCGGACTTGAGCCCGCCGCTGCAGACGCGCTGATGGCCGCCATCCTCGACCTGGCCTCCGACCGCCCCGTCGCCTCGCTCGGCCTGTTCGCGGCGGGCGCCGCCAGCCGGTCCGGCCGGAGCGCGGCGTGACCGGCGCGGGCGAGCGCCCGTTCGCCGACTGGATCGGCCGCACCTGCGAGAGCGAGGACGTCGTCGCCGAGCGCCTCGACGCAAGCTTCCGGGCGGTCTTCGCGCCGCATCTCGCAGCTCAGCCGGACGGTGTCGCCCCGCTTGGCATCCACTGGTGCCTGGCGCCGGCCATCGCGCCGATGGACGCACTCGGACCCGACGGCCACCCTTCACTCTCCCGCGATCTGCCGCCGGTGCCGCAACCGCGCCGCATGTGGGCGGGCGGCACACTGGAGCTGCACGATCCGCTGCGCGTCGGCGACCGGGTCCGGCGGGTGACCACCATCGCCGACATCACCCGCAAGCAGGGCCGAACCGGCGAGCTCTGGTTCGTAGCGGTCGACCACGACTACCTGACCGACCGCGGCCTGGCGGTTCGCGAGCGCCACGACATCGTCTACCGGGAAGCCGGACCGCCGGCGCGCCCGCGACCGGAGACGGACGCGGCGGCCGACACCAATGGAGAGACCTGGAGCGTGGACACGCCGTCCACCCTGCTCTTCCGCTACTCCGCCATCACCTTCAACGGCCACCGGATCCACTACGACCTGCCCTACGCCAGGGACGTGGAAGGTTATGACGGCCTCGTGGTGCACGGCCCGATCCAGGCGACGCTGCTCCTGAACTACGCCGCCCACCGGGCCGGCCGCGCGCCTGCGCGCTTCGCCTATCGCGGCATCTCGGCGGCGATCGCCGAGCGGACGCTGACGGTCGCGGGATCGGACGACGGCACCTGTCGCACGATCGGCATGGACGGCACGCTACACATGCAGGCGACCGCCACCTTCGCCTGAGGCCTCGACACGGCGGCGCGTTGCCGCGAGGCTGGGCCATCGCCACAGGGAGAGAGCCACAATGTCCGACGAGGAAATGAACGTCGACGCCTTCGAGATCACCGAGGTGCTGGGCGGGGGCCACACGCCGGACGGCCGCTTCGTCGCGCTGGTGAAGCTCTCCGACGACAGCCAGCAGGGCCTGCTGATGAGCCCCGGACGGGTCGACGCGCTGGCCAACTTGCTGCAGGCCGCGCTTTTGGAATCCCAGGACTACCGGGCCATGTTCGCAGTGCCGGCCAACCTGGCCGAGGGCATGGAAGTCGCCGCGGTCGCCGCCCAGTCCGGGCCGACCGGCGTCGTTCACACCGAGCTCACCGACCGCAAGGGCAACGTGGTGGATCTCGCCATGAGCCGCGAGACGGCGATCGAATGGCGCGACGCGCTGACGAAGAAGATCGACGCCACCCCGGCAGGCTGACGCGGCACTCCCGCCGCCTTCAGTCGCGCTGCTCCGTCAGCGCGATCAGCACCGCATCGGTGGTGCGCTGCACGTGCACCCCGATCACCGCCACCGCCTTGGCGGCGTCGCGGTCGATGGCCGCCTCGAACAGCGCCTTGTGCTCCTCGTGGATGTCGCGGGTCATCACCGTCTTCATCCGCGACAGCCGCCGGTAGCGTTCGTGCTGGTCGAACATCAGCTGGCGCATCCACTGCAGCCAGCGCGAATCGCAGGCCGCCACCAGCGCCTTGTGGAACTGGTGGTTGCGCAGCTCCCACTCCGGCAGGTCGTTGATGCCCTGGTTCATCCGCCGCTCTATCTGCTCCAGCCGGTGGTAGGCGGTGATGACGGCCGCCTCCCAGGCGTCGTCGCCGGCGGGAATGGAGAATTGCAGCGCCTGCGCCTCGAGCACCTTGCGCAGGTCGCCGATCTCGCGCGCGTCCTTCATCGACATCATCGCGACGCGGCAGCCGCGCTGTCCCTCCAGCTCGACCAGCTGGTCGCTGGAGAGCTTCGCCAGCGCCTCGCGCAGCGGCCCCGCGCCCAGCCCGTAACGGTCCTGGAGCATGGTGATCTTCAGCTTCAGGCCGGGCTCGAGCACGCCGGCGACGATATCCTCTCGGATCAGCCGGTAGGCCCGCTCGGCGAGCGTCTTCTCCGGGCCGTCATAGCGGCCGTTGAGCACGATGTCGTTCATTCGACGCCCTCTGCGCGACGCGCCGTCCGGCGGTGACCCGGGCGCGCCAAATGGTCGGCAACCGGCGGGTGCACCCGCGCGGCCCCATCCCTTCTACGCTATTTCTAGAAAAGAGGCTGCACCCCTTCAATCTCGATAATCGGATTGACAGCCGGAAAATTTTGATATTTTTCCGTCAGACCCGCTGCCCGGACAAGGCAAACCAGAAACTCAGGGAGGGATGCGGCATGGACAGGGACCCGATCAGGGCCGAGACGGCATGGCGTCGGTCGTGAGCGACGTGGACGCAAGCGGGTCCGTCGCGCCCCGCCCCGCGCGCACCGGCTGGCTGACGCGGCTCAGTGACGGCGTCGCCACCCTCGATTCGTGGCTGGCCGGCGCCCTCGTCGGCGCGATCTTCTGCCTGCTGATCGCCAACGCGTTCACCCGCGCCTTCGGCACGCCGGTGATCTGGATCGACGAGCTGGCCATCTACGCCATGATCTGGGCGGCCTTCATGGGATCGTCCGCGGCCCTTCCCCGCCGCGAGCACATCGCCGTCACCCTGCTGCCTGACGCGCTGCCGCCGAAACGCCGCGCGGCCCTGCAGGTCGTGGTCGACGCGCTGGTGCTGGTCTTCGTCGCGGCCCTCGGCTTCATCGTCTGGCGCTGGTTCGACCCGCTCACCGTGATGGCGGCGGAAAGCCTGCGCGCCTTCTCCAGCACCACCTTCAACTTCATCTACAGCGAGCCGACCACCACCATCGGCATGCGCAAGGTCTGGTTCTGGCTGGTCATGCCCTACGCCGCGCTGACGCTGTTCATCCACGCCGCGCGCAACCTGTCCAACAGCGTCACCAGCCTGCAGGAGACCGCCTGATGTTCGTCGCCGGCTCCTTCGTCACGCTGATCGCCATCGGCTTCCCCATTGCCTTCGCGCTGGCCGCCACCGCGCTCATCTACATCATGGCGAGCGGCAACACCGTCCTCCTCCAGTCCTACGCCCAGCAGATGTTCGGCGGGCTGGAGAATTACGGCCTCCTGGCGCTGCCGCTCTTCATCCTGCTCGGCGAGGTGATGAACTCCGGCGGCATCGGCCGCCGCCTGATGATGCTGTCGCTGGCGCTGCTCGGGCGCATCAAGGGCGGCCTCGCCTACGTGAACCTGGTCGCCAACATGTTCATGGCGTCGATCCTTGGCTCGGCGGTGGCACAGATCACCATCATGTCGAAGATGGCGGTGCCGGAGATGGAGCGCGCCGGCTATCCGCGCGACGTCTCCGTGGCCATCACCGCCGCCGGCAGCGTGCTGGCGCCGATCATCCCGCCCTCGATGATGTTCATCATCTTCGGCGTGATCGCGCAGATCCCGATCGGCGACCTGTTCATCGCCGGCGTGGTGCCGGGCCTGATCCTGTTCGCCGTGTTCGTCGTCGTCATCGCCTGGCTCGGCCACAAGCACGCCTTCCCCACCACCGAGGCCATGAGCCTGAAGGGCCGAGCCCTGGCCTTCTGGGAGGCGATCCCGGCGCTGCTGATCCCGCTGATCATCATTGGCACCATCCTCGGCGGCATCGCCACGCCCACCGAGGCGGCCGCCATCGCCAGCCTGATGGCGATGCTCATCGGCCTGTTCATCTACCGCGACATGAGCGTGAAGGACCTGTTCCCGGCCTTCGTGCGGGCAGCGCGCAACTCCGCGATCGTGCTGTTCCTGATCGCCGCCGCCCAGGTCTTCTCCTGGGTCATCACCTTCGAGAACCTGCCGGCGCTGGTCGCCGCCTGGCTGGAATCGCTGACCTCCTCGCCGCTGGTCTTCCTCCTGCTTCTCAACGTGCTGCTGCTCGGCCTCGGCATGATCACCGACCCGATCCCGGCGATCATCCTGGTGGTGCCGGTGCTCCTGCCGGTGGCCATCGAGACCTACGGCATCGACCCGTTCCAGTTCGGTGTCATCGTCTGTCTCAACCTGACCCTCGGGCTGCTCACGCCCCCGGTTGGCACGGGCCTCTTCACCGCCGCGCTGATGGGCAACGTCCGGGCGGAACGGCTGGCCTGGCTGATCGTGCCCTTCTTCGCCGCCTCCGCGATCGTCATCGTCCTCCTGTCGATCTTCCCGCCGCTCTCCATCGGCCTGAAGGAGTTGCTTGGATGAGCGAGACCCGCTCCATCGCCGTCATCGGCGGCGGCACCATCGGCTGCGGCTGGGCGGTGCTGTTCGCCGCCGCCGGCCACGACGCCGTGGTCGTCGATCCCGACGCGACCGTCGCCCACCGCCTCGCCGAGACGTGGGACACCGCCCGCCCGGTGCTGGAACGGCTCGGCCACCCGGTGGCCACCAGCCGGCCGCCGGTTCACGTCGCCCGCGTCGCCGACCTGCCCTTCGTGCCCGATTTCGTTCAGGAGGCGCTGCCGGAGCGCATGGCGATCAAGCGCACCGCGCTCGCCGAGCTGGAAGCCGCGATCCCGGCAACCACCGTCATCGCCTCGTCATCGTCGGGCCTGTCCGTCACCGACATGCAGGCGGGCATGGCCCATCCCGGGCGGATGATCCTCGCCCATCCCTGCAACCCGCCCTACCTGATGCCCACCGTGGAGATCGGCACCGGTGCCCGCACCGACCCGGCCCTCCTCGACGGCGCCGCCGCCTTCTACGAGGGTCTCGGCAAGGTGGTGCTGCGGCTGCGCAAGGAAGCCCCCGGCCACCTGGTCAACCGGCTGCAGGCGGCGCTGTGGCGCGAGGCGGTGAACATCGCCAGCGAGGGCATCGCATCGGTGAAGGACGCCGAGCTTGCCGTCACCGCCGGGCTTGGCGCCCGCTGGTCCGTCATCGGCCCCACCACGATCTTCCATCTCGCGGGCGGCTCCGCCGGCCTGCCGAAGTTTCTCGACGATCTCGGCGACGACGTGGAGCGCTGGTGGGACAGCCTCGGCGCGCCCCGCCTCGACGCCCGAACCCGCGCCATCCTCACCGACGGCATGGCCGAGATCGCCGACGGGCGCTCGCCCGAGGCCATCGCGGCCGAACGCGACCGCGTGATGCTGGATCTGATCGACTGTCTCAACGCCAACAAGGATCCGAAGACCGGATCCGACACTCAGGGAGGAACTGCATGAAGACCCTTCTCACCCTTGCCTCGCTTACGGCAGCCGCAGCGGCGCTGGTCGTTGCCGCCGGCCCGGCCGACGCGAAGGACTACCGGCTCGGCCTGATCACCCCGCCGTCGCACCAGTGGACGATCACGGCCTCCGAAATGGCCGAAGCGCTCAAGGAAGAGACCAACGGCGACGTCAACATCCTCATCTTCCCGAGCGGCCAGCTCGGCAACGAGGCGCAGATGCTACAGCAGCTGCAGACCGGCGCCCTGGACTTCGCCTTCCTGACGCTCGGCGAGTTCTCCAACCGCGATCCCAACTACGGCATCTTCCTGGCGCCCTACATCGTTGACGACGTGGCCGGCGCGCGCCAGCTGCTGCAGGGCGAGACGGCCAACAAGCTGCTCGACCAGGTCGACCAGTTCGGCCTCGTCGGCCTCGGCTACGGCATGGCCGGCATGCGCCAGATCGTCATGGCCGACAAGATCGAGACCGTCGACGACATCGCCGGCAAGAAGGTGCGCACGATCCCGTTCGCGCCGGAGCTGGACTTCTGGAAGAAGCTCGACGCCGCCCCGACCCCGATGCCGCTGCCGGCGCTCTACGACGCCTTCGCCAACGGCCAGGTCGACGGCATGCAGATCGACTTCGAGGGGACCTGGAACTCCAAGTACTACGACCACGCCGGCACCATCATCGAATCCAACCACATGATGTTCCCGATGATCGCCGTGGCCTCGGGCCGTAGCTGGCAGCAGATCCCGGAGGGCGACCGCGCCAAGGTGGATGATGCCTTCGCCAAGTTCCTGGACGAGCTCGTCGCCTCCTACGCCGACATCGACGCCGACTACCTGGCGAAGCTGAAGGGCACCGACGTGCCGGTGCTCACCGTCGACCGCGCCTTCTTCGGTGACGCCATCGACGACTGGTACGCGACGTGGCGCGAGAAGTCGCCGATGCTGGTTGATCTCGAGGCGGAAGCCGAGACGATCAAGAACTGACGAGACGGACCGGTGGCCCCGCCCAGCGCGGGGCCACCCCTCTCCCCGGATGCGAGAATTGTGAGCGATGGCTGAGACGGTGACCTTCCGAGACCTGCGCTATGTGCGCGTGAAGACCGAGGCGCTCGACGCGCCCGCCGTGTTCGCCCGCGACACGCTGGGGCTGGAACCGGCTGGCGCCGAGGACGGCCGCGCCTTCTTCCGCTCCGACGCCCGCGCCTACTCCGTCTGTTTCACCGCCGCCGGCGAGGAGGACGCTGTCGCCCTCACCGTCGCGACGGATGCCGACCTGGATACCATGGCCGCCCGGCTGACCGCCGCCGGCGCCGAAAGCGCGGAGCTGGACGCCGACCAGTGCGCCGCCCGCAAGATCAAGCGCGGCATTGCCACGCGCGCGCCGAACGGCCTCGTGGTCGAGTTCGTCTGGCGGCCGCTCACCTCGGGATGGCGCTATCACGGGCCGCGTGACGCCGGCATCGTCGAGCTGTCGTCTGTCCTCATCGCCTGCACCGATGTCGTCGCGAACGAGGCCTTCTGGACCGACGTGGTGGGCCTTTCCGTGTCCGACTGGGCCGGCGACACCGCCTATCTGCGCCTCGACGACGCCCACCACCGCATCGCCCTCTACCCGTCCGACCGGGACGGCCTCTTCGGCATCGACTTCGCCGTGGAGGGCATCAACAACGTCATGCAGAATTTCTACGTCTTCCAGGGGCTGCAGTTGCCCATCGTGCACGGCCCGGGCCGCCAGCCGACCTCCGGCAAGAAGTTCGTGGCAACCCGCGGCCCCCGCGACCTGATCTTCGTCTACAGCACCGAGATGGAGCGCGGCGCCCACCTCGACGGCCGCGTGCCCCGCCAGTTCCCGTCCACGCCGCAGTCGCATTGCGCCTGGGGATCGCCGACCACCCAGCCGGAGTTTCTGGGAGAGGCCATCTAGCCCCCGTGCCGCCCGTCGGGGCGATGGAGAGATCCAGGAGGATTTTCCGATGATCGAGCTCAAGGACGTCGTCTACTGCCGCCTCGGCACCCGCGACCTGGAAGGTGCGGAGTGGTTCGCCGTGAACATCCTCGGCCTGGAGGTGGCGGAGCGCCACCGCGGCGCCATCCACTTCAAGTCGGACAGCCGCTACCACACGCTCTGCTATTTCGAGGGCGATCCCGACGAGCAGGTCACCGCCTTCGAGGTCGCCGGCCGCTCGGAGCTTCAGGCTGCCGCCGCGACGCTGGAACAGCTGGGCCACCCGGTGCATGCCGGCACGGCGGAGGAATGCGCCACCCGTCACGTGCGCGAGTTCATCCGCTTCACCGACCCGACCGGCAACGGTATCGAGCTGGTGGTGCGGCCGGAGCATTCCGGCCAGCGCTATCACGGCACCCGCGACGCCGGCATCACCGGCTTCAGCCATGTCGGTCTGTGCACCACGGACGCTGCCCGCGACGAGAAGTTCTGGACCACGGTCTGCAACGCCCGCGTCTCCGACCGGATCGGCGACGCGCCGCTGATGCGACTGGGCTCGATCCACCATTCGATCGCGCTGTTCCCGTTCCACAAGCCGGGCATCCAGCACATCAACCACCAGGTCGAGGCCACCGACGACATCCAGCGCTCGCTCAACCACCTGCGCGACCGCCAGATCAACATCACCTTCGGGCCCGGCCGCCACCCGACCTCGTCGGCGCAGTTCCTCTACTTCTCCGGCCCGGACGGCATGACCTTCGAATACTCCACCGGCGTCTGCGAGATCCACGACGAGCCGATGTGGCGCGATCGCCAGTTCCCGTTCGAGCCGGTGGGCTTCTGCCAGTGGGGCTCCCGACCCCGCATCGCCGCGTTCGAAGACTAGACACCGAGACAGGCCGACACAGGATCGACATGACGAACGAAACCGAAGCGGCGCGGCAGGTCCGCGTTGCCGCCCGCGCGCTGGGCAACCACAACCTGGTCCACGCCTACGGCCACTGCTCCCTGCGCCTCGACGCCGACAGCTTCCTGGTCTGTCCGGCGCGACCGATGGCGCTGGTGGAAGTCGGCGAGGCCTGCACGAAGGTGCCGGTTCACGGCCCGCTGCCGGACGGCGTCCTCGGCGAGGTCCGCATCCACCAGCACATCTACCGCAACCGGCCCGAGGCCGGCGGCGTGGTGCGCTTCATGGGCCAGAACGTCATGGCGCTCGCCGCCCTCGCCCATGCGCCGAAGCCCCGCCATGGCTTCGGCACCTATTTCGCCCCCGGCGTGCCGCTGTGGAACGACATTCAGCTCATCCGCGACGATGAAAAGGCGAAGGGCGTGGCGGAGACCATGGGCCCCAACGCCGGCGTCCTCATGCGCGGCAACGGCGCCGTGACCGCCGGCGAGAGCCTGATCGAGGCCGTCGTGCTCGCCTGGTACCTGGAAGACTGCTGCCGCGTCGAGCTGGAGGCCCTCAAGGCCGGGCTCGCCGATACCGCCCCCACCGTTCCGCTCGAAGCCGCCAGGGCCCGCGCCACCAAGGCCGGCATGATCTTCGAGCGCATGTGGGACCACATGACGTCTGGAGATCCGGAGCTTTCCCGATGAACGAAGCGACCCGCGCCGCCGGCACCGCCACCGCCAGCCTTCCCCGCGTGCACAACTTCATCGGCGGCCAGTTCGTCGAGGGTGGCGGAACCACCTTCGAGAACCGTTTTCCCGCGAGCGACGCGGTCGTCTCGCTGGTGAGCGAGGCGTCCGCCGACGACGTCGACCGCGCCGTCACGGCTGCCCGCAAGGCGCTCTCCGGCCCCTGGGGCCGCATGAGCGTGCCCGACCGGGTGGCCCTCCTGCGCAGGCTGGTCGACGGCATCACCGCCCGCTTCGACGAGTTCCTCGCGGCCGAGATCCGCGACACCGGCAAGCCGGCCTCGCTGGCCAGCCACATCGACATCCCGCGCGGCGCGGCGAACTTCGCCGTCTTCGCCGACCAGATCACCACCATCGGCACCGAGACCTTCGAGATGCCGACGCCGGATGGCGCCGGCGCGCTCAACTACGCGCTCCGGATGCCGCGCGGCGTCATCGGCGTGGTCTGCCCGTGGAACCTGCCGCTGCTCCTGATGACCTGGAAGGTCGCGCCGGCGCTCGCCTGCGGCAACGCCGTCGTGGTCAAGCCGTCGGAGGAGACCCCCTCCACCGCCACGCTGCTCGGCGAGGTGATGAACGAGGTCGGCATTCCGGAAGGCGTCTACAACGTCGTGCACGGCTTCGGTCCCGGCAGCGCCGGCGAGTTCCTGACCACCCACCCCGGCGTCGACGCCATCACCTTCACCGGCGAGACCGTCACCGGCGAGGCGATCATGGCGGCCGCCTCGAAGGGCGTGCGCCCGGTGTCGCTGGAGCTCGGCGGCAAGAACCCGGCGCTGGTCTTCGACGACGCCGACCTGGAGAAGACCATCGAGGGCCTCGGCCGCTCCTGCTTCGCCAACACCGGCCAGGTTTGCCTGGGCACCGAGCGCGTCTACGTCCAGCGCGGCATCTTCGACCGGGTCGCCGAGGCGCTGGCGGAGAAGGCGCGAGGCTACGCCTTCGGCGATCCGTTCGCCCAGACCACCACCATGGGCCCGACCATCTCCGCCGAACATCAGCGCAAGGTGCTCTCCTACTACGAGAAGGCGAAGGCCGAGGGCGCCACGGTGCTGGCCGGCGGCGGCGCGCCGACCGTCGAGGGCTACGAGAAGGGCTACTGGGTGGAGCCGACCGTCTGGACCGGCCTGCCGGAGACCTCTCCCGTCGTCACCGACGAGATCTTCGGTCCGTGTGCCCACCTCACCCCGTTCGACACCGAGGAAGAGGGCATCGCGCTGGCCAACAACAGCCCGTACGGTCTGGCGACCTCGATCTGGACGCAGGACCTGTCGCGCGCCCACCGGGCCGCGAAGCAGGTGGAGGCCGGCATCACCTGGGTGAACTGCTGGTTCCTGCGCGACCTGCGCACCGCCTTCGGCGGCTCCAAGGCCTCCGGCATCGGCCGCGAGGGCGGCGTCCACTCGCTGGAGTTCTACACCGAGCTCCGGAATGTCTGCGTGAAGCTCTGAGCGGCTCCCGGGAACAGCGGGAACCGGTTTCCCGTCCGGAATTGCGGTGTACGAAAAGCGGCGTCCCGGCCCACCCCGGGGCGCCGTTTTGCGTCCGGGGGCGCACTGGACGGCCGCGACCCCGGGTGGAATGATCCATCGAACGGAGAGGCCGCCAGCCTTCCGGTAGGGAGGAGACGACCGACATGAGCCTGGACTTCCTGATCACCACCCTGATCGTGGTCGTCTCGCCGGGCACCGGCGTGCTGTTCACGCTGGCCTCCGGCCTGTCGCGCGGCGCGAAGGCCAGCGTCGTCGCCGCCTTCGGCTGCACGCTCGGCATCATCCCGCACATGGCGGCCGCCATCACCGGCCTCGCCGCCCTCCTGCACACCAGCGCGCTGGCCTTCCAGACGCTCAAATATCTGGGCGTCGCCTATCTTCTCTGGATGGCGTGGCAGACGCTGAAGGAGACCGGCGCGCTGAGGGTCGAGACCGAGGTCGCGCCGCGTTCGGCCCGGCGGACCATCGTCCAGGCTGTCCTCATCAACGTGCTGAACCCGAAGCTGTCGATCTTCTTCTTCGCCTTCCTGCCGCAGTTCGTGGCGCCGGGCGAACCGCAGGCGCTGGCGCGCATGCTGGAGATGAGCGGCGTCTTCATGGGGCTGACCTTCGCGGTCTTCGCCTTCTACGGCATCTTTGCCGCCGCACTCCGCGCGCACGTTATCTCCCGCCCGCGCGTCATGACCTGGATGCGCCGCACCTTCGCCACCGCCTTCGTCGGGCTCGGCGCGAAGCTGGCGCTCGCGGAGCGATAATTATTTCAAACTAAAAATAGTAGCTATACAAAAAGCTGGAAATTAGATTTGAAGCAATCGACAATAATACTGTCAACCCAAGACCTAATATTGTGATGGCAGCCGAGTTCCATCCCTCTTTCACCTCGTCGTAAGCCTCGCAATCAGCATCATTCAGAAGAATCACAGAAGGGACGACATTGGCCGAAATCCTTCGGCGGACCGCCCTCATAATCGAAGCCTGACACATAACTATGACTGACCAGATTGAAAGGCCAACTGCCGCCAAAACAACGAGATCAGAAACTCCAGCGGGTATCGGCGAAAATGCGTAGAATCCAAAGAGAAACGCCGCCATTCCAATGCGCGAAAGCTGAGAGACCCCAGCCTGAATAACAGTATATTTCTTATACAGAAAGTCATTCAAAGGCTTTCTGGGCGTCTTCTTGAGAGTTTGAAACCACTCCTCGATAGTTGAAACAAAAGACTTAGCCACTAAGAAATCTACGAAATCGATCGATATCTTCACCGAAGCCCAGTGACGACGGACCAAGAACAGAAAGCTAATTTCTTCAATTCCGCCTTCTTCCTCAGCACCCCGGTCGATCAAAACAGGCAACGATGAATCAAGGTTCACATTTATAATGCACCTTTGAGGACCCGGCGCCTGAGGTAAGGTTATAACAAATTCGAGTCGGAGAATTATTTCGGACGTTATTTCGTGATTCTGGACTCGGAGAGATTGAAAACGCTCCCAAGAACTATAAGTTACTGACTTGTCGCTCGCGTGCTTTACCACCACAGATACAGTAGGCCCCATCTCCACATTGTACAACTCTAGCTGATCGCAAATCCTCTCATAGAGATTATTAAAATCCTGCGCCGAAATAACGACATTGCCGCGAAGTATCTTCGAAAGACTTTCGGTTTTCCCAGTAACCGCATGATATATCGCTTGAAGCGCAGACCTTGGAAGCTTGTCCACAGAAGCATTTTCTAACAAATCATCGTTGGAAAGCTCTGATTTGTCTGAAGCCATCTTTCCCCCCTTAGTTCCAGAACCGAAAGAAACCTCATAATCTTAGTACAGAAATCAGTTTCGTAACGCGACATACTTAAGGCGAAAAATACATGTGCGGGCTTGATGGACGCGTCGAAGCGTTGGAAGCGACGGGCGAAATCCGAGACAACCCGGTTCCTCCTACCTTTATGAACTGCAACCTCCTGGGTAGCACCATGGCAATAGGGGAAGCAGTCACCAGAAGAGCCGCCGACGGGAGGGCATGTGAGTGACTTAGTGAGTAGCTTGGCCGACGTTGAGGCACAATATGACCACAGATCAACGTCGCGACGCGTTGCAGCGAGAGATCTAAGCAAACATGGAACACGTTACTAATAATACAGTACTTCCGCCTCGACCAACCAACCATTCTCGGCGGTGCGGACGCAAGGCCACTCTTTCGCTTTCGGATCGAGATCGCGAATGGTCAGGGTGCTCATTTGCGCCAACTCGTGGTCGCACGACCGGCGAATCCCGACGGGCTTAACCCATAGTTTATTGTGAAGCGCAAACGCCCTCAAGGATTGAGATCCGCTGCGGCGGGAACCGCCCCCCCTACCCCTTCAACTGCTGCAGCAGCTTCACCGAGGCGTAGCCGTCGGCGATCTGGCCCATGCGCTTCTGGTAGTCGCGGATGGCGGAACGGGTCATCGGCCCGACCTTGCCGTCCACGCCGCCGGTGGAGAAGCCCTTGCGGGTGAGCAGGGTCTGCATCTCGCGCACCTGCGAGCGCGACAGCGGCGGATCGTTGCGCGGCCAGGACTTCTCGAAGGGCCCGGCGCCGATGATCCGGTCGGCGAGATGGCCCACGGCGAGGGCGTACGAGGTCGCGTTGTTGTAGCGCTTGATGACCTCGAAATTCTTCAGCATCAGGAAGGCCGGGCCATTGGCGCCCGCCGGCAGGATCAGGAACGCCTTGTCGCCGGGCCGCGGGAAATCCCGACCGCGGGTGCGGGTGATGCCCAGGCGCCGCCACTGGCCGAGCGTGCGCCAGGTCTCCTCGTCGGCGAGGGAATAGTCGAAGCCGCGCGGCAACTCGACCTCGTAGCCCCAGGTCTTGCCGTCCTCCCAGCCGAAATTCTTCAGATAGTTGGCGGTGGAGGCCAGCGCATCCGGCACGTTGGTCCAGATGTCGTTCTTGCCGTCGCCCTCGTAGTCGGCGGAATGCTGGCGCCAGCTCGACGGCATGAACTGGGTGTGACCCATGGCGCCGGCCCAGGAGCTTTCCATGTTGGAGGCCGAGACGTGGCCCGCCTGCACGATCTGCATGGCGGTGACGAATTCCTGGCGCCAGTAGTCGCGCCGGTCCGTCGCGTCGCAGGCAAGCGTCCCCAGCGCGCGCAACGCGTTGTGGCGGCCCATGTAGCCGCCATAGCTCGTCTCCACACCCCAGATCGCCAGCACCACGGCCGGCTCCACGCCGTAGCGCCGCTCGATGTTGGCGAGCTGGCTGGAATATTTCTGCGCCATCTGGCGCCCGGTGGTGATGCGCGAGGAGGAGACGGCCGAATCGAGATAGTCCCAGATCGGCTTCACGAACTCCGACTGCTTGCCCATCAGCTTGACGGTGTCGGGATCGGGCGTCAGCCGCGAGGTCAGCTGGGTGAAGGTCGCTTGCGAGATTCCGGCCGAGCGCGCCATCGGCCACATGGACTTCAGGCACTGCTGGAACGAGGCGGCCGCCGCCGGTGCGGAGGCAAGGCTCGCGAGCGCGAGTGCGCCTGCCGCGGCAAGCGCGGAAATGCCGGAGAATCGAGCGGTTCTGAACGCCATCGCTTGTCCCTTTTCGGTCCGGTTTCCTGCCTGGCCGAAGCAATATCTAAGGCAGAAACGGGCACGAACCAGCCGTCGGACGGGCCGCGGCGGTCCACGATCTGGTAACCACAACAGGGTTAAGAAAGCGTGGCGGAGCGCGGTTCCTGCTCCCGCGACGCGCGCGGCGCCGACATCGTGTTGCCGGGATTGGTGGCAAGGGTTGCGTGTGTCGCCCTTTCTGGGCGTGCCCCGGCGCGCTATGAAGGCCCGGCCGGCCCTCTGCCAGGCCCGATGGCGCTGCAGCGCCCGATCCCGAGACCCGAAAGACCCACGGCCCCGTACCCTCATGACCCCGTCCGCCTCCGCCCCCGCCCCGTCCGACGCCCCCGCCACCGACGGGACCGACTGGCTTGCCTCCGCGACCCGGACGCTGGAGACGGAGATCGCGGGGCTTTCCGGTCTCAAGGCGGCCCTCGGCAACGGGCTCGGCGCCGAGTTCGTCAAGGCCATCGAGACCATCCATGCCGGCAAGGGCCGGGTCATCGTCACCGGCGTCGGCAAGAGCGGCCACATCGGCTCCAAGATCTCCGCGACGCTCGCCTCCACCGGCACGCCCGCCCATTTCGTGCACGCGGCGGAAGCCAGCCACGGCGATCTCGGCATGATCACCGAGGAAGACGTCATCATCGCGCTCTCCTGGTCGGGCGAGACCAAGGAGTTCGCCACCATCGTCGCCTATGCGCGGCGCTTCCGGGTGCCGATCATCGCCATGACGTCCAGCCGCCGCTCGGCACTGGGCCGCGCCGCGACCGTCAACCTGGAGCTGCCGAAGGTGGCCGAGGCGTGCCCGCACGGGCTGGCCCCCACCACCTCCACGCTGTTGATGCTGGCGCTGGGCGACGCGCTCGCCGTGGCGCTCCTGGAAGCACGCGGCTTCACCGCCCAGGACTTCAAGGTCTTCCATCCCGGCGGCAAGCTCGGCGCCCGGCTGCAGCACGTGCGCGACGTCATGCATTCCGGCGCGACCGTGCCGCTTGCCCCCTCCGGGACCCCCATGAGCGAGGCCATCGTGCTGATGACCGGCAAGGGCTTCGGCACGCTCGGCATCGTCGACGAGCTCGGGCACCTGGTGGGTATCATCACCGACGGCGATCTGCGGCGGAATCTCGGCTCCGATCTTCTCGGCAAGACCGTCGACGAGGTGATGAGCCGCGGCCCCAAGACCGCCGAGCCGGGCGAATTGGCCGGCACCGTGCTGGAGCGGCTCAACGCCTCCCAGATCACCGCGCTGTTCGTGGTGGAAGGGTCGCGCCCGGTGGGCATCCTCCACCTGCACGATCTCCTGCGTTCCGGCGTCGCCTGACCGACCGCCCTCCGGCGGGCGCCATCCGCGCCCGGCCCGGGACTGGACCGCAAGCGGCCTACTTCGCCACCGCTTCCCGGCTTGCCGCTTCCACCGACGCCACCGCCGTCATGTTGACGACGCCGCGCGCCGTCGTGGAGCGCGAGACGATGTAGGCCGGCTGCGCCGCGCCCAGCAGAAGCGGGCCGATGTGCAGCGACTGGGTCATTTCCTTCAGCAGCGTCATGGCGATGTTGGCGGCGTCCAGGTTCGGGAACACCAGCAGGTTCGCCTCCCCCGTCAGCCGGCCGGACGGCATGGAGCGGCCACGCACCAGCTCCGACAGCGCATCCTCGCCGTTCATCTCGCCGTCGACTTCCAGGTCCGGCGCCGTGCGCCAGAGGATCTCCACCGCCTTGCGCATCTTCAGCGCCGAGGCGGAATCGCGCGAGCCGAAGTTGGAGTGGGAGAGCAGCGCCGCCTTGGGCGTGGTGCCGAAGCGGCGGACCTGGCGGGCCGCAAGCCGCGTCATCTCCGCGATCTCCTCCGCCGAGGGATCGTCGGCGACGGCCGTGTCCACCAGGAAATAGGTCCCGGTCTGGCCGATCAGGATCGACAGCGCCGCGAAGGAATCGATGCCCGGCGCGCAGCCGATGATGCCCTGGATATGGGTCAGGTAGTCGTCGAACCGGCCCTCCAGCCCGCAGATCAGCGCATCCGCCTCGCCGCGCTTCAGCGCCAGCGCGCCGATGACGGTGGAGTTGGAGCGCACCGTGGTGCGGGCGCCGTCCGGGGTAACGCCGTGGCGCCCGACCAGGCTGAAATAGAGATCGGAGTAGTCGCGGAAGCGCGGATCGTCCTCCGGATTGATGACCTCCACGGTGTCGGGGCGCAGCCTGAGGCCGTAGCGCTCCGCCCGGCTCTCGATCACCTTCGGCCGGCCGATCAGGATTGGCTCGGCCAGCCCCTCCTCCTGGATGATCTGGGCGGCGCGCAGCACCCGCTCGTCTTCGCCCTCGGCATAGACGATGCGCTGCCGGCGGGACTTCGCCTCGGCGAACAGCGGCTTCATCAGCACGCCGGTCTTGAACACGAAACGGGTCAGCCGGTCGGTATAGGCGTCGAAGTCCTCTATCGGGCGGACCGCGACGCCGGTGTCCATCGCCGCCTTCGCCACGGCGGGCGCGATGCGCAGGATGAGCCTCGGATCGAAGGGCGACGGGATGAGATAGTCGGGGCCGAAGGTGCGCGTCTCGCCGCCATAGGCCTTGGCGACAACCTCCGACGGTTCCTCCTTGGCGAGATCCGCGATGGCCCTCACCGCGGCCCGCTTCATCTCCTCGTTGATGGCCGTCGCCCCCACGTCCAGCGCGCCGCGGAAGAGATAGGGGAAGCAGAGGACGTTGTTGACCTGGTTGGGGAAGTCCGACCGGCCGGTGCAGATCATCGCGTCGGGGCGCGCCTCGCGCGCGACGTCCGGCATGATCTCCGGCGTCGGATTGGCGAGCGCCATGACCAGCGGCTTGTCCGCCATCCGCGCCACCATCTCCGGCTTGAGCAGCCCGCCGACGGACAGGCCAAGGAACATGTCGGCCCCGTCGATCACCTCGTCCAGGGTGCGCTTGTCGGTGGGCTGCGCGTAGACCGATTTCCAGCGGTCCATGCCGGCGTCCCGGCCCTCGTAGACGAGGCCGTCGATGTCACAGACCCAGATGTTCTTCCGGTCGGCGCCCAGGGACACGAGCAGGTTGAGGCAGGCGAGCGCGGCCGCGCCGGCGCCCGAGCAGACGATCTTCACGTCCTCGATTTTCTTGCCGGCGATGGCGAGACCGTTGGTGGCCGCCGCGCCGACGATGATCGCCGTGCCGTGCTGGTCGTCGTGGAAGACCGGGATCTTCATCCGCGCCTTCAGCCGGTCCTCGATCTCGAAGCAGTCCGGGCCCTTGATGTCTTCCAGGTTGATGCCGCCGAAAGTCGGCTCCAGCGCTGCCACCACGTCGCAGAAGCGCTCGATGTCGCGCTCCTCCACTTCGATGTCGAAGACGTCGATGTTGGCGAACTTCTTGAAGAGGACCGCCTTGCCCTCCATCACCGGCTTGCCGGCGAGCGCGCCGATGGCGCCCAGGCCCAGAACCGCGGTGCCGTTGGAGATGACGGCCACCAGGTTGCCGCGGGCGGTGTAATCCAGCGCGGTGGTGGGGTCCTTGGCGATCTCCAGGCAGGGGGCCGCGACGCCGGGAGAATAGGCCAGAGAGAGATCGCGCTGGGTGCCGAGCGGCTTGATCGGCTGGATCTCGAGCTTACCCGGCCGCGGCACCCGGTGATATTTGAGCGCGGACTCGTCGAGTGTCTCGCTGGACGGCTTCATCTGCGACATGCTGTCTCCTTCGGCGCCGGGCCGTGCATCGCGTGGCGCAAACGATCCGCCCGCCCCTGTCGCCTCAGGCATTAGCCCAAGACGCGCCGGCGTTTCAAACCGTCTTGCGGCGCCGGGGCCGATCGAGCGCCGTCATCATCGCGATGTAAAGGACTGCGGCGTTCAGCACATGCCACATGAAGTGGGTGCCGAACGGCAGGACGGCGCAGAAGGGCTCGTCCACGATCCGGAACGCCAGCGAGGCGCAGAACACCATCGCCGCGCACAAGAGGCCCACCGCGCGCGGATCGCGGCGCCCCGCCAGGATCGCACCGGTGCCCACCAGGCCCAGAAGCGCAGGAATGTAGCCGGCCGACCCGCCGAAGACCGGTTCGAGCAGCGGCACTGCGCCGACGCTGGCCGCCAAATAGAGACCGGTCGCCGCGAACGCCCAGCCGATCCCCAGCCCGAAGAAACGCCGCATGGCCAGGAAGAAGAAGCCGTAGATGAACAGCGCGATGGGCGCGACGTCGGCGATGGCGCTCCATCCGGTGGCGAAGGTGTGGAACAGGAAGGACCCGATGCCGATCACGCCCGTCAGCAGGGCGAGCAGCAGGACCGGCAGGTCGTCCTTGCGTCCGGCCCAGGCCCGGATCGCCAGCGCGGCGGCCACCAGGAAGGCGAGATTGGTCACCGCGTTCAGCGGCTCGGCCCAGAAGCCGGATCCCAAACGCTCGCAGTAGAGATCCAGCGCCTCGTTCACAGCCCGCCTTCCCCTGCCCCGCCGCGCTTGTGAACCGGGCCGCGCGGCGCCATGGTCCCCTCCGACGTTCCTTGCCGCGTGGAGATCCGACCATGTCCCGTCTCGACCAGACACGAAGTTTCATACCGGTGTCCATCGCCATTCTGACCGTATCGGACACCCGCACCATCGAGACCGACAAGTCGGGCGACACCCTGGCGGAGCGGATCGGAGAGGCCGGTCACTGGCTGGCGGACCGCGCGGTGTGCCCGGACGACACGGCCGAGATCCGCGGCCATGTCCGCCGCTGGACCACCGATCCGGAGATCGACGTGGTCATCACCACGGGCGGGACCGGCTTCACCGGGCGCGACGTGACGCCGGAAGCGATCGCTCCGCTCTTCGACAAGCACATGGAAGGCTTCTCGGCCGTCTTCCACCGGCTGTCCTACGACAAGATCGGCACGTCGACGGTCCAGTCGCGGGCCACCGCCGGGCTGGTCAACGCCACCTTCGTGTTCGTTCTGCCGGGCTCGCCGGGCGCCTGCCGCGACGCCTGGGACGGCATCCTGAAGGCCCAGCTCGACTACCGGCACATGCCCTGCAATTTCGTGGAGATCATGCCGCGCCTGTCGGAGTCCCTGCGCCGGGGCGCCACGGAAGGGGGCGGCCGAAGCGCCTGACCACCCGGCGCGTACCGCCATGCCCCGCCACGAGGGCAGGCGGCGGTCCGAACGGCAGATGGCAAGGGCCTCGCTCAATCGACATCCCCGGGTTGGGTCGCTGACGGAAGGCCCGCCACGCCGGCAACGGCGTGGCGGCAGAGTGGGGCGACCTCAGACCAGCAGGTCGAGATCGCCGCTGACGATGAAGCCGATTTCCGCCGACTGGCCGCCGGCCAGGTCGCCGTTCCAGCCGACATTCGACAGGGCATAGCCCTCGTCGTTTTCCGCCGCCTCGACGCCCCAGCTGGAAACCAGCTCCATGTCGGTGTCGAGCTCGAAGGACCAGTCTTCCAGCGCCGCCTCACCGACATTCTCGACCGTTGCGCTGAAGTGGAAGGTGTCGCCCCAGGAATCGACCAGCACCAGGCCGACCGCGACGCCCGCCCCGGCCTCCACGCCGCCGTCCGGGGCATCGTCGCCGGAGGATCCGCCGGTCGCGTCGCCATCGTCCGTGCCGCCGGCATCGCCCGTCCCACCCGTGACGCCGGGCCAGGCGCCGCTGACGCCAACGAAGGTGCCGGCGGAAAGGGCCTCCGCGTCAACGCCCGCGAGCGTGATGGTCTGGTTGTTGATGGCCGTCAGGTCGATGACGGCGTTGCCGTCTGCGTCCGATCCGATGGTGAAGGACTCGTAGCTGGTCCACAGCGCCGACAGGTCGATCTGGTCGGCCTCGGGATCGAAGTCGTCGATGACTTCGCGGGCGCCCCAGTTCCAGGTGAAGGCATAGACCATCGGGGTGCCCGTACCGGTCCCGACTCCCGTGCCGTCGCCCGCGTCGTCCCCGCCGCCAGCGTCCGTGCCATCGCCGGTCCCGGTGTCGCCGCCGGTTCCATCGCCCGAACCGGCATCGCCATCCGATCCATCGCCCGTGCCCCCATCGCCGGTGGAGCCATCGCCAGTTGAGCCATCATCGCCGCCCGTGTCCCCACCTGTGGCGCCGCCTGCCGCCGCGATGGCGGCAAAGACCTCGTTTCCGGCGGTGGCGTCGAGGAAGGTGAAGTTCGCCTCCGACAGGTCGGCGAGCGACACGCCCTCCAGCAGGATCGTCTGCTGGTTGGAGGGAATGGAGAACTGCACGCCCGCATCGGTCTCGACGACCTCGAGCTGGTCCGCGCCGATCCACGCCACGAAGACCGTGGAGCTTTCCGGATCGAAGTCGGAGATCACCGCGTTGGCGCCCCAGGACCAGTTGATCACCACGTCGGCGGTGGCGGCCGTCACGCCCGCGCTGCCGAACCCGTCGCCGGCATCGACCACGGCGCCGCCACCGTCATCCGTGCCGCCGTCGTCGGTGCCGCCATCGCCACCGGCGTCTCCGGTTCCGCTGCCGTCGCCCGTGTCGTCGCCACTGCCCTGCCCGTCGCCGGTATCCACGTCCGCGCCGGTCTCGTAGCCGGCAATCAGCGCCTCGACGGTGGGCGACTCGTAGCCGCCGAACTGCTCGACATATTTGAGGATCGAGGTGCCGTACTCGTCGGTGGAGACCGTGCCGCTCTGCAGCAGCGACAGCGTGCCCCAGGCGCCGCGCAGGTGCGCCGCGGCCAGCACGCCGGTGAGGGTCAGCGTCACCTCCATCGGGGCGCCGTTGTCATAGTAGGTGAAGGTCTCGCCGAGATAGTCGTTCAGGCTCTCGCCGCTCTGGGCGAGCCCGTTCTCGATGACGCTGAGATTGTAGCCGAAGGCATCCAGGATCGCCTGGTCCTGGACCTCCTTGGTCATGAAGGCGTCCAGCGACGTGGCGCCGTTCTTGCCCGTCCAGGTGCCGTCCCACGTGTTCGTGGCCGCGCCGTTGCCGTAGTAGACATCGTCCTCGTAGTAGCCGAGGTCGATGAGCAGCGCCTCGCCGAACTGGAAGCCGACGAAGCCGAGCGAGTTGGTGGAGCGGTAGGCCATCGCCTCCCATTCGGCGTCGGTCAGGTCGCCCCAGCTCGCATAGTCGGGGAAATAGTCGCCGACCGCGCCACCGGCCCAGCTGTCGAGCTGCCAGTCGGCGATCTCACCCGTCTCGTAGCGCTCCCGATCCCATCCCGATTCGAAGGCGAGGAGTGCCGCAAGAAAGTCGCCGAATGCCCCGTTGGTCGTCATTGCCCATTTCCCTCACTGCCGGTGGCCTGGCCCGGATGGACGACCCCCGCGAACTACTGACCCCCTTATGGCTTGCCGCCGAATATGGCCTGTATGGGGCACTCAAGACCGGGAGACGGCCCGTCCGCGCCGGGGCGGCCGTCTGGCTCACCCCGGAATTTCAGGGGCGCATCGGCCCCGGCGGGAGACGCCGTTTCGGCCTGCGCGAGCGCGCACGCGGCGCGCGAACCTGCGCATCTCTGCGCAAGTCTGCGCACAATCGCGCACAGGTGGCTCAAGCCTGCGCAGCGCGCGCGGCAGACACCGGCCGGCACGCGGTCAGATCATCGGAAATTTTGAGGGTAAAGCGGGCTCGGAACGGCCCGAATCAGGGATGGACCAGCGCGCGCGAGCGCAGGACGCACAGCCGGCGCCAGGACACCACGGCCTCGAGCGACGGTGCGCGCCCCCCGTCGGCAAGCGCGTCGGCCATCACCTTGCGGGTCGCCAAAAGCCCCTGTTCCGGCACCGGCAGGCCCAGGAGGCGGGAACGCAGGGAGACCACCGCCTGGGAAATCCGGCGGGGCCGGGCAAACTCGTCGAAACCGAAGCGGAAGACCGCGGTGCGATCGGCCGCGCGGCCCGCCCGCTCGGTGGCCTCGACGAAGCCTCCGACTTCGTTCTGCCAGCCAGGCTCCAGCGCCACCGACGGTTCCAGCACCAGGACCCAGCGTCCGCGCTCCACGGCTGCAAGCGCCGCCGCCACGCGTTCGTCGCGGTCCGCGTCGAGGCTGAGACATCGGCACCCGGCCGCGTCGGCGACCTGCGCGGTGCCGTCATCGGAGGCCCGGTCGGCCACGATGACCTCTGCGACAACCCCGTCCACCGCCCCCGGCACGAGCGCGGCGAGGCAGCGAGCGAGCGCGAATTCGTTGTTATGTGTCGGAATAATGACGCTCAGCATTCGCAGTCCTTACCATGGTGCGGCGCACAAGGCGAGGGCGTTGCGTCCACAAATTGCGCGCCGGAGGCCGAATACGCGCCACTTGTTGCGCAGCCGGCGCCCGGCCCGCAGCCGGTCGGGTACGGCGAATAGGAACATTTCCCTTGCGGAACCTGTTTGTTCCTGTATTGTTCCATCCATGCCCGGACCCGATGCGATCCCAAGCGAGAGCGGATGGGACGGGCCGACAAGAGAACAAACAGTGATCAGACAGAAGGCGCAGGCTGCGGGAAAGCAGCGGCGCCGGTAACGGAGAGGTGGCGCCATGAATGCCCCCCTGCGACAGCCGCTGGCGGCGAAGCCCGCCCCGTTCTCCCCCCTTCTCGACGACGAAGGGGCAGCCCCCTTCGGCGCCCGGATCGACGGCGCCCGCCGGCGCGGCCGCGGCGCGGCGGTCAATCCGGCCGGGCGGTTCGAGCCCATCGAAACGGAAATCCTGGACGATGGCTGGGACAGTCTCGGCGACCTGCCGGCCCTGAAGACCGAGGTGCGGCTGGAAACGCCGCGCACGGTCATCACCCGCAACGACTCGCCCGATATCGGCTTCGACCGCTCCATCAACCCCTACCGGGGCTGCGAGCACGGCTGCACCTACTGTTTCGCCCGGCCGTCCCACGCCTATATGGGCCTGTCGCCTGGACTGGATTTCGAGACCCGGCTGACGGCCAAGCCGGGCGCGGCGGCCGTACTCGAGCGCGAGCTGGCGAAGCCGCGCTACCAGCCCCGCACCATCGCCATCGGAACCAACACCGACCCGTACCAGCCGATCGAGCGCGACTACAAGATCACCCGCGAGATCCTCGAGGTTCTGGAGCGGACCAACCACCCGGTGGCCATCGTCACCAAGTCGGCGCTGGTCCTGCGCGACATCGACATCCTCGAGCGGATGGCCGGCAAGGGCCTCGCCAAGGTGGCGATCTCCGTGACGACACTGGACCGCAAGCTCGCGCGGACCATGGAGCCGCGCGCCGCCACCCCGGAGAAGCGGATCGAGGCGCTGGAGCGGCTGTCGGCGGCGGGCATCCCGACGAGCGTCATGGTCGCGCCCGTGATCCCGGCCCTCAACGACGCGGAGATCGAGACCATCCTGGAGCGCGCCTCGGCGGCCGGTGCGAAGGAGGCCGGCTATGTGCTCCTGCGGCTGCCGCTGGAGGTCTCCGAGGTCTTCAAGGACTGGCTGCTGCGCTATTATCCGGACCGCTACCGGCGGGTCCTTTCGATCATCCGCTCCATGCACGGGGGCAAGGACTACGACGCCACCTTCGGCAAGCGGATGAAGGGCGACGGCCCCTACGCCTGGACGCTCGGGCGGCGGTTCGAACTGGCGGCGAAGCGGCTCAAGCTGAACACGGAGAGGCGGCGCCTGCGCACCGATCTCTTCGAGCCGCCCCTGGGCGACGGCTGCCAGCTCAGCCTGTTCTGAGCCCGCGGTCCGGGGCGGCCGGCGGGAATCGTCGGCGGCCCGGGTTTCCGATCCGGGCGGCGGCGGGCAAGATGGGGGCCTGCTCGAATCAGACGCCGCCCGAGATGCCTGCCGCAGCCGCCCCGACCAAGCCGCCCCGCCCCAACCCCGCCTTTGACCGCGCCGCCCGCAAGCGCGCCGGCGGTCCGGTGTGCGGCGTCGACGAGGCCGGACGGGGCCCCTGGGCCGGCCCGGTGGTTGTCGCCGCCGTGACCTTTCCCCACGGCGTGAGCGTCCGCGGCGTGGCCGACAGCAAGGTGCTCTCGCCCCAGGTACGCCACGCGCTCTATGCCGAGATCGTTGCCCGGGCGGACGTGTCCGTGGTGCTCGCCTCGTCCAGCCGCATCGATGCCATGAACATTCGCGAGGCGACGCTGTGGGCGATGACGCGCGCCGTCGCCGGCCTGTGCGAGCGGCCTCGGCTCGCCCTCGTCGACGGCAAGGACGTACCGAAGGGGCTGGCCTGCGCCGGCGAGGCGGTGATCGACGGCGACGCGAAATCGACGGCCATCGCCGCCGCCTCCATCGTCGCCAAGGTCACCCGCGACCGGCTGATGCAGCACATGGCGCTGTCCTTCCCCGACTACGGCTTCGAGCGCCACAAGGGTTACGGCACCAAGGACCACCAGACGGCTCTGGCCTGCTTCGGCCCGACCGTTCACCATCGCCGGTCCTTCCGCCCGATCCGTCTGCTGCTCGGCCTCGACGGGGCCGAGGGCGTACCCGGCTGATCCCTGTCGATCGCCAGACGGGGCGGCCGTCCGGCGATCTTCCCTGTGGAGAACACGGCACCCGTGACGGCCGTTCGCGGCCGTCGCGCCCTTGCCGGCGGCACCCTGACATCGCCACGATCCGATCGATCACCTTCACCCGGCGTTAACCATGACGGGCCGAAAAGAGGGGATAGCCCGAACCCGGACAATCCACGGATTCCCGCCGCTTCGGGCAGCAGACTATTGCCGGAGCAGCTTGCCGATGCCCGCCCTCAGCCGCCTGCCGAAATCGAGCCGTCCAGCCCCGGACAAGACCCGCGCCCCCGCCGAAACGCCGGCAGCGCGCGCCGCCCGGTCGCCGTCGCCGCACCTCGACGTCTCCCGCTTGACCACCCCGGCCCAGAAGGGTCAAAACCGCTCCCGCAGCGACGCTGCCGGCAGCTGGTTGCCGGCCGGTTCGCTGGACCGCGACGTCGACACCATCGCCGCCACGGTCGACCGACTTGTTTCGGCTCTCAATTCGCGGGACTGGATGACGCCTCCCCCCATTTCCACAAAGGCCGACCGCTCCCTCACGGGTGCGGACGCACAGGACACGTCGCGCGAAGCGGACGATCTGGCGTTCGCCGAGGGCGCGGATTTTCGCGAGATCGCCCGGCGCATCGCCGAGTTCCGCAAGAGCCGGCCGGATCCGGCCCAGAGCTCTCCAGCCCCGGCGCGCCGTATCGTTCGACGAACCGCGTCGGGCGAAACATCACCGTTGGAGACAGTCGCATCTCCCGAGGCCGATGCCCGCGCGGAGCGGTGGGACGCCGACTGGCGTGCCGATCCGAACGCGCCGGACGCCGCGCCAGCCGCCGAGGAGACGCGTGAGCCGGACAGCGTCGACAGCTGGGCGCTGAAGGCGCAAGCCGCGCTCGACGCCCCGGCGACCGGGGAGCCGCATGACGCGCGCTGGGCCGACATCGCCTGGCCCAAGGCGTCCACCGCACGGAACGCAACGCCGACCGCCCCCGAGGCCGGGCCGGCAACCGGCGAATCCTCGCTCCGCCAGCGCCTCGCCGCCCTGCGCGCCCGGGTCTCCGGCACGGCGGCAGAAAGCGCGGAGCCTACTCCAGACGGGATGGTGGCCGCGGAGGCGCCTGCCTTTGACGACGGCCTGCGCGAGCCGCAGACGATCGAAGCGCGCGACGCGCAGGTCGCCCACGACAGCCTTCCGGCCGAAATCCCGCTTGACGAAGCCGCCGCAGAGGCGCCCCTCGACGACGCCTGGATCGGAGACGCCGACGATGCGTCCCAGGCGGAGGAAATCGAGACCTGGGGCACCGACGGCGACAACGAGGACGTCTCCAACGAGAGCCTGCTTGCCGCCCCTCGACGCCCACCTTGCCTCCCAGGCCGAGACCGACCTGGAATTGGCCACGGACGTTGCCGAAAATGACGGGCCCGCGGGCTGGACGAGCGCCGACGAGGCGGCGGCAGCGGCGGAGGACCGCCGCATGGCGCTGGAGACCGCCAACCGGTCGGAAGACGTCGCGCGGGCGACCTCGGAGCGGATCGACGAGTTGTTCGAGCGGATCGACCGCATGGAAGCGCAGGACCTCGGCGGCAAGCTGGGCGCGCTGGCGGACCGCTTCGACAGCCTCGATTCACGCCTCGATGCAATCGCGGCGGCCGCGGCTGCTCCGGTGGATTTCTCTCCGGTCCTCGGATCGCTGGATGCCGCCGAAACGCGGCTGGCCAGCCTCGAGACCTCGATCGCCGAACAGCATTCGGCACTGTCGCGGATGCTCGGCGATCTGACCGCTCCGGTCTCCGATCTGCCGAAGATGGCGGAGCGCATGATCGGCTTCGAGAGCCACTTGCAGGAGCTCGCGCTCAGGCTGGAAACGCACGAGCTCAACGTGCGTGCCATGAAGGCGCTTGCCGACGCCATGGAGCGGCTGGAGGCCAAGCTCGCGCGGCCGCGCGCCGGGGCGCCGGCCATCGAGGTGCCCACCGCGCCGCGCCATCCCGTCGACCAGGACAACCGCCGCGCGGAGGCAGCCGATGCGCCGTCCGAGCGTGCGTCCGCCGCGCCGCAGGCGCCGAAGCGCAGTCCTGCGATGACGGAACGCGAGGCCATCCTGGAGCGCTACCGGCGGCAGGCACGCCCGCGCGAAGACTGAATCCTGCGCCCCGCCGCCTGCCCGGTGCGGGTGGGCGGGACGCAGGCCCGGCAACACGCGCCGGACGGTGCGACGCCGTCGCGCTATCGAATCGTCGCCAATCGCGCCATTATGGTGCGCGGACATTGACAACGCTTGCCGGCCGGGCGCTTAACTGCATCCGCGACCTGCCGGCCGGCCCTCCCGAAGTTCCACCGTTTCGACGGCAACACTGCGAACCCTATGGAGATTTACCTCCCAATCGCGGAATTGCCCGTGAACGTGTTCACGGTGTTCGCGATGGGTGCGGCCGTGGGGTTCATTTCGGGCCTCTTCGGCGTCGGCGGCGGCTTTCTCCTCACCCCGCTCCTGATCTTTTCCGGCATCCCGCATCCGGTCGCAGTCGCCACGGTGACGCCGCAGATCGTTGCCTCCTCGGCCTCCGGCGCCCTCTCCTACTGGCGAAAACGGCTGATCGACGTGAAGCTCGCCGGCTTCCTGTTCGCAGCCGGTGCCGTCGGTGCGGCGGCGGGTGCGTGGCTGTTCGCGATTCTCGAACGCCTCGGCCAGCTCGACCTCGTCATCAGCATTTCCTACACGATCTTCCTCGGCTCCATCGGCACATTGATGCTGACGGAAGCTGTGGGCGCGATCCTGCGGGCCCGCAAGGCGCGCAAGGCCGGCCGCACGATCCCGACCGGCCGACGCTCCGGCCATCACAACTGGATCCACAAGCTGCCGCTCAAGGTCCGCTTCCGGCAGTCGCGCCTGTACATCAGCGTCATTCCGGTGATCGTCATCGGCGGCACCATCGGCTTCATGGGCACGCTGCTCGGAATCGGCGGCGGCTTCATCATGGTTCCGGCGCTGATCTACCTGCTGCGGGTCCCCACCAACATCGTGATCGGCACCTCGCTGCTGCAGATCCTGGGGACCATGGCCGTGGCCACGGTGCTGCACGCCACCAACACCAAGACGGTCGACATCGTGCTGGCGCTGATCCTGATGGTGGGCGGCGTCATCGGCGCCCAGTTCGGCGCCTCCTTCGGCCTGAAGCTGCGCGGCGAGCATCTGCGCGCGCTGCTCGGCCTGCTCGTCCTGGCGGTGGGCATCCGGTTCCTGGTGAACCTGACCCTGACGCCGGACCACCTCTACACCATGACCATCATTTCGGGCGGTTGAGGCGATCATGGAAGCCGCACGGCAACAGCGGGGGCGCACGCACCGCCGGAGCCTGATCCGGGGACTGGTCGCCTTCGGACTGATGCTCGGCTGCGCCGTGCCGGCCGCCGCCGAAAAGCTCGTGGCCAGCCTGTCGGCGCCGCGCGTGGAGATCAGCTCCAACTTCGCCGGCGCCGAGATCAGCGTGTTCGGCGTGATCGACCGCGACGCCCAGACGATCGCCCGCCGGGGCGGCTACCAGGTCGTCGTGACCATCGCCGGCCCGGCCGACGAGGTCGTTGTGCGCCAGCGGCGGCGCGTGGCCGGCATCTGGATCTCCGGCACCTCGCAGCGCTTCACCGACGTGCCTTCCTTCTATTCCGTGCAGTCATCGGATGCGCTCGACGAGATCGCACCCTCGATCCTGGCCCGCCAGCTGCGGCTGGGGCTGCTCTATGTGGGCCACGGCGGCCCGGCGCGCGGCAGTCTCGGCATCCGCGAACCGTTCCGCGAGGCGCTGGTGGAGCTCAAGCGGGAACAGGGGCTGTACGTGGAGCAGGAAGGTGCCGTCACCTTCCTCAGCCCGAATTTCTTCCGGACCACGGCGAGCTTCCCGGCGGCCGTGCCCGACGGGCTCTACACCGTCCAGGTCTACCTGTTCGCCGACCAGGCCTACCTCTCCTCCACGTCGCTGGACCTCGTTGTGGCGAAGAGCGGCTTCGAGCAGAGCATGTATGTCTTCGCCCAGGACGACTCGCTTCTCTACGGTCTGGCCGTGGTCATCATCGCCGTCTTCACCGGCTGGCTGGGCGGCGTCGTGTTCCGCAGGGATTGATCGCGCCGGCGCCCGCGCAGCCGTAAACCCGGGAGGAAATCCATGTCGACGAAATCCGGAGCCACCGGCGGCCTGCCGCCCAGGACAGGCGTCCCGCATCTGGCGCGCACGCTGGCCCTGGCCGGCGCCATCCCGTTCGTCGCGGGCGCCGTCCTGCTGTGGATCGGATCGGTCGGCGGCCTGTCGGGGGATTTCGTGTCCGGCGCGCTGAAAAGCTACTCGGCGGTGATCCTGTCATTCCTCGGCGGGGTGCACTGGGGGCTGGCGCTTGCCGCTCCGGACACGCGCTTCCGCGACCGCGAACTCCTGTTCTCCATCGTCCCGGCGGTGGTGAGCTGGGTGGCGGTGCTGTTCGCGCCCGGCATCGCGCTGATGGTTCTGGCCATCGCGTTCCTGCTGCAGGGGCTGTTCGATATCTGGATCGCGCTGAAGGATCACGCGCCGAACTGGTACGCGCGGCTCAGGGCGGAAATGACGCTGATCGTGTGCGTGCTGCTGCTCGTCGCCTGGGCGGCGCTCTGAGCGTCGGGCCTTGCCCGACCGACGGCCGCGACGCAGGCCGAAGCCGGTCCGGGCGACCGTGACCCACCCCGGAAAAAAGAAAAGCCGGGCTCCAGAGGAGCCCGGCAGTTTCGCGCGCGACGAACGCGCGCGTCACCTTCCAGAGGGGAACAGCTGCCTTCATCGACGGGCCGCAGGGAGGAGAACGCGGCCCGGTTCATCCATCAGCTGAGGACCCTGATTTGGACCTTTTGCGCTGCACAAACAAGCGGCATCCCTGCATGACTGGCATGCAACGACTGCATCGGTATTGATCAATTGCCGGAAATCCTGGAATTTCCAGCATCCGAGATGGGCAGAAAAGGTTGGGTGGGAAACTGTTTTTCGTCTGGCCCGGCCGTCCCCTTGGGTGCATAGCAGCATACTTCTCCGCCTAAGCGGGTCGCCGCCGCCATCGAACCGCCCGCTGATCGCCCATTTCCCCTCCCCGTCCTTCCACTATGATCCGCGCCATGACCGATACCGATTCCCAGCCCACCGCCTCCTCGACGCCACCGGCCATCGTGCTGGTTGAGCCGCAGCTCGGCGAAAACATCGGCACCGCAGCCCGGGCCATGGCGAATTTTGGGCTGGACGACCTGCGGCTGGTGGCGCCGCGAGACGGCTGGCCCAACGAAAAGGCCGTCGCGAGTTCCTCCGGCGCGGTCCACGTGATCGAGAAGGCCCGGGTGTTCGACACCGCGGAGGCGGCGATCGCCGACCTCAACCTCGTCTTCGCCACCACCGCGCGGGCACGCGGCCTCCAGAAGGAAGTGCTGGGCCCGGAAGAGGCGGCCGGCCGGCTGATCGCGCCGCCTGCCGGCACCGCCTGCGGCGTGCTCTTCGGCCGCGAGCGCTGGGGCCTGACCAACGACGAGGTCGCGCTGGCCGACGCCATCCTGACCTATCCGGTGGACCCGCGCTTCGCGTCGCTCAACATCGCCCAGGCCGTGCTGCTGTTCTCCTACGAGTGGCGCCGCCAGGAGACCAGCGCAGCGCTTCCCTTCGCCACGCCCGAGGCGGCGCCGCAAGCCTCCAAGCAGGATCTGATCGGCCTCTTCGACCATCTGGAATCGGCGCTGGAGCCCACCGGCTATTTCCGCCCGCCGGAAATGCGGCCGGTGATGGTGCGCAACTTGCGCTCGGTGTTGCAGGATGCCGACCTCGGCGTCACCCAGGTCAGACTCCTGCGCGGGGTGATCGCGCACCTGGAGGGTCGGCGCGGCAAGCTGGTCCCCCGCACCGAAGAGGTGCCGGCGGCCGCGCCGGACACGGACGAGCCCCGGGAATGACCGGGCCGATCCTGGTCTTCGATTCCGGGCTGGGCGGAACCACGGTGCTGGCAGCCATCCGCGATCTCATGCCGGGCGAGGACCTGGTCTATCTCGTGGACGATGCCGGCTTCCCCTACGGCGACTGGGAGGACGAGGCCGCCCTGGTCTCCCGCATCGTGGAGACCGTCGCGACCGCCGCCGCCGAGACGGGCGCCCGTTGCGCGGTGATCGCCTGCAACACCGCCTCGACGGTCGCCCTCCCGGCCCTGCGCGCCCGCCTCGCGATTCCCGTGGTCGGGACCGTTCCCGCCGTCAAGCCAGCAGCCGAGCGCACCCGCAGCGGTCTGGTGAGCGTGCTGGCGACCCCCGGCACCGTGCGCCGCGAGTACACGCGCGCGCTGATCGACCGCTTCGCGGGCTCGGCCGAGATAACCCTCGTCGGCTCGCCGCACCTCGCCGCCCTGGCCGAAGCTCACGGGCGCGGCGACCCGATCGACGCGGCTGCGCTCGCGGCGGCCGTTGGGGCCTGCTTCGTCGAGACCGGAGGCCGACGCACCGATACCGTCGTGCTGGCCTGCACCCACTACCCGCTTCTCCTGGAACCACTTGAGGCTATCGCGCCCTGGCCGGTGGCCTGGATCGACCCGGCACCGGCGATCGCCCGCCGTGTCCGCGAGGTGGTGGCGCCGGCTCCGGCACGCGCCCGCGCCGACCTGCAGACGCGGTCCACCGCCGGTCGGCCGCGGAGCGACGAGATCGACCGCATCCTCGCCCGGTTGGACCGGCCCGCGAGGACGGATCGAGACCCTGTGCAGACCCCGAAAACATGTCTTAGTTAATTGTGCCGCGCCCACATTTCGGACGTTGTTCGCAATGACAGTGCATCGACCGTTTGCCGTCCGCTCCCTGGTTTCCTGCGCAGGCGGGAAACCGGGTGTCGAACCGTCTCCGCACCGCCGCCGGGGTGGTTTGACAACCCGCCCGGTCGGTTACGTTTCATCAGGTACCCCATGGCCCAGGTCGATCGGGTGACGACATCGCGTCGACCGGCCGCTCCAGATCAACAAGGCGAGTCCCGTCGCAGCGCCCGGGCGAGATCAACCGGCAGGCGACAGGCTCCACGCGAAGCGGATCGAACGTGAAACGCGGTTTCCGCAGGCTGCCGACGGCGACGATCGGCTTCTACCTGATAGCAATGGTGGTGGCCGTCGCGCTGCCCATGCTCGCCTTCGTGGTCATCCTGCTCGACCAGCTGGAAAGCAGCGAGCGCGTGGCGCTGGAACGGCGCACGGTGCGAGACGCGCAGGCTCTTTCAACCACAGTGGACCGCCAGCTCCACGACATGTCGGTCACGCTGCGCCTGCTGGCGACCGCGCAGGAGCTTGCCGAAGGCGACCTGGAAACCTTCCACAACCGGACCCAGTCGGTCCTGCGCACAAGTTCGATGTTCCTCCTCCTGGTGGGCGAGGATGGTCAGCAGCAGCTCAACACCCGGGTTCCCTTCGGGACCGAGCTCGGCCCCATGTCCAATCTCGAGGCGCTGAACGCCGCGCTCGAATCCAACACCATCGAGGCCTCCGACGTCTTTTTCGGGCGCACCAGCGGAAAATGGGTATTCAACATCACCATGCCGCTGCCGGAAGAGCTCGATCAACGCGGCGCCGCCCTGATCCTGACCCAGAACGTCGAGACCCTCGGCAGGCTGCTCAAGCCCGAAGGCCTGCCGCCGGGCTGGTCGGCGACGCTGGTGGACGGCAGCGGCCAGGTGATCGTGTCGAGCGACGACCGCGAGCCCGGCGTGCGCTACGACGAGCAGATCCTCTCGGAGATGTCCGCCTACAGCGGCACCATCTCCGGCGGCAATGTTGATGCCGGCATGCTGGCCGGCTACGCCCGGGTTCCCGGCTGGTCGTGGAGCGTGATCGTCGCAGGACCGGTGAACGCGGCCCAGGCCTCGCTGGTCTCCACGTGGCGCCTGCTGATCCTCGGCGGCCTGGTGCTGGTGGTCATCGCCATCGGCGCGGCGCTGCTTCTTGGCCGGCTGATGCGCAATTCCATCGTCTCCATCGCCGACATGGCCCAGCGCCTGGGGCGGGGCGAGATCGTTGCCCCTGTGTCCACGCGCATCACCGAAGCGAACGAGGTCGCGCTCGTCCTCTCCGAAGCCTCGTTCGACCGGTCCGAGGCGGAGGACCGGCTCCACTTCGTCATGCGCGAACTGGCACACCGCACCAAGAACCTGCTCAGCGTGATCCAGGCGATGCTGCGCCAGACCGCCCGCCAGAGCGACACGCTGGACGAGTTCCAGCAGGCCGTCAGCGGCCGGCTCCAGGGTCTGGCCCGATCCATCGACCTGTTGACGGCGGAGAACTGGACACGCGTGTCGATGGACCAGCTGGTGCACAGCCACCTGCAGAATTTCATCGATACCGACGACCGGTTGGCCACCGCCGGCCCGGACTTCCCGCTCAAGCCGGAAGCCGTTCAGAATCTCGGCATGGCGTTCCACGAACTGGCGACCAACGCCGTGAAGTATGGCGCATGGTCGGTCCCGGACGGCAAGGTGGTCATCGACTGGAGCGAGGCGCCGTCCCAGGAGACCGGCGACCCGTGGCTGACCATCCACTGGCGCGAGCTTGGTGGCCCGCCGGCCGAGGAGCCAAGCCGGAAGGGGTTCGGCTCGACGGTCATCGAGCGCCAGCTGACGGCTGCGTTCGCCGCCACGGTCACCCTCGACTACCTGCCCGAGGGCCTGCGCTGGACCATGAGCGCGCCGTGCGCGACCCTGAAATGGGAAGCCGCGCGCAAGGCGGACCCGCACCAGCGCTGACGCAGGCCCGACCGGCGGGAATCGTCAGACCCGCACGGCCTCCGGTGCCTCGACAACAGGCAGCGACCGCAGCCGCGCCACGTCGCGCGCGGGCGGCGCGCCGAACAGGCGCGCATATTCGCGGCTGAACTGGGAGGGGCTCTCGTAGCCGACCGAGAAACCCGCGCGGGCGGCTTCGACCCGGTCCGCCAGCAGCAGGCGCCGGGCCTCGTGCAGCCGAATCCGCTTCTGGTACTGAAGCGGGCTCATCGCGGTGACCGCCTTGAAGTGGCGGTGGAAGGTTGCGGGGCTCATGCCGGCGACCCTGGCCAGCGTGTCGATCGATACCGGACTATCGAACCGCTCGCGCATATAGGCGATCGCGCGCCCCACCTGCGAAAGCCGGCTGTCGGCATGGACGAACTGGCGCAGGATATGGCCCTGCTCGCCCTGGAGGAGCCGGTAGAGAAGCTCCCGCTCCACGAGCGGCGCCAGCATCCGGATATCTTCCGGACGGTCGAGAAGGGCAAGCAGCCGCAGGATCGGATCGATGAACTCGGCGGTCATCCGGCTTACGGCAAGCGCCTCTGCGCTTTTCGCCGGAGCGGCTTCGTCCGGCAGGTCGAGCAAAATCTCGGCCAGCAGCGCCCGGTCCAGTTGCAGGCTGACGGCCCGGTACGGCTTCTGCTCGCTCGCTCCGTGGATTTCGGCGCTCACGGGCATGTCGAGGGAAACCACGAGATAGGTGCCGGCGTCGTACTGCACCACGCGCTCGCCAACCACGACGCGTTTGGCGCCCTGCGCCACGAAACACACCAGCGGCTTGTAGAGCGTCGGCGACGGCAGCGTCGGTTCACCGGTGTTGATCAGGGTGACCCGCGGCAGCTCGGTGGTCTGCCGGCCATCCGGGCAGAACCGGCCGATCGCCGTTGCCAAATCCTCTCTGTCAGCCATGTCGATCTCCAGCGCTTGACCCGCCGATCATGTGTCATGCGTGGCGCCCCGCGCCACCCCGACGTCACGGCATTGAGAGGATCGTGCAAGAATACGGCAAGATCCGTCTAACGGCGCACCGGCCTTCGCCCTCATCTTCCATCCAGTCGACATGGCCCGTTCGGCCCCGCCCGGTCTCCGGAATGGACGAACTCCGCACCCGGTCAGGGTGTCGGTCCCCGTCCGGGGCGGCTGAAGGGCCCGGTCGATCCCCGCCAAGCAACGGATGGAATCAGACATGCGGTACAATCCCCTTGGACAGACCGGCCTCTACGTCTCCGAGCTGTGCCTCGGCACCATGACCTTCGGCGGAGGCGAAGGCATGTGGCGCGCCATCGGTGCCGTTCAGCAGCAGGACGCCGACGACCTTCTACGCACCGCGCTCGACGCCGGCATCAACTTCATCGACACCGCCAACGTCTATGCCGAGGGCCTCTCGGAGGAGATCACAGGCCAGGCCCTCAAGAATATCGGCGTGCCGCGCGATCAGGTGGTCGTGGCCACCAAGGTGCTCGGCCCGATGGGCGAAGGACCCAACCAGCGCGGCGCGTCGCGCTACCATATCCTCGACCAGGCGAAGGCGAGCCTGAAGCGGATGCAGTTGGATCACATCGACCTTTACCAGATCCACGGTTTCGATCCGCTGACGCCCATCGAGGAAACCCTGGAGGCCCTCGACATCCTCGTCCGCCACGGCCACGTCCGCTATGTCGGCGTGTCCAACTGGGCGGCCTGGCAGATCGCCAAGGCTCTCGGCATCGCCGAGCGCAAGAACCTCGCGCCGTTCCGCTCGCTGCAGGCCTACTACACAGTCGCCGGACGCGACCTCGAGCGCGAGATCGTGCCGATGCTGACGTCTGAGAAGATGGGGCTGATGGTGTGGAGCCCGCTCGCCGGCGGCCTGCTCAGCGGCAAATATGACCGCGACAACCAGACCTCCGGCGACGGCCGCCGGGCGAATTTCGACTTCCCGCCGGTCAACCGGGACCGCGCCTTCGATGCCATCGACGTCATGCGCCGCATCGCGCAGGAAAAGGCGGCCAGCGTCGCGCAGGTGGCGCTTGCGTGGCTGCTGCATCAGCCGGTGGTGACGAGCGTCATCGTCGGCGCCAAGCGGGTCGAGCAGCTCACCGACAACCTCGGCGCGGTAGACCTGGAACTGTCCGCCGACGATCTCGCCGCCATTGATGCCGTCACGGCGCTGCCGGCGGAGTATCCGGGCTGGATGCTGGAGCGCCAGTCAGAGTACCGGGCGGCGCAGGCGGCATCTGCCCGGCGCTGATCCGAAAGCAACGGCGCGGCGGATCCTGTCCGCCGCGTCGGCCTCACCCCACCACGACGGCGCACTCGGCAAGCTCGAAGGCCTCGGCGAGATCCGCCTGGGGGGCGCGATCGGTGATGATGCCGCGCAGCTGCCGCGCCCCGCACACCCGCCGGCCGGCGGTCCGCGAAAACTTGCCGGCATCGGCCAGCGCCCAGGCATCCTTGGCCGCGTCGATCGCCGCGCGCTTCACCGCCACTTTGGCGGAATCGAAGTCCCAGGCCGCGCCTTCAGCGTCGAACGCCGAGACGCCGAGAAAGGCGTGGTCGAGCCGGATATCGCGCAACGCCGACACCGCGGCGGCGCCCGTGATGGCGCCGTCCGGCGTGTTCACCTCGCCCGGCAGCACCTCCACCGTGATTCCCGGCGCACCGGCCAGGATCATGGCCGCGTTGAGCGCCACGCAGATCCCGCGGACATCCGACAGCCTTCCGTCATCGAGCCGCGCGCGCAGCGCGGTCGCGGCCGCCTCCACGGTCGTGCCGACGTCGAACAGCACCGTTTCGCCGTCGCGCACCACCTCGGCGGCTGCCCGGCCGATGGCGCCCTTGCCCGCGGGGTTGATCTCCTGCTTGGCCGAGTAGCTCGGGCGGGCCACCGTTTCCGCCAGTCCCGCGCCGCCGTGGAACCGCTTCAGAAGCCCCTGCTGTTCCATTGCGATGAGATCGCGGCGCACCGTCTGCGCCGAACATCCGAACCGCTGGGCAAGCCCGTCGATGGTCACGAAGCCCGCATCCTGCAAGGCTGACAGAATTCGCTCTCGCCGCTCGCCCATCACGTCCGGATCATGTAAGATTTCGCTCATCAGCACCCCGAGTTACCACAAAAGAGATCGCGCATGCCACTGCTCAAGCGTAGCGACGACGGCACACTTTGGCGAGGAAACGAGCGCTTCGACCCCTGGACCGCCGCCTGGGTCGCGGACGACGCCCCGGCCGGGCTGACCACCGTCGGCGCCAGGGAGGGCGTGAAACTCGTCATGGCCGGCTCCAGGGTGCGCCGGATTCCGGTCGGCGTGATTGGCCCCCGCGAGCCGAAGCCGCGCCAGAAGGAGGTCGCCTACGAGGTCGGCCACGCCCTCGGCCAGCTCGGCCTGCAGATGGCCTGCGGCGGCAAGGGCGGAGTCATGGAAGCCGCCTGCCAGGGCAATCTGGAAGCCGGCGGACAGCCGATCGGCCTGCTGCCCGACGAGGAATGGACCGGCGCCAACCCCTACGTGGCCATTCCCATCGCCACCGGCATCGGCGCCGCCCGCAACGCCATCCTGGCGCGCGCCTGCACCGCCCTCATCGCGGTCGGCGGCGGTTACGGCACCCTGTCGGAAATCGCCTACGGCCTGCAGTGGCGGCGCCTGGTGCTGGCGCTCGAGGGCGCCCCGGAGGTTGCCGGCGCGGTCACCTGCAGCGATACCGACGCCGCCATCGACCGGCTGGCGCGCCACCTGCTGGCGCTGGAAGGAACCGACTCGACCGCGGAGACCGAAGCAGAGGCGCCCGTCAGGCTGACGTCATAAAACTTACACCAGATCGGGTTATGTAAGAACTCGATCACGAGGGGGGAGGCAAGGATGGCGCTCGTCACCTGGGCGTATCTCGTCTATCTGGCGCTGCCGATTGCGCTCCTGGCCGTCGGCTCGCTCGGCGAAAGCTGGACCAACACGCTGCTGCCCACCGGCTTCACCGGGCAATGGTTCCGCGCCGTGCTCGACGATCCGAGCTTCGTGCGCGCCTTCTGGACCAGCCTGCGCGTCACCGGCACCACCTGCGTGGTCGCCGCCCTGATAGGCCTGCCGCTCGCCTACGCCGCCGTGACGACCGGACGCCAGAGCGCCTCTCGAGTGGTGAGGCTGCTGATGCTGGTGCCGGTCGCAGCCCCCGAGATCACGCTGGGCTTCGGCTTCATCATCGCCTTCTCCACTGCACTGACCCCCTGGCTCGGATCCTTCTCGCTTCTTGTCGCCGGCCACGTGCTTCTGACGCTGCCCTATCTGGTCGCCACGCTGATGAACGACATGGCGGCGCTGAAGCTCGGCGAGATGGAAGCGGCCGCGGGATCGCTGGGCGCCGGCTTCTGGCGGCGGTTCTTCGACATCATCGTGCCGGTCTCCGCCACCAGCCTGCTGACCGGGCTCGTCACGGTCGCCGCCATCTCCATCGGCGAGTTCCAGCTCTCCAACCTGATCGCCGGCTTCCTGGACCGGACCTACCCGATCGTCCTGCTCCAGGCCTTCTACGGCGCCACGGGCTTTGCCTGCGCGGCGACCGTCATCCTTCTCGTCCTGTCCCTTCTCACCGGAACCGCCGCGGCAACGCTGTCCGCGGCCACACACAGGGAGACCCCCGCATGAAGTCGCTTGCAGTCACGGCCGTCGCGGCCTTCGCTCTCGCCACGTCCGCCCACGCCTTCGACGGTGCGCCGCTCTATGACGGCGAGCAGTCGCTCTACGACCAGGCCGCCGAGGAAGGCATGGTCGTGTCCTTCGACACTGGCCCGACCTGGGCCAACTGGGCGGCCCAGTTCAAGGCCTTCAAGGAGCGCTATCCGGGCGTCGAAATGGTCTACAACGACCTCGGCTCCGCCGCGACGGTGGTTGCCCTGGAGAAGGCGAAGAACCGGCCGCAGGCCGACACCGCCTACTACTTCGCGGGCTCCGCGCTGGACGCTGCCGAGAAGGACGTGGTCGCGCCCTTCCAGCCGGTGAACTTCGACAAGCTGCCGGAGCCGTTCAAGGATCCGGAAGGCAAGTGGTTCACCATCCACACCCTCAACGTCGCCTTCCTGGTGAACACCAACCTCGTCGAGGACGTGCCGCAGAGCTGGGCCGATCTCCTCGACGAGAAGTACAAGAATTCCATCGTCTATCTCGACCCGCGCTCCACCGGTCAGGGCCAGGTCGTGGTGTTCGGAGCGGCGCTCGGCAACGGCGGCTCCATGGACGACGTCCAGCCGGGCATCGACTACCTCGCCAAGCTGCACGAGTCCGGCAACGTCATGCGCACCGTCGGCACCACGCCCTACGCCCAGTTCCTCAAGGGTGAGATCCCGATCTACATCGGCTACGAGAACGACGGGCTGAAGGCCAAGTACAAGGACGGCATGGGCGACGCCGTCGCCGTGGTGATCCCGGAAGAGGCCTCCGCCGCCGCCCCCTATGCCATCAGCCTGGTGAAGGACGGCCCGAACCCGGCCGCCGGCAAGCTCTGGCTCAACTTCATCATGACCGACGAAGGCCAGGCCCGCTTCGCCGACGGTTACGTGCGTCCGTCGGTGCCGGGCGTGACTCTGCCGGAGAGCGTCGCCGAGGCCATGCCGGCCGCCCCGCAGCTGCAGCCGCTCGACGTGGCCAAGGCCAAGGCGATGAAGCCGGAAATCGACGCGGCGTGGGCGAAGGCCGTTCTCGCCCAATGACACGAGCCCACTCCTGCGGCGCGCGGAGGCCTTGATGCGCGCGCCGCTTCTGAAATGGGCGCTGGCGGTTCCCGCCGGCGCCTTTCTCGTCGTGTTCCTGGCCTGGCCGCTGTTCGGCGTCGTGACGGAAGCCTTTTCCGACGGCGGCTCCGCGTTCGGCCGGCTGACCGCCGACCCCGTCTTCTGGCACGGTCTGGTGGGCAGCGCCGTGCTGGGCACGCTGGCCCCGGCCGTCTCCACCGCCGTGGGGCTTGCCGTGGCGCTGCACATCGCGCGCCTGTCCCCGACCGCGCGCACCGCCCTTCTCACCGTGATCGCGGTACCGCTCTCCTTCTCGGGCCTGGTGGTGGCCTACGGCTTCATCCTGGTGTTCGGCCGCTCCGGCTTCGTCACCATGCTGCTGGCCGATCTCGGCGCCGATCCGGCCGTGGTCGGCGGACTCATCTACACGCCGGCGGGCCTCGCCATCGCCTACTGCTACTATCTCATTCCGCGCGCGGTGCTGGTCATCTTCCCCGTGGTCGCCAACTTCGAGACCGAGCAGCTCCAGGCCGCCCGCGCCCTGGGCGCGTCGCGCTTCCGCGCCTTCCGTGACATCCTCCTGCCCCAGGTGGCGCCGGCCTGCCTCGTGGCGTTCGCCCTGTGCGCCGCCGTGGCGCTGGGCGCCTACGGCACCGCGCTCGCCCTTTCCGGAACCCAGATCGCAATCCTCCCGATGGTCCTCTACTCCAAGATCTCCGACTCCGGCTCGGATCTGCCCGCCGCCGCCGCCATGTCGATCGTTCTGATCGCGCTGGCCTGCACCGTCATGGCCATCGCCGAGCTGGTGCGCCCGCGGGTAAGGAGCGCGGCATGAGCGGCAAGGAGCTTCGCCTGCAAGGCTGCGCCAAGACCTACCCCGACGGCACCCGGGCGCTGTCGCCGGTCGACCTGAGGGTGGATGCCGGCGAGATTGTCGTGCTGCTCGGCCCGTCCGGCTGCGGCAAGACCACGCTTCTGCGCATGGTCGCCGGCCTGGATCGTCCCGACGAGGGCGGCAGGGTTCTCCTCGATGGAAGGGACGTCACCGCCCTGCCCATTGAGAAGCGCGGCGTCGGCATGGTCTTCCAGTCCTATGCCCTGTTCCCGCACATGTCGGTCGCCGGCAACATCGGCTACGGGCTGCGCGTCCAGGGCTGGTCGCGAAAAAGGCGGGACGAGCGCGTGGCCGAGCTTCTCGCCACCGCGCGGCTTGAGGAGTTTGCTGGCCGCCGTGTCGATCAGCTCTCCGGTGGCCAGCGCCAGCGCGTGGCGCTCGCCCGGGCGCTCGCACCCGGATCCGGCATGATCCTGCTCGACGAACCGCTGACCGCGCTGGACGCCGGGCTGCGCGAGGGTCTGCGCGCGGAGATCGCGGCGATGATCAAGGCCCAGGGCGCCACCGCACTCTACGTCACCCATGACCAGGCCGAGGCGCTGACGCTCGGTGACCGGCTGGTTGTGATGGACAAGGGCCGCATCGCCCAGGTCGGCGCGCCCCGCGACGTCTACTACCGGCCGCAGAGCGACTATGTCGCCGGCTTCTTCGGTCCGGTGAACCGGCTCTCCGGCCGCGTCGAGCACGGCGTCTTCACCACCGCTTCCGGCACCCTTCCCGTTCCCGGCCGGCCGGACGGGGAAACCGTTCTCGCCTTCCGGCCCGAGGCGGCCATCGTCGGCCAGGACGGCGGCCTGGCCTTCCGCGTCACCAACGCCCTGTTCGAAGGCTCGCGCCAGCGGCTCGACCTGGAAGGCCCAGCCGGCGAACGGCTCGTCGCTCACGCGCCCGGCATCCGCCCCTACTCTCCGGGAGACACGGTCACCATCGGGATCGATCCGGACGGTTTGCTCGCTCCCGCCGGCGGCGCGGACGCCGTGAATTGACTTCACCGCCCCGATCGCCTATCTGACGCCCTTCGTCGGCGGCAACGCTGGCGGAATTCACGCACCCGTGGGACGCGAGACGGGCTTCTCGTCTCGTCCCTGTCGGTCCGGTCATCCGGGCAGAGGAGGGGGGCGTGTCCATCGTTCTTTCCAGAACACCCTAAACGAAGGACACCGCTTTCATGTCGAAGCGCCATTCGCAGAAGTACAAACTCGATCGCCGTATGGGCGAGAACATCTGGGGTCGCCCGAAGAGCCCGGTCAACAAGCGCGAGTACGGCCCCGGCCAGCACGGCCAGCGCCGCCGCGGCAAGCTGTCCGACTTCGGCGTGCAGCTGCGCGCCAAGCAGAAGCTGAAGGGCTACTACGGCAACATCGCCGAGAAGCAGTTCCGCAAGATCTACGACGAGGCCGTGCGCCTGAAGGGCGACACCTCCGAGCGCCTGATCGGCCTGCTCGAGAGCCGCCTCGACACCCTCGTCTACCGTGCCAAGTTCGTGCCGACCGTGTTTGCCGCGCGTCAGTTCGTGAACCACGGCCACGTGATGGTGAACGGCCGCAAGGTCAACATCCCGAGCTACCGCTGCAAGATCGGCGACGTGATCGAGGTGCGCCAGCGCTCCAAGGACATGATCCTGGTGCTGGAGGCCGTCGGCCTGCCGGAGCGTGACGTTCCGGACTATATCGACGCCGATCACTCCAAGATGACCGCCACCTACAACCGCGTTCCCGCCCTTGGCGATGTGCCGTACCCGGTGCAGATGGAACCGAACCTGGTGGTCGAGTTCTACTCGCGCTGATCGCAGCCTTTCTGCGGTTTCGCGACGCCTTCAGGGCCGCCCTCCGGGGCGGCCCTTTTGCGTTCGCGTGCCGCCAGGTTGCTTAGCCGGGTGGCTCGCCCCTTGCGCGCGGTCGTGACGGCGATTAAGTCTGTCGCACTGTCTCAAAGGGGTGCCCGACCGGGCTGAGAGGCGATCCGCGCCAACCCTTCTGAACCTGATCCGGGTCATGCCGGCGGAGGGATTGAGATGACGACACGCACCACCGCGCTTCACGCTCCCCCCATTTCCGAGACGCGCCCACTTCCGCGGACACACGCGGCCGAAAGGCCCGTGCGGCCATGAGCGCGCCCCACTCCGACCGGATCGACGCCATTGCCGTCGGCGACGTCATCGTCCGCGTGCGCGACTGGGCGCCGCTGGTCCACTGCATCACCAACACTGTTGCCCAGAACTTCACCGCCAACGTGCTCACCGCGCTCGGCGCCGTGCCGTCCATGACGATCCACGCCGACGAGGTGGCTGCGCTGGTGGAAAGCGCCGATGCGGTGCTGGTCAATCTCGGCACACTGGATCCGGAACGCCGCGCCGGCATCGAGGTGGCCGTTGCCGCGGCCCGCGACCACGGCAAGCCCTGGGTGCTGGATCCGGTGAAGGTCAATCGGGTCGCCACCCGGCGCGCCTTCGCCCTGCGGCTCCTCAAGTCGCAACCGGCCATCGTGCGCGGCAACACCGCCGAGATGGCCGCCCTCTTTCCGCATCTCGGCAGTGACGGCACTGTTGTTGCCGTCACCGGGGCCCGCGACAGCCTGTCGGACGGGCACCGCACCGTGCTCGTCGACAACGGCCACCCGCTGCTCGCCCGGATGATCGCCACCGGCTGCGCCCTCTCCGCCCTGATTGCCACCTGCCGGGCCGTCGAGCCCGATTCCCTGCTTGCCGCCACCGCCGCCACCGTCGCCTGGGGCGTTGCCGCCGAACGAGCGGCCGAGGGCGAGCCCGGACCGGGCACCTTCGCCGTGCGCCTTATCGACGAGATCGGCGCCATCGACCCTGAAACCATCGAACGCCATGCGAGTCTCAGCCGTGGTTGATCTGCGCGTCTATGTCCTCCTCGATCCCGAACACAGCGACGGCCGGCCGCTTGCCGACCTGGCCCGCGAGGCGGTGAAGGGGGGCGCCACCCTCTTCCAGTATCGCGACAAGCTCTCGGAGACGGGCGCCATGGTGGACACCGCCCGGGCCATCCGTGCCGCCATCGCGGGCTCCGGCGTGCCGCTTCTGATCAACGACCGGATCGACGTCGCACTGGCGTCCGGCGCCGAGGGTGTCCACGTCGGCCAGACCGACATGGCACCGGACGATGCCCGCCGACTGCTCGGGCCGGACGCGATCCTGGGGCTCACCGTCCGGTCCATGGACGAGGCGGCCGCCGTCCCGGCCGACCTCGTCGACTATGTCGGCATCGGCGGCGTCTACACGACGACCAGCAAGCAGAACAAGAACGCCCCGATCGGCGTCGACGGCCTTGCCGCGATCTGCGCGAGCCTTCGCGCCCGCGCCCCACACATCGGCCGCGTCGCCATCGCCGGCATCAATGCCGGTAACGCGGAGGCCACGATCCGCGCCGGCGCCGGCGGCGTCGCCATCATTTCCGCGGTGTCCAAGGCGCCCGATCCGGCCGCCGCGGCGACCGAACTCCGCGTCCTCGTCGACACCGCCCTTGCCTCCCGGGAGATCGCTCTTTCATGACCACGCCGACCGCGCTCACCATTGCCGGAACCGACCCCTCCGGCGGCGCCGGCATCCAGGCCGATCTGAAGGCCTTCGCCGCGCTCGGCGTCCACGGGGCTTCCGCGATCACCGCCCTCGTCGCGCAGAACACGCAAGGCGTTCGCGCGATCCACGACGTGCCGGCCGACTTCATCCGTGCCGAGATCGACGCCGTCTTCGACGACCTGAGCGTCGATGCGGTGAAGATCGGCATGCTGTCCAAGCCGGTGGTGATAGAGACCGTCGGCGCGGCGCTGGACGCTCATGGCGCGCGCACCGTGGTCCTCGACCCGGTTATGGTCGCCGCCTCCGGCGATCCGCTTCTCGACGAGGACGCCGTTGTCGGCGTGCGCGATGTGCTCCTGCCGCGCGCGCTCGTCATCACGCCGAACCTGCCGGAAGCGGCCAAGCTGCTCGATACGGGCGAGGCCGCCACCACCGAAGAGATGGAGGCGCAGGCACGGCGGCTTCTGGAGTTCGGACCCCGCGCCGTTCTCCTGAAGGGCGGCCACGGCAGCGGCGCGGACTCCGCCGACGTGCTGGTCACCCGGGATGGCAGCGCCGCCCGCTGGTTCGTCGCACCCCGCATCGATACGAAGAACACCCACGGCACCGGATGCACGCTGTCCTCGGCGATCGCGGCCGGACTGGCGAAGGGCCTCGCCCTTCCCGATGCCGTCGAGGCCGCCAAGGCCTATCTGACCGCCGCCCTGAAGCAGGCCGACAGCCTCGCCATCGGCAAGGGTCGCGGTCCCGTCCATCACTTCCACGCGTTCTGGCAAGGAGGATCGACATGACCGATCCGGCATCCAAGCTCACCCGCCGCGCCATCATTGGCGCCGCCGCGGCCGCCGGCGCCACCGGCGCGCTGGCCCGGCCCGCCATCGCGCAAGGCACGCAGACGCTGCGCATGGTCACCTCGTGGCCGAAGAATCTGCCGGGTCCCGGTGTCTCCGCCGAGCGCGTCGCGGCAGCCATCGGCCAGCTGTCCGGCGGGCGTCTCCAGGTGAAGGTCTTCGCCGCCGGGGAGCTCGTTCCCGCGCTGGAGACCTTTGACGCGGTCCAGAACGGCACTGCCGACATGGCGCACACCGCCGCCATCTACTGGACCGGCAAGATGCCCTCGGCGCCGCTGTTCACTACCGCGCCCTTCGGCCTGACCCCGCGCGAGCACATGACCTGGATCGACGCCGCCGGCGGCCAGGCGCTCTGGGACGAGCTCTACGCGGACTTCGGCGTGAAGCCGTTCATGGCGGGCAACACCGAGTTCAACATGGCGGGCTGGTACAACCGGCCGCTTGAGACGAAGGAAGACCTGGTCGGGCTGAAGGTGCGCATCGTCGGCCTCGGCGCCGACATCCTGCGCGAGCTCGGCGCCACGCCGGTGGGCATGCCGACCTCCGAAGTGTTCGGCGCACTCCAGTCCGGCGTCGTCGACGGGGCGGAACTGCTCGGCCCCTATTCCGACACTTCGCTGGGCATGCCCAAGGTGGCGAAATTCTACTACGGCCCCGGCTTCAACAAGCCGAACGGCACCGGCGAGGCGATCATCAACCGCGGCGTCTACGACGCCCTCCCCGTCGATCTCCAGGCCGCCGTCGCCGCGGCCTGTGCCCAGGAGCACGCACGGGCGCTTTCGGAAGCCGGCTGGCGCAACGCCGAAAGCCTCAAGGCTCTGCGGGAAGGCGGCACCGAGGTGCGTCTGGTGCCGGCCGACATCCTTGCGGCGGCCGAGCCCATCGCCAACGGCCTTTACGACACCATCGCCGCCAGGGATCCGCTATCGGCGAAAATCGTGGAATCCTATCGGCAGGCCCGCGCCACCATGGGCGACTGGGGCACCTACTCCATCCAATCGTTCCTGCGCGCCCGGCTGAGCTGATCCGGCCGGGCCTAACCGCCCGTTCGCGCCACCCCCCGGACATTCCCGCCCGGAGATATCAGCGCGTGTTGAGGCCGTTGTTCAGGCGCGGCTGCAGGTTCTGCTGCATGTTCTGGATCGTCTGACGCTGCTGCAGGCTCTGGGTGTTCGCGCGATTGTTGATCTGGCTCTCGGAGTTCTGGAGGCTGCGGTTGAGCTGGTCGGACGAGCGCTGCAGATTCTGCTGCGACTGGTAGGTCTGGTTCTGCATGCGCTGCTGCTCGTAGCTCTGGGCGTGCGCCAGACTGGGGCCGGCCACGAGCATGACCGCCGTTGCTCCGGCCACCGCCAGGCTCCGCATCCGCTTGATCGTCGTCATCGCCGTCCTCGCTTCTGCTGTGGCGCCCGGCTCAAGGCCGGCCGTCAGCCCTTCCAGCGGCCGGTCTCCCAAAGCGCCTTCAGCCCCTCCCGATAGGTAGGGTATTCCAGCCGCACGCCAAGCTCGTCATGGAGACGGCGGTTTGAAACCCGCTTCACGTCGCCGTAGAAGGTGCGCGCCATCGGCGACAGGTTCGCCTCCTCGAACGGCACCTCGGGCGGCGGCTCCACCCCCATCAGCTCGGCGGCGTACTCCACCACCTCCTGCGGCGGGCACGGCTTGTTGTCGGCGACGTTGTAGATGCGCGATGCCGGCCGCTCCAGGACGCGCTCGATCACCCGGGCGATGTCGTCCACGTGGATGCGGTTGAAGATCTGCCCCGGCTTGATGATCCGCTTGGCCTTGCCCTCGGCGAGCTGCTTCAGCTGGTTGCGGCCGGGACCATAGATGCCGGCAAGCCGCAGCAGCGACACCGGCGCGCCGGCCCGGCTGCCGCAGGCCATCCACGCGTCCTCCGCCGCCAGCCGCCACATGGCGCGCTCGGTGGTCGGGATGCACGAGGTCCGCTCGTCGATCAGCGCGCCTTCGTGGTTGCCGTAGACGCCGATGGTGGAGAGATACGCGACGCCCTTCAGCCCCTCGGCGTTCACGATATCGCGCTCGTGGTGCCAGAGGAACGGATCGCCCTGCTCGCTCGGCCCGGCCGACACGACGATGTGGGTGGCGTGGCGGATCGCGTCGGCCAGCGCCGGCGACGGCTTCGACCCGTCGAACAGGACCGTGCGGATGCTGCGGCGATGCAGCGAATCCGCTTTCTCCGGATCCCGCGTCGTGCCGGTCACGTCGATCCGGCGCGTGTCGAGCAGCTCGACCAGCGCGTTCGCGCTGTAGCCGAAGCCGAGGCAGACCAGCCGCATCTGCGGTGCCTCGCGGGTGTCGTCGGCGTCGGAATGGGGCTCGGATGTCGTGAACGGCACGTACAACCTCCCGTCTGGGTCACTGGATGGGATGGGATTGGTGAGGCGCACAGGATGCGCAGATTTCCGTCCCGCTGTCGCGGGAGGCGAGTTCCGACAGCGCCCATTCGGCGGCGTCGGCGACGGCCGGATCGGGATCGCTGGTCAGCGGACCGGCAATCTCCGCGAGATCCGGACGGCCGGAATTGCCGATGGCAATCAGCACGTTGCGGACGAACCGGTTGCGGCCGATGCGCTTGATGGGCGAGCCGGAGAACCGCGCGCGAAAGCCTGCGTCGTCCAGCCGCGCCAGCTCGTCGAGCGGCGGATCCACGAGATCGTCGCGGGCGGCGAGTTTCGCCTCGCGGGTGACGGCCGCGAACTTGTTCCACGGACAGACCGCCAGGCAGTCGTCGCAGCCATAGATGCGGTTGCCCATCGCCCGGCGGAACTCGTGCGGGATCGGCCCCGCGTGCTCGATGGTCAGGTAGGAGATGCAGCGGCGCGCGTCGAGCTGATAGGGCGCCGGGAAGGCATCGGTCGGGCAGATATCCAGGCAGCGCCGGCACGAGCCGCAATGATCGACCTCCGCCGTGTCGGCATCCAGCTCGGCGGTGGTGAAGATCGCCCCGAGAAACAGCCAGGAGCCGTGTTCGCGGGAGACGAGATTGGTGTGCTTGCCCTGCCAGCCGAGCCCGGCCAGGGCAGCCAGCGGCTTTTCCATCACGGGCGCCGTGTCGACGAAGACCTTCACATCGCCCCCGGCACGCGCCACCACCTGGCCGGCGAGCCTCTTCAGCCGACCCTTGATGACGTCGTGATAATCGCGGTTGCGGGCATAAACGGAAATGGCCGCCCGATCGCGGCGCTCCAGCGATGCCAGCGGATCGGTGTCCGGTCCGTAGTTGAGCGCCACCATGATGACCGAGCGGGCCTCCGCCCAGAGCGCGTTCGGGTGGCGGCGCCAGCCGGCCTTTTCCTCCAGCCAGCCCATGGAGCCATGGCGTCCGGCACTCAGAAAGGCCTCCAGCCGCTCGCCCAGCACCGCCGGCACGCTGTCTGCGCGGACAATCCCGACCGCATCGAACCCGGCCGCCAGCGCGCGGTCCTTCACGAACGCGGTCAGGCGCGGTTCGGCTGCCGCTTCGTGGGTCCTTACGGGGTCTGCGATCATGTCCATATGAGACAACGGGTTCGGGCACTCCGTCTTTCCCCGGCTCATGACTTTTTTGTCGGGTCCGGCGCGCCTGCGCCGCCCGCATCGGCTCAGAAGTCGAGGTCGGCGTAGTGCGGGGCCGGCCTGACGCCGCGGGCACTCTCGCCGAGAATGGGGCGGAAGGATGGGCGCGACTTCATGCGAGCATACCAAGCCCGCGCCGCCTCGTCTTCCTGCCAGGGCACCTCCCCCAGATAGTCGACCGACGACAGCGCCGCCGCCGCCGCCAGGTCGGCGAAGGTGATGGTGTCACCGGCCAGCCAGTCGCGGGTGGCGACCAGGTAACCGAGATAGCGCAGATGGTGACGCATGTTGGTCCGCGCGGCGCGCAGCGACGCGGAATCCGGCGCGCCGCCGCCGGCCGAGGGCGGCATTTCCACCTTGTAGATGCGCTCGCTGACGAACGGGCCCGAGACCTCCTCCTGAAACTTGGAGAGGAACCACTCCGTGAGCCGCCGCACCTCGGCGCGCGCGTCGGGATGATCGGGCATCAGGCGGCGCTTGCCGGCCGCAAAGCCGCGCGTGTCCTCCAGATACTCCATAATGACCGCGGCACCGCACAGCGGCGGACCCTCGTTCTCCACCACCACCGGCACCTCGCCGGCGGGATTGAGCTTCAGAAAGGCCTCGCGCGGGCGCCAGACCTGCTCGACCGTCAGATCGAAGCGGGTCTCGTACTCGCTGAGCGCCAGACGGACGAAACGACAGGACGGAGAAAACGGATGATGATAGACGGTGAACATCTCGCGCGTCGCGCCTGGGGAGGAGGGACCCTTGGCCACCGCAGGATTCGCGGCGGAGGGCAATCGATCGAGTCTCACAGGTTAACAGGCCGTTTCCTTCGGCCCGCGAACCGGGGGGCGGACAGGGTGCGCGGAAGCCAATACCCCTGACATGGCGAGGATGGGGCAGCCCCTCATCGATCCGGACGGGCGCATCCTTACCCTGCTTTTCCTTCGCTTGACCAGTTTAGCTGACAGCCGGACACGGAGTTCCCATGGAGGCAGATACGATCGTCAACGCCGTCATTCTCGGCGTCGTGGAAGGTCTGACCGAGTTCATTCCCGTCTCGTCCACCGGTCACATCCTCCTTCTTGGCCACTTTCTCGGCTTCGACAGCACCGGCAAGACGTTCGAGGTGCTGATCCAGCTCGGCGCGATCCTGGCCATCCTGTCGGTCTATTTCGGCCGGCTGTGGGCCATGGTCGTGGCCTTTCCAACGGATCCGCGGGCCCGACGGTTCCTGATCGGCATCGTCGTGGCGTTCCTGCCCGCGGCGGTACTGGGCGTGCTCCTGCACGGTTTCATCAAGACGGTGCTGTTTGAATCGCCCACCCTGATCTGCATCACGCTGATCGTTGGCGGCGTCATCCTGCTCGCCCTCGACCGGATGGAGCTCAAGCCCCGCTACACCGACGCCTACTCCTACCCGGTGTGGCTGGCGCTCGCGATCGGCTGCTTCCAGACGCTGGCCATGGTGCCGGGCGTCTCCCGCTCCGGCGCCACGATCGGCGGCGCGCTGGTGCTCGGCACCGACAAGCGCTCGGCCGCCGAGTTTTCCTTTTTCCTGGCGCTGCCCACCATGGCCGGCGCCTTCACCTACGACCTCTACAAGAACAAGGACTATCTGTCCGCCGACGACGCGGTGGTCATCATTGTCGGCTTCGTCACGGCGCTGATCGCCGCGATCTTCGTGGTGCGGACGCTTCTGAATTTCGTCTCGCGCTACGGCTTCGCCCCGTTTGCCTACTGGCGCATCGTGGTCGGCACGATCGGACTGGTCGCGCTCTTTCTCACCGCGCCGGCGCCACCGGCCTCCACCGCCATCGAGCCGCGCGATGCGGGCCCGCTGCCGGCCGAATCGGTCGCCTCCATCCCGGCCCCGGCCGGAGCCGGGCCGATCCTCGTGCCGGCTCCGCGCAACTCCAGCGCGGGTGCGCTGAAGGCCATCGTCCCCTCGCCCACCGAGGCGGGCGGCAATGAGGAAACGCTGGCGCGGGGCATGCCGCGCTTCGACGAGGCGGCTTTCGAGGACCGTTTTCGCGAGCCGGAGCAGATCGAGCTCACCGCCTCCCCGGCGCCGTCCTCCGAGCCGCAAGCCAGCCCGACCGGCACAACCGCGCTCGCGCCGTTGCCTCAGACCGATCCGCCGCTGCCGCCGCGCAAGCCCTGAGGGCCGGCGGCTTCCCGGGCGGCCGGCTCAGCCCGCCTGCTGGCGGCTGAATTCGCCGCTCGGGCGAAAGCGCCACAGATAGGTCGGCAGGATGGCGGCAAGCGTGTCCGGCACGATGCCGAGCCCGTCAAAGGTCCGACCCTCCGACCGGGCGGCTTCGGAGACGACATTGTCGGACTTCAGGAGCTCCACCTGGTCCGGCGTCAGCGGCGGCTTCGGCAGGAGGCTGAGCACCTTCGCCTGCATGCTCGCCATGCCGAACGGAATGGCGACGATCGGCTTCTTCGGCCGGTCGATCTCTTCCAGCATCAGCTGCATCAGTTCGCGGAAGGTCTTCACCTGCGGCCCGCCGAGCTCGTAGATCGTTCCCGGCCTGGCCTCACCCTCGACCGCACGGGCGATCGCCTCGGCGACATCGGCCACGAAGGTCGGCTGGAAGCGGGTGTCCGGTCCCACCAGCGGCAGCACCGGCGACAGGCGCGCCATCTGCGCGAACCGGTTGAAGAAGTCGTCCTCGGGCCCGAACAGGATGGACGGGCGCATCACCACGGACGCGGGCAGTGCCTCGAGCACCGCCTGCTCGCCCTCGGCCTTGGAGCGGGCGTAGGCGGAGGAGGAACCGGCGTCCGCGCCGATGGCCGAGATCTGCACGATCCGGTCGAGGCCGTGCTCCTTCGCCGATTCGGCGATCTGCCCGGCCCCGTAGGCCTGCACGGCGGAAAAGGACTGGCGGCCGGAGGCGGCGAGGATGCCGACGAGGTTCACCACCGCGTCGGAGCCATGGATCGCCGCATCGATGGAGTCGCGGTAGCGCACGTTCGCCTGGATCGGCTTGATCTGGCCGACATTGCCGAGAGGCTGCAGGTGGCCGGCAAGGTCGGGCCGGCGCACGGCGACGCGGATGCGCCAGCCGCGCCGGGCGAGCTGGCGCACGACATAGCGGCCGAGAAAGCCGGCGCCGCCGAACACCGTCACAAGCCTGTCGTTGCGGACCTCGTTCATCGCTCACTTCTCCTCGCGCGGGTCGCGGCCGCGGCCGCCTCGCTTCGCATTCGGCTCTTCTCTAGAACATCGGGCGCCCGGGATAAATGACCAGGGGTGCCTCTTTGTCGGGCTTCTTGGTCGCATCCGCCGCAACGACGGAAACCGTCCGCGCCGCGCCGTGCCGCCCGCAACCGGAGACGGCCCCCGGAGCCGTTCGTGGCCCTTGGTCTATGCCCACGGACAGCGCCCGCAGGCCCTTTCCAGGCACCTGCAGTGGACAACCGTGTGAAACCCCCAATGAATGCACAAAAGCATGCGCCGGACTGATTGACATCGCCCGGCCGGCACCGTACGTGGAGGGCCGCACCTGCCCAGGTGGCGGAATTGGTAGACGCGCACGGTTCAGGTCCGTGTGCCGCGAGGCGTGGAGGTTCGAGTCCTCTCCTGGGCACCATTTCACTGTCTCGCACAGTCCGAAATGAGCCAAGAAGCCCGGATTTCCGGGCTTTTTTGTTGTCTGAAGGTCCGGCAGCGTCCAGCGGCGTGTGTTGGCATCCGGCAATAGCGTTGGTAGATTCGTTGGTATCCGCTCTAAATCGCTCTCTCATCGAGGGTCCGATACCAACAAACGGATCGACCGGTGCCACTCTCCGACGTTCAGATTCGCGCGCTCAAGCCGGCCGACCGGCCGAAGAAGCATAGCGATGGCGGTGGCTTGCATCTGTTGGTGCAGCCGACAGGCTCGAAGCTGTGGCGGCTCGCCTACCGCTTCGGCGGCAAGCAGAAGCTCCTGGCGTTCGGGGCCTATCCGGCGGTTACGCTTGCCGAAGCGCGCATCAAACGCGAAGAAGCAAAGGCGCTTCTGAAGCGGAACATCGACCCTTCGGAGAAATCGAAGCTCGACCGCATCGCGTTGACAGCTTCCCGAGCGACGACCTTTCAGGCGATCGCCGAGGAGCTGCTTGCCAAGACCGAACAGGAAGGCAAGGCCGAGGCAACTCTGAAGAAGAAGCGGTGGCTGCTTAGTCTAGCAGAACCCGACATCGGCGCGCGGCCGATCGGCGAAATCAGCGCGGCGGAAATTCTGGTACCGCTTCGCCGCGTCGAGGCCGTGGGCAACTATGAAACCGCCCGCCGCCTTCGCGCCGTCATCGGTCAGGTGTTCCGGTTCGCCATTGCCACTGCAAGGGCGGAAAACGATCCGACATACGGCCTTCGAGGCGCCTTAATCACGCCAAAGGTGACGCATCGCGCCGCCCTCACCGACTGGACGGCCTTCAACGGCCTCATTCGGGCCATCCACGGCTATGACGGGTCGCCAGACACCCGCGATGCGTTGATCCTGTTGGCCTTGCTCTATCCGCGCCCTGGAGAGCTTCGCGAAGCCGAATGGCACGAGTTCGACCTTGAGAAGCGGATATGGACAATCCCGTCCGCCCGCACGAAGATGCGGCGCGACCATCGCAAGCCGCTTTCCGCGTTGGCGATCGACGTCCTTTCGTGCGTTCGCGAGCGGAACGGTTACGGGCGGCTCGTCTTCCCTGCAATCCACACGACCTTGCGCCCCATGAGCGAGAACACGCTCAACGCGGCGCTTCGCAGGATGGGGTTCGGCAAGGAAGACATGACCTCGCACGGGTTCCGCGCGTCGGCATCGTCGCTTCTGAACGAAAGCAACCTGTGGCATGCCGATGCCATCGAAGCGGAGCTTGGCCATGCCGGAGCCGACGAGGTGCGGCGCGCCTACCATCGCGCGGCCTATTGGGACGAGCGCGTCCGGATGGCAGAATGGTGGGCCCAGAAAATCTCCGCCGCACTGCCTTACAACTGAATTTACCGGCGCTTGAGAAAGCTTCTTAAAGCGAATCGCCTGCAAGATTCCAAGAAGTGAGAGATCAAGTCCCCGGCAGTCTATAAGGGGATTTGGCGGGGATAACGTGAATAACCCGTGGTTGTCCGGCAGCCGCCGTTGCGAATCCTGAACAAAACAAGAATGCTTTGCCCTGCATGCGAGTGCATGTGCATGAGAGAGCGAAGAAGCTGCCGAGGGTCTAGCACACCCTCGGCAGCTTCCGGGCAAAGCCCAATGCTGATTTCGCGACCAGCAAGTGGAGCCTATGATGGAACGGGCCTTTCGCAAAGCGCTAACCGCGCACCGCAGCCCCTTCGGCCATCACGTTCTCTCCCGGCGAGTAAGGGAACGAAATGGCTTCAACAGCCCAAACAACTGATGAAATTATCGATTCCGCCTTCGCTGTGGAAACAGCTGGCAGGCTGCTACGGCTCTCCGATGTCCTTGCCCCGCGCGGCCCCATCCCGGTTTCCAAGTCCACCTGGTGGGCAGGCGTCAAGGACGGACGCTTTCCGCAACCAATCAAGCTTGGGCCGCGAATCACGGTCTGGCGGGCCGAGGACATCCGCGCCCTGATCGAAAAAGGGACGCTCTGACGGTGGCCCGGCGCCCGAACGGGCGGGCCGTGAAGAAGCATCGCAGCTACACGGTCGATGAAGCCGCCCGGACACTCAACGTTACCAAGGGCACCGTCCGGCGATGGATGAAGGACGGCGACTTGCCCGCCCTGACCGATCAACGGCCAACACTGATCCTTGGCCACGACCTGATTGCGTTCCTCGACGGCCGGAGGCGCGATCGGAAAACGTGCCAGCTTCATCAAGCCTATTGCTTCAGGTGCCGCGCCCCGGGTGATCCGGCATACGGCGAAGTTGAAATCAAGCTCGACACCAATGGCGCCGGCATGATGGAGGCGCTTTGCGCCACCTGCACCACTGTCATGCACAAGCGCGTGTCAGCCAGCCGCCTGCCGGAGCTTCAGGCAAAGGTGAAGGTGACGATCAAACAGGCCCCAGCACGCATAGGCGAGAGCGCTCAACCCTGTCCGATTGGTCACTTTAAGAAAGCACGGTGAAACCATGCGAAAGCACCACCCCAAGAACGAGCGGATCAAGCGCGCTTATGCACTCTATCTCGAAGAGGCGAAGCGGATGGCACCGGCCAGCGTTGACCAGGCGCTTGCGGCCATAGCTGCCTTTGAGGCTTCTACCAGCTGGCGCGACTTCGCCCGCTTCCACATCGAGCAGGCCCTGAAGTTCAAACGGCAGTTAGAGAACGCCACGAACCCAACAACCGGCAAGCCGCTCGCCAAAGCCACAACCTATTCGCGCCTCAAGGCGGTAGGCCGCTTTATCCATTGGCTCGCAGGCCAGCCGGGCTACAAGTCGAAGATCCGATACAGTGATGCCGACTATTTCAACCCGTCTGCTCACGATGCCCGGATCGCCACCGCGCGCCGCGAGCAGAAAGCACCGAGCCTGGATCAGGTGAAGCACGTTCTGGCGACGATGCCGCACGCAACGGACATCGAGAAGCGCGACCGGGCGCTCGTCGCGCTGATCCTGCTTACCGGCGCACGCGACGACGCGGTGGCTTCGCTTTCGATCAAGCACCTCGACCTGGACCGGCGACGCCTCGACCAGGATGCGCGCGACGTCCGAACCAAGAACCGGAAGAGCTTTCCGACGTGGTTTTTTCCGGTCGGCGACGACGTCGAGTCCGTCGTCGCAGACTGGCACGCCCACCTGACACAAACGCTTCGCTTCGGACCCGACGACCCGCTATTTCCGGCGACAGAGATGGGGCTCGCAGGAGGCAAATTCGCGGTCGCGGGTCTCAGCCACCGCCATTGGACCAACGCCGCCCCGATCCGCCGCGTCTTCAAGGAGCACTTCGAGCGCGCGGGCCTTCCCTACTCCAACCCGCACAGCCTTCGGAAAACGCTCGCGCGATTTGGCGAGAAGGCCTGCACGTCGCCGGAAGCGTTCAAGGCCTGGAGCCAGAACCTGGGCCATGAGGACGTGCTCACGACCTTCATGAGCTATGGAGCCGTTTCGCACCACCGGCAGGAAGAGATCCTACAGCTGCTTCGAACAAATGGCCCGGGCGGTACGAAGCAAGACCAAATGGGTGCGGAATTGGAGAGGATCGCGAATGCGCTCGAAGCCCTGAACCGGTCCGCCTGACTGTCGCACGCGAGCCATGACCGGTTATCGGTTGCCCGCTAGGCTGATCGCTGATTCTGTAGACGAGAGACATCGACCGGGACGGAGCGGGGCGCGTGACCGAGCTGAATTTCAAGGGCAAGGAATTTGTCTACAACCATCATCTTGCCGTGCCCTTCCGGCCGCTGGTGCCGCATGCGGAAAAGGGTATCGGACCGGTTTCGCTTGACGGCAACCTGATCATCCAAGGCGACAATCTGCACGCCCTGAAGGCGCTCCTGCCGCTCTATGCCGGCAAGGTGGACTGCATCTTCATCGACCCCCCCTACAACACCGGGAACGAGGGTTGGAGCTACAACGACAACGTCAATGCCCCGATGATCAAAGAATGGCTGGAGGCCAACCCGATCGGGATCGAAGACGGACTTCGCCACGACAAGTGGTGTGCCATGATGTGGCCGAGGCTGCGGCTTCTATTTGACCTCCTCTCAGATACAGGCGTTATCTTCATCTGCATCGACGACAACGAACTCTATAATCTCCGAATTATGCTCGACGAAATTTCGGGTAATCCTTCGCATTGGGTTGGAACAATTATTTGGAAGAATGTTACTGACAATAACCCAACCCGCATCGCTGTCGAGCATGAGTACATCGTATGCTTTGCGAAAAACAAAGATTCCATCGAAAAGATTTGGAAATCTCATTTCTCTGACGTGAAGGATTTATTAATCCGAATCGGAGGGGATTTTATAGATAAATACCATGACCAGAGGGAATTACAAACTGCATACACTGAGTGGTTTAGACATCATAAATCTGAACTATGGCCACTTGATCGCTACAAATATATCGACGCCGACGGCGTTTACACAGGCAGTCAGAGCGTTCACAACCCAGGTCGCGAAGGCTACCGCTATGATGTTGTTCATCCGCATACGGGAGAGCCTTGCAAACAGCCACTGATGGGCTACCGATTTCCCGAAGAAACTATGCGCGACCTGTTAAAGGCCGACAAGATTCTCTTTGGGGAAAATCACGAAAAGATCATTGAGCTTAAGGTATACGCCAAGGATTTTTTGGACAAACTTCCCAGCGTCATTGAGTTAGACGGCCGAACCGCTGCTTATGAGCTGCGGCAGCTGTTCCCTGATCGGAAGAAGGCATTTGACAATCCAAAGCCGACCCAGCTTGTGGAGAAAATTCTTTCGTTTGCAACCACACAGAACTCGGTAGTCCTCGACAGCTTCGCTGGCTCAGGGACAAGCGCCCACGCTCTGATGAACTTGAATGCCAGAGACGAGGGACAACGCCAATTCATCCTTGTTGAAGGCGAAAGCTATGCGGATGAGTTGACCCGCGAGCGAGTGGCGAGGGTACAAACAGGCGTCACCGGTGCGGAAACGGAACCATACCGCTCTGGCCTTGGCGGAACCTTTACCTATTGCACGCTTGGCGACCCGGTCGAATTGGACAAAGTGCTAAGCGGCGAGACGCTGCCGCCCTATGCCGGGCTCGGCGCGGCACTGTTCCACATGGCGACCAACCGGGCGCTCGACCCTGCCAAAGTGCGCGAAGCTGACTTCTATCTTGGGGCGACCGAAGGCCAGCATGTATGGTTGATTTACAAACCCGATCTGGAGTGGCTGAAGACGCCCGCGGCCGCGCTAACCCTGTCCCGGGCCAAGGCGTTCGCCGCCACAGACTTTGACAAGCGGCATCTGGTATTCGCGCCGGCCCGCTATGTTAGCCAGAAGATGCTGGCCGAACAGAACGTCCCCGTCGAGTTCGTGCCGCTGCCCTTCGCGCTCTACCGCATCGACCGGAGCTGACGAATGTTCCGCCAGCTCGACTATCAGGACCGCGTGCTGAACACGCTCGACGTGTACCTCGACCTTCTGAAGGAAAAGAAGGCGCGGGCCGACAGGATCGCCGTACTTGCCGCTCAAGACCCTGACCTTGGTCTCACAATGCCCGACTTTGCCAAAGAGGCGTGGGAGGCGCTGAAGGCCGAAGGCAAGCTGCCCGCCTCGCGCGCCGCCATCCCCTTCTCCGAACGGGTGGACGGCTGCAACCGGGCGGTGCCCAACGTTGTCCTGAAAGTGCCTACCGGCGGCGGCAAAACCTGGCTCGCCGTGACGGGCGTGTCACGGATCATGGGCCGCTATCTCGACCGCAACACCGGCTTCGTCCTTTGGATCGTTCCGAACGAGGCGATTTACACCCAGACGCTCAAGCGGCTTAAGGACCGCCAGCACCCCTACCGACAGGCGCTCGACCGCGCAGCCGCCGGGCGCGTACGGATCATGGAGAAGACCGACCGTCTCGATGCCCGCGACATTGAGACGAACCTTTGCGTCATGCTCCTGATGCTCCAATCCTCGAACCGTGAAAATCAAGACTCTCTGAAAATGTTCCGGGATCGAGGCGACGTTCACGGCTTTTTCCCCGCGGAAGGCGAGCAACAAGCCCAAAAGGCCGCCCTGGAGCTCACGCCGAACCTCTCCGCCTATAGCGACATGTTCCCGATGGTGAAGGATTCATTGGGCAATGCCCTCCGCATCATTCGGCCCGTCGTCGTGCTGGATGAAGGACACCGGGCGATTTCCGACCTGGCCTTCAGTACCCTCTACGGCTTCAATCCAAGTTTCGTGCTGGAACTGACGGCCACTCCGCAGGACGTGCAGCCCAAAGGCGGCAAGACCCCTAAGCCGGGCCGATATTCGAACGTTCTTGTCGAAGTGACGGGCCGCGAACTGGACTGCGAGGGCATGATCAAGATGCCCCTCAATCTCGACCCACGGCAGGGGAATGACTGGAAAGCGACGCTAAACGCGGCGCTCACCAAGCTCAACGCACTGGACGCTGACGCGCGAAAGCTCCGGTCAGAAACCAACCGCTATATCCGCCCTATCATGCTGATCCAGGTCGAGCGCACCGGGGCCGATCAACGCGAGAGCGGCCATATCCATGCCGACGACGTAAAGGACTGGCTTCTGACGGCGGGTTTCGACGCCAGCGAAATTGCCATCAAGACCGCGCAACAGAACGACCTGAACGCCCCCGAGAACCAGGACCTTCTGTCACCCACCAACCGGGTGCGCGCCATCATCACCAAACAGGCGCTTCAGGAAGGGTGGGATTGCCCCTTCGCCTATGTGCTTTGCGGACTTGCTGCCAGCACCAACCTGAAGGCAATGACCCAGCTTGTCGGACGCATCCTTCGCCAGCCCGGCGCCATGAAGACCGGCATCGGAACGCTGGACGAATGTCACGTCATCACCCACCACGCCGGCACTGCCGATGTGGTTGCCGCCATCAAGAATGGACTGGAGCAGGACGGCCTAGGTGACTTGGTGCTTGAGATCGCGCAGGACGACAGCAAGGCAAATGGGAAGGTGACGCGGAAGATCGACCGGCGCCCTGCATTCGCCAGCACGGACATCTATTTGCCCAAGGTCATGATCGTGGATCAGGGTGCGGCACGCGAATTGGATTACGAGACCGACGTGCTGTCGGCCATCGACTGGCGTGGCTTTGACCCCGAGGACATCGCAGCACGCATTCCCGAGAACGCTCAGGCTGCCGAAAGCCAGCTCCAGCGGATCAGTCTGGCCGAGGACGGCGACGAGCTGTTGGTTGGAGAGCCCATTGCCAAGAACTCCGAAACGTTGGTTTTCGACCCGGCTCACGCCGTCCGCATGGTGTCCGACATTGTGCCGAATCCGTTCGTCGGCCGCGAAATCGTCGGCAGGCTTCTGGATGGGCTTCGTGCGCGAGGCTTTGACGACGAGAAGCTTGGAACACTCGCCAGCCTGATTATCGAAGAGCTGCGCAAGGGCCTCGATGCCGCACGACATGCTCGCGCCGAGGCGCTATTCAAGGCCGAAGTCGACGCCGGGCGCATCCAATTCCGGCTTCGCCTGGACGGTCGAAACTGGCGAATGCCTTTCAACGTAGAAACGACCGAGCCCGTCAATTCCCGGCAGCTCGTGAGCAAGACGGGTGGACCGCTGGAGAAGAGCCTATTTTCTCCCGTCTATGAGAATGAGCTGAACCGCGATGAACGCGAAGTTGCCGTGTACCTGGACGGCGAGGCCGCGTTGGTTTGGTGGCACCGGAACGTGGCCCGCACGCAATATGGCATCCAGGGATGGAGAAAGGCGAAAATCTACCCCGACTTCATTTTCGCCGTGCAACGCGAGGGAATGGCAAATCGCGTAACGGTACTTGAAACCAAGGGTGACCAGCTCGACAATCTCGACACGGCTTACAAGCGCGAGGTGTTGTCCTTCCTGTCCGATAACTTCCGGTGGGATACAGCCACCCCGGCAGGGGAACTGGAGTTGGTGCAGGATACCGGCGAGACTGTGGAAGGCACGCTGATTCTCATGAGTGAGTGGGAAGCCAAGCTGCCCGACTATCTCGCATAGTCACGGGCGTTTCGCGGCATCACGCCCCGAACGCAATTAGCGATCAGCGGAAGCCGCCAGCGTCCGGAATTGTTGGTATTTTTGTTGGTACACCGATCCGGCATCACGAAAAAATATCAAATAATTCAATTCTGTACCTTAAAGATTTGACGCCTATCCTGGCACCAAATTTCGTTTCGAGATCATCGGAACCCATGAAAAAAGCCCGGTCCCGCCGGGCTTTTTTCGTGTCCGGCTATCGTTTCCCTCGCACCGATCGCAGACCGTCGCAGGCCATCGCCTCTCAGGCGTGTGTCAGCCTGGCCCTTGGGAAACCGGTTCGGCCGGCGCCACCGACGCGTCGGCGCCGTTGCGGCCCCAATACCAGCCGATGAGCTGCGCAATCAGCAGGCAGCCGATGGCCCAGGCCGCGCCCATGCACCAGCCGGCCAGCACGTCCGTCGGCCAGTGGACTCCGAGATAGACCCGGCTCGTGCCGACTAGCAGCGTCAGCCCTACCGAGACGACAATGGTGTAGGCCTTCAGGAGCCGGTTGGGCTGGGCCCGCGCCACCAGCGCGCCGATGGTGAGATAGGCCACTGCCGAGATCATGGCGTGGCCGCTCGGAAGGCTCGACGTGTGAACGTCCACCAGGTGGGCGACGAGATCCGGACGCGGCCGCGCGAACGCCCCCTTCAGGAGCGTGTTGAGGATCGCGCCGCCGGCCAGCGAAATGATCACCAGACCCACCGAGGGCCAGCGCCGCAGGATCGCCAGATAGCCCACGGCGAGCAGGGCGATCAGCGCGATCACCGGGTATCCGCCGAGCGCGGTGAAGTCGCGCATGGCCAGTTCCAGCGAGGCCGGCCCGATCGGGTCGGCGTTGTCGCCCGGCGCCCGCAACGTCAGCATGATGGACTTGTCGAACTCGTGGGTGTCGCCCTCCAGCACCTCGTCGACGATCTCCGCGAAGCCCCAGATCCCGCCGGCCACAACCAGCAGGGCCGACAGCGTCACCATCTCGCTCCAGCCGATCCGGGTGCGGATGAAGGTGCGGGTTTGCTGGAGCAGCGTCTCCGGGCGGGTCTCGTGGGCAGGCGTCTCGGGCATGGGTCCTCGCGCGTCGGGCCGGTTGGCTCCGGCCTGGTGTCATCCTCGTGATACAATTTCCCGAGCCGATGTGACAGCGTCGGCCGGGCGAGGCCCGGTGCGTCGTTCAGGACAGGGTGGGCTCATGACCGAACGACCCAGGCTGCGGATCGCCACGCCCGACGACGCGGACGCCGTGTCCCGGGTTCTCCGCGCCTCCTACGGCGCGCTGATGAAGCCCGCCTACTCCGACACGGTCCTTGATGCCGTTCTGCCCCTCATCACCACGGCGAACCCGGCCCTGCTCGCCGGCGGCACCTACTACGTAGCGCTGCTCGACGGGACCATCGTCGGGTGCGGAGGCTGGACCTTCGCCCGCCCCGGCGCCCCTGATGCGCCGGTCGACCCAAAGCGCGGCCACATCCGCCATTTCGCCACCGATCCCGCCTGGACCCGGCGCGGCGTGGCCCGGGCCCTGATGGAGCGCTGCATCACCGACGCGGAAGCCGCCGGCGCGACCACGCTGGAGGCCTATGCAACGCTCGTCGCCGAGGCGTTCTACCGCTCCGCCGGCTTCCGCACCGTCGCGGCCATCGATGTGCCCATCCGCCCGGGCGTTGACCTGCCAAGCCTGCACATGATCCGAAGCGCGGTGCCTGACCCGGCGGATTGATCCGGCCCCGCCGCTATACTAACCAGAATGATGCGCCGGCACGGGCCCCGCCCCGCGGACCGCGCCCTGCCGCCCACCGGACCCGACCTCAAGGACATCCCATGACCATCCGTTTCCATGATCGCGACCTGCCGGCGCCGCTCCAGAACGTCACGAGCGTTGCGATCGACACGGAGACCATGGGTCTCAACCCGTTCCGCGACCGGCTCTGCGTCGTGCAGCTGTCGAGCGGTGACGGCTCCGCCGACATCGTCAAGATCGCCCAGGGCCAGGACAGTGCGCCGAACCTGGTCGCGCTGCTCGGCGATCCCTCGGTCCTGAAGCTCTTCCACTTTGCCCGTTTCGATCTCGGCATCCTCTACAAGACGTTCGGCGTGATGCCGGAGCCGGTCTACTGCACCAAGATCGCCTCGCGCCTGGCCCGCACCTACACCGACCGGCACGGGCTCCGGGATCTTGCGCGCGAGCTCGCCGAGGTCGAGATCTCCAAGCAGCAGCAGAGCTCCGACTGGGGCGCCGACACGCTGTCCGATGCGCAGCTCGCCTATGCCGCCTCCGACGTGCTGCACCTGCACGTTCTCAGAGAGCGCCTCGATGCGATGCTCGCCCGCGAAGGCCGCAGCGAGATCGCCCAGTCGTGCTTCGACTTCCTGCCGACCCGGGTGAAACTCGACCTCGGCGGCTTCGCCGACGACGACATCTTCGCCCACTCCTGAGCACGGCCGCTCGCGCTTTTGTGTTCGTGCGTCTCGGCTTTGCCGAAATGCCGGGTTAGGGTGCCGAAACTGGGCGGACCGCGGGAGCGGTCTGGCGGGATCGCTCGTTCGGCTCCATGTGTGGAGACGGAAGACGCGGGCTTGCAGCCCTTTCGCCACTGAGCCGACGGGAGACGATGAGCGCCAGCGACACGACCTTCGGAGCCATCCGGGACCCGGGCGAGGCCGCCACGGCACAGCGCCGTGCGCGCGAGGCCGCGCGCCGTCACAGCAGGGTGGTGAAGACGCTGCGCGTCCTGCTGCCGCTGGGGGGTGTCGCCATCGTGGTCGTGATCTTCGGCATGGCCGTCGTGAAATCGCTGCTGCCCGTCGATGTGATCGGCAATCTCGACGTCACCAGCGAGGGTCTGGTGATGAACGACCCCAACCTCGCCGGACGGCTGAACGACGGCCGGGCCTACAATGTCAGTGCCGGCAAGGCGGTGCAGAGCTTCACCGACACCTCGCGGATCACGCTGACCGACATGCTCGCCACCCTGATCGTGAGCGACGCGCAGACCGTGGAAATGCGCAGCAAGGGGGGCCTGCTCGACACCGACGACGAGTGGATGAACCTGACGGACGGCGTCGTGTTGACCACCACCGACGGCTACCGCGCCGACCTGGAGGACGCCCGGCTGGACTTCAAGGCCGGCACCCTCGCCAGCGACGCCCCGATCAAGATCCAGTCGGAGAAGTTCGACCTCACCGCCAATGCCCTCGACGTGACGGACGAGGGCAAGGTGGTCCGCTTCGTGGGCAACGTGAACATGACGATCCACGGCAAACCAGAAAGCAACCGATGACCGGAACCCGTTTGCGTCTTTTCCTGTCCGCGCTCCTGTTCGCCGCGGTCGCCGCTGCCCCGGCCTCGGCGCAGACCTTCGAGACCGGCTTCTCCGGCCTGGGCGGAGAGTCCGAGGATCCGATCCAGATCGAATCCGACGAACTCGAGGTGCGCGACCAGGAAGGCATCGCCGTGTTCGACGGCAACGTCGTGGTCGTGCAGGGCGAGTCCCGCATGCGCTCGGCCAAGCTGATCGTCCACTATGACGGCGGCGGACAGGCCACCGACGGGGCCGCACAACCCGCCTCGGACGAGGCCGGCGAAGGCGGTCAGCAGATCTCCCGACTGGAAATCATCGGCAACGTGGTGGTCACCAGCAAGGATCAGACGGCCACCGGCGACCGGGGCGACGTCGACATGAAGACCAACATGCTGGAGCTCAACGGCAACGTGACGCTGACCCAGGGGCCGAACATCGTGAACGGCGACAAGCTGGTGGTGAATCTCGACACGGGCCACGCCCGCGTCCTGTCGGATTCCCGCGTCCGCGTGCTTCTGGTTCCCAACAGCGCCAAGCAGCCCCAGTAGTCCGGCGCCAGTCGGCGGCGCTGCCGGTCAGCGGATCGGGATGCGCGGCGCCTGCTTGGCTTCCCGGATCGTCAGCGCGGTGCGCACGGTATCGACGTTTTCCACAGCCACGAGATGATCGAGCACGAAAACGTGAAAGGCGGACAGGGTCGGCGCCACGCATTCCAGGATGAAGTCGATGTCGCCGGAGAGAAGCCAGGCGTGCCGAACGATCTCCCACTCCGCCACCTGCGCTTCGAAGGCCCGGAGATCGGCCTCCCCCTGATGGTGCAGGCTCACCATGGCAAAGGCGGAAATGTCGTAGCCCAGCGTCTTCTCGTCGAGGATCGCCCGGTAGGCGCGGATGACGCCGGCCTCCTCCAGCGCCCGCACCCGGCGCAGGCACGGCGGCGCGGTGATGCCGACCCGGCGCGCGAGCTCGACATTGGTCATGCGGCCGTCGTCCTGAAGCTCCTTCAGGATCTTCCAGTCGACCGCATCGAGCCGCACGTTCATGCCGTTCCGCCTTCCCGTTCCAAGGTCCACATCCCTTCATCAACCCGACCGCGGCGCCGGCTGCAAGCCGCCACCACCAATCATCCCCGATGACCGCCCCCCGCACCCTCGTTCTCGCGCCCGCCGGCAAGGTCGGACACGAGGTTCAATGCGTCGGCGTCGCCGAGCGCCTGGAAGCGGATCCCCGGATCGAGCGGGTGACGCTGTCGCCGCCCTGGTCCTGGCTCGCCCCGCGCGGCCCCGCCGCCCCGCACCTGCGCACGCTGGTTGAAACCGACGCCGATCTCGTTCTCGCCTCTGGCCGGCAGGTGGTGCCGCTCGCCCGCGCCATCGCCCGCCGACCGTCTCCCCGGCCCTTCGTCACCGTCCTGCAGGCGCCGCGCACGGATCCGGCGGCCTTCGACCTGGTCTGGGCCAACACCCATGACCGGCTCGATGGCCCCAACGTGCTGCAATCCGTCACCAGCCCGAACCGGCTGACGGTCGATGGCCTCGCCCGGGCGGCCAGCGCACTCCGGGCCCGCCTCCCCCAGCTACCGGCGCCCTGGGTCGGTGTCCTGGTGGGCGGCACCAGCGGCACCTACAGGCTCGGCGAGGCGGAGGCCACCGCCCTTGGGGAGGCGCTGGCGGCCTTCGCCGCGGGTCACGGCGTCAGCCTCGTCATCACCCCGTCCCGGCGCACCGGCGAAACCAATCTCGCTCGCCTGGAGGCGGCGCTCGCCGACACGCCGCACTTCCTCTGGAGGGGCGAAGGCGACAATCCCCTGCTCGGCATTTACGGTTGCAGCCGAGCGTTCGTTGTTACCTGCGATTCGGTCAACATGATCGGCGAGGCCGCGTTCACGGGAAAGCCGATCCTGGCCTGGCCGCTTCCGGGCGGACGAGCCAAGTTTCGCCGCTTTCACGAGGCGATGGTGGCCCACGGCGCGATGCGCTGGTTCGACGGAAGCCTTCCGCCGGCGGACTACACGCCGCTGGACACCACCGGCATGGTGGCCGACGCCATCCTGGCGCGCATGGCGGAGCGCTGAACACGGCGTCCGCCGGTCTGGCGCGCGCCTTGACTTTCGGCCTTCGCGGCCATCATTCGGGCGGCTTCGGCCGCCGATCCCATATAGGGGTCGACAGACAGACGGCCGCTCCACCGACGGAGCCCGGCCGAGAGGATTTTGACAGGGAGATTGGGCGATGGGCGACGCTCTCCACACGAAGCTTCTGATCGTCGGTTCCGGTCCGGCGGGCTACACCGCGGCCATCTACGCAGCCCGCGCCATGCTCGAGCCGGTGATTGTCGCGGGCATCCAGCCCGGCGGCCAGATGACCATCACCACCGACGTGGAGAATTATCCGGGCTTCGCCGACGTGATCCAGGGCCCCTGGCTGATGGAGCAGATGCGCGAGCAGGCCGAACATGTCGGCACCCGCATCATCTACGACCTCATCACTTCCGCCGATCTGTCGAAGCGGCCGTTCACGCTGCAGAGCGACTCCGGCACCGTCTACACCTGCGACACGCTGGTGGTGGCCACCGGTGCCCAGGCAAAATGGCTCGGGCTTGAGTCCGAAACCCTCTTCAAGGGCTTCGGCGTGTCGGCCTGCGCCACCTGCGACGGCTTCTTCTACCGGGAGAAGGAAGTGCTGGTGATCGGCGGCGGCAACACCGCCGTGGAAGAGGCGCTGTACCTGACCAACCACGCCAGCAAGGTGACGCTCATCCATCGCCGCGACCATCTGCGCGCCGAGAAGATCCTTCAGGACCGCCTGTTCAACCATCCGAAGATCGAAGTTGTCTGGGACACGGCGCTGGACGAGGTGCTGGGTGGTGGCACGCCCCCGACGGTGACCGGCGCGCGCCTCAAGAACGTGAAGACCGGCGAGACCCGCGACATCGCCGTGGACGGCATCTTTGTGGCCATCGGCCACCAGCCGGCCACCGAGGTGTTCAAGGATCAGCTCAAGCTGAAGCCGTCCGGCTATCTCTGGACCGCGGCCGATTCCACGGCCACCAACATTCCCGGCGTCTTCGCAGCCGGCGACGTCACCGACGAGATCTACCGGCAGGCGGTCACCGCGGCCGGCATGGGGTGCATGGCCGCCCTGGAAGCGGAGCGCTTCCTGGCCGAACACGCCGCCGAAGAGGTGGAAGCCGCCTGAGGCAAGCCCGACGCCAGCCTTTTGTGCGATGGCGTCGGAGTTTAGGGGAGGCCGGACGGTAACCGGCCCGGGACTGCTGACGAGAGGGGACGAGCGCCGGCTGCCGGCGCCGACGGGGTCTGATGGACTGGGACAAGCTCAAGGTCTTCCACGCAGCCGCCCAGGCGGGCAGCTTCACCCATGCCGGTGAGGCGCTGAACATGAGCCAGTCGGCGGTCAGCCGGCAGGTCTCCGCCCTGGAGCACGAGCTGGGCGTGCCGCTCTTCCATCGCCATGCCCGCGGTCTGGTGCTGACCGAGCAGGGCGAGCACCTGTTCCGCACCGCCCGCGAGGTGGTGATGAAGCTCGATGCCGTGCAGGCACGGCTGACCGACTCCCGCGACCTGCCCACCGGCGTCCTGCGCGTGACCACCACCGTCGGCCTCGGCTCGTCCTGGCTGGCTGCCCGCATCAACGAGTTCGTCGACCTGTATCCCGAAGTACAGCTGCACATGATCCTGCGGGACGACGAGCTGAACCTGAACATGCGCGAGGCCGATGTCGCCATTCGGCTGCGCCAGCCCGTGCAGCCGGACCTGATCCAGCGCCGGCTGTTCACCGTCCACCTCCACCTCTACGCCTCGCCGGCCTACATCAAGCGCTTCGGCAGTCCCGGCTCGCTGGAGGAACTGGACGAGCACCGCATCGTCACCTTTGGCGAGACGGGCCCGACCTACCTGCGCGAGCTGAACTGGCTTGAAACCGCCGGACGGCCCGCCGACCAGCCGCGCAAGCCGATCCTCAAGGTCGACAACGTCATCGCCATCAAGCGCGCGGTGAACCGGGGCGTCGGAGTGGCGCTGCTTCCGGACTACCTGATCGAGCCGGACTCAGGCCTGGTGCGGCTTCTGCCGGAAGAAACCCTGCCAAGCTATCAGACCTATTTCGTCTATCCGGCCGAGCTGAAGACCACCGCCCGCGTCCGCGCCTTCCGCGACTTCCTCGTCGCCAAGGCGGAGGCCTGGACGTACTAGCAATCGCAGGAAAAGTGCTCTTGCGGCTTTCCGTCCGCGCAAAGCAAAGCCAGGCGAAGTGGGAACCGGTTCGCCGTCCGGCTTTGCGATCATAAAGAATTCCCTCGCGCCGCGTTCGCGCGCGCTCACCGGCTCCGGCTCACCAGGGGACGGGCTTTCCCTCCCAGTCGAAAAAGCCGCCACTGTCTTCGGGGGTCAGCTGATCGAGCACGGATACGATGTTTGAGGCCGCCTCATCCGCCGAGACCTTCCGGTGGGTGGGATAGTCCTCGGTAAAGGGCGTCTGCACGGTCCCCGGGTGGAGGGCCACGACCACCGCGTTTTTCCGTTTTCTTGCAATCTCGATGGAAGCGGTGTGCACGATCTGGTTGGCCGCCGCCTTTGCGGCGCGGTAGCTGTACCAACCGCCCAGCCGGTTGTCGCCGATCGAGCCCACGCGCGCCGTCAGGACACCAACTACCGAACGATCCTTGGTCGGAAGAAGCTGCGGCAGGTGCCGCAGCACCAGCGCCGGACCGATGGCATTCACGGCCAGAACCCGTGCCATGCTGGCCGCATCGATCTCGGACAGCGCCTTCTCCGGCCGCTTGCCTTCAGGCGCGAGGATGCCGCTGGCGATCAGCACGGTGTCGAAGGGACCCTCGAGACCGTCCATGGCGGCCCGGACTCGCGAGGGATCGGTGATGTCGAAGCCGTCCGCGGCCCTGGAAAGGCGCGTCACCGTCGAGCCACGCTCCGACAGATGAGCGCAAAGCGCGGCGCCGATACCGCCGGAGGCGCCGATCACCAGTGCACGGTTTGACATTCCGGCTTTGCCTTTCGTGACCGACGGCTGCGCCGGCATCCGCTCCGGACGTTCGCCACATGCGGGTCGGCGGCGGTCCGTCAAGCGGCCCTGCTTTGCCCGGGCGCGCCTGACGAACCGGGACCGAGCCTATTCGTGCTCACCGTCGTACCGGCGGCCGGAATAGCGCATGACGGAACCGGGCCTCCTCGCCGCCGTGGTGAAGGTGGCCACCGTGATCGCCGCCGCCGCGATCAGGACGGAGTGCCCCACCAGGCTGGCGGCGAAGAACATGTAGCTTCCGACGGCGATGGATGCTGCTACCGCCCACATGGCGCCGAGCGCCTGCAGCGCATAGTGCCGCACCGCGACGTCGGGAATATTGCGAAGCGGGCTGACTTCGTGATCAAAGATGTAATCCCACGCAAAGGAAATCTTGTTTCTGGCATCAACGAGCATCGTCTTGATCCTTGCCTCTGGAGGTGACGGTGTTTTTGTCTTGATGAAACCCTCTACGCCGCGCGCGCCGGTCTGGATCAAACCGGTTCCGGCAATGGACGGCCGCCTCTCAAGGACACCCGGGCCACCGCGCGCCCGGCTGGACGCGCCCCCGCTGCCGGGCGTATCAGGACGGCATGGATCCAGCTCAGCCCGCCGCCCGTCTCTCCTCGCGCATCGATCTCGTCGACGTCCTGCGCGGCGTCGCGATCGCCGCGATGGTCGTCTACCATTTCTCCTGGGACCTCGGCTTCTACGGCTTCGTCGGCTGGCCGGTGGAGACCGGCACCGGCTGGCGCTGGTTCGCCCATCTCATCGCCGGTTCGTTCCTGCTGCTGGTGGGCGTCAGCCTGGTGCTGGCCCACCGCTCCGGCATCCGCTGGCGATCCTTCTTCGAACGGCTGGGGCTGATCGTCGCCGCCGCCGTCGCCGTGTCCGTCGGCAGCTACCTGCTGTTTCCGCTGGCGTGGATCTATTTCGGCATCCTCCACTGCATCGCCGCCGCCAGCCTGCTCGCCGTGCTCACCGTCCGCGCGCCGCTGATCGTCCCGGCGGCGCTGGCGATCGTCTTCTTCGCCCTGCCGCAGGTCGCCCGCGCCGAGGTCTTCAACGCGCCGTGGCTCGCCTGGGTCGGGCTCGGCACCCTGCCCGCGCCACCCGCCAACGACTACGTGCCCGTCTTCCCCTGGGTGGGCTGCGCCTATGCCGGCGTGGTGGTTGCCCGGCTCGCACTGATGGCCCGCCCCCGCGAGGCCTGGGCGACCTGGCGCGCCCGCGACCGCGCCAGCCGCGCCATCGCCTGGTCCGGCCGCCAGTCGCTGTGGATCTACCTCGCCCACCAGCCGATCCTGCTCGGCCTGCTCGGCCTGGTGGCCCTCGCCATCCCGCCGCAGACCGGCGCCACCGAGGCCGACCGGGCCAGCTTCCTGGATGCCTGCCAGCGCCAGTGCACGCCGCTGCTGGGCGACCCGGACGCCTGCCGGGCGGTCTGCGTCTGCTCTGCCGACAATCTGGTTGCGGCCGGGCTGTGGGAGCGCACCATCACCCAGACGCTCGGCTCCGACGACCAGGCCCTGGTGGATTCCATCGTCGAGGCCTGCGGCGTCCAGGCCCAGGACACGGTGCCCGTGGACTAAAGCAATCGCAGGAAAAGTGGGAACCGGTTTTCCGTCCGCGATTGCGGTCTAAAGATATCCCTCACGCCGGGTTCGCTTCGATTCGCCCACCCCGCCCCGCTCAGTGGCCCCCGGCCGACCGAAATCCGCCAATCCCGTTCACGCTTTACCCCTCCCCTTCCCTCGCGGCGCGGCACGGCCCATATTCGCCCCATGGCCGATCGCTCCTCCCCCCGCAAACGACCCTCCGCCCGCCCCGACACGGGCGCTTCCGACGACACGCGCGCCGACGGCTTCGGCGAGGCGCCGCAGGCCGGCTTCGACAGCGGCCGTCCGCTTGCCGGCCCGGTGAGCGACTGGGCGCGGCAGATCGAGGAGGCCGAGGACGCCGCCCCGCCGGCCGCAGAGCCCGCGACGCCCGCAGCCCCTGAGCCCGCGAAAGCCAAGGCAAAGGCCAAGCCGAAGAAGCCGGCGGCCAAAAAGCCCGACACCGGCGGCAAGACGGCGCGCGGCACCTCCATGGGCGGCAAGGCCACGGCGAAAGAGCGCGCCGCCGGCGGCCTCAATCCCGTCGCCGGTCTCGACATCGGCCTGGAAGAGGCCGAGGCGCTGCCGGAGTCCGCCGTCACCCGCACCGTCGCGGCGCTGGAGCAGCTGATCCAGGAGGGCCGGCCGGAATTCCACGACGGCACCTGGGTGCCGCACCGTCCGCCCCGCCCGGAAAAGTCCGAGGGCGGCCGCCCGTTCGTGCTGAAATCCGAATACGAGCCCAAGGGCGACCAGCCCACCGCCATCTCCGAGCTGGTGGGCGGCGTCGGCGACGACGACCGCATGCAGGTGCTGCTCGGCGTCACCGGCTCGGGCAAGACCTACACCGCCGCCAAGGTCATCGAGGCGACCCAGCGCCCGGCCCTGATCCTCGCCCCCAACAAGACGCTGGCCGCCCAGCTCTACGGCGAGTTCAAATCCTTCTTCCCGGACAACGCGGTGGAGTATTTCGTCTCCTACTACGACTACTACCAGCCGGAGGCCTACGTCCCGCGCACCGACACCTACATCGAGAAGGAATCGTCGATCAACGAGCAGATCGACCGGATGCGCCACGCCGCCACCCGCGCCCTCTTGGAGCGCGACGACGTCATCATCGTCGCCTCCGTCTCCTGCATCTACGGCATCGGCTCGGTGGAGACCTACACGGCGATGACCTTCGCCATCCAGGTGGGTGACCGGCTGGACCAGCGCCAGCTCCTCGCCGATCTGGTCGCCCTCCAGTACAAGCGCTCCGACGTCAACTTCATCCGCGGCACCTTCCGGGTGCGCGGCGACACGATCGAGATCTTCCCCGCCCACTACGAGGACCGCGGCTGGCGCGTCTCGCTGTTCGGCGACGAGGTGGAATCCATCACCGAGTTCGACCCGCTCACCGGCCACAAGACCGACGAGCTGGAGTTCGTGAAGGTCTACGCCAACTCCCACTACGTCACCCCGAAGCCGACCCTCAACCAGGCCACCAAGTCCATCAAGGCGGAGCTGCGCGCCCGGCTCGACGAGCTCAACGCCGCCGGCCGCCTGCTCGAGGCCCAGCGGCTGGAGCAGCGCACCCGCTTCGACCTGGAGATGATGGAGGCCACCGGCTCCTGCCCGGGCATCGAGAACTATTCGCGCTACCTCACCGGCCGCCAGCCGGGCGAGCCGCCGCCCACCCTGTTCGAGTACCTGCCCGACAACGCCCTCGTCTTCGTCGACGAGAGCCACGTCACCATCCCGCAGATCGGCGGCATGTACCGGGGCGACTTCCGCCGCAAGGCGACGCTGGCCGAGTTCGGCTTCCGGCTGCCGTCGTGCATGGACAACCGGCCGCTGCGCTTCGAGGAATGGGACGCCATGCGGCCGCAGACGGTCGCCGTCTCCGCCACCCCCGGCTCCTGGGAGATGGAGGAGGCAGGCGGCGTCTTCGTCGAGCAGGTCATCCGCCCCACCGGCCTCGTCGATCCGCCGGTGGAGATCCGCCCGGCCCGCCACCAGGTCGACGACCTGCTCGGCGAGGTGCGCACCGTGGCCCAGGCCGGCTACCGCTCGCTGGTCACCGTGCTCACCAAGCGCATGGCCGAGGACCTGACCGAGTACCTCCACGAGAACGGCGTGCGGGTGCGCTACATGCACTCCGACATCGACACGCTGGAGCGCATCGAGATCATCCGCGACCTGCGGCTCGGCGCCTTCGACGTGCTGGTCGGCATCAACCTTCTGCGCGAGGGCCTCGACATTCCCGAGTGCGCGCTGGTCGCCATCCTCGATGCCGACAAGGAGGGCTTCCTGCGCTCCGAAACCTCGCTGATCCAGACCATCGGCCGCGCCGCGCGCAACGTCGACGGCCGGGTGATCCTCTACGCCGACAAGACCACCGGCTCCATGGAGCGGGCGCTGGCGGAGACCGGCCGGCGCCGGGAAAAGCAGCTCGCCTACAACGCCGAGCACGGCATCACGCCGGAATCGGTGCGCCGCTCCATCGGCGACATCCTCGATTCCGTCTACGAGCGCGATCATGTCCGCGTCGACACCGGCTTCGCCGAGGACGGCGCCCGCATGGGCCACAACCTGGAAGCCACCGTCCAGGATCTGGAAAAGCGGATGCGCGACGCCGCCGCCAACCTGGAGTTCGAGGAGGCCGCCCGCATCCGCGACGAGATCAAGCGGCTGAACGACGCCGCGCTCGCCTACGCCGACGACCCCGGCACCACGAAGACCAGCAAGGGCGCCAGTGCCGGGATGGCCGGCTCGGGCAAGGGGTCAGGCGGCCGGGGCGGCGGACGCGGCGGATCGGGCTCTGGCGGACGCGGCGCGTCGGGCGCCGATCAGGACGACACCCTCCCCGCCACCCGGGCACGCAAGAACACGCTGGACGAGATGACGGTGGGCCGGACGGAAAAGCCGAAGCGCCGGGGGCCGTTGCCGAAAAGGGAGCGGTAGGGGGAATGCCGACCGAAATCGGAAATACTATAGGCGTTACATAGGAGGATTACTTGCGACACTATCAAGTCTTTACCCCCAATGACCAACCAACAGTTACTTACGTTGAGCGCGATGATCGCCAGCTCGAAATGCATTTACAAACATCAATAAGCACACCAAAGATGATTACATCTCTATCTGGCCCCTCAAAAACAGGAAAGACAGTTTTATTAAAAAGAGTAATTGACCAAAATAATTTGATATACCTGAGAGGTGCGTATATCAAATCTCTTGAGGACTTTTGGAGAGCTGTTTTAGCATGGTTTGAGACGCCAGATTCTGAGTCTACTTCTTCTTCGCTGACTGTTGGAGGCTCTTTGTCGGCAAGGGGCTCTGGGGAAGTCGGCACATCCTGGCTCGCCAAAGGAAAGGTTGAAGCTGAAGGAAGCGGCGGCGCCTCTACGACAAACACAAAAACTAAGCATATTCCAATTGACCCATTCGAGCAAATTGTTAGAGAAATATCAGAGAGTGATTTCACAATACTTATTGATGACTACCACTATATGCCGACATCAACACAGAAAGACGTTGCAAAAGCAATAAAATCACTAGCTGAGAGTTCAGTAAATATATGTACAGCCTCCGTCCCACACCGATCTGAAGATTTGCTCAGGGCAAATTCAGAACTCAAAGGTCGAATTGTTGCGATTGACATTCCAGAATGGAATATTGACGAGCTAACTGCGATAGCAGAACGCGGCTTTGGTGCACTCAATATCGGAATAAATAAGAACACGATTAAAAGGATCGCAAATGAAGCAATGGGCTCACCTCAGCTCATGCAAGTAATATGCTTGAATTTATGTGTAGAACTCGGCATTACCAATTCTGCAAATGACGAGAAAAAGACAATTTCAGTCACCGACTCCACACTTCAAAGAGCCCTTGAGGCGAGTGCAAATTTCGCGAGCTCAGCAGACCTGGTCCAGGCGCTACACAGCGGGCCAAAGGTGAAGGGCCAGCAGAGAACCCAATATTCATTTACTGATGGAAGTCGAGGGGACGTGTACAGAGCCATATTACTTGCCGTGACAAGCGACCCAATTTCTCGAGATTTTACCTATGACGAAATATATCGAAGAGTAAAATCTGTATGCGAAAAAGAATTCCCCACAGGTCAGAGTATATCTAATTCACTAAATCACATGTGCCTGATAGCCCAGGAAATTGCGCAAGAACAAACCGTCATGGAATGGGATGACGCCAATCTCCACATTGCCGATCCCTATTTAGCTTTCTATATGAGAGCGTCTGCAAAGATTGATCAGCTTAAAAGACTATAGCATTATTTTTCGATTAAAAAGAAAAAGTTACAGCACTTATCGTTTAGGGTTCTTCGACAAGATGCCCTGAAATTTGCCTGAGAGCCTACTACCCCCTGTTTGACTCTGGATTCCCCCACTTGCGGGAGTGAACGGAGGATGGAGTTGCTCCGGTGACACGACCACACCCTTGCCGAACCTCTCCCACCAGCGCGCAACCGCGCGCCGGCCGGTCAGGCCGCCCTCGCGGAGCCGGTGCGCGCCAGCGCACTCGGCGTGAGCGGAAAACAAATCAGGCAGCAAACTCCACGCGAGCGGACCATAACCTCCCCCCACACTTATCCCCGCCCCAAATCCTCCCGTATCCTGCCCGTGTCGCTTGACCCGCTGGGAGCCGTGCCGGACCGACCGTCCCATGGCCCCGGCCCGGTTTCCGTTGGAAACCAAGCCAAGTCTTCAAGCCGCATTTTCGTAAGTGGCTCAGGAGCGATAAGCACGGCCGCTCTACAAACTCCGCTCATTCCCGCGAAAGCGGGAATCCATAGTGAGATGGCGGCGGGCGTGGGCGGTCGCGACGTCCGTGCTGTTGGGCTGCCTTCCGCTGACCCAACCTCCGGGCCGGCAGTCCCCCTCGAGGCCCTATGGATTCCCGCTTTCGCGGGAATGAGCGGAGGCCGGGGCTGGCGCCTACGCTCACTCGCACAGCCTACCCGTATTGCACCCACTAGCGCGCGACGGCGCGCCGGCCTCGAGCAATTCCAGCAAAAGTGCTCTTGCGGTTTTGCGTCCGGAATTGCGGCCCAAACAAACTAGGCCGCCCTCGCGGAGCCGATGCGCGCAGCGCATTTGGCGTGAGCGGAAAACAAATCGGGCCGCACACTCGGCGTGAGCGCACCAATCTCCCCCCACTTATCCCCGCCCCCTCTCCCTCCCGTATCCTCTCCCCTGTCGCTTGACCCGCTGGGAGCCGTGCCGGACCGACCGCCACGTGGGTTGAGGGCCTGACGGCCTGGCTGCGGCCCGTGTAACGGGCGGGCGGGCTGGGTGTGCCGATGGCGTGTGGCGTCCGCCGGGACGAAAGGCGGGACGCGCCGTGCATGGCCTCGAAGACGCGGTTCTCGCGAACCGCCCTAGTAGAGGTATTCGCGACTGCGCGGCGTCCGCTTCCCGGTGGAGGGGTGGCAAGGTCCGATCCCTTGCACCCTCGGAAGATGGGTGGCTGCATCGGTTCGAACGTCAGGGTGGGGCGCCGAAGGGCGACCGAACATAATTCAATCGGATGGCCGCCGTTTTGCGCCCCACCGATCCCTGCTCTTTGAAACTCCGGCCGGATGCGGCGCGGGGGTGATGGCGCGTGGCCGTGCCACACACTCCGCTCATTCCCGCGAAGGCGGGAATCCAGGGCTGCGGGCTGAGGCCTGCCTGTTTACCCCTCGCGCCGAGTGCGCGTACGCGCACCGGCTCCGGGTGGGCGGCCTGAGGTTTTTGAGTCGCAAAGCCGGACGGAAAACCGCAAGGGCACTTTTCCTGGCTTTGCTCAGGCGGCCGACGGTCGCGCGCTGGTTGGTGCTGTCCGGAGAGGCAGAGGTTGGTTCACACCGACCGCTGCCTCAAATCTCCGCTCATTCCCGCGCAGGCGGGAATCCAGGGCTGCGGGCTGAGGCCTGCCTGTTTACCCCTCGCGCCGAGTGCGCGTACGCGCACCGGCTCCGGGTGGGCGGCCTGAGGTTTTTGAGCCGCAAAGCCGGACGGAAAACCGCAAGGGCACTTTTCCTGGCTTTGCTTGGGCGCCGCGCGGTCGCGCGCTGGTTGGTGCTGTTCCGGATGGGCGGAAGTCGGTGCTCGGAGGAGCTGCCTTTTTACTCCGCTCATTCCCGCGAAAGCGGGAATCCATAGTGAATCTCTTTGTGGATAGGCGGAGTGATTGGGTCCCGGAGGCTGCACCGCCGTCCAACTCTCATTCCGCATCCGCCACCGGAACGGCCCTATGGATCCCCGCCTTCGCGGGGATGAGCGGAGTGTGGGGTTGGCGTGGAGGGCAACATGCAGGGCCCAACCGGACTGCACCAACCAGCCGACGACCGTCGGCCGGCCGAAGGCCGCCCTCGCGGAGCCGGTGCGCGCAAGCGCACTCGGCGTGAGCGAAAAAGAGCCCCCGCCCACTGAACGTCTGAGGACGTTTAACCCGGCAAGTCATCCCCGACGCTCATGAGGGACGCATTGCCTCCAGCGGCCGTCGTGTTGATGGAGATGACCCGCTCGCAGGCGAAGCGCGACAGGTAGCGCGGGCCGCCGGCCTTGGGACCGGTGCCGGACAGGCCCTCGCCGCCGAAGGGCTGCACGCCCACCACCGCGCCGATCATGTTGCGGTTGACGTAGAGGTTGCCGGCCCCGGCGCGGCGGCGCATCCACTCCACCGTCGTGTCGATGCGGGTGTGGAGCCCCATGGTGAGGCCGAAGCCGGTGGCGTTGATGGCGTCCATCACGGCGTCGAGCCTGTCGGCCTTGTAGCGGATGACGTGCAGGACCGGGCCGAAGACCTCGCTCTTCAGCCGGTCGAGGCTGTCGATCTCGAAGGCGACCGGCGCGACGAAGGTGCCGGCCTGCATGGCGGGCGTGGCGGGGGCGCGGGCGATGAGCTTGGCCTCCGCCTCCATGCGGGCGATATGGGCCTCCAGGCCCTGCTTCGCCTCCGCGTCGATCACCGGACCGACGTCGGTGGCAAGGTCCGACGGATCGCCGACGGCGAGTTCGGCCATGGCGCCGGCGAGCATGGTGATGGTGCGCTCGGCGCAGTCCTCCTGGACGAACAGCACCCGGGAGGCCGAGCAGCGCTGGCCGGCCGACTGGAAGGCGGAGGCGCAGAGGTCGACCACCACCTGCTCGGGCAGCGCGGTGGAATCGACGATCATGGCGTTCTGGCCGCCGGTTTCCGCGATCAGCGGCACGATGGCGCCGGGCCGCGCCGCCAGCGCCCGGTTGATGATGTGGGCGGTTTCCACCGAGCCGGTGAAGGCGACGCCGGAGACGCGGGCGTCGGGCAGAAGCACGCCGCCGATCGCCGCGCCGTCGCCGGGCAGGAGATGCAGCACGTCGCCGGGAATGCCGGCCTCGTGCAGCAGTTCCACGGCGCGGGCCGCCACCAAAGGCGTCTGCTCGGCCGGCTTGGCCAGCACCGCGTTGCCGGCGGCAAGGGCTGCCGAGACCTGGCCGGTGAAGATCGCCAGCGGGAAGTTCCAGGGCGAGATGCACAGGAACACGCCGCGCCCCGCCAGCCAGTATTCGTCGCGCTCGCCGGTGGGGCCGGGCATCGCCTCCGGCTCGGCGAAGTCGAGGCGGGCGCGGTGGGCGTAGTAGCGCAGGAAGTCCACCGCCTCGCGCACCTCCGCCACGGCGTCGGCCATGGTCTTGCCGGCCTCGCGCACGCAGACGGCGCAGAGCTCGGCCAGGTGGGCTTCGTAGAGGTCGGCGGCCTTCTCGAGGATGGCGGCGCGGGCGTCGGCCGGCGTCGCGTCCCAGCCGGGGAAGGCGCGGTGGGCCCGGTCCAGCGCCGCCTCGGCCATTTCCGGCGTGGCGTCCACCACCGAGCCGATGATGCGCTGGTGGTCGGCCGGGTCGTGGACGATGCGCGTCTCGCCCTCCTGCAGCACGCCGCCGACCGACGGCTGGCCGTGCCAGGGCGTCTCGGCGTGGCGCGCCATGGCGGTGGCGACCGGGGCGAGCGCCAGCGGGTCGGTCAGGTCGAGGCCGCGGGAGTTGCGCCGCGCCGCGCCGTAGAGGGCCTTGGGCAGCGGGATGTTGGGGTTGGGGTAGGAGACCAGCCCGCGCGCCTGGGCGACGGGATCGGCGATGATCGCGTCGATGGGCAGCTTCTCGTCCTGGATGCGGTTGACGAAGGAGGAGTTGGCGCCGTTCTCCAGGAGCCGCCGCACCAGGTAGGCGAGCAGGTCCTCATGGGTGCCGACGGGGGCGTAGATGCGGCACGGCCGGTCTAGCGCCTCCGGGCCGACGACCTGGGCGTAAAGCGCCTCGCCCATGCCGTGCAGGCGCTGGAACTCGAAGTCGGTGCGGTTGCCGGCGAGCTCCAGGATGGCGGCGACGGTGTGGGCGTTGTGGGTGGCGAACTGCGGGTAGAAGGCACCCGGGGCCGCGAGCAGCTTCTTCGCGCAGGCGAGGTAGGAGACGTCGGTCAGCACCTTGCGGGTGAACACGGGATAGCCGTCCAGGCCGCGCTCCTGGGCCCACTTGATCTCGCTGTCCCAGTAGGCGCCCTTCACCAGCCGCACGCAGAGCCGCCGGCCGGCGCGCCCGGCCAGGTCCTCCAGCCAGTCGATCAGCGCGAAGCAGCGCTTCTGGTAGGCCTGGATGGCGAGGCCGTAGCCGTCCCAGCCCTTGAGGCGTTCGTCCAGCGCCACCGCCTCGATGACGTCGAGGGAGAGATCCAGCCGGTCGGCCTCCTCGGCGTCGACGGTGAAGCCGATGTCCGCCTCCTTCGCCAGCATCGCCAGTTCGGCGAGCCGCGGCACCAGCTCGGTCATGACCCGCTCGCGCTTGGCGAACTCGTAGCGCGGGTGCAGGGCGGAGAGCTTGACGGAAATGCCGGGCGCCTCGGCCCCGGAGCGGCTGCCACCGGCCTTGCCGATCGCCTTGATGGCGTCGGCGTAGGAGCGGAAGTACCGGTCGGCGTCCTCCATGGTGCGCGCCGCCTCGCCGAGCATGTCGTAGGAGTGGCGATAGCCCTCCTTCTCCGCCTCGCGGGCGTTGGCGAGCGCTTCCTTGATGGTACGGCCCATGACGAACTGGCGTCCCATGATGCGCATGGCCTCGCGCACCGCGCGGCGGATCACTGGCTCGCCGGCCCGGTGGATCAGCCGGCCCAGCACCGCCCGCGCGTCGCGGCCCTCGGTGTCGTCGAGGCGCGCGACCCGGCCGGTCAGCATCAGCCCCCAGGTGGAGGCGTTGACGAAGAAGGAGTCCGACTTGCCGAGATGGCTCTCCCACTCCGCCGTGCCGATCTTGTCCTCGATCAGCCGGTCCACGGTATGAGAGTCCGGCACCCGCAGCATGGCCTCCGCCAGGCACATGAGCACGACGCCCTCCTTTGATGAGAGCTCGTATTCGTGCATGAAGGCATCGATGCCGCCGCGCCCGACCCGGCCCGAGCGGACGCCGCGCACCAGCCCGCGAGCCTGTTCGGCGATCCGGTCGACCTGATCCGCCGGCAGGGTCGCGGCATCGATGAGCCGGCGGGCCATCGCGGTCTCGTCGGCGCGGATGTCCTCGCGCAGTCGACGGCGCAACGGATCGGTCTCAGCAAGCGAGGTATCGAACAGCATGCAAGCTCCCGGGGAAACGAAACGGGGTTCGGGCGTCCGCCCGCCATCGTGTCTGGTCGTACACGCCGACGCAATGCGCAGCGGTGCGATCGGCCGCGCTGTCACCCCCGCAATCGCCGGGACGGGCCGGGGCGCGGCATGACGAAGATCGTTTCATTTCTCATCGTGCTGGCGATGATCGTCCAGGTCATCCGGCCGTTCGACGTGCCGGGGTTCCGCAAGAGGGCCGATGCCTGGAAGCTGGTGCTGGTCGGCATTGCGCTGGTCCTGGTCACGGCGGTGATCCGGCCGGACTAGCGGCCACGCGTTTCCCGCCGCGTGAAACAAATCCGGGTCGGTGGGCATTGACTGCTCACACCATCGTGAGCCACCGCACCGGAACCGCCGCCATGCTGACTTGGGTCGAGACCAACAGCGCAAGCCTGAACGTCTTCATCAATCTTGCCATGCTGGCCGTGTGGTTCATCTACCTGCATCTGCTGCTGTTCGCCTACATCCGGCAGCGCAAGCCGAAGATCCTGATCAACCGCGGCAGCGGGGTTGGCCTGAACGCCCATTGCCTGGTCAGCAACATGAGCCAGGAACCGATCTACGTCCAAAGCATCCTCGCGGTCCTCAATAAGGACGACGACAGCTGGATGATGGCCGTGACCGACGTGGAGTCGCTGGACAGAGAGAATGGCGACACCACGGGCAAGAGCGGCACCAACCAGGGCCCGCTCAGCCAGGGCCACTACATGGATATCGGAACGCTCGGAAATCTCGTCGAGCGCACACGGCAGGCCACCGACCTGCCCGACACCGACGAGGCTCCCTCGAAGGTCTTCGACACGTTCGAAATCATCGTGGTGGCGGCCCACGGCCCGGAGAACCTCGCAATCGGCGCGAAACGCACCTTCCGCTTTCACGCCGAGGCGGACAGCGACAACATCGTTCCGGAGACGGTCGAGACGAAACAGATCTCCAGCCCCTGGGAACGACGCCGTGTTCACCGGCTGCTCCACGAGCACCTCTAGCGGGCTTTGTCGACGCTGATTCAACAGCTGACCAGACGGGGCTGCGGCGCCCGGCCAACCTGTTGTGCAGGCTTCATCATCGGCGTTTACCGTGAACCCGCAGCAGACCGAGACACCTTTTCTATATCGGACTAGATTGGTCAGGTTCACATCCTCGGGAGTGAAGATGCCTTGGTCCGCCGTCCCTCTCCTCTGCGCCGCGATCGTCCTGCTTCCGACCGCGAGCGCGCACGCATGGACCGAACGCGAGCTTATGGTCGGCGACCTGTCGGGGACGCTCACGCTTCCGATGCCCGGCGCGCGTGGCCCGGCTGCGCTGATCTGGCCTGGTTCCGGCCCGTTCGATCGCGACGGCAACCTGCCGGAAGCCCGACCCGACATGCTCAAGCTGCTGGCTCATCGGCTCGCGGAAGCAGGCGTCGCCAGCCTCCGGGTCGACAAGCGCGGCATCGGGGCAAGCAAGGGTGCCGTCGCCCGCGAGGAAGACCTCACCTTCGACAAATCGATTGCCGATGCCGTGGCCTGGATCGACCGTCTCAGGCAGGAGCCGGAGATCGAGGAAGTGGCGCTCATCGGCCACAGCGAAGGGGCTCTGGTCGCCACCATGGCTGCACAGCAGCGAGACGTGTCGGCACTGGTTCTGGTTGCCGGGGCTTCCGAACCGGCTCCGGCGATCATCGCCCGGCAGCTGGAGATGGCTGGCGCGCCAGAGACGCTGCGCCGTGCCTCGGCTCGAATCGCTGCACAGATCGCCGCGGGCCAGACCGTCGACCCTGTGCCAGCGGACCTCGCCGCCCTCTACCGGCCGAGTGTCCAACCCTATCTGGCATCCTGGTTCGCCTTAAATCCCGCAGACGAACTGGCCAGCACCACCGCCCCCGTCCTGGTCATCCAGGGCACCACCGATCTCCAGACGACGGTAGACGATGCCCACCGCCTTGCCGCGTCGCGGTCCGGCATCGAACTGGTGATCCTCAGCGGCATGAACCACATGCTGCGGACGGCTCCAAGCGAGCGCTCCGCCAATCTGGCCACCTATTCCAATCCGACGCTGCCGCTCGCACCAGCCTTGGCCGAAACGATCGCCGCCTTCCTACGCGCCCGCTGAGCTGTTAGGCGCGGGGGTCGGGTGCACCCGGACACTGCCGGCGCTGCCAGCAATGCCCCACGCGGACCCAGGAGAGTGAAAAGATGCAAAGGCAAGGATCCGTGATGGGGCTCTGGATCGCCATCGGCGCAGGCGTCGGAACCGCCATCGGCGTGGCCTCCGACGATATAGCCATATGGCTCGCCGTCGGTATCGGTGCCGGCACGGCCATCGGCGCGGCCTTCTCCGGCCGCAAGCGGGGTTGAGCATCGCTCGCGGGCGCGTCACGTCCAGTTGAGACGATCCGGACCTGCGCACCGCCTATAGTGGGAAGCATGCCGGCCCGCCAGTCCCGCGCGCCGCCGACGCATTCGTCCCGCAGGCTCCGACATGTCGCTGGCAAGCCCCCGTCCCAACTCGCCAAGCCGTGTATCCGTCATAGCCGTGGCGACGGCTGGTCTCGTCGCGATCGCGCTCCTGGCGGGGACCCAAGGCGGGTGGCGCCTCGCTACGGCGGCCCTGGTCGGCGGGGCGGCGGGCGTCGCCCTCTATCACGCCGCGTTCGGCTTTGCCGGTTCCTGGCGCGCCTTCGTCCGGGAGCGGCGCGGGGAAGGTCTGAGGGCGCAGGCGTTGCTGATCGTGGCGACCGCGGCGGTCGCCTTTCCCCTGATTGGCTACGGCGACGCGATGGGGCTGCGCACCTCTGGGTACGTCTTCCCGCTGGGTGTCGCCACGGCGGTGGGCGCCTTTCTGTTCGGGCTCGGAATGCAGTTCGGCGGCGGCTGCGGCTCCGGAACGCTCTTCGTGCTTGGCGGCGGTTCGACGCGCATGATCCTCACGCTGGCCGCGTTCGTGGCGGGGTGTTTTCTGGCCACTGCGAACCTGTCGTGGTGGCATGCTCTTCCAGCGCTGCCGGCCACCAGCCTCGTCAGCGCATGGGGCGTGCTCCCGGCTTTCCTCGCGACGGTTGGCGTCCTGGGCAGCCTTGCTGCCCTGACCCTCAACCTGGAGCGTCGCGCAGGCCGTATGCATCCGCCGCGCGCCACCGGCTCCTGGATGGCCGGACCCTGGTCGACCACGACCGGAGCCCTGGCGCTCGCGGGTGTCGGCATCGCCACCTTCCTCATCCTTGGACGCCCGTGGGGCATCACCTCGGGCTTCACGCTGTGGGGCGGCAAGATCGCCCACGGGCTCGGTGTTCCCATCGAGGCGTGGCCCTACTGGTCGGGCCAGATGGGCGCCGTGAACCGCTCCGTGTTCGCGGATGCCACCTCGGTCATGGATTTCGGCATTATCGCCGGCGCCATGTTGGCAGCCGGCCTTGCGGGCCGGTTCGCCCCCACCCTGGGGCTCACCCCGCGCGACGCCCTGACCGCCATCGCCGGTGGGCTGATGATGGGTTACGGCGCCCGCCTCGCCTTTGGCTGCAACATCGGTGGCCTGGTCGGCGGCATCGTGTCGGGCAGCCTGCACGGCTGGGGCTGGCTGGTGTTCGGTTTCATCGGCTCGGCCGCCGGCACCTGGGCACGCGGGGCGCTCGGCATCGATCCGCCGCTTTTTCCTGTCAGGGCGGCGACAGACTCATGACCCAGAGGAGAACATCATGCTGCACCACCGCATCACCGGCGCCAGCGTCGCAATGATCGCCGCCATGGCGGTGCCTCTCGCGGCGCTGGCCGATGGCTCGATCGCGCCGCGCGAGGGCTGGGTCGTGATCGAAACCGAGCAGTCCTACACGGACCTCGTGGAGGCGACGCGCACCGCCGTTACCGACGCGAAGATGGGGCTGGTCACCCAGGCCAGCGCCTCCGACGGCGCCAAGGGCCAGGGCATCACGATCCCCGGAAACCGGGTGATCGGCGTCTATCGAAACGACTACGCCCGCCGCATGCTGGAGGCGAGCGTTGCCGCCGGCATCGAGGCCCCGATCCGCTTCTACGTGACGGAGAATGCCGACCGTACCGCCACCCTCTCCTACAAGACGCCCAGCCACGTCTTCGCCCCCTACATGGACGAAGGCGGCAGCAAGCTGGAGACCCTCGCCGGCGAGCTGGACAAGGTCTTCGAGGGCATTGCCTCCAGTGCGACGGGCACCGACACCGCGCAGTGACCGCAGCCACGGGCCGCGCCGGAGGCCGCCAGGACTAGCGGCGTCCAGCGATTGACATCGCGCCTTACCGGCCAAAAAGATTGGCAAGGGCACTGATCGGACGGCGTGCGCTCAGCGCGCCGCAGGGGAGGCGACGCTGCAACATTTCATTTCCTGCCGGGTCGGCCGCTGATGCTCGCCCTGTGCGCCTTCGGATTCTTCGTCTGGTTCGTGTTCGGCATCGCCGTCACCGTCATGATGGTCTACGGCGTCTTCGATCAGGTTGCCATGGGGCCAGCGGTCATGGCCGCTGTGCTGGCAACCGGCGCGGCCTTTCTCGGTTTCCTGACGGCCATCGCGGCCGCCCGCGCCGCGCGGCGGGCCCGGCGGGAGCGCAACCGATGAACCGATCCCTGACGCTGGCCGCCGCAGCGCTGGCCCTGGCCGTTCCCGCTTCGGCCCAGGACTGGCCCACCTATGGCGGCGCCCCGGGCGGCGGCCAGTATTCCGGCGCAGGCCAGATCACGCCAGAGAATGTCGATCGGCTCGAAGTCGCCTGGACGCTCCGGACGGGTGACTTTTCCAACGGCGAGGACGGCACCCGGAAGACCACCTTCGAGGCCAACCCGATCTATGCCGACGGGCGCCTGTACGTGTGCACGCCCTACAACCGCGTCATCGCGGTTGAGGCTGAGACCGGGGCGGTGGAATGGGACTATGAGCCGAACCCGCCACTGCCGCGCGACTACAACCAGCAGCACTCGCTGATCTGCCGGGGCGTCAGCTACTGGGAGAGCGGGCAGGACGGCGCCTGCGAGCGACGCATCATCGCGCCGGTTCTCGACGGCCGCCTCGTCGCGCTGGACGCCCGCACCGGCGCCCCCTGCCCCGATTTCGGCACCGGCGGCGTCATCGACCTCAACGCTGACTTCCCGCCGATGGGGGTGGGCGTGGTCAACGTCACCTCCCCGGCGGTGATCTTCGAGGACCTTGCCATCGTCGGCACCGCCATCGGCGACAACCAGAATGCCGACATGCCCGACGGCATCGTGCGCGCCTTCGACGTGCGCACCGGCAAGGAAGCCTGGGCATGGAATCCGATTCCCGACCGTTACCGGTCCCGCTCCGGCGCCGCCAATGCCTGGGCGCCAATGTCGGTCGATCCGGACACGGCCACGCTGTTCGTGCCCACCTCCTCCCCCAGCCCCGACTACTGGGGTGGCGACCGGGCCCCGAATCTCGGCGCGACCAACGCGGTTGTGGCACTCGATGCCCGCACCGGATCGGAAATCTGGGTTCGCCAGCTCATCCACCACGACCTGTTCGACAACGACCTGCCAGCCCAGCCGGTCGTCGCCGACCAGATGCGGGACGGACGGCGTGAGCCGGCCATCGTCCAGGCCACCAAGACCGGTCAGCTCTTCGTGCTCGACAAGGCGAACGGGGATTATCTGTTCCAGACGCGGGAGCGGCCAGTGCCGCAAAGCACCGTGGACGGCGAGCAGAGCGCCCCGACGCAGCCGGTCCCGGTACTGCCGAAGCCCATCGCCCGGCAGGGATTCGCCCCGCGCGACGCGTGGGGAATCACCCCGCTCGATCGGCTCTGGTGCAAGCGCGAGGCAGAGCGCCACCGCGCCGACGGGCTGTTCACCCCGCCGAGCGTGCGCGGCTCCATTCAGATGCCGTTCTATGGCGGCGGCTCCAACTGGGGCGGCGTCGCCGTCGACCCCGAGCGCCGGCTGATCGTCGGCAACGCCATGAACCTCGTCCAGTGGGTGCGTCTCATCCCGGCCGACGCGGATCCCGCGGGCGAGGGCGAACTCGGCCGCCAGAAGGGCGCCCCCTACATGATGCGGCGTGGCGTGCTTCTGTCGCCGCTCGGCGTGCCCTGTAACGCGCCGCCCTGGGGCGCGCTCACGGCGGTGGACATCGACACCGGCGAGACGCGCTGGCAGGTGCCGCTCGGTAAGGTGCCGCTGGCATTCGGCCTCACCGGACCGGAGACGTGGGGCAGCCCGAACATCGGCGGCCCCATTGCGACGGCCACCGGGCTCGTCTTCATTGCCGCGACGATGGATTCGCGAATCCGCGCGTTCAACATCTGGACCGGAGAGCAGGTCTGGGAGCACGAGATCCCCTTTGACGGGGCGGCAACGCCGATGACGTTCGTGTCCAGGCGCGACGGGCGGCAATATCTGGTCATCGCCGCCGGTGGCAGCGCTCTACTGCGCCCCAGGCTGGGAGACGCGCTGGTTGCGTTCCGGCTGCCGAACGAGAAATGACGCGCGCGCGGGTTTTTCCCGCTCCGCCTTCCTTGCAATCCGGCTCAGGCGCGGCTATATCGTGCGCCTTCCGAACGGGCGCATTGGCCCGGTCCGGGATCCTCGCCTGAGCGCGACGGCCGGTTTGCCTGGTTCCAGCGGATCGTGATCTTCTGGAAATCGGGTGGTCAGTCGGCGCTCGGTGTTGGCTTGTCCGAAAGAGGTTTGGCTTGCGGATCCGGGTGAACCGGCCGACGGCTCGCCGCGTTCGGAAGACACGTTCGGCCCGCCCGACCGTTGCCCGCACCCCGCCGATCGGGTGGTGACGACGCGATGGCGGATCGAGCACGAGTTATCTGGGACGCGCCCAGAGCTGTAATGAACCGTTGAACTCAAGGGTCACCGAAGATGCCCAAGCTGAAGACCAAGTCGGGCGCGAAGAAGCGCTTCAAGCTCACCGCCACCGGCAAGGTGAAGGTGGCTCAGGCCGGCAAGCGCCACGGCATGATCAAGCGGACGACGAAATTCATTCGCAACGCGCGCGGCACCACCGTGCTCGCCGACCAGGACGCGAAGATCGTCAAGAAGTTCCTGCCCTACGCCTGAGCGTAGGGCCTTGCCCCCGCCGGATGGCGGTGGCGATTGAGACGTTGGACGAGACGGGTCGCAATCCCATGTGCGGGCAGACAACCGCGCGGGAGACGACCTGGAGACATTTGGAGATCGAACGATGGCACGCGTAAAGCGTGGCGTGATTGCCCACGCCCGGCACAAGAAGGTCCTGAAGGCCGCCAAAGGCTATTACGGCCGGCGCAAGAACACGATCCGCACGGCACGCGCCGCGGTGGAGAAGGCCGGTCAGTACGCCTACCGCGACCGCAAGGTCCGCAAGCGCGAGTTCCGGGCCCTCTGGGTTCAGCGCATCAATGCGGCGGCCCGCGAGCACGGCATGACCTACAGCCGGCTGATCGACGGCCTGAACAAGGCCGGCATCGAGATCGACCGCAAGGTTCTGGCCCACCTCGCCTACAGCGAGCCGGAAGCGTTCAAGGCGGTTCTCGACCAGGCGCGCGGCGCGCTGCCGGCCGAGCTGCGCTGAGGGCTTTCGCCCTCACCTACTCGATCTTCTCGAACGTCCAGGGAGCCTGGCTGCCAAGTGCGGCCGGGCTCTTTGCGTGTGCCGTAGGCTTCGCAGGTGGGCCGCAGGCGCCCGGCGAGGGCGCGTCCGGCGGGAACCGTCAGAAGTTCGGCCAGAGGCCCGGTGTCGCGAGCTCAATGACGTTGTCGGCCGGATCGTCGAAATAGAGGCTTCGCCCGCCTGACGGCCACGCGACCCGCCCGGTGATCGGAACGCCGGCTGCCTGCAGCGCCTCCACCCATCTGTCGAAATCCGCCACCGAGACATGAAAGGCGATATGCGCCGGACCATCGCTGCGGTGGCCCGGCACCAGTCCGCCCGGCAGAGGCTTGTCAGTTTCCGCCTCCTTGCGATCGAACAGGAGCAGGTTCTGTGCGGTGCCGACCTTGAAGACTCGCATGCCGCCGTGGCTGGCGACGGGCTCGAGGCCCAGCACTCCCTCGTAGAAAGCGGCAGTGTGGTCGACATCGTCCGTGTAGAGAACGGTCTCGACGATTCCCTGGATTTCCGGACGCATCTGCCTCACCCGTGACGCCGCTCGCTCCCTCCCGGGACGGCCGGTCAGTCAACGCGGTAGCTGCTATAGAGTTTCTCCAGGATATACCCCGCCGCCCGGTCGGCGTCCCGGGTCGGGAAGTTCGTCGCCACCACGATTCCGAGATCCTTCGATCGGTCCACCAGGATCTTGGCGATGTTCATCCCGTTCGACCCGTTGTGGACGAGAATCGGGCCATCCGATCCGGGAAAATCGACGACTCCCCAGCCAAAGCCGTAGTCACCGTCGCCGGGCGTGCCGGGCGGAGGATTTTCGCGGTGGGGTGTATGCACATGTGCGCGCTGGATTTCCGCCAGCGTTTCCGGGGAGACGATGGCAGGTCCCCGCTTACCGCCCCCTGCATTCCAGGCGGCCCACCGGGCAAAATCCAGAATCGACATGTGAGCGGTCCCTGCCGGGCCGAGTGAGGACGGAGCATCTGCTGACGCCCCCCAGGGCCGGGGCACGATGGTCCCGTCCGCAAGCACCTCATGGCCGATCGCCGCATCGTAGCGCCCATCGGTCGCGGTTCCCCCGAGGCCCGCGGTCTCCAGTTCGAGCGCGTCGAAAATCCGCTCCGTGATGAGTTGCTCCCAGGGATATCCCGAGACCTCCTCCAGCATCGCGCCGGCGGTGATATAGCCGAGATTGGCGTACTGGAATGGCGGGCCTTCCGGCACCTTCGGCACATTGGTCTTCCAGCCGTCGATCACGCGGAGCCGATCCTGCGTCGGCGGCAGATCGAGCGCCTCGGGCCCGAAATAGAGGTTCACGATCTCTTCGGTGTCGGTCGGAATCCCGCTCGAATGGGAGAGCAACTGCGCCAGCGTAATCGCGGCAAACTCGGGGCTCATGCCTTCGATTCGCTCACCCAGCACCTCTCCGACCGTGCTGTCCCACTGGATCAACCCTTCCTCGACCATCGTTCCTGCGATCGTCGCCGTCATTGCCTTGGTGTCGGAGCCGAGATGAAAGCGATCGTCGAGCTCCACCGGAATGTCCATTCCATGGACACGGGTGCCTACTGCGCCCGCTGCAACGATATCGCCGTTCTCCACCACCGCAGCGGCAAGCGCTGGTAGTCCGTACTCCTCGCGGATGGGCTCGAGAACCGTATCCAGATCATCCATGGCCCGGGCCGTCGATGCCGCCCCCACCAGCATCAAGGCCAGCAGTCCGTATCTGATTGCTCGCATCACGCCCCCTCCCTGGGTTCCCAAGCTCACCGCTCCAAGTCACGCCCGCATGACGATGGATCAACCCTATCACGCTCCCGAGTAGAGATAGCGCCCGAGGCCGACGGTGAAGACCAGGTTGCCATAGAGGCTGTGTTCCAGCCAGACCGGCCAGAAGGAGCGGGTGCGCTCGTAGCGCCAGGCAAACAGGACGCCGCCGATGCCGGTCAGCACGATGGCGATCCAGTTGCCGAACAGGATGTGCGCGGCGCCGAAGAGGACCGCGTTGGCGGCGATCATCGCATGGCGATGGCCGCCGAAAAGCACCTCGTAGCGATGGAAGAAAAGCACCCGGTAGATGACCTCCTGGCTGGCAGCCGAGGCCAGCGGATAGAAGATCATGATGGTCAGCCAAAGATCCGTCAGGCGGCGCGGCAGCCACAGAAAGCGGCCGGGGAGAGTGAGATAGACAAGCAGCGCCAGCGCCGCAGCGAGCGGTGCGAACAGGGCGAGGACGGCCGCGAAATCGCGCAGCCGCGGCATCGCCCAGAAGGTGGCGCGCCAGGAGAATGTGCGGTCGCCGATCAGGAGCACCACGAAGATCGGCAGGACGAACGCCATCACCGCGAAGACCCGGACATTCAGTTCACGGGCGATCAGGAAGACGAGGGGCGGGGCCACCACGAACAGGAGCACCAGCTCCACCCACAGCCGGACGCGGCGGGCATGCGTGATCGGAGGCAACGGCTGGCCCGGCGTCTGCAAGGATGTGGTTGTCACGTACCATGCTCTCGCTCCGCGTCGGCAATCCCGACGCGCTCGGTGAAATGGAACGCGCGGCCGCTTTCTCCAGCCCGCGCATGACAGATCGTGCCTGGCGCATTGCAGAATGCGTTCGCGATTTCTATAGGTCGGACCGACCGACGGGAACGCGCGACACCGATCGCGCCCTCCGCCTTCCGCTATCCGCTGGGGTGTGCCGCACGCCCGCCCCATTCGGCGCCGACAAGGACCGACGATGACCGACACCGCAACCGACACCATGCCCGAGGATCTGGCAGCGCTGGAAGCGGACCTGACCGCACGGATCGCGGCGGCCGGCACGGATGGCGAACTGGAAGAGGTTCGCATCCACGCGCTCGGAAAGAAGGGCGTCGTTTCGGAGCGCCTGAAGGAACTCGGCAAGCTGGATCCGGACCAGCGTCGCGTCGTTGGACCCGCGGTCAACGGCCTGAAGACCCGCATCAACGACGCCATCGGGCTCCGCCGGACCCATCTGCAGGACCAGGCGCTGGCCGAGCGTCTCGCCGCGGAGACCGTCGACGTGACCCTGCCGGTACGTCCCGCGCCGATCGAGACCGGCCGGGTTCATCCGGTGAGCCAGGTGATCGACGAGCTCACCGCCATCTTCGCCGACCTGGGCTTCGAGATTGCCGAGGGCCCGGACATCGAGACCGACTACTACAACTTCACCGCCCTCAACTTCCCGGAGGGCCATCCGGCCCGCGACATGCACGACACCTTCTTCTTCAACGAGAAGGAGGACGGTACGCGGCGCCTGCTGCGCACCCACACGTCCCCGGTGCAGATCCGGACCATGGAGACGGCGGAGCCGCCGATCCGTATCATCGTTCCCGGTCGCACCTATCGCTGTGATTCGGACCAGACTCACACGCCGATGTTCCACCAGGTGGAAGGCCTCGTCATCGAGGAGAACGCCACCATCGGCAACATGAAGTGGATCCTGGAGGAGTTCTGCAAGGCCTTCTTCGAGGTGGACAACGCGCAGATGCGCTTCCGCCCTTCCTTCTTCCCGTTCACCGAGCCCTCCATGGAGGTGGATATCCGCTGCCGCCGCACGGGCAGCGAGATTCGCTTCGGCGAGGGCGACGACTGGCTGGAGATCCTCGGTTGCGGGATGGTTCACCCGAACGTGTTGCGCAATTGTGGCCTCGATCCTGACCGCTACCAGGGCTTCGCCTGGGGCATGGGCATCGACCGGATCGCCATGCTCAAGTACGGGATGCCGGACCTGCGCGCCTTCTTCGAGGCCGACGTACGCTGGCTCTCGCACTACGGCTTCCGCCCGCTGGACATGCCGACGCTGTTCTCCGGCTTGAGCCAGCAGTAGAACGACCGCGCGGGAGCCCGGAGAAAGCCGGGGTTCCCGCAGGTTCCATAGGTGTTCCATCGCGCACGACTTGTGCTATGGAACCCGTCCAAAGACCGACGCGTCGCGACCGCGCCCCATTCGGGTCCTCACCACCCGGAGACCGGCTCGACCGAGACCGCCGATTTCGATCCGTTTCCCGCCGATCCGCCGCTCTGTCCCGCTGAAGTGGTTGCGTGAGGCGTCGGGTGCCCCGGTCGAACCGGGTTCGACCGAGCGGGCAGCCGCCCGAAGACAGCAAGGAGTTGAGCGTTCGATGGATTCGACCTTCGACAAAGTCGCGGACATCATTTCCGAAACCTGCGAGATCCCCCGCGAGAACATCACGCCGGAAAGTCACGCCATCGATGACCTGGGCATCGACAGCCTCGACTTTCTCGACATCGTGTTCGCGATCGACAAGCAGTTCGGCATCAAGATTCCGCTCGAATCCTGGACCGAAGAAGTCAACAGCGGCAGCGCAGCGGCCGAGGATTACTTCGTGCTGAAGAACCTCTGCGCCCGCATCGACGAACTGGTTGCTGCCAAGGGCTGACCCGGGCGCATGCGTCTCGAATATTTCCAGATGATCGACGAGGTCTCGGCGTACGACGAGGCGGCGAAGACGATCGAAGCCCGAGCGACCGTGCCGATGGAAAGCACGGTCTTCGAGGGGCACTTTCCCGGCCACCCGCTGGTGCCGGGCGTGCTCCTGATCGAGACCATGGCCCAGGCATCGGGCTATCTGGTGCTCGCTCACAACGGCTTTACGCGCATGCCCTTCCTTGCCGGTGTCAAGCAGGGCAAGCTCAGGACCTTCATCGAGCCGGGGACCAAGCTGGTGATCACCGCGAGCCTCGCCCACGACGGATCGGGCTTCTCCGTCACCGACGCGAAGATCGCGGTCGATGGCAAACGCGTCTGCGATGCCGCCCTCACCTTCAAGACCATGGCGTTTCCGACCCCGGAGTTCGAGGGCATGATGCGCCAGCAGGCCGAGACGATTGGTCTGGCAGGGAGCGTGGGCTGAGATGGCGGGCAATCCGCGCGACGCCGTTGTTACCGGCATTGGCCTTGTTTCGCCGCTGGCCGACGGGATTGAGCAGCACATCAGCCTCCTGACCGGCGAGGCGACGCCCCGGCCGCGGGTGGACGCGGAGACCTTTGCGCCCTACCCCGTGCATCCGCTGGTCGAGGTCGACCTCTCGACCCAGATCCCGCGGCGCGGCGACCAGCGCCAGATGGAAAACTGGCAGCGCTACGGCACCTATGCCGCCGGGCTTGCGCTGAGCGACGCCGGCCTGGCCGGCGAGACCGAGTTCCTGGAACGCATGAACCTGATCGTAGCGGCCGGCGGCGGCGAACGCGACGCCACGGTCGATGGCGACGTCGTCCAGGGCTGGCGTGACGCGGCCGATACCGGCGCGTTCCTCAACGAACGGCTGATGTCGGACCTGCGCCCGACGCTGTTCCTAGCGCAATTGTCCAACCTGCTCGCCGGCAACATCTCCATCGTTCACCACGTGACCGGCTCGTCGCGCACCTTCATGGGCGAGGAACTCGGCGGTGCCATGGCCATTGAGACGGCCTGGCGGCAGATCCGCGCCGGCCAGAACGACCTCTTCCTCGTCGGCGGCGCCTATAACGCTGTACGCTATGACATGGTCGTCTTCCTGGCCATGTCCGGCGGCCTGTGGACCGGCGACAACGTGCCGGACGTCTGGCATCGCACCGGCCAGACCGGCGGCATGGTGCCGGCCTCCATGGGCGCCTTCCTCGTCATCGAGAGCCGCGAGCACGCCGAGGCGCGCGGCGCCCGGATCTACGCCCGCATCGACGACGTGGTCACCGACCGCGGTCCCCGTGACGGATCAGAGCGCTGCGAGACCCGCATCGCACGCCAGGTGGACCATCTCGCCGCCGCCGCCGGAGACGCCCCGGTGGGTATCCTGTCCGGCACCAGCGGCGCGCCCGAGGCCCTTGGCCTCGAGCGCCGGATGCTCGAGACGATGGCGCAGGCACGGCCCACCGCCGTGCGCGGCACCGGAACCGTGCTCGGGCACGGCATGGAAGCCCAGGTTCCTGCCGGCGTCGCGCTTGCCGCCGCCGCGCTGTTCGAGAAGACCTTTTATCCGCCGTTCGCGGACGATGCACTGGAGACAGATGCACCGGAGGCGACCGCAACCATCGCCGTCACCGGCTGGGGCTCGTGGCGCGGCGAAAGCCTGACCATATTGGGGTCGGAAGACTGACCGGCCGCATCGGACCGGCCGGCCCAGGGATCGGATTGTGACCATGACCAGCGCCACCCACGACCACAAGGGACGCCCGATCGTCGCCGTGACCGGCCTTGGCGTTGTCACCTCGCTCGGCCAGGGCAAGGACGACAACTGGGCCGCCCTGACCAGCGGCCGTTCCGGCCTGAAGACGATCACCCGTTTCCCGACAGAAGGCCTGCGCACCACCGTTGCCGGCACCATCGACTTTCTTCAGATCGACGATTTCTGCGCGCCGGCCCTGACGGAGAAGCTCGCGGTCCTCGCCGGTGAGGAAGCGCTTGCCCAGTCTGGCCTTTCCGACACCGACTTTCCCGGCCCGTTGTTCATCGCAGTACCGCCGGTAGAGCTGGAGTGGGAGCATCGGCTCGCGCTCTATGAGGCCGGTCAGACGGAAGACGGCTGGAAGCGGATGCTGGAAGGTGTCCGCAACGGCGACTGGGTCGGCATGCACCGCGCCTTCTCCTTCGCCGGTGTGGAGGAGCGCGTCGCCGACCGCTTCGGCACCCGCGGCGCCCCGATCTCGCTGACCACCGCCTGTGCCTCAGGTGCCACCTCCATCCAGCTCGGCGTGGAAGCCATCCGGCGCGGCGACTGCGATGCCGCGCTTTGCCTGGCCGCCGACGGCTCGGTTCACCCGGAGACCGTGGTCCGCTTCTCGCTTCTGTCGGCGCTCACCGGCCAGAACGAGCCGCCTGAGAAGGCATCCAAGCCCTTCGCCAAGAACCGCGACGGTTTCGTTGTCGCCGAGGGCGGCGGCGCCTTCGTGTTGGAGAGCCTGGAAAGCGCAAGGGCGCGCGGTGCGGAAGTGCTGGCCATCGTGTCGGGCATCGGCGAGCGCGCCGATGATTTCCACCGCACCCGCTCCAAGCCGGACGGCTCGTCCATCATCGGCGTGTTCCGCGAGGCGCTGAAGGACGCCGACATGTCGATCGAGGACATCGACTACGTCAACGCCCACGGGACCGCGACGCCGGAAAACGACAAGATGGAGTATCTGGCGCTCGAGGCCGTGTTCGGCGAGGCGCTGCCCTCTATCCCGGTGTCCTCCAACAAGTCCATGATCGGCCACACCATCACCGCCGCCGGCGCTGTGGAGGCCGTGTTCTCCGTGCTCTCGCTGAAGACCGGCCGGCTGCCGCCGACGATCAACTACGAGGAAGCCGATCCAACGATCCCGCTCGACGTGATCCCGAATGCCGCCCGTGACGTGCCGATCCGCACGGTGATGTCGAACTCGTTCGGCTTCGGCGGCCAGAACGTGTCACTGCTCCTTTCGGCCGAACCCTTCTGACGGCCGGGCGATGACGGTAACCGCCCTTCCCGGCGCCGGCAGGCGGGTCTACGTCATCGGCGCGAGCCGCGGCATCGGTGCGGCGATCGCCCAGGCAGCAGCCGAGGACGGCTACGACGTCACGCTGACCTCGCGCGAACCGCAGGGGCCCGTGGCGGAGGTCGCCGCCGAGCTGTCCGCCGCGCATCCGGGCCGGGACTTCGTCGTACACCAGGCCGACACCGGCGACCGCGCCTCTGTGGCCGCACTCGCCGCGCTCATCGAAGAGGACGAGGCCACATACGGCCTCGTCTACAACGCCGGCCAGTCCTACGACCGGCTGGCCGCGTCTATCGAGGCGGACCGGGCGGCCGAGCTGATGGAGATCAACGCGCTGGGCTTCATGCGGCTCGCGTCGGCCGCCATGCGCCCGATGGTGCGCGCCCGCGCCGGCCGCATCGTTGCCACCGGCTCCATCACCGCCAGCTACGGCGTATCCGGCAACGCCACCTATGCCGCCACCAAGGGCGCGCTGCTCGGCTACGTGCGCACGCTTGCCGTGGAGATCGCCCGCAAGGGCGTGACGGTAAACTACATCGCGCCAGGCTTCGTGGAGACGAAGCTGATCGAGCCCTACCTGCCCTATCGCGAGAAGATGGAACGGCAGATTCCGGCGGGCCGCCTCGCCCAGCCGGAAGAGATCGCGCATCTCGTCCGGTTTGTGCTTTCGCCGCTCGCCGGATACATGACCGGCTCCGTCCTCACCATCGACGGCGGACTGTCGGCCAATCTCATCAACCGGCGGCCCTGAACCGCTTCACTGCCAGACAACGGATTTCCCGAACGATGCGCGCCCTTCAGCTTGTCAGCGACCGCAATCTCAAGATCGTCGACATGCCCGAACCCGAGGCGCCCGGCGCCGGCGAGGTGATGGTGGAGATCGGCGCCGTCGCCCTGAACCATATCGATGTGTGGGGCTGGCGCGGCATGGCGTTCGCGCGCCGCAAGCTGCCGCTGGTTGTCGGTGCGGAAGCCGCTGGCACCGTGGTCGAGGTAGGCCCCGGGGTCGAGGATCTCAAGCCCGGCCAGAAGGTCGCAATCTACGGCGCGCAGACCTGCGGCGAATGCCGCGCCTGCCGCGAAGGGCGCGACAATCTCTGCGAAAATGTCGGCGGCATCCATGGCTTCCACCTGGACGGGTTCGCCCGCGAGCGCATGGTTACCAAGGCCCGCCTGTGCGTACCCGTCCCGGACGACGTGACGATGATGGACGCCGCCTGCGCCCCGATCACCTTCGGCACTGTTCAGCACATGCTGTTCGACAACGCGAAGCTGGAGGACGGCGAGACCGTGCTCGTGCAGGCTGGCGGTTCCGGCATTGGCACCGCCGCCATCCGCATGGCCAAGGCGGTTGGCGCAACGGTCATCACCACCGTCGGCTCCGACGAAAAGGCGGAGAAGGCGCGCGCACTCGGCGCCGAGCACGTGATCAACTACAACACCGAGCGCTTCGAAGGCGTGGTGCGCAAGCTCACGAAGAAGCGCGGCGTCGACGTGGTGTTCGAGCACACCGGCGTCGACACCTGGCAGGGCAGCCTGTTCTCGCTGAAGCGCGGCGGCCGGCTGGTCACCTGCGGCTCCACCACCGGCATCACCGCCGAGATCAACCTGATGCAGCTCTTCCAGCAGCAATACCGGATCTTCGGCTCGTTCGGCTGCGCCATCCACAACCTGTCGGAAAGCCTCGCCAAGATGGACGAAGGCGTCCTGCCGGTCATCGACACTGCCATCACCCTGGACCGGATCGAGGAGGGCCTTGCCCGCCTTGAGAGCCGCAAGGTGTTCGGCAAGATCGTCATGACGATGGGCTGAGGCCGTGGTCTCCAGGCGCGCCCTGAAGGCCCGCACGCTGCGGGCCGCGGACTGGCTGTTCGCCAAGACCGTCGTCGCCCTCGTCCGCCTCGTCAGGCTCCTGCCGGCGCGCTGGGCGATCGACTTCGGCGGCTGGGCGTCGCGGACCGTCGGCCCGCTTCTGCCGGCCGACCGGACCGGCCGCGACAATCTCGCCGCAGCCTATCCCGACATGCCGGAGGCCGAGCGTCGCCGCATCCTGAACGGGGTCTGGGACAACCTCGGCCGCACGGCAACGGAGTTCCTGTTCCTCGACGAGGTGTTCGACTTCGATTTCGAGAACCCGACCGCTGGCCACTTCGACGTGCAGGGCATCGAGCAGTTCATCGAGATCCGCGACTCCGAGACGCCCTGCATCGTCTTCACCGCGCACCTCGCCAACTGGGAGCTTCTGCCGGTCTGCGCCGCGACGTTCGGCCTCGACGTGTCGGTTCTCTTCCGGCCGCTCAACAACGCCCGGCTGGCACGCGAGCTGGATGTGGTGCGCGGCGGCGTGATGGGCGGTCTCGTGCCCTCCCAGCCGGGCGCCGTTGCCGCCCTCGACGGCATTCTGGCGAAAGGTGGCCATGTCGGCATCCTGGTCGACCAGCGTTTCGGCCGCGGCCTCACCCTGCCCTTCTTCGGCCAGCCGGCGAAGACCAATCCGCTCCTCGCCAAGCTTGCCCGGCGCCACGACTGCAACGTCTACGCCGCGCGCACCGTGCGCAAGCCGGAAGGCCGCTTCTACATGGAGCTGAACGGGCCTCTGGACCTCCCGCGCGATGCCGAAGGGGCCGTTGACGTGGAGGCCACCACGGCCTTCGTCAACGACGTCGTGGAAGGCTGGGTGCGCGAGCACCCCGAACAGTGGCTGTGGCTGCACCGGCGCTGGCGCCTCTGACGAACCGCTGGGGCCCTTGCCGATCGCCCTACTCAGGCAGGCTGATCTCGACCGTCACCGGCAGATGGTCGGATCCGATGGGCGGACCGACCGCCACGAGCCGCGCCCCGAACTCTGAACTGGTCAGCACCTGGTCGATCCGCACGCCCAGCGCCGGCATGGCCGCCGGCCAGGAGGGGACGAACCAGGGACCGCCTTCCAGCGGCACGGAGAGCCGTGTGTCGGAGATGAAGCCCGCGACACTCGGCGCCAGCGGCGTTCCGTTCAGATCCCCTGCCACGAGGGCCGACGTTCTCGCCTCGGCGAGAACGGCGCGGTAGCTCGCCAACGACGCGGCACGCTCGCCCACCGCGAAGCTATCCTTGGGCCTGGGCGCATGAACCCCGAGAACGAGCGTCTCGCGGCCGTTCAGGCGGAGACAGCCGACGGCGGCGTTGGAGATCTGTGGCTGGTCCAGCGTCGGCGGCGCGCAGGCGCTTACCCGTTCCGGACGGTAATAGATCGCGGTGTTGCTGGATGGGCTCTGCACCAGGAAGATCAGTTCCGGCTCCAGGCTCTCCAGCACCTCGACCCAGAACGGAACGCGCTCCTGGACCACCAGGATGTCTGGATCGCGCAACCGGATCGCGCTGATGACCGCTCCGACATTGGTGTTGGAGAAGAGCAGGTTCGCCGTCATGAGACGCAGATCACCCGGACCAGCGCGCCCCTGCAGCGTCGCCTTGTAGCCGGTCAAGGCGACCACCAGTCCAACGATCAGGACGGCAGCAACCGCCAGCGGTCGGCGCCGCCGGGTCGCGATGGCAAGAAGGGCCAGAACGAGCGCCAGCCCCACCACGATCTGCGGCAGGAAGTTGACGCTGCTGTCGAGGAACCAGCCGGTCATTGCGAAGGCAGAACCATGGAACAGACGACTTTCGCAGATCGGGCGGTCAGAGACCGGTGGAGGGCTCGAACGTCACCGTGACCGGTTCTCCGACCGCGGCAATGTCCAGGGCCGTCGAGGGCTCCACCCAGGCCACAACCGTGTCGGATGCATCGGCAATGGCCGGGGGCATGCCGATCCAGTCGCCTTCAAGCCCGGGTGTTACCCTCTCGATGGTGCCGTCGATCGTCCGCCCGGCGTAAGGAAGCCGGATGCTGACGCGGCGACCCGGCACCAGTACCGCTTCATCCTTGCGCGAGAATATCGCCTGGACGACCGGCTGCGCGGATGAGGAGAACAGCGCGGCCACCGGCTCCCCCTCGCCGACGGGTTCACCGCGCTCGGCAAGCTCCCGGACCACGCAATAGCATTCGCTCTCCAAGCGGACGCGTTCGCCCTCCGGTGTACGCAGAGAGCCGAGCATGCTGCCCGGCACCACTTCCTCGCCGGTTTCAACCACCATCTCCAGGACCGTTCCGGCCACCGGGGCCGACACCGCGATGCGGGGAACCGCGACGGCGCCGGTCTGCGAGGTGAAGGAGGGCTCAATCGGCGTGAAGAAGACGAACAGGCCGATACCGACCACGACCACCGCGAGGATGCCGTTCAGGAGACCGGAAGCGGCGCGCACCAGAGCAGACGGGCGGGCCGACCGGCTCTTGTCCCGCGCCTGGGCGAGGCGGCGCTTGCGCGCGGCGTCGCCGACCCCGATCGTCAGCGGCAGGTGGCCGGCCATGAGGGCTCCGGCGAGCGAACGGAGCATCCGGATCTGCGAGTGGCTGAGCGCTGTGAAATGACAGCCGATGCGCTTGCGATCCACATAGACGACTTCCACCGTCACCGGCGTGGAGACAACGAAGTCGTCGAGCTGCACCGTAAAAGTGCCTTCCAGGCGCTGCCCCTGCCGGACGGTCTGCCGCCCTGGCGGGATCGCGAAACCGCCCAGCGACCAGTCCAGTGTCTTGTAAGTCTCGCCGCCCGTCTCGAACCGCGCCGGTGTTTCGAGACGGTAAGCCAGCCTTCGGCTCGACGGGTCGTTGTCGCGGGGCGGAGCCGGGGCGCCGGAGCGGGAGGCGAACAGCGGCGACGCGGTCGGGTCGCTGGGCCTGTCTGCCGCCGCGGGCGGGGCCGCTGTCGGATGGGGATCGGACGTCTCGGCCCGGCCGTCCCGGTCCGCCGGCGCTGTCGGAACGCCATCATGCCCATCGGCGGCGGACTGGTCCGGCGGCTTGTCGTCGCGCTTTCCGAACACGCCCTTGATGGAGCCCATCACGGACCGGTTGCGAGACGCGTCGATGGCCTCAAGCTCCTCGCGAACGCGGCGAAGATCGTCCTCTGCGCTCGGCGCATCGGACATGGCTGCCGCCGTGGCCGTCCCGGCATCCGCTTCCGAGCTGGCGGCAGGATCTCCGCTTACACTCGGGTTGGATGGGGTGCCGGGCGGGGTCATCAGTAGAGGGTCTTCTGTATCGTGTAGCTGAAGCCGCGGCTGAACGGCAGCGTCTTGTTGATGTACTGGTCGATCCAGAGATTGACCTCGGCAATCGTCGAACGCGGCACGAAAACAATGTCGAACGGTTGCAATATCACGTTTTCGTCGGGTGTCGCGGTATCGGTGAACTGGTCGAGGTCGACGACGCGCATCATCGGCTGGCCGTCCTGGCCACGCCGGATCAGGACGATCTTGCGAAGACCCGCCGTGTCCTTCAGCCCGCCGGCCATGATCACGGCTTCCATGACACCGAGCGGTCCGGGCAGAGACAGGGCACCAGGCTGTTCGACCTCGCCGCCGACGAAGATCTGCCGCGTACCGAAGCTTTTCGGAACCACCCCGACAGTGGGGAAGCGCAGATACTTGCGATAACGCTCCTCCAGCTCAGCTTCGAGCTCGCCGGGCGTGCGCCCTTCTGCCCGGACGCTTCCGATCAGGCTGAGATAGATGCGGCCGTCGGGCGCCACCTGGGTGGTGGTGCTCTCTTCCTCGTAGAAGGGCAGGTTGATGGCGACCTCGTCGCCGATGACGAAGCGGAAGCCGTAGGCGATCGCATCGTTCCAGGGGCGGAAGCCGTAATTGTCGGCCGGCGCCGCATAGGCCGTCGGCAGGACCACGGGTCCCGGATCTCCCTTGCAGACGGCCACGCGCGTCGTGCCGTCGGGCGAGACGCATGCCGAACCCGTCGGCCGGTCCGCGGACCTGTGTCCGCAACCGCTCACCGCGAGCACGCCTATCATCGCCAGGGCAAGCTTCTTCAACGGACCCGACTCGCTCTACTCGCGAAGGAAACGGACACGAGCGATCGCCTTCCGATCGCGCTTCACGCCCCTCCATCGCACCGACCGGCCCGTTCTCGGGAAAATGGCCAACGACGAAAGCCGTCGGCCCGCGGGCGACACGTCTCGCAGTCATCGCTCATTAAGGTTAGCGGCGGGTAAATGGGGGAGGCCGTCAGACCCGGCGGTTGCCGAAGGTGAGCCGTTCGCCGGTCTCAACGCCGTTGAGAACGATCGCCGTTTCCGCGCTGCCGCCAGGGATCTGGCAGAAGCGGACCGTCTCGCGCAGGGCTTCCCGGGACGTCGACCGAGCCAGCGCCACGACGAGGGTGGCATCGACGACACCGGCCAGGAAGCGCGCGTCCGGAACCCTCGCCAGCGAAGGTGTATCGAGAATGATCAGGTCGAGATGGCCGGAGAGCGCGGCCAGGAGGTCCTCCCAGTTCAGCGAGCGGTAGATCTCGCTGTCGCCCGACCCCGTCAGCCCGCACGACATGAACAACGCCGACGAGACCCCGTCGATCTGGATCGCGCTTTCGCTGTCGGCCCGGTCGAGCAGGACGTTGGCGATACCGATCCGGTCGTTGCCGCCGAAAATGGTATGGATCGTCGGGCGATCGAGATCGCAGTCGATGAGAAGAACCCGGTCCCCCGCCTGCGCCGCCGCGCGCGCCAGGGCGGCGGCCACCGACGTCTTGCCCTCACCGTCTTCGCCGGAGGCCACCATGACGATGGTGGCACGGTCGTGAGCGCGCCCGATCAGGAGCGACACCCGGAGCGCGCGGATCGCCTCGGCCAACTGGCCCTCCGGCGCCTCCACAACCCGTTCCACCGGGGCGAATGGCGACCCTTCCCGACCAGACAGCCACGGCACCTCGGCGAGCGGCGGCACGCCCAGCACGTCCTCCACGTCCTCTGCGACGCGTACCGCTGGCTGCAGCTGCGCCAGGAGGATCGCCAGCGCCACGGCGAAGAAGGACGAGGCAAAGAGCCCTCCCGCAACGATCAGTTTGCGGTTCGGGCCGCTCGGATCCAGCGGCGGCGTTGCCCGGGCCACGACCCGCGCCCTCGCCCGCTCCAGCCCCATCCGGTTCTGCAGTTCATTCTGGCGCGCCAGGAAGGATTCGTAGACGCCTCGGGAGGCTTCCGCCTCCTGCTCCAGCGCCCGCAACCGGATCTCCGCCTCACGCTGGCCATCGAGTTCCTGGCGCAACTCCTCGACATCTGCCTGCAGTTCGCGCACGCGTTCCGACTGAATGCGCTCGCTGCGGCCGAGGCTGGAGGAGATCTTGCGGGTTTCCGTCTCGATGGCGTCGCGTAGCGATTGCAGCGAGGCGCGCGCGGCGATGAGGCGCGGGTGCGAGGGCTGGTAGAGCGCTTCCAGCCGCGAGACCTCCTGCTCCTGGTCCGCCTCGCGCTCCGACAGGTTCTGAATCAGGCGCGAGCCGACCACCTGCGGATCCGTGCCGTCGAAGCGGGCGCTGGCGTCGACATTCTGGCTGACCGCACGCGCCTCCGCGAGTGCGGCCTGCGCCCGGCTCAGCTCGCCGCTCAACTGGGTGATCCGTTCTCGCAGTACGGTCGAGGAGACCCCTTCCGAGATGCCGGACTCCCGCCGCCACTGTTCAACGGCCTGCTCGCGCTCCTCCACCTCGCGGCGCAGGTTGGCGACGCGCTCGCCGAGCAGGTCGAGCGCGTTTTGCGATAGATCGCGCGACCGCGCGATCTCGTCCTCCAGATAGACGGCGACGATGCCGTTGGCGATGTCCGCAGACAACCTCGGCGACTGGGACTCGAACGACACCCGAACCACATTGGACTGCCCGACGCGCGAGACGGAAAGATTGTTGCGCAGGGCCCGCACCATCTGGGTTTCCAGCTGGACCGGGTTCGTCGGCCGGTCTTCGGTGGAGGCCGGCAGGATGCGGGACAGAAGCCCCCCGGGCTGTTTCAGCGTCGGGTTGATGGCGGGGTAGTATTGGAGGTCGAGTTCGGTGATCGCGCGAGCGAGAATCGCCTCGGACCCGATCACCTGCACCTCGGTTTCGGCGATCACGTCTGGAAACGGTGAGGCCCGTTGCGGCGCGGTGTTCTCCAGAACCTGCTCCGCCTGCGGATCGATTTCCACCAGGGCCGAGGCGCGATAATTCGGCGGCAGCGACAGGGCGAACGCCACGCTGGCCGCGACGCCGAGGACAACGATCGCCACGATCAGGAAGAGGCGCTGGCGCAGGACGCGGACAAGCCACAGGATCGGGTTGGACATGCCCCCGTCCCCGTCGCTCCAGCGCTCGGCGGCCGGTCGCGCCTCGCGCCTCTTGTCGGAACCCTCGTCCATCTGCGTTCCTGATCGCCCGGCCCTTCGCCGCGAATCCCGGGCATGTCCGTCGGCGTGACCCTCCCCGAGAGGTTGGCCACCGCATGCCGACGATCCATGCCAGCAACCTATTAACTATCCATTGACCAAGTTGTGGCGGCCACAGATTGGGCTCGACAGCCTTCCCTGCCTCGCTTATCCGACTTCGCCATGGGCCAGTTGGAAACCGTTCGCCTGTTCGGTATCGACGTCGCGGTGAAAGACTTCGCCGGAGCGATCGCTCAGATCGTCCATTGGGCCCACCAGCGGCCGGCCCGCACTGTCTTCACCTGCAATCTCGATCACGTGGTCAAGCTCCGCTCCGACAGGGCGTTCGGCGAGGCCTACGCCGGCGCCGACCTGGTGGTGGCCGACGGCATGCCCTTCGTCTGGCTGGCCCGGACGACGAGAACGCCGCTCCCTGCCCGGATATCCGGCTCCGAACTGATCGTGCCTCTGTGTCGCACCGCGGCACATGAAGGCCTCACCGTGTTCCTGCTCGGATCCACCGAAGAACGGCTGACGGCCGCCGAAGAGGCGCTCCGCGAAGCGGCCCCCGACCTGGTGATCTGCGGCCGGCACGCCCCGCCCTTCGGCTTCCGGGACGACCCCGAAGCCCAGCACGTCGCGGCGGAGGCGGTCTCCCGGGTCAGCCCGGACATCCTCTTCGTCGCCCTCGGTCCTCCCACCCAGGAGATCTGGGTGGAGACCTGGCGCGAGACGCTCGATTGCGGCGTGGCCCTCTGCATTGGCGCCGGCCTGGATTTCCTGTCCGGCGACATCGAGGCAGCCCCCACCTGGATGCGCCGGACCGGGCTGGAATGGGTGTGGCGGACGCTGCAGGAGCCGAGGCGGCTCGCGCCTCGCTACGGGCGCATCCTGGCCCTCGCGCCACTGCTGCTGAAGGACCACTTCCTCGACCGCCGCAAGAGGAGGGGCGTATGATGACGTCCCGCCTGGGTTCCGATCATCTGTTCCACAAGCACGGCACCCAGAACTGGACGCTGCAGCCGGAAGTGCTCGACCTGATCGCGGAAAAGGTCACTCCCGACATGCAGACGCTGGAGACCGGTTGCGGTGCCTCCACTGTCGCTTTCGCCGCTGCCGGCGCCAATCATGTCTGCGTGACGCCGTCCGGCGAGGAGATGGAGCGTGTCCGCGCCGTGCTCGATGCAGAGGATCTGCCTGGAACGGTAAGCTTCGCGATCGGCCCGTCCCAGGATGTGCTGCCCGGCAAGACAGGCGCGCTCTCTTTGGTGCTCATCGACGGCGGTCACGGATTTCCGCTTCCCGCCGTCGACTGGCTTTACACGGCACCGCGCCTCGACATCGGCGGAACCCTGATCGTCGACGACGTGGACCTGTGGACCGGGGCGATGCTCGTTTCGTTCCTGAAGGAAGAGCCCGGCTGGGAGCTGGTCGCCATCCGCCGCGGGCGCACCGCCATATTCACGAAGACTGCTCCGTTCGCGCTCAACGAGTGGACCCGCCAGCCGGCCGTCTATCGGCGCAGCGTCTGGCCCCAGCGCCTGCGCAAGGCGCGCAATGCGGCCGCCCTGCTTGCCCGCGGCCAGTTCCGCAGCTTTGCGGCCAAGTTCGGCCACGAGCGCACGATGAGCCGGAACCGGTCGGACGAACGCCGCGATCGATGACCGGGCGCGTCAGCCCGGCTCGCCGGGGGCCAGCGTCTTCATGGCCAGCGCGTGAACCCCGCCGCCGAGCTCGTCGGCGAGGATCGCGTTCACCAGCCTGTGCCGGTCAACCCGGCCCTTGCCGGAGAACGCCTCCGAGACCACCCGCACCCGAAAATGGGTCTCGCCGCCCTCGCGCCAGCCGGAGTGGCCGGCATGCAGGTGCGACTCGTCGGTGATCTCGATTTCGTTGGGCTGGAGCGCCTCGGTCAGCTTCGCTTCGATCGTGTCACGCGTGGTCGGCATGGGCGGTGCCCTCCTTTTGCCATCTGCGCGGTGAACTTATGACCCCAGGTCATGATCTGGGGGATGGTTCGTCCCGCGGCATCGGCCGGATTCTTTGCGTCTGACCGTGTCATCGGCTATGACAGCCGTGGCGATCCGAACACTAGCGCCCCCTCAGCCGAGGAGCTGTCCTTGTCAGACCGCGTAGCCATGTTCAGCCGGATTCGCAACCTCGTGGTCCTCGTTGTCCTGGCCGGTGCTGCCACCCTCGGGACGGCCCGCGCGGAGATCGGCTCCTACCTCGTGTTCGACGTGAACACGGGCGCGATCATCGACGAGCACAATGCCACAAAGCCCTGGTATCCCGCCTCGCTGACCAAGCTGATGACGGCCTACGTGACCTTCCGCGCCGTGGAAGAGGGCCGCATCACCATGAAGTCGCCGGTGGTCATGTCACCGGAAGCGCTGCGCGCGCCGCCGAGCAAGATGGGCTTCCCGGCCGGCAGCGTCATCACGGTCGACACCGCCCTGAAGATCCTGATGGTGAAGTCGGCCAACGACGTCTCCGTTGCCCTCGCTGAGGCCGTTTCCGGCTCCGAGGCCAATTTCGTGCGGGCCATGAACCGCGAGGCGCGGCGCATCGGCATGACCCAGTCGAACTACGCCAACCCGCATGGCCTTCCGAACAAGAACAACGTGTCCTCGGCCCGCGACCTGGCGATCCTTGTCCAGCAGATCCGCGAGGAGCTCCCGCAGTACGGCGACTATTTCACCATAAGCTCGCTGAAGCTCGGTGACCGGCTCTACAAAAATCACAACTATCTCGTGCGGCACTTCCCCGGCACGACCGGAATGAAGACCGGCTATATCTGTTCCTCCGGATTCAACATTGCCGCCACCGCCAAGCGTGGCGGACGCGAGCTGGCCGCTATCGTGCTCGGTGGCTACACCTCGCGCGAGCGCAACGAGGAAACCGCCAAACATCTTGAGCTCGGCTTCCGCACCCGTACCGGCTTCCTCTCCGGCAAGCGCAAGACGATCGACGATCTTCGCCGCATGCCGGTCACCGCCGGGACCCCGGTCGATCTGCGGCCGATCGTCTGTGGCGGCAAGCGTCCCAAGACGCGCTATTCCGATCGCTCGAACATCGTTGCCTTCGACGAACTCGACGAGGAGGAACTGGCCAGCGCCTATGCCGCGAACGGCGCCAACGGCCGCGACCCGTTCTCCAAGCTGCTTCCGGGTGGCAAGCAGCCCGTGCTTCTCAACTCTGCCGGTGGCCAGGTGATTTCCTACCTGCGTAACGACTTGCCGGTGGCGCCCCCGACCGAGATCTTCATGGGGGGCGCGGAAGGCCCGCAGGTGGCACTCGATCCCGACAGCGGCGAACTGGTCAGCGTGTCGGCTGCCTCCATTCCGGTGCCCCGGCCGCGCCCGCTTCTGCCGTCGATGCTGGCGTCCGCGGACCGGATCGACCCGGCCGAGGTGGTGGCCATTGCCGAGAGCGTCCGGCGCAACGCCAGCGGCAAGCCGGGAACGGCACCGCCGGACGGCAACGCCGGCTCCCCGCTGGGGCTGGTCTCCACGGCCTCCGCAGCCTCATCCGAACCGGCTGACAGCGGTTCGGTCGGGGACGGTCAGGTCGAAGGCGAGAGCCTGTCGGCGTCCTGGATCCCCAGGCCCAAACCCGCACAGTAAGCCGCAAGAGCGGCCGGATCTTTAGCCCGTGACAACCAAATCCCTTGCCCCGGACCGGCTGCAGCCGATCCCGCTGACCGTGATCACCGGCTTTCTCGGAGCCGGCAAGACGACGCTGCTCAACCGGATGCTCGCGGCACCCGAGCTTGCCGAGGCAGCCGTCATCGTCAACGAGTTCGGGGACATTCCCCTCGATCATCTGCTCGTGGCCAACGTGGCCGACGACGTGGTGGAGCTGTCCTCCGGCTGCCTGTGCTGCACGGTGCGCGGCGAGTTGGTATCGACACTCGAAGACTTCCTGCGCCGGCTCGACAACGGCCGACTGGAGCGCCTGTCCCGCGTGGTCATCGAGACGACCGGGCTGGCCCACCCTGCCCCGATCCTGCACGCGGTGATGCTGCATCCTTACCTGGTCAAGCGCTTCCGGCTGGATGGTGTCGTCACCCTGGTCGACGCGGTCAACGGCATGCAGACCCTCGACGAGCACGAGGAGGCGCTTGCGCAAGTGGGCGTGGCCGATCGCATCGTCCTCACCAAGACCGACATGCTCGACGATCCCTCTGACGCCGAGCCGCTGCGCACCCGTCTGCGCAGCATCAATCCCCTCGCCCGAATCCTCGACAACAGCCGTGGCGAAGCGGAAGTGCCGTCACTTCTCAACGCGGGCCTTTACGATCCGGAGACGCGGATCGCCAACGTGTCGGACTGGCTCGGCGAGGATCGGCCCGGGGCGGAAGCACACGGTCACGGCCATGCGCACGGAGGGCACGATCACCATCACGATGATCACCAGCATGGCCATTCTCACGATCATGACCACGGTCATGCCCACGAGGTGAACCGTCACTCCGACAGCGTCCGCGCCTTCACGCTGGAGACCGACCGACCCATCGAGGTCCGTGCCCTGGACATGTTCCTGGAACTCCTCGTGGAGAGCCATGGGCCGAAGCTGCTGCGCGTGAAGGGCATCGTGAAGCTGGCCGACGATCCGGAGCGGCCGGTCGTCCTGCACGCGGTGCAGCACGTGCTGCATCCCCCGGTGCGCCTGCCGGCATGGCCGGACGAGCGGCGGACATCGCGTCTCGTCTTCATCGTCGACGGCCTGCCCGAAGGCTTCGTCCGTTCGCTGTTCAACGCCTTCACCGGAACGCCGGCCGTCGACACGCCGGACGCGGCGGCGCTCACGGACAATCCGCTCGCAATTCCCGGCGCCCCCGGCCGCTGAGGCGCCTACCGGGCCGCGTCTTCTCCGGTTTCCACCAGGAAGCTCAGGACGCCCTCCTCCTCGCCGGTTTCCAGCAGCACATGTCCCTTGGTGCGGCAGAAGTGGGCGACATCGAGTTTCGCCATCGGGTCGGTGGCGATCACCCGCACACGGGTGCCGGGCGCGACGTCGCGCACCGCCTTGGCCAGCCGCAGGACCGGCATCGGGCAGTTGAGCCCCTTCAGGTCGAGAAACACGTCGTCGCCGGAAGGCGACGGCGCAGCGGGCTGGGATCGATTGCTCATCGGTGCACATCCGCACGCCGGGACCCTTCGCGTCAAACCTGAATTCTCCCTCTTATGAAGGCGCGCGGAGTGCGTCATAGTCGCAGGAGAATACGGGAACGGCCGCCCGGCAATCAGCGCCCGACAGAGGCGGAGCCGGCGGAAGGAAACGCCGATGCTCGCACGCCTGCGCAGCGAATGGGCCTATCTCTCCGGCGCGCTGAGGGCCCTGAAGCGCGTCAAGCCGATTGCCCGCGCGCCGAACCGGACCTGGTGCGATCTCGCAGAGGATCTTGCCGACCGCTTCGGCGACAAGCCCGCCCTTCTGTCGGACGAGGAAACGCTGACCTTCCGTCAGCTCGACGAGCGCGCGAACCGCTATGCGCGCTGGGCGCGTGCGGAGGGGATCGGCAAGGGTGACTGCGTCGCGCTGCTCATGCCGAACCGCCCGGAATATCTGGCGGTCTGGCTGGGCATCGCCCGGGCCGGCGGCGTCACGGCGCTGCTCAACACCAATCTCCGCCACGACGCGCTCGCCCACTCCATCAGGCTGGTGAGCCCCAAGCTTGCCGTGGTGGATGCAAGCCTGCTGGAAGCCTACGACACGGCCAGCGGGCTCACCGATCCCGCGCCAGAGACCTGGGTGCTGGGACCGGTCGCCGAAGACGCCGCTTGCAACGATCTCGGAGCGGCCCTCGATGCGGTCTCCGGCACGCGCCTCTCCGCCAGCGAACGCGTCGACCTGACCATCGAGGACCTCTGCCTCTACATCTACACCAGCGGGACGACCGGCCTGCCCAAGGCGGCAAAGCTGAATCATTATCGGGTGCTGGCGATCATGAACGGCTTCTCCGCCGCGGTGAATGCTCGCGCGGACGACCGGGTTTATGTCTGCCTGCCTCTCTACCACTCCGCTGGCGGCGTACTGGGGGTCGGCATCGCGCTCAGCGTCGGCGGCTCCGTGTTGATCGCCGAGCGCTTCTCCGCCGCCCGCTTCTGGGACGACGTGGTCGATAACGACTGCACCGTCTTCCAGTATATCGGCGAGCTCTGCCGCTATCTTTTGAACGCACCGCCGCATCCGAAGGAACGCGCTCACCGCCTGAGAATCGTTGATGGCAACGGGCTTCGGCCCGACATCTGGGAGGCCTTCCAGGCGCGCTTCGCCATCCCCCGGATCCTGGAATGGTATGCCGCGACGGAAGGCAACGCCGTGCTGTTCAACTTCGACGGCACGGTGGGCGCCATCGGCCGTATCCCCGGCTGGGCGAAATCGCTGTTCTCCATCGAGGTGGTGCGCTTCGACCCGCTCTCGCGCGCGCCCGAACGCAACACGGAGGGCTTCTGCTCGCGCTGCGAACCGGGCGAGACCGGCGAACTGATCGGCGAGGTCCTCAACGACTTCAGCAAGCCCAGCCAGCGCTTCGATGGCTATGCCAGCCGGTCGGAGACCGAGAAGAAGATCCTGTCGGGTGTGTTCCGACGCGGAGACCGCTGGTTCCGCACCGGCGATCTCGTGCGGCGGGACGCCCGTGGGTACTTTTATTTCGTCGACCGGATCGGCGACACGTTTCGCTGGAAGGGCGAGAACGTCTCCACGACCGAGGTCGCGGGCACGCTGAGCGGCATCCCGGGTGTTCTGGAAGCCACGGTCTACGGCGTCGCCGTCCCCGGCCGCGACGGCCGCGCCGGTATGGCGGCCCTGGTGGTCGATGAGGACACCTTCGATCTGGCCGGCCTTCCCGCGCATCTGGAGCGCGGCCTGCCCGACTATGCGCGGCCGCTGTTCCTGCGCTTCAGGTCCCGGCTCGACACCACCTCAACGTTGAAGCAGCGCAAGCTCGAACTGGTCGAGGAAGCCTACGATCCCGGGGCCTCCCCCGATCCCGTCTTTGTTTCAGACCCGGTGGCCGGAGGCTTTGTGCGGCTCGATCGCGACCTCTATGATCGCGTCCAAGCGGGCGAGGTTCGACTGTAGAGCCGCCCCCCGACCGCTGCCCGAAACCCAGCAACGGATGGATCGGATGACCCTGCCGAGCGAGGCCCTCGACCTTCTGGACTTCTGGTGGAAGGCGGGCCCGGCCGCCTGGTTCTCCGGTGGCGAAGCCTTTGACGGGAAGTGTGAGCGGTTTCGCCCGCTGCACGAGCGGGCCGCGCGCGGCGAGCTCGATGACTGGGCCGAAAACCCGGCCACCGCGCTGGCGCTGCTGCTGCTTCTGGATCAGTTCCCGCGCAACCTGCACCGGGATTCGGCCCAGGCCTTCGCGACCGATGACAAGGCGCTCGCGCTCGCGGGAGACGCCATCGCGCGCGGCTTCGACAGGGCGTACCCTATGCCGGCGAAAGGCTTCTTCTACCTGCCCTTCATGCATGCGGAGGACCTGGCCGCGCAGGAACGCTCGCTCGACCTCTACCGGGTCGCCGGCGACCAGGACACCTACTATTTCGCACTGGTGCATTACGATGCGGTGCGCCGGTTCGGGCGGTTCCCACACCGCAACACCGTCTTGGGACGCACCACCACGGAGGCGGAACAGGACTATCTGGATACGGGTGGGTTTGCCGCCTGAACGCCCCGCCCGGGGGCGCTGCGCAGCGCCTGCGCAAATGTGCGCAGACTTGCGCAGTTCTGCGCGTTATTGCGCGACGCGTGCGTTGGTGACCGGAGCCGGCCAGCGCGCGAACGCAGCGCCGACGATGGCGCCCGGACCCGCATCGGTTTCAAGCTGCACCAGGACCACGCAGGCGGTGTCGCCGTGCCGGCTCAGTTCGCCCAGAGGCAGGTCGATGGAAAGCGGCTTGCCCTTCCACATGCCGATCGCACGCAGCGACCTGACGACGTTGTGGTAGGCGATGGAGCGGCCGGTGTTCTCGCCGCGGCCAATCTGTACCGACACCTCGGGCTCGACCGTGCCGAGCCAGATCGTGGCCGGCCGGTCCGGCGCGCCCGTCTTCGATTCGCCGATCCGCAGTTCGAGAATGTCGCCGTTGCTCTCCAGGTCGACCTGAACCGACGGCGCCAGGTCCTGGGCAAGCTGGCGCTCGACCTCCGCCAGCACCCGGTGTTCCTTGTTGCCGACCACGTCCTCACGGCCGTTGATCACCATCTGGGGCGTGTAGACGGCCGAGTCGCCCCGCACCTGGGCGTAGGCGAACTGACGCTCGGTGTTGTCCCTCGAGGCCAGCGTGTCCGGCCAGCCGAGATAGTCCCACAGCGTCACCGGATAGGTCAGCGCGATGACGTCGTCGCGCTCGGCGAGGCGGCCGAGCAGCTTGTCGGCCGGCGGGCAGGACGAGCAGCCCTGGCTGGTGAACAGCTCCACCACACTGACGCTCGCCGGCTTCGCGTCATCGGCGACCGCCTGACCGGCAAGGGCGGCGAACGCCATGCCGAGCAAGAGAACGCATCTGTGTCCGACCATGTGAGCTGGTTTCCCGCTTGAGACCCTGCCCCGGAAGCGCTCCAGGCGGCCTGTTGGTTCGACGGACTCTACGGATGGACCGGCTCAATAGCGAGTCACGGTCGGGTGACGGACTGTCACTCTAAACTGATCAGTTGCGGTATTCATCCCAGAAGGCCGGACGGCTATCTCCTTGATGCCGATCGCGTTTTCGGTTTCCTTTCGTCACGAGCCATGATCCTCGCCGGCATGGCGCGCGGCGAAGGCGGAGAGATCTCCGGTTGCGCCGTCGGGATTGGCAAACGGCGCGGCGGCAGCGGTCTCGAGAACGGATCGATCGTGGTGAAGCGCCCAGACCACGGACGGAAACGCGATCTCGTCCCACGGGATCTCCGACCAGTCGAAGAGCCGAACCTCCAGGCTCTCCGGCCCCGGCTCGAAGCCGCTCTCCAGCGTCGCCCGATAGATGATCTGCACCTGGGACAGCCGATGAATGGTGTAGACCGCCAGCAGCTCCGACAGCCGGATGGTCGCGCGGGCTTCCTCCAGCGCCTCGCGGGCCGCGCCTTCCTCGGGCGACTCGTTGAGCTCCAGATAGCCCGCGGGAATGGTCCAGAAGCCCATGCGCGGGTTGATGGCCCGCCGGCAGAGCAGGATCCGACCCTCCGAGCGCACCACCGACCCAGCGACGATCTTCGGGTTCTCGTAGGCGATGAAGCCGCACTGGTTGCAAACCGCGCGCTCGCGATCCTCGCCTTCGGGAACGATGGTGCGGAAGTCCGGGGTTGGATCGGTGTCGCTCATGGCGGTGAGAATTGGTCGGGGACGGCCAAAGATCAACCGCGACGACACGAAGCGCGCGCCGTCAGGAGGCCTCGGACTTCGCCGCGGCCAGCGCCTGGCCGAAGGGACCCGCTAGCGCCTCCTCCGAGAGAGGTCCGACGAACTTGTAGCGGATCCGCCCGTCCGGCCCGACGATGAAGGTTTCCGGCACGCCGTAGACCCCCCACTCGATGGCGGCGCGGCCATCGGCATCCACGCCGACGGCATCGTAGGGCAGGCCGAAGGTGCCGAGGAAGCGCAGCGCGTTGGCCGGCTCGTCCTTGTAGTCGATGCCCACCATCCGGATGCCGTCGTCCTCGGCGAGCTTCATCAGGAGCGGATGCTCAACCCGGCAAGGCGCGCACCAGGACGCGAACACGTTGACCACGGTGACGGCGCCCTGGAAATCGGCCGGGTCGAGGCCCGGCACCGGCACGCCATCGCGTGCCATACCGGCAAGGGCGGGCAGCGCCGTCTCGGGCGCAGGCTTGTCGATAAGCGCCGACGGGATTTTCGACGGGTCGTTGCCGGAAAGAAGCTGCACCATGAAGACCGTGGCGAGGCCAAGGAAGACCACCAGCGGCAGGAGCACGATCCACACGCGGCCGCGCCGCGGCTTGCCCGCCTGTCCGTCCCCCGTCCCGGCCCTGGGTTCGGTCGCGCTCATCAGCCCGCATCCCCAGACTTGCGGCGGCTGCCGTAGCCGCGCCTTTCCAACCGGGCGAGCTGCCGCCTCAGGCTGCGCCCTTCCAGAACGATCCAGCCGATCAGTGCGCCCAGCACCACCACCGTGACCGCGTAGGCCGCAATGATGAAGCCCAGATGGTCAACGCCGCCCATCATGCCACTCCCCGGCGGCCTTCGTAGGCCGCCCGCATGCCAATGGCGCGGATGCGCCGACGCAGGATCTCGTTCTTCATCGCCATCAGGTGCAGCACACCGAACAGGCCCATGAACGCCACCGCCATGACCAGCAGCGGGATCAGCATGCTCGTGTGGATGGTCGGCCCGTCGAACCGGAAGACGCTGGCCGCCTGGTGCAGCGTGTACCACCAGTCGACGGAAAACTTGATGATCGGGATGTTGATGATGCCGACGAGGATCAGAATCGCGGCGATGCGCCCGGCCCGGATCGGATCCTCGATGGTGTGCCAGAGGGCGATGAGGCCGAGATACATGATGAACAGGACGAGCATGGAGGTGAGCCGCGCGTCCCACACCCACCAGGCGCCCCACATGGGCCGGCCCCAAAGCGACCCCGTCACCAGGCAGATCAGCGTGAACGCGGCACCGATGGGCGCGGCGGCCCGCGCCGAGACATCGGCAAGCGGGTGCTTCCAGACCAGGCTGCCGAGCGCCGCCGCCGCCATCACCACGTAGGTGAACATGGCGATCCAGGCGGCCGGCACATGGACGAACATGATCCGCACCGTCTGGCCCTGCTGGTAGTCGGCCGGCGCCATGAAGAAGGCGAGCGGCAGCCCGATCGCGAACAGGACCAGCGTCAGCCCGAGAAGCCAGGGCAGCACGCGGTCGGCGATCGCCACGAACCGGGTCGGATTGGCAAGCGACTGCAGGGTGGACTGGGAGGCGGTGACGTTGGCCAACGGTCTCTCTCGAAATGCGTATCGGCGCTGGTGGTGCGGCCTGCGCCCGATGACGTCAAGTCCGCTGAAATCCGGATGACACTTTGGCGCGCGTGCCGGTTTGCGCAAGCGGACCCGGCGTCACATCCCCGCGACAGGCACCCCTACCCCTCCGACTGGCGCAGCGCGGCCGCCGCGGCGATGGGGCCGATGACGCCGGCGACCAGCGTCAACGCGCACAGGACCAGGAACGGCGAGAGGAACGGTGCGGGATCGGTGGTGGCACCGAGCACGGCGCCCACCCCGAAGACCAGCGTCGGCACCGTGAGCGGCAGCACCAGGATGGCAATCAGGACGCCGCCCCGGCGCAGCGACACCGTCAGCGCGGCGCCGATGGTGCCGATCAGCGTCAGCGCCGGGGTTCCAGCCAGCAGCGTCAGCGTGACCGCACCGATGCCGGCGGCATCCAGGTTGACCAGCAGGCCCATGAACGGGGCGGCGATCACCAGCGGCAGGCTGGTTCCGACCCAATGGGCCGCGGCTTTGACCAGGACCACCAGTTCCAGCGGCTGGCCGCCGGTGAGAAGGATGTCCAGGGTGCCGTCCTCCTGGTCGATCTGGAACATCCGGTCGAGGCCGAGGAGCGTTGCGAGCAACGCCCCCACCCAGAGCACCGCCGGTCCGATGCGAGCGAGCAGCGGCAGATCCGGCCCGATGGAGAAGGGCATCAGGGTGACCACGACCAGGAAGAACAGGACGCCCATGGGGGCGCCGCCGCCGGCCTTGACCGACAGCCTCACGTCGCGGGCAAAGAGAGCTGCGAGCGCGCTCATCAGGCCGGCGCTGCGATGGGAAACGCACCGAGCCGGTCCACGGCAATCGGGCTGTGGGTGGCCGCCACGACGATGCCGCCCGCATCGAGATGACGATCCATGACGGCGGCGAGGCGCGTCTCGGAGCGGACGTCGAGCGCGACGGTGGGCTCGTCGAGCAGCCAGACCGCGCGCGGCGCGGCCAGCAGCCGCGACAGCGACAGGCGCCGGCGCTGACCGGCCGACAGATAGGCCGCCGGCAGGTCGAACAGGTGATCGAGTTCGAAGGCGCTCAGCGCTTCCTCCAGAATTTCCGGGTCGGCATCGCCGCCGAGCCAGCGCGCCCAGAACGCCATGTTGGCGCCCACCGTCTCCTGGGTCTTCACCGCATCGAGGTGGCCGACATAGTGGACGTTGGCGTTTGCCGGTCGCTCCGGATCGGCTCCGATCAGGTCGACCTTCCCTTCCACCGGGCGCAACAGCCCGGCCAGTACCCGGAGCAGCGTCGACTTGCCGGTGCCGTTGGGACCGGTGACGGCGAGTCCGTGCCCGGCTGCGACGGCGCCGGACACGCCGTCGAGAACCCGGCGTCCGCCACGGTCGACGGCGAGATCGCGGATCTCCAGGCGCTCGATCGGAGGGAAAGGCGGGGGCGGGGAAATGTCGGATATCCGCGGCTGATGTGGGTCTTGGGCCATCGCGAACGGACAATGCCCCCGTCTCGGTCCCGGCCGCAACGCTTGCTTGGCTGGAATCGGTCTACGAAATTGGGTATAGGGCAGGCAACTGGAGGTCGGCGCCCGGTTTTTCCGGCGGCTCAGCCGACCCGAGTGCGCCTTTTGATCGCCTCCCCGGGCTCCGCGTCCGACGGCGCGATTCCCTGTCCGCGACGGCGGCGCATGTCATGCGACGCGCCCCCGGCCGAACGCCCGCAAACCGAAGGTAAGTCCCGTGACCGCTTCCTCTCTCGACAGCTTCAAATCCCGCAAGGACCTGCAGGTCGGCAACCGCAGCTACGTCTATTACAGCCTGCCGGACGCAGCGAAGGCCGGACTGGCGGACATCGAGAAGCTGCCCTTCTCGCTGAAGGTTCTGCTGGAGAACCTGCTGCGCTACGAGGACGGCCGCAGCGTCAGCGCCGACGACATCAAGGCGATGCCGGAGTGGCTGAAGAACAAGCGCTCCGACCGCGAGATCGCCTTCCGCCCGACCCGCGTTCTGATGCAGGACTTCACCGGCGTGCCGGCCGTGGTGGACCTCGCCGCCATGCGCGACGCGGCGAAGGACCTCGGCACCGACCCGAAGAAGATCAACCCGCTGGTGCCGGTCGATCTCGTCATCGACCACTCCGTGATGGTCGACGCCTTCGGCAACGCGATGGCCTTCGAGACCAACGTGGAGCGCGAGTACGAGCGCAACAACGAGCGCTACGAGTTCCTGAAGTGGGGCCAGGGCGGCTTCGACAATTTCCGCGTGGTGCCCCCCGGAACCGGCATCTGCCACCAGGTGAACCTGGAATATCTTGGCCAGACCGTTTGGTCGCGCAAGGACGGTGACGAGGAGATCGCCTATCCCGACTCGCTGGTCGGCACCGATTCCCACACCACCATGATCAACGGCCTCGCCGTTCTCGGCTGGGGCGTCGGCGGCATCGAGGCCGAGGCGGCCATGCTCGGCCAGCCGATCTCCATGCTCATCCCCGAGGTGATCGGCTTCAAGCTGACCGGCACGCTGAACGAGGGCGTCACCGCCACCGACCTCGTGCTGACCGTCACCCAGATGCTGCGCAAGAAGGGCGTGGTGGGCAAGTTCGTGGAGTTCTTCGGCCCGGGCCTGTCGTCCATGAGCCTGGAAGACCGCGCCACAATCGCCAACATGGCGCCGGAATATGGCGCGACCTGCGGCTTTTTCCCGGTCGACGACGAGGCGCTGAACTACCTGCGCTCCACCGGCCGCGATCCCGGCCGTGTCGAGCTGGTGGAAGCCTACTGCAAGGCGCAGGGCATGTTCCGCACCGACGAGACGCCGGACCCGGTTTTCACCGACACGCTGGCGCTGGACCTCGGCGACGTGGTGCCGTCCATCGCCGGCCCGAAGCGCCCGCAGGACCGCGTCACCCTCGACACCGCCAAGTCCGCCTTCGAGGGCGCGATGGGCAGCGAGTGGAACAAGGCCGACGAGATCGGCAAGCGCGTTCCGGTTCCCGGCCGTGACCACGACCTCGGCCATGGCGACGTGGTGATCGCCGCGATCACCTCGTGCACCAACACCTCGAACCCGAGCGTGATGGTTGCCGCCGGCCTCGTCGCCCGCAACGCGGTGGCCAAGGGCCTCACCGTGAAGCCGTGGGTGAAGACCTCGCTGGCCCCGGGCTCCAAGATCGTCACCGACTACCTGGCCAAGGCCGACCTGCAGGACGATCTCGACAAGCTCGGCTTCAACCTGGTCGGCTACGGCTGCACCACCTGCATCGGCAACTCCGGCCCGCTGCCGGAAGAGGTCTCCAAGGCGGTTGCCGACGGCGATCTCGTCGCGTGCTCGGTGCTCTCCGGCAACCGCAACTTCGAAGGCCGCGTGAACCCCGACGTGCGGGCGAACTACCTCGCCTCGCCGCCGCTGGTGGTCGCCTACGCCATTGCCGGCTCGCTGTTCGTCGACCTGACCAAGGACGCCATCGGCACCGACAAGGACGGCAACGACGTCTACCTGAAGGACATCTGGCCGTCCTCCAAGGAGGTTGCCCAGATCGTCCGCGACGACATCAACGAGGAGATGTTCGAGAACCGCTACGGCGACGTCTTCAAGGGCGACGAGCACTGGCAGTCGATCAACGTGGAGGGCGGTTCGCTCACCTACGGCTGGGACACCAACTCCACCTACGTGCAGAACCCGCCCTACTTCGAGGGCATGTCGATGACGCCGGACAAGGTGAAGGACATCGAGAACGCCCGGGTGCTGGGTCTCTTCGGTGATTCCATCACGACGGACCACATCTCCCCGGCCGGCTCGATCAAGAAGGATTCGCCGGCGGGCCGCTACCTCTCCGGGCACGGCGTCGAAACGATCGACTTCAACTCCTACGGCTCGCGCCGCGGCAACCACGAAGTCATGATGCGCGGCACCTTCGCCAACATCCGCATCAAGAACCAGATGGTGCCGGGCGTCGAAGGCGGCGTGACCATCCACCATCCCTCCGGCGACCAGCTCGACATCTACGACGCGGCCATGCGCTACCGCGACGAGGGCGTGCCGCTGGTGGTTCTGGCCGGCAAGGAATACGGCACCGGCTCTTCGCGCGACTGGGCCGCGAAGGGCACCCGGCTGCTCGGCGTTCGCGCCGTGATCGCCGAATCCTTCGAGCGCATCCACCGCTCCAACCTGGTGGGCATGGGTGTGCTGCCGCTGGTCTTCAACAACGAAGGCGACAGCTGGAAGAGCCTCGGCCTGACCGGCGACGAGACGGTGACGATCGCCGGGCTGGCCGGCGGCATCAAGCCGCGCGCCGTGCTGACGGCGAAGATCACCCGCGCCAACGGCGAGACCCTCGAGGTGCCGCTTCTCTGCCGCATCGATACGGCCGACGAGATGGACTACTTCGAGAATGGCGGCATCCTGCACTTCGTGCTGCGCAACCTCGCCCGCGCCGCCTGATCGGCCGCATTCACACGATCCGACTTGGAAACGGGGCCCGCGCGGCCCCGTTTTCACGACAATGCTACGTTTTCCCGCTTGTCGCGGCCGACGGGGACAACCATATTTCCCGACGTGGGGGAGAGCGACCGATGACCGATCGCCGCCTTCCCGTGTGGACGACGTAGAGAGGAAACTGGATGTCGACCTTCGACCGGAATTCTTACGCGCGGGCCCAGGGCTACGCTGCCGGCCGCGCCGAGGCCGGCGTCATCGACCAGGGCCTGCGGTCCTACATGCTGAAGGTGTACAACCTGATGGCTGTAGGCCTCGTGGTCACTGGCCTCGTGGCCCTTGGCACCGCCTATTTCGCCGTGACCGGCGACCCGAGCGCCGCCGCCCAGATGGCCGGCGGACAGGTCGCCCAGATCGGCCAGAACATGTACCTGACGAGCCTCGGCCTGGCGCTCTATGCCTCGCCGCTGAAGTGGCTGGTCATGCTCGCACCGCTCGGCATGGTGTTCTTCCTGAGCTTCCGCGTGCATAAGATGAGCACCGCCAGCGCGCAGACCGCCTTCTGGGTGTTCGCAGCGCTGATGGGCCTGTCGCTGTCGTCGATCTTCCTGGTCTTCACCGGGGCCTCGATCGCGCGGGTGTTCTTCATCACCGCCGCCTCGTTCGGCGCGCTGAGCCTGTACGGCTACACGACCAAGAAGGACCTCTCCGGCTGGGGCTCCTTCCTGTTCATGGGCCTGATCGGCATCATCATCGCGTCGCTGGTGAACCTGTTCATCGCCTCCAGCGCCCTGCAGTTCGCCATCTCGGTGATCGGTGTGCTCGTGTTCGCCGGCCTCACGGCCTACGACACGCAGCAGATCAAGGAGATGTACTACGCGGGCGACAGCGGCGAGGTGGCCGGCAAGAAGGCCATCATGGGCGCCCTGCGGCTCTATCTGGACTTCATCAACCTGTTCATGATGCTGCTGCAGCTGTTCGGCAACCGGAACTAGGCTGCGGACCTCAGCCGGGCGGACAGGTCCGCCCGGTGCATCGCCACCAACGCAAGGCGCGGCCCATCGGCCGCGCCTTTTGCGTTTCGGAGGATCGAAGAGGCAGGCGGGCGGATCCGGCCAGGACCATCGAACTGTGATGATGCGCCGCAGCGGGTTGCGCTCCCCTGCCCGCTTCTAGAGACTGTATGAAGGCATCGAATCAGTCGTCGCCGCAAACACAAGCGGGGAGTTTTTCACCCATGCCGCGCTTGTTCACGGGGCTCGAGATCCCCCCGGACGTCCGTATGCAGCTGTCGATGCTGCGCGGGGGTCTGCGCTCCGCGCGTTGGATCGATCCCGAGAACTTCCACATCACCCTCCGCTTCATTGGCGATATCGACGACCGCACGGCCGACGAAGTCGCGGCGATGCTCGATACCGTCCGGCGCACCGAGGTGCCGGTCCGGCTGTCCGGGCTCGGCGCGTTCGGATCGCGCAAGCCGCACTCGATCTGGGCAAGGGTGGAGCCATCCCCTGCGCTGCTGGATCTGCAGGCGGAGCAAGAACGGCTGCTCCAGCGCATCGGCCTGCCGGCGGAGGGGCGGAAGTTCACCCCGCACGTCACGATCGCCAGGGTGAAGGGCACGTCGGCCCGCGAGGTGGCGAACTGGCTGTCGCTCAGAGGCGACTTCCAGGCCCCGACCTTCATCGCCTCGCGCTTCGTGCTGTTCTCCTCGCGCGCCTCGCAGGGCGGTGGCCCCTACGTGGTCGAGGAAGATTACCCGCTGCTGCAGGTCGCCGCCTGAGGCGGGAGCCGTGATCGGCGCCGGGGGCAGCGGCTCCCGGCATGCCTCCGTGACCGCCCGGATCCGCTGAGCAAGAGCGAGCGGGGCGCGACGGAAAACCGGTACCCACTTTTCCTGGCTTTGCTCTACTCACAATGGTGGTAGCTGCCGTCCTTGTTGTGGCGGGCGAGGTCGAAGTGGAAATGGTCGGCGTGGTGGCGGTCGCCATCCGGGCCGATCACCGTGGTGAACTCCTTGCAGGCGTCGCCGTGAACCGTACGCAGGAAGATCGCGTCCGATCCGTCGCTGTGCCAGTCGTCCAGGACCGAGATCGTGCGCCCGTCGGCAAGCTCGAAGGACGCAATGTCGATGGCGTTGGCGAAGGAGTGCTCCGAGAGCGGCGCGCCGCGCTTGTGGTTGCGGGTGCGGCAGCCGTACGATGCGGCGATGTTGACCTCCGCCACCGGCGAACCGAAAAGCGCGTAGGCCATCGGCTGGACGGAATCGGCAAGCCACCGGTCGAAGGCCGGGATCACGGGACAGGCGAGCGTCGCCGGCGGCGAGAGCCCCACGCGCCCCCCGTCGGCCGCCATGACCTTGAACGGGTTGTTCGCCCCGCAGGCGCCGACGCGGATCTTCGGGGCCGTCTCGATGTAGGCATTCGGCGTGACCTGGCCGGAGCGCAGGCAGTTGCGCTCGGCGATGTTGCGCCAGGCGGCGCGCTTTTCGCCATATTGGGGGCCGCGCGAACAGCCGACGGCGACGAGCGCAATCGCCACCACCGCCAGCGCGGCCTTCAGCCAGGTCTTGCGATCGATAAAATTGAACGGGCTCATGGCCGCAGGAAAACCCGGCCGGGCAAACACGAGCCTAAGAGGATTGGTTAACGCAGATCGGCCGGCTCAGGCGGACAGGGCCGCCGCCAGCAGGATCGCGCCGAGGACGAGCACCAGCAACGCCCCGCCTCCCTCGATGGTCGCGTGGACACGACCGGCGAGCCGCGAGTCCGGCCCCGACAGCCGCACAGCCAGCCCCTTCGCGCCGACAGCCGCCAGCGCCAGCGCCGAAACCGTGATCGCCGTGCCCAGCCCCATGGCATAGGCCGACAGGATCCCCGCCGCCGGCAGGCCCTGAGCCATGGCGAAGACGAGCACGATCACCGCGCCGGAACAGGGCCGCAGGCCGATGGAGAAGACGGCCGCCGCCATCTCCCGGACGCTGCTCGCCTGCGCCACCGTGGCCGGGTCGAGCGCATGGACATGGCCGCACCCGCAGGCTTCCGCTTCGGCTGCATCGTGATGATGATGGTCGTGACCATGGCCATGGTGGTGGTGGCCGTGTTGGTGATGGTCGTGATCGTGATCGTGATGATGGTGGGCGTGTCCGGCGTGACCATCGGCATGTGCAACGGACGCCGCCGACAGCGATGCCGGTGCAGCCCCGGCCCTGCGCCGCTCGCCTGCCCGGCGCAGAAGCGGCCGCAGGATCTTGCGCCAGGTGAGCACCGCGCCGAGCGCCGTCACCAGCGCGTAGGCACCGATCTCGATGGTTTCCACGGAGCGCGACAGGGCGATGCTGGACAGGTTCAGCACCACCGCGCCGACAAGCACCAGAACCACCGCCGTCGTCGCCTGAACCGCGGAGGCGGCGAAAGAAAGCGCGATCGCGCGTTTCGCCGTCGCTTCGTTGGCCATTATGTAGGAGGAAACCACCGCCTTGCCGTGACCCGGTCCGACGGCGTGAAAGACACCGTAACCGAAGGACAGGCCGATCAGCAGCCAAGGGGCCGACCCGCTTTCCTTCATGGCTTCGATGGAGTCGGTGAGCAGGCGGTAGAAGCTCGACTGCCACGCGGCGACCCAGACGAAGAAGGCACCGAACGGGCCGCCGGCGGGGGACGCCGCCGGTTCGGGAGCGCCCACGCCGAACGGGCCGCCGGCCGCAAGCGCCGGCACCATCGAGACCGCCAAACAGAGCGCCGGCAGCAGCAGCGCGATGGCGAGACGTCTGCCCCGGGCGGTCACGGGCAGGTCACCAGCGCGGTGTTGGCAAGCACGGTAGTCGCGGACCGGTATTCATCCGGGATCGTCCGCTGGTCGCTGGGGATCGCAGCAAGCTGCGTCTGCGTCATCGGATCGAGCGACCCTGCAAGCTCCACGCTGAGGTCGCACTCGGCCGGCGCGTTGAGCAGGGCGAACGGCTCGTCCTGGTTCATCTCGAAGGCGACAAAATATTCCGGATCGTAGACGTCGACCGTCACCGGCACACCGGAGACGTCGATCGGTTCGGCCAGCGGCAGGGCGAAGAACAGGGTCAACCGCCCGTCGGAATAGTCGAGCCAGTAGTCCTGCGCCTCGGAGAACGGATTCTGCAGGTCCACGCCGTCGCGGTTGAGGAAGGTGAAGTTGGAGTACTCGTCCAGCGATTCCACGTTCACCTGCGCCAGCTCGGCGAGTTCCTCATGGCTGAGGTCGCCGTCACCGTTGGCGTCGAGACCCTGAACAGCGAACGCGGAGAACGGTCCGTCGAAGCGCCAGGCATGCTGGACGCCGGCGAGCTCACCCGCCTCGTTGTAGACCAGCTCGCTCTTGGCCTCGACGAAGACGTGCGGATGCGCCGCCGCCTCTCCGGCAAAGAGAGACAGCGTGACAATGCCTGCACCGAAAAGGGCAACCGCCCTGTTCATCTCGCGTTTCCCTAGCGTGACTCGGCCGCGTGCCCCCGCTTGTTAGCACGCAGCGTGGCGAGAGAATGGCCGCCGCGTTCGGCCGCCGGAAAGTGATCGGAATTTCATTCCGCGTATTCCCTCTGTGGCGCATCAATCATCCGCATTCAGATTGTCCGCGCGGATGATTGATCAATAAATCCCATTCAATCGAACCAAACTATCTCCTCACAAGGGGAATGTGGGCAACGCTTGGGAGATGCGCCATGTCGGTTGAGCACGGCAGCACCGTATTCGATCATCCCGCTTTCGACGACCACGAGCAGGTGATGTTCTGCCGCGACGCGGCGAGTGGTCTGAAGGCTATCATCGCGATCCACGATTCCCGGCTCGGACCGGCACTGGGCGGCTGCCGCATGTGGGCCTACGACACCGCCGCCGACGCCCTCACGGACGCGCTGCGCCTGTCGCGCGGCATGACCTACAAGAACGCTCTGGCGGGCCTCGATCTCGGCGGCGGCAAGGCCGTCATCATCGGCGATCCCGGCAGCCGCAAGACACCTGAGCTGATGGCCGCATTCGGCCGCCACGTGGAGGCGCTCTCCGGCCGCTACATCACGGCGGAAGACGTTGGCATCTGCACCGAGGACATCGAGCACGCCGCCCGCGAAACGGCCCATGCGCGCGGCACCGCCGCCACCGGTCTGGGCGATCCCTCTCCCTATACCGCGCTCGGTGTGTTCGAGGGCATCCGGGCCGCGCTCGCCCATCGCCACGGTACCGACAGGCTTGCCGGGCGGCGCGTGGTCGTCCAGGGCCTCGGCAATGTCGGCTGGCACCTGGCCGAACGCCTCCACGCGGATGGCGCAGAGCTCGTGGTGGCCGACATCCGCCGCGACACGGTGAAACGGGCCCAGGCAACGTTCGGGGCCACCGTCGTCGCCGCCGGCGAGGCCCACCGGGTCGAAGCCGACGTGTTCGCACCGTGTGCGCTCGGCGCCGGGCTGAGCGCGCGCACCATCCCCGAACTCGGCGCCCCCATCGTTGCCGGGGCAGCCAACAACCAGCTGGCCACGGACGAGGACGACCGCCGCCTGAGCGAGCACGGGATCCTCTATGCGCCCGACTACGCCATCAACGCGGGTGGTGTGATTTCCATCGCCCTGGCGACGCCGGGCGGGACCGACGAGGCGGTGGTGAGCAAGGTGATGGAGATCCGGACGACGCTGTCGTCACTCTTCGCGCGCGCGGACAGCGAGAAACGACCGACCGGCGAGATCGCCGACCGGATCGCCCGCGAGCGGCTGGAGCGGACCGGGACGAAGCGCGCGGCCTGAGCGGCAGGAGGTTTTCCCACAAAGCCGGAGCCGGTGAGCGATTGCGAAGTCGGCGTGAGGGGAAAGGCACAGGCTGCGGCGTGCGGCCCTGGATTCCCGCCTTCGCGGGAATGAGCGGAGGTTGGGGCGGTCGCTGTCTGGAGAAATTCGGGCTTGGCCGGACAGCGCCCGCCAGCGCGCGACCGCGCGCCGGCCGGTCAGGCCGCCCACCCGGAGCCGGTGAGCGCAGCGAACTCGGCGCGAGGGGATTCTTAAAGTCGCAAAGCCGGACGGCGAACCGATGCCCACTTCGCCTGGCTTTGCTTTGCGCGGACGGAAAACCGGTTCCCACTTTTCCTGCGATTGGCTTTGTAAGTGGCAATCGCGGACCGAAAACCGCAAGAGCACTTTTCCTGCGATTGCTTGTTTAGCCCCCCACGGCCTCGCGATGGGCGGGATCCTCGAACCACACCGCCAGGTGATCGACGAAGGCGCGGACCTTGCCCGAAAGGTGCCTGCGGTGCGGATAGACAGCGTAGATGGCCGCGCCGTCGCAGATAAAGTCCTCCAGCACCATCTCGAGCCTTCCGGCCTGGATTTCCTCGCGCGCCACGGCGTAGGGCAGCATGGCGAATCCGATCCCCTCGAGCGCGGCCATCTTCACGGCGAGCGGGCTGTTCGCTTCCACCGGCCCGGACACCGGGACGGACTGGCGCTTGCCATCGACGACGAACCCCCAGTTGGCCCGCCACCGGGCATTGGTGTCGATGGCGCACGGCACAGCGGAGAGGTCGGCGGGACGGGAAGGACGGCCACTGGCGGCGATCCGCTCCGGGGTGGCCACGACGACCATGCGCAGCGGCGCGAGTTTCCTGGCGATCAGGCTGGAATCGGCGAGTTCGGAGATCCGGATGGCCACGTCGAACCCCTCCTCCACCAGATCGACGAACCGGTCCTCCAGCTTCAGGTCGAGGCTCACCTGCGGGGAGCGGCGGACGAAGTCCATGATGGCCGCCATGATCGGCCCCTCGCCCATCGTTCGCGGTCCAGCGACCCGAAGCACGCCGCGCACGTCCACGTGGCTGTCCTGAACCGAAGCCTCCAGATCGGAAATCCGCTGCAGGATCTCCACCGCCTCGCTGTAATAGGATTGCCCGGCCTCCGTCAGCGACAGCTTGCGGGTCGTGCGGTTGAGAAGCAGCACGCCCAGCCGGTTCTCCAGCTCCGCCACATATTTCGACAGGATCGCCTTGGAGCGGCCCTCCAGCCGCGCCGCGGCGGAGAAGCCGCCGGCATCCACCACGGCCACGTAGGCCGCCATCCGCGAGAGCGTGTCCAAGCCTGTCCCTCCGCCGTCAGCGGTGCCGCCCGTCGTCACCGATTATGAGACGAAGCAGCCATGGCGGGCCGGATTGTCAAGTCTTTGACGGTCAGTCCCCGCGGGGTTCGGCCGGGATGATCCGCGCGAAGAGGACACCGACCGCCCCGAGGAAGGCGAAGCCGGCAAGCAGCCAGGCCGGCGGCATGATGCTGCCGGTGGTCCCGATCAGCCAGGTGGCGGTGAGAGGCGTCAGGCCGCCGATCACAGCGAAGCCGAGATTGTAGACGAAGGCGATGCCGGAATAGCGCACGTCGGTAGGAAAGATCGCCGAGAGGACGGCTGTCCCCACCGCCCAGGCTGCGGCGGCGACGAGCGAGATGACGACCATGGCTGGCAACACCTGGCTCTCGCCCGAGGCGATCCACGCATAGACGGGGATCGCGATGGCCGCGAGAACGAGGGCCGAGACGAGCGCCGGCCCCTTCAGGCCGATCCGATCCGCCGCCATTCCGGCAAGCGGCATCGGCAGCGAGAAGACGACGATGGCCACCAGCCCGGCCGTCGCCGCGGTCGATGCACCGTAGTGAAGGAAGCCGGTCAGGTAGCTGTTCATGAAGAGGTAGAGCAGCGACACCGTGGCCGCCCCCAGCGCGGTGACGAGGAACCCGGCCAGGATCGCGCGCGGATGGTTTCGGCAGAGCGCCAGGATCGGCACCGCATGGGTCTTGCCGCCCATCTCCGCGAAGGCCGGGCTTTCCGCAAGTGACCGCCTGAGGAAGAACGCCACCAGCGCCACAAGCCCGCCGACCAAGAAACCGAGGCGCCAGCCATAGGCGACCACCTGGTCGGGAGACAGGGAGTGAAGGATCACCCATTGCACCGCCTGCGCCAGCACCAGGCCGACATTGATCATCAGGAACAGCGTGCCGCAGGCAAAGGCGCGGCGTCGGGGCATGGTTTCCGTCACAAGCGTCATCGCGCCGGGGATCTCGCCGCCGAGACAGAGGCCCTGGACGAGCCTGAGGATCACGAAGATCACCGCCGCCGCCACGCCCCACTGGGCATGGCCCGGCAGCACGGCCATCAGAATGGTCGCCGCGGCCATGCCGCCGATGGAAACACGCAGCGCCTGGCGGCGGCCATAACGGTCGCCGAAATGGGAAAAGAGCAGGCCGCCGATGGGCCGCACGAGATAGCCGGCGGCGAACACCGCGAAGGCTGCCAGGAGCCGCACGCGGTCGTCGTCCGCCGGGAAGAAGACTTGGCCTATGGTCTGCGCGAACACGGCGTAGATGACGAAGTCATAGAACTCCAGCCCACCGCCAAGACTGCCGAAGAGGAGTGCCCGCCTGCGCTCGCGCGCCGTCACCAGACCCATACCTACCCCCGAGATCCCCTGCCCCGCCCGCACAACACCCCGGGCAGCGCCGCCACACTGGCACATCGGACGGCGTGCGGGGAAGCGGATGACCTCCCCGCTCAACGCCGTTCGGTGGGGGACGCGGGGCCGCCCCGCCGTCGCCGCTTATAGGTCAGCGCGAGCGCCAGACAGCGGCGAAGGGGTTCGGCGTCGAGCGGGCCGGTGGCGGGCAGAAGCAGCGCGCGGCTGCCCCGGCATTCGAGCTCCGGTGCAAGCGCGCGAAAATCGTCGGCGAGCGTCGTCTGGCAGTTCACGAAGAGGGCCGGGGTCGGCGGCGCGTCGCGGAGCACGCCGAGCCGGATGGTGGTGCCGCTCCGGCTTGCCTCGGTGAGGTAGGCCGGTTCGCCCCATTTCAGCGTCTCGGTCAGCGGACCGACGCCGTCGAGGCCGTCCGCCGTAGAGAAGATCAGCGCGCGGACCTCCAGGAGCCGGGTACGCACCGCGGCGGGAAAGGCGTCGAAGGCCCGTGCCACCTCGGCCGGCGGGTCCGGAACCGGAGCGCGGACGGTCATCGGGGCAAAGGGCTGGCCATGGCGGCCCTCAGTCCGCCGGTGCGGCGGCGTAATCGGCGTCGGAGACCGGCTCCTGCCAGGTGGCCGTTTCGCCGTCCTCCGCCTCCTGGATGGCGATGTGGCTCATGACCGCGTCGGGGGCGGCGCCGTGCCAGTGGCGCTCGCCTGCGGGAAACCAGACGCGGTCGCCCGGCCGCAGCACCCGCACCGGGCCGCCCTCGCTCTGGCAGCGCCCGGTGCCGGAGGCGACGAAGAGCATCTGTCCATAGGGATGGGTGTGCCAGTTGGTGCGGGCGCCCGGCGCGAAGGTCACCAGGAGCGCGCGGGCGCGACCGGGCTCCTCGGCCTCGCCGACCGGATCCATCCAGACGGTGCCGGTGAAATAGTCCGCCGGCGCCACCTTGCTCGGGGTCGATCCCGCTCGCATGAGTTTCATGGCGTCAGTCCTTCTGCCCTGTCAGGCCGCGAAAGATGTTGGGCATCCGGAAGCCGGTGCCGCCAGCAGCCCCCTTGCCGCCCAGCGCCTCGTAGATCTTGCGGCCCGCCCGGCCGGTCTGCTCCATACCGTAGCGCGCCTCCGCCCGGGAGATCGCCGCCTGGGTCTGCGGACCGACCTTGCCGTCCGGCTTGCCCGCATCGAAGCCCTTGGCGTTGAGAAGCTTCTGCAGCTCCAGCCGCTCGGCGCGCGACAGGCCGGGATCGTCCGTGGGCCAGGGCGTGCGGAAGGTCGGATAGCCGGCGAGACGATCGGCCAGATGCGAGATCGCCAGCGCGTAGGATTCCGCCAGATTGTAGGAGTAGATCGCGTCAAAGTTCCGGAACACCAGGAAGCCCGGGCCGCGCGGGCCGGCAGGCAGCAGGAGGCCGGCAGACCCGCCGCCGGAGATCGGCCGCCCGTCGGCGCGCACCACGCCGCGGCTGCCCCAGGTCGATAGCGATGCCTTCGCCTTGCGGCCCGACGGTCCGGAATAGCTGGCCGGAACCTTCACTTCGATCATCCACGGCTGCCCCGGCTGCCAGCCGGCCTTGCGCAGATAGTTCGCGGTCGATCCGAGCGCGTCGGGAACCGAGCGAACGAGATCGCGCCGGCCGTCGCCGTCGAAGTCCACCGCCAGACGCTTGTAGGTGGACGGGATGAACTGGGTCTGGCCGAAGGCGCCTGCCCAGGAGCCGTAGAGCTCGTCGAGATCGAGGTCGCCGCCCTGCACCAGCGACAATGACGCGATCAGCTCGCCGCGCCAGAAGTCGGCACGCCGGCCGCCCTGGCAGGTCATGTTGGCGAGGGCGTGCGGCAGGAAGAATTCACCGACGGTCTTGCCGTAATCGGTCTCCACGCCCCACACCGCCACGACCACGTGCTTGTCGACGCCGTACTGGCGCTCCACGTCGCGCAGCACCCGGTCGTACTTGCGCAACATCTGCTTGCCGTCGCGCACCCTCTCCTCGTCGACGAGGAAGGCCATGTAGTCCCAGATCGGCGTCTTGAACTCCGGCTGCGAGCGGGAGAAGCGGATCACGTCCGGATCCGGCTTTGCGCCATCCAGCGCCCGCGCGGCGAGGTCCGGGCTGATCCCCGCCCGCACCGCCGCCTGCTTCAGGCCGGCCACGCAGGAAGAGAAGTTGGCCTCGGCGGATGCGACGGACAGCGTCAGCGCGCCGAGGACGCCGAAGAGGGCCGGCATGAACGTCCGCATGGAAAGGCTCCGTGACAAAAGGGCGGGCAACGATCCGAACGAGGATAGGATCAAAGCATGAGAATTCCATCAACGCCGCAAGGGACGGAACGGCCGCCCCGCCCTTGCGCATTCGGGTTCTCCGCCTCAAGTAGGATCGGACACTTATGGTCCCGTGATGGCGGCTCCAGCACCCCGCCACACGGGCGTCTTGGATCCATTTCTCCAGCCGGAAGGCGCGGAATGTCCGTCAGACCACCCCGGTCGCTTGCGCCGAAATCGCACACCACGGCCTTCGAGGAAGCCCTCGACCACGAGATCCGGGGCGAGATGGCCGGTACCCATGGCCGCCTGATGCGCGTGCTGCAGAAGCAGCTTCAGGCGCTCGCCGACCACGACGCGGAACACAGCGCCGAGGCGACGCCAGACCGTGACGCCCTGGTCGCCGCGGCCGGCGAGGCGCTCTGGCACATCGTCGTCCAGCGCGAACTCATGGGCCTGCGCCGGACCAACGCATTCCTGGACGAATACGCCATCCCTCGCGAGGTCCGTCTCAGGATGGGTATGCGCCCGCATCCATCCTCCAAGAGCACGGGGCAGGAGGCCTGAAGCCAACCCGGAGCGCGGGGATTCCTCTAGCCGCAATCCCGGACGGAAAACCGGTCCCCACTTTTCCTGCGATTGCTCCCTACCCCGCAATCCCGGACGGAAAACCGGTTCCCACTTTTCCTGGGATTGCTCAGTACGCCTGCGCCGGCAGCCAGAGCACGATCTGCGGGAACGAGAACACCAGTCCCAAGGCGATCAGCTGCAGGATCACGAACGGGATGACGCCCTTGTAGACGTCCACCGTCGTGACTTCCGGTGGCGCGGCGCCCTTCAGATAGAAGAGCGAGAAGCCCACCGGCGGTGTCAGGAACGAGGTCTGCAGGGCCACGGCGAACATCACGGTGAACCAGACCGGGTCGAAGCCCAGCGTGATGATCACCGGCGCCATGAGCGGCAGGAAGATCAGCGTGATCTCCAGCCAGTCCAGGAAGAAGCCCATGATGAAGGCCAGGAACAGCACGAAGATGACGATGCCGCTCGGGCCGAAGGGCAGCGATTCCAGGATGTGCTCGATGAACTGGTCGCCGCCGAGGGAGCGCATGACCAGCGCAAATGCCGTGGCGCCGACGAAGATTCCGAAGATGAAGGCGGTCGTGTAGGTGGTCTCGTAGCTGACCTCCTTCAGGACCTTGAAGTTCAGCCGGCCGTTGACCAGCGCCAGCATGAGCGCGCCAAAGGCTCCGATGCCGGCGGCCTCGGTCGGCGTCGCGACCCCGAAGAAGATGGTGCCGAGCACGGCGAAGATCAGGATCAGCGGCGGCAGCACGGAGATCAGCGTGCGGCCGATGACGGCGAAGGTGAGCGGCTCCAGATGGGTGGGCGCCGGGGCCGCCTTCGGGTTCAGCGCCGCGGTGATGAGCACGTAGAGAATGTAGAGGGTGCCGAGGATCAGCCCCGGCATGACGGCGCCGAGAAAGAGGTCGCCCACCGAGAGCGACAGCTGGTCGGCCATGATGACCAGCATGATGGACGGCGGAATGAGGATTCCGAGCGTACCGGACGAAGCGAGCACGCCGGCGGCGAGGCTCTTGGAATAGCCCTGCTCCAGCATGATCGGCATGGCCAGAACCGTGAGCAGCACCACCGAGGCGCCCACGATGCCGGTGGAGGCCGCAAACAGGATGCCGATGAGGATCGCCGCGATGGCGAGGCCGCCCCGGAAGCGGCCGAACACCTGGACGAAGTTCTTCATCAGGGATTCGGCGAGGCCCGAGCGCTCCAGCATCAGCCCCATGAAGATGAACATGGGCAAGGCCGTGAGGACCCAGTTCTCCATGAGGTTCCAGATCCGGTTCACCACGATGGCGAAGTCGGACCAGGAATCCAGGAAGTAGGTATCGATGCCGAAATATTCCGGCCCCGCGATGCCGATCAGCGTGAAGACGAGCGACAGCCCCGCCAGGATCCACGCGATGGGAAATCCCGTGAGAAGCAGGACGATGAACGAGCCCAGAAGGGCGATGACGAGGATCTCGTAGGTTTCCATGGCGCCTGTCGGCCTGTCGCTGGGTGCGGTTCCGGGACGGGGTCTAGGACTCGCGCGGCGCGAGCGGGCGGGGGAAGCGGAAGAGATAGGACGTCACCCGCGACAGGCGGGCGAGCGCGGCCAGCGCGATCAGCGCGAAGGCGACGACGATCACCGACTTGAGCGCCCAGCGATGGCTGAGGCCCCCCGGCGCAATCGACACCTCGTTCATGTCCCAGGCGCGCTGGACGAAGGGAACCGCCTCGATGGCGATGAGCGTCGACACCGGCAGCAGGAAGATCAGCAGACCGAAGAGCTCGATCCAGGCGCGGCCACGGGTCGACAGGTGCTCGGCGAAGACGTCGATGCGCACATGGCGGTCGCCGACAACGGCGAAGGAAAGGCCGATCATGAAGCCGATGGCGTAGACGTGCCATTGCAGCTCTTCGAACAGGATCAGACCCTCGTTGAAGACGTAGCGCAGGATCACGTTGACCAGGATGATGCCGATCAGCACCACCCAGAGCCACGACACCGCACGCCCGAAGAAGTTGACCACCGCATCGATGGCCCGCGACAGGGTCGTCTCGGGAAGCGGGATCGCGGTCTTGCCGTGTTCGGCCGCCTCGACGGCCTCGATGATGCGGTCGTGCGCGTCGCTCAACGGAACGGCTCCTTCCGGGCTTGGATGCTCTGCACGTGGCGGTGGCGCCGACGGCAAGTCGGCCTGCGGCGGGACCAGGCCCGCCGCAGGCTCACGTCAGGAGAGGACGAGGCCTACTGCTGGGCCTCGACGGGCCAGCTGCGCGGCAGGTAGCCGAGCTCGTGCCAGCCCTTGTTCTCCTTCTGGAAGGCGAGCTGGGACTCGTAGACCTTCTTGAACATCTCGTCCTTGGCGGACTCCTCGGCGAAGACCTCCGCGGATGCGGCCTGCAGGGCCGTCAGCACTTCGTCGGGAAGCTGCACCGCCTTCACGCCGTACTCCTCCTGAAAGCGGTTGAGCACCGCACCCTGGAGCGCCTCGGCCTTGGCGATGGCATGGGTCACGCCGGCGTAGCAGGCCGTGTTGATGATCGCCTGCTGCTGCTCGTCCAGCCCGTTCCAGGCGTCGAGATTGACGTAGAGGAACTGGCTGGTGGACGGCTGATGCCAGCCCGGCAGGTGGTAGAACTTGGCCACCTTGTAGAAGCCGAGCTGCTCGTCGACGGTCGGCAGCGAGAACTCGGTGGCGTCGAGCACGCCCTTTTCGAGCGCCTGGTAGAGCTCGCCGCCCGGCAGCACGGTCACCGAGGCGCCGACCTTCTCCATCACCTTGCCGCCGAGACCGGCCGCACGGAACTTGAGGCCCTTCACCTGGTCGAGATTCTCGATCTCGAAGGTGAACCAGCCGGCCGCTTCCGGAGCGATGGTGCCGCAGAAGATCGGGTGAACGTTGTAGGGCTTGTAGAGCTCCTTCAGAAGCTCGTCACCGCCACCGAAATACATCCAGGCGGCATACTGGTCGGGCTCGAGGCCGAAGGGACGCGCACCGAACAGGGCCGAGGCCGGGACCTTGCCCTGCTCGTAGCCCATCCAGGCGTAGCCGGACTCCACCTTGCCTTCCGACACGGCATCGAAGATTTCCAGCGGCGGAACGAGCTTGCCCGGCTCGAAGACTTCCAGGCGGATGGTGCCGCCGCTCATCTTGTCGACCTGCTCCGCCACCCATGGCGCAGTGTCGCCGAGCGCGGTGAGGGTCGAGGCGAACGACATCGGCATCGGCCAGCGGACGCGATCCGCCGCGTCGGCATCGGTGGCCAGGGACACGGCCCCGGCAAGGCCCATCAGGGCCGCGAACGCGCAGGCGCCCGCCGTACGAATCCTGTGATCGACTTGCATGCTGTCTCTCTCCCTTGGAATGCTCTGAATTGTTATCGTTGGAGGCGACCGACGCGGTCCGCTCCGGACGGGTTGCTCCCGTCTCGTGCCGCCGATGCCCCGAAGCAACGCAAGGATGCATCCACCCCGGCCCCGCCTTGATGGAATGGTTTGCCGGACCGACCACCAGTGTCAAGCGGTCTGTCGCACGCGCGGCGTTCGCAGCACCTTGAGAAGGCCGCAAAACCCGGACAGCAGCGGGGACGTGGCGGCTGCTTCCCCCGATTTTCCATGGGCAAAGGTCCGCGAAAGTGGCGGGAATCCGGCTCACTCAAAACTTGCATTTTGCAGCGTTCTAAGTTTCACGCGACGCACACGTCACCCATTCGACCAGTACGGCAATGGACAAGATCGTTGACCTCTCTCGCGCACGCCGCATACTTCGAGGGATAGGGAGACCACCGTCGGCGGCAGATCACCCGTCGGCGGAGCAAAGAACAAGAACCGCAATCGGCCATGGTATTCGACCGTATCGTGCACAACCGCACCGCGGACGCGATCGTGCATCAGATCGAGGATCTGATCCTGCAGGGCGTCCTGAGGACGGGCGACAGGCTGCCCCCGGAGCGCGACCTCGCCAAGACGCTCGACGTGTCGCGACCGATCCTGCGGCAGGCCCTGAAAACGCTGGAGGAGCGCGACCTGATCGTGGCGCGCCACGGCGGCGGCACCTTCGTGGCCGACGTGATCGGCACCGTTTTCTCAGAGCCCATCGTGCGGCTCTTCAACCGCCATCCCTCGGCCGTCTTCGACTACCTGGATTTCCGCTGCGAGATCGAACAGGTGACCTCGGCACTCGCCGCCACCCGCGCCACCGCCGCCGACCGCGAGATCCTCACCCATCTCATCGAGAAGATGCAGGCGGCGCACCAGGACGGGGCGTTCGACGAGGAAGCGGAGATCGACGTGGAGTTTCACCACGCGATCGGCGAAAGCGCCCACAACATCGTGCTCCTGCACACGCTGCGGGGCTGCTACCGGCTGCTCGCCGACGGCGTCTTCTACAGCCGCGCGCGCCTCTACCAGAGCGCCGAGGCGCGCGACAAGCTGCTCGACCAGCACTGCACCATCTACCGCGCCATCATGGCCGGCGACCCGGAGGCGGCGCGCCTCGCCGCCCGGCGGCACATGAGTTACGTTGAGGGCACGCTGCGCGAAATCGAACGGGTCGGCGCCTGGGAAGACGTGGCCGAGCGCCGCCTGTCCCGCCTCGATACCGCGCGCGGAGCGTCCAGAGCCACCGGCTCGAGCCGGAAGAAGGCCGCCGAGCGCACGCCGGAGGCGCCGACCGAAGACGCCGAACCCGCGACGGGAGCATCCGAATGAGCGCCGTGCCGGACGATAGCGCCGCCCCTCCCCGCGTGGGACTGTTCGTGACCTGCCTCGTGGACCTGTTCCGCCCCGCGGTCGGCTTCGCCACCGTGAAGCTGCTGGAAGACGCCGGCTGCACGGTGGAAGTGCCGGAGGCGCAGACCTGCTGCGGCCAGCCGGCCTTCAACTCCGGCGACCGCGCCACCACCACCGCCATCGCCCGCCAGGTCATCGAGGCGTTCGAGGAGTTTGACTACGTGGTGGTCCCGTCCGGCTCGTGCGGCGGTATGGTGTCCCGCCACTATGTCGAGCTGTTCGCCCACGATCCGGAATGGCACGGCCGCGCCGAGGCGCTGGCGGCGAAGACTTACGAGCTCGTGTCGTTCCTCGTGGACGTGCGCGGGGTCGACGCGGTCGCAAGCCGGTTCGAGGGCGGCGTGACCTACCACGATTCCTGCTCGGGCCTGCGCGAGCTTTCCATAAAGGCGCAGCCGCGCAAGCTGCTCGAGAGCGTCGACGGCCTGACGCTGGCGGAAATGGAGGACGCGGAGGTCTGCTGCGGCTTCGGCGGCACCTTCTGCGTCAAGTATCCCGACATCTCCAACGAGATGGTGGAGCGCAAGGTGGCCTCGATCGAGGCGTCCGGGGCCGGCACCGTGCTGGCCGGCGACCTCGGCTGCCTGATGAACATCGCAGGCAAGCTGTCGAGGAAGGGCTCGCCGGTGGCCGCGCGCCACGTGGCCGAGGTGCTGGCGGGCATGGGCGACGCGCCGGCGATCGCGGCCGGCCGCAAGGGCTGACAACGGGAGACGCGGAATGGACGTCACCTCCCCCGCATTCAAGGAGAACGCCGCACGCGCTCTCGACGACGCGCAGCTGCAGCGCGCGCTCGGCAACATCCGCCACGGCTTCGTCGAGAAGCGCCGGGTGGCGGCGGACGCGCTGCCGGAGTTCGAGCAACTGCGCGACGAGGCGAAGGCGATCAAGGATCACACGCTGGCGCATCTCGACCTCTATCTGGAGGCCTTCTGCGAGACGGTCGAGGCCCGGGGCGGGACGGTCACCTTTGCCGAGACCGCCTACGATGCGCGCCGGGCGGTGCTGGACATCTGCCGCGAGCACGAGGCGAAGACGGTCACCAAGGCCAAGTCCATGGTGAGCGAGGAGATCGAGCTCAACCGCTATCTGAAGAAGAAGGGCATCGCGCCGGTCGAGACCGATCTCGGCGAATACATCCTGCAGATCCGCGACGAGGCGCCGAGCCATATCATCGCGCCGGCGATCCATCTCAACCGCGACCAGATCGAGGCCGATTTCCGCCGCGTCCACACCCATCTTCCGAACGAACGGGACCTGGCCGAGCCGGCCACGCTGCTCGGCGAGGCGCGCACCATCCTGCGCCAGAAGTTCCTGACCGCCGATGTCGGCGTCACCGGCGCCAACTTCCTGGTGGCGGAAACCGGTTCGGCGGTGATCGTCACCAACGAGGGCAACGCCGACCTCACCCAGTCGCTGCCGAAGGTGCACATCGTCGTCGCGTCCATCGAGAAGGTGGTGCCGACGCTGGAGGACGCGGCCACGCTCTTGCGGGTGCTGGCGCGCTCCGCCACCGGCCAGGACATGTCGGTCTACACGACCATGGCGACGGGGCCGCGGCGCGAGGGCGACCCGGACGGGCCGGAGGCCTTTCACGTGGTGCTGGTGGACAACGGCCGGAGCGGCATGATCGGCACCGACTTCCAGGAGATGCTGCGCTGCATCCGCTGCGGCGCCTGCATGAACCACTGCCCGGTCTACCACGCCGTCGGCGGCCACACCTACGGCTGGGTCTATCCCGGCCCGATGGGTTCGGTACTTACGCCGTCGCTGGTCGGCGTCGACCAGGCGGGACAGCTTCCCAACGCCTCCACCTTCTGCGGACGATGCGAGAGCGTCTGCCCGGTGCGCATCCCGTTGCCGAAGCTGATGCGACACTGGCGCGAGGACGAGTTCGCCCGCCATCTGCAGCCGCGCGCCGCACGCACGGGGCTCGGCGCCTGGGCCTTCCTCGCCCGCCGACCGCGCGCCTACCGGATGCTGACCGGCCTGGCTGCCCGCGCCCTGTCGCTGGCGGGCGGCACGAAGGGGCGGCTCTCCAGTTTGCCGCTGGCCGGAGGCTGGACGAAGCACCGGGACCTGCCTGCGCCGGCACCGCGCACCTTCATGGCGGACTGGAAGGCGAGGCGCGGAGCATGAAGGCGCGCGAGCACATTCTGGGAAAGATCCAGCGGGCGCTGGAGGTCGATCCGTCACACGACGCAGCGCGGCGGCGCGCCGTCGCCGAGCGGCTGCAACGGCATGGCCGCCATACGGTTCCCGCGCGGGGCCAGCTTCCGGACGAGGAGCGGATCGCGCTGTTCCGGCGGATGCTCGAAGCCGTCGCCGGGACCACCGGGCGGGTGACATCGCGCGCCGAGGTGCCGACAGCGCTGGCCGCCCACCTGGAGGCGCGCGGCCTGCCGCTCCGCCTGCGCCGGGGCAGCGATCCGCGGCTGGAGGAGATGCCGTGGGAGCGGGCCGGGGCGCTCGAGGTCGCAACCGGACCGGCCGAGGACGGCGATACGGCGGGGCTGGTCTATGCCTTCGCCGGCATCGCCGAGACCGGGACATCGGTGGCCGTTTCCGGCGCCGACAACCCGACCACCCTCTCCTTCCTGCCCGAGGAAGCGATCATCCTCGTCGACGCCGACACCATCGCCGGCGACATGGAGACGGTGCTGTCGGCCCTGCGCACCCGCTACGGCACGGCGCTGCCGCGCACGGTGAACTTCATCACCGGCCCGTCGCGCTCCGCCGACATCGAGCAGACGCTGCTCCTGGGCGCGCACGGCCCGCGCGCGCTCCACGTGCTGATTGTGGGCTGAGGCCGGTCCCGCCTGCACCCTCCCCCGTTATCCACAGACCCGAAGCGATGCACCCAGTGCGCACAGCGATGTGAACGCACATCGTGCGCTTTTGCTTGATTGCGCCGTCATCTTCCTGTCACATGACGCATTGAGTGCGCATCGTGAGTCGGAGGTCACGGCATGGCAAGCATCTGGCGCAATCTCGCTGCGGTCGGCTTTGCCGGCGCCCTGGCCGCATTTTCGGCCAACCCGGCGGCCGCCGGCCTCGAAGAGGTCGACGTCGAACTGGTGATGGCGGTCGACGTCTCGCGCTCCATGGCCATGGGCGAGCAGATCCTACAGCGAAAGGGCTATGTCGACGCGATCCGCTCTCCGGAATTCCTCGCCGCCGTCCAATCGGGCCTGCTCGGCAAGATCGCCCTGACCTACGTGGAATGGGGCAATGCCGGCGAAGAGCGGGTGCTCATCGACTGGCGTATCGTCGAGGACGAGACCACCGCCAAGGCCTTTGCGGACGCACTGGCGGATGCCCCGATCCGCGGCGAGACCCGCACCTCCATTTCCGAGGCGGTGATCTTCTCCATCAACCAGATAGACACCAACGCCTACGAGGGGCTGCGCCGGGTCATTGACGTCTCCGGCGACGGGCCGAACGACCATGGCCGCCCCGTCACCCAGGCTCGGGAGTTGGCGGTGGCGCGCAACGTCACCATCAACGGCCTGCCGATCGTCCTGGACGAACACGGCAAGCGCTGGTCGGTGGTCGACGATCTGGAACGCTATTACCGCAACTGCGTGATCGGCGGTGCCGGCTCCTTCCAGGTTCCGATCCGAAACCGTCAGGATTTCGCCGCCGCGATCCGCCGCAAGCTGGTGCTGGAGATCGTCGGGGTGGAGCCGGAGGAAACGCCGCTGGTGATGCAGGCCGCCGCGCCAGGGGCCAATGACGGCGGCGACCTGTGCACCGTCGGCGAGCGCGCCACCGCCCGGCGCTGAGCACCCGGGCCTGCGTTTCTCCCGGCCGCTGCCGCGCGCGCCAGGCAAGCCAGGCACGGCCAAGGGCCGATCCCATAAGGTTTCGGTGATCCCTTCGAACGATTTCTGTGCGAGTAGATTGACCAACCCAAGACGGGATTCGGTTTTCTGGAGGTTGGTGAATGCTCACGCGGCGACTGTTTGCGTTTGGAGCCCTGGCGGGGGCGGTGTCCCTGTCGGGCTGCATGTCCACGGCCACGTCGCCGCTCGGTTACCAGCCGGTGCCGCCGCTCGAGCCGAAGGGGAAGGAACGTTTCCCCGTCCCGAAGACCGACACCAACGCCATCCCGGTTGCCTATCGCCGCCAGCGCGTGCGCGCCCCGCGCGGCTTCGACCCCGGCACCATCGTGGTCGATACCAAGAGCCGCTTTCTCTATCTGATCGAGGACGATGGCACCGCGATCCGCTACGGCATCGGCGTCGGCCGGGAAGGCATGTCGTGGGCCGGCGGCGCCACCATCAAGCGCAAGGCGAAGTGGCCGACCTGGACACCGCCGGCAGAAATGATCGCTCGCCAGCCCGAGACGAAGAAATATGCCGGCGGCATGCCCGGCGGACCGAAGAACCCGCTCGGCGCCCGCGCGCTCTATCTCTACGAGGGCAACCGCGACACCCTGTTCCGGCTGCACGGCACGGCGGAGGAGAAGTCCATCGGCAACGCGGTCTCGTCGGGCTGTATCCGGCTGATGAACGAGGACGTGGTGGACCTGTACGAGCGTGTCCCGCTCGGCACGAAGGTCGTCGTCCTGCAGGACCGACGCGCCAGGGCCTGAGACCCGCCTACCCTGTTGACGAACCGGTTATTCGGCGTCTTTTCAAAGGCTTACTTGCCGGCTGGGCGAAAGGGTTAACCGTCTGTTAACCTCATGGCGTGCATTCTGTGCGCCATGAGACACACGGCCATGCCCCTTCAGAATCGCGTCACTCCGTTCGGAGAAATCGTGGCGATCTCCGCCCGCGGCCTGCTCATGGGCAATCGCGGCGGACGCCTGCACGATCCGGAAACGAAGCTCCTCAGCGGACGCCGCTGGACGTCGCGCGCCTGGATCTCCTGTTCGCTGCACCACGGCGACACCAAACGGCACGTGATGGGGCCGGGCTACACGGAGCTGTTCTTCACCGACGAGGTCACAGCGCTGACGGCCGGCCATCGTCCCTGCTACCGCTGCCGGCGGGCAGCGGCCCGTGCCTTTGCCGCCGCCTGGGCCCAGGCCCAAGGCCTTCCGCGCCCGCCGCGGGCGCCGGAGATGGATCGGGTGCTTCACCGCGAACGCACGCCGCTCGGCATGCGCCAGCACTTTCTGGAGCCGATCCCCGACCTGCCCGACGGCACGATGATCGCGTTGCCGAACCCCGAAAGCGATCCCGACGACCCCGGCGCCATCTGGCAGGCCTGGGCGATCCGGGGCGACCGGCTGCTGAAATGGGAGGGCGGCGGCTACACCGAAATCCAGCCGCGTCCGGGCGCAGGGATCGCCTATGCCCTTACCCCTCCGTCGGTGATCGCGGTCCTGGACAACGGCTACCAGCCGATCTGGCACCCCTCGTCAGAGACCTGAAGCCAGGCTGCCTCAGGCGGCGACGGGCTCCAGCCGGTCGAAACACTCCACGACGTGGTCATAGAAAGCCTCGACGATGGGGTTGTCGTCGCTGCCACGCACCAGGCCGATGTCGAAGGAGGGCAGTGGCGGCAAGCCGTCGGCCCGCCCCAGCGTCCTGAAACCGGCACCCGCCATGCACAGCGGCATGGTGGCGACGGCGAGCCCCTGCCGGACCACCATGCTGAGCGCCGCCGCGTTGGTGCCCGAATAGGCGATCCTGTAGGGGATCCCGGCTCCGTCGAGCGCCTGCATGGTGAGCGTCCGCCAACCACAGCCCGGCTGCCAGACGGCAAGCGGCAGCGGCGACTGCTTCTCCGCGTCGCAACACGTGCCCGCCACCCACTGAAGCTGCTCCCGGTAGACGACACGCGCGCGGTTGTTCGGCTTGACGAGAGTGACGAGCGCGATGTCGAGTTCGCCCTCGTCCACGAGGCGCAGCAGCGCGTCGCTCGACTGACACTCCAGCGAGACCTCCACCGTGGGAAAACTGCGGGAGAACCGGCCGAAGATCTCGGGAAGGTAGCTTTCCGCGTAGTCGTCCGGGCAGCCGATGCGGATCCGCCCGCTCATGGCCGGCCGCAGGAAGCGGCCCACCGCCTCGTCGTTTAGGCGCACGATCCGCACGGCGTAATCGAGCAGTTCCTGCCCCGCCGTGGTGAGCTCGTTCTTGCGCCCCCGCTTCTGGAACAGCGGCACCTGCAGGATCTCCTCCAGCCGGCGCATCTGCACGCTCACGGTGGACTGCGTCTTGTTCAGGCGCTGGCCTGCGTCGGCAAAGCTCGGCGCCTCGGCCACCGCCATGAACGTCCGCAGCAAATCGGGGTCAAGACTGCGCATCACCATGGTCCCGGCTCCATCAATCGCGTTTCGTCATGCATATTTCTAAAAATATTCGTTAGTCCGATCAATACCCAATCTCACATACTCATCGTCGATAGGAAACGGCAAATGCATGGAGATTTCACATGCGACTTCAGATCGAGATGAGTGTGGAAGAGACCGCCGAAAAGCTGTGGGCCGTCCGCGACGGCTTTGGCCGTGTCGGTCAGACCTGGACCGCGATCCGGCGGCGGCTGGCACGGCCGGAGGTTGCGACGCTGGCTGAGCTGCCCGACCACATCTTGACGGACATCGGGCTGACGCGCGGGGACATCGGCGTCGCCCTGGACACGCGTGACCGCGTCACGCCCGCTCGCCGTCTCGCAGAGCTGAGCGAGAAGCGCCGGGCTGCGGACTACGCCATCGCGACGTCGGGCACCGCCAGATTGTCGAGCGAGGAGACGATGTGGCCCGCCAGCGCATCGATCAGCGGCGAGCGGTCGAGCCAGGAGCGCGCCAGGGCGATCTCGCACATGGGAAGGCGCGGAAAGCCGTCGCTCTCAGAGAGGACCCGCATTCCTGGCCTGACGGCTGATTCCGGCAGGACCGACACGGCAAGGCCGGCGAGGACCGCCGCGCCGACGCCGGTGGAATTCCAGCTGGCGAACAGCACCTTATGAGGCCGGCGCACCTCTTCCAGCGCCGCCACGGCGGCGGCCCGCCAGTCACAGGTCGGGCGGCCGAGGGCCAGGGGCAGCGGGTCTTCCTCGTGCACGGCGTGCCGGGCCGAGGAGACCCAGAGCAGCGGCTCCCGGCGGACGACCTCGCCCATGCCGGGGCGGCGATCGGGAATGTGGGTGACGATGGCGACGTCGAGCTCACGGGTCCGCAGCGCATCGATCAGGAGCGGGGTCGGGGCACAGACCACGGTAACCTCGGAGCGCGGATTGGAGCGGGAAAAGCGCGCCAGGATCTCCGGGAGGAACCGGTCGGCATAGTCGTCGGGCGTCCCCAGCCGGACCCGTCCGGCAAGCTCGGTGTCGTCGAAGGCCGACAGCGTCTCGTCGTTCAGCTTGACCATCCGGTTGGCGAAATGAACGAGCCGCTCGCCCTCCTCCGTGAGCCGCGACTGGCGGCCATCGCGGAGGAAGATCGGCTTGCCGACCCGCTCCTCCAGCCGCCGCATCTGCATGGAAACGGCGGACTGGGTCTTGTGAACGATTTCAGCGGCACGCGTGAAGCTGCCGGTGTCGGCGATGGCGAGAAAGGTGCGCAGCTGATCGAGGTCGAGGTTTGCGGCCATGAACGCCCACATCAAAGTTATTGATATATGGCATCAGTTATATTCGCTGGACGAATGGATTGGAAGGGCGCATCGAAGCCTGACCCTGAGTTGCAGCGTGGGGAAGGCTTCGGAACCGACCGAAGCACCGGCAGCCGCATCCGGTCGAAAGTGACGGGACGGCAGTGGCCGCAGATGGAGCAGCAGGCTCCGAGGCCGGGCGGCCAGGGACGAGAGGACAGAGACGATGTCGATCGAAACGAGGTTGAGCGAAGACACCATTCACCGGGCCGCGCCGCGTGCCGGCCTCACCGCGCGCCTGGCCACGGCGGCCCTGGGCCTGTGGCGCGCCTATCGCGGCCGCCGCGCCCTGCACACGCTGATCGAGGCGGACGACCGCATGTTGCGCGACATCGGCGTGACCCGGGACGACGTGCGCTGGGCGCTCGACGCTCCCACCTCGCAGGACCCGACGGCCTATCTGCGGCTGCGTGCGGTCTCCCGCCGGGCCGCAGAGCGTGAGGAACTGCGCCAGATCGTCGACGCACGGACCCAGGCGGTCGCCGCCACGACACCGGCCGATCGCGCAGCCTGACCCGACCCGTCGTCGAGCGCGAGCCTCAACACACGCTGGCCATTCGACGGCCACGCACGAGACGAGTACGGCCGGCCCCAGCGCCGGCCGTTCTGCATTCGCGCAGCGTCGCGCCCGGCCCTATGACTTGCCCGTCTTGCCAAACGCGCTGAACTGGTCGAACAGCCGCTGATAGGCCTGGACATCCGGAAAGCCCATGGCGGCTGCGGCGTTGTTGGCGGAGTCCACCATTGCCGCGGTGTTCGTGGCGACCGTCGGCCCCTCATCGCCCTGACTGCGCATGAAGCCGTCGGTGAAGGCCGACATGGCATCGAGCCAGGGATTGAAGGTGCTGGGGGCGGAGCGATCACCGGACCGCCCGCGCGCGTACCCGCGGAAGAAGGCGATCATCAGATCGCCGGCCGTGCCGAAACGGTTGCTGCGGGTCAGCGAGGTCGCGAAGTCGGCCGCCACAGCCGGAAACAGGGTCCGCACGATGTCGGCCCCGAGACCGCTTGAGCGCGCCGCCTGATCGATGACCGCGCGGGCGAGATCGTCCTGGCCGAAGAAGGCCTTGCTGAGCCGTTCGCTGTCGTCGTCGAAACGGCCCACCGGCATCGCCTCCTGGATCGCTTCCTTGAGGCGTTCGGGGTCGGCCGCCGCCCTCTGATAGGCGACGGCGAAGGCCGGCATCAGCGCGGTCAGCGCACGGCTCGTCTCGGCGGTGGAAAGGTCGAGCTTGTCGGCCATGGCCGCGATCGACGATCCGGCACTGGCAAAGTTCGAGAAGTCCAGTTCCGGTCCCATCGAACGCCCTGAACACGCTGCACTGGCGCAACTGTCACGCACGGCCATGCATTCGTCAAATCGCGGTCGCCCCGCCCCACCGGCCGACCACCGCGCTCTGCCTGAAAAAACGCCGCGCCGGACACCGAGGCGCAAACCGTGCGACCGACACCCTACGGCTGCACCTTAAACCGCCCCGAAGGCCCCAATCGGCATTGACCGCAGGCCGGAAGAGGCTCATATACGGTGCTGTCGCGATTTCACGCTGCCTTGCTGTGTTGGCTCAGAACGGCCTCCCAAGTTAAAGCTGAATTCGGGTAAGTTCCTGCGCGCTGGTTGCGCAGGTGACGCAAAGATTTGCGTTAGTCTACATGGAGGCCAACATGGCTATCGGTACCGTTAAGTTCTTCAACCACACGCGCGGCTACGGCTTCATCACGCCGGCCGAGGGTGGTCCTGACGTGTTCGTTCACGCGACTGCTGTCGAGCGCGCCGGCATGGCTCCGCTCGAGGAAGGTCAGCGCATCAGCTACGACGTCGAGCCGGATCGTCGTTCGGGCAAGAACGCCGCGACGAATCTCGCCAACGCCTGATTCGGCCGCACGCCAATGAAAGGCCCGGCCGGCCGGCCGGGCTTTTTTCGTTATGTCGCCGAGCCGCTCTTGATCCTTCGGGTCGGATCGGCTCAAACGGTCCGCCAACCCGTTGAAAGGAGAATTCCCCTGCAAGTCGAAGTCCGAGAGAATAACGTCGACCAGGCCCTCAAGGTGCTGAAGCGGAAGCTGCAGCGCGAAGGCGTCATGCGCGAGCTCAAGCGTCGCCGCGCCTACGAGAAGCCGTCTGAAAAGCGCGTCCGCAAGGAAAACGAGGCCGTGCGTCGGTCCCGCAAGCTCGCCCGCAAGCAGGCGCAGCGCGAGGGCCTGATCGCCAAGCCGCGTGCCAAGACGGCCGGTGGCCGCCGCTGATACGCGGCTTGTTCCCGTAGCCTGACAGATCACGAGCGATATCCGCCTCCGGCCCGGCCGGATCGATCGGCGGTATCGTGGCAGCGGACGGAGCCGACACGGCCTGCCCGCCGCTGACAGGCAGCCGGGAGCCCGCGACCGCCTCCTCGACGGAGGCTGGTCCTCGCTCCCGCCCTGCAGTCCTTTTCCGACCTGCCCCGTCAGATCCGGAGCGTGCCCTCGGCGATCACCACCGCCGAGCCGCCGATGCGCGCGCCGTGCAGGTCGCCGTCCGCCACGTCCAGCTCCAGGCTGATCAGCGACGGACGCCCCATCTCCACACCCTGCTCGATGAGATAGCGATGGCTGCCCTCGGTCAGCTGGCCGTAGCGATGCAGCACGCCCGAAAGGGCTGCCGCGGCAGCGCCGGTGGCCGGATCTTCGCCGATCCCCATGCCGAGCCCGAACATGCGTGCATGCAGCGTGGCGTCCGGCCGCTCCACCTCCGCTGTGAACACATAGATGGAATCGTGGCCGCCGCCGCCTTCGCCGAACACCTGCGCCCATTTCTCCGGACGGGGCTGCGCCCGGCGCGCGGCGTCGAGGCCGTTTACCGGGACGATCAGGAACGGGACGCCCGCACTCGCCACGGAAACCGGGTAGTGGCCGAAGCCGATCTCGTGCGGCGCCAGCCCGAGGGCCTCGGCCACCGCATCGGCTCCGGGCGCGGTATCCGACACCTCCGGCAGGCGCGGCAGATCGAACTCCGCATAATGGGTACCGCCCGGCCGCAGGACGACACCGCAGCGCACGGGCCCGACCTCCTCCTCCAAGACGATCATGGCATCAACGTCCGCACCGGCATCGGCAAAGCGCTGCTGGCCGAGATAGATGGCCGTGCCAACGGTGGGATGGCCGGCGAAGGGCAGCTCCGTGCCAGGCGTGAAGATGCGCAGCCGCGCGGTATGGGCCGTGTGTTCCGGCGGCAGCACGAACACCGTTTCGGACAGATTGAACTCGCCGGCAATGGCCTGCATCCGCGCCGTGTCCAGCCCCTCCGCATCCAGCACGATCGCGAGTGGATTGCCGCTCAGCGCTTCCTCGGTGAAGACGTCGAGCACGGCATAGCGTCGGTCCATCGGTGCCTCTCTCGGATGGTTCGTCGGCGGCCGGGTCAGTCCGGCAGGATGAAGCGGGCGATCGCCCGTGTATAGGGCGGACAGGTTAGCACGGCGTCGTCGCCGGGTGTCCGGACGACGACGATGCCGGCGAGCTCCGGATCGGCCTCGGCCGCCAGATGGGCCTCGATGCGGGCCACGAGCGCGTCGGTCGACTGGGGAAAGCGCAGGACCTGCGCCACGGCGCCATAGGGATGGTCGAACACGAACAGGAGGTCGGGATCGGCCGTGGCATCGGCGGCCCTGAGCCCTGTCTCCTCCTCCATTTCCCGGGCGATGGAGCCGGTGAGGTCGACGCCGTCGGCGCCGACATCGCTCAGGTCCGGCGTGCCGCCGACCAGCTTGATGGTGCCGGCATCATCGGTGGAGGCTCCCATCCGGCCAAGCAGCAGGTGGCCGTCGGCAGAGACGATCGCGGCCGCGCCGAACAGGTTGACCAGACCCGCATCGGGCCCGTTCCAGGCGATGAAGGCGGAGAAGGTGGCATAGTCGACGGGACGGCCCGTGGCCGTCAGCGTCTCGTCGTCCACGGCCATGTCCTCGAAGATCAGGACGGTGCCGTTGAAGAGGGCCGGGTTGGCGGCGACGGCGGAGTGCCAGCGCGCCTCGATCTCGGCGCGCCGGCTAATGGCGAAGGACGGTGCCCCGTCCCGGAACCCGATCGCGGCGGATCGGAGGGTGCGGACCGGGACAGTGTCGTCTCCGGCCATGCTGCCCTCCCCGCCCCGAGCGGCGCGCGATGCGCTAGTTCTTGTCCTTGTCGACCAGCGCCTTCTCGCGGATCCACGGCATCATGTCGCGGAGCTTGGCACCCACCTCTTCGATCTGGTGGGCGTTGTTGCGGGCGCGGGTCGCCTTGAACGAGGTCTGGTTGACCTTGTTCTCCAGCATCCAGTTGCGGGTGAACGTGCCCGACTGGATGTCCTCCAGGACGCGCTTCATCTCCGCCTTGGTCTCCGGCGTCACGATGCGCGGGCCGGTGACGTACTCGCCGTACTCGGCGGTGTTGGAGATGGAGTAGTTCATGTTGGCGATGCCGCCCTCGTAGATGAGGTCGACGATGAGCTTCACCTCGTGCAGGCACTCGAAGTAGGCCATCTCCGGGGCGTAACCCGCCTCGACGAGGGTCTCGAAGCCGGCCCGGATCAGCTCCACCAGGCCGCCGCACAGGACCACCTGCTCACCGAACAGGTCGGTCTCGCATTCCTCGCGGAAGGTGGTCTCGATGATGCCGGCGCGGCCGCCACCAACGCCGGAGGCGTAGGACAGGCCGATGTCGTGGGCGTTGCCGGAGGCATCCTGGGCGATGGCGATCAGGCAGGGCACGCCGCCGCCGCGCTGATACTCGGAGCGCACCGTGTGGCCCGGGCCCTTCGGGGCGACCATCAGCACGTCGAGGTCGGCGCGCGGCTCGATCAGGTTGAAGTGGACGTTGAGGCCGTGCGCGAACAGGAGGGCGGCGCCCTCCTTCATGTTGGCCGCGAGGCTCTCGTTGTAGATGTCGGCCTGGAGCTCGTCCGGCGTGAGCATCATCACCACGTCGGCCCACTTGGCCGCGTCGGCAACGGACATCACCTTGAAGCCCTCGGCCTCCGCCTTGCGAGCCGAAGACGAACCTTCACGCAGCGCCACGGCCACCTCGGCCACGCCGGAATCGCGCAGGTTCAGGGCATGAGCGTGGCCCTGGCTGCCGTAGCCGACGATGGCGATCTTCTTGCCCTTGATGAGGTTCAGGTCGGCATCCCGATCGTAATAGACGCGCATGACCGCAGTGTTCTCCTTGAATATGCATGCCGAACGGGCGGGCAGCCTCTGGCCCGGCCCTTCTAGCGGCCGTCGGCCGAACGACAGCGTGGCGCGTTGTACCGCTCCTCAGGGCGAATGCAAATGGTGAGGGACCCTGAAATCCTAGAAAATCAGGACCTGACCAGGGTCAGACGCTTCGCCGCCCGGGTGATCGCCGTGTAAAGCCAGCGATCGCGGTGCTCCTTGAAGGCAAAACTTTCGTCGAAGAGCACCACGTCGTCCCATTGCGAGCCCTGCGACTTGTGCACCGTGAGGGCATAGCCGTAGTCGAACATGTCTGTGCCGCGGCGCATCTGCCAGGGGATGGATTCCGGTCCTTCCTGAAAGGCCTGCTTGAGCACCTTGATCTTGGCGACCGGCCCCTTGGCCCCGCCATCCTCGGCCCTGACCAGCATCTGCACCGACTGGCCCGGCTTGCGCGACACCGACGACACCGTCCACAGACCGCCGTTCAGGAGCCCCTTCTCGGTGTTGTTGCGCAGGCAGACGAGCTTGTCGCCGGATTCCGGCAGCACGTCGGTGAAGCCCTTCAGCTGGCGCAGGCGGCCATTGTAGGCGCGGCGCGTGCGGTTGGTGCCGACCAGCACCTGGTCTGCGGCCAGCACCATGTCCTGGTCCACGTCGGCACGGCTGATGACGGCGCTATCGCCGTAGCGTCCATGCTCGATTGGGCTGCCCTCGCGCACCCGCATGGCCAGATCGATGATCGGGTTGTCGCGGGCCTGCCGATGCACCTCGGTCAGCATGAAGTCCGGCTCGGTCTCGGTGAAGAAGCCGCCGCCGGCGACAGGAGGAAGCTGACCCGGATCGCCGAGCACCAGGATGGGCGTGCCGAAGGACAGGAGATCCTTGCCGAGCGCCTCGTCGACCATCGAGCACTCGTCGATGACCAGCAGCGCCGCCTTGGAGACCGAGCTCTGCTTGTTGAGGGAGAAGGTGGGCGAGACCTGCCCCTCCTCGTCCTCGGTGGTCTCGCCGCGTGGACGGTAGATCAGCGAGTGGATGGTGCGGGCGCTTTCCGCCCCCTTCTCGCGCAGGACCTGGGCCGCCTTGCCGGTGAAGGCGGCGAACAGGACGTCGCCGTCGACGCCTTCCGCGATCTCGCGCGCCAGCGTCGTCTTGCCCGTGCCGGCATAGCCGAACAGGCGAAACACCTGACTGTCGCCGCGCTTCAGCCAGCGGCTCACCGCCGTGAGCGCAGCCTCCTGTTGCTGGGACCACTCCATGAAACGTCTCGATTCGCTTACGATCCGGAAACCGGGGGAGTTTGCACGAATGACCCCGAACGGCCACCCGCAAGCCGACTGCGGCGCCGAACTTTCTTGACGTGACGGCGCGACCGGTCCAGCCATCCTCCGTTTGCATCAACCGATTTCAGACCACGATCGAGGAAACGTCCGCCCATGGTCCGACCCGGCCACCGCCCATGACCGCGCTCTCCGGCTTCGAGGAAGCCCCGCCGGCTCCGCCGGCCCGCGCCAGGATCATGGGGATCCTGAACGTCACGCCCGATTCCTTTTCCGATGGCGGCCAGCACGATCGGCTGTCCACGGCCATCGACCACGCGCTCGCCATGGAAGCCGCCGGCGCCGACATCATCGACATCGGCGGTGAATCGAGCCGGCCCGGCCACAGCAAGGTCGACGTGGAGACGGAGCTTGCCCGGGTGATCCCGGTGATCCGCGAACTGCGCAACCGGCTGCAGCGGCCCATGTCCATCGACACCACCAAGGCGGCCGTGGCGGAACGCGCACTGAGCGCCGGCGTTGCCATCCTGAACGACATCTGGGGCCTTCAGCGCGAGCCGGAGATCGCCTCCGTCGCTGCCGCCTTCGATGCCGAAACGGTGGTCATGCACAACCGCACCGAAATCGATCCGACGATCGACATCTTCGACGACCTGGAGCGGTTCTTCGAGAAAAGCCTGGCGATCGCGCGCAAGGCCGGGCTTTCTGACCGACGCGTCGTGCTCGATCCGGGCATCGGCTTCGGCAAGTCGCTGCAGCAGAATCTGGCGCTGATCGGAGACATTCGGCGGATCCGGGCCATGGGCTACCCGGTGCTGGTCGGGCTGTCGCGCAAGTCGATGATCGGCAAACTGCTCGGCGCGGAGGTGGATGACAGGCTGGTGGGCACCCTGGTTCTCGACACGCTGGTGCTGGCCGGCGGTGCCGACATCATTCGCGTGCACGACGTGGCCGAGCATGTGGCCGCCCGAACCCTGGTGGAGGCCGTCAACCGTGCCTGAGCGTTCCGACCGTCTCTTCATTCGCGGCATCGCCGTTTTCGCCCGACACGGCCTGCACGCGGCAGAAGCCGAGCTCGGCCAGCGCTTCGACATCGACCTGGTGCTCGAACTGGACACCAGCGAGGCCGGCCGCACCGACGACTATTCCCGGACCGTCTGCTACGGCACTGTCTTCGAGACGGTGCGGGCGATTGCCGAGAACGAGCGGTTCAAGCTGATCGAGGCGCTGGGCGAAACCATCGCGGAGCGGCTTCTGGCCGACTTTCCGCGCCTCACCGCCGTGGAGATCGAGATCCGCAAGCCGTCGGCGCCGGTGGCCGGCATCTTCGACACCATCGGCCTGTCCATCCGGCGAGACCGCGCCTCCGGATGAGTCCCGTTTCCGTCACCTTCGGGCTCGGCGCCAATGTCGGCGATGCACAAGCGACCGTGCGCTCGGCGCTCGACCGGCTGCACGCGACCGACAGCATCGTGCTTCAGACCGCCTCGCCCTTCTTCGCGACGCCGCCGTGGGGCTTCGAGGCGCAGGACTGGTTCGTCAACGCCTGCGCGGCCGGCAGCACGACCCTGTCGCCGCGCGATCTGCTCGCCGCATGCAAGGCCATCGAGGCGGAGCTGGGACGCACGGAAACCTTCCGCTGGGGCCCGCGCGTCATCGACATCGATATCCTCACCTATGGCGACAGCGAAATCGGCGAGCCGGACCTGATCATCCCGCACCGGGAGCTTCTGAACCGCGCCTTCGTGCTGATCCCGCTGGCGACCATCCGGCCGGACATCGAGGTCGCCGGCGAAAAGGTGGCGGACGCCGCGGCGCGCTTCGCCGACGATCCGATCCGCGAGATCGCGCCGGGGTGGGCGCCCTCCCCCAGATAGACGAAAGGCGGACGCAAGCGCCCGCCTTCGTTCAGCTCAGGAGCGTGCCCGGCGGCCGAAGCCGCCCGCTCACATTCCCTTGGCGCCGCGGCTGATGGCGGCGATGCCGGTGCGCGATACTTCCACCAGGCCGATCTCGCTCATCAGGCCGATGAAGCGGTCGATCTCGACGGTGGACCCGGTCAGCTCGAAGATAAAGGACTCCAGCGTCGCGTCCACGGTGCTGGCATCGAACGCCTGGGCGAGCCGCAGCGCCTCCACCCGCGCCTCGCCGCGTCCGGCCACCTTGACCAGCGCCAGCTCGCGCTCGATGGCCTCGCCCTCCACCGTCAGGTCGGCGACCCGGTGGACCGGCACCAGCCGTTCCAGCTGATGCTTGATCTGATCGATCACCATCGGCGTGCCGGTGGTGACGATGGTGATGCGCGAGACCTGGCGCTCGTGCTCGGTCTCCGACACCGTGAGGGTGTCGATGTTGTAGCCACGACCGGAGAACAGCCCGATGACCCGGGCGAGAACGCCGGGCTCGTTGTCGACGATGATCGACAGGGTGTGGCGTTCGACCGGGTCGGGGTCGCGGGCGGGCTGGATCGGTTTCATCAGCATCTCGATATCCGTCGTCTGTGCACTCGGGGCTCGCGCGTCGTCAGACGAGCGCGGCGCCCGTGGAGTCGATGGCGTTCTCCAGCGCTTCCGCCTCGACGTCGTCGACATCGGCAGAGAGCAGGATCTCGTTGTGCGCGCGGCCCGACGGGATCATCGGGAAGCAGTTGGCAAGGTTGGCGACCCGGCAGTCGAACAGGACCGGCTTCTTCACCGAGATCATCTCGGCGATGGCGTCATCCAACTCGTCCGGTCTGGTCGCCTGGATGCCGACGCAGCCATAGGCCTCGGCCATCTTCACGAAGTCCGGCAGCGACTCGTTGTAGGAGTGCGACAGCCGGTTGCCATGCAGCAGCTGCTGCCACTGGCGGACCATGCCCATGTACTGGTTGTTCAGGATGAAGATCTTGATCGGCAGGTCGTGCTGGACCGCCGTCGACATCTCCTGGATCGTCATCAGCACCGAGGCATCACCGGCGATGTCGATGACGAGGCTGTCGGGATGCGCCACCTGGACGCCGACCGCAGCCGGCAGGCCGTAGCCCATGGTTCCCAGACCGCCGGACGTCATCCACCGGTTCGGATCTTCGAACTTGAAGAACTGGGCGGCCCACATCTGGTGCTGGCCGACCTCGGTGGTGATGTAGACATCCTTGTCGTGGGTGGCGTTGTAGAGCGCCTCGATCGCCTGCTGCGGCATGATCACGTCCGGGCGCGTCTTGTAGGCCAGGCAATCCTTGCCCCGCCACGCCTGGATCTGGTCCCACCAGGCTTTCTCGGCCTTCTTGTCCGGCGTCACTGCCGCCGCCTTCCACAACCGGATCATGTCCTCCAGGACATGGGCAACGTCGCCGATGATCGGGATGTCACACTGAACCGTCTTGTTGACCGAGGACGGGTCGATGTCGATGTGGATGATCTTGGCGGTCGGCGCGAAGGCATCGATCCGGCCGGTGATGCGGTCGTCGAAGCGCGCCCCGACGCAGACCATCACGTCGCAGCCGTGCATGGCGAGGTTGGCCTCGTAGGTGCCGTGCATGCCCAGCATGCCGAGCCAGTTGGGATGGCTCGCCGGGAAGGCGCCCAGGCCCATCAGCGTCGAGGTCACCGGGAAGCCGGTGAGCTTGACGAGCTCGCGCAACAGCTGGCTGGCCTGTGGGCCGGAGTTGATGACGCCGCCACCGGTATAGAAAATCGGCCGCTTCGCCGTCGTCATCAGATCGACCGCCGCGCGAATGTGGTCGAGGTCGCCCTTCACCTTCGGCTGGTAGGTCTTGTGGACGATGTTCTGCGGGCCGGTGTAGACGCCGCGCGCCAGCTGGATGTCCTTCGGGATATCGACGACGACCGGGCCGGGACGGCCGGTGGTGGCGACGTAGAAGGCCTCGTGCAGGATGCGCGGCAGGTCCTCGATGCGCTTCACCAGCCAGTTGTGCTTTGTGCACGGCCGGGTGATGCCGACCGTGTCGCATTCCTGGAAGGCGTCATTGCCGATCAGGTGGGTGGCGACCTGGCCGGAGATGCAGACCATCGGGATGGAATCCATCAGCGCGTCGGTGAGCGGGGTCACCGCGTTGGTGGCGCCCGGGCCGGAGGTCACCAGGCAGACGCCCGGCTTGCCGGTGGAGCGGGCATAGCCCTCGGCCGCGTGGCCGGCGCCCTGCTCGTGGCGCACGAGGATGTGCTGGACCTCCGACTGCTGAAAGATCTCGTCGTAGATCGGCAGCACGGCGCCGCCCGGATAGCCGAAGAGCTTGTCGACCCCGTGGTCGATCATCGCCTGAACGACCATCTCGGCGCCTGTCATCTCCCGCTGCATGTCATCCTCCAACCCTGTCTGGTGGCCGGTTGTGTGGGAGCCGCCGGCCGCGGCACTGCCGAAAATAAAAAAGGGCCCCGAGGGCCCTTGGATACGCGCACCACCAATCGCGGCCGGGGAATTACCCCGTCCTGGCGATGCGCGTGCGAATTACGAGAAGCGAGTGTTTCATCGAAACCCCGGTTGTCTGGTCGGCAGCACGGTAGAAAGGGTCGCCTTGGCGGTCAAGCGGAAAGTTTTGCCGAGCAAAGCCAGGCGAAGTGGGAACCGGTTCGCCGTCCGGCTTTGCGGCGTAAAGAAGCAATCAGAGCCCAAGCTTTGCGAATGCTTCGCCCTGCTCCAGCCGCTCCCAGTCGGCGAAGCGGTTGCGGAACCAGGTTTCCTGACGCTTGGCGTAGCGGGCGGTATCGGCCACGGCGCGCTCGCGGGCGTTCTCAAGCGTTACGAGACCGAGCGCATGGGCGATCATCGGCGGCAGGCCGATGGCCTTCATGGCCGGCAGGGACGGGTCGACGTCCATCGCCGCGATGGCGCGGGCCTCGTCGAGCGCTCCTGCGGCGATCATGGCATCGAAGCGATCTGCGATGCGCTCGCGCAGGTGCGGCCGCTCCGGGGCAAGCACGATGCGGCGACAGTCCGCCGCCGGCAGCAGCGCCGGGCCGGTCTCCGCCTGCCAGTCGGCGAGCGAACGGCCGGTGGCCTCCAGCACCTCCAGCGCCCGCACGATGCGCTGCGGATCGGAGGGCCGCAGCCGCTCGGCCATTACCGGATCGCGCTCGGCGAGGATGGCGTGCAGCGCCTCGCCGCCCTCCTCCCGGCCACGGGAACGCCAGTGCTCGCGGATTGCGTCGGGGATCTCCGGCACCTGCGACAGGCCCTCGGTCAGCGCGGTGAAATAGAGGCCCGTGCCGCCAACCAGGATGGGCAGCCGGCCTTCGGCCCGAAGCTCCTCGAGCACCACCGCGATCTCCTCGAGCCAGCGCGCGACGGAATAGGCCTCGCGGATGGACACGTGGCCATAGAGGCGATGCGGCGCGCGGGCCTCTTCATCCGGATCGGGTCGCGCGGAGAGAATGCGGAGCTCGCGATAGACCTGCATGGAATCGGCATTGACGATGGCACCGCCGGTGCGCTTGGCGACGGAGAGCGCCAGCGCCGACTTGCCGCTCGCGGTCGGCCCAGCTATCAAGACGGCCCGCATTTCCCCTGCCGTTTCCAAAGATCGCTCCACGATGGACCTCGTCGCCACCCTCATTGCGTCCCCGGCCGAGCCCGCCGTCGACACCGCCGCCGTGGCCGCCGCCCAGACGCTGCTGCCCGACGCCGACATCACCGTGCTCGCCGACAGCGTGGCGGTGGATCTCGCCTTTGTCGATGCCTCGGCCACCGATGCCCGCACCTGGCAGGACCGGCTGCGTGCGGCAATGGGCGACCGCCCCATCGATGTGGTGGTGCAGGCTCCGCTCGCCCGGCGCAAGGCGCTTCTGATCGCCGACATGGATTCCACCCTGATCGGCCAGGAGTGCATCGACGAGCTGGCCGACGAGCTGGGCCTGAAGCCGCAGATCGCCGCGATCACCGAGCGCGCCATGCGCGGCGAGATCGAGTTCGAGCCGGCGCTCAAGGAACGCGTCGGCCTGCTCAAGGGGCTGCCGGAGGCGGTCATCGCGACGGTGCTGGCCGAGCGCATCACGCTGACGCCGGGCGCTCGTACCCTGGTGCAGACCATGAAGGCGAACGGCGCCTACGCGGCGCTGGTCTCCGGCGGCTTCACCGCCTTCACCGGCCACGTCCGCGACGCGCTCGGCATGGACGAGCACCAGTCCAACATCCTGCATGTGGAAAACGGGACGCTGGCCGGCACGGTCGCGGAGCCGATCCTCGGTCGCGACGCCAAGCGCACCCGGCTGGAGGAACTGGTGGCCGAACGGGGCATCGCGGCCGCCGACGTGATCGCGGTGGGCGACGGCGCCAACGATCTCGCCATGCTGGAGGCGGCCGGCATCGGTGTCGCCTTCCATGCCAAGCCGAAGGTGGCGGAAGGCGCCGACGCGCGCATCGATCACGGCGACCTCACCGCGCTTCTCTACCTCCAGGGCTATTCGCGCGACGCCTTCGTCGACTGACGCACCGCCATTGCCGTCCCGGAAGCGTTGCGGCGGCGGGCCGGATCGGTAACAACGGTCGGGCCTGATCGCCGGGTCCCCTCTTCCCGCTCCGGAACCCGACCCGTCACCATCAGCGCCTGTCACGCCCGGGAAGGCCAGCGCATGACCGATCACGCGGCCCAAGCCAGCGAGCCCAAGCGCAAGGGCGCGCTCGTCGTCGTCGGCGCGCTCGGCATCGTCTTCGGCGATATCGGCACAAGCCCGCTCTACTCGCTGCGCGAGGCGGTGCTCGCCGCCGGCCATTTGCCCATCGAGATCGCCGTACCCGGTGTCCTGTCGCTGATCACCTGGGCCATCGTCTTCGCCATCGCGGTGAAATATGTCGGCCTGGTGCTGCGCATGGACAACGAAGGCGAAGGCGGCATCCTGGCGCTCGCCACCCTGCTCGGCGTCCACTCCAGCCCGCAGCGCTGGGGGATGGCGCTTATGGGCGCGGCACTGGTCGGTGCCGCCATGCTGTTCGGCGACGGCGTCATCACCCCGGCCATCTCCGTGCTTTCGGCGATGGAAGGGCTGAAGCTCGCCGCCCCGGCGCTCGAACCCTTCGTGGTCGGGCTGACGGTCGCCGTGCTCGCGGTCCTGTTCGTCGCCCAGCGTGCCGGGACGAATCGGATCGGGCGCTTCTTCGGCCCGGTCATGCTGGTCTGGTTCGTGGTTCTGGGCGCGCTGGGGCTGGTTGGCATTGCCGGCAATCCGGGCATCCTCGCGGCGCTGTCCCCGCATCACGGCATCCTGCTCCTGGTCCACGACCCGGCCCGCGGCCTGTTCGTCATCGCCGCCGTCTTCCTCGCCATCACCGGCGGCGAGGCGCTTTACGCCGATCTCGGCCAGTTCGGCCGGCGGTCGATCGCCTGGGCCTGGTACGGGATCGCGATGCCGGGCCTGCTCCTCAACTATTACGGCCAGGGGGCGCTTCTGCTGCAGACCCCGTCTGCGCTCGAGAATCCGTTCTACCTGCTGGCGCCGCACGCCCTGCGCATCCCGCTGCTGCTTCTCGCCACCGCCGCGACGGTGATCGCCTCGCAGGCCGTCATTACCGGCGTGATGAGCCTCGCCCGGCAGGCCATGGACGTGGGCTACCTGGTGCCGCTGCGCACCGTTCACACCGCCGCCGAGCACGAGAGCCACGTCTACATCCCGACCGTCAACGCGATCCTCGGCCTGCTTTCCATCCTCGTGGTGGTCGGCTTCGGGTCGTCGAGCGAGCTGGCCGGCGCCTACGGTCTGGCCGTGGCCACTGCGATGATCACCACCACCGTCCTTTACGCCGCCGCGCTGATCCGGCGCCGCGTCTGGCCGAAGCCGCTGGCCTGGGCGGTGGCGGCGGTGCTGCTGGCAGTGGATCTCCTCTTCTTCTCCGCCAATCTCGGCAAGATCGAGAGCGGTGGCTGGCTGCCGCTGTCGCTGGCCGCCGTCGCCCTTCTGGCGATGGGCGCCTGGCGCGTCGGCAACCGCCGGACGGCCAAGTGGCTCGCCCCGAACCAGGTGCCGCTCGCCGTCTTCGCCCACAGGGAAGAGAGGCAGGAAGCCAACCTCTCGCAGCCGGTGGCGTTCATCTCCCGACGGGCCGGACCGGCGACGCCCAACACGCTGGTGCTGCTCGACAGGCTGCTCGACACCACCTTCTCCCGTGCCGTGGTCGTTTCCGTCGGCGTGGCGGGCCGCCCCCGGGTCTCGCCCGACGACCGGCTGAAGGTCGAAGCGCTCGCAGGCGGCATCCTGCGCATCGACGTCACCGTGGGCTACATGCAGAGCGTCAACCTGCCGGCCATCCTCGGTCCGGTGCTCAAGGACAACGGCATCGACGCGGACAGGCTGGTCTACGTGGTCGGCTTCGAGCGCCCGGTGTTTCCGGAGCGCGTGCGCACGCCGGGCGACGTTCTGGCCGCGGTCTTCGCCTTCCTCGCCCGCTTCACGGAGCGGAGCACCGATCATTTCAATCTGCCGCAGCGGCGCACGCTGGAGGTCGGGGTTCCGGTGCGGCTGTGAGGACGGCTGAGCCAGGTTGCCTTGCGCGGTGATGAATAGCGACACAATTGAAGCGAGGCCGCGCCTCGCGTAGAACACGGCGCGAAGATGGTTCCGCCGTCAAGCGGGACAGGCGCCAGGCTTCGAAGATTTCGGGCCGGGGTCGCAAGGACGGGAGCCGACCGCTCCGCCGGGCACCCGCCTCTCCGCCCCGCAAGGGGCCGTTCAGCCTCTCACAGGATTTCCATGGCACGCCAGTTCATCTACCACATGCAGGGCCTCACCAAGTCGTACGCCGGCGGCAAGAAGGTCCTCGACGGCATCCACCTCTCCTTCTACCCGGACGCCAAGATCGGCGTGCTCGGCCCCAACGGCTCGGGCAAGTCGACGCTCTTGCGCATCATGGCCGGCATCGACACCGAGTTCACCGGCGACGGCTGGGTCGCCGAGGGCGCCCGTGTCGGCTACCTCGCCCAGGAGCCGGAGCTCGATGAAAGCCGCTCGGTCCGTGACAACGTCATGGACGGCGTCGCCAAGAAGAAGGCGATCCTGGAGCGCTACAACGAACTCGCCATGAACTACTCCGACGAGACCGCCGACGAGATGGCGCAGCTCCAGGACGAGATCGACAGCCAAAATCTCTGGGATCTGGACAGCCAGGTCGACCAGGCGATGGACGCGCTGCGCTGTCCGCCGGACGAGGCCGACGTCTCCAAGCTCTCCGGCGGCGAAAAGCGTCGCGTGGCGCTCTGCCGGCTGCTGCTCGACCAGCCCGACCTGCTGCTCCTCGACGAGCCCACCAACCATCTCGACGCGGAGACGGTGGCGTGGCTGGAGAACCATCTGCGGGAATATCCGGGCGCGATCCTGATCGTCACCCATGACCGCTACTTCCTGGACAACGTCACCGGCTGGATCCTGGAGCTCGACCGCGGCCGTGGCATTCCCTACGAGGGCAACTACACCGCCTACCTGGAGAAGAAGTCCAAGCGGCTGGAGCAGGAGAAGCGGGAATCGGCGGCGGAGAAGCGGGCGCTCGATCGCGAGCGCGAATGGATCCAGTCGAGCCCCAAGGCCCGCCAGACCAAGTCCAAGGCTCGTATCCAGGCCTATGACGAACTTCTGAAGCGCAACGACGCCCGCACGCAGTCGTCGGACGCCCAGATCATCATTCCGGCCGGGCCGCGCCTCGGTGACACCGTCATCACCTTCGAGAACATCTCGAAGGGCTTCGGCGATCGGCTGCTCATCGACGACCTGACCTTCAAGCTGCCGCCCGGCGGCATTGTCGGCGTGATCGGTCCGAACGGCGCGGGCAAGACCACCCTGTTCCGCATGATCACCGGCCAGGACACGCCGGACAAGGGCGAGATCTCCGTCGGCGAGACGGTGCAGCTCGGCTATGTCGACCAGTCGCGCGACTCCCTCGACCCCAACAAGACGGTCTGGGAGGAGATCTCCGGCGGCAACGACGTCATCCAGCTCGGCAAGCGCGAGATGCAGTCGCGCGCCTATGTCGGCGCCTTCAACTTCAAGGGCGGCGACCAGCAGCAGAAGGTCGGCAACCTCTCCGGCGGCCAGCGCAACCGCGTGCACCTGGCCACGATGCTGAAGTCGGGCGCCAACGTGCTGCTCCTCGACGAGCCGACTAACGATCTCGACACCGAGACGCTGGCGGCCCTGGAAGACGCCCTGGAGGATTTCGCCGGCTGCGCCGTGGTCATCTCGCATGACCGCTTCTTCCTCGACCGGCTGGCCACCCACATCCTCTCCTTCGAGGGCGACAGCCACGTGGAGTGGTTCGAGGGTAACTTCGCCGACTACGAGGAGGACAAGAAGCGCCGCCTCGGGCCTGACGCGATCGTGCCGCGCCGGGTGAAATACAAGCGGCTGACGCGCTGAGCGCAGACGACGAGAGGGGCCGGCGACGGCCCCTTTTTCGTGCCTGCCGACGCCGCGGGTCCCGGTCAGCCCGACGGTGGCAGCGGCTTCGCGCGCTGCTCGTGCCAGCCGACACGCGCGTCCGGCCGGGCATCGGTGGAGGCGAAATAGGGCTTGATGTCGAGGAGCGGCGTGCCGTCCAGGCAGTCGATGCCGCGGATGGTCAGGCCATCCTCGTGAACCGTGACGATTTCCGCGACGGCAACACCGATCGGGTTCGGCCGGTTCGGCGAGCGGGTGGCGAAGACGCCGTGGCGGACGTCGTCCATCGGCGGCACCAGTGCGATCACATCGCGCGACGCCCGGTCCAGCCAGGTCAGCACGATGACGTGGGAGACGGTTTCCAGCGAGGCGAGGCCCGGCCGGTAGGGGCCCTCGAGCACGATGCGGGCGGTCTCGGCACTTTCGGCGCTGTTCTTCGGGCAGCGGCTGCGTTCGCTCCAGGGCGTGCGGATGGCCCCTATGAAGACCAGCCCGGCGTTGGCGGCAGCCGCCGGCGGAGGATCGATCCGCGTCATCCGGTCCGCCATACCCGCTTCCTTCCGATCCCGCATCTGCCCGCGCCGCGCAGCATGGCGGGTCCGCGCCCGCCCGGAACCCACCATATAGCGAAGTCAACGGCGGTGCCCCATCCCGGAACGGCAACCGCCGCCCTCCGGATGCCGGAAGGCGGTCGGTGCATGCCCCGTCGATGTCCGGCGCGATGTCCTGGCCGGTTTCGACCGATCACCGGCAGAAGTGATTGCGGCCGTCATAGCCCCGGAACGTGCCGGTGCGCGGATCGAAGGAGCGATAGCGCTCGCTGCAGTAAGCGTACCAGCTCGGGGTCCAGGGGCGCGGGCGGCCGCCATAATAGACCGGCTCCTCGTAGACCGTGACGGTGCGCGGCTGCGCCAGGGAGCCGGCGATGATGGCGCCGGTGGCCAAACCGATCACGCCGGCGGCGGCGGCCGAACCGTAGTGGTGATGCTTGCGCCCAGCCTCGGCCACGTCCATCGGCGCACCGACGAAGGCAGCGGCCATTGCGGCAGTAACGGCACCGGCGAATGCAGTATTGCGAAATGACTTGTTCATGGATCTTCTCCGTTCCTTCAGGTATCGGCCCGCTTCGGCGCGTCCTCTGCGGTGCCTGATGATTGGAAGATGGAGAAGTTTTAACGAAACCGAAGTGACGGCAGTCACAAGACGGTCGATAGCCGGAAGTTGCAAAGCGGAAGCGGGGTGACGACCAACAAAAAACGCCGTCGGCTGGGCGACGGCGCTGGAAGGTTTCTTTATGATTGCGACCCGAAGGGTCTCGTTTGAAGGTTCGTTCAGGCAGGCCGGCGGTTCAGGCCATCTGGATGTTGACCGCCTGCGGACCCCGTCCCCGGCGATCGTTCTCGACCTCGAAGGACACCTTGGCCCCCTCGTCGAGAGCCGGCAGCCCGGACCGCTCGAGCGCGGTGATGTGGACGAACACGTCCTTGCCGCCGTCGTCCGGGGTGATGAACCCGAAACCACGGGTAGTATTGAAGAATTTCATTGTGCCGTTCTGGCGCATGGGGAAGTCCCTTTCCCGATGGTCACAGTTTGGTGCGGCGCATCGGCCCGAGACCGGACCGATCTCGGAAACCTCGGGAAAGCCAGGCCCACCCAGCGGGTGACACGTCTTAACCAAAATTCCGAGGGCACCTCGTCCTCGTCCGAGGCACCGACGCCTCCACATATGACGCGGAACCGGGTTATGCACAAGCGAAATTGAGACATCCGGCCGCGTTGTGCTTTCCGGATCGACCGGTTAGCAAGATCTCGCTCGTAAATTGGAAAGGTTCTTCATCCGCCCATGTCCTATCCCATCAAGTTCTTGATCGTCCCCGTCACGCCTTTTCAGCAGAATTGTTCGGTGGCCGTCTGCACAGCCACCAATCGGGCGGCGATTGTCGATCCCGGTGGCGATCTTGACCGCGTAAAGGCGGCTCTGGAAGAGACTGGCGCGACGCCGGAGAAGATCCTTCTGACCCATGGTCACATCGATCACGCGGCCGGCGCCACCACCCTGTCGGAGGAGCTTGGCCTGCCCATCGAGGGGCCGCACCTCGCCGACAAGTTCCTGCTCGACGACCTCGAGGCGCACGGCGCCCGCATGGGCATCCCCGGCCGTAAGGTTGTACCGGGACGCTGGCTCGAGGAAGGCGACGAGGTCACCATCGGCGACTGCCGCTTCTCCGTCCTGCACATCCCCGGCCACTCGCCGGGCCACGTGGTAATGGTCCTCTCCAACAAGGAGGTGGTGATTGGCGGCGACGTGCTGTTCGACGGCTCCATTGGCCGCACCGACTTTCCCTATGGCGACCACGATGCGCTGATCTCGGGCATCAAGGAAAAACTGCTGCCGCTCCCCGACGAGACGGTGGTGCTGCCGGGGCATGGCCAGGCGACCACCATCGGCCGCGAGCGCCAGTCTAACCCTTTCCTGCAGGGCTAAGCCGGCTCCGACGCTTCGGTCGTGGCCGAAGCGTCGGAACCATGCGACGCGATCAGCCCATGACCGCGTCGTGCACGATGGACATGGCGGCGAAGGTCCCGTCGGCCACCGCGAAGGTCACGGAGTGCGGCACCCGCGCCATGTCGCCCACCGCGAAGACGCCTGGGACGCTGGTGCGCTTGTCCGCACCGACCTGGACGATCCGTCCGAGCGGCGTGTCGGTGAAAGCGCAGCCGAGGCGCTCGGCGAGCCCACCGGTCATCCGCATCTGCGGAACGAGATAGAGACCGACCAGCGCCACCCGGCGCCCGTCGGCGAGGCGCACGGCGGCGAGCGCTCCGTCCTCCGCCTCCACCGAGTGCACCGGCGTTTCCTCGATGGTCACGCCGCGGGCGACAAAGTCGCGCCGGCCGTCGTCGGACAGCTCGATCTTGCCGTCGAGGAAGAAGGTCGTCGGGCCCCAGCGGGGAATGACCCTGGCCTGGCCGAGAGAGGCGGGGCCGGTCGCCAGAACGCCAAGCGGCCCGCCGTCGAACTCGTAGCCGTGGCAGAACGGGCAGTGAATGACACTGTCACCCCACAACGCCTCCAGACCGGGAATAGGCGGCAGCACGTCGGTGACGCCGGTGGCGAGCACAAGGCCACCGCCGTGGACCGTTGAGCCGTCGGCCATTTCGACGGTAAAGGCGCCACGCGCGCCGCGCACCGAGACGGCCTCTGCGTTCACGAATGTCACCTCGCGATAGGCGGCGACCTGGGCGCGGGAGCGTTCGAGGATCGCGGCCGGGTTCTCCCCGTCGCTGCCCAGGACGTTGTGCGAAGCGGAGGCAAACCGGTTGCGCGGGGCGCCGGCATCGATCACCGCCACGGTGAAGCGGGCGCGCGCCAGGGTCAGCGCGGTGGAGAGTCCGGCGAACGAGCCGCCAACGATGAGAACGTCATGCGCGTCCATGAACGTGTATCTCCTGAAGGTGAACGGGAAGCCGCGCCCGGAAATCGGCCTGGAGGTCGGCCAGGGTGACGGCTTCGAAACGGGCGAGAAGCAGCGCTTCCGCCTCCTCCATGGCTCCCTCGATCCGCGCGTTGACGGCCTGTTCCACGAGGCAGTCGGGACGGTCGTTGCGATTGCCGAACGCAAACAGCGCCGGCGCGCCGAGCGCTTCGTAGATCTGCCGCAGCGTGATGGCGGAGAGCTGACGCGCCAGCGTCCAGCCGCCCCCCCTGCCGCGCTCCGAGCGCACCAGTCCCGCCTCGCGAAGGCTCGCCATCGTCCGTCGGACGACGACCGGGTTGGTGCCCAGATAGCGCGACAGGATCTCGGAGGTCGCGGGCGTCTCCTTCTCCGCCATGTGGAGAAGGACGTGGAGTACGGAGGAAAGGCGGCTGTCGAGCTTCATGTAACTTCATATGTTACGTTAAATGACCGAGCGCAAGAGGGACGATCGAAGGATTTCGCGCGGGCTGATCGCCGGCGTCGGCATGGCGTCCGTGTCATCTGGCGGCTTGCCGGCGCGGCGCGTCAGCCGTAGCCTCAGACCATGCAATCCGAATTCCCATGTTCAGAGCTTGGCGGGCCCGCCTCCGGCGCGCCCTACGCCAAGATGCAGGAGTGGTGGCCGCCGCCCCGCCGTTGATCCGCCGACTGTCGATCAACACGCTGAACCAAATGGGATTCCCGATGACCATCAAGGACCTCACGGTCCGCGCCGACACGCTCGTCGTGTCCTGGGCGGACGACACCACGACTGCATTCCCGACCATCTGGCTGCGCGACAATTGCCCGTCCGGGCTGCATCCGCAGACCCACGAGCGCTTGCTCGATCTCCTGGAACTTGACGATGCACCGGCGCTCACCGAGGCCCGGCTCGCGGCGGGCCATGCCGTCCTGACCTACGCCGACGGCCATATCAGCCACATGCCGACGTCGCTGCTCGACGCCCACCGGCCGGGCCAGCGCGCGACGGATCCGGCAGCGATCGCGCCCCGCCTGTGGCGCAACGATCTGACGGAGACAACGCTGCCGCGCCATCGCGGCGGCCTGATCATGGCGGACGATCGCGCCCTCGGCGCGTGGATGCAGGAGACTTCGGCCTATGGCCTGTCGATCGTCGACAACCTGGAGGACCGAACCAGCGCCGGTGTCGACGTGGCCGAACGGATCGGCTTTCTGCGGAAGACGAACTTCGGCACGACCTTCGAGGTGATCAACAAGCCGGATCCGAACAACCTCGCCTACACCTCGGTGGCGCTGCCGCTGCACACGGACCTGCCCAACCAGGAGGTGCCACCCGGCTACCAGTTCCTGCACTGCCTCGCCAACGAGGCGACCGGCGGCGGCTCGGTCTTCGCCGACGGCTTTGCCATGGCGGAGGACCTGCGGGCGGACGACCCAGAGGCGTTCCGGCTTCTCTGCGAGGTGCCGATCCCGTTCCGCTTCCATGACGGCGAGGCGGACATCCGGGTGCACGAGCCGGTGATCACCCTGGACCGGTCGGGGGCCGTGATCGAGATCCGCTACAACGCCCACCTGGCCGGGATCTTCGACATGCCGGCGGAAATCATGGCGGACTATTACCGCGCCTATCGCGCCTACATGGCCCGCACGCGCGACCCGCGCTACCACCTGACCCTGAAGCTGAAGGCCGGCGAGATGGTCGTATTCGACAACCGGCGCATCCTGCACGGCCGGGAAGCGTTCGATCCGACCACCGGCTTCCGGCATCTGCACGGATGCTATGTCGACCGGGGCGAATTCGCCTCGCGCCTGCGCCTTCTGGCACGCGCGGAAGGGGCCAGCCAGGCGGCCTGACCGCGACCACGATCAGCGCATCCGGGCTGCGCGCCCGGGTGCGCCATCGACGGTCTGAGACCGTGCGGCCTCAGACGTCCAGGTTTTCCACTTGGAGCGCGTTGTCCTGGATGAACTCGCGGCGCGGATCAACCGCGTCGCCCATCAGCCGGGTGAACACATCGTCGGCGTCGTCGGCCTCGGAAATCCGCACCTGCAGCAGCGAGCGCGCATCGGGGTCGAGCGTCGTCTCCCACAGCTGGTCGGCGTTCATCTCGCCCAGCCCCTTGTAGCGCTGGATGGAAATGCCCTTGCGGCCCACGTCGTAGACGGCCTCGACCAGCGCCCGCGGCCCCCGGATCTCGGTGGTCTTGTCCTTGCGCGAAAGCAGTGCCGCCTTGCCGTAGATTTCCTTCAGGTGGGCGGCCTGGCTGTCGAGCTTACGGGCATCCGACGAGCCGATCAGGGCGGCGTCGATCAGCGCCACTTCCTTCACGCCACGCACGGTGCGCTCGAAGCGCAGGCTGCCGTCCTCCTCGGCCCAGCCTTCCCAGCCCTTCTCCCAGTCGTCGGCAAGGATATCGAGACGGCGGGCGATGTAGGCGGCCGCTTCCTTCGCCTTGTCGGCGTCGTGGAGGATCTCCTCGTTGAGGGCGCCGGCGATCGCCGCCTGCTCCACCACGTAGCGCGGATAGCGCGAGTGCAGACCTTCCAGCACGTTGCGCACGGTGCGCGCACGCTCCACCACGCCGCGCAGGTCCGGCCCGGCCCGCACCTCGCCGGAGGCGAGCGTCAGGGTCGTGTCTTCCAGGCCCGTATCGGTGAGGTAGTCCTCCAGCGCCGCATCGTTCTTGAGATACTGCTCGGAGGAGCCGCGCCGCACCTTATAGAGCGGCGGCTGGGCGATGTAGAGATTGCCGCGCTCGATCAGCTCCGGCATCTGCCGGTAGAAGAAGGTCAGGAGCAGCGTGCGGATATGGGCGCCGTCGACGTCGGCGTCCGTCATGATGATGATCTTGTGGTAGCGCAGCTTGTCGGGATTGAACTCTTCCCGGCCGATGCCCGTGCCGAGCGCGGTGATCAGTGTGCCGATCTCGTTCGACGACAGCATCTTGTCGAAGCGCGCGCGCTCCACGTTGAGGATCTTGCCGCGCAGCGGCAGCACCGCCTGGTAGTTGCGGTGCCGGCCCTGCTTGGCCGACCCGCCTGCCGAGTCACCCTCGACCAGGAAGATTTCCGACTTGGTCGGATCCCGCTCCTGGCAGTCGGCCAGCTTGCCGGGCAGCGAGGCGATGTCGAGCGCACCCTTGCGCCGCGTCAGCTCGCGCGCCTTGCGCGCCGCTTCGCGGGCCGAGGCCGCTTCCACCACCTTGGTGACGATGGAGCGCGCCTCGTTGGGGTTCTCCTCCAACCAGGTGCCGAGCGCGGAGTTGACCACGTTCTCCACCACCGGCCGCACCTCGGAGGAGACCAGCTTGTCCTTCGTCTGCGACGAGAATTTCGGGTCCGGCACCTTCACCGACAGCACGCAGGTCAGGCCCTCGCGGCAGTCGTCGCCGGTGAGCGAGACCTTCTCGCGCTTGCCGATGCCGTGGCTGTCGGCATAGGAGGTGATCTGCCGGGTCAACGCCGCGCGGAAACCCGCGAGATGTGTGCCGCCGTCGCGCTGCGGGATGTTGTTCGTGAAGCAGAGCACGTTCTCGTGGTAGCTGTCGTTCCACCACATGGCGGCTTCCACGACCACGCCGTCGCGCTCGCCGCGCGTGGCGACCGGGATCGACAGGACCGGCTGCTTGGTGCGGTCGAGCCAGCGCACGAACGCCTCCAGTCCGCCGTCATAGATCATCACCTCTTCCTTGCGCTCCACGCCACGCTCGTCGACGAGCGTGATCTTGACGCCGGAGTTGAGGAAGGCGAGCTCGCGCAGGCGGCGCTCGAGGATGGTGAAGTCGAAGTCGACCTTCGAGAAGGTCTCCGTGGACGGCAGGAAGCGCACTTCGGTTCCGGATTTGCCGTCGGCATCGCCGACGACCTCCAGCGGGGCCTCTGCCACGCCATGGCGGAAGCGCATGAAGTGCTCCTTGCCGGCGCGCCAGATGCGCAGATCGAGCTCGCTGGAGAGCGCGTTCACCACCGACACGCCCACGCCGTGCAGACCGCCGGAGACCTTGTAGGAATTCTGGTCGAACTTACCGCCGGCGTGCAGCTGGGTCATGATGACCTCGGCCGCCGAAACCCCTTCCTCCGAGTGCACGTCGGTGGGAATGCCGCGGCCGTTGTCGGAAACGCTGACGGAGCCGTCCGGATTCAGCCTGACCAGCACCAGATCGGCGTAGCCGGCCAACGCCTCGTCGATGGCGTTGTCGACAACCTCGTAGACCATGTGGTGCAGGCCGGAGCCGTCGTCGGTGTCGCCGATATACATGCCCGGCCGCTTGCGCACCGCATCCAGGCCGCGAAGGACCTTGATGGAATCGGCACCGTAGTCAGCGGAAGAGTCGGCGGGAGTGGGTTCCGTCACCAAGAGTGTGTCGTCCGAATCAAGAGGAGAAGACCTGCTCCCTTATAAGGGCTCGGCAGGGTGCATCAAAGGACAGCGCAAGCTTCTGATATATAGGTCTAATTTTCGGCCGAAACAGGGCACTTTGGCACGGACGCGAACCGGCCTCAGCGCGGCGGTTCGTCGACCCCGGGTTCCGCGCCATTGCGCCGCCTCGCCAGCGCCCGCATCAGCGGCCCCTGGCGGATGCGCATTTCCGGAACCGGCACGGTTTCCGCGGCGTCGCCGATGCGCCGGGCCCAGGCCCCGTAGCGCGCCGCAAGGCCGGGAGCGCTGACGCCGTGCAGGAAGGCACTCAGCACCACCGTCACCACCGTTGCGGCCATCAGCACCGAGCCATGCTCGATGTCCTCCCGCTCCACGATCAACAACGCAAACAGGATCGACGCGATGCCGCGCGGCCCGAACCAGCCGAGGAAGAGGCGCGTCGGCCAGCGCACGTCGGTGCCCAGCAGCGCGATCAGCACCGGCACCATGCGGATCACCGTCAGGCTCAGCACGGCGTAGACGAGCATCCACGGATTGAAGAGCGCAATCGCGTCCGGCAGCAGCGCCACGCCCACCACCATGAAGGTGAGCAGCACGAGCAGATGGCCTTCGGTCTCCATGAAGGCATAGAGGAACCGCGCCGGCCGGCCGAGCGTGTTGCCGAAGGTGAGCCCTGCCACGAAGGCGGCGATGAAGCCGTTGCCGCCGATCAGGTGGGCAACGCCGTAGGCAAGGATGGCCGTGGCCAGCGCACCGAGCCCCTCGTAGGGCTCCGCCTCCTCGCCCCGGCCGGCCAGCCGCCGCAGGGCATGGGCGGCACCGCCGCCGGCCAAGATCCCGACAAGCGCGCCGAAACCGACCTGCGCGGCCGCGAACACCATCCAGGCTCCGACACCACGGCCCTCCTGGCCGATGATCTCGCCCTCGGCCCCGACGCAGGCGATGAAGAACAGGACCGCCGGCAGGGCCAGGCCATCGTTGAGGCCGCTTTCCACGTTGATCGACTGCTGGATGCGCGGCGGCACCGAGCGGTCCGTCATCACCGGCTGGCCGAGGGCCGCATCGGTGGGTGCCAGCACCGCAGCCAGGAGAGCGGCCTCGAAGACGGTGATGTTGGGAAACAGCCAGACGGCGGCAAGCGTGCCGGCCAGAATGGTCAGCGGCATGCCGATCGCCAGCGAGCGGAGCGGCAGGTTGTGGTAACGCCCCACCTCACCGAGCCGAATGCGCGATGCATCGGTGAACAGCACCAGGATGAGGGTGAGCTCCGCCACCACGCGGACGGAATCGGCTTCGGCGTCGATTTCGGCGACGTTGAGCAGGAGCGGACCGATCGCCGCCCCGAACAGGATGAACAGCATCGGCGGGCTGAGCGGCGATCGGGCGAGACGGTCGCCGACCCCCGCGAACAAAAGCACGGCCAGGGCCGCGAGCGTCACCGATTCGATGTTCAACCGCCCTGCTCCCCTTCGCCGGCCGCGCGTCCGCCAATATCGGCCAGCGCCTCCGGCGTGTCGATATCGAGGGCCGCCGCTGCCCCCAATTCCACCTCGACGATGGCATCGGGATAGCCGGCGAGGATCTCGCGACCGCCCTTGTCGCCGGTCACCGCCATCAGCTCCGGGAAGAAGCGCCGCGACCAGAGAACCGGGTTGCCGCGTTTGCCGCCATGGGTCGGCACCACGATGAGCGCGCCGGTTTCCGGATCGAACGCATCGATCAGCCGGTCGACCATCGCCGTGTCGACCATCGGCATGTCGGCGAGCAGGACGACGGCCGCCTCGACCTCATCGCCGAGCGCGCCGAGCCCGGCCTCCAGCGAGGTCGCCAGCCCGTCGGCGAAGCCGGGATTGTGAACGCGCTCGACGTCCAGCCCCTCCAGCGCCGCGGCCACCGCGTCGCCGCGATGGCCGGTCACCACGACGACCCGCTCGGCAAGGCTGGCAAGAGCGGTTTCAGCCGTGCGCCGGACCAGCGGCACGCCATCGACGGTGGCCAGCATCTTGTGGCTGCCCATGCGCGACGAGCGGCCCGCCGCAAGGATCACGGCGGCGACGGAGCGTTCGGCCGCCTCGCGCTCGGCGGTGGGCTCGGCGCGCGGCTGCGGCCGCGACACGATCTCCATGAGGAGGCCGCCCACGCCCAGGCCGACGATATCGTCCGGGGTGACGGTCAGGCCGGCGAGCGTGCGGTGAAGCACCCAGTCGAAGCCGTTCTCCTTCGGGCTCCGCGCACAGCCGGGCGCGCCAATGACGCGCCGACCATCGAGGTCGCCGAGGAGGAGCAGGTTGCCCGGATCCACCGGCATGCCGAAATGCGCGACCGTGCCACCCGCCGCCTCGATCGCCGATGGGATGACGTCCTTGCGGTCGACCACCGCCGATGCCCCGAACACAATCAGCAGCTCGGCACCCGCCTCGGACAGACCGCGAAGCGCGGCGGCAAGGGCCGGTGCCTCGTGGGCCACCCGCTCCTCGGCGACAATGGTCGCGCCGGCCGGGGCCAGCCGGTCCGTGAGGATGGCAAGCGTCTTGTCGACGATCGCCGGCTTGAGGCCGGGCAGAAGCGTCGAGACCACCCCGACCCTCATCGGCTTGAACGGGGCAACGGACAGCGTCCGCGGGGCCTCGGCCAGCACCGCCTCCGCCCGTTCCATCACCGAGCCATCGACGGCAAACGGAATGATCTTGACGGTGGCGACCATGCGCCCCGCCTCCACCGCCTCGAAGGCCGGCAGGGTGGCAAGGGTGACCGAGGGATCGACCCGGTTGAGCCGGTCCACCGCATCGCGGTCGACGCACAGCACGCCCGCCTGCTCGGCGAAGAGATTGGCACGGCCGGTGAAGGCGGCATCGGCGCGGACGGTTTCTCCGGCAAGCCGCCCGGCCAACCGTTCGGCCGCCGCATCCTCACCGACGTCGCCCGCCTCGAGCACCGCAGCGACGACCTCGGCCACGCCCTCGTCGTCGAGCCGCGCGATGGCAGCATCGTCCAGAAGGGTGCCCTTCTTGATGGCGCCGGAAGCGAGCCGGATGCTGTGGGCAAGCACAGCCCCCTTCGCCTCGGCGGTCGGGACAGGGCCGAACCTCACGCCGCCTCGCTCGTCCGTGTTTCGGCCGGGCGGATCCTGAGCGTCTCGATGATCTGCGCCAGCACAGCAACGGCGATCTCCGCAGGGCTCGCCGCACCGATCGCAAGGCCGATGGGCGCCGCGATCCGGTCAAGCGCGGCCTCCGGCACTCCCAGGGCCGCGAGCCGCTCGCGCCGCTTGCCATGGGTCTTCCGGCTGCCGAGTGCGCCGACATAGAAGCAACCGCTCGCCAGAGCCTCGGTGAGCGCCGGGTCGTCGATCTTCGGGTCGTGGGTGAGCGCGGCAACCGCCGTGTAAGGATCGAGCGCGATCCCGGGCAGCACGTCTTGCGGCCACTCGGCGTGCAGGGTCACGCCCGCGAAGCGCTCCGGAGTGGCGAAGGCGGTGCGCGGATCGATGACGGTCACGTCGAAACCGGCGAGCGTCGCCATCGGCGCCAAAGCCTGAGAGATGTGCACTGCCCCGATCACGACGATGCGGGCCGACGGAACGCTGACGGTGAGGATGGCCGAACTGCCGTCGTCCAGCTCGATGCGACCGGACTTGCCGGACCGAAACCGGGAGCGAAGCGTCTCGGCGAGCGGATCGCCGGACAGGTCGTCGGCCTCCCGGACGAGGCGCTGCGCACCGCTGTCGGGATCGGTCACCAGGATAGCGGCCCGGCGCGCGGCGCGCTCGGCGTTGAGCTCTTTCAGGAGTGCGAGGTCCATGGCCGCCTCAGGTCACCTTCTCGACGTAGACGCGGATGGTGCCGCCGCACGACAGGCCAACCTCCCAGGCGGTCTCGTCGGCGACGCCGAATTCCAGCATCTGCGGCTTGCCGGTCTCGATGACGTCCATCGCCTCGGCCACCACCGCGCCTTCCACGCAGCCGCCGGAGACGGAGCCCTCGAAGCGCCCGCCCTCGTCGATGACCAGATGGCTGCCGGTCGGGCGCGGCGCCGAACCCCAGGTGTCCACGACCGTGGCCAGCGCGACCTGGTGCCCGGCCTCGCTCCACTGTTCGGCAATCGTCAGCGGATCGTCCATGCTCGTTGCTCCTTGCCACGCGGCCTGAACGCCGGAAGGGCTGTATACCATGGAATATGGCGGTCGCGGGCGGCGACGCCAAGGTAGGACAGCTATTCCCAACAATCCCGTACGGAGAACCGGCCTCCACGTTTCCTGGGATCGCGGAGCCAGCGCGCGACCGCGCGCCGGCGCTTATGCGCCGCCCACCCGGAGCCGGTGAGCGCAAGCGAACTCGGCGTGAGGGGCAATTCTCACCCCGCAATCGCGGACGGATAACCGCAAGAGCACTTTTCCTGCGTTCGCTCCTTTCACCCCCGCAAAGCCGGACGGCGCCTGCTTTGCTCAGTGCTTCGTGGCTGCCGCAGGCTCAAGGGCCTCTTTCACCGCCGTGGCCAGCGCCTTCAGCGAGAACGGCTTGGGCAGGAAGGCGAACTCCATCTCGCTGGGCAGCGTGCGCGAGAACACGTCCTCCGCGTAGCCCGACATGAAGATGATCGGCACGGCCGGGTTCAGCGCCTTCACCTCGATCGCTAGCGTCGGACCGTCCATTTCCGGCATCACCACGTCGGACACCAGCAGGTCGATCCGCCCGTCGAGTTCGCGGGCGATGGCCAGCGCGTCCTCGCCCGTGGGGGCGGCATGGATCCGGTAGCCCCGCGCCTCCAGTGCGCGCGAGGCAAAGGCGCGGATGGTGTCCTCGTCCTCCACAAGCAGGATGGTGGCGCTGCCGGTCAGATCCTCCACCGGAGGCGGGGACGGGGCAGGCGTGGCCGGTTCTGGCGCGCTGCCTCCGGCCGCGGCAGCGTCGGTCGCCGCATCCGCCTCGATGGCGGCGATGGCTTCCACCGTCGCGGCCTCCACCGGCTCCCCCTCGCCCGACGCGGGCGGCACGGCTACGGGCATCACCACCTCGCCGGCCCTCGGCAGGAGCACCTGGAACGTCGTGCCCTCCCCCACCCGGCTGTCCACCTGGATGGTGCCGCCGGTCTGCTTGACGATGCCGTAGACCGTGGACAGCCCCAGCCCGGTCCCCTGACCCACTTCCTTAGTGGAGAAGAAGGGCTCGTAGATCTTCGCCAGCACGTCGGGCGGAATGCCGGTGCCGGTGTCGGTGACCTCGATCAGGATGTGATCCCCTTCCAGCCCCTCGTCGCCGTAGCGCGCCATCTCCGTCGCCGGCACGTTGGCGGTGCGGATGGTGAGCCGGCCCCCTTCGGGCATGGCGTCTCGGGCGTTGACCGACAGGTTGGTGATGACCTGTTCAAGCTGGCTCTGATCGACCAGAACGGGCCACAGGTCGCGCCCGTGCACGACGGTCAGCGTCACCTTCTCGCCGAGCAGCCGGTCGAGCATCACCGACAGGTCGGCCAGCACGTCGGGCAGTCGCAGCCGGCTCGGCCGCAGCGTCTGCCGGCGCGAGAACGCCAGGAGCTGCTTCACCAGCCCGGCCGCCCGGTTGGCGTTCTGCTTGATGTTCATGATGTCCTGGAAGGACGGATCGGTCGGCCGGTGGTTCATCAGCAGGAGGTCGGAGAAACCGATGATCGCCGTCAGGATGTTGTTGAAGTCGTGGGCGACACCGCCGGCGAGCTGGCCGACTGCCTGCATTTTCTGGCTCTGGTCGAACTGCATCTCCAGCGCGCGCTGCTCGGTGGTGTCGACGGCGTAGAGGATCGCCCGCCCCGGTGCATCGTCCGTCTCCGGGAACGGCGCGACGTACAGGCGCACGTCGCGCGGCGCCTCCTCGGACAGCGAGGCATCGATGGGCGCCGGGCTTGGCTCGCCGGCCGCCGCACCCGCGATGGCCGCGGCCACGCTCTCCCGGTCCGGCTCCGCGATCATGTCCAGAACCCGCCGCCCGTTTTCCGATCCGGTCTCCCTGCGGTCCAGGAGCCTCCAGAAGCGCGGCGTCGCCTCGTGCACCTCGCCGGCACCCGTTACCAGGCCCACCGCCACCGGCATCCGGCTGAACATCTGCGAGAAGAGCGCCTCGTTGGGCGCGACGGCTTCGACAGGGGCGGCCGCGATCGGCTCGGGTGCCGCTGTGGCGGCCATGTCCTCGATCACGAACAGCAGCGCCGCGATGCCACCCTCTCCGCCCAGAACCGGGCTCAGGCGGACCGCCACCGTAGGCGCAGCGGGATCGGGCTGGCCGAGCGGCGTCGTCACGGTCTCGCCGGCACGCGCCCGCTTGAGCGCCGCATAAAGGCCAGCAGCGGCGGCGGGATCGCCCGCTGCCCAGCGCAACGGCGATACCAGCCGGGCGAAGCCGAGGGCGCGATTTGCATCGGCATAGGCCGCGTTGGCGTGAAGCGGAACGCCGGACGGCGATGCAATCAGGGCCGGATTCGCGAGCGCATCCACCAGGGCGCCGGCTGCCAGCCCACCCGACCGGTCCCGGCGTCCGCGTAGTCCCGCCATCACGGCGAGCGCCACGCCGGCAGTAAGCGCCGCGGCGCCGACCGCTACGGGTCCGGCCATGGCCGCATCCGCCAGAAGGATCGCCGTGGCGCCGGCCGCGGCCGAAACGCCCAGCACGAGGGCCGCGAGCAGCAGGGCCGCTCCCCCCTTCTGCGCCCCGTCGACCTTCGTTTCCCCCGTTCGGATGTCCACCAAGCCGTCGCCTCCCAGACTCACACCGCCCGATCCATAGCAGAGTCGGCGGATCGATGACCCATTCGGCCCGATCCCGCGCCGAATCAGACGTCCATCCCACTTTGGAAGCGTTCACGTGAGATTGTGGCAAGCACAGGGTGACCAGACGTCCGAAAGGGGCGTGCGGGACCGGCAATCGGGGTCGCGATCCCCAACTCCGCCATTCTAGATTTGCCAAATGCAGCCTGACGTTCTTTAACCAGTCATCGAGTGACGAACGGATGACAGCTGGTGGTGGGGCATCGGCTGCCGCGATCCGTCGGCACTTCCATCGCGCTGGACCGCCGAGGCGGCCGGCTACCGTTTAAGTTGCGTCTCGGGGGACGGCATGGCGAGTTGGTTTGCATCGACGTTCGGTATCGATCCCGGCTTTGCGCGCGGGGTCCTGTTCGTGTTCACCGCCGCGATCTTCGTGGCCATCATCTGGGCCATCATCGCCTTCGTGCGCGGTCTGACCTCCGGCCGGCTGAGCCGCTCCCGGCGCAACCGCCAGCCGCGACTGGCCGTCATGGACACGACAGACATCGATCATCGCCGCCAGCTCGTGCTGGTGCGCCGCGACCACGTGGAGCATCTGATCCTCATCGGCGGACCGGTCGACGTCGTGGTGGAGGAAAACATTATCCGCAACGCCGCCACCGACCTCCACGGCAGGAGCGGCCGCCGCGGCGCAAGAGGGTACGGCGAGGAGGACGCGACCGACAGCCTGTCGCCCGATCCGGAGGCGCCGCTGGAGCCAGCCGCACCCTCCATGCCCGCCGCTCCCGTCGAGGCGCCGCTTCGCGCGGCGCCTGCCGCGGTTCCCGCTGCCCGCGCGAACGGCAACGGCAATGGCAGCCCAGCCGCGCCCCGCGCACCGGTACAGCCCGCACCGCGCACCCAGCCACCCGGCACCGCGGATGCCGGCGAACCGCGGCGCTGGCGCTCCTCGCGTCCGGTATCGGGCACCGAAGCCGCGCAGCCCCCGGCTGCTCCGGCGCGCGCAGCGGCGCCCGCCGCGCGGCCGGCAGCCAGCAAGGTCCCGCCCGCTCCGGCGGCTCCGGCCCGCCCGGCCCAGGCGCAACGCCCGGTCGCGGCGCGTCCACCCGCCGCCTCTCCGGCCCCTGCTCCACAGCCGGCAAAGACCGGTCCGGCGAGCGAAACCAAACCCGCTCCCGGCTTCGTTTCCGCCTCCGCGCCGACCACCGCGGCGGCGTCTGCCGCAGCTTCACCGGCCGCCGACGAGCCCGAGAAGAAGGCCGCCGACGCTGCGGCACCGGAAGCGACGGCCGAGCGCGGCCAGCCGACTTCGTCCGGTGTAGAGGCTGCCGGCGGTCCCGCGTCCGCTTCCGACGCAGCGGACACCTCCGCCTCCACGGAAAAGGACGACGCGGCGGACGGAAAGGACGACGATCTCGATCTCGACGACGAGATGGCGCGCCTGCTGCGCGGCGTCGGCGACCAGCGCTGAGGCCCGGTCACGGTACTCCAGACAAGAAAATGCCGGCGACCGCAGGGGCGGCGCCGGCATCGTTTCAGGTGGTCTTGACGCGGGATCGAGGGCAGAGGCCCGAATGCGGCCTCAGTCGTCCCGGTAGATTCGTTCGCGACGCTCGTGTCGCTCCTGTGCCTCGATGGACAGCGTGGCGATCGGGCGAGCATCCAGCCGCTTGAGAGAGATCGGCTCGCCGGTCTCCTCGCAGTAGCCGTAGCTGCCATCATCGATACGCTGCAGCGCCGCGTCGATCTTCGCGATCAGCTTGCGCTGCCGGTCCCGGGCCCTGAGCTCGATGGCCCGATCGGTCTCCGAGGAGGCCCGGTCGGCGAGATCAGGATGATTGCTCGAATCCTCTTGAAGCTGTTCGAGCGTCTCTTTCGCCTCGCGAAGGATATCGTCCTTCCAGGCGTTGAGCTTCTTGCGGAAGTACGTCCGCTGCCGTTCGTTCATGAACGGCTCGTCCTCCGAGGGTCGGTAGTCTTCGTCGATCTCAACCGCCATAGATCGTCCTCGGCACTCGGGTTGAAAGCGGCGCCTTTATAGCTGCGGCCTTCCGGCGCCACAACGGCTATACGGCCGCAGATTCACGCTTTCCTGTTTTTGGCCGCCTCGCACAGACCGCCAGCCCGGCTTTGCGAGAGGCGTGCCTTCGTATAGTGCTGGGCCAGCGCCCCCCCCCCCCCGGCACGCGCCCACCAGCACTTCCCGAACGACGAGGATCTCCATGCGCTTTGAAGGCTCCGCCGACTACGTCGCGACTGAGGACCTGCGGGTGGCCGTGAACGCCGCCATCACCCTGCAGCGTCCGCTTCTCGTGAAGGGCGAGCCCGGGACCGGCAAGACGGTGCTCGCGCACGAGGTGGCCCGCTCGCTGGGCCTGCCGATGCTGGAGTGGCACATCAAGTCGACCACCAAGGCGCACCAGGGCCTCTACGAGTACGATGCCGTCTCGCGCCTGCGCGACAGCCAGCTCGGCGATCCCCGCGTGTCCGACATCTCCAACTACATCAAGCGCGGCAAGCTGTGGGAGGCGTTCGCCTCCGAGGAGCGCCCGGTGCTTCTGATCGACGAGATCGACAAGGCCGACATCGAATTCCCGAACGACCTCCTGCAGGAGCTCGATCGCATGGAATTCTTTGTCTACGAGACCGGCGAGACGGTCAAAGCCGCCCAGCGGCCCATCGTCATCATCACCTCGAACAACGAGAAGGATCTGCCGGACGCGTTTCTGCGCCGCTGCTTCTTCCACTTCATCCGCTTCCCCGATGCCGACACCATGGCGGAGATCGTCGAGGTCCACTTCCCCGGCATCAAGCAGCGGCTCCTGTCCCAGGCGCTGTCGATCTTCTTCCAGGTGCGCGAGCTTCCGGGCCTGAAGAAGAAGCCCTCCACCTCGGAGCTCCTGGACTGGCTGAAGCTGCTCCTCAACGAGGACATCGACGAGACCGTCCTGCGCGAGCACGAATCGAAGAAGCTGATCCCGCCGCTGCACGGCGCGCTCCTGAAGAACGAGCAGGACGTGCACCTGTTCGAACGGCTCGCCTTCATGGCCCGCCGCGACGGCCGCTGACGCATCGAACCGACGGGAGGCTGAGCCATGCGCCGGCTGATTCTCTTGCGCCACGCCAAGTCGTCCTGGGACGACCCGACCCAGGCCGATTTCGACCGGCCGCTCAACCGGCGCGGCCGTCGCGTTGCGCCGATCATGGCGCGGTACATGGCCGCGCACGATCTCGTGCCGGACCGCATCCTCTGCTCCACCGCCCAGCGCACCCGCGAGACGCTCGCCGCCCTCCTCCCGGAGGTACGCGGCCCGCTCGACATCCGGCTCATCGACGAGATCTACGAGGCCAGCGAAACGGCCATTATCGACGCGATCCGCCGCCTCGGAGGCGACGCGCGAACGGTCCTCGTCATCGGACACAACCCGGGCATGGAAGAATGCGCGGAAACGCTGGTCGGCAGCACCGGTGATGGGCTCGCCGAGGCCTTCGCCACGGAGTTTCCAACCGCCACCGTCGCGGTGATCGACTTCGAGATCGACGCCTGGGAGGCCCTGGCGCCCGACGGCGGCCATCTCTCCGCCTTCGTCCGCCCCAAGGATCTGGACTGACCTTCAGGCCACGGATCGCCGGCGTTCAGTGCCGCGCGACGATGGCCGCGGCCGCGCCGGCCATGGCCGCCGATGCGCTGCGATTCATGATCTTCAGGGCGCGCGGGTTGCGCAGCATGATCCGCGCGCGGCTCGCCAGCGCGATGTACGGCGTCACCACGGCGTAGAGCACCACGACCGTCAGCGCCGCCAGCACGCCGTAGGAGCCGACCGTCACCGAATGCAGGTCCACCACGGTGGGCAGCAGCGCCATGTAGAAGATGATGGTCTTCGGGTTGCCAAGCGTGATGGTGAAGCCGGACAGGAAAGACGGCCAGAAGCCGGATCCCTTGCGCGCGTCAACCGCCTCCGGGTCGATGCCGGCCCTCCAGAAGTGCCAGGCCAGCCAAGCCAGATAGGCCGCACCCGCCATCCGGACCACGATGAAGACCTCACCGAACATGTCGGCAATGGCCGCCAGCCCGAGCACGGCGAATGTCAGGTAGGTCAGGTCGCCCAGGATCAGGCCATTCATGTAGAAGAAGGCCGGCCGGAAGCCCGAGCCCAGTGCCTTGCCCACGCCAGCGGCGATGCCCGGCCCCGGAATGGCCGCGGCAATCGCCAGCGCAACGGCATAGGGGAGATAATCGAGCATCATCGTGCGGCTTTCTTCGACCGGCGGCGCGGATCGTGCGCCGCCTCATGCGCCAAGAGACTGATGCTCTTTCCGGAACTCCACCCAGACCGCAAGGCCGGACGGCGTGGAGTTCATGTTGAGCTCGCACTGGAGCTCCGAACAGATCACCTGGGCGATCTTGATGCCGATGCCTCCGGTGGTCGTCTCGCTCGCCGCGGGCAGCCCCACTCCGTCGTCGCGACAGGTCAGCCGGACCGCCCGCCCCTCGTCGGCATCCCGGATCTCGATGCGGACGGTGCCGGCGCGTTCGCCGGGGAAGGCGTGCTTGAAGGAATTGGCCACGAATTCGTTGACCAGCGTTCCCACCGCGACAGCCTGCCGTGAGCTGACCTTGACCGCATCGAGCGACAGGTCGAGCGTCACGTCCTGCGGCGCGAGCGCCAGGAGATGCTGGCCGAGATTGCGCGCGTAGCGCTCCAGGTCGATGACCGGCCCGGCATCGGTGCGGTGCAGTTCGGCGTGTACCGCCGCCACCGCCTCGATCCGCGAATGAATGGTCGTGAGAGCCACCTGGGTCTCCTCCGAGGTGGTCCGGCGCTTGAGGACGCGGATCAGGGCGGAGAGCGCGTGCAGCGAGTTCTTGACCCGGTGGTCGACCTCCTGGCGCAACGCGGAGGCCGAGGCCAGCGCCTTGCGCATGTCGAGCTGCACCATGACCTGGCGAGCCAGCACCCGGATGGTATCGCGCTGGAGTGGTGTCAGGGTCCGCGGCCGAGTGTCCAGCACGCACAGGGTCCCCAGCGGCAGGCCGTCTTCCGTCTTCAGAAGCGCGCCGGCGTAGAAGCGCAGCCCCGGATCGCCGCAGCACAGCGGGTTGTCCACCATGCGAGGATCCTTGAGGGTGTCGGGGATCTCGACGAACTCCTCCTCAAGGATGATGTGCGAGCAGATCGACGTGGCCAGCGGCGTTTCGCGCGTCCCCAGCCCGGTTTCCGCCTTGAACCACTGCCGCTCGGCGTCGATGAAATTCACCACCGAGATCGGCGCGTCGCACAGCTTTGCCGTGAGTTCGACGATGTCGTCGAAATCCTTTTCCCGGTCCGTGTCGAGGATTTCGTAGGAGTAGAGCGCGCTCAGGCGTTCGCCCTGACGGGGATGATGGCCAGCTTCCATGGGATTTTCGAGCTTTGCGCCGACTCGCACGGCGGCTGAGGGGTGGATCTGGTAAACGGCAAGGGCGGGCGGATCTGGGCCGCATGGCCGCACGGCCAACGACGCGGGCATGCCCTGAGGCCTCACCACGCGCAGTTGCACCCCGCACATAACGCGCCGGTGGGCGCGAGAGTCAATTGAAACCCCACCGGACTCGTCCGCATTGCGGTTAAGGGATGCGAACTCTCCGAGTCTGAACCTTCCGCCTGGACACTTCAATGCCCATGTTGGAAATCGGCCGGTGCGCCCGCGCGCGACGGTTCTGCACGATGCCCGCCCCCGCCCTGCCGGCACCAATGAGGAAGAACCCGGTCTCCGCATGCGAATCACGACCCTGACCGACGATGCGCGCCTCGCGCTGGAGACGCTCGCCAGCCGGACCGGCGGCATCGTCTCGCCGAGCCTGCGCCTGGGCGTGACCGGGCTTGCCCGCTCCGGCAAGACGGTCTTTCTCAGCGCCCTCGTCCACAACCTCGTCCATGGCGGCCGACTTCCGGTCTTCGAACCCTACGCCCAGGGTCGCATGGCGCGCGCCCATCTGGAGCCGCAGCCCGACGACGCCGTGCCGCGTTTCGCCTACGAGGATCATGTCCGGGCGCTGATCGACGACCGGGTCTGGCCGGAATCGACCCATCGCATCGCCGAGCTCCGGGTGACCATCGAGTACGAATCCGCGTCCTTCTTCCAGCGCAACATCGGCCCCGGGCGGCTGCACCTCGACCTCGTCGACTATCCCGGCGAGTGGCTGCTCGACCTGCCGTTGCTCGCCAAGGACTACCGGACGTGGGCGGAGGAGTCGCTCAAGGAGGCGCGCCGCCCGCTGCATGCCGACAGCGCTACGCCCTGGCTGGCAGCGCTTGAGGGCATCGATGCGGGCGCCCCGGCCGACGAGGCCACCGCCCGCCGCCTGGCCGAGGCCTTCACCGGCTACCTGAAGGCGGTGCGCGAGGAATCCACCACGCCGCTGGCCTTTCCTCCGGGCCGCTTCCTCATGCCCGGCGACCTTGAGGGCTCGCCGGCGTTGACCTTCGCCCCCATCGACCCGCCCACCGGCGAACGCTCCCGCGACGCGCTGTGGGCAATGATGGAGCGACGCTACGAGGCCTACAAATCGCACGTGGTGCGGCCCTTCTTCCGCGACCACTTCGCCCGGCTCGACCGGCAGATCGTGCTCGTCGACGTGCTTGCAGCACTCAACGCCGGGCCCGAGGCCGTGCGCGCCCTGCAGTCGACGCTGTCGGAAGTGATGGCCTGCTTCCGGCCGGGACGCCTGTCCTGGCTGACCCGGCTGGTGGACCGGCGCGTCGACCGGCTTATGTTCGCCGCCACCAAGGCCGACCACGTCCACCACACCGACCACGACAAGCTGGAGGCCATTCTCGCCACGCTGGTGGAGAGCGCCACCGACCGCGCCACCTTCTCCGGCGCCGAGGTGGACGTTGCCGCCATCGCCGCCGTGCGCGCCACCCGCGAGGGCCGCGTCCGCCAGGGGCTGGAGCAGTTGCCGGCCATCATCGGCACCCCGCTGCCCGGTGAGCGCGTCGACGGCACCGTCTATGACGGCAAGACGGAGATCGCCCTCTTCCCGGGCGACCTGCCCGCCGAGCCGCGCTCGGTGCTCCGTCACGAGGCGGCGGACGCGGGCGCGCTGGCCTTCCTGCGCTTCCGGCCGCCCCAGCTGGAGACCACCGCCGGCGGCACCACCCTGTCGCTTCCCCACATCCGGCTCGACCGGGTCCTGCAGTTCCTCATCGGAGACCGACTGGCATGAGCGGGCCGCGTCGACCCACCGCCTTCCGCGTCGAGGACGCCGAGCTGTCCTCCGCCCCGCCCCCCTTCGAAGCGGAGCCGGAGACCCCGTTCGACGAGATGGCGAGCCACGGCGACCTGGTGCCCGTCGACGAACCGGCCTTCCCGAAGAGGCGCGGCTGGTCACTCGGCACGCTCTTCACCATCGGGCTCGGCGGTCTTGTCAGCCTCGGCGTCGGCTTCGCCGTGGATCGTCTGATCGCCGATCTCTTCGAGCGCGCGCCGTGGCTCGGCTGGGTGGCTGTCGCGCTCGCCGCGATGGCCGCCATCGGTGCGCTCGGCCTGGCGCTCAAGGAAGCATTCGCCCTGCGCAAGATCGCCAGGATCGAGCACCTCCGCATCGCTGCCCGCGAAGCCGCGGAGGCCGACGACCGGGCCCGCGCGTTGTCCGTCTGTCGCGACCTGACCGCGCTCTACGCGTCCCGAACGTCGACCGCGCGCGGACGCGCGGCACTGGCGGAACACATGGACGAGATCATCGACGGGCGCGACCTGATCGGTCTCGCGGAGCGCGAGATCCTGACCCCGATCGATGCCCAGGCCCGGGCCATGATCGTCGCCTCGGCCAAGCGCGTCTCCGTCGTCACCGCGCTGTCGCCACGCGCGCTTGTCGACATCCTCTATGTAGGGATCGAAGCGTTCCGGCTGATGCGGCGGCTCGCGGCGCTGTATTCGGGACGGCCGGGAACGCTGGGCTTCCTGCGGCTCGCCCGCCACACCATCCAGCATCTCGCCGTCACCGGCGGCATGGCGGCGGGCGATTCCCTGTTGCACGAGGTGGTTGGCGGATCGGTGGTCTCGCGCCTCTCCACCAAGCTCGGCGAGGGCGTCGTCAACGGCCTGATGACGGCCCGGCTCGGCCTTGCCGCCATGGACGTCTGCCGGCCCCTGCCCTTCGTCAGCGCCCGACGCCCGCGGGTGTCCGACATTGTCTCCGAACTCGGCTCCTTTGCCGGCGACGAGGCAAAGGGGAAGAAATGAGCACACCCGTCTTCCGCCGCGCCACCGAAGCCGATGTGGCCCCCATCGTCGCCCTGCTGGCCGACGACGGGCTCGGCCAGGGCCGCGAGAACCCGGGCCTGCCGCTCGACCGCCGCTATCTCGATGCCTTCGCCGCCCTCGACGCCGATCCGAACCAGCTCCTGGTGGTGGCCGACCAGGACGGCACGGTCGTGGGAACGCTTCAGCTCACCTTCGTCCCCGGCCTGTCGCGGCTCGGCATGTGGCGCGGCCAGATCGAGGCGGTGCGCGTCGCGGCATCGGAGCGCGGCACGGGCCTCGGCGGCGCCATGGTGGCGTGGGCGATCGAGCGCTGCCGGGAGCGCGGCTGCGGCCTCGTTCAGCTCACCACCGACAAGTCGCGCGCCGATGCCCGCCGCTTCTACGAACGCCTCGGCTTCGTCGCCAGCCACGAGGGCATGAAGCTGTCTCTGGCATAGGCTTGTCAGCCGAGGCAGCTTGCCTCCCCCGTGCCATCGGCCGACGGCTGGTATAGTCTTGCCGCGCCTACCCAGAACCCCGAGAGCGTCGATGTTCCTGACCTTCTTCCACGACCTCAAGCGCGCCGGCGTGCCCGTCACGCTGCGCGAGTACCTGACGCTCATGGAGGCGCTGGAGGCCGATCTCGCCGACAAGAAGGTGGAGGATTTCTACTATCTCTCGCGCGCCATTCTGGTGAAGGACGAGACCAACATCGACCGCTTCGACCGGGTGTTCGCCACTGTCTTCAAGGGGGTGGAGACGGTGGGCGAATCCATCGAGGCCGAGATCCCCGAGGAGTGGCTGCGCAAGCTCGCGGAAAAATACCTCACCGAGGAGGAGAAGGCGGAAATCGAGGCGCTCGGCGGCTTCGAGAAGCTGATGGAGACGCTCAAGGAGCGCCTCGCCGAGCAGGAGGGGCGCCACCAGGGCGGCTCCAAGTGGATCGGCACGGCCGGCACCTCGCCCTTCGGCGCCTATGGCTACAACCCGGAGGGCGTGCGCATCGGCCAGCACGAAAGCCGCCACCGGCGCGCCGTGAAGGTCTGGGACCGGCGCGACTTCAAGGACTACGACCACACCGTCGAGATCGGCACGCGCACCATCAAGATCGCGCTGCGCCGCCTGCGCCGCTTCGCCCGGACGGGCGCGGCCGAGGAGCTCGCCCTCGACGACACCATCAAGGCCACCGCCGAGAAGGGCTATCTCGACATCCGCATGCGCCCGGAACGGCGCAACGCGGTGAAGGTGCTGCTGCTGCTCGACGTGGGCGGCTCCATGGACGACCACATCCGCGTCTGCGAGGAGCTGTTTTCCGCCGCCAGGATGGAATTCAAGTCGCTCGATCATTTCTACTTCCACAACTGCCTCTACGAGGGGCTGTGGAAGGACAACCGGCGCCGCCATTCCGACAGGACGCCGACCTGGGACGTGCTGCACACCTATCCGGCCGACACCAAGATCGTCATCGTCGGCGACGCCTCCATGAGCCCCTACGAGATCGCCCTGCCTGGCGGTTCGGTGGAGCACTGGAACGAGGAGGCCGGCCAGGTCTGGCTGCAGCGCCTCGTGGCCACCTACCCGTCGCTCGCCTGGATCAACCCGGTGCCGGACCGGCTCTGGCAGTACACCGGCTCCATCCAGATGATCCGCGAAATCGTCGGCGACCGGATGTACCCGCTGACCCTCGACGGGCTGGATGGCGCGATGCGGGAGCTGGCGCGGTAGGGGCGTCAGGCAACCTCACCAAGCGGATCGATTGCGTCGATCTCCGCCCGCTTCGCCTCCCCCTCGATCGCGAGATCGTAGGTCGCCTGCATTCCCAACCAGTAGCGTGGCGAGGTGCGGAAGAACCGGGCAAGCCGAAGCGCGGTATCGGGGGTAACCGGCGTCTTCTCGGCCGCAAGCCTCTCGATGCGGGTGCGCGGGACGTGCAGTTTCTTCGCCAGCGTGTAGGGCTTGAGGCCGAGCGGCGCGAGATACTCCTCGCGCAGGATCTCACCGGGATGAACAGGAGGCGTGACCATGAACATGGGCGCCTCGTTCTCAGTGGTAGTCGGTGATCTCGACGTCATGGGCGTCTCCATCGATCCAGCGGAAACAAATCCGGAACTGGTCATTGATCCGGATCGAATGCTGTCCCGCCCGATCCCCTTTCAAAGCCTCGAGCCGATTGCCGGGAGGCGAACGAAGATCATTCAGGGATGTGGCGTGCTGGAGAATGAACAGTTTTCTCTGTGCCGTTCGCACGAGATCGGCGGGAAAGCCTTTCGAGCCGCGGCCGGCAGCAACCGCTTCTGTCCACTTCCCCTTGAACGATGCGATCATTCGACCAACCCTCGGAACGTATCATATGGCGATACGCATCAGATTCAAGAGGGACAGTCAGGGAGACATTTGCCCGACCGCTACCGAGGCTTCAATGAGGCGGAGGTCGCAGATAGCGACCGTCAGTTCGGGGAACGAACCTCAGGCTCGCCTGAGGCTTCCGCCTCCTCACTAGAGATTCCCGCCTGCTCCTCCGCAGCGGCAGCCTCATCCTCCCCCTCCGCCAGCCAGCCGTACTGATCCAGCTCTTCCCGCCTGTAGACGTAGAGCCGGTCCTTGGGCGTGCGCATGGCAGGGATCCAGGCGGCGGCGTCGACACCCATGTCGACGAGGAGCGCCAGCACCTCGGCGCTGATCTCCTGGCCGCCGGCAAGCCCGTCGGCGACGGTGCCCTCCCGCTCGCCCGGCGCAAAGGCCTGATGAACGCCGACCCAGGCCGGCTCGCCGACGTGACGGGCCGTGCCGCCGGCGAATACCAGCGGGCAGGAGGAGGCGCAGTAGCCGTTCGCCGGCACCTCCGTGGCGATCCCCTTCTCGCGCAGCGCCCGGGCCATCTCGATGGCATCGCGCACCGAACCGCCGGGCGAATGCAGGACGAGCACCTGAAGCTCGTCGCCCTGGCTTTCCAGGAATTCGGCGAACGCGGACGCGCTGCCGACGTCGATGCGACCGACGGCGCTCGCCCGCCCTTCGGTGCCACGCCGGAATTCCATCGCCTCCACAAGCGCCTCGCGGCCCGGCCGTCCGACATAGCCCGGCAAAGCCTCCGGTCCGTCCTGGGGCAGGTCCGGCACGGCGACGGGGCTGTAGCGGCGCACCTGGTCGCCGGGCTCCGCCGGCGGCATGGGGACAGGCCCGGTCGGCGCGGGGCTCAGCACCTCCGGCAGGCTCTGCCGCGCCGCCTCGATGGCCGGCCGCGCGTCCGTTCCGAGCACCACGGCGGCACCGACAAGCAACCCGAAGAAGACCAGGCGCAGGACGGTGTCCTCGGCCTTCTGCAACCGGCTTTTGCCCGCCGGCGGGGTGCCGGGGCCCGGAGAAACAAGACCCGCCATGAGCCTAGTCGCTGCCCGGGCTCGACCGGCGCGGGCCCGCGTCCGACAGCCGGGTCACATGGAGCGGATGATCACGGTCGTCGGAGGCCAGCGGCGCTGGTCCGGCGCCTTCCGGGATACCGGCCTCGATCTCGCGCTCCTCGTCGCGCATCCGGTGATAGAGGCGCATGGCCCGCATCAGCTCGCCGGCCGTCATGGAATGCTCCTCCAGTTCCTCGCCTTCCTCGCGCCGGATCGCGGACTGCACGCCGGCAAGGATCAGGATCATCACCGCCGGCAGGAGGTCGATGGAAATGGCGCCGGCCCAGCTCGGGAGAAAATCCCGGGCGTAGCGGACCACGGCCTCCGGCGCCGACAGCGCGGTAAAGCGCAGCGGCTGGACCGGCTCGCGATCGAGGATCTGCTGGGCGGCCGCGGACAGCGCCTGGGCCTGGGCCTCCACGGCATCCTGAACGCGCTCGACCACCTCGCTCTGGCGGGCGGCGAGATCGGCGGTGCCACCGCCCGCGGCCGGCGCGACGAAGGTGGCGGCGAGATCGTCGGCGGCGCGCTTGACGGCCGGCGCGATGGAGGTCTGCTGCAGGCTGGCGATAACGCCGGCGAGCGCCACGGCCTCCTCGCCGAATGCGTTGGAGCGCTCCTCAACCGGACCGGAGGCCGACACGATGGTGCGCATGGCGGACAGATTCTCGCCGCCCTCCTCGTAAAGCCGGTCGACCAGATCCCGCGAGGCCCGCACCTCGCCGGCCAGGCTCTCCAGGTCGGCCGCCATCTGGCGCAGGAGCTGCACCACCGTGCCGGAGCCGGATGTGCCCGTGAGCGCACCGCCGGCCTCTTCCTCCTCGGCCAGCCTCCGGAAGCGCGACGAGGCGAGCTCGATGTCCGGCAGCAGTCCCTGGGCGGCCAGCGCGTTGGAATGGGCGGCGTCCAGCCGGTGCTGATATTCTTCCGCCGTGGTTGCGAGATGCTGCTCCAGCGCCGCCCCACCCGCCAGCGCAGCCGCGTTGAGCCACGACGACATGGCGACGATCATGGCGCTGCCGAGGATCAGTGCCAGCGTCAGCGTGCGCCGGTCCCTCCAGCTCCGGACGTGCGGCAGGAAGAACAGCAGGTAGGACCAGAAGGCGTAGATGCCGACGGACACCGCCACCGAATAGACCACCGCCGCGAAGAAGACCGGCAGCCCCTCGCCCTCCAGGAGGTCGCGGACGCCCAGATAGGTGTAGACGCCGGACGCCAGCGCCAGAACCGCAAGCGTGATCCGCGTGGTGGTGTCGAGCCTTGACAGGCCCGCTCTCAATGCTTGCGACATGGCGCCTCGGCCGAGCGGTTGGAGATCCGGATCCCGAACGTGACCGCGGTTGCGGCCGATGGTCCGGTCGAGCGGACGCAGCCGCCCCAACGGACGACAGCGAGGCTAGGGTAACGCGCCAGCGCGCCCAGGGTTGAGTCACGTTTCGGGGAGGCGGAGACGGCCCGGCGGGAGACGGCGTTAATCGCGATTCCCGTTTCCGTTGGTGTCGCGATCTTTTGTTGCTACGGTCCTCCCACAAGGTGCCGGCGGGATCCGGAGTGCCCGCGACACAACCTGTATCGAGTGCGCAGCCGATGCCAAAAGCGATCGATGTGAGCCTGGAGGCGACGCTCGACGCGGTCATGTCGGTCCAGTCCGATATCGAGGCGTTCTGCGACGAGCACGACCTGTCGCCCCGCACCGGCTTCGTGCTCAACCTGATCCTGGAAGAGTTGCTGACCAACGTCGTCAACCACGGCTACAAGGGCACCGAGGGAGAGCCAATCGCGCTCAAGATCGCGCACGAGGGCGAGCTCATCGTCGGCGAGATCATCGACCACGCTCCCGCGTTCGATCCGACCCGCCTGCCACCGCCGGATGTCGAGGCCTCGATCGAGGAGCGAGAGATCGGCGGGCTGGGCGTCTATCTCAGCCTGACCATGACCCGCGACTTGACGTATGCCCGCGTCGGCGACACCAACGTCGTCCGCTTCACGCTTGTCGACGAATTGCCGCCCCGGAAGGAGGAAACGCAGTGACCGCGCTCACGGTAACGGAAGAGGAAATCGACGGCGTCGTGGTGATGGCCCCCGTCGGCCGCGTCGACAGCGCCAACGCCAAGGCGTTCGAGACCGAGGTGCTGCAGAAGATCCAGGACGGCATGTCTCGCATCGTGCTCGATTTCGATCAGCTGGAATATATCTCGAGCGCCGGGCTGCGGGTGGTGCTCATCGCCGGCAAGAAGGTCAAGGCGACGGGCGGTGTGCTGGCGCTTTGCAAGCTCGGCCCCACCATCCACGACGTCTTCGAGATTTCCGGCTTCATTTCGCTGTTCCCGGTTCACGACAGCCGGGAAGACGCCATCGCCGCCGCGCGCGGCTGATCTCTCAGGCGCCTACCTTCACGAAACCGAGTTCGGGTCGGGCCTCCTCGCCGAGGCGGAAGCGCACCGCGCCATATCCGGCTTCGAAAAGGATCTGAGCCGCGTCCACGTCCGCGGCGGTCCGCCAGATCTCCGGAATGACGGACGTCTCAGGATAGTCCACCGCGGAGCGCTGGTGCACATAGCGCCAGCCATAAGGCTTGCGCACCAACGCGACGATGCGGAAGTGCTCCTTCAGGAGATTGCGCATGCTGGGCAGGTTCGCCGGGGACACCTTGGCGATGATCGTCCGGGCGCCCTGGCGGACGGCCCGGTCGATGCGTTCGCGGATCAGCACCCTTTGCAGCGAATGGGTCCAGTAGGCCGGATGCACCGCCGACCCGTCGGTGACGAAGAGCGGCCAGTCGTCGCGCACCAGCCGCGAAAGGCCGCGCCGGTCATGCTGATCCGGGAATTCCGGTCGCAGCACGCCGTAGGCGACCAGCGCACCGTGAACCGTGAGCCCCACGATCTCCCCGCCCCTGTCCAGGACCTCCTCGAAGAAGGCCGGCTCGTCCGGTCGCACGGCGGCCGGGTTCGGGACAGCCGCCACCGTGGCGCGGAAGAGACCGTCGATCGCCTCGATGTCGCCCATGCCGAGCGCCACGGTTTCGATCGGTTCGTCCAGGGTCGCAAGAGCGGCCATGTTTCTTCCCTCGGCGCCCGGCGCGGTGGCTCAGCCGGTGATGACTTCGGCGTAATTGAGCATCGCAAGCGGTGGATAGAGCTCCAGCTTGCGGGCAAGCGGCATGTTGATGATCAGCGAAAAACGCTTCAGCGTTTCAATCGGGATGTCTTCAGGCGCCACGCCCTGCACCAGGATCTGTTCGGCCTTGTGGGCGGTCAGCTGGCCGAGCGAATAGTAGCGGCTGATTAGGCTAACGAGCGCGTCGTTCTTCAGGAGCTCCGTCGCGGAGAAACCGGGAATGCCGAGCTCGGTCGCCACCGGAGCCACCTTGTCGATGTTGGTGGAGAGGAACGTGTCCGGCAGGTAGTACAGCCACTCTGCGCCATCTTCATGAAGCTCGCGAACGAGGTCGCCGGCTGTGTCGGTGCTGGGCTTGCCGTCAGCGTCGAGCGGGAAGGTGCGCTCGGCCAGCTTGAAGCCCATCCGGTCGGCGATTTCGCGCAGCGAGGACACGATGACGACAGAGTTCTGCTCCGTCGGTGTGTAAAGCACGCCAAGCGTCTTGAACGGCCGGTAGGACTGCATCGCCCGGATCTGCGGCTCCGGCGGCACCACGTGCGAGGTGCCCGTGATGTTGCGCTCCGACGAGCCCAGCGTCGGCACCACTCCGGCCCCGACCGGGGTGGACACCATGGTGAAGACACCGGGAATGTCGGTGACGTTGCGGGCCGGATCGTTGTCGGCGGCCTTGCCGTAGGTGGCGATGGTGACCGGCGTGCCCCAGGTGTAGACGAGGTCCGGCTTGATTTCCTCGATTTCCTTGACGAAGTCGGCGACGCGGGAGGGGTCGAGATCGGCATTGCGCTCGATAAACTCCACCGGGATGCCACGCTGCTTCAAATAATCGGCGAAGCCGCGCTCCACGTCGGTGGGGCCGCGAAAGGTGATCTGATAGATCGTGTAGGGCTCTTCGCGCGGCGTCGCGTCCTGCGCGAGCGCGGTCCGGACCAGCGGGCTGCCTGCCAGGGCGACGGCGGCGCTGCCGGCAAGCAGGCCGCGGCGCGTCAGTGTGCGGCCGGTCATGGCGTCTTTTCCCTTTCCCCTCATTGGTCCCCCCGACTTCCCTTCTAGCGGGCCGGCATCGACGCTTCGGTGCGCCCGCCCCCGGTGACGATCGCGGAAATCGCGAACAGCAGGCCGCCGGCGGCCACGAGAAGCCCCATGCCGACGATCGCCGCGGTTGCTCCGTAGGCACCCCAGACAAAGGCCATCGCGGCGGGGCCTATGGCCGTTCCGGCGCGTTCGATCAGGCGGAACACGCCATACAGTCCGCCCTGGGACAGGTCCGGCACGTAGCGCGAGCCCAACTCGCCCACCAGCGCCGACTGTGGCGTGGTGGACAGCCCCTGGGCGATGCCGATCTGCAGCACGGCGATGGCCGCGCCCCAGGGCTCCGGCCAGACGAACACGTGCAGCACGGCCGCACCGGACAGGATCGCACCGATCACCACATAGAGCGTGCGCTTGCCGGCATCGTCGCTGAGCCGCGAGACGAGCGGGATCAGGATCACCATGGCCAGCCCGTAGAGCATCAGCACGCGGCCTATGGTGGCTGAATCAAAGCCGGCCGAGGCGAGCGACAGCGGCAGATAGTAGAAGCAGAAGCCGATGAGCATCATCTTCGCCGGCAGCGCGCAGCCGGCGAGAAGCAGCAGCATTGCCGGCCGGCGCAACACGGCGCCCACCTGGGAAAGCCGCAGTCCCGGCGCGACGCTGCCGGACGCCGGCTTGTCGCCGGGCAGGGCGACCGAGGCGCAGACATAGGCGGCGAAGCACAGGCCGGCGGAGACGAGGAAGGCCGCGCTGGGGCCGAGCCGGGCGGCCAGGATGCCGCCGATGGGCGGGCCGCACAGCATGGCCACCATGATGCCGGACACGAACAGGCCGATGCCCCGTGCCCGGTTCACCGAACCGGTCCGGTCGACGATGTAGCCCTGTGCGGCGACAAACACGGTCGCCAGGCCCACCGCGGTGATCGACCGGAACAGGATCAGTTGCAGCATGTCGGCGGAATAGGCGGTGCCGACGAAGCCCAACAGCGCCAGGATCGCGCCGACGCGCAGCGAGCGGGCCCGGCCGTAGCGTTCCGTGATACCGTTGAGCGAGGGCTGCGCAATGGCGACGATGGCCATGAACAGAACGATCGGCAGCGAGATGACCATCTCGATCGAGAGGCCTGCGATCGGTTCGGCAAAGCTCTTGATGTAGTTCGGCAGGAACGGACGGGTGAGCTCTTCCGCGAAGAAGAACAGAAACACCGGCGCGCGCACGGCGATCAGGCTGACCGGCGGATCCGTGCGCTCCGTGGAGAGGTGGTAGCGTCGCTCCATCAGCTCCAGGTCGGCCAGCGCCTCCTCGTCGTTCTTCGCTTCCGCGACCCGTGTCAGGCGCGCGTGCTCGGCGCGCACCCGGTCGATCTCGTGGTCGACGTTGGCGACCTCCTCGGCCAGCGGCCCCGTTCCGGCCAGCGGCGCGTGCGGGCGGAAGTCATGCTTCACAAGAGCGTTCAGACGCCGTGCCAGGCCACGCAGCAGCGAGGCGGACGAGATGGTGAAGGCGAAGGACAGGAGTTCGAGCGTGATCAGCAGCGAGACCAGCAGCAGCACCGCGATATCGAGCCAGAGGCGCCGGATCAGGGTTTCCGCGACCGCGTTTGGAATGCCCACGACGACGGATGCCACGGTGCGGCCATCGACCTCGACCGGCGCGGTGACGGTGCGCAGTTCGCCGATCAGGTCGGACAGGACGGCGGCGCCATCGTGATCCTGCTGATTGCTGGAAAGAGCCACCACCCGCCCGTCGGGCTTGGCAATCGCCGCGTAGGCGAATTCCGGATTCTCCGTCAGCGCCTCGGCGAGGACCTCGTCGGCACCGACGATCTCGTCGAGCGTCATGCCGTAGCCGACCGCCTCGCCGACCAGCCCGGAGAGAGAGCGCGCGACGACATCCGCCTTGCGGTCCAGCGAAGGGAGCAGCAGATTCTCAGCGCCTCGGATGGACTGCCACGAGATGGCTCCGAGGGCGGCAAGCAGAACGGCCGTGACCAGACCGAGGATGATGACGTCGAAGCGCCGCATGAAATCAGCTCACCTCTTTCGGGGCCTCGGCCACACCCAGTTGGCGGGCAATGGAGCGGTGCGCGTCGTCAACCATCCGGAAGGTGGCGACGGTTTCCTTCGGCACGATCTGGCCACCGGCGGTTTCAGCGGTGTTCGACACGCGCGCCCATAGCACCCTCAGCCCGAGCAGAACGGCCGCAAACGAGCCGAACAGCGCGCCGAGCATGGCGTAGATCGCGACATGCTCGATGCCGTCAGCCAGCTCCTGCAATTCGGAATCCAGGACCGCGCGCGAGGCGCGAACGACCACGGTGCCTTCGGTGGTCTCGAAGGCGTTTTGGATCGCCGCCGAGCGATCGAGGGTCAGCTCCGGGTCGGTGGTCTCCTTCATCCCGATCCGGCTCTTGTCGCTGGAAAAGAGAATGGTGTCGGTGGCGTCGACGACATCGATGGAGGAAAGCACGAGGTCTGCTTCGCGCTCACGCTGAAGCAGTCGCGACAGGGTCGCCTGTCCCGCCAGCGGGATGCCGATGGACAGCGCACTTTCCGAATCGGAGGCGACGCGGCGGGCCACGGTCTCAAGCCGGTCGCCCACCATGTCGAGATAGCTCTGGCGGATACTTCCGTAATTCAGGTATGCGCCGAGCGCGACCGCGGCGAGCACGACAGGGGTAAGGGCCACCATCAGGACGAATGCAAGTCGCCGCATGCCGCCTTCTTTCCGTTGTCGCCGCGTACGCGTAGAACTTTCCGCCGAATGCGACTATTGACCGGTCCGGTAGCATACTCCGTACACGACGACCACAACAGGACAAGGTCGTCCCTGTTCGCGAACGCCCACCGCGACTAGGATCACGCGCGGCAAGCCGAGGAAGCAGCGGTTCCCGATGAGCGTATCCCGACCCGTGAGCCTGATAGCCGTGACGACGACGGTCGTGGCGCTGATTCTGTCGGTGACGACGATGGCGCGCGTGCTGGAGCGCGGTGAGGTGTCGCTGCGCGATGCCCAGATCGGTTTCGTGCTTGCCGACCTAGACCAGACGATCGAGCGCAATCTGAGCCTTGGGCTGCCGCTGAACGAACTGCAGCCCATCGAACGGATTCTCGAACAGACCGTCGCAAACAACAGCGGCCTGCACGCGATCGAAGTGCTCGGGCCGGACGGAACCGCGCTCTATTCAACCGATCGCGGGGCGCTGGGCGAACCGATCCCCCCGGCGTGGCAGGAGGCCATCAACGAGCGCCTCCCTGGACGGCCATGGCGCGTCGAGTATCTGGAAACGGTGGTGATCGGCACCTCGATCGAGAATGATTTCGGTATGACGGCGGGCTGGATTACCATGATCCTCGACAGCTCGGTGGAGCCCAAACCCGGACACCACCTGCCGGGCATCGCCTTGCGCGCGGCCCCATACGTTGTCCTCGGCATCGCAGCCGCCCTCGTGCTTGCGATCGTCCTCGGCGGCAGAATCGGACACCACTTCCGCCAGCTCGCCAGACGGCTGGACAGCCAGGACGGCGTGACCGGCCCGGGCGATCCGGCGATCCGCGGCCTCCCGCAGGCCATTGCCACATCGAACCGCGCGAAGCAGGAAATCGACGCTACCGTCGACACGCTGCGCCGCATCGACAGCGAAATCTGATGGCGGTGCATCTCAGCGGCTCGGACAGATCCACTCGCGCCGCGGCGGCGTTCGGCTTCGCCGTGGCCCTCATCGTGGCTGCCGTCGGCGCCCTGATGCTCACGACCGGCGACCGGCTGGACCGCAGCGGCCTTCGCTTCGCGTCCGACGAGGTGGTCGGCACCATCGGCCATTCCATCGGCGGTCTGGTTTCCCGGGCTGTCGAGCTCGGCATCCCGCTTGCCGACCTCTATGGCGTCGACGGCTATCTCCAAGGCGTCATCGCCGCCAATCCGGAGGTTGACGGGATCGCCATCACCGATGCGGACGGCAAGGCGCTCTTCCAGCAGACCCGGCGCGCGGGTGTCGCCTTCGACGCGACGGTGACGGTGCCCATCCGGCGGGGCGACACGGTCGTCGGCCAGATCGCCATCGACCCGTCCTACGGCGTAGCAACCATGGTGCGCCTGCGGCTCGTGGCGGCCGCCCTGGCGGCGAGCCTGTTCGCCGGCCTCCTGGCCGGGTTGTGGTACCGCATCTACAGGCTCGAGCTCATCGATCTGCCGCGCGCCCGCTTCGTCGCGTCCAGCCGGGCTGTCGGACGCGGCGGCTTCGCCGACTACACGCCGCCGCCCGAGGACAGCCCGCTGCGCCCCCTCGGCCGGGCTGCCGTCCGGCTCATCGTCCCGGTGCGCAGGCAGGCGCGAAACGCCGCCGCGCTCGCCGACGAGATCCGCGCCATCGACGTGACCAAGACCTTTTCCGGTCGGGTTGATGCCGCGCTGCAACCGCTTGCCGCCTACCGGTTCGACCATCTGCGGCAGCCCGTGCGCCGGCACGGCTGGGGCGGCTGGATGGCGCTTCCGGTGTTCGCCCTGGTGGAGGCCGCTCGGCCGCTCGTTGCCGGTTTTGCGGCCGACCGGATCGGCACCGACCCGCTCACCGAGGTGGCCATCGGGCTCGCCCTGTCCGGCGACGCCCTGGGCCGGCTGATCGGCGTGCTCGCGGCCTACGCCATCGCCCTGTGGCTGCCGCGCGCCGGCGTCGTGCTCGGGCTTCTCGTTGCCGCGGCCGGAACCGCAGCCACCTTCACCATCCACGAAACCCTGCCCTTCGCGGCCGCCCGGATCGCCGTCGGCTTCGGCCTCTGGCTAAGCGCCTGGAGCCTGCTCGCGCGGACCGGCGGGCTGGCGCGAAGGCCCTGGCAGGGCGCCCTGCTGCTCGTCGCCCTGTGGGGCATCGGGCCGATCCTGGGCGGGCTTGTCGCGGAAATCCTCGGCCGGCGGACGGGCTTCCTTGCGCTCGGCGGCGCCATCGCCGCGCTCTCTGCCGTCTGTCTGCTGCAGCCCTACCGTCCGACCAGCCGGACGGTGTTCGCCTGGCGGCCGGCGGCGGCCAGCGACATCCTTGCCCCGCTGATCGCGGTCCTGGCGGTCACCGCCTGGCTGGAGGTGCACCTGTCGGGCCACGTGATGCGCGACAACTATGCCGGCATGGCTCTGCAGTTCGGCCTGGCCGCCACCGCCATGACCCTGCCCTGGCTGGTGCCCACACGGCTCCCGGCGACCGCCGGCGCGGCGCTCGCCGTTGCCGCCGTCTGGCTCGCCGTCCTGACCCCGGCGCCGGCCTTCCTCGTCTCCCCAATCGCAGGCCTGGGGCTGGGCTTGGTCTGGGCCGCGCTCGCATCGCGGACCTACAGCCTTCCCGCCGCGACGGGTATGACGCTCGGGCTGCTCGGGGCCGGCGCGCTCGGCGGAGCGAGTTTCTGGACGGGCGCCGATCCGCTGACCCTCACCGCCGGCATCGCCACCGCCGCTCTCGCCGCCCTCGCCGCGAACGCCCTGATTTCCAAGCGATTGCCGCGCAGCGCGCCCGGCCACACCGCAACCGGCGAAGGGAGCTGACCCTCCATGCTCCTGCGCACCCGCGTCACCCTCTTCCTGTCCATCGCCTTCCTGCTGGTCATCGCAGGCCTCGTCGCGGTGGGCTATGCGCGCTCCCAGTTCGAGCAGGAGCGGCTTGCACGGATCGCCATCGACGGCCAGCGCTCCCTCTGGGAAAGCCTCGTGGAAGAGGAAGCGGACGATCTCCGGATCGTCGCCGTGGAGATCGCCTCCCGGATCCCGGCGGACCAGCCGATCACCCGCGATGCCGTTTCAACGGCTCTTGCCGAAGCCGTCTTTCCCGATGACATCGTGGACAACATCCAGGTCATCGGCCCAGCCGGCGAGCTGGTCTATTCGAGCGCCGCGGAGATCGAGCAGCGCCTGCTCCTGGACGCCAAGGCCCTCGGCGTCATTTCCGGCCGGCGTACGCCGCTCGGCGGCCTGCGCCAGGCGAACCCCGACACCTACGTCGTGACGTCGGCCGCGCCCGTGCTGCAGGGAGAAGAGATCGTCGCGATCGTCGTCGTGGCGGCCGACGCGGAGCGCGTCCTCGGCCGCTTCACCGAAACACTGCGCGAGCCGAGCTACCTGGTTTCGCTCCGCGGCCGGATGGTGGAGGGCACCTCGCCACTGCTTTGGCAGGAGGTCGATCCAAACATTCCGCCGCGCACGGCGGACGCCCAGATCATCCGCACGGACGACCGGCTGCTCTTGGCCACCGGCGTGCCCGTCGCGGACATGGCGGGAGGCACCATCGGGACCCTGGTGACGCTCCGCGATTCGACCGAAATTCTCGAAACCGGTGAGATGCTGCAGCGCTCCGGCCTGATCGCCGTGGCCACGTTCAGCGTCATCGTGATCCTCGCCCTCTATTTCTACATGCGCCACGCCTTCAAGCCGCTGGAGCACGCGATTTCCGTGCTGGACGGATTGTCGAAGGGCAACGTCAACGAGACGCTCGACGACGCCGGCAGCGGCGAGATCCGCAAGATTTCCGAGGCCGTATCCGTCTTCCGGCGCAACACCATCGCGCTTCAGGACCAGCAGCAGCAGGTCGAGCGTCAGCGTCGGCGGCAGGAGCGCATCATCCGCCGCCAGCTGGAACGCCTTGCCGAAACGCTGGAAGCGGACGGACGCGCGGAGATCGTCGACGACCTTCAGGCCATCGTTCGGCGCAAGCAGGACCCGACCCGCACCGGTGCCCGGCAGAGCACCGACGATCAGCTCAACGTGCTTTCGACGGTCCTGCAGCGCATGTCGGCGCGGATCTCCGACCAGCACTCTCGCCTGACCGGCCTGGTCAAGGAGTTGCAGGAAGCCATCGTCACCCGGGCCCGGCTCGCGGGTCTGGAGCAGGAGCTGGAGATCGCGCGCGAGCTGCAGCAGTCCTTCCTGCCGCACCCGTTGCCCCCGCACAAGGCGTTCGCCATCGATGGGCTGATGGAGACCGCGAAGGAGGTTGGCGGCGATTTCTACGATTACTTCCTGATCGACGACCGGCATCTCGGCATCGCCGTTGCCGACGTGTCGGGCAAGGGCGTGCCGGCCGCGCTGTTCATGGCCATCACCCGCACGCTGGTGAAGGCGACGGCGCTGTTCACCAGCTCACCGGCCGCGTCGGTCACGCAGGTCAACCAGTTCATGGCCGCGGACAACGACCAGATGATGTTCGTGACGCTGTTCTACGGCATCCTGGACTGCGAGACCGGCGTCTTCACCTACACCAACTGCGGCCACAACCCGCCCTACGTCATCCACCGCAAGCGCGGCGGCCTGACGCCGCTGGCGCGCACGGGCGATCCGGCGCTGGCAGTGGTGGAGGACCATGTCTACCGGGATGCCTCGATCACCCTGGAGCCGGGCGACACGGTGTTCATGTTCACCGACGGCGTGACCGAGGCCTTCGACATCGACGGCGAAGCCTACGGCGAGGACCGACTGGAAAAGCTGCTCGAGGCGCAGGCCAGCGCCACGCCGGTGGACGGGCTCGGACGCGCGGTCCTGGCCTCGCTGCGCGACTTCGAGCGCGGCGCCGACCAGGCCGACGACATCACCTGCCTGACGCTGCGCTACTTCGGCGCGGCGGCGGAAGCGACGAGCCCCGGCTCCCTCCAGACCCCGTCCCAGTCGGCCGGCGGCGGGCAGTCGGCATAGTAGGCGACGCGTTTCGCCTGCAGCGCGGCGGAGGCATCGTCGGGATCGCGCGCCAGACACTCGGCAAAGAGCCGCGCCGCGCCCGTCCAGTCCCGGGCGTACATCGCCTCGAGCCCCTTTTCGTGCAGGGCGGCCGCCTCGCGCACGTCATCGGCAACCTCGTCGGCGCGCCCCAGCAGCGCGTAAACGCTTTCCGCGCTGTGGCTGCCGCGCGGCACGATCCGCTCCAGTTCGCGAAACACGAAGGTCTCGCTGGCACGCCGCGCCGTCTCCTGGGAGACGATGATCGGGTGACCGAGGAACTTCGCGGCCTCCTGCAGCCGCGCCGCCAGGTTCACGGCATTGCCGATGACGGTGTAGTTGCGGCTCGCTTCCGGTCCCACGTCGCCGGCGATCACCTCGCCCGTGGCGACGCCCACGACAGCGTTGATCCGTTCCGGCGTGGAGAAGCCGGCCTCCGCAAGGTCGCGGCGCAGGCCTTGGAGGGCCGCGATCTGGCCGAGCGCCGCCGTGCAGGCATCCACCGCCTGGGTCTCGGCATCGGTGAAGGGTGGCCCCCAGCAGGCCATCACCGCATCGCCGATATATTTGTCGGTGATGCCGCCGGCGCCGGCGATGGGCTGCGCCATGGCAGCGAGAAAGCGGTTCAGCAGATCGATCAGCCAGTCCGGCGGCAGGCGCTCGCTCCAGCCGGTGAAGTCGCGCATGTCGACGAAGGAGATTGTCATGCATTCGCGCCGGCTGGTCTGGTCGACCTCCCCGCGCGCCAGAATGCGGTCGACGATGCGCGGGTCGATATATTCGCCGAAGAGCCGCTTGATCTTGCGCCGCTTGCGCTCCTCCGTGATGTCGGAGAACACGACGACGACGCCGTAGCGCTCGTCCTCGCCCTTGTCGTCCTCGATCATCAGGAAGCTGGAGGAGACGAACAGGTTGACCTTGTTGTCGTCGACGATCAGCGCAAGTTCGGTGGTGTGGGTGGTCTCCGCCTCGTAGACCGCCTTGAACACGACTTCGTTGAAGTCGTCGAAGCTCTCCTCGGTGAGGAAGATCTCGCCGAACGACTTGCCGACGACCTCGGCGGGGCTCTTCTGCAGGATGCGACCGGCGGCGGAATTGAAGGTGATGATCCGCCCGGTCAGATCGATGGTCACGACCCCGTCGCGCATGCTTTCCAGGATGCGCTCGGAGATGAGCTGGTCCCGGCGCTGGTCGTCCAAGCTCAAGGGGATACCGCCTTCTTGTTGGCCTTTCCGTCTCGAAGGCTTATCCGATCGGGACCACGATAAGAAGGGGGCGCGCGTCCCCCATCCCCAAACAGGACCGCCGCATGCGTCTTCTCGCCGACGTCTCCGCCCACGGCTTCGGTCATATGATGCAGACGACCTGTGTGCTGGACGCGCTCGCCGCCCGCGTCCCGGACCTCCAGGTGACGCTGCGCACCGACGTTCCCGAACGGGCGGTTCGGCGCTTCTGGACTGCCGGGGCGACGCTGTTGCCCGGCCCCTTCGATCCGTCGCTGGCAATGTCGGCACCGGACACCGTCGACGTGGACGCGACGGCGGCGCTCTATCGCGACTTTGCCGCCCGGTTCGAGGCCGCCGTGCGCGAGAGCGACGCGGTCATCGCCCGCCTCCGGCCCGACGCGGTCTTCGCCGACATCGCCGCGCCGGGCCTCGTCGCCGCCCGCCGCGCCGGTATCCCGGCCCTGGCGCTGTGTTCGCTCAACTGGGCCGACGTGCTGCGAGCGACCCTGCCGCAGGGCGCCGTCGACGAAGCTGCGATCCGGTGTTTCGACACCGCCTATGCCGCCGCGGACGTGTTTCTGATGCCGGAACCGTCGATGGCCATGCCCTCGCTCGGCAACAGCCGGACGATCGGCCCCATCGGGAGGATCGGACGGAACCGGCAGGCCGAGATCCGCGCCCTCATCGGCGGTTCCTCCGACAAGCCCATCGGCCTCGTTTCGTGGGGCGGATGGACGACCGGCGTGGCCGCGGACTTCCTGAGTGGCTTGCCGGACGAGATCGACTGGATCACCGATCCGGAGCCGCTGCTCCAGGCCGGCATGACCCACATCGACCTGATGGCCTCGTCGGCAATCGTGATCGCCAAGCCGGGTTACGGTACCTTCGTGGAGACGGTCGCGAACCGGGCCCGGTTGCTGCACACGCCTCGCGAGGGCTGGCCAGAGACGCCGGCACTCACGGCCTGGGCCAACCGCCACGGCCGCGCCGCCGAGCTTCCCCCGCATGCCTCGCCGGACGAAGCGGAGACCCTGATCCGCCGGCTCATGGCCGAGACGCCGCCCGCCCCACCCGCTCTTACCGGAGCGGACGAGGCGGCCGACTGCCTGCTGGACCTGGTCGCGGCACGGGACGCCCGTGCCGCGACCGCCTGACCATCCGGCTTCGCCCGGCCGCTCTCCCGGGCCGGGCCGGCCTCCTCAGGACGGCGTGTGGATCGGCAGCCCGAGCAGCGCTCGGCGGCGCAGCCACAGCGCCGGGCGGTAGCGGTCGTCGCCGGTAATCTCCTGCAGGAGCTCCATCACCACCAGCGTGGTTTCCAGCCCGAGCTCTCCCGCCATTTCCAGCGGGCCCATCGGGTAGTTGAGGCCGAGCTTCAGGGCGAGGTCGATGTCGGAGGGCGTGGCGAGGCCCGCCTCGGCGATGGCGCAGCCGAGATTGGCGATGGCCGCCCGCATGCGCAGGGCGACGAAACCCGGCGAATCCTTGATGGCCGTCACCGCGCGGCCGGATGCCACGATTGCCGCCGCCACCGCGTCCAGGTGTGCCGGGTCGGCGCCGGGAGCCGTCATCAGGGTCACGCGCTTCGCCGTGTCCGCCGAGACGTCCACCGCGACGAGGCGCTTGGGATCGATCCCCAGCTCCAGCGCGTAGCTGGTCGCGTCGTCGCCCACCGGATAGCCGATGATCGGGCTGGTGCCGTCGTCGTCCTCGAGGATTTCCAGCCCCACCGCCTGGCAGAGCGCGAACAGCGCGTCCGGCTCGTCGGGCGCCTCGGCGCAGACGACCTTGCTCGCCGGCGCACCGGAGGGCGCGTAGTCGGCGTCGCTCGGCGTGACGTTCTTGCCGGCCTCGTCGTAGTCGAAATGCCCGGCCTTCGTCTTGCGACCCAGGCGACCCGCCTCGTAGAGCAGCTTGTGGCGCGGCGTGGTCGCGAGCCGCCGGTCGTTGAGGAAGCCCTCGTAGACGATCATGGAGACGGGATAGTTCACGTCCATGCCGGTGAGGTCCATGAGCGCGAACGGCCCCATCCGGAAGCCGCAGCAGTCGGTGAGGATGGCGTCGATCTGGGACGGCGTCGCCACCCCCTCGTCGAGCAGCCGCAGCGCCTCGGTGTAGTAGGCGCGGCCGCCGAGATTGACGAGGAAGCCAGGCGAATCCTTTACCGACACCGGTGTGCGGCCCATGCGCTTGCCGAGCTCGGAGAGCTGCGCGGCAACGGCCGGGTCGGTGGCCGGTCCCTCGATGATCTCCACCAGCCGCATCAGCGGAACCGGATTGAAGAAGTGCATGCCGGCGACGCGCCCCGGCACCCGGCAGGTCCGGGCGATCGAGGCGATCGGCAGCGACGAGGTGTTGGTGGCGAGGATCGCGTTCTCGGCGACGATGTCTTCCAGGTCGCCGAAGATCTGGCGCTTGACCTCGAGCTTCTCCACGACCGCCTCGACGACCGTGTCGCAGCCGGCGAAATCGGCGAGGCTTGCCGCCACCGACAGCCGGGCCTTCTGCGTGTCGGCATCGGCGGCCGACAGCCGGTCCTTCTCCACCAGCCTGTCGATGCGCTTGAAGACCTCGGCCTGGCCGGCTGCCGCCGCGCCGTCCTTGGCATCGAAGATGATCGCCCGCATGCCGCCGGCAAGCGTCACCTGGGCGATGCCCTGGCCCATCACGCCGGCTCCGACGATGCCGACCGTGTAGTCGGGGTCCGTCACGTCGCGCATTCTCAAACCCTCGCCTCGTTGAAACTCTCGGCCGACTTCCTATCCGATTTTCCCCCCGCGTGTAGAGCGCCAAGGCCGAACAGCGCCTTCTCGCACCTTCGGGCTGGACCGCGCCGCCAAACCGGGTAGCTTCGCGCGCCTGAGTAAAGTCGCATGCGAAGGAGACCGCCATGAGCGATGCCGAGACCCCGGTTCTGATCGAACGCCCGATGGACGGCGTGGCCGTGGTGCGCCTGAACCGACCGAAGGCCCGCAACGCGCTCAACATGGCAACCCGCCGCGGCCTGGCGGAAGCCTTCACCACGCTCTCCGACGATCCGGGCGTGCGCGCCATCGTGCTCACCGGCAACGAGGAGTCCTTCGCGGCTGGCGCGGATCTCAAGGAATTCATCGACGCCGATCCTGTCGAGGTCGCGCGCCGCCGGGTGGAGCGCCTGTGGGCTGCCGTCGCCAACACGCCGCAGCCGGTGATCGCCGCGGTGAACGGCTTCGCACTCGGCGGCGGGCTGGAGCTCGCCATGATGGCCGATATCATCGTGGCCGGCGAAAGCGCCCAGCTCGGCCAGCCCGAGGTGCGGGTCGGGATCATGCCCGGAGCCGGTGGAACCCAGCGCCTCACCCGCGCCGTCGGCAAGTTCCACGCAATGCGCATCTGCCTGCTTGGCAAGCCGATCTCCGCCCCGGAGGCCTACCAGATCGGGCTGGTGAGCCAGGTGGTGGCCGACGCGGAAGTGTTCGAAACCGCGCTCGGAATGGCGAAGTCGATCGCCGGCCTGCCACCGCTCGCGGTCACGGCCACCAAGGAGGCGATCCTGCACTCGGAGAACTCCTCGCTGGAGGCCGGTCTGACGCTGGAGCGCAAGGCATTGCAGGTGCTGTTCGCCAGCAAGGACAAGCACGAGGGTATGGCCGCCTTCTTCGAGAAGCGCCGGCCCGACTTCACCGGCGAATAGGGCTCCCTCCCCCCGACGTGCGTGCGAGCTGTGTCCAACCGACGCAGCGGCAATACGATTTGCAAATTAGGGCTGGATTCCTTCTAAGTATAAGGTGCATGACCGGCGTTGGCGGCCTGCCACCGCCGGCATGACGGTATTCGCGCGTCCAGGTTCCTGAACAATTCCACATCAGGAACATTACGGATGGGGTTTTGCCGAAATTGCGGGTGGCATCGGCCTCCCGATAGACAGAGGGCGACAGGGCCGCACTGCGCGCTACGGACCGGCATTGATCCGCCGGGCCGGCCGACCGAGGTGAAGATGGATTACGAAGGCTACTTCCGGGACCAGCTCGACGCCCTGATGGGTGAGGGCAACTACCGCGTGTTCGCCGACCTTGAGCGTCACCGCGGCAGTTTCCCCCGTGCCACACGGCATGGCGGCGAGGGCACTTCGGAAGTCACCGTCTGGTGTTCCAACGACTATTTGGGCATGGGCCAGAACCCGTCCGTCCTGGCCGCCATGCACGAGGCGATCGAGCGCTGCGGCGCCGGCGCTGGCGGCACCCGGAACATCTCCGGCACCAACCATTATCACGTGCTCCTGGAGCGCGAACTCGCCGACCTGCACGGCAAGGAATCGGCGCTCCTGTTCACCTCCGGCTACGTGTCCAACTGGGCGAGCCTGACGACGCTCGCCTCCAAGCTTCCCGGCTGCGTGGTGCTCTCCGACGAGATGAACCATGCCTCGATGATCGAGGGCATCCGCCACAGCCGCGCCGAGCGCCAGATCTTCAAGCACAACAGTCCCGAGGATCTCGACCGCCGCCTGTCGCTCATCGAGCCCGGCCGACCGAAGCTCGTCGCCTTCGAATCCGTTTACTCCATGGACGGCGACATCGCCCCGATCGAGGAACTCTGCGACGTGGCCGACGCCCACGGCGCGATGACCTATCTGGACGAGGTTCACGCCGTCGGCCTCTACGGCCCGCGCGGCGGCGGCATCGCCGAGGCCCGTGGCCTGATGGATCGGCTGACCGTCATCGAGGGCACCCTTGGCAAGGCCTTCGGCGTGGTCGGCGGCTACATCGCGGCGTCCACCGCGCTCTGCGATTTCGTGCGCTCCTTCGCCTCCGGCTTCATCTTCACAACAGCTCTGCCGCCGCACGTGGCCGCCGGTGCCGCCGCTTCCATCCGGCACCTGAAGACCAGCCAGGTCGAGCGCGCCCGGCATCAGGAAAATGTCCGCAAGGTCCGCGCCCGGCTCGACGCCATCGGCATCCCTTACATGCCGAACCCGAGCCACATCGTGCCGGTGATGGTGGGCGACCCGGTGAAGTGCAAGTGGATCAGCGACATCCTGCTCGACAGCTTCGGCGTCTATGTGCAGCCGATCAACTATCCGACCGTGCCCAAGGGCACCGAGCGGCTGCGCATTACGCCCTCGCCGCTGCACACCGATGCGGACATCGACCATCTGGTCTCCGCGCTGGAAAATCTCTGGTCGCGCTGCGCGCTCGCCCGCGCCGTCGCCTGACGCGGCGCTCCGCCGCTTCCCCTTCAGCAGAAAGGCCGCGCTTCCCGACGGGAGGCGCGGCCTTTCTCGTTGCGCGGGCGTGAGGCCGGGGCCTGCGTGTCAGTCGTGCGGCCCGAACCGGTCTGCCGTGCCGATGCGCGCGGTGTCGAACGGCGTTGTCTGGTAGATCTCGTTCACCCAGTTGCCGAACAGGAGATGGGCGTGGCTGCGCCAGCGGTTCTCCGGCGGCCGCTCCGGATCGTCGCCGGGGAAATAGTCGATGGGCAGCGCGCCCTTTCCGTCGCGTTCGAACTCGTCGGCGAGCGTGCGCGTGTCGTATTCGACGTGGTTGAACATGTGCAGGGCGCGGTGGGCCGGGTCCTCCACCAGGCAAAGTCCGGTGGCGAAGCTGTCGGCAAGGACCCTCAGCCCCTCGTCTTGCGGCAGGTCTTCCCGCCGCACCTCCGTCCAGCGCGACACGGGAATCGCGAAATCGTCGGAGAAGCCGCGCAGGAACGGCGAGGACGGTTCGAGATTGCGCTGCCGGAAGATACCGAAAGCCTTCTCCTCCAGCTCGTGCTTCGGCACCCCGTAGAAATGGTGAAGCGCCGCCTGGGCCGACCAGCAGATGGTCAGCGTCCGGTGCACGTTGCTCTGGGTCCACTCGAAGATCTGCTGCAGCTCCCGCCAGTAGCCCACCGCCTCGAAGGGAAGCCGCTCCACCGGCGCGCCGGTCATTACGAAGCCGTCGAAGCGCTCCTCGGCAAGCTCCGCCCACGGCCGGTAGAAGGCATCCATGTGATCGGCGGGCGTGTTGCGGGCCACGTGGTCCGTCATGCGTACCAGCGTCAGCTCGATCTGCAGCGGCGTCGCCCCGAGCAGGCGGGCGAGCTGGGTCTCGGTGGAGACCTTGTTGGGCATCAGGTTGAGCAGGCCGATGCGCATCGGACGGATGTCCTGACGGATGGCGTCGGCCTCGCTCATCACCATCACGCCCTCGTTCTCGAGGGTCGACCTGGCGGGCAGCGTGTCGGGGATCTTGATCGGCACCGTGCGTCGCTTCTCCTTGGAGGGACGACGCTCATGGCCCGATCCGCTTGGTTGCCAGCGCGGCCACATCCCCCTTTCAGGGTGCCACCTTGCCCGGATCGGCAGGTTGGCGTTGGGCGTCCCCCAACTCTTGATGTCGATTGTCTATCTATGGGGACGCGGCGCGCTTGGCAATGGGCCACGCGCCGCGTCGCTGCTCACCTCTGCGAGAGGATCGCGTCCCGGGCCCAGTCCGCGGTGGCCGGGCGATAGGCCCAGGGCACGTTGTTGCACACGTGGTTGCCGTCCGGGAGAATCCTCAGGTCGGCCCGTCCCTCCGCCCAGACGGCGGTGTGTTCCGCCTCGCTGGGGGGAAAGATCTTGTCGTGGGCCCCGTGGAAAACCAGGATCGGGCAGTCCGGCGCCGGCGTGCCGGCAAGCGTGAAGGCGCGGGCGCGGTCCACCGTGTCCTCGGCGCTGTCGCCGCCCAGCGCGAACCCCATGTTGTCGCGATAGACCGGCGGAAACTGGTCGACGATGGCGCCCAGGTCGTGAAAACCATTGATCGAGGCGATACCGGCGAGACCGCCCACGGTGGCGCCGGCCCGCAGCGCCAGGTGCCCGCCGAACGCCATCCCGACCAGCACGACGGTCCGGCGCGCGATCCCGTGCGCCTCGAGATAGGCGAGCGCCGCCTCGACCGCCGTGGAAATGTCGGCGCGCAGGGGGCCGGCCGATCGCCCTTCGCCCTGGCCGGGGCCGTCCAGGGAGAAGGTCGCAAGCCCCCGCTTCAGGAAGACCTCCTCCAGCGCCGGGAACTCCTCCTTGGTGGAATCGGAGCCCGGTATCAGAAGCACCGCCCCCACCTCTCCGATGCCCGGACGGCGGAGATAGCCGCGCAGATGACCGCCCTCGAACGGGACTTCGGCACGGGCCGCCGGCGGCGACAGGAGCGGCGCCGCACGGCGGTAGACCGCGATCTTCGCCTCGTTGGCCCGGGTCTTCTGGTCCAGGTCGTCGAAGAACATGAAGTTGGCGAAGTGGTAGAACAGCGACGCTCGGGCATAGTGCTCGCCGGCCGTGATCGCGTGCCCGGCGGCCTCCGCCGCCTCGCCGAGCTCAATGTGACGCTCCGCTTCGGCCGACCACGTCGCGCACCAGCGCTCCCAGGTGCCGGTGCGCTCGGTGACCGCCTTCGCGGTGGCCGAGGGAATGCCTGCCGCCTCCATGCGCGGCAGCCAGTGGCCGGTGACTTCAGCGAGACGTCCGGATTGTTCAGCCATCAGGCGTTCCCCAGTCTGTGCGCCATCCAGTCCGCCGCTTGCGTGCGGTAGGCATAGGCGCGGTTGTTGGCGACATGATTGCCGTCTTCGATGCGGTTGAGCGTGACCTCGCCGGGCACCAGCGAGGCAAGGCGTTCGCCGTGCTCCGGCGGAATGATGCGGTCCTTTCCGCCAACGACAATGTAGAGCGGACAGGCGAGCCGTGGCGCGGCTTCTGCCAGGGTCACCCGGTCCGCGACGGCCCTGGCCGCAGCCTCGTCCGCCGCGTGCGCCCGGGCGATGAAGGCACGACGCGTGAGACCGGGAATGGTTTCGAAGATGGCGCCGAAATCGAACGGGCCGGACAGCGCTATGCAGGCGCGGATGCGATCGTCGAAGGCGGCGGCGCGCGGCGCGTAGTAGCCCCCGAAACTGACCCCCCAGATCCCGATCCGCCGGGCATCGATGTCCGGGCGCCCCACCAGCACATCCAGGATGGCGCTCACCGGCCGCTCGTACTCCGGACAGATCGGCAGGTCGTACTCCGCCTCTCCCTGTCCCGGCCCGTCGAAGGCGAAGGTCGCCATGCCGCGATCGAGCAGCACGGCCTCGTTGGTGTCCATCTCTTCCTTGGCCGAATCCAGCCCCATTGCCATCAGCACCAGCGGCGGGCGGTCCACCCCTGCGGGCCGACGCAGGTTGCCGGCGAGCACGCCACCCTCGAAGGCGATCTCCACCCGTTCGCCGGGCGGCATCAGGAGCGGCAGGGCACGGGTCCGGCAGGATACCGCCTTGTCGTGCGCCGCCCGCATCTCCTCGGGGCGATGCACAAACAGAAACTTGCCAAAATGGTAGCAGGCCGCCGCCGTGGAGAAATGCTCGCCTGCCGAGAGCAACCGTCCCTCGCCAAGCGCCGTCCCGCCAAGACCGGCATGAACGTCACCGCGGGCGCTCCACAGGGCGCACCAGTCATCCCAGCGTGTGACGGTGGATGCAACCTCCTCGAAGTCCGGAAGCGGCACTCCGTTCGCCACGAAGCGCGGCGCCCAGTGGTCGATTGCCGACTGCACGACGGGATCGCGCTTCACTCTCCGCCCTCCTATTCACCCCCGCATTGGCCGCGAGGCCCGGTTTCCCTGGTCGCCGACCCGCAACGTGCCCCCATCCATTTATATATGCAAACGGATGTGCAAACGATTGCATTTACAGCTATCCCATCGGTTATTCGAGCCGCCGCATTCCGTCAAGCACGGCCCGAATGAACTCGGCCTGACAGGCCAAACGACGACCGTGGGCTGAAATCTGAACCAATTCCATGGTTGGGTTGCTAAAATTCACCCCTCGACGCATCTCCTCTTGACGACCGGGGGAGAACGTCGCAGCATTCATGCAATCGATTGCGTGGCGATCAACGTCACCATTACCAGAGGGGAGGAACGTCCAGTGATCCGTACCATCACGCTATGCGCGGTTGCGGCGCTCGGCCTGTCGGCCGGGGCCCATGCGGCCGATCCGATCAAGATCGGCGCCTCGCTGCCGTTGACCGGCAACTTCTCGGTCAGCGGCGAGAAGCATGAGAAGGGCTACCAGCTTTGCGTCGACCTGATCAACGAGAAGGGCGGCCTGCTCGGCCGTGAGCTCGACCTGATCATTTCCGACAACCGGTCCGATATCGGCACGGCGCTCAGCCAGTACGAGCGCTTCATCAACGTCGATGACGTCGATCTGGTGTTCGGCACCTTCTCGTCGAAGCTTACCTTCCCGATCTCGGCGGTTCTCGCCAAGAACGGCATGGTTCATCCGATTCCCGCCGGCGGCGCCCTGCGCATCTACACCCAGGGTCACGACAACATCTTCTATTTCCAGCAGAACGCCGCCGAGTATATCGGCTCCAGCGTCGAGGGCGTGCTGAAGAACCTCGTCGACGAGGGCGAGCGGCCGTCGAAGGCGGCGCTGGTCCACGCCGACGACTTCTTCGCCAACGCCATCGCCGCCGGCCTGCTCGGCCAGAAGGTGACCGATCCCGGCGGCGGTGAGGTTGCGGACCTGTCGCCCGGCTATCTGGCCGATGCCGGCATGGAGGTCGTCTACACCGAGAAGTGGCCGGAAGAGGGCTTCTCCGACTGGCTCAACCTCGCCAACTCCATCAAGAACTCCGGCGCTGACCTCGTGGTCGGCCTGACCGCGTCTGCGGAAGAGGCCGTGCAGCTGACCCGCGCCCTGAAGACGGTCCGGGCCAACCCGAAGATGCTCTATCTCAGCCAGGGCACCCAGGCGGAGTATCTGGAAGGCGTCGGCGCCGATGCCGCGCAGGGCACCCTCGTCCACACCTCGTGGCACGAGGCCGTACCGTTCGTCGGCCAGCTGGCCGGCGAGGACTTCAGCAACCAGGACTTCCAGGAAGCCTTCGAGGCGAAGTACGGCAACAAGCCGGACGAGGATTCCGCGATCCCGTTCGCGGTCTGCCAGGGCATGGAGCAGGCCGTCATCGGCGCCAACAGCACCGACAACGCCAAGATGGGTGAGTGGCTCTACGCCCGCACCAAGGAAGACCCGGCACGCACCGTGCTCGGCCCGTTCTCCTGGAACGATGTCGGACTGCCGGTCGACCGCCCCTTCCTGATCGCCCAGTGGCAGAATGGCCAGCTCAAGTTCGTCTACCCGACAGACGAATTCGAGGGCGTGTCCGATCTCGTGCACCCCAAGCCCGAGTGGTGAGGCAAACCGGCGGGGCGGGCTCAGGCCCGTCCCGCAGCCTGCGAGACCGCATCGATTTGGCCTCCTGGAGACGCGACCGTGTTACGGGTAGAGGGACTGTGTAAGCACTTCGGCGGCATTCGCGCCGTGGATCAGTGTTCGTTCGAGATCGCCAAGGGCTCGATCTCCGCACTCATCGGCCCGAACGGGGCCGGCAAGACCACCGCTTTCAACTGCATCAGCCGCACCATGGAGCCGACCGCCGGCAAGGTCTGGCTGGACGGCAAGCGCATCGATCATCTCAAGCCGCACAAGGTCACCCGTCTCGGCCTGTCGCGCACCTTCCAGATCACCCGCAGCCTGGAAGACCTGACCGTCCTTGAAAATCTCTGCGTTCAGGCCACCAGCCACGGATTCGCCCGGCTGGTCGGTCCCTCCATCAGCGAGGAGGAGCGCGCCAAGGCCGAGGAAATCCTCGACTTCCTGGGCATTTCCCGCCTCGCCTACGAGCAGGCGCGCAACCTGTCCTATGGGCAGCGCAAGCTCATGGACTTCGCGGCGCTGCTGATGTCCGACCCGAAGATCATCCTGCTCGACGAGCCGGCCGGCGGCGTCAATCCGCGCCTGCTCGACGACATCGTCGAGCACATCCGCGCGCTGCATGCCCGCGGCCTCACCGTGCTCATCGTCGAGCACAACATGGAGCTGGTGATGAGCCTCTGCGAGCACATCGTGGTGATGGCCCAGGGGCGCGTCATCGCCGACGGTCCGCCCGACGCCATCAAGGCCAACCCGGAAGTGTTGGAGGCCTATCTCGGTGCCTCGACGGCCGCCGAGGAGACCAGTGACGCGGAGGCGGCCCATGTCTGAGTTGCTCCGGGTTTCCGGCGTCGTCGCCGGCTACGGATCCGGTCCGGCCATCCTCAACGGCTCCGACCTGACGGTGGAGCCGGGCAAGATCCACTGCATCATCGGCCCCAACGGCGCCGGCAAGTCGACGCTCCTCAAGGCCATCGTCGGCATCCTCAAGCCCCGCGAGGGCGAGGTGGTGTTCGAGGGCGAGCGGCTGAACGGCATGCGGCCGGACCAGGTGCTGCGCCGGGGCATCGCCTTCGTGCCCCAGGAGCGCGCCCTCTTCCCCAAGATGAGCGTGCGCGAAAACCTGCGCATGGGCGGCTTCGTCCTCGACGACCGGGTGGAACTGCAGCGGCGCATCGACGAGGTGCTGGAGCGCTTCCCCGTGCTCAAGGAGCGCGCGGACCAGCTCGCCGGGACCATGTCGGGCGGCCAGCAGCAGACGCTGTCCATGGCGCGCGCCATGCTGCTTCGGCCGAAGATCGTGATGCTGGACGAACCCTCGCTCGGCCTCGCGCCGAAGATCGTCCAGGACATGTTCGACATCATGAAGATGCTGCGCGACGAGGGAGCGACGATCCTTCTCGTCGAGCAGAACGCCATGATGGGGTTGAAGAATTCCGACTGGGGCGTGGTCCTCGATCTCGGCCGGACCCTGTTCGAGGGGCCCGCCAAGGAGATCCTTTCAGATCCCCGCATCCAGGAGCTTTACCTGGGCGGCCGCTCGTCGGCGGCGGCCTGAGGAGACCGTTATGGGACACACCCTTCAGATCCTGATCCTCGGCCTGTGCCTCGGCGGCGTCTATGCGCTGATGGCCTGCGGCCTGTCGCTCGTCTTCGGAGTGATGCGCATCGTCAATCTGGCGCACCCGTCGCTGATCATCGCCGGTGCCTTCATCTCCTACTGGTGCTTCACGCTGTTCGGCATCGACCCGATCCTGTCGCTGCCGATCTCGGCCGCCATCCTCTTCGTGATCGGCCTGATCCTCTACAAGCTGGTCTTCGAGAAGGAGGCCCGCAGCGCCAAATACTCCGAGATGACCGTGCTCCTCACCTTCGCCGTCGCGATGGTGGTGGATGGGGCGCTGGGCGCGATGTTTTCCAACACCCAGCGCGTGACGTCGCCCGACTACGCCACGGATGCCTTCTTCTTCGGGACCATCTTCCTGCCGAAGGGGCAGCTCTATGCCGGGCTGATCTCCATCGCGATCATCATCGGCCTCGTCGCCTTCCTGCGCTACACGCGGCTCGGCTACGCCATCCGCGCCACCTCGCAGAACCGGGCGGCCGCCGAGCTCCTCGGCGTCAACGTCAACTTCGTGTCGCTGATCTCCTTCGGCATCGGCGTCGGCCTCGCCGGCGCGGCCGGGTCGCTGGTCTCCTTCGTCTTCTCCTTCTTCCCGGCAAAGCACTGGGAGTGGATCGCGATCCTGATGTCGCTGGTGGTGCTGGGTGGCATGGGCTCGGTGCAGGGCACCGTGATCGGCGCCTTCCTGCTCGCGGTGATCTCCGCCTTCGTCGGCGCATACGCCGGTGCGACCTGGTCGACGATGACCTTCTTCGTCGCCCTCTTCGTCATTCTTCTGGTCCGGCCGCAAGGTCTCTTCGGAGAGAAGCCCGAACATGTCTGATACGTCCACCCAGAACCCGGACGCCGTCGCCGACGTCCTGTCGGCCCGCGAAGCCTACAATGCCGGACTGGCACGGTCCGGCGCGCGGGGCCGGTCGTGGACGGTCGCGGCCATCGTCCTCATTCTGCTGATCGCCCTGCCGGCCCTCCAGTTCGTCGGCAATTACAACTATGCCCTCCACATGGCGCTCTACACGCTCATGTACGTGGCGATGGCGTCGAGCTGGAACATCCTTGGCGGCTACACCGGCTACGTGTCACTGGGCCACAACGTGTTCTTCTGCATCGGCGGCTACGTCTCCGGCATGATCCTCGCCAAGATGGGGGTGAGCACGCTCATCACCGCGCCGCTGGCCGGTCTGGTGGCCGCCGCGGTCGGCGTTGGCGTCGGCACCATCACGCTGAGGATGCGGGGGCCGACCTTCATCATCTCCTCCATCGCGCTGCTGATGATCGTGCGCATCCTGTTCGACAATTGGGGCTATGTCGGCGGCGCCAACGGCGTGACGCTTCCGGTCACCGATCTCGACGTGCGCTGGGCGAAGATCCCCTACTATTACGCCATGCTCGTCATCGCGCTTCTCGCCGTGGTCGCCAGCTACCGGATCAAGCACTCCAAGTTCGGACTCGGCCTGCGAGCCATCTCCCAGGACGAGGTGAAGGCGGAAAGCGCCGGCATCGACACGGCCACTTACAAGGTCGCCGCCTTTGCTGTCTCCGCCTTCTTCGTCGGCATGACCGGCGCCATCTGGGGCGAGTACCTGACCTACCTGCGGCCGAACATCTTCCTGATCATCCTGGTCGCCGCCTACATGGTCCTGATGTGCATCATCGGCGGCAAGGGAACCGTGACGGGGCCGATCGTCGGCGCCATCCTGATTGTGGCCTTCAACGAGTTCTTCGCGGCAACGCTGGGGGCCAGCGAGATCAACATCCTCGCCACCGGCCTGATCATGGTGCTGGTGCTGCTGTATTTCCCGCTCGGAGTTGTGGGCACCCTCGCCCAGAAGGGGCGTCTGCCTCGCTTCCTCGACTGGGACTGACCCGCAGCAGCCCCCGAATATCCTCCGGATGCCGCGACGCGCCAACGTCGCGGCATCCGTCATTTAACCCGCCAGTGGGACCGCCCGATGCCTGATTTCGTACTCTACAACGCCCCGCAGTCGACCTGCAGCCAGCGGGTGCGCTTCGTCCTCAATGCCAAGGGTACCGTTTACGAGGAGCACAAGCTCGACCTGTTCTCCGGCGACCAGCTCAAGTCCGACTATCTTCGGATCAATCCCAACGGCGTGGTGCCGAGCATCGTCCATGACGGACGCGTGGTGATCGATTCCTCGGTAATCATGGAATATCTCGACGAGGTCGTGCCGGAGCTGGGCGCCTTCACCCCCGCCGATCCGGTTGAGCGCGGCCGGATGCGCTCCATGATGCGCTATATCGACGAAGTCCCGGCCCCGGCGATCCGCATCCCTTCCTACAACCTCGCCTTTCTCCCCCACTTCCAGACCATGAGCGAGGAGGAGTTCCTGGCGCTCGCCGACTCCAAGCCGCTGCGCAAGGAATTCCTTCTGAAGATGGGCCGCACCGGCTTTCCGCAGGCCGAGATGGACGAGGCCCTGGGCCGGCTGGCGCGGTCGGTGGCGCGCATGGACGACTGGATAGCGGAGAGCGGCGGGCCGTTCCTGCTCGGCGCGCAGATCACGCTCGCCGACATCATGGTGATGCCGGTGATGGTGCGGATGGACGACATCAACCTCCACACCATGTGGGCCGACCGGCCGCGCGTCGCCGCGTGGCTTGCGGCCGTGCGCGCCCATCCGGCGTTCGAGCCGACCTACTACACCGGCTCGCTGCTCACCGAGAAATATCCCCACCTCGCGAAGCTGCGCGAGGAGCGCGCTCACAACGCCTGACCCGGGTTACCCGGCTACGCCGGACCGGCGCGGCCGCGAGACGTCGCTACCCGCGCGTTGCGCCGGCCAGCCTGTCACGGACCGCTGCGAGCTTCTGGACGAGATCGCGCATTTCGGCGTCGCCCAGGCCGAGCGTGTCGGTGACGCACTGGGGCACGGCGCTCGCCTCCTCGCGGATCGCCCTCCCCGCCTCCGTCAGGCGCACCCGCACCTGGCGCTCGTCCTCAGGATCGCGCTGTCGCGTCACGTACCCCTGCGCCTCCAGGCGCTTCAGCACCGGCGTCAGCGTGTTGGATTCAAGCCGCAGCGCCGCGCCCAGCTGCTTGACGGTTCGCCCGTCGCTCGCCCAGAGCGCGACCATGACCAGATATTGGGGATAGGTCAGTCCGAACCGGTCCAGCAGCGGGCGGTAGAACTGATTGAAGGCGTGCTGGGCGGAGTAGATCGCAAAGCAGAGCATTTCCGCAACGTCGCCACCCTGCGGCGCGTCGGTCGTCTGTTTCATACGCATAACCTCATTCTTACCAGCTTCATTTAAATCGCGCACGATTGGATCGCAAGCGCTTGACTCCCGACCCGGGCATCACATATGACTCTTACGCGATTTAATCGCGCACGATTTAACTACGGGATGCGTGACGAGAACGCGGCCCCGACCCGGCCCCCAAAGGCGCCGATGCCGGCGAGCAGCGCAGATCCCCTTTCGATCAACCGGCCAGCCGGCATGGGTTCGGCTGCGGCCAGCATGGAGATTGTGTGATGGCGACTTTCACGACCAGCGACGGCACCGACATCTTCTACAAGGACTGGGGATCGGGTCAGCCGATCGTCTTTTCCCACGGCTGGCCGCTGAGCGGCGATGCCTGGGACGCGCAGATGCTGTTCTTTTCCCAGAACAGCTTCCGGGTGATCGCCCACGATCGCCGTGGCCACGGACGCTCGGCCCAGCCTTTCGACGGCAACTCGATGGACCGCTATGCCGACGATCTGGCCGAGCTGATCGAGCATCTCGATCTGACGGACATGGTGATGATCGGCCATTCCACCGGTGGCGGCGAGGTGTCCCGCTATATCGGCCGTCACGGCACGAGCCGTGTCGCCAAGGTCGTCCTGGTGGGGGCGGTTCCTCCGCTGATGCTGAAGACCGCGGCCAACCCGGAAGGCACGCCGATCGACGCCTTCAACGGCATTCGGCAGGGCACGGCCACCGACCGCTCAAACTTCTATCTCGGTCTGACGACGCCCTTCTACGGCTTCAACCGCGATGGCGTGGAGCAGAATGACGGTCTGCGTCACGGCTTCTGGCTGATGGGCATGCAGGGCGGCATCAAGGGTCAGTACGAGTGCATCCACGAGTTCTCCGAGGTCGATTACACGGAGGACCTCAAGGCCATCGACCGCCCGACCCTGATCATTCATGGCGACGACGACCAGATCGTGCCCATCGACGCCTCCGCCAGGAAAGCCGCGGCGATCGTCGCCGGCGCGGAGCTGAAGATCTACGAGGGTGGCTCGCACGGCCTCGCACAGACCGAGCCGAAGCGATTCAACGCCGACGTGCTGGCCTTCATCCGCGGCTGATCCGCGGCAGGCAAGATCGGCCGCTGGCAGGGGCCACGACGCAGAACGGCCGGGGCACGTCGTCATGCCCCGGCTGCCTTGTCATTCGGGAAGTCACAAGCGCGAAGGGGCTCAGCCCTTCTCCTCAACCTCCAGACCGGTGGGCACCGGGACGTTCTCCGGTTCCAGCGTCATGTCGGAATACTGGGCATGGGTTTCCATCAGCGTCAGGAAGTCCTTCGCCAGGTACTCTTCGGCATCGCCGTGCAGGTTGGCCATGCCGAAATGGTTCTGCAGCGCCTCGCGGGTGGCGACCGTGGACGGCATCGGCACGCCCAGCTCGCGGCCAGCGGCGAGACCGAGGTCCAGGTCCTTGCGCAGCAGGTAGGGCGTGAAGGTGGTGGTCCAGTCGAGGTTCACCATCGCGTTGGACTTGTAGCGGGTGAAGATCGACCCCATCACCGAGTTGTTCATGAAGTCGAGGAAGGCGTGGCGTGGCACACCGGCCTTCTCCGCCAGCAGCGTGATCTCGATCATGTTCTGGGTCACCACGCCGAGCATGACGTTGTGAGCGATCTTGCAGATGCGGGCGAGCTCGCCCTCGCCGACATAGGAGACGCCACGGCCGGCAATGGTGTCGATATAGGGCCGGACCGTCGTGAAGGCGTCCTCCGGCCCCGACGCGACGACGCTCAGCTTGCCCGCCTTCACGCACTTGCCGTTGCCGGACACCGGGGCGGCCACGAACGCCGCGCCCCGTTCGGCAAGACGGCCGCGGATAGCCTCCGACTCCTCGACCGAGATCGACGAGCAATCCACGAAGATCTTCGGCACGCTGCCGTTGGCGCCGGACAACACGCCGTTCTCGCCGAAATAGACCTTCTCCAGATCCGCTCCGGTGGACACCATGGTGAAGAGCACGTCGACACCGGCGAGATCCGTCGGGCTGTCGACAAGGGTCGCGCCCTTCTCGGCAAGCGGCTCGGCCTTGGCACGGGTGCGGTTCCAGATCTGCACCGAGTTGCCGGCCTTCACCAGCCGCTCCGCCATCGGGTAGCCCATACGGCCCATTCCGATCCAGCCGATCGTATGCCTGTTGTCCAACATGAGCGGGTCCTTTCGCAGGAAGTGTTTGGTGTGGATGTCAGGAGTGCGGGAACGCGGCACGGCACCCGGCCGGCCGCAGCCGCCATCGGTCCCGTCGCTGAACGGTCGATCGCCGAATGGCGCAGGACGCCACTGCTTCGAACCTCATTCCGGCCCTCCCTCGCTGCACGGCGCGACCCGCATTTCCTCGCGCGCGCCGAACCTTCTTGCCGCCTCGCGCCCCTCCGGCATGGAGGCCGCGTCAGCCGCTTATGCAATCGTTTGCATATCGGTGCCATATCGTGGGCCCGATTGCAACCGCCCCTTGCCCGCGCTTTTGGTTTTCCGCGCACGCCGAAACACCGCCCATGCCGTTTTCGCCCGCGAATCGGCGTGTTATGCCAGTATGATCAGACGAGATGGGCCGCCCGGGCGGCGACGAGGACGAGAATGGCTAAGGGCCGGGTAAAGCTTAAGGATGTCGCGGCGGCAGCGGGTGTGCATGCGTCCACCGTGTCGCGGGCGCTCGACCCCAAGACCCGGCACCTGATCACGGACTCCCTCGCCGAGCGCATCACCCGGATCGCCAGCGAGCTTCAGTACAGGCCGAACTCCATCGCCTCCAGCCTGAGGACCCAGCAGTCGATGACCATCGGCGTGCTGGTCCCCGACATCACCAACATGATCTTTCCGCCGATCCTGCGCGGTATCGAGGACACGCTCGCCCAGCAGGGTTACGTGCCGATCATCGCCAACACCGACTCCGACCCGGTGAAGGAGCGGACGCTGATGGACATCATGCGCGCCCGCGGCGTCGACGGACTGATCCTCGCCAGCGCCCAGCGCCAGGATGCCGCCATCGTCCAGGCCATGGAGGACGGCATCCCGGTCGTCACCGTGAACCGGATGATCGACGATGAGCGGGTGTCCTACGTCATCAACAACGAGACCGGCGGCCTCGCCCTGGCGGTCGACCACATCGTCGAGCTCGGGCACCGCACCGTCGCCCACCTCGCCGGGCCGCAGCGCCTCTCCACCGGCCTGTTTCGCTACTACGGCTTCTGCCGGGCAGCGAAGAAGCACCGCCTGCGCAAATGGCGCGACCTGATCGGCTTCGCCGGTGCTTTCAACGAGGAGAGTGGCCGCGAGGGCTGCCTGGAGCTGCTCGACAGGGGCATTCCGTTCACCGCCCTGATTACCGCCAACGACCGGCTCGCCATCGGCGCGCTGCAGGCCCTCTCCATACGGGGCATCAAGGTGCCGGAGGAAGTCTCGGTCACCGGCTACAACGACATGCCATTTGCCGACATGACCACTCCGCCGCTGACCACCGTCCGCATCCAGACCTACGAGGCGGGCCGGCGCGCCGCGGAGATCATCCTGGAGCGGCTCGGCGCCGAGCGCGGCACCCTGCCCGCCGTCCACGAGGTTCTCGAGGTCGAGATGGTTCCCCGGCAGACCACCGGACCGGTTCCGGCCACGATCAACGAGACGATCTTCGGCCCGCGCGGGGATACCCCCTCCGCCGGCCGCAGCGCGGACATTGCGGCGTCTGAAACGGACCGCTGAACCCCGCTACTGCTCCAGGAGCGCGCGCGCCGAGTCCACCGCCATTTCCGGAAAGGCCGGCAGCGCGGGATCCATGCTCGTCCAGTCCAGCGCCCGGCTGGCATAGATGATCAGGTTCGGCGACAGCGCGTTGGGATCGTCTAGGCTGGAGGCGCGGATGTGCACGCTGCCCGCCCGCACCGCATAGCGCGCCACGATGTGCGACCCGCACGTCGGGCAGAAGCTGCGCTCGACCGAAAGACCGGTTTCGCCGACCCTGCGGAAGGTCGTGACCGAGCCTGTCAGGTGAAAGGCGGCCTCATCCACCACCACATGCGTCGTGTGTCCGGTGCCGCTGGACCGGCGGCAGTCCTCGCAATGGCAATGCGCGACGAGGCGGGGCGGATCGGTGCATTCGTACCGCACCGCACCACAGGCGCACCCGCCGCTGAAGCCTTCGTTCATGTCGATTCGATCTCCCGAACCGCCCGGCCATTGGCTTCGGCGGTCATCGCCGCCCACGTCAGGTGCGAGCGGCCATCCGACATCGTAGCGAACGCATCGGGAAAAAGCGCGCGGGTTTTTCGCACTGCGCCATTGGCGCTGAGCCGGCCCGCCTATCCGGCGGGAAACGGCATCCCGAGGTCGGAAAGCAGCACCATGGCAGCGTTGCGGCCGGGTCCGCCGGACACCGAGCCGCCGGGATGGGTCGTTGCCCCGGTCTGGTAAAGCCCTTCGATGGGCATCCGGTGCTGGGCCCAGCCGGCGACCGGCCGCAGCCCCCCGGCCTGGGCCGGGATCTGCGCGCCGCCATGACAGGAGCCGTGCCAGTTGTGCGGATTGAGCCGCTCCAGGTCGAGCGGGCTCTTCACGTGGCGGCCCAGGATCGTCTCGTCGGTCAGCGCCGGCGAGAAGCGCTGCAACTGGCGCAAATTGGCCAACGCCACGTCCTCCTTGAGGGCGTCCCACCGGTCCGCGCCCTCGGCGAGGTCGTAGGGATGGAAGCCGACCACCTTCACCGTGTGGCAGCCGTCCGGCGCGCGCGACGGATCGGCACTTGTCGAGCACATGACCAGGAGCGGCGGATCGTCCGTGTTGACCCGGCCGCGCGCCACGTCCGAGCCCACCTGTAGCGCCCGGTCGACGCTCGGCATGACGCCGACCGCCGAGGGCCGCAGGGTCTCGCCGCCCACCTCGAATTCGAGCGGAACGGTCGAGGCGTAGTGCGCGGCGAACATGGCGATGCCGCTCTGCCAGCTGTCGACGGCCTCCCGGAAGGCGCCGGGCCAGGCCTCGTCGGACGCCATGCCCAGGAGGTCCTTCACGTGGATCGTCGAGACCACCGCCCTGCGGGCGCGATGCACCGAGCCGTCGGCGCATTCGACGCCGACGCAGCGGCCGTTCTCCACGATGAGACGCTTCACCCAGGAATTGGTGCGGATCGCGCCGCCGTTCGCCTCGATGTAGCCGGTGAGCGCGTCGGGCAGCGCGGCCGAGCCGCCGCGCGGCAGCGTCCAGCTCCATCTCTGCCGTCCAGCCACCAGCGAATAGGCGAGCCGGCCGGACATGGCCTGTTCCGGCGGCACCATGGTCATCATGGCCATCCACAGCAGGAAGGCGCGCACCCGCTCGTGCTCGAAGGTGCCGCGGATGATGTCCCAGGCCGACAGGGCGATGCGTTTCTGCCAGATCGCACCGTCGGGATGCTCGGCGAGCCGTTCGGCCAGCGACGGGCCGAAGCCGATCGGCGTGTAGCTCGCCGCCGAGAAGATCGGCGCGACGGCCTGGTACTCCGCGATGAAGCGTTTGTAGGAAGCGGCGTCGCTCTCGGAGAACCGGGCGAACTCCGCCGCGGTGCGCTCGATGTCGCGCCACTGGGTGATGGATGTGCCGTCGTCAAACGGCATGTGCACCACGGGATCCGGCAGGATGTAGTCGAGCCCGTAGTCGCCGAGCGGCAGCTCGCCATCCCTCAGGATGGGGCTCGCCTGGATCAGGTTGTGCGCGGTGGAACAGGTGTCGTGCCGGAAGCCCGGCAGCGTCACCTCGTCGGTGGCGGTGTTGCCGCCCACCGCCTTTTGGCCTTCCAGCACCAGGCAGGACAGGCCGGCCTTGGCCAGGTAGGCCGCGGTGATGAGGCTGTTGTGGCCACCCCCCGCAACGACGATGTCGAACTCTGCGGTGTCGGCCATGTCGCCCTCGCCCTAGCCGATCTCGGCCTGCCAGTCGCGCCGCTCCAGGAGCTCCTTCAGCCGCGACAGGTAGGCGGCCGAGTAGGCGCCGTCGAAGGCCCGGTGGTCGAAGCTCTGGACCAGCATGCCCACCGGGCGCGGCACGATGACGTCGGAGCCATCCACGTCGATCACCACCGGCTTCTTGATGATCGCGTCCATGGACAGGATCGCGGCGTTGCCGGGATTGATGATCGGAGTGGTGAAGGTCGTGCCGAACGAGCCGTTGTTGGTGATGGCGTAGGTGGCGCCCTCGAAATCGTCCGGGCCGAGCTCGCCGTTGCGCGCTCGCTTCACCAGCCGGTCGATCTGCTTGGCGATCCCGGAGAGCGACAGGTCGTCGACATTCTTGAGGACCGGCACCACCAGCCCGTCATGGGAGAGATCGATGGCGATGCCGAGATTGATCGCCTTGCGGACGACCAGCCCGTCCTCCGAATAGGCCGAATTGACCTTCGGGAACTCGGCCAGCGCAATCGCCACGGCCCGGGCCACGAAGGGCAGGAAGGTCAGCGACACGCCGTGGCGCTCCCGGAACGCCTCCTTGGCGCCACGCCGCGCCCTGTCGACGGCGGCGAAGTCGATCTCCATGCCCTGGCTGACGTGCGGCATGGCCTGCCACACCCCACCCAGCGCCTTGGCGGTGGTCCGCCGGATCCGGTTGAACGCAACCACCTCGTCGCCAGGCTGGTGCGACACGGGCGGAGCCTGCACCGGCGCCAGCGACCGGCCAGCGGACGCGGCACCCCCGGCCTGCCCCACGCCCTGCTCCATCGCCGCGATCACGTCCTTCTTGGAGATGCGCTTGCCCGGGGCGCGCGCCGCAAGCGCGGACAGATCGATGCCGTTCTGCTTGATCAGCCGGCGCGCGAGCGGCGTCAGCCTGACGCCCTCCGGTCCCTCCGCCGGGCCGAAGGAGCCCTCCGGTGCCTGCACCGGGCGGAACGGGTCGAGCCGCTCCTCGGCCGGGCCGGTCGGTGCACGCTTTGCCGGCGCGGCGGCCCCGTTGCCGGCCTTCGCGGCGGGCTTCGGCGCCGGCGCCTCGGGCTTGGCTTCGGCCGGTGTCTCCGCCTTGGCGGGGGCAGGCGTCTTCGCCGGCGCCTCAACCTTGGTGCCCGCCTCGCCGATCACCGCCACCACGGCCCCCACGGGGGCGGTCTCGCCGGACCCGACATGGACCGCGAGTAGCACGCCGCCCTCGGTCGCCTGCACCTCCATCGCGACCTTGTCGGTCTCGATCTCGAACAGATTGTCGCCCGGTGCGACTGCATCGCCCACCGACTTGAACCACGTCGACACGGTGCCCTCGGTCACCGTCTCGCCGATCTGCGGCATCAGAACATCCATGGCGGCCTCCCCGTCGCTTATTGTGTTCGGCTCACCATTCCACCGAGACGTACTGGGTCTCGAGGAACTCCATCAGGCCTTCGTGGCCGCCCTCGCGGCCGATGCCGGACTGCTTCATGCCGCCGAACGGCGCCGCCGGATCGGAGACAAGGCCGCGATTGAGGCCGACCATGCCGAAATCGAGGCGCTCGGCGAGCGCCAGCCCCTTCGGCACATCCTGCGTGTAGAGGTAGGCGACGAGGCCGTACTCGGTGTCGTTGGCGCGGCGCACCAGCTCCTCGTCGTCGGAATAGCGCAGCAGCGCCGCCACCGGACCGAAGATCTCCTCGTTCATCAGCTCCGCGTTGTCGCTGACATCGGTGAGCACCGTCGGCGGATAGAAGAAGCCCGGCCCCTCCGGCAGCGTGCCGCCAGTGGTCACCTTGGCGCCCTTGGAGGTGGCGTCCTCCACCAGCGAAACCACCTTCTCACGGGTCGACTTGTTGACCAGCGATCCGACGGTGACGCCCTCGTCGAGGCCGTAGCCCATCTTCATGGCCGCCATCTTGGCCGTCAGCTTCTCCGCGAAGGCGTCGTAGACGGCGTCGTGGATGAAGAACCGGTTCGCCGCCGTGCAGGCTTCGCCGAGATTGCGCATCTTGGCCAGGATCGCCCCGTCGGTGGCCGCATCCAGGTCGGCATCCTCGCGCACGATGAACGGCGCGTTGCCGCCGAGCTCCATGGCCGGGTTGACGATGTTGCGGGCCGCGCTCTGCAAGAGCGTCCGCCCCACCTCTGTGGAGCCGGTGAAGGACACCACCCGGACGCGCGGATCGCCGAGCATGGCATCGGCGACGGCGCCCGAGCGGCGCGACGGCAGGACGTTGACCACTCCCTTCGGCACGCCCGCCTCTTCCAGGAGCGGCATCAGTGCCAGCATGGTCAGCGGCGTTTCCGACGCCGGCTTGATGATCACCGGGCAGCCGGCCGCCAGTGCCGGGCCGATCTTCCGGGTGCCCATCGCGGCCGGATAGTTCCACGGCGTCACCAGGAGACCGATTCCGGCCGGCTTGTGATGCACCAGGATCCGGGCGCCGGTGGTCGGCGAGCGCATGACCTCGCCGATGTTGCGCACCGCCTCCTCGGCGTACCACCGGAAGAACTCCGCGGCATAGGCGATCTCGCTCTGGGAATCCGGCAGCGCCTTGCCGTTCTCCAGCGTGATCAGCCGGGCCAGCCGGTCCTTGTCGGCCATGATGAGATCGTAGGCCTTGCGCAGGATCTCGGCGCGCTCGCGCGGCTTGCGCCCGGCCCAGTCGGCGAACGCCGCGTCGGCGGCATCCACCGCCGCGAGCGCATCGTCCACGGTGCCGCTCGCCACCGAGGCGATCACCGTTTCCCGAGCCGGGTCGAACACGTCGAAGCGGCCGCCGTCGGAGGCCTCGCGCCAGGCGCCACCGATATAGAGATCGGTCGGCGCGTCCACCATTGCGTTATTGTCCACGGGGAAGTCCTCCCTGCTGGCGGGCGGCAGCGACGGCTTTCCGTCGCGCCTCGGCCCGTTGGCTTCGACTTTGTTGCCCGCCCGGCCTCAGCCGAGCGAGGTCCGCACGGTTTCGACGATACGGGGCACCGTGGGCAGCACGATGTCCTCCAGATTGTCGGCTGCCGGCAGCGGAATGTGCGGCGTGGTGATGCGCACCACGGGGCCGTCGAGATCCCAGAAGGCCTCATCCGCCACGATGGACGCGATTTCCGCGCCCCAGCCGCAGAGCCGGGGATTCTCCTCCACCGTGAACAGCCGGCCGGTCTTGCCGACCGAGCCGAGGATGGTCTGGGTGTCGAGGGGAACCAGCGAGCGCAGGTCGATGACCTCGGCCTCGATGCCGTGCTCCCGCGACAGCTCCTCCGCCGCCTGCAGGGCGCGCGGCACCATCAACGCCAGCGCGCAGATGGTGGCGTCCTTGCCCTCACGCAGCACCTTGGCGGTGCCGAGCGTGTCGACGATCTCGCCGTCCGGCACCTCGCCCTTCGTCGCGTAGAGCGACTTGTGCTCGAAGAAGATCACCGGGTCCGGATCGCGCACAGCCGCCGCGAGCAGCCCCACCACGTCGGCCGGGGTCGAGGGTGCCACCACCTTCAGGCCGGGGATCATCATCGCCCAGTTCTCGATGGACTGGGAGTGCTGGGCACCGAAACGCGAGCCCGCCCCGTTCGCGGTGCGCACCACCAGCGGGCACTCCAGCTGGCCCGCCGACATGTAGCGCGCCTTCGGGAACTCGTTCGCCACGTAGTCGAAGCAAACCGCCAGGAAGTCGGAGAACATGATCTCGGCGATCGGCCGCATGCCGGTCATCGCCGCGCCCATGGCCGCGCCCAGGATCGCCTGCTCGGAGATCGGGCAGTCGCGGACGCGGGTCGGCCCGAACTCCTCGTAGAGGCCGACGGTCGCCTTGAACACGCCGCCCGCCTTGGCGACGTCCTCGCCGAGGAAGATGACGCGTTCGTCGTTCTTCAGTTCCTGGGCGATGCCGCGCGCGACCGCGTCGCGATAGGTCAGTTCCGCCATGACCACTTTCCATCCGCATAGACGTCGGTGAACAGGAGATCCTCGGGCGTCGGCGGCGCTGCCTTGCAGGCCTCCGTTGCCTCGTCGACCTTCGTCTTGGAAGCCTCTTCGATCGCCTTGATCTGGTCCTCCGACACGCCGAACTCGGCGAGCCTCTGGCGGTAGATCTTGAGCGGATCGCGCTCCTTCCACTTCTCAAGCTCGCCTTCCGGACGGTACTTGCCCGGGTCGGCGCGGGAGTGGCCCGAGTGCCGGTAGGTCTTGCACTCGATGAGCGAAGGGCCGTCGCCGGCCCGCGCCTTGGCAAAGGCCTCCTGGGCGGCGCGGTAGACCGCGTCCGCGTCGTTGCCGTCGACGATGATCGACGGCAGGCCGTAGGCGCCTGCGCGGTCGGCGGCGGGATGCTCGACCGCCGTCACCTCGCCGATCGGCGTGTACTCCATGTAGAGATTGTTCTCGCACACGAAGACCACCGGCAGCTTGTAGACCGCGGCGAAGTTCAGCGCCTCGTGGAAGGCGCCGATGTTGGTGGTGCCGTCACCGAAGAAGCAGACGGTGACGTCGTCGTCGCCCATGTACTGGGCGCGCAGCGCCGAGCCGCAGGCGAGCGGCAGGTGGGCGCCGATGATGGCGTAGGAGCCGAGCACGCCGTGCTCCGACGACGCCAGGTGCATGGAGCCGCCCTTGCCGCGCATCAGCCCGTTGTCGCGCTGCATCAGCTCGCCCAGCACCTTCTCCATGGAGACACCGCGGGCCAGCGTGTGGTGATGGCCGCGATAGGTGCAGAAGCTCTTGTCACCCGGCTTCATCGCAACGCCGAAGCCGGCGGCGATGGCCTCCTGTCCGAGGGCGAGATGGCTCGTCCCCTTCACCAGGTTCTGCAGGAACAGGTCGTAGGCGCGCTGCTCGCAGTCGCGGATCTCGACCTGGCTGCGATACAGCGCGAGTCGGACGTCCTCGCCGATATCGTCGTTCCGGGCCGCCGCCGACGCGGACTTGGCCGAACGTTTGGTCCGTGCGTTCACCACGGAGCCTCCCTCTTCTAAAGGTGGACCCGCTCAGTAGCGGTTGGCGATCGGCAGCTCTTCGGAGGGGAAGTGGGTGATCACCTGGCAACCGGTGTCGGTGACCACGACCTCCTCCTCGATCCGGGCGGCGGAGTAGCCGTCGGTGGCCGGGCAGTAGGTCTCCAGCGCGAAGACCATGCCGGTCTTGATCTCCATCGGATTGTCGAGGGAGACGAGACGGGAGATGATCGGCCGCTCGTGCAGCGCCAGGCCAAGCCCGTGGCCGAACTGCAGGCCGAACGCGGCCAGCTCGCTCGGGAAGCCGAACTCCTCCGCCTTCGGCCAGACGGCGGCGACCTTGTCGGTGGACACGCCCGGCTTGATCATGGCGATGGCCTTGTCGAGCCACTCGCGGCACTGCTTGTAGGCGTCGGTCTGGACGTCCGTCGCCTTGCCGATGTTGAAGGTCCGGTAGTAGCAGGTGCGATAGCCCTGGTACGACTGGAGGATGTCGAAGAAGGCCTGGTCGCCCGGGCGCAGCAGCCGGTCGGTGAAGTTGTGCGGGTGCGGGTTGCAGCGCTCGCCGGAGATCGCGTTGATCGCCTCGACGTCGTCGGAGCCCATCTCGTAGAGCATCTTGTTGGCCATCGCGACGATGTCGTTCTCGCGGACGCCCGGCTTCAGCTCCTCGTAGATCATGTGGTAGACGCCATCAACCATGGCGGCGGCCTGGTTCAGCAGCACGATCTCGTCGATATTCTTGATCTCGCGGGCGTCGAGCATGATCTGCTGGCCGTCGACGACGGTCATGCCGGCCTTCTGCAGCTCGAACATCATCGCCGTCTCGGCGAGATCGATGCCCACCGGCTGATCGGCGACGCCGGCCTGGCGCAGGAGATCCATGATCTCCTCCGAGTGCATCTTCATCAGCCCGAAGGACGGCGGGATCGTGCCCCGCATGCCGAGCACGCCGGCGCGCCAGTTGTCTTCCGGGAACCAGTCGCAATAGAGCTTGTGGTGGACGGCGGCGGAGCCGAAGTCCCAGACCACCGGGTCGTTGTCGCCGGCCAGCAGCGTGAAGCGGCAGAGCTTGTCGCGCTCCCACTCGCCGATCTTCGTGCCGGAGACGTAGCGGATGTTGTTGACGTCGAAGAGCAGCAGCGCGCCGCATCCGGAATTCTTCAGCGCCTGACGCGCCCGGCCCAGCCGGTAGGCACGCAGCCGGTCGTGATCCACGCGGCGCTCGAAGTCGACGCTGGTGTGCCCGTAGGACGGGATCGCGCGCTTCCAGTTCCAGTTCGGATCCAGAGAGGCGCCGGCCACCGGGCCACCCGGCGTGATGATGTTGGTCATGCTCTCTCCTCCCACGAGCTTGGGCTCTTCAATCCGGCCCGATGTTCCGAGTTTCCGTCCACGGGGGCGGACGGCGCAAGGTCGCGTATATCCAATCTCGATAAATGCGCGACCAGAATGCAATCGATTGCATAGATGGTTACTTGGGCGCGCCGCGGGTGTCAATGCCGGGACGGTCATTCCGCTTGGGACACAGCATCGCGGGCCGCCCGCAGTCGCCGGTCGCCGGCCTCAGTTCCGCACCACGACGCAGGGCAGCCCGGCCGATCCGATGCGCTTGCACAGCGCGCGCGCTTCCGTGCGCGACGGCGCACCGAGCTGCACCGCGTGGATGGCGCGGCGTCCCATTCCCGGCACCCGCCTCGCGATGACCACCGGCGGCCGGCCGCTCAGGTCGCCGGGGAGCCGGGCCTGGGCGCGGGAGAACTGCCGCATGGCGATGGATGGGTTGGCGTGGCCGGCGAGCTGCGCGCCCCAGGGCGTCCACCCGCCACTTTCCGGCGGACGTGGCGATGCCCGCCCCCTGCCGAGCTCCGCCACCAGCGTGGCGCAGTCCACCGGTGGCACCGGCAGATCGGCGGGGCGGGCCTTTGGCACCGCCGCACGTGCACCGTCCGCCTCGCCCGCGGCTCCCGGATGCGGCACCACGCCTCCGGCCGCGGCCGACACGGTGCCGGCAACGATCGGCTGCGGATCGCCCGGCTTCGTCACGGGAGGCTCGGGCAGCACCAGCGGCGGATGCGGGTTGAGGGTCAGCTCCAGCGCGGCGTCCTCGATGGCCTGCCGCCGCCGGGCCCGCCAGAACTCCGCCGACCGGCCGGTGATGGCGTAGACATAGTTGCGCGTTTCGGAGGGCAGGAACCCACCCCCGAGAAACCCGTCCACCCGGTTCGGCCCGGCGTTGTAGGCCATCGCCGCCAGCCCCCAGTGACCGAACCGGTCGTGCAGCGTCTTGAGGAACGAGGCCGACGCCGGCAGCGCCTGCTCCGGCTCGAACGGCGCGTCGAGCCCCCGCTCCTTCGCCGTGTACGGCATGAACTGGGCGATGCCCTGGGCTCCGACCGGGCTGACCGCGTTCGGATCGAACCGGCTCTCCGCCCAGATCAGCCGGATGAAGAACTCCTCCGGTACCGCGTTCGCCTCGGCCGCGGCCGTGAGGAGCCCGCACAGGCGGGCGATCTCGGGCTTGGGGTCTGGCTGCGTCCCGGTTTCGGCGGTCGCCTCATCTCCAGCTTCCGCGGTGAACCCGTCGTCGGCCCGCACCAGGTGGCCCGGTTCTTCCGCCAGCTGAGCTGCATCGGCGCGGGCCGGCGCAACCGCGACGAGGAGAAGGAAAAGCGCTGCGCCGATGACCCGCATGAAAGACCGCCTGCTGCCCGGGACCGACCCGGTACGCCGCTTCCCGCCGGGTCATCACCTTGACGGCGGTTCAGGGCGTGACGATGACGTCGACACCCTGCCGGCTCGTTTCCGCACCGTCGATGGGGCCCACAGGCCGCTCCCTCAGCAGATCCTCGCGCCCGGCAAGGCCGCGCGGCACCGGTCCGCCATGCGCCCAGTCGAGCAGTTCCACCGTATGCACGATCGGCCGCTCGCTCCCCGATCCGATTTGCGTGATGCAGCCGATGTTGCCGGTGGCGACGATGTCCGCGCCGGTCCGCTCGATGTTGCCGACCTTGCGCGCCTTCAGCCTCTCCGCGATCTCAGGCTGGAGGATGTTGTAGACGCCCGCCGAGCCGCAACAGAGGTGGCCCTCCGGCACCTCCACCACGCGAAAGCCCGCACCGGTCAGGAGCGCCCGGGGTTCCGTCTTGATCTTCTGGCCGTGCTGCATCGAGCAGGCCGAATGGTAGGCGACCGCCGCCTCGGCCGCGCGCACCGGAGCGCCGAGATCGCAGTCGGCGAGCACCTCGGAGATGTCCTTCGCCCGCTCGGCGATCTCTCGCGCCCGGTCCGCGTATTGCGGATCGCCGGACAGCATGTGCGCGTAGTCCTTGACCGTGGTCCCGCAGCCGGAGGCGGTGATGGCGATGGCATCCAGCCCGCCGCGCTCGATCTCGTGCCACCAGGCATCGACATTGGCGCGCGCGGCGGCGAGCGAATCGGCCTCCCGTCCCATGTGATGGACGAGCGCGCCGCAGCACCCCTCCCCCGCAGGCATCACCACCTCGACGCCCGCCTTCGACAAGAGCCTGACCGCCGCCGCGTTGATGTCCGGCGCGATCACCGACTGCACGCAGCCCGTCATCAGCGCCACGCGCTTGCGGACCGGGCCCTCGGCCGCGATCACGTGAGGGCGCGGCGTGCGCTCGGCGGCGGGCAGCGACGTCGGCGCCAGCCGCAGCATGGCGCCCAACCGCGCCGCCGGCCCCGTCCGGAACAGGCCCGCGAACGGCCGGCCGAGTGCGGCGAACCGCATCGCCAGCCGGAACCGGCCCGGATAGGGAAGGATCAGCGTGAGGAGCCGGCGCAGCGCCCGGTCGTGAAGCGGCCGCCGGTAGGTTTCCTCGATGTGCGCCCGGGCATGGTCGACCAGGTGCATGTAGTTCACGCTCGACGGACAGGTGGTCATGCAGGAGAGGCACGACAGGCAGCGGTCGATATGCTTCACCACCTGCTCGGTGGCCGGTCGGCCGGCCTCCAGCATGTCCTTGATCAGGTAGATGCGCCCGCGCGGGCTGTCGAGTTCGTCGCCCAGAAGCACGAAGGTCGGACAGGTCGCCGTGCAGAAGCCGCAATGCACGCACGTGCGCAGGATCTGCTCCGAATGGGCAATGGCCGGGTCCTGGAGCTGCGCCGGCGAAAAATGGGTCTGCATTGCGCCTCCTCCGCGCCCCGCCCGGGCCAGCGGCCGGCCCGGGTAATCCCTCTCGTTCGGCTCCGGTCGGTCTGCGTCCGACCTAGATGAGCCAGGTTTCCGGCTTGGCGATCGGCTCGCGGTTGCCGGCCGCGATCAGGCCCTTGATGCAGCGCACCGCAAACCAGATGACCGCCAGGACACCGGTCACGAAGCCGATCAGCACGAACGACAGCACGAAGCTGATGACACCGTACAGAAGCCCGATCCAGAAGGTGCGGATCGCGTAGACATAGTGGCTTTCGGCCCAGCCGGTGGCCTTCTCGCGGTTGAGATGGGCGAAGATGATCCCGACGATCGCGGTCAGGCCGGTGATGAAGCTGACCAGGTAGAGGGCGTAGATCAGCTGGATGTTGGACCGTCCGGTATTGAACAGCCCGGCGTCGTCCTGGGACTGCACCGGGGTGGGATTGCTCTCACTCATGCCTTGCTCCGTGCTTCCGTTTCCGTTTCGCGGCCATGCCCGGTTTCCCGGTTCCGCGGGGACCATCGCCTATCTCGCGGCCGGTTCATAGTCCGGCGCGCATCCGCCCTGGGTTGAGGATACCGGTCGGATCGAACTGCGCCTTCAGCCGGGCCGAGAGCGCCGCCAGCGGACCCGGTTCGGGCTCGAACACCGGCACGGAAGTCCTGAGTGCATCGCTGCCGCGCACCAGCGTGGCGTGGCCGCCGCCGTGCGCCGCGATCGACCGGCGCAGCTCCGCCGCTCCCGCATCGTCCTCCGGCCCGGTGGCGATCCAGACGAGCCCGCCGCCCCAGTCGTAGAAGCCGCGCGCCGGCCGACGGCCGATCATGTCGCGCAGCACCGGCGGCCCGGATGTCGGCGCCACCGATACGCGCCAGACCGGGTCGCTCGTGCTGCCGGCGAAGGGCCGGCAGTCGCGAATGTCGCGCCACAGCGCGGCCGAGCGGTCGGCGTCCAGCGTGTCGATCTCGCCGAACACCTCGAGCAGGGTCGTCAGCGCTTGCGTGCGCGCCAGCACCGAGGGCGCGAAGCCTTCAAGGCGCAGAAGCGTCGCGGGCCCCGCCACCGGCCCCGCCGATCCGGCCGTCTCGGCCGGCAGGTGCGCCGCGCCGGAAACGTCGGCCGACGAGCCGAGCGCTGCCGCCATCGCCCGCACCGCCGTCTCGTCGTCGAGGCCGTGCACGACGACCGTCGTCGTCGTCTCGCCCGCCGGCAGCACCTTGAACGTCATTTCGGTGGAAACCGCGAGCGTGCCCCAGGATCCGGCGAGCCCCCGCGCCAGGTCGTAGCCGGTGACGTTCTTCACCACCCGCCCGCCGGCCTTGAAGATCTCGCCGCGTCCGGAGACGGCCGCGATGCCGAGGACATGGTCGCGCGCGGCGCCTGCCTTGATGCGGCGCGGACCCGCCAGGTTAGCGGCCAGCAGGCCCCCAACGGTGCCCGCCCCGCCTTCGGACCCAAGCAGCACCGAGTGGTCCATCGGCTCGAAGGCGAACTCCTGCCCGGCCTGCGACAGGGCGTCGGACACCTCCGCCAGGGACGTGCCGGCCCGCACCGTCAGGACCAGCTCCTCCGGCTCGTAGGCAACGATGCCGGACACGCCCGACAGGTCGAGCATCCGGCTTGCCTGCACCGGCCGGCCGATACCGCGCTTGCTGCCCAGCCCGACCACCTCCAGCGGCTGGTTCGCGGACACCGCCCAGGCGACGCAGTCGCGCACCTCGTCGGCGGTGGTGGGGGTCAACCTGTCACTCATGAGCGGCTCAGAAACGGGGAATGTCTGGGAACGGCAGCGCCCCGGCGTGAACGTGCATGCGGCCAAGCTCGGCGCAGCGATGCAGCACCGGGAACACCTTCCCGGGGTTCAGGAGATGCTTGTCGTCGAAGGCGCACTTCACCCGCTGCTGCTGCTTCAGGTCGTCCTCGTCGAACATGGAGGGCATCAGGTCGCGCTTCTCCACCCCGACGCCGTGCTCGCCGGTCAGGCAGCCGCCCACCTCCACGCAGAGGCGGAGGATGTCGGAGCCGAAGTCCTCCGCGCGCTGCAGCTCACCGTCCTTGTTGGCATCGTAGAGAATGAGGGGATGAAGGTTCCCGTCGCCGGCATGAAACACATTCGCCACCCGCAGCCCGTAGTGTTCGGACAATTCCCGCATCCTTCGCAGGACCAGCGGAAGCGACTTGCGGGGAATTGTACCGTCCATACAATAGTAGTCGGGCGAGATGCGACCGACGGCCGGAAAGGCTGCCTTTCTGCCTGCCCAGAACTTTGCGCGTTCCTCTTCCGACGTGGATATGCGGATGTGGAACGCTCCGTTGTTGCGGGCCCGGCCTTCAATGTCAGAGATCAGATGATCGACTTCGATTGCCGGTCCGTCGAGCTCCACGATGAGCAGCGCCTCGGCGTCGCGCGGATAGCCGGCCTGCACGAAATCCTCCGCCGCCAGGATGGCGGGCCGGTCCATCATTTCCATGCCCGCCGGAATGATGCCGGCGCCGATCACCTCCGCCACGCAGGCCCCGGCCTCCTCGCTGGAATGAAATCCGATCAGCAGGGCGCGCGCCGTTTCCGGCGCCTTCAGGATGCGCACCGTCACCTCGGTTACCACCCCGAGCAGTCCCTCCGAGCCGACCGCCAGCGCCAGCATGTCGTAGCCGCCGCTGTCGAGATGCTGGCCGCCGAAGCGCACCACCTCGCCGGTCATCAGCACCATCTCGATGCCCAGCACGTTGTTGGTGGTGAGGCCGTACTTGAGGCAGTGCACCCCGCCGGAATTTTCCGCCACGTTGCCACCGATGGAGCAGGCGATCTGCGAGGACGGATCGGGCGCATAGTAGAAGCCGCGGTGCTGGACCGCCTGAGTGACGGCCAGATTGGTGACGCCGGGCTGCACGGTGGCCGTGCGGTTGTCGTAGTCGATGTCCAGCACCCGGTTGAACTTCATCATCGACAGGAGCACGCCATCGGCAAGCGGCAACGCCCCGCCCGACAGCGACGTCCCGGCCCCCCGCGGCACGACCTTGACGTCGTTGGCGTGGCAGTAGGCCAGGATGCGGCTCACCTGGTCGACCGTTTCCGGCAACACCACCACCAGCGGCAGCTGACGATAGGCGGTCAGCCCGTCGGATTCGTAGGCGCGCATCTCGAGATCGTCTGCGATCACGCCCTCGTTCGGAACGATCGCGCGGAGCGCCGCCACGATCGCCGCGCGCCGCTCCAGCGTCTCCTCGCTCGGGCGAGGCATGGCCACACCGCTCATCCGGTCCTCCCTGCGGGCCGCCTTCGCTCGGGCCCGTCTCGGCCGATCCTGCCACAACATGACGGCAGAAGGCGTCGGTTCTTTATCACACACTGCTGGCCGGGTACCGCCTCCCCGCTTTGTCGCGGGCCGCGCCGGAACAGGGTGGGCGCCCGATGACCGACATTGCCGACATGGAGATCTTCGCCCGCGTCGTCGGAGCGGGCTCGATGTCTGCCGCCGGGCGCGAGATGGGCCTGTCTCCCGCCGTCATCTCCAAGCGCATCCGCCGGCTGGAAACAAGACTCGGCACGCGGCTCCTGCAGCGCACCACCCGGCAACTCGCCCTGACAGAGGCTGGCCAGGGCTTCTACGAGCGCGTGCTGGCGATCCTCGCCTCCATCGAGGAAGCGGAGAGCTTCGTCACCCGCCGCTCCACCCTGGCGCGCGGCACGCTGAAGGTCAGCGCACCCACCTCCTTCGGACGGATGCACATCGCGCCCTATCTTGGCCGCTTCATCGAGGCTCACGGCGACCTGCAGATCAACTGCACGCTGAGCGACGAGTTCGTGGACGTGGTGGCGGAAGGCTACGACGTCGCCATCCGGATTGCCGAACTGACCGATTCGAGCCTGGTCGCCCGGCGGCTCGCCCCGGTCTACCGGGTGCTGTGCGCCGCGCCCGCCTATCTGAAACGTCACGGAGAGCCGCAATCGGTCGAGCAGCTTGCCGATCACGTTTGCCTGGCGGCCCAGCAGCAGATTCCCTGGCGGCTGGAAGGCCCGGAGGGCTCCGTGACCGTGCGCCCGGCCGCGCCGCTTGCCACCAACTCCAACGAGGTGGTCCGCGAGGCGGTGATGTCCGGGATGGGGATCGCCCTGCGCTCCACCTGGGATGTCGGTCCCGACCTCGCCTCCGGCCGGCTCAGGGTGGTGATGCCGGCCTATCAGGCCTCCGACCGGGTCGGCGTCTACGCCATCTACCCGACGCGCCGGTTTCTGCCTGCCAAGGTCCGCCTGTTCATCGATTTCCTGGCCGACCTCTACGCGCCGACTCCCTACTGGGACGAGGGGCTGGACCGGGTCCTGCCCGCCATCGGCTCCGATCGGCCGCGGCGCTGAGGCAAAAGCACGGTACGCGACCGCCGGCTTGAAGGCCCTTGTGGCATGCGACCTCAATGCGGGCCGGATCGCGTTGCCCCGCGCCCGATCCGCGGTTACAAAGCGGCGAACAGCGACGTACGCGCCCGAGGACAGACCATGGCCAATCATTCCGCCGCCACGCCGAATCTCGACGACGAGGGTCACATGCCCGCGATGGATTATGCCGAGCACGAGCGTACCTATGCCGGCTTCATCAAGGTGACCAAGTGGGGCATCGCCACGGTGGTCATCATCGTCGCGCTCATGGCCATCTTCCTCACCTGACGCCGCCTGCCCGGTCCTCCGCCATCGGCCGACGACCGGTCACGCCCGCGCTCAGGCCGCCCGCTCGCCAAGCCGGCGCATCCGGGCGATCCATGACTGCCGCTTGGCTTCCCCGGCAGCTTCGACGCCGCCGAACAGCGTCTCGCGAATAGGCGAGACGCCGGCGATGGCCAGCACACCGCGCTCGAACGACTTGGTTCCGTGCCCCCGGAACCAGAGCCGAAAGGCCAGCGCGGGCATGCCCATCGTTGCGACGATCCGGGCCGATTTCCCCTTGAGCCGTCCTTTCGGCACCAGCGATCCGTCCGCGTCCTCGAACGCGTCGCGCCGGTGCAGCACCTGCTCGAAGAAGCCCTTGGTCAACGCCGGCAGGGTGCCGAGCCAGAGCGGGAAGACCACGACGATGTGGTCGGCGGCCAGCAGCGCATCCCGGGCCGGCACCAGCGTCTCCGGCACCGGCTCCTCGTCGAAGGCGGACGGGCGCCGCAGGATCGGGAAATCCAGCCCGGCGACGTCGACCAACGTCACCGCATGTCCCGCGGCACGCGCGCCCTCCGCATAGGCTGTCGCGAGCGCCCGGCAGAGATGCTCGGGATCGGGATCCGGGTGCCCCTGGATCAGAACGATCGACGTCGGCATGTCCGCATCCTCCCTCGCCGCATGACGGACGCAAGCCTTCCACGTCCCGCCCGCACCGGCATTGAGCGCGATCATGCGCCCGGTCGTGTCGCCGCACGACACCTGACCTGTCGCATCTGCGAAATCGGCCCCGAACCTCCGGGCGCATAGTCGGGGATGGACAGTTCCGGTTCGGACCCGGCCGCACGCGCCCGCCGACGCCGCTGCCCATCCTCACCCGCCAGTCAGGGCGGGTCCGGCTGAACGCCCGCCAGGATGCGGGCCCGAAGGGGAGTGGTCGCCATGAGAACCCATGCGCGCGCGGTGGTCATCGGAGGCGGCGTGGTCGGCGTCTCCACCCTCTATCACCTGGCGAAGAAGGGCTGGGACGATGTCTGCCTGATCGAGCGCAAGGAGCTGACCTCCGGCTCGACCTGGCACGCGGCGGGCCTGCTGCCGCTCTTCAACGTCTCCTACTCCGTGGGCCAGCTGCACAAATATTCCGTGGCGACGTACGAGAGCCTGCAGGAGGAAACCGGCCAGGATGTCGGCCTGCGCAAGGTCTCCAACATCCGGCTCGCCCGCACCCGCGACCGGTGGGACGAGTTCCTGTACTACTCCGGCATCGCCGAGACGATCGGCGTCAATGTGAAGATCCTGACGCCCGAACAGGTGCAGGAGATCTGGCCGCTCTGCGAAACCGAGGGGCTCCTCGGCGCGATCCAGCACGTCGACGACGGCTACGTGCAGCCCGCCGACCTCACCCAGGCCTACGCCAAGGGGGCCCGCGCCCGCGGCGCCGAGATTTACCGCTACACAACGGTCCTGGGCATCGAGCAGCTCGCCTCCGGCGAGTGGCTGGTGAAGACCGACAAGGGCGACATCACGGCCGAGCACGTGATCTCGGCGACCGGCAACTTCGCCCGCAAGACCGGCGAAATGGTCGGCCTCGACATCCCCGTCATCCCCGTCGAGCACCAGTACATCGTCACCGAGGCGCATCCGGCCATCAAGGAGCGCAAGGCCCAGGGCCTGCCGGAGATGGGTGTCCTGCGCGAGGCGGATTCGTCCTGGTACATGCGCGAGGAGGCCGGCGGCCTGCTGCTCGGCCCCTACGAGGTCGGCGCGCCGGTCTGCTATGTCGACGCCCCTTCCGACCAGTCGGAATACGAGCTCTTCCAGGAGGATCTCGACCGGCTGATGCCCTACATCGAAACGGCCATCGCGCGCGTCCCGGCCTTCGGCGAAGTGGGCATCAAGAAGGTCTACAACGGCGCCATCGCCTACACTCCGGACGGTTCGCCCATCGTCGGCCCGGCCTGGGACCTGAAGAATTTCTGGCTCAACGAGGGCCACTCCTTCGGCGTGACGGCGGCCGGCGGCGCCGGCTGGCAGTTGGCCGAATGGATCGTCGAGGGCGAGCCCACCATCGACATGATGGGCGTCGATCCGCGCCGCTTCGGCCCTTACGCCACCCGCGGCTATCTGCGGGAGAAGAACGAGGAGGCCTACGCCAACGTCTTCACTGTCCATTATCCGGACGAGGAGCGCCTGGCCGGCCGCCCCCTCAAGCGCGCCCCCTGCTACGACCGGATGAAGGCGCTCGGCGCCGTGTTCGGCTCGGTCTACGGCTGGGAGCGGCCCAACTGGTTCGCGCCGGAGGGCTTCGGCGTTGAGGAAAGGGCCCTCGACAAGCCCGACGTTCTGCTCAACCACAACCACCCGCCCGCCGCCGCCGACGGCAAGGTGAAGGAGCTCTGGTCGTTCCGCCGGTCCAACTATTTCGAGCAGGTTGGCCGCGAGGCGCGCCACGTCCACGAGGCCGCCGGCCTCCTCGACATGTCCGCCTTCTCCAAGTTCGAGGTCTGGGGCCCGGGTGCCGAGGCCTGGCTCGACAGCCTGGTCGCCAACCGCATTCCGAAGAAAATCGGCCGCATCGGCCTCGCCCACCTGCTCACCAAGGCCGGCGGCGTGCGTTCGGAGTTCACCATCTACCGCGAGGGCCCGCAGCGCTTCTATCTGGTTTCGGCCGGCGCCTACGAGCGGCACGACTTCGACACCCTGCAGAAGCTGCTGCCGCCCGACGGCTCGGTGATGCTGCAGAAGGTCACGACCCAGTACGGCGTTCTGGTGCTGGCCGGCCCGCAGTCGCGCGCCATCCTGCAGTCGCTCACCGACGCGGACCTGTCGACGCCGGCCTTCCCGTGGCTCACCGGCAAGACGATCAATGTCGGCCACGCCACCGCCAGGGCTCTGCGCGTCAACTTCGTCGGCGAGCTCGGCTGGGAGCTGCATCACCCGATCGAGATGCAGACCACCATCTTCGACCTCTTGATGGAGGCGGGTCGCGCCCACGACCTGAAGCCGTTCGGCATCCGCGCCATGGACGCTCTCAGGATCGAGAAGTCCTACCGGCTGATCCCGCGCGAGCTCTCCATCGAGTACGCGGCGCTGGAGTCCGGGCTCGACCGGTTCGTCCACCTCAACAAGGCGAGCTTCATCGGCCGCGAGGCGCTGGTTGAGAAGCAGCAGGTGGGCTTCGACTGGGCGTTCGCCACTCTCGACGTTCACGATGTCTCGGATGCCGACGCGCGCGGCAATGAGCCGATCTATGTCGGCGACCAGCTGATCGGGCGTGCCACCTCCGGCGGCTTCGGCTGGCGCACCGACAAGAGCCTCGCCCTGGGCATGGTCCGGCCCGACTACGCGGAATTCGGCACCGAGCTGGAGATCTCCATCCTCGGCAAGCGCCACATGGCCACGGTGGTGCCGGAATCGCCGTTCGATGCCGACAACGAGCGTCTCCGGGCCTGACCGCCCGGTTCCTCCTGAATGCGCGAAGGCGTCGCCCCCGGGCGGCGCCTTTTTTCGTTCCAGCCTCCGCCCATTCGAGAAGCGCACAATGCGCACACTTTGACCTCGCCAGCCCCCCTGCCCCGCCCTACCCTTATGGGGAGGGAGGAAGCGTGGCCCCGCGTCGGGCCGATGATCCGAAGGGGGTCGGTTCGCAAGGAGGGTGCCCATGCAATGGATCCTTCGGGCCGCGGCAGCTCTGATCGCCGCCCTGCCCGCCCACGCGGCCGCCGCGCCGGTGGACGACGTGGTCGACATCGAGCTGGTGCTGGCCGTGGACGTGTCCTGGTCGATGGACCACGACGAGCAGATCCTCCAGCGCCAGGGCTACGTTGCCGCCTTCCTCCACCCAGACGTCATTTCCGCCATCGAGGGCGGCGACTGGGGGCGCATAGCGGTCACCTACGTGGAGTGGGCCGGCTCCGGCCTGCAGCAGGTCCAGGTCCCGTGGACGCTGGTGGACGGGCGCGAGAGCGCCGAGGCGTTCGCCGCCCGGCTCGCCGCCGCCCCGCTTGCCCGGTTGCGGCGCACCTCCATCTCCAGCGCCCTCGCCTTCTCCGGCACGCTGTTCGAGCGCAACGGCTACGAGGGGTTCCGCCGGGTCATCGACATGTCCGGCGATGGTCCCAACAACATGGGCGCCCCGGTCACCCACGAGCGCGACAAGCTGATCGAGGCGGGCGTAACGGTGAACGGCCTGCCGATCATGATCCGCCGCTCCTCCTATGATCCGTTTTTCCAGATCAGCAATCTCGACGTCTATTACGAGGATTGCGTCATCGGCGGCTTCGGTGCCTTCGTGGTGGTGGTCACCGACCCGGGCGAGTTCGCCGAGGCGATCCGGCGCAAGCTGATCCTGGAGATCGCTGGCGCCCAGCCGAGCGTCGTGCCGACCCAGCTGCTTTCGCGCGAGCCGCGCATCGACTGCCTGATCGGCGAGAAGCTCTGGCAGCGCTGGCGCGGCGGGCCCTGAGCGAAACCAGGAAAAGCGGACACCCGCTTTCCGTCCGGCTCCGCGAAAGAGAAAGCAATCGCAGGAAAAGTGCTTTTGCGGTTTTCGCTCACCGAAGTCGCGAGAGGCAGCTCATGATGATCCCGCCGGCTGCGATCATGGCAATGCCCAGGGCTTCACGCGGGGTGGGCATCTCGGCGAACAGCAGCGCACCCCAGAGCGCAGCGAAGGGAAGATAGGCGGTGTCGAAGACCCCGACGACCGGCGTCGGCGCCCGCCGGTAGGCAAAGGCGACCGCCGTCGCGATGATCGCCAGTAAGCCACCGAGAACGATGGCCAGCCCCCAGTCCGTGGCGTCGAGCGCCGGCCAGACGGCCACCACGAACCCCTCCCCGGCGGCCGGACCGGCAATCGCCAGCCCGACGATGCCCAGAGCCGCCACGGCGCACAGACAGAGATTGAGCGTGAAGGCCATCGCGCCCGCCGTCTCTTCCCGGCAGCGGCTCCAGGTGATGATTCCGGACAGCGCGTAGAAACCGGCGGCGGCCAGTGGCAGCAGCAGAACCGGCGTCAGGGTTTCGGGCGACGGCGCCACCGCCACGACGACGCCCGCCAGCGACAGGCCGATCGCCGTCCAGCCGGCTCCACCGATGGACGCACCCAGAAGAAAGCGCGCCATCAGCGCCATCCAGACCGGTGAGGTGTAGTAGCAGGCCGCTGCCAGCGCGAAGGACATGGAGGGAAGCGCCGCGTAATAGCTGAGCCACATGGCTGCAAGGCACAGGCTGCGCGCCCACACCCATCCGGTCTTCACAGGCGCGAGAGCGGACCGCCCATGTGCGGCGAGCAGCCAGGTCGCCAGGAAAAACCCAGCCACCGCCGAGCGCACCAGAATCAGTTGCGCCAGTCCGAACCGATCGCCACTCAGCTTGACCAGGCTGTCGCCCAACGAAAGCAGGAAGACCGCCACAAGGATCGCGGCGATGCCTTGCTCGCGCGCTCCAACCGCTGGCCTGTTTCCAAACACCCATTCCATGGACACTGGAAAGCATCGGAAAGGGCGCGCATAAAATGACTACCGAACCCAAATCCATGAGAAAATGGAATGGATAGCCGATCCCTTCCGCCTCTCTCCCGCCTGCCGGCCTTCGAGGCAGCCGCACGCCACGAGAGCTTTACCGCGGCCGCCGACGAGCTGGGACTCACCCAGACTGCCATCACCAAGCAGATCGCCGCGTTGGAAGCGGACCTCGGCGTCGCTCTGTTCGAGCGGCGCAACCGGTCGGTGTTCCTGACCGATGCGGGCCGCGCCTTCGGGCGCGTCGTGGGCACGGCGCTCGCGGACATCTCTGCGGAGACCGCGCGACTGCGCGGTGAACCGGCGGCCGGCGGCCTGATCCTGCACTGCCAGCTCTGCGAGGCCTTCTACTGGCTGATGCCGCGCCTCTCGCGCTTTCACGAGCAGCATCCGGGTATCGAGGTCCGGGTGGTCAGCGCCCTCGCTCCGCTGACCGCTGCCGCCGATCCCTTCGACGTGGCGCTGCAGACCACCGGTCGCCCCTCCGGCTCGGCGCGTCTGGCGTTCACCGCCCCGGACGAGATCTTTCCCGTGGCCGCGCCCGGCATGGTTCCGGCCGAGGCCCTGCCCCTGCCGGTAGAGGCGTTGGTGCGCTACCCGCTCCTGTCGCACCAGGTCCTGCCGCAGGACTGGATGGACTGGCCCGATTGGTTCGCCGCGGTCGGGTGCGGCGGCCCAGGCAGAGGTCGCGTCAAGGGGTTCGACAGCTTCCCGCTGGTCCTTCAGGCAGCCATCGCCGGACACGGCATCGCGCTTGGCTGGCGCAAGACCGTGGATGGGCTGATTGCCGACGGCAAGCTGGAGCGGGTCTGCGCCGAGGCCGTCTTCCGGCCGACCGAGATTTCGGTCTTCCGCGGCAGCCGCAGGGGACACCACGCGGAAACCGATGCCCTGCTCGCCTGGCTGCAAACCGAACTGACGACGCTCCACCCCGAATGATGGATCCGGGCCACCGGCCAGGCTCATCGCCAGCCTGCTAGGGCACCCCGCCGTTCGCCTGCAGATGGTCGGCGAAGGCCTGGATCAGGCCCGGCAATTCCTCCATGGAGGGAAAGCCCTCATAGCTGTGGCTGGCCGGCGTCTGAGCCCACGGCAGCCGCTCGGACGTCATCGTCTCCATGAACGGCGTGCACCAGGCGGGATCGTCGAACAGGGCGGGCCGCACGTTGACGAACGCCTCCACGCCGTCGATGCGCGTGAACATCCAGGACTTGCAGTGCGAACAGCAGAAATGGGCGAGCCCGTTGCCCTGAACGCCGGCGGGAACCGGGTCTCCCTCCAGCACCTTGAAGGCGTCCGCGGGCACCATCGCGGTCAGCGAGAAGGCGCTGGCGCTCATCTTCTGGCAGCCGCGACAGTGGCACGCCGCCGTCATCAGCGGCGGCGCGCTCATCTCAAAGCGCGTGCGGCCGCACCGGCACGTGCCGACGACGGCCTCAAAGGCGTCTCTCATCCCAGCGTCCAGCCTCAGTTCCAGACCGGTTCGCAGATGACCCTGTCGCCGCCGCTCCTGTAGCAGTTCTGCTTCGGCTTCTGCGCCGCCTGGGCGACCGGGGCGCTGTCGCAGGAGACCCGGCGCAGCGTGTAGTGCGCGGCCTCGACCACCTCGCGCGTCTCGATGTAGACCGCCGGCTCGGACACCAGCGTCCACTGCTCTTGCGCGCCGACCTTCGTAACCACCCACGTCTTCTTCGCCGGCCGGACGAGTTGTCCCTCCGTGTTGACCCGCACCTTGGCCGGCACGAACGTCTTCACGTAGCACTTGCGCTCCGCGGGATTGCTGTCGTCCACGTAGAACTGCCGCGCCTCGGCTGCCGTGGAAGCCAGCCCCGCCGCCAGGATCGCGGCCCCCGCCGCACGCCAAACGCCCGTCATCACTCGCCCTCCGCCCCTGTCCGCCCCGCGGACAAACATGGTTAAGGACATCTTAACGGGATCGCTGAGGCAAAGGCGAGTCGTCCCGGCCGCCTATTCGGCCGCCGCCATCTGCGCCGCGTCGCGCTCCATCCGGGCTGCCAGCGGCGACATGCCGTACATTTCCCGGAAGCACTTGGAGAAGTGGGAGGCGGAGACGAAGCCGCAGGCGATCGCCACATCGACGATGGCCATGTTGGACTGCAGGAGCAGGTGCCGGGCCCGATCGAGGCGGATCTCCAGGTAGTAGCGCGCCGGCGACATGCCGAGCCCGGTCCGGAACAGCCGCTCGATCTGCCGGCGCGACAGGCCGACATAGCCGGCGATGTCCACCAGCGAGAGCGGATCGTCGATGTTGGCTTCCATCAGCTCGATGATGAACAGCAGCTTGGTGTTGTGGACGCCGAGACGCGCTCGTAGCGGCAGCCGCTGCCGGTCGTGCGGATTGCGCACCCGGTCGGCCAGGCACTGCTCGCAGATCCGGTTCACGACGCTCTCGCCGTGGTCCTCGTTGATCAGCGAGAACATCATGTCCAGCGCCGCGGTGCCGCCGGCGCAGGTGTAGATCCCTTGATCCACCTCGAACAGGTCGGCAAAAACGTTCGCCTCGGGAAACTTCTCGGAGAAGGACGGCAGGCTCTCCCAGTGGATGGCGCAGCGCTTGCCGTCGAGCAGTCCGGCGTCGGCCAGCACCCAGGCCGCGGTGCACAGGCCGCCGATCTTGACCCCGGCAGTGTGGAGCTGGCGCAGCCACGGCCGCACGTGCCGCGTGTCGAGAACCTCCACGCCGATGCCGGTACACACCAGCACCAGATCCGGCCTGTCGGGGCCGGTGAACCGGCGCTCCTCCGCCAGCGAGCCGTTCACCGCGATGGTGCAGCCATTGCTCGCGGTTTCCGGCGCGCCGCTCTCCGACGCGATGCGCCACTTGTAGTAGGGCTTGCCCAGATGGCGATTGGCCAGCCGCAGGGGCTCGATCGCGGTGGCGAACGCGATCATCGAGAAGTTCGGCAGGAGAAGGAAGACGATCGTCCGTGACTGACGCGACTGGTGGGTCATCTACGCCGCCGTTCCGCCGTTGAACGCCGCCCCCTGCCGGACATCCAAGAGCTCATCTGTAATCGGTCGAGACTAGTCGCCCGCCCTGATTCCCGCAATCTCGGATTAGAGGCAGTCTGTGCCTATCAGATGGCCGATCCGGTGCGAATCTGCGGCACTGGCGCCGCCAACGCGGGCGGTATGCTTCCCTCGCCCGATCGCGCCCGGGGTTGTGGTTGCCGTTCGCCTCCGCCTAGAAATGCGTTCGCCTTGCTCTTCACTCATGCTCCCAGGGACCCGATGACGCCGAAATCAGACCTCGAGATCGCCCGGGCCGCCACGCTGAAGCCGATCGCCGAGATCGCGGCGAAGCTCGACGTTCCCTACGAGAACCTGGTCCCGTTCGGTCACGACAAGGCGAAGATCTCGCTCGACTACATCGCCTCGCTGTCCGACCGGCCGGACGGCAAGCTGATTCTGGTCACCGCGATCAGCCCGACGCCCGCCGGCGAGGGCAAGACGACCACCACCGTGGGTCTGGGCGACGGTCTCAACCGGATCGGCAAGCGCGCCGCCATCTGCCTGCGCGAGCCCTCGCTCGGCCCCTGCTTCGGCATGAAGGGGGGTGCCGCCGGCGGCGGCTATGCCCAGGTCGTGCCGATGGAGGACATCAACCTCCACTTCACCGGCGACCTGCACGCCATCACCACCGCCCACAACCTGCTTTCCGCCATGGTGGACAACCACCTCTACTGGGGCAACGCGCTCGACATCGATCCGCGCCGGGTGGTCTGGAAGCGCGCCATGGACATGAACGACCGGGCGCTGCGGCAGATCGTGGCCGGGCTCGGCGCCTCCAACGGCTTCACCCGGGAGACCGGCTTCGACATCACCGTCGCCTCCGAGGTGATGGCGATCTTCTGCCTGGCCAGCGACCTCGCCGACCTGGAGCGCCGGCTGGGCGCCATCGTCGTCGCCTACCGCACCGACGGCACCGCCGTCACCGCGCGCGACCTGAAGGCCGACGGCGCCATGACGGTGCTGCTGCGCCAGGCGTTCGCCCCCAACCTGGTGCAGACGGTGGAGAACAACCCCGCCTTCGTGCACGGCGGGCCGTTCGCCAACATCGCCCACGGCTGCAACTCCATGATCGCCACCAAGACGGCGCTGAAGCTCGCCGACTACGTGGTGACGGAGGCCGGCTTCGGCGCCGATCTCGGGGCGGAAAAATTCTTCGACATCAAGTGCCGCAAGGGCGACCTGAAGCCGTCCGCGGCCGTCGTCGTTGCCACCATCCGCGCCCTGAAGATGCACGGCGGCGTAGACCGGACCAGTCTCGCCCAGGAGAATGCCGACGCCGTCACCCGCGGCGCGGCCAACCTCGCCCGCCACGTGGAGAACGTGAAGGGCTACGGCGTGCCGGTCGTGGTCGCCGTCAACCGCTTCCTCTCCGACACCGACGCCGAGATCGCCGCCGTGAAGGCCGCCTGCGCGGCGATGGGCGCCGACGCCGTCCTCTGCGAGCACTGGGCAAAGGGCTCCGAAGGCACCGAGGCGCTCGCCCGCAAGGTCGTCGAGCTGGCCGATGGCGGCACCGCCGACTTCGCGCCCATCTATCCGGACGCCATGCCGCTCTGGGAGAAGATCCGCACCGTCTCCAAGACGATCTACCACGCCCGCGACGCGGCGGCGGAGAAGCGGATCCTCGCCCAGCTCGCCGCGTGGGAGGACGCCGGCTACGGCGACCTGCCGGTGTGCATGGCCAAGACCCAGTACTCCTTCTCCACCGACCCGGCGGCGCGCGGCGCACCGGAGGGCTTCACCATTCCGGTGCGCGAGGTGCGGCTGTCCGCCGGCGCAGGCTTCGTGGTGGCGCTCACCGGCGAGATCATGACCATGCCCGGCCTGCCCCGGCATCCGGCGGCGGAGAAGATCGGCCTCTCCGACGAGGGCTGGATCGAGGGGCTGTTCTAGCCCTCCGGCTTGCCCATCCCCGTTCCTCACGCCGGGCGGCGCCTGCGACCGCGCGAAAGCCGCAGGCCGTCGCGCAGGCTGAGACCGAGGAGCGCAATGTTGACGCCTCCCGCGACCAATTCCAGCGCCTGGACGGCATAGAAGACCGTGTCCAGCTCGCCCGCCTGCGCCCGGGCCGCCAGGAACAGCGCCGACGGCACCAGCACGAGAATGCCGTTTGCGGCAATGATCGGCATGCGCCGGCGTTTCGCCGCGACGAGCGGCCCGCGATGTCCCCGGCCGAGCCGCATTCCGGACAGTCCCGCGATGGCCAGCGTCGGGATCAGCACCAGGAAGCCGAAGGGAATGGCGCCCTTCACCGCGGCAATGGCCGCCGGGCCGCCGAACAGCTCCACTCCGACGCTCGCGGTCCAGAAACCCGTGATCATCGCCAGCGCCAGTCCGCCCGCGATCGGGTGAACGATCCGGATCATGGTGGATATCCTTTCATGGTGAAGTTGAATAGCAAGCTATATATAATTGCATAGTTTGCTATTCAAGTGCTATCCACGAACCATGGTCGACTGGAAGGATCGCTCGGCGGGCTATCTCGTGAACCAGGTGGCGCGCATCTTCGAGCGCGGCCTGTCGGCGCGCATCCGCCCGCTCGGCCTCACCACCGGCGCCTTCCCGGCGCTGCTGGAGCTCTGGGAGCGCGAGGGCCTCACCCAGAAGCAGCTGGTGGAACGCCTCGACATCGAGCAGGCGACCATGGCCAACACGCTTTCCCGGATGGAGCGTGACGGCCTCATCCGGCGCGAGAAGGATCCTTCCGACGGGCGCGTGCAGCGCGTCTACCTGACCGACACGTCCCGTGCCCTGCGTGACGCGGCCATCGCGGCGGCCGAGGCGGAGAACGCCGACCGGCTCGGCGGCCTCACCGCGGCCGAGCGCGACCGCTTCGTGACACTCCTCAACAAGGTGATCGCCCACTCCCGCCGCACCAGCGCCTGAGCCCGTCCGTCCCGCGCGGTGGCGTCAGCCACCCGTTCGCGCCGGCCGATGGACCGCCACCCCGGCCATCACCAGCGCAATGCCGGCCAGGTCGCGCATCGACGGGATCTGCGCCAGCACCAGCGCCGCAACCACCGTCGCCACGGCCGGCAGTAGCGCCAGCATCAGTGCGAAGCTCGCCCGTGGCAGCCGCGCCATGGCGAACTGGTCGCAGACATAGGGCACCACCGACGACGACACGCCGACGCCGAAGCCGGCCAGCACCAGCATCGGCTCCGACAGAACCGCCATCGCCTGCACCACGCCCACCGGCATCAGCGCGACCAGAGCGATCGCCATGGCGCAGCCGAGGCGTTCAATGCCCGCCCCCGCGCCGCTCTCCGCCGCCCGGTGGCCGAGCACCACGTAGCCGACGAACAGCGCGGCGTTGAGGGCCGACCAGGCCAGTCCGACCAGGTCTCCGGCCAGTTTCACGTCGATGAGCAGCACGACCCCGGCCACCGTCGCCGCCAGCGCAAGGACGTTGCGCCGGGTTCGCATCCCGTAAAGCGCCAGCCCCACCGTTCCGACGAACTCCATCGCCGCCACCAGGCTCATCGGCAGCCGCTCCAGCGCCAGGTAGAAGGACGTGTTCATCACCGCCAGGCAGAGCCCCAGCCCGACAAGCAGCAGCCGCATGCGCGAATCGGCGGTGCGGAATGTCCGCCACGGCCGGGTGAGCGGCGCGAAGACCAGGGCGGCCGAGGCGATCCGGAACCAGGCCACGCCCAGCACCCCCACCGACGGGAACAGGAGCACGGCGAAGGACGGCCCGAGATAATGAAAGACCGCGCTGGTGGCGAACCAGGCGTGCGGCGGCACGGACCGGGTGACGGCATCGAGGCGCGAGGATGGCGGAGCGGGATCGGCATGTGTCATGCCTTCATTGTGGCAAGCGCGCGCCTTTGGTCTATGGTCGTTTATGGCCTGATCGGCCGAAACTGCCACTGTTTCAAAGGCCAGACACCATGAAACGCCTTCGCTTCGAAAACGGGCCCGTCGATGGCGTCGATCTGCGCCTCCTCGCGCTCCTGGTGGACAACGCCCGCATCACCACGGCAAGCCTCGCCCGGGAGGTGGGACTGTCCGCCCCAAGCGTCGGCGAGCGGTTGCGACGGCTGGAAGAGGCCGGCATCGTCACTGGCTATTCGGCCACCCTCGACCCGGCGGCGCTGGGCCTGCCCATTTCGGCCTGGCTGAGGGTGCGGCCGCTGCCGGGCGAGCTGGTCCGCGTCGCCGGCATCATCCAGGCCTGCGAGAGCGTCGTTCAGTGCGACCGGATCACGGGCGAGGACTGCTTCATCGCCAAGGTCTGCGTGCCCTCCATCGCCGACCTGGAGGCGCTCATCGACACGCTGATCCCCTACTCCACCACCAACACGTCGATCATCCAGTCGTCGCCGGTGCCGCCGCGTCCACCCGCCCTGCCCGACACAACGCGCGACGGGTGACGTCGGGGCACCCCCCGCCTTGATCCGATGCGACATCGTGCGGCGCTGTTGGGACGGCGACGCAGCGCCCCCTGCGCGATACTCTGCCGTGACCCATGGACGACCGGGCGGATCTGAGCACGTGTTTCGACGCGTTTCCGGACGGCGAACCGGTCCCCACTTCGCCTGGAAACGCTCTAGGGGCTGCGGACGATGAAGCGCTACTCCCTCCTCCGTCTGGTCCGCGAGGGCCTGGCCGGTCACACCGGCTGGGATCCGGCCTGGCGCAAGGCGACGCTCAAGGACCGCTACGACGCCGTCATCATCGGCGGCGGCGGCCACGGCCTGGCGACCGCCTACTATCTCGCATCGGTCCACGGCATGACCGACATCGCGGTCATCGAGAAGGGCTGGATCGGCGGCGGCAATGCCGGGCGCAACACCACCATCATCCGCTCCAACTATCTCAACGACGAATCCGCCGCGATCTACGACCACGCCCTGAGCCTTTGGAAGACGCTCGGCCGCGAGCTGAACTTCAACATCATGATGAGCCACCGCGGCGTGCTCAACCTCGCCCACGACGAGCACGAGGCCCGCCAGGTCAAGCGCCGCGTCGAGGCCAACCGGCTGAACGGCGTCGAGGCGGAGTGGCTGGACGCGCGCCAGGTCGCCGAGTTCTGCCCCGTCATCAACATGTCGCCCAGCGCCCGCTACCCGGTGATCGGTGCCAGCCTGCAGCGCTCCGGCGGCGTCAACCGCCATGACGCCGTGGTCTGGGGGTTCGCGCGCGCCGCCAGCGATCTCGGCGTCGACATCGTCGAGCAGACGGAAGTCACCGACATCCGGGTGGAGGCCGGCGCCGTTACCGCGGTGGAGACCTCGCGCGGCACGGTCCGCACCCCGAAAGTCGCCTCCGTCGTTGCCGGCCATTCCTCGGTCATTGCCGGCATGGTGGGCGTGCGCCTGCCGATCCAGAGCCACCCGCTGCAAGCGCTGGTCTCCGAGCCAATCAAGCCGGTGCTCGACTGCGTGGTGATGTCCAACGCCGTCCACGCCTACTGCAGCCAGTCCGACAAAGGCGAGCTGGTCATCGGGGCCGGCATCGACCACCACAACTCCTACACCCAGCGCGGCCAGATCGGCATGATCGAGCACCAGCTCGGGGCCATCAAGGAGGTCTTCCCGATCTTCTCCCGGCTCCGCATGCTGCGCCAGTGGGGCGGCATCGTCGACGTCTGCCCGGACGCCAGCCCGATCATCACGGCGACGCCGGTGAAGGGCTTCTTCCTCAACGGCGGCTGGGGCACCGGCGGCTGGAAGGCGACGCCCGGCTCCGGCCACGCCTTCGCCGATCTCGTGGCCAACGGCGAACCGAACCGGATCGCCGCCCCCTTCGCCCTCGACCGCTTCGTCTCCGGCGCCCTCGTCGCCGAGCACGGCGCGGCCGCCGTGGCGCACTAGAGCGGGGTGAGGAAAAGTGGATACCGGTTTTCCGCCCGCACCCCGCTCCACTGAGAGCTGATCCAGGAGAGGCGCCGGCAATGTTCCTCATTCCCTGCCCCTATTGCGGCACCCGCGACCAGTCCGAGTTCGCCTATGGCGGCCAGGCCCACGTGGCCCGACCGGAGGACCCGGCCTCCCTCTCCGATGCCGAGTGGGCCGAGTTCGTGTTCTTCCGCGACAATCCGAAGGGCCTGTTCGCCGAGCGCTGGAACCACGCGTCCGGCTGCCGGCGCTGGTTCAACGTGCTGCGCTCCACTGCCTCCGACCGCATCTACGCCGCCTACGAGATCGGCACGCCGCCGCCGGCCATCGAGGGTGACGGCCCGGCGACACCCTCCGGCGAAGTCGTCGGCTCCGGCAACGACGCGGTCAAGCTGGTCAAGACGGCAGACGAAGGGACCCGGCCATGACCCTGTCCGACAGCGCGCCCGAGGACCGGTCCCTCGCCTTCCGCACCGATGGCTCCGCCCATGAACCCGGCGACCGGACGGCCCTGCGCGCGGCATCGCGCCAGCCCTACCGGCGCGCATCCGGCGGCCGCATCGACCGCTCGAAACCCGTCCACTTCACCTTCGACGGCAAGCCCGTCTCCGGCTATGCCGGCGACACGGTGGCCTCCGCACTCATCGCCAACGGCGTCCATTTCGTCGCCCGCGGCTTCAAGTATCACCGCCCGCGCGGCATCCTGACCGCCGGCTCCGACGATCCCGCCGGCCTCGTCCAGGTGGGCTCCCACGATGCTCTGACCGACCCCAACACCCGCGCCACCGAACAGGAGATCTATCCGGGCCTGGAGGTGTTCAGCCAGAACGCCTGGCCGTCCCTGGCCTTCGATGTCGGGGTCCTCAACGACGTCTTTCACCGCTTCCTGCCGTCCGGCTTCTACTACAAGACCTTCATGGGCCCTCCGGGTTCCTGGATGGGGTTCGAGAAGATCATCCGCGCCGCGGCCGGCCTCGGCCGCGCACCGAAGGCGCCCGATCCGGACCGCTACGAACACGTCAACCATCATTGCGAGGTCCTGGTGGTGGGCGGTGGCCCCGCCGGACTGTCCGCGGCCCTTGCCGCCGCGCGCACCGGCGCCCGCGTGGTTCTTTGCGAGGAGACCGCCGAGCTCGGCGGCTGGCTTCTCTCCGCCGACCCGGCCACCCGCATCGATGGCCTGTCGCCGGCCGAATGGATCGCGGCCGCGGAAGCGGACCTGCGCGCCTTTGATGACGTGCACATCCTCACCCGCACCTGCGCCTACGGCTACTATGCCGAGAACCAGGTGAACCTCTGGGAAAAGCTCTCAGACCACCAGTTGCCCGCCGACCGCGACCCCGCCCTGCCGCGCCAGCGCAACTGGCGCGTCCGGGCGCGCGAGGTGGTGCTGGCGACCGGCGCGCTGGAGCGGCCTTTGCTGTTTCCCGGCAACGACCGGCCGGGCATCGTCACCGCCTCCGCGGCGCTCACCTTCGCCGAGCGCTACGGCGTGCTCGTCGGCCACCGCATCGCGGTCGCCACCAACAACGACGCCGGCTACGACGCCGCCTGCCGGCTCAAGGCGGCGGGTGCCGACATCGTCTCCGTCATCGACCAGCGCGAGGCGGCCGGTATCGGCGCAGCCGAACGGGCCAGCGCCGCCGGCATTTCGGTGCGTCACGGCGCCGCCATCGTGTCCACGTCCGGGCGCAAGCGGATTGCCCGGATCACCGTCCGTGCGCTCGGGGCCGATGGCGGCCCCACCGGCAGCCCCGAGACGCTCGCCTGCGATGCGCTGGCCGTTGCCGGCGGCTACTCGCCCAACGTCGCGCTGTTTTCCCAGTCGCGCGGCCAGTTGCGCTACGACGAGGCCATCGGCGCCTTCGTGCCGGGCCATTCGGTCCAGCGCGAGCGGTCCGCCGGCGCCTCCGCAGGCACCTTCGACCTTGGCGCGTGTCTCGCCGAAGGAGCGAAGGCCGGCCTCGAGGCGGCATTGGCCGCGGGCTTTGCCGGCGAGGCAGGGTCCGCCCCTTCCGTCGAAGACAGCGCCCTGTTGGCCGGCCGGCTCGATCCGCGCGTGGTGCTGCCTGCCGCCCGGGCCGGTCGCACCTTCATTGACGTCCAGAACGACGTGACGGTGAAGGACCTGCGGCTTGCCGTGCAGGAGGGCTATTCCTCCGTCGAGCACGCCAAGCGCTACACCACCACCGGCATGGGCACCGACCAGGGCAAGACGGTCAACATCAACGCCTTCGCCGTGCTTGCCGACAAACAGGCGCTGAAGCTTCCCGCGGTCGGCACCACCACCTTCCGCCAGCCCTACAAGCCGGTCACCTTCGGCGTCATGGCCGGCGCCCACACCGGCGCCCACTTCCAGCCGCGCCGCACCACGCCGATGCACGACTGGCAGGTCGCCAACGGCGCCATCTTCGAGACCTCGGGCGACTGGCTGCGCGCCTGGACCTATCCCCGCCCCGGCGAGACGCCGGAGGAGGCCGTCCAGCGGGAGACCCGCGCCGCCCGCGAGGCGATCGGCATGCTCGATGCGTCGACGCTTGGCAAGATCGACATCCAGGGCGCCGACGCCCGCACCTTCCTCAACCGCGTCTACACCAACGCCTGGTCGAAACTCGCCCCCGGCCGCTGCCGCTACGGGCTGATGCTCAACGAGGACGGCATGGTCATGGACGACGGCGTGACCACCTGCATCGCCGACGACCATTTCCACATGACCACCACCACCGGCGGGGCGGCCAGCGTGCTGGCCTGGCTGGAGGACTATCTGCAGACCGAATGGCCCGATCTCGACGTGCGGCTCACCACCGTCACCGAGCAGTGGGCGGTCGCCTCGCTGTCCGGCCCGAAGACGCCGGAGCTGATGGCCGCGCTCCTCGACGATCTCGATCCGGACCCGGAGAGCTTCCCGTTCATGGCGTGGAAGCCGGCCCATATCGACGGCGTGCCGGTGCGCGTCTTCCGCATTTCCTTCACCGGCGGCGTTTCCTACGAGATCAACGTGGCGGCGAGCTACAGCGCGTGGCTGTGGGAGAAGATCATGGCGGCCGGCGCGCCGTTCGGCATCACGCCCTACGGCACCGAGGCCATGCATCTGCTGCGCGCCGAGGCGGGCTTCATCATCGTCGGCCAGGACACCGACGGCACCATGACCCCGATCGACCTGCGCATGGACAAGATGGTCTCCCAGGCCAAGGGCGACTTCATCGGCAAGCGCTCCCTGTCGCGGCCCGACACCGCCCGCACCGATCGCCGCCAGCTGGTCGGCCTGCTGACGGACGATCCGGCCACCGTGCTGGTCGAAGGCGCCCACGTCATCGCGACCGCCGAGGAGCCGGCGCCGCCGGTGCCGATGCTCGGCCACGTCACCTCCAGCTACTTCTCGCCGACGCTCGGCCGCTCCATCGCCCTGGCCGTGGTCAAGGGCGGCGGCGGGCGCATGGACGAAACGCTGCACGTGACCCGGCCCGGCGGCGGCACGCCGATCCCGGTCACCGTCACCGAAGTCGACTTCCTCTCCCTGAAGGACGCCGGCCATGCTTGATCCGCGCCGCCGCTCGCCGCTCGCCCATCGCATGCCGATCCGCGCCGCCAGCGGCGCCGTCAGCCTCGCCGAGTGGCCGTTCCTGTCCAAGCTGATCGTGCGCTGTCAGGCCGGCCGCGATGCCACCGCCGTGGAGGCCGTCACCGGTGTCGCCCTGCCAACCACCGCCTGCACCAGCGCCACCGCCGGCGAACGCTCGCTCCTCTGGCTCGGGCCCGACGAGTGGATGCTCGTCGCCCCGGACGGCGAGGCGGCGGCGCTCGAAACCGACCTTCGAGCCGCCCTCACCGGCCCGCACACCCAGGTGGTGGACGTCTCCGACTACTACACGGTCATCACGCTCACCGGCGCGCGCGGCCGCGACGTGCTGGCCCGGCTCGTCACCATCGACCTGCATCCGCGCCATTTCGCAAAAGGCCGGGTCGTCGGCACGCTGGCCGGTGCGGTGAACCTGCTCGTGTGGCTGCGCGACGAGAGCGACGCGGCCGGCCCGGTCTTCGACGTCATCGTCCGCGCTTCGATGGCGGACCATGTCTGGTGCCTCATGGCGGAAGCGGGCCGCGCCTTCGGCTGCCCGGCCCAGGAGCCGCGCGGCGGCGAACGCCTGCGCGGCGCGCTGGAGGACGTGGCCTAGTCTCCGCTCGCGCGAGTTCGCTTCGCTCACCGCTGCGCGGGCGCGGCCTGGTCTTCTGAGTCGCAAAGCCGGACGGCGAACCGGTTCCCACTTCGCCTGGCTTTGCTCGGCGGCGGACAGTCGTCCGCTGGTGGGCGCGATGCGGTGAGGTCTGCTCCCGTATCTCCCCAATCTCCGCTCACCCCCGCGCAGGCGGGGGTCCATAGGGCCTGTCGGCAGGTGCATGCGGAATGATGGGTTACTCCGGGATCCACCCCAATCGCAGCAAACCAAACTCGGCCGCGCCGGACTGCACCCACCAGCGCGCGACCGCGCGCCGGCGCCCCTGCGCCGCCCACCCGGAGCCGGTGAGCGAAGCGAACTCGGCGCGAGGGGATTCCTTTAGATCGCAAAGCCGGACGGCGAACCGGTTCCCACTTCGCCTGGCTTTGCTGTGCCGGTGAGCGGAGCGAACTCGGCGCGAGGGGATAATGCCCCCCTACTCCGCCGCCTCGTCCGAAGGCGCGGCCTTCCGCGCCCCGCGCCGCGAGCGCGGCCGGCCGCTGGCCCTCGCATCGGCGCCTTCGTCACCGGTCGTCTCGCCCCGCGCCGTGGTGCGTGGCAAAGGCAGCGGCACGGAGGCGGACAGGTTCGGGAACCGGTCGACCTTGTTGGGCAGCGCCATGGCCGAGACGAAATGGCCCTGGAAGGCCGGCTCCAGCGCCGTCTCCACCTTCTCGATGCGGCCGACCAGATCCTCGATCTCGGCCCGGTGCGTCTTGTTGAGCAGCACCATGCGCGCGCCAGTGCCGGCCGCGTTGCCCACCGCCGACACCTGCTCCAGCGGACAATCCGGGATCAGGCCGATGACCATGGCGTATTTCGGATCGATGTAGGAGCCGAACGCGCCAGCCAGCCGGATCCGGTCGACGGCCTCCACCTCGAGCCGCGTCATCAGCAGCTTGATGCCGGCATAGAGCGCCGCCTTGGCGAGCTGGATCGCCCGCACGTCGCCCTGGGTCACCCGCAAATCCACAAGACCCGCATGCAGCACGTAGGCGAAGGTCCGCTCCGAGGGCACGATCCGATCCGACTGCGCCACGAGCCGCCCGTCGATCACCCCGTCCTCGGTGAGGATGCCGGCCAGGAACATCTCGCCGATGGCCTCGACGATGCCGGAGCCGCAGACGCCGGTGATGCCGACGCCCGCCACCGCCTCCTCGAAGCCCTCCTCGTCCGACCAGAGATCGCAGCCGATCACCTTGAATTTCGGCTCGAGCGTCGCCGGATCGATGCGCACCCGTTCGATGGCGCCGGGAGCCGCGCGCTGGCCGGAGCTGATCTCGGCCCCCTCGAAGGCGGGCCCGGTCGGCGACGAGCAGGCGATCACCCGTTCGCCCCGGCCGAGCACGATCTCCGCGTTGGTGCCGATGTCGACCAGCAGCGTCACCGCCTCCGCCGCCGCCCCGTCGCCCGGCGGCACCCGGCCCGGCCCCTCGGCCAGCGTCGCGGCGGCAGCGTCGGCGCCCACGTGGCCGGCCACCAGCGGCGGGACGTAGACCCGCGCGCACGGATTGATGGCAAGCCCCAGGTCGCGGGCGCTCGCGGACACGCTGCCCGACACCGCCATGGCGAACGGCGCGCCGCCGAGCTCGGTCGGGTCGATCCCCAGGAACAGGTGATGCATGATCGGGTTGCCGACGAACACCGCCTCGACGATCTCGTCGGCCGCGATGCCCGCTTCCGCCGCCACCTTCTCGATCAGGACGCCGACGGCGCCGCGCACCGCCTCGGTTAGCTTCTCCACCGCATCGGGATTCATCAGGATGTAGGACACCCGCGACATCAGGTCCTCGCCGAAGCGGACCTGCGGGTTCGAGGTGCCGGCCGAGGCAACCGTCCGCCCGCTGCCCAGATCGCAGAGATGAGCGGCGATGGTGGTGGAGCCGATATCGACGGCGAGCCCGAAGAGCCGCGCCTTCTCCCCCGGCCACAGGCCGATCACCGTATGGCTGTCACCAGCGGAATGGATCGCCGCCGTCACCCGCCAGTGGCCGGCGCGCAGCGTCTTCTGGACCTGCGCCAGCAGCGGCATGTCGATGGAAAGCCCGACCATCTGCTCCGCCCCGACCAGCGCGTCGATGAGCCGGTCGGCGTCGCCGCGCGGCGTCTCCATCGAGGGCTCCTCGACGGTGACCGTCACCAGGTGGGTGGAGGGATCGACTGCGATGGGCCGGCCCTCGGCGCGCTTGCGCACCAGCGCCCGGTGGCTCGCCACATCCTGGGGCACGTCGACGACGAGATCGCCCATCACCTTCGCCGAGCACGACAGCCTGCGATCCGCGGGGAGCGAGCGCAGACGCCGGTAGCGCGCCTCGGTCTCGGAAAACGGTGTCAGGTTGTCCACCGAGGACACGATCTGGTGCTTGGAGAAGGCGCCCTCCTCCACCGACACCTGGCAACGGCCGCACAGGCCGCGGCCGCCGCAGACCGATTCCACGTAGACGCCGAGGGAGCGTGCCGCGTCCAGAAGCGGCGTTCCGAGGGGAAAGCGGCCGCGCCGGCCCGACGGCTGGAACACGACGAGCGCGTCGCTTCTCTCATCCATCAGCAGCTCCCTCGAACGTCATCTCTTCGGCTTCGACAGCCGGCGCGTGTTGCCGCGCACCCGCTTGGCGTAGGGCGCAGCCGCCCCTGCGGAAATCCGGTTCATCTTGGCCATGGTCATCGAAGGCGATCCGCCTGCCGCCATCTCCCAGAAGGCGGCGATGCCCTGGCGCGCCACCTCGGTCTGCACGGCGACGGCCGCCTCGGCGGTGGCCGCGATCTTCTCCTGAACCATCCGGCCGATCTCGACGCTGTCCTGCGGCTTGCCGGCGGCCAGCGCCAGGCCCATCGCCTGGCAGCGCATGGCGATCACCATCGGGGCTTCGAACCAGAGACTGAAGGCATCGCGTTGCATGCGGGTCATCGGTCGCGTCCTGTATTGGATGAGGGTCTGGTCCGCGCGCCGCGCGCACGAACCGCGTCCTCAACCCTGTCGCCCCGTGTCGGTTCCGGCCGGCGCGGGACGAAACGCTTCAGGCGCTCGCCCGCGCCCGCCGCCGGTTCTCGCGGCGCTGGCGCGGCGCCTCGCCCCCTTCCGGCGTGGCCAGGCCGCCGGTGGCCGGGCGCGCCTCGGCCTCCGGCCGGTTGGCGGTCAGCCAGCCGCGGCAATCCGGATCGAAGCCGAGCAGCGCGTTCGCCGCGCGGATGGCGTTCATGTCCTCCGCGTGCAGCGGGTTCATGATCGCCGAGGTCATCCCTGCGACCGCGGCCATCGACAGGAAGTGGCCGTTCATCACCCGCCGGTTCGGCAGGCCGAAGGAGATGTTGGACGCGCCGCAGGTGGTGTTGACGCCGAGTTCCTCGCGCAGCCGCCGCACCAGCCGGAAGACCTGCCGGCCGGCGTCGTTGACCGCGCCGATGGGCATCACCAGCGGGTCGACCACCACGTCCTCGCGGGAAATTCCGTGATCGGCGGCGCGCTCGACGATCTTCTTCGCCACCTCGAAACGCACGTCCGGGTCCGGCGAGATGCCGCTCTCGTCATTGGAGATGGCGACCACCGCCGCGCCGTGACGGCGCACAAGCGGCAGCACCCGTTCCAGCGACTCGTCCTCGCCGGTCACCGAGTTGACCAGCGGCTTGCCCTCGTAGGCCCCGAGCCCGGCTTCCAGCGCGTCGATGATGGAGGAATCGATCGACAGCGGCGTGTCGACAAGCGACTGCACCAGCTTCACGCACTCCGCCAGGATGCGCGGCTCGTCGGCCAGCGGAATGCCGGCGTTGACGTCGAGCACCGTCGCACCGGCCGCCACCTGGGCCAGCGCATCGGAAACGACCATGGAATAGTCGCCCTGGCTCATCGCCTCCGACAGCTTCTTGCGCCCGGTCGGGTTGATGCGCTCGCCGATCACGCAGAACGGCTCGTCGAAGCCGATCGCGACCTCGCGGGTGGCGGACGAAAGAACGGTACGGCTCATAGTCCGGCCTCCGCGGCGATGGTTTCGGTCTCGACTTCGGATTCGGCGGCTGCGGCGGCAAACCACGTGCCGCGTTCCGTCAGCCATTCGGCCGTGCGGCGCAGTCCGCCGAACGGATAGACGTGCACCTGGGCAATGGCGGATCTCGGCTCTTCGGCGAGATGCGCCTCGATCGGGCCGAGCACGCCCTCGGGGCTGTACGAGGTCGCCAGCACGGCGAGGCTCGACCCCTTGGAGCGCAGGAACGACATCGACGCGCCGACGCCGCAGAGTGCCGCGTACTTCACCAGCGTGGTGATCTTCGCCGGCCCGGCGAGCCCCACGTGGATCGGCAGCTGGTTGCCGGAGCGCGCCAGGCGCCGCGACCAGGCGATCACCAGCCGCGGATCGAAGGAGAACTGGGTGACGATCCGCACGTCGGTGCCGGTCTTCGCAGCGAAATTGTTCTTCCAGGCGAGCGCCTTGCGGATTTCATCCTCGGAAATGTCGGGGCTGCCCTCCGGATGACCCGCCACGGCCAGCGAGGTGAAGCCATGCCCGCCGAACAGGCCGGTGGCCAGCGCATCCATCGAGGACGCGAACGGGCCGGCCGGCCTCGGCACGCCACCGGCGATGACCAGGGCATTGGTGGCGCCACCGTCCAGCGCCAGGCGGTGCAGCCGGCTGGCCAGCTCCTCGCGGCTTTCGATCCGCCGCACCGGGATGTGCGGCACCGGAACGTAGCCGGCGCGGCTCAACCTGCGCGCCGCCTCGACCTGGGCGGCCGCCGGCGCGGTTCCCGTATCGGTCAGGTAGACCCGGGTTCCAGCGGGAAACAGCCGGTCGAGATCGGCCAGTTCCAGCACCTGCTTTGGGGAGGCCTCGATGGAGGCGGCGGCGGTCGGCAGGGCAATCCGGACAGGGTCAGCCATGATCGTATCCCCGGGTCTCAATGAGGGCCGTCAGCCGCTCGATCGGATAGGCCGCGTTGAGAAGATCGGAAGCGGCATCGGCTTCGGCGTCGAGATCGTCGCCGCAAGGCTCGGGCTCGCCGCGTCGCCAGTCGGCCAGGTAGGGGTCTTCGCCGGTCGCTTCGCTCGCCATCGCGCAGCGGTCGATGGCGACCGCGAACCGATCGGGAAGGAGGCGCTTGGCCTGCCGCCGTCCCGACTTGACGATGACCTGTGCGGGGATGTCCCGCCAGAAGACGACGACCCGATCTGCCATGGCCCGCTCCTATCCTCTGTCTTGAACGATGCGCGCGATCCGGGGCGCGGGATGCCGCGCTTGCGACGCCGCGAAACTGGTTTGCGACACCAAACGACGCGGAGCTGTCGCAAGGCTGTCGAATGCCCGGAAAGGCTGACAGATGAAGCGGTTGCCGCAGGCGCACACGCGCCGGTCCGGCCCGGCTCATGGCGCGGGCAGCGGTCGGCGATCCGATTCGGAGGGCGTCTTCAGAGGGCGGCGACGAAGTCGGCGAGCGCGCCGTAGCCCGTGGCGCGTCGCTCGTAGGCGAGGCCCAGCCGGTCGGCGGCGGCGCGCGCCCGTTCATCGAGGACCGCATCCTCGGTCTGGGCCAGATACACGACGCGGTCGTAGTGGCCGAAATAGAGGTCACGCAGCTCCGGATGACGATCGAGGCCGAGCGGCCGGATCACCAGCGTCTCGAACTGGCGCACCAGGAAGTCGGTGAGGAAGAACGCCGTCATGTCGGCGTCCTCGGTGGGCTGCGGCCCGGCGAAGCCCTCCATGAACATGGCGTAGCAGTGCGGTCCGGCGATGCGTTCCGCCCCCTCCTCCTCCAGCACCCGGTCGAGCAGGCCGCCGGTGCCGCAGTCGCCATAGGCGACGACGACGTGGGCGGTGCCGCCGGCACGCGCCTTGCGGATCGCGCCGCGCACTGCCTCGGGGATGCGATCAGGGTGGTTGTGCAGCGTCGCGGGCAGGCAGGCGAGGCGGAGATGGTCGAGCCGGTTCGCCGCCTTCACCGCGAGGATTTCCCGGGCAAGCGCGCCGCAGGCCACCACCGTCACGCCGGCGGCATCCGTCTGCGCGGGCTCCGGCGCGAAGCCGTCCGGGCCGTCGATAACATCGGGTTCGAGCAGATCGAGCATGGCCCCGACCCCCTCTTTCCGGTCGTCTCAGACCGCCGCGGCGCGGACGTTGTGGCGGCGCGCCATCATGTCCTTCGCCATTTCCACGGCAATGGCCGCGTCGCGGCAGTAGCCGTCCGCCCCCACCGCCATGCCGAACTCCTCGTTGAGCGGGGCGCCGCCGACCAGCACCAGGTAGTCGTCGCGGATGCCCTTTTCCTTCATCGTGTCGATGACGACTTTCATGTAGGGCATCGTGGTGGTGAGCAGCGCCGACATGCCGAGGATGTCCGGCTTGTGCTCCTCGAGCGCCGCCAGATAGTTCTCCACCGGGTTGTTGATGCCGATGTCGATGACCTCGAACCCGGCGCCCTCGAGCATCATGCCGACGAGGTTCTTGCCGATGTCGTGGATGTCGCCCTTCACGGTGCCGATGACGATCTTGCCGACCTTCGGCGCGTTGGTCTCGGCCAGCCGCGGGCGCAGGATCGTCATGCCCGCCTTCATGGCATTGGCCGACAGGAGCACCTCGGGCACGAACAGGATGCCGTCGCGGAAATCGATGCCGACGATGCGCATGCCCTCGACGAGCGCCTCCGTCAGCACCCTGTAGGGCTGCCAGCCGCGCTCCAGAAGGATCCGGACGCCTTCCTCGATCTCCTCCTTCATGCCGTCATAGAGATCGGCATGCATCTGCTCGACGAGCTCCTCGTCGGAGAGGGCGGCCAGGTCCAGTTCGTCGTCGTCCGCCATGGCAAAAGCTCCTCATCCCGCCAGGACCACGCATCGACCGTCCGGAAGCACCGGATCACGGACCCAGAATTAGCACCCGGCAAGCCCGCCCCCCGGTTCGAAAAGCGACACCGCGCCCCGGCGAATGCGACGCGGCGACGCCCGCCAGACACGGCCGAGCCGGCGATGAAGCCCGCGGCTGTTCCGTTGGCGTCGGAACGATGACGCAACGGAACACGCCCACCGCCCCCGCCGGGCTCATTCTGGCATTCGCCCGAACCGGATTTCGGCTGCGCACCAGGGGAGCTGGCCATGAACGAGATGATCGACGACACCCGGGCCGCGGACGGCGGCACCACCCCCACGCGTCGTCGCGGCGGCGGCGGTTCGGCCGCGCGCCGGGCCGGGCGAAGCTCCGGCACCGAGCAGCTCGGCTACATCACCCGCAGGCTGCCGGTGTTCGAGGTTCTCGACGAGGAGGCCCTGTCCCTCATCGAGACCAACGCCGACACGCTCCTGGAAGAGGTCGGCATCGAGTTCCGTGACGATCCCGAGGCGCTCGCCATGTGGACGGATGCCGGCGCCGACGTCCAGGGCGAGCGGGTCCGCTTCCCCCGCGGCCTCTGCCGGGCGCTGCTTGCCACCGCGCCGGCGCGCTTCACCCAGCACGCCCGCAACCCGGCGCGCTCGGTGGAGATCGGCGGCCCGTCGACGGTGTTCGCGCCGGTCTACGGCCCGCCCTTCGTGCGCGATCTCGACGGCGGCCGGCGCTACGCCACGCTCGCCGACTTCGAGAATTTCGTGAAGCTGGCCTACATGGCGCCGGCGCTGCACCATTCCGGCGGCACCGTGTGCGAGCCGGTGGACGTGCCGGTGAACAAGCGCCACCTCGACATGGTCTATTCCCACATCCGCTGGTCCGACAAACCCTTCATGGGGTCGGTGACCGATCCCTCGCGGGCCGCCGATTCAGTGGAGATGGCGAAACTCGTCTTCGGCGCGGAATTCGTCGACGCCAACTGCGTTCTCATCAACCTGATCAACGCCAACTCGCCGATGGTCTTCGACGCGACGATGGTCGGCGCGCTCAAGGTCTACGCCCGGGCCAACCAGGCCTGCGTGGTGTCGCCCTTCATCCTGGCCGGCGCCATGTCGCCGGTGACCGTCGCCGGCACCCTGACCCAGGTGCTTGCCGAGGCGATGGCCGGCATGGCCTTCGCCCAGCTCTGCCGGCCGGGCGCGCCGGTGGTGTTCGGCACCTTCGCCTCGTCCATCTCCATGCAGTCGGGCGCCCCCACCTTCGGCACGCCGGAACCGGCGCTGGTGCTCTACGGCGCGGCACAGCTCGCCCGGCGCCTCGGGGTACCGTTCCGCTCCGGCGGATCGCTGGCGGGGTCGAAAGTCGCGGATGCGCAGGCCGCCTACGAGAGCGCCAACACGCTGCTGCCCACCGTCATGGCCGGCACCAACTTCGTCCTCCACTCCGCCGGCTGGCTGGAGGGCGGCCTCGTTGCCGGCTACGAGAAGTTCGTGCTCGACTGCGACCAGCTGGCCATGATGCAGCGCTTTCTGGGCGGCGTGGACATGTCGGAGAACGGTCAGGCGATGGACGCCATCCGCGAGGTCGGGCCCGGCAGCCACTATCTCGGCTGCGACCACACCCAGGCGAACTTCAAGACCGCGTTCTATCGCTCGCCGCTGGCTGACAACAACTCGTTCGAGCAATGGGAGGCCGATGGCAGCCTCACCGCCGACCAGCGCGCCAACACGCTCTGGAAGAAGTGGCTGGCGGACTACGAGGCCCCGGCCATCGATCCCGGCGTCGACGAGGCCGTGAAGGCGTTCGTCGCCCGGCGCAAGGACGAGATGCCGGACGCCTTCGTGTGAACCGGCGCGGCAAAACCGCGGGCAGGCCTGGCCCTGAGTGGCCGGACCGGCTCGACGGAAGGCCCGGGACGGGCCTTCCTGATCGAGACGGTCGGGATCGGGCGAGGCGTCAGAAGAAGTAGCTGACGCCGCCGCGCACGACGTTGGTGCGGGCATCCATGTCGATGGTGCCGACCGTCGGCCCCAGCGCGTAGAGCTCGTTGGAGTATTCGGTGAAGAGATACTCCGCCCTGACCACGACATTCGGCGTCACCGCCGCTTCGACGCCGCCGCCTACCGTGTAGCCGGTGTGGTTCGCCGCGTCGGTGTAGCCCGGCGTCTGGGCCCGCATTCGGGCGAAGGCAATACCGCCGGTCAGGTAGGGCTGGACGCTCGCCAGCATCGGAAACTGGCCGAAGGCCACGCCGATCCGGCCGCGCGCGGAGCCCGTCCAGTCGATGCTGCCGTTGATGGACTGGCCGCCATAGGAACGGGTCTCGTCGAAGGTGGTGGCGTCGAGGTCCGCTTCCAGGCCGACCACGAACATCGGCGTGATCATCGTGGAGACACCGGCATGGATACCGCCGGTGAACGCGTTCTCGTAGAGCGCCTTCTGGCCGGCATAGCCCGGGTCGACGGACGCGGCCGTCACGCCGGCATGGCCGCCGACATAGACACCGCTCCAGTCGAAACGGGTCGGCTCGGGCAGCGGCACCGGCTCGGCGAACACGACGTCCGGAAGATCTGCGGCGGAGGCGGCCGTCGTCATCGCTACCGCGATGGCTGCGGCCGAGAAAAGGCGAGAAGCAATCATACTCGATACATCCCTGATCGTCTCGATATGGCCCCCGCGACCGCCGATCACCCTGCCGTCCGCTTACTCCGGAAAGACGAATCGAGTGATGAGACCGATCGCGTGGTCAGGAATGTTTTCGCCGATAATTATAAAATTAAGGTTGATGCGCTGTTTACCTTAAGGAAATTAACGTTAAGCGCTGTAAACCATAATTGTGGCAAACAAAAAAGGCGCCCCGAGGGGCGCCTTCTTCGCAGCCTGGCCGGAGGGCACCGCGGCGTCATCGCCACGGCGCCGGAGCCGGATTAGAACTTGTAGGAGATACCGGCGCGGACGACGTTCGACGTCACGTCGATGTCGGTGGTCGTGCCGCCGAAGGTGTAGTCCTGGCTGCCGTAGTCGGCATACAGGTACTCCAGACGCGCCGTGACGTTCGGCGTGATCATGCCTTCGAGACCGGCACCCACGGTCCAGCCGGTGTGGGTGTTGGACTCCTTGAAGGCGCCGCTGGTCACGTCCACGTCGGCGAACGCGACACCACCGGTACCGTAGGCGAGGAACCGGTCGAAGGCGAAGCCGGCGCGACCGCGGATGCTGGACGTCCAGTTGATGTTGGCGTTGCCCGCCACACCCGGCTGGAACGTGCCGTCCTGGTCGAACGACGTGCCGTCGACGTCACCCTCGATACCGACGAGGAACTGCGGCGTGACCATGTAGTTGGCGCCGGCGTGGAAGCCGCCGGTGAAGGCGCTGCCGTCAGCGCCGTCGGTGCCGGTGAAGTCCGGATCGACGTCACCACCGATCCAGCCCGCATGCAGACCGAGGTAGATGCCCGTCCAGTCGTAGACCTGAACCGGTGCCGGCTGGATCGGAGCGCTGTAGGTCTCCTGGGGGAGATCTGCCGCGAGAGCCGGAGCCGCGACCATGCACAGGCCCGCTCCAGCGAGAGCAAATCGACGCAATACCATCATTGTAACCACCTTGCTGACACAGGTTTTTTGAAGGGGTGCTCTTCTGTCACCCTCGCCGGATCGATCGTCCGTGGACTGCCGGCTTGCGCGCTAACTGAACGCTGCAATCTGGCTTTCGTTTCGCTATCTGGTGACGAGATTGCGGCGAAGAAGCTTTGACCGGGTATCAGGGTCAACAAAGCCTTAAGCGTTGCAAAGCTGCATCAGGGTCGCCGGTGCGACCCGGCCCTTCAGCGTGCCGCGCCGCCGTGTGCGGGGGGAGACGGCCGCCGGCGTGGCCCGTGCGGCCACTGGTCGAGCAACGCCTTGAGCTGGTGCTCTTCCATCGGGCGGGCGAAGAAGTAGCCTTGGGCGAAGTCGCACCCGATGCCGCGCAGGATGTCGCACTGCGCTTCCGTCTCCACGCCTTCGGCGACCACGGAGCAGCCGATCTCGCGCGCGAGTTCCACGCACATCTCGACGATCTTCACGCTGTAGCTGTCGGTCTCGATGTTGCGGATGAAGCCCTTGTCGACCTTGATCTCGTGCAGCGGGTAGTTCTGCAGGTAGCTCAGCGACGAGTAGCCCGTGCCGAAGTCATCGATGGCGATGTTGAAGCCGGCCGCGCGGATTTCGGCGAGCTGGGCGATCAGCTTGCTTTCGTCGGCGAGCACCGATTCCGTCAATTCCACCACCAGCCGGTTCGGCGAGATCGCGTAGCGTTGCGTGGCGTCGAGCAGCTGCTGCAACACCGGCGTGGTGGAGAACTGCGCGCCGGAGACGTTCACCGAAATCGGGATCGGATCCACGGTCCGTTCTGCCAGTTCCGATGCGAAATGCGCGGCGCGGTCGATGCCCCAGTCCCCCAGTCCGCCGATGAGGCCCGATTCCTCGGCGAGCGGAATGAAGATCGCCGGCGATTGCGGGCCGTAGGTGGCGTGGTTCCAGCGCATCAGCGCCTCCACTTGCACGATCCGGCCGGAATGAAGGTCGACGATGGGCTGGTACTGGAATGTCAGCTCGTCGCGGGCGATGGCGTCGCGCATGCCGGCCACCAGACGAGCCCGCTGCTGGGTCGCGATGGCCATCGCCGGCTCGAAGCGGCGGACAGTCCCGGCGGCGGAGCGCCGCGCGTCGCTAAGCGCGATTTCCGCATTGCGCAGCAGGACCGCCGGCTCATGGCTGTGGATGGAGGAGGCCCACCCCATCGAGAAGCCGATGATGGTCCGTCCACCCGCCACGTTGAACGGCTCGGCCAGAAGAGCACGCAGCCGGTCCACCTCCGCCTCGCACTCCGTGATCGTGGCCGCCGTGAAGGCGTAGGCGAACTCGTTGCCGCCGGTGCGCGCCGACAGCCGGTTCAGGTCCGGCTCCGCCCGCAGGCGGCGAGCGATGGACGACAGGAGCCGGTCGCCCGTGTCCATGCCGTAGCTCTCGTTCAGCGCCCCCATCCCGCGCACATTGAGGAGCACAACCGCCACCAGGTGTGCGCCGCGCTCGAACAGCACCCCTTCCAGGTCGCGTTCGAGGCCAAGCCGGTTGCGGATTCCGGTGAGACCATCCTGGTAGGCGGCCTCGCGCATCTTGTTCAGCCCTTCCACCGCCTCCGTTACGTCGTGGGCAACGCCGGCATAGTGGGTCAGGATGCCGTCGTGCCCGTGAATCGGGGTCAGCGACAGCTCGTTCCAGAACATCGTTCCGTTCTTGCGGTAGTTGCGCAGGGTGACGCGCACGGCCCGCTCCTGGGCGATGGCATCGCGCACCAGTCCCACCGCCGGCTGATTGCGATCCGAGGCCTGCAGGAACCGGCAGTTCCGACCGAGCACCTCGTTCTCGTCATAGCCCGACAGGCGCAGGAAACCCTCGTTCACGTAGATGACCGGCTGCGTACCGACGGTCATGTCCACCACGAGCACCCCCTCGCGGATCGAGTTGAGCGCCTGTTCCTTCAGGCTCGGCAGGAAGGCTCCGCCCTCCTCGACCGTATCGATGAAGCGGCCGGTGATGTCGAGATGAACGCCGTGCACCAGCACCGCCTTCCCGGCAGCGTCGCGTTCGATGAAACCCCTGGCCTCGACACTGATATAGCGTCCGTCCGCCTTCTTGACCCGGTACACGTTGCGGCAGTCCGGAGCGCCGTTCTCGATGCACTGGGCCAGCGTCGATTTCGCCCGCTCGACATCGTCGGGATGGAAATGGGTGAACGCCGGATACCAGCCAGGATTGACCCTGCTGTCGCGCCCGAGGAGCACGAGTTCCGATGCACCCACATAGACCAGCTCAGTCGTGGGATCGTAGGTCCAGGTGCCGATGCGGCCGGCGGCCGTGGCCCGGGCGAGATCCCTCTCCGTGGCGGTTGCCGACCGCAGTGCCCCGACCAGCAGCAGCCCGACGGCCAGAAGCGGCAGCACGACGATCCAGACCAGCTCCAGGGCGCTGCCCAGAAGTCCGGTCAGCGGATCCGATCGCGTGCGGAGGAAGGCCAGGTACCAGGCCAGCACGCCGAGAGCTGTCAGAACAATCAGCAGCGATGCGGCGAGAAGGCAGGGCCTGGTCCGGTGGAAGGGTGTCATGGCTTGCCGCCCGCCGGCGCAGCCGATGTCTTGGATGGCACCCCGGACCCGACGAGCCCGTCGGCGAAACTCTTCAGGAAGAGGTCGAGTTCGTCCCTGTCTTCCAGATCGCCGATCAGCCAGAGACGCCGCTCGCGATCGGATGCGAGCAGGGACGGTGTCGCGACCACGCCGGATGCCAGCGCGGCGCGGGGGTCTTCGAACACGTCCACCACCCTCAGCCGTCCCGCCAGCGTAACGTGGTCCGACAGCGCGGCCTCGAGCGTCCCCTTCGCGCGGATGGAGGCGGGGTGCGATCCACCCACGAACAGGGTCAGGTGAACCCCGCCAGCCTCGCGCCCCGGACCACTACGGTTGTCGGTCATGGCGCTTCCCCGGCCTTGTCGTTCTGATCCGGCGCACCCTGCTCTCCGCGAAACAGCGGATCGCGCTCGATCTCGCTGATCTCGTCGCGCAGGCGCTGCCACCGGCTGCGGATCGCCGCCTGGTCGCCGCGCAGCCCCTCGCCTCTTGCCAACGAGGCGAGTGAGATCCCGGCGTCGCCGAGCACGAGCGCGCTGACCTCGCTGGAATGCGCTGTCCCGCGCGCCTTGACGATGGACAGCTCGCGGACCCGTTCGCCACCGACACCGGCATAGCTGAGCTCGATCCAGGTATCGGCGATCGCGGATATGCCGCTGAGGCTCTGCTGGCCGTCGTGGGCGCCAGGATCGAGCAGGCTGGTGACCACCACCGTCGATCGCTGGCTCTTGAGCAGCCGGAAGAGGCGCTCGAGAAGCTGGTCCGCGTCCGGGTCGTCACTGCCCGCCTTCACCAGCGCGGAGATGGGATCGACGACAACCCGGCGCGGCCGGAAGGCCTCCACTTCGCGCAGCACCGCGAGATAGATCTCTTCCGGCTGGGCCGTTCGCGGCATCAGGCTCAACGAACGGATCAGGCCGTTGCGCGCCGGCGTCTCCAGGTCGATCCCCACCGAGGCGACGTTCGCGGCGATGCGCTCGAACGGTTCCTCGAAGGAGATGCAGAGCCCCTTCTCGCCCTGCTCGGCCCCGGCCACGAGAAAGGCTGAGGCCAGCGACGTCTTGGCCGTGCCCGGCGCACCGGAGACCAGCAGCGCCGTGCCGCGAAACACCCCCCCGCACAGTCGGTGATCCAGGTCGGCCACCCCGGTTGAGATCCGCTCGCCGAGATCGGGAAGCGCCTCGTCGTCGATGGTCACGGCGTCCGCGATGGAGAATCCTGCCCGATCGATGACGAATGGATGCAGGCCAGGCCGGGCCTGGGTGCCCCGATACTTGATGACCGTCGCCGACCGGCGGCCGCGCAGGGGGCCACCGCCGTTCTCCAACTGCAGCACGCACTGCATCGCGTACTGCATGAAGACATAGTCGGGGTCGCGCGGTCCGTCGCGCCGCTTCACCGTGATGAGGGCGGTAAGCGACAGGTCGGACAGCGTATCGAGCAGGTGAAGGAACTGGCGGCGACGGGCGAGCGGACTCGGCAGCAGGTCCAGAAGCTGGTCGATACCGTCGAAGACGACGAAGCGGACGCCGTATTCCGTGATCATCGCGCTCAGCGAGGCCATCAATCCGTCGAGGCTGAAGCTGCCTGCGAAGGCGGCCCGGGTGGTGGACTGTGCGTCGAGAAAATGAAGGCGCTTGCCGACCAGGGCCTCGTTCGCCCAGTCGAAGGAGCGCGTGTTGGCAACGATGGAGGCCGGGCTTTCCTCGAACGCCACGAATAGTGTCGGCCCGTCGTGCCCTGCCCAGTGCGTGGCGATCTGGCTGGCCAGCACCGTCTTGCCGACACCTGGGCCGCCGGTGATCAGCGTCGCGGCACCGGCCGGCACCCCGCCTGCCAGGATGGCATCCAGTCCCGCGGTTCCCACCGAAACCTTCTGCGGCATGCCATCCACGATCGACTTTGCCTCCTTCGCCTCCCGAGCCGAATATCCACCCGGTTCAGGATCCGTCTGTTTCGGGCCACGTCCGTCCAAGGTCGGTGGTCCGGTTGTGGGCGGTCAACGCTTTCCAGAGCGTAAACCTGCCGAAGCGTGGCGGTCAGGGCTTGGCGACCATCGACCCTGTCGCCGGATCGACGGCGAGATAGGCAAGCCCGGCACTCTTCCACGCGCCGAAGCCGCCGTCCATGTGGGCCAGCTGCGTGATGCCCGCCGCCGCGCACGCCTCGGCCACCTTGCGCGAGCGAATGCCGGACCCGCAGTGAAACACCAGTGCCTTGTCCGACTGGCCCGGCAGCTTTTCGGCATCGAAGGAGGACAGCGGCAGCAGGAGCGCGCCCTTGATGTGCTCGAACGCGAACTCTGCCGGCGTGCGCACATCCACCAGCACGATCTCGTTGCGGTCGAACCGTTCCGCCACCTCTTCGGGCGTCAGGATCTCCAGCGTTGCTTCGCCGATCGTTTCCGTCTTCGCCATGGCCGTGCACTCCTTCTTCACATCGAACACATCCCCGGTCAGGGTGATGGAAACCGACAGACCGTTCCACTCTAACGCCTCAGGACCCCTGACGATCCTTAGCCCGCCATAATTCAGGGGGCACCGTCTCCACGCCGCGCGTCCTGCGGCGGCCACCCCGAATGCAAGAACCGGTCCCCATGCCGTCTCAGATCCGTGCGCTTCCCAGGCGCTCCTCCGCCCTCGTCGCCCTGGTGTGCAGCGGCCTTGCGCTTGCCGCGTGCGTGCCCCCGTCGTCGTCCGGTGGCGGCAAGAGCCGGCTCTTTCCCAATGCCGGCGGCTGCCTGACGGCGGATCAGCTTCGCGACGGCGACGGCGATATCCGCCGCCATCCCTCGCTCGCCGGCCCGAACCGCTGCGTCACCGAGCAGACATTCGAGGAGCGCGGTCGCACCTGGACCGTCCAGACGATCCGCAACACCGCCCGGTCCGGGCCGCTCTGGGTCCTGCCCCACGACGACGAGCAGGCGGCCGTGGAGACGCTCGCCTACGCGCTCGAAGAATACGGCGGCACGGCCGTTCTGGTGGAGACCGGCGGCCGGCGGACCAACCGCGGCACCGACCCCAATCGCGCCTTCGATGCCGGCCGGTCCCGCTGCACCTCCGGCACGCCTGCGACGCGCTACGTCGCCGCGATCCTGTCCCAGCGCCGCTGGGGCGCGCCGGTGATTGCGCTGCACACCAACGCGCCCGGCATCGGCGGCCGCCACGGCGGCGGCTCCGTCTCCATCCGCGCGCCCGGGCGCGACGCCACCGCCTATCCCGGCACCGGCGCCAGCGGCCGTTTGGCGAGCGAGGATTCCCTCGTCATCACCGCCGTTCTCAAGGGCGACGAGGCCCGAGCTGCTCCCCTGGTCGAGCGCCTGACCGCGCGCGGCGTCAACGTGATGGTGGAAACCACCTCGGCCCGAAGCACCGACTGCTCCCTCTCGCACTACGCCGCCCTCGCCGGCATCCGGCCCTACCTCAACATTGAGGTCGCCGACGGCGACGCCGACACCCAGCGCCGGATGCTCGATATCGTCATGAAGGAGCTGGGAGAATAATTCCGGGAGGCCGGCGTCTCAGGAAACCTGATCCCGCGAAACACTTTCTACGAAAGGTTTTCCTCAATCGGAGGAAAAGCTGGGAACCGTCTAGTCCCCGCGCTTGTCATTCGCCGGGAAATTGCGTACCCCCCTCGCCGTTCCGGCCCGTCGCCCGCGCGGCGAGAGGCACGGAATGCACGCGGGCTGGACTTGCCGACCGGACTCCGACACGCTGCCCGCGCATCGCCTTGTCGCCTCCAGGGAGACCCGCTTGATCCGGATCGAGGACGTATCGCTTTCCTTCGGTGGAATCCGCGCCGTCGACGGCTGCTCCTTCGAGGTGGCGGAAGGGTCCATCACCGGTCTCATCGGCCCCAACGGCGCCGGAAAGTCGACCCTCTTCAACATCGTCGCCGGCGTCCTCAAGCCCGACAGCGGCCGCATCGTCTTCGACGGCGAGACCATCACCGGCCTGCCGCCGCACGCGCTGTTCCATCGCGGCCTGGTGCGCACCTTCCAGATCCCGCACGAATTCTACCGGATGACCGTGCGCGAGAACCTGATGATCGTGCCGCCCGAGCAGACCGGCGAGAACCTGTTCTCCTCCTGGTTCCGCTGGGGCCAGGTGCGCCGCCAGGACGCCGAGATCGCCGACAAGGTCGACGAGGTCTTGGCCTTCCTCAACATCGCCCACGTGGCCGACGAGCTGGCCGGCAACCTGTCGGGCGGCCAGAAGAAGCTCCTCGACCTCGGCCGCACGATGATGACCGACGCGCGCATGGTGCTCCTCGACGAGCCCGGCGCCGGCGTCAACCGCACGCTGCTCGGCGCCATCACCACCGCGATCCGGCGCCTCAACGAGGAGCGCGGCTACACCTTCTGCCTCATCGAGCACGACATGGACGTCATCGCCGAGCTCTGCGACCCGATCATCGTGATGGCGCAGGGCAGCGTCCTGACCAGGGGCACCATGGCCGACATTCGCGCCAATCCCGCTGTCCGGGAGGCCTATCTCGGCCATCCCGAGACCGCCGAAGCGGAGTAAGAAGACCAACAATGGCTCTCCTCGACGCCACGGACGTGACCGGCGGCTACGGCGGCGCCGACATCCTCTGCGGGCTCAACCTCACCCTGTCCCGCGACGAAGTCGTCGTCATCGTCGGGCCGAACGGCGCCGGCAAGTCCACCTTCATGAAGGCCGTGTTCGGTCTGGTGAACGTGCGCGCCGGCTCCATCGTCTATGACGGACGCGACATCACCAACAACAAGCCGGAGGACATCGTCGCCCGCGGCATCTGCTACGTGCCGCAGGAGCGCAACGTCTTCCCCTCCATGAGCGTCCAGGAAAACCTGGAAATGGGTGCCTTCATCCGCAAGGACGACTGGCGCCCGCAGATGGAGAAGATCTACGAGCTGTTTCCGCGGCTGGCGGAACGCAAGAAGCAGCCGGTCGGCCAGATGTCCGGCGGCGAGCGCCAGATGGTGGCCATGGGCCGCGCCCTGATGCTGGAGCCCAAGCTGCTGCTGCTCGACGAGCCCACCGCCGGCCTGTCGCCCAAGTTCATCGACGAGACCTTCCGTCAGGTGAAGCGCGTCAACGCGCTCGGCGTCGGCATTCTCATGGTCGAGCAGAACGCCAAGCAGGCGCTGGCCATCGCCGACCGCGGCTACGTCTTCTCCAGCGGTCAGAACCGCTTCGAGGACACCGGCCGCGGCATGCTGGCCAACAAGGAGATCGCGGAGATGTTCCTTGGCGGCTGAGGCAACCCTGACGACCCCTGCGATGGAGCGGCGCCGCTAATGGAAGTCCTGCAGCTCGTCGTCTACGGCATCGTGACCGGCTCGATCGTTGCGCTTGGCGCGATCGGCGTGTCCCTCGTCTTCTCCATCCTGCGCTTCGCCCACTTCGCCCATGGCGACGTGATGACCGTCGGCGCCTACGGCGCGCTGGTCGGCGTCACGCTCATCGGCGTCACGCCGATGGTGGCGATCCCTGTGGCCATCCTGTTCGCCGTGGTCGCGGTGCTGGTGGCGGAGTTCTGCCTCTACCGGCCGCTACGCTCCAGCCATCCGGTGATCCTGCTGATCTCCTCGTTCGGCTACGCGCTGATCCTCAGGAGCGCGATCCAGCTCGTCGCCGGCCCGGCCCCGCAGGTCTTCAAGTCGGGCATCCAGATCCCCTACCGGTTCGGCGAGATCGTCATCCGGCCCGACCATTTCTGGATCGTCGGCGGCACCATCCTCATCATCGTGGCGCTGCACCTGTTCCTGTCGCGCTCCAAGTTCGGCAAGGCCATGCGGGCCATGTCCGACAACATGGACCTCGCCCGCATCTCCGGCATCCCGGCCTACCGGATGATCCTCATCACCTGGGTCATCGCGGCCGCGCTCGCCGCCGTCGCCGGCGTGTTCCTCGGCATGGACACCCGCCTGCACCCGGTGATGGGCTGGCGCCTGCTGCTGCCGGTGTTCGCCGCCGCCATCCTCGGCGGCATCGGCCGGCCCTACGGCGCCATCGCCGGCGGCTTCATCATCGGCATCTCCATGGAGCTCTCCACCATGGTGATCGACCCGGGCTACAAGCACGCCGTCGCATTCGCGCTCCTGGTGCTGATGCTCATCATCCGGCCCACCGGCCTGTTCCGGGGGACCTCGCTGTGACCCGCCCTCATCCCCTTCAGACCGGAGACGCGCCATGGAGCTGAGCGGCCTTTTCGGCTACCTCGTCTTCTTCCTGTCGACGGTTTCGATCTACGCCATCCTGGCGCTTGGTCTGAACGTCCAGTGGGGCCTGACCGGACAGATCAACATCGGCATCGCCGGCTTCTTCGCCGTCGGCGCTTACACCACCGCGATCCTCACCGCCGGGCCCAACGCTGCCCACGTCGGCGGCTTCGAATTCCCCTTCGTGGTGGGCGCGGCCGCGGCCATCGTGACCTCGGGACTGATCGCCGTGCTGATCGGCATGATCACGGTCAATCTCAGGTCCGACTATCTGGCCATCGCCACCATCGGCATCGCCGAGATCATCCGCTTCGTCTTCCAGAACGAGCAGTGGCTGTCGCACGGCGTGCGCGGCATCTCCGACATTCCCCGCCCGTTCCACGACGGCCAGGGCTCCGGCTATGTCTTCCTGGCGCTGGTGCTCGCTTGCGTGGCGGTCGTCTACTTCCTGGTCGAGCGCGCCCGCCTCGCCCCCTGGGGCCGCGTCCTGCGCGCCATCCGCGACAACGAGGACGCCACCGAGGCCGCCGGCAAGAATGTCCGCCTGTTCCGCCTGCAGGCCTTCGTCTTCGGTTCCGCCATCATGGGCTTCGCCGGGGCCCTCTACGCCCACTTCATCGGCTTTATCTCGCCGGACGCCTTCGAGCCGGTGTTCGCCACCTTCATCGTCTGGGCGATGCTGATCGCCGGCGGCTCGGGCAACAACAAGGGGGCCATCCTCGGCGCCATCGTCGTCTGGCTGGTCTGGTCGGGGACCGAAACGCTGGCCGCCCGGCTGCCGCCGGAATACGCCACCCAGGCCAGCGCCGCGCGCGTGCTCCTGGTCGGCGTGCTTCTGGAACTGGTGCTGCTGCTGCGTCCCCAGGGGATGCTGCCGGAAGAACGGCCGAGGCCGATCGCGCGGCGCAAGGACTGACCGCGCGCTCCCGCCCGCCGCTCCGGCGATTTCGGCGTCAGCCTCTCTCGCGCCATCGAATCGGCTACGGTCGCGTGTTCCGGCCCCCTTCGGGCCGGGCGCGCACCGCGCTGATCCCGGCGGAGACCAGGCATGACCACCGGCGACCTCTCGAAGGCTGACCTCTCCCGCGCCCAGCGCCTGCGCGCCGCCATCGCGGTGTTCCTGCAGCCGCAGGTGCTGATCATCCTGTTCCTGGGCTTTGCCTCCGGCCTGCCACTGGCGCTGTCCGGGTCCACCCTGGCGCTCAGGATGGCCGACCAGGGCGTCGACCTGTCCACCATCGGCCTCTTCTCGCTGGTCGGCATCCCCTACACCATCAAGTTCCTCTGGGCGCCCATCGTCGACGCGACCCGGGTGCCGGTTCTGTCGCGCCTGCTGGGGCGCCGGCGCGGCTGGCTGATCCTCTCCCAGCTCCTGCTGATCGCCGCGATCCTCTATCTCGGCTGGCTGGATCCGACGCTCACGCCCTGGGCCGTTGCACTCGGGGCGGTGCTGGTTGCCATCGCGTCCGCCACCCAGGACATCGTCATCGACGCCTTCCGGGTGGAAAGCCTGCCGGACGAGGAACAGGCCGCCGGCATGGCCTGGTTCGTCTCCGCCTACCGGGTTGGCATGCTGGCCTCCACCGCCGGCGCGGCCCTGCTGGTCACCGCCCTGCAGGTGCGCGGGTTCGAGCTCGCCGATGCCTGGGGCTGGGCCTATGCCGGCATGGCCGCGCTGGTGCTCGTCGGCATGGTCACGACGCTGCTGGCCACCGAACCGGACCACGCCCACACGCCGGGCGAGGAGCACCTCGGCGAGATCCACGACCGCCGCGCCAACCCGGTGATGCGCGTTGCCGTCACCGCCTACGAGGCCTTCCACGAATTCCTGACCCGCAAGGATGCCGTCGTCATCCTCCTGTTCGTGGTGCTCTACAAGTTCTGCGACGCCTTCGCCGGCGTGATGACCGCGCCGTTCGTGCTCGACATCGGCTTCTCCAAGGCCGCCTATGCCGGCATCGTGAAAGGGGTCGGTTTCGCCGCCGTTCTGGTCGGCGGTTTTGCCGGCGGCGCCATGGCCAAGGCCATGCCCATGTACCGGGCGCTGTGGATCGCCGGCCTGCTGCAGATGGCGTCCAACATCGTCTTCTCCTGGCAGGCGATGGTCGGGCCGGAACTCTGGGCGCTGTCCGTCACCATCGCCGTGGAGAACTTCACCGGCGGCCTGGGGACCGTGGTCTTTGTCGCCTACATCTCCAGCCTGTGCACCGACGCGCGCCACACCGCCACCCAGTACGCGCTGCTGGCCGCCCTCGCCGCCGTCGGCCGTACCGTGCTCGCCGCCACAGCCGGCTACGCCGCGGAAGCCATCGGCTGGGTGTTCTTCTTCGGGCTCACCGCACTCGCCGCCCTTCCCGGCCTGGCGCTCCTGTGGTGGCTCGGCGGCAGGGGGCATTTCCGGAGCGCGCCCAGACCTGCCGGGGAATGAGGCACGCGCAGTCGACTTCCGCTCACTCCCGCGAAAGCGGGAGTCCATAGGGCCTCTCGGCAGGCTCGGGCGGAGTGATGGGTTGTACGGATCGGCTACCCCCGCCGAGGTCTTCCTCAAACGCCTGTTGCGCTCCGAATGTGAACCCACCTCCCGACTTTCGTCGGGATGAGCGGAGGATTTGGCTGGCTCAGGCCTTACCCCACACTCCGCTCATTCCGGAGAAGGCCGGAATCCAGTTCGGGCATCAGAGCAGCCTGGAAGGGTGAGTGTATGGGCGCAGCCATCGGCAACGGGCCTCATCTCACCCGGCCAAAACCAGCCGACTCGGCAACGAGATTCCAGCCTTCGCTGGAATGAGCGGAGATATTGGTGAGGCCCCCCTCAGCACTGATCCGTCTGCGGCAGCGTCACGGTGCCGGTGCGCCCCTGCGGGAAGTTGGACAGCAGCGCCCGGATCATCGGCATGGCCACCGGCGCGAACACGCCGCAGGTGCCCTGGCTGACGGCCTTGCCTTCAAAGACCTTCTTGCCGGTCCTGGTGTCGATCATGTCGATGGAGGCGGAGCGGGTGAAGATCGTCTCGGTGCGAATGCCGGCGGAGTAGCCGACCACGCCGAAGCGCGGCCCGAAGCCCCAGCCATAGCCGCCGTAGGGGCCGGGCCCGTACCAGCCGCCGCCGTAGTAACCGGTGCCGAAGCCGGGGCCGTAGACGTAGCCCCATTGCGGAACGAGATATTGTGTGGTGACGCGCTCACCCTCATCGACGGCGAAGCCGAAGAAGGCGACAAGCCGCGCCTGCTTGCGGCTTGAGACCCGGGTAAAGCCCTTTTCCGCCAGCACGCCGGCGAGCGTCGCCGCGTTGGTCTGCCAGGGCAGCGTGTCGCCGCCCATCCCCTTGTAGGGGGCGATATAGACCGTCTTCGGCACGATCGTCGCCGAGATCGCGGAATAGGCATCGACCTGGGTCTGTACCTGCTGGCAACCCGCCAGGGCGGCAAGCGCCGCCACCAGAACCAGAACCCTGAAAACGCTCATCGTCGCTTCGTCCCGAGATTGCCGCACCGCGTTTGCCCTGCCCGGCCGTCTGCCGGCCCGCGTCCCGCCGCGCCGTGGCCGCGCTGTCCATCGCAAGGGCGCACAAGGAAAAGGCGCGAACCGTCGCCGGCCGCGCCTTCCCCAAGACCATGCGAACCCGGCGGGTTTGTGGCCCGCCGGATGGCGCTTACTTGCTGGTGTCGATCATGTCGCCGTCGACGATCTTGCCGTCCTGGAACGACCACTGGCCGATCGTGCCCGGCACGTCGCCGTTCTCGTCGAAGTCCTGGGATCCGGCGGCCCCTTCGTAGTTGATGTCGGTGCCGGCCTTCAGGAGCTCGACCGCCTTGGCGTACTCGCCCGGGCCGACGACCTCGCCCGGAGCGCTGGCCACGTCGCGAAGCGCATCGCGGATCGCGGTGCGGTCGTTGGAGCCCGCCTTCACCGCGGCGAGCGCGATCAGCATGGTCGCGTCATAGGCGGTGTCGATGTAGGGCAGCGGCGGCAGATCGCCGTGCTTCGCCTTGTAAGCCTCCTGGAACGCCTTCAGGCCGGCGCTCTCCGGCGAAGCCGGGACCGTGCCGTAGGAGCCGTTCATGTAGTCGGCGCCGATCTGCTCGATCACCTCGGGCGCCTTCATGCCGTCGGTGAAGATGAACTTGTCGAAGTAACCGCCCTCGAGCGACTGCTTCAGGATGACCGTGCCGTTTTCCGGGTAGGCAACGAGGAGCAGCGCCTCGGCGTCGCCCGACTTGGCGCGCTGCAGCTCACCGCGATAGGACGCCTGACCCTGCTCGAACGGGATCGACTCCGCCACCGTGCCGCCGGCTTCCTCGAAGGCGCTGGCGAAGGCGTCGGCCAGGCCCTGGCCGTAGGCGTTGTTCACGTAGATCGTGGAGACGGCGTTGACGCCGTTGTCCTTCACGAGCTTGGCCAGCGCGATGCCCTGGAAGGCGTCGGACGGCACCGTGCGGAACAGGAAGTCGTTGTCCTTCAGCGTGGTGATCGTCGGCGAGGTGGACGCGCCGGAGATCTGGACCACGCCCTCGCGGCTGGTCACCGAGGTGGCCACCGGGATCGTCACGCCGGAGGAGAGCGCACCCACGATGCCGTGCACGCCCTCGACGTTCACGAGCTTCTGGGCGGCGTCGACGCCGGCCTGCGGGTTGGTCTGGGTATCGGCGACGATCACCTCGACGTTGCCGCCGGCGGCGTTGATCTCTTCGGCGGCGAGCTGGATGCCGCTGAGGTCGGCCTCACCATAGGCCGACAGGTCGCCCGTCATCGGCATCAGCGCGCCGATCTTCAGGTCCTGGGCCAGCGCCGGCCCGGCGAACGCGACCGCCGTCACGGCGGCAACGGACACGGCCGTCATCCAACGATTGATTGCCATCTAACACTCCCTCCTGATGTGGCCGGGTTGCGTGACCGCAAGCCTTGAGCAGCCCCTTATGCGGTTGCAGGGGTCCCGACCGGGTGTGAGCCATTTCTAGCGGATCGCGGGACACTCCGAAAGGGTATCCGGCGGCGCCCGACCCGGTTCCCGGGTTGGCGTTAACGCGCCTTGCGGCCGTCGCTTTCGCGGCCGCCTCGCGCCGCCGGTCCGTTTGCGCGCGCGGCCCACGCAACCTTGCGTTCTACCGTCCGCTCAGCGTTCGCTGCACGGCCTCCCGCCAGCCCGCGACACGGCGGTCGCGCTCCGCCGCCTTCATCTTCGGTTCGAAGCGGCGGTCGCGCGCCCACATGCGCGAAAACCCTTCCTCGTCGGGCCAGACACCGGCCGCATGGCCGGCAAGCCAGGCGGCCCCCAGCGCCGTCGTTTCCGGGATCTTCGGCCGGTCGACGGGCGCGGCGAGCAGATCGGCGAGGCGTTGCATGGTCCAGTCGCTCACCGCCATGCCGCCGTCGACCCGCAGCACCGTCGCCTTGCCGCCGGTGTAGTCCTCCAGCATCGCGGCGTAGAGGTCGCCGGTCTGGTAGCAGACCGATTCCAGCGCCGCGCGGGCAAGCTCGGCCGGTCCGGTGCCCCGGGTCAGGCCGTAGATCGCACCGCGCGCCTCCGCATCCCACCACGGCGCCCCGAGCCCGGTGAAAGCCGGCACCAGGTAGACCTCCTGATGCTCGTCGGCGCGGGCCGCGAGCGGCCCCGTCTCGGAGGCGGAGCCCACAATGCCGAGCCCGTCCCGCAGCCACTGGACCGCCGCCCCGGCCACGAAGATCGCGCCTTCGAGCGCATAGCGGGTGCGGCCGCCCTGGCGCGCGGCGATGGTGGTCAGCAGCCGGCTGGTGGAGGTCACCGGCTCGTCGCCCGTGACCAAAAGCACGAAGGCGCCGGTGCCGTAGGTCGCCTTCATCATGCCCGGCTTGAAGCAGGCCTGGCCGATGGTCGCCGCCTGCTGGTCGCCGGCGACGCCGCGGATCGGGATCGCCGCACCCAGGAGATTTGGCTCGCTGGTGCCGAAGTCGCCGTCGCAGTCCAGCACCTCCGGCAGCATGGAGCGCGGCACGCCGAACAGCGCACAGAGCTCGTCGTCCCACTGGTTCTTGTGGATGTCGTAGAGCAGCGTGCGCGAGGCGTTTGTGGCGTCGGTGGCGTGCACCTTTCCGCCGGTCAGCCGCCAGATGATCCAGCAGTCCACGGTGCCGAAGGCGAGCTTTCCGGCCTCCGCCGCCTCCCGGGCGCCGTCCACGTTCTCCAGGATCCAGGCGATCTTGGTGGCGGAGAAATACGGGTCGAGCAGCAGGCCGGTGCGCTCGGTCACCAGCGGTTCGGCGCCCTCGGCCCGCAGTTTTTCGCAGATTTCGTGGGTGCGCCGGTCCTGCCAGACGATGGCCGGCGCGATGGCCCGTCCGGTCTCCCGGTCCCAGACGATGGTGGTCTCACGCTGGTTGGTGATGCCGATGGCCGCGATGTCCTCCGCCTCGGCCCGGGCCTTGGTGAGGGCGTCGCGGGCGGTGCGGAGCGTGGTGTCCCAGATCGCCTCGGGATCGTGCTCCACCCAGCCCGAACGGGGATAGGACTGGTCGAACTCCTCCTGGGCGACGGCCGCGACCCGGGTCGGGCTCGCAAAGATCATCGTCCGGCTGGAAGTGGTCCCCTGGTCGATGGCCAGGATCAGGTCCGCCATGGCGCGCCTCCCGTCGCTCGTGTGCGCTCGTGTTCGAGGCAGAACCTATCAGGCAGACGCCGGCGCGCCAGAGCCACCGCGCAAGGCGCCGACGCGTGCCGACCCTCTGCGCAGAATCGCGCAGGATTGCGCACGTCTGCGCAGCGTTCTGGTTGCGCGTTTTTGCGCGGTCGCCTGCGTGCGCGGTCGGGCTGCTCTCCAGGCCGGAACGCCCCCCCTCACATCCTCAGTTGCAACCTTTGCCAAGGTTGCGTAACGCTATTGCCCATGATGACGAACGGGACCTTCCTCACCGCGCGCTGGTGGCGCACCGCTTCATTGGCGGTGCGGTAGGGAAGACTTGCCCGATTGACCGTGCCGCCCGGGACCGACCGGCGGCACAGAAGTCAAACTGTCTCCGATCGTCCCCTGACCGGGAGCTTTGACGATGCGGACGACTGCAGAAACCCTCTACGAGACGGCCGGCGGCATTGCCGTCAGGCGGATCAGCCACGAGCTCGCCTACGGCGACGCGACGGGCTCCTACATCGCAAGGCTCGATGCCGAACGCGGCTGCGTTTTCTCGTCCACCTACGAGTATCCCGGCCGTTACACGCGCTGGGACTTCGCGCTCGTCAACCCGCCCGTGTCCATCGAGGCCAGCGGCTATGACGTGACGATCTCGGCGCTCAACGAGCGCGGTCGGGTGCTGCTGCCCGCGTTCTCCGCTGCGGTGGCCGACCTGCCCTTCATCGGCGACATGGTTGCCGACGGCGACCGGATCGCGCTGCGCGTGATGCCCTCCGACGAGGTCTTTCCGGAGGAGGAGCGCAGCCGTCAGCCGTCGGTCTTCTCGGTCGTGCGCGCGATCATCGCCCATTTCGAGAGCCACGAGGACGACAAGCTCGGCCTCGCCGGCGCCTTCGGCTACGACCTCGTCTACCAGTTCGAGCCGATCGAAAAACGGGTGACACGTGAGCCCGGCCAGCGCGACCTGGTTCTCTACTTTCCCGACGAGATCCTCGTGGTCGACCACTACGGCCGCTCCGCCACAACCTATTCCTACGACTTCACTGTGGACGGCCATGCCACCCACGACCTGCCGCGCGACGGCGAGGTGCGGCCCTACGTGCCGGATCTCGATGCCAGCGCGGAGGGCGATCACCGGCCCGGCGAATATGCCCGAACCGTGGAGAAGGCGTTCGACCGCTTCGCCCGCGGCGAACTCTTCGAGGTGGTTCCGAGCCAGGTGTTCCGGGAAGCTTGCACCGCGTCACCGGCGGCCGTCAGCCGCCGACTGACCGAGATCAACCCCAGCCCCTACGGCTTTCTCATCAATCTTGGCGAAGGCGAGTACCTCGTCGGCGCGTCGCCGGAAATGTTCGTCCGGGTGACCGGCAAACGCGTGGAAACCTGCCCGATCTCCGGCACCATTCCGCGCGGCCGCGACGCCATCGAGGACGAGGCCCAGATCCGCCGGCTGCTCAATTCGGAGAAGGACGAGACGGAGCTCACCATGTGCTCCGACGTGGACCGGAACGACAAGAGCCGCGTCTGCGTCCCCGGCAGCGTGCGCGTTCTCGGGCGCCGCCAGATCGAGATGTATTCAAGGCTGATCCACACCGTCGACCATATCGAAGGCGCGCTGCTGGAGGAGCGCGATGCGCTGGATGCCTTCCTGTCGCATGCCTGGGCGGTGACGGTGACCGGCGCGCCGAAGCGCTGGGCCATGCGCTTCATCGAGGAACACGAGCGTTCGCCGCGCTTCTGGTATGGCGGCGCCGTCGGCCTCCTCAACTTCAACGGCGACATGAACACCGGACTGACGCTCAGGACCGTGCGCATCAAGGACGGCATCGCGGAGGTGCGCGCCGGCGCAACGGTTCTCGCCGATTCCGAGGCAGATGCGGAGGAGAAGGAGACCGAGCTCAAGGCCTCCGCGATGATTGCCGCGATCCGAACCGCCGGTACCAACGCCGGGCCGGAGACCGAGCCGGCCGAGACCGAAGCCGTTCCCTCGCGCCGGGTCCTGCTGGTGGACCACGAGGATTCCTTCGTGCACACGCTGGCGAACTATTTCCGCCAGGCGGGCGCCAAGGTCACGACCCTGCGCGGGCCCATCGACGAGGCGACCCTGCGTCGGCTCGACCCGGAATTGGTGGTGCTGTCGCCCGGGCCCGGCCGGCCCGCCGACTTCGACTGCGCCGCAACGATCCGGGCCGCGCGGTCCTGCGGCCTGCCGCTCTTCGGCGTCTGTCTCGGCCTGCAGGCGCTCGTCGAGGCCTTTGGAGGATCCCTCAATCAGCTGTCCGTGCCGGTCCACGGCAAGAGCTCCCAGGTGACGCAAACCGGGGCCTCACCGCTTTTTGCCGGCCTGCCGGAGAGCTTCGCCGTCGGCCGCTACCATTCGCTCGCAGCCGACACCGCAAGCCTGCCGCCGGAGCTGGCCATCACCGCTGTCAGCGAAGACGGAACGATCATGGCGATCGAGCACGTCCACGCACCGGTCGCCGCCGTCCAGTTCCATCCGGAATCGATCATGACACTGGCCCAGGACACGGGCATCCGGATCGTCCGCAATGCGCTGCGCCTGGCCGAGGCGAGCGGACAGTCCGGATCCGTGCTGGAAGCGGCCGAAGGACGCTGACGCGGGAGCGCACATGGGGCGCCCGCTCGCTGCCCCCATGCCCAGCCGGGCAGCCGGACCCGCAAACATTTTAAGCTTAAAGCTTTTCCTCAGGTCGGATAGGCTGCGAAGACAGTCCGAACCCAGGTGAGCATCATGGCGTCCTCAACCGGAACCGAGATCGGCTATGCCGACTATCTGAGCCTCGACAAGATCCTGAACGCTCAGGACCTGCAGAGCACCAAGGTCGGGCGCGAAGCCCACGACGAGATGCTCTTCATCATCATCCACCAGGCCTACGAGCTCTGGTTCAAGCAGATCCTGCACGAGCTCGACCGGGTCCAGGACAACTTCTCCCACGAGACCGTCGACGACTGGCGGATGGGCCAGATCCTGCACTCGCTCCTGCGGGTGAACGAGATCATGAAGCTGCTGGTCCACCAGATCGACGTCCTGGAGACCATGACGCCCCAGGACTTCCTGGAGTTCCGCGATCTCCTGACGTCAGGCTCGGGCTTCCAGTCGCTGCAGTTCCGGCTGGTGGAAACCCGGCTCGGCCTCGGCCCGGAGCACCGGCTTCTCTACGACGGCACCGGCGTGCACAGCCGGCTGAAGTCGGCGGAAAGCGCGGCCCTTTCGGAGGCGGAGGGCCGTGCATCGCTGATCCATCAGCTGGATGCCTGGCTGTCGCGCACCCCGTTCGTGAAGGCCGGCAGCTTCGCCTTCTCCGAGGCCTACCGCAAGGCGGTGCTGGACTTCCTCACCAAGGACATCCGGACCCTGCGCGCCCACCGCGGCCTCGACGAGGAACAGCGCGAAGCGGAGGCCAAGGCGCTGGAGAAGGCGCAGGAATCTTTCAAGGCGCTGTTTGAACCCGACGCGCACCAGGGCGCCTGGCGGATGTCGCCGGAGGCAGTGCAGGCGGCCCTCTTCATCACCGTCTACAACGACCGGCCGGTGCTGCACGTGCCGAGCCGCATCTTCCAGACGCTCATGGACATCGATGAAACCATGACCCTCTGGCGCTACCGGCACGCGCTGATGGTACAGCGGATGATCGGCGTGAAGATCGGCACCGGCGGATCCTCCGGCCACGACTATCTGAGGCAGACGGCGGAGAAGCACCGGATCTTCTCCGACCTGTTCCAGCTCTCCACCTATCTCATTCCGCGGTCCGCCCTGCCGACGCTGCCGCGCGAGGTCGAGCGGATGATGCAGTTCGTCTATTCCGAGGAGCCGACGGAGTGAGCCTCGACCTGACCGCCCACTTCAGCCGCTTTCTGGATGCCGCTCCGGAGCGGATCCACCTGGCCGCCCACAGCCATCATTTCTGGCCGGACGCCAGCGAGGACGGACAGCAGCGGGCCTGGAGCGACGCCGCCCTCTACGCCGATCGCAAATGGGACCGGGTGTACGGAGACATCGTGCCGGCGGTGCGCCGCGGCATCGCCAACCGCCTCGGCCTGCCCGATCCGGGATCAATCGCGTTTGCGCCCAACACCCACGAGTTCGGCAAGCGGCTTCTCTCCTGCTTCCCGGCCGACCGGCCGGTGCGCATCCTCGCCTCCGACGCGGAGTTCCACTCCTTCACCCGGCAAATGGCCAGGCTGGAAGAGGACGGGCTGGTCGAGGTGGAGCGAATCGCGGCGGAACCCTTCGACGACTTCGGCGAACGCCTGGCGGCCGCCGCAGCGGCCGGTGGCCACGACATGGTGTTCGTGAGCCAGGTCTTCTTTTCGTCCGGTGCCATCGGGCCGGACATCGAGGGCCTTGTCGCGGCCGTTCCCGATCAGAAAACCTTCATCGTGGTCGATGGCTATCACGGCTTCATGGCGGTCCCGACGGACCTTTCGGCGGTGGCTGACCGGATCTTCTACGTTGCGGGTGGCTACAAGTACGCCATGAGCGGCGAGGGCTGCTGCTTCATGCACTGCCCGCCCGGCTACGGCGAACGGCCGCGCGACACAGGCTGGTACGCCGCTTTTTCAGCCCTGGAGCGCTCGGACGGAGGCGTCCCCTACTCTCTCGACAGCGACCGCTTCCTCGGCTCCACCTTCGATCCGAGCGGGCTCTACCGGATGGCCGCCGTGTTCGACTGGATGGACGGGATCGGCCTCTCGGTGCCGACGATCCACGCCCACGTCATGGCGCTGCAGGAGCGCTTCCTGGCGGGGATCGCAGAAGCCGGCGTGACGTCGCTGACCGACGCCCGGCTGGTCACACCCGTCGGCGCGGGCGTGGAACGCGGCCATTTCCTGACCTTCGAGACGCCCGAGGCACCGGCCCTCTTCGAGCGGCTGCTGGAGGCGGGCATCGTGACCGACGTGCGTGGCGAGCGGCTGCGCTTCGGCTTCGGCTGTTACCATACCCAGGCCGGGATCGACGGGGCGGTGGCCGCCATCGCCACCTTGCTCGCTCCGGCCGACGCGACGTGAGCGGGCGCCGAGGCGCCCGTTAACCCTGTGTTAAGGTTTCCAAACTATTGAACGGATCATCCAGCCCGCTGGATCCGAGTGGATTTCCACTCCGTTTGACGCCTCCTATACCGACTTCAGAGCCGCCCACAGTAGGCGGCTCTTTTTTTGTCCGCAGCGCGCGCGGACCGGTCGGACAAGGGGCGTCGGCATACCCGTTCAGCATCGCCAACGCGAAAAGGCGCGGTCGGAGGATCCGATCGCGCCCATCAGCCGGCTCTCGTGCAGTCGTCCCGGCCGGAGCCCGGCCGGCCCGATCAGTTGCCGAGGATGCCCTTGTACTTGTTCTTGAAGCGCGACACGCGGCCACCGCGGTCGAGCAGGCGGGTCTCGCCGCCGGTCCACGCCGGGTGCGTGGTCGGGTCGATATCGAGGCGGATCTCGTCGCCTTCCGCACCGAACGTGGAGCGGGTCCAGAACTCGGTGCCGTCGGTCATCACGACCTTGACCCGATGATAGTCGGGATGGATGTCTTTCTTCATCGTTCGCTTCGCCTGATCGCGCAAAGGGCCTTCATCCGAACCGGCCGCTGCCGCCCGGACGCCGACGAGAGCAGACCTTGCGGCCCTCAGCTCCAACGTCGCTTGGGATTTCGGAATGGCCTCAGCCTCAGCGGGGATGATCCACGCCCGCGACGCTGCGCCACAAGGGGGCCGATATAGCCCGCCAGGCCTGCCCGCGCAAGGGCCAGCGGACGATCGGACCCGGCATCTGCGTTGACAAGCACCAAAGGCCCGGCGCAACACCTTCGCGACAGGCCTGAACGCGGTGCGGACGGAAAAGTTGAACGACGTGGGACACAACGACAAACGGGCGGCCGGGGACACGGCCGACACGGATCGGGCGACCACGCGCGCGCGGCCGCGCTTGAAACCGCTGCGGATACTTCTTCCCTATGCCATGCGCCATCGCGGACACGTCGCCGCGGCGCTTGTCGCGCTCGTCGCTGCCTCCGCCGCCACACTGGCCCTGCCGCTCGCGGTACGCCGGATGATCGATCACGGCTTCGACCGCGCCGATTCCGCCTTCATCGACAAATATTTCATGATGCTGCTGGTGATCGTGGCCGTGCTCGCCGTTGCCAGCGCGCTGCGCTACTACTTCGTCACGTGGATCGGCGAGCGCGTCGTTGCGGACGTGCGAGCCGACGTTTTTGCCCACGTGACGCGGCTGTCACCCGCTTTCTTCGACCGAACCCTTTCCGGCGAAATCGTCTCGCGGCTGACCGCCGACACCACCCAGATCAAGGCCGCCGTCGGCGCCAGCGCCTCCATCGCGCTGCGCAATTTCTTCCTGTTCGTCGGCGCGGCCGCGATGATGGTGTTCACCAGCCCGGGGCTCTCGGCGCTGGTGCTGGTGGCGATCCCGTTCATCGTCCTGCCGCTGGTGGCCTTCGGCCGCTCGGTGCGCCGGCGCTCCAGGCTCGCCCAGGACACGCTTGCCGCGGCCTCCGCCTTTGCGACGGAGGCCATTGGCGCGGTGCGCACGCTGCAGGCCTATGTCGCAGAAGCAGCTGCCTCCCGGCGCTACGAGGCCGAGGTGGAGAGCGCCTTCCGCAACGCCCGCGCCGCCACCGCCTCGCGCGCGCTCCTGACCGGCGTGGCGATCTTCCTGATCTCTGCCAGCGTGGTGGCGGTTCTCTGGGTGGGCGCGCAGGAGGTGCTGGATGGCACCATGTCCGGCGGTACCCTGGGCCAGTTCGTGCTGTATGCCGTGCTCGCCTCCAGCGCGCTGGGCCAGCTCAGCCAGGTGTGGGGCGAGGTCGCGCAGGCTTCAGGCGCGGCGGAGCGCCTGGCCGCCCTTCTCGCCGAGCGCGCCGAGATCGCCGCACCGGCGGCACCTGCCGCGCTGCCCCGTCTGCCGCTGGGCGCAGTCCGCTTCGAGGAGGTCGGCTTCACCTATCCTTCCGGCACGGCTCTTTCGGTCCTCGACGGCTTTTCCACCACCATCGAGCCGGGCTCCACCGTCGCCATCGTCGGTCCCTCGGGCGCCGGCAAGTCCACCCTCTTCCACCTTCTGCTGCGCTTCTACGATCCGCTGTCCGGCCGCATCCTGGTGGACGGCACCGACGTCCGCACCGTCGACCCGGCGGCCGTGCGCGACCGCATCGCCATCGTCCCGCAGGACCCGACCGTGTTCGCAACGTCGATCCTGGAGAACATCCGCTTCGGCCGTCCCGATGCCAGCGAAACCGAGATCGTCGCCGCCGCCGAGGCCGCTCGGGTGGACGTCTTCGTGCGCGAGCTGCCGGAGGGCTATGCCACCCAGGTCGGCGAGCGCGGCGTGACGCTTTCGGGCGGGCAGCGCCAGCGCATCGCCATCGCCCGGGCCATCCTGAAGGATGCGCCGATCCTGCTCCTCGACGAGGCCACCAGCGCGCTCGACGCCGAGAGCGAGACCTTCGTGCAGGCCGCGCTGGAGCGGCTGATGGAGGGCCGCACGACGCTGGTGATCGCACACAGGCTCGCCACCGTGCTGGCTGCCGACCGGATCCTCGTGCTGGATGGTGGCCGCATCGTCGAGGAAGGCGACCATGCGAGCCTGGTGGCCGAGAACGGCCTCTACGCCCGCCTCGCGCGGCTCCAGTTCGACACGTCGCGGGCGGCGATGGACATTACCGAGGGCCCGACCGCCACCGCCGATCCGGCGGCGGGGTAGAGTTGCGCGCCAGAGATTCTGACGCCATATTCCGTCAAAGAAACTGGCAGGGAGGCCCGGAATGAACCTGGCCGACTATTCGGAGAACGGAATTTTCGCGCCGCGCAAGGTGGCAGTGCAATTGCGCACCTCCGCCGACGAGGTGGCGCGGACCTTGGGTCTCAGCAGGGATGCCCTGCAGCGCTCCAGCCGGGTCGAGGCACCGCGAACCCAGCGCCGCCTGCGGGAAATGCTGGAAATCCTGAACAGGGTCGAGCCGCGCTTCGGGTCAGCCCTTGTCGCCTATGCCTGGTACCGTTCGGAGCCCCTGCCCGGATTCGGCGGCCAGACCCCGATGCAGCTCGTTCGCGATGGCCGGGCCGACGAGGTAATGGCGGTCATCGATGCCGTGGACGCCGGTGTCTTCGCCTGAGCGCGTATCCTTCCGGGGCCTTCTCTATCGCAATCTGAACCCGATCTATGCGCGGGACCCGCTTTCCGGCCGGGGCGCGGCTCTCCATGGCGGCCGGTTCAATCGGCGCGGGACCGCTGCTCTTTACACATCGCTGTCGCCGGAAGGCGCCATTCGCGAGGCCAATCAGGTCGGAACCCTGCAGCCCACGACGCTCGTCGCCTACCGTGCCGAGATCGGTGCGGTCTTCGATGCCACGTCGGTCCGGTCGCTGGCCGCTTGGTCGCTCACTCCATCGGACCTCGCCGATCCCGGCTGGCGCGAGCGCATGGCGACCCAACAGCCCGTGCCGACACAGGAGTTCGCGGCAGCGCTCGCCACGGCCGGATTTGCGGGGCTCGTCGTCCCAAGCTACGCGCGCGGAGCCGCACCTGAGGCCGTTAATCTCGTGCTTCTGCGTTGGAATACCGGAGACGATGATCGGCTTGAGGCGGTCGACGACGAGGGCCGCCTGTCGCGGTAGACACACCGCCCCCGCGAAGACGACTCCTCGCAAATCCCGGACGGAAAACCGCAAGAGCACTTTTCCTGCGATTGGCTTCTTAAACCGCAATCGCGGACGGAAAACCGCAAGAGCACTTTTCCTGCGATTGCTCTAACGCTCGGTCAGCTTGAGCTCGATGCGGCGGTTCTGGTCGTAGGCTTCCGGCGTGTTGCCGTCCACCAGTGGCTGGAACTCACCGAAGCCGGCCGCCACCAGCCGGTCGGGAGAAACGCCCTGCGAGATCAGATACTTCACCACGGAGATGGCGCGTGCGGCCGACAGCTCCCAGTTGGAGGCGAAGCGGCCACCGGTCACGGGTCGCGCGTCGGTGTGGCCGTCGACCCGGAGCACCCAGTCGATATCGTCGGGAATCTCGCTGCCGAGCTCGATCAACTGTGCGGCCAGCGTATCGAGCTCCGCCTGACCTTCCGGCGCAAGCTCGTCGGAGGCGGTGGGGAAGAGCACCTCGGACTGGAAGACGAAACGGTCCCCGACAACCTTGATGTTGGAGCGGTCGGACAGAAGCTGCCGCAGCCGGCCGAAGAAATCGGACCGGTAGCGCGACAGTTCCTGCACACGCTGGGCAAGCGCGACGTTGAGGCGTCGACCGAGGTCGGCGATCTTCGTTTGGCTTTCCTGATCGCGGCTTTCAGACGCCGCGAGCGCGTTTTCCAGCGCCGCGATCTGGCGGCGCAGTGCCGTGAGCTGCTGGTTGAGAAGCTCCACCCGGGCAAGTGCCTGCTGGCTGAGCTGTTGCTCGTCGGCGAGCTGGGACTGGAGGTCGCTGACGCCGAGCCCCTCGCCATCTGCCCTGAGCGACGCGATGCGACCGGAAAGCGTGTCGCGCTCCTGCTCCACGTCCTCCAGGGAGGCCTGCAGAACGGCAAGCTGGTCCTCGAGCCCGCCGGTGTTGGCGCGCTCGAGCGCGAGCAGGTTGGTGAGCTCGGCGATCTGGGCATTCAGACGGGTGAGCGCGGTGTCCTTGCCGGAAATCTGCTGGCTGAGAAAGAACTGGGCCAGCATGAAGATGGACAAGAGAAAGATGATGACGAGCAGGAGCGTCGCCATCGCGTCGACGAAGCCCGGCCAGTAGTCCGGCCTCTGCGGGCGGCGGCGGGCGGCACTGAGCGGCATCGGTCACGATCCTCGCTGTTGGCGGTCGACGGGGGCGCCCAGACTCAGCGCTCTTCCTGTTCAAGCGCCGTGTTGAGGCGCTGCAGGAGCTTCTCGATGCGGGCATTCTGCTCCGACTGGGCTTCCGCCCACTCGCGCATCAGCTTCTGTTCGCTTCGCAGATGGTTCACCAGCCCCTGAATGCCATCGGCAAGGTTGGTCATCGCCTGACTGGCCGGCGGCGAAGCGGAGGCACCGCTCTCCTTCACCGTCCTGTTAAGGCGCTCGATGGCCTGCTGCAGAGCCTGGGTCTGTACGGCTGCAGGCGCAGGGCTGCCGTCACTGGTCCGAGCGACGTCGATCTCCGTGACGGAGGACAGCCAGTCCTCAAGACCCGTGTAGAAGCGATTCTGTGCCTGGCCCGCCTGCAGGTCGAGAAAGCCGAGAATCAGCGACCCGGTCAGACCGAAGAGCGACGAGGAAAAGGCCGTGCCCATGCCGGAGAGAGGCGCTTCGAGCCCGGCCTTGAGATCCTGGAAGACGACGGCGGCATCACCCGAACCGACGTCGAGATTCTGGATCGTGCCGCCGACGGAGCTCACCGTCTGCAGAAGGCCCCAAAAGGTGCCGAGCAGACCGAGAAAAACGAGAAGACCGGTCAGGTAGCGGCTGATTTCGCGGGCCTCGTCCAGACGCGTTCCGATCGTATCGAGGATGGAGCGCGTGGCGGTGGGGCTGAGATACTCGTCTTCCTCCCGCCCCGTCAGAAGCGCCGCCATCGGGGCAAGCAGCGCCGGCGCACGGCGCTCGTCGGCCCGGCCGACGCGGTAGTGGTTGACCCAGTTTGCTTCCGGGTAAAGCCGGATCACCTGGCGGAAGGTCAGCGCGATGCCGATCACGCCCACGCCGATGATCAGACCGTTGAGGCCGGGATTGCTCATGAAGGCGGTTGCAATCGGCCGATACAGGATCAGGCCGACGAATGCCGCAATCAGGAGGAAGATGACCATCCGCACGAGATAGACGTGCGGGCTCGACAGTCGATACGGGTCTCGGTTTCGCGCCATCAATCAGCTGCCTTGCACTGCAACCGTCAGGAATAGACGGTTTGCCGCCGAAAACGAACCTGTGATTTCGACCGTCCCCGGCTTCATCTTCCGACTGAGTTCGGTCGCGCCTTGCGCACCAGCGCGAGTAGATCGCGCTGGATCATCTCGTTGCCGGCGACGATCGTGCCGGTGTCGAAAATGCGATCCCGCCCGTCGAGATCGGAGACGAAGCCGCCGGCTTCCTTCACCATCAAGATGCCCGCCGCCATGTCCCACGGCGAAAGATCGCTCTCCCAGTAGGCGTCGTAGCGGCCGGCAGCGGTCCAGGCGAGATCCAGGGAGGCGGCGCCGGCACGGCGGATACCGGAGACCTCCCCCATCACCGACTTGAGCTCGGCGAGGAAGCCCGCGTGATCGCCGCGGCCCAGATGCGGCACGCCGGTGGCGATGACCGCGTCGTGAATGTCGCGGCGCGCGGAGACCCGCAGTCGCCGGTCGTTGACGAACGCGCCCCGCCCCTTCTCGGCGACGAAAAGCTCGTCGGTCACCGGATTGAGGATCACGCCGGCCATGATCTGCCCCTGGCGCTCCAGCGCGATGGAGATCGCGAACAGCGGTATGGAGTGCAGGAAATTGGTGGTGCCATCGAGCGGATCGACGATCCAGCGGTGCTGGTCGTCGGAGCCGGGATGGGCACCGGATTCCTCCATCAGGAAGCCGTAGCCCGGCCGAGCCTTTTCCAGCTCGGTCCGGATGATGTCCTCGGCTCGGCGATCGGCGGCGGAGACGAAATCGCCGGGCCCCTTGCGCGACACCTGAAGGTTTTCGACCTCGCCGAAATCGCGCGCGAGCGCGCGGCCAGCCTTCATTGCGGCCGACACCATGACGTTGAGGATCGCCGAGCGGGCCATCGCGGTCTACCTGTTGTCTCTTTGGCTAAACTGCGGGGTGATTTGCGCGGCCGGTCAGTCGGCGCGACGAACGTAGGTGATCTCGCCGGTGTCGACGATGATCCGCTCGCCAGCTTCGATGAACGGCGGCACCATGACCTTGATGCCGTTTTCCATCACCGCCGGCTTGTAGGACGACGAGGCCGTCTGTCCCTTCACCACGGCATCAGCCTCGGCGATCTCCAGCGTCACGTGCTGCGGCAGCGTGATGCCGATCGGCTTCTCCTCGTACATCTCCACCGTCACCGTCATGCCGTCCTGCAGGAAGGCGGTGCGCTCTCCGACGAAGTCGGTGGAAAGCTCGATCTGCTCGTAGGTATCGGTGTCCATGAAGACGAGGTTGTCGCCCTCGGCATAGAGATACTGGAAATCCTTCTGCTCCAGGCGCACCCGCTCGATCGTGTCGGCAGAGCGGAACCGCTCGTTGAGCTTGCGGCCATCGAGAAGGTTCTTGAGTTCCACCTGGGCGAAGGCGCCGCCCTTGCCGGGCTTCACGTGCTGCACCTTGACCGCCGCCCAGAGAGAACTCTGGTGCTCGATCACGTTACCGGGGCGGATTTCGTTGCCGTTGATCTTCATGCAGTGAGCCTTGTCGAAGATGAAATGCGCGCCATCGCCCGTCGATGAGGCGGCGTCGGACGCGCGAAGAAAGCAGAAGCCGTGGCCTCTGGACCACAAAGCTCTCGCCAATTCAAGGGTAAACGGCGGCGCAGCCCGCCGGTTTCAGCCGTTCCACCAGGTGCGCGCGCGCCGGCGGGCCTCGGCCCGGTCCTCGTCCGGCTGGGCTTCCATGTAGCTGTCCAGCCAGATATCGGAGAGGCCGCGCGAGCGAGCGATCAGGTGCCACTTGATGGCCTCGATCTTGTCGAGTTCGACACCCCGCCCGTTGGCGTAGAGGCGCGCCAGCCGGTTCATGGCGACGGGGTTGCCCGAATGGGCGGCGCGCTCGAACCACGCGGCCGCGACCCGCTCGTTGGCGAGCGTCCCGACACCCTTGAAGAGGCGAATGGCGTACTCGACCTGGGCCGGCACATTCCCGCCCTCGGCCGCCTCCAGCAGCAGGGCCGTCGCCCGCCGGTCGTCCGGGACGACACCCTCGCCCGCGTCGTAGAGGAGCGCCAGCGCATAGGTGGCATCGGCGTTGCGCGCGTCCGAGGAGGTCTGCAGCAGCTTAGCAGCGGCCTGCGCGTCGCGTTCGAGCCCGCCGCTGCCTTCCAGTGTCAGGATCGCCAGATTGTAGGCCGCATCGGGATTGCCGGCGTCGGCGGCCATCCGGAACAGCTTCGCCGCCTCCGCCTTGTCCTGTTCCACGCCGTCGCCAGCCAGGTAGAGAAGGGCAAGCCGGTAGCTGGCCGCCGTGTCGCCCTGATCGGAGGCCAGACGAAACCAGTCAGCCGCCGCTGCGTAGTCCCGCCCGATCGCCCGGCCATCCTCCATGAGGACGCCCATCAGCGTCTGTGCCGTGGGTTCTCCGGCTTCGGCCCGGTACAGGGCGTAGGACAGGGACGTCAGAAAGAAGCCGCGCTGGTAGGCCCCGAAGGCGCGGTCGACGCCGGGCTCCGCCGCGAGCCTCACGGCCGAGACCGGCTCGCCCTCGAGGGGCGCCAGTTCTTCCGCGCCACCATTCTGTGCTGGGTCGTCACCGTTCTCCGAAAGACCCTCGCCTTCCGCGGCTTCGGTCTCCGGCTCGGCGTCCGCCGCGGCTTCGTCGGGGGCCGTCCCGGGCTCGGACGATGCCTCGGCTTCGGCGCCGGACTGATCGTCCCGGTCGGACAGACCAGCCGTTTCGTCGGTATCCGCCGCTTCGTCTCCGACGTCCGTCTGCTCCTCATCGGCGGCGGGAACGACCGCCTCCTCCAGCGCCTTCATATAGGGACCGACGGTCACCAGGCCGGGGCGGTCGCGCGGCGGCATGCGCGGCGGGAAGGCAATGGCACTCGGCAGGGTCCGGCGGTTGCTCTGGGGACCCACGTCCAGGGTCAGGTCGCGCCCTTCCACCGCCTCCGACGGTGCGGCGAACGGAATGGCGGGGCCGCCGAGCAGGTCGGTGAGCGGGACCTGTTTGCCGGGCCCAATGGAACCGGGCGCCGCCGTCTGGGCGGAGGCAGGGACGGCCCACGCCAGTGCGACAAGGAGGAGAGAAGGAAGGATCGGCCTCATGCCGTCGCAAGACCCTGGTCGATGAGGGCATTGGCGCGCGCCACCACCGCGGCGGGCCCGTCCGGATCGCGCCAGACGGCATCGCGCAGGGCAACGAACTCCACGCCGGAGGCAGCAAGGTCGGATATGTCGGCCATCTCGGTGCCGACCAGCACCACGGCCGGGATCTCGAAGACCTGCGCCCACCAAGTGGCCATGTCGAAGGCGGCAGGTTCGGTGGGACCATCGTCCGGCCGGTCGAGGCGCCCGAAGAAGATGTAGTCGGGGCCGGTTTCGCCAATTACCATTGCATCGTGGCGCGTCGCCGCCCCGCCGGCACCGACGATGCCGTTGGGCGAAAAGCGCTCCATGGCCGCCTCGACATCGTCGAGACCACCGTCCACGTGGACGCCATCGGCATGAGCGCGGCCCACCAGACGGCTGTCGCCACGCACCAGAGCGGCCGCGCCGGCCTTCTGGGCACTTGCAACGAGAGCCGAAACGGAGGCCTGAACGTCGCCGGGCTCGACGCCATCGGCATCGATGACCACCGCGGCAACGTCGCCGCCGGTCAGGGCGGCGTCGAGGCGTGCGGCGTCGACCGCATCAGGGCCGAGCGCGGGCACGAAGAGGACGAGGCGGGTGCGATCCATGGACCGTTCCTTCCTCGACATTCATGGCGAGGTGGTGGCGGCGCCCCGGATCGGATCGCCGCAGGCCTAATTTTGCTTACGCGGCGGACTTTTCCTGGTCGGCGGACCAGGTGCCACGAGCGGCGAGGGAGTTCATCTTGGCGCGGTGCGTGAAGGCGCGCTGCGCGGCCGCAACGTTTTCCGGCTTGCCGCCCCACGCCTTGATCGCCGCAGCCTGGAGGGCTCGACCGTAGGAGAAGGTCAGCTTCCACGGCAGACCGCCCATGGCGTTCATCAGCGACAGGTGCTTCGTGGCGTCCTCGTCCGACTGGCCACCCGACAGGAAGGCGATGCCCGCGACTGCCGACGGCACGCAGGCCTTCAGCACCTTCACGGTCTTCTCGGCCACCTCTTCGGCCGACGCCTGGGTCGGGCACTGCTGGCCGGCGATCACCATGTTCGGCTTCAAAATCGTGCCCTCGAGCGAGACGTTCGCCGTGTAGAGCTCGTCGAAGAGCGTATTGAGCGCCCACTGGGTGACGTCGTAGCAGCGGTCGATCGTGTGATTGGCCTCCGGGCCATCCATGATGACTTCCGGCTCGACGATCGGAACGATGCCTGCTTCCTGACAGAGGGCGGCGTAGCGGGCCAGCGCGTGAGCGTTGGCGTGGATCGCGTTCCAGGTCGGCGTCGTGTCGGAGATCTCGATGACGGCGCGCCACTTGGCGAAGCGCGCGCCGAGCTCATAATACTCGTTGAGACGCTCGCGGAGGCCGTCGAGGCCCTCGGTCACCTTTTCGCTCGAGAGCGCCATCGGCTTGGCGCCCATGTCGACCTTGATGCCGGGGACCGAGCCGGCGGCCTTGAGGAGATCGACGAGCGGCGTGCCGTCGGCAGCCTTCTGGCGAATGGTCTCATCATAAAGGATGACGCCGGAGATATAGTTCTCCATTGCCTCGGTCGACCGGAAGAGGAGCTCGCGATAATCGCGGCGGGCATCTTCAGTCGAGGTCAGGCCGATGGTGTCGAAGCGCTTCTTGATCGTGCCGGAGCTCTCGTCGGCGGCCAGGATCCCCTGCCCGTCACGCATCATCGCAGCCGCAATATCCTCGAGACGTTCGCTCATCGGTCCATCCTCCATCGTCTGTTCACGGGTCGGGCGCGCCTCGCGCCTCGGGAGCCCGGCGACGGTTCCGCGCCGGGCCAAAATCCAGTGTGCCTCGGTCCGCTGCGCGGGGCTTACTTCTTCAACGCTTCGACACCGGGAAGCGCCTTGCCTTCCAGCCACTCCAGGAAGGCGCCGCCGGCCATCGACACGTAGGTCATTTTCTCGGCGACGCCGGCATGGTGCAAGGCCGACAGGGTGTCGCCGCCGCCGGCGATCGAGGTGAGCTTGCCCGCCTGGGTCAGTTCGGCGGCATGCTGCGCGACCTCGACGGTGGCGCGGTCGAACGGCGACACCTCGAAGGCGCCAAGCGGGCCGTTCCACAGGAGCGTCTTGGCGGTTCCGATCTCGGCCTTAACGGTATCGACGGAGTGCGGGCCGAGATCGAGGATCATGGCGTCCTCGTCCATGGCGTCGAGGCCGACGGCCCAGCTCTCGGCACCGTCCTTGAACTCGCGCGCCACGGTCGCGTCCTTCGGCAGCACGATGGCGCAGCCCGTCTCCTCGCCGCGCAGCACGATGCGCCGGGCGAGATCGGCCTGTTCCGGCTCGTAGAGCGAGCGGCCGACATCGCCACCGTGAGCCGCCACGAAGGTGTTGGCCATGGCGCCGCCGATGACGATCGCGTCCATCTTCTCGCAGAGATTTTCCAGGAGCGCGATCTTGGTCGACACCTTGGCGCCGCCCACAATGGCGACCACCGGACGCTGCGGCTTCTCCAGCGCCTTGGTCAGCGCGGCGATCTCCGCCTCCATGGCGCGGCCGGCATAGCTCGGCAACTTGCGGGCGAGGCCCTCGGTGGAGGCATGGGCGCGGTGAGCGGCGGAGAAGGCGTCGTTGACGAACACGTCGCCGTTCTCGGCGAGCGCGTCCACGAAGGCGGGGTCGTTCGTCTCCTCGCCGGCGTGGAAGCGGGTGTTTTCCAGGAGCAGGATCTCGCCGGGGACCATGTTGTCGATGGCCGCCTTCACGTCGGCTCCGATGCAGTCGTCGACGAAGCCGACCGGCTTGCCGAGCACCCGCGCCGCCGTCTCGACGATGGGCTTGAGGGACTCCGTCTCGACGCGCTTGCCCTTGGGCCGGCCGAAGTGCGCCAGCACAATGACCTTGGCGCCCTTCTCCGACAGCTCGGCGATCGTCGGCGCGGCGCCCTCGATGCGGCTTGTGTCGGTGACGCTGCCGTCCCGGACGGGAACGTTGAAATCGACGCGGGTCAGAACCCGCTTCTCGGAAATTTCGGCGTCGTCGAGGGTCCTGATGTCGGTCATTCTGGCTCGATGTGATCGGTCTTCTTGATGGGCCCGGCGGCGCCCCTTGAGGCGCCGCCGAAGCGGGCTCGGGTCGTCAGGCCAGGCGAAGCCCTAGATCAGCTTCGCCATGGCGACAGCGGTGTCGCTCATCCGGTTGGAGAAGCCCCACTCGTTGTCGTACCAGCTCATCACGCGCACCAGGGTACCGTCCATGACCTTGGTGTCGGACAGATGCACCGTCGACGACGCCGGGTCGTGGTTGAAGTCGATGGAGACCAGCGGCTCGTCGGTAACGCAGAGGATGTTGGCAAGCTTGCCGCCGGCGGCCGCACGGAAGGCCTCGTTGACCTCCTCGACGGTCGTGGCGCGCTTGGCGACGAACTTGAAATCGATCACCGAGACGTTCGGCGTCGGCACGCGGATCGACACGCCGTCGAGCTTGCCGTTCAGGTCCGGCAGCACGAGACCGACGGCCTTCGCGGCACCGGTGGAGGTCGGGATCATCGACATCGCGGCGGCACGGGCCCGGTAGAGGTCCTTGTGCATGGTGTCCAGCGTCGGCTGGTCGCCGGTGTAGGAGTGGATCGTCGTCATGAAGCCTTTGTCGATGCCGATGGTCTCGTGCATGACGGCGGCGACGGGCGCCAGGCAGTTGGTGGTGCAGGACGCGTTGGAGACGACGAGATCGTCCTTGGTCAGCGTCTCGTGATTGACGCCGTAGACGATGGTCTTGTCGGCGCCGGAGGACGGTGCGGAGACCAGCACGCGCTTGGAGCCGTTCTCCAGGTGGATCGCGGCCTTGTCGCGGGCGGTGAAGATGCCGGTGCACTCGAGCGCCACGTCGACGCCGAGATCGCCCCACGGCAGCGCCTTCGGATCGCGCTCGGCCGTCACCTTGATCGGGCCCTTGCCGACGTCGATCGTGTCGCCGTCGACCTTAACGGTCGCCGGGAACTTACCGTGCACGGAATCGTGGCGCAGAAGGTGGGCATTGGTTTCCACCGGCCCGAGATCGTTCACGGCGACGACCTCGATGTCGGTGCGCCCCGACTCAATGATGGCGCGCAGCACGTTGCGGCCGATGCGGCCGAACCCGTTGATGGCGACGCGTACGGTCATGACGTCTTCTCACCTCGTCTTCTTGTCAAATAACACCGGATGCTTTCGTGGGGCTGTGATGCATCCGATTTCGCGAGAGGGAAAGTCAAAACTTGCTCAAAAGGTCCCTACTCGGCGCCCAGACGGGCCTTGACCTCCGCCACGACCGCTTCCGCGGTGATGCCGAAGTGCTGATAGAGTTCCTCGTACGGAGCGCTGGCACCGAAGCCGGACATGCCGATGAAGGCGCCGTCCGACCCGATCAGCCGGTCCCAGCCCATGCGCACGGCAGCCTCGATGCCGACCTTGACCGGAGCCGTTCCGATCGTTTCCTGCCGGTAGTCGGCCGACTGGCGCTCGAACAGCTCGAACGATGGCACGGACACCACGCGGGTCGCGATGCCTTCCATGTCGAGCAGGCTCTTGGCGCGCACGGCAATGCCCACTTCCGAGCCGGTCGCGAACAGCGAGACGGCGGCCTCGCCGTTGGCCTCGGCCATCTCGTAGGCCCCGCGCTTCGACAGGTTGCCGTGGGTGTCTTCCAGCCGCAGCGGCTCGCAGTTCTGGCGGGTGAGGGCCAGAAGCGTCGGACCGGATGACCGCTCCAGGGCGATTTCCCAGGCTTCCGCGGTCTCCATGGCGTCGGCCGGGCGAAGCACGACCAGGTTCGGGATCGCGCGCAGTGCGGCCAGGTGCTCCACCGGCTGGTGGGTCGGGCCGTCTTCGCCGAGACCGATGGAATCGTGCGTCATCACGTAGATGGAGCGCACACCCATGAGGGCGGCGAGCCGGATCGCCGGGCGGCAGTAGTCGGAGAAGACCAGGAAGGTGCCACCGTAGGGAATGACGCCGCCGTGCAGCGCCATGCCATTCATGGCCGCGGCCATGCCGTGTTCACGCACACCCCAGTGAACGTACCGACCGCCAAAATGACCGGCCGAGATCACGCCCATGGACTTGGTCTTGGTGTTGTTGGAACCGGTGAGGTCGGCCGAGCCGCCGACCGTCTCCGGCACCTCGGCGTTGACCGTCTCCAGCACCATCTCGGACGCCTTGCGCGTGGCCATGGTCGGCCGGTCGCTGGCGATGGTGGCGCGCAGGGCGCTCATGGCCTCGGAGAAGCCGGCCGGAAGATCGCCGCGAATGCGACGGTCGAAGTCGGCGCGCAGTTCCGGGTCGAGGGCCTGGTAGTGCTTTTCCCACTCCTTGCGGGCGCTGCCGGAGCGCAGGCCGGCAATCCGCCACGCGTCGCGCACGTCCGCCGGAATATCGAAGGGCTCGGCCTTCCAGTCGAATCCGTCGCGCGTCGCGGCAGCTTCGGCTGCGCCCAGCGGCGACCCGTGGGAGGCTGAGGTTCCGGCCTTGTTGGGCGATCCGAAGCCGATGACCGTCCGGCACGCGATCAGGGTCGGCCGATCGCTCGCCTGGGCGGCGACGAGAGCGGCCTGGACGTCCTCCGGGCTGTGGCCATCGATCCGGACCGCAGCCCAGCCGGCGGCCTCGAACCGCTTCAGCGCGTCGCCAGACTCCGAGAGGTCCAGCTTGCCGTCGATGGAGATGCCGTTGTCGTCGTACAGGACGATCAGCTTGTTGAGCTTCAGGTGACCGGCGATGGAGATGGCCTCGTGGCTGATGCCCTCCATGAGGTCGCCGTCGGACGCCAGAACGTAGGTGAAGTGATCGACAAGCTCGTCGCCGAACCGGGCATTCATCAGGCGCTCGGCCAGCGCCATGCCGACGGCGGTGGAGAGCCCCTGACCGAGCGGGCCGGTGGTGGTTTCGATACCGGCACCGTGGCCGAACTCCGGATGGCCCGCGGCGCGCGATCCGAGCTGACGGAAGCGCTTCAGCTCCTCGGTGGGGAAATCCTCGTAGCCGAGAAGATGCAGGACCGAGTAGAGCAGCATCGAGCCGTGACCGGCGGACAGCACGAAGCGGTCGCGATCGGGCCAGTCGGGCTGGCTGGGATCGACCTTGATGACGGACGAGAACAGCACGGTCGCGACGTCAGCCGCGCCCATCGGCATGCCGGGGTGGCCGGACTTCGCCGCCTCGACGGCGTCGATCGCAAGGACGCGGATCGCATTGGCCATCGCAGTGTGTTTGTCGAGGTCGATCATCATGAACTCCGCCGCGTCCCTGAACCCTCAATCACGAGTGGCCGGGCACCTACGCTTTGGTCTGTGGGAACGTGAAACTGCCGCTCGGCTGGACACCAGGCCGCCCGAGCGCACCGGTCGCAGTCTTCGGAACGGCGCCGTTCAATACCAAGTCGCGGACACGAGTCAACGCACCGCCCCTCGCCGCGGCTTCGCAGCGCACCATGGTCCGGCACCGCCGGTGGACACAAGCGGCGCGCGGCTTGATCTTCTGTCGAAGCGATGCGAGGACAGCACGCCGTCCGCCAGCGGCTTCGTGCAGAACTGGATGCGCGAAGCGAAAGCGGCTGATATGGCTATCGAATCGGGATCGTTCAGGACCTTCACCCGCCATGGCGGAACGGCCGGCCGTTGATGAGGCTTTCGACAGGTTGCTGACCGCGCTGGACCGGCTGGAAGCGGCCGTGAACCGGCGCGTTGATGCCGATCGCGATCTTGGCACGCTGGAGGACGAGGTCCAGCGTCTGACGGAGGACCGCTCCGATCTCGCCGGGTCGCTGGACCGGGCGGAAGCCCGCGCCACCCGGCTCGAAGACACCAACCGCGAGGTCTCCCGGCGGCTCGTGACGGTGATGGAAACCGTGCGGACGGTCCTCGACAAGCACGACGGCTGATCGCTCACGGCGATCGACGCGGATCCTGCGCGGCATCCGATTTCCGAAGAAATGCCCGTTTTCCGGGACTCCCCTTTATCTCTGCGCCCGCACGCCTTACCTAACGGCGAGGAAAAGCTGCGTCACGCCAATCGCTTGGCGCTTTGCCGGGCCGCCGGGGACACTCCGCGGCCCGAGACCGCCCGCATCGCGGGCCGCAAGAAGGACTGCCCATGTCCCACATCACCGTGACCATCAACGGCCGCAATTACCGCATGGCATGCGACGACGGCGAGGAAGAGCGGCTGTCCGCCCTGGCCGAGCGCTTCGACGGCGCCATCGAGGAGCTGCGCGGTGCCTTCGGCGAGATCGGGGATCAGCGGCTCACCGTGATGGCCGGAATTCGCATCACCGATTCGCTCATGGAGGCCGAGCGCCGCATTGTCGCGCTGACCGCCGAGAATCAGAGCCTGAAGGAAGCGCGCGACGCCGTGGTCCAGCATCAGTACGACCGGGAAGTCGAGATTGCGGCCCGGGTCGGAGAAGCGGCCGATTCCATCGACGGCTTTGCCCGGAGCCTCAACGACAGCGTTCGCACCGACCGCGAATCCTGACCCGTTCGACGCGTCGGCGCATCGTCGGCGGGCAGCCCTGCGAAATAGATCGCATGCCCCCTTCGCGCGGCGCGGGCAGCATCCTATATTGGCCTTCAGGCGACACTGCGCGGTTCGACCGGAGACACGTATCCCCGGGGCCTTATCGATCCTAACGGGAGCTGTCCCTGTCCCGGCCCGTGGGCTGGGACAAAACGGCGCCCACCTACCGCTGTAGGTTTCCCGGGATCGATTCCTCCGACGGCCGATGCGGTTCGCCCACCGATTTTCGTCCCGCCTGGGCGGCCGATGCGCGCCGCCTTCGGTTCTTCGCGCGACGCCGCTCGCAGGTTTGCCCCGCCGCACCGGCGGCCGCGAGGGCGCCGCCCCACCGCAGACCCGCGAGACACCTCCCCCGTGCCCTCCCTCTCTTCGCCGAACGAGACCGTCCGTCGGAAGTCCGCGATGCGCGCCGAAGTCGCCGCGCGGCGCGCGGCCCTCTCCCCCGCCGAACGGGAAGCCGCCGCCAACACGCTGATCGACCAGATCCCGGACCTCGACTTTCCCCGCCCCCCGAGCCTGGTCGCCGGCTTCTGGCCCATCCGCGACGAGATCGACATCCGTCCGCTAATGGCCGCGCTGAGAGCCGGCGGGCACCGTATCGCGCTGCCGGTCGTCGGAAAGGACGGCCTGACCTTTCGCGAATGGGAAGACGGTGAGACACTCGTTCCCGCGCCGTTCGGCACGTCGGAACCGGGTCCGGATGCCGCCGTGTGCGATCCCCCCATCCTGCTTGTTCCGCTTCTCGCCTTCGACCGGGAGGGCCGACGTCTGGGCTATGGCAAGGGTCACTATGACGGCGCCATTGAACGGCTTTCCGCTCTCGGCCCGGTCCAGACGGTGGGCGTTGCCTTCGCCACCCAGGAGGTGGACGAGGTTCCCGTCGAGGCGCACGACCGCCGCCTCGACGCCGTGCTGACCGAAGCCGGCCTTCTGCGGTTCACCCCCCTTTCCGGAGATGTCGATGCGCGTTCTGTTCCTGGGTGACGTGGTCGGGCGTGCCGGCCGCACGGCGGTCGAGGACATGCTGCCCGCGATCGTCGCCGAAGGACGGCTCGACTTCGTCGCCATCAACGGCGAGAACGCCGCCGGCGGCTTCGGCATCACCGAAGCCATCTGCCAGGACCTGCTGGACGCCGGCGCCGATGCTGTCACCCTGGGCAACCATTCATGGGATCAGCGCGAGGCTCTCGTCTTCATCGAGCGCCAGCCTCGGCTGATCCGGCCGGCAAACTACCCGGCGGGAACACCCGGGCGCGGGGCCGACATCTTTACGGCGGCGAACGGCGCGCGCGTGCTGGTCTGCAACCTGATGGGGCGGATCTTCATGGATCCGCTGGACGACCCGTTCGCGTCCATCGACCGCATTCTCGACGGGCTGACGCTGGGACGCGACGTGGACGCGATCATCATCGACGTGCACGCCGAAGCGACGTCGGAGAAGCAGGGCCTGGCCCACTATGTCGATGGCCGTGCCAGCCTCGTCGTCGGAACCCATACCCACGTCCCGACCGCCGACCACCGGGTGCTGCCCGGCGGCACCGGCTTCATGACCGACATCGGCATGTGCGGCGCCTACGATTCCGTCATCGGCATGGACAAGGAGGAACCGATCAGCCGGTTTCTGCGCAAGATCCCGCAGACGCGCTTCTCCGCCGCCGCCGGCCCGGCGACACTGTCCGGCGTTGCGGTGGAGCTGGACGAGGCGACGGGACTGGCGACCGCGATCGAACCGCTACGCATCGGCGGCGATCTCGCACCGGCGTGGCCATCGTTCCTGGGCGAGATGCCGTCCGGCCTCGACGCAGGCGACTGAACCCTTCCGATTTACCCCTCCAGCGCTGCCGCAACGCGCGCCCGCAGGACCGGCAGCAGGTCCGCGGAGAACCATGGATACTTCCTGATCCAGGCGTTGTTGCGCCAGGACGGATGCGGCAGCGGCACCACCACCGGGTTCGTCTGCGCCATAATTTCGCGGAAGGCCGCCACCCGCTCCGTCAGCGACCGACGCCGCCATTGCGGCAGATGATAGGCGTGGGCGTATAGCCCGACGGCGAGAACGAGCTTCAGATCGGGCAGCGCGCGGAAGACGTCGTCATGCCAGGCGGGGGCGCACTCGCGGCGCGGCGGCAGGTCGCCGCCCTTGGCATCCTGACCGGGAAAGCAGAACCCCATCGGCACGACGGAGATGCGGCTGGTATCGTAGAAGGTCGCCTCGTCGACGCCCATCCAGTCGCGCAGCCGTACGCCGGAGGGATCGGTGAAGGGCTGGCCGCTGGCATGCACGCGGGTGCCGGGTGCCTGTCCGCACACCGCGATGCGGGTGCCGGACGCCGCACGGATGACCGGTCGCGGCTCGTGCGGCAGGGGTCGGCCCAACGGGCGTTCCACGCAGATGCGGCAGCGGCGGATCCGGCCGACCAGGCCACCCAGCTCGCTGTCCGGCGGATCGGGCAGGCCAACCCAGCCGCCTTCTCGGCGCGCTTCGTTTAGAGCACCGCGCTCGGACGGCTGCACACGCGATCGTACCATTTCTTCAACCGCACCAGTTCGTCCGGCACCCGCACCTTGGCAAGCTTGAGATTGTCGATCCCGACAAGCGCGGTGATGTCGGCGATCGTGTAGCTGTCGCCGACCACGTAGTCGCCGTGGCCGAGTTGCTGATCAAGGTAGGCCAGGAAGGACAGGATCTTTTCCTTGTTGGCCTCGCCCCATTCGGGGATCTGGGGCACCTCCAGCTCGCGCATTGCCGGATGGATGTGCCGGAACGCGTGCATGGCCGGCACCAGCAGGCCGAACTCGACGTGGCGCTGCCACATCTCCACCAGCGCCTTTTCCTTCGGGTCGCGGCCGAACAGCGGCGGATCCGGATGCGTCTCCTCGAAATAGCGGCAGATGGCGACTGATTCGGCGATCACCGTGCCATCATCCAGCACCAGAACCGGCAGCCGCTTCAGTGGATTGAGGCGCGCGAAAGGCTCCTGGAGGTGCTCGCCCGCCATGATGTCGACGGGCACCGTTTCGATGACCACGTCCTTTTCGGCCAGGAAGATGCGCACCCGCCTCGGGTTGGCCGCACGCGGCGTATCGTAGAGTTTCACTGGCTTATCTCCCCACCCGAGGCCCGAAAGCCCTCCCCTCGCGCCGGCATTCCCGATGCCGCGCCCCGGGCCGGCCATCCGGGCACCGTTCGTTCACAAAGCACGGCTTGGACCCATACCGCAATGCAGCGCACTGACTGCGCTTTTCTCATTGCCAAGCGGACGTACAGAGTGCATATACGGTGTACATGACGTTCAGTCTTGTGAGTTGGGAGGTCACTGATGCTGAATGAGCTGCTACTCGGTCGTTCGGTCTACTGTCGGCGGAAATACCGGCAGGACGAGGCCTCGGAGAATCGCTGGGCGCGGATCTCGCGCGTGACACAGGACTGGATCAGGGCGCGGATGGGCTAAGACGCCTCAAGCGGGCCCGACCAGGGATTGCTGACCCAAGACGTATCGGAAAGCGCGGCCCGCACGGAGCCGCGCTTTTCTTTTGACCGGCGCCCGGGCGCAACGCCCAAGTCAGGCCGGGCCCGACACCCCCGCGTCGGCGAAGGTGGCCATGCCGCGGTGAACCTGGATCGCGGAGCGCACGATGCCGGCGGCCAGCGCCGCGCCGGTGCCCTCGCCCAGCCGCATGTGCAGGTCCAGAAGCGGCTCCACGCCCAGCCGATCCAGAACGTCGCGATGGGCCTTCTCCGCCGAGACGTGACCGAACAGGCAGTGCGCGATGGCGTTCGGGTCCATGGCGTGCAGCACGGCCGCGGCCGCGGTGGTGACGAAGCCATCGACGATCACCGGGATCTGCTGGTGGCGGGCAGCGATGATCGCACCGACCATCGCGGCGATCTCGCGGCCACCGACGCGCTGCAGGATCACCAGCGGGTCGGTCTCGCCATCAAGCCGCTTCACGGCCCGGCCGACGACGTCGGCCTTGTTGGTCAGCGCATCGCCGGTCACGCCGGTCCCGCGCCCCACCCAGGCATCTGCCGAGCCGCCATAGAGCGCATGAAACACCGCCGCTGCCACCGCCGTGTTGCCGATCCCCATCTCGCCAAGGCACAACAGATCCACCGAGCCGGCGATGGCTTCCATGCCGTAGGCGATGGTGGCGGCGCACTCGCGTTCGCTGTCGAAGGCATCGGCGAGCAGGATGTCGTTCGTCGGCCGCTCAAGCGCCAGTTCGAAGACCCGAAGCGACATATCGTTGGCCAGGCAGATCTGGTTGATGGCGGCGCCGTTGCGACGGAAATTCTCCACCATCTGCCTGGTCACGCTGGCCGGATAGGCCGAGACGCCCTGTTCGGTTATGCCGTGGTTCGCTGCGAAGACGGCCACCATCGGGGCCTGGATTTCCGGTTCCGCCCGACGCTGCCACGCCGCCACCCAAGCCGCGATCTCCTCGAGCCGGCCGAGCGAACCCGCCGGTTTGGTGAGAACCGCGTCGCGTTCGGCCACGGCGGCGATGGCCTCGGCATCGGGCCCGGGCATCGTGGTGACGAGGCCGCGAATATCGTCGAACGGCTGGACACCGGCTGAAACGGACATGGCTGATCTCTCCTGAGCGCCCGGGAGGAAGGGGCGTTTGGGGCGTCTTAGCGTCTCGCCGCGCTCCGACGCAACGGCGCCGGCACGACCCCGATGGCCTGTTGGCACGAACCCGCCGCGCTCCTACCCTGCGCGGCGACGCCGGCCCCCTCACCTGTCGCGCCGACGCACCGCTTGCAAGGAGCACACCCATGTCCGCCCAGGACGCCCCATCCCGAAGCCTTGACCCGCTTGGCGCCTACGCCGCGGACGTGGTCGTCTGTCTGCGCTTTTTCTCGCGGCTTGCACTGGCGCTTCCCCGTGGCCTGTCCGACCTGGCGGGACGGCGGCGGCTGGTCGGTGCGGTGCGCGCGCTGCCCGTCGCCAGTCTCGTCATCGCCCTTCCCGCTGCGGTCGTTCTGGCCGTCCTGACGATGATCGGCTTGCCACCCCTTGCCTCCGCCGGCGTGGCGCTTGCGGTTTTGGCGATCACCACGGGTGCGCTGCATGAGGACGGGTTGGCGGACGTCTGCGATGGCTTCTTCGGCGGCCGTGAGCCGGAACAACGCCTGACCATCATGCGCGACAGCCGCACCGGCGCCTTCGGCGCGCTGGGCCTCGCCCTGACGGTTCTGGTCCGCGCCAGTCTGCTGGCGGCACTGGCGGATGACGGCCCGCTTGCCGCGGCCGCGGGCCTGATGGCCGCCGCTGCGGCGAGCCGGACCGCGATGCTGTGGCCATGGATGGCGACCCCGCCCGCCCGCAACGATGGTCTCGCTCGGCTCGTGGGCCACCCGGACCGGAAGGCCGTCCTGCTGGCCGCGGCGACAGCCGCAGCGATCTTCGTGCTTCTGACCATCGGCTTCGCACCGCTGGCCGTACTGCCCGCCACCCTTGCGGTGGTCGGCGCAGCCTGGCTCCTCACGTCGTCGGCCACCCGGCTTGTCGGCGGGCACACGGGCGATGTGTTGGGCGCGACGCAGCAGGTCGCCGAGATTGCGGTTCTTGCCACCATCGCTATCTCTGTGACGTGAGCAGCGAGACAGGAAAGCAGCGCCCCGTGACAAGTCCGTGCGTGAAGACCTGCCAGATCGACGGCGCGAGCGGATTGTGCATGGGCTGCGGCCGGACGTTGAATGAGATCGCCGGCTGGGGCGGCCTCTCCGAGGCTGAGCGCCTGGCCATCATGGAGACGCTCCCAGCCCGTCTCGCCTCTGAGCGGGAGAGCTAGGGCCATGCGCCGCCTCGCCATCGTCGTCGTCGCACTCGTTGTGGGCGGATCGGTCGTTCTGTGGCTGGTCGGCGGCACCCCGACCACGACGGAAGACCTGGTTGCCGGGCTGGACGCGACCTGGCCGCGCGCCTTGGCGCTGGTCTTGCTCCTGGCGGTGATCGGTGCCGGCGTGGCGGCCTCCGGACCGAGGGTCGGCGAGATCGGCCGTGCCCTCCTGCTCTGGGGCGGCCTCGCGGCCATCCTTGTCGCCGGCTACAGCTACCGCCACCAGATCGAACGCGTGGGTCGGACCTCGCTGTCCGCAGTCGTGCCGGGGATGGCCGTCACCACCGACCAGGGCGTCACGGTCACCCGCAGTGCCGACGGCCACTTCCGCGTTCAGGGCGCAGTCAACGGAGCGCCTGTGACCTTCCTGCTCGACACCGGCGCCAGCACCGTGCTGCTGACCTCGGAAGACGCCTCGCGGGCCGGCATCGCGCCCACCCGGGCAGACTTCACGCTGCCCGTGTCGACCGCCAACGGCCTGACACGGGTTGCTCCGGTATCGCTGGATCTGGTGACGGTCGGATCGGTCGAGGAAACCCATGTGGACGGCGCCGTGGCCGCGCCGGGCTCCGTCGCCACAAGCCTGCTCGGAATGAGCTTTCTCTCCAGGCTCTACCGGTTCGAGGTCAGCGGCGACCGGCTAACCATGCAGAAATAGGGGACAGGGAGCCCCCAAAGCCGGTGGGCGAAGCGAACGCGGTGCGAGGGAAGTCTTTAAGCCGCAATCTCGGACGGAGAACCGGTGCCCACCTTTCCTGGGATTGACCCTTTCATCGCAATCCCGGACGGAAAACCGGTGCCCACTTTTCCTGGGATTGCTTTACTTCGGCGCCATCCGGATCGCGCCGTCGAGGCGAATGGTCTCGCCGTTCAGCATCGCGTTCTCACAGATGTGCATGGCGAGTGCGGCGTATTCCTCGCCCTTGCCCAGCCTGGAAGGGAACGGCACCTGCGTGCCGAGCGAATCCTGCACGTCCTGGGGAAGCGCGCTAAGCATCGGGGTCTCGAAGATGCCGGGAGCGATGGTCGCGACGCGAACGCCCAGCTTGGAGAGGTCACGCGCCACCGGCAGCGTCAGCGACGCAATGCCGCCCTTGGATGCAGCGTAGGCCGCCTGGCCGATCTGGCCGTCGAATGCCGCGACCGAGGCCGTCATGACGATCACACCCCGCTCGCCATCCGTCCCCAGCGGTTCAAGGTTCGCCATGCCTGTGGCGGCGTGAGCGACACACCGGAAGGTTCCGACGAGATTGACCGCAATGACGCTCTCGAACATGCCGAGCGAATGCGGCTCGCCACGCGAGGTCGTCTTGGCGGCGGGCGCGATGCCCGCGCAGTTGACCAGAACCCGCTCCTGGCCATTGCGGCCACGTGCCGCCTCGAAACCGGCGATGACGCTCGCCTCGTCCGTCACATCCACCTTGACGAACAGGCCACCGATCTCGTCGGCAATCGCCTGACCCGCCTCTTCGGACAGATCGAAAATGGTCACACGAACGCCCTGCGCGGCAAGCGTGCGCGCGGTGGCTGCACCCAGCCCGGAGGCGCCGCCCGTAACGACGGCGGCAACGGTATTGTCGAGTTTCATTGCGAACGCTTCTCCGGATCGCGTGTGAGCGTAGTGTGAAGAATGTGACCTAGCCGGCCTCGACCGGCGCCGCACCGGCCACGAGCTCCAGCCCCTGGCGGGCGACGATGGCCCCTGGATGGCGGGCCCGGGCCTGCTCGGCGATCCGGTCGAGATCGTCGTCGGTTCGGCAAGGGTCGTGATGGAACATCACCGGGTGGCGGACGCCGGCCTTGTCGGCGAGTGCGACGGCCTTCTGCCAGGTGGAGTGCCCCCACCCGACATAGCGGCCATATTCCTCGTCCCGGTAGGTCGCGTCGTAGACCATGATATCGGCCCCCTCGACGAACCTGGCCACTGCCGCGTCGATTTCCGGATTGCCGTGCTCGTGGTCCGTCACGGTGACGATGGAGCCACCGCCCCACTCGATCCGATAGCCGGTGGCGCCGCCGGGATGATTGAGCTGAATGGTCTTCACCGTCAGGCCGGGGCGCAGGCCCACCGCTTCACCGGCAGTGAACCGGCGGAACTGGCACCCGCGCAAGGCCGTGGTCGGCACCGGGAACAGCGGCGGCGACATAAGACGCGCCAGCATCTCCTCGAGCGAGCCGTCGCGCGGCACATGCCCGGCCCAGACCTTAATGTCGAAGCGTTCGCTATAGGCCGGACAGAAGAAGGGCAGTCCGCAGATGTGGTCCAAGTGAAAGTGGGTGAACAGCAGGTCCGCCGGCTGGACCTGGCGACGCTGGTCCATGTGCCAGCCGAGACGGCGGGCACCGGAGCCGCAGTCGATGATCAGGAGGTGCGGGCCGGCCTGGATTTCCAGACAGGTGGTCTCGCCGCCGTAGCGCAGGGTGTGCTCGCCCGGCGTCGGGATCGATCCCCGCACGCCCCAGAACGTCAGACGCAAATCGTCCCGCGGGTCGATGACGGTCATTTCTCGGCTCCTGCCGACCCCGCCCGAAGCCGTCCGACCTCGCGCGTGGTCCGCTCGAGGCGCTGCGCGAGGACGCGCATGACCTCAATCGCCATATCTGGGAAATTCTTGAGCAGTTTCAAGAAATTGTCCTTGGCGATGGCGAGCACCTTCATTTCCGTCGTCGCCACGACCGATGCCGTGCGGGGCACGTCGATGAGGATCGCGATTTCGCCGACCACGTCATTCTGCTTCACCGTTGCCACGGTCGCCGGGCCATGGTTGGTGGAAATCTGAATGTCGGCGGAGCCTTCCAGAATGATGTAGGCCACATCGCCGCTCTCGCCCTGCTCGCACAGGTGCTCGCCGGCGCGGAAGCTCATCCGCTCGCTGATGAAGGCGAGGAGACGCAGCTTGGCGTCATCCACGTCTCGAAACAGCGGCACCTTCTTCAGAGCGTCGACCTCGGTGTCCAGGCTCACGCCGTCTCCTCCTCGGCTTCCACGGCCTCGTCGGCCTGCGCGCGATGATCCTCGTCCTGATCCTCCGAGATCGCGCTTGCCACGCTATCGTAATCACCATCCTGCACCAAGCGCCCCTCCTGCATCACGACGATGCGGCCGAAACGCCGGGCAACCTGGGTCGAGGCCGTACCGACCACCAGGGTGTTGTCGCCGCAGGCCTTCCGGATCTCGTCGATGACCCGCGGCTCTTCGTCGACCGTGCCGTCGAGCAGCGTGATCTTCGGCCGCTTGAGCAAGGCCCGCACCAGCCCGACCCGCCGCCGCTGCACCGGTGACAGCCGGGAACCCGCCACGCCGACATGATAGTCGAGTCCGGCCTTGGCGAGTGGGTCGCGCACGCCAAGCTCGGAGAGCGCGTTGCGAATAAAGGCCTCGATCCGGTCCGACGCGCCGCGGCGATCCAGCCGGGGCTTGCCGAACAGGATGTTCTCCTCGACCTTCAGGGGCTTGATGTAGTGTTCCGGATCGAACAGCGCAAAGCGGCCGCCCAGCGCCTCGAGCCGCTTGCGCACGATCTCGCGCCCGGAAACGAAGCGCGCCGCGCGGTCGTCGTCGATCTCCGCGAGACGGTGGCGCGCCGGGACCACCCGGAAGGCCAGGCCCACGAGTTCGCTGGCCTGCTCCGGCTTGAGTGCCGCGTAACCGCCGGTGCGATAGGCCCTGACATAGGGCTCGAAGGCCGGCAGCTGATCGTTGGTCAGGAGGCTGAAATCGCCCATCAGGCTGTCGTCGACCGCCATCCCGGAGAACAGCTCGATCATGGTTTCGGCAACCTGGGCGCCGATGTCGACCAGATCGTCGTGCACACCGGCCTCCTTGAGGGCCGCGATGACGTCCGCATCCTGGGCAATCTGCTCCAGCGGCACGGAAGGATCCGACGGCAGGGCAAACAGAGCGTTCTCGGCCAGCGAGCCGTTCGGATTGAAGGCATCGGCACGCCAGAGATCGACGAGGTCCCTGAGTTCCTCGTCGGATCGGATCCGCTCGGTGATCGTGCGCCGTGCCTCCAGCACGCGCTCGGCGAGCTCCGGATCCGCCTCGGGATCGATGTTGGACTTCAGGCCCATGCGGAAGAGGTCGTTGCCAAGGCCCGTCCGGTCGAACAGATCCAGGATGTGCTGGTCTAAATCGCGGGCGTCCTCGACGCCGGCACTGGCGAGATCCTCCCAGCTGGCATCGAAATCGTAACGGCTGTTGCCGGTGAGCTTTGCCTCCGAGAGGCGCAGCTTGTGCTCGTCCTCGTCGATCTCGGCAGGCCCGACCGGCCGATGACGCAGCGAGTAGACGACGTTGCCCCGAATGGTGTCGTTGAACATGTAGGGCGAAGGGCCGACATAGGCGATGTCGCGGCCGAGCGCGGATTCCGCCAGTTGGTCGAGAGACTTGCCGCCGATCTCCACACGCCCGGATGCAGCGTCCATCAGACCGGCCGCGAGAAGCAGCACCTCGGTGCGTCCGCTGGACCCGGAGCCGAACACGACCATCTGCTCGTGAGCCGGGATGGTGAGCCGGATGTCCGCGACTTCCTGACCGCTGCCGAAGGACGCGCTGACATTGTTGAAGACGATGTCCCCGTCGAGCGACACGTCCTCTTCGCGATCGGCATCGAGCCGGGTCGGCGGGTACATGTTTGGCGGATCGAAATTCTCAATGACCGTGTCGTACTTCACGTTCATGTTCGACAGGTTCTGGTAGTAGGTGATCAGTTCCTTCCAGGGGTTGGCCAGGTCCTTGTAGGCCGCCAGCACCGCCACCAGCGCACCGAAGGTCAGCTCGCCGGAAATCACAAGATAACCGCCGACTGAATAGAAGAAGAACGGCGGAAGCTGGTTCATAAAATTGTTTATGAACTTGATCATATACTTCCGCTTGTAGATCTCCAAGCGAATTCGGTAGTTCGTCAGAAGCTTGTCAGTGATATCAGCAAGATGCCACTGGGAGGTGTCATGGGCGTGGATCTCGGTGATGCCGGCGACGCTCTCACCGACCTTGTCGGAGATCTTGCGGACGTTCTTCACCCGGTCGCGCGCCAGCAGGACCACCCGGCGCTGCAGCTTCGGAATGATGTAGCCCTGGATCGGGTAGAGCGAGACCGCCGCCGCGCCAAGGAACGGATCCTGCACGAAGATGAAGACGATGTAGACGATCAGCGTGCCGCCCTGGAAGGCGGGCGTGGCCACCGCATCGCCGATGAAGACGCCGAGATCCTCCACCTCGGCGATCATCATGGAGATCAGCTCGCCGGCGCTCACGCCACGAAACTGCGGCAGCCGGAAGCGCATGATCTGGAAATAGAGGAGGTAGCGCAGCCGCCGCAGCATGCGCTCGCCCACAACGCCCTTGTAGACGTTGAGGACGAACTTAACGACGTTGTTGAGGACGACGAGGCCGAGGAAGATCGCGCACAGCGTCAGAAGATAGGGAATCTGTTCAAGCTGGTAGCCGAGGATCGTGCGCGGAAAATCCGAGCCGTCGATGGCGTCGTTGACGATCCACTTCGGCAACTCCAGCGTCATGTAGAGGATCGGGAAGGACAGCATCGTGATCCCGAGGATCGTGAGCTGCTGACGCTTGCTGAACTTCCAGATGAACCCGAAAAGGCTTTTCTGCATCCGCCTGCCTCGACCGCCCCCCGGCGGGGCCGCGCGCATCCGATTCCGTGAACCGACCGGTACGCCTCGGCAAGACATAAACCGGAATCGTCGCGTTCGCACGCCGCCTCGGTCGTTTCAGCCTTAACCGCTCCTGAATGTAGGGGGACGGGAGAGCGAACGCGCCCGTTCCGCTGGACGCCGCCTTCCATTCCGGATTAGGGTCGCCCACGGAGCCCAGGGGAATTCTCGACAGTCCGCCTCGCGACCCCGACGGGACCTGAGCGTACCGGCCCGCGTGCCACCCTGGCAGGGCCGCCAAGCCAGCGAAGAGTGTTCCCGGCGATCTGCTGATGCGGTGCGACCAACCGAAAATCCTGATCTACAGCCACGATTCGTTCGGGCTGGGCCATCTGCGGCGCTGCCGCACGATCGCGCACTCGCTCGTCGGCGAGTTCGACGATCTGTCAGTCATCATCCTGTCGGGCTCGCCGATCATCGGCTCGTTCGACTTCCGCAGCCGCGTCGACTTCGTCCGCGTGCCCGGCGTCATCAAGTTGCGCAATGGCCAGTACACGGCCCACACGCTGCCGCTCGGCATCGAGGAGATGCTGGAGCTGCGAGCCTCCATCATCGAGCACACGGCGGAAGTGTTCGATCCGCACGTCTTCATCGTCGACAAGGAGCCGCTCGGCCTGCGCGGCGAGGTGCGCTCGACGCTGGAGCAGCTCGGCAAGCGCGGCACCCGGCTTGTGCTGGGCCTGCGCGACGTGATGGACGACCCCGAAGTCCTCAAGGAGGAGTGGCAGCGCAAGGGGGCGCAAGAAGCGGTCGAGGACCTCTACGACGACGTGTGGGTCTATGGCCGCAAGCAGATCCACGACCCGCTGGCCGGCATCGGCGTGCCCGACAGCGTGCGCGACAAGGCGCTGTTCACGGGCTATCTCCGCCGCGAGGCGGGGGCGCCCTCTCCGCACTCCTTCCGCTCGCCCTTCGGCGAGGAACCCTACATCCTGGTCACGCCGGGTGGCGGCGGTGACGGCGTTGAACTCGTCGATTGGGTGCTGCGCGCCTACGAGGCCCACGAACAGCCGCTGTTCCCGGCCATCATCGTGCTCGGCCCGTTCATGGCCACGGAAAGCCAAGAAGAGTTCATCGCCCGCACCGAGCATCTGCGCGACGTGCACATCATCCGCTTCACGCCCACCATCGAGCACCTGATGGAAGAGGCCGTCGCGATCGTCGGCATGGGGGGCTACAACATCTTTTGCGAGATCCTGTCCTTCGACAAGCCGACGCTCCTGGTGCCGCGCATCCAGCCCCGTCGCGAGCAGGCGATCCGTGCGGCGAAGGCGGAAACGGCGGGGCTCGTCAGCGTGCTGCCGATCGAGCGCTACCCGGACGTCGACGCCATGGTGGACGCACTCGCGCGCCTGCCCCGCCAGGCTCCGCCGTCGGTCGCCGGCGTGGACGGGCTCCTGGACGGGCTAGACGTGATCGACAAGCGAGTGGCGGAATTCCTCACCGAACAGCAGCCGGCCACGCGCCGGAAAGCGGCTGGCGAATAGGCCCATGGGACGCATCGCCATCGTCGTCAAAGGCTATCCGCGCCTGTCGGAGACCTTCATTGCCCAGGAGATCCTGGGCCTGGAGCGGCGCGGGGTGGAAAGCCTGATCGTCTCCCTGCGCCACCCGACCGACCTGACTCATCACGATCTGCACGACCAGATCTCGGCCGATGTCCTCTATCTGCCGGAATATCTGAAGGACGATCCTGCTCGGGTGCGCGCGGGACGCCGGCATGCCGAGACGCTTGCCGGATACGCCGAGGCCGAACGCGCCTATCGCGCCGATCTCGAGCGCGACCGATCGGCGAGCCGCCACCGGCGCTTCGGCCAGGCCTGCGTGCTGGCCAACGAACTGCCGGCCGACATCGACCGGCTGCATGTCCACTATCTGCATACGCCGGCGTCGGTGGTGCGTTATACGGCGAAGATGACCGGGCTGCCCTGGTCGTTTTCCGCCCATGCCAAGGACATCTGGACGACCCCGGAGTGGGAGTTGCGCGAAAAGCTCGCCGACGCCGACTGGGGTGTGACCTGCACCGCGACGAACACCGACTATCTGCGCAGCCTGGCACCGACGCCCGACCGCGTCGATCTCGTCTATCACGGCCTGGAACTCTCCCGCTTTCCGGCCGAGGAGACGCGCCCGGCCCGGGACGGATCGGGAGACCCGGTGCGGATCCTTTCCGTCTGCCGCGCGGTTGAGAAGAAAGGGCTCGACCGCCTGATCCGGGCCCTCGCGAAGCTGCCGAAGACCCTTGCCTGGCGCTTCGATCATATCGGCGCGGGTCCGCTGACCGGGAAGCTGCAGGCGCTGGCCGACCGGCTCGGCATCGGCGAGCGAATCGCCTTCCACGGCGCGAAGTCGCGCGACGACGTGGTCGCCGCGTACCGGGAGGCCGACCTGTTCGTGCTGGCCAGCCGCGTCGCGCGCTCCGGCGACAGGGACGGCCTGCCGAACGTCCTGATGGAGGCGGCCTCAAGCGGGCTCGCCCTGCTCGCGACCGACGTCTCGGCCATTCCCGAGCTGATCCGCGACGGCACGACCGGCGTGCTGGTCGACCCGGACGACGCCGCCGGGCTGGCCGATGCGCTGCACACGCTGGTGACCGATCCCGCGCTCAGGGTGCGGCTCGGCCACGCGGCTGCCGCCGACGTGCGCGAGCGCTTTTCCAGCGAGCCGGGCTTCGACTGGCTCGCCAACCGGTTCGCCGCAAAGAGGCGGCAGGCGGCGTGACGCCGTTTCCGGGGCGTGTCCCGCGATGGTGGGACCGGCCATGACCATCGCTCTTTATTGCCCGATGAAACCGCCGGACGACCCCGTCGCCTCCGGCGATCGGGAAATCGCGCGGCTCATCCTGCGCATTCTCGACCGGCTCGGCGAACCTGCCGACCTCGCCTCGCGGCTGGTCACCTGGCAGGCAGTGCCCGATGCGGCGCGGTTTGTGGACCTGGAAGCGGCGTCGAGGAACGAGACTGCACGCCTTGTGTCGTCGTGGCGAAGCGATGACCGGCCGTCTGCCTGGATCACCTATCACCTCTACCACAAGGCCCCCGACTGGATCGGGCCGGCGGTCACCGCTGCCCTCGGCATTCCCTACGTGGTCATCGAGGCAAGCCGGGCGGCGAAACGTGCGACGGGGCCTTGGGCGCCAGGATTCGCAGCCGCCGACAGGGCGCTTGCTGCTGCCGACGCTGTGGTCGCCATGCACGGTGCCGATCGCGAAGGGCTCAGCGAGCGGGTGGATCGGGATCGCCTGTTCGCGCTCGCTCCGTTCATCGATACCGCGCCTTTCGCCACGATCGATCGGTCGCAGCCGAGACCGAATGCGCCCGTGCGTCTGCTGGCCGCCGGCATGATGCGGCCCGGCAACAAGGAGGCCTGCTACCGGGTCCTCGCCGATGCCCTCTCGCGCATTCGCGATCTCGACTGGCATCTCACCATCGCCGGCGGCGGCGAAGCGGCCGACCGGATCCGCCCTCTCTTCGATCCCGAGCGCACCCGGTTTCTTGGCGCGGTGGACAGAGAGCGGATGCCAGCCGTTTACGCAGACGCGGACCTGTTCGTCTGGCCGGCCGTCAATGAACCCTTCGGCCTTGTCTTCCTGGAAGCGCAAGCTGCGCAGCTGGCCGTGGTCGGCGGCAACAGCCGCGGCGTGCCGGAAGTGGTCTCGGACGGGGAGACCGGCGTGCTGGTCGCTTCGGAGGATGCCGGTACTTTCGCGGATGCCGTGGCCGGCCTGATCCGCGATCCGGCCAGGCGTGCACGGTACGCCGAGGCTGCTCGCAGCACCGCAACCTCCCGCCACGATATCGCCCAGGCGGTGGCTAGCCTGGCCGACATTCTTGCGGCGGCGCGCCGCCATCACGACACGGTCCGGCCGGCATGAAAGCCCTCTTCTATGTCCAGCACCTTCTCGGCACTGGCCATGTCGTGCGCGCGGTCGCCCTGGCGCGCGCGCTGGCCACACGCGATGTCGACGTCTGCCTGGTGGTGGGCAACGCGTTGCCGGCGACGCTCGATACGCAGGGCCTGACCATTGAGCATCTGCCGTCCGTGCGCGCGGCGGATGCGACGTTCTCCCGGCTCGTCGCCGCCGACGGGCGGGAGCTGGACGACGCGCTGCGCACGGAGCGCGCCGACCGGCTGTGCGCGCTCGTGGCCGAGATGGCTCCCGATCTTTTCCTGACCGAGACCTTCCCGCTGGGGCGCAGGCAGTTTGCCTTCGAGCTGTTCCCGGCACTGGAGGTGGCAGGCGCGATGACGCGACCGCCCCTGATCGCCTGTTCCGTCCGCGATATCCTGGTGCGCAAGCAGGAGATCGCCAAGGAGCGCTGGATGGCGGAGGTGGCGCGCACCTTCTACGACGTGATCCTGGTCCACTCCGATCCCGCCTTTGTCCGCCTCGACGATTCCTTTCCCTTCGCGTCCGAAGTGGCCGACATCGTCCGCTATACCGGTTACGTCCACGCCCCGTCCGGGACCGTGCCGCCCGGCAGCGAAGGCGAGAACGAAGTGGTGGTGTCGTGTGGCGGCGGTCCGGTTGGCTACCGACTGCTGCAGACCGCGCTGGAAGCGCGCGCCCATACCAGGCGGGCAACGGGGCAGTGGCGTATCCTCGTCAGCCGGGAACATGGGGCCGAGCGGCTCGCCAAACTCCAGGGACGCGCCGGACCTGGTACCATCGTGGAGAGCGCGCGCACCGACTTCCCGGGGCTCCTGTCCCGCGCGGCCGTCTCCATCAGCCAGGCCGGCTACAACACGGTACTCGATGTCCTTTCGGCGCGCTGTCCGGCGGTGCTCGTTCCCTTCGCGGAGGAAGGCGAGACGGAGCAGATGCAGCGTGCCCAGATTCTGGCGGAGCGCGGGATCGCCACGCTTCTCAGCGAGGAGCAGTTGCACCCTGCGGAGTTGGCGGCGGCCGCCGACCGGGCTATGGCCCTCGAACCGCCGAACCTCGTGCTGAGAATCGACGGTGCAGCCTCGAGCGCCGAAATCCTGATCGATGAAACGCAGCGACGGAAAGGCTATTGAGGCGATGACCGCGACCGACTTGGCCGAAAGGCTTCGCTCCCGGCTGGATCAGGCTGGCGCCGCGGGTCGCACGCTTGCGTTCTGGTGGCGGGATGACGATGCCGTGGCGCCCACGCCCGCGCTGGACAGGCTGCTTGCGCTGGCCGAGCGGCATTCGGTGCCGCTGTCGCTCGCCGTGATCCCCGCAAACGCCGAACGCAGCCTGGCCGACCGACTGGAGCCGACAGGCGACGTGCTGGTCCTCCAGCATGGCTGGGCACACAAGAACCACGCCCCAGCGGACAGGAAATCGGCGGAACTGGGCGACGACCGGCCGCTCGAGGCCGTTCTGGACGAACTCAGCCGCGGCCACCAGCGCATGTCGCGGATGTTCGGCAGCCGCTTTCTGCCGGTGCTGGTGCCGCCCTGGAACAGGATATCGGACAGCGTGGCGGCGAAGCGGGTCGAGACCGGACTGCCCGGCCTCTCCTGCTTCAAGCGCCTCGGCACGGCCGATCGGCGGCTCGACACCCACATCGATCCCATCGCCTGGCGCTCCGGCCGGACCTTTGCCGGCTGGAGCACTCTGGCCGATGCGCTGGACGCGGAGATCGACCGCCGCGCGGACGATCCGACACCCATCGGCATCCTGACCCATCACCTCGTCCACGACGAGGCCACCTGGGCTTTCATGGAAACGCTGCTTGACGTCGCCGCAGGCCATCCGGCGGCGCGCTGGCCGCACCCGGTCGAGGCCTTCGGCTTTGTCCACACCTGACGCCAGCGGTGATCAGGCCTCGAAAGGCACCATCGGCTCGGGGACGCGCACCACCTTCGCGCCGGATCCCATCTCCTGCAGGAAGGCGTCGGCCGACTGGTCGATGATCGGAAACGTCTTGTAGTGGCAGGGAATGATTGTCTTGAACGAAAAGAACCGTGTGCAGGCGAGCGCCGCCGTGCGGGCGCCCATGGTGAAGCGGTCGCCGATCGGAACAATGCCGATCTCCGGCTGGTAGAGCTCGTTGATCAGCGCCATGTCGGAAAAGATGTCGGTGTCGCCCATATGGTAGAGGGTCGGCTGGCCTTCGGCGGTCAGGATCACGCCCAGCGGGTTGCCGAAATAGACCGACTGGCCGTCGCGGCGGACACCGGACGAGTGGTCTGCGCGCACGAAGGTGATCTTGAATGGGCCGGCATCGACCGTTCCGCCGGTGTTGCCGGGGTTGATGTTCTCGATCCCGTGCACCTCCTGCAGCCACATGCAGAGCTCGAAATTGGCGACAACCTGTGCGCCGGTTGCCTTGGCGATCTCCGGGGTGTCACCCAGGTGATCGTCGTGGCCATGGGTGAGCACGATATGGGTGACGCGCTCCCGGGCTGCCTCGACGGTCCCGGTAAAGACGGAATTGCCGGTGAGGAACGGGTCGATCAGCACGACGGCCTCGCCCATCTCGATCCGGAAGGCGGAGTGTCCAAGCCAGGTGATCTGCATTGCGGATTGCTCCCTCGTCTCGCGCCCGGACGACACAGCGCCCAGGCAAAGCGGGTGGGTCGATTGACAAGCCTGTGGGCGGCAGGGCCTCTCCCAGAAGCCGGTGGCAACGGTTATAAGCAGCCGCTTCGCCGCGGCTCAACCGGTGCCCCGGGCGACGGGCACAAGGAGACGAAGGCCAACGCATGACAGCACGCAAGGATCCGCTGCTCTCGCTCGACGACTTCCTCCTGGCCGCGCCCGGAGAAACGGCGCTGTTCGGCCTCGACCTCGGCACCAAGACCATCGGGATCGCGATCTCCGATCTCGGGCGCCGGATCGCCACCCCCCTGATCACCATCCGCCGCAAGGCGTTCAAGACGGATTCGGCGGAGCTCCTGCGGCTGGCGTCGGACCGGGAGATCGGCGGGCTCGTCCTCGGCATGCCCTTCAACATGGACGGTAGCGCGGGACCTCGCGTTCAGGCGACACGCGCTTTCGCGAAGAATCTCGCGGCGCTGACGGACCTGCCGATGCTGGCCTGGGACGAGCGGATGTCCACGGCCGCAGTGACGCGGACGCTGATCGCCGCGGACGCCTCGCGCGCCCGCCGCGCCGAACTCGTCGACAAGGTCGCCGCCGCCTACATCCTGCAAGGCGCACTCGACCGGATCGGGTCGGGTGGGCTCGACTGACCGGCCAGCCACGACCAGACCAAAGCTTCCACCAAGCTTCCGGCGCGCCTCACGCCGCGTTGGCCCGCGCGAAGAGAGGAAGCGCGTCAGCCAGATCGCGGTACCGGACGAGACCGAAGCGCTCGCGCTCGGCAATCTCGGCCGGTACCGCGCCATTCGACCGCTCAGTGCGCCATCATCTCGCGGGCGATCTGATCCGCTGTCAGCGACGACGGATAGTAGGTCGGCCAGTTGGTCACCTCTTCCAGCAAGGCTGCGCGGTCATTGCCCCAGTAAAGGTGGTAGTGATCGGCGCGCGCAGGAGCGATACGGTGGTCGCTGAACTGGATGAACTCGGGAGCGGCGGCGGCGCCGTCGACCTTCTCGAAGATAAAACGCACGCCGCGATTGCCGGCCTTGTAGGTCAGGATTTCGTACCCATCGCTCTCGTACCGGCCGCTGATCGGCTCGCCGTTCTCGTAGAACGTGACGGCGTCGCCCTCGATGGTGATCCGCTCCACGTCGGTCCGGTAGCCGGTGTCGTAGTACGCGCGATATTCGTCGGCCGTCTTGTCGCCGTGCTCCGCCTTGTGCGCCATGACGGCATCGAGGTTGCCGGCCTTCAGATGCTCGTAGACCGACTGCCAATCGCCCTCCCAATCCGAGAGCGATCGCGCGCTGATCTGGCTGTCTTCGAAATATCCCTTGTAGATGCGCTCCGACCCGTGATCGTGGCTGTGTGCGTGGTCACCATGGTCGTGGGCCTGCACGCTCTTGTCCTGGGTGCCTCCGGCCGCATCCGCAAACCCCTGCGGGGCTGCCGCCAGCAGGGCGCCGAGCGCGAGGGCGCCGAGACGCCTGACGATACGAGACTTCATTGCTTGCTCTTTCCAGTTGTGGATGACACCGGCCCAATGCCGGCATTTCACTCGTCTACTGCGCCCGACCTGCAGACCCTGGTGCCCGCAGACTCTGCGGGGCTTGCCAATCCCGCATGTCGTCAATCGCCAGGAATAGGCGCACCGCGTCCGTCCCCCGCACCGGAGGCGAGCGGTGCAGGACCGCAGGGGCGTCAGGGCTGGCGTTCCTGCTACCGCGCAGGATGCCGACCGCGCCGCGCTCAAGCCGCCTGCAGGCGGAGTCGTCCTCAAGCCTGCCGTCCACCACGAGATGGGAATCACGCGGCGAGACCCATTGCGTCCCGTCTCCGCGATAGGTCGTGACGAGGCGATGGGTGACCCGGTCCGTGTGAAAGCGGCGGCAGGCGTCGTCGTCGATGACTTCCATCCGCAGCGCGAGCACCGGGGCGTCGGTCAATTCGGTGAACAGGCGCGCCAGAAAGGACACGTCATCGCGCAGCCAGGCTTCGAGCCATGGCTGCCAACGGCGCAGATCTGCCAGACCCTGACGCAGCGCGGCATCGATCGCTTCGAGGTCGCCGTCCGCCCGCATCTCCGGCAGGATCTCGGACGGAACCTCGTCGATGGCACGCGCAATCACCGGATCAAGCGTTCGCGCCAGGAGTGTAATGGGGCCCGATCGATCCAGCGTGTTCGCCAGCGGGCCGGCAACGGGCGGTTTCGGCGTCGAGCGGGAGGGAAATGTCTCAGGCCGCATCGGCCCGCCGCCATGCCGGGAAGGGATCGGGCAGATCGCGATAGCGTGCAGGGTCGAAGCCCTCGCTCTCGCTAATGTCGACCAGGCAATCGTCGAGCGCCGCGCGTATGGCCGCCTCGTTCATGGCATTGCCGATGAAGACGAGTTCCTGACGGCGGTCGCCCCACACCGGCGCCCAGCGCTGGTGCAGCATCTCCTGCCATTCCGGATGGGCCGGCCAGCGCTCCTTGGGCACGGCGGCCCACCAGTAGCCCATGGCCTCGGTTCGCACGATGGAGCCCGCCAGGCTGAAATCGGCGACCCAGGCAGGACGCGTGGCCAGCCAGAACAGCCCCTTCGCGCGGATCAGGCCCGACCAGGTGCGCGCCGTGAAGTCGGCGAATTTCTGCGGATGGAACGGACGGCGGGCGCGATACACGAAGCTTGAGACGCCATACTCCTCGGTCTCCGGCGTGTGGTCGGAAAAGCCGTAGAGTTCCTTGAACCAGAGCGGATGTTCATGGGCGCGCTCGAAATCGAAACGCCCGGTATCGAGCACGTCCGCAAGGGGAACGCGGGCGAAGTCCGTCTCGATCAGATGCGCATCGACGTTGAGCGCCTTGATCACCGCCCGCACGGCGGCCCGGCCGTCCGCGTCCAGCTCGGATATCTTGTTGGCGACGATGACGTCGGCGAATTCGATCTGGTCGACGAGGAGGTCGACGATAGAGCGATCGTCCGCCTCGCCTGCTGTCTCGCCGCGATCGCGCAGGAAATCGTGGCTGGCATAGTCGCGGAGCAGGTTCGCCGCGTCGACGACCGTGACCATCGTGTCGAGGCGCGCCACATCGGAGAGCGAGCGGCCATTCTCGTCGCGAAACTCGAAGGTGGCGGCGACCGGCAGCGGCTCGGCGATACCCGTCCCCTCGATGAGCAGATAGTCGAAGGCTCCGTCGACGGCGAGGCGCCTGACCTCCATGAGGAGATCCTCGCGCAGCGTGCAGCAGATGCAGCCGTTGGTCATCTCCACCAGCCGCTCGTCGGTTCGCGACAGGTCGGCACCGCCACCGCGCACGAGATCGGCGTCGATGTTCACCTCGCTCATGTCATTGACGATGACGGCGACGCGGCGCTCCTCGCGATTGTTGAGGATGTGATTGAGAAGCGTCGTCTTCCCGGCACCGAGGAAGCCGGACAGGACGGTGACGGGCAGGTGCGGGTCGGGCATCGGGCTCCCTCGATATGCAATGTTATAACATAACATTTTCCTAGCAGCGACCGAGCCCGCCGGCAAGCCGGCAGTGCAAGCCACCCACAGCGGGGATCAACCGCGCGATCCAAAGACCGTATCTGCACTTCGGCGAAGGCGGGCCGGCGCGCTACGCCGTGTCGTCAGGGAAAACGGCGCTGCCGCTCGCCCTGCACGCCCGGCCCTCGGATCACAGATCCGGGACGATGAAGTCGATGAGCGCAGTGGCGTCGTAGCGGGTTTCGAGCGTGCCGTAGGAGCCGCGCCAGGGAGCCCGGATCCGGGCCGCCAGGAAGGCATCGGAGACGACCCGGGGGGCGTGACGGCGCAAGGCGGCCGCCGCCGCCAGGAGTGCGAGCCGTTCGGTATGGACCCGAAGCGTCCCTTCTTCCGGGTCGCCGTCGCAGAGGGCCGCTCTCAGCGCATTGATTTCCGGTCCGACGCTTTCGCCGAGGTCGTCGCCTATGGCGGCCAGGACCTCCTCGATCGCCTCCGGCATGCGCTGGGCAACGCGCATCACGTCGAGGCACATGACGTTGCCCGATCCTTCCCAGATCGCGTTGACCGGCGCCTCGCGATAGAGCCGCGGCAGCGCCGACTCCTCGACGTAGCCGTTGCCGCCGAGGCATTCCATCGCCTCGTAGGCGACGCGCGGCGCTGACTTGCAGATCCAGTATTTCGCCACCGGCGTGATCAGCCGCGCGTAGGTCTGCTCGAGATCGCTGTCGACCGCCTTGTCGTAGGATTCCGCCAGCCGCATGGAGAGCGCCGTCGCGCCGGCCGCGTCGAGCGCCATGTCGGCGAGGACCCGCTGCATCAGCGGCTGCTCGATGAGCCGCTTCTCGAACACGGACCGATAGCGCGCGTGGTGCACCGCCTCCGAGACAGCGGCGCGCATGAGACCGGCGGACGCCACCGCGCAGTCCAGCCGGGTCAGCGTGACCATCTCAAGGATGGTGCGCAATCCCCTGCCCTCGTCGCCCACCAGGAAGCCCGTCGCGCCGGTGAACTCGGCCTCGGAAGAGGCATTGGAGCGGTTGCCGAGCTTGTCCTTCAAGCGTTGGAACGCGATGGCGTTGATGGTGCCGTCCGGCCTCCAGCGCGGCACCAGAAAGCAGCTCAGCCCCTGCGCCGCCTGGGCAAGAACCAGGAACGCGTCGGACATGGGGGCCGACAGGAACCATTTGTGACCGATCAGCCGGTAGGCTTCGTCGGCGGAACTCCACTCCGCGACGGTGCGGTTGGCGCGCACGTCGGTACCGCCCTGCTTCTCCGTCATGCCCATGCCGAGCGTTGCCCCCGCCTTCTCGCCGGCGGGCAGGAACCGGTAGTCGTAGCGGCGCGAGCAGACAGCGGGCAGCCAGTCCTCGAAGAGGTCGCCCGAGGTGGCCAGAGCCGCCAGCGAGGCATTGGTCATGGTGAGCGGGCAGAGATGGCCGCACTCCGTCTGGGCAGCGAGATAGAAGCGGGCCGCGCGCTGACGGTGCTGGCGGCCGGCTTGGCCGTCGGGTTCCTCCCAGATCGAGGCATGCAGCCCGGCCGCCACGCCCCGGCTCATGAGGGCGTGGTAGGCGGGGTGATACTCGACAACGTCCAGCCGGCGACCGGTGCGGTCGTGGGTGCGCAGGACCGGCGTGTTATCGTTGGCGAGCCGGGCGAAGTCCCGCGCATCCGCCGATCCCCAGTAGGCTCCCGCCCGATAGAGCTCGTCCTCCAGCTCTGGTTCGAGGACCTCCTCCAGCATGGCAAGCAGGATGGGATCGCCGTCGAACAGGTTGCAACCGTCGGAGGGCGGCACCTGGTTGGTGATCCGGTGCGTTTCGAAGGGATCGAGCCAGTCCGCGTCGCCAGTATGCGAATCCGATGGGGTCGTCATCTCGGTCGGCTCCTTTGCGCCGGCCCGGGCGGCGCGGTTCAGGCGCGCGATCTCAGGCGCGATTCGACGAATCGGGGAGCGATGCTAAGGCCCCGCCCCCTAAGCAATGCTGAACGCGGGCGTCGCTCGATCCATCCATGCGAGCGGCCATGCGGCCGGCAGGCAACAGCAACGCAATGGATGCAGGCGCCTGCCGCCCGGATACGCCCGCGCAGGCCGACAGAGGCGCCATGCGGTCGGCCCTTACCTCATCATCAGCTATTTTCACCGCATCGGAAAAGGCTCTAGGGTCGTTCGCGCTCGTCGCACAGCAAGCTCCGAGGACGCTTTTATGCCCGACCCGATCAGCTGGTCCGTTGCGCTGCCTTCGTTTCTCGCCGCCTTTGCCTTCGGCTACCTGCTTGGCTCCATTCCCTTCGGCGTCATCCTCACGCGGCTGGCGGGAGCCGGAGACCTGCGCACGATCGGCTCAGGCAACATCGGCGCGACCAACGTTCTGCGCACCGGACGCAAGGGGCTCGCCGCCCTCACCCTCCTCGGCGATGCCGGCAAGGGTGCCGTTGCGGTCCTGGTCGCCGCCCACTGGGGCCCGGACCTCGTGGTGCTGGCGGCCCTCGGCGCCTTCCTCGGTCATCTCTTTCCCGTGTGGGTCGGTTTCCGTGGAGGCAAGGGGGTGGCGACCTATCTCGGCATCCTGATTGCCGTTACCTGGCCCGCAGCCCTGATCTTCGCCGCCGTGTGGCTAGCGATGGCGTTTCTCTTCCGCTACTCGTCGCTGGCCGCACTCATTGCAAGCCTAGCGACCGTGGTCTTCCTGTTTGCCTTTTCCCGCACCCAGTGGGCGGAGCTCTTCACGGTCCTGACGGTCCTGTCCTGGGCCAAGCACTGGCAGAATATCGGCCGCCTCCTGAACGGCACCGAAAGCAAGATCGGCCAGAAGACATGACCGGCGACCCGCCTTCGGCCGTGCGATTGACGGCGGAGCAGCGCATTGCTTGGCTCCGCCTCATCCGGTCGGAGCGGGTCGGTCCCACCACTTTCCGCGAACTCCTCAACCACTACGGATCCGCCGCAGCGGCGGTCGAGGCCATCCCCGACCTCTCCCGGCGCGGGGGAGCCGCACGCGGCATACGCATCGCTTCCAGGGAGGACGCGGAAGCGGAGTTGGAGGCGACGGAAGCCATCGGCGCCCGCATCGTCGCCATCGGAGAGCCCGGCTATCCTGTGCACCTGCGCCACGTCGATGCGCCGCCGCCCATCGTTTCCATTCTCGGCGGCGATGAGATCTGTGCGCGTCCCGCTGCGGCCATTGTCGGCGCCCGCAATGCGTCCCTTGCCGGTCGCAAGCTTGCCCGCCGGATTGCGACCGATCTCGGCGAGGCCGGCTTCGCCATCATATCCGGGCTGGCACGCGGCATCGACGCCGCTGCTCACGAAGCGTCCCTCAGGACGGGGACCGCAGCCGTTCTGGCCGGCGGGCTGGACCGGATCTACCCACCGGAACACGGCCCGCTCCTGCAGTCGATCGTCGATCAGGGCGGCATCGCCGTCACCGAGATGCCGATCGGGTGGGCCGCCCGTGCCCAGGACTTTCCCAGGCGCAACCGGCTGATTTCCGGTATGAGCCTCGGCGTCGTGGTCATTGAGGCCGCACGACGATCCGGCTCTCTGCACACCGCACGCTTTGCCAGCGAGCAGGGTCGCGACGTCTTCGCGGTTCCCGGCTCTCCCCTCGACCCGAGGGCAGAAGGGTGCAACCATCTCATCCGGGAAGGCGCCACGCTGATCACCGGCGCGGCCGATGTGATCGAGGCTCTCGGACCGTTGCTCGACCGTCCGCACGCGCCGCCGCCGAGACTGGAGGACCCCATGGCGCACGGCGATCCCGTACCGGAGGCCGACGACAGCGCCCGTTCGGCGATCGTCGAGGCCCTCAGCCCGACGCCCACTTCGGTGGACGAGATCATCCGCGAGACGGGGCTTTCGCCAGCCGTGGTTCAGCTTGTTCTGCTGGAGCTCGATCTTGCCGGGCGCCTGACCCGCCACGGAGGCGGTGCGGTCTCGATCGTCTGATCCGAGGTTGGGGAGGGCGAAGCCCGGCGGCTGCCCTATATGTGTGGCCTGGGGAGCTTCGAGACGAGGAGACCGCCGTGTATCGCCGTTCCGACCGCACCTACAAGTGTGCCTTGATTACCGGTGCCTCCCGTGGGCTCGGCAGGGCCTATGCCCAGGGACTGTCTCCCGAGACAAGGATTCTGCTGACCGGGCGCGACGAGGCCGCGCTCGGCGAGGCGGCCGGGATGCTGCAAGCCGAGGGCCGGGACGTGGAGGTGATCACCGCGGATCTTGCCACGGCCGATGGCCGCGATAGCGTCATCCGGCGTGCGGAGGCGGAAGGCATAGATCTGCTCGTCAACAATGCCGGGATCGGAACCTACGGCGCTTTCATGGACGCACCGATGGAGCGCCACGAGGCAGTGATATCCGTGAACATCACGGCCGTCCTTGCCCTCACCCACGCCCTCGTCCCGACACTTGTCGCCAGTGCGGAGGCGCAGCGCCGACGCGCGGCGCTCATCACGATCTCGTCCAGCCTGGCATTCGTGCCCGTCCCGCAGTTCGCGACCTATGCCGCCAGCAAGGCCTTCATCCTGTCGTTCGGCGAGGCGCTGGCAGCGGAACTGGCCGGCGAACCGCTCGACGTCCTGACGGTCTGTCCCGGGCCGACCCGGACGGAGTTCGGTCAGAATGCCGGGTATGAGGGAGGCGACCTGCCCGGCGCCATCGCCCCGGAGCGCGTCGTGGAGGCCACCTACGGCGCCATCGGCCGGCAGCGCACGCTGGTCATCGATCCGTTGTCGAAAGTCGCCTTCGGGCCCGCGGCGTTCGCCCGCAACGCCATCAGCGAGGTCGTGAACCGGGCCGGGCGCCTGCGCACCGGCTCATGATCATCCCGCCTGTGCGGATGTCAGAGCCGTCTATGGTGGGAAGGGAGTGGTACCGCCTCCCCGGTTTGAACGGGGGACCTCTGGATCCACAATCCAGCGCTCTAACCAACTGAGCTAAGGCGGCACGAACGGAGCGGCACCCTAAGTTCAACGAAACCGATTTGCAAGCCGGTGGAAAGCACGATCCACCGCCGCGAAAATGCGGGTTGGGCGCCTGGCAATCGCGTCGACGAGCAAGGTCTTCCGAAGACGAGAAAGGCGCGCCGGAAGCACCGACGCGCCTTCAGAGTCGAGGGTGAAGAGAGGCGCGTTACGCGACCTTCATCTTCTCCTGGGTCTTTTCCCAGATGTCCTTGACCGGAGCGGAGCTCTCGGACGCCACCTTGGTGGCCAGCTCCTGCATGTCCTTCACCTGCGCGGTGAAGGTCTCGAACTGCTCGCGAGCAAACTTGGTCTGCAGCTCGACAGCGTCGGACATCGACTTCGCAGCGACGATTTCCTTGGCGAAGGAAAAAGCGCGGTCGGTGTTCGACTGGGCGTTCTCGATCGCCTTCATGTTCAGGTCGACGAAGCCTTTGCGGGCGTTCTCGTAAGCGTCTTCCATCATGTCAGTGGCCTCCTCAGCCGCATTCTTGAAAGATTCGTAGTTTTTCTTGGCTCGCTCCACGCCGAGCTCGGCCATTTCGCGAACCGTTTCCGGAATCTCGAGCTTCTCGCTGGAAAAGCCCGGGAAAGGCGTGACGTTGCCCGGAAGCTCCGTTTCAGCTGCCTCGACCGCCGCCTCGGTGGCCTGTTCGGCCATCTCGGTGGCTTCGGCCGCCGTTTCCGTCACGGTTTCGGCAGCCGTCTCGGCCGCGTTCGCGGCATCGGGCTTGGACACTGGTTTTCTAGCCATTTGATTCTCAGTCCCTTCAATCTGCGCGCCGACTCGGTCGTCGAGCCGCACGATTGACAAAGCCTGTGACTTTGCGGCTCCCGGTACGCAATCCTAGGTCGCTACTCACGAACCCGGCAGCCCATTGGGCGACACACCCCATATAGGCCACCGCCCTTCGCGATGCAACAATTTTTTTGCAGTGCAGCAAAACCAAGTCGAGCACCACATTCGGCCGGCTTGCCCGCCGGCCGGCCCCGTGGTGTCAGCCCGTTGAACTCTGGCCGTCGGGCGTCAGCCCTTGGTGGCCTTCTGGCCCACGTCGCTGGCCGTCTTGGCCGCAGTGTCGCCGATCTCGCGGGTCTGCTCGCCGAAGGCCGACATGCGCTTGGTCATGAACTCCGACTGGAGCTTCATGATCTCTTCCATGTCCTTCGCCCGCGCCATCTTCTCGGCGAAGTCGAAGGCCGCGGAGATGTTCTCTTCCGCGTAAGTCAGCATCTTCTTGTTGATGTCGGCGGCACCCGCCTGCACCTGCTGGGTGGAGCCCTCGACCGAGGTGACGGTCGTCTGGGCGACCTTCATGAAGTCCTCGATCGCCTTGCGGGCCTGGGTAACGCTCTGCTCGGCATAGGTCCGGAGCTGATCCGGCACCTCGAACTGGCTGTTCAGCTTGTCGTTCATCGCGAACCCTCCCGTTTGCACGCTCGTCACCGACTTCCGGTGCAGCAAAGAACCCATAAAAATGTGAACCCAGTAAGAATGGACCGGGTTCCGGCTCGACGGGTTGAAAGTCTTGCATGAAGTCTGCTGCACCGCAACGACGGCACGACCGGCATTAACCCTCGCGAGCAAAGACCGGCGCGACGGCGTCGCATCCGGTGGACCCCGCTCGCAACGCTTTGTATTAACGCGAAATTAGCCGGAAACGGGCACTTTCCGACCGGAGCAACAGCGGGCCAGATGGACGGGGAGCCTGTCACGTCCTTCCCATGAACGAAGCGTTCGAAACCTTTCTTCGACTGTGCACGCACGCCGAGATCGGCGGAGCGACACGCGAAGTGCGTCCGATCGTCGTCGTGGACCCGGCGCGGGAGAAGGTGGTCTGGGCCAACGCGTCGGGCGCCCGCCTGTGCGACCATGCCACGGCGTGGGAGATGGTGACCACGCCGTCCCGCCGCGCCGCGCGCCTTGCCCGCGACCTGGCTCGACATGTGGCCCTCAGGGGCCCCGAGCAACGCTCCACGCTGGTCCGCATCCGGATCGGAACGGAGATCCTCGTGCTGCAGTGCCTGGTGCACGCCATCGACGCGGGCGAGCACGGTGAGCCGGTCGCCTTCACTCTGGTAGCTGCCCCGGCAAGCCTGTCCTTGCGCGCCCGCGATCCGCTGGCAGCCTTCGCGCGCTTCGTGGGCGGAGATGGTGCTTCGGTGGTCGATGCCAGTGGCGCGTTGGTCGCCAGGTCCGGAAGCGACTGGTACCCCCGACAGGCTGGTGGCCGCTCGATTGCGCTGGGAAATCTCGGCTTATATCTGCGCCTGACGGAGCCGCCCTCCGCATGGGCAGGGGCGCCGGAGCCCGTTCCGACCATGACAGAGGCAGGCGGGGTTTCGCGGCAGAACTGGCCCGCCGCGACCGGCACCTCCGCCCCCCGCACGCCGAAAGACACGCCGGAAGAGACGATGGCCGATATCCGCCCCCCGCTGGACGCGGTCCACCTCTCCCGATGCCAGGCGCCGGCGGCGACGGATCTCGGCGCGAAGGCCGTGGATACGCCCACCTTCGACACGATGGAGACCATTGAGCTGCGCGCCCGCGCCGATGGTGAGGACCAGGCGGAAGAGCCCACGACGATGGACGATGAGAACGACGTCGCCCGGACGGGCGAAGCGGAACCGGCCGCAGCCGAGACGCCCGCTGCGCGTCCCATCCGCTTCACCTGGCAGACCGACGGCGACGATCGGCTGACCTATCTCTCGCCCGAGTTCGGCGGCGTCTTCGGCGAGACCGAGCGACTTCTCGGCCTGCCCTGGAAAGACTTGTCGAGCACCTACGACCTCGATCCGGAGGGTGCGTTCGCGTTCGCGCTATCAGAGCGCGCCGCGTGGAGCGGAACCACCATCTACTGGCCGAGCGCGCGCCATGGCGGGCGGGTGCCCATAGACCTCGCCGGGCTCGCCATCGAAAGTCGCGACCGGGAGTTCGTCGGGTTCCGCGGCTTCGGCCTGATCCGGACCGGCGACACGGTTGCCGAAGCCGTGAAAGAGCCGACTGCCCTACCCGCCGCCCCCCGCCTTTCAGCGGTCGAGGCATCGTCACCGGCCCACCCAGCCCCGCCGCTGCGCGCCGATCCACCGACCAATGTCGTGCGCATGCCGGGCCGGGACGGGCCAGCCATGGACAACCGGCATCTTTCCCGTCCCGAGCGCGAAGCCTTCCGCCTGATCGCGGCAGCTTTGGGTGCCCGCTACGAGGGCGACGACGACGAACCGGCAGCCTACAGGCCGGCGGAGCCGGCACCGCTGCACACGGTGCCTGCCCGTGGTGCCGTGGCACCCGAGCCGGCCCCGCCTTCCCGTCCGGCCACCGCACCCGCCCCCCTCACGCGCAGCCGGTCTTGGCAGCGTCGGAGCGACGCCGACCCGATGCCGTCGGCATTCGCCGGTCCAGAGCGCCCCCAGCCGGACACCCGCCTGCTCGACCGCCTGCCGGTGGCGCTGCTGGTCTCCCAACACGACCGTCTGGTGCACGCCAACAAGGCCGCGCTGAAGCTGCTCGGTCACCGCACCCTGTCAGCGCTGATCCGGGCAGGCGGGCTGACTGCCGTCTTCGCGGACGACGAGGACGAACCTGACGCGCCGGAGGGCACGGTGCACCTCGGTCACGCCGACGGGCACGCCATTCCGGCGGAGGTCCGGCTTCATTCCGTGCCATGGGGCGACGAGCGCGCGCTTCTGGTACTCTTGCGGGCTTCGCCCGCCGGCGAGAGCCCCCGGGAGGACCGCGCCATGAGCGACGAGACCGATACCGGACCGGGGCGGGACGCCTCCGTCCCCGATACCGGAAACACCGCAGGCGACGCCCCATCCGGCGAGGCGCCGGCCGTTGCGAGCGTTCTCGACGCAATTCCGGATGCCGTGTTCGTGCTGGATGCCGACCGCCGCATCCTGATCGCCAACGGCGGCGCCGAGGCCATCTTCAACCGCACGGCGTCTGCGTTCCGGGGCATGCGGCTCGACCATCTTCTTGCCGAGGAGGACAGCGCCGCGGTCCAGGCTCTTTTCGCCGACCTGGCCGTCGGACACGATGCCTCCCGACCGCTGGTGCTCGACGAAGTCGTCGGCCTCTGCCGCGAGCGCGGGCGCGTTCCGCTGGCTTTGTCGCTCGGCCGCGTGGGCGATACGGAGCGCGCCTGTGTGGTGCTGCGCGATGTCGGCCGCTGGAAGACGGCAGAGGCGCGCTTTTCCGAAGCGACCCGGGCGGCGGAGGCCGCGAATGCCCAGAAGTCGGAGATGCTCGCGCGGATCAGCCACGAGATCCGTACGCCGCTCAACGCCATCCTCGGATTCGCCGACGTGATGCTGGCGGAGAAGCTCGGCCCGCTGGGCAACGACCGCTACCGGGACTATCTGCGCGACATCTCGATCTCGGGACACCACATCCTGAGCCTCGTCAACGACCTGCTCGACCTGTCGAAGATCGAGGCCGGCAAGCTCGATCTCTCGTTCGAGCCGGTGTCGATCAACGATGTCGCGCGCGACTGCGCCAACATCATGGAGCCGCAGGCCCACACAGAGCGCGTGGCTATCCGCACGCGGCTGCAGGCGGATCTGCCGCGTATCCTGGCCGACAGCCGGTCGCTGCGGCAGATCACGCTCAACCTCCTGTCCAACGCCATCAAGTTCAACCGGTCCGGCGGGGAAGTCTCTCTCGCCACATTCGCAGACGAGGCCGGTGCGGTGATCCTGCGGGTCAGCGACACCGGACCTGGCATGTCGGCCGATGACCTGCAGGCGGCAATGGAGCCTTTCCGCCGTGTTGGCCAGACCGACAAGAGCGGCACAGGTCTTGGCCTGCCGCTGACCAAGGCACTGGCGGAGGCAAACCGCGCAACCTTCCAGATCCGCTCCGAACCCGGCCAGGGCACTGTGGTCGACATCGTGTTTCCCGCGCCTCGGGTGATTGCCGCCTGAGACAATCCTGGACCAGTCGGGCACCCGCCGGGCTCACAGGGCCATCACCGCCACCGACGCCACAAGCAGCACCGCAAAGGCGACGTTGACGATCCGGCCCCAGCGCGGCGAGGAAAGCACCCGCGTAAACGCGGAGCCGAGCGCCAGCCAGGCCGGATTGACGAGTGCGATGAGCGCCACCACCACACCGATCCGCAGGGCCACGTAGGCGGCCGTACCGCCGCCCAGGCTGGCCGTCGAGCCGTAGATCGCACCGAAGGCCGCGTAGGCCTTGGGGTTGGCGACTGCCAGCAGGAACCCAGCTGCGAAGGATGGCGCCCGACGCCCGGCATCGCGCGCTGCGGCCACGGGGGCGGTCGCGATCCGGTAGGCCAGATACAGAATGTAGGCGCCGGCCAGCGTCATGAGCACGGGCAGCGCACCTGGAACCGCGATGAGCATGCCGGTGACCCCGGAGGCCATTACAAGGAGCACCGTTACCGCCCCGACGCTCAGGCCGGCGACGTAGCGCGCGCCATCACGCACGCCGAAGGCCGATCCAACGGCCGCCGCCGACAGCGTGTTCGGTCCCGGGCTTCCCATCAGGGGCAGGGCAACAGACACTATCACCAGCACCGCCTCGAGCATGTCCAACCTCCGGTCAACGAACGCCATGCTAGCGCGAACGGGAGGGACGCTCTTGAACGATCCTGACACACGCCGCCACCTCGCGATGCGGGGCCGGATGAGGTTCGGCGGCAGCGCCTGCGGCATCGAGCGGGCCGAGATCGGCCTCGCCGGCGAGGCCTACGCGCCGCACCGCCACGACACTTACGCGCTCGGCATGACGCTCTCCGGCGTGCAGGCGTTCCGCTACCGCGGCTCCTCCCGCACGTCCCTCTCCGGCAACGTCTTCGTACTTCACCCGGACGAACTCCATGACGGCCATCCGGGGACTGAGACCGGGCTTGTCTACTCCGCGCTCTACGTCGCGCCGCACCGGATCGCCGAGGCCCTCGGCGGCCGGATGCCGTTCGTGCCCGACCCGGTAAGCGCCGATCCGCGGCTGGCCGCCGCGATGCGGCTCGCCATGACCGACTTCGACACGCCAATTTCCGAGATGCAGGCAACGGAGATCGACACCTCCCTCGCCGATGCGCTGGCGGCGTTGGCCGGCCCGGACACGTCGGCTGCGCGATCTGTCGACATACAGGCGATCGAGCGGGTGGTATCGCTGATCGACGCCGCGCCGACGGAGGACTTTTCGATCGAGACGCTGGAGCGGCTGAGCGGGCTGGAGCGCTGGACGCTCTACCGCCAGTTTCGCGGCGTGCACGGCGTCAGTCCGTACCGCTACGTCAAGATGCGCCGCCTCGACCGCGTCCGGGCGTTGATCCGATCGGGACTGGGCCTGGCCGAGGCCGCTCTGGAGGCGGGCTTTTCCGACCAAAGCCATCTCACGCGGCAGTTCAAGGACACGTATGGCTTCGCGCCGGGACGATGGCGGCGCATGCTCACCGCCGACTGAACAGGCTCCCGCTCAGATCGCCTTCCAGAAGAAGATCGTGTCGCAGAAGGTGCCGTCGGGATAGCTGGAATAGCCGGGGATGACGCCGCCCGGACGCCAGCCATGGCGCACACAAAGACGCTCCGCATCGCTGCCGGCGGCAACCTCGACCGACAGCAGCGTTCGTCCGTGCAGCGCGGCTTCCACCTCGGCACGCCGCAGAAGCGCACCGCCGGCTCCCATGCCGCGATGCTCCGGCGCGACCATGAGCTTCATCAGCTCGGCCCTATGTGCCTCGCTCGCCGGCATTTTCAGGGTGACCTGGATTGCGCCGACGAGGCCGTGTTCGCGGGAGTGGTTGACCAAGAGCTTGAACCGCCGGGCCTCGACCTGCGTCGCCACCTCGTCCCAGTAGTCCATCGCCTCGCGCAGCCCGAAGGGAAGCACAAAGCCGATCGCCGCGCCGGCTTCCACGCAGTCGACGAGGATCCGGCCGAGCGCCTTGCGGTGCTCGCGGATCCCGTCGGCATCAAGCGCGCGGACCGCCATCGCTCATGTCCTGGACCCGACGGCCTCGCACCTAGGCCGCGAGATCCTTCTTCTCGGCCACGGAACCGTCCTCGTTGAGGCGGTAGATGATCGGCACGCCGGTTGCGAGTTCGCGCTGCACGATCTCCTCGCCCGACAGACCCTCCAGGTCCATGATGAGCGCGCGCAGCGAGTTGCCGTGGGCTGCAACCAGGACCCGCTCGCCGCCGAGCACCTTCGGCTTGATCGTGTCCTCGTAATAGGGGAGCACGCGCGCCGCCGTGTCCTTGAGGCTCTCCCCGCCGGGAGGCGGCACATCGAACGAGCGGCGCCACACATGGACCTGCTCCTCGCCGAAACGGGCGCGGGCATCGTCCTTGTTGAGGCCGGTCAGGTCACCGTAGTCGCGCTCGTTGAGCTTCTGGTCCTTCACCACCGAAAGGTCGGCCTGGCCCAGCTCATCGAGAATGATGGACAACGTGTCCTGGGCGCGCTTGAGGTCCGAGGTGTACGCGATGTCGAACGAGTAGCCGAGACCCTTCAGCGCCTTGCCCGCCTTGTGCGCCTCTGCCACACCCTGTTCGGTCAGCGCCACGTCGTGCCAGCCGGTGAAGAGGTTCTTGAGGTTCCACTCGCTCTGACCGTGGCGAACCAGCACAAGAAGACGGTCCATAGTCTACTCCTGACAATGATGAAGCGGCGCGCGCCCGGGCTCAGTCGTTGAGGCCCAGGACATCCGCCATGGAATAGAGGCCCGGCCCGCGGCCATGGGCCCACAGAGCGGCCTTCACGGCGCCCCGAGCAAAGATCGTGCGGTCCTCGGCAATGTGTGAGAGCACGACACGCTCGCCCTCGCCTGCAAAGATGACGTTGTGCTCGCCGATGACGGTGCCGCCGCGAAGGGTTGCGAAGCCGATGGCGCCGGTTTCGCGGGCACCGGTCTCGCCTTCGCGGGCATAGACGGCACGCTCGTCCAGCGGCACGTTGCGGCCGGCGGCGGCGGCCTTACCGAGCAGCAGAGCGGTGCCAGACGGCGCGTCGATCTTGCGCCGGTGGTGCATCTCCAGCACCTCGATGTCGAAGTCCTCGCCAAGTGCCCGGGCCGCCTTCTCAACGAGGCCGGCCACGAGATTGACGCCCAGGCTCATGTTGCCGGACTTCACGATGGCGATCGTTTCGGCCGCCTTCTCGATGGCCGCATCCCCGGACGAGGCGAGGCCGGTCGTGCCGATGACGTGAGCGATGCCGGCTTCGGCGGCCAGCTCTGCAAAGGCCACCGTTGCGGCAGGAAGGGTGAAGTCGAGAACGCCGTCCGCCTCGGCGAAGGCCGCGGCCGGATCGTCGGTCACGGCGACGCCGAGCGGCGCGAGGCCCGCCAGTGTGCCGGCGTCGTCGCCAATCTCCGGGGCACCGGCGCGCTCGACGGCAGCGGAAAGTTCCGCCCCCGGCATCTCGCTGACGGCACGGATCAGGACGCGCCCCATCCGGCCGGCTGCTCCGACGACGACAAGTCGCATCGTGCCCATTGTATCCTCACCCATCGCCGCCGGGGCGGCGTCCCGTCGAAGGTCTTGAGCCGCCTTCTATCGCATGGACCACGTCGGGGGCAACGCGGCGGCGGGCCTCAGCCGCCGCCAGGCTGTGGTCCGTCGTAGCCCTCGACGACGACGAGGTCGATCAGCGACGCATCCTTCCGCAGCGTGCGGGCCGCCTGGTAATCCGCCGAATGCCAGCAGTCGAGCGCCGCCTGGTAGGTGGGGAACTCGATGACGACGTTGCGCTCGCGCGCGTCGCCCTCCAGCAGTTCGGAGGGCCCCGCCCGGACCAGGAAGCGGGCGCCATAATCGGCGAACGCCTTTGCATTCGCCTCCGTATAGCGCTTGTAGGCTTCCGAATCGGAGATGGAGACCCGGCCGATCCAGTATCCCTTGCTCATTCCATATCCTCCTCGGTGCGCGCCGCTGCCTTCAGCCGGTAGAGAGCGTCCAGCGCTTCGCGCGGGCTCATATCGTCGGGGTGAATGACGGAGAGCGCGGTCCTGAGCGGATCCTCCACCGGGGTGGCGTGCGTTGTGGGAGCGGCCTGCACGGTGGCTGAAAAGAGCGGCAGGTCATCGACCAGATCGGCACGATCCGACTTGCGATCGCTGGCTTCGAGCTGGTTCAGCACGTCGCGCGCCCGCGCAACAACCGCCTTGGGCAGGCCGGCCAGCTTGGCCACCTGGATGCCGTAGGAGCGGTCGGCGGCACCTGCAACCACCTCGTGCAAGAAGACCACGTCGCCCTTCCACTCCTTTACCCGCATGGTGACGTTGGCGCAATGTTCCAGCCGATCGGCGAGCGCGGTCAGCTCGTGATAATGGGTGGCGAACAGCGCGCGCGACCGGTTCACCTCGTGCAGGTGTTCGATCGCCGCCCAGGCGATGGAGAGGCCGTCATAGGTCGCCGTTCCGCGACCGATCTCGTCGAGGATCACCAGCGAGCGCGGCCCGGCCTGGTTCAGGATCGCAGCCGTCTCCACCATCTCCACCATGAAGGTAGAACGTCCGCGCGCCAGGTCGTCGGCCGCGCCGACGCGGCTGAACAGGCGGTCGACGACGCCGATCTCAGCCCTGACGGCTGGGACATAGGATCCCGCCTGGGCGAGGATCGCGATCAGCGCATTCTGGCGCAGGAAGGTCGACTTACCTCCCATGTTCGGGCCGGTGACGAGCACGATCCGCCCGGCGTCGCCGGCAACGGGCGAGAGGTCGCAGTCGTTGGCGACGAACGGATCGGCAGCGGCCTCGGCGAGCGCCTGCTCCACCACCGGATGACGGCCGCCCTCGATGCAGAAGCGCTGCGAGGTGTCGACAAGCGGGCGCGCGTAGCGCTGGTCCACCGCGAGTTCGGCCAGCGCGGTCGCGACGTCGAGCCTGGCAAGGCCGTCTGCCGCCTGCTTGAGTAGATCGGCCGCGGCAATGACCGCCTCCCGAAGCTGGGCGAAGATCCGCGACTCGACGGCGAGCGCCCGGTCAGCGGCATTGGCGATGGCGGATTCCAGCTCCGCGAGTTCGACAGTCGTGAAACGCATCGCCCCGGCCATGGTCTGGCGATGACGGAACTTGGAATTCCCCGTCGCCACCTCGGCCATCAGCTTGTCGGCGTGCAGCGCCGTCACTTCGACGAACCAGCCTAGCACCGCATTGTGCTTGATCTTCAGTGACTTGACACCGGTTTCCTCGGCGTAGGTCGCCTGCAGCGAAGCAATGACCCGCCGACTCTCGTCGCGCAGGGTCCGCGCCTCGTCGAGATCGGCGTCGACCCCCTTGCGAACGAACCCGCCGTCACGCCCGATGAGTGGCAGCTCGTCCTCCAGGCAACGGTCGAGGTCATCGAGGAGATCAGCCGGAAGCCGGTCCAGCGCCTCCCGCACGCCGGCAATCTCGGCGGGCAGTGGAGACTCGGCTTGGACAAGATCGCCGAGCACCGAGCGGGCGGTCGACAACCCTTCCCGGATCGCACCGAGATCGCGTGGGCCGCCCCGGTCTAGCGCCAACCGCGACAGCGCGCGGGGCATGTCCGGCGCGCCGGAGAGCCGAGCGCGCAGGTCGATGCGCATCCGCTCCTCCACGAGGAAGAAGCCGACCGCATCCAGCCGTGCGCCGATTCGCTCGGGGTCCGTCAGCGGGCTGGACAAACGCTCCGCAAGCAGCCGGCTGCCGGCGCCCGTGACGGTGCGGTCGACGGCAGCAAGCAGCGCGCCCTTGCGCTCGCCGGACAGCGTGCGGGTCAGTTCGAGGTTGGCGCGCGTCGCCGGATCGATGGCGAGCGTCGCGGCAACCGCATCGCGCACCGGCGGATCCAGCGGCGGACGTACGCCGATCTGCGTCTTCTCGACGTAGGCGAGCGCAGCGCCGGCCGCGGCGATCTCGGCGCGGGAGAACGTGCCGAAGGCATCGAGCGTGGCAACGGAAAAGTAGCGGGTGATGCGCTCATCGGCAATCGTGCCGTCGAACAGCGCCCTGGCAACCGGGGTGACTGAGCCGCGCGCATAGGAGAGTGCAAGCGCAACGTCGGGCTCGTCGGCAACCTGCTCCGCCACGACGATCTCGCTGGGGTCGATGCGGGCGATCTCGCCGGAGAGCGCCGGCCCGGTCGTCTCACAGACCCGAAACGCGCCCGTTGAAATGTCGATCCAGGCGATCCCGTAGGCGGGTTCACCGTTGCCGGCTCCCGACTTCACCCGCGAGAGGGCCAAAAGGTGATTGGCGCGACCGGCCTCGAGCAGGGTCTCTTCCGTCAGCGTGCCCGGCGTCACCAGCCGGATCACGTCGCGCTTCACCACCGACTTGGAGCCGCGCTTCTTCGCCTCCGCCGGGTCTTCCGTCTGCTCGCAGACGGCAACGCGATGGCCCAACGCGATCAGCTTCTGAAGATAGTCGTCGGCGGCGTGGATCGGCACACCGCACATGGGAATATCTTCGCCGAGGTGCTTTCCCCGCTTGGTGAGCGTGATGCCGAGCGCACGCGCCGCGACGGCCGCATCATCGAAGAACAGCTCGTAGAAATCGCCCATACGGTAGAACAGCAGGCAGTCGGGGTTCGCCGCCTTGATCTCGATATACTGTTCCATCATCGGCGTCGGCCGACTGGCGGCCGGGCTTGCCTCAGCGTCCATGCATGTCCCCTTCCATGGCCGCTCCGGTCATAGCAAACCGCGCGGCCCGATACACGGGACCGCGCTCACTCCTCCAAGGGTTTTCGCCTGCGACGATGGCCGGAGCCTCGGCTGGCGGCTTGTGAGGCCCTGGAGGGCAAAGTAAGGTCCGCAACCTTGAAGGGCTTGCAAACAGCCCCGACGCCGACCGCCCCGGAATTCGAGGAAACGCATAACCATGACGAGCGACGGCAGCCGCCGCACCCGCCCGGCCTTCACCGACCAGGAGGCGCTCCAGTTTCACCAGCGCGGCCGGCCCGGCAAGCTGGAAGTCACCCCGACCAAGCCCATGGCGACCCAGCGCGATCTGTCGCTGGCCTACTCGCCGGGCGTGGCCGTACCGGTGCTGGCCATCGCCGAAGACCCGGACCGCGCCTTCGATTATACCGCACGCGGCAACATGGTCGCCGTCATCTCCAATGGCTCCGCCATTCTCGGCCTCGGCAACCTCGGCGCGCTGGCCTCCAAGCCGGTGATGGAGGGCAAGGCGGTCCTCTTCAAGCGCTTCGCAGACATCGACGGTATCGACCTGGAAGTCGACACCGGCGACGTCGATGCCTTCATCAACTGCGTTCGCTATCTCGGCCCCTCCTTCGGCGGCATCAACCTGGAGGACATCAAGGCGCCGGACTGCTTCATCATCGAGCAGAAGCTGCGCGAACTGATGGACATTCCGGTCTTCCACGACGACCAGCACGGCACCGCCATCATCGCCGCAGCCGGCCTGATCAACGCCCTGCACCTCACCGACCGCAAGCTGGAAGACCTGAAGATCGTCTGCAACGGCGCCGGTTCGGCGGGCATCGCCTGCATCGAACTGGTCAAGGCAATGGGCGTGCCGCACAAGAACGTCATTCTCTGTGACACCAAGGGCGTGATCTACGAGGGTCGCGGCGAAGGCATGAACCAGTGGAAGTCGGCCCACGCGGTTCCGACCGACGCGCGGACGCTCGCCGACGCCATGGAAGGCGCCGACGTCTTCTTCGGCGTGTCGGTCAAGGGCGCACTCACCCGCGAGATGGTGCGCTCCATGGCGCCGAACCCGATCATCTTCGCCATGGCGAACCCCGACCCGGAGATCACCCCGGAGGAGGTTGCCGAAATCCGCGACGACGCGATCATCGCGACCGGCCGGTCCGACTATCCCAACCAGGTCAACAACGTCCTCGGCTTTCCCTACATCTTCCGCGGCGCCCTCGATGTCCGGGCAACCGCCATCAACGAGGAGATGAAGATCGCCGCGGCCGAGGCGCTCGCCAAGCTCGCCCGCGAGGACGTGCCGGACGAGGTGGCGTCGGCCTATCAGGGCAACCGGCCGCGCTTCGGCCCGGACTACATCATCCCGGTGCCGTTCGATCCGCGCCTCATCTCGGTAATCCCGCCGGCCGTTGCCCGTGCCGCGATGGATTCCGGCGTGGCCCGCCATCCGATCATCGACATGAAGGATTATGCGGAAACCCTCTCGGCGCGCCGTGACCCGGTGGCCGGCTCTCTGCAGCGGATCTTCACGAAGGTGCGCCAGGCGCCCAAGCGCGTCGTTTTCGCCGAGGGCGAGGAAGAGGCCGTCATCCGCGCAGCGGCCAGCTTTGTCCAGCAGGAGCTCGGAACCGCCATCCTGATCGGCCGCGAGGAGCGCGTCCGGGAGACCGCGTTCGCCGCCGGCATCGAGCTCAAGCCGGGCCTGGAAGTGCTCAACGCCGCGCTCTCGCGCCGCAACCGCGACTATGCGGAGTATCTTTATTCCAAGCTGCAGCGGAAAGGCATGCTGCTGCGCGATTGCCAGCGCGTCGTGAACCAAGACCGAAACTTCTTCGGGGCGCTCATGGTCGCCCTCGGCGACGCCGACGCCATGGTCACCGGCGTCACGCGCAACTATTCCGTTGCGCTGGATACGGTGCGCCGAGTGGTGGAGCCGAAACCCGGCCATTGCATGATCGGCGTCTCCATGGTGCTGGCGCGCGGTCGCACCGTGCTCGTCGCCGACACCGCTGTTCACGACGACCCGTCGGCCACAGACCTGGCCGACATCGCCGAAGAGGCCGCTCACGTGGCCCGTCGCCTGGGCTACGAGCCGCGCGTCGCGTTGCTCACCTACGCCTCGTTCGGCCACCCGCCGGGCGATCGGGCAAGCCGCGTCCAGGAAGCGGTGAAACTCCTCGACCAGCGCCGGGTCGACTTCGAGTACGATGGCGAGATGGCAGCCGACGTGGCGCTGAACGGCGACATCATGCGGTCCGCCTATCCGTTCTGCCGCCTCTCCGGACCGGCGAACGTGCTGGTGATGCCCACCTTCGACGCCGCCTCCATCACCACCAAGACGCTGCAGGAGCTTGGTGGATCGATGGTGCTCGGCCCGCTGCTCGTCGGCCTCGACAAGCCGGTCCAGATTGTGCCGTTTGGTGCCAAGGATTCGGAGATCGTGAACCTCGCCGCCGTCGCCGCCTACGGGATTACCTGAGGTAAGGGCACGGCCCTGGAAACGACGAAGGGGAGCCGGGGGGCTCCCCTTTTTTCATGTCGGTCGCGGCGCTCAGACCCGCTCGAAGGTCAGATAGGCGGGCACGCGGCCTGCCTCCAGCGCCTTGGCCTCGTAGCGGGTTCCAGGCCAGCCCGGATAGGGCGTGCGCCAGTCGGCGGCTGCCCGTGCCGTCCAGCGAAAGTCGCTGCGGTCGATGAGGTGCTTGAGCGTCCAGTCCACGTAGGACGGGATGTCGCTCGCCATGCGGAACTGCCCACCGGGCCGCAATACGCGCGCGATCCGGTCGATCCGGTCGTCGGCGACGAAACGGCGCTTCCAGTGGCGCTTCTTCGGCCAGGGATCGGGATAAAGCAGATCCACCCGGGCGAGCGAGGCATCAGGCAACCGGTCGAGGATCTCGACCGCATCACCGAAGTGCAGGCGCACGTTGGCGAGCCCCGCTTCGTCGACGGCAGCCAAGGCCTTGGCCATGCCGTTCACGAACGGCTCGCAGCCGATGAAGCCTGAGGCGGCGCGTGTCTCCGCCTCGTGGACGAGATGCTCGCCGCCACCGAAGCCGATCTCCATCCGGACATCGTTCACCGGAAAGGCGAAGAGGCCTTCGGGATCGAGGCAATCGTTGTCGAGGGGCACGGCGACGCGCGGCAGCACCGTTTCGAACAGGGCCGCGCGCGTCTCAGTCAGCGGATGGCCCTTGCGCCGCCCGAACAGGGTGCGGGCAGGACGCTGCGCGGGGCCGCCGCGCAGCGTGTCATCGTCGGAGGAACTCACCAGTCCGGCGTCAGCGCGCGGCGTCGCGGAGCGCGTGAACCAGATCGATGTTCTCCCATGAAAAGCCACCGTCGGCTTCCGCCGCGCGACCAAAATGGCCATAGGCCGCGGTGCGCGCGTAGATCGGACGGTTGAGCTGCAGGTGTTCGCGAATCCCGCGCGGCGTCAGGTTCATGACCTCGCGGCAGGCCTTCTCCACCGCGGTCTCGGAGACCTTGCCGGTGCCGTGCAGGTCGACATAGACGGCCAGCGGCTCCGACACGCCGATGGCGTAGGCGAGCTGGATGGTGCAGCGGTCGGCAAGATCCGCAGCGACCACGTTCTTAGCCAGATAGCGGGCCGCGTAGGCAGCCGAGCGGTCGACCTTCGTCGGATCCTTGCCGGAAAAGGCACCGCCGCCGTGCGGTGCGGCACCGCCGTAGGTGTCGACGATGATCTTGCGGCCGGTGAGGCCGCAGTCGCCGTCCGGACCGCCGATGATGAACTTGCCGGTCGGGTTCACGTGCCAGACAGTATCGTCGTTGATCCAGTCGTCGGGCAGCGCCGCGGCGATGTAGGGCTCCACGATCGAGCGCACGTCCTGGGAGGACAGGTCACCCGTGTGCTGGGTCGACAGCACCACCTGGGTGCAGCGCACCGGCTTGCCGTTTTCGTAGGCGATCGTCACCTGGCTCTTCGCGTCAGGCTCCAGCGCCGGCTCGCGGCCCGACTTGCGGGCATCGGCAAGCAGCTTGAGGATCTTGTGTGAATAGTAGATCGGCGCCGGCATCAGCTCCGGCGTCTCGCGACAGGCATAGCCGAACATGATGCCCTGGTCGCCGGCGCCCTCGTCCTTATTGCCCGAGGAATCGACGCCCTGGGCGATGTCGGCCGACTGGGCGTGCAGGTGCACGTCGACCTTGGCGTGCTGCCAGTGGAAGCCTTCCTGCTCATAGCCGATGTCGCGGATCGCGAGGCGCGCCAGGTGGGCGAGATAATCATGGGTCAGCGTGTCGGGACCGCGGGTCTCGCCAGCGATCACCACGCGGTTCGTCGTTGCCAGCGTTTCGCACGCCACCCGCGCCTCGGGCATTTCGGACAGGAAGGCATCGACGATCGTGTCCGAGATCCGGTCGCAGACCTTGTCGGGATGACCTTCGGAAACGGACTCGCTGGTGAAGAGATAATTCTCGTGCGGCACTTGTCTGATCCTCGCATGGCGCCGGAAGGCGGGCTAGGGCGGCGCATTGGCCCCCGTATCTGCAAGGGCCGGCGAGGCTATGTGACAAGGATAAGAAAGCCGGTCAAGCCGCAAATCCCTTGAAGGGAAGCGAGCAAAGCCGGGCATTTCAGTCTGTCTGAAGCACTATTCAGAGGGCTTGTCGGCAAGCGCCTCGACGAGGTCGATGATACGACGGCGAACTTTCGCGTCGGAGATCCGGACGAAAGCCCTGTTGAGCGCCAGCCCCTCTCCGGACGACAGGAAGTCGGTCACATAGTTCGGCGAATGCGCCTCGGCGAAACCGGCTCCGTTGCCCGATCCGTCCGGAGCATCTTCGAAGAAGAATGCAACCGGCACCTGCAGAACGCGCGCGATCTGCTGCAGGCGGCTCGCGCCGATCCGGTTCGATCCCTTTTCATATTTCTGGATCTGCTGGAAGGTCACACCGAGCTGGTCGCCGAGGCGCTCCTGGCTCATGGACATGATCATCCGCCGCATCCGCACCCTGCTGCCGACGTGCACGTCGACCGGGTTCGGAACCTTCTTCTGCGCCATGGCGGACCCGTCCTTCCTGTTGCCGGAAGCCCCGAGGGTGAAACTTCGCCTTTAGGCCTCGCCCCTGCAGGGAAGCGGGATAATGGGCGCCGCCGGACCGGTTCGTCAATCTTTCCGCCGTCTCGAAATCCGTTGCCGGCTTAGGACAAGCAGAATGAACGCAAGGACGACAGCCGCCCAGAACGGACCATCACCAGCGCGCGCATAGAGTGTGGGCGGCGCCACTGCGGGGAGGGCCGCGTCAATGATACCGCTCTCCCCAAGCCCGAGACGAGAGACGACACGGCCGTTTGCGTCGATCACGGCGGAAACGCCCGTATTGGCCGCGCGGATCACCGGCACCCCCTCCTCGACGGCCCGGACGCGGGCCTGGAGAAGGTGCTGATATGGACCTGGGGTCAGTCCGAACCAGGCATCGTTGGTGACGTTGAGGATCCAGGCAGGACGGTCGGCATCGTTCAAAGCCGCGCCGGGAAACACGATCTCGTAGCAGATGAGCGGGCTGAACGGAGGCAGGCCCTCGACCTGCAGGCTCGTGCGTTCAACACCGGCCGAGAAGCCGCCCGGAAGCTGTGTCAGCTGCTCAAGGCCGATACGCTCGACCAGATCCTGAAACGGCAGGAACTCTCCGAACGGCACGAGGTGAACCTTGTCGTAGAGGGTCGAGAGATGGCCATCGGGCGCAACCTGAAGAATGCTGTTGAAATAGTCCGCACCGTTGACGGCCTCCGGGTTGCGCTCGACCCGGACGGCACCGGTCAGGAGCCGGCCGCCCGGTGGCAGGCTATCCGCGATTGCCTCGACCGCCACCGGAGCCTCCGAGAGGAGAAACGGGACTGCGGTTTCAGGCCAGATCACAACCAGCCCGTCCGGGCGAGCGCCCCCGTCAGAGGCGGGCTCCTCGGTCAGCGAGAGATAGGTCTCGAACACCGTGGTGGCGAGTTCCGGCTTCCACTTGTCGGCTTGGTCGATGGATGGCTGAACGATCCGTATTGGCACTGACGTCGTGTCGGACGCCGGGGGGTCGCCGAGGCGGGCCGAGCCCCATATCGCCATCCCCAGAAGAAGCAGAAGCGCCGCTGCAGGTCCGAGGACCTCACGCCCCCTGACGAGGGCCCCGTCACGAACCACCGCCGCCGAGCTCGCGAAGAAAAGGACGCTGAGCAGGGCGAGGCCGTAGACGCCCACCAGTGAAGCGGCCTGCATGAGGGCATCGTCGGCGGCGAGCGCGTAGCCGAGACCGTTCCACGGAAAGCCAGTCAGCACGTGGCCGCGCAGCCATTCAGCCCCGGAGAGCCCCACGGCCAGCGCCACGATCCGCCCTGGGCCCGGCTGCCAGAGCGTCATGGCGAAGCCCGCTCCCGCGCCATAGAAGAGGGCAAGTCCCGCCGGGAGACCGGCCACCGCGAACGGGATCATCCATGCAAACGCCTCCGCCTCCACGAGAAAGGCCGAGCCGATCCACCAGAGACCCGCCAGGAAATAGCCGAACCCGAACCACCAGCCGATCGAAAGCGCACCCACCACCCTGCGGCGCCGGGCCGACGCCCGCGCGACCCCGTCGAGGAGCAGGACAAGGATCGGGAGCGTCAGGAACAGGATCCAGGCGACGCCGAAGGGTGGCATTGCGGCAGCGGACACCGCCCCTGTCACGAGCGCCACAAGCCGGCGGCGCCAGCCGGTCAGCGAGGTCGTGGCCGCCAAGAGGCGTTGGACGGCTGGCCGCCTGCCCCTGGTTCCGGCGGTCGGCGCCGGCGTCACGTCTCGGCGGTCTCGGGCGCGCGTTTCGCCTCTTCCCGGGGCCTGCGTCCGAGCGCGCCGCGAGCCTTCCGGCGGTAGAGGCGCATGCGACGGATGCGGCGCGGATCGGCGTCGAGAACCTCGAACTCGAACCCGGGCAGGTCCGGCGCGGATATCAGCTCGCCGCGCACGGGGATCCTGCCCAGCAGCGAGAAGACGAGGCCGCCAAGGGTATCGACGTCCTCGCCATGTTCGCCGACAATGAAGTCTTCGCCGATGATCTCGTGGGCATCGTCCAGCGCAACGCGGGCATCCGCGACCCAGACGTCCTCACCAGCCCGCACGATCATGGGCTCGTCCGACTCGTCGTGCTCGTCCTCGATATCGCCGACCACCGTTTCGACCAGATCTTCCAGCGAAGCGAGGCCGTCGGTTCCGCCATACTCGTCGATCACCAGCGCCATCTGGATGTGGGTCGCCTGCATCTTGGCCATCAGGTCGGCGGCGGGCATCGACGGCGGCACGAACAGGACGGGCCGGATGAGTCCGAGATCGGCAAGCGGCACGGCGAGATCCACCTGGCGCAGATCGAGCGCGGGGCCCTCCGCGGCGAGCGTGCTGGCGCGTTCGGATATGTAGGCCATCACGTCCTTGATGTGGACGAGTCCGACCGGATCATCGAGGGTTTCCCGGAACACTGGCATGCGCGAATGGCCGGATTCGCGGAACAGCTTGAGAAGTTCGCCAAGCGCCACGTGCTCGTCGATGGCATCGATATCGGCGCGGGGAATCATCACGTCGTCGACGCGGACTTCCCTGAGGTGAAGGATGTTGCGAAGCAGGAGCCGCTCTTCCGGCGTGAAGGCGGCGGGGCCGTCCTCTTCCGCGGCGAGGGCGGAGGCCAGATCATCGCGCAGGGAGCCATTCGTCTTGAACCCGACAGCCGAGCGCAATCGCTCGAGCCATCCGTCGTTCGACCGTTCGGAACCGGAGGCGGCGTCCTCGCTGCTACTGTCGGCCAGGTCGGCTTCGCGGTCGTCGGGGCGCGGCGTCGCCGCGCCAGTACTCTGAGGTTCGTCGTTCATTCCAGACTGGTCCGTCCGCTCCTTTGCCGGCATCCGGCATGGCCCGCGCCCCGTCCCCGGCGGGTTCCGGAGCGTATGGGCCGACCATCGTTTCTAGTCTTCCGTTACCGCGGTTTCTTGACCGCGGTGCAGAATAGATCACCTTGCATGGCAAGAATGCTCGATTTCACCGTGCAAGCGCAACGCATTCGAACGGCTACGGTTCGTCTTCGTCCTCGTCGGCATATGGATCGGCGATCCCCAGCGACGCCAGGGCCCGCGTCTCGAGCGCCTCCATCACGCGGGCTTCCGCCTCGTCCTCGTGATCGTAGCCGAGGACGTGGAGAAAGCCGTGCATGACGAGGTGCGCCAGGTGGTGCTCGAACGGCTTGCCGCTTTCTTCCGCCTCGCGCGCCACGGTCTCGTAGGCCAGCACGATGTCCCCTAGATGGGTCGGCTCGCCGCGCACGCCATCCCCGATTGAGGGAAAGGACAGCACGTTGGTGGGCTGATCCTTGCTACGAAACTCCGAATTGAGGTCGCGAACCCGTTCGTCGTCAGCGAACAGGATAGCCAACTCGCACCCATCGGCCAGCACGACCTCGCCCTGTGAGCAGGCCGCTGCCACCGCCTGGTCGCAGATGCGCACCAGGACGGCTTCCGGTGGCCAGCCATCCGCGTCCCGGATGACGTCGATATCGACGTCGACGGGGGCGGACCGCAGTTCCGGCACTTTCACGACTTGTCCTGCGCGCTCGGCCGCGTCGCACCCGCCGCGGGCTGACCTCGACGCTCCTCACGCTCGGCAAGCGCATCGCGGCTGGTCTGATCGTAGGCCCGCACGATGCGCGCGACCAGTTCGTGGCGAACCACGTCGGCATCGGAGAACCGCACCGTGGCCACGCCCTCGACCCCTTCCAGCACCGATACCGCCTCGCGAAGGCCCGACACCTGACCGGGCGGCAGGTCGACCTGGCTGGGGTCGCCAGTCACCACCATCTTGGAGTTCTCGCCCAGACGGGTCAGGAACATCTTCATCTGCATCGACGTGGTGTTCTGGGCTTCGTCGAGGATCACCACCGCGTTGGAGAGCGTCCGGCCGCGCATGAAGGCGAGCGGCGCCACTTCGATCATCCCCGAGGTGAGGCCGCGCTCCACCTTTTCCGGCGCCATCATCTCATACAGCGCATCGTAGAGCGGTCTGAGATAGGGATCGATCTTCTCGCGCATGTCGCCGGGCAGGAAGCCAAGGCGCTCGCCTGCCTCCACGGCCGGCCGCGACAGGATCAGGCGCGCGACATCGCCGCGCTCCAGGAGCGTTGCGGCATAGGCCACCGCCAGGAAGGTCTTGCCGGTACCCGCCGGGCCGAGACCGAAGACCAGGTCGACCCGGTCCATGGCCCGAATATAGGCGTCCTGGGCGGGTGTCCGCGCAACCACCGTCCGCTTGCGGGTGGACACCTGGGCAAGCGCCAACCGGCCGTCCTTCTCCAGGGTCGGCAGGCTGAGCTGGCCCTCTGAGGCCTGCGCCATCCGCAGCGCCCCTTCCACGTCGCCGGGCTGGATCTCGTCGCCCTTCTTGAGGCGGTGATAGAGGGACTCCAGCGCCGTCCGCGCCGTTTCGCAGGCGTCGTGCGGTCCTTTGATGGTGACCTGGTTGCCGCGCGCCACCGCCTCGATGCCCAGACGCTGCTCCACCAGGGCAAGGTTCTGGTCGAACTGGCCGAACAGGTCGCCGACGATCCGGTTGTCGTCGAAGGCCAGCACGATATGGGTCGTGTCGGAAGCCGGAACGCTGGGCCGACCGGCCCCCGGTGCCGCGCCCGTCCGCCGGCCGGGGCTCAAGCGGCGCCTCCGACGGCGACACGCGGCGCCTCGGCAGAAACCGAGCCGACTGGCTCGGCGAACAGGCTGTGGCCTGCGACGTCCGTCACGGTAACCTGCATGACGTCTCCGATTGCCGCGTGCGGTGCGGACAGGTGAACGGGCTGCAGATAGGGCGATCGGCCGGTGAGCTGACCTTCGCGCCGGCCGGGCTTTTCAAGCAGAATGTCGAAGGTGCGGCCGACCATTGACCGGTTGAATTCATCGGCCTGTTCGTTGAGCAGCGCCTGCAGGCGCTGCAGTCGCTCACCCTTCACCGGCTCGGGCACCTGCTCGCCCTTACCTGCGGCCGGCGTTCCGGGACGCGAGGAATATTTGAACGAGTAGGCGGAGGCATAGCGGACCGTCTCCACGAGCCGCATCGTGTCCTCGAAGTCCGCATCGGTCTCGCCGGGAAAGCCGACGATGAAATCGCCGGAGAGGGCGATGTCGGGCCGCGCCGCACGGATCCGTTCGATCAGCCGAACGTACTCCTCGGCAGCGTGACGGCGGTTCATCGCGGCCAGGATCCGGTCCGATCCCGCCTGCACGGGCAGGTGCAGATAAGGCATAAGCGTAGGCAGATCCCGATGCGCCTCGATCAAGCTGTCAGTCATGTCGAGCGGATGGCTGGTCGTATAGCGGATACGCGCCAGCCCCTCGATCTCGGAGAGCCGGTAGCAGAGGCGCGCCAGATCCCAGACGCGGCCGTCCGGCCCCTCGCCATGGTAGGCGTTGACGTTCTGCCCCAGCAGCGTGACCTCGCGCACACCGGCGGCAGCCAGATCCTCGGCCTCGGCGATGATGCGCGCAACGGGCCGCGACACCTCGGCGCCGCGGGTGTAGGGCACGACGCAGAAGGCGCAGAACTTGTCGCAGCCTTCCTGCACGGTCAAAAATGCCGTCGGCCCGCGCGAGATCAGGCCCGGCCGTGTGCGACCGGGCAGCGCATCGAACTTGTCCTCGGCGGGAAAATCGATGTCGACCACACCCGGTTGCGCCCTGGAGCGCTCCAGGAGAGCCGGCAGCCGGTGGTAGGACTGCGGCCCGACCACGAAGTCCACGGTCGGCGCGCGGCGCACGATCTCATCGCCCTCCGCCTGGGCAACGCAGCCGGCGACGCCCACCGAGAGCGCACGGCCCTCTGCCTTCCGCTCTTCCTTGAGGACGCGGATCCGCCCTAGTTCGGAGTAGACCTTTTCCGCCGCTTTCTCGCGGATATGGCAGGTATTCAGGAGCACCAGATCGGCATCGTCCACCGACTGGGTCTGCTGATAGCCCTCGGCCGCCAGGGCCTCGCCCATGCGCTCCGCGTCATAGACGTTCATCTGACAGCCGTAGCTCTTGATGAATACGCGCTTCGTGTCCGTCATCACCACCGCTTCCATTCGTCCCTTGGGCGTGCCGCAGAATAGTGGCGAACGCAAGGGCGCAGCCCGGTGATTTCCGTGCCGGCCGCCACCCGGGAAGCACTCATTGCGGGCCGATGCCGGTTGCCGGGTCCGCCGCCGCCAGAAGCGCCGGCACATCGCCGGGCGGAATGGCTTCGGAGAAAAGGTAGCCCTGGCCGAAGTCGCAGCCCCGCTCCTTCAGCCATAGCGCGTCGCTGAGCGTCTCAACCCCTTCGGCCGTGACCTTCAGGCCGAGGCTGTGGCCGAGCGCCACCACGAGATCGACCACCGTCTGGGTGACCTCCCCCTCTCCCCTGCGCATGATGAAGGACTTGTCGATCTTGATCTTGTCGATTGCGAGTTCGTTGAGGTGGCGGAGGTTGGAATAGCCTGTGCCGAAATCATCAAGGGAGATGGACACCCCAACGGACTTCAGGGCCGTGACGATCTCCAGCGCCAGCGGGAAATCGTGCACGAGGGAATTCTCTGTGATCTCGATCTCGAGGCGCTCGGCCGGCAGGCCGGACTCTTCCAGACATGCAATCACTGTCTCGACCAGCCGGCGCTCGCCGAGTTGCAGCGGCGAGGCGTTGACGGCGATGCGCAGGGGCCGGTCCCAGAGCATGGCTTCGCTGCAGGCGGCCTTGAGAATGTGTCCGAACAGCGGGTCGATGAGACCGATCTCCTCGGCCAGCGGAATGAACGTCTCGCCACCCAGCATACCGTGCTCCGGATGATGCCAGCGGGCGAGCACCTCGAAGCCCACCATCGCACCCGTCGACAGATCCACGAAGGGCTGGAAATAGGGAACGATGGCGCCGCTTTTCAGCGCCTTCGGAAGATCCGCTTCCAGCGATAGCCGGAACCGGATCTCGCTGTCGATTTCGGGATCGAAGGACGCATAGGTGTTGCGGCCCGCGGCCTTCGCGCGGCTCATCGACAGGTCGGCGCGCTGGAGCAGCAGTTCGCGCGATGTGCCATCCCGAGGAAAAATCGCGATGCCGATGCTCGCCGTCAGGATCACATCGGCCTCCCCGATCCGGACAGGCCGGCGTGTCTCCTTGAGAAGCCTGCGGACCGTGCGCACGAGGTCGGCGCCTTCGCCGCCCAGGATGAGGATCGCAAACTCGTCGGCCCCGAGCCGGGACACGAAGTGCGGCGCCCGCACCACCCTGCGCAACCGCTTTGCCACTTCCTGAAGGAACGCGTCACCGCCGGTGTGGCCATGCAGGTCGTTCACCGCCCTGAAGCGATCGAGATCGAGGACCACGAGGGATACCCGCGTTCCCTCGCGCTCTGCGGTCTCTAGCCACCAGTCAAAGGTCTGCAGGAAGTTGCGCCGGTTCGGCAGGCCCGTGAGCGGATCGAACAGGGCCAGCTGAACGGCGGTGCCTTCTGCCTCCCGCCTGCGCGCCACCTCCCGGGAGAGATCGTGAGAATAGACCGCGAGCACCGCGATCAGGGCGAAGCTGGCGACGATGCAAAGATCGACGAAGGCCGAAACGGTGCCGCCGGCTCCTCGGGTGTAGCTGTAGAGAGTTCCAACCACATCGAAGGTGGCCATGCCCAGGAGCGCCAGCACCGAGCAGACAGCGATCGCACCATAGAGCCAGCGCCGCGTGCGGTGCCAGCGTTCTGCCGATTCGGATTGCGGCAACGGGCGGTTGGAAACCATGCCTGACCGTCCCTGCAATCGCGCGCAAATGCAAGCGGCGGCGGTACCCGTGGCGGACGTCCGGCGCGCCTTGGATCAGGCCGTGCCCACTGCTGCCGGAGGCGCGTCACCGGTCCGGCCCGTAAGGGCCCGCACCGTTGCGCCACGCACGATGTCCTCCGCCTTGCGGGCGATTTCCTTGCGGTCGCTGCCCGGACCGAAGGACACCGCCTCACCCCACGTAATCTCCACGTCGAGCGGCCCCTTCTTCAGGATGCCCCAGAGATGAGGCGCCATGTCCATGTCGCCATACCAGGCCACCATCGGTCGGCGGTAGCGCCCCAGCGGGATCCCGTAGAGCCGGGTGTAGGCGATGGCCAGGGGCTGCACCCAAATGCGGTCGTTCTCGCCGGCGACGGCCTCCTTCGCCGCCCCGATCAGCGCCGTCCGGAACGGCAGCACGAACGTTCCGCTGGAGGATGTGCCTTCTGGGAAGAGCACCATGACATCGCCCAGCCTCAGGCGCTCGGCGATGGCCCCGGCCACCGTTCCGGTGGCGTGGCGCCGGCTTCGATCGACGAAGATCGTACGCTGCAGCTTGGCGAACAGGCCGAAGACCGGCCACGTCGCCACCTCTGCCTTGGCAATGAAGGAGAGCGGCATCAGCGAGCCGAGCACGGTGATGTCGAGCCAAGACACGTGGTTGGAGGCGATCATAAGCGGGCGGTCGGTCGTAGGAACCCCATGCTGAATCACCCGGATGCCGAGCAGGCGCGTGGTGATCCTGTGCCAAAGATGAGGGATGCGCTCCGCCCGTTTCGAGCGGGTCCACAAGGCGATGTACTGGGCCGGGATCAGCACCAGCGTTACGACCGTCAGCGATAGGATGATGAGAATGGCCCGGAGCACACCCATGGGCGTCAGCGCGTCTTCTTCGCGGGATCGTCGAGCGGAACACCGTAAAGCTCCAGCCGATGGTCCACCAGCTTGAAGCCGAGTTCGCGCGCGATCTTTTCCTGAAGCAGCTCGATCTCCTCGTCGCGAAATTCGACAACCGTGCCGGTGCGCAGGTCGATCAAGTGGTCGTGGTGCTCTCCCGGCACCGATTCGTAGCGGGCGCGGCCGTCGCGGAAATCGTGGCGTTCGATGATGCCGGCATCCTCGAACAGCTTCACGGTCCGGTAGACGGTCGAAATGGAGATGCGATTGTCGATGCTCGCGGCGCGGCGATGCAGCTCTTCGACATCCGGATGGTCGGTGGCCGCCTCGATCACACGGGCGATGACCCGGCGCTGCTCGGTCATTCGCATGCCCTGAGCGACACACTGCTCTTCCAGGCTCGCTTCGCTCCGGCTGTCGTCTTCGGCCAAAGGCCCGTCTCCCGGTTTGCCCGAAACCTGGTCCGGTTCGGCTGAGGTCCTGTCTGCCGTTCCGGCCATCACTGTCATCCCGTCGCGGTCAACATCGGGATGACCGATCACCCTGGCCGCGATCGAAACCCTACCTGGCGCGATTAGCCAAGATCGCAGCGCATGACAAGCGCAAGACCGCCCCCGGCGCCTGTACCGGAATAGTAGGCGGGCCGCTCGCCCACCATGGTGAAGCCGAGGCGGCGATAGATTGCAAGCGCCGCCTCGTTGTCCGCCGCGACTTCGAGGAACACTGTCGCGACACGGTCCGCATAGAGCCGGCGAAGCGCCTCGGCGACCAGCGACCTACCGACGCCTCCGCGACGATTGGAGGGGTGAACAGCCACGGTGAGGATCTCCGCCTCGTCCGCCGCGACCCGCAAAAGCAGGAAGCCGATGGGACGGGGACTGGTCCACCACGACGCCCGCCGGACAACGAGCGCCGTCACCCCGGGCTGGGACAAGAGGGCGGCCAGTTCGTCGACGGTCCATTCCTGGGTGAACGAGGCGCGATGTATTTCAGCGATGTGTGGCAGGTCTTCCGGTGCGGCGTCATCGATCAGCCGGGGCGCCGGTGCCCAGAACCCGATCATCGACTCCGCCCCACCAGGGACCGGGCAGGCTTGGCATCGGGTGCCTTGAGATAGGCCGGGCGCGGCGGATTGAACGGCGGCTCGGCGGCCAGCGCTAGCGCAAGTAGCGCCTCCGGGTCCGGCGCTGCCAGGGGGTCGACGGCCCCCGGCCTCGCCCCGCGCTCGGCTAGGGCCTCGGCCAACGCCGCTGCCCCGGACCCGACCAGGACGACACCGTCCTCCAGCTCCGCCACGAGCGCGGCCACAGCGATATGGGATGCCGGGAAGCGCGGCGATCGTCCAGGGGCAAAGCGCTGGGCATAGACGGCGCCGTGGCGGGCATCGATGGCGGCGACGGACGGATTGTCCCACGTTTCCGGCAGGCTGGTCGCGAGCGCAGCGAGGCTCGACAGCCCGAGCGCGGGGCAGCCGGCGACAAGTGCCAGAGCACGCGCGGCCGCCACCCCGACCCTGAGACCGGTGAAGCTACCGGGACCGACGACCACGCCGATACGATCGAGATCGCGCGCTCCGATCCCCGCCTCGGTGAGCGCTTCCTCGGCTAACCGGACAATGGCCTCGGATTGGCCGACAGAAGGTGTCAGACGCGCACAGGCGACGACGCCGTCAGTGGTGCCGACGACTGCCTGGCAGGCGCCGAGCGCCGTATCGAGGACGAGGACGTGCATCGCTGTCAGCCCGGGCTCGCAATCGTTGCGGCGCGCGCCGATGGGCGCGGGCCGCCATTACCGACGCCCGCTATAGACGATTTGGCCCGTCAGGGAACCCGCTGGTGCGCGCACCTGGCGGGCAACGACCGAGAGTCAGGCCTCGACGGCCCGCACTTCCTGAACTTCCGGGACAAAATGGCGCATCAGGTTCTCGATGCCCATGCGAAGCGTCGCGGTGGACGACGGACAGCCGGCACAGGCGCCGCGCATGGAGAGGAACACGACGCCGTCGCGATAGCCGCGGAAGGTGATGTCACCACCGTCATTGGCCACCGCCGGACGCACCCGCTCGTCGAGAAGCTCCTTCAGCATGGCAACCGTCGCCTCGTCCTTCTCGTCGAAGAACTCCTCGCCGGTATCCTCCACGCTGCCATCGACCACGATAGGAGCGTCGGAGAGATAGTGCTCCATGATGGCGCCCAGAATGGCCGGCTTGAGGTGCTGCCAATCCTGCTCGTCCTTGGTAACCGACACGAAGTCGGAGCCGAGGAAAACGCCGGTCACGCCGGGGACTGCGAACAGACGCTGGGCGAGCGGCGACGCGCCAGCCTCGTCCGGGGCGCGGAATTCCCGCGTGCCTTCGCCGAGCACGGGTTCGCCCGGCAGGAATTTCAGCGTCTGCGGATTGGGGGTGGTTTCGGTCTGAATGAACATGGTTCCTCCGTTGCGGTTCAAGGCCGCACTGATGGACCGGGAAGTCGCTCGTTTGGAGTTGTTATCGGGTGCGCCGGCCGTCGCTTCAAGGGGCGACGCAAGCGCTTTCGGGTCGCAGCAACAAACGTCGGCCGGTCAGTCGTCCGCGAACGGGGCATCGAACGGATCGTCTGACGGCTCGTCTGACGGCTCGTCTGACGGCGTACCGGAGTTGCGGGCGATCAACCCGGAAGCGAACGCCTTCTTTTCGAAGACCTCGTACCAGGCGCGCAGTTCGGCCAACCCCGACGTCGCCTCCCAGATGTCGATGTCATAGGTCTCGACCAGTTCATCCGGATCCCATTCCAGCGCCTCGTGGAGCGATTTCTCGTGCAGCTCGGTGAGGTGCCAGACCTCCGAATCGCAATAGGGCAGCCGGATGATGTCGACCTCCGCGTGATCCTTCAGGGGCAGCAGCTTGTTGCGCGCCTCCTCCGTAAGGACCTTGCCGTCGGCCTCGTTGATGATCACGAATACCCGCCCGACCGGGAATAGCCGCCCTTCCAGGAAGGTGTTGGCGAGGCTTGCCGCCTGTTCAACGGAATGCATGGTCGATTTGCAGACGACGCACATGTCGATGCCAGGCGCCTGGCGCTTGTCCAGCACCAGTGCGGCCCGGCGCTGCTCCGCCCATTCGAAGACGCGGTCGATGACATTCGCGCCGAGATCGATGAGGGCGCCACCCTCCACCAGCACGTCGCCGAGCCGATCCCAGTAGCGGACCGACTGGTTCATGTCGGCGCTCGACTTCACGTCGTCAAAGGAAGCGCCGGTGCCGAGCTCCGTGACCTGTCCCGGATAGAGCTTGCCGAGCTTTGATCTGTCGTTGCGGCCGAGAAAGTCAGCCGAATAGAGCATATGCGGGATGTTGTGGCGCTGGCAGACGGCGTGAACGAGCTGCGCGATCGTCGTCTTGCCCTGGCCGCCGCTGCGCGCCGCGCAGATGATCGACCGCCGCTTTGCCGGTTCGCTGGCCTTGGTCGCCTTCGCCATGTCTCCCGCCTTTCCGTGATGAGCAGCCTGCCGCGTCCCCCACCTGAAGCGGGAAAGGTGATCGTCGCCTTAACGGGCACGATCCCGGCTTCAGATGTCGTCGGTGGTCCGGCGCGATCGGCCAGTCGCCGCAGCGACAGCCGGGGCGCGCGTCGCCGAAGGCTTCGGCGTGCGGACGGGACCGTCCGACGTGCCCGAAGAGACGTCGCCCACAAGGCGTGCTCCGGCCTCGACCGAAAGCCCGCCATAGCCGACATTGCCCCGCAGAACCCCTGTGGAGCGAACGGTCAGCTGGCCGGACAGCGCAAGTGTCCCCTCCAGCTGGCCCTCGACATCCGCCGTCTCGCCCCGGACGGTCCCAACGATCCGGCCGCTCGCGCCAACCACCAGGTGGGTCGCCTCGAGGTCGCCGTGGTACGTGCCGTCGATGCGGGCCGTGCCATCAACCTTGACGGCCGCGGTTTCCACCACCGTCGCCGGACCCACGTGGAACTGGGGTTCCGCACTGTCAGCCATGTTGCCGTTCCCTCCCCGGTCTCGGCCCGATGCGAGGCATCGCTTCTCCCCGTCAATCCGGGTCCGCAAACCGACAAGCGGGCGCAGGCAGATGTAACCGGGAACCGGTCCGGTTTCCAGCCGGTAGCACCTCGCCGCGATCAGGCGAGGCCGCCGATTTCCTCGTCGGAGAGGTCGCCGGGCACGATGGTGACCGGGATGTGGAAGCCGCTGGAGGCACCGACCACCGAGGCGACCAGCGGTCCGGGCCCATCGGAGCCGACCCCCGCCGCCAGCACGAGGATCGCAATATCCTCGTCGTCGTCGATCAGATTGCGGATCTCCTCCGCCCGGCTGCCCTCCCGGATCGTTGTTTCCGGGTCGACCCGGGCCACTGCCCGGGCGCGGTCCACGAAGCGCGACAGCGTGGCGTTGGCCTCTTCTTCCTTCTCCTCGCGCATGATGGTCTCGACGCCCAGCCAGTGCTGGAATTCGCCGGGAGCGATCACGTAGAGAAGGACGAGCTTGCCGCCGGTATGCTCGGCGCGCTTGGCTGCATAGACGACCGCCCGATCACATTCAGGCGTCTCGTCGATAACCACCAGGAACTTCCGCTGGTGACCGGGTTCGTAGCTCTTGCGAGGGCTGATCATGGCGCGACTGTGCCATCGCCGAATCCGGCCGACAAGCGGCCTGTTTGCGCCGGCCTAATCACCGGCGCGCCTGAGACCCTCGGTCTCAATCAACGGCGATTGTTCACGCCTTCGCGGATCACCGTGTAGTCAATCTTGAAGAGATCCGGGTCAACCGGCGTGTCGAGCGCGACGTTGTGGATGGAGACCTGGGTGCGCTGGCCCTGGGCGTCGACCACCTCCCATTGCTTCAGCTCATCGGTCCCGCGGTCGAACATGAGCGTCAGAGTCCCATCGCCGAAGGCGGTGTTTTCCGCAATGGTGACAAGCACCACGTCCGGCCGGACCTCGACGCGCGAGACCTTCGCGTCCTGGGTCAGATCGATCTGGTCCGACAGAAGAAAGCGCAACGGCGTGCGCTTCAGCGGCCAGATATCCTGGGAAGCGCGCTTGCGGTCGCGCACGGCGACCGAGGTGCCGTCGGAGATGATGTCCATCTGCGCCGGCGGATTGTAGTGGAAGCGCACCAGACCCGGGCGCTTCAGCGCGAACTGGCCTTCGGTACGGCTTCCGTCAGGGCCGATCTGCACAAACTGGCCGCGCATGGTGTCGATGCCGTTGAAATATTCGTTGATGCCCTGCAGGGCGTCGTCCGCGGAGGTCTCCGCTCGGGCCGCCGATGCGGCCAGCGTCAGGCCCGTGAGCGCGGCGACGATGGCCACGATCCGGATCCAGAAGCCTGCCCCGCCATGGGAGGAGTGGCGCGTGGAGGTGCGCTTCATTGCCGATAGTCTCCTGAGTGGGTTCGGCTGCGGCCTGGAAAACACAGTCAAGGGCCGCGCCGTTGCGCCGGTGGATAGACCCGGGATTTGACGAAGTTGCGGCAGCATCACTGATCCGCTCCCTCAGGGTCTCCCACGAGGATCTCCCGCTTGCCCGCATGGTTGGCGGCGCCGACAACCCCTTCGTCCTCCATCCGCTCGATGAGCGAGGCGGCTCGATTGTAGCCGATGGAAAGTCGGCGCTGGATGTAGCTGGTGGAGGCCTTGCGATCGCGCAGCACCACGGCCACCGCCTTGTCGTAGAGATCATCGGACTCCGACATGTTGTCGACGCCCATATCGAAGGACGACTGGCCGCTGTCGCCATCCTCTTCCGTCACCTGGTCGAGATAGTCCGGAACGCCCTGAGCCTTCAGGTGGGCGACGATCTCTTCCACCTCTTCGTCGGAGACGAACGGCCCATGCACGCGCTGGATGCGCCCGCCACCGGCCATGTAGAGCATGTCGCCCTGCCCCAGAAGCTGTTCCGCGCCCATCTCACCGAGGATGGTGCGGCTGTCGATCTTCGACGTCACCTGGAAGGAGATGCGGGTCGGGAAATTCGCCTTGATCGTCCCCGTGATGACGTCGACCGACGGGCGCTGCGTTGCCATGATCAGATGCAGACCGGCAGCACGGGCCATCTGGGCCAGGCGCTGGATGGCACCTTCGATGTCCTTGCCGGCAACCATCATCAGGTCCGCCATCTCGTCGACGATGATCACGATGTAGGGCATCGGCTCGAAATCGAGGGTCTCCTCCTCGAAGATCGCCTCGCCGCTCTCGCGGTCGAACCCGGTCTGCACGACGCGGGTGAGCACCTCGCCCTTCTTCTGCGCCTCAGCCAGACGGTTGTTGTAGCCATCGATGTTGCGCACGCCGAGCTTCGCCATCTTGCGATAGCGCTCTTCCATCTCGCGCACCGCCCACTTGAGCGCGACCACCGCCTTCTTTGGGTCGGTCACGACGGGGGTGAGAAGATGCGGCACGCCGTCATAGACGGAGAGTTCGAGCATCTTCGGATCGATCATGATCAACCGGCACTGCTCCGGCGTCATCCGGTAGAGCAGCGACAGGATCATGGTGTTGACCGACACCGACTTGCCCGAGCCGGTGGTGCCGGCGACCAGCAGATGCGGCATGCGCGACAGGTCCGTGATGACGCTCTCGCCACCGATCGTCTTGCCCAGCGCCAGCGCCAGCCGGGCCTTCGACTTCTCGTAGTCGTTGGAGGCCAGGAGCTCCCGCAGGAAGACCGTCTCGCGGCGCTCGTTAGGAAGCTCGATGCCGATGGCGTTCTTGCCGGAGATGACGGCCACGCGGGCGGAGATCGCGCTCATGGAGCGGGCGATGTCGTCGGCCAGGCCGATCACGCGCGAGGACTTGATACCGGGGGCCGGTTCCAGCTCGTACAACGTCACCACCGGGCCGGGCCGCACGTTGATGATCTCGCCGCGCACCCCGAAATCGTCGAGCACCCCTTCCAGGATGCGGGCATTCTGCTCCAGCGCCTCCGAGGTCATTGCGGTGTCTCGGCGGCCGGCCGGTGGCGCCGCCAGCAAGCCGAGGGGCGGATGCTCGTATTCGCCGGGGTTGCGCAGCAGCGAGGGCTGCGCCTCGCGGATGATGCGCTTGCCGGTCTTGGCCGGTCCGGCCGCCGGTGTGACCCGAGTGGTGCTCGACGGCGGCTCCACGGCGGTCGGGCGGGCAGCCTGCCGCTGACCTCTCACCGGCTGCGGATCGGGCTCGAACGGCGGCTCCTCGTCTTCGTCGAAGGTGGCAAACGGGTCGATGCCGTCGTCGTAGTCCTGACCACAATCCGCGTCGTCATAGGTTCCTTCAGGGCCCGCATCGCGCACGTCGGCCACCGCATCGGCCAAATCCTCCGACCAAGCGCCAAGATCGAAGCGGGGTTCGACCCGTGAGCGGCGCGGACGCAGGGCTTCGGGCTCGGCCGACACGCTCTCAAGGGCGTCTTCGTCCTCGGTCTCGGTGACATTGAGAAGCGCGTCGCGCAGGCGGGAGCCCGTGCGCAACTTCGGTTCAGGATGGCGCGGCGCCTCGTCGCGGCCGAACCGTCGGCGGAATCGCGCTCGGGTCGACAGCGCCCAATGGGTCGCCTGCCCCACGAAGGCGGCAAACCGGCCATCGCCGCCAGCCTCGTCCTCGTCGTCCTCTTCGTCCTGCTCCACCCGAATGGCCGAGCGGCGCGACGTTCCCGCCATCTCGTCCTTGGAGACCGTCTTTCGGATGCCGAGCCCGCGCGATTCGACCGCCTGAGCCGCTAGCCGGTGGGTGGGGCGCGGTGCCGCAGCCCGGCGCAGGCTGAACGCCGCGGCCACCACCAGCACGAACAGCGCTGCGAAGCCGCGAACCCCGGCATCGGCGCCGAGCGGCGCGGCCACAAGGGCGATCACGCCATCACCAAGGGCCCCGCCGAGACCGGTGGGCAGCGGCCAGCTCGCCGGTTCCGGCAGGAGGGCAAGCGCACCGGAGGCGGCCGCGATGGCAAGGAGCGTATAGGCGATCCGCGACCAGTGAAGATGAATCGGGCGGCGCCGAAGCAGCCGCGCGGCAACGGCAAGCGGCAGCACGAGAATCAGCGGTGCGGACAGCCCGACCGTCTGCATCAGGAGATCCGCGGCAACCGATCCGGGCCAGCCCATCCAGTTATGAATGGGCAGATCCGCGGCATAGCTGAGGCTGGGATCGGTGACCGACCAGCTCGCCAGCGCGGCCACCAGCCCCACCGACAGCAGCACCAATGCCACGCCGATGGCACGGCAGAGCGGCCCGATCAGCGCTTCAACGGCGGGATGGTCGAAGAGATCGTTGAGCGGCAAGGCGCGCAGCATCGTCATCAACGGCTCCTGAACATGTCAGCGAGGCGACCGAGCGCCTCTTCGGTGGTGGCTTCGTCCTGCACCAGGGCGATGCGGACATGGCCCTCGCCGGGATTGATCCCGTCGGCCATCGGCGCTCCGAGATAGGAGCCCGGGACGGTCCGCACCCCCGCCTCCGCCCACATGCGACGGCTGACGTCGGGATCAGGTCCGAACCGCGAGACGTCGAGCCACAGGAAAAAACCGCCCGGCGGCGTCATCGCGGGAAAGAGATCGCCGAGGGCCTGTTCGGCAAGGGCGAACTTGGCGTCGTAAAGACGACGATTGTCCACGACGTGGTCCTCGTCGCGGAAAGCTGCGGCAGCAACGGCCTGGGTCGGTGTCGGGACCTGCGGTGCCGCCATGTTGCGAAGCCGCGCCCAGTTGGCGAGGAACGCCGGGTCGCCTGCGGCAAATCCGCAGCGCAGGCCGGGCAGGTTGGAGCGCTTGGACAGAGAGTTGAACACGACGACCCGCGCCGCACTGCCCCGCTCGGCGGCAGCTTCAAGAGCGCCGGCCGGTGGCGCCACGGAGCCCCGGTAGATCTCCGAGTAGCACTCGTCGGCGAACACCATGAACTCGTGACGCTCAGCCCGTTCCAGGAGCTGCAGCCAGTCTGCCTTACTCGCCACGGTACCTTGCGGGTTGGCGGGCGAGGCAACAAAGACGGCGATGGTGCGGTCCAGGACATCCCCGCCGAGGGCGTCCCAGTCAGGCATCACGCCGTCCGCCGTCGCCGGCGCGAACGGCAGGATCTCCGCACCCACGGCGAAGGCCCCGACGGAATAGGCCGGGTAGCCGGGGTTGGACACCAGGACCACAGGCCGGTCACCCGGTTTCTTCAGGTAGGAGTCGGCGCCGAGGGTCGCGAAATAGAGACCCTCGCGACTGCCATTCAGGGGCAGGATGCCTGTCTCCGCGTCGAGCAGGCCACCAAGCCCGTAACGATTTTCCAGCCAGTCGCCCACGGAGGCGCGAAAGTCGTCAGCGCCCCTGATCGCCGGATAGACCCCAAAGCCCTCGGCGTGGGCCGCGACGGTTTCGCGGACGAAGGAAGGGACCGCGTGGCGTGGATTGCCAACGGCGAGATCGATCGGGGTCGCGCCTGGCGGCACGGTGGAAATCAGCGCAGCAAGACGCTGGAAGGGCGAGTCGGCAATGTGCGCCGGAAACTCTGAACGGTGCTGTCCGGTCATCATCGGTCTCGGTTTGATCCGGGACCGATGACTATCCGAACAAGGTTAATCCGCCTTTAACCCTGATCCGCGACGTCCGGCGCAGTCGCCTCGGACGCCTCTCCACCGGGAACCGAAAACGCCTGCTCCATCATGCCCAGCAGACGCCGATTGAAGGCCGCCGGATCGCTCGGGGCCTCGCCGTCGAGGATCTCGGCGCTGGCCAGCAGCATGAAAGCGGCTTCCTCAAGCCGTGGCGCCTCTCCACCGCGGCTCGCGCGCTCCGACAACGAGCGCACCAGCGGATGGCCCGGGTTGAGTTCCAGAACCGGCGGAAGCCGTCCGGCGCCACCGCCGCGCTGGCGTGCCATGAGCCTCTCGAACTGGCGATCCGGCCCCATGTCGGGAGCAACCAGACAGGCCGGACTGGTGGCGAGTCGTTCGGAGGTGCGGACTTCGCTCACGCGGTCACCGAGCGCCTGCTTGAAGAGCGCCGTCAGCGTGGCGACATCGCCGGGCTTTGCGGCGTCGTCCGCGCTGGTCTCGTCGGCATCGGAGAGCGGGATGGCGTCCAGATCGGCCTTGCCCTGGGTCACCGACTGAAGCGGCTTGCCCTCGAAGCCGACTGCCGCCTGAACCCAGAAGGAATCGACCGGGTCGGTCAGGAGGAGCACCTCGATGCCCCGGGCCCGGAAGCCTTCAAGGTGCGGCGCTTCGGCCAGCGTCGAGGCGTTGTCGCCGATGGCGTAATAGATGGCGGTCTGCTTCTCCTTCATGGCGGCTACATAGTCGGAGAGCGACCGCCAACCTTCCGGATCGGTCGTGGTGTGGAACCGGGTAAGCTTGAAGAGCGCGTCGCGCCTCTCCGGATCCTCGTAGATGCCCTCCTTCAGGACGGCGCCGAAGGCTTCCCAGAAGCGCTGGTAGGCCTCCGCATCATTGGTGGCGGACTTTTCGAGATCCGAGAGCACGCGATTGGTGACCGCCTTGCGGATCGAGGCGAGCAGCGGATTCGTCTGCAGCATTTCGCGCGAGAGGTTGAGCGGCAGGTCCTGGGAATCGATCACGCCGCGCACGAAGCGCAGCCAGGAGGGCAGCACGTCGGCGTCGTCGGTGATGAAGACGCGACGCACATAGAGGCGCACGCGCCCGCGCCGGTCGGGATCGAACAGATCAAAGGGCTGTTGCTCCGGCATGAAGAGGAGGACGGTGTATTCCTGTCGTCCCTCGGCCCGGTAGTGAATGGTGAAGGCCGGTTCGTCCCAGTTACCGGAAACGAAGTGGTAGAACTCCTTGTACTCCTCAGCGGAGATCTCCGACTTCGGCTTCACCCAGAGTGCGGTACCGTCCACCACCTCCTTGTCGGCGGCGTCGCCGGCCTCCTTCACGAAGACCGGCACCGGCACGTGGGCCGAGTAGTGCTTGATGGTGCGCTCGATGGTCGCCGTCTCGGCGAACTCCTTGGCACCATCCGTGAGCACCAGCGTCACCCGTGTGCCGCGCGCCGGAGCCTCTGTACCGGCGGGTTCGACGGTGAAGGATCCGGTTCCGTCCGAGCGCCAGGTCCACGCCTCGTCCGAGCCGACGGCGCGGCTGGCCACGGTGACCTCGCCGGCAACCATGAAGGCTGAGTAGAAGCCCACGCCGAACTGGCCGATCAGACCGGAATTCTCGCCGGAGGCGGCGGTGGCCTCGAGGAAGGCGCGGGTTCCGGAGCGGGCGATGGTGCCGAGATTTTCGACCAGTTCGTCACGCGACATGCCAACGCCGTTATCGGCGATGGTGAGAGTGCCGTTCGCCTTGTCGGCCTCCACGGTCACCTTGAGATCGGTGTCGGAGCCGAGCAGGTCGGAATCGGTCAGTGCGCGGTAGCGCAGCTTTTCGCAGGAATCAGCGGCATTGGAAATCAGCTCCCGAAGGAAGACGTCCTTCTTGGAGTAGACCGAGTGCACCATCATGTGCAGCAGCCGCGCGACGTCGGCTTCGAAGGCGCGGGTTTCGGATGCGGGCGAGGTGTCGTTTTCGCCGGTCATGGCCGTTTTCACCGTCTTGTTTGCTACGAGTCCAGGACGGCACGCTGCCATTGGTCGGCGCGCGCCCATGCGTCCGCATAGCTATGTCGGCGACGGCGAAGATGAAAGAGGCTCGGCGCGCCCAGGAGGGACGCTGGACATAAAAAAAGGGCCGACCTTGCGGCCGGCCCATGCGTTGACCTGGAAAAGGCGATCCGGCCGCGTCGTCAGCTTCGGGGGGCTGGGGGGCTGACGATTGCCAAAGCCGAGCGCGGCCGGATCAACCGGGTAACGCTCGAAAACCATGCAGGTTCCCCGTGGCGGAGCAAGGGCTCAAATAAGGCAGAAGGGTGATCATTCTCATCCGCGAAAACCCAGGAAATCCGCGATTTCGGCGCGCAGAAAAAAATTTGTGCCCGCGGCCCCCGGCCCGGCGTTTTCCGCATCGGGCCGCCCGCCCTTGATGCCCGGCCACTTTGCCCCGATCATGTCAGATACATGACGGCAGGAGGCGCAATGAGCGATACGGAAGACAGTCGATTTCCGGCCGGCGTGGTGCCGTTCGGCGGATCGCAGCCGAGCAACGCCCCACTCCGGCTCACGACCTTCCACCGCACGGAGCTGAGTACCATCCTTCGCGTCTACGGTCGCAAGGTCGCCGAAGGCGAATGGCGCGACTACGCCATCGACCATCAGAAGGACCAGGCGACGTTCTCCATATTCCGGCGCACCGCTGAGGTGCCTCTTTACCGGGTGACCAAGACGCCGGCGAACGCCCGCAAGCAGGGCGCCTATGCGGTGGTCAACGCCGGCGGCGCGATCCTCAAGCGCGGCCACGACCTGGAGAAGGTGCTGCGGGTCTTCGAGAAAAAGCGCGAGCTCCGCCTGGTCGGAAGCTGATCGAAGGCCGGACCGGCGCTCAGGCCCGCACCGGCATCGCCGTTTCCACGAGCTTCACCCAGTAGGAGCAGCCGTATGGAATGGCGTCGTCGTTGAAGTCGTAGTCCGGGTTGTGCAGCTTCGCGCTGTCGCCGTTGCCGAGGAAGATGAATGCGCCCGGCTTCTCCTCCAGCATGAAGGAGAAGTCCTCCGCACCCATCATCGGCGCGGCATCGGTTTCGACCCGGTCGGCACCTGCGATGCCGGCGGCAACGCTGCCGGCGAATGCCGTCTCGGCGGGATGGTTCACAACGACCGGATAGTTGCGCTCGTAGCTGAGCGTCGCCCGCGCCCCGAACGCGGCCGCGGTTGCCGCTACCAGCTCGCCCAGCCGTTTCTCGACGAAGTCGCGGACATCCGGGCGCAACGTGCGAACCGTCCCCGCCAACCAAGCCGATGGCGGGATGACGTTGTCGGTGTCGCCGGCGTGGAACTGCGTGATCGACACCACCGCCGCATCCAGCGGGTCCACCGAACGCGCCACGATCGACTGGGCGGCGGTGACGACCTGCGCTCCCACCAGCACCGGATCTACCGTCGTATGCGGCCAGGCGGCGTGACCGCCACGCCCTTCCACGACGATTTCGAACACGTCCGCCGACGCCATGAACGGGCCGGGGCGAACCGCGAACTCCCCGACCGGCAGGCCGGGATAGTTGTGCATCCCGAAGACCTGCTGGATGCCGAACCGCTCCATCAGCCCGTCGTCGATCATCGCCTTGCCGCCAGCGCCGCCTTCTTCGGCCGGCTGGAAGACGAGCACCACCGTGCCGTCAAAATTGCGCGTCTCCGCCAGGTAGTATGCCGCGCCGAGGAGCATTGCCGTGTGGCCGTCGTGGCCGCAGGCGTGCATCTTGCCGTCTTCCTTCGAGGCGTAAGGTTTGCCGGTGGTCTCGAGGATGGGCAGCGCATCCATGTCGGCGCGCAGCCCGATCACCTTGCCCGACGCCGTGTTTCGGCCGCGGATCACGCCGACAACGCCGGTCTGTCCGATGCCGGTGACCACCTCGTCCACTCCAAACGCCGTCAGCAGCTCGGCGACACGGCCGGCCGTGCGATGAACGTCGTAGAGCGTTTCGGGATACTGGTGGAAGTCGCGCCGCCAGGCGGTGATATCCGGCAGAAGATCGGAGAAACGGTTGACGATCGGCATGAGGCTCTCCGGAACAGGGTCGACCCGCAGCGCGGGCAGCGTACCCTATCATCGGGCCGGCGGAGCCGGTCAATTCGATGATGGGCCGGATCGGGCCCGCCGGCGCACCGCTCGATTAGCCGGAAGCAAGCAGCGTTTGAAGCACGTCTTCGGTCCCCGTCGCGTCAAGACGAGCCGACAGGACCCGCGCGAGCGGCAACCTGTCGGCGTTGGAGAACCGGAAGCCCGCAGCGTCCGCGTAGACGGCGAGATTGGCCGCAACGGCTTCGGCCACGGTGCCTTGTCTCGCCTTGGCGAGCACCGCCTCGGCCGCTGCAGCAATGATCAGCTGCTCGCCGTGCTCGCAGCCGATCTCGGCCTCCAGGACCTGCCTGCGCAATCCCTCGGTGATGTCATCACGGAGGTAAGCCGAGCCCTGCTTCAGCCGGCGGCGGGCCGCGCGAATGGGCTGAACCACGCTCTCGTTCCATGCATCGGCGGCAATGACCACGGGCGCGAAACTCTCCCGATCGAAGGCCACACCACGCTCCAGGCCCGCCCAGAGGCAGAACAGGAGCAAATTCACATCGAGGCCGACGCGATCCTGCAGGTCGAGACTGGCGGCCGCCACGCCCTCGTGGCCGTAGACGGCGAGAGAGAAGTCCCAGAACGGATGTTGCGCGAAGCGAATATCCACCTCTGCCATCAAGACACCCGTTGCGCTGCCAGGTTCAGCTTTTGGCCAGCCAGTGCGGATTGGCGGCCTCCGTGAGGAAGTGCATCGCGCCGATCCCGAGTGCCTCCGGGAAGGCGACCGTGACCCGGCCCTCTGCCTCTTCAGCCGGCGCAATGCCCGCACGGTGAAGGCAGGCGCGGACCGGTTCAAGGTCCGCGACCCCGATCCCGTAGGCCGCCATGAAAGGCGGTGCGGGATGCGGGCCGGGGACAGCGGCCGCCCCATAGGCGACATCGCAGAGCACCAGGCGGCCGCGCTCCAGTTCGAACAGGCGTCCGCATCGGACTGTCGTCGCCGACCGTCCGAGAAACCGCTCCCAGCGCTGGGTCGCCTCGCCGATGTCGGCAACCACCACGATCTGGTCGCTCAGCGATTCCGCGCCATTGGGATGGTCCAGCATCTGCGGCTGCCACATGGCCTGCTCGGTATGGTGGGTCAGGAACTGGATGCGTCCCTCATCCATCGCCCCGGGCACCACTCGCGCCACCGAAAAGGCAAGTTCGGTCTCGCCGCCCGACCCATCGTCGACGCTCCGGCGCAGATCCACCAGCGGCTGCACCGCAAAGCCCGCGCCCGACAACCGGGCGCGCTCGTTGACGGCATCGCGTGTGGCAAAGGCGATCAGGTGCAGCCCGACGTAACGGGCGCTCGCCTGGTCGAACTGGCGCGACAACGGCGTGTCGGCCGTCTTGGCGAGCACTTCGACATAGCCGCTGCGGAACATGACGCAGCGGTTGCCGGTGCCCGTCAGCGTCGGCGGACCGCCCTCCGGATCCGGATTGGTCTGAACCGTCCAGCCCGTCGGCGCGAAGCCGAGGGCCTCAAGCGCCTTTGCCGCCGCGTCGTGGTCGGGAACGAAATGACCGACATGATCGAGGTAGATCTCGCCGATCTCCTCCGGCAGCTGTCGGCTTGCGCCGATGCGGGGAGCCGCCATCAGGCCACCCACTCGCTCACCGGCGCGGCCGCCTCCTGCAGCGGCTGGCAGATGACGTCGACCAGGGTCGGCCCGTCATGCTCGATCGCCGCCTTCAGCGTGGCGTCTAGCTCGGCCGGATCGGTCACGCGGAACGTCTTCAGGCCGAATCCGGCGGCAACGGCCGCATGGTCGGTGCGGGAGAAATCCACCGAGTAGTAGCGCTCGTTGAAGCCGGTCTTCTGGCCGGCCTTGATCCAGCCGAACACCGCGTTGGAGATGGTGATGAAGGTCACCGGCAGGTTCAGCCGGACTGCCGTCTCCAGCTCGCCACAGCCCATGGCGAATGAGCCGTCGCCACTCACCGCGATGGTCTTCACGTCAGGCCGGCCGACCGCCGCCCCCATGGAGGCCGGCAACGCGAAGCCCAGAGCCCCGTGGGCACGGTTGGAGATGAAGGTCCGGCCGGTGGTCCGCATGTCGTAGTAGGCGGAGAAGTAAGGGCACGGCGTGCCGGGATCGGCAACGATGATCGTGTCGGGATCGGTGTTGGCGTAGAGGCTGGCGATCACCCGTTCCGGCCGGATAGGGGTTTCGTTGCTGGTCGCCAGCGCCATGAAGCGCTCGCGCTTGCGGGCACGGGCATCGGCCAGCGCGGCGCGGACGGAGCGGGCCCGCTCGGGATCGGCGGGACGCTCGGGAAGCGCGGCAAGAAGAGCCTCCAGCGCCAGCCTCGCGTCACCCACCAGCGCAGCATCGGTGGGATAGTTGGCGCCGATGACAGCGGGATCGGCATCGATGTGGACGACCTTCACGCCGGTGGTGGGGTAGCGCCACCGCTCGGTGGTGACCGATCCGGCCCGGCAGGAGACGAACACCACGAGGTCGGCCGCCGCGATGCATTCGCGGGTTTCCACGGTGCCGCCATTCGACCCGACTACGCCGACTGCAAGCGGATGGTCGTCGGCAATGGAGCCCTGGCCGGAGATGGTCGTCGCCACCGGCGCATCCAGCGCCTCGGCCACGGCGGCGAGAGCGGCCTCGGCGCCGGAAATCACGACACCGCCACCGCAGATGAACACGGGGTTCCTGGCGTCGACGATGAGGCGCGCCGCCGTCTCGACCTCGGCCGGATCCGGGCCGGACCGGGTCGCCGGGAACTGGCCGTAGCGGGGATCGCCCCAGACGTCGCTTTCTTCAACCGCTTGCTTCTGGACATCGAACGGCAGGCCCAGATGGGTGGAGCCGCAGCGACCGGACGTGGCCTCGCGGAAGGCGCGGCGCACCACGCGCGGCAGCATCTCCGCCGTATCGATCACCTCGTTGTAGGTGGTCAGCGGCTTGTAGAGGGCCCGCTGGTCGAGCTCGGTCAGCGTGTAGCGACCGCGGCCGGCAACGCCGATGTCGGTGGTGATCGCCATGATGGGAATCGAGGATTCACCTGCCTCCACGAGCGCCGGAAGGATGTAGGTGGCGCCGCCGCCGCTCGGCCCTTCGCAGACACCGATCTTGTTGGTCACGCGCGCGTAGACGTCGGCCATATAGCCGGCGGACCGCTCGTCGCGGGTGAGCACGTGCCGGATCGATCCGCCGATCCGGTAGAGCGCGTCGTAGAAGGGCAGGCTGGTGTCACCGCACAGGCCGAAGACCGTGTCCACCCCGTGCGCCTCCAGCAACCGGACCATGGCCTCTGCGCCCGTCATCCGATTGCCAGTCTTTCCACCTTCCGTCATCCCGCTCTCACCTCTTCCCTCGCGCCCTCGTCAGGCAAACCGCCCTATCGCAGGACCATGATTGCAGGACACAGGCAACCCCTGCAAAAAAATATTGCATGCCATATCTTGACGCACGGCGGATCAGGAAATCAATATGGCATGCGATATAAAACCAGGGGCCACGACCGAGCCCCGTCTTCCCAGAGGCCTTTGACCGGTGACCGACAAGCCGTCTTCCATCGAAGCCCAGGACACGATCGGCTACCGCATCAACCTGTTGGCGCGGCTGATGGCACAGGCGCTGAAGACGCATACAGGCGACGCGGGCGTCCTGCCCGGCCAATACCCCCTTCTTGCGGCCCTCTGGCGGACCGACGGCCTCACCCAGAAGGAACTCGTCGAGCGCGTTCGCATCGAGCAGTCCACCATCGCGCATACGCTCAAGCGGATGCAACGGGACGGGCTGATCGACCGCCAGCCCTGCCCGACCGATGGCCGCCTCGTCCGGCACTGGCTGACCGATCGCGGCCGCGCCGTCCAGCCGATGGTGAAGTCGGGCATTCAGGCCGTCAACGATCAGGCGGTTGCCACGTTGAGCGATAAGGAGGTGACCAAGCTGGTCGCCACGCTCGACACGATGATTGCCAATCTCGAGCCCGATGCCGCCGGCGTCGGGTCACCCCACCTCGAAACGACCTGAGGAGCGAAAAGCCCCATGAAAGCTGTTGCAGTTCACGAGCACGGCGGGCCGGAATTTCTGGTCTACCACACCGACTACGAGGACCCGCAGCCGGGTCCGGGTGACGTGGTCCTGCGGGTCAAGGCCTGCTCCCTGAACTACCACGACATCTTCACCCGTCGCGGGATGCCGGGCATCAAGCTCGCCCTTCCGGTGATCCCGGGCCTCGACGTGGCCGGCGAAATCGCCGAGGTCGGCCCCGACGTGACCGACTGGAAGGTTGGCGACCGCGTTCTGGTCGACCCGCTCAACCGTGTCGAGGGTGGTCTGCAGGGCGAGACCTACAACGGCGGCCTCGCGGAATACTGCAAGACCCGCGCGCATCAGCTCGTCCGCATCCCGGACGGCGTGACCTTCGCCCAGGCGGCGTCGCTGCCGGTGGCATACGGCACCGCCCACCGGATGATGTTCACCAACGGCGGCGCCAAGGCCGGCGAGAAGGCCCTGATCCTCGGCGCCTCAGGCGGCGTCGGCACCGGCGCCCTGCTCCTGGCCAAGATGGTCGGCATGGAAGTGCTGGCCGCGGGTTCCTCGGAAGAGAAGCTGGCCCGCCTCAAGGAGCTCGGCGCCGACGAGGTCGTGGACTACTCCAAGGAAGAGTTCCACAAGAAGGTCTACGAGCTTTATGGCAAGCCCCATCGCCGCTCGTTCGACGGCGGCGTCGACGTGGTGGTGAACTTCACCGGCGGCGAGACCTGGGTTCCCTCCCTGCGCTCGCTGAAGCGCGGCGGCCGGCTGCTCACCTGCGGTGCTACGGCCGGCTTCGATCCGAAGACCGACCTGCGCTTCGTGTGGACCTTCGAGCTCAAGGTCTGCGGCTCCAACTCCTGGGCCCGCGAGGACCTGGAGGCCCTGCTCGGCTACATCGAGGAAGGCAAGATGGATCCGGTGATCGACCGCGAGCTGCCGCTGGACAAGTCGCAGGAAGCCCTCGGTCTCATCGAGGACCGCAAGGTGATCGGCAAGGTGATCGTCACCCCATGATGACGAGCGCGACCCACCCCAATCTCGGACGGCTGTTTTCCCACGTTCCGCCCGACCGCCTGGCGGCGATCGACATCGCTCCCGGCTCGGGTGGGCGCGCCATCACCTACGGCGAACTGGATGCCGCGTGCGACGCCGTCGCACGTGGCCTGGCCAACGCCGGCGTCGCCGCGGGAGACCGCGTTGGCGTCCTCTGCCTCAATCGAACGGAGTTCTTCGAGATCCTGTTCGGCGCGCTGCGCCTCGGCGCCGTGCCGGTTCCGGTCAACATCAAGCTGCCGCGCGATCGCCTCGCCTCCGTGCTGGACGATGCCGGCGTGCGGGTGGTGTTCACCGAAGCCGCCTTCCGCGAAGCCGCCGACGGGCCCGGCCGGGTTCTCGTCGACATCGACACCGATCTCGCCACCTTCAAGGACGAGGGTCCGTTCGAAGCCATCGTGCCGAAACCGGACCAGGTGTCGATGCAGCTCTACACGTCCGGGACGACGGGCGCGCCGAAGGGCGTGTTGCTGACCCATTCCGGCCAGTTGTGGGCGGCGAAGACACTCACGGAACACCGGCGCCTGCAGGCCGAAGACCGCGCGCTCCTCTCCGCGCCCTTCTTCCACAAGAACGCGATTGTCGCGATCAAGACCGGCCTGTTCATCGGATCCACCCTGCTGGTGCTGCCGAAGTTCGATATCTCCGCCACCGTCGCCGCAGTTCGCGACCATGGCGCCACCATGCTGACCGGCGTGCCCACCATGATGGCGATGCTGCTGCAGCGCCGTGAGCTCCTGGACGGCGTCGACACGTCCGGCGTCCGGGTGATCTCCATGGGCTCAGCGCCCGCCTCCGACTCGCTGCTCGCCGACATCGGCAAGGCGTTCCCGGCGGCCGAGGTCCACATGAACTACGGCACCACCGAGGGTGGGCCCATCATGATGGGCTGGTACGGCCCGGACGGGCAGACTCAGCCGGCCACCAGCGTCGGCTGGCCCATTGCCGGCTGCGCCTTCAAGCTGGTGGATGGACCGAACCCGCGCGAGGGCGAACTCTGGGTGAAGAATCCAGGCGTCGCGCTCGGCTATTATGGTATGGCTGAGAAGACGGCCGAGCGCTTCATCGACGGCTGGTATCGCACCGGCGACGTCCTGCGTCACGGCGAGGACGGCTGGTTCTACTTCGTCGGACGGACGGACGACATGTTCGTGGTCGGCGGCGAAAACGTCTATCCGCAGGAAGTGGAGACACTGCTGGAGCGCCATCCCTCGGTCGCCCAGGCGACGGTCCTTCCCTTCTCCCACGAGATGAAGGGCATGGTGCCCTACGCCTTCGTCGTTGCGGCCCCCGGCGCAACGCCCTCGGAAGACGAGCTGAAGACCTACACCATCGACAACGGCCCGGCCTACGCCCATCCCCGGCGGGTCTTCGTCGTCCCCGAAATCCCGCTCACGGGAACCAACAAGGTGGACAAGGAGCGGCTGAAGGCTCTGGCCTCCGGCTGATCCCGACCAACCTGAAACACAGTCAAGGAGAATTACGTGGCTGACGAACGGCTCACCAAAGAGCAGCTCCAGACCCTCATCACGCGCGCGCCTTTCCACCAGTGGCTCGGCCTCGAGGTTCAGGACGTCGCCGACGACCACATCGTCGTAACGTCGCGCTGGCGCGAGGAATTCGTGGTCAACCCCGAGGGCCGCTACACCCATGGTGGCATCCTGGCCACGCTGATCGACGTGGTGGCGGACTATGCGCTGGCCGCCGCGCTCGGCAAGCCGGTTCCGACCATCGACCTGCGCGTCGACTATCACCGTGCCGCCATGCCGGGCGACCTGACGGTGACCGGCAAGATCATCCGTGCCGGCGGCCAGTTCGCCACCGTCGAGGCGACCGTCGCGGACGAGAATGGCAAGCTGCTCGCCTCCGGGCGAGGAACGTATTTCTCGGCCATCGCCAAGAAATGAAACGATAGGCCGGCCTGAATGGCACCGGAGGAGCGCGCGTCCCTTGCGCCGCGCGTGGTGCCGACTAGGCTTGCCAGGACTTGCCGCCCCCGGAGACCCCGGGGGTGGCATCGACGGAGCTACGGAACGGCGGTGCATCGGGCAGGGATCCGAAGCCGTCGGGTCGCTTCATCGACTAGCGTGACGGACGCTTTCTCCGTCAGAACCAGAGGGGAAGACATGACCATGTCGATCATCCGAAACGGAGTTGCCGCAGCGGCACTTGCTACCGCCGTTGTCGCCGCCACCCCGAGCCAGGCTCAGGACGCGGTCGATCTGAACATTGCGTCTTTCAGCCAGTCGTCGAGCTGGTATGCCTACGCCGTCGGCCTGGGCGAGATGCTCCGCAAGGTGCTGCCGGAAGGCTCCGTCATCGACACGCCGCCGGAGGGCGGTGGAACGGCCAATGCGCTGCTCGTCAGCCAGGGCAAGTTCAACATGGCCTTCGGCATGGCGTCGGTGACCAAGTGGGCTGAAGCCGGCGAAGTCGTCTACAAGGAGCCGATCACCAACCTGCGCTCGCTGGTGGGCGGTCTCGACCAGTATTATCTCCCGGTCACCGTTACCGGCTCGGACCAGCCGGACACCCTCGACGCCTACCTGAAGGACAACCCGAAGGTCCGCGTCGTGCTGCGCCAGAAAGGCAGCTCGGGCGGTGAAGGCGGCATCCAGCTCCTGACCGCGTCCGGCTATTCGCCGGAGAAGATCGAGGCGGACGGCGGCTCGATCGATCGCGTGCGCTCCTTCGGCATCGTCAAGGACGCCCTGGTCAGCGGCCAGGCCGATCTCTGGATCCATACCGTGACGCGCGGCCATCCGGCCATGACCGAGGTGACGACCACCACCGACATGTCGTTCCCGCAGCCCTCCGAGGCCGCCCTCTCCGAGCTGGAAACCAAGTACGGCTGGACGCCCGTGACGATGCCGAAAGGCACCTTCGAGGGTCAGGACAATGACGTGAAGGTTCCGGGCACGACCACCATTCTGTTCGTGCGCGAGGATTTCTCCGACGACCTCGCCTACACCATCACCAAGACGATCTGCGAGAACACGGCCGATTTCCAGTCGGTGCACAAGGCACTGAGCGACTTCTCCTGTGAGGAGGCCTGGAAGCCGGCGAACAACGTGATCCCGCTGCATCCGGGCGCCGAGCGCTACTTCAAGGAAGCTGGCTTCATGTAATCGCCGCGCGCGGCTCCCGGTGCTCGCCGGGGGCCGCGTTTCACTTCGGGAGGACCGCACGGCCGCGCGCCTTGCGGACAGTGACTGTCAAGAAGGTCGAGGCTCCGAACTCGATCCGGCATCATGTTGATCCGGCGCCAGCCGCCCCGGATCCGACCGAACCATCCCGGCCCGGACCGGCCCTCGTCAGAGGTCCGGATGATGGACCCTCGCGGAGATTAACACGTGACGACTGGCTCCTCCCCCGAAGCGACTGCCGACGAGGCTCCCGCCCGCTTCGCGTTCGAACGTTGGCGCGACCTTCTCTCCCCCGCCGCCGTCGTCGCCGTGGCCTGGGCACTGTTTCAAGGCATCATCGCTTTCACGCCGTACATGGACACCCTCGTCAAGCGCGGGGCCCATCTGTCGTTCGCGCTGGCGCTCGCGCTGCTTCTCACGTCGCGGAACGGCCCGACCTGGTGGAAGCGCGGCAATGAGGCGCTCGCCCTCCTGGCGCTGACGCCGCCCCTCGTCATGTGGTGGAACCTGGAGCGCACCCTCGACCGCTTTCCCGGCATCGATCCGCTCGCGGCCGCCGACTATTTCTCCTGCTTCGTCTTCCTCGTCCTGCTGTTCGAGTGCGCGCGCCGGCTTCTGGGCCTGGGCATGACGCTGCTCGGCGCCTTCTTCGTGGTCTACTATTTCACCGGTGACTGGTGGCCCGGGCTACTCGCGCATCGCTCCACCGACCTGTTCGGCTTCGTCGAGGTCCAGATCCTCTCCGCCGATGGCCTCCTCGGCATCCCGATCGGGGTCTCGGTGGACGTGGTCTACTACTTCATCCTGTTCGCCGCCGTATTCGAGATCTTCGGTGGCGGCCGGCTCATCATCGATCTGGCGCTCGCGATTGCCGGCCGCACCCGTGGCGGGCCGGCCAAGACCGCCGTCATCGCCTCCGGCATGATGGGATCGGTGTCGGGCAGCGCCGTCGCCAACGTGATGAGCACCGGCATTTTCACCATTCCGCTGATGATGCGCGTGAAATATTCGGCGCGCTTCGCTGGCGCGGTCGAAGCCGTTGCCTCCACCGGCGGACAGATCATGCCCCCGGTGATGGGCGCTGCGGCCTTCATCATGGCCGACTTCCTGCGCGTGCCTTATTCCGACATCGTTCTGGCTGCCATCCTGCCGGCCTTCTTCTACTTCTTCGCCGTGCTTCTCTGCGTTGATCTGGAGGCGCGCCGCAAGCAACTGCCGCTGATCGAGAAGGGCGACGTTCCGACCATCGGCGAGACCGTGCGTAAGCGCGGCATCATGATCATCCCGCTCGGCTGGCTGGGCTACCGCATCGTGTCCGGCCAGAACGTGACGTACGCCTCCATCGAGGCCATCGCCCTCACCGTGTTGATCGGATCGCTCAACCCGGCCACACGCAAGGGCCCGCTGGAGATCATCCAGGCCCTCGCGCGGTGTTCCGAACGGGCTCTTTCGGTTGCCCTGCCGTGCGCACTGGCCGGCGTCATCATCTCCGTGATCGCCTTCACCGGTCTGGGCACCAAGTTCACCTCGCTGGTGGTGGAACTCTCCGGCGGCTACCTCGCGCTGATCCTGATCTTCGCCATGGTGGCGACCATCATCCTCGGCGCCGGCATGCCGACGAGCTCCGCCTACATCATGGGAGCGATTCTCATCGCGCCGGCGCTGATCCGTCTGGGGCTCGCCCCCATGACCGCGCACTTCTTCGCCTTCTACTTCGCCATTTTGTCGATGCTCACGCCGCCGGTTGCCCTTTCGTCCTACGCGGCGGCAACCATTTCCGGCGCCTCTGCCTCCCAGACCGGCTGGACGGCCGTGAAGCTGGCGCTGCCCGGCTTCCTGATCCCCTACAGCTTCGTGCTGCACCCTGGGCTCTTGCTCATCGACAGTCCGATAGACACCCTGATCGGGATCATCTCGCTGCTGTTCGGCTTCATCGCCTTCGCCCCGGCCATCGTCGGCTGGCTGTTCCGCGACCTGCGTCCACTGGAACGCGCGGTGGCGTTCGCGCTGGGTGTGATGTCCATCGCGCCCAACCCAACCATTTCTCTGGTCTCGCTGGGGCTGATCTCTTTGTTCATCGCCTGGCTGTGGTACGGACGAAAGCAGACACCCGACATCGCGGCATCCCGATCCTGACACTGAACCACCGACGATGCCCGATCGACGCGGCGGCGCTATAGTCCGCCGCGTCCTTCCGTGTCCGCACGAGTTTCCCTCCTCATGCGCCGTTTTCCCATCGAACCGATCGTGCATCCGCTTCCCCGACTGCGCGATCTGCGCGCGGGCCTGACCGCCGAAACGCTGTCGGTCGCCGCCATCGCCATGATTCTGTCGGCGACGGGCACCTTCGCCATCCTGCTCACCATCGGCCGCGAAGCCGGTCTTTCGGCTGCCCTGATCGGGTCGCTGGCAGCGGTGATCTACAGCCTGGGCGGCATCGCGACCATCATCCTCTCGCTCGTCTACCGCCAGCCCATCACAGTCCTTTGGACCATTGCCGGCGCGACGCTTCTGCCGGCCGCACTCACCCACATGAGTTTCGCGGAGGCCATGGGCGCCTGCCTTGTCACGGCAGCGGCCCTGGTCATCCTGGGCCTGTCCGGATCCATGCAGCGGCTGACCGCCCTGATCCCCCTGCCGGTGGCACTCGGCATGCTGCTTGGGGTGTTCCTGCCGTTCGGGACCAACATGGTGAAAAGCGTTGGAGCGGAGCCGGAAATCGCCGGCCCTATGGTGGTGGCCTTCCTCGCCGTCATGGCGTGGCCGTCGATTGCCCGGCGCTGCCCGCCAATCCTCGCCGCCCTCGTTGCCGGCCTCGCCGCGGTGGCGCTGTTCGCTCCGATCGACACGAGCGCACTGCCGGGCGCGCGCCTCGCGCATCCGATCCTGGTGGCACCCGCCTTCAGCGTCGAGGCAATCCTGTCGCTGGCGCCGGCGATGCTTCTCACCGTCATCGCGATCCACAATGCCCAGTCGTTCGGCATCCTGCGGGCCCGCGGCTTCGCTCCTCCCGTCAACGCAGCCACGACTTGGATCGGCGGCGTCAGCGCCGTGAACGCGCTGTTCGGTGGAATCCCGGCCGCCGTCGCCACCATTCACACCGCCCTGTTCTCTGCGGCGGGTCCCAAGGCGAACCGATTCGTCGCGGCGCTGCTGTTCGGCTGTTACGCGATCCTTCTCGGCATATTCGCCCCGACCGTTGCCGACCTCGCCCTGATCCTGCCCGGGGCCCTCACCGCCACGCTGGCCGGTCTCGCACTGCTCGGTGTACTTGAGGACGCGTTCAGCCGTGTCTTTGCCGGCGGTCACCGGTTCGCCGCTCTCATCACATTTCTGGTCTCCGCATCGGGGATCGCGCCGTTCGGCCTGTCTTCGGCCTTCTGGGCGCTCTGTGCGGGGCTTACGATCGTCTGGACGATGGACCGCCCGACTCCAGACGACGGATCCGTCGTCTGACACCGCAGTTCGCATTTCCAGCAACGACAGATCAGAAGCATCAGCTCCCAGCCAATTCCATAAACGGAGAACCAGCGTCCAATCGTGACCGAAGATCGTGGAAACTTTGCAAACTGCGCCTAGCCGCCTCGCCTTACATTGAGCGTCTCGAATGAAGTGACGCGACGAACGGAGGCATCCATGCGCAGCTTGTTCACCGAGCATCCCGATTCGGTCGGCGAGACCTACACCGAGCACATGGGCGTGGCCTTCTCGTTCGGCACGAAGATGCTTGGAGCCGGCGTCGCCTGTCTCCTCCACGGCATCTTCCCGTTCATGTTCACGACCACGGGCAGCCGCGCCGTGACCGAGCTGCACGACCGGATGGTGGCTCATCGTCGCCGGACACCCGTTACGACGCCCCAGCCCTCGGAAGTCTGATCGGGCAACGCTTCACCTCCGGCCGTTCGGAGATCCATCGACGGTGCTGCGGCGCCGGAGCCGTTTCGCGGCTCCGGTTGCATTCGTTCGGCCGATCCTGTTTCTTCCAGAAGGAAGGAACGGGGACGGTCTATGGCTCAGATCAAGAAGCAGGCAGTGGCCGAGGCCATCCTGGAGGCCGCGACCACCCTCTTCCGCGAGCGTGGCTACAGCCGCACGTCCATGGCCGAGATCGCCCGGACCGCCCACACTTCCACATCCAACATCTACGTCTATTTCTACTCCAAGCTCGATATCCTCTTCGCCATCTACGAACCGTGGCTCGAGGAGCGTCTCGTCGGGCTGGAGGAGGAGATCGAGGCGCTGCCGACGCACCGCGAACGCTTGGTGCGGGTGCTGGACATGTTCTGGCGCGAGCTGCCGACCGCGGACAACGGCTTTGCCAACAATGTCATGCAGGCGCTCTCCACGGCCATGCCGGACGAGCCTTACGACCGCACGCTTCTTGATCGGATGCTGGAACGACTGAGTCGCATGATCCGCAAGTCCCTGCCGCCGCATCGGCGCGCAACATGTGACGAAAGCGATCTCGCCTACATCGTCTTCATGGCCTTCGACGGCATCGCCATGCGCAACCAGTTGCGCAGCGGCGGGGCACGCGTCGACCGCAGCATCCAGATGATGGCCGACTTGTTGCTTGCCGACCCGGCAGCGTTTACCGAGCGGGACACGTCCCCGCCCTACCTCCTCCGCTCGTCCTGATCTCGATCTGACACTCCCCGGCAATGGCGTGCAGCGTGGAAGAGCAGACCTCCCGCATTGCGATGATGCGCCTGCGGTGCCATTTTGCCGGCCATTCCCAAGCTCCCAGCCCGAGACCCGTCCATGCCCGGCCCGATCCGCATTGCCCCGTCCATCCTGTCCTCCGACTTCTCCCGCCTCGGCGAGGAGGTTGCGGCGATCGACGCGGCAGGCGCCGACTACATCCATCTCGACGTGATGGACGGGCACTTCGTGCCCAACATCACGTTCGGCGCACCGGTCGTCTCCGCCATTCGCAAGGCGTCGCCCAAGGTCTTCGACTGCCACCTGATGATCGCGCCGTGTGATCCCTTCCTGGCTGACTTCGCCAAGGCTGGCTCCGATATCATCACTGTCCACGCCGAAGCCGGGCCCCACCTGGACCGGTCGTTGCAGGCGATCCGGGCGCTGGGCAAGAAGGCCGGCGTATCGCTCAACCCCTCGACGCCCGAAAGCGTCATCGAATATGTGCTGGATCGACTTGATCTCGTCCTGCTGATGACCGTCAACCCGGGGTTCGGCGGCCAGGCCTTCATCCCGTCCGTGACCGATAAGATCCGCCGGGTGGCGGAAATGATTGGCGACCGGGACATCGAGATCGAGGTGGACGGTGGTGTCACGCCTGAAACGGCGGGCCCTGTCGCCGAGGCGGGGGCGACCGTTCTGGTGGCCGGATCTGCGGTGTTCAAGAATGGACCCGACACCTATGCCAGCGCCATTGCCGACATCCGTGCGGCGGCCGAGGCCGGTGCTGCCCGCCGCAACGCCTGAGCAGCCAGCGCCGGCCGCGGAGCCGACTGCCCCGAAGCCGTTCGGGAAAGAGCCCCGGCTCGCTCAGGCAAGTCGCTACGTCTTCGACGGATCCCGCCCCGGCGCCTTCTCGCCGGCCGGCTGTTCGGTCGCGCCCAGCGCGTCCGCCAGCCGCGTCTTTGCCGACCCGGGCTTGAGCGGTTTCTGCTGGCTCTCGTGCGGCCGCCAGCCCGACAGCGCAATCAGATCGAACGTGGCGCGTAGCCGGCCGTCCGGGTCGGCGTGGAGGTCCCGGTAAATCTCCTCGGCACGGGCAAGAACGGACCGGGGCAATGGCCGCCGGTCGCGGCCGGCCAGGACGTTGGTTGCACCCATCGCCCTGAGGTCAGCCACCAGATCGCCCAGCACGGAATAGCGCACCGTATAGCGATCCACGTCGGCAACCGGTATTGCCATCCCCGCCCTCTGGAGGAGCGCCGCGGTGTCCTGCAGATCAAGGCTCGGATGGCAGCGCGGACTGGCGCCCCCGATCAGTTCGGCTTCCGCCGCCGTCAGCGCGCCCTTCAGTTCGTGCAGCGTATCTCCTCCAGCCATCACCGCGAGGAACAGGCCATCAGGCCGGAGAACCCGGTTCACCTGCACGAAGAGGCCGGGCAGGTCGTTCACTGCCTGCGCTTGCAGAAGGGAGATGACGAGATCGGCTGAGCCATCGGCGAACGGCAGCGCTTCCTCGTCCACGACCAGATCCGGGCCGCCGGCCGAGGGGTCGGCAACGAGGCTGTCGGCCCGCACCACGGAGCCGACGGCGGGTGTGGTGCGCAAACTGGCCGCCAGGAGCCCGCCGTGCCCGCCCAGGTCGATCGCGACGTCAAACGTGCGCTTGATGGCGGAAAGCCGATCGAGGGTGTCCTCCACCGCGATCTTCATGAGGAAATCCGCGCCGCGTCGCCCGCCGGAAAGCGCGCGGTTCCGACGCCGGGCAAGAAGGGCGCGGTCGAACAGTCTGTCCGGGCGGCTCATCTGTGGTCCGTGTCCCTCTTCTCGTCCGATCAAATCGTTTCGCCGCCTCGCCGGGCAAGCGCTACACTGGGTTCATGTGGGATCGCGACGCAGATCTTGCCGCCCCCGGCCCGACCGGATGGGCAGCGCCAACGGTCGCAGCCCTCGCCGGTCTCGCCCGGCGCAGCGGCCGCGCGATGCTCGATCTCGTGCTGCCCCCAGCCTGTGCCTCCTGCCGCAGGCCGGTTGCCAACCAGAGCGGCCTGTGCAGCGACTGCTGGCATGCGCTGGCGCTGATCGAACGACCTTACTGCGAGCGCCTCGGCGTCCCGTTCGCCTATGATCTCGGTCCCGGAGCACTGTCCGCCGAAGCCATCGCGCACCCCCCGCCCTTCGACCGGGCCCGTGCCGTCGCTCGTTATGACGACATCGCGGGTCGGCTGGTCCGCGCTCTCAAATACCGCGACCGACAGGAAATCGCCATCGTGATGGGTCGCATGATGGCCCGCGCAGGGCGGGAGCTGACCGGTTCCGCCGACCTGATCGTGCCGGTCCCCCTTCACCGCACCCGGCTGCTGCTGCGCGGGTTCAACCAGTCCGCCGCCCTGGCGCGCGTCATCGCGCACGAGTGCGGCCGGCCCTTGTCGTTCGACGCCCTGCTGCGCACCCGCGCCACCCGTCACCAGGTGGGGCTGGGCGCGACGGAGCGCGAAACGAATGTTCGCGGGGCCTTCCGCGTGCGCCCGGAAGCCCGGCTCGAGATCGAGGGGCGTTCGGTGCTGCTCGTCGACGACGTGTTCACCTCCGGCGCAACCGTCGCAGCCGCAACCCGTGCGCTCCGTCGCGGTGGCGCGGGCCGCGTGGATGTGCTTGTTTTCGCCCGGGTTGTCGGCAAATTGGGCGAGCCCATATAACGAGCGTCCACCTATTGAGACAGTGAGACCCATGGCGAGCGTCACGATCTACACGCGTCAGTTCTGCGGCTTCTGCGTTGCCGCCAAGCGGCTTCTGGAGCAGAAGGGCGCCGCCTTCGAGGAAGTCGACATCTCCTCTGAGCCGGGTCGCCGCCAGGAGATGGTGCAGCGCGCCAATGGCGGCAACACCTTCCCCCAGATCTTCGTCGGCGAGACTCATGTCGGCGGCTGCGACGAACTCTATGCGCTGGAGCGCTCCGGCAAGCTCGACGGCCTCCTGGCCGGGGCTGCCTGATGGCCGGACCCGATCTCGAAGACCGCGCGGGCGTGCGCGTTGCCGCCATCCAGATGCGCGGCACGCGCGATATCGCCCGCAACATCGAGGAGGCCGACCGGCTGGTATGCGAGGCTGCCCGCCAGGGCGCGGCCTACGTCCAGACGCCGGAGATCTCCAATCTCGTGGAGCGCGATGGTGCGCGAATGCGCGCAGAAATGCGCAGTGAAGCCGACGACCCGATGCTTGCGCACATGCGCGCGCTGGCGAGCGAACTCGGCATTCATCTCCACCTCGGATCGCTGGCGCTGTCCGAGGGCGACACCGCCGTGAACCGCGGCTTCGTGATCGGACCGGACGGCACGATCCTGGCGCGCTACGACAAGATCCACATGTTCGACGTCGACCTGCCGGATGGCGAATCCTGGCGGGAGTCGCGGACCTACCGGCCGGGTGAGCGCGCCGTTCTGGTCGATCTGCCCTTCGCCGCGCTCGGCCTTTCGATCTGCTACGACGTGCGCTTTCCCGCCCTCTATCGGTCGCTTGCGGTGGCCGGTGCGGAGATCCTCACCGTGCCCGCCTGCTTCACCAAACAGACCGGCGAGGCCCACTGGCACGTCCTCACCCGTTCGCGGGCCATCGAGACCGGCTCCTTCCTCGTCGCCTCCACGCAGGGCGGCCACCACGAGGACGGCCGCGACAGCTTTGGCCACGCCATCATCATCGACCCGTGGGGCCGGGTGATCGCCGAGGGCGGCGAGGATCCCTGCGTGGTGGTCGCCGATCTCGACCTGTCGAAGGTGGCGGCGGCACGCCGGCGCATCCCCGCGCTCACCAATGCACGGGCCTTCGCCACGCCGGAACCGGTTCGACCGCTGGAGCCGCACGCGTGATCCGATACCGGCTCGCCTGCGACCAGCGGCACGCCTTCGAGGCCTGGTTCCGCTCCTCCGAGGATTGCGACACCCAGCTGACCGACGGCACCCTGGCCTGCCCGATGTGCGGCTCCCAGGAAATCGACCGAGCCCTGATGGCGCCTGCCGTGGCCAAGGGTGGCGATGCGTCCGTGGCCACGGAACAGACGCTGCCTGCCGAGAGCGAGGCGCCGCAAAAGGCGGTTATGGCGCCCGACCCGAAGGTCGCGGAGATGATCGCCGCCCTGAAGGAGCTGCGCGACCGCGTCGCCGCCAGCGCCGACGATGTCGGTGAGCGCTTCCCGGAGGAAGCCCGCAAGATCCACTACGGCGAGAGCGAGCCGCGCGGGATTTACGGCAAGGCCACGGCGGAGGATGCCGCGGCGCTGGTGGAAGAGGGCGTCGAGGTGCTTCCCCTGCCCGCATTCCCCGAGGACCGGAACTGACCGACCGCGCGCCGGTCGTTCGGCTTCAAATTTTGCTGCAGCGCAGCAAGATCTACACCCCGGACAGGATGGCCTGGACCGTTTCGTAGAGTGCCGGATCGCCGACGGCGAGCGCCGTATGGTCGGAAGCTGCCGGACCGCCGCTCCAGGATGTCAGCTTTCCTCCAGCGGCGTCCAGGATCGCCACGAAGGGGGCAACGTCGTAGATCTGCACGGCGGCTTCCAGAACGATGTCGCCATGACCAGCCGCAACCATGGCGTAGCCGTAGCAGTCGGTGCCGAAACGCACGGTCTTTACCCGGTCAGCCAGCGCCTCGAACGCGTCTTTCTGCGCGCCCGTGAACATCGACGGCGCCGTGGCGAACAGCGTGGCATCGGCAAGATCGCGACAGACCCGCGTTTCCAGGACGCCGCCCTCATCGCCGCGCGACCAGCGCGAGACCGTCCCGTCGGACCAGAACCGCTCCCCGATATAAGGCTGCACCATCATGCCGGCGCGTGGCACGCCACCCTCCATGCAGGCGATCAGCGTGCCCCAGGTGGGCAGACCGGCGACGAACGCGCGGGTCCCATCCACCGGATCTAGAACCCAGACGCGGTCGGCCTCCGCCCGCTCGATCCCGTACTCCTCACCGATGATGCCGTCGTCCGGAAAGACTTCCTCGATGAGGCTCCGCATGACCGCCTCTGCACCGCGATCGGCCACGGTCACGGGATCGAACCCGTCCTCCAGCTTCGATTCCACCGCTTCCAGCTTGCGAAAGTGCGGCAGGATGGCCTCAGAAGCCGCATCTCCCAGCCTGTGCATGAGCGATACAGCCTGCTGCATGTCGCGCATATCAGCCATGCGCTGCCTCGCGTGCGCCCTGAAACAGGCGCTTCGCTTTTTCCCGGTTCACTGGAATACCCTTCTAAATCATACTGATAGACAAAGCCCGTTTTCCAAACCCGCCTGCGAGCTGGTGTTGAAAAAGAGCCGCGCGCCAAGCTGCCTAAGAATTTTGCACGGCGCGCACTTGACTTTTTGCGGTGCAATGGCGAATTATTGCAGTGCGATATGACGCTGTCGTATCGCAGCCCTCCTTGGGCGTTTCCTCCCTAGACTTGGGCCGCTTCAGCTGAAGCGGCCCTTTTTTCTTGTCAGGCCTCCCGTGCCGACAGGCCCCCGGACCAGCCGCCTATTCCGCCGCGTCGGCCAACGGTTCGTCGATGAAATCGATCCGCATCAGCCGGTCGCAGAAGGTCGTCAGATCCCCTGCCAGACCGGCGAAGCCGGCACCACGCCGGTAGCGCTGCTCATCCATGTAGAGACCACGGTTGGCTTCTATCTGAAGCGCGTGAATGCCGTTGTGCGGGCGGCCGTAGTGCTCGGTGATGTAGCCACCGGCATATGGCCTGTTGCGCACCACCCGGTAGCCGAGATCGCGCAGAATCTCCACCGCGGCATCGGTCAAAGCCTCCGAACAGCTCGTTCCGAACCGGTCGCCGATCACGAAATCGGGGCGCACCCGGGTTTCCAGCCCGCGTGCCGTGGACGGCATGGAGTGACAGTCGATCAGCACCGCATATCGGAAGCGATCGAGCGTCGCGGCGAGGCGCCCCCGCAACGCCGCGTGGTACGGCTTGTAGAGCGCCTCGATACGACCGAGGCCTTCTTCCACCGTCAGTCGGTCGCGATAGATCTCTTCCGAATCGGCAACGACGCGGGCGATCGTCCCCAAGCCGCCCGCCACCCGGATGGAGCGGGCGTTGATGAAGGCTGGCAGCTGGCCGACGAACATCGTCGGATCGAGCTCGTACGGTTCGCGGTTCACATCCAGGAAGGCGCGCGGGAAATGCGCGCGCATGAGAGGCGCCCCCAGTTCGACCACGCCGGCGAAGAGATCGTCGACGAACGTGTCTTCGGAGCGGCGAATGGCCGAGGCGTCGAGACGCGCGCTTCTGAGGAAGGCCCTTGGATAGGCCGCGCCGCTGTGCGGCGAGTTGAACAGGAACGGCCAGCGCTGCACGGAGGGCTCGAGAATCTCGAACGCCGGAAATGTCTCGAAGCCGTCGACTGTTCGCATTCGTCCTGCCTTGGCCGGAAAGCCGGTTTGCCGGGCATCGCGCGCCACCGCGCGCCGTCCGCTGACCGGGATGTCATCGTTGCCCGGACCACCGTCGACGGCCAATGTGACGCCGGAACGGCAGGTCTGTCCATCGCCCACGGCCGACCGTCGCCTCAACTTTCCGGAAACCTTGTTTTTTGACGCCGCTTTTACGCGCAAGGGGGCATGAGAAGGACGTACGCAGCGCGCCAAGACGTTGCGACGCTTCGGACAAGACACGGGGGCACGCAGCCTTGCGCATCCTTCTGGCAGAAGACGATCACGACATGCGGGCGTTCCTGGCGAAGGCGCTGGAGCGGGCCGGATACAATGTCACGGCATTCGACAACGGGCTCTCCGCCTACGAGCGCCTGCGCGAAGAGCCCTTCTCTCTGCTCCTCACGGACATCGTCATGCCGGAAATGGACGGCATCGAACTGGCACGCCGGGCCACCCGCCTCGATCCCGACCTGAAGGTGATGTTCATCACCGGCTTTGCCGCCGTCGCCCTCAACGAGGAATCGCACACGCCGCGCCCGGCCAAGGTCCTGTCGAAGCCGTTTCACCTGCGCGAACTGGTGCGCGAAGTCGGCCGCATGCTCGAAGCGGCCTGACCGCGACGACGAAAGCTTCCACGAAACGCACGGTGGAAAGCGGCGAACGGAAGCGAAAAATCCCGTCATCATTCTTGCGACGCGGTTCGATCCCCGCTATACGCACGGATCTCGACGGATCGCGTGCCGACCGGCACCGCGGATCCTCGCCCCGACACGATCGGTTGCCACAGGGTTCTTACGGGAATCGGTGCTGCCACATCCCGGTGTCGCAGGCGCGTTCGGGCGGTTAGCTCAGCGGGAGAGCGCTACCTTGACACGGTAGAGGTCACTGGTTCAATCCCAGTACCGCCCACCATCACTCAGCGTTCAGACGTCCTACACACGCGCGGAATCGCGCTTAATGTAGTGCCGCACGCATCGATCGGGACGCGTACGCGATTATCAGGGTCGGCGACTTCCGTCACGAACGCGGCGGATCAGCGATCCTCTTCATGGGATCGGCTCTCTCCAGCTCAGTTTCCGACGATGGCCTCGTCGGTCGCGACCCCCGTCTCGGATCCGCCCATGACGTCGGATATCGATACGGCCTGGCCCTGATTGTCCTGATGGTTTTCCGTCATGATCAGGCCCTCTGCACCTTCCGCAAGCGTCATCTCGATCTGCTGCCAATTCCCCACAGCGGTGGAGTAGGAGTTCACGATCATCGGCATGCCGGCCCCCGCGCCGATCGCCGCCGCACCGGCGAGGCCTTCATCCGTCCTGTTGTCACGAGCATTCTGGAAGGCGAAAGAGGTATAGCGGTTGCGGTCCGGAAAATCCCAAGGATGCGGTCCGACGAGAACCTCCCGGTTGCCGGCCATCGCGGCCGGCGAAAGAGAACAGGCAGCGCCCAGGAGCGCGCCAATTGCGGCCAGTCGGGAAAAATTCGTCAGCGATCGAGTCATGATGCGACCTCTTCGAGAGTGTAAAGACGTTTCCGATGCAATCCGCGGCTGAGGGCCTGACGTCTGCTTGGTGTCTGCGAATTCGGACTGGCACCAAAATGGTGGCCGAGAGCTGCCGGGCGGCAGTCGCGGAGGGGGATGCGCGACTGCCGCCCGGCTCCGGTGATCGGGTCTCACCGGGATGCGTTGTCTCAGTTGATACCGTCCACCGAGACGCTGAAGTTGTTCCCGACGGCCATGGCGGAGGAGTCGACCACGGGCGTGTCGAGCGTCCCCATGTCCGCGAAACCACCGAAGCTCACTGCGTCGACCGTTGACGCGGACACCATGGTGGCAAGCGCCGTCTGGACATTGTTTCCGATCGCGAACGCGTCCTGATCCGACGTCGTCGTGAGGGCCATGGTCATGTTGTTCGCCACGCCGGTCGCAGAGCTATCGACCGAAGTGTTGAGCGCGCCGATGACGCTGGAGGTCGAATCGATCAGGCCAGGCACCGACAGATCGACGATATCGCCCACCAGCGGGGCGCCGAGCGAGACGTCAACGCCGCCGAACGTCTGCACGCTGTCGAAGTTGACCGAGACATCCGATTCCATGCTCGCGCTGTTGCCCATCGACGTGGCACTGGAGGAAACAGCGGCGAGATCGGTGATCGGCGACGCGCCTGTCAGGCCCGACAGGAGCGCACTGTCGATGGCCGTCACGGCACTCAACGACGACATGCTGCCGAGAGTCTGCTGCTCGTTCTCGACCTGCTCGAGACCGGTGGGCACCACATCGGTGACGGCGGTCGCCGACGTATCGACGGTCGTTGTCACGGTCGCGTCCCAGATCCAGTTCACGCTGTCGAAGGCATGCGCGGAACTGGCAAAGGCAAGACCAGCGCAGGCGAGCGAGAGGGTTGCATAGTGCTTAAGCGTCATCGTCATTCTCCAGGGTGTCGACCGCTTTGTTGGTTGATTGGCCGGGTTGGCACTGCGGGCTGTCTGCCGCAGGAAAACCAAGGCCTTCAGTGATGATCTGGTAGGTTGCCAGTTCCACCACCGATCGCACGCCGAGCTGCAGCGGTTCGTTTTTCACAGCGCCGGCGTCGAATTCGACAAGCTGGTCTCCGAAGAAGCGGTAGACGGACCCTTCGACCTCGTAGCCGACGATCTGCTTCTGGAGACTGGTGACATACAGAGTGCGGAAGGTCCGGACATCGACGAGCCGGAGGTCGAGGCCGACATTGATGACGGCCTTCCGGACCCCTCCGCCGACACCCCCGACAAAACCGCGGATGCCGCCGCTCACGATGTTGTAGTTGAGCTCGGTGAGCGCTCCGAGAACAACGAAGTTGGCCGGAAGGACATCAAGCGTCTTGACCGTTGCGGTGATCGCTTTGCTTTCGACCAGCTGCTGCTCGGCAAGCGCGACGCGCACATCCAGACGCTCGGTCAGGGATACCTGGCCGGTCTTGTAAAAGGCGCTGATAACCATTTCCGAGACGCCCTGCGTCAGCTCGGAACTGTCGTTGTACTTGCTGTAGGTACGCTGCCCGGTCTTGTCGGAAATCTGCCCGACGCTCACCACCGGCTGTCGGGACGTCTTGCGCTGAGCGAGCGCTTCCAAGCAGGCGCTATACGGCGTCAGATTCGTCTGAACCGGAGATCCGTACAGCGGCTTCACGTAGGTTTCCGCGGTGTAAGCGGTGCCACAGGCGCCCACCATGGAAACACCAAGGACCAGAAGCGCGGACCGCCATAGGCTTGAAGAAGCGCGGACGCTGTCCAGCGACCGGCATGCACGCCCCAAAACGGGCTTCAGTCCATTTGATCGTTGCCGGGCGTTGGCACCCATGACTTTTCCCCTCAGTCCATGCCCCCCGTGCCTTTCAGCCTCGGGAAGCAGTGCTGGATCGACGTAAGCGATGAGGGAACGTTACCCGCAGCACCGCACACCGGGCGGCGGCGATGGCACAGCCGGGGCGCCCGGTTGCGCGCATTCGAAACGGAAGGTGAGGGATCGCGATGCGGAACGGACAAATCCGCACAATTGGATCAGGAAGACGTGTTCAAACGGATAGCCCAGCAGGGGTGCTGCCCCGTGTTCGAGCAGACTTCGGCATCGCCAGCGCGACACAGTCGTCACCGGGGCCGCGCCCGAACTGCACGGGCTCCGTGCGGTTTCCCCGGTCGAATTTTACTTGTTCCAATATGGACTTACGACTCTTCGGGCGTTGTAGCAAACGCGCCACACCCAGCCCAAAACCCTCCGAATTCGGGGGAGCCTCGGGCCTGTCTGGGGCTGGCTAAGCCCGGCTTTCAAGAGAAGTGGAGACCTTTGAGGCCCGACCGCAGCACGGGACGCCTTGACCGGCGAAATGAATCCTGACTATCAGAGTCAGGATTTTCGCGGGTGCGAGATCGAGGCGACAGTGCCATGTCCGACCGGCAAGCACCAGCATCGAGCCCCGGGAAAGCACCGACCTTTGCAGAACCTTCGCCTCGCGTTGCGGAGCGGGCCGATCGCCCCTCTCCGTCCAGAGCAGAAAGACCGTCCATGCCCCCCCGCACCAAGCTTGCTTCCCGGCGCCTCGCGCTCCTCGCCCTGGCCCTGCCGATTCCCGCCGCCGCCCAGGCCCAGGACGCCGCGGTTCTCGCGTCATCCGAAGGCGTCGTGCTCGAGACCATCGACGTCCAGGCGCAGAGCAACCAGGGCCTCGTCCAGGATGGCTACGTGCCGATCTCCGGCCGCATCGGCGCCAAGTCGGAGACGCCGATCGTCGACATTCCCCAGTCGATCTCGATCGTCACCCAGAAGCAGCTGGAAGACCTCAACCCGCAGTCGGTGGAAGAGGCCGTTTCCTACGTGCCGGGCGTCACGGCGAACGCTTATGGTTTCGAACCCCGCTTCGACTCCTTCTTCCTCCGCGGCTTCAACGTCACCTACAACGGCCTCTATCGTGACGGCCTGCGCCAGTTCGCGGCGCCCTCCGGCCAGTTCCGCACCGAACCCTACGGACTTGAGGCCATCGAGGTGCTCAAGGGCCCGTCCGGCACGATGTATGGCGCCTCCAGCCCTGGCGGCATCGTCAACCTGGTGACCAAGAAGCCGACAGAGCAGCCTTTCCGCGAGGTGATGATCGAAGCCGGAAGTCACGACCGGTTCCAGGGGAACATGGACCTGTCAGGCCCGCTCAACGAAGCGGGGACGGTCCTCTACCGGATGACCGGTGTGCTGCGCGATTCCGGAACGATGATGGATGCCGTCCCGGACGACCGCGTGTATATCGCGCCGGCGATCACCTTCAAGCCGACCAATGACACCACGCTGACGGTGCTTGGCGAGTACATGCACGCCACCACCGGCGGCAGTACCTTCTATTACAACGATGCCAATGGCGTGACCGATATCCCGTTGCCGGACCCCTCCTACAACGAGTTCAGCCAGGATCAGTGGCGCATCGGCTACGAGTTCGAGCACCGTTTCAACGAGACCTTCTCGGTTTTCTCCAACAGCCGTTACGCCAACGTCGACATGAATGAGGAGTATTCCGGCCTGCTGGATCCAGTGACCCAGTCCTATTATGCCGGCCTCGTGCAGGACAAGGTGAACACCTTCGTCACGGACAATTTCGGCAAGGCGGAGTTCGACACCGGCCCGGTGAAGCACACCTTCATCGCCGGCGCGGCCTACAACTGGGTCGACTATGACGATTATCAGGGTGTCGGGACCCTGCCGCGCGACGGTTTCCCGCCGGTCGCGACCTGGAACCAGAGCCAGACCCAGCAGCAGTTCGGCCTCTACGCCAACGACCAGATCGAGATCGACAACTTCATCATCAACCTCGGCACCCGCTACGACTGGCTGCATGCGGAAACGAACACCGCCGCGGCGAGCCCGGTAACCCAGGACGATGAGAAGTGGACCTACCGGGCCGCCCTCTCCTACCGCACGCCCTGGGGCTTCGTTCCCTATGTCAGCTACGGCACCACCTTCACCCCGAACGTGGGCACGCTGATCACCGGCGAGCCGGCCGCCCCCACCACCGCGAACCAGATCGAGGGCGGCGTGAAGTACGCCGTGCCGGGCCACAACGCCCTGATCACGGCCTCGGTGTTCCAGATCGACATGAAGGACGGCGTTGTGTTCGACGCCTCCACCGGCATCAACGAGCAGGTCCAGCAGGACATGATCTCGCGCGGCTTCGAGATCGAGGGCCAGGCCTCGCTGACCAACGGGCTGAGCGTGGTCGCCTCCTACGCCTACACCGACGTGGAGATCCAGTCGGGCGCCCGAAACACGGCCGGCAACACGCTGAACGGCATTCCGACGCACCAGGCGTCGATCTTCGCCGACTACACCATCCAGCAGGGTCTCGCCGAGGGCCTCGGTTTCGGTGCCGGCATTCGCTACATCGGCGAAAGCTACGGCGACGACTACAACATCCTTGAGAACGACGCCCGGACGTTCCTCGACGCGGTGGTCCACTACGACTTCGGCGCCCACAACCCGAAGCTCGACGGCGTGCGGTTCCAGATCAACGCCACGAACCTGCTCGATGCGCAGGAGCAGATCTGCGCCGACGGCTTCTGCTACAAGGACCAGGGCCGGACCATCATCGGCAGCCTGCGCTACCGCTTCTAGCGATGGCAACTCCCGACATCAGCGCCGCGGGCTTCGAAGTCCGCGGCCTGAGCTACACCATCGACGGTGCCAGCATTCTGTCCGGGCTCGATCTCACGATCGAGCCTGGCAGCGTGACCGGCCTCATCGGCCACAACGGGTCGGGCAAGTCGACGCTGGTCCGCCTCCTCGGCCGGCAGCTCACGCCAACGTCCGGGTCGGTGTCCTTCGCCGGAACCGAGGTGCGGACATGGGGCGAGCGCGCCTTCGCACGCTCCGTCGCCTACCTGCCACAGGAGACCGGCGCGACCGTCGGGCTGACGGTACGCGAACTGGTCGGCCTCGGTCGCTACCCGTGGCATGGCCCGCTCGGCCGCTTTGGCCCCACCGACCACGCCAAGGTGTCGGATGCCATCGCGCGGTGCGGGCTGGAGCCCTTCGCCGAACGCATCGTCGACACACTGTCGGGCGGCGAGCGCCAGCGCGCCTGGATCGCCATGACGCTGGCCCAGGACACGGGCTGCCTGCTCCTCGACGAGCCCACTTCGGCGCTCGACATCGCCCACCAGATCGAGGTGCTCGGCCTCATCCAGCGGCTTTGCCGGGAGAAGGGCATGACGGGCGTCGTGGTGCTGCACGACGTGAACATGGCGGCGCGCTTCTGCGACAACATCCACGCGCTGAAAGGCGGACGGCTGGTGGCTTCCGGCGCGCCCGCGGCGATCATGACGCCCGCGTGCCTGGCCGAGATCACCGGCATCGCCATGCAGGTGATGGCGCACCCGACCCTCGGCACGCCCGTAGCGTGCCCGGGGTGAGAGGACGCTCGGCCGCCATGACCCCAACCGACCTTCTCTCCCGCCGGGGCTTTCTGGCCGGGTGCGCCGCGCTGGCGACGGCGCCGGCGCTTGCCGCCGGGCCAGGCGACGCTCCCCGCATCGCCTCCCTGGACTACGGCCTCGCCAACACCGCCATGGCGCTGGGCGTGACGCCGGTGGGGCTGGCCGCCGCCGCCCACTGGAAGGACTGGGTGGTGGAGCCGCCCCTGCCTCGAAGCGTCGTCGACATCGGCCGCGACCGCGAGGTCAATCTGGAGCTGCTCGCCTCGCTGCGGCCGGAGCTGATCCTCGCCACGCCCTACGTGCAGGCCCTGAGAAGCCGGCTGGAGGACATCGCCCCGGTCCTGTCGCTGGCCATCTACACCCCGGACGGCAATCCGCTGGAACGCTCCTACGCCGCGGCGCGCAGCCTGGGCGAGCGGCTCGGACGCGAGCGCGAGGCGCGGCAATTCCTCGACGAGGCGGACGCCTTCCTGGCCGACTGCGCCGCGCGGGTCGCGCGGGCGAAGCCGGGTCCGGCGCTTTTGATCAACTTCATGGATTCCCGCCACGCCCGGGTCTACGGCGCACAGGGCCTCTACCAGGACGTGCTCGACCGGATCGGCGTGACCAACGCCTGGGACGGTCCGACGACCTACTGGGGCTTCCAGACCATCGGACTGGAACAGCTCGCCACGAAGGCAGGGCCGGACACCACCATCATCGCCTTCGAACCCATCCCGGGGGACGTGGAACCGACCCTGGCGCAAAGCCCGCTGTGGACGCAACTGCCGCCGATTGCGGAGGGTCGCTATGCCGTGCTGCCGTCGGTGCTCACCTTCGGCACCGTTCCGGCCGCGCTGCGCTTCGCCCAGCTGTTCACCGACCATGTCGACCCGGAGGGGCGCCGATGAGCGCGCTCCGATCCCTCTCGCTGCCGCTGCTCGCGCTGGCGCTCGCCGGTCCGGCCGCGGCGCTTACCTACCTGGTGCTGGCGCCGGGACTGGCAGCGCTCGGGGCGCCGGCCGGCGGCTTCGATCCCGCCCGAATGCTGCTGCTCTACTCCGACCTCCCGCGGCTGACGACGGCGCTGGTGGCCGGCGCGGCGCTGGGCCTTTCCGGCACGCTGCTGCAGCAGGTTCTGCGCAACCCGCTCGCCTCGCCGACCACGCTGGGCCTGTCGGCGGGCGCCAACCTCGCGCTGGCTCTGGCGACGCTCTACGCGCCGGGTCTCTACATGTTTGGCCGCGATCCCGTCGCGCTCGCCGGCAGCCTCGTGGCCGGGCTGCTGGTGCTGGGCCTCTCGGCCCGGCGGGGCTTCTCGCCCATCACGCTGGTGCTCGGCGGCCTGGTGGTGGGCCTTTACTGCGGCGCGCTGGCGTCGCTGCTGACCCTCCTCAACGACCGCTATCTCGCCAGCCTGTTCATCTGGGGCTCCGGCTCGCTGCAGCAGCAGGACTGGAGCGTGCCGCTCAGCCTGGCGCCCCGGGTGGCGGTGCTCGCGGTGATCGCCGTCCTGCTGGCACGGCCGCTGACGCTGCTCGCCTTGCCCGACGAGAACACCCGCGGGCTGGGCCTGAACACGGCGACCGTACGCTGGGGCGGCGCGGCGATCGCGCTGGCGCTGGCGGCCGTGGTGACGGCGGCCGTGGGCGTCATCGGCTTCATCGGCCTGATCGCCCCGACGGTTGCGCGCATCGCCGGCGCCCGGACCTTCGCGGCGCGCCTGGCCTGGTCGCCTCTCATCGGCGCGCTGCTTCTCTGGTTCACCGATGCCGCGGTGACGGTGCTGTCCGGCCCGCTGGCGAGCTTCGTGCCTACCGGCGCCATCACCGCGGTCTTCGGCTCGCCGCTCCTGTTCCTGCTGTTGCCGCGCCTTCGGGTGGTCGACCGCCGCCCCCCGGCCGACCGGACGGTGCGGACGGTCCGTCGGGTGAACACGCCGTTGGTGCTTGCCGCGCTCGCCGCAGGTCTCGTCGGGCTGGCGGTCGCCGCGGTCCTGGTGGGCCGGGCCACGGACGGCGGCTGGGACGCGGTGACGGCGTCGATCCTGCCCTATGTGCTCGACTGGCGCCTGCCGCGCGTTCTCGCCGCGCTGTCGGCGGGAGCCATGCTGGCGGCGGCGGGCGTGATCCTGCAGCGGCTCACCGCCAACGACATGGCCAGCCCCGAAGTGATCGGGGTCAGCGCCGGCGCCACCATGGGCCTGGCGGTATCGCTGGTCCTGGTGGCAGCACCGAGCGTCGCCATGCAGCTCGGCTTCTCGTTCACCGGCGCGGCGCTTGTGCTGGCGCTCATTTTCCTGGTGGCCGGACGCTCGGGCTTCGCGCCCGAACGCATCGTGCTCGCCGGCATTGCGCTGAATGCCATGCTGGACGCCTTCGTCGGCCTGTTCGCCGCCGCCGGCGACCCGCGCGCGCTCAGGCTCCTCAACTGGATGGCCGGCTCCACCTACGGCATCGAGCTCACTCCCGCGCTGACCGCCTTCGGCCTCTCGGTGGGGCTTGTCGCGCTGGCCTGCCTGACCATGCGCTGGCTCGACATCCTGCCGCTCGGTACGGCCACCTCGCAGAGTCTCGGTATCGCGGTGAAGCGGACGCGCGGTCTGCTCTTCACCGCCGCCGTGGGGCTGACTGCCGCCGCAACGCTGGTGGTGGGACCGCTGTCCTTCGTGGGACTGATGGCGCCGCACATCGCCCGCGAGCTGGGCCTGAAGCGGGCCTTGCCACAGCTCCTCGGCGCGGCCCTCTGCGGCGCGGCGCTGATGGTCATCGCCGACTTCATCGGCCGCAACGCCCACTTCCCCTACCAACTGCCGGCCGGACTGCTCTCGGCGCTGGTGGGCGCGCCGTTCCTGATGCTTCTGCTGTTGAAACGGCGCTAGGGGCCGGACCGTCGTCCGGCCCGGCGGGGCTCAGCCGGCAGGACGCTTGCGGGAGCGAGCTGGTTTCGCGGCGGCCGTGGCCTTGGCCGCCTTGGCGGCTTCCTTTGCCTCGGCGGCATCGCGCGCCAGGCGAAGCTGCTCCAGCTTCTCCGTCTTCTTCTCCCGGGCAAGCCGCTCGGTTTCGATGAATTCGCGCGCCACGCGATCAGTTTCCGCAGCCTTCTCCCGCCGCGCCACGGCACCCTGTCTCCGTTCCGGTTTCTGTTCGCTCATGCAACCCTCATTCTGATTACGCGGATCCCGTGAGGGATCGCATCGGTTGCCCAATTCTAACACCTTGGCGCGCAAACGGGCGCGGCATGTCGTAAAGGGTTAATGTCGCGCCTGCTCCCGTACCCGCTTCTGCCCCAATCCACGGGCACTCCGGGGGGATCGCCCGATGCCGGGCCCGCGTCAGCTCCAGGCGCGGAATCCAGCGCTTCCCAACGCCATTTCCGGCGGACACGCGAGACCCATGAGCATTACGGTCTTCTTCGCGGTTCTGGTCGCAGCCGCCTGTCACGCGGGCTGGAATGCCATCGTCAAGGTCGGGCTCGACCGGTTCTTGTCGGTGTGCCTGATCGCGATCTCAGCAGGGATCGCCTCGCTGGTGCCGCTGCCCTTCGTCGCCATTCCGGTAATCGAAGCGTGGCCCTTCCTGGCCGCCTCGGTGGCCTTCCACATCGGCTACAACCTGTTCCTCGTGCAGGCCTACCGGACCGGCGACCTGGGACAGGTCTACCCGATCGCCCGGGGCGCGGCGCCACTGCTGGTCTCTCTCGTCTCGCTCACGCTCGTGGGCGAAGCGCTGACAGCGCTGCAGACAACCGGCATCCTCATCCTGGCGGCAGGCGTGGCGCTGATGTCCATGCGGGGCGGTCGCGACATCGCCCGACTGGAGCGCTCGGCCGTCGTCTTCGCGCTGGCCACATCCGCTTTCATCGCCGCCTACACCATCACCGACGGTCTCGGCGCCCGCGCCAACGGCTCCGCCCACAGCTACGCCGTCTGGCTGTTCTTCTTCGACGGACTGGCGATGCTGATCGTGCTACTGGTGGCACGCGGGCTTGCCGGCCTTCGCGCGCTCCGCCCCTACTGGAAAAGCGGCATGGCCGGCGGGGCCATGTCGTTCGCCGCCTACTGGACGGCCATCTGGGCCATGACCCAGGCGCCGATCCCGCTCGTCGCCGCGCTGCGCGAAACCAGCGTGCTGTTTGCCGCCGCCATCTCGGTCTTGATCCTGCGCGAACCGCTGACGCGCGTCCGCATGCTGGCTGCCGTGGTCATTGTCAGCGGCATCGTGCTCACCCGCCTCGGCTGAAGCGTCCGCGTTCACAACCGGTTCAAGATCGGCCCGTACGGGTTGTTGAGCTTGGACCCTGCCCCACCTTCCCGGGAACTTCGAACCGGCACACACGGTTGTCGGTCTGCACCCACCCCGCACCGACGGAGAGGTCTTCATGCGTTCTCTTGCCCTGCCGGTCGCCGCCGTCCTCGCCTTCGCCGGCCCCGCGTTCGCCCAGTCGACCGACGCCCGACCGCCGGTCCAGACCGGAGCGCCGAATGCCCCCGATCAGTCCCCGGCCTTCCAGGGGCAGACCCGCGCTCCGCAGCCGGCGCAGAACGCCAATGTCAGCGCGGAAAAGGTCGCCACGGGTCTGCCGCAGGTCTGGGGCCTGGAAATTCTTCCGGAAGGCGGCGCGCTCATTACCGCCAAGCGCGGAACGATGCACATCGTGAGCCGCGACGGGGCCGCCGGCCCCGAGATCCAGGGTGTTCCGGAGGTGGATGCCGACGGCCAGGGCGGCCTTCTCGATGTCGCGCTTGCCCCCGATTACGCCGACAGCGGCATAATCTACTTCTCCTACGCGGAACCCCGCGGTGGCGGCGAAAACGCCACCAGTGTCGCCCGTGCCCGTCTCGACCGAGATGGCAATGGCGGCGGCAGCCTCAGCGGGACGGAGGTCATCTTCCAACAGACGCCGGCCTATGCCGGCAGCAAGCATTTCGGATCGCGACTGGCTTTCGCGCCGGACGGAACGCTGTTCGTGACCGTTGGCGAACGCTCCGACACACCGATCCGCGACCAGGCCCAGGACCTCGGCTCGGGCCTCGGCAAGGTCTTCCGGATCAATCCCGACGGATCCGTTCCCGACGGAAACCCCTATGCGAAAAGCGGCGAGGCGTTGCCGGAAATCTGGTCCTACGGCCACCGCAACCTGCAATCGGCAACCATCGGCCCGGACGGCCAACTGTGGACCGTGGAGCACGGCCCGCGCGGCGGCGACGAGTTGAACAGGCCTGAGGCCGGCAAGAATTATGGCTGGCCGGTCATCACTTACGGCCTTACCTACGGCGGCTCGCCGGTGGGCCAGGGGATCACTGCCAAGGACGGCATGGAGCAGCCGATCTACTACTGGGATCCGGTGATCGCCCCGTCGGGCATGGATTATTATGATGCCGACCTGATCCCCGAATGGAACGGCGCCTTTCTGGTCGGCGGCCTGCAGAGCCGTGGCGTGGTGATCCTGCACATGGATGGCGACCGGGTCTCGGCAGAAGAGTGGCTGCCGCTCGACGCCCGGGTTCGTGACGTGAAGGTCGGCCCGGACGGTGCCGTCTACGCGGTGACGGAAACCCGCGGCTCGGGCAGCAGCATCGTGCGCATTGCGCCGGACGCCTAGGCCGGTCCGGTTCAGAGCGTCGCGCTGGACCGGTTGCGCTGGCTGATGTTGACCTCGATGCGGTTCCGGCCGCTGACCTTGGCGAGATAGAGCGCCTTGTCCGCGCGACCGTAGAGGTCGGTCAAGGTGTCGGCCGGCGCAATCGCGGCCACACCCGCAGAGAAGGTGTAGGCGAAGTCCGGCCGCTCGGGCAGCGGCCGGTTCATGCGGATCATCGACAGCATCTTCTCGACGATGAGCACCGCTTCCTCGACCGGAGTTTTCGGCAGGACAAGCGCGAACTCCTCGCCACCAACACGGCCGAAACAGTCGGCCCGCCTGACCAGCGGCTGTAACCGCTTGACGAAATCCTCCAGGATCCGGTCTCCGGTCTGATGGCCGAACCGGTCGTTGATCGACTTGAAATGGTCGAGATCGAGAAGCGCGAACGCGCCGTTCCCGGACCGTGCCTCGTCCCGGGCCTGCAGCATCTCTGCTGCGCGCGCCATGGTGTAACGGCGGTTGGCCACGCCGGTGAGCTCATCGGTGTTCGACGCCTTGATGGCGAAGTCGAGATCCTGGCGCACCGACCGTTCGTCCGGCCTGAGACGGGTCACATCGGACGCGATGCAGAGCATCCAGCCATTGGGCTGGACCGTTTCCGTCATGTAGAGCCAGCTGCCGTCCACCATGTCGGTCTCGAAGGCTCGGTAGCCGACCTTTCCCCGCCGGGATTGGGTGCTGGTCAGCCAGGCTTCCAGGTCGGGATTGCGGATGACGGTTCCACGGCCTTCGCGGTGATTGCGCCGGATGATTTCCGACCAGGAGGGCTGCTCGTCCGGACCGACGAAGAATGCCGCGCGAAAAGCGCGGTTGGCGTAGCGGAGCCGGTCGAAACCGTCGTAGGCGGCGACCAGCACCGGCGTGTGCTCGTAGAGGTCCAGAAGTCTCTCGAGGAGGTCGTCCATCGACCGTGCCTGATCGTCATGGGTAGGGCCTGCGGTCGCGCCGAAGCGTCCGCCATCCGGCCATAGTGCAAGAAGTAGCAGGGTCCCTCCCCCGCCTCAAACACCGGTTCGGGTAGCAACCGCAGCTTGCCCGTGGCTGGCCGCCTTCACGATCATCGCCTCCGGAGAGGGAAGAAGGGGCGGAACCGGCCCGCACCGCCCCCCGCTGCGCCTACTCCGGTGCGCCGAGCTCGTGGGCAACCTCGAAGCCGCCCATGGACCAGGTCTGGATGTCGCTCGCATCGAGTTCCTGCTTGGTCAGGTCGACGACGCGGATGTCGCTGTTCTCGTAGGTACGGAAGTAGAAGCGCTTGTTGGCCAGATCGTTGGCGCTCGTCCACTGGGTGTAGTCGGAGACGATGTTGCCCTCCTTGTCCTTCTCGTCTTCCCGGGCCACGCCCTTCGGGATGTCGAAGTTGTTCAGGATGTGAAAGGCCTGAAACACGCCGTGCTCGCTGGTGGTTGTCGGATCGATGCCGTGGGCGAAGATCGCGGCCCGCACGAAGCGCGACGGGGACGTGAAGTCGCCGGGCAGGCCGAGCAGGCCGGTGCCCTGGCCGAGCCCCTCGATGGTCACGTCACCCAGCTTCTGCGGCGGCGCATTTTCCAGGCCCAGATTCACGTAGTTCTGCAGGTTGGTCATGTGCCAGTCGAACGGCGGATTGTTGGTGATGATCCCGATGCCGTTGTCGTGGATGTTCAGCTTGCCGTCGACATACTCGATGACGATCGAGGCGCCCGTCGGGTCCGTCACGATGTAGTGGACCGGCAGGACCATGTTGAACTTCTCGAAGATCACAGGCGCGACCAGAACGTCCGGGATCGCCGACTTGACCTCCGCCACGGTGGCGAAGCTGTCGAGCATGAAGGAGCCGAGCTCCTGCGGCGCGATGGTCCGCGCGGCATCGTCGGCGGTGTAGGGCTGATAGCCGGCCGACTGGGCGAAGTAGAAGAGCCCGACGGAAAGCCCCTTCTCGTTCAACCCGTCGACGATGAGCGGCAGGCCCATCGGGTTGGTGCCGACCGAGGCATACTTGGCCTTCCACTCCAGGCCGGCCTTGCCGTCGGGTGTGGAGCCGGTGCGGGCGTAGCCGCGCGGCACCAGGATCACGTTCGATTCCAGGTTGACGTTGAACTCCATCGTGCGGGCGCGCACGACGGTGCCGTCCTGGGCAGTGAGCGTGATGCCCGTGCAGGCCTGGGCGACCGGGGTGGCGGCCAGTGTGAATGCGAGCGCCCCAGCCAGAAGCCGCAGCCCGGTGGACGCGGTCCTCATCGTCTTCGTGATCATCTCGAATGCCTCTGTGAAGCGAATTCTGTAACGGCGCCCGCCACCATGGCGACGCCAGCAGTCAGGGTATCTTCGTATTTGAATGCGCCGCGTTGACAATCCGTCATGAACGGCGCACTTTCTCATATATGGAAGATTCTCTCACAAAAGATGCAGCGGACCGCCGGATCGCCGAGAGACTGCGCGCGCTGCGGGCAGAGCGCGGCTGGTCGCTGGATCAGCTTGCCCACCGCACCGGGGTGAGCCGCGCGACGCTGTCGCGCCTGGAGAACGGCGAAGTCAGTCCGACGGCGAGCGTGCTCGGCAAGCTCTGCGCGGCTCACGGGCTCACCCTGTCGCGGCTGATGCATCTGGTGGAGGGCGATTTCGAGTCGGTGGTGCTGCGCGAGGCGCAGCCGGTCTGGGTGGATCCGGACACCGGATTTCGCCGTCGCTCCGTTTCGCCGCCCTCGCAAACGCTGGCCGGCGAAGTGCTGGAAGGCAAGCTGCCCGCCGCCGCGCGGCTCGCCTACGAGGCGCCGCCCCGGCCCGGCCTGGAGCACCATTTGATGCTGATAGAGGGAACGGTGACCGTCACCATCGAGGGCCGCGTCCATGCGCTCCGGCCGGGCGACTGCCTGCGCTACCAGCTTTACGGCCCGAGCCTGTTCGAAACGCCGGCCGACACCGGCGCCCGCTATGTCCTGTTCATGGTGTAATCAATGTCCGCGCACCCGCCTGTCCTGTCGAGCCTGACCGCAGCGGAGGCCGAAGCGCGTCTGTCCGAACTGGGCGCGCTTCTCCACGCCTGCGTCGCGGCGGGCGCCAGCGTCAACTTCGTCTGGCCGTTTACGCAGGCGGAGGCAGAGCTCTTCTTTGCCCGAAAAGTCCTGCCGGCGATCGCCGCCGGCACCCGCACCCTATGGATAGCGGAAATCGACGGCCGTGTCGTCGGGACCGTACAGCTGGACGTGGACACGCCGCCGAACCAGCCCCACCGGGCGGAGGTGACGAAACTCCTGGTGCACCCGGAGGCACGCCGCCGGGGGATCGCAAGGGCGCTGATGGCGGCCCTGGAGGACCGGGCGGCCGCGCTGGAGCGCTCGCTGATCACTTTGGACACCCGCACCGGCGACTTCGCCGAACCGCTCTATGCCTCGCTGGGCTACGTCGCCATCGGCACCATCCCCGACTACTGCATCGACCCGGCCCGCACGCGGCTCGACGCCACGACCATCATGTACAAGACGATCCGTGCCCCCTCGGCGGGAGCCGCGTCGCTCTGATAGGGTGCGGCGACCCGGGGCCGCAGGCCGGCTCCGCCCGCCACCGCGCATCCCACCGGAGCCGACCATGTCCGACCTGTCCGCCTTCCCGATCGCCGGCCGCTGGCCGGCGCAGCATCCCGAGCGGCTGCAGCTCTATTCCTTCCCGACGCCGAACGGCGTGAAAGTCTCCATCGCGCTGGAGGAAACCGGCCTTCCCTACGAGGCCCACACCGTCGCCATCGGCAAGGACGAGACCTGGACGCCCGAGTTCCTTGCGCTCAATCCGAACGGCAAGATCCCCGCAATCATCGATCCCGACGGACCGGGCGGCAAGCCGATGGCGCTGTTCGAATCCGGCGCGATCCTCGTCTATCTCGCCGAGAAGACCGGCCAGCTCATCCCGGCCGACCCGGCGGCCCGCTACGAGACCATCCAGTGGGTCTTCTTCCAGATGGGCCACATCGGCCCGATGTTCGGCCAGCTCGGCTTCTTCCACAAGTTCGCCGGCAAGGAGATCGAGGACAAGCGGCCGCTGGAGCGCTACGTCAACGAGGCCAGCCGTCTGCTCGGCGTCATGGAGACCCGCCTTGAGGATCGCGCCTGGATCATGGGCGACGCCTACACCATCGCCGACATCTCGATGATGGGCTGGGTTCGCAGTCTCGTGGACTTCTACGAGGCCGGCGACCTTGTCGGCTATGACCGGCTCAGCCGCGTGCCTGAGTGGCTGGACCGCTGCCTGGCGCGTCCGGCGGTCGAGCGCGGCTTGGCGATCCCGCCGCGCGGCTGACGCGAAAAGGGGGCGGGCCGCACGCGGCCCGCCCCCCGATTTCAGTCCATGCCCGCAATAGGTGCGGGCGGTGGCGCCGGCTAGACGAGTTCGACCTTGCCGGTGGCAATGTCGTAGACGCCGCCGACGATCTTGAGCTTGCCGGCGGAAACGGCCTCGGCGACGATGGGCGTCGCGGTCTTCAGCTTCTCCACGTTGTAGCGGACGTTCTCTTCCGTCGCAGCAACCAGCGGGTCGGCGGGCTTGGTGGCCAGCGCCTTCTCTACACCCGGCTTCAGCGCATCGGTCAGCGACGGCAGGTGACCGGGCAGCTCGGTGCCGTTCTCGATCACGTCGATGGTTGCCGAGATCGCTCCGCAGCTGGAATGGCCGAGCACCATGAGGAACGGGATGCCGAGGACGGCAACGCCGAATTCCATGCTGGCGAGCCCGTTGGTGTCGACGAAATTGCCCGCCACACGCACCACGAACAGCTCGCCCGGCCCCTGGTCGAAGGCCAGTTCCGGCGCAACGCGGGAATCGGCGCAGGAAAGGATGCCGGCGAAAGGATATTGCGCCGCGGCCCGGGCCTCGCGACCGGCGGCCATGTCGCGGTTCTGGGTGAGATTCTCTACGTAGCGGGCGTTGCCGTCCATCAGGCGGCGCATGGCCTCGTCGGGCGCAATGTCGTTGGGCGCCGCCTTCATCTCCGACGACTGCGCCACCGCAGGCCTCACGAATCCCCCGGCAAGCGCCGCCGATGCGGCAAGAGCCCCGGCCCCAAGAAGCCCCCGACGCGTCAGCCCCGTGCTGTGATCGTTACACATTCAATTCCCCTTCCCTCGCCTGACGGCGCCTGTGCATCCCTGACGGAGAGGCCAGGTGGCCCATCCGTCCCCCGCCGGAACATTGGCACCAGCCAGACCGCCCAGCTACCGAAATCGTTGCAAGACAGTGCTTGTCGGTCTGCACGACTTCGGCAACGGCTTGACGACGACTGCGGAAGCCGCGTCACGACACCTCGCGCCGCCAGCACGGGGAGGAACCGACTTCCCCCGGGGGCGTTGGTCGCGTGTCCTTTCCGAACACCAGGGGTTGCTTGATGGGCGTGTCGAATGGCTTGAACTGGGCAGCGCGCGGCGGCTACGCGGCGCGCGGGGTCGTCTATCTCGTGGTTGGCTTCTTCGCGATCCTGGCGGCGATCGGTTCAGGCAGTACGGAGGACACGCAAGGCGCCCTGCGCTCGCTGCTGCATCAGCCGTTCGGGGGCGTGCTTCTCGGCCTGGTGGGCGTCGGCCTCGTCGCTTTCGCCGGCTGGCGCTTCATCCAGGCGATCGGCGATCCGGACAATCACGGGACCGATGCCAAGGGCATCGTCATCCGCTTCGCCATGTTCGCCAGCGGCCTCATTCACGTCGGTCTGGCCATCTTCGCAGCAAGCCTCGTTTTCCAGCTCGGCCAGTCGGGCGGAGGTGGGGGTGGCGGCGATCCCACCAGCGGCTGGCTGTCCTCGCTGTTCGGCCATACCTGGGGCCGGTACGTGGCGCTGGCGCTTGCGCTCATCCCGGTCGGCATCGGCATCGCCCACATCAAGAAGGGCTGGACGGCCGGCTTCGAGAAATATTTCGACCCCGACTACAACAAGCTGGGCGTCGTCAAGCCGATCTGCGCCTTCGGCCTGATCGCGCGCGGCGTCATTTTCATCGTCATCGGTATCCTCGCCTTCTACGGCGGCGGCATCTACGACGCCCAGGACGCCCCTGGCCTGGAAGATGCGCTGCGGTGGATCCAGGACCTGCCCATGGGCTGGCTTGCGCTGCTGGCCATCGCACTGGGTCTCGTGGCCTTCGCCCTGTACGCCTTCGTCGAGGCCGCCTATCGCCGGATCGGCGTGGAGGACGCGAGCCTCTAGGCGCCTCCGATCTCACTTGGGCCGACGCGGCTTCGCCGCGCCGGTATCGGCGAGGCATGCCCAGGCGATCGCCGCGCATCCGAGCTGGAGCGCCACGGCCGCACCCAGCGCCAGTTGCAGACCGGACTCGCCCGAACCGCCGAAGACGTACAAGGTCCCCATTGCCGCCACGCCGAGCGTCGCCCCGACGATGCGCGCCACGTTGAGCAGCGCCGAGGCCGTGCCTACACGGGCGGCTGGAACGGCCTCGACCACCACAGCCGCCATGGGGCCCATCACCATTCCCATGCCCACGCCGGCGAGCACCAGGCCAATCTGCGTCGCGGGCATCGAGACCGTCGCCAGCGCCGCCACGATGGCCGTTCCAACCGCAATCGTGGCGATGCCCCCGGATAGCATGAGCCGCTTTCCCAGGCGCCCCGAGAGGAAGCCGGAAAAGGACGCGACGATAACGAAGGCCAGCGCCATCGGGATCAGCGCCATTCCGGACGCCACCGGGCCGAAATGGTCGAGGCTCTGCCAGGTGAGAAGCAGGACGAAATAAAGCCCGTACATGCCAAACGTCATGGCCGAAGCCGCGGCGGCCGCCCCGCGAAATTCCAGGCTTGCGAGGATGTCCGGTGGCACCAGCCCTTCGGCCCCGAGCCGCGCTTGCCGGCGCAGGAACAGGATCAGCGCGACGAGGAAGACCGAGGCACCGGCAAGCGCGACTTCCGCGTTGCGGTGGACCTCGATCGTCGCGATGGCGAGCGCTCCAAGCGCGATCGCGCCCAGGATCTGGCCGCCCAGATCGAACCGGCGGTTCTTGGGATCCGACAATTCCGTCAGCACAATCGCCGCCAGCGGCAGCACGACGAGGCCGATGGGCACCACCACGAGAAAGATGCTACGCCAGCCGAACGCGCCCAGAAGGAAGCCGCCGAGGGTTGGGCCTATCGCGATAGAGAGGCCGTTGCAGGCCGCCCAGATCCCCAGCGCGCGCGAGCGGGCCGCCGGATCGGGCCAGGCCACGCTGAGGATGGACAACGACGACGGTACCAGCAGCGCGGCGGCCACGCCGGTGAGGGCCCGTCCGACGATCAGCACCTCCACCGTCGGCGCCGCGGCGCAGACGATCGAAGCCGACACGAAAAGCGCCACCCCGCTCATGAACACCCGGCGGCGGCCGTACATGTCGCCGAGCAGGCCGCCCGTGATCAGCAACACCGCGTAGAAGACGTTGTAGCTGTCCACGACCCACTGCAGCGTGCCGACGCGGACGTCGAAATAGGCGCCGATCGGGTGGGCGGCCAGATTGACAATGTTGACGTCGATCTGGGCGATGAGAACTGCGCCGCAGAGCGTGGCAAGAACCAGCCCCGGACGCCTGGGGGCCGCCCGGTCGACCGCCTTTCCGCCTCGCGCCGACTGTCGCCCGGGTATCAGAGCCCCTGGCCCTTCAGGGCGGCAGCGACGGCGGGACGCTCCTGCATGGCCTCGAAGTGTGCCGCCACCTTCGGGAAGCCGGCCATGTCGACCCCGTCCATGTCCAGCCAACGGGCGATGGTGAACAGGTAGGGGTCGGCGATCGTGTAGGTGTCCCCGAACATCCAGGGTCCTTCCAGCATGCTGTCCTCGATGATCTGGAAGCACGCGCTCATGGAGGCGGGCAGCTTCTCGCGCATGGCCTCGTGGGCGGCCGGATCGTCGGCCCAGCGATAGCCGCGCCGGCCATGAGCATGCGCCACATGCACCGTCGAGCAGAGATAGGAGTTCACCGCTTGGACCCGGGCAAACGCAAACGGGTCGTGGAGGGGCGCCAGCCCGGCCTCAGGCCAGGTCTGGGCGACCCATGCGAGCAGCGCCGGCGTTTCGGTCAGGACGCCGGCGTCCGTCACCAGCGCCGGCACGCGGCCCTTCGGATTCAACTTCAGGAACTCGGGCGCGTTTTGCTGATCCTTGCCGAAGTCGATGCGACTGAGCGTGTAATCCGCGCCCACCTCTTCCAGTGCGATGTGGGTGGCGAGTGCGCAGGTACCCGGCGAGAAAAAAAGCGTCAGCATGATGGGGAGCGCTCCACGAGGACGAGACGGCGAAAGCCTGCAGCAATGATGCGACATTCGCATGGATGCGGCCAGACGCCCGATCCTTGCTTCGGAACTGGATCTCTCGCCGGGGCGACTTAGATGAAGGCGGACCACCGAGGAGTGCATTCCCGTCCCATGACGAACCGACCGATCCGCCTCGCCACCCTGTCGCGCGCCGTGTTTGCGGGCCTGTGGGTTACCGCGCTCACGGCTGCGTCGGCCGACGCTGCGACGTTCAAGAGCCGCTACGACATATCCATAGCCGGCTACAAGATCGGCGAATCGAGCGTGACCGCCGAAGTAACCGACACCGCCTACACGCTCTCCGGCGAAGGCAAGGCGAGCGGCCTGAGCCGGTTGATCACCGATGCGCGCGGCACGGCGACTGCCTCCGGGCGGATGGCCAACGACCGGCCGGTCCCGGCGTCGTTCGGCTACACCTACCGGGAAGGCGACAACAGCTCCCGGCTGGACATGGCGATCCGCGGCAACACCGTCACCGGCCTCACGGTGGAGCCGGAGCCGGAACAGAAGGATCCCGAACCGGACCGGGTCGTGCTGACCGACGCCCACAAGCGCGGCATCACAGATCCCGTCTCCGCACTCGTATGGCAGGTAAAGGCGCCAGCCGGCTCTCACTCCTGCGACCGCACGGTGCCGATCTTCGATGGCGAGCAGCGCTACGACGTCCGCCTCACCTACAAGCGCCGCGACCGGTTCGACGGCGGCAGCAAGGCCTACCAGGGGCCGGTGATCGTCTGCCGGATCGACTACACGCCCGTCGCCGGTCACCGGGAAGGCAAGCGCGAGATCCGGGAGTTGAAGGAGAATTCCCGCATGGAGGTGTGGCTGGCGCCGCTTCCCGATCCGGGCTCCGACAGCGTTTTCCTGGTGCCGGTGGACATCCGCATCCCGACCCGGTTCGGCCTTCTGCAGATCGCGATGGACCGCCTCAGCGTGGAGCCCTGAGCAGGCTCAGAACAGCATTTTCGCGAAATTGCGCACGAGGAAGGTCACGCCGATGAGCGCCAGTATGATGTTCACCAGGATGCTGAGCGCAGAGACCGACATCCGCTCGCGGACCGCCAGACCAACCCGCTGGCCCAGATAGGACGGGATACAGCAGACCAGCCCCATGACGAGTTCGCTGCGCCCGATCAGACCGAGGACCGTCAGCCCGCCGCCAACCATCAGCAGCGTGATGGTGAACATCACCGAGGTGACCAGCGCGAAGAGCCTGCGGTCCAGACCGTAGGCGATGAACACCGGCAACGACGGGAAGGCGACGAAGGAGGTTGTGCCGGCCAGCAGGCCGGACACCAGCCCGGTCGCCGCGAGCACGGGAGCCCGCGGCGGCGGGCTCAATGGCGGCGTCAGGCCGGACAACTGAACCGCGGAAAAGACGATGAGCAGGCAGCCGATGATGACCTGCAGCGCCCCCTGGTCCAGCATGGAGAAGATCCTGAGCCCGATCAGGATGCCGATGATGAGGGCCAGGTAGAACGGCCAGTAGCGCGGCAGCCGCGGCGCGGCCTGACGCGACGCGTAGCCCTGGATCAGGTTGACCAAGATGGACGGAATGACGGAGATCCCGATGGCGATCGGCACCGGCATGAACATCGCGGCGAGGGAAACCGTCACCAGCGGCTGGCCGAAGGCGGCCGCCCCCTTCACGAAGCCGCCCAGGAGGTAAAGCCCGAGCAGAGCCCCGATCACCGGCCACGTGTAGTAGGGATCCAGACCCATCGGGCACCTTCTTCTCACCGTGGCCGGACAGGACCGATGCCGGGCAGCCGGTTCTTCTCGGCTCGGCTGAGCGAACTCTTGTCGCCCGTCGTCCGACCCGGATCAAGCATCCGCTCGACAATCCAGCATTGCGGGATTCACAGGTCAGCAGCAGCCGGCGGCCGGCTCAGACGACCGAGCGCACGAGGATCAGCGCGCCTGCGGCAAACAGTGCCCCGAAAAAGGCGCGCCGGAAGACCGCTTCCGGCAGGCGGTTGCGGAGCCGCTGACCGAGGGCGACGCCGACCAGTGCCGGAAGGAGACCGATAAGGGAGCCGATGCCGAGCGAGGCCGTCATGATACCCCGGTCGGCCAGAGCCAGCGACAGGGTCACCGAGGATGACGAGAACAGCATTCCGAGCGCCTGGATAAGCTGCGTGCGCGTCAGTCCGAGCGATTGCAGATAGATCACGCCCGGCATCACGAAGGAGCCGGTCATGCCGGTGACGACACCGTTGACGAGACCGGCGGCGATGCCCACCACGCGCTCCCTGCCGGGCGCGAGCGCAAAGCGGAGGCCGAGCATGCTGATCGTCGAATAGGTGATGAGGACCAGGCCGAGAAGCGCCGTGAGATAGCTGAGATTCACCCGTGTCAACGCGCCTGCGCCGATCCACACGGTGAGCGCGGCCGCCGCCAGGAACGGCCAGATGCGCCGGAAAGTGGTCGCCGCTCCGCCGCCCGCCAGCGCCTGCCAGATGTTGGTGACGAGCGTCGGAATGGTGAGCAGCGCGATGGCCGCCGGCAGCCCGAGGGTCGGTGCCAGAAGGACGATTGCCACCGTCGGCAGACCGACGCCGACGATACCCTTGATGCCACCGGCCAGGAGGAACACGCCCGCGATCCACAGGACGATGCCCGCCTGCAGCCCGCCGTTCGCGTCCAGCAGCGCCAGCTCTCCGATCATGGCCGGCCGGCCTGATCGGTGCACCGGGTCGAAGGGAGCGGGTTCACGGAACACATGGGACGGACTTTCGCGCGAACCGACCGTCGCAGGACGCGCGGCCGGGCGGCAATTCTTATCGCCGGGTGACACACGAAGCAAAAATGCTCTAGATCAGGCCCCAATCGGATTGCTCACGATCGGGCCCGAAGAGGGCCGCCCCGTTCCCATCGCCGAAGTGCTCCCATCATGAAGTTCACCCTGTCCTGGCTGAAGGACCACCTCGAGACCAAGGCTTCCCTCGACGAGATCTCCACGGCGCTGACCATGATCGGCCTGGAGGTCGAGGAGATCACCGACGCTGCCGCCGCGCTGGCGCCGTTCGTGGTCGCCAAGGTGGTGTCCGCCGAGCAGCACCCCAACGCCGACCGGCTGCGCGTCTGCATGGTCGATGCCGGCGACGGCACTCCGATCCAGGTGGTTTGCGGTGCCCCGAACGCACGCACCGGCATGACCGGCGTCTTCGCGCCGCCCGGCACCCATGTGCCCGGCACAGGCGTGGACCTGAAGGTCGGCGAGATCCGCGGCGTGGAGAGCCGCGGCATGCTTCTGTCGGAGCGCGAGCTGGGTCTGTCGGACGAACATTCCGGCATCATCGACCTGCCCGACGACGCGCCGGTGGGCACCGCCTACGCGGCCTGGGCGGGTCTCGACGATCCGATGATCGAGATCGCCATCACCCCGAACCGCGCCGACTGCCTGGGCGTCTTCGGCGTGGCGCGTGATCTCGCGGCCGCCGGCATCGGCCGGCTGAAGGAAACCGCGATCGCCCCGGTGACGGGCGACGGCCCCTGCCCGGTGGGCGTCACCCTGTCCTTCCCCGAAGGCGACCCGATCTGCCCGGCCTTTGCCCTGCGCAAGGTCAGCGGCGTGAAGAACGGCCCGTCGCCGGAGTGGCTTCGCCAGCGCCTCATCGCCATCGGCCTGCGCCCGATCAACGCCCTCGTCGACATCACCAATTTCCTCACCTACGACCAGAACCGGCCGCTGCACGTGTTCGACGCGGGGAAGGTCAACGGCGATCTGACCGTGCGCCGCGCGAATGCCGGCGAGACGCTGCTGGCGCTGGACGGCCGCACCTACACCTTCGACGAGACCATGTGCGTCATCGCCGACGAGGCGGGAGTGGAGTCCATCGGCGGCGTGATGGGCGGCGAGGAAACCGGCTGCTCGGAAGAAACCACCGACGTGCTGATCGAATCGGCGCTGTGGGATCCGCTGTCGATCGCCCGTACCGGCCGCGCCCTAAACGTCGTGTCCGACGCGCGCTTCCGCTTCGAGCGCGGCGTCGACCCGGCCTTCACCCTGCCCGGCATCGAGCTCGCCACGAAGCTGGTGCTGGAGCTGTGCGGCGGGACGGCGTCTGAGGTGCTGCTGGTCGGCGAGATCCCGGCGGAGCGCCGCACAATCGCCTTCCCGGTTTCCGAAGTGGCGCGCCTCTCTGGCATCGAGGTGCCGCACGCGCGGATCGTGGAGATCCTCACCGTGCTCGGCTTCGAGGTCGCCGGCTCCGGCGACGTGCTCGACGTGACGGCGCCGACCTGGCGCGGCGACGTCGAGGGCAAGGCCGACCTGGTCGAAGAGGTGGTGCGCATCGTCGGCGTGGACGAAATTCCGTCGCAGCCGATGCCCCGCCTGACGCCGGTCTCGCGCAAGGTTCTGACGCCGATGCAGGTGCGCACCCGCAGTGCCCGGCGCACCCTGGCCGCGCGCGGCTTCGTGGAAGCGCTAACCTGGTCGTTCGTGTCGAAGCCCCACGCGGAGGCCTTCGGTGGCGGTCAGCCCGAGCTGGCGCTGGCCAATCCGATCGCCAGCGACCTGTCCGACATGCGCCCGAGCCAGGTGCCCGGCCTTGTCCGCGCCCTGCAGAAGAACGCCGATCGCGGCATGCCGGACCAGCCGATATTCGAGGTGGGTCAGGTCTTCCTCGGCGACGGCCCGCAGGACCAGAAGACGGCCGCCACGGGCATCCGCCGTGGCACCGCCAAGCCGGCCGGCACCGGCCGCCACTGGTCGGGCAATTCCGGCGCCGTCGACGTGTTCGACGCCAAGGCCGATGCGCTGGCGGTGCTGGCCGCCGTGGGCACGCCGGCGGAGCGTGTGCAGGTCAGCCGAGACGCGCCGTCCTGGATGCATCCCGGCCGCTCCGGCACCCTGCGCCTCGGCCCGATCGTGCTCGGCCATTTCGGCGAACTGCATCCGAAGGTCCTGGACCTGCTGGACGCCGATGGCCCGGTGGTGGCCTTCGAGCTGCATCTCGACGCGGTGCCGCCCGCCAAGCAGAAGCCGACCAAGGTCAAGCCGGCACTTGCCGCAAGCGACCTGATGCCGGTTTCCCGCGACTTCGCCTTCGTGGTCGACGAGGCGATCGAGGCGGCGGACCTGCTGCGCGCCGCGCGCGGTGCGGAGAAGACCCTGATCGCCGGCGTCGACGTGTTCGATGTCTACCGCGGCACCGGCATTGAGCCCGGCAAGAAGTCCGTCGCCATCGAGGTCACCCTGCAGCCGCGCCAGCAGACGCTGACCGACGAGGAGATCGACAAGGTCGGCGAGAAGGTGGTCGCGGCCGTGGCCAAGGCCACCGGCGGCACGCTGCGCGGCTGAGCGCGACGGCCACGGCACGCTCCGTCCGCACCTTGCGGCGGACGGATGCGACCGCTATGTGACGATCAGTTACCGCACGCTCCGCGGCGGCGTCCGGCGCCGCGAGCCTCCACGATCACACCGGCTGCGGAGCCAGCATGCTGTCGCTCATTCAGGTCCTTCTGCTCGCGATCAAGATCTACACCTGGATCATCATCGCGGCGGCCATCTTCTCCTGGCTCTACGCCTTCAACGTCGTGAACCCGCGCAACCAGTTCATCGGCATGGTGGGCAATGCCCTTTACAAGATGACCGAACCGGTGCTGCGGCCGATCCGCAACATCCTGCCGGATCTGGGCGGCATCGACATCTCGCCGATCGTGCTCCTGCTGCTCCTGTTCTTCCTGCAGCAGCTCATCATCAACAATCTTGCGCCGCTGGTGATCTGACGCGCGAACGGCAGGCCGGGCCATGTCGGTTGCGGCCGTTCTGACGCCGGACGGCGACGGCGTTCTCGTGCGGATCCGGCTGACGCCGAAGGCGGACCGCGACGCGCTGGACGGTATCCGCAAACTTTCAGACGGAACGGAAGTGGTCGCGGCACGCGTGCGCGCCATCCCCGACAAGGGCAAGGCGAACGCCGCCCTCGAGGGGCTCCTGGCCAAGGCGTTCGGGCTGCCGAAATCGGCCGTTGCGCTCAAGGCCGGCCACACCGCACGAATCAAGACCGTGCGGTTCGATGCGGCGCCCGACAAGGTGGCACAGATCCTCTCAGATCTTCCAGCGCTCTGAACCCGGTCGATCCGCGTGCCTGATGGCGCGGATCGAAGATCGTGATGTCGCGCCCGGTCGTTTCCCCGGTCGCCGGCATGGTCTAGGAAGGGTTCGATTTTCCTTCTCCGACCGGAGCACCGCATGACCGCCACGATCATCGACGGCAAGAGCCGCGCCGCCGCCCTCGACGCCAAGGTCACCGACATCGTCGCCGGCCTGAAAGCCGATCACGGCCTGACGGCGGGCCTCGCGGTCGTGCTGGTCGGCGACGATCCGGCCAGCGACATCTACGTGTCGAACAAGGTGCGCCGCACCGAAGCCACCGGCATGCGCTCCATCGAGCACCGGCTTCCCGCCGACACCGGCGAGGACACGCTCATCGCGCTGGTGGAAAGCCTCAACGCCGACCCCGAGGTGGACGGCATCCTCGTCCAGATGCCGCTGCCCAAGCACATCGACAGCGACCGGGTGGTGATGACCATCGACCCGGCCAAGGACGTGGACGGGCTGCACCCGATGAACGCCGGCCTGCTGGTGCTGGGCCGCTCCGCCCTCGTCGCCTGCACGCCGCAGGGCTGCGTGGATCTCGCCAAGCAGGCGCGTGGCGGCGATCTCTCGGGCCTCGACGCGGTGGTAATCGGCCGATCCATCCTGGTGGGAAAGCCAGTCTCACTCCTGCTGCAGAACGAGAACTGCACGGTCACCATGGCGCATTCGCGCACGAAGGACCTCGCCGACATCTGCCGGCGCGCAGACATCATCGTGGCCGCCGTTGGCCGGCCGGCCTACGTGAAGGCGGACTGGATCAAGCCGGGCGCCACCATCATCGACGTCGGCATCAACCGCATCCCGGCCCCGGAGCGCGGCGAGGGCAAGACGCGTATCGTCGGCGACGTTGATACTGAGCCGGCGAAGGAAATGGCCGGAGCCATCACCCCGGTGCCTGGCGGTGTCGGGCCGATGACCATCGGCTTCCTGCTGGTGAACACGGTGATGGCGGCCTGCCGCCGGCGCGGACTGCCCGAGCCCAAGCTGGACTGAGCATCCTTCCAGATCGCAATCGCGGCCGGCGAACCGGTGCCCACTTCGCCTTCGATTGCAGAGCCAGCGCGCGACCGCGCGCCGCCCGGTCAGGGCGCCCACCCGGAGCCGTTGAGCGAAGCGAGCTCGGCGTGAGGGGATTCTTTTGATCGCAAAGCCGGACGGCGAACCGGTGCCCACTTCGCCTGGCTTTGCTCAGGCCCGGACCACGTGCAGGCTGAACAGGCCCTCGTCGTCGATCCAGTAGCGGTCGGGCGTCCAGCCGGCGCGAACGGCGAGCGCCTGGAAGTCCTCAGGCGCGTATTTGTGCGAGCTTTCCGTGTGGATGGTCTCACCTTCGGCGAACGCGATGGGCTGCCCCAGCACGGTCACCGTCTGCTCGGCGAGCGAGACCAGATGCATCTCCACGCGGCTCTTTTCCGCGTTGAAGCGGGCCTCGTGCCGGAAGGCAGCGAGGTCGAAGGTCCCACCGAGCTCCCGGTTGATCCGGTTGAGCAGGTTCTTGTTGAACGACGCGGTGACCCCGACCGGATCGTCATAGGCCGCCACCAGCCGCTCGGGATCCTTGCACGTGTCAATTCCGATGATCAGGTCGTCGGCCTGGCTCTCCTCGCGCAGCCGGGCGAGCAGCGCAATCGCCTCGTCCGGCTCGAAATTGCCGATGGTCGAGCCAGGGAAGAACAGCACGCGCTCGCCGTCCGGCAGGTCTGAGGGAAGCACGAAAGCGCCGGTGAAGTCGGCGACGACAGGCGCGACAAGCATGTCCGGATAGGCGGCGCTGATCGACTGGGCCAGGAAGACGAGCTGCTCCGCGGCGATATCTACGGGCACGTAAACAGCCACCCGCTCCGCCAACGCATCGAGCAGAAGCCGGACCTTGACGCCCTCGCCGCTCCCCGGCTCGATCAGGATCAGGTCCTTGCCGAGGCTCTCGGCGATCTCCGGTGCCCGGGCGGCAAGGAGGCTCATTTCCATCCGGGTCGGGTAGTAGGTATCCAGCTCGCAGATGGCTTCGAAGATCTTGGCGCCGAGCGCGTCATAGAGCCATTTTGGCTCCAGCGTCTTCGGAGCAGCGGAAAGACCGGCGAGCACGGACTGTGCAAAGTCGAGATCGAGAGTCGTCCCCTCGTCCTCCTCTGTGCGGGCGGCGTTTGCGCCAGGCGCCATCGGCCTATCCTCCAGAAGTCGTGTTGCGTGACGGCCGGCGGCCGGCGGGTGGAGCGGCGCGGGAGCCGCCCGGTCGTGAACGGGTATCAGCGATCACGCGCAAGGCGCAGGCCTGAGAACTGCCAACGCTGATGCGGATGGAAGAAGTTGCGGTAGGTCGCGCGGGCATGCGCTCGCGACGTGGCGCAGGACGCGCCGCGCAGCACCCACTGGTTCACCATGAACTTGCCGTTGTACTCGCCTATGGCGCCCTCCGGCGGCACGAAGCCGGGATAGGGGGAATAGGCCGACTGGGTCCACTGCCAGACATCGCCGTACATCTGTGTCAGGCCCGGGCCGGTTGCGGGGCGCGGTCGGAAATGGCCGCCCTCGACGAAGTGGCCATCCACCGGAACGGTCGACGCAGCGTGCTCCCACTCCGCCTCGCGCGGCAGCCGGGCTCCGGCCCAGCGGGCAAAGGCTTCGGCCTCGTAATAGCTGATGTGGGTCACCGGGGCGTCCGGATCGACCGGCTGGGCACCGCGCAGACCGAAGCTCCACCAGACGCCGTCCTTCTCGAACCAGTAGAGCGGCGTCGTCCAGCCCTCCTGTTCGCGCACCGCCCAGCCGTCGGACAGCCACAGCGTCTGCGTCTCGTAACCACCGTCGGCGATGAAGTCCTGCCACTCGCGGTTGGTGGCCAGGCGATCCGCCAGCTCGAACGGCTCCAGCCACACCTTGTGGCGTGGTCCCTCGTTGTCGAAGGCAAACCCTTTGCCGTCGTGCCCAATCTCCACGAGACCGCCGTCGAAGGCCTGCCACGTAATCTCCGGCTCGCGACCTGCGGTAACGGCGAGCGGCTCGGGCGCGCGGTAGGCCGGCATCTCAGGATTGAAGGAGAAGGCGTGCAGGAGATCGGTGAGCAGAAGCTCCTGGTGCTGCATCTCGTGGTGACAGCCGAGCTCGACAAGCCGCGCTATCTCCACGGCGGCATCCTTCGGCGGGCTCGCCAGAAGGTGGGACACCGCCCGGTCGACCGCATGGCGATAGTCGAGAACCTCGCTCGCCGATGGCCGCGTCACGAGGCCGCGCCGAGGCCGCGCGAAACGCGTGCCGGCCTGCACATAGTATGAATTGAAAAGGTGGAGGTAGCGCTCGTCGAAGAAGCGGTAACCCGGCACGTACTGGCCGAGAACGAACTGCTCGAAGAACCAGCTGGTGTGGGCCAGATGCCACTTGGCCGGGCTGGCGTCCTCCATGGACTGGACGACCAGATCCTCGGGCGAAAGACCATCCACCAGCGCGAGCGTCCGGGCCCGCGTTTTGGCGAACAGGTCGCCCGACCCGCTGATCGCCCGTTCAACCACTTTCCGATTGGCTGTCGATCCGCCCACGGGTCCCCTCCGTTGCCTGATTGCCGGTCAGCCGATCAGGTCAAGATGGGACCTCGATCGGGGTTGTCGAGGGAATGGCGGCCAAAAAGAAAGTTGATCGGGACGGGAACAAAAGTGCGAAACGTCATGCGTCCAGCGGGCGCGCCTCGTCGGCCAGCATGATCGGGATGCCGTCGCGGATCGGATAGGCGAGCTTGGCGGCCCGGGAAACCAGTTCCTGGCGCTCGGCATCATATTCTAGCGTCGTCTTGGTGACGGGACAGACGAGCATTTCCAGAAGCTTCGGGTCGACCTTCTGCTTCGCTTCGTTCATCGATCGCTCCAGCGTTGCGCCGCCCACCGCGGACACGGCCTCAATTGATGGTTTGGTTGTCGTCTCCGCCGGCGCGCGCCAGCTCGATCTCGGTGATCGCGACCAGCGTCTCCGCCCGCGCCTTCAGGTTCGGCGCCTCCAGAAGCGCCTGCTTCTCGGCCGGACCATAGGGGCTCATCATGGAAAGCGTGTTGACCAGCGTTTCGTTCGACGCCTCGCGGACGCTCTTCCAGTCGGCCTGCAGGTCGTTGGCGGAAAGATAGTCGCGGAACGCCTTGATGACGGCATCACGATCGACCTCCTCCTCGCCGCGCGGCACACCCAGGTCGGCGGCATAGTCATCGACGGAGACCCGGCACATGCGGAACGGCGTCGTGGTCGACATCTCTTCCTCGATGCGGAACCGCGTGATGCCCGAGAGGGTCACCAGATACCGACCGTCGCCGCTCTCCTGGAAGGCGGTGAGCCGGCCGAGGCATCCGACCTCGCACAGGGGTGGCGTGTCGCCGCCAAGGTTGCCGTCACCGTCAAAGCGCGGCTGCACCATGCCGATGACCCGATCGGCACGCAGCGCGGCGTCGATCATCGCCACGTAGCGCGGCTCGAAGATGTTGAGCGGCATCTGCACGCCCGGGAGGAGGAGCGCGCCCTCCAGCGGAAAGACCGGAATGACGACCGGCACGTCGGCCGGCCGCCCGTAGCTCTTGTTGCCTGCTTCCATTGCTTCAGACCTTCTCGACGAACGGGTCCCCCCCGAACCGTCGGTTGTTCCTGCGCATATAGGTCAGGAGAAGAGCAGCGACGACATCCTGCGCCGCCCTCTGACGCTGGCCGGATCCTGAGGTCCCCACGTATCGAACAACGACACCAGCTTGGTGCGCGCCGCGCCCTCGTTCCACTCCCGGTCGACCTTGAGGATCTCCAGAAGCTGGTCGACGGCCTCGTCACGCCGGTTGCGACCGGCGAGCGCCACGGCCAGGTCGAACCGCGCCTGATGGTCGGCCGGATCGGCGCGCACTTGGGCCTCCAGGGTCCCGACATCGCCGGCCTCCGCCGCCTCGTCGGCAAGGGCGATGGCAGCGTAGGCCGCCGCAATGGCCGGCTCGCCCAACCGGTCGGCCGGAACCATTTCAAGCGTCTGTCGGGCCTCGTCCACCTGACCCGCATCGATCTGGCAGAGCGCGAGGCCGGCAACCGCCTCCAGCGCCTCCGGATCCTGCTGCAGGACGGCGACGTAGAGATCGGCTGCGCCCTGAAGGTCACCGGAGCGGCGCAGCGCATCGGCCTGGGCAATCGCCTCGGCGGAGCCAGCACCGGCACCGGCCGGTCCCGCAACTCGCTCGATGAACTGCTTCACCTGGCCTTCCGGCAGCGCACCCATGAACCCGTCCACCGGCTGTCCGTCCTGGAAGGCGATGACGGCCGGGATCGACTGGATGCCGAGCTGCTGGGCGATCTGCGGATCTTCGTCGATGTTCAGCTTGACCAGCCGCACGGCTCCCTTCGCGTCCTGCACGGCCTTTTCGAGAACCGGCGTGAGCTGCTTGCAGGGGCCGCACCACGGCGCCCAGAAGTCGACCAGCACCGGCACCGAGCGCGACGCCTCGAGCACGTCCCTGGCGAAGGTTGCTGTGGTGGCGTCGCTGATGAGCGCGCCGTCGGCCGCTGCCGGTGCGGCTTGCGCACTGCGGACCTGCTGGCCGTCGCTTCCGAGAATGATCGGCGTCTCACTCATGGATGGATCCTGTTTCTACCGAGCGCTCGATGTGTCGTCCGTTCGACGCGACTTACACCACGTTCGCACGCCGCCTGTCACGCCGCGGCGAACGGCCATGCACCGGCGATCGCCCCTCTCAAGCGCCGATAGCAGCCGGAAAGGCGCATACCGACACCGTTGTTGTGCCTGAAATGGGCATTTCGCGCGGAGATTACAAACCGGCGGCGATCGCCTCGTCCGTCACGGCAAGCACCTGTGGGGGATGCCCCTCCTCGGTGAGGAAGCGGATGAGATCGTCCCGGCCGATGGACGTGGTCGCGGTGTTCTCGAGCGGATGGAAGTTGACGACGTCGTGGGCCATAAGCCCGGCGTCGAGAATGACCGTCACCCGGCCGTCGCCATCGTTGACGATGCCGAACGGCGTGACCGAGCCGGGCGCCACGCCAAGCAACTCCATCAGCAGTTCGGGCTTGCCGAAACTGACGCGGCCCTGGGCACCGATAAGCGTGTGGATCCGCTTCAGGTCCACCGTGGCGTCAGCCAGAACGGACACCAGGAAGACCCTGTCCTTCTTGTCCTTCAGGAACAGGTTTTTGGAGTGGCCGCCGGGGATACGGTCGTGAAGGTCTTCGGACTCCCCGACCGTGAAGACGGCCGGATGGTCGGTGGTCGGGGCCTCGATGCCGCGGGCGGCGAGGCGGTCGAGCAGGGCGGCGCGGGTCAGGGGCATGGGCATCCTTGGCGGGTGGAGCGGGCTTCGCATTCCCTCTTATCCGGCAAACCGCCCCCATCGCTACCCGTGCCCCGTCGGGCAGATGGCACAGACGCACGACGCCCCCGGGATTTGGAGTCCCGGAGGTCGTCGCTGTGGGATCTTCGTCATGGTCGTGGCGTGTCAGCGGCGGAAGCAGACCCGCTCACGGACCCAGACCCGGCGACCGATATAGGGGTCGTAGACCTTCACCCGCTCGATGCGACAGCGCCGCGGCGGATAGTAGCCCACGTAGCCCGGGCCCCAGGCGTGCAGGCCGGGACGGCGATGCGGGCCGCGATGACCGTGGTGACCGTGCCGGCCGGGACCGCGATGGGCATGGTGACGCCCGCCGTGACCGTGCCTCTTCTTCACCTCGACGGTGCGGCTTTCGATGTTGGTGGCGAAGCTCGCGCCGTTCAGCGGGGCGGCGTTGGCGCCGAGAGCCCCGCCGGCGATGGCGAGCGTCGTGGCAACCAGGATGATCGTCTTCTTCGCAAACATGGCTCTCTCCTCTCCGTTTCCGGCGGGGGTCTTCCCTGCCGATGAGTGGAGAATGGGGACGAGGCGGCCGCGACGAAGTGACGCCCGTCACGATGGCCGGTCAGCCTCGGCAGAACCGTGCGCGTTGGTGACGGACGTCACGCAAAATGGGCGATTTCCGCCCTGGCGCTCCGTGCGGCGGGAGGAAAGAGGGGATCAGCCGAGCAGATCGATGAGGTGGGCGACCAGCGGCTCGTCGGCCGGCGGCAGCGGCAGCTCGCGCATACGCTTGGGATAGACCCAGCGCAGCGGCTGCCCTTCCAGTCCTTGCGGGTTCCCCTCCCAGCGCCGGCAGACATAGAGCGGCATGAGGAGGTGGAAGTCGTCGTAGCCGTGGCTGGCGAAGGTGAGCGGCGCGAGGCACGGCGGGGTGACGGTGATGCCGAGTTCCTCGGCAAGCTCGCGCACCAATGTGTCCTCCGGCCGCTCGCCGGCCTCCACCTTGCCGCCGGGGAACTCCCAGAGCCCCGCCAGCGCCTTGCCCTCGGGGCGCTGAGCCATGAGCACTCGCCCGTCCACGTCCACCAGGGCGCAGGCAACCACGAGAACCATGCGTACGGAGGCGCCCTCTTCGGCCGGCATCCCGCCCTAGCTCCGGTAGTCACCGTTGATGGCGACGTATTCCTTGGTCAGGTCGCACGTCCAGACGGTGCCGGTGCCGCGTCCGATGCCCAGATCGACGCGGATGGCGATCTCCGGCTGCTTCATCACCTGGGACGCCGCGGCCTCGGAATAGTCCGGGTCGCGCTCACCGTTGACGGCGACCCGGATGTCGCCGAACCAGATGGCCAGCCGGTCGCGCTCGGCTGGCTCGCCGGCCTTGCCGACGGCCATCACCACCCGGCCCCAGTTGGCGTCTTCGCCGGCGATCGCCGTCTTCACCAGCGGCGAGTTGGCGATGGAGCGGGCGATGGCGCGTGCCGAGCCGGCCGACTGCGCGCCCTCCACGGTGACGGTCACGAACTTGCGGGCGCCCTCGCCGTCCTTGACCACCTGATGGGCGAGATCGCGCAGCACGTCGTTGAGCGCCGTGCGGAACCGCCGGGCGGCGGACGACGTGGTGCTCTCGATGGGTACGTTGCCAGCGGCACCGGTGGCGAACAAGAGCACCGTGTCGGACGTGGAGGTGTCGGAATCGATGGTGATGGCGTTGAAGGTGTCGCGCACCCCGGCCTTCAGCATCCGCTCCAGCACACCCGGCGCAATTGCCGCGTCTGTCGCGATGAAGGAGAGCATGGTCGCCATGTCGGGCGCGATCATGCCGGCGCCCTTGGCGATGCCGTTGATGGTGACGGTCGTGCCGCCGATGTCCACCGTCTGGGTCGCGCCCTTCGGGTAGGTGTCGGTGGTCATGATGGCCCGGCCGGCCGCTTCCCAGCCGTCGCTGCCCAACTGCGCGACGCAACCGCCCAGCACGGCACCGAACTTGGACGGATCGAGCGGTTCGCCGATCACGCCGGTGGAGGCAAGAAAGACGGAATCGGTCGACACGCCGAGGGCCTCGCCGACCAGATCTCCAGAGACGGTCACCGCCTCCCGGCCCTTCTGGCCGGTGAAGGCGTTGGCGTTGCCGGAGTTGACGAGCAGGGCCCGGGCCGCTCCCCCGCCGACATTGTCCCGGCACCAGTCGACGGCGGCCGAAGGACACTTCGACCGGGTGAACACGCCGGCGACGGCGGTCCCCTCGTCAAAGGCCATCAGCAGAACGTCGGTGCGACCGGCATATTTGATACCCGCCTGGGCCGTGGCCATCCGCACCCCGCGGATGGCCGGCAGCTCGGGAAACCGGGCCGGAGCGAAAGGAGACACGCCGCTCGACATGGACCGCTCTCCGGACCTTACTGGTTGCCGCCGGAGGTCGTGGCCGCGTCGCTCTCCGGAGCGGCATCGGCCGGCGCGTCGAGACGCTCCACCGTGGTCGCGTCCTTGAGCTCGGCGAGGCGCTGCGTCAGGAGTTCGCGCACCATGGCCTCCCTGAGCTGCTCCTCGACGTCGGCAAAAGCCGGCGGCTGCTGCTCGCGCTTGTCCTCGACCTTGATGATGTGGAAGCCGAACTGGGTCTTCACCGGCTCCTCGGTATAGGCGCCCGGCTCAAGCGCGAAGGCGGCGGCCTCGAACTCCGGCACCATCTGGCCCTTGCTGAAGTAGCCCAGGTCGCCGCCCTTCGGACCGGACGGGCCGGTGGAATGCTGCTGCGCGAGCTCGGCGAAATCGGCGCCGTTGTCGAGCTCGTCGATCAGCTCGTCCGCTTCCTCGGCGGTCTCGACCAGGATGTGACGCGCCTGGATCTCTTCCTGCGGGTCGAGCTTGGCGATCTCTTCCTCGTAGCGGGCGCGAACCTCGTCCTCGCCGACCGAACCCTCGATTTCCTGCTCGAAGTAGATGTCGCGCAGGGCCTGGGACTCCAGGAAGGACAACTCGGCCTTGAAGTCCGCGCTCTCGTCGATCCCGGCAGCGCGCGCGGCGTTCGCCATGACCTGGAGATCGATCAGGGCCTGGATGACCACTTCGCGGCGCTGCTCCTCCGGAACCTGCGTCAGGCGGGGGCCGAGCATGTCGGTCGCGCGGGAGACATCGGCATTCGTAATGGTCGCGTCGCCGACGCGCACGACCACGTCATCCTGGGCCAGCGCGGTCGCGGCTGCCGGCAGGGCGATGGCCGCGGCAAGCGCGCAGGACCGGGCGAATTGGCTGATAAGCATCAAAAACTGCCTTTCAAAATGCGGGTGCCCCCATACGAAGCGCCGGCACACTGTCGGAAAGCGGTCACGTTGACAACCATCAGGCCCCCTCTTATGTCTCGGCTGCCGCCTCGGATCCCACGCTTGCGAGCGCCAGGTCCGCCCCGTCCGGCAAGAGCTTTCCCATATCGGTCGATGAGGTCGACCTCCGGGGCTTCCGGCGAGGCACCCAGCCGGCAAAGAATTGCAATGTCCCCTCGGAGGTTAGAGCGGCCATGATCGGGCTCGGCGGATTGACCCGAAAGATTTTCGGCACCGCGAACGACCGGAAGCTGAAGAGCTTCACCGGCCGCGTGGAGAAGATCAACGCACTCGAACCGGAGCTGCAGGCGCTCGACGACGACGCGCTCAGGGCCCGGACCGACGCCTTCCGCGAAGAGATCGCGGCGGGCAAGTCGGTGGACGAGTTGCTTGTCCCCGCGTTCGCGACAGTGCGCGAGGCCGCAAGGCGCGTTCTCGGCCAGCGTCATTTCGACGTGCAGCTGATCGGCGGCATGGTGCTGCACGAGAGCGGCATCGCCGAAATGAAGACCGGCGAGGGCAAGACGCTCGTCGCGACCCTGCCCACCTATCTCAACGCGCTGACCGGCAAGGGCGTTCACGTCGTCACGGTGAACGACTACCTGGCCACCCGCGACGCCGACTGGATGGGCCGCGTCTACCGGTTCCTCGGCCTGAGCGTCGGCAAGATCGTCCACGGCATGTCGGACGAGCAGCGGCGCGAAGCCTATGCCTGCGACATCACCTACGGCACGAACAACGAGTTCGGCTTCGACTATCTGCGCGACAACCTCAAATACGAGGCGGCGACCATGACCCAGCGCGGTCATGCCTTCGCGATCGTCGACGAGGTGGACTCCATCCTGATCGACGAGGCGCGCACGCCGCTGATCATCTCCGGCCCGCTGGAGGACCGCTCCGAGTTCTACACCGCGATGGACATGTTCGTCCCGCAACTGGACGAGGAGGACTACGAGCTCGACGAGAAGATGCGCTCGGCATCCTTTACCGAGGCCGGCAACGAGCGGCTGGAGCAGATCCTCGGCGAGGCGGGGCATCTGAAGGGCGAGTCGCTCTACGACGTCGAGAACGTCTCCATCGTCCACCACCTCCAGCAGTCGCTGCGCGCCCACAAGCTGTTCCAGCGCGACCGGGATTACATCGTCAAGGACGGCGAAGTCGTCATCATCGACGAATTCACCGGCCGCATGATGCCCGGCCGCCGCTACGGCGACGGACTTCACCAGGCGCTGGAGGCGAAGGAAAAGGTCGCGATCCAGCCGGAAAACCAGACGATCGCGTCGATCACCTTCCAGAACTATTTCCGCATGTACGACAAGCTGGCCGGCATGACAGGCACGGCGTCGACCGAGGCGGAAGAGTTCATGGACATCTACCGGCTCGAGGTGGTCGAAATCCCGACCAACCTGCCGGTTTCGCGTATCGACGACGACGACGAGGTCTATCGCACGGCGGCCGAGAAATACGCGGCCATCGTCGCTCTGATCGACGACTGCCACGAGCGCGGCCAGCCGATCCTCGTCGGCACGACCTCCATCGAGAAGTCGGAGCTGCTCGCTGAGAATCTGAAGAAGGCCGGCTACCGCCAGCGCGACTTCTCCGCCCTCTACGACCCGAACCGCAAGACCGCGGCCAAGGTCTTCCAGGTGCTCAACGCCCGCTACCACGAGCAGGAAGCCCACATCATCGCCCAGGCTGGCATTCCCGGCGCGGTGACGATCGCGACGAACATGGCTGGCCGAGGCACCGACATCCAGCTCGGCGGCAATGCCGATCTCCGGATCGAGCAGGAGCTGGCCGATATGCCGGAGGGCCCGGAGCGGACGGCGCGCGAGGAGCAGATCCGCGCCGACGTGGTGAAGCTCAAGGAACGCGCCCTCGCCGCCGGCGGTCTCTACGTGGTCGGCACCGAACGCCATGAAAGCCGGCGCATCGACAACCAGCTGCGTGGCCGGTCGGGCCGCCAGGGCGATCCGGGCCACTCCCGCTTCTACCTGTCGCTCCAGGACGACCTGATGCGGATCTTCGGATCCGACCGGATGGACGGCATGCTGCAGCGGCTGGGCCTCCAGGAGGGTGAGGCGATCGTCCACCCCTGGATCAACCGGGCGCTGGAAAAGGCGCAGTCGAAGGTCGAGGCCCGCAACTTCGACCAGCGCAAGAACGTCCTCAAATACGACGACGTCATGAACGACCAGCGCAAGGTCGTGTTCGAACAGCGGCTGGAACTGATGTCCGGCGACACGGTCCAGGAGACCGTCACGGACATGCGCTACGACGTGGTCGAGGGCCTCGTTGCCAAGCACATTCCGGAGAAGGCCTATCCCGAACAGTGGGACACGGCCGGCCTGAAGGAAGCGGTCCGCACTACCCTCAACCTCGACCTGCCCGTCGACGAATGGGCAAAGGAAGAGGGTATCGCCGACGAGGAGGTGAAGGAGCGCCTGACCGCCGCTGCCGACGAGGCTGCGGCCCGCAAGGTCGCGAAGTACGGTCCGGAACTCTGGCGCCAGGTCGAGAAGTCGGTAATCCTGCAGATCCTCGACCATCTCTGGCGCGAGCACCTTGCCACCCTCGACCATTTGCGGTCGGTGGTCGGTTTCCGCGGGTACGCCCAGCGCGATCCGCTGCAGGAATACAAGACCGAGGCCTTCTCCCTGTTCGAGGGCATGCTCGCGACGCTTCGCGAGATGACCACGGCGCAGCTCTCGCGCATCGAGTTGCAGCAGGCGCCGCCGCCGCCCACCGACGCCGACCTGCCGGAAATGCACGCCCATCACGAAAACCCCACCACCGGGGAAGACGAGATGGAAATGGCCGACGCCGAGCTTGCCTACGCCGGCGGCACGGCCACTGCCACACGGCCCGCCGGCTCGGCATCCGCGGCCCCGGCGCGCGATCCCAACGATCCGAAGACCTGGGGCAAGGTTGGCCGCAACGAACTTTGCCCGTGCGGCTCCGGCAAGAAATACAAGCACTGCCACGGCCAGTTCGGCTGAGGCGGCGGACAGCATCGCTCGCGTGGACGCGGCAACGCGCCCACGGGGCATGCCGCACGCCACCGCAGCGCATCGCGCCGGCAGGATCCGGCGGCCTTGCCTTTAGACCCGGGGTTGCGCGTTGACGAGGGCTTGCGTCCGGCGCTCTGATCCCAAGACGGTCCGACCGCGACCCGATCCATCCCGAGGGGGCCGCCGAAGCCGATGACCTACCAGCAGATTGCGCTCTTCGGCCTGTTCGCCGTCGTCTTCGCCTTCCTGATCTGGGGCAGATTCCGCTACGATCTGGTGGCCTTCGCGGCGCTGATCATCGGCGTCATCATCGGCGCCGTTCCCAACGATCTCGCGTTTACCGGCTTCGGACATCCCGCGACCCTGATCGTGGCGCTGGTGCTGGTGGTTTCCCGCGGGCTCGTCAACGCGGGCGCCATCGGCGTTCTGGCCCGCGCGGTCCGCAGGACCGGCGAGAGCATCCCCCGGCATGTCGTTACCATCGGCGGCATCGGCGCCGCGCTGTCCGCCTTCATCAACAACGTCGCAGCGCTCGCTCTCCTCATGCCGGTCGACATCGAGGCGGCGAAACGCGCCGGACGCCCGGTGGGCGCCACGCTGATGGCACTCTCCTTCGCCACCATCCTCGGCGGGCTCGTCACCATGATCGGCACGCCGCCGAACATCATCGTGGCGCAGTATCGCGGCCAGGTGGAGGGCGCCCCCTTCTCAATGTTCGACTTCGCCCCGGTGGGGCTGGCCTGCGCCCTGGCCGGGCTGGCCTTCATCGCGACGATCGGCTGGCGGCTGGTTCCGCAGCGCGAGGGAGCGCTTCCCGACGCCCTCGCCGCAGTGAAGGACTACGTGGCCGAGCTGGAGGTCCCGGAAGGCTCCAAGTCGATCGGACGCCGGGTGCAGGACCTGCGCTCCAAGACCCGCGAAATGGATGTCGAGATTCTCGGCCTCGTGCGCGGCGGCAAGCACCTGCCCGGACGGGCGCTGGCGGCCGAACTGCGGGAGGGCGATCTCATCCTGGTGGAAGGCGCCCCCTCCGCCCTCGACCGGGTGCGCAGCGAGTACGAGTTGTCGGTGGTCGGCTCAAGCCAGATCGAAGAACTTGGCGGCAGCGACATGACACTCACCGAGGCCGTCGTCACCCGCGAGAGCCGGATCGACGGGCGCTCGGTGAAGCAGATCGGGCTCTTGCGCCATCATGGCGTCAGCCTGCTGGGCGTTTCCCGGCAGGGCAAGCGCATCAATGGACGCGTTCCGGGCCTGACACTGCGCGCCGGCGACATCCTGCTTCTCTACGGACCGGCGGAGCGCATGGACGACGTCATCGCCTGGCTGGGCGCCCTGCCGCTGGCCGCCCGGGGCCTGAACGTGACGCAGGGCCACCGGGCCTGGCTCGCCGCGGGCCTGTTCGCCGTGGCGGTCGGCGCCGCGAGCGTCGGTATCATCGACCTTGCCATCGCGCTGGCCGCCGTGGCCGCGCTCTACGTGGCGCTCGACATCGTGCCGATCCGCGAGGTCTACGATCACATCGAATGGCCCGTGGTGGTCCTGCTGGGTTCCATGATCCCGCTCGGGGCGGCACTGGAGGAGGCCGGCGGGACGGCGCTCATCGCGGACTGGATCGTCGCCGGCACGGCGGGGCTACCGGCCGCGGTGATCCTTACCGTCGTCATGCTGGTGACGATGACGCTCTCCGACGTGCTCAACAACACGGCGACGGCGGTGGTCGCCGCGCCGACCGGCTACGAGATCGCCGCCCAGCTCGGCGTGTCTCCCGATCCCTTTCTGATGGCGGTGGCCGTGGCCGCGTCCTGCGCCTTCCTCACGCCCATCGGACACAAGAACAACACGCTCGTGCTGGGCCCCGGCGGCTACTCGTTCGGCGACTACTGGCGCATGGGGCTGCCGCTGGAGATCCTCATCATCGCCGTCGGCGTGCCGATGATCCTCCTCGTCTGGCCGCTGTAGCCCGGACCGGCCAACCGGCAGGCAGGAGGCCGCCGCGTCAGGCCACGCCGCGATAGAGCATCCCGATATAGACCACGTAGGCGCCGAGGAGCAGGAAGCCCTCCGTCCGGGACAGGCGGCCGCGGCTGCGCGCCATCAGCACCATAGCGACGGACACTGCCACCATGATCGGAAAGTCCACCCGCAACATGTCCTGGGAGACGGGGATCGGGTGAACCAGGGCGGTGATGCCGCCGATGCCGAGCACGTTGTAGACGTTGGAGCCGAGCACATTGCCGAGCGCGATCTCGGAGTGCTTGCGGAAGGCGGCGATCATCGAGGTCGCAAGCTCCGGCAGCGAGGTGCCGAGCGCCACCAGAGACAGGCCGATCACGTCCTCCGAGATATCGAACATGCGGGCCAGCTCGACGGATCCGTCGACCAGGAAGTTGGCGCCGCCGATGACCAGACCGATGCCGACCACCACGAGGCCGATATCGCGCAGCGAACGGCCGCCATTCTGGGTTGCCTCGTCTTCGTCGCCGATGGCCATGGCCCCGCCGGCGTCGACGTGCTCGCACGCACCGGCGCGTTCGCTGCGATAAAGCCAGGCGAGATAGACCACCAGGCCCGTCACGAAGAGGCCGCCCATCCATCGCTCGAGTTCGCCGGTCATGGCGAAGAGCGTGAAGAGAATGGCGGTGCCAATCACCAGGCCGCCATCGCGCACCACCGCCGCCCGCGAACAGACGAACGGCCGGATCGCCGCCGCGACACCGAGGATCAGCAGAATGTTCGCGATGTTGGAGCCGACGATGTTGCCGATGGCAATGCCCGGCGCGCCGCGCCACGCCGCCTCCAGACAGGTCACGAGCTCTGGCACCGAGGTTCCGAAACCAACGATCGTAACGCCCACGACCAGGGGCGACATGCCGAGTTTGACGGCCAGTCGCGAGGCTCCCCTGACCAGGAGTTCGCCGCCGGCGAGAAGGCCGACAACGCCGATCGCGATTTCAAGGAAAAGCATGCAGATCCGGAACGGTTTGAGGCAGGCGGTGAAGGCGCACAAAAAGCGCCCCGGGACCGCGAAGGTTCCAGGGAGCTGTCTCGCGAGCCGGCGAACGCTCTCTTAAATTGGATCGCCGGGCCCGATATGAAAGGTGCGAACGCATGCTTTTCCGGCGCACGACCCGGGCCGGGCCGCAATCAGCCGCGCGGGACCGGCTTCCAGTCCGGCGGCGCCATTTCGAAGCTCTCGAAGAGAAAGCCCGGCGCGACGGTGCAGCCGATGAGCGTCCAGTGTCCAAGCGATTCCGCCGTCTGCCAGGCGTGCGGCGGCACCACCACCTGGGGCCGCTCACCCGCTGCCAGATTCTGGCCGAGCCGGTGGCTGGCGGCATCGTGGCCATTCTCGGAGATGGTGAGCGCCAGCGGCGCACCCGCGTACCAGTGCCAGACCTCTGTTGCATCCACCCGGTGCCAGGCGGACAGGTCGCCCGCCGCCAGCAGATAATAGATGGCCGTAGAGTGCGCCCGTCCCTCGTGGCCGTTTGGGTCGCGGTAGGTCTCGCAGAAGAAGCCGCCTTCCGGGTGCGGTTTCATGTCGAGCATGCGGACGATCTCGTCCGCCGTCAGGTCTGGCATCTTGTTCCCCTTTGCATACGCGCCTGCAGGCCCCTCAGAACGTGTCGCGGCGCGCACGCAGTTCCTTGAACACCGCTTCCGGCGGCTCGCCGTCCAGGCCAATCTGCGCGGCAAGCGCCGGATCGTCGGCACGCAGGAACGGGTTGGTGGCTTTTTCCTCCGCCATGGTCGACGGCACCGTCGGCTCTCCGCGCGAGCGCGCCGCCTCGACCGCGGAGCGGCGATCGGCGAGCACCCGGTTGTCGGGATCGACGCTGGTGGCGAACTCGGCGTTCTTCTGGGTGTATTCGTGGCCGCAGTAGATGCGCGTGTCGTCCGGCAGCACCTGGCGCAGGGTTGCGAGCGAGGCCCACATGGTTGCGGCATCGCCCTCGAAGAGGCGGCCGCAGCCCAGGGCGAACAGCGTATCTCCGGTGAAGGCCACACCGAGGTCGGGGAACCAGTAGGACAGCGGGCCCGAGGTGTGGCCCGGCGTTTCGATGGCGCGCACGCCCCACGCTCCGATGGTGGCGCTGTCGCCATCGCTCAGGAGCTCGTCGAGCCCGTCGATCCGGCTCGCCTCGTTGTGCGGACCGATGACGGTGGCGCCGTCGCGCGCCTTCAGTTCGGCGATGCCCTCGACATGGTCGGGATGGTGGTGGGTGATGAGGATGTGGCTCAGCGACCAGCCGGTCTCGTCCAGAACCGCGGCGATCGGCGCCGCCTCCGGGGCGTCGACGAGCACCGTCGTTCCGCCGTCAGGATCGTGGAGCAGAACGGCGTAGTTGTCCGAACGGCACGGAATGAGGCGAATGTCGGCGTTGGCCATGTCTGTCTCCCGCTATTCGTTGCGAAACTGTCCTATCATCCCGACTTAATGTCAGGGTCGGGAAATTGCGAAGCCCGGTATCCCGAGGAGCAGCATCTCGATGCATCTCGACGCGGTGGAGATCCGAAATTTCTATCTCTCGCCGCGCGGCCGGATCGTACGGCAGATCCTGTCCGCGCAGATCCGCGAGATCTGGCCCGACGTGACCGGACAGCGGCTTGTGGGCCTCGGCCACGCCACGCCGTTCCTGCGTCCGTTCAAAGGTGAGGCGGAGCGGGTGATGGCCTTCATGCCCGCCCAGCACGGCGTGTTCTGCTGGCCGCCGGAAGGCCCCTCCACCACCGCACTGGTCGTCGACGACAGCCTGCCGCTGCCGGACGCGAGCGTCGAACGCGTCCTTGTCGTCCACGCGCTGGAGAACACCACCCAGCCGAAGACGCTCCTGCGGGACGTCTGGCGCGTGCTGCCCCCCGGTGGCCGGGCCCTGGTGGTGGTCGCCAACCGGACCGGTCTGTGGTCGCGCATCGAAACGACACCGTTCGGCGTCGGCCAGCCCTTCAGCCGAAGCCAGATCACCCGGCAGATGGAAGAGCTCTCGTTCGCCACCGGCCGGGTGGAGAACGCCCTGTTCGTTCCGCCCTCCACGACCCGGTCGGTCCTGGGCTCGGCGCGGGGCTGGGAGCGGATGGGCGGACGCTTCTGGCCGAAGCTTGCCGGCGTCGTGCTAATTGAGGCGGAGAAGCGGATGGCCCAGCCCATCGTCTCCGGCCGCAAGCGCCGGGTGCCCGCATTCGTGCCGGGACTTGCTCCCGCCCCCAGCGCCCGCGCATCGCTCCGCGTTTCCGAAACTAGCGGCGCAGGAGAAACACCGCCTGCTCGCCGAACAGGTTCCAGAACCACCACGGCGCGTTGATCGGGATCCGCCCGCCCGTCCCGTTCAGCGCCATCGCCTCGATGACCGTCGCGTCCAGCTCCTCGCACAGGGTCACGAAGTCCCGGATCGTGCAGAAGTGGATGTTCGGCGTGGCGTACCACGGCTCCGGCAGGTGCGGCGTGATCGGCATTCGACCCTCCAGCAGGAGCTGGCGGCGCATCCGCCAGTGGCCGAAATTCGGGAAGGAGATGATCGCCCGGGAGCCGATCCGCAGAAGATTCTGCAGCACGGTCTTCGGATCATGGGTCGCCTGCAGCGTCTGGCTGAGGATCACGTAGTCGAAGGAATCGTCGAGATAGCCGGACAGATCGGCATCGGCGTCCCCCTGGATCACCGACAGGCCCCGCGCCACGCACTCGTTCACCCCCGTCTGGGACAGCTCGATGCCGCGCGCATCGACGCCCTTTCGGGTGGACAGGAGTTCCATCAGCCCGCCGTCGCCACAGCCGACATCGAGGACCCGCGAGCCGGGTTCCACCAGGTCGGCGACGACATCGAGGTCGAAGCGGCCGCGCTTCAGCGCCACGTCGTTCATGCCGGAACCGGGGCGGGCGGATCGATGCCCCGCACGGAGGCGGCACCGGTGAGGAAGCCGCGGGTCACCCGGAACAGCTCGGGCTCGTCCAGCAGGAAGGAATCGTGGCCGCGGTCGCTCTCGATCTCCACGAAGGAGACGTTGGCGCCGGCGGCGTTCAGCGCGTGCACGACAGCCCGGCTTTCCTTGGTCGGGAACAGCCAGTCGCTGGTGAAGGAGATCACGCAGAACCGGGTCGGCGAGCGGCGGAAGGCATTGGCCAGCAGACCGCCGTGATCGGCCGCCATGTCGAAATAATCCATCGCCCGGGTGACGTAGAGATAGGAGTTGGCGTCGAACCGGTCGACGAAGGTCGATCCCTGGTGACGCAGGTAGCTCTCGATCTGGAAGTCCGCGTCGAAGCCATAGGTGATGGCCTCGCGATCCTGCAGGTTGCGGCCGAACTTGGAGTGCAGCGCCGGCTCGGAGACGTAGGTGATGTGCGCGGCCATCCGCGCCACCGACAGCCCCTTCTTGGGGATCGCCCCACCCTCCAGATAGCGCCCCCCCTGCCAGGCCGGATCGGCCATGATCGCTTGGCGACCCACTTCATGGAAGGCGATGTTCTGCGAGGAATGCCGTGCGCCGGCGGCGATCGGCAACGCCGCAAACACCCGGTCGGGATAGCTCGCCGCCCACTCCAGCACCTGCATGCCACCCATGGACCCGCCGACGACGGCGAACAGCATGTCGATGCCGAGCCGGTCGATCAGCATGGCCTGGGCGCGCACCATGTCGGCGATCGTCACGAGCGGCAGCCTCAGCCCATAGCGCTTGCCGGTGTCGGGATCGACCGATGCCGGGCCGGTCGTGCCCGCGCAGCCGCCGATGACGTTGGCGCAGATGACGAAGAAGCGATCGGTGTCGATGGGCCGGCCGGGCCCGACCATCATGCTCCACCAGCCGCGCTTGCCGGTGATGGGATGGGTCGACGCCGCATACTGGTCGCCGGTCAGAGCATGGCAGACGAGGACAGCGTTCGAGCGATCCGCGTTCAGCGTTCCGTGGGTCGTATAGGCGATCTGCCAAGGGGCAAGCGCACTGCCGGCGTCGAGGGCAAGCGGCTGGTCCGGCCCGAAATACTCGACCGGGCTGGATGGCGAATCGACCTCTCGGAGCCGGGCGGATGCCACGGCGTCGTCGTGGTCTGGAAGATGGGTCATTCCGGTTCCCGACAGGTGGTTCGGTACCGCGGAGGGCGCGGGTAGCTAGGAAATGGCCTCCCCGGGTGTCAATGTTTTCTTTGATTTCGTTCCGCTGCTCTTCTAAGGATGTCGGCTCGCGCGCGGCACCGTCGACGCGCGCCCTTCGTGGTGTTCCTCATGTCACACTCGGCCTCCCGGGGGTCATCGGATCCAGCCCCGGTGACGCTCGACTCGCTCAGGAACCGCATCGACCAGATCGATGCCGAAATGCACGCCCTTCTCATGGAACGGGCGCGGACCGTCTCGGACATCGTCGCGGCGAAGGGGCCATCCCCCTCGGCGATCGTGATCCAGCCGGCGCGTGAAGGCGCCGTGCTGACGCGCAGGCTCGACGCCCACGAGGGCCTGCTGCCGCCGACAATCGTCACCCATGTCTGGCGCTCGGTGATTTCCGCCTTCTGCGATCTCCAGCGCCCCTTCCGCGTCCATGTCGCGGGCCTCTCCGGCGCCTCCGGAGCGATGCGCGACCTCGCCCGCTTCTGGTTCGGGTTTGCCCCGGCTCTCGTCGATGCCGCCGACGGCGCCGCTGCCCTAAAGGGGCTGGCTGACCACGGCGGCGACCTTGCCCTGGTTTCGCTGTCACAGCCGGGCGCATGGTGGCAGGCGCTGTCGTCCGACGGCGCCCACGTGGTGGCCCGGTTCGCGGCACCCGAGGGTGAAGCGCACGACGTGCTGCTGATCGCGGGCGCCAAGGTCGGCCCGGCAGGCGGCGCCGTGACCGTCTACTCGCTGACCGTGCAGGGCAACGCCACGCTTCCGATCCTGGACGGCGTGGAAGGCCTGGCCAGCGCCATCGATGGCGGGACCACCCACGCCCTGATCGCCTCGGCTGCGCCTCCCGAGGCCCTCATCCAATCCCTGCAGGCGGCTGGCCTCATCGGCTCGCCGTCGCTCGACCCGGTCGGTCAGTACGATCCGGCGCTGGTCGGGACCGCCGCATTCGTCAGTCAGACGACCCAGAAGGAGCCCACGTCATGAGTGAGGGCACACTCGCTTCCCGTCCCGTCCCCCGTCCCGGCGTGATGGCGATCCACGCCTACGTGCCCGGCAAGTCGAAGGGCGCGCAGGTCCGCGAGTATCACAAGCTCTCCTCCAACGAGACGCCCCTCGGCGCCAGCCCGAAGGCGATCGAAGCCTATTCGGCTGTTGCGTCGTCGCTCGAGCTCTATCCGGACGGTGCGGCGACCGCGCTGCGCGAGGCCCTGGCCGAAACGTTGGGCCTTAATCCGAACCGCATCGTCTGCGGCAACGGCTCCGACGATCTCCTCGGGATGATCGCCCACGCCTATATCGGCCCCGGCGACGAGGCGATCTTCACCGAGCACGGGTTCCTGGTCTACCGGATCGTGACCCTCGCCTCCGGCGGCGTGCCGGTGGTGGTGCCCGAGACCGACAAGACCGCCGACGTCGACCGCATCCTGGCGGCTGTGACGGAGCGCACCCGGGTGGTCTTCCTGGCCAACCCGAACAACCCGACCGGCACCTACCTGCCGCAGTCGGAGGTCCGGCGCCTGCACGCGGCGCTCCCGCCGCACGTCCTGCTCGTGCTCGACGCGGCCTATGCGGAATATGTCCGCCGCAACGACTACGAGGCCGGCATCGAGCTGGTGGGTGCCAGCGAGAACGTCGTGATGACGCGCACCTTCTCCAAGATCCACGGCCTCGCCGCGCTGCGTGTCGGCTGGCTCTACGCGCCCGACCACATCGTCGATGCCCTGAACCGCATTCGCGGCCCGTTCAACGTCAACGCGCCGGGGCTCGCCGCTGCGGCCGCCGCAATCCGCGACCGGGCCTTCATGGAAGCCGCCGTCGACCACAACGCCACCTGGCTGCCGTGGCTGACGGAGGCATTCACCGCGCTCGGCATCGACGTCACGCCAAGCCAGGGCAACTTCCTGCTCCTGAACTTCCCGGAGCGTCCGGGCGTCAGCGCGGAGGCCGCCGACCGGTACCTGCTCGACGAGGGTATCGTGCTGCGCCGCCTGGAGCCCTACGGCCTGCCCAATGCGCTGCGCATGTCCATCGGCACCGAAGCCGCCAACAAGGCCACCGTTGCCGCGCTGACGGAGTTCATGGCCCGGGCGGCGGGGCAGACGGCAGATGTCTGAGCCGCTCTTCGACCGGATCGCCATCGTCGGCATCGGTCTGCTCGGCTCGTCGATCGCCCGCAAGGTTCGGGCGGATGGTGTCGCGCGCCACATTGCCATTGCCGATCACAGCGAGGCGGCACTTGCCGAAGCCGAAGAACTCGGCCTCGGAGACGGCTACACCACCGACCCGGCGGAAGCCGCGGCCGGCGCGGCGCTGGTGGTGTCCTGCGTGCCGGTTGGCGCTGCCGGATCGATCGCCGATGCCATCGCACCGGCGCTGACGTCCGACACGCTGATCACCGACACCGGCTCGGTGAAGGCCAGCGTCGTGAAGCAGATGCTGCCGCGGCTGCCGCATCCCGAGTGCCTGGTGCCTGCCCATCCCGTCGCCGGCACCGAGAATTCCGGACCGTCGGCTGGCTTCGCGGATCTGTTCGAGAACCGGTGGTGCATCCTCACGCCGACCGAGCAGACGGACCTGCGCGCCCTCGACCAGGTGGCGGAGTTCTGGCGCCTGCTCGGCTCCGACGTGGAAACGATGACGGCCGAGCACCATGACCTGGTGCTCGCCATCACCAGCCACCTGCCGCACCTGATCGCCTACAACATCGTCGGCACGGCGGACGATCTGGAAGAGGTCACCCAGTCGGAGGTGATCAAGTTCTCCGCCGGCGGCTTCCGCGACTTCACCCGCCTGGCGGCATCGGACCCGACCATGTGGCGCGACGTGTTCCTGCACAATCGCGAGGCGGTGCTGGAGGCGCTCGGACGCTTCTCGGAGGACCTCGCTGCGCTGCAGCGGGCCATCCGCTGGGGCGAGGGCGACATGCTCCATTCCACCTTCAGCCGCACCCGGGCCATTCGCCGCGGCATCATCGACGCCGGCCAGGAAACCGACGCACCGGATTTCGGGCGCCGCGTCTCGAAGGGCTAGAGCTCTTCTGGGCGAGCCGACAACCGGTTCGCCATCCGGAACCGCGTCTTTAAAGCCGGCCGGCGCCGCTCACGGCATCCCAAGGCCCGGTCCAAGCGGGATCGGCGGAATGCGTCCGATCGGGAACAGGCCGGCCGACACGCGACCCGACGAGATGGACAGCGGGAAGGCGCGGGCCGGCTCGCCGTCGAGCTGGGTCTTCCTGCCGAAGTTCAGCACCGACTGCACGATGCCCCGTAGTGCGTCCGCCTGGTCCGGCGGCAGGAAGACATCGAGATAGGGCAGCCCGTCCTCCCCTGTCGTCACCGCCAGGTCGACGGCACCGTCGAGTGCTCCGTCGGGGCGCACGGTGAGGTCGCCCGCCGCCGACAGCTTCGTGCCGCCAGCTGCCAGCGACAGCTGGGTAAGGTCGATCGGAAGCCCCGCGACGGCGGCCTGTCCCAGCATCGGAACGCCCTGCAGCGCGGCCACCAGCAGCGGCGCGTTGCGCACGACGGCAACCGTGCGGAAGTCCACCGCCGGCTGGCCGGGAACTGCTTCCGCCCCGTCGAGCCTGAGTGCCACGTCGACCGCATCGCCGGTCTTCGGATCGGTCCGCAGGTGCATCTCCGCCAGCGTCGCCGTCACTGGCGGCAGGCCCTCCGGCGCCACGGCTGGGTTGTCGATGGACAGCGAGAAGCGCTCGAGCCCGGCCCCGGAATAGGCCACGCTCGCCCGGGCGCGCTCCCATTCCACCTGCGTCTCGGGGAAATCGGTGTTGCTGATGACGGCGGGCGAGCCGAAGCCGGCAATGACGTGCCGGGGATTGTAGATCAGCGCGACGGCCGAAAGGCCGGACAGGGTCACCTTGGCGTCCGGCAGCGTCAGGCTGGTGCCCTCAGCGCAATGCAGTTCGATGCGGAAGGGAAAGCCCTCGATGCGGCGGTTGACGCAGTCCAGCGCCACTCCGTCGGCGACCGCATCGTCCACCACCTTGTCGAAGGTTCGCTCCGCATAGGCGGCCGCGATGAACCAGAAGACCGACCAGGCCATCACCACCGCCACCACGGCAATGCCGAGCAGCAGGAAGCGCCGCCTTGTGCGCGGCGGTGCGGTTTTCGCGGCTGTCTGGTCGTCTTTCGCCACAAGCAGACTCCTTTGCGAACGCGCCACGGCCCGGCGGAGGATGGCCGGACGCGGGATGGAAATCGATAGCAGAGCCACAAGGCGCCGACGGGACGACACAGTGGCGCAGCCCCGCCCCCATGTCAGCAGGCTCGGTCCCGCGGGCGTCTAGACGGCGTTGAGCGCCCTTTTGCCGCGGCGCGCCGGAACCGGAGACAGCCCCGACCGCCAACGTCCATGCCCCGATTGACGGTTCCCTTTCAACGCAATGGTGATAGGCAGGCACCCGTCAGACCAGACCCTTTCACGGAGCCGATCGGCTGATCGCGATGAACGACGACTTGTGGGTATTCGGGTACGGGTCGCTCATGTGGCGGCCGGGATTTCCTTTTACGGAGGCCGCCCATGCGCGCCTGAAGGGGCGGCATCGCCGGCTCTGCGTCTATTCCTGGGTGCACCGCGGCACGCAGGAGCGGCCGGGTCTCGTTCTCGGGCTGGACCGCGGCGGCTCCTGCCTCGGCCGGGTGTTCCGGGTGGCGGCGGAGGACCGCGAGGCGACGATTGCCTATCTGCGGGAGCGCGAGCAGGTTACCGCCGTCTATCTGGAAAAGACGCTGCGGGTCCGCCTGGAGGACGGAAGCGACCGGGAGGTGGATGCGCTGACCTATGTCGTTGACCGGAACCACCAGCAATATGCGGGCCTGCTGCCGCGCGAAACTCTGCTGGAGATCGTCCGGGACGCCGAGGGCCGCTCCGGCCCGAACCCGGACTACATCCACGCAACGGTGGCGCATCTCGATGAGATCGGCATGCGCGATGCCATGCTGCACTGGCTGTCGGAGCAACTGGCGAGCAAAGCCTGATCGCCGTTCTCAGGCCAACGTCTGCCCGGCGCGCTGAACAGGCTCGACTCCGCGCTCGCGGCAGCCTTCGACATAAAGCCGGTCCGACGCCGTCTCGATCTCGTCCACCAGCCGGTTGCGAAACGCCTTCAGCCCCAGTCCCGGCGGGATGGCGGGAAGGAACTCCACCACGATGGTGCCTGGATAGCGCTTGATCGTCCCGCGCGGCCAGAACAGTCCGGAATTGAGCGCCACCGGCACGACCGGCCGCTCCAGCCGGTGATAGAGGTGGGCCGTGCCGTTCTTGTAGGCCGGCTCCGCACCCGGCAGCGTGCGCGTGCCCTCGGGAAAGATGATGACCTGTCGGCCCTCGTCAATGGCGGCCTGCCCCTTCACGCCGATATCGGCGAGTGCCTTGGTGCCGGCGCTGCGGTCGATGCCGATCATCTGGAACTTGCGCGCGTACCAGCCGAAGAGCGGCAGCAGGAACAGCTCCTTCTTCAGGATGTAGGCTGGATCCGGCAGCAGCGGCATCAGCGCGAAGGTCTCCCACGCCGCCTGGTGCTTGGCGGCGATCAGCGCGCCTTCGGTCGGGATGTTCTCACGTCCTCTCACCTCCATCCTTGTCCCGCAGATCACCCTGAGCAGCACCAGATTGATCCGGGCCCACAGCTTCATCGGCCAGATGCCGGCTTTCCGCGGCAGGACGAACAGCGGCAGGAAGACAAGCGTGATCAGCGCGACATTCAGGAAGAACGCGATCTGGAACAGGATCGAACGGGCAAGAACCATCGAGGCTGGGTCCACGGGCGTTGAAAGCCGGTCGACGAAAACCACCGGCGGCGGGAACGGGAACTACCCATGACGGATGCAGGTCGGGAAGGGAAGCCGCAACGGCAATTGCCGCAACACCGAGCCAGCCGGCGCCTCAGAGATCGCGGCGAAGAGAGGCCATCCGCATGAGCTGCCGGGTCGGCTCACTGGCCTCCAGGCTGAGGCGGAGACGGGCCAGGGCGAACTTGGCGTATTCGCGCACCATCACCCGCATGGCCTCACGGTCGCGATACCAGTGATTCAGCTCCAGGTCCTCGTGAACCACCGGGAAAGGGATCAGGGTGCTGTCGGGCAGTTCCCGGCGCAGCTCCGCGAGAGTGCGCGGCATGTGATAGGCGCTGGTGACGACGATCAGGCTGTCGAAGCCGCGCGGCAGGGCCCAGTTCTTCGTCTGCCGGGCATTCTCGATCGTGTCGAGTGCCTCGCGGTCGATGTCGACGCAGCAGTCGAAGATGTCGTGACGGACGGAGATGGCCCGCGCGATCTGGTCTTCGGTGGTGGCCGGGTTCACCCCGGTGATCAGAAGCCGGGTGGCCCTGCCCTCCTCCAGCAGCGCGATGGCGCCGTTGATGCGCTGCGCACCGCCCGTCAACACCACGATCCCGTCGCCGTGGGGATCGAGCGGCTGCTTGGCCGCCGACACCTGATCGGCAAACCAGAGAAAGCCGGCCACGACGAAGGCTCCCAGAACCCCGGCCGTGAAGAGCGCCAGACGCGGCAAGGCGAGCGCACGGGTTCGGCGCGCCGCTTGGGCCCGCTTTCCAGATTGCGCTTCCGCGTGTGTGACGTCGTCCAGCATCCAGTCCGTCATGAACTAGAGATTATCGCCGAATGCGGCCGAGAAAAGGCAATTCTTCCGCGCACATGGCTGTTGTGAACCGGTACGGGTCAGTCGAGACGGGTCAAATGCCGATGGACGGCCACCCGCGAGGTCAACGCGGTGAGGATTGCCACGGCGAATACGATGGCGAGTGCGGCGATATAGCCAGGCAGGCCGATGGTCAGCGGGCCGAGCAATGTCTGGGCCTGCACAACGGTGGCCGAGCTGCGAAAACCGCCCGCGAACACTTCGATCACCACGAAGACCAGAACGGCGGCAACGCCGCCGGACAGGCCGCCGACCAGCCCCTTGAGCAGGAAGTGCTTCTGGAATTCCCGTGCCACGAAACCGTTTTCCGCGCCGACGAAGTGCAGCACCTCGATCACCTGGAGATTGGAGGAGATGGCGGCGCGCGTGGCGAAGACGATGGTCAGGGCCAACGCCAGGAGCATCAGCCCGACGATGCCGAACCCGCCGACGACCACGCTGCGGGCGACCGACGCCAGCTGGCCGGACCAGGTCGAATGGTCGTCGAGGCTCGCGCCCGGCACCTCGGCGGCCAGCGTGGCGCGCAGGGCGTCTACATCGAGCAGTGCCGGATCCCCAAGCGTGACGACGACGAGCCTCGGCACCGGCAGCTCGTCGAGTTCGAGATCGGAACCCAGCCACGGCTCCAGAAGCGCGTTGGTGTCGGCCACCGACAGCGCGCGGGCGTTTTCCACGCCACGCTGGGCCTCGGCGACGCGCACGGCCGCGTCCAGCCGCGCCAGCATGTCCTGCCCGTCCACCGGCCTGATCTGGATGGTGATCTCGCGTGCGATGTCCGACTGCCAGTCGCCGGCGGCGGCCGACACGATGGTCACCGCGCCCACCGTCAGGCAGGACAGGAACGTCATGATCGCCACGACGAAGACCAGCGCCCGGCCGGCCACCGATCGCGACGGCACGATCGGGCTCGGCCCGGAGGAGCTGTCGAAGCCGATCTGACCGGGCTCGTCGCCGCGGCCGCGGGCATCCGCTCCCGCGAACACGTCGTCCTCGTCATCGGCGGGCTTGCGGCGGAAGAAGCGCACCATCGCCCTACTCTGAGATCTCCAGCCGTCCCTCGAACAGGATCAGCCGGCGAGCGTCGACCTGGTCCATCAGGCCGATATCATGGGTGGCGATGACGACGGAGGTGCCGAGCCTGTTGAGCTCCAGGAACAGCCGCAGCAGGCGCCGGGCGAGGGGCGGATCGACGTTGCCGGTGGGCTCGTCGGCAAGCAGCATTTCCGGCTGGGTGATCAGGGCGCGGGCAATGGCGGCGCGTTGCTTCTCGCCGCCGGAGAGCACGGGCGGAAAGGCGTGCATGCGGTGGCCCAGCCCCACCCAGCGCAGGAGTTCGACCACGTCCGTGCGGTAGTCGCTCTCTTCCTTGCCGGCCACGCGCAACGGCAGGGCGACGTTCTCGAAGGTGGTCAGGTGGTCGAGCAGCCGGAAGTCCTGAAACACGACGCCGATGCGCCGCCGCAGCGCCGGCATCTCCGAGGGCGAGATGCGGGTCACGTCCTTGCCGAAGGCGCTCATGAAGCCGCGTGTCGGCTTCAGCGACAGGAACATCAGCCGGATCAGCGAGGTCTTGCCTGCGCCGGACGGCCCGGTGAGGAACTGGAAGGACCGCGGCGGAATGTGAAAGCTGACGTCCTTGAGGACTTCCGGCCCGACCCCGTAGCGCAGTCCGACATTCTCGAAGCGGATCACATCGGCTCCTGGAGCGGTTCCCGGGCAGGCGGTCGACGAAGCGGAAACACGAAAGGCATCCTTCGTCCAGCCCCGGCGTCGGCATGGCGGCACCGGGGCGAATCAGCGCCGGCGCCAGCCTTCCAATCCTGTGGACGCCGGCCCTTCAAATCAAGGTGACAGGCGGCAGGCTGCCCGACGGGCCTGGCGCAGCAGCCGGGCCACCGGCGATGCCTGTCAGTTTCCGGGAAGGAGGCGCTCCAGATAATCGAGCTCGATCATCGGCCGCTGCGGGTCGCTGAGCCGGTTGCGCAGCTCTTCCAGGATCCGGCGGGCGCGCTGAACGTCGATCTCGTCGGGGATCTGGACCCGGCTGGTCATGTCGGAGCCCTGGTTGCGGCGGAACCGGCCGAGGGGGTCGCGCTCCTGGCCCTGCGCCGTCTGGCCAGGCTGATTTCCGCCGGGCTGATTGCCGTCTCCGGCCATCTGCTGGGCCAGCGACTGGGCGCCCTCGCGCAACCGGTCGAGCGCCTCGCCCTGGTCACCGACCGCATCGCCGGGACGGGACTGGCCAAGCTGGTTTTCCGCGCGGCCCATGGCGTCGCCGGCTTCGCCGAGCTGACCGTTGGGCTGCAGGCCTTGGTCCATGAGTTGGTCCATCAGCTCCTGCAGGCTCTGACCAAGCTGTCCCTGGCTTTCCTGCAACTGGCGGAGTTGCTCGGCAAGCTCCTGCGGGCTCATGCCCTGCCCGTCCTGCTGACCGTTCTCGCCGGGCTGGCGCTGGCCGGGCTGACCGCCGTTGCGGCGCTGCCGGTCGAGCCGGTGTGTCTCGTTCATCAGCTCCTGCTGGCGCTGGATCATTTTGCCCAGCTGATCGAGCATCTGCTCCATCTCGCCCATGCCGCCCTGGGGCATCATCTGCTGCTGACCGGCCTGGAGGTTCTCCATCATCCGCTGCATCTCGGAGAGCAGCTGTTCCGCCTGCTCCCGTGCACCGGACTTTGCCAGTTCCTCGATCTGCGACAGCATCTGGTCGAGATCGCGCTGCGACAGCATCTGCGCGTTCGGATCCATCTGCTGGCCCTGCTGCGGGTTGCGCATGGCCTGCTGGGCCAGCTCCCGCATGTAGCGATTCATTGCCTGGCGCAGCTCCTGGGTGAGCCGGGCGATCTCCTCGTCGGACGCGCCGTTCTGGATCGCCTGACGCAGCGCCTCCTGGGCAGCCTTCAGCGCCCGTTCCGCGTCAGACAGCTCGCCGTCCTCGATCATAACCGCGACGTTCCAGAGCGCGTCGAGAACCTCCTTGAGCTCCTCGTCGGCTTCCGCCGCCACCAATTCGCGATAGACGGAATCCACCGCCAGATAGTGACCGTCGGAAACGAAGATCGCCTGCGGGAACAGCATCAGCGAGGAGATGGCATCAATGACGACAGGCTGCGCGTTGGCGTCGTAGGCGAGGATGCGCCGCTGCTCGATCATCGCCCGGGCGACCGGCTGGTAGAAAGTCCGCGCGGGCAGAACGAATCGCTTCGGCTCGCTTCTGGCCTCCTGGCCGATCTCGTCGACGGCCACGAGCGTCGCCTCGACCTCGGCCCCGGCCCAGGGATGGCCGGAAAGATCCTTGGTGGTGCGCGCCGCCCCGGCACCATCGCGGCGCGACGGCAGGGCCAGCGCGAAGCCCAGGGCCTCGATCAGGGGGCGCGGGTCGGCAGTGGACGACACGGCCGACGGCGGCTCGACGAGGCTGAACTCGGCGCGGGCCTCGCCGACACCGTAATCGTCGGCGGTCTCGTAGTGCAGCTCCAGCGCGCCCCGCGCGGTCGCGGTCGGATCGCCGGTGAACCGGATCGTTGGCGGCGTATCGGCAACGACGGCGAAGGGCCAGCTCTCGATGACGGTTCCCTCGCTCTTCACCTCGATGCGCGCGGTTTCCTCCAGGACGACCTTCGCCTCGCGCGGCCCGTCTGGCGCGGCCTCGGAATCGGCGACCTCGCCGACGGGAGCGGTCGCGACCTCGGTGACGGTATCGCCGGACACCATGCCGACGGTGACGTCCGCTGCGCCCTGGACGCGAAGCACCAGTTCGCTGCCCACCGGGACGGAAATCGCCCCGGCCTGGGGGCGTGCGGCGCCGGTCAGGAACAGCGGCGCGCGGCCGGTGTAGGCGGGCGGGGAGACCCAGGCGTCGAGGCGCAGGGTCGGCTCGGTCGTCGCGGCCGGCGGAACCACGAAAGCCGCCTTGATGCGCGACCAGTACTCGCCGCTGCCCGCCGCGATGCCGAGAAAGAGGAGGATACCCACCACCGCCCGCAGCGCGTACGGGTCCCGCCGGTAGAGCCGCGGCGAGGGAAGCTTCGCGGAAACCCGCTCCAGCGCCGCCACCATGCGGGCGCGATGCGCGACCCACAGGGCCTGGGTGCCGGGATCGCCGGTCTCCACCGCCGGACCGTCCTCGAAGGCGGTGAGCGGGCGGTGAGGCACCCCCGACTGGCGTTCGAGCCGGTGCACCGCCTCGCGACGGCTTGGAACCTTCAGGCGAGCAAGCGGGACCAGGGCGGCCAGGAGCCCGGCCCCGAAGACAACCAGCGCCCCGAGCCGCAGCCAGGCAGGCGCCGTCAGCCAGAGACCGAGCCACGACAGCGCGAGGAACAGGGCGATGACCCCGAGCGGCAGCGCCAGCGCCGGCCACAGCTTTTCCCAGAGAAGCGACAGCCGCGCCCGGCGCACCAGCCGGTCGACACGCTCAGCCACCGGGTCCGCTGCGGGCTCGGTCTCGCTCGTCGGGATCGGGTCTTCTGAACCGTAGGGATCGGTCATTCGCACTCCAGGACGCAGGCCGGGAAATGCCGGGTCATGACGCGAGGCTAGCATGCCCCGTGCCATGAGGTCATTTATGGCGCATCAGCCAGAAGACCCGTCCCGCCGGGCGATTTGAAGGCAGGGCGCTCGCAATGGCGCCGCCGAAAAGGCGTCCCAGGACAGACGGTTCGGGCATTTGCCGGAGAGTACGCGCGCTCAGGCGAGCCAGTCCGGCAGGCTGTCGAGACCGATCAAATCTTCGTAAGCCGGCCGGCGGCGCACCACGTGGAAGGCGTCGCCGTTGACCAGTACCTCCGGCACAAGGAGCCGCGTGTTGTAGGTGCCCGCCTGCACCGCGCCGTAGGCGCCGGCGGTCATCACCGCGAGGAGATCGCCGCGCTCCGCTGCCGGCAGATCGCGGTCGAGCGCGAGATAGTCTCCCGTCTCGCAGACCTGGCCCACCACATCGGTCCTGACCTTCGGGCGCAGCGCCACCGCCTCATCCACCGGGCGGATGTCGTGGAACGCGTCGTAGAGGGTTGGACGGATCAGGTCATTCATCGCCGCGTCGACGATGAGGAAATCCTTCTCCTCGCCGTGCTTGCGGTAGATGACGCTGGTGACGAGGACGCCCGCGTTGCCGGCGATCATCCGGCCCGGCTCCAGCACGATGGTGCAGCCGAAGCGGTTGCCGTGCTTGCGGATGATGTCGGCGTAGGCCTCGGGACGCGGCGGGGCCTCGACCGAATTGTCATAGGGCACGCCCAGGCCGCCGCCGAGATCGACGTGGAAAATTTCGTGCCCGTCCTCGCGGAGCTGGTCGACCAGCGTGCCGAGCACGTCGAAGGCCTGGTCGAAGGGCTCCAGGCTGGTAATCTGCGAGCCGATGTGGGCATCGACACCGGTGATCTTCAGGCCCGGCAGCTTCGCCGCCCGGGCATAGGCCTCGCGCGCCTTGTCGAAGGGAATGCCGAACTTGGTCTCGCGGTGGCCGGTGGCGATCTTTCTGTGGGTCTTCGGATCGACGTCCGGATTGATGCGCAGCGATACCGGAGCGACGAGGCCCTTTTCCATGGCGATCGCCGAGATCCGCTCCAGCTCCGGTTCCGATTCGGCATTGAAGCAGAGAATGCCGGCATCCAGCGCCGCCGCGATCTCGCGGTCGGTCTTGCCGACGCCGGAGAAGACGATCCGATTGCCCGGCACGCCCGCCGCCAGCGCCCGGCGCAGCTCGCCCTCCGACACGACGTCCATGCCGGCTCCGAGCCGGGCGAGCGTCGCCAGCACGGCCTGGTTGGAGTTCGCCTTCATGGCGTAGCAGACCAGCGCCGGCAGCCCGTCCATCGCCTCGGTGAAGACGGTCATGTGCCGGGTCAGCGTGGCGGTGGAGTAGACGTAGAAGGGTGTCCCCACCTGCTCGGCAATCGCCGGCAGCGGAACGTCCTCGGCGTGCATCACGCCGTTGCGATAGTCGAAATGGTGCACCGGGGGCTCCGAAAATCAGGACCGGACGCGGCAGGGCCGGCAGATCAGCCGGCTACTGAACCAGCGGATCGAGGATGAACTTGCGGCTTCCGTCCGGACCGAGCTCCGGTTCGGCCTGGGTGCCGGGCTCCGGCGGCGGCGGCGCGTACGGCCCCGCTTTCCGGCCGCACGCCGACAGGCCGAGCACCAGGCCCATCGCCACGGCCCCAATCACAACAACGCGCCGATCCGCTCCAACCACGATCGATCTCCCCGCTGACCCGGCGCACGCGTCGCGCGCCGGCCGCCCGCTCGTTCCGTCGAAAACTCAGCCCCTTGATCGGCCGGAGCGGGGCTTCTGGTCAAGGCGTCGCCGCCAGCGCTTGACCTGATTGCGCACGTTCTTCGGCGCCGTGCCGCCGTAGCTGGTGCGGCTGGCCACCGACTTGGCAACGGAGAGCACGCCCTTCACCCGCTCGTCGATGCGGTCGTCGATGGCCTTCATCTCCTCCACCGTCAGTTGGTCGAGGGCGCGGCCGCTGTCCGATGCCAGCGCTACGACGCGCCCCGTCACGTGATGCGCCTCGCGGAACGGCAGCCCACCCTCGCGCACCAGCCAGTCGGCAAGATCGGTTGCGGTGGAATAGCCCTGGCCCGCGGCCCGGCGCATGGCTTTCTCGTTGGGCACCAGGTCGCGCATCATGCCGGTCATGGCCGCCACGCAGAGCGACAGGGTCGGGAGCGCGTCGAAGACCGGCTCCTTGTCCTCCTGCATGTCCTTGGAATAGGCCAGCGGCAGCCCCTTCATCACGGTGGCCAGCGTCGTCAGCGCGCCGAGAATGCGACCGACCTTGGCGCGCACCAGTTCGGCGGCGTCCGGGTTGCGCTTCTGCGGCATGATCGACGAGCCGGTGGTGAACTTGTCGGAAAGCTGCACGAACGAGAACGGGGCCGAGCACCAGACCACGATCTCCTCGGCCAGGCGCGACAGGTGCAGCGCGCAGATCGAGGCAGCCGCCAACGATTCCAGTGCGAAGTCGCGGTCGGAGACGGAATCGAGCGAATTCGCCGTCGGGCGGGCGAAGCCCAGCGCCTCGGCCGTGGCGAAACGGTCGATGGGGAAGGCCGTACCGGCAAGGGCCGCCGCCCCCAGCGGGCTCTCGTTGAGGCGCTCGCGCGCATCGGCGAAACGCCCGCGGTCGCGCCCGATCATCTCCACGTAGGCCATCAGGTGATGGCCGAAGGTCACCGGCTGCGCGGTCTGCAGGTGGGTGAAGCCCGGCATGATGGTGGCGGCATGCTCCTCCGCCTTGTCGAGAAAGGCCAGCTGCAGGTCGGCAAGCGCGGCATCGATGGTGTCGATGGCGTCGCGCACCCAGAGCCTGAAGTCCGTGGCCACCTGGTCGTTACGCGAGCGCGCGGTGTGCAGCCGGCCGGCGGCGGGGCCGATCATCTCGGCCAGCCGGGCCTCGATGTTCATGTGGATGTCTTCGAGTGCGCGCGAAAAGGTGAACGATTCGTCGCGGATCTCGGCCTCGATGGCATCTAGACCTTCGAGGATCGCCTCTCCATCTTCCTTGCCGATGATGGACTGCGCCACGAGCATCCGGCAGTGGGCCCGCGAACCTGCGAGATCCTGCGCGAAGAGCGCCTTGTCGAAGGCGATCGAGGCGTTGATCTCCTCCATGATGGCGTCGGGGCCGCTTTCGAACCGACCGCCCCACATCCGATTGCTCATGTCCGCACTGCCTTCGTCGACGCGCCTGTGATCACCGACCGCCAAGGACACCCCGAACCCATGTCAGAGCCGTCCCGACAGCCTCCCCGCTCCCGCCGCATCGCGGCGATAGCCGCTGCCGCCGTTGTCGTCGGCGCCGTGGGGGCTGGCGCGGTATACGTGACCGGCGGCTTTGCTGGCAACGGCAGCGGCGGACAATGCGCGGCGGCCGCCGCGCTTGCCGGACCGATCGAAGAGGCCGCGACGGGCACCGTTGCGGGCTTCCGGCCGCTGCAGGAGCCCGTCGATCTGTCCGCTCTCGCCTTCCGCGACGGCGACGGCAATGAAGTCACCATGGCGGATTTTGAAGGCCGCACGGTGCTCTTCAATCTCTGGGCCACCTGGTGTCCGCCATGCCGGGCGGAAATGCCGTCGCTCGACGCGCTGGAGGCGAAGCTCGGCGGCGAGGACTTTCAGGTTGTCGCCGTGTCCGTGGACACCCAGGACGACGGCCGCGCCGAGGCCTTCTACGCCGAGACCGGGCTCACCAATCTCGCCTTCTACATCGAGCCGACCATGACGATGTTCGCCTCGCTCAAGCAGCAGGGCCTCGCCCACGGCATGCCCACGACGATGCTGGTCGATGGCGAGGGGTGTGCCGCCGGCATCCTCAGCGGGCCGGCGGAATGGGACGCCCCGGAGGCCGTGCGGCTGGTGCGCACGGCGCTCGATCAGGCCACCTGATCCATCGCCGGCCCCTGGCCGAAAGCGACCGTCCGGCGCATTTGTTCTCCGCCGCATTTGTTCTAGTCTCCGCCGCGATCCGGTTCGGGCCGTTCCGGCCGGCGTGACGTCGAGGGAGAGATTGCGATGTGGGTTGTCACCGCACTGGTCGTGCAGATGTTCGCCGCGCCGAGCGCATGGGTCGTCACCCAGGCCGGATCGTTCGACACCAAGGAGGCCTGCGAGGCCGCCATCGCCTCCGCCGTCCCGTCCAAGCTCGAGGCTGACGACCTGAAGCGGTACGAGGACGGATTCCAGGTCTACCAGTGCGTCAAGGCCATCGGCCCGAACGACCACGAGCCGCCGGTCAAGTAGCGCTGCGCGCAGAAGCGGAGGAGAGCGGCCGCGCGAGGCTGACGCCCGGCCGCCTTCCCTCTCCTACCATTCGCCTTCGGTCGGAATGTTGAGCGTCTCGCCGCAGTGCTTGCAGTGGACCGCATCCGGATCGTGACGGTTGAGCCCGCATTCCGGGCATGCGTGGACCACCTTGGCCGGACGGAAGATCGTCTGGACCAGGCGCAGGAACAGCCCCACCCCGAACGCCATGATGATCACCGCCAGCACACGGCCGATCGTATCGGTGAGCACGATGTCGCCGTAGCCGGTCGTGGTGAGGGTCGTGACGGTGAAATAGAGCGCGTCGAAATAGGTGTGGATCTGCGGGTTGCGATCGTCCTCCAGCACGAACACCACGGCCGTCACGACGAAGATGAACACGCACAGGTTCACCGCCGACTGGATGACTTCCTCGTTGCGCAGGAACCATTTGGAGTAGCGGCGCAGGTCCTTCACCACGTGATAGGAGCGCAGCAGCCGCAGCATCCGGATGACGCGCAGGAAGCCGAGATTGTCGATGAAGGCGCTGGCGAACAGGCTGGCGATGACGATCAGGTCGGCAATCGCCGTGAACGTGTAGAGAAAGCGCAGCGGCCGGTTGGCGATCATCGCGCGGGCGATCAGATCGGCGACCAGGAAGGTGCCGATGATGTAGTCGGCCGTATGCCAGACCGGCCCGAGCTCCAGCGTGGCCGTCACCAGGAAGTAGGCGATCAGCACCAGGTCGAGCACCAGGAGGCCGACGCGAAAGCGCTGCGCGGCATGCGAATCGCCGTAGTAGAGCGCCCGCAAACGCGTCCGCAGCCCGCCCAGGGGCTCCTGGTCTTCGGTCTCCGCCGCTTCTGGCGCGTCCGCCTTGTCGGCCGTGGATGTCTCGTCGCTCACGCGGTGCCTTTGCCTCCTGCTCGTGCCCCCGCCCATAGCGCGTTTTGAAGCGGCCTGCACCCGCGGGGGCTGTCCCGCCCCTTCCCCCCACCCGCTGCGTTCATGAAATCTGGCGCCACCGGGTGTAAGATCGGTGGACGAGGGAACGTCCATCGCCGTCCGCGGCAGAATGGGGAGTGGGACGAATGGGTTGGCTCGGTTTTCGCCTGTCGGTGACAGCGGCGCTCGCGGCGGGAGTGCTGGTATGCGGCGGGGCGCTTGTCGGCCCAACCCCGGCGGCCGCGCAAGATCGCGAGATCGTCACCTACCGCGACACCGACCTGCCCGGCTTCGACTACCAGACCCTCAAGGAAATCCCGCTCGCCGTCTGCGAATCCGCCTGCATCGCCGACCGCCAGTGCCAGGCCTTCACCTACAATGAGCGCGCCCAATGGTGCTTCCTGAAGTCAGGGGTCGGTCCGCGCGAGCGCTATGTCGGCGCCATCTCTGGCGAGATCCACGCGGTCGACCGCGGTCAGGTGATCGCGGCGGACCCGCTGCCGCTCCCCGACCTGTCCTTCCTGCCTGAAGACACCGTGCGCGACGCCACCCGGCTGCGCGCCCAGGCCCTCGCGGCCATGCGGACCGGCCAGACAATCGGCCGCTTCGACCCGAACTATGCCCGCCGGCTGACCGACGGGGACGCCAGCGGCTGGACGGAAGAAGCGCGCGGCCTGCTGACCATCCAGACCGACGATTGGCGCCGCCAGCAACTCCTGCCGCAGGAGGCAGCCGCCTCCGCCTATCTTGGCCTGACGCGTGCCACCTCGCCGGCCCAGCAGGCGGCTGCCCTCGACGTGCTTTCCCGGGCGCTGGAACGCCAGTCGCTGTGGCGGCCGGCGATCGAGGCGATGCGGACGAGCCTCGCCATCGTCGAGACGCCCGGCGACCAGGATCGTCTGGCCGCCCTCAGGTCCGAACACGGCTTTCGCATCCTCGACTACTCGGTGGATTCCGATACGGCGAGCCCGCGCATGTGCGTGCAGGTCTCCGAGACCCTGCAGGGCGCGCCCGCCGACATCGCGAACTATGTCGGCGTGGAGGAAATCCGCGATCCCATCGTCTCCGTCGACGGCAAGCAGCTGTGCGTCGACGGGCTGAAGCACGGCGAGCGTTACCACGTGACGATCCGCTCCGGCCTTCCCTCGACGGTGGGCGAAAGCCTGGAGGCGTCCGCTCCCTTCTCCATCTACGTCCGCGACCAGTCGCCGACCGCGCGCTTTGCCGGTGGTGCCTACGTGCTGCCGAAGTCCGGCGCCGTCGGCATCCCTGTCACCACCGTCAACACCCGCGAACTCGACATCGAGATCCTGAGGATCGGCGACCGCGGCCTTGCCGGCACCGTGCGCGACGGCGACTTCAAGCGCCAGCTCTCCTCCTGGGAGGTCGAGCGCATCGCCGACAACACCGGCGCGCGGATCTGGTCAGGCGCCATGGACGTGGAGATGGCCCTCAACGAGGAGATCACCACGGCCTTCCCGGTCGCCGACGCGATCGATGCCCTGGAGCCCGGCGTCTACGTGATGACCGCCAAGCCGATCGAGGACACGACCAGCTGGGGCCAGCTGGCGACCCAGTGGTTCATCGTTTCCGATCTCGGCCTCGCGGCCATGTCCGGCAGCGAGGGGGTCGACGCCTTCGTGCGTTCTGTTGCCTCCGCCGAGGCACTGTCTGGGGTCGAGGTGCGCCTCATCGCCCGCAACGATCAGGTACTCGCAAGCGCCCGGACAGACGATGAAGGCCACGTCTTCCTGGCCAGCCGCACCGTGCCCCAGGCCGGGGACGGCATGACGCCGGCCCTTCTCGTGGCCGAAACCGAGGACGGCGACTACGCCTTCCTCGACATGACGGCGGCCGGCTTTGAACTCACCGACCGGGGCGACACGGGTCGCCCGGCTCCCGGCCCGCTCGATGCCTTCGTCACTCCCGAGCGCGGCATCTATCGCGGCGGCGAGACGGTCCATGTCACCGCCCTTCTGCGCTCCGACCGCGCCGTGGCCACCACTGGTGTGCCGCTGACGCTGATCGTGACCCGGCCCGACGGCGTGGAGGAGCGCCGCATCGTCCTGACCGGCGACCACGCCGGCGGCTTCACCACCGACATCGACCTCCTGTCGACGGCGATGACCGGCACCTGGCGGATTGCCGCCCATGTCGATCCGAAGGCCCCGGCCATCGGCGGCGCCACCTTCCTGGTGGAGGACTTCGTTCCCGAGCGCATCGAGGTCTCGCTGGAAGCAGCCGACGGGTTCGTGGAGCTTGGCGGCACGCTCGCCATCGACGTGGACGCCCGCTACCTCTACGGCGCGCCGGCCGCTGGTCTCGCGCTCGAAGGCGAGACGCTGGTGCGCCCCGCGAGCGCGGTTCCCGGCTTCGAGGGCTTCAGGTTCGGGCTGGAAGACGATCCCTTCACTCCCGAGCGTGCACCGCTGGTGGAACTCCCCCGCACCGGCCCGGACGGAACGGCCACCATCTCCGCCCCGATGCCCTCCGTGCCGGCCACAACGCGTCCGCTCGAGGCGGAGGTGACGGTGCGGGTGCGCGAGCCCTCCGGTCGCGCCGTGGAGGAAAGCCTGACGCACGCCGTGGCCCCGTCCGCCCCGATGATCGGCATCCGTCCCGGCTTCTCCGGCGGCCAGGTGAGCGAAGGCGCCACGGTGAGCTTCGAGGCCATCGCCATCGATACGGACGGCGCCCGTACGGATCTTGCCGGCGCCAGCTGGGAACTCCTGAAGGTCAACCGCCGCTACCAGTGGTACCGGGACGGCTCCGCCTGGAGCTACGAGCCGATCGTCTCCACCGAGCGGGTTGCCAGCGGCACGGTCGATTTCGCCACCCAGGAAACCGCCCGGATCTCCGCCGCGGTGGACTGGGGGACCTACCGGCTGGAGGTGACTGACCCCGACAGCGCGGCGACCGCGACCAGCGTCGGCTTCTCCGCCGGCTGGGTCAGCCTGTCGGCCCAGGCCGACACGCCGGACGTCCTGGAAGTGGGTCTCGATCGGGCCGACTACGCGCCCGGCGACACGGCCAGGGTGCGGCTCGATCCGCGCTTCGCCGGCACTGCGGTCATCTCCGTGGTCGCCGACCGGCTGCTTCACACCCAGACCGTCGACGTGCCGGCGGAAGGCACCTCGATCGACCTTGCCGTCGACGCGGCCTGGGGGCCGGGCGCCTACGTCACGGCGACGCTGTTCCGGCCGATGGACGTGGAGGCCGGCCGCATGCCGGCGCGGGCGATCGGCCTCGACTGGCTGTCGCTCGACCGGGAAGCGCGCACGCTCGACGTGTCCTTCGAGCTGCCCGATGTCGCCGAGCCGCGCCAGACCACCGTCGTGCCGGTCTCCATCGCCGGCATCGGCGAAGGCGAACAGGCCTATCTGACCGTTGCGGCGGTGGACGTGGGCATCCTCAACCTGACCGGCTACGAGCCGCCCGCCCCGGCAGAATGGTATCTCGGCCAGCGCCAGCTGGGCGTGGCCATGCGCGACCTCTACGGCGACCTGATCGATTCGCTCGGCGCCGTGCGCGGCCGCATCCGTTCCGGCGGCGGCGCCGGCCCGACATCGCTGGCCGCCGCTCCGCCCACCCAGACGCCCGTGTCGCTCTTCTCCGGGCTGGTCACGGTCGGACAGAACGGGCGCGCCGAGATCGCCTTCGACATCCCCGCCTTCAACGGCACGCTCAAGGTGATGGCCATCGCATGGACGAACGAGAAGGTCGGCGACGCCGCCGCCGATCTCGTGGTCCGCGACCCGGTGGTGGTCAGCGGCAGCTTGCCGCGCTTCCTGGCGCCGGGCGACGCCACCCGCATCCGCTTCGACCTCGACAATGTCGACGGGCCGGCGGGCGACTACGCGCTGTCCCTGGCCCCTACCGGTCCGGTGGTGCTCGACCAGCGCAGCGCCTCGCTCACGCTCGACGCGGAGGAGACGGCCACGATTGAGGTCGGCCTGTCCGCCGACGCGCCGGGCACCGGCACCATCACCGCGACCCTGCACGGCCCGGACGGCTCCGCCTTCGAGCAGACCTTCACCCTTCCGGTGCGGCCCGCCGCGCCGCCGCTCCGCGAGCGCCGCCTGCAGGCGCTTGCGCCCGGACAGCAGCTGTCGGTGGGTCCGGAGATGGCCGCCTCGCTGCTTCCGGACGATGCCCAGGTGACGCTTTCCGTCACCACCGGCGCGCCCATCGACGTGCCCGGCATCCTGATGGCGCTGGATACCTACCCCTATGGCTGCGTGGAACAGACCACCAGCCGGGCCATGCCGCTGCTCTACCTCGCCGAGGTGGCATCGGAGGTGGGGATTGCCTCCGATCCCGCCATCCGCGAGCGGGTCGACAAGGCCATCCGGCAAGTGCTCGCCCTGCAGGATTCCTCCGGCGCCTTCGGTCTCTGGGCACCGGTGGGCGGCGACCTGTGGCTGAACGCCTACGTCACCGACTTCCTGACGCGGGCCAAGGAGGCGGGCTACACGGTCCCGGCGCTGCCGCTTTCGATGGCGCTCGACACGATCCAGAACACGCTTTCCTACAGCTCGGACTTCCAGAGCGGCGAAGGCGCCGACGTCGCCTACGGCCTCTACGTGCTCGCCCGCAACGGCCGCGCCTCCATCGGCGATCTGCGCTACTTCATCGACGAACGGCTCGACGACTTCGGCACGCCGCTCGCCCGCGCCCAGATCGGCGCCGCCGTCGCCTTCTCCGGCGACCGGCAACGGGCGGAGCGGGCGTTTGCCTCCGCCGCCGGTGCCCTGCCACCATCGGGTGCAGACGACATCCCCGGACGGCGCGACTATGGCTCGCCGCTGCGCGACGCCGCCGCCGGGCTGACACTGGTTGCCGAATCCGCCGTCGACGCCGGCGAGGTCCCCGCCTTCGCCCGTGCCGTGACGGTGGCCAACGAGGCCCACGGCAACGTCCTCACCACCCAGGAGATGGCGTGGCAGCTGATGGCCGCCCACGCGCTCGGCGACAGTGAGAGCGGCCTCGACCTCTCCGTCGACGGCCTGCCGCACGGCGGCGCCCTCTACCGCGCCGTTTCCGTGCCGTCGCTGCAGCGCGACCCGCTGACCGTGACGAACCGGGGCGAGGTCACGGCCGAGGTGGCCATCACCGTGTCCGGCACGCCGCGCCTGCCCCTTCCGGCCGCAGCCAGCGGCCTTGCCATCGAGCGCGCCTACTACAGCCTCGACGGCGAGCAGGTGGATCCGCGCCAGGTGGCGCAGAACGCGCGGCTGGTGGTGGTGCTCACCGCCACGGAAGCGGAAGACCTGCCGGCCGAGTTGCTGATCTCCGACCTGCTTCCGGCCGGTTTCGAGATCGAGAACCCGTCGCTGGTGACCAGCGCCGATCTTGCCGCCTTCCCGTGGCTGCAGGCGGAGCAGACCCCCGCCTATACCGGCTTCCGCGACGACCGGTTCGTCGCGGCCTTCAGCCGCTCCGGCAACGGCGGCGACCCGATGATCGTCGCCTACATGGTGCGCGCCGTCTCGCCCGGCACCTTCGCGCACCCGGCCCCCCAGGTGGAGGACATGTACCGCGCAGGCCGTTTCGCCCGTGGCGCGCCCGCCTCCGTCACCGTTCGCCCTGTGCGGTGAAAGGCGACCTACGGTGACGGGAGGATCGGCCACGAGTGACAAGGGAGGCCGGCCGCGCCGCTTCTCCTGGCTGCGGCTGGCGCTGGGCGCCGGCGCGCTTGTCGTCGTCATCGCCGTCGGGAGCGCCGCGACGCTCTGGGAGCTGGACCGCCGCCACCCGCCGACGCTGGAGCCGTCCGGCCGCTCCTCGGTGATGGTGGTCGACCGCGCCGGAACGCTGCTGCGTCCGTTCACCACGCCGGCCGGGCGCTGGCGGCTTCCGGTCACCAGCGACGATGTCGACCCGCGCTATCTGGAGCTCTTGCTCGCCTACGAGGACAAGCGCTTCCACGACCATGTCGGCGTCGACCCGTGGGCGATGATCCGCGCTGCCGGCCAGTTTCTTACCACGGGCCAGATCGTGTCCGGCGGCTCGACGCTGACCATGCAGACGGCCCGCCTTCTCGACGACCGCCACGAGCGCACCCTCGACCGCAAGCTGGTGGAAATGGCGCATGCGGTGCAGCTGGAACGCCGGCTCTCCAAGGACGAGATCCTTGACCGCTACCTGGCGCTTGCCCCGTTTGGAGGCAACCTGGAGGGGGTACGCGCGGCGAGCCTCGCCTATTTCGGGCGCGAACCGGCGCGCCTGACGTTGGGTCAGGCGGCGCTGCTCGTGGCCCTGCCCCAGGCGCCGGAAAGCCGGCGTCCCGACCGGCATCCGGAGCGGGCCCGGGCGGCCCGCGACCGCGTCCTCGACCGGGTTGCGGAAGCGGGCGCCATCACCCGGCACGAAGCGGAGGAGGCGAAGCGCGAAAGGGTGCCCACCGCGCGCCGCCCGGTGCCGATGCACGCCCCGCACCTTGCCCGCCGGCTGGTGACCACCGAACCCGATGTCGCCATTCACCAAACCACGCTCGATGCGCGCCTGCAGCGCGAGCTGGAAACGCTGGCCGGTGAGTGGACCGCAACGCTCGGCCCTTACCTCTCCGCGGCAATCCTGGTGGCCGACATGGAGAGCGGCGAGATCCGCGCCACCGTGGGCTCCGCCGATTTCCTCTCCACGAACCGCCAGGGCCATATCGACATGACCCGGGCCGTGCGATCCCCCGGCTCGACGCTCAAGCCCTTCATCTACGGGCTCGCCTTCGAGGGTGGCATCGCCCACCCGGAGACGCTGATCGAGGACCGGCCGATCCGCTTCGGCGACTACAGGCCGGAAAATTTCGACGACACCTTTCACGGCACGGTCACCATCCGCGAGGCGCTGGAAGCCTCGCTGAACGTGCCGGCCGTCGCCGTCCTCGACGCCATCGGACCCAACCGGCTGGCGGTGCGCCTCAAGGGGGCCGGCGCCACGATCCGGCTGCCACGCATCGAGGCGCCGTCGCTCGCCATCGGCCTGGGCGGGCTGGGGCTGACGCTGGAGGATCTTGCCGGCCTCTACACCGCGCTCGCCCGCGGCGGCCAGCCGATCGCACTGCGCGCGGTGGCGATGGACGAAACGTCCGACCCGGCCGCCGGGACCGGTGAGCGTCTGCTCGACCGGCGCGCGGCGTGGCTGGTGGCCGACGTGCTGCGTGGCACGCCCCCGCCGGAGAACGCTCGCGGCGGTGAGATCGCCTACAAGACCGGCACGTCCTACGGCTACCGGGATGCGTGGGCGGTCGGGTTCGACGGAAAGACCGTGGTGGCCGTTTGGGTCGGCCGGCCGGATGCCGCGCCGGTGCCGGGTCTGACGGGCCGGACCGCGGCAGCGCCCCTCCTCTTCGATGCGTTTGCGCGGGTCTCTCCGGTCCGCCGGCCTCTGGCCGCGCCACCCGAGGGGACGCTCGTTGCCGACACCGGCACCCTGCCGCGCCCGCTGCGGCGCTTCCGCGATCCGCGTATGCCGGGCCGGGATCCCGCGCGGCCGGGCCTGACCATCGCCTACCCGCCGGACGGTGCAACCGTCGCCCTGTCCGGACCGGACGGTTCACGACAAAAGCTGGCGGTAAAGGTCGAGGGACCGGCCGAAAGACTGGTCTGGTTGGTCGACGGACGGCCAATAGCCGTGCCGGCGCATCGACGCGGGGCGCAGATCGACATCGCCCGCCTTGGCGATGTCCGCATCACCGTTCTCGACCCGGCCGGGGGATCGGATTCGGTTACCGTTACGGTGGAGTAGGCCAGGCAGCGGATGCAAAAAAGGCGGCTTACGCCGCCTTTCCCGTCTCCCTTTGCCGCCCGGACACGCCGTTCAGCTCTTTCGCCCGATGCCGAATCCGATCGCGACCGCAGCCGCCATTGCACCGAAGACGACAGACTTTTTCGGCGGCCAGACGCCATCGAGCATCGCGCCGCCGTCGTCGTCGTCATCGAAGTCATCGGGATTGTGCGACAGGCCTGCCGACGCTCCGGCCGGCTGCTTTCCCGCCGACGACGCGCGCGCCGCCGACGGCTCATCTAAAGGGGGCCGAACGACCACCCTCCTGCGTGGCCGGTTGAGCACCATCACGATGATGAGCAGCAGGACCAGAAAGGCGCCGGCGAGCGACAGATCCGCGATGATCGGATCGGCGCGTTCGGCGATGACGCGATGCAGGGCGTTGGCCAGGTAGATGACCATGCCCAAAAGCGCCATGAGCGCCGCCAACGACATGACGACCATGCGCACCATCCGGCGCACGGTCAGCTCCGCGTTGAGGCGGACGCCTGCCGTCAGCTCGGTGATGATGGTCGAGATCATCGGCGGCTGAGGAAGCCGAGGAACAGGCCGAAGCCGAGAGCCACGAGCACGGCGGTGAACGGGTTGCGGTGGATCGCCGCCTCGGCCTCCGCTTCGTAGGACTTCATCTCGCTGTAGGCGGCATCGCGATACTCGCGGCCCTGGCGCGCCATCTGGTCGGCACGGGCCTCGAGACGCTCGCGGAACGCACCGGCCTCTTCGCCGACCAGCGTCTTCACCGTCTCGCTCAGGCTGGCGATATCCGCCCGAAGGGCTTCCAGATCGCGCTGGACGTCATCGGTCTTCTTGCCGGCGCGATCGCTCGCGACCTTGGCGCGCTCGTCGGCCATCTTCGCTTCCGTCTCGGACATGTTCGTCTCCGTCGCTCATCCTGGATACGGCTGAGGACCCCAGCCACTCGCCCAGAAAACGGCCGCCGCAGCCAGAAGTTCCCACCGAGGATGGCATGCTGCGACGACCGGATGGTGACGAAACCCGTTCGGGTGGCAAAGCTGTTTCGCCCTACAGGGTTAAGGTCGGCGTCGGCCCGCTCAGGATTGCCGGGCGCGGTTGGCGTCGGCCTCGAGGGCCCGCGCGGCGGCCTCCTCCCGTGCCACGTCGAGAAGATAGGCGAGAAAGGCGAAGCCGTTGCGGTGCGCCATCATTGAGAGTTCGGCGCTCAGGCCCTCGATGTAGCGTGCCGCATCGTCCGGGGTGACCCCGGAGCTGTCAGCGCCTTTATCGTCCGGCATGGTACGCGCCATGAGTGCGGCCCTCCTGCTCGGTCTCCGGCCTTCGACGGAGCCTCGGTCCGACCTATATCATGACGTGCATTATCGCGTGAAGATACTCTCATTAGTTGCTCTACGGGAATTCCGGGGTAGCGGGTGGCGGAATGCAGCCTATTTGACAGGTCGCCTCGGATTCCGGATTGTCCGCCGCTCGGTCGGCTTCCAGGTCCCGCCCGGGTCGACCGGCGCGGGGGTTGCGCCGCTCGGCGGTTTCCCTGCTTTTCCAGCTGCACGCACTTTGTAAAAGATCGCGAAGGTATCGATGCACGTCGTTGTCGTGGAGTCGCCGGCCAAGGCGAAGACGATCAACAAATATCTCGGCTCGGATTACCATGTCCTCGCCTCGTACGGTCACGTCCGCGACCTTCCTGCTAAGGACGGATCGGTGCGGCCGGACGAGGATTTCGCCATGTCCTGGGCGGTGGACGCCAAGGCGCAGAAGCGGATCAACGAGATCGCCAAGGCGGTGAAGGGGGCCGACGCGCTGATCCTCGCTACTGACCCGGATCGCGAAGGCGAAGCCATCTCGTGGCACGTGATGCAGGCGCTGCGGGACAAGAAGGTCCTCAAGGACCAGCGCATCGAGCGCGTGGTCTTCAACGCCATCACCAAACAGGCCGTTACCGAGGCGATGCGCAATCCGCGCGCCATCGACACGCCGCTGGTGGATGCCTACCTGGCGCGTCGAGCGCTCGACTATCTGGTCGGCTTCACGCTCTCGCCGGTCCTGTGGCGCAAGCTGCCCGGCGCCCGCTCCGCCGGCCGCGTGCAGTCGGTGGCGCTGCGCCTCGTCTGCGATCGCGAGGCGGAGATCGAGCGCTTTGTTTCCCAGGAATACTGGACGATCGTGGCGAAGATGCTTACCGCGGCCGGCGAGCCGTTCGATGCCCGCCTGACGGGCGTCGATGGCAAGCGTCTCGAGAGGCTTTCCATCGGCACGGAAGCCGAGGCAACCGCGATCCGCGCCTTCCTCGACGACGCCGCCTACAGGGTGAAATCGGTCGAGGCGAAGCCGGCGCGCCGCAACCCGCAGCCGCCCTTCACCACCTCCACGCTGCAGCAGGAGGCCTCGCGCAAGCTCGGCTTCTCCTCCGCCCGCACCATGCAGATCGCCCAGCGGCTCTATGAGGGCATCGATCTCGGCGGCGACACCGTCGGTCTGATCACCTACATGCGGACCGACGCCGTCCAGATGAGCCAGGAGGGCATCCAGGGCATTCGTCGCGAGATCGAGTCCGCCTTCGGCAAGCGCTACGTTCCGGAAAAGCAGCGCAACTACGCCACCAAGGCGAAGAACGCCCAGGAAGCGCACGAAGCGATCCGTCCCACCGAAGTCTCGCGCCATCCCAAGGACCTGCGCCGTCTGCTCGACGACGATCAGGCCCGTCTCTACGAATTGATCTGGAAGCGCGCAGTGGCCAGCCAGATGGAATCGGCCGAGCTGGAGCGGACCACCGTCGAGATCGAGGCCACGGGCGGCGGCCGCAAGGCCGACCTGCGCGCCACCGGCCAGGTCATCAAGTTCGACGGTTTCCTGACCCTCTACCAGGAGGGCAAGGACGACGAGGAGGACGAGAACGGCTCGCGCCTGCCGCCCATCGAGAGCGGCGAGACGCCGAAGAAGACCGCCATCGAGACCAGCCAGCACTTCACCGAGCCGCCGCCGCGCTACACCGAGGCGACCCTCATCAAGAAGATGGAGGAGCTCGGCATCGGCCGGCCGTCGACCTACGCGAGCACCATGGCCGTGCTGCGCGACCGCGGTTACGTGGAGATCGACAAGCGCCGCCTCGTTCCCGAGGACAAGGGCCGGCTTGTCACCGCCTTCCTGGAATCCTTCTTCGACCGCTACGTGGAGTTCGACTTCACGGCCAGCCTGGAGGAGAAGCTCGACAAGATCTCCAACGGCGATCTGGCCTGGCAGGACGTGCTGCGGGAATTCTGGAAGGACTTCTCTACCCACGTGGAGGGCACCAAGGAGCTGCGCGTCTCTGACGTCCTGGAGGCGCTCAACGAGATCCTTGGTGACCACATCTTCCCCAAGCGCGCCGACGGTGGTGATCCGCGCGCCTGTCCGACCTGCGAAAGCGGCCGTTTGTCGCTGAAGCTCGGCAAGTTCGGCGCCTTCATCGGCTGCTCCAACTATCCCGAGTGCCGGTTCACCCGTCAGCTCAACCAGTCCAACGACGAGGCCGAGGCCGAGGCGGAAGGGCCGAAGGTGCTGGGCATCGACCCGGAGAGCGGCCTGCAGGTTACCGTCCGCACCGGCCGGTTCGGCCCCTATATCCAGCTTGGCGAAGCCGCCGAGGGAGAAAAGCCCAAGCGCGCCACCATTCCGCGCGGCTGGAGCGCCCAGACCATCGATCTCGAAGGGGCGCTGAAGCTCCTGTCTCTGCCGCGCGATGTTGGCGCCGATCCCGAAAGCGGCAAGATGATCACCGCCGGCATCGGCCGCTATGGCCCGTTCGTTCACCTGGAAGGCACCTATGCCAACCTGGAGAATGTCGAGGAGGTGTTCTCCGTCGGCCTGAACCGGGCCGTGACGCTGATCGCGGAAAAGCGCGAGAAGCGCGGCAAGGGCCGGTCCGCCGCCGCCGAGCTCAAGGCGCTCGGTGAGCACCCGACCGCCGGCGGTCCGGTGAGCGTGAAGGACGGCAAGTACGGCCCCTACGTGAACCACGGCAAGGTCAATGCGACCCTGCCGAAGGGAAGCGATCCGCAGGCGCTCACCATGGAGGAGGCCGTCGCGCTCCTGGAGGCCAAGGCCGGAGCCCCGAAGAAGGCGACGAAAAGCCGGTCGACGACGAAGGCGAAAGCCAAGACCTCGACAACGGCGAAGAAAGCCACCACTTCAACGAAGACCCGTGCCGCCAAGGGTGCGGGCAAGTCCGCGGCCAGCAAGGCAACGGACTGACCCATGACATCAAGCTAACGACGAGGCCCAGGTGGCCCGACAGAAGACAAAGAAAACGACAAACGATCTCCCCTCACGCGAGGCAATCCTCAAATTCATCGCCGAGAATCCCGGCGCAACCGGCAAGCGCGAAATCGCGCGGGCCTTCAACATCACCGGAGACCAGCGCATCGGCCTGAAGAAGCTGCTGCGCGAGCTCTCCGACACCGGCCTGGTGGAGCGGCGCGGCAAGCGCCTCGACCGTCCGGGCGTCCTGCCGAACGTCACCGTCCTCTACCTGTCCGGCACCTCCAGCGACGGCGAGCTCATCGGCGAGCCGACCGAGTGGGACGAGGCCGAGCATGGCGCCGCACCCAAGGTGATCGTGCAGACGGACCGCCGCGGGCGCGGCCGGGGCCGGCCAGGGCCCGCCCCGGGCGTCGGCGACCGCGTGCTCGCCCGGATCAGCGAGGCCTCCGACGACGACGCGCAGCAGACCGCGCGCATCATCAAGGTCATCGAGAAGAAGCCGGCGCGCATCCTCGGCGTCCTCTACGACACCGGCCGCGGCGGCCGTCTGGCGCCCATCGACAAGAAGCAGCGCGAGCTGACGCTTGAGCCCGATGACATGGGCGACGCCCAGGACGGCGAGCTGGTCGAGGTCGAGGTCAAGCGCACCGGCCGCTACGGACCGGCGAAGGCCAAGGTGGTCTCGCGCATCGGCTCCATGGAGTCTGAACGCGCGATCTCCATGATCGCCATCTACGCCCACGGCATCCCGCACGAGTTCCCCAAGGCGGTGCTCAAGGCCGCCGACAAGGCGCAGCCGGTGACCTCGCTCGACGGGCGGGAAGACTGGCGCGAACTGCCGCTCGTCACCATCGACCCCGCCGACGCCAAGGACCACGACGACGCGGTCCACGCGGAGCCGGACACCGACCCCGACAACGAGGGCGGCTTCATCGCCACCGTCGCCATCGCCGACGTCGCCCACTATGTGCGCGCCGGCTCGCCCATCGACATCGAGGCGGAGAAGCGCGGCAACTCGGTCTACTTCCCCGACTTCGTCGTGCCGATGTTGCCGGAGCAGCTGTCCACCGACCTGTGCTCGCTGCGCGAGGGCGAGGACCGGCCCGCCATGGCGGTGCGGATGGTCTTCGACAGGACCGGACGCAAGAAGAGCCACTCCTTCCACCGGGTGATGATGCGCTCGGCGGCGAAGCTCTCCTACCAGGAGGCGCAGGCCGCCATCGACGGCCATCCCAGCGACAAGAGCGGCCCCCTGCTCGACACCGTGCTCAGGCCGCTGTGGGACGGCTATGCCTGCCTGATGAAAGGCCGTGACGCCCGCGAGCCCCTCGATCTCGACCTGCCGGAACGCAAGATCCTCCTCAAGCCTGACGGCACCGTCGACCGGGTGATCACGCCGGACCGGCTCGATGCGCACAAACTCATCGAGGAGTTCATGATCCAGGCCAACGTCTGCGCGGCGGAGACCTGCCAGAAGGCCGATCTGGACATCCTCTACCGGGTGCACGACAGCCCCAGCCAGGAGAAGCTCGCCGCGCTGCGCGACTTCCTGACCACCGTGGACATGAAGTTCCCGAAGGTGGGCAACCTGCGCCCGGCCCAGTTCAACGGCATCCTGCGCAAGGTCGCCGGCACCGAGAACGATCACCTGGTCAACGAAGTGGTGCTGCGCAGCCAGGCGCAGGCCGAGTATACGCCCCAGAATATCGGCCATTTCGGTCTGAACCTGCGCCGCTACGCCCACTTCACCTCGCCGATCCGGCGCTACGCCGATCTGGTGGTCCACCGCGCGCTGATCCGTGCCGGTCGGCTCGGGTCCGACGGGCTCGCCGACGAGGACATGGGACGCCTGCAGGAGCTGGGCGGGGAACTCTCCGCGGCCGAGCGCCGCGCCATGGCGGCCGAGCGCGAGACCGTCGACCGGCTGATCGCCCACTGGCTGGTCGATCACGTTGGCGCGACCTTCAACGGCCGCATCGTCGGCGTGACCCGGGCGGGGCTCTTCGTCGCACTCGACGACAGCGGCGCCGACGGATTCATTCCGATCTCGACCATCGGCGCGGACTACTTCCATTTCGACGAGAGCGCCCGCTCGCTGGTGGGCAGCCGCACCCGGGTCCGCTACCGGCTCGGCGACCGGGTCGAGGTGCGACTGGTCGAAGCAGCCCCGATTGCGGGCGCTCTTCGGTTTGAGCTTCTCGGCGAAGGCCGGTATCAAGGTGGAAAGTCCCGTCCGCCGAAAAAGGGCGCGCCGCCCCGCAAGAAGCCGGCATCCGGCAAGAAGCAGACAGCCGGCAAGGGACGACGAAAGGCTCGCGCATCATGACCCAGTCGACGCCCACGTCCTACGGTACGGTCACCGAGGATCTGCCCGCCCGCCCGATCTGGCCCGCCGTCTTGCGCGGCGCGAAGGCCAAGTGCCCGGCGTGCGGCATCGGCTCCCTGTTCGAGGGCTACCTGACCGTCCGCGACCATTGCCCGGCCTGCGGCGAGGCGCTGCATCACCACCGCGCCGACGATGCCCCGCCCTATTTCACCATCGTGATCGTGGGCCACGTCATCGTCAGCCTGGTGCTCTCCGTCGAGGTGGCCTTTCATCCGCCGTTCTGGGTGCACGGGCTGCTCTGGGGGCCGCTGACGCTGATTTCCAGCCTGGCCCTCCTGAGGCCCATCAAGGGCGCCCTCGTGGCCTACCAGTGGGCGCTCTACATGCACGGCTTCGACCCGAACGCCCCGCCGGAAGGCCCCGTGCCGGACCCGGCGCTCGAGGCCCGTCAGTGACGGATTTCGCCCGCCGCCTGACCGAGGCGGAGCGCGTGATGCACCACGAAAACCGGCGGCCGAAGGATGCGGCAACGCTCCTCATCCTCGACCGCCAGGGCAAGGACGTTCACGTCCTGATGGGCAAGCGCCATCAGGGCCACGTGTTCATGCCGGGCAAGTTCGTCTTCCCCGGCGGTCGCGTCGACCCCACCGATTCCCGCGTGCCCATCGCCTCCGACTACGACGAGACGACCCGGCAGCGGGTCATGGCCCGGATGCGTGCGCCGAAGACCGCGGCCCGGGCCCGCGCGCTCGCCGTCACGGCGGTGCGCGAGACCTACGAGGAAGTCGGGCTGTTCATCGGCGCGCAGAGTGCGAAAAAGCTCGTCGGCGCCGACTGGGCGGCCTTCGCCGAGCGCTCGCTGCTGCCGGACCTCGCGCCCTTCCGCCTCGTCGCCCGCGCCATCACGCCGCCGCGCCGGCCGCGCCGCTTCGACACCCGCTTCTTCGCGATCTCCGCCCAGCACATTGCCGACCGGCTGCCGGAGGGCACCGGTCCCTCGGGCGAGCTGGAAGAGGTGCAATGGGTGCCGCTGCGCGACGTCGCGCATCTCGACATGCCGACCGTGACCAAGACCGTCATCGACGAGCTCCTGATCCGGCTCGACGCGGATCCCGACCTGAGGGAGGCCGGGCCGGTCTCCTTCTATCACTGGCGCGGACGCGGCTTCGTACGCGAGACGGTGTAGGCCGTGGAGACGGGGGCGGCGGACACGGCGGAACCCGGCTCATGGCGCGCCATTGCCGCGGCCATAGCCTCCATGACCGCCGTCGGCCTCTCCATCAGCCTGGGCATGCCGCTCCTGTCGCTGGTGCTTGAAGATCGCGGCATCTCGCCGGCGATGATCGGCATCAACTCCGCCGTCGGCGGCATCGCCTCGCTTCTGGTGCCGCTCGCCGTCCCACGTCTGGTGAGCGTGACGGGCACCGCGCGCCTCGCGCTGGCGGCGCTGGCCGCCATGGCGGCGCTCTTTCCCCTCTTCTACCTGGTCGCCGACTTCTGGCTCTGGTTTCCGCTGCGCTTTGCCTTCTACGCGGCGGCAACCGTTGCCTTTGCGGTCGGCGAATTCTGGATCAACGCTCTCGCCCCGCACGGCCGGCGTGGCCTGGCCATCGGCATCTACGCGACCGTTCTCTCGCTCGGCCTTGCCGCAGGACCCGCGATTCTCGGCCTTGTCGGATCGGAGGGTGTCGCGCCGTTCCTGATCGGCACGGCCATTTTCTGCGTCGGGCTGATCCCGATGGCGCTGGCGCGCGGACAGGCGCCGGGCGGACTGACCCGTCCGAAGACCAACGTGCTCACCTTCCTGCGCATCGCGCCCGCCGCGATCTTCGCCGTAATGGCCTTCGGCGCGGTCGAATCGGGTGGTCTCGCGCTGCTGCCCCTCTACGGGCTGGAACTGGGCTACCCGGAGCGGACTGCCGCGCTGCTGGTCTCCGCGGTGGCGCTCGGCAACGTCGTCACCCAGATCCCGATCGGACTCCTGGCCGACAGGGTCGAGCGGCGGCGCCTGCTGCTCATCTGCGCTCTTGTCGGGGTGGCCGGCGCGCTGGCCATGCCGCTGGCGGTAGACAATCTCGCGGTGATGTTCGCGCTTCTGTTCGTCTGGGGTGGGGTCACCGGCGGGCTCTATACCGTCGGCCTCACCCACCTGGGGGCGCGGTTCACCGGCTCCGACCTTGCCGCGGCCAACTCCGCCTTCGTCATGATGTACGCCGCCGGCATGCTTGTGGGCCCGGCGCTGATCGGGCTGAGCCTCGATCTGTGGCCGCCGCAGGGCTTCGCCTTTGCCGTCGCCTTCTTCTTCGCGGCCTACGCGATGCTGGCCGGCGTCCGGCTCGTCCAGGCGCGTGGCACCTGATGCCGGCAGCGCCCTGTCCTGCTTCCGCGCGATCCGCGCTTGACTTTGGCGGCGCGGTGACTAGGTTTCGCGCTTCACGAATTTCCGAGACTTGCGGAGCCGACGGCAACCGAAGCCTCGATCGATCCGCGTGAAGAGCGGCATCGGCCACCAGCCGGCTTGCCGCCCGTCAGAGTTCTCAAGCGCCAGGGACTGCCGACATGGCCAAGGCCACGACCATCAAGATCCGCCTCGTGTCGACCGCCGACACCGGCTTCTTCTACGTCACCAAGAAGAACTCCCGCACCATGACCGAGAAGATGGTCAAGCGGAAGTACGACCCGGTGGCCAAGAAGCACGTCGAATTCCGCGAGTCGAAGATCAAATAAATCCGCGTTCCATCGCGGAGCCTGAGGCGCCGAACGGCCTGGCCGTCCGGCGCTTTTTGCGTTTGAACGCGGGCGTTCGACCGGATTGTCGCGACCGTACGCACGCATGTGCCGGCCACGCCGCATCGGCCCTTGGCGACGCCGGGTCTCCGTCCCTGCTCAGTCCGCCCCGATGAACGTGCGGACGGTCTCCAGGAACTTGTCCACCGAGATCGGCTTGGACAGATAGGCCTCGCAGCCGCCCTGGCGGATGCGCTCCTCGTCCCCCTTCATGGCGAAGGCCGTCACGGCGATGACGGGAATCGCCTTGAGTTCGTCGTCCTGCTTGATCTGGCGGGTGACGTCGAGGCCCGAGACCTCCGGCAGCTGGATATCCATGATGATGAGATCCGGGCGCTCGGACCGGGCGAGCGCGATCGCCGTGGTGCCGTTGCGGCTTTCCACGACCTCGTAGCCCGACGCTTCCAGAAGATCATGGAAGAGCTTCATGTTGAGCTCGTTGTCTTCCACGATCAGAACCCGTTTCGCCATTCTACCCCCGAAGGACGCGGCGGTGGCGGCCATGCGGCCGGACTGATCCGATCTTCGAATCGACCGCGAACCGGCGCATGATAGTCTCCGCACCGCGGATGTGAACCGGATGGCCGACGGCGACCGTCCGACACCCTCTCCAGCAACCGATAGCACGGAGCGCGCCCGCATGCCGGGTCTCTGCCGCGACTGCCACAGGAGCTTTGCCGACGCGGCCGCCGCCCGCGCGCGCTGCCCCGCCTGCGGCAGTCCGCGCATCGTCGTGCACCGCTCGCTGGAGGCGCTCGCCATCGCGCACGTGGACTGCGACGCCTTCTATGCCTCGGTGGAGAAGCGCGACGACCCGTCGCTGGCCGACAAGCCCGTGATCATCGGCGGCGGCCGGCGGGGCGTGGTCTCCACCGCCTGCTACATCGCCCGCATTTCCGGCGTCCGATCGGCCATGCCGATGTTCAAGGCGCTGGAAGCCTGTCCGGACGCCGTCGTGATCCGGCCGGACATGGCCAAATATGCGGCAGTCGCGCGACAGATCCGCTCGTTGATGGAGGAGCTGACGCCGCTGGTGCAGCCGATCTCCATCGACGAGGCCTTTCTCGACCTCTCCGGCACCGAGCGTCTGCACGGTGCGCCTCCGGCCGTGACGCTGGCTCGCTTTGCCAGCCGCGTGGAGCGCGAGATCGGCATCACCGTCTCCGTCGGGCTGTCGGCCAACCGCTTTCTGGCCAAGTACGCCTCCGACTTCGACAAGCCACGCGGCTTCGTCGTCATCGACCAGGAGGAGGCCGTCGAACGCCTGGCCGACGAGCCGGTCTCCAAGCTTCCCGGCGTGGGCCCGGCCCAGGAAAGGACGCTGCGGGAAGCCGGGTTCCGGCTGGTGCGCGACCTGCAGCAGGCGTCGGAGGAAACGCTGATGCGTCGGCTCGGGGCCCAGGGCCAGCGCCTGGGACGCCTCGCCAACGGCATCGATGCCCGGCGGGTGGATCCCTCGGATGGCCGCAAGAGCGTCAGTGCCGAGACGACCTTCGAAAGCGACATCCGCGACGCCGCCACGCTCCTGCCGATCCTGCGACGTCTGTCGGAGAAGGTGTCCAAGCGGCTCAAGGCGCAGGAGATCGCCGGCCGGACAATCACCCTGAAGCTCAAGACCCGGGAGTTCAAGCTGACGACGCGGTCGCGTCAGTTGCCCGACGCAACGCGGCTCGCCGACCGGATCTACCGGACCGGCGCCGACCTGCTCGCCCGCGAGATCGACGGTCGTGCCTTCCGTCTGATCGGCATCGGCGTCTCGGAGCTGGAAACCGCGCGCAACGCCGATCCGGCCGACCTTCTGGAGCCCGAAAGGGCGAAGCGCGCCCAGGCGGAGCTGGCCGTCGACCGACTGCGCGGCAAGTTCGGCGACCGCTCCGTTGAACTGGGCCTCACCTTCAGACCGGAGGGTGGCGAGCGGCGCAAGCCTGCGAAGTAGGACTATTTGCAGGTCGAGCGCGGCAGGCGGTCGAGCTCCGCGAGCGTGCCGGTCAGCGAGAAGTTGCCGTAGTCCAGTGTCAGTGCCCGGCTGACACCGTTTTCGAACAGCATGAAGCGCAGCGTGTAGACCGGCGTGAGCTCGCCCGTCTCGCCCTTCGACAGGTCGAAATAGGACAGGTTCACGGGCCAGTGACGGTCGGTGCCGATGCTCTTGGCGAGCAGGCCGTCGTCTTCGCCGACCGGGTCCTCGGAGACCGCGCCGATGATGGCCGTGGTGGTGTAGACCTTCCGTCCATCCTCCGAGCCATCGTAGAGATCGGCCTCGACGATGCGCCTGTCCTCCTCGGCCGCCGCGATCAGGCTGACCAGGTGCTCGGTGGGAAACAGCACGTCCTTGTCGAAGCGGACCTTCGCCTCCTCGGGCATCGACAGCTCCACCGAAAGGCCGTCGGCGGTCCGCTCTGCGGAGCCCTTGGCCTCCTGCTGAAGCCGCTGGTCGGCAAATGTGCGGCTGAGGAACTCGAAGCTGTCGGCGTCCGCGCTCTCATAGGTGCTGGAGCGCAGGTCGGTGACGCGGCGCCCGCCATCCTGGTCGTCGATCTCGGTCACGAAGCGGCTGTTCACCGTGAACCCCTCGCAGACGGAGCCGGTGACCTCGAACACGAGCCGGCCGGACACCGACTGCACGTTGGACGAGGACGCGGCAGTCTCCAGGGCGATGTCGTAGACTGCGCGGTGCGCCAGAAGGCCCTTCGCGACTTCGGTGCGGTCCAGCGTCTCGTCGGAAGCCTTCACGGCGGACGTCGTGGGCAGGACGAGCAGGGCGGATGCCAGTGCGGCAGCCAGAAGGCGCATGGCGATGGTCCTCGCGAAACCGGTCATGGGGCCCGCCCAACGGGCGGCAAGGCGGCAGAGTGGACGGTCTCGCCTGCGGGATGCAAGCCCGATCGGCCGATGATCGCCGCGTCGGAAGGAAGCAATGGCGCACCGGACCGGAGAAACCTCTCGCCGGGCCCAAGGATAGCCCCGATCCGGGCAACCGGCCATGCGATTCGATGCTCTTGCCGCGCGGCCGTCCATCCGACATGAAGGGACGACATGCTCATGCGCACCCGAGGGGACCTTCCATGACCGACACGATCGAAAGCCGTCTCGCCGGCCTCGGCATCACCCTGCCGACGCCGTCCGTTCCCGCCGCCAACTATGTGCCGTTCGTGAAGACCGGGTCGCTCTTGTTCATCTCCGGCCAGGTGCCGATGGGCCCAGGCGGCCTCGAGCACATCGCCAAGGTCGGCGCCGACTACGGGGTGGCGGAAGCCCAGGCCGCCGCGAAACTGTGCGCCATCAACATCCTCGCCCAGGCGAAGGCCGCCGTGGGCGACCTGGAGACCATCGCCCGGCTGGTCAAGCTGGTCGGCTTCGTGAACTCCACCCCGGACTTCACCGACCAGCCGAAGGTGATCAACGGCGCCTCCGACTTCTTCGTGGAAGCGATGGGCGACAAGGGCAAGCACTCGCGCTCGGCCGTCGGCGTCGCCTCGCTGCCCTTCGGCGTCGCGGTCGAGGTCGAGGCGATCTTCGAGCTCGCTTGAGCCCACGGGGAGGCATCGTCATGGCCGCAGCCCCCTGGCTGACGGAGCAGCCGGTCGCGCACCGCGGGCTCCACGGTGCGCACACCGGGGCAGCAGAGAACGCGCTGTCGTCGGTCGAGGCGGCCCTTGATGGCGGCTATGCCGTCGAGGTCGACCTGCAGCTGTCGGCCGATGGCGTGCCGATGGTGTTCCACGACGATACCCTCGACCGGATGACCGATGCGGAGGGGCCGGTGCGGGCCCGTACGGCCGACGCACTCGGCGCCGTCACCCTGCGCGGCACCGGCGAGCCCATCCCGACGCTGGCCGAGCTGCTTCGCGTCACGGCCGGCCGCACGCCGCTCTTCCTGGAACTGAAAACCGACTGGCGGCGCGAGCGCGAGCCCCTGCTCGCCCGCCGCACCGCCGAAGTGATCGCGGCCTATGCAGGGCCGATCGCGCTGATGTCGTTCGACCCGGAACTGGTCAGCGCCTGCCGGCGCCTGTCACCGGACCGCGCGCACGGCATCGTCGCGCAAGACTGCGCAAATTCGCGCGCTTTCGCGCACCTGTCGGTGATGGAGCGATTTGCGCTGACGCACCTCCTCCACGCGCCGCGCACCCGCCCCGATTTCGTCGCCTACAACATCCACGACCTGCCCAATGCGGCGACGAGCGTGCTCCGGCATGCCTTCAAGCTGCCGCTTCTGACGTGGACGGTGCGAACCGGAGCCGAGCGCGAGAAGGCCGCGCGCTGCACCGACCAGATCATCTTCGAGGGCTTTCGGGCCTGACCAGGCCTTGAGCCTCGGCGGCGAGCCCCTACCCTAAGGGGTCTCCCGAAGCGTCTTTCAGCCGATCCGTCCGCCGTCCGTAGCCGAGTATCGAGCCCGCACATGTCCGCCGAGCCGACCGATCCGTCCGCCCTCGTCCTGCAGGCTGTCGAAGGCGTTTCGGCGGTTGACGCCGACGACTGGAACCGGCTCGCCAACCCTGGCTGGCGCCGCGAGGACGGCGGCCTGCTGGCCGACGGCACGCCGCCTCATCCCTACGACCCGTTCGTCGATCACGATTTTCTCTGCGCCCTGGAGGAGACCGGCTGCGTCGGGCCGGAGGCGGGCTGGTATGCACGACCGCTGCTGATCCGTTCCGCCGACGACACGCTTGTCGCCGCCGCACCGGCCTACCTGAAGACCCATTCCCAGGGCGAGTACGTCTTCGATCACGGCTGGGCCGACGCCTTCGAGCGCGCCGGCGGCCACTACTATCCCAAACTCCAGGTCTCCGTGCCGTTCACGCCGGCGACGGGACCGCGTCTCCTGGTCCGGCCCGGGCAGGACGCAGCGGACCTGCGCCAGCACCTGGCCGAGGGCCTTGTCGCGTTTGCTCACCAGGCCGAGGCCTCGTCGGTCCACGTCACCTTTCTGCGCGAGGATGAGTGGGAGGTACTGGCGGGACGAGGCTACCTGCCGCGCACCGACGTGCAGTTCCACTGGGAGGACAGGGGTTACGGCGATTTCGAGGGCTTCCTGGCGGCTCTGTCGTCGCGCAAGCGCAAGCAGATCCGCCGCGAACGGCGTGACGCGCTGGCGGCCGGCCTCAAGATCGAGTGGGTCACCGGCGACGCCCTCGGCGAGGACCACTGGGACGCATTCTACGGCTTCTACATGGACACCGGCGCTCGCAAATGGGGCCGGCCCTATCTGAACCGTGCCTTCTTCTCGGCGCTGGGCGAGCGCATGGCCGACCGGGTCGCCCTGGTGCTGGCGCGGCGCGACGGCGAGCCGATAGCGGGCGCCCTGAACCTGATCGGCTCCGATACCCTGTTCGGCCGCTACTGGGGCTGCACCGAGGACCACCCCTTCCTCCATTTCGAGATCTGCTACTATCAGGCCATCGACTTCGCCCTGTCGCACGGGCTGACCCGCGTGGAGGCCGGCGCCCAGGGGGAGCACAAGCTGGCGCGGGGATACGAGCCGCACGTCACCCGCTCGGCTCACTACATCCTGCATCCTGGCCTGCGCCGGGCCATCGCCGACTATTTGGAGCATGAGCGCCAGGCCGTGGACCAGGATCGCGTCATCCTTTCGGAGCACGCGCCCTACCGGCGTGGCGACCCCGCCTGAATCGGCAGCCACAAGCGGAACCCGGATAACCCTTCCGGCGCGGCGCGCCTGTGCCTATGGTGTGCCGCAACCGATGACGATGGGAGCCGCCATGAGCACCGAGCCCTACGACGACCAGAACGTTTTCGCGAAGATCCTGCGCGGCGAGCTGCCGGCGATGAAGGTCTACGAGGACGACAAGACGTTCGCCTTCATGGACATCATGCCGCGCTCCGACGGTCACTGCCTGGTGATCCCCAAGGCGCCCTCGCGCAACATTCTCGACATCGGCGCCGACGACCTCGCCGCCGTGATGACGACGACCCAGAAGCTGGCGCGCGCCGCCAAGCAGGCGTTCGCGGCGGACGGCGTGACCGTTCAGCACTTCTGCGAGGGCGCCGGCGGCCAGGTGGTGTTCCACACCCATGTCCACATTCTGCCGCGCTATGAGGGCGTGGCTCTCCGCCCGCACACCGGCGACATGGCCGACCAGGAGATCTTGAAGGACCAGGCGGAGAAGCTCATCGCGGCGCTGGGCTGAGGCGGCGGCTCTAGCAAATCACCCAACGAACCAGGCCGCCACCAGCGCCGCCTCGGCCGCCACGATTCCGGCGGCGAGGTTGCGCCGGCTCGCAAGATAGGCAGCGATGCCGAGCAGGACGGACGCCAGGCGGAAGCTGAGCGGCACGTCCGCCAGCGCCCCTTTTGGAAAGAAGATCAGCTGCGCGATCAGGCCAGACACCAGAGCCGTCGCCACCGACTTGATCCATCGGAAGATTTCGCTGTCTTCCGACAGACGGCCAGCGAACAGGACGCCGAGCCAGCGCCAGACGTGAGTTGGGACCGCGGCGACCAGAAGGATCGTCAGGTAGGGGCCAAGCGCGGCCAGACTGAGGTCTTCCGCCGGGATCATGTACTCCGTCTCCGCACCCGCCCCACGGCATAGGCCACGGTGCCGCCGATGATGCCGGTCCACAGCAGATCAAGCCCGATGCCGGCAGCATAGAGCGCCGGCCCAAGGAGCAGCCCCATCCCCATGGCGACATAGTCGTCGATCACCTTTCCGGCACCGCCGAGTGCCAGCAGAAAGTAGAGCGGGGTGAGCATCAGAAGCGCGGCGGACACCCAGGCGGGGACATGGCCGACGAGCTGATAGGCAACTGTGATGGCGACCAGGTTCGCCACCACCAGCGCCAGTGCGAAGCCGGCAAAATAAGCCAGCCTCACCTGGCGCGGCGTGGACGGCATTTCGGACATGGTGAAGACCCACGACGTCACCGCCACGAAGTGCGACAGGCCGAGAAGCTTGAGCCGGGTAGAGCGTTCGCCCCGCACCACGGGCACCCACGACATCAGCATCGGCAGAAAGCGCATGGACGACAGCGAGACCGCCAGCATCGTCGCGATCCAGCCGGACCCCGATGCAAGCGCACCGACATAGACCACCTGGCCCGGCAACGCCCAGACCGAGAGCGTGATCACCAGGATTTCCGGCAGGCTGAACCCGATGTCGCGCGCCAGCGCCACGAAGCCGATCTGGGCCGTGACCAGGACCGCAGCCGGCACGGAGACAAGCTTGGTGACGCCCTTCAGGAACCAGCGCAGGGAGGTTTCGGCAGCGGGATCGGTGTCGGTCACCGGTGTGCTCTCAGACTGAAGTGGTGTGCTTCAGCCGCTATCACAGTTGGCCGCTTTACCCTACAGCCATCTGACATGGCAGCCATCGGCCGGCGCAACGAAGAAACGCCGGCCCTCGCGGACCGGCGTTTCCATCCTGTCGATGGGGATCGGCGGCAGCGCACCCGATGCCCTTACTGGGTCAGCGGCACCTTAGGAACGAGACTCCCCTTGGAGCGCTTGGCGGAGCCGCCACCCGACCCGGTGCCACCGGACCCCGTGCGGCCGGCGCCGGTCCCACCCGAGCCCGATCCGCCGGAGCCCCTGCCCTTCTTCGGCGCGGCGGCTTTCTTCTTGGGCTTCGCCGGCGGCTTGGCCTTCGCCGTCTCATCGGCGATCGCCTCCAGCGTCAGCTCTTTCTTGCCGTCGGTCACGGCCACGTCGACCTTGACGGTTCCGCCCTTCATCAGCTTGCCGAACAGGACCTCATCGGCCAGCGGCCGCTTGATGTGTTCCTGAATGACGCGCGAGAGCGGCCGGGCGCCCATGCGCTCGTCGTATCCCTCTTCGGCCAACCAGGCGACGGCCGCGTCCGACAGCTCGAAAGTCACGTTCCGATCGGCGAGCTGAGCCTCCAATTCGATGACGAACTTCGTCACGACCTGGTGGATGACCTCGGTCGGCAGGCTGGCGAACGGGATGATCGCGTCCAGCCGGTTGCGGAATTCCGGCGTGAACAGCCGGTTGATCGCCTCCGCATCGTCGCCCTCGCGCTTTGACCGGTTGAAGCCGATCGGCGGCTTGGCCATGTCGGCCGCACCCGCATTGGTCGTCATGATCAGGATGACGTTGCGGAAGTCGATCTGCTTGCCGTTGTGGTCGGTCAGCTTGCCGTGATCCATCACCTGCAGAAGGATGTTGAACAGGTCCGGATGCGCCTTCTCGATCTCGTCGAGAAGCAGCACGCAGTGCGGATGCTGGTCGACACCGTCCGTCAGCAGGCCACCCTGATCGAAGCCGACATAGCCGGGAGGCGCGCCGATCAGGCGCGAAACGGTATGCCGCTCCATGTACTCCGACATGTCGAAGCGCAGAAGCTCCACGCCAAGGGTCGACGACAGCTGACGGGCCACCTCGGTCTTGCCGACGCCAGTCGGACCGGAGAAGAGGTAGTTGCCGATCGGCTTGTTCGGCTCGCGCAGACCCGCCCGGGCCAGCTTGATCGCCGAGGACAGCTTGTCGATCGCTTCGTTCTGGCCATAGACGACCCGCTTCAGGTTCTCGTCGAGATTCCTGAGCGTTTCGGCGTCGTCCTTGGAGACGGACTTTGGCGGGATGCGAGCCATTGTCGCGATGGTCGCCTCGATCTCCTTGACCCCGACGGTCTTACGGCGGCGCCCTTCCGGCAGCAGCATCTGCGACGCACCGGTCTCGTCGATCACGTCGATCGCCTTGTCCGGCAGCTTGCGGTCGTTGATGTAGCGCGCCGACAGCTCCACCGCCGCCTTGATGGCATCGTTGGTGAAGCGGATCGAATGATAGTCCTCGAAATAGGGCTTCAGGCCCTTGAGGATCTCCACCGTGTCTGGCACCGACGGCTCGCTGACGTCGATCTTCTGGAAACGTCGGACGAGCGCCCGGTCCTTCTCGAAGAACTGGCGATACTCCTTGTAGGTGGTCGACCCGATGCAGCGGATCGACCCGGAGGCCAGCGCCGGCTTCAGGAGATTCGACGCATCCATCGCACCGCCGGACGTGGCGCCGGCGCCGATCACCGTGTGGATCTCGTCGATGAACATGATCGCGCCGGGATACTCCTCGATCTCCTTCACGACCTGCTTCAGGCGCTCCTCGAAGTCGCCCCTGTAGCGGGTGCCGGCCAGCAGCGCGCCCATGTCGAGCGCGAAGATGGTGGCATCGGACAGCACCTCCGGCACGTCCTCGTCGACGATGCGCTTGGCAAGGCCTTCCGCGATGGCCGTCTTGCCGACACCGGGATCGCCCACCAGGAGCGGGTTGTTCTTCTGGCGGCGGCAGAGAACCTGGATGGTGCGCCGGATCTCGCTGGCCCGGCCGATCAGCGGGTCGATCTTACCCTTGCCGGCCTTCTCGTTGAGATTGACGCAATAGGCCTCCAGCGCGTCGGTCTTGCGCTTGGCGCGCTCGCCGCCCTCCACGGTGGCCTGGTCCTCGTCGGACCCGCGCGAGGACCGGGGCTCCGACATGCCGGCCCGCTTGGCAATGCCGTGCGAGATGTAGTTCACCGCGTCGTAGCGCGTCATGTCCTGCTCCTGCAGGAAGTACGCGGCATGGCTCTCGCGCTCGGCGAAGATCGCCACCAGCACGTTGGCGCCGGTGACCTCGTCGCGCCCTGAGGACTGGACGTGGATCACCGCACGCTGGATCACGCGCTGGAAACCGGCGGTGGGCTTGGAGTCCTCGCCGGTATCGGTGACGAGGTTGTCGAGTTCGGTATCGACATACTCCACAAGGTCGCGCCTGAGCTTCTCAAGGTCGACGTTGCAGGCGCGCATGACGGCCGCGGCATCCTGATCGTCCACCAGGGCGAGCAGCAGGTGCTCGAGCGTGGCGTATTCCTGATGCCGTTCGTTGGCATAGGAGAGCGCCTGATGCAGCGCTTTTTCGAGGCTACGGGAGAATGATGGCACGAGGGTTCCTCACTTCTTCTCCATGACGCACTGCAAAGGATGCTGGTGCTTGCGCGCGAAATCCATGACCTGGGTCACCTTGGTCTCGGCGACCTCATACGTGTAGACGCCACACTCCCCTACGCCGTGGTGATGGACGTGGAGCATGATGTGCGTCGCCTCGTCGCGCGTCTTCTGGAAAAAACGCTCGAGCACGTGAACCACGAACTCCATCGGCGTGTAATCGTCGTTGAGGAGCAGAACGCGGTACAGGCTCGGGCGCTTCGTCTTTGGGCGCGTGCGCGTAACGACGACGGTCCCGGACCGGTCGTCGCCATCGTCGTTGTCAGAGGCTGCCATCACAATCGGGCTGGTCCGCATGGCGGTCGGTCCGTGGCGACAGTCGGAAATTCGGTCCAGCAAACAGTCGGCTCGTCCGTTTTCGGGATCCCCGCCCCACTCGAATGTGGGTTCGACGAAGGTCCGTCAGAAGTCACATTGTCGGGAGCGTGCCCAGGCGTCGGGCTCGGCATCGCTCCGGTGGAGATTCGCCGCATCGGGGACCGGTCCGGCCTGGAGACAACGCCGGAAGGGCTGGTCCGTTGCGGCTCCTTCGCAGTGCCTTTCATCACGTGATGTAGGAGGCCGTTGGCAACATTGTAAGCCGCTCGCTCGACGGTGCAATGCGGCCGTCTTCCGGAGAGCACATATCCTCCGAAAAACAAGAAGGCCCGGCGCAGACGCACCGGGCCTTCCTGGAATTCCTTCAGACAGCCGCGTGTCGCGACCGGTCGCTCCCGCCTTATTTGGCGGTCGCCTTCGCGACGATATCACCATTGACCTTGTACAGGTCTTGAGCGAGGCCGGAGTAGAGCTCGCCGAGCTTGCCCATTTCCTGCATCATGCCTTCGTAGGACGATTTCACGAAGGACATCTGGGTCTCCACGGCCTGGTCGACACTCGGCGCGCCCATCATCTTCTCCAGCGCGGCGGAGCCTTCCTCGATGCTGCGCTTGGAATAATCGGCCATTTCGGACGCGATCGCCTGGAAGCCGTTCTGCACGGTCCCGAACGACTTCATCGCGGTCTCGAAACCATCCTGGTTCATCTTCTGGATCTGCTCGAAGCCGTTGATCATGGGTCACCTGCTGTCTGATCTGGGGAGGATGGACGCTCGGGAGCGTTCGCAACCACCTTCTCGCGCCGCACAAGGCACGTCAAGATTTCTGTTGCATTGCAACATTCCCGTGAACGCGGGCCGCGCGTTTACGCCCCGATAACCGTCTCCCCATAGGGTGCCTTGTCATCGCACCGGCAACCCCGTCAGAGAAGGGGCGCTGGGCGAGGTGGCATCACGCGTACTCAGTAAAGGTGTTTCGATGCACAGCGGGCGAGTTTCGGCAAACGCGCGACGGGCAGTATGGACCGCCCGGCTGGCAGCAATGGTTCTCGTGGCGGTAGCCAGCCTGGTTTTGTCGATCCATCCGGGCCACGCCAATCCCAAGTTCGCCGCCATTGTCGTCGACGGCGCCTCCGGCAAGGTCCTGCATTCAAGCCACGCGAACGAAACGCGCTATCCGGCGTCGCTGACCAAGGTCATGACGCTCTACATCCTGTTCGAGGAGCTGCGCGCCGGCCGCCTGACGCTGGACAGCCCGATCCCGGTTTCGGCAAACGCTGCCGCAGAGGCGCCCTCGAAGATCGGGTTCAAGCCCGGCCAGACGATCCGTGTGCGCGATGCCATCCGCGCCATGGTGACCAAGTCCGCAAACGACGTGGCCACCGCTGTCGGCGAAAAGATCAGCGGCAGCGAGAAGGCGTTCGCCAAGCGCATGACCCAGACGGCCCGCCGTCTCGGCATGTCGAAGACGACGTATCACAACGCCCACGGCCTGCCGCACAGCCCGCACAACACCACCACGGCGCGCGACCAGGCCGTGCTCGGCATGGCGGTCCAGCGCGATTTCCCGGTCTACTACAGCTACTTCTCGACCCGCTCCTTCACCTACCGCGGCACCGCCTATCGCAACCACAACCGGCTTCTGGGAAGTGTGGACGGCGTCGACGGCATCAAGACCGGCTTCATCAACGCATCGGGCTTCAATCTGCTTTCCTCGGTGAAGCGCGACGGCCGCTACATCGTGGCGGTGGTCATGGGCGGCCGCACCGGCCGGACCCGCAACGAGTACATGACCGGCCTCATCGAGAAGTACATCCCGAAGGCCACCCAGGGTGGCGCGGCGATGCTAGCCCGCAACGTGCCGGTTCCCACTTCGAGGCCGCAAATGCCGGTTGTGCTGGCCAGCGCCAATGGCGTTGCGCAGCGTGCGACCGAACCCGAACCGCAGCGGCTGACGCCGGAGCTCATCGCCGCCTATGCCGCATCGGTGAACGCCGAGGTGACGGCCCAGGGCGACACGGAAGATCCCGTGGACGCAGTGGACGTCGCCGCCTCGGGCACCGCGCCTCGTGCCCTCGCTCTGGTGGAAGAGACACCGGCCGCGGTGGTTGAGACCGCCGGCGCGCCGGAGCCCAACGGAGCCATTCCGAGCGGCTGGCACGTCCAGATCGCCGCCACCGAGAGCGAGAGCGGCGCCCGCTCCCTGCTGCTCGACGCCCAGCGCAAGAACGCGTCCGTTCTCGCCGATCGCCAACTCTACACCGAGAGGGTCGACGTCAACGGCACGACCCTCTACCGCGCCCGCTTCACCGGCTTCTCCTCGAAGTCGGAGGCCTGGGCGGCCTGCACCCAGCTGAAGCGGCACAAGATGTCGTGCTGGGCCTTGAACCCGGCCTCATGAGACCCAGCCGGGCGCCTCGGGCGCCGGCCGGATCCGGAAGGTCTCGAACGACGAACCCTGCGACCGCGAGACCGGCGGCGCACCGTGAACTGGGGGACACCGAGGGGATGAGTAACGTGTCAGTTGTGCCCGCGCAGAAGCCGCTCTTTGGCTTCGTTGATCTTCGACGCAAGGAACGTACTGCCGCCCCGGTCCGGATGGAGCCCCTTCATGAGGCGCCGGTGCGCAGCCCTGATCTCCCCTTCGCTGGCGCCTGGCTGAAGACCAAGGACCTCGTAGGCCTCTTCTTCGCTCAGGGGACCCGTAGCCGCCGCACCGCCCTGCCGCGCACCCGCGTCCTCGTGGACGTCTTCACGCCAACCGGGCGACCGGCGGTCGAGATAAGCTTCGACTAGGACGACACTGTCGGGGTCGGCAGCCACCTCGTTCAAAAGCTCCGACAGCTCCGCTTCCGAGAGGCTGTCCAGCGACCGGCCGGCAAGGCGCCCGGCCCGCACCTCCCCCGCAATCGCCCCGCTGTCGTGATCGAGCTTCAGGTGGAGCCAGTCGGTGGTGACCTCGGAAGCCTGCCCCGCCGAACGGCTTGCGCCACGCGCGCCCCGGCCGAGGCCAGGCATCGAGCCGAGGCCCAGCAGAGAGAGGCTGAAAAACCCGAGCGGGCCGGCCAGCGGCCAGAGGCCACGCACGCCGAGACCGGCGGCAATCAGCAGCAGCACCACGCCGCCCGCGACCCGCAACCGGTGCGCAAGCGCCGCCGGATCGGCGTTGGTGAAGCTGCGGCTTGCGATCACGATGGCCGCAAGCGCCAGCAGACCGAGCAGCAACCAGATCATATCAGCCGAGCTTTCCGATCAGCAGGCGGGCCCCCTCTTCGCCGCGCGCGCTCATGTCGGCAAGCGCCTTGCGGCCGCCGGCGGCGTAGACAGCCACGGCCCTCAGCAACCGACCGAGCTCGTCCGCCGCGTTGCCGCGCAGGGTCAGGTGCGCACCACCCGTCAGCCGGGCGATCTCCGCGAAGGCGCGAGAGGCCTCCGGGTTGTCTCCCTCCTGGAACAAGAAGACCGGGACCTTGAGCAGGCCGAGCTCGCCTGCCCGGGCGCAGAGTTCGTCGATGTTCTCTTCCATCGCGTCGCCCACGTAGACGACGGCCTGGACCTTTTCCTTGCGCGTCTCGTCGATGGCCCTCCGGAGAACCTTTCGGATCTGCGTCAGGCCGCCCCGGCACTGAATTCCGGTCATCAGGTCACGCAGACGGGAGGCCTCGGAGACCCAACGCGAGGCACGGCACTCGTCGAAGCCGCGAAAATAGACGAGCTGGATGTCTAGCCCGCCGATCCGTCCGGCCTCGTCGAACATTTCCGCCTGGATCCGGCAGGCGGAATCCCAGGTCGGCTGGCGGCTCATGGTCGCATCGAGCGCGAACATCAGGCGCCCACGCCGACCGTCCGTGGCCGGCGCCGCCGTCCGGGCCCGCGAGACGAAGGCATCGATCTCGGCGCGGCTGGAGCGCGCAGCCGGCGGCTGGCCCTCCCCGGTGGCCGGAGCGGCTGGGCGATTGGTGCTGGTTCGGGTCGGTCGCTGGTCTTTGCTCACGCCCTTTAGATGGCGCATCCGGACCGGATCGGAAAGCCCTTGGAGCACACGCCGGGGCACCGGGCTGGATCAGAGAAGGCCGAGATCGGCGAGTTCGCGGCGCATCTCCGGGGGCATGTCGCCCTCCGCCTCGCCCGCCGTGTCATCAGCCGGCGCCTCGGCCGCGGAGAGATAGCGCCAGCCCTGGAATGGCCGCCGCGGCGCCATGCGGGTCGGCACCAGGTCCGGCGCCAGCACGATGGCGCAGCGATGAACCCCGTCCGCGTCCGTGAACGCATCGAGCCGGAGGACGGGCTGGCGCACCTGGATGAAGCCGCGGATCACCCAGTAGAGCGAACCGGTGCCGGCGATTTCGTCGCCCCGCTTGGGCGTCATCCGGGTGATATGACGCAGCACCTCCTCCTCGCCGGAGGCGCGGCGCTGCGCCACACGGTCCTCGACGGACCGGCGCAGGTCATCGACGCTGTCGACGCCGACGCAAAGCTTGATCAGGTTGAGCGTCATCGCGCTCGAAACTGGCGCGCGGGACCGGCCGCTTCAAGCCGCCGCCGGCACTTCCCTGGGGACAGGCGGGTCGAGGCGCGCGAAAGCCGTCGTCCCCACGATGCAGCAGCACCGGTCATCCTGAATCGATCGACGATGGATCAGGCGCCCTCGAAGACGCCCTCCTCCTTCATGTTGGCATAGACCCGGTCGAACCAGATCTTCAGGTCGGCCACGCCGGAGGTCGCTTCCCAGATATCGATGCCGAACTTCTCCGCCGCCTCGTCCTCGGTGAGGTTCAGGGCTTCCTCGATGGACACGAAATTCAGCTCCATCAGATGCCACAGCTCGGACGTGCAGCGCGGCAGCTTGATGTAGTGAAGCTGGCGGTTCTCCGCGATCTTGTTGAGCTCCTGCGAGATCTTCAGGTTGGAGAAGCTGCCACCCGCCTCGTTCAGGACGATGTACATGCGCGAGATCGGCATGACGTCCTGGTCGTTGAACTGGCGGACTAGGTCGGCCACGTCATCGATGGCGTGCTTCTCCGCGCGGCAGACCAGCATCACGTCGATGGGCGGCGCCTTGCGGGACTGGAAGATCTGGCTGACGCGGCGTGCCCGCGCCCACTCGATGACCTGGGTGACGACGTTCGCGCCCAGATCGACCACCACGCCGCCTTCCAGCAGGGTTCGGCCGAGCCGGTCCCAGTATTTCAGCGACGCGTTCATGTCGTTCGCCTTCTTGGCGATCGACAGTTCGGCGCCGACACCGAACTCGGTGACACGCTGCGGATACATCTTACCGATCTTGGAGCGGCCGGAGTCATCGACGAAGTCGGCAGAGGCAATGGAATAGTTCGCGCCGGAGCGCTGCAGCCCCAGATAGGCGAGTTGGGCCAGCGTGGTCTTGCCCTGTCCACCGGCGTGCGCCGCACACAAGATCGATCGCATTCCTGCTTCCCTTCCGGCCTTCACCCGAGGCGGGCGCCCAGCCGCCGCAGTGTCCAACGGGAGTTTCGGTTGTCGGTGCAACGCGGCGAAATGCGCCGCGGATGGTCGAAAATGGGCGGTTATCACTACGGACGAAGCCGACGAGGAGTCAACCGTCGCAGGCCGCGCTGCGGGCCTTCACCGAGGCATAGGGTTACCGGGAGAGGTCGGCAAATCGGCGTCGAACGGACGCAGCCCAGGTGGCCGCCACCGACTCGACGGTCGGGCACAGCGGCCGCAGCGGCGTGCCGGTGGCCCCTGCATCGTCATGGGATGGCCCCATTGTCATATAGTTGATACTCGAATCGAGTTGATGGGTTAAACTGCGGCTGGCAAAAGCATGCCGACCCATCTCATTGACGCCATCTGGGACCGAAACCGTGGTCGATAGGATGCCTGTGCCAGACCGGACCGAGCCGCGGACCTATCGCGCGCTGTTCATCTCCGACGTTCATCTCGGCACCCGCGGCTGCCAGGCCGATCTGCTCCTCGATTTCCTGCGCTATCATGAAGCCGAGACCATCTATCTGGTCGGCGACATGATCGACGGGTGGCGGCTGAAGCGTTCCTGGTACTGGCCGCAGGCGCACAACGACGTCGTGCAGAAGCTGCTGCGGAAGGCGCGCAAGGGCGCCCGGATCATCTATCTTCCGGGCAACCACGACGAATTCCTGCGCGACTATGTCGGCACCCATTTCGGCGGCGTGGAAGTCGTCGACAGCATCATCCACGAGTCGGCGACCGGCAAGCGCTACCTCGTCATCCACGGTGACCAGTTCGACGTCGTGGTTCGCCACGCCAAGTGGCTCGCCTTCCTCGGCGACTGGGCCTACGTCACCGCTCTCGGCATCAACACCTGGGTCAACATCGTCCGCCGCAAGCTCGGCCTGACCTACTGGTCGCTGTCCGCTTGGGCGAAACTCAAGGTGAAGAACGCGGTGAACTTCATCGGCAAGTTCGAGGAGACGCTGGCCAGCGAAGCCGAACGTCGCGATGTGCACGGCGTCATCTGCGGCCACATCCACCATGCCGCGATGCACGAGGAATACGGGGTGCACTACGTCAACACCGGCGACTGGGTGGAAAGCTGCACCGCCGTCGGCGAGACGGAAGACGGCGAGTTCGAGCTGATCCGCTGGACCAAGATCGGCGAACAGCCCATGACGAAGCTCGTGACAGCCCGGCAGGCGGCTGCATGAGCAAGCTTCTGATGGTGACGGATGCCTGGCATCCGCAGGTGAACGGCGTCGTCACAACGCTGCAGATCACCATCGACCGGCTTCAGCGCATGGGCGTCACGGTCGACACGCTGACCCCGGAAGGCTACCGCACCGTCCCCCTGCCCACGTATTCGGAGATCCGGCTGACCGTGGCGTCGCCGTCGTCGATCCGGCGCCGGATCGACGAGATCGCACCCGACTACGTGCACATCGCCACCGAGGGTCCGCTCGGCATGATGGCGCGCAAGTGGTGCCTGATCAACAAGCAGCCCTACACCACGAGCTATCACACGCGCTTCCCGGAATATATCGCCGCCCGGGCGCCCGTGCCGCTTGACTGGTCGTACTCGTTCGTGCGCCGGTTCCACAATGCCGGCGCCGGCTGCATGGTGTCCAACAGCACGCTGGAGAAGTCCCTCACCGAGCGCGGCTTCACCAATATCTACCAGTGGGTCCGCGCGGTCGACCACGAGCTCTTCCGGCCCACGGTGCCGCCGGCGCTCGACCTGCCGGGCCCGATCTTCATGTATGTCGGACGCGTGTCGGTTGAGAAGAATATCGAGGGCTTCCTCAAGCTCGATCTGCCAGGCACCAAGGTGGTGGTCGGCGGCGGACCGGCGCTGGAGGACATGAAGGCGCGTTATCCTGACACGGTTTTCACCGGGCCGAAATTCGGCGACGAACTCGTCGCGCACTACACGTCCGCGGACGTCTTCGTCTTCCCGAGCCTGACCGACACTTGGGGGCTTGTGCTTCTTGAGGCGATGGCGGCCGGCGTTCCTGTCGCCGCCTTCCCGATCATGGGCCCGATCGACGTGGTGGGCACCTCCGGGTGCGGCGTGCTCGACAACGATCTGCGCAAGGCGGCGCTGGCGGCGCTCGAGATACCCGGCGACCGCTGCCGCGCCTATGCCGAGACCTTTTCCTGGGAGGCGAGCGCGGAGCAGTTCTACCAGAACGTTCTCGCCGCGAACCAAGGCGCCCGGACGGCCGACGCCGCCTGACATCGCCGGTCGGATCCGCATTGCCCGCCCGCACGTTCGGTGATCCCATGACTGCGATCAGGCTTGCGCTCGGCAGCATCGCGATCGGCTGCATCATCTTCGCGCTCAAATATCTCGCCTACGCGCTGACGGGCAGCGTGGCGCTGTTTTCCGACGCCATCGAGAGCATCATCAACATCGCCGCGGCCTGCGCGGCGCTGGTGGCGCTGCGCATTTCGGCGCTGCCCGCCGACGACAATCACCCGTTCGGCCACAGCAAGGCGGAATATTTCTCCGCCGAGCTCGAAGGCGTTCTAATCGTCATCGCTGCGCTTGCAATCGCCCGCCAGGCCGCCATGGCCCTCGCGGAGCCCGCCCCCATTGCCGCGCCTGTGGAAGGCCTCGCGGTCAATGCCCTTGCTACCGTCATCAACCTCGTCTGGGCCCAGATTCTACTCCGACACGGGCGGAGGGTCCGCTCGCCCGCACTGACCGCCGACGGGCGCCACCTGATGGCCGACGTGGTGACATCGGTCGGGGTCATCGCCGGCGTGGCGCTGGTCGGCATCACTGGCTGGCTGATCCTCGATCCGATCCTCGCCATCCTGGTCGCCGTGAACATACTCTGGTCCGGCTGGCGGCTCATTCGCGAGTCGGTGGCGGGCCTGATGGACGAGGCCGTCCCCCAGGAGACGATGGACACGATCACCGCACTGATCGCCGAGCACGCAAGTGGCGCCATCCAGGCCCACGACGTGCGCACCCGCCGTGCCGGACCGAAGACCTTCGTGGAGTTCCACCTCGTGGTGCCGGGCGACATGTCGGTCTCGGCGTCCCACGCCATCTGCGACCGGATCGAGGCAGCCATCAGGCTTGGCGTGCCGGACTCCGTGACCACCATTCACGTGGAGCCGGAGTACAAGGCGAAATTCTCCGCCGTGCAGGTGGCGAGCGACTGAAGCAATCCTGGCAGAAACGCCCCTTTTGGTCTTAACGGGAACGCCGGGTACGAATTCCCCTCACCCGCGTCCGCTTTTTTTGGATCGAGCCTGCCGCTTGCCTCCGGCCGCAGCGCCCCCCATCTGCCAGTCATGCCCGACGCAGGAGAAAGCAGTCCGACGATGGCCCTGTCCACGTTCGCCCGATCGCTCGCAGCCGCAATGCTGGCCGCGGTGTTTGCCCTTGCCCCCGTTATCCCCGCAGGGGCGGCGGAGGAGCCGGACCGCATCTTCGACAAGTCCACCAAGTGGAACATGCTGACGCCCGACCACAAGCTGGCGGTCTATGGCATCGACGATCCGCTGGTGGAGGGCGTCGCCTGTCACTACACCCTGCCGGAAAAGGGCGGTGTATCCGGCATGTTCGGCGTTGCCGAAGAGGTCTCCGACATCTCGCTCGCTTGCCGGCAGATCGGCCCGGTCAGCTTCAAGGGCACGTTTGAGCAGGGCGACGAAGTGTTTCGCCAGCGCCGGTCCTTCTTCTTCAAGCGGATGCGGATCGTGCGCGCCTGCGACACCGAGCGCAACGTGCTGATCTATCTCGTCTATTCCGACAAGCTGATCGAAGGCAGTCCGAAGAATTCCACCTCGACCGTGCCGGTCATGCCGTGGGGTGACCAGCCGGCGCCGCGTTGCTCCGACGCCCTCGAGGACTAGACAGCCACACGTTTACCGGGGGGATTGGCGAAGCTCAGCGCGCGATTGCGACGACGCGCCAGCCGGTCGGGCCGCCTTCGGAGCCGCTGAGCAAAGCGACCCTGGCGCGAGGGAAAAGATCCTTTTCGCCGCAATCGCGGACGGAAAACCGGTTCCCACTTTTCCTGGGATTGCTCAGTCCTTCAGCTTCCCGTCCTCGACCACCGTATCGCCGTCGAGGGCGATGGTCGTGTGCATCATCGGCAGGTCGAAGTGGCCGGCCGTGTAGCGTCCGGCGAACTCGTTGGCGCCGGTGGAAAACAGGAAGTTGCCTGCCACGGCGCGCAGTTCCGTGCCGTTGGTGTCGCGCCGGTCGTACATGAGCAGCGCGTCGTAGCGGGCGTTGCGGTTGAGCCCCCAGCCGACATGGGAGACGGCGTAGGCGTCGCGGTCGCCCCAGGCAGCCCAGTAATCGCGCATCAGGTCGGCATCGAGCCCCGCACCGGCGACGTCGACCACATAGTCGTCCTCGATGGTCAGCGCGACCTCGCCCTCGAAATAGCGCTTGAAGGTGAGGTTCATGTCGCCCGGCGCCAGCACCAGCCGGCCATTGACGGTGCCCTTGGAGGGGAACGAGACGATGATGCCGCCCGGCCAGTGGGCAAGCGTCCCGGGCCGCGTCGTGGAGCCCCAGATGCCGACGGTGGGCGCGCCCTTGATTGCCACGGTCAGGTCGCTGCCCGCCGCCGACGTCACCGTCATTTCCGAGGCGGCGCGCACCCGCTTTACCGCCGCTTTCACCCGCGCTTCCAGATCCGGGTCCGGCCGCATCCGCTCCAGCGCCTCGGGATGCTCGTTTGAAATCACCAGGATACGGGCGCCGCCCTTGAGGATCTCCGGCGTCTCCGGTGCGTGCATCAGGCCTTCAAGCGTCACGTCGACCACGACGTCGCTGGAGGCCAGCGCCTGAACGACGGGCCGGATATCGCCGAGCGACTGGGTGCCACCGGTCGAGCGCGCGATCACGCCCCAGGGATTGCGCGGCGTCGGGACCACCACGTGAAAGGGCCGCACACCGAGGCGCTGCAACGCCAGCTCCGCAAGATGCACGTTCAGCTGGCGCGACTGCGTCTCGGAGAGGATCGCGACGGTCTCATCTGGACGGATCGCCGACGCCTCGAAGGCCTCCGCGAACGCGTCGATCCATTTTGCTTCGATACGATCCGCTAGCATGATGGTTTCATCCCCGATTCGGCGCCGACCCGGGAGGTCCGCCGGCTCTTTCCCCGGATTGCATGAAAAGTTATGAATTAGTCGGAGGTCGCACGCAATCCCATGAGACGTGAACCGGATCGACACCCGCCGCGCCGCAAAAGCCACGCAGAGGCAAAGCCCATCCCGGCCTACGGCCCGCCGGAGGGCTCGTTCGTCGCCGGCTACATGTCCTATCTGCTGGCCCAGGCGAGTCATGTCTACTCAGCCGGCGTACATCCGCGTCTGAAGGAAAAGAGCGGCGGCATCGCCGAATGGCGCGTGCTGGCGTGCCTCGTGGACGTGGACGGGATGTCGGTCTCCCGGCTCGCCGAACTCGCCCTGTTCAATCAGCCACGGCTGTCCAAGGTGCTTGACCGGCTCGGCGCCCAGGGCCTGATCGAGCGCCGCGGCGATACTGACGACCGCCGCAGGGTGCGCGTCCACATCACGCCGAAAGGGTTGGCGCTGGCCAGGCCCCTGATCGAGACAGCCAAGCAACACGAAGCTGAAATGCTGGCCGGCTACACCGACGAGGAAGTGGCGGCCATCAAGCGTATGCTGAAGCAGATCATCGACCGGTCACTCGCCATCAACACGCCCGGCCCCCCGACCGATCCGTCCGACTGATCGGGCGGCGGCCGGGTCCACCGCTCCGGAGCCGCCATGAACCATGCCCTGATCGTCGGTGCCGGCATTGCCGGCCTGTCCACCGCCTGGGCGCTCGTCCGACGCGGATGGACCGTCACCATTCTTGAGCGCGGTCCGCTTCCCAATCCGCTCGCTGCATCCAGCGACCATCACCGGCTGATCCGCTGGCACTATTCTGACCGGGTCGGATACGCCGCGCGCATGGGCGAGGCGTTCGCGGCTTGGGACGACCTCTGGTCCGATCTCGGCACCCGCCACTATGTAGAGACGGGCGTGCTGGCCCTCTCCACCCTGGAGGGGGATTGGACGGAGGTATCCTGCCGCACCCTCGACGCCCTCGGGGTTCCGCATGAGCGCTTGAGCGTCGCGGACGCCATCGCGCGCTTCCCGCACCTTGACCCGGACCTTGACGCACGCTTTGCCAGCTTCACGCCCACGGGCGGTGCGCTGATGGCAAACCGTATCATGGCCAGCCTCGCCGATTGGCTGCGGGCGGCCGGAGGGGAGATCCACACCGACACCCCGGTCACATCCGTCGACCCGTTCACCGGATCCGCGACGACCGCCGATGGCACCGTGTTCCGTGCCGATACGCTCGTGGTGTCATCCGGGGTGGGCGCACCCGCTTTCGGCTTGCCCGGTGCGCCTGACCTCGTTCCGACCGGCTCCACCATTGTCTACGCCCGCCCGCCCGCCGATCTCGAACAAGCATGGGAGAAGGCACCCTGCTGGGTAGACCTTGGAGGGCATGACGACCTCTGGGGCATCGCCCCCGTCGACGGTTTGCCGGCTAAACTCGGCATGGGCATCTTGTCCGTTCCCGGCGACCCGGAAACCGAGCGTATCGCCACGCAGGAGCGGGTGGCACGAATTCTGGGCGCTTATCGCGGGAGGTTCCGGTCCATCGAGCGCTTCAGCGTGGAGACGGCGCAGAGGAACTTCTATGCCACCGCGCCGGAGGGACGCTTCGTCCTGAAACGGGCCGACCGTGCCGTGCTTCTGTCCGCCGATTCCGGACACGGCTTCAAGTTCGGCGCGCTGACAGGGCTCGACGCGGCGGAGGCCATCGCCGAGCCGGACCGGTTCGAGAGCGTCGCGCGCCGCATGGCCGGTCTCGCCGCCGGTTAAAACCGCGCAGCGACGACTTCAGCCACGCGCCGGCGTGGTCACGGCCTGCTCGTCGCGAGCCAGACCAAGGCGACGCTCGCGGTAGATGACATACAAGCCTGCACCCACCACGATCACCGAGCCGGCGATCACCGCCTGCTGCGGCACCTCGTCAAAGAGGAATATGCCGAGCAGCACCGACCAGAGCATGGTCGTATACTCGAAGGGAGCGATGGTGGAGGCTTCGGCATAGCGGTAGGCCTGAGTCAGGAAGATCTGCGCGACCCCGCCGAGAAGACCGATGGTGACCAGCATGGCCGCTTCCATCGGCGTGGGCATCACCCAGCCGAACGGCGCCGTCACCAGCGACAGGACCGAGGCGGTGGCGAAGAAGTAGATGACGATGGTGCCGGTCTGCTCGGTGGCGGTGAGCTCGCGCACGAACACGGAGGCCAACGCCATGAAGACGGCGGAGGTCAACGCCATGGCTGCACCCGTGGCCTGCACGCTGCCGCCGATATCGAAGCCAGCGGAAAACTGCGGGGCGAGCATGACGATGACGCCGACGAAGCCCACACCGACAGCCGACCAGCGGTAGATCCGCACCCGCTCGCCGAGGAAGAGGGCAGCGAAGGCCACCATGATCAGCGGGGAGGCATAGGTGATCGCAGTGGCATCCGGCAGAGCGAGGCGCTGCAGGGCGCCGAACCACAGGCCCATGGCGGCGGTCCCGACAATGGCGCGCTTCATGTGACCCGCGGGGCGCTTGGTATGGAGAATGCCCCGCAGGGATCCGAGACAGGCGACCATCACGATGACGGGCACGAGCCCGAAGAAGTTGCGGGCGAACAGGATCTGCCCGACCGGCACCCGCTCTCCGACGATCTTCACCAGCGCCAGCATGCCGCAGAAGATGAAGGCAGACAGCACCTTGAGCCCGATGCCCTTCATTGCGTGGAGTTGCGGTCGCGTGTCCTTATCCATCGCAGAAGCCAGGGGTGTTGCAGGTTCGGCAGCGCCATGCGCTGCACTTCGGTCGCTGAGAGGGCGGGCAGCACCGGTCAACGGGGCACGCTCTTCTAGGGTCCGCACGGGATTCTGGCCTCGAATACGTTGAACGCGTGCAATCACGCACCACTCGAAAGACGAGGGGCCGGAAAACGCGACATCGCTCAAATACGATCTGAAGTAAAAGAATGACGAGATCGAACGACATGCACAAACGCCGATCCCGGATGGCAGCCCTGCAGACGCGCGGGGGCTCGCCACCGGATCGCCCCGATCCCGTCGCCGATGCGCCACACGGCGGCGTCGCAATCGACCGTTTTCACGTGATCACCGGCGGCCCCGGATCCGGAAAGAGCACTCTGCTTGAGGCGCTTGCGTCGCGCGGCCTGGCAACGACGGAAGAAGCCGGTCGGGCCATCATCCGCGCTGAGACGGCGGCCGGCGGCAAGGCGTTGCCCTGGGCCGACCGATCTGCATTCGCGGATGCGATGCTGGACTTCGAGATCCGCAACCACCTGAACGCCAGGCACAGGTGCGGACCGGTCTTCTTCGACCGGGGTGTCCCTGACGTCGCCGGCTACCTCACCCTTTCCGATCTGCCGATCCCGGATTTCGTCGAGAAGGCCTGCATACGCTACCGCTACGCGCCGACCGTGTTCATCGCGCCACCCTGGCCGGAGATCTACGCCACCGACACCGAGCGCCGGCAGGACCTTGCCGAGGCGATCCGAACGTTCGAGGCGATGGTCGCGACCTACAGCCGCCTCGGCTACCGGCTGGTCGAGCTGCCACGCGTACCCGTGGACGTTCGCGCGGACTTCGTCCTGGACCGGATCGCCGCGACCTGACCCAGGTGGCTCAGGCCGCCTTTGCGCGCGCTTCGGCGATGATAGACCACAGCTTCGCCGGGGTCGCCGGCATGTCGACATGGGTCACGCCCACCGATCGCTCCAGCGCGTCAGTGATGGCGTTCATCACCGCGCTGGCGGAGCCGATCGTGCCGGCTTCGCCCGCGCCCTTGATGCCGAGGGCATTTGACGTCGTCGGCACGTTGCGCGTTTCGAAATGGAAGAAGGGCACGTCGTCCGCGCGCGGCAGGGCGTAGTCCAGCATCGAAGCTGTGAGAAGCTGCCCTTCCTCGTCGAAGACGGTGCGCTCCAGAAGCGCCTGGCCGATGCCCTGAACCACGCCGCCGAAGACCTGTCCGGCGAGCAGGATCGGGTTCACGGTCACCCCGAAATCGTCGACGATCGTGTAGCGCAGGATGTGGACGTTGCCGGTCTCCGGGTCGATCTCGATCTCGCAAACGTGGGTGCCGTTCGGATAGGTGGGCTTGTCCTGTTCAACCCGGTTGGAGGCGGACAGCTGGCTCTTGTCCTCGGTCGCCCGCGCGATGTCGGCAAACGACATCGACCGGTCGGTGCCGACGATGCGCACGCTTCCCTCGAAGAGCTCGAGATCCGACGGCGCGGCTTCGAGATGATCGGCGGCAATCGCCTTCAGCTTGTCGGCCAGTTCGCTCGAGGCGCCCTTCACCGACGGAAGCCCCAGCGGGATGGACCGCGAGCCACCGGTGCCGCCGCCCGTTTCCACCCGGTCGGTGTCGCCCTGCACCACCTTGATCTGCCCGAAGTCGATGCCGAGAAGATCGGCCATCACCTGGCCGTAGGCGGTGGCGTGGCCCTGGCCGTTGGATTGGGTACCGATCATCAGCGTGACCGTACCGTCGTCGCCCAGCTCCACCTTGGCTGTCTCGCCGCCCGGGAAGGCGCAGGCTTCGATGTAGGTGGTCAGCCCGATACCCCGCAGCCGGCCGCGCGCCTCGCTCTCGGCGATGCGGGCCTCGAAGCCGGCATGGTCAGAGACCTCAAGCGCCCGATCGAGATGGCCGGCGAACTCGCCGGAATCGTAGACCCGCCCGGTCGCCGTCTCGTAGGGCATCTGCTCCGGCGTGATGAAGTTGAGCCGGCGAATGGCCTCGGGCGTCATCCCGGTGACTCGCGCCGCCTCGTCGACGAGGCGCTCGATAACGTAGGCAGCCTCGGGGCGTCCCGCGCCGCGATAGGCATCGAGCGGCACCGTGTTGGTAAACGCACCGCGGATGCGCACATGACAGGCCGGGATGGCGTAGACGCCTGTGGACATGGTCGAGCCGATGCGCGGCACGAACGGGCCGAACTGGTGCAGGTAGGCACCCATGTTGGCGATCATGTCGACACGCAGTCCGAGAAACCTGCCGGAAGCGTCCATCGCCAGCTCGGCGGTGGTGATGTTGTCCCGCCCCTGGCTGTCGGAGAGATAGGCCTCGCTGCGCGACGAGATCCACTTCACGGGCGCACCGAGCTTCTCCGCCGCGACCATCGCCAGCGGATATTCCGGGTACATGAAGATCTTGGTGCCGAAGCCGCCGCCAACGTCCGGCGTCACGACCCGGATGCGGTCCGGCTCGATACCAAAGATGTCCTTGGCCAGGATCCCCTTCATGGAGTGGCCGCCCTGGCTGACGACGGTCAGCGTGTAGCGGCCGCTCGCCGCGTCGTACTCGCCGACGCAGCCGCGCGTTTCCATGTAGTTGGTCACCAGCCGGTTGTTGACGAGGGTCAGCTTCGCCACCTGCTCGGCCTTGGCAAAGGCGGCCTCCGTCGGCGCCTCCTCGCCCATGCCGTAGGTGAAGGCGAGGTTGGAGCCGGTATCGGACCAGACCAGCGGCGCGCCGTCTTCCAGCGCCCGATCCGCGTCGGCCACCGCCGGTTCCAAATCCCAGTCGATCTCGATCAGCTCCGCCGCGTCCTCAGCCAGCGCCCGGGTTTCAGCAACGATGAAGACCACCGGATCGCCAACGAAGCGGACGCGGTCCTTGCACAGGATATGACGCGGCGGCACATGGGTTGGCGAGCCGTCCACCTGCGGACCGATGCCCTTGGACGGAAGCGGCCCAAGATGGGCGATGTCCTCGTGGGTCATCACCAGCTTGACGCCGGGCGCCGCACGGGCCTCGTCGAGGCCGCCGGTGATCGTGAAGGTCCCCGCCGCGATCGGCGAACGCAGGACGGCGGCGGCAAGCACGCCCTCCGGCTGGTAGTCATCGACATAGTGGCCATGGCCGGTGACGAAGGCCTGGTCTTCCATACGCCGCGCGGGCGCGCCGATGCCGAACTTCGCAGCGGACATGTCGTTCATGAAAGCCTCCGTGGAATAAGAAGCCGTGCGGGCGCCTGCGCCGGTTGGGGTGGCGGGCGCGGAGCCCTCTCGCGGTCGGGGTCAGGGATGGTCCGGAAACGGACGTTGGAGCGAGTCTAAACGGTCCGGCGCGCCGGCACCACTGCCGTGCAATGCATAGGTCGTACCGAGGCCCTGCATCAACCGCCGGAACGCAGAGCGCGGAACCGGTCCACGAGACCAGCGGTGGAAGGATCGGCGCCCTCCAGTACCTCGCCTTTCTCCACCGCGCCGAGCAGTGCGCCGGCCAACTCCTTGCCGAGCTCGACGCCATACTGGTCGTACGAGTTGATCCCCCAGATCACGCCCTGGACAAAAACCTTGTGCTCGTAAAGCGCGACAAGACGGCCAAGCGTGCGCGGATCGAGGGTGCGGTAGATCAGCGTCATCGACGGACGGTCGCCGGGGAAGACGCGATGGGGGGCCAGCCGGTCAGCCTCCTCCACGTCCATTCCCGCGGCCAGCATCTGCGCGCGGGCTTCGTCCTCGGTGCGGCCGCGCATCAGCGCCTGCGATTGCGCGAAGCAGTTGGCGACGAGCTTGGCGTGGTGCCCCTCCAGGCCCTCGCGGGTCTCGGCGGCAACCAGAAACTCGCACGGGATCACGTCGGTGCCCTGGTGCAGGAGCTGGTAGAAGGCGTGCTGGCCGTTCGTTCCCGGTTCGCCGAAGACCACCGGCCCGGTTTCCCGGACGACCTCGACGCCCTCGCGGGTGACGCGCTTGCCGTTCGATTCCATGTCGAGCTGCTGCAGGAAGGCGGCAAAGTGCTCCAGCCGCTGGTCGTAGGGCAGCACGGCGAGGCTGCGACAGTCCCACAGGTCACGGTACCAGACGCCGATCAGCCCCATCAGGACCGGCAGGTTCTTCTCCAGCGGCGCCTCGAGGAAATGGGCGTCCATTTCCGCTGCGCCGTCGAGCATGGCACGGAAGTTGTCGAAGCCGATGGAGATGGCCAGCGACAGGCCGATGGCCGACCACAGCGAATAGCGCCCGCCGACCCAGTCCCAGAAGCCGAAGATCCGCTCCTCCCGGATGCCGAAGGCGGCGACCATGTCGAGCGCCGTCGAGAGCGCTGCGAAATGGTCGGAGACGGCCTCCTCACCCAGCGCATCGGCGAGCCACGCGCGCGCCGAATGGGCGTTCGTCATGGTCTCGAGCGTCGTGAAGGTTTTCGACGCGATGAGGAACAGGGTCCGCCCGGGATCCAGCGTCGCCAGCGTGTCCGCCAGATCGGCGCCATCGACGTTGGCGACGAAATGTACGCGCGGCCCGTCACCACGATAGGGCGACAGCGCCCGCACCGCCATTCGCGGCCCGAGGTCCGAGCCGCCGATGCCGATGTTGACGACATCGGTGAAGGCTTCGCCGGTGGCGCCACGCAACTGGCCGCTGCGGATCCCGGTTGCAAAGGCCTCCATGCGGCCCAGCACACCGGCCACATCGGCGGTGACGTCCTGATCGCCGACGGAGAGCGCCCGGCCGGACCGGTCCCGCAATGCGGTATGCAGCACGGCGCGGCGCTCGGTTGTGTTGATCCGTTCACCGCTGCGCTGGCGCTGCCGCCAGCCGGCAAGGTCGGCCGCCTCGACGAGTTCGGTCAGCAACTGCAGCGTGGGGCCGTCGACATGCGTCTTGGAGAAGTCGAGGGTCAGATCGTCGAGGGTGGCGGTGTAGCGGTCGAACCGACCGGGATCAGCCTCGAATTCCGCGCGCAGCGTCCGACCTCGCCAGCCCTCCCGCCCCGTTTCCAGCTGCCGGAAGATCGTCTCGACACCGTCGTTCATGATCGTTCGCCCCTCAAAAAAGCCATGCGCGGGAGGGGAGCGCCCCACCCGCGCACTGTCAAGGCATCCGTGTACCGCTTGGTTCCGCCGATCAGGCGGGCGCGTGGGCGTACTCGGCGTCGATGTCGCTGTCGAGTTCTTCCAGGTTGCGCCCGGAAGTCTCGATGCGGAACTGCCAGGTGACCCATGCGCCGATCAGCGACGTGCCCACCAGGCCGAACAGCAGCGCCTCGGTGCCGATGTCGGCCAGCAGGACCGGGAACAGGAAGGCGGTCATCACCGCGCCGATCTTGGCGAACGAAGCGGCGAAGCCCGCACCCTTGCCGCGCACCTCGGTCGGGAACACCTCGCCCGCGATCAGGTAGGTCTGGGCATTCGGTCCCATGTTGGTCATGAAATTGAAGAGCATGAAGCCAACGAAGACCATCACGATTTCCGTGCCGCCGGAGAAGTGGGTCGACAGGGCGGCGATCAAGAGGCCCAGCGCGCAGCCAAAGAAGCCGAGGATCTGCAGCCGGATCCGGCCGATCCGATCGGCGAAGAGAACCGCGAAGACGATGCCGACGATCAGAAGAACGTCGATGGTCGCGGCCCCGCGGGCCGCAAGGATGTCGTTCTGGATGATATCCGCCACCGAGGTCGCATGATCGCGCTGATGGCCGACCGTCGTCGCCAGGATGATCGGCGTGAAGATGCCGATGCCGTAGGTGCCGAGGTCCTGCAGGAACCAGGGGACCGAGGCGAGGATCGTGGCGCGCCGGTTCTTCTTGTTGAACAGAACCCCGTAATGGGTTTCCGGCTTGTGCACCGGGACCCCATCCTTCGGCACCTTCTTGCGCTTCAGCTTGATCTTGGTGGGATAGGCCGGCTCGCGCTTCAGAAGCCGCGCGGCCTCCTTCTGGGCCTCCTCGACGCGGCCCTTGGCGAACAGCCAATGGACGCTCTCCGTGATGTAGAAGCGTCCGATCAGCACTAGAACCGCCGGGATGACAGCGGCAGCGTACATCCAGCGCCAGGCATCGAGATCCGGGTGGTTTACCAGGATCAGGTAGCCCACGAAGGTGCCGAAGAGCGCGCCCACGGCCTGGAATCCGAAGGCGGACAGGACCAGCCGACCGCGGGAGCGAGACGGGATCGATTCCGAGATCACCATGTGGGCGGTGGGATAGTCACAGCCCAGCGCGATGCCAATTCCGAGCAGACAGAGAACGAACCAGATGAAGGTCGTGCTGAGACAGGTCAGCACCAGGAAGATGGTGAACAGCACCATCTCGACAATGAACATCCGCTTGCGGCCGTAAATGTCGGCGAGCCCGCCGAGCAGGGTGGCACCGATCAGGATGCCGAACAGGCTGGCGGCCGCCACCAGGCCGTGCTCGAACTCACCCAGCCCCCACTGCTTGCTGACCAGCGGCAGCGCCACGCCGGTCATGAAAACAACCATGCCCTCAAAGAACTTGCCGGCCGCCGCAAGCCCCCAGATCAGCCACTGCATCCTGGTCATCGGCGTCACCGGGACGTTGGTGCCATCCTCCCAGTGCGGCGTCTCGTCGATATATTGCTGAACGGTCTTGCCGCCCGGCCCCACGTCGGATGGCGCCGCCGGATGATTCCCGGCCACGTGCATATCGTTCATGGTAGCTCCCCAGCTCCTCGTCGACTGCCGGACGGCCAGTCGTTCGGAGGCATAGAGGCGCCGCCAAGGCGGGGAATCAAATGAAGTTGCTATGACAGCTGCGGCTTGCAAATCCGCACTGTGCGGCGATTTTGCCCATCCATGGTCCAATGGGTGGAGCCATCAGGATATTTAGCCGGTTTTGAATCAACCGAACGGCGGACCGCCAGGATGGAAATACCGGGCGTAGCGTTCGGGGTCCTCACGCACCGCGCGCGGCAAGGCCCGACGGTCCTCAACCCATTCAGGCTCACCCAGCGTCATGACGAGCCGTTCGCGCTCGCGGTGCCAGTCATCCGCTGTCATGCGAGTGTGGCCGCTGGTCTCGTCGTAGATGATGGCCACGTCCTTCGCAGCCAGATAGTCGTCATCGCCGAGCGAAGAGAAGTGCCATCCGGCTTCCGGGTACCAGACGCGGCGCGTGAAAGAACCGAATTCCGACCAGCTCCGGTAGGCCCAGTAGAGCGACTCGTAGGCGCGCGGCGCGCCGGGATAGTTGCGCGGTTTCAGTTTCCTGAGCCGGGTTGGATCGATCATGGCGCGCTTGCGCACTGCGCGGGTCCCGGTCCAGCCGGCGCCGCCGCTGTCGCGGATATCCAGATAAAAGCGGTGCAGCGGTTGGTTGAAGAAGTGGACCGTGTCGGTGCGCCGCTCCCGCTTCAGGCGCTCCACGGTCTTCGCTGACGGGATTTCATCTAGGTCGGAGACCATGATGAAATCGTTGGGCCGCGCGTCCTCCAGACCGGTCATCATGGCGCGGCGCTGATGGGCCTGGCGAACCCAGCGCTGCTCCGCGTTTTCCGGTTCATCGAGCACCTCGACGTGTCGGATCTTGTCGGCAAAGGCCGCGAACCGGTTCCGGTTGGCCTTGAACACCAGCGGCTTCTCGTTGCCGGCAAAGTCCCGTCGGGCCTCGACGATAACGAAGGTGTCGACCACCGGGTAGAGCTCCGTCAGCCGGATCTCGAGGAGATCGAGCTCGCGGAAGAACAGGAAGCAGTCGTAGATGCGCGGCTCATCGGCGCGGCGCGCGCGCAGGTTCCGGACTTCAGCCATCATGTCCGTCAGCCCGACTTGGGAGTACGCAGCACCGCGGCTTCGTCCTCCACCTCCAGGGCACGCTCCGGGTCGAAGCCGTAGAGGTTCCAGGTCTGCTGCATGTGCGCCGACAGAGGCGCGGAGACGTCCAACAGCCCGCCGGCCGGATGCGGGATCACCAGCCGGTGGGCGTGCAGGTGGAGCTTGTTCTGTATGCCGCCCGGCAGATCCCAGTTCTGGATATCGAAATATTTCGGGTCGCCGACAATCGGATGGCCGATATGGGCGGCATGGGCACGCAGCTGATGCGTGCGGCCGGTCACAGGCCGCATCACCAGCCAGGACACTTTCTGGGCGCCCTGCTCCACCACGGCGTAGTGGCTGACGGCATGGACGGCATCGGGCTCGCCATGGCGAACGATGGCCATCCGCTCCGCCTCGCGCGGTCCCTCCTTGGCGAGGTAGGTCGAGATGCGCCCCTCGCGGGGTTTGGGAACGCCCTTGACCAGCGCCCAATAGAGCTTGCGGGTGGTACGCGCGCGGAAAGAACCCGCAAGTTCCGCCGCCGCTTTGCGCGTCTTGGCAACGAGAAGCACGCCGGACGTGTCGCGGTCGAGCCGATGGACAAGGCGCGGCTTCTGGCCCTTCTTGTCGCGCCAGGCTTCCAGGAGACCATCGACGTGACGGGTCAGGCCGGGACCGCCCTGCACGGCAAGGCCGGCCGGCTTGTTGAACACCAGGACCTCCCGGTCCTCGTGCAGCAGGTGCGCTTCGAGCGCACCCCGGTCCTCGGTCTTCCCGGTGCGTACGGCCGGGGCCGCGGGAGCGCTGGTCGCCATCGGCGGAACGCGGACCGCCTGGCCCGTCTCCAGCCGCGTGGAGGTTTTCACCCGCGCGCCATCGACGCGCACCTGCCCGGTCCGCACCAGCTTTTGGAGTTGCCCGAACGCCAGACCCGGATAATGCGTCTTGAACCAGCGGTCGAGGCGCATGCCGTTCTCGTCCGCATCCACGTGCTTGGTCTCTATCGCGGCCATGTCAGGTGAAACTTTCTTCGCGGCGGCTCACGGAGCCACCCAGCGCACAAGGCCGAGGCCGGCAAAGAGGGCCGCCAGGCCCAGCAGGACCGAGCCCACCACGTAGAGGGCCGCGGTTGTCGCGTGGCCGCCTTCATACAGGACACCGGCATCGAGGGAAAAGGAGGAGAAGGTGGTGAAGCCGCCGAGCACGCCAACGCCGAGCAGGAGGCGCAGCTCTCGGGCTCCGACATCCGGCTCGTAGCGCGCGAGGATCGCGACAAGCAGCCCCATGGCGAACGAACCGAGGACGTTCACCGTCAGCGTTCCCCACGGGAAACCCACGCCCATCACCCGGATCGCGGCGACCCCGACCAGGTGGCGCAGGCTCGCGCCGATGCCCCCGCCGATCGCCACGAGCAGAACTTCGCGCATCGTCGACGGGCTCCTGGGCTTGGGGTGGCGGGAGGGCGCCGGTTCCTGGGTTGGCCGGGCTGTGGCGCCTTTCGGGCACGATATCCGGGCTGCCGTCAATTGAAAACGATCGCTGGACGGCAGGACCCGCCCGCTTCGCCAAAACGACGAGCCCGGCCGGGATCAGTCGCCGCCCTGCCGCTTGCGGCGCAACGCCTGCAACCATTCGAGCCGCTCGCCGATCGCAGCCTCCCGGCCATAGGGCGTCGGCCGGTAGAAGGACTGCCGGCCAAGCTCCTCCGGGAAATAATCCTGGCCGGAGAAGGCGTCCGGGGCATCGTGGTCGTACTGGTAGCCTTCGGAATAGCCTTCGCTCTTCATCAGCTTCGTCGGGGCATTCAGGATGTGCCGGGGCGGCAGCAGCGAGCCGCCTTCCTTCGCCACCTTCACGGCCGCCTTGTAGGCCTTGTAGACGGCGTTCGATTTCGGCGCGATGGCCAGGTAAACCGTGGCCTCGGCAAGGGCCAGTTCCCCTTCCGGCGAGCCGAGAAAGTCGTAGGCGTCCTTCGCGGCATTGGTGATGACCAAAGCGTTGGGATCGGCAAGCCCGATGTCCTCTGACGCCATGCGAACCAGTCTTCTGCCGAGGAAGAGCGGGTCCTCGCCGGCGTCCAGCATCCGGCAAAGATAATAGAGCGCCGCATCGGGATCTGAGCCACGCACCGCCTTGTGAAGCGCGGAAATCAGGTTGTAATGGCCGTCGCGCGACTTGTCGTAGATCGGCGCACGGCGCTGGAGGACCGCCTGCAGCGCATCGGCCGTCAGTTCTTCGCCCTCGCCCGCAGCCCGCCAGACCTCTTCCGAAAGCGACAGCGCGGCGCGCCCGTCGCCGTCTGCCATGCGTACGAGGCTCTCCCGGGCGCCGGCATCGAGCGGCAGCGGCCGCCCCTCGGCCGCTTCGGCCGCCACCAGAAGCGACGCGACAGCCTCTCCATTGAGGCTGCGGAAGGTGAGCACCTGCGCCCGAGACAGGAGCGCGGCGTTCAGTTCGAAGGACGGGTTCTCCGTCGTCGCTCCGACGAGAGTAACCGTCCCATCCTCCATCACCGGAAGGAAGGCATCCTGCTGGGCACGGTTGAAGCGGTGGATCTCGTCGACGAAGAGAAGCGTACCCTTGCCCGTGATCCTGCGACCGCGCGCCGCCTCGAACACCTTCTTGAGATCAGCCACGCCGGAGAAGATGGCCGAGATCTGCTCGAAGTGCAGGTCTGTGGCTCCCGCGAGAAGGCGAGCCACCGTGGTTTTGCCGGTGCCGGGCGGTCCCCAGAAGATCATCGAGCCGACGCGGCCGGAGCGCAGCATCCGCGTGAGCGTCCCGTCGGGACCGACGAGGTGCGGCTGCCCCACGACCGCATCCAGCGCTCCAGGACGAAGTCGATCGGCCAGCGGCCGCGGCGCTTCCCGGTCCATACCCGCCGAGGTGAAGAGATCCGCCATCAGTCTGTCGCGCCCGGCTCAGCCGCGGAACGCCATCTGCATCACCCGGCCATCCCGCTCGATGCTCACCCGCCAGACCCGCGGACGTTCGGAGGCCAGGTCCGCAAGGAGGCCGGTCGATTCGATGGCATCGCCGTTCACCTCAACGAGAATATCACCCCGGCGAAGGCCGATCCGGTCTGCTGGCGAACCCGAAGCCACCTCGGCGACGACAACGCCACCATCCTCGACAAAATCGATGCCGACCTCTTCCGCCACAGCGGGCGACAAGTTCATCACGGTCGCCCCGGTAAAGGGCGAATAGCCCTCGATTTCGCGGGTGTCGCGCGGTGTCGTCTCCGGCGGTGCCTCCAGGCTGACCGCGATCGTCAGATCCCGGCCATTGCGCAGCACGCGCATGTCCACCGTGCCATTCACGCCCTTGGTGACGAAGCGGTAGCCGAAGGCATCCGGATCGTCGATGCCCTGCCCCGCGATGGCGAGGATAAGATCGCCGGCTCGGAAGCCGGCATCATCCGCCGGGCTGCCCTCGATGACGCGGGTGATGAGCGCACCGCGGGGGCGGTCGAGGCCGAGCCCGTCCGCAATGTCGCTGGTCACGGCCTGCATGGACGCCCCGAACCAGGGACGTTCGATGCCGCCCCCAGCCAGCGCGGAGTCCACGATCAGGCGGGCCATGTTAGCGGGAATCGCGAAACCGATACCCAGCGACCCGCCCGAGCGGGAATAGATCGCCGTGTTGATGCCGACGAGATGCCCCTTCATGTTGACCAGCGCGCCGCCGGAGTTGCCCGGATTGATGGCCGCGTCGGTCTGGATGAAGAAGCGATAGTCGGTGATGCCGACCTGGGTCCGTGCAAGCGCGGACACGATCCCCTGGGTTACCGTCAGCCCGACGCCGAACGGATCGCCGATCGCCAGCACCAGGTCGCCCACCTCCAGTTCGTCGGAATCGGCGAACTGGATGGTTGGGAACTCTTCGCCGTCCGTATCAAGCTTGAGAACCGCGAGGTCTGTGCGCTCGTCCTTGAGGATCAGCTCCGCGTCGAACTCGCGCCGGTCGGACAGCGAAACTCGGATCTCGTCAGCGTCGTTGATCACGTGGTTGTTCGTCAGAACGACGCCGTCGCTCGACACGATCACGCCGGACCCAAGCGACTTCTGCATCCGTTCGGGCGCCCGATTCCCGCCTCCCTGGCGCGGATCGCCGAAGAAGTGCCGGAAGAAGGGATCGTCGAACAACGGCGACCGGGGTGCGCGGACCTTGCGCGAAGCATAGATGTTCACCACGGCAGGCGCCGCGTTCTTGGCGACAGGGGCGAAGGAAAGCTGGATCTCCGCCTCGCTCTGCGGAACCACCCGCTCCTGGGCGGCAGCGGTCGCCACGATCATGGAGGCGGCGCCCACGAGAGCAACCACGGCGGCAGTGCGCCTGACGTACCGGACAAGGAAACGACCGACTGTGGAAGAAACTTGGGCGCGCAACGGATCACCTTTCCGCATCTTCTGGGGCAGAAAAAATCTTGAATCAGGCTGAGGGAGAGCGCGCAAGGAAAAGGCGCTCACGGTTCCGACAGCACGTCAGCAGGTAAAGCGAAAACCGGGCACCGGAGTGGCAGGTGCGGCACAAACGGAAACGCCCCGCATGACGGATCATGCGGGGCGCGTCATTCTCGGTGCCGGCGGCCGTTGCTGGCCGTCGTCGGACGCCTTACGCGGCCTCTTCCTCAGCCACGAGACGAGCCCGATCGGCCGCGCCGCGTGCTTCCGGATCCCGATCGACGAACTCGATCACTGCGACCGGCGCGCTGTCTCCGTGGCGGTAGCCCGCCTTCATGATCCGGATATAGCCGCCCGGACGGTCCGCCATGCGCGGGCCCAGCGTGTCGAACAGCTTGGTGACGGCCGCGACGTCGCGAACCTGGCTCACCGCCTGGCGACGCGCATGAAGGTCGCCCCGCTTCGCGAGCGTCACGAGACGCTCGACAACCGGGCGGAGTTCCTTCGCCTTCGGCAGGGTGGTGATGATCTGCTCATGCTCGATCAGCGCCGCAGCCATGTTGGCGAACATCGCCTTACGGTGGCTGGACGTCCGGTTGAGCTTGCGGCCACTCTTGCCATGGCGCATGGGTTCACTCCTCGCAACGTGTTCTGGAGGACGACGGCGGACCGGTCAGCCCGCCGGCCGATCCTCAATAGTGATGATCTTCGTAACGCTTGGCCAGCTCTTCGATGTTCTCAGGCGGCCAATTGGTGACTTCCATGCCCAGGTGGAGACCCATCTGGGCGAGGACTTCCTTGATCTCGTTCAGCGACTTGCGGCCGAAGTTCGGAGTACGGAGCATCTCCGCCTCGGTCTTCTGGATCAGGTCGCCGATATAGACGATGTTGTCGTTCTTCAGGCAGTTCGCCGACCGAACCGACAGCTCCAGCTCGTCCACCTTCTTGAGAAGGGCCGGGTTGAAGGCAAGCTCCGGAACGTCCTCGCGGACCTCCGCCTTCTGCGGCTCCTCGAAGTTGACGAAGATCGCCAGCTGGTCCTGAAGGATGCGCGCGGCATAGGCGACGGCATCCTCGGGCGACAGCGATCCGTCGGTCTCGACCGAAAGCGTCAGCTTGTCGAAGTCCAGAACCTGGCCCTCACGGGTGTTCTCGACCTTGTAGGAGACCTTCTTCACCGGCGAGTAGAGGCTGTCGACCGGAATCAGGCCGATCGGGGCGTCCTCGGGACGGTTGCGGTCCGCCGGAACGTAACCTTTGCCGGTGTTGACCGTCAGCTCCATGCGGATGTCGGCGCCCTCGTCCAGCGTGCACAGCACGTGGTCGGGGTTAAGAATCTCCACGTCGCCAACAGTCTGGATGTCGCCGGCGGTCACGACGCCCGGGCCCTGCTTGCGCACGACCATGCGCTTCGGACCCTCGCCCTGCATCTTGACGGCGATTTCCTTGACGTTCAGCACGATGTCCGTGACGTCCTCGCGAACGCCAGCAATCGAGGAGAACTCGTGCAGCACGCCGTCGATCTGGACGGACGTGACCGCAGCACCCTGCAGGGACGACAACAGAACCCGGCGCAGCGCGTTGCCGAGCGTCAGGCCGAAGCCGCGCTCCAGCGGCTCTGCCACGAGCGTGGCGGTCCGGCCAGGCTCGTAGCCGGCCTTCACGTCAAGCTTGTTCGGCTTGATGAGCTCCTGCCAATTCTTCTGAATGATCACCGTCGCACCTTTTCGCTTGTCCGATGGCGACCCCGACGGACCGGGGTCGCCATGCCCGCCTGAGCGGGAATTTGTACGGGTCGGGCCGGAACCGGCCGATGACCCCAGGCGAGGATCACACGCGCCGACGCTTGCGCGGACGGCAGCCGTTGTGCGGGATCGGGGTCACATCGCGGATCGATGTGATGGTGAACCCGGCGGACTGCAGGGCACGCAGCGCCGACTCACGACCGGAACCGGGCCCGGTCACCTCGACCTCGAGGGTGCGCATGCCATGCTCGCTGGCCTTGCGCGCGGCGTCCTCGGCGGCGACCTGCGCGGCATAGGGCGTCGACTTGCGCGAACCCTTGAAGCCCATTGCACCGGCCGACGACCAGGAAATCGCATTGCCCTGGGCATCGGTGATGGTGACGATCGTGTTGTTGAACGATGCGTTCACGTGGGCCACGCCCGACGTGATGTTCTTGCGTTCACGCCGGCGAACCCGCGTCGTGTCCTTCGCCATTTTGGTCTTCCTTGTTCGATCTCGACACCGCCGTAATCCCGGCGGCTCCACCGGATCGGCGCAATCGCCAGCCTCCGTCGAGGAGGCGGCGGCGTTCGCGCCGATTGGTCAGATGTTATTTCTTCTTGCCAGCGATGGCCTTGGCCGGGCCCTTCCGGGTCCGTGCGTTGGTGTGGGTCCGCTGCCCCCGCACCGGCAGGCCGCGACGGTGGCGCAGGCCGCGGTAGCAGCCCAGGTCCATCAGCCGCTTGATGTTCATCGCCGTCTCGCGACGGAGATCACCCTCGACCAGATAGTCGCGATCGATCACCTCGCGGATGTGAAGGACTTCGGCGTCCGACAGCTCGTTCACGCGACGCTCGGCGGCGACGTTGGCCTTCTCGGCGATCTCGCGGGCCTTCGCCTCGCCGATGCCGTGGATGTACTGGAGCGCGATGACGACGCGCTTGTTCGTCGGAATGTTGACGCCTGCAATGCGGGCCACGCTTGTCTCTCCTTCGTTCTCGAGGTCCGGGCTCGAGATGTCTCTTGTCTTCCCGGCACGACGGCCGGACTGGGGCCCCGCATTGGTGGGCCAAATGCAAAAAGCCGCCGCTCAGGTCACCTTCCGGTTCCCGGCGCCGATCCCCTCGCGGATATCCGATTGGACCGGCTTAGTAGCGGATGCGAAACGGTGCCGTCAAGCGGCGTGATTCCGGGCTGACCGGACCGTCCGCTAGCCGACCTCGACAAAGATGCGGTCGATCTCGGACGAGACCTCCTCGATCGCAGCCATCCCGTTGACCTGCTTCAGCAATCCCTTCTCGCGGTAGAACTGCGCGAGCGGGGCAGTCTGGGCCCGGTAAACGTCGAGCCGTTTCTTCAGGGCGTCCGCGTTGTCGTCGGAGCGGACATTGTCCCCGCTCTCCGCGGCACGCTTCTTGACCCTGTCGAGCAGGGCATCCTCGTCCACGACCAGCTCGATCACGACATCGAGTTGCAGCCGCTTGCGCTCCAGGAGCGCATCCAGAGCCTCAGCCTGGGGAACGGTCCGCGGGAAGCCATCGAGGATGAAACCGTTTCCGCAATCCGGCTCGTCGAGCCGCTCGGAGACGATCTGGACCACCACCTCGTCAGGCACCAGCTCGCCCGCATCCATAAGGGCCTTGGCCCTGAGACCGATCGGCGTCTCGGCCTTAACGGCGGCCCTCAGCATGTCGCCAGTGGACAGCTGAACCAGGTTGTGCTGATCGACGAGCTTCTGGGCCTGCGTACCCTTGCCGGCCCCCGGAGGTCCGAGGAGGATCAGTCTCATCGCCGCCTGCCCCTTAGCTTGGCTTTCTTCACGAGCCCTTCGTACTGGTGGGCGAGCAGATGGCCCTGTACCTGTGCGACGGTGTCCATCGTGACGCTCACCACGATCAGCAGCGAGGTGCCACCGAAGTAGAAGGGAACGGCCGTCGCGGAGATCAAGAACTCAGGCAAGAGGCAGACGATCACCAGGTAGATCGCCCCGACCACCGTGATCCGCGTCAGCACGTAGTCGATATACTCGGCGGTCCGCTCGCCGGGCCGAATGCCCGGAATGTAGCCGCCATGCTTCTTCAGATTGTCGGCCGTGTCCGCCGGATTGAACACGATCGCCGTGTAGAAGAAGGCGAAGAAGATGATCAGCGCCGCGTAGATGACCATGAACAGCGGCTGGCCGTGGCCGAGCAGCGACGTCATGGTCGTCACCCAGCCAGGGCCTGTTCCGGCCGAGAAGCTGGTCAACGTCGCCGGCACCAGCAACAGCGACGACGCGAAGATCGGCGGGATCACGCCGGAGGTGTTGAGCTTCAGGGGCAGATGCGAGGATTCGCCCTGGAACACCCGGTTGCCCACCTGGCGCTTGGGATACTGGATCAGCAGCCGCCTCTGGGCGCGCTCCATGTAGACGATGAACGCGATCACGACGACGGCCAACACGATCACTCCGAGGATGATCGCCGTTGGCAACGCCCCCTCGCGGCCCAGCTCGAGCATTCCGGCAAGCGCGCTCGGCAGGCCGGCAACGATGCCGGAGAAGATGATCAGCGAAATGCCGTTGCCGACGCCGCGGGCGGTGATCTGCTCGCCCAGCCACATCAGGAACACGGTACCGCCGACCAGGGTCACCACGGTCGTAGCCCGGAAGAACCAGCCCGGATCGGTGACGATCGAACCCGCGCCCTCAAGACCCACGGCAATGCCGTAAGCCTGGAAGATCGCCAGCACCACGGTACCGTACCGGGTGTACTGGTTGATCATCTTCCGGCCCTGCTCGCCCTCCTTCTTCAGCTGTTCCAGCCGCGGCACGACCGTGGTCAGGAGCTGAATGATAATGGAGGCGGAGATGTAGGGCATGATGCCCAGGGCAAAGATCGCCATGCGCCCAACCGCGCCGCCCGCGAACATGTTGAACATGCCGAGGAGACCGGTGGAGGCCTGGTTAAACGCCTGAGCCAGCGCCGCCGGATCGATACCCGGCAGCGGGACGTAGGTGCCCGCGCGGTAGACGATCAGTGCGCCGAGGGTAAACCAGATCCGCTTCTTGAGCTCCTCCGCCTTTGCGAAGGCGGAGAAGTTCAGATTGGACGCGAGTTGTTCGGCAGCCGATACCATGGAGCGTTCCGGATCAGGAGAGTGCGCGGGAGGACGATCGCGGCAATCAGTCCGCCGGCTTGTCCTGCGACTTGATCTCGACCTTCCCGCCGGCTTTTTCAACCGCCTTGACGGCCGACTGCGACGCTCCGTCCACAACCAGGGTCACGCCGGCCTTGATCTCGCCGTCGCCAAGAAGGCGGACACCGTCCTTCGCGCGGCGGCAAACGCCGGCGGTGACCAGGGCCGCGATGTCGATCGGCGCCTTCGCGTCGAGCTTGCCCGCATCGATCGCGGTCTGCACGCGGCCGACGGAGACCTCGTTCCAGTCCTTGGCGAAGATGTTGGTGAAGCCGCGCTTCGGCAGGCGACGATGCAGCGGCATCTGGCCGCCCTCGAAGCCCTTGATCGCCACACCGGTACGGGACTTCTGGCCCTTCACGCCGCGACCGGCGGTCTTGCCCTTGCCCGAGCCGATACCGCGACCGACGCGCTTGCGATCCTTCACGGATCCCGGATTGTCGCTGATCTCGTTCAGCTTCATGGCCGTCTCCTTGAGCACAATCCGGCGCGGCGCTCTGGTCGGCCGGATGCGCACTAAACCAAATTTTCGTGAGCCTTATTCGACAACGCGAACGAGGTGACTCACCTTTGCGATCATGCCGCGCACGGCGGGAGTGTCCTCCAGCGTGCGCCGGCGGTGCATCTTGTTGAGGCCGAGACCGACGAGCGTCGCCCGCTGGTCGGCAGGACGGCGAATCGGGCTGCCAATCTGCTCGACCGTAACGGTCTTGCCGGAGGTTGCCTTCTTCTCGGCCTTAACGGCCGGCTTCTTCGTCGCCGGCTTCTTCGCCGCGGTTTCCGCGTCAGCCTTGGCGGCGGCCGGCTTGGCAGCTGCCTTGCTGGCAGCCGGCTTCTTGGCGGCCGCGGGCTTCGCCTTCGGCGCCGTTTCGGCGGTCTCCGCCTCGTCGGTGGTCTTCGGTGCCTTTGCCATTCAACTCTCCAACGGCCAGCCGCGCGTCACAACCGCGCTGCGGCGCTGCCAATTCCAGACGGGTGCCTCAGGCGTCCGCGGCGGCGTCGGCGTCGACATCGCGACGACGGGCCTGCAGGGAGGCAACCTTGATGCCGCGACGGGCCGCGACAGAGCGCGGGCTGTCTTCGGTCTTGAGCCCTTCGAACGCGGCGCGAACCATGTTGTAGGGGTTGGACGACCCCAGCGACTTGGCCACGACGTCCTGGACGCCCAGGGTCTCGAACACGGCACGCATCGGACCGCCGGCGATGATGCCGGTACCGGCCGGAGCGGCCCGCATGACGACGCGGCCGGCGCCCCAGCGCCCGTTCACGTCGTGATGCAGCGTACGACCCTCGCGCAGCGGCACCCGGATCATGCTGCGCTTGGCAGCTTCCGTCGCCTTGCGGATCGCTTCCGGCACTTCGCGCGCCTTGCCGTGACCAAAGCCGACCCGGCCCTTCTGGTCGCCGACGACCACGAGCGCCGCAAAGCCGAAGCGGCGGCCGCCCTTGACCACCTTGGCCACACGATTGATGTGGACGAGCTTGTCGACGAATTCGCTGTCGCGCTCGTCGCGATTATCCCGCGCCATGTTCTTCATCCTTCCGTCAGTTGGTCCGGCTCGCGCGGATACTTAGAATTCCAGCCCGCCCTCGCGGGCGGCATCGGCCAGTGCCTTGACCCGGCCGTGGTAGATGTAGCCGCCGCGGTCGAACACGACCTTGGACACGCCCGCCTTCTTGGCGCGCTCGGCGATCAGGCGCCCGACCTCTGCCGCAGCCGCGGTATCGGCACCCGTCTTCAGGGACCCGCGAAGATCCTTGTCGAGCGTCGAGGCGGCGGCAACCGTGTTGCCGGCGGCATCGTCGATCACCTGCACGTAGATGTGCTTGGACGAACGGAACACACTCAGCCGCGGCCGCCCGTTGGCGGCCGACCGGATGGTGCGACGGACCCGCATCGTACGGCGGTTCGTCCGGCTCAGACCCTTGGCCATCGTCGTCGTCCTTACTTCTTCTTGCCTTCTTTGCGGATGATCTGCTCTTCCGCAAACTTCACGCCCTTGCCCTTGTAGGGCTCCGGCGGACGGAACTCGCGAATCTCCGCGGCGACCTGGCCAACACGCTGCTTCTCGATGCCGTTGACGACGATTTCCGTCGGCTTCGGACACTGGATCTGGATCCCTTCCGGGATCGGATACAGCACTTCGTGCGAGAAGCCGAGGGCCAGCTGCAGATTCTTGCCCTGGATGGAGGCGCGATAGCCGACACCGTTGATCTCGAGCTTGCGCTCGAAGCCATCGGTGACGCCCTGCACCAGGTTGGCGATCATCGAGCGGGACAGACCCCACATCGAGCGCGCCTTCTTGCTCTCGTCGACCGGGGTCACCGTGATGCCGTCCTCACCCTCCGACAGGGTAACGACGTCCGGCACCGTGAAGGACAGCTCGCCCTTCGGCCCCTTCACGATGACGGTCTGGCCGTCGATCTTCGCCGTGACGCCCTTTGGAAGCGCAACCGGCCTTTTACCTACACGTGACATCCCAAAACTCCTCGAGACCCCGCCTGTCTTCCGCGACCGATGCCGCTAGAAGACCTGGCAGAGAATCTCTCCGCCGAGATTGCGCTCGCGTGCAACATGATCGCTCATGACGCCCTGCGACGTGGACAGAATGGACACACCGAGACCATTCGCGACCCGCGGCAACGTCGCCACGGAGGAATAGACCCGACGTCCCGGCTTGGAGATCCGCTGGATCTTCTTGATCGCCGGCTCGCCGTCGAAATATTTCAGCTCGATATCGATCTCAGAGCGACCGTTCTCGTGCTCCGTGACGGTGTAGCCACGGATGTAACCTTCGCTCTGAAGAACCTCGAGCACGTTCATCCGCAGGCGGGAGCCCGGCGTCTGAAGGCTCGACTTGTTGCGCATCGCCGCGTTGCGGATGCGGGTGATCATGTCCCCAAGGGGATCCGTCATCGCCATCGGGGCGTCTCCTTACCAGCTCGACTTCACGAGGCCAGGGATCTGGCCCTGGGCGCCAAGCTCGCGCAGCGCCACACGCGACATCTTGAGCTTGCGATAATAAGCGCGCGGACGACCGGTGACCTCACAGCGGTTGACCACGCGGGTCTTTGCGGAGTTCCGCGGCATCTCGGCGAGCTTCAGCTGCGCAGCGAACCGCTCCTCCATCGAGAGCGACTGATCGCGCGCGACCGACTTCAACCGTTCACGCTTGTCGGCGAGCTGCTTGGCGAGCCGAATGCGCTTCTTGTTGTTCTCGATCTTACCTTTTTTGGCCATCTCGTTCGTCCCTTCTTCCGTCCGTTACTTGCGGAACGGAAAGTTCAACCCGCGCAGCAGCTCGCGTGCCTCGTCGTCCGTCGGCGCCGTGGTGCAGACGATGATGTCCATACCCCAGATCTGGTCGACCTTGTCGTACACGATTTCCGGGAACACGATGTGTTCCTTGAGGCCCATCGCGAAGTTGCCCCGACCATCGAAGCTCTTCGGATTCAGGCCGCGGAAGTCCCGCACGCGCGGCAGCGCGATCGTCACCAGGCGATCGATAAACTCGTACATACGCTCGCGGCGCAGGGTCACCTTGCAGCCGATCGGCATCTCTTCGCGGACCTTGAAGCCCGCGATGGAGTTCTTCGCCCGGGTGATCACCGGCTTCTGGCCGGTGATGATCGCCAGGTCGTTGGCGGCGGACTGGACCTTCTTGGAGTCCCCGACCGCTTCGCCGACACCCATGTTGATCACGACCTTGTCCAGCCGCGGCACTTGCATGGTGTTGGAGTAGTTGAACTGCTCCTGAAGCGCGGCGCGAACCTGTTCGCGATAGATCGTCTTGGTGCGCGGCTCAAAGTCCGCCTCGAGAGCCTCAGCCATCGATCTTGTCTCCAGAGCGCTTGGCGAAGCGAACCTTCGTGCCGTCGTTCTCGATCCGGAAGCCCACGCGCGTCGCCTTGCCGTCGGTCGGATCGGCGAGCGCGATGTTGGACATGTGGATCGACGCTTCCTTGGCGATGATCCCGCCTTCCTGCGCCGGCGTCTGCTTCTGGTGCTTGCGCACCACGTTGACGCCGCGCACGACGGCGCGGTTTTCCTGCGGAAGGACACGCACGACCTCGCCGGTCTTGCCCTTGTCCCGTCCGGTCGTGACGATGACGGTATCGCCCTTCTTGATGCGCGCGGCCATTACAACACCTCCGGCGCGAGCGAAATGATCTTCATGTGGTTGCGTGCCCGGAGCTCGCGCGGGACTGGCCCGAAAATACGCGTGCCCACCGGCTCCTTGTTGTTGTTGACCAGGACGGCCGCGTTGCGGTCGAACCGGATGACGCTGCCGTCGGGACGGCGGATATCCTTGGCGGTGCGAACGACGACGGCCTTCATGACGTCACCCTTCTTCACGCGACCGCGCGGGCTCGCCTCCTTGACGGAGACGACTATGATGTCGCCGACCGATGCGTACTTGCGCTTCGATCCGCCGAGCACCTTGATGCACATGACGCGGCGCGCACCGGAATTGTCGGCCACGTCCAGGTTGGTCTGCATCTGAATCATGCTGAGCCGCCTATTATCTCTCTTCTCGCCGCACCCTTGGTGGCGGAGCGCGCTCGGTTGACCCCAGGGGTCAGCCGGCGACGATCTCGCCCGAAGGCGTCAGAGCGCCAATGACACTCCACCGCTTGTTCTTCGACAGCGGACGCGTCTCTTCGATCACAACCCGGTCGCCCGTCTTGAACGCATTCGCCTCGTCGTGGGCGTGATAGCGTTTGGACCGGCGGACGGTCTTCTTCAGGAGCGGGTGAGTGAAGCGACGCTCCACACGCACAACGACAGTCTTGTCGTTCTTGTCGCTTACGACGACGCCCCGCAGAACTCGTTTCGGCATCTTCTTCTTCCCGTCAGCTCGCCGAGGCCTTGCGGCGCTCACCGAGGACCGTCTTGATCCGAGCGATGTCGCGGCGAATCTGCCGGACACGCGCGGTGTTCTCGAGCTGGCCCGTCGCCCGCTGGAAGCGCAGGTTGAACTGCTCCTTCTTCAGCTTGGCGAGCTGATCCAGCAACTCGTCGGCGGATTTCGCCTTCACGTCCGCGGCCTTCATGCCAATTCTCCTCGCTACTCGGCGATGCGCTGCACGAACCGCGTCTTGACCGGCAGCTTCGCGGCGCCGAGCCGCAGCGCCTCGCGCGCGATGTCCTCGGCGACGCCGTCGATCTCGAACATGATCCGACCCGGATGAACACGCGCCGCCCAGTATTCCGGCGAGCCCTTGCCCTTACCCATGCGGACTTCGGTCGGCTTCTGCGAAACCGGCACGTCCGGGAAGATCCGGATCCACACGCGGCCCTGGCGCTTCATGTGGCGGGTGATCGCGCGGCGAGCCGCCTCGATCTGCCGCGCCGTCACGCGCTCCGGCTCCTGGGCCTTCAGGCCGTAGGCTCCGAAGTTCAGCGCCGTTCCGCCCTTAGCCGTGCCGTGGATCCGGCCCTTGTGCTGCTTGCGGAATTTGGTTCGTTTCGGTTGCAGCATTTGTCTGCTCTCGTTCTCTCAAAGTCCGCCAGCGTCAGCCGTCGTTGCGACGACGCCCGCCGCCACCACCGCTCTCGGCCGCTTCCGTCAGCCGGCGCTCGGACGCCATCGGGTCGTGCTCAAGGATCTCGCCCTTGAAGATCCAGACCTTCACGCCGCAGGTGCCGTAGGCCGTCTTGGCCGTGGCCGTACCGTAGTCGATGTCGGCGCGCAGCGTGTGCAGCGGAACGCGACCCTCGCGATACCACTCCGTCCGCGCGATCTCCGCACCACCGAGCCGGCCGGCACAGTTGATCCGGATGCCCTCGGCGCCGAGGCGCATCGCCGACTGAACCGCCCGCTTCATCGCCCGGCGGAACGCAACGCGGCGCTCCAGCTGCTGGGCGATCGACAGCGCGACCAGCGTGGCGTCGATCTCCGGCTTGCGCACCTCGACGATGTTGATGTGCACCTCCGAAGAGGTCATCTCGCCGATCTTCTTGCGCAGACGGTCGATATCGGCGCCCTTCTTGCCGATGACAACCCCCGGACGCGCCGTATGCAGCGTCACGCGGCACTTCTTGTGCGGGCGCTCGATCACGATCTTGGAAACCGCGGCCTGCTTCAGTTCCTTCAGCAGGAAGGTGCGGATCTTCAGATCCTCGTGAAGCAGCTGGCCGTAGTCGCCGCCATCGGCGAACCAGCGCGAATCCCAGGTCCGGTTGATGCCGAGACGCAGGCCGATCGGATTGACTTTGTGACCCATCAGGCCGCCTCCTCGACTTCACGCACAACGATGGTCAGATGCGAGAAGGTCTTCTCGATCCGGCCGGCGCGGCCACGGCCGCGGGCGTGGAACCGCTTCATCACAAGCGCCTTGCCCACGTAGGCCTCCGACACCACCAGGGAGTCGACGTCCAGGTCGTGGTTGTTCTCCGCGTTGGCGATCGCGGACTCGAGCGCCTTGCGCACGTCCTTCGCAATCCGCTTGCGCGAAAATTCCAGATCGGCGAGCGCGGTCGCGGCCTTCTTGCCACGGATCAGCTGCGCGACGAGGTTCAGCTTCTGAGGGCTGACCTTGAGCCGTCGCACCACGGCACGCGCCTCGGTGTCGCCGAGCACCCGTTCCCGGGAGGGCTTGCCCATCGTTATTTCCTCTTCGCCTTCTTGTCGGCCCCGTGGCCATAGTAGGTCCGCGTCGGCGCGAACTCGCCGAACTTGTGACCCACCATGTCCTCGCTCACGAGGACCGGAATGTGCTTCTGCCCGTTGTAGACCCCGAACGTGAGGCCGACGAACTGCGGCAGGATGGTCGACCGACGCGACCAGATCTTGATCACTTCGTTCCGGCCCGAGGACCGGGACTTCTCTGCCTTCTTCAGCAGGAAGCCATCAACGAAGGGGCCTTTCCAAACAGAGCGCGCCACGGGTCTGTCCTCTTATTTCTTGCGGGCGTGACGGCTGCGGACAATGTACTTGTCCGTCGCCTTGTTCTGCCGCGTACGCTTGCCCTTGGTCGGCTTGCCCCACGGGGTGACCGGATGACGGCCACCGGACGTGCGGCCTTCGCCGCCGCCGTGCGGATGATCAACCGGGTTCATGGCCACGCCACGGGTCTGCGGACGACGGCCAAGCCAGCGCGAGCGGCCCGCCTTCGACATGTTCGTGTTCGAGTGGTCCGGGTTCGACACGGCACCGACGGTGGCCATGCACGTTCCCAGAACCCGACGCTGTTCGCCGGACGACAGCCGGATCACCGTGTAACCCTGGTCGCGACCCACGATCTGAGCGTAGGTACCGGCCGACCGGGCCATCTGGCCACCCTTTTTCGGCTTCATCTCCACGTTGTGCACGATCGTGCCAACGGGGATGGCCGAAAGCGGCATCGCGTTACCCGGCTTCACGTCAGCCTGACGGCTGGCAATGACAGCATCACCCTCGGCCAGGCGCTGCGGCGCCAGAATGTAGGCGAGCTCGCCGTCCTCGTAACGGATCAGCGCCAGGAAAGCCGACCGATTCGGATCGTACTCGAGGCGCTCGACCGTCGCCGGGACGTCGAACTTCTGCCGCTTGAAGTCCACCTTGCGGTAGGTCCGCTTGTGACCGCCACCGCGATGGCGCGACGTCTTGCGGCCGACATTGTTGCGGCCACCCGACTTCGACAGGCCTTCGGTTAGCGTCTTCACCGGCTTGCCCTTCCACAAGCCGGACCGCTCGACGATCACGAGCTGGCGCTGGCCGGGGGAAGTAGGACGGTAGGTCTTAAGTGCCATTGTCTAATGCCCTTCCCGTCTCAAAGTCCGGTCGACACGTCGATCGACTGGCCTTCGGCCAGCGTCACGATCGCGCGCTTCACGTCGGACTGGCGGCCGGCGATACCGCGGAACCGCTTGGTCTTGCCCTTGCGAACCTGGGTGTTCACCCCGGTCACCTTGACCTTGAACAGCGCCTCGACGGCGGCCTTGATCTCCGGCTTCGTCGCCGTGCGGGCCACCTTGAAGACGACCTGATTGTGCTCGGAGAGCGCGGTCGACTTTTCGGTGATCACCGGGCTGCGGATGATGTCGAAATGCTTCAGGTCGCTCATTTGAACCGCTCCTCAAGGCTTTCGACGGCCGCCTTCGTCAGGACCAGCGTGTCCCGGCGCAGGATGTCGTAGACGTTCAGCCCCGCCACCTGGATCAGATCCAGATACGGAATGTTCTGCGCCGCCTTCACGAAGGCGTCGTTGCGCTCGGCGCCATCAACCACCAGCGCGTTGGTCAGGCCGAGACCGGCCAGCTTTTCGCGCACCGCCTTGGTCTTCGCCTCGTCGGCCGCCGCCTGCGCGATGACAACAATCTTGCCATCGCGAGCCTTGGCCGACAGGGCATGCTTCAGGCCGAGCGCACGAACCTTCTTGGGAAGGTCGTGAGCGTGGCTGCGAACCACCGGACCGAACGCCTTGCCGCCACCGCGGAACTGTGGAGCAGCCCGATCGGCGTGACGGGCCCGGCCGGTGCCCTTCTGCTTGTACATCTTCTTGCCCGTAGCGTTGATCTCGCCACGGGTTTTCGTCTTGTGGGTGCCAGCCTGGCGCTTCGCCAGCTGCCAGCGAACCACGCGCTGCACCAGATCCTGGCGCGGCTCCAGACCGAAGATCGCGTCGGAAACGGAGATCGTGCCGTCCGAACCGCCCTCGAGCGTTTTGACGTCGAAATCCATCACCCGTTCTCCTTGCCCGCGGTGTCTTCCGCACCGGTCTCGGCCGGAGCGGCATCCACCACCTCAGCCGGCGGGATGTCCGCGGCGTCGTCCGAACCGTCGGACGGCAGGCGGAACGCGCCAGGGGTCGGAACCTCGTCCGGCAGCTTCTTCTTCACGGCGTCGCGCACCAGGATCCAACCGCCCTTGGCGCCCGGAACCGCACCCTGAACCATGATCAGGCCGCGCTCGGGATCCGTGCGCACAACCTTCAGGTTCTGGGTGGTGACGCGAACGTCGCCCATGTGACCCGCCATCTTCTTGTTTTTGAAGACGCGGCCCGGGTCCTGATTCTGACCCGTGGAACCGTGCGAGCGGTGCGAGATCGACACACCATGGCTGGCGCGCAGGCCGCCGAAGTTGTGCCGCTTCATGGCACCGGCGAATCCCTTACCGATCGACGTGCCGCTCACGTCAACGAACTGTCCGGCCACGAAGTGGTCCGCGGTCAGCTCCGCACCGACGGCGATGACATTGTCCGGGGAAACCCGGCACTCGACAACCGTCCGCTTGGGCTCGACCTTGGCCACCGCGAAATGCCCGCGCATCGCCCGGGGAGTGTTCTTCGCCTTGGCGAAGCCCGCTCCGAGCTGGAGGGCGGTGTAGCCGTCTTTCTCTTCGGTCCGGTGTGCCACAACCTGGCACGACTCCACGCGCAACACGGTCACCGGCACATGTTCGCCAGCCTCCGTGTAGACCCGGGTCATCCCGACCTTCTGTGCAATCACTGCAGAGCGCATAGCCGCGCCTCTCGTCCCTCTGGCTCGTCGCTTAGAGCTTGATCTCGACATCCACACCGGCCGCAAGGTCGAGCTTCATAAGAGCATCGACGGTCTGCGGGGTGGGATCGATGATGTCCAAAAGCCGCTTGTGCGTGCGGATCTCGAACTGCTCACGACTCTTCTTGTCGATATGCGGCGAGCGGTTGACCGTATATTTCTCGATACGGGTCGGAAGCGGCACTGGGCCGCGCACCTGGGCGCCCGTCCGCTTCGCCGTGTGCACGATCTCCTTGGTGGAGGTATCGAGCACTCGGTGGTCGAACGCTTTCAAACGGATGCGAATGTTCTGGCCGTTCATGTTCTTTCGCGCCTGTTAAGCCCGCATCGGGAAATGGAGCGGGCGCGCCGACGGGATGCGGCGCGCCCGCGAAACTATGGCTCGGTCTAGTCGAGGATTGCTGCGACGACGCCTGCACCGACGGTGCGGCCGCCTTCGCGGATGGCGAAGCGGAGCTTCTCTTCCATCGCGATCGGAACGATCAGCTCGACATTGATCTCCACGTTGTCGCCCGGCATCACCATTTCGGTGCCGTCCGGAAGCGTCACCACGCCCGTCACGTCCGTCGTGCGGAAGTAGAACTGCGGCCGGTAGTTCGTGAAGAACGGCGTGTGGCGGCCACCCTCTTCCTTCGTCAGGATGTAAGCCTCAGCCTTGAACTTGCGGTGCGGCGTCACCGAGCCCGGCTTGCACAGCACCTGGCCGCGCTCGACGTTCTCGCGGTCGATGCCGCGCAGAAGCGCGCCGATGTTGTCGCCAGCCTGGCCCTGGTCCAGCAGC
>NZ_KB894572.1 GCF_000374525.1 Amorphus coralli DSM 19760
GGCACCGGTTTTCCGTCCGGCTTTGCGACCAAAGAAAGCAAAGCCAGGAAAAGTGGGCACCGGTTTTCCGTCCGGCTTTGCGACCTCAAAAAGTCAGGCCGCGCCCGCGCAGCCGATGCGCGACGCGCATTCGGCGTGAGCGGAAGGAAAACCGACCGCGCAAGCGAACCCGGCGCGAGGGGAAAGGCGGGAGCGGAATGCCGCCCCTGAACCAGCGCGCGACCGCGCGCCGGCGCCCCTGCGCCGCCCACCCGGAGCCGGTGAGCGTAAGCGTACCCGGCGTGAGGGATAAAGAGTCCCCCCCTACGCCAGGTAGTCGTGCACCACCTCGCCGAGGCCCAGCGTCAGGTCCGACAGGATGTGGGTGCCGCCGAGCACCTCGACCACCGGCAGCTTGGCCACCGGCGCCAGCGCGTGGTGGAACAGCTCGATGGCCGCCGGTCCCGTCCAGGCGCCTTTGAAGGTGATGTCGGTCATGTGGTAGCGCACCAGCTCGCAGACGCGCGCGGTGCCGTCCACGTGCGGCACGATCTTCAGAAGGAAGTTCGGCGCCGTCAGCGACGGCATGACGACGTCCTCGGCGAGGTCGGCGTGCTTGTAGCCCATGGTCGCGGTGCAGACGCGGACGGGGCCGAAGTCCAGCGTGCCGACCAGCGTTTCCTTGGCCACCGTCATCTTCGGGTGGGCGTATTTCTTCGGAAAGCCCCACAGCTCGCGGCCGCCCAGGATCGGCGGGCCGTCGTCGAGATACATGGAGTGGACGTAGGCGCCCTTTTCGCCCTTGTAGGTGACCGGGATCACCTGGCCGGACTCCGTGTAGTCGCCGAAGCCGTTGGAATCCGGCATGCGGATGAACTCGTATTTCACGATCGGGTCGTCGCTCACCTCCAGCGGTGCCGGGACCACGGCGGCCAGCGCTTCCGGGTCGGTGCGATAGGTGACGATGAAGAATTCGCGGTTGGTGAAGCGGTAGGGGCCCTTGGGGAAGGCGGGCGAGGTGAAGGGCATCGCGTAGGCGTTGGCCTTGATGGTCGCTTCGTCGATCATGTCGGGTCTCCGCTGACAGGGACGGCAGGCTTGGGAAGGGTCGGGAGGTCGAGAGGTCGGGCGTCGGGCCGCTCGCAGGCGCGGCGCGGGCGCCGGCCGGTGCCATGAAAAACCGCCGCCGGTCGGGCCGGGCGGCGGCTTTGCGCGTGTCTCAGTCTTCCGCGTCGCGGTCGACGTCGTGGGTGACGAAGCCCACTTCCGGGTCCGGCGGCGCGAACCAGTCGGCGTGGCGCAGCGTGCGACGCATCGCCGAGGCGCCGGCCTGCCAGTGGTCGACCATGGTGTTGCGCGAGAACTCGTAGTCCTTGAAAGCCTGGTCGTAGAGCTTGCGCCGGTAGATCAGGTGGAAGACGTTGACGCTGGCCTTCAGGCCGAACGTCTTGAGCCGCTTCACCTCCGGCGTGTCGTGCATCTCTTCCGGCAGGTTGTCCAGGAGCTTGCCCACCGCCTGGCGGGCCTCCTGCATGCGCCGGAACATATTGGTGTTCAGGCGGGTCCGGCTGGAGAAGCGGATGTCCTTCTCGCGCTCCGAGACGTCCTGCAGGGTGCGCGGCCGCGGGCCCCGGGCGGAGAACAGGTCCACCTGGAACACCAGCGTGCCGTCATACTGGCCGGAATCGATGATGTAGGAGAGCGGCGTGTTGGAGACGAGACCGCCGTCCCAGTAGAGCTCGCCCTCGATCTCCACCGGCGGGAAGCCCGGCGGCAGCGCGCCTGACGCCATGATGTGCTCGGGGCCGATCTTGCGGTAGGCGCTGTCGAAATAGGTGAAGTTGCCCGAGCGCACGTTCACCGCGCCCACCGAAAGCCGCATCGGGCCGTCGTTGATGCGGTCGAAGTCGACCAGCTCCTCCAGCGTCGTCTTCAGCGGCGCCGTATCGTAGAAGCTCATCGCTGCCGATGACCCGGCTGGCTGCATCATCGGCGGCGGAAAGCGCGGCGCGAAGAAGCCGGGCACGCCGAAGGTCATCACCGCCATGGAGGCGGCCTGGTTGTAGGCGGCGCGGATGTCGTCGCCGTCGGGAATGTGCGGCCAGTGCACCCGGCTGGTTACCCGCTCCCAGAATTCGCGCATCCGTTCCACGCGCTTCTCCGGCGGGTTGCCGGCGATCAGCGCGGAGTTGATGGCGCCGATGGAGATGCCGGCCACCCAGTCGATGGTGATGTCGGCCTCGTGCAGCACCTCCGCCACGCCGGCCTGGTAGGAGCCCAGCGCACCGCCGCCCTGCAGGACCAGGGCGGTGGTGTTGTAGTGCTTGTCGATCTCCCTGCGGCACTCGGCGAACGGCTCGCCCGAGGCCATCTCTTCCTTGTCCGGATCCAGCATTCTCGAAATTCCCCTTTGCGGCTTTCGAGGTTCGGTCGGCGCGCGCCCGCGTCACCGGGCGACCTTAGTCGCTCCGGTTGCGGCGAGAAAGGGTGTTTTGCGGTGCAGCATGAGCCGGCCGCACGGATTGCGCGCGGTGCCGGTGGCGCGTCCCTGATAGCTGTTACTACCAGCGGTTTTCCGCCTCTTGATTTGCTCGTTCTCGTCGGCTTCACTCGATTCAACCAGAACAGGATCCGGAATCAGTCGGCACGAGACCGGCGGGCGGGTCGCCAGAGGGTGGAACGGCGGATGGAGGGAGCGGTCGCGGCCGCAGCCGATGCCTTTGACACGTTGCCGAAGCTGTTGCTTCGCAATGCGCGCGACCGCGGCGGCAAGCCGGCGATCCGCGAAAAGAGCTTCGGAATCTGGCAGACATGGACGTGGGCGGAGGTGCTGGACGAGGTGCGCCGCGCCTCCATCGGCCTGGAGGAACTCGGCCTGAAGCGCGGTGACCGGGTTGCCGTCGTCGGGCAGAACCGGCCGCGCCTCTACTGGACCTTCGCCGCCGTCCAGGCTTTCGGCGGCGTGCCCATCCCCGTCTATGCCGATTCCGTCGCCGAGGAGATGGCCTTCGTCCTCGATCATGCCGAGGTGAAGGCGGCCGTCTGCGAGGACCAGGAGCAGGTCGACAAGGTCCTGTCCATCGCCGACCAGGTCCATTCCATCGAGCTCGTGATCTACGACGAGCCGCGCGGCCTGCGCGACTACGACCATACCCGGCTGAAGAGCTTCGAGGACGTGCAGGCCGTCGCCGACCAGGCGATCGGGCGGCGGCCCGAGCTGGTGGGGGCCTGGGAGGCGGAGATCGCGCGCGGCCGCGGCGGCGACCTCGCCGTCATGCTCTACACCTCCGGCACCACGGGCCAGCCCAAGGGCGTGATGCTGACCCACGACAACCTGGTGATATCGGCGCGCAATGCCAACGCCTTCGACCGCTTCACCGACCGCGAGGAGGTCATCGCCTACCTGCCGCTCGCCTGGGTCGGCGACCACATGTTCTCCTACGCCCAGAGTTACGAGGCCGGCTACTGCGTGTGCTGTCCGGAGAGCCCGGAGACGGTCAACGACGACCGCCGCGAGATCGCCCCCACCTACTTTTTCGCCCCGCCGCGGGTCTACGAGACGCTGCTCACCGCCATCATGGTGCGCATGGAGGATGCCAGCGCCCTAAAGCGGCGCATGTTCCACTGGCTGATGGGCCACGCCCGCAAGGTCGGCGAGCCGATCCTCGACGGCAAGCGCGTCGGCTTCGGCGACCGGCTCCTCTACGCGCTCGGCGATTTCCTGGTCTACGGCCCGCTGAAGAACCGGATGGGCTTCACGAAGATCCGCGTCGCCTACACGGCCGGCGAGGCCATCGGCCCGGAGATCTTCCGCTTCTACCGCTCGCTCGGCATGAACCTGAAGCAGCTCTACGGGCAGACCGAGGCGAGCGTCTACATCACCATGCAGCCCGACGGCACCATCGATGCCGATACCGTCGGCACGCCGCCGCCGGGGGTGGAGGTCAAGATCGCCGAGAGCGGCGAGGTCATGTTCCGCTCGCCCGGCGTCTTCCAGGCCTACTACAAGAACGACGAGGCGACCCGGACCACCAAGACCGAGGAGGGCTGGGTCCACACGGGCGATGCCGGCATCTTCACGCCCGAGGGCCAGCTCAAGATCATCGACCGGGCCAAGGACGTCGGCCGTCTCTCCGACGGCAGCCTGTTCGCGCCGAAATATATCGAGAACAAGCTCAAGTTCTTCCCCAACGTGAAGGAGGCCGTCGCCTTCGGCCACGAGCGCGACTGCGTCGCCGTCTTCCTCAACATCGACCTGATCGCCGTGGGCAGCTGGGCGGAGCGCAACAACGTTTCCTATGCCAGCTACCAGGAGCTCGCCGCGCTGCCGCGCATCTACGAGATGATGGCCGCCCACGTGGCCGAGGTGAACCGCTCGCTTGCCGCCGAGCCGATGATGGCGGCGGCCCAGATCAAGCGCTTCCTGGTGCTGCACAAGGAGCTCGACGCCGACGACGGCGAGCTGACCCGCACCCAGAAGGTGCGCCGCCGCTTCATCGCCGAGCGCTACCAGCCGCTGATCGAGGCGCTCTACGACGGCTCGAGCGAGAAGTTCGTCGCGACCGAGGTGGTCTTCGAGGACGGCCGCAAGGGCCTGATCGAGGCGACGGTCCGGATCGAGGACGCGGAAACCTTCCCGGCGGCGGGCGAACGCCCGCTGTCGGAGGCGGCGGAGTAGGAGGGGGCGATGGTGGCCATGGTCGACAGCCCCGCCGATGTCCGGCCGGACGGCGCCGAGGCGCCGGTCCTGCTGGCGGTTCAAAACGTCTCGCTCGCCTTCGGCGGGGTGAAGGCGATCTCCGACATCTCCTTCGACATCCGCGAGGGCGAGATCCGCGCCATCATCGGCCCGAACGGCGCCGGCAAGACGTCGATGCTCAACGTCATCAACGGCTTCTACCATCCCCAGGAAGGCACCATCACCTTCCAGGGCAAGGTGCGCCGGCGCATGCGCCCCTACGAGGCGGCGCGCTCCGGCATCGCCCGCACCTTCCAGAACGTCGCGCTGTTCCGCGGCATGACCACCCTCGACAACATCATGTCGGGGCGCACCCTGATGATGCGGAAGAACTTCTTCTGGCAGGCGCTCCGCCTCGGCCCGGCGCTCAATGAGGAGATCGAGCACCGCCGCCGGGTGGAGGAGATCATCGACTTCCTGGAGATCGAGCACATCCGCAAGACGCCCGTCGGCAAGCTGCCCTACGGCCTGCAGAAGCGGGTCGAGCTCGGCCGGGCGCTCGCCATGGAGCCGCGGCTTCTGCTGCTCGACGAGCCGATGGCCGGCATGAACCTGGAGGAGAAGGAGGACATGTCCCGCTTCATCCTCGACGTGAACCAGCAGTTCGGTACGACCATCGCGCTGATCGAGCACGACATGGGCGTCGTCATGGACATCTCCGACCGGGTGGTGGTGCTCGACTACGGCAAGAAGATCGGCGACGGGCCGCCGGACGTGGTGCGCGCCAACCAGGACGTCATCGACGCCTATCTGGGAGTGCCGCACGAATGACGGGGCGCGTGGTTGTGGCCGACGCCGGCCGGGGGAGGGGCTGAGCCGATGGAAACCCTCTATCTGGTCCTCATCGACCCGTTCGTTCAGATGGTTCAGGCGCCGGACTTCTTCCTGCAGGTGCTTTGGGAAGGCTTTGTCTCCGGGGTGCTCTACGCGCTGATCGCGCTGGGCTTCGTGCTGATCTTCAAGGCATCCGGCGTGCTCAATTTCGCGCAGGGCATCATGGTGGTGTTCGCCGCCCTGTCGCTGGTCGGGCTGACCGCGCTTGGCGTGCCGGCGCTACTCTCCCTGGTGCTGTGTATCGGCATAATGTTCGTGCTGGCCGTGGGCGTGGAACGCATGGTGCTGCGGCCGCTGGTCAACCAGCCCGACATCATCCTCTTCATGGCGACGATCGGGCTCACCTACTTCCTCATCGGCCTCGGCGAGCTGATCTTCGGCGGCGAACCGAAGACCATGGTCACCGAACAGCTGTTGCTGCCCACCGGATCGTCCGACCTCGATGTCATGGGCGGCTTCCTGATCCTCCAGCACATCGACATCGCGGCTGCCGTCATCGCCATCGTCATGGTGGCGGCGCTGGGGTTCTTCTTCTCCAAGACGCGGATCGGCCGGGCGCTGCGGGCCGTCGCAGACGACCACCAGGCGGCGCTCTCCGTCGGCATCTCGCTCAACCAGATCTGGGTCATCGTCTGGTTCGCCGCCGGCATCGTGGCGCTGGTCACCGGCATCATGTGGGGGGCGCGCTCCGACGTCTCCTTCGCCCTGCAGATCGTCGCCTTCAAGGCGCTGCCGGTCATCATCCTCGGCGGGCTCACCTCCATCCCCGGCGCCATCGTCGGCGGGCTGGTGATCGGCATCGGCGAGAAGCTCGGCGAGATCTACTGGGGCCCGCTGGTGGGCGGCGGCATCGAGAGCTGGCTCGCCTACATCATCGCGCTGGCGTTCCTCCTGGTCCGTCCGCAAGGTCTCTTCGGTGAACGCATCATCGAAAGGATCTGAGCCATGACACACAAGAGCCAGCTCGGCGGTCTCGTCATCGACTGCAACGCGGAGGACATCGGCCCGGCAACCGCCTTCTGGTCGGCCGCGCTGGGCATCGAGGGCACCGTCGATCCCGACGGCAAGTACGCCCAGTTCGCCGGCAGCGCCGGTGGCCTGGAACTCCTCGTTCAGTCCGTTGACCACGCCCCGCGGGTCCATCTCGATCTCGTCAGCGACGACATCGAGGCCGAGGCCGCCCGGCTGGAGCGCCATGGCGCGAAGCGGATCGAGGCCGTGAAGCGCTGGATCGTCATGGAGGCCCCGACCGGCCACCGGTTCTGCATCGTGGAGAAGGCGAGCGCCGACATGGGCGCCGACGCCGCAACCTGGGACGGGGACTGATGTTCTATCGCGAGGCCGGCCAGTACAAGACGAGCTACGCCGCCGACATGGCGGTGTTCCCGATCCGGCAGGACCGGATCGGCATCGCCGTGATCCTGGCCGTCGCCTTCGTGGGGATCCCGCTCTTCGCCAGCGACTTCCTGCTGACCTCGATCATGATCCCGTTCCTGATCTTCGCCCTCGCGACGATCGGGCTGAACATCCTGACCGGCTATTGCGGCCAGCTGTCGCTCGGCACCGGCGCCTTCATGGGGGTCGGCGCCTATGCCTGCTACAAGCTCACGTCCTACTTCCCCGACACCAACATCCTCGTGTGGATCGTCGCCTCCGGCTTCTTTTCCGCCGCCGTCGGCGTGGTGTTCGGCCTGCCGAGCCTCAGGATCAAGGGCTTCTATCTGGCGGTGGCGACGCTGGCTGCCCAGTTCTTTCTCGAGTGGGCCTTCATCCGCATTCCCTGGCTCTACAACGCCAACGCCTCGGGCGCGATCGAGGTGGCCAGCCGCACCGGTTTCGGCATCACGCTGACGGGGCCGGCGGCCGGGGCGCTGCCGCGCTATTTCGCGGTGCTGGCCATCGTGGTGGTGATGACGTGGATCGCCTCCAACCTCCTGCGCGGGCGCATCGGTCGGTCCTTCATGATGATCCGCGACATGGACATCGCCGCCGAACTCATCGGCGTGCGGCCGCTGCACACCAAGCTCCTCGCCTTCGCCGTCTCCTCCTTCTACTGCGGCGTGGCGGGCGCGATGATGGTCTTCTTCTGGCTGGGCGCGGCGGAGCCGTCTGCCTTCTCCATTAACCTGTCCTTCCAGATCCTGTTCATGGTGATCCTCGGCGGTCTTGGCAGCCTGATCGGCTGCTTCATGGGCGCCGCCTTCATCTGGATCCTGCCGGTGGTGATCCGGATGGTACCGGAGGTGCTGGGCCTCAGCGTCGAGGCGGCCACCGTGGAGCACGTCAACTTCGTGATCGTCGGCGCGCTTATCATCGCCATCCTGATCGTCGAGCCGCACGGGCTGGCGCGCATGTGGCAAATCCTCAAGCAGAAGCTGCGCGTCTGGCCGTTCCCGTATTGAGGGATTTTCAAGGAAATCCGGCCCCGCCAGCCGGGCCGGAGCCGACAACGTCGGCTTGCAAAGGCTGGTGCCGCACTTAAGATCGGCCATACGGAACCGTCAAAGAGTTCCAGCCGAAAACAGCCTGCGGATCACCCCGCAGCAGGGAGGAACAGGATGACTTCAACCAGGACCGCGCTCGCCGGAATGGCGATCGCTGCCGTTGCCTTTACCGGGCTCGCCACACCGGCCGCCCAGGCCCAGGATGGCGAGCTCTTCATTCCGCTGCTCACCTACCGCACCGGCCCGTTCGCCGGCTCCGGCATCCCCATCGCCGACGGCATGCGCGACTATCTCACCATGCTGAACGAGCGCGACGGCGGCATCGGCGGCGTCAAAATCCGCGTCGAGGAGTGCGAGACCGGCTACAACACCCAGAAGGGTGTCGAGTGCTACGAGAGCACCAAGAGCCAGAACCCGCTCATCTACAACCCGTACTCCACCGGCATCACCCTGCAGCTGATCCCGAAGGCGTCGGTGGACCAGATCCCGGTCCTGTCGATGGCCTACGGCCTGTCGGCGGCAGCCGACGGCAAGCTCTTCCCCTGGGTGTTCAATCCGCCGGACACCTACTGGGACGGCGCCTCCGCCGCCATCAAGTACATTGCCCAGCAGGAGGGCGGCGATCTCTCCAACCTCAAGGGCAAGAAGATCGGCTACATTTTCCTCGACGCCGGCTACGGCCGCGAGCCGATCCCGCTCCTGGAGCAGTTCGCCAAGGACTACGGCTTTACCCTCACCCAGTATCCGGTCCCGGCCGACCAGATGCAGAACCAGTCGTCGCAGTGGCTGAACGTGCGCCGCGACCGGCCCGACTACATGATCATGTGGGGCTGGGGTGCCATGAACCCGACGGCGGTGAAGGAAGCCGCCAAGATCCGCTACCCGATGGACAAGTTCATCGGCGTGTGGTGGTCGGGCGGCGAGGACGACGCCCGTCCCGCCGGTGACGGCGCGAAGGGCTTCAAGACCCTCAACTTCAACGGCGTGGGCCAGGACTTCCCTGCGATCCAGGACATCATCACCCATGTGGTGGACAAGGATCTCAGCCAGGTGTCCGACACCTCGCGCGTTGGCGAGAACCTCTACAACCGCGGCGTCATGAACTCCTTCCTGATGGCCGAGGCGATCCGCACGGCCCAGGAGATGACCGGCAAGACCGTCATCGACGCCACCGACATGCGGGCCGGGATGGAGAATCTCGACATCACGGCGGAGCGTCTCAAGGAGGCGGGCATGGAAGGCTTCATGGCCCCGCTGAAGCTCTCCTGCGAGGACCACTCCGGCGAGAACGATGTCTACGTCCAGCAGTGGGACGGCGAGACCTGGCAGAAGGTCTCCGACTGGTTCGCGCCCATGAAGGACGTGGTCCGGCCGATGCTGGTCAAGGCTGCGGAGGAATATGTCGCCTCCAACCAGCCGTGGCCGGAGCGCAAGGAGCCGTGCAACTGACCTCCTCGGTCAAGGGCCGGGCAGGCGGCGGCATCGCCGTCCGCCCGGTCGCTGGGGTCGACTAACGCTCCGTCGCCCGACGGGCCGCACCGAAAGGTGGTTTGCCTTGCCGCATCGACGATGGCGCCGCGCCCGCCGACTGCTCATTCTGCTTCTGGTCCTCGTCGCCGTCTTCTGGGGAACCGGCTGGATCTATGAGCGCAATGCCGAGCGCATCCATGCCCACATCAACGACGTCCAGCCGGACGGCGTCCTCTACAAGGCGCGCGAGCGGGTGCTGGAGCGCGGTTCGAAGCGCATCGTCGTGCTGGTGCACGGCTTCGGGGCCTCGCCGATGACCATGCTGCCCATCTTCGATGCCTTTGCAGAGAGAACCGACGCCGATCTCTGGGCGCCGCTGCTCGACTATCACGGCCGCTCGCTGCAGCGCTTCGCCGCCTTCGACGCCGAGGCGATCCGTGACGACCTCGCCGCCCGGCTCACCCAGCGCATCCAGGGCTACGACGAGGTGGTCGTCATCGCCCATTCCTTCGGCGGTGCCATGCTCGCCGATCTCGTCGCCGACGGCGCCATCCCGGACACCGCCACCGTGCTCCTGCTGGCGCCCGCCGTCGACATCCGGGCCAACACCGAAACCACCACGCTCCAGCTCCAGGCCTTCCGGCTCTGGTCGGCCTACTGCGACATCGTCGCCTTCGGCTGCACCGTGCCGAACCCGAAGGGCGTCGACGCCCAGGCCAGGGCCGACATCTATGCCCAGACCATCTTCTTCTTCATCGTGCCGGACGCCGTCCTGCAGCTCTTCGACTACGCCGACGCGATCGCGCCGGCGGTCGCCGGCATCGACCGCCCGATCGACATCGTCATGGCGCGCGACGATGCCGAGGTGAGCTACGCCGGCACCGAGACGCTGTGCGCCGGCCTGTCGACCTGCCGTCTCTACGCCTTCGAGACCGGCGGCCACGCGCTGATGTACGGCGCCAACAGCGCGGCGCTGAACACGCTCTTCCTGCGGCTTGCCGACGATCCCGGCTCGCCAACCGCCTGCGACGGCCTGGCCTGCGCCGTCGCCGTGCCCGCCGATACCGCGGCTGGCCCCATCCCCTCCGTTCCGCGCCGCCACGCCCGCGCGGCCCACCAGGAGACGCCCCGATGGCCCTGAGTTCGGAATCCGCATCCGCCGTCGCGACGGCGCCGGAGGCATCCGCCCCGATCCTCGACGTCTCCAACATCGAGGTCATCTACGACCACGTCATCCTCGTCCTGAAAGGCGTGTCGCTGGCGGTGCCGGAGGGCGGCATAGTCGCGCTGCTCGGCGCCAACGGCGCCGGCAAGACCACCACCCTCAAGGCGATCTCCAACCTTTTGCGCGCCGAGCGCGGCGAGGTCACCAAGGGCTCGATCCGCTTCGATGGCGAACGGGTCGAGGCGATGTCGCCCAACGCGCTGGTCACCCGCGGCTGCATCCAGGTGATGGAGGGCCGCCACTGCTTCGGTCACCTCACCATCGAGGAGAACCTGCTCACCGGCGCCTACACGCGCAGCGAGGGCTGGGGCGCCATTCGCGCCGACCTGGAGATGGTCTATTCCTACTTCCCCCGCCTCAAGGAGCGCCGCTCCTCCATGGCCGGCTACACCTCGGGCGGCGAGCAGCAGATGTGCGCCATCGGCCGGGCGCTGATGTCGCGGCCGAAGATGGTCCTTCTCGACGAACCGTCGATGGGGCTGGCGCCGCAGCTGGTGGAGGAGATCTTCGAGATCGTGAAGTCGCTCAACCGCAACGAGGGCGTCTCGATCCTGCTGGCCGAGCAGAACACCAACATCGCGCTGCGCTACGCCACCTACGGCTACATCCTGGAGTCCGGACGCATCGTCATGGACGGCGATGCGAAGGCGCTGCGCGAGAACGAGGACGTCAAGGAATTCTATCTCGGCGTCGGCGGCGAGGGGCGGCGCTCCTTCCGCAACGTCAAGCACTACAAGCGCCGCAAGCGCTGGCTTTCTTAAACGTACTGAGAGCGATGGCGGGCCCACGGGGAGGAAACGCATGACCGACACCATGGACGAGCGCGACACCCAGGATCCGGCCGAGCGCGAGGCGGAGCTGATGCGCCGGCTCGCCGCTCTGGTCCGCCACGCGGTCCACAATGCGCCGGGCTGGGCGCGGCACCTGCAGGGCTGCGACACGGATGCGGTGGCCAGTCGGGCGGCGCTGGCGACCCTGCCGGTCCTGCGCAAGGCGGACCTCACCGGCCTGCAGGCCGCCGACCCGCCCCTGGGAGGGCTGGTCAGTGCGCCGGCCGAGGTGCTTGGCCGGGTGTTTCAGTCGCCCGGGCCGATCTTCGAGCCCCAGGGCATCGGCCCGGATCCCTGGAAGTCCGCCCGCGCGCTCCATGCGGCCGGGCTGCGGCGCGGCGATCTCGTCCACAACACCTTCGCCTATCACATGACCCCCGGCGGCTGGATCATGGACAGCGGGGCGCGGGCGCTCGGCGCCACCGTCTTTCCCGCCGGCCCGGGCAACACCGAGCAGCAGGTCGCTGCCATCGCGGCCCTCAGACCGACCTTCTACTCGGGCGTGCCGGACTTCCTGAAGATCCTGCTCGACAAGGCCGCGGAGCTCGGCGTCGATGCCGCGTCGATCCGCAAGGCGCTCGTTTCCGGCGCTGCTCTTCCCGCCAGCCTCCGGGCCGAGTTCGACGGGCGCGGCGTGTCCGTTCTCCAGGCCTACGCCATCGCCGAGCTTGGCGTCGTCGCCTACGAGAGCGAGGCGCGCGAGGGTCTGATCGTCAACGAGGACACGGTGGTGGAGATCCTGCGTCCGGGCACCGGCGATCCCGTTCCCGAGGGCGAGGTCGGCGAGGTGGTGGTGACCAGTCTCAACTCGACCTACCCGCTGATCCGCTTGGCCACCGGCGATCTGTCCGCCATCCTGCCTGGACCGAGCCCGTGCGGGCGCACCGGCATGCGCATCCGCGGCTGGATGGGCCGCGCCGACCAGCGCGCCAAGGTGAAGGGCATGTTCGTCGATCCCGCCCATGTCGACCAGGTGCTCAAGCGCCATCCGGAGATCCGGCGGGCCCGCCTCGTCGTGCGCCGCGCCGACGAGCGCGACGAGATGCGCCTTGTCGTGGAGGCGGAGGCAGGCGAAGGCTTCGAGGCCCGCGTCGCCGAGACGCTGCGCGCCATCACGAAGCTCGGCGGAACGGTGGAGATCGTGGCGCCCGGATCGCTCCCCAACGACGGCAAGGTCATCGCCGACGAGCGTCCGGTGGACTGAGCGGGCGGGCCCCGCGGGCCCGGATTCGCTTCCCCGGATCGATTTTCGCGTCAAACCGGCGGTTTGGAGTCATTTTCCGCCGTCCTGCTCTTGAAATCCGGTTGCGAACTTCGCTATCTCGTGAGGATCGACAAGTGCGCCGCATCGGTGTAGACCGTCGTCCTGTTTTCCCGAGAGCTATCGCTGCCGCATGCGCCCCAACGCAGGGCGCCGACGCCGCGCTCGTAAATGAACTGAGAAGGTAGAGTGCCATGAACGTCATCGAAGAGATCGAACGCGAGCAGATGGCGACCATCGAGGGTCAGCGGAAGCTGCCGCCGTTCCAGCCCGGTGACACGCTGCGCGTCAACGTGCGCGTCACGGAAGGGACGCGCACCCGTGTCCAGGCTTTCGAAGGCGTCTGCATCGCCCGGTCCGGCGGCGGTCTTCACGAGAATTTCACCGTCCGCAAGATCTCCTACGGCGAGGGCGTCGAGCGCGTCTTCCCGATCTTCTCGCCGATGATTGAGTCGGTGGACGTGGTTCGCCGCGGCAGTGTCCGCCGCGCGAAGCTGTACTACCTGCGCGGCCGCCGCGGTAAGTCCGCGCGCATCGCCGAGCGCCGTGATCGCCGGGGTGAGGAAGTTCGCACCACGATCAAGCCGGCCGCAGACGCCGCCGAATAAGCCTCTCTGCGAGCGTTTTGAGCGGGCTGCCGTGACCCACCGGTCGCGGCGGCCCTTTCGTTTGCCCGCGCGCCAGAGCTTGCGCGAGCCGCGCGTCGCGCCCTTCGGTCCGGCCGGGCCCGATTGACTTTCGCGTCCTGCCCGGCCGATTACACGGAAGGGTCGCCCACCGTCGGCGACTGCTCCGGGAGACGCCGATGGCCGCCGACGTTCACGACCTCGCCCCTCACCATCTGCCCATGTTCGTTCCGTCCGCCGACGGCAGCGATCCGCTGATGACGATCATGCTGGTTGCGCTCATCGTGGGGCTGGTCTTTGCCGGCGCCTTCTATCTCCATCTCCACTCGCTGCCCGAGCGTCTGGCCCACCGCCATCACCGTGTCCAGTTCGACCTGGTCGCGATCATGGCGCTGATTGCGCTGTTCACCCACAACAACATCTTCTGGGTGGCCGCGCTGCTCCTGGCCTTCGTCCCGATCCCGGACTTCTTCTCGCCGCTGCAGTCCATGGCCGCCTCGCTGTCGCGCATGGCCGGACGGGGCGACGACGACGGGGGTCTCGCCAGCGGGGCCGATCCGGATGTCGAAGCCGATCCGCATTCTGGGACGCGCCCGTCCGGCGCGACGGAGGCCTGATCGATGTTCGAGCTCATCATCTGTTCGCTGGTCACCATCCTCCCGGACTACCTGTTCCGCCGCTACGGCCAGGGAAAACGGATCGGCCGGGAGATCACGCTCTATTCGGTCTGGTACGAGCTGCGCTACGGCATCGTGACCTGCCTGATGCTGACCGTCTCGCTGATCACCCTGATCTTCTATTTCCACCCAACCGCGTCCGCCACGGCGCTGTTCCGCACCGTGCCGATCCTCCCCGAAACCTCAGGCCGGGTGGAGGAGCTGTTTGTCTCCCGCGAGCTGGAGACGCCGGTGAAGGCGGGGGATCCCATCTTCCGGCTCGACAGCCGCAGCCAGGAGGCCGCCGTGGAAACGGCGGCGCGGCAGGTGAAGGAGCTGGAGGCCACCCTGCGCGTGGCGGAGGGCGATCTCGCCGTCGCCTCGGCCCAGGTGGATCAGGCCAGGGCCTCTCTGAAGCAGGCGGTGGACGAGTTCGAGACCAAGAGCGAGCTTCAGCAGCGCAACGCCAGCACGGTGACCGAGCGCGAGGTGGAGCGCCTGCAGACGGCCGTCGATGCCCGCCAGGCCGGCGTGGCGGCAGCCGAGGCGAACCGCGATCTCGTACAGATCCGAATCGACGAGGCGATTCCCGCGCAGCTGGAAAGCGCTAGGGGGCGTCTTGCCGAGGCCGAGGTCGCGCTCGCCAAGACGACCGTCTATGCCGGTGTCGACGGCACGGTGAACCAGTTCTCGCTCCGGGTCGGCGATGTGGTCAATCCGCTCATGCGGCCGGCCGGCGCCCTGGTCCCTGCCGATGCCGCGCACCAGCATCTCATCGCCGGCTTCGGCCAGATCGAGGCACAGGTGCTTCGGGTGGGCATGGTCGCGGAGGCTGCGTGCGGGTCCGTCCCCTTCACCATCATTCCGCTCGTCGTCACCGAGGTGCAGACCCAGATCGCCTCCGGCCAGATCCTCTCCGGCGGTCAGCTCATCGACGCGGCCCGTCCGACGACGCCCGGCACCATCACCACGCTCCTGGAGCCGCTCTATCCCGGCGGACTGGACCGGGTGCCGCCGGGCAGCCAGTGCATCGTCAACGCCTACACCTCGAACCATGATCGGCTGGAGAACGATCCGGATCTGGGTACCGGGGAGGCGGTGTTCCTGCACGCGGTCGACACGGTTGGCCTGGTCCACGCCATGATCCTGCGGCTGCAGGCGATCCTGTTCCCGGTCCAGACGCTGGTTCTCACCGGACACTGAGCCGGGGTGCATGTCGCCCCCCTGGGGCGGTTCGCGCATCGACAAGCCCGGGGCGCGGGTCCATTAAGGAGAGCCTCCCGTCACGCGGTCCGCCCCAAGCAGGCCCGTGCGCCGTGGCGCGCCCCGGGACGCGCCGCCCCGTCCCGTTTGCGTCGAGCGTTCAACGCCATGTGGTCCGATCCTGCCCACCGTTCGTCCGGCATTGCCGGGCGCTGCCGCGCCGCTGTCTGGGGGCAGGGGGCGTCATGCTGAAAAAGGGTACGCTCGCGCTGACCGCCGTCCTGGCGACGCTGCAGGCAGTGGGGCCGATCTCCACCGACACCTACCTGCCGTCGCTGCCGTCGATCGCCCTGCAGCTGGACGCGCCCATCCCAACGGTGCAGCTCACCCTGTCGGCCTTCCTGGTCGGCTTCGCGGTCGCCCAGATCGTCTACGGTCCGTTTTCCGACCGCTACGGGCGCAAGCCGGTCCTGGTGATTGCGCTGGCGCTGTTCGCAGCCGCCACGTTCGCCTGCGTGCTGGCGACGTCCATCGAGGTGCTCATCAGCGCGCGCTTTCTGCAGGCGCTGGGCGCCGCGGGGCCGGTGGTGCTGTCGCGCTCCATCGTACGCGATCTCTACGAAGGGCGGCGGGCCGGCACGGAGCTGTCGCGCATGGGCACGATCATGGGCATCATGCCGGCCATCGCGCCCACCTTCGGCGGCTTTCTCGATGCCTGGTTCGGCTGGCGCTCGACATTCGTGGCGGTGCTGGTTCTCGGCGGCGTCATCATGGCGCTGGTCCTCTTCGCGCTGCCGGAAACCCTGCGCGAGCGCACCGGCGAACCGCTCACCATCCGCACCTTCTTTTCCGGCTTCGGTCCGGTGATCGCCGATCCCGGCTACCGGGTCTATGTCGCCATCGTCTGCTTCACCTATGCCGGCATCTTCTCCTTCGTGTCGGCCTCGTCCTTCGTGTTCCAGAACATCTACGGCGTGAGCCCGATCGTGTTCGGCATGATCTTCGGCCTGTGCGCGGCATCCTATGTCTGCGGCACGCTGCTGGGCCAGCGCTTGCTGAAGCGCCTCGGCGTCGGCCAGGCGCTCGGCGTCGGCTGTTCGTTCCTTGCGCTCGGCGGGCTTTCCATGATCGGGGGCCTGCTGGTCGGGCTGGATGTGCCGGCGGCGATCTTCATCCCGGCGATGATCTACATGATGGGGGTGGGCCAGACGCTGCCGCTGGCGATGGCCGCGGCGTTGATGCCGTTCGCCAAGCGGGCCGGTGCGGCCTCGTCGCTGCTGGGGTTCATCCAGATGGTCTTCGCGGCGCTGGTGGGCGCCGCCATCGGCCTGCTTCTCGGCGACAGCGCCTGGCCGCTGGCGCTGTTCCTGGCGGCCTGCGGCTGCGCCGCCGCCGCCACCTTCGCCGTGACCCGCTCCATCCGCGCCACGGGAGCGGAGTGGTAGAGCAATCCCAGCAAAAGTGCTCTTGCGGTTCTGCGTCCGGGATTGCGAAGTGAAGAGCCAATCCCAGCAAAAGTGCTCTTGCGGTTTTGCGTCCGGGATTGCGAAGTGAAGAGCCAATCCCAGCAAAAGTGCTCTTGCGGTTTTGCGTCCGGGATTGCGGGGTAAAAATTCCCCTCACGCCGAGTTTGCTTGCGATGGGTTTTATGCGCTCACGCCGAGTGCGCTTCGCGCACCGGCTGCGCGGGCGCGCCCTGAGAGCAGCCTGCGGCCTGTTGGCCGCAGACAAGCTGCTCGTTCTTTAGATCGATCAACCCATTGGACATTCGGTCTCGACCGAATGTCGGTTGATCTCGGGCGGCGCGAGGTCGCGCGCTGGTTGGTGCAGTCCGGCCGGGCAGTGCTTGGTTCACTCCAAACCCACGCCCCACACTCCGCTCATTCCCGCGGAGGCGGGAATCCGGGGCCACAGGCCACAGCCTGCCATGGACCCCTCACGCGAGCACACCGGCGCACGGTCATGCGCCCGGCCCCCTCTACCCGCCGAACAGCCGCCTGAAGAAGCCGTTGCCGTTGCCGACATTCTGCTCCGGCGGGATCCAGGCGCCGTGGCTGGAGCCCTGCACGTTGCGGGTTTCGCCGGTCTGGCGGGCCTGGGCCGGGTAGGCGCCGGGGTTGGGGCCATCCATCGGCACGTCGGCACTGGCCATCGGCACCTCGCCGCCGGCATAGGCGCCCGGCAGGTCGGCGACCGCCATGCCCTCGTGCACCTTCTGCATCACCGAGCGCCACAGCTCCGCCGGGGCGTGGCCGCCGGTGGCCTTCTTGGTCGACGAGTTGTCGTCGTTGCCCAGCCACACGCCGGCCGTGAAGTAGGCCGTGTAACCGACGAACCAGGCGTCGCGCCAGGCCTGGCTGGTGCCGGTCTTGCCAGCGGCGGGCCAGCCCTCGATCTGGGCGCGCTGGGCCGTGCCGGAGGTCAGCGCCGCCGACAGCATGGTGTTCATCTGGCCGACCTGGCGCTCGCCCACGACGCGGCCCGGTCCGGAGCCGGAGCGCTTGTAGATAATCGTGCCGTCGTCGGTGCGGATGCGCTGGATGATGTGCGGCACCACCCCGTAGCCGCCGTTGGAGAACGGCACGTAGGCGGCCGTCATCTCCAGCAGCGTCACCTCCGAGGTGCCCAGCGCGATGGAGGCGTTCGGGTCGAGCTCGGAGTGGATGCCCAGCCGGTGCGCCACCTTCACCACGTTCGCCGGTCCCACGGTGGCCGCCAGCTTCGCCGCGATGGTGTTCAGCGAGAAGGCCAGCGCCCGGGTCAGCGACACCGGGCCGTAGTGCTTGCGGTTGTAGTTTTCCGGCGACCAGTTGCCGATGGTCACCGGCTCGTCCACCAGCATGGACTCCGGCGTGAACCCGGCCTCCAGCGCGGCCAGGTAGACGAACGGCTTGAACGACGAGCCCGGCTGGCGCTTGGCCGTCACCGCGCGGTTGAACTGGCTCTTGGCATAGTCGCGGCCGCCGACCAGCGCCTTCACCGCGCCGCCGCCGTCCAGCACGACGATGCCGCCCTGGCTGACGCCCATCTTGGCGCCTTCCTCGTTGAGCTTGGTCTGCAGCGCGTCCTGCGCCATCTCCTGCAGCCCCAGATCGATGGTGGTCTCCACCACGATGTCCTCGTCGATGGCGCCCACGTAGCCCGGCAGCACGTCGGCCACCCAGTCGGCCACGTAGCCGACGCTGGGGGAGGTGGCGCGCGACACCACCTGCGCCGGGTTGGCGCCGGCGATCTTCGCCTCGATCGGGGTGATGTAGCCCTCGTCGGCCATGGCCTGCAGCACCACCCGGGCGCGCGCCGCCGCGACGTCCGGATTGCGCGTCGGAGCGTAGCGCGACGGCGCCTTCAGCAGGCCGGCGATCATCGCCGACTGGGCCAGGTCCAGCTCGCGCGCCGAGCGGTTGAAATAGCGCTCCGCGGCCGCGTCGACGCCATAGGCGCCGGCGCCGAGATAGACCCGGTTCAGGTACATTTCCAGGATCTGGTCCTTGGAATATTTGGTCTCCAGCCACAGCGCCATGAGCATTTCCTGCACCTTGCGCTCGATGGTGCGCTCCGGCGTCAGGAACAGATTCTTGGCAAGCTGCTGGGTGAGCGTCGAGCCGCCCTCCACCACGCCGCCGGCCACCAGGTTGGAGACCGCCGCGCGGGCCAGGCCGATCGGGTCGACGCCGAAATGGTCGCGGAAGCGCCGGTCCTCGATGGCCATCACCGCTTCCGGCAGATACTCCGACATTTCCCCGATGGTCACCGCCTCGCCGCCGGTGTCGCCGCGGTTGGCGATCAGCTCGCCGCGCTCCGACACGATGCGCACGTTCGGCGGGCGCTCCGGCACGGCCCATTCCGAGGTCGGCGGCAGCGTCGCGGCGAAATAGGCCAGCACGCCGACGACGGCGATGACGCCCCACACGCCGACGAACAGGGTGAAGCCGACGAGCCGGCGCAACAGGCTTCGCTTGCGCCGCCCCTTGGTCGTCTTGCGCGTGCGCGGATCGGCCCGCTCCGGCTGGCTCGACCGGCGCCGCTGGCCGCCACCCTTGCCGCTGCCGGTGCCGCCGCGCGACCCGCCGCCGCCCTTGCCGCTGCCGCCGGAGCGGTCGTCGCGCATCGGGTGCAGGTCGAGGGTCTTGCCCGCGCCGGAGGTCTTGCGGCGGGGGGAACGGCCCTGGGGCGGCCGGCTGGATGCCATGGGTGTCTAGATCCTTCGCTGGGCCGCGCGGGAATCGTGTGCGCGCGGCCGACCACCGGATGCGGGCGAGATGTGGCGATTTGTGGTCCCGCCGCATACATCCGGAGTGAACGGCGGCGCGTCGCCATCGTTCGCGATCGCGCGCTTTGTGCCGGGAGTGTGTGCGCGCATCCCTAATGAGGGGTAAAAGACGGTCCACGGCGGCCAGATTCGCCCTTCAATCCGATCCGACCCGAAGGCATCATCCCGACATGGCGACAGTGACCCGAGAAGCGACCCCGTTCACGCCGCGCGCGCCGAAGGCCGGCGACCATGTCTTCCTGGTGGATGGCTCCTCCTTCGTCTTCCGCGCCTACTTCCAGTCCATGAACCAGGACCGGAAATACAACTACCGCTCCGACGGGCTGCCCACCGGCGCCGTGCGCCTGTTTTGCACCAAGCTCTTCCAGTTCATCCGTGAGGGGGCGGTCGGCATCCGGCCGACCCATCTCGGCATCATCTTCGACAAGTCCGAGGCGTCCTTCCGCCGCGAGATCTATCCCGACTACAAGGCCCATCGGCCGGATCCGCCCGAGGACCTGGTGCCGCAGTTCCCGCTGATGCGCTCCGCCGTCGAGGCGTTCGGCATGATCCCCATCGAGCAGAACCGCTACGAGGCCGACGACCTCATCGCCACCTATGCCGTCCAGGCCCAGGAGGCCGGCGCCGACGTCCTCATCATTTCCGCCGACAAGGACCTGATGCAGCTCATCCGGCCGGGCATCTCCATGTACGACCCGGCATCGGGCGAGAAGAAGCGTGGCTCCTTCCGTCCCGAGCGCCGCATCGGCCCGGACGAGGTGGTGGAGTATTTCGGCGTGCCGCCGGAGAAGGTGGTCGACGTCCAGGCGCTGGCCGGCGACGCCACCGACAACGTGCCCGGCGTGCCCGGCATCGGCGTCAAGACCGCTGCCCAGCTCATCGGCGAGTACGGCTCGCTGGAGGAGCTTCTCGCCCGGGCGGAAGGGATCAAGCAGCCCAAGCGCCGTGAGAAGCTCATCGAGAACGCTGACCTCGCCCGCGTCTCCAAGCAGCTCGTTACCCTGGTCTGCGACGTCGACGTCGCCGTGCCGCTGGACAATCTCGCCGTCCACGATCCTGACCCGCAGGCCCTCGTCGGCTTCCTCAAGGCGATGGAATTCACCACCATCACCCGCCGCGCGGCGGAGACCTTCGAGATCGAGGCCTCGGAGATCGAGGCCGATCCGGCCTATTCAGAGCTGCCCGAGGGCGTGGCCGCGCCGGTCGCGGACGAGGCACCCTCGGCCGCGGCTCTTGCCGGCGGCGATGCGCTTCCCGGTGCGGCCGGCCTGGCCGCCAAGCGCCTGGCCGAGGCCGTTGCCCTGCCCGTCGACACCTCCGCCTACGAGACGGTGCGCACGCTGGAGGATCTCGACCGCTGGATCGTCGAGGCCCGCGAGGCGGGCGTCGTCGCCGTCGACACCGAGACGACCTCGCTCACCGCCATGAGCTGCGATCTCGTCGGCGTCTCGCTCGCCATTGCCCCCGGCCGCGCCTGCTACATCCCGCTGACCCACCGCTCCGGCAGCGCCGACCTGTTCGATTCAGGCGCGCTCGTGGAGGGCCAGATTCCCTACGGCGACGCCATCGCCCGCCTGAAGCCGCTGCTGGAGGACCCCTCCGTCCTCAAGGTGGCGCAGAACATGAAGTATGACTGGCTGGTTCTGGCGCGCTGCGGCATCGAGGTGGCGCCCTTCGACGACACCATGCTCATCTCCTACGCGCTGGATGCCGGCGTGCGCGCTCACGGCATGGACGAGCTGTCCAAGCGCTGGCTGGGCCACACGCCCATCGCCTACAAGGACGTCTGCGGCACCGGCAAGGCGCAGATCACCTTCGACCAGGTGCCGCTCGACCGGGCGACCGCCTACGCGGCGGAGGACGCCGACGTGACGCTCCGGCTGTGGCGGGTGCTGAAGCCGCGCCTCGTCGCCGACCGCGTCACCACCGTCTACGAGACGCTGGAGCGGCCGCTGATCGATGTGCTCGCCCGCATGGAGCGGCGCGGCGTGGTGATCGACCGGCAGGTCCTGTCGCAGCTCTCCGGCGACTTCGCCCAGAAGATGGCCGCCGTGAAGGAGGAGATCCAGGAGCTCGCCGGCGAGCCCTTCAATGTCGGCTCGCCGAAGCAGCTCGGCGATATCCTGTTCGGCAAGATGGGCCTTCCCGGCGGCAAGAAGACCAAGACCGGCGCCTGGGCCACCGGTGCGCAGGCGCTGGAGGATCTCGCGGCGGAAGGCCACGAGCTTCCCTCCCGCATCCTGGAATGGCGCCAGTGGTCGAAGCTCAAGTCGACCTACACCGATGCGCTGCCGACCTTCGTGAACGCCGAGACGGGCCGGGTCCACACCTCGTTCGCCATGGCGGCCACCTCCACCGGCCGGCTCTCCTCGTCGGAGCCGAACCTGCAGAACATCCCGATCCGCACGGAGACCGGGCGCGCCATCCGCTCCGCCTTCGTCGCCGCGCCGGGCACCAAGCTAGTCGCCGCCGACTACAGCCAGATCGAGCTCCGGGTGCTCGCCCACATCGCCGACATCCCGCAGCTGAAGCAGGCCTTCGCCGACGGGCTCGACATTCACGCGCTCACGGCCAGCGAGATGTTCGGCCTGCCGGTGGAGGGCATGGACCCGATGATCCGGCGGCGCGCCAAGGCGATCAACTTCGGCATCATCTACGGCATTTCCGCCTTTGGGCTGGCCAACCAGCTCGGCATCGCGCGGGGCGAGGCGGGCGAGTATATCAAGCGCTATTTCGAGCGCTTCCCCGGCATCCGGGACTACATGGAGGCGACCAAGACCTTCGTGCGCACCCACGGCTACGTGACCACCATCTTCGGCCGCAAGGCGCACTATCCGGAAATCGACACCAAGAACCCGTCCATGCGGGCCTTCTTCGAGCGCGCCGCCATCAATGCACCGATCCAGGGCTCCGCGGCCGACGTCATCCGCCGGGCGATGATCCGTCTGGAGCCGGCGCTTGCCCAGTCGAAGCTGTCGGCCGGCATGCTCCTGCAGGTCCACGACGAACTGATCTTCGAGGTGCCGGACGGCGAGGTCGACGCCACCATCGCGCTGGTCCGCGAGATCATGGAAGGCGCGGCCGCCCCCGCCGTTGCGCTGTCCGTACCGCTGGAGGTGGAGGCCAAGGCCGCGGAAACGTGGGCGGATGCGCACTAATTTCGCGTGTGCCCAAGGGTCCGCCCCACACTCCGCTCACCCCCGCGGAAGCGGGGGTCCATAGGGCGGTCGCGCCAATCTCAGGCGGGATGAGAGGGAAATGTGGGCTATCGTCTCGCCATGGCCTTTTATGTCTACATGCTCGCAAGCCGGCGTAACCGCACATTTTACGTGGGGATGACTGACGACCTCGCGCGCAGGATCTACGAGCACAAGACCGGCGCCCTGCCGGGCTTCACCCGCACGCACCGGGTTAAGACCCTGGTCTGGTACGAGGTCCACGACAGCCGGGAAGCCGCTTTCATCCGCGAGCGTCAGATCAAGAAGTGGCGGCGGGAATGGAAGATCGCCCTGGTACCTCAACAGAACGGCGAGTGGCGCGATCTCTACGAAACGCTTCCGCTCTGACGGTCAGGCCCTATGGACCCCCGCTTTCGCGGGGGTGAGCAGAGATTGGGGTGGGTGCGGGAGAAACTCTTCCATCCAGAAATGGCGGAAAAATTCCCTTGCCGCCATCCGCCCGAACTTGCGATTCCAGTGGGAGTGCCGGAGCAAAGCCAGGAAAAGTGGGAACCGGTTTTCCGTCCGGCTTTGCGGAGTGAGGAGCAAAGCCAGGAAAAGTGGGAACCGGTTTTCCGTCCGGCTTTGCGGAAAGACCAAACAGGAGATGGATCGATGAAGACGCTTGCCCTTGGCCTGGCCGCAGCCCTGGCCCTCGCGCCGCTCGCACCGGCTGTCGCCGCCGACCAGTCCGCCACCGTCTCCTTCAAGGTGCCGGGCGCCGACAAGGCGACCTCGACCAAGACCACCTACACCTGCCTCGATCAGCAGGTCGAGGTCGAGTACATCAACGCCGGCCCCACCTCCATCGCGCTTCTGACCTTCAAGGACGAGTTCGTGGTCGCCGCCAACGTGCTCGCCGCCTCCGGCGCCAAGTATGCGGGCGACCAGTATATCTGGTGGGCGAAGGGTAAGGACGACGCCACCCTCACCAACCTGATGACCGACTCCCAGACCCCTGTGGAGTGCAAGGCGAAGGGTTAGGTTTCCCCTCACGCCGCGTTCGCTTGCGCTCACCGGCTCCGGGCGGGCGGCCTGAGAGCAACCCCGCGTCCGGCCGGACGCGGGAAGGTTGCTCGTCCTAAAGATCGATCAACTCCTTGGACATTCGGTCTCGACCGAATGTCCGTTGATCTCGGCCGGCGCGCGGTCGCGCGCTGGTGGCGTGAGGAGGTTAGGCTGAGCACTTTTGCGCCCGGCGCTTACCCCAAACTCCGCTCATCCCCGCGAAAGCGGGGATCCATAGGGAGGTGGCGCCAAACTCGGGCGGTATGAAATGGGCCCGCAGGGTGTCCTCGCGCAATGGCCTTCTGTGTCTACATCCTCGCAAGCCGGCGCACCGGCACCTCCTACGTCGGAAGGACGGATGATCTCGCGCGACGGCGAGTGGCGCGATCTTTACGAAACGCTTCAGCTTTGACGGCCAGGCCCCATGGATCCCCGCTTTCGCGGGGATGAGCGGAGAATGGGGCGGGTGCGGAGGGAAACGATCTGGGCCTGTCCTGATCTCACCAACCAGCATGCAACCGCGTGTCGGCCGGAGGCCGCCCACCCAGCACCAGCCGCATCACAGCCACCAGCATGCGACCGCATGCCGGCCGGAGGCCGCCCTTTCGGAGCCGGTGCGCGCAGCGCATTCGGCGTGAGGGGAATAAAACCAAGCAAGTTCGGCGTGAGAGACAAAGGGATCACCCCACGTGGCCGTCGCCGTAGAAGTGCGGGCCGGTGCGCCACCAGGTGAGCTTGCCGAGGCCCGACAGGGCGACCGTCGTGAGGCGCGCCGGCCATCGGCCGCGCGCCATCCGGCCGGCGAGCGCGAGCGGCCCGGCGAGCGCCACCTGCGCCGCGCCCTTGACCATCTGCGCGGCGATCTCGCGCCGTCCCGGCGGATCCAGCAGCGACGGCACGAGACAGCGGATCTGGCCGCTGACATAGCGCCGCTTCAGCACGTAGGCGGGATCTAGGCGTGCCTCCGGCACGTGCTCCACCACCGGCGCGGCGTCGCACCAGATCATCCGCGCGCCCGCTTCCCGCAGCGCCTTGAACAAGAGGATGTCCTCGCCTCCGGTCCGGTCGAGGCGCGGGTCGAAGCGCAATCGGTCGCCGAGGGCGACCCGGCGTACCAGCGATCCGGTCAGCGGAAGATAGTCGCACCGGTCGGCGACGGGCGTTCCCGAGGCCACCTTCAGATCCTGGGTGAAGGCGTCCTCGAACCAGGCGGCGTCGGTCTCCGGCCGCCGCTCCAGAAGCGCGTGGCGAGGTCCGAACAGGGCGTCGGCCCCGGTCTCCTCCAGGCAGGCGAGACGGGTGGCGAGCCAGTCGGGCGGCGCGGTGCAATCGTCGTCCAGGAAGCCGATGATGCCGCCCGTGGCAGCGGCGAGGCCGGCGTTGCGGGCCGTGGCGACGCCCATCCGCGGTTCGGGGATGACCTTGAGCGTCGTGCCGTCCGGCATTGGAAGCCCGGCGCAGACCGCGTCGGCTCCGCCCTCCGGCGCGTTGTCGACGACGAGGATCTCCAGGTGGCGTCCATCGAGCTCCGTCTGCGCGGCAAGCGACATGATGGCGCGGGAAAGGCTCTCGGGGCGGCGCAGCGTCGGCACGATCACGCTGACCGATCCGATGCGCTGCGATCCGTCGCGCCCGGCCGGCATCAGGCGGTGGTGGGCCGGCGGCGCAGCTCGAACTTGAGCGGCCAGCAGAGCTTGCCCACGGCGCCGGACAGCCGCAACAGCAGGTAGGCACGCCGCTCGCGGCCCATCAGCGGGCTCAGAAGCGTCACCACGCCCAGCCCGCCGGTCTGCAGGACCGCCTTCGCGAAGACGGTCGCCGCCGTCAGGACGGGCGAGGAGGCGTAGCGGATCTTCGTCCAGGCGAAGTGCTGGCCGCCGGCATACTGGCGCTGCATGACGTAGCCGAGCCGCACCCGGTCGGCCGGCACGAACTCGTAGGCGATCGCCTCCATGCACCAGCCGAAGCGGCAGCCGCGCCCGTCGAGTCGGGTGTAGAAATCGGTGTCGGAGCCGCCGGTGAAGCGCATCGCCGGGTCGAAGGGCTCGGCGTCGGTGGCGCAGGTGGCGCGCCGGAACAGGGTTCCGCCGGACCCGCGGCCGCCCGGAAAGCGCCGGTAGGAGTCCGCGATGGCCTGGGGCGGCGACAGGTCGGGGTCGGAGTAGACGGGCTCGACGTTGGAGAACAGGCAGTCGACCTCTTGCGTCTCTAAGGCGCGGGTCATCAGCTCCAGCCAGTCGGGGGACAGCGTCTGATCGTCGTCCACAAAGGCGATAAACGGCGCGTCGCTGGCGTGGATGCCGGCGTTGCGGGCGCTCGGGATGCCGGGGGCGGGCTCGTGCACGTAGCGGACGGGGACGGGGGCCGCGGCGGCCAGCTCGTCGACAACGGGCCGTGCGGTGGCCTTGGGGTTGTTGTCCACCACGACGATCTCGAAGCCGCCGGGAAGGGCCGAGGTCTGGGTCTGGCAGGAGGCGACCGCGGTGCGCAGCAGGTCGGGCCGGGCATAGGTGATGATGACGATGGAAACGGAGGCCATGCGCGTTACCCGGTCCGGTCGGTCATGTCTGCCGGCGCGGCATCGCCGGGAGTGGTGACGGAGAGGATGTCACCGCCGCCGAGCTCGACGATCCGGTCGCAGAGCGCCAGCGACGCGCGCTGATGCGTGATGAAGAACATCGTGTAGTCAGCACGCTCCAGCCCGGCAATGGCGGCGAGCACCTGCTGTTCGGTGTCGGTGTCGAGCGCGCTGGTCGCCTCGTCGAAGATCAGCACGCTCGCCCGCTTGTAGAGGGCCCGGGCGATGCCGATGCGCTGGCGCTGGCCGCCGGAAAGCCGCACGCCGCGCTCGCCGACGATGCTGTCGAAGCCGTCGGGGAGCTTGGCCAGGAGGTCGGTGAGCTGGGCGCGGTCGGCGCAGGCGCGCACCCGCTCCATGTCGATGGCTTCGCGCGGGCGGCCGAGCGCGATGTTCTCCGCGATGGTGCCGTCGGAGAGGAAGATCGCCTGGGGCACGTGGGCGATCTGCTCCTGCCAGGCGCGGCGGTTGTCGCGGTCCAGCACGGCATCGTCGATGCGGATGGCGCCCTCGGTGGGCTCGATGAGGCCCATCATCAGGTCCATCAGGGTCGACTTGCCGGAGCCGGTCTTGCCGACGATGCCGATGCGCTCGCCGCGCTGAACGGTGAGGTCGATCCGGTCGAGCACCGGCGCGTCCTCGGGGGAGTAGCGGAAGGTCAGGCCTTCGAAGCGGATCGCGTCACGGAAGGGCAGGGGGGTGGCCGGTCGCTCGGCGCGGTATTCCGGCGGGATCTCCTGGTCGAGGAAGACGAGCACGTCGAGAAGCACCGAGCGGCTGCCGGTGGCGCGGCTCCATCCGGCATAGACCCGTTGCGCCAGCGGCAGCAGGCGCTGCGCGCCCAGCGCCAGGGCGCCCAGCACCGGCAGCGAGGCGACGATGCCGGCTTCCGACTGGCTCAGCCACAGCGCCAGCCCGACGATGACGCAGATGCCGATGCCCTCGACCGCGAAGCGCGGCAGCACGGCAAGCGACAGGTTGGTCGCCTGGGCCCTCCGCAGACCGGTCTCCACGGCGGCGAACTTGGCGACGTAGGCCTCCTGGGTGCCGTCCAGCAGGATGTCGCGGATGTCGCCGAGCCCTTCCTGGACGCACTTCACGCGGTCGGTCTGGGCGGCGGCGATGCGCACGCTGTTGGTGCCCAGCTGCGGTTTCACCAGCCGGGTGATGATCAGGTAGATGATCGCGAAGGCGGAGCCGGCGATCAGCGCGCTGGAGGCGTCGATGAGCAGCAGCGCCGCGATGATGAAGGTGGCGACGAAGGCCGCGGAAAAGGCCTCGAAGAAGGGCTGCAGCACGTAGAACAGCAGGATCTGCACCGAGTTCGTCACCGCGATGACGTCGCTGGAGTTCTGGTTCACGTGGAAGGTGTAGGGCTGGTAGAGCGTCTTGCGGTAGGCGTCGATGCCGAAGTCGTTGGCGACGGCGAAGACGAACTTGTAGACCGCCCAGTACATGACGACGCTGGTCGTCGCCGCCACCAGCGCCAGCCCCATCAGCGCGAAGCTCACCACGTAGACGGCCTGGCCGGAGGCGAGCATGGCGGCCGGAACGATGTTCTCCAGGAAGCCGGCCGTGCCCCCCTGCTGCGCCACGTCCGTGCCGAACAGGACGGCGAGGAACGGGACTACGGCGCCGAGCGTGAAGAGCTCCGCCATGGCACCGGCCAGCATCAGGCAGACGAGCAGCCCGAGCTGCTTGCGCCGGCGGGCGGAGAGGTGCCGGTAGAACCGCATCAGCAGCGACAGGAGCGAGGCGTTGCCGGTCTCGGCGTTCGGCGCGTGGCTGGTCATGGACCGCGTGGAGACGTCTCTGATGGCGGGGGCGGGACCCCGGTCGTGAAAGGCCGCGCGCGGCGGAGCCCGGGCGGCGCCTGCGCAGGATCGCGCGCTTCTGCGCACCTCTGCGCAAAACTGCGCAGCGTCGATGCGCAGGCCGCGACCTTAGCCGCGCCCGGCCCGCCGCGCAGCAAAAATCACGGCTTTCTGCTGAAAACGGTCGAGCCCCGGGGGAAACGGGTCTAGAAGGTGCGCGGCGATTGGCTTGGTGCGCAGGGAACTGCGCGCCGGCATAAGGCAACGGAGGGGCTATGTCGGTCCTCGGTTCGGTGAAGCGGATGGTCCGCCGGGGTTTCTCGGCGCGCGACCGTGCCATGCTGGAGAGGCTCGGCTCGGACGGCGATCCACGCACGAAGGCGGTGGCTGACGCGGTTTTGGCCGTCTATGCGATCAAGACCGACCCGCCGGCCGCCATTCGCAGGCTGGAAGCGGCCCGGGCGGCGCGGGCTGCGGACACAAGCCCGCTCGACGACGGGAGCCTCGGCCCAGCTGGATCCTTCGACGAGGGCGTGACGGTGGCGGATGCCTGCGCGGTCAGCAAGCCGCCGAGCCAGGCGCTGCTGCTGTACGCCCTGACCTCCCGGCTGAAGCCGTCCTCGGTGCTCGAACTTGGCACCAATATCGGCGTTTCGGCGGCCTTCCTGGGCGCCGGTCTCGCCGATGGCAGCGGCGACGGACGCATCCTCACGCTCGACGTGTCGCCCTACCGTCTGCGGGTTGCCGAACGGCTGCACGCGGAGCTGGGCCTGACCTCCATCGTGACGCGGGTCGGCCTGTTCGAAGACACGCTGGATGGCGCGATCGATGAGGCCGCGCCCATCGACATGGCCTTTATCGACGGCAATCACCAGTACGAGCCGACGCTCGATTATACCGACAAGATCCTGGCGCGCTGCGTCGAAGGCGCGGTGGTCGTCTACGACGATATCCGCTGGTCGGACGGCATGAAGCGGGCGTGGGCCGACGTCTGCCGCGATCCCCGCTTTTCCGTGGTCATTGACCTCTACACGATGGGAATCGCACTTTATTCCGGCCCGCCCGAAGGTCACCCGACCGTCACGCCGGCGCTCTATTCGGTGCTGGCGCCGTAGCCGGCCGCGACTACAGGGAATGGTGGCGCGGGCGCCCGCGCCTGTTCAGGAGGTTGCAAGGTTTTCCGGCGAAATAGAAGCGAGGGGACCTGCGTATTGCGGGTCGATACCTCAGCCGGAGGTCCGACCGAGACCGCGCCATGACACGTTCGCCGCTTCGCCTTCAGCACATCACCGAACTGCTTCGGGTGCTCGATTTCCTCGTGGTCGTGGCCGCCGGCTTCTTCGCTTACCTCGTCTATCCCGGCGTGGCGGTCGAACTGCACGGCGAATACGGACTGGCGATCCTCCTCGGTGCCGTTATCTGCAGCTGGTTTCTCTGGCTGAACCGGGTCTACAACGACCAGCCGCACCGGGTCCGGCCCCGCCTCATCCTGCAGGTGGGCGTTGCGGTGGTGTCGACGGTTGCAGTGCTTGCGGCCGTCGCCTTCGCCCTCAAGGAATCGGAGACCTTCTCCCGCATCTGGGTCCTGGCCTGGGTGTCGATGTCCTTTGCCATGCTGCTCGGGATGCGGGTTGCCGTTGCGCTCTTCGTCAGGCGCATGATGCGGCAGGGCGGCCTGATCCGGCGAGCGGCCATCTTCGGCGGCGGCGATCAGGGCCAGCTGCTGATGGAATATCTCCAGGCGGTGCGCGATCCCGGCCTCCAGGTCGTCGGCTTCTTCGACGAGCGTTTCGACCGCGTGCCGGAAAACTACGATGGCATTCCCCGGCTCGGCGGACTGGCCGAGCTGGAAGAGGCCGCCGCCCGCGGCGAAATCGACACCGTGATCCTTGCCCTCCCGTTGAACGCCGTCGACCGGCTGTTGTCCATTTCCAACCAGCTCGACCGGTACCCGGTTCTGGTTCTGCTGGCGCCCGACCTCATCATGTGGCGGGTCTTCCAGCGTGAATCCTATTCGCTTGCTGGCATTCCGCTGCCGCGCCTTCTCGACCAGCCGCATTTCGGCTGGGCCGGGGTTGCCAAGCTGATCGAGGACAAGGTGCTTTCGCTGCTGCTCATCCTGGTGTTGCTGCCGGTCTATGCCGCGATCGCCCTGGCCATTCGCGTCACCAGTCCCGGTCCGGTTCTGTTTCGTCAGCCGCGGGCCGGGTTCAACGGCGAGATCTTCACCATCTACAAGTTCCGAACCATGCGCTCCGACATGGCCGACGTGATCGGCGCGCGGCAGACGACCAGGGACGATCCGCGCGTGACCCGTGTCGGCCGATTCCTGCGGCGCACCAGCCTCGACGAACTTCCGCAGTTCGTGAACGTCCTGCAGGGCGACATGTCGCTGGTCGGACCGCGCCCGCATGCGGAAGGCACGATGCTCGGCAACGAGCCCTTCGACCGGTCCGTCAAGAACTACATGCAGCGCTACCGGGTGAAGCCGGGCATCACAGGCTGGGCGCAGGTGAACGGCTGGCGCGGCCAGGCCGACAGCCCGGAAAAGCTGAGGATGCGCATCCGCTACGACATCGAATATGTCGACAAGTGGTCGATCGGGCTCGACCTCTACATCCTGCTGATCACGCCCTTCGTCGTTCTTTTCAGGCGCGAGAACGCCTACTGACGGTGCGGCTGAGACCGGCCCGGCCCGCTTCAGCTTCCGGCCTGCAGTTCCTCATCCGGAACCTGCTGAACCCGGAGAAGGGTGATGCGGTTGCGCTCCTTCTTCTCCACCACGAAGCGGACGCCGTAGAAGGTGAAGGCCTGCTTCTCCTCCGGGATCATGCGCGCCTCGTGAATGACCAGGCCGGCCGCGGTGGTCGCCTCCTCGTCGGGGAGATTCCAGTCCAGGCCGCGGTTCAGATCGCGGATCGAAACACCACCGTCCACCAGAAGCGTCCCGTCGGGCTGCGGCCGGACACCCTGAACGACGATGTCGTGCTCGTCGGAGATCTCGCCGACGATCTCCTCGAGGATGTCTTCCAGCGTCACGAGACCCATCACTTCGCCGTACTCGTCGACAACGAGGGCGAAGTGAGACTTGCGCTTCAGGAAGGCGTTGAGCTGGTCGTGGAGGTTGGTGGTGTCGGGCACGAACCAGGGCGGTCGGGCGATGGCAAGGATATCCAGGCTGTCCACGTCGCCGGACGCAGCATGCAGGGCGCGCAGCAGGTCCTTGGCATGCAGCACGCCGACGATGTTCTCCGTTTCCCCGCGCCAGAGCGGCAGGCGGGTGAAGGAGCTGGCAAGAGCCTGCTCGACGATCTGAGCGGCCGGCTCGTCGGCGTTGAGCATCTGCATGGCGGTGCGGTGCTTCATCACGTCGGAGACCTCGAGCTCGCCGAGGTCGAGAAGCCCGCCAAGACGGTCGCGTTCCGCCTTGTGGAGACCGCCCTGATAGTGCTGCAGGTCGACGGTGCCGCGAATCTCCTCGTGCGGCGAGATGCCGAGCGAGGCGTCCACGTCGATGCCGAAACGCCGCAGCAGCCAGCGTACGAAGATCTGGACGCCGGTGGTGATCGGTCCGAACACGATGACGACGACGCGCAGGATCGGCGCCACGGCGACGGCGAACCGGTCCGGGCTGGAAATCGCCCACGTCTTCGGCAGCACCTCGGCGAAGACCAGAACAAGGAAGGTCATCAGCAGCGTGGCATAGGCGACGGCGGCATCGCCGAGCACCATGATGAAGGCGCTGGTCGCCAGCGACGAGGCGAGGATGTTGACGAGATTGTTGCCGAACAGGAGCGCGCCGATCAGCCGCTCCCGGATCTCGATCAGCCGACCGGCTGTACCGGCGCGCTTGTCGCCGGCTTTTTCGAGCTGATGCATGCGGGCGCGCGAGGCAGCCGTCAGGGCGGTCTCAGAGCCGGAGAAGAAGGCCGACAACATCAGGAGGACGACGATCGCGCCGGCGATCATCCAGAGTTGAAGGGCGCTCATCGGGCGAGTTCATCCTCGAGGAAATCGGCGACAGCGTCGCGGGGGACATCGTGGGCGATATAGGCCTTACCGATGCCGCGGACGAGAATGTATGTCAGCGTTCCGCGCTGAACCTTCTTGTCCTGGCTCATGAGCATGATCAGCCGGTCGAGATCGCGGACCTCGGCGGGCAGGGCCGCCAGGTCGGTGGGCAGGCCGACGGCATGGAGGTGATGCTCGACACGCATTGCGTCCTCCGGCGGGCAGAGGCCGAGAACGACGGAAAAGCGGAACGCCATGGCCATGCCGATGGCCACGGCCTCGCCGTGGATCAGCGTGTCGCCGTAGCCCAGCGCGGCCTCGAGCGCGTGGCCGAATGTGTGGCCGAGATTGAGAAGGGCCCGGTTGCCGTGCTCGCGCTCGTCGGCGGCCACCACCCTGGCCTTGGCGGCACAGCTCAGTTCGATGGCGCGGGCCAGTGCCGCCTCGCGGGCAAAGACGGCGGGCCAGTTGTCGTCAAGCCAGGCGAAGAAGTCCGGGTCGTCGATCAGGCCGTACTTGACCACCTCGGCGTAGCCGGCCCGCAAATGACGCTCCGGCAGGGTGGCGAGCAGATCGGTGTCGATGAGCACCAGCTTCGGCTGGTGGAAAACGCCGACGAGATTCTTGCCGTGCGGAGAGTTGATGCCGGTCTTGCCCCCGACGGAGGAGTCCACCTGCGCGAGAAGCGATGTCGGAACCTGGACAAAGCCCATCCCGCGACGGGCGACCCCGGCCGCGAAACCGGCCAGGTCCCCCACCACGCCACCACCGAGCGCAATGACGATGTCGCCGCGCTCCAGCCGGGCAGCGAGGATGGCATCCACGACCTTCTCGAACATGACGAAGGACTTGGACGCCTCGCCGGCCGGGACGGTGAAGGCTTCGCTGGCCACGCCGCCGTCCGACAGGCCCGCGCGCAGGGCATCCAGGTGCCGGTCCGCGACCGCTTCATCGCTGACCACCAGCACCCGGCTTCCCGGAGCGACGCGGGCCACGTGGCGTCCTGCCTCGGCGACGAGGCCGGGGCCGATGAGGATCTCGTAGCTGCGGTCCCCGAGATCGACGCTGACAGTGCGCAGGTAGGCGGTGTCGGTCGTCATTCGGGAAACTCCTGGCGGTGTTCGAGGGCAGACAGGTGGGTGGCCACCGCATCGGCCAGTGCGGCGACGACGGTCTCGTGCGGCGCGTCGCGCGAGGGGACCTGAATATCGGTGAGGGCGAAGACCGGCTCGCGTTCGGCCAGCAGTCGGCGCATGACGTCTTCGGCGTCGTCGCGGGCCAGGAGCGGGCGGTGGTTGCGGCGGCGCACGCGCTGCATGAGCGTGTCGAGGTCGGCGCGCAGCCAGACGGAGATGCCGGCCCGGGCGATCTCGGCGCGGGTGTCGGCGTTCATGAAGGCGCCACCGCCGGTGGCGAGCACCTGCGGACCCTCGCCGAGGAGCCGCTGGATCACCCGACGCTCGCCGTCGCGGAAGGCGGCTTCGCCGTGGACCTCGAAAATGTCGGTGATCGCCATTCCGGCGGCGGCTTCGATCTCGTGGTCGGCGTCGACGAACGGAATGCCGAGCAGGGTGGCGAGCCGGCGGCCGATGCTGGTCTTGCCGGCCCCCGGCATGCCCACCAGAACGATGGAGCGCGTGCCGAGCCCGGCCACGATCCGCGCGCTGGAGCGGTCTGCGTCGGCGGTCGGGCTCTGGGCGGAAGACACGAAAGGGGCTCGCTCGGCTGGCATCGGCACGGTCTACCGGTTGAAAGGTGCGGCTAACGACCTGTCAAGCCTCGCGGCCTAGGTTCATGGACGATGCCGGCGGCAGGGGCCGGGTGTGGACAACGATGGAATGCCAATGGATCGCTCCGCGATCGACATCGAGCGCTTTCTGGAAGTGATGGCGGTGGAGGCCGGTGCATCGCACAACACGCTGGCGGCGTACCGGCGCGACCTGGAGGCCTTCGCCCGCTTTCTGAAAGCGCGCGGACAGGCGCTCGACCGCGCGCGCGCCGAGGATGTCTCCGCGCATCTCGCCGATCTCGCGGAACGCGGTTTCGCAGCCTCCAGCCAGGCTCGGCATCTCTCCGCGATCCGGCGCTTCTACCGCTTCCTGCATGGCGAGGGCGACCGTCCCGACGATCCCGCCGGCAAGGTGGAGCGGCCGAAGCGGGTGCGGCCGCTGCCGAAGATCCTGTCGGTTGAAGAGGTGGACAGGCTGATCGCCACGGCGCGGACGGCGGCCGACCGGCCCGGGCTCTCGGCGCCCAAGGCGCTGAAGGCGCAACGCACCTACACGCTGCTGGAGCTCATCTACGCCACCGGCCTGCGCGTCTCGGAACTTGTCTCGCTGCCGGCGTCGGCGAGCCGGGTGCGCGATCCGCTGCTGCTTGTGCGCGGCAAGGGCGGCCGCGAACGCGTCGTGCCGCTCACCGGTTCGGCGTGCGAGGCCATGACGGCGTTCCGCACCCTGCGCGACGCCAACCCGCGGCTGGCGAAAAGCCGGCACCTGTTCCCCGCCGACAGCGACAGCGGCCACCTGACGCGCCAGGCCTTCGCGCGCGACCTCAAGGACATCGCCATCGACGCGGGCATTGCGCCGGCGCGGGTGTCGCCCCATGTGCTTCGCCATGCTTTCGCCAGCCACCTCTTGCAGAACGGCGCCGACCTGCGCGTCGTGCAGCAGCTCCTGGGCCATGCCGACATCGGTACCACGGAGATCTACACGCACGTTCTGGCCGAACGGCTGGCCAGGCTTGTCGGCGAGCATCATCCGCTCGCCCACCCCGCAGCTTGACTTCCCGGTCGGCCGGTCCCACGGTCCCGCCGACCCCGACCGCCAAGGATCCGACGGACCGCATGCATTACTTTCTGGAGTTCGAAAAGCCGGTTGCCGACCTCGTCGGAAAGCTGGAGGAGCTGCGCGCCCTGGGCGCCGGTGACGAACGCTCGGTCAACGTCGACGAAGAGATCGCCCGCCTTGAGACGAAGGCGGAGCAGGCCCTCAAGGACATCTACGCCAAGCTGACGCCCTGGCAGAAGACGCAGGTGGCGCGCCATCCCGACCGGCCGCACGCGCGCGATTATATCGATGCGCTGATCACCGATTTCACGCCGATGTCCGGCGACCGGGCATTTGGCGAGGACGCCGCGATCACGGCCGGCTTCGGCCGCTTCCGCGGTACGCCGGTGGCGGTTCTGGCCCAGGAAAAGGGGCACGACACGGCGACCCGGCTGAAGCACAATTTCGGCATGGCGCGGCCGGAAGGCTACCGCAAGGCCGTGCGCATCATGAAGCTGGCCGACCGGTTCAAGCTGCCGGTCATTACCCTGGTGGATACCGCCGGCGCCTATCCGGGCATCGGCGCGGAAGAGCGCGGCCAGGCGGAAGCCATCGCGCGCTCCACCGAGGCCTGCCTCGCGCTGGGCGTGCCGAACGTGTCCGTCATCATCGGTGAAGGCGGCTCGGGCGGTGCCATCGCGCTGGCCACGGCCAACCGGGTCGTGATGCTGGAGCACGCGATCTACTCGGTGATCTCGCCCGAAGGAGCGGCCTCCATCCTGTGGCGGGAATCGTCCAAGGCGCAGGACGCGGCCACCAATATGAAGATCACCGCGCAGGACCTCCTGAAGCTGAAGGTCATTGACGAGATCGTCGGCGAGCCGCTCGGCGGTGCCCACCGGGATCCGAAGGCGGTGATCGAGGCGGTCGGCACCACGCTGGAAACCGCGCTGTCGACGCTGGTGGTGGAGGATGCCGCGACGCTGAAGCGGGCGCGCCGGGACAAGTTCCTGGCCATTGGTCGCACGCTGGACCGCTAGAGACCGGCGCGACCCCCTCAGGTCACAACACCGCCGCAATTGCGGTGTGATCGAATGTGATGGGAAACCGGCGCACGTGCGCTCGGGAGCGGGTTGCGCGAGCCCCCGAAAACACGGTTACTGTTTCGCAACCTGGACCGGGTAGGGTTGGCGACCGGGTGGCGGCGGAGAGCCGTCCCGCCGGATCGGTCTCATCGACCGAACGCGCAGACCGAGTGCCGGTTCCCTGGAACGGGTCCGATCCGCCCCGAGCGAGGCGGAACCCGGATCGAACCGAAGGGTGATTGCCGTGAGTTTGAGCCAAGGCATCCTGTCGAAGTGGCGCGGGCTTGTTGCCGCCGCGGCCATCGGCCTTGCCGTTGCGGGCTGTCAGGTCTCCGACCTGCCGAAGCATCTGAAGCCGCTCAGCCCGGCCATGCAGGCGAAGATCCAGCGGCTCAACATGTCGCCGACCTCGCCGATCCTGGTACGCATCTTCAAGGAAGAGAACGAGCTGGAGGTCTGGAAGGAAAACCGCCACGGCAAGTTCGCGCTTCTGGAGACCTACGAGATCTGCGCCTGGTCCGGCGACCTGGGTCCCAAGAAGAAGGAGGGCGACCGCCAGTCGCCCGAGGGCTTCTACACGATCTATCCGCACCAGATGAATCCGAACTCCAGCTACCACCTGGCGTTCAATCTCGGCTATCCGAACTCGTACGACGCCTCGCTGGGCCGCACCGGCTCCTTCCTGATGGTGCACGGCGACTGCTCCTCGCGCGGCTGCTACGCCATGGAAGACGAGCAGATCGAGGAGATCTACGCGCTCGGTCGCGAGGCTTTCCGCGGCGGTCAGCGGGCGTTCCAGGTGCAGGCCTATCCTTTCCGCATGACGCCGGAGAACCTGGCCAAGCATCATGACGACGAGAACATGCCGTTCTGGTCGATGCTGAAGGAAGGCTACGACCACTTCGAGGTCACCCACCGCGAGCCGCAGGTGGCTGTGTGCGGGCACAAGTACGTGTTCAACGCCGAGGCCCCGAACGGCCAGTCCTTCCGCGCCTCGTCCGCGTGCCCGGAATACAAGGTCCCGCAGGATATCTGGATCGCCGTTGCCTCCAAGCAGCGTGAGGACCAGGAGCGCACCCAGCAGATCCTCGCTGCCCAGGAGCGCAAGGAGCAGCGCCAGGAAGACTGGGAAGCCCGCAGGTCGGCCATCGCCGGTCTGATTGGCGGCGGCAAGGACAAGACCGATGGCGCGGCCGGCATGAGCCCGGCGCCCTCCGAGGCCCCGACGGTTGCTCCGGCCGGCGTTCCTGCGGCCGACGAGCCGACCGATGACGCGGCGCGGATGATGCAGATCGCCTCCGGTGTCCCGGTGCCGGCTCCCTCGCCGATCGCGTCCGGTGCCCGTGTGGCCCCGGCTCCGGTCGGCGCCGAGGACGGTGGTGACGCGGCCGCGAAGTCGACCGCGCTGGCACTGGCCCCCGAGGAGCAGGAGGGCTCCGGTGCCATCGGCCGCATCGGCCAGGCCTTCGGGCGGGTCAACTCGGTGCTGCCCTGGAATTAAGGGCCGGCTTACCGGACCTGTCTGGTCCGACAACGGAATCAGAAAGCCCCGCTGTCCTGTGGACCGCGGGGCTTTCGTTTTTGCGGCAATGCGTTCGACCAAGTCACCCGCTCATGCCGGCCAATGCCGGCGTCCAGGTACTGAGTCTGCTGTGAGCGGTGCGGTAGGATGAGGTCCATTGCCGGTGGCTGCGCCCATCCTCTCGCCAAGTTCCCCCGGTTTTCCGCCCTTCGCCGGAATGAGCGGAGTGCGGGGTTGGTCTCGGTGTAACCCATCATTCCGCCAGCGGACGACCGTCCGCCGCCCGGCAGGGCGCCCACCCGGAGCCGGTGCGCGCAAGCGCACTCGGCGAGAGGGGCAAGAAAAACCCTACTCTGCCGCCTCCGCAGGGCGGACAGGTGAGCGGAACACGCGGCGCATCTCGGCGCGGGTAGCGTGGGCGCGTTCGATCGACGCCTCCTTTACCGGGCCGTAGCCCCGGATCTTCTCCGGGTAGGCGGCGAGTGCGACGGCCGCGTCGAACGTCTCCGCCGTCAGCCCGCTGACGATCTCGTCGAGAATGCCCTCGTACTCGGTCAGCACGCGGCGCTCCAGACGCCGCTCCGCCGTGCGGCCGAAGACGTCAAGCGGGGTGCCCCGGAAGCGGCGGGCCCAGGCCAGCACCGGCATCACCTTGAGGATCCAGGGGCCGAAGGTCCGCTTTTCCGGCCTGCCGGTGCGTGCATCGGTCCGCGACAGAAGGGGCGGCGCCAGGTGCAGTTCGATCCGCTCGAAGGAGGCAAACTGCGCGTTGATCTGCGCGCGGAAGGCGGGCGAGGAATAAAGCCGCGCCACCTCGTACTCGTCCTTCACGGCCATCAGCTTGAAGAGAGAGCGGGCGACGGTCTCGACCAGGTCGGTGCTGCCGGGCCGGACCCGCGTCTCGTGCCGGCCGATCTGGTCGAGGCGCTTCAGGTAGCGTTCGGCATAGGCACCGTTCTGGTAGTCGGCAAGGATCTCCGCCCGCCGATCGATCACCTCTTCGGTGGAGGCGGACAGGCTGCGGTGCTCCAGTGCCGGGCTGGACGCGGCGTCGCGTTCGAAACCCTCCGCCACGGACGGGTCGAGGACAAGGCGTCGGCCGAAGCGGAATGCTGCCCGATTCATCTCCGCCGCGACGCCGTTGAGCGCGATCGCCTGTTCGATGGAGAGCGAGGAAAGCGGAAGCGCGCCCAGCTGGTAGGCCGCGCCGAGCATGATCATGTTCGCGGCGATGGCATCGCCGAAGACGGCCGTGGCAATCTCCGTCGCGGCGTAGAAGACAGCCCGCTCAGGGCCGGCCGCATCGCCGAGCGCCTTCACCACCCGCCGGGTGGGCAGCGAGAAGTCCGGATCCTGAACGAACTCGCCCGGCATCTGCTCGTGGGTGTTGGCGACGATCCGGGTGCGCCCGGGATCGATGGCGCCGAGCTGCCTTGCCATGCCGGCCACCGCGATATCGCAGGCGAGCACGAGGTCGGCTCCGCCGGCCCCGACGCGGATGGTGTGCAGATCCTCCGGGGCGGGGGCGAGCTTCACATGGCTGGTCACGGCGCCGCCCTTCTGGGCGAGGCCGGCCATGTCGATGATGCCGCAGCCCTTCCCCTCAAGGTGCGCCGCCATGCCGACGATGGCGCCGATGGTGACGACTCCGGTGCCGCCCACGCCGGTGATGAGAATGCCATACGGCGCGTGCAGGCCGGGAAGCGCCGGCTCGGGCAATGCGTCGGCATCGGTCTCATACGGCGCGGCCGCCGCCTTCTCGTGGGGCCGGGCGCCGTGCAGGGTGACGAAGGAGGGACAGAAGCCCTTCAGGCAGGAAAAGTCCTTGTTGCAGTTGGACTGGTCGATCTGGCGCTTGCGCCCGAACTCGGTTTCCACCGGCTGCACGGCAACACAGTTGGACTGGACGGAGCAGTCGCCGCAGCCCTCGCAGACCTCTTCGTTGATGAGGACGCGCTGATCGGGATCGGGGAAGGTACCCCGCTTGCGCCGGCGCCGCTTCTCCGCCGCGCAGGTCTGGTCGTAGATCAGAACGGTCAGGCCGGGGATCTCGCGCAGATCGCGCTGCACCTCGTCGAGATCATCGCGGTGGTGGACGCTCGTTCCGGATGGCCAGCCGCCGCCATACTTGTCCGGCTCGTCGCTGACCACGGCGATCCGATCGACACCCATGGCAGCGATTTCCGCCGCGATCTGGCCGACGGTGAGGCCGCCATCGTTGGCCTGACCGCCGGTCATGGCGACGGCGTCGTTGTAGAGGATCTTGTAGGTCATGGTGACGCTGGCGGCCTTCGCCGCGCGGATCGCCATGATGCCGGAATGGTTGAACGTGCCGTCGCCGATATTCTGGAAGACGTGCGGCGTCTCGGAGAAGGGCGCCTCGCCGATCCAGTTGGCGCCCTCGCCGCCCATCTGGGTGAAGCCCTCGGTGGAGCGGTCCATCCATTGCGACATGAAATGGCAGCCGATACCGGCGAAGGCGTGACTGCCGTCGGGCACCACGGTCGAGGAGTTGTGCGGGCAGCCGGCGCAGAAATAGGGCCGGCGCGATGCGATATCGGTGGTTGATGCCAACCGCCTACGGGCGGCGCGAACCTTCTCCAGACGGGCTGCGATGGCCTCGTTGCCGGTGAACTCCACGATGCGGGTGCCGATCGCCTCGGCGATCATCGGCGCATCGAGCGCGCCGTTGGCGGGGAAAAGCCAGGCGCCGCCGGCATCGCGCTTGCCCTCGATGACCGGGCGCTCCGAACGCGAATAGAGGATCTCCCTGAGCTGGCCCTCAACCAGGCCGCGCTTCTCCTCCACCACGAGGATGCGCGGCAGGCCTTCGGCGAACTCGCCGACGCCTTCCGGATCCAGCGGCCACGAACAGCCGATCTTGTAGAGCCGGACGCCGAGATCGGCGCAGCCGACCTCGTCGATGCCAAGCAGGTCGAGCGCTTCCAGAACGTCCAGCCAGCTCTTGCCCAGCGAGGCGATGCCGAGCTGAGGCGTGCGGCCGCCGCGCGCCACAATCCGGTCGAGCCGGTTGGCGCGGGTGAAGGCGATCGCCGCCGGAATCTTGTGCCGGTGGAGGCGTTCTTCCTGGCCGAGCGCATCGAAGCCCGGGCGGATCGACAGGCCGCCCGGCGGCATCGGGACGTCGGGATGCACGATGTCGAGCCGGTCCAGGCGCCCATCGATGGACGCCGTGGATTCGATGGTGTCCTTGACGCACTTGAGGGCTGCCCAGGTGCCGGCGAAGCGCGACAAGGCGAAGCCCATCAGCCCGTAGTCGAGCACCTCCTGCACGCCCGCCGGGCTGAGGATCGGGATCATTGCGTCGACGAAGGCGTATTCGGACTGGTGCGCGGTGGTGGAGGATTCGCAGGTATGATCGTCGCCCATCAGGGCGAGCACGCCACCCCAGGGCGAGGTGCCGGCAAGGTTGGCGTGGCGGAAGGCGTCGCCCGAGCGGTCGGCGCCGGGTCCCTTGCCGTACCAGACGCCGAAGACGCCGTCATACCGCCCGGTGCCGCGCAGCTCCGCCTGCTGGGTGCCCCACAGAGCGGTCGCGGCGAGATCCTCGTTGAGTGCCGGCTGGAAGAGCACACCGGCCTCGGACAGGCGCTTGCCGGCCCGGGCAAATTGCTGGTCGAGGCCGCCGAGCGGCGAGCCTCGATAGCCGGTGACGTAGCCGGCGGTGTGCTTGCCCAGCGCCGCGTCCCGCGCCTGCTGCATCAGCGTCAGCCGAACCACCGCCTGGGTGCCGGAGACGAAGATGCGGTCGGCGGAGAGGTCGTACTTCTCGTCGAGTGTGACGGAACGCGGAGCCATCGGCGGGGCCTTCGGTCGGAGGACACGAGCAGTCTGGAAAGAGTCTAGCCCGAGCCGATGCCGGTCAACCCGAATCGGTGCCTGTTTTTCCGAAATGAGGGCTCGGCCTCAGCTTCCGTAGATCACCGTCGGCAGCCAGGTGGACAGCTCCGGCAGGTACCAGAGGATCAGCAGGGCCAGCATCTGGATGAAGACGAACGGAATCACGCCGGAATAGATCGACATGGTCTTCACCTCGGGCGGCGCCACGCCGCGCAGGTAGAAGAGCGCGAAGCCGAACGGCGGCGTCAGGAACGAAGTCTGCAGGTTCACGGCCATCATGATGCCGAGCCAGACCGGGTTCATCGGTTCGCCGTTGGGCATCTCCATCATCAGGAGAACCGGCGCCACCAGAGGCACCACGACGAACACGATCTCCAGGAAGTCGAGGAAGAAGCCGAGGAAGAACATCAGGAGCATGACCGCGAGGATCGCTCCGATGGTGCCGCCCGGCAGGTTCGACAGGAACTCCTCCACCATCTCCTCGCCGCCGAGGCCGCGGAAGACGAGGGAGAAGAGCGCGGCGCCGATCAGGATCACGAAGACCATGCAGGTGATCTGGGTGGTGCCTTCCAGAACCGGCTGCAGCACGCCGGCGCGCAGCACGCGCAGGAGCGCGATGACAACGCCGACGGCAACCACGAGGCAGAGGGCCAAGGCGATCCAGATGGCGATCATGTCGCCGGTGCCGATCACCGTCCGGTTGATCCGCATATCGACGGTGGAGACGAGGATCAGGAGGCCGATCACGGCGAGGCCGGCAAGATAGATCGGCCAGGGCCTGTCCGGATTGATGCGCAACCCGCCGAGCAGCAGCGCCCCGATGGCGCCCACCGAGGCGGCCTCGGTGGGGGTGGCGACGCCGGCCAGGATGGAGCCGAGCACCGAAACGATCAGCACGATCGGGGGGACGAGCGCGTGCAGCACCTTGGACAGGGTGACGTGCTCGCCTTCTTCCGGCGGCATGGCCGGGCTGGAGTCCGGCCAGATCAGGGCAACGATCATCTGATAGGCGATGTACATGCCCACAAGCATCAGGCCCGGGATCAGCGCGCCGGCGAAGAGGTCGCCCACCGAGACCGTCTCCGGGGAGAAGATCCCCATGTCGAGCTGGGCCTTCTGATAGGCGTTCATCAGCTGGTCGCCGAGCACGACCAGCACGATCGACGGCGGGATGATCTGGCCCAGCGTGCCGGCCGCGGCAATGGAGCCGCAGGCGAGGCTTGGGGAGTAGCCGCGCTTCAGCATGGTCGGCAGCGACAGCAGGCCCATGGTGACCACGGTAGCGCCGACGATACCGGTGGAGGCGGCCAGGAGGGCGCCCACGATGGCCACCGACAGGCCGAGGCCGCCGCGCATGTGGCCGAACAGCTTGCCCATCGTGTCGAGGAGTTCCTCGGCGACGCGGGAGCGCTCCAGCATCACGCCCATGAAGATGAACAGCGGCACCGCGACCAGGACCTCGTTGGTCATGGTGCCGAAGATGCGCTGCGGCAGGGCGGCGAAGAAGGCGATGTCGAAGACGCCGAACACCATGCCGATCAGGCCGAAGATCAGCGCGATACCGGAGAGGGTGAAGGCGACGGGGAAGCCCGACAGGAGCACGACGCACGCGGCGACGAACATCAGGAGGTCGAGCATATGCGCGAAATCGTCGAACGACATGGGGGCGCTCAGGGCGTCGCGGAGGGAATGGTGAGGGCGTCCAGCTCGTCCCTGTCGCCGCCAAGCGCCAGGATCGAGTGGATGACCATGGCAAGCCCCTGGAGGAAGAGCTGCGCGGCGAAGACGAGGATGGCGGTCTTGAGCAGGAAGACGCCGGGAATGCCGGAGGATTCGCGGGAGCCTTCCAGGATGGCCCAGGAGTTGGAAACGTAAGGCCAGCTGATCCAGAAGATCAGGGTGCAGACCGGCATCAGGAAGAAGAGGCAGCCGAGCAGGTTGACCCATGCCTTCCGGCGGGGCGAAGCCTCGCGATAGAAGATGTCGATGCGCACGTGCCCGTCCACGCGCAGCGTGTAGGCGGCCGCCAGCATGAACAGGAAGGCGTGCAGGTAGATGATCAGCTCCTGCATCTGGATGGAGCCGACGCCGAACACGTAGCGCATCACCACGACGATGAACTGCACGAGCACGACGGCAAGCGCCAGCCAGGCGAGGATCCTGCCGGTCCAGAGATTGATGGCGTCGATCGCCAGGGCGATGGCACGCATGAGACTGTCCTGTGGAGACCGGCCGGCGGAGGCGGCGGGACGCGTCATCAGGGGGAACGGCGCGGCAGCGGTCCGCCGCGCCGTCGTGAGCGGATGGGCCGGGCGGCCTATTCCTTGCCGATGATCCGGCTGCGGCCCATGGAGTAGGCCTGCTCGGAAATGTCGGTCCAGCCAGCAAGGTCCTTCCGGGCCTTGATGTAGCTGTCGTAGATCCGCTTACCGAGGTCATCGTGGTCGGCGACCTTGGCCACGACCTCTTCCGAGGCAGCGCCGAACGCGTCGAAGATCTCGTCGGAGAACTTCTTCAGCTGGACGCCGTGCTCGTTGATGAGGGTCGAGAGCGCCTGGCCGTTCTTCGCCATGAACTCGGCGTACATGTTGTTGTTTTCGGCGCGGGCGCAGGCGGTGACGATCGCCTTGTCGGAATCCGACAGGCCGTCCCAGACGCCCTTGTTCAGGCCGACGCCCAGCGTCGGGCCCGGCTCGTGGAAGCCCGGGTAGTAGTAGAACTTGGCGACCTTGTAGAAGCCGAAGGCCAGATCGTTCCACGGACCCACCCACTCGGTGCCGTCGATGGCGCCGGACTGCAGGGCCTGGAAGATTTCACCGCCGGGAAGGTTGATCACCGACACGCCGAGCTGGCGCAGCGCTTCGCCGCCGAGGCCAGGCATGCGGAACTTGAGGCCGCGCAGGTCTTCGACGGTGTTGATCTCGTTGCGGAACCAGCCGCCCATCTGGACGCCGGTGTTGCCGCACTGGAACGGCTTGATGTTGAAGCCGGCCGACAGCTCGTCCCAGAGTTCCTGGCCGCCGCCCCACTGCACCCAGGCGTCCTGCTCGCCGGCGGTCAGGCCGAGCGGCACGGCCGCGAAGAAGGCGAAGGCCGGGTGCTTGCCCTGCCAGTAATATTCGGCACCGTGATACATGTCGGCGGTGCCGTTCTGGACCGCGTCGAACGATTCGAACGGCGGCACCAACTCGCCCGCGGCGAACAGCTTCACCGTGATGCGGCCGTCGGTGGCTGCGGTGATGGAGTCGGCAAAGCGCTGGGCGCCGGTGCCCAGGCCGGGGAAGTTCTTCGGCCACGTGGTGACCAGCTTCCACTCCTGTTTGCCCTGGGCAATGGCAGGCGCGGCCAGCGTGGCGGACGCGGCGGTGGCGCCGGCGGCCACACCTGCCGATTTCAGAAAGGAACGGCGATCCATCGGTATCCTCCCGGTTGGTTGCGCGGTGGCGTGTGGTTCGCTCGCCTGTCAGGAACCTGCAAGACGGCGGTTCTCTTTACGCCCCGTGCTCCGATATAAACCGCATGTTCCGGGAGCCGACAAGGGTCGGAAACGGAATTGGGCAGATTTCTGAACCAGTCGCAGCATCGAGAGGCGCCGCGGCGCCGAAACCGACCGGTGGACGGGAAATCGCTCAGACGCTCACCAGCGAAAAGGCAGGCCGGACAGGATGTCAGCCCCCCTTATTCTCGTCACGTCGGACCAGCGCGCGTTCGACAAATATGTATGGGTGGCCACCCCCACCCAGTATCTGGAAGCTGTCGCGGAGGTTGCGCACGGGGTTCCGGTGGTGGTTCCGGCGCTCGATGATCCGCTCGACGTCGATGCGCTCCTCGACCGTGCCGACGGTGTTCTGGCAACGGGGTCGAAATCGAACGTCTATCCGGGATGCTACGGTGGATCGCCGACCGAGGAGGCCGAACCCTACGACCGGGCCCGGGACGCGGTGTCGCTGAACCTGATCGCCCGGGCCGTTGATCGCGGTGTGCCGATGCTGGCGATCTGCCGCGGCATGCAGGAACTGAATGCGGCGCTGGGCGGGACGTTGCATCCGGCCGTGCATGCCATCGAGGGACGGATGGACCACCGCCCGCCGGAGCACGAGGACAACGCGGTTCGCTTCAAGCTGAGCCACGAGGTGTCGCTCGATCCCGAGGGGGAGCTCGCGCGGCTCATCGGCGAGACCGATTTCATGGTGAACTCGCTGCATCGCCAGGCGGTGTTCGCGCTTTCCGACCGGCTGATCGTCGAAGGTCGTGCCCCGGACGGCACCATCGAAGCGGTACGGGTAAAGGACGCTTCGGCCTTCGCGCTTGCGGTCCAGTGGCATCCGGAATTCTGGGCCCGGACCGATCCGCCGTCGCGGCGGCTGTTCGAAGCCTTCGGCGACGCCGCGCGCGCCTATGCGGCGGCCAGGGCCGGATCGCCGGCCACCGCCTGAGGGCGCAATTCGGTTGCGGGAATATTGGACGGCGCACTCGCCTTTCGGTCGCAGTGACAGAGCGCGTGCGGCGTGCCATGAGGGCTCATGGACCGGATCAGACTCAGAAGGCGGGGAGGGGCGTCGGCGGCATGCGTCGCGGCGCTGGCTTACCTGTTTCTGGTCACCGCCTTCCTGTCCGGCTTCGCCCAGGGCGCGATGGCCAATCCCGGCGGCGAGCCGTGGCAGGTCATCTGTTCGGCCGGCGTCGGCCAGCCGGGTGAGGCAGGGGCGGACAGCGACGGCTCCGAAGGGGCCGGGATCACCTGCCCGCTCTGCGCACTCAGCCGGATCGCAACCGCTGCAATGGCACCGGCGGACACCGCGCCGTCGCTTGACGGCCGTGCGCCGCCGGTCCGGTCCGTCCGATCCGAACCCCACGAGAGCGTTGCCTCCGCGCTCCTCAGGATCCTGACGACAAGTCCGCGCGCGCCTCCCGTTTCCTGACCTTCGACGACTGTCGTGAGCCGGTGCGCGAGGCGTGCCGGCCGATCTTCTTTGCCTGTCAGGAGACTTCGATGTCCCACGTCCTTTCCGGGCGCGAGGCTGCCGCCGCGGGTGCGCGCTCCTCCGCCGATCTCTATCGCGCCGTCTGGCGCTGGCACTTCTACGCCGGACTGTTCGTCCTGCCCTTCATGCTCCTGCTCGCCGTGACCGGCGGCATCTATCTCTTCAAGGACGAAATCAACGACCGCATTCAGGCCGATCTCCGCATCGTGGAGCCGGGCGTCGGCTCCGCGCTTGCGCCGTCGCAAATCGCCGCTGCGGCGCTGGCTGCCCATCCCGGAACGCTGAAGGCCTATGCTCCGCCGGCCGCGCCAGACCGGTCGGCGGAGGTCAAGATCGTCGGCGACGACGGCGTCCGCGACACCCTCTTCGTAGACCCCTACACCGGCGCGGTCATCGGCAGCGCGTGGGACGGCGGATCGTCCGGCAGCGGCGCCATGTGGCTGGTGCGCAAGCTGCACAGTCTCGACTATGCCGGCTGGTGGGCGAGCCGCGTCATCGAGGCGGTGGCCGGTTGGTGCGTTCTCCTCGTTGCGACCGGCATTTACCTGTGGTGGCCGCGCGGCAAGGATGTCGGCACGGTCACGATCCGCAAACGCAGGGGCCGCCCCTTCTGGCGCGATCTGCACGCCGTTACCGGCCTTTATGTCGGGCTCTTCATCGTGTTTCTGGCGGTCAGCGGGCTGCCCTGGTCCGGCTTCTGGGGCAAGCAGTTCTACGATCTCTCCTACAAGGCCGGGCTGGGCATCCCCGACGGCTACTGGGGCGGCTATCCGACCTCGACCGTTCCGGCCGGCGAGGCACTGGACCAGACGCCCTGGATCATGCAGCACGAGCCGATGCCGGTGTCGGGCGCGAAGGCGGGTGTTCCGGTCGGCCTCGACCAGGCGGTGGCCGCGGTCGAGGCGCGCGGCATTCACCCGGGTTATGCGCTCAACATCCCGAGCACACCGGACGGCGTCTTCACTGCGTCCGTCTATCCGCACGACGTGACACAGGAGCGTGTCATCCACGTCGACCAGTATTCCGGCGCGGTGCTGTCCGACATGGGGCTCGACGATCTCGGGCCACTGGGCAAGGCGGCGGAGTGGGGCGTTAGCCTGCACATGGGCCAGGCCTTCGGGATCTGGAACCAGCTCGTGCTGCTGTGTGCCTGCCTCGCGATGGTGGTGCTGGCGGTCTCGGGCGGCGTGATGTGGTGGCGCCGTCGGCCGCAGGGCTCCATGGGCGTGCCGCCGATGCCCCTGGACCGGCGGGTCTTCCGGGGCCTGATCCTCATCCTGGTCATCGGCGGCATCGTCTTCCCGCTAACCGGGCTCACGCTCGCTGTGCTCCTGCTTCTCGATCAGATCGTGATCCGGACGGCCGCCCGGCGTCGAGACCGGCGCACGGCCGCCTGAAGGCATTCCCTCCCGGACCGGTTCGGTCCGGGAGGGAATGCGAAAAATGGGCCCACCCGCATAAGGGCCGTTCCTGCGACGCGTTCGCTGGGGCGGGTGCTTGCCATTGCATTCGCAATCGCGCGAGCTATGGTCCCGCCGCCACGGCACAGGTGCGCCGCGGCAGCCGCCCCGGCCCTGCAACGGCGTAACGTGCGTTGATGAAGACGATGAGCCCCGCTTCCGAGCCGACCGGCCTTCCGGTCTACGGCCCCCATCCGGCGCCGGAGATCACGGTCGTGCTGCCGACCTATAACGAGCGGGACAACGTGCCGATCGCCATCGAGCGCGTGGCCAGGGCGCTGGACGGTCGGTTGTGGGAAATCATCGTCGTGGACGACGATTCCCCGGACGGCACCAGCGACGTGGTCAACGCGATCTCCGAGCGCGACGGGCGGGTGCGTTGTATCCGCCGGGTGGGGCGTCGCGGCCTGTCCGGCGCCTGCGTGGAAGGCATGATCGCGGCGGCTTCGCCCATCGTGGCGGTGATGGATTCCGACCTGCAGCACGACGAGACGATCCTGCCACGGATGCTGGAAGCCGTTAAAAGCGGATCCGCCGATATCGCGGTGGGCAGCCGCTATGTGGATGGCGGAGCCTCGAACGAGGGGCTTTCGGCCGTGCGACAGGCCGGCAGCAAGCTGGCCAACGGCCTCGCCAAGGTGCTGCTCGGCGTGCGCCTCAACGATCCGATGAGCGGCTTCTTCATGCTTCGCCGCGAAATGGTGGAACGGCTCGAGCCGAAGCTGTCGCGCCAGGGATTCAAGATCCTGCTCGACATCGTCGCTTCCGCGCCGCGCTCCATCCGGGTGGTGGAGGTCCCGTTCTCCTTCCGCGAACGCGTTGCCGGCGAGAGCAAGCTCGACGAGCTGGTCACCATCGAGTTCCTGGCCTTGATCCTCTCAAAGCTGCTGTTCAACGCCGTGTCGGTGCGCTTCATCCTGTTCATGGGGGTTGGCGCCACCGGCGTGGTCGTGCATCTGGCGGTCCTGCGGGCTGGCCTGGTCGTTCCGGGCATCGCCTTTGAGGTCGCACAGACGGTGGCGACGGTGGTCGCCATGACGTGGAACTTCTTCCTCAACAACTGGCTCACCTACCGCGACCGCCGCCTGCACGGGCTGGCCATGGTGCGCGGGCTCCTGTCCTTCTATCTCGTCTGTTCGCTGGGCGTGGTCGCCAATGTCGGCGTCGCCGGCATGGTGCACGAGGCCGATCAGGTCTGGTGGGTGGCCGGCATTGCGGGTGCCGTTATCGGCGCGGTCTGGAATTATGCCGCCAGTGCCGCGCTGACCTGGCGCGTGCGCTGAGGCAACCGTGAGCACCTCCGCTTCCCCGGTTGGTTTCCGCGGCCCGAAGTCGCTTCTCGACCTTGCCTCGCCCTGGACCGTCGCAGGCATCGTCGCCCTCCTGACCGTGATCCGGCTCGTGGCCGCGGCAACCGTCGGCCTCACCGAGGACGAGGCCTATTACCGGCTGTGGGCCATGGCGCCAGCCTGGGGCTACTACGATCACCCGCCGATGGTGGCCTGGTGGATTGCGGCCGGGCAGGCGATCTTCGGCGACACGCTCCTCGGCATCCGCTTCTTCACGGTGATCTCCGTCTCGCTCGGCTCGCTCGCCATCTGGCGGGCCGGTGCGATCCTCACGTCTGACGCCCGCATCGCCGGGCGCGCCGTCGTCTGGTTCAACGCGACTCTGCTGGTCGGCATCGGCGCGATGATCGCCACGCCGGACGTGCCGTCGGCCTTCTTCTGGGGGCTGGCTCTGTGGGCCATGCTGGAACTGGTCCACCGCGATGACGGCCGCTGGTGGCTGGCCGTGGGCCTGTTTGCCGGGCTGGGCCTGCTGGCCAAATATTCCGGCCTGTTCCTGGGGGGCGGCATCGTCCTGTGGATGCTGGTGGTGCCAGGTCAGTGGCGCTGGCTGGCAAGCCCCTGGCTGTGGCTGGGGGGTATCCTTGCGCTGGCCCTGTTCGCGCCGGTGGTGATGTGGAACGCGGCCAACGACTGGGCCTCGTTCGCCAAGCAGTTCGGTCGGGTCGCCGGCGATCAGTTCGACGAGCGCTTCATCCCGGAATTTCTGCTGGCGGAAATCGGACTGATCGGGCCGCTGATGCTGCCCTTCCTTGTCGTGGGCATCATCGGCATCGCGAAATCGCCGCGCCGGATGGCGCCGGGGAACTGGCTGGTGCTGCTGTCCGGACTGCCGTTCCTGGCCTATCTGCTGGTTCATGGCCTGCACGACCGGGTTCAGGGCAACTGGCCGGCGCCGCTCTATCCGGCGGTGGCGTTGATCGCCGCACAGGGCGCCGCGCTGGTGGGCGTCTCCGCACGGCGCAAGCGTGGCTGGGAGAGGCTCAGGATGCTGGTGGCGCCGGTGGGGATCGGTCTCTCGCTGCTCCTGATCGTGCATGCCAGTCTCGGTGCGGGGTTCGTCACAACGAAGGATCCGACCAAGCAGCTGAGGGGCTGGGACACGTTCTCAGCCGAGATCGACCGGATGCGCGAGACCGCCGGAGCGCAATGGATCGGGGCGGTCCACTACACGGTGACCGGCGAACTGGCCTTTCATCTGCCTGACGTCCCCGTTTTCGGGGTCGTGGAACCGCTGCGTTACGCGAACCTGCCCGATCCCGATACGGCGCTGTTGCAGAAGCCGGGGCTGGTGCTCGACGAACACCGGCGCCTGGGCACGGACATCCTCGGCGGCCGCTTCGACCGCTTCGAGCAGATCGGGACCGTCACCCGTACGGCCAACGGCGTCGCGATCGCGACCTACGATGTCTGGCTGGTGGATGGCGCGAAGGGCGATCCGACCGGCCGGACCGGCCCGATCGACGCGCAAGCGGACTAGAAAACGCTCGCTGCAGCCAGCCCGGCGAGGGCAGCGAACCAGCCAATGGCCGTCGCGAGTCCCGCCGCGACCACCACCCCGTCACGGGTGGTCAGTCCCAGACCGATGAGAAGCAGCACGGCGCCCGGAGGAAGTGCTGCAAAGGGCACGAGCGCCAGTGCGGTCATCGAGACTGCGGTCATGGCCGCGACGCCGGCAACCAGGCGGGACCACGGCCGCTCGGTGAGGATGAGCAGGCGCGGTTTCAGGACCGGATCGAGAAAGCGGGCAGTGGGGCGGACGCGCCGAACCAGGCCTGCCACGGTCTCCGGGGCGACATCGATGGCGGAGAGACGCCGTGGCAGGGCAAGGCACGGCCGGCCGAGCGCAAGCTGGCCAGCGGCGAGCAGGGCCACCAGGCCGGGCACGGCACTGATGCCGGGTATCGCGCCGGTCGGCAGGATGGCGAACAGCGCGCACAGCGCCAGAACCGGGCCAAAGGATCGCGATCCGAGTCGGCCCAGCAGGCTGCCGACGGTTTCCGAACCGAAGCCCCTGGCGAGCCGGTCGAGAAGGGCGCTCAGGCTAGGCGGTGGAACCGTGAGCCGGTGGAGATGAAGCCGAACCCTCCGGCGATGCCTGACGGAGGCGGTCGCCATCGGGCCTGCCCCTATTGTCCTTCCGCGCAGATCGTGTCGGCGGCGGCCGCGTCGGAGCACGAGGCGATGGACGCGTTGCGATCGGCCGCGGCATCGAGCCGGGTGGCCAGCGCCGAGGCATCGATGGGCAGCGCGAACTGCTCGTCGACGGCGAAGGCGCCGACGGCGCGGCGCACCTGTTCCTGGTCGCTGGCGGACGCGGATTGGGGCAGGTAGCGCAGTTGCTTCAGCCGGCTCACCACGGCGGGATCGGAAAGGGCGGCGTCCATGCCGTCGTCAGTCGCGCCGGCGGACGCGGTCTGCGTCTCCTGCGGCTGCGGCTGGGCCTCGTCGCCGCCGCCACCGCCGGGATAGATCACGCGCGAGACGGTGTCCTCCTCGGTCAGCTCGCGCGCTGGCGGAGCATCGACCGGCGTCGTCGACGTGCCCCCAATGACCGCCTGGCCGTCTGGCGCGGCCGCCGCGGTCTGTGTCGCAGGCGTGCCCGACGGCTGTCCGTCGGGACCGGTTCCGGCGGTCTGGGTCGGATCGCCGGGAAGCTGGCCTTCCTCGACGGCTTCCGGCACCGCGCCAATGCCGTCCGCCTCCGGCAGAGCACCTTCCTCGAAGGCGCGCTGCGCGTCGGCCGCGGCCTGCTGCTCTTCCGGCGTCAGCGGCTGCGGGCCGCTCGGCGAGCCGAGCTCACCGGTCTCGATCTCCGCGCCGGGCTCGCCGGGGATCAGGCCGCGCCGACGCAGTTCGTCCTCGGACATTTCCGGAATGTCGCCGGCTTCGCCGATCACCGGGCCGGTGCCCGTCGCTTCGCGGCTGATGATGGTTTCCGGCTGCACCATGACCCAGACGCCGTCGCTGCGGCGGCAGCGGAAGCCCTGCATGACGACGCGCTCGGCGGGGCCGGAATAGGTTACCTCGTAGCCGCGGCAGGGATTGGCGCAGGTGATGCAGGGCTGGCTGGTGCGGCGCTCGACGGCCTGGAAGGAGCGCACGCTGACATTGGCGCCGGACGGGGCGCTGAAGGAATCCGGGGAGCCGGGCGGTGCGAACTGGAGGATGGACTGAAGCTGCTGGTCGATGGCGCCGAGATCGCGCGGCGGAATCGGCCCGCCCTGGGCATGGGCCGGCGCGGCGGCGAGGGCGCCGGCGGCAAGCAGGGCGCCAAGGGCGGCGGTCCGCCGCAGGCCGCGCTGAATGCGCGCAAGAAGAATGGTCGGTGTCATCGGTCCGGTGTCCCGTGGTGGCGACGCGCCGGCGGCAGCCTCCCGCGCATCATGACGTCTGCCCGTTTCCCAGCCCGGCTGCAACCGCGCCCGGCGGTCGCGACCTGCCCGGAACGGGGCTCGCACGGCGGGATCGCCCCATCGTGCGCCCGCTCGGATGTGTATTCTTCCCTCATCCATTCAAGCCGACTTCGGCGGCAAGGTGGCAAGATGGCCGGTTTTTCGCTGTATTGGGCGATCGCGTGCCGTTCGCGACCCAGCCCACCCCAAAAAAACCGTCGGTGCACCGGTGGATCGGTGACTTTCGCCTCTTGCCGAGCCGCTTTGTGCTCCTTATAACCCCGCCAACGTTCGCAAGAGCGTCGCGGTGTGCGCCCTTCGTCTATCGGTTAGGACGCCAGATTTTCATTCTGGAAAGAGGGGTTCGACTCCCCTAGGGCGTGCCACCCGCTCCCCGGCCAGGGGCTTTTTCCCTCTCTATCTGCCTGTGGAATCCCGTCGCGAGTGCACACTCGCGCGCGCGGTGGCGCGTGGTTCTCTTTCGCCATGGCGACTTGGGGAAAGGCAGAGGGCATTTGAGCCTGCCGCGAAACAGGCGGGCGAGGCCTTCCGCCTCAGGCGATCTCGAAAAGGCGGCCGAAGCCGGGGCGTGGCGTGTGGGCGCCGGCCAGCCGGGCGAGATCCCAGACGCCGGCGGTGGCGCTGGTGACAACCGGAGGCGACCCCTTTGCCTCCAGCTGGCGCACGCAGTCCAACGTCTGCAGACCGCCGCAGGAAATCAGAAGCGCGTCGGCCCCTGCAGCCGCTTCGATCGCGCGGCGGCCTTCGTGAACCAGCTGCTCTGTCCCGACACCGGCCACTTCCGAGACTGCGCGGATCTTCAGCGCCTGCAGCGAGGCGATCGAGAACCCGTGGCCTTCCAGATAAGCCTGAAGCAGCCGGTTCACGTCGTCCTCGTAGGCGGTCAGAACGGCAAGCCGGCGCGCGGAGACGGCCCGCAGCGCGCGGATGATCGCCGAGCTCATGGTCGATGAGGGGCGCCCGGAGCGTTCCGCCACCAGCGCGGCAAGCGCGTCGTTGAAATCCGCGCCGCGAAAGAAGCTGAGCGACGTCCCCATGATGCCGACGACATCGGCCCCCCTTGCCGCGAGACCTGCCGCGGCGTCGCCGACGAAATCCGTGACGCGGGCGTAGTCGTCCGGCGCCATGTCTGCGAGGCCGAGACCATGGGCGAGAAAGCGCAGCTCCGGATAGACCGCGGGGGCTTCGGGCGGTACCTCGCCGGCGGCCGGCGGGACGATCATGCCGATGGTGGGGGGCGTTTCCTCGCTCATCGGGCGGGCGTCCGGCGCGCGTGCTTCAGCTCCGTCCAAAGCGACCAGATCAGCGACACGGCGGCGAGCGCCAGGAATGCTGCGCAGACCGGGCGGGTCAGGAGTGGAACGAAACTGCCGTCGTAGATGACCAGACCGGACCGGAGGTTCGTCTCGGCGATCGGGGTGAGGATGTAGGCGATGATGAACGGGCCAGCCGGAACCTTCGCCTTGGCCATGACGTAGCCGAGGACAGCGAAGCCAAGCATCACCCAGATGTCGAAGAAGCGGCTCGACACGGTGAACGCGCCGATGAAGCAGAACACCACGATGGCGGGGAACAGGTAGAACTTGTTGACGTACATCAGCCGCGACAGGAGCGGCGTGGCCACCCACATTATGGCAAGCATGGCAACGTTGGCGGCGAACGCACCGGCGATGACGGTATAGGCAATCTCCGGGTTCTCGGTGAACAGGAGCGGCCCCGGATTGAGATTGTGGATGACCATCGCACCGAGCAGGATCGCCGTGATGACCGAGCCAGGGATGCCCAGCGTGATGAGTGGCACCAGCGCCCCGACGGTGCCGGCGTTGTTGGCGCTCTCGGCGGCGATGATGCCGCGCTCCTCGCCCTGGCCGAAGCGCTCCGGGTTCTTCGACGCCGCCTTGGAGACGGAGTAGGCGGCGATGGAGGCGGTGGTGCCGCCGACGCCAGGCAGGATGCCGATCCAGGAACCGATCACCGAGGCGCTGACGAAGGTGCCAGCGTAGTCGCGCAGATCGCTGAGGCGCATGGCAATGCGGGCCGAGCCCGGAACCCGCTCGAGCGTCTTGGCCGCAGGGCCTTCGCAGTCGAGCAGGACTTGGCCGAGGACGAGTACGCCAAGGATCACGGGCAGCAGCGCGAAGCCGTTGTCGAGGCTGGAGATGCCGAACGTCAGCCTGAGCATGCCGGAGGAGGGGTCGATGCCCGGCATGGCGAAGAGGGCGCCCAGGGCAGCCGCGAGCAGGCCGTTGAGGAGCGAGCCGCGCGACACCGCCGCGATCAGGGTCAACGCGACCACCGTCATGGCGAAGATCTCGTAGGGGCCGAACCGCACCGCCACGAGGGAGAGCGGCGGCGAGAGGGCTGCCAGGATCGCCCAGGCGATGAGGCCGCCGATGAACGAGGCGAGCACGCCGAGCCCGAGGGCGCGGGCGGGCTGGCCGCCGGCCGCCATCGGGTAGCCGTCGAGCGTGGTCATGATCGCCGCCTCGGTGCCCGGCATGCGCATCAGCGTGGCGCTGATCAGGCCGCCCGTGGTGGCGCCGATATACATGGAGATAAGGAGCAGCAATGCGTCCGAACCGTCCATGAAATAGGTGGTCGGCAGGGCCAGCGAGATGACCACCGCACCGGACAGGCCGGGAATGGCGCCGACGAGGATGCCGACGCCGGTTCCGATCAGGATCCACGGCAGGCCGGTCGTGAACACGTAGACGTAGATGTCGAGCATTGCGCGCCTCGGGGCGTTGGTGCCGATCCGCGACGGGCCGGTCGCGAATGCGATCCGGCTGGCCGTCGTCCCGATCAGAGGTCGACGTAAAGGAAATTCTTGAACAGGAGGTCGAGGCCGATGCTGACCGCGATGGAGGCGGCAAGGAGCACGATCAGCGCTCGCATCCCCAGCCGGCCCGCCATGATCCAGGTTGCCACGAACAGGAAGATGCTGGTGACAATCCGGAAATCGATGTCGGTCTGCGACAGCGCCAGGAGATAGGCGACCGTCAGGGCCATCATCCGGGCCGGTCCGGCCAGCCGGCGCCAAGCTCCTCCATCCTCGTCACGATCATCGTCGCTGTCGCGGCTGCGCGCCAAACCGACGGCTTTGAGGACGACGAAGGCGAGGGTCAGGACGGCCACCGCGCGCGGGAAGGCCGCGGTGCCGAGCTGTTCGTAGGGCGACGCGGTCACCGAGGCGAGCGCGTAGAGGCACGATCCGGCCACGGCAACCGCGATGGCCATGAAGGCCATCGCGGATCCGTTCCGGCGAACGAGAGCGGGTATCATCCGGAAAGTCCTCGAAGCGGGCGTCGGGTCAGTTCTTGGCCGACGTCTGCTTCACCAGGTCGGCGACGTCGAGGAACGACTGATAGTCCGCGTCCACCGCCTGCTGCAGCTCTTCGCCGCTCAAGATCACCGAAGCTTCGCTGTTCTGCTTCAGGTAAGCCTGCACCTCATCGGTCTGCAGCGCCTTTTCCAGCACTTCGGCGAGGTAGGCGACACGGTCGGCCGGGGTCCCCTTCGGAGCCCAGTAGCGCCGGGTCAGGCAGCCCTGCACGTCGTAGCCAAGCTCCTTGGCCGTGGCCAGATCGGGCTGGGAGTCCAGCCGCTCGGAACCAAGCACGGCCAGCGGACGCAGGTCGTTCTTGCCCTTGGTCAGCCACGGCGTCGACATGAGGGCCATGTCGGTGAAGCCGCCCTTCATCGAGGCGAAGCGCTTCGACGTGCCGCCGGTGGGGACGATCGCCCATTCCGCGTCCGCAGCCTGCATGAGCTGGGCAGAGGGGAAATGGGTGGCGCTGCCGATGTCGTCGGCCTGCTTGATCTTGCCCGGGTTTTCCTTGGCGAAGGTCAGGAAGTCCTCGAGCGTCTCGAACTGCGATTCGATGGGAACTGCCACAAACAGGCAGCTCTCGCTGGCCTGCAGCACCGGCTCGAGATCGGCGGGGCCGTACTCGACGCGATCCAGGGCCGACACGGCGAACATTTCCTGATGGATCTGCAGGATGGTGTAGCCGTCGGGCTCGGCGGTCAGCACCTGGCGAGTGCCGACCGTGCCGGCCGCGCCGTCGGCGTTGACCACCACGAACGGGACCGGCAGCAGGTCGTGCTTGTCGATCGCGGCCTGAACGGCCCGTGCGAGGCCGTCGGTGCCGCCGCCGGCGCGGAACGGCACGATGAGCTTGATCGGCTTCTCGGGATAGTCCGCCTGAGCCGGAACGGCGGCGGCGCCGAGGCCCAGGGTGGCGGCCAGCGCGGCGACTGCGAGGGATCTGATCTGCATGTTTCCTCCCGGTTGAATTATTGGGCGCGACGAGGCGCCTCTTGCTTGATCTGCGCTAATTAGTTTTTTATCCAACCTTCTTGTTGTCAACGATCTCTCATGAGATTTTTTCAAATGTGGATCGGTCCGGTGGCCGAAACGAGACAGAAAGGGAGGAGCGCGTGAACCTGACGATCCAGGAGGTGACCGCTTATCCAGCCTACATTCCGGTGATGCTGCCACTCGGCTCGGTCAAGGCCGAAACGGCCCTGTCGTGCGTCGTGGTCGAAATCGTCACCGCGGAAGGCATCGTCGGCCATGGCTATACGGCGATCACCGACGAGGAAGTCGTCACGGCCGCGATCCGCGAAGTGGTGACGCCGGCCCTGACCGGCATGGATGCTCTCGACCGCGAGAAGATTTCCGAGCGCCTCTACTGGCTGCTCTCGCCCCGCGGCCAGACCGGCTATGCAAGCCATGTCGTCTCCGCCATCGACCTGGCGTTGTGGGACATTCTCGGCAAGGCCACCGGCCAACCGTGCTGGCGGCTGCTCGGCGGCGCCCGCAACGAGGTCCCCCTTTATGTGACGTTCGGCTTCGGCTCGCTCGACCGGGACCAGCTGCGTGACGCCGCGACCCACCTGAAGAGCGACGGCGTGACCCGCTTCAAGATGGTGGTCGGCCACCAGGCGCTGGCCCGGCGCTCCCACAATCGTGACCTGCGCGCGGCGGTGCTGGAGGACGTGGAGCGCGTGCGGACGGTGCGCGAGGCGATCGGCCCGGAGTGCGAGCTTTACGTGGATGCCAACTGCAGCCTGGACCCGACCTGGGCGCGGTACCTGGCCGACAGGCTCGGCGAGTTCGACCTGACGTTCTTCGAGGAGCCGGTGCGCGACAACGACGTCGTGCAGATGCGCGAGCTGCGGGAACGCACCGGGATGCCGGTTGCCGCGGGCCAGAACGAAGGCCAGCTCTTCCGTTTCCGGGATCTTCTGGTGGGCGGCGCGGTGGACGTCATTCAGCCGAACGTGGTCATCTGTGGTGGCTTCACCGCTGGACAGAAGATCGCCGGAATGGCCCAGGCCCACAATGTCGAGATCGCCAACGGCGGCGCGTTCCCCTTCCACAACATGCATCTGCACGCGGGTCTCGCCCACGGCGGGCTGGTGGAGTGGCACCTGATCTCGGTGGAGATGTGCAAGGCGCTCTATTCCGACCTGCCCGAGCGCAACGGCTCGATGCTGACGCTGCCCGAGACGCCGGGCCTCGGCTTCGCCGCCGATCGCGACGCGCTACGCGACTACGCCAGCCGGCCGACCTCGCGCGGCTGCGGCAAGGGCTGACGTCATGGCAGGCAGCTGGGCCTCCATCGACGATCTCCGGCTGGCGGCGCGCCGCCGGCTGCCCCGCTTCGCCTTCGATTTCATCGATGGCGGGGCGGGCGACGGGGCCTGCCTTGCCCGCAACGTGGAGGCCTATCGGCGCGCGACGCTGACGCCGCGTGTCCTGCGCAATGTCGACGGCGACCTCGACACGTCGATGCAGCTCTTCGGCAAGTCCTGGACCGTGCCGTTCGGGGTGGCCCCGATCGGCATGGCCGGTATCGCCTGGCCCGGTATCGACGGCTGGCTCGCGGCCGCGGCCGAACGGGCCGGCGCACCCTACACGGCCTCCACGCCGGCCACCGATACGCTGGAGGCGCTGCGTGCCGCGGCGCCCACATCGTCCTGGTTCCAGCTTTATGTCGGCCGCGAGCAGTGGATCGTCGACGACCTGATCGCCCGGGCGAAGAGCGCCGGCTACGACACGATGTTCGTGACGGCGGACGTCCCTAAACCGGGCAAGCGCCGGCGCGACATCCGCAATCGCTTCATGCTGCCGCTCAGGCCCGGGGCAAGGATGGCATTCGACGTGGCGACCCACCCGGCGTGGTCGATGGCGATCGCCCGCGCCGGCTCGCCGCGCTTCCAGAATTTCGAGCGCTACGCCCAGGCAAGTTCGGCCAGCTCGCTGGCCGAGTTCATGGCCTCGCAGACCTCCGGGCGCCTTGACTGGTCGCTCTTCGACGACATCCGGGCCGCATGGCCGGGCAAGCTGATCCTCAAGGGGGTCTGCGCACCGCGGGACGCGGTGATGGCGGCGGAGCGGGGTGCCGACGGCGTGGTGGTGTCCAATCACGGCGGGCGCCAGCTGGCGTCGGCGCCCGCGACCCTCGATGCGCTCGGTGCGGTCCGGGATGCGGTGGGCCCGGATTTTGCTGTGCTTCTGGACGGCGGAATCCGCTGCGGAGAGGACATCCTCAAGGGGCTCCTGGCCGGGGCCGACTTCGTGCTGATGGGCCGGCCGTTCGTCTACGCGGTCGGTGCGGCAGGCGAGGCTGGCGCAGGCCAGGTGTTCGATCTTCTGAGGGCCGAGCTCGTCAACGCCATGGGCCAGATCGGGCTTCGGGCCCTGGCAGACAGGGCCGCCTTCGCGGACTGCCTGCGGCTCGAGGGCGGCTCTGCCCGTTGAGATGGGGCGCTCGGCGATGGCGGAGCGATTCAATCTCGACGGGAAATGGTCTAGGAGAGGCCGGGGGCGCAGTCTCTCGGCGCGCCAAGTGTGAACGGGTTTCGTTGTGACGATCGTCGATACTGCACCTGCGACTGACCGGCCGGATGTCGAACTCGGCATCCTGGAGGAGTTTCTCGGCTTCTATCTGCGCCTCGCCTACGAGAGCGCCTTCGACGACTTTTCCCGCGAACTCGGCCCGGATTCGCTGAAGCCGGGCAATTTCGCGCTCCTGTCGATCATCTTCGAGAATCCCGGCATCACCCAGACCGTGCTGGCCAGGGCAAGCGGGCGCGACAAGTCCAGCGTCACCGCCGGGCTGCGTCAGCTGGAGGACAAGGGGCTGATCGAGCGCACCCGGCTGGAGGACGATCGTCGCTCCTACGCCAGCCGTGCCACGCCCGAGGGCTGCGTGGTCTACGAGCGCATTGCGGCCAAGGCCCGCAACCACATGCGCCGGCTCGACAGGATCGTCGGCGCCAAGCGCAAGGCGCTGCTCATGTCCACGCTCAAGGACATCGTCGATGGTCTTGCCGAGGATGGCGAGACGCCGGCCGGGCGGCCGTAGGTCGCTCCTCCCACACGCGCCGCCTCTCAACAGGCAGGCGCCTCTTCGCCAATCATTCGACGGATTTCGCTTTCCGAGCTCTTGGTTCGGAGGCTCGGCTGCGGTGTGCGCCTGGCGATGGCCTGCGCGTCGTCGGGAACCTGATATGATCGACGAAAACCAAACAATACGTTTTTTATCGATGAAATATTGACAGCGCCCGGTTGTGGTCAGACACTCTCCGAAAATAGCGGAGGAAACCAATGACCATGCACAAACGGATATCGTCGGCCCTTGTCGCGGGACTACTCGTGGCCGGCTCGTGGGCCGGAGCGGCCCAGGCGCAGGAAGAGTTGCGGATCGGCACCGCCAGCCTCGGCGGGGCCTTCTACCCGGTGGGGCAGGGCATCGCGAACCTTGTCTCCGAACACGTCGATGGCGTGTCGATGGTGCCGGTGGTGACCCAGGGCTCGGTCCAGAACCCGCGCCTCGTGGACAGCGGCGAAACCGATCTCGGCATCACCAATGCCAACCTGCTCTTCCTCGCCGTCAACGGCGAGAAGCCCTATCCGGGCAAGATGGAGATCGCGCCCCTCGGCGCGCTGCACCCGAGCATCCTGCACATCGTGACCCTCGACGGCTCGCCCATCGAGACCTTCGCCGACCTCAAGGGCAAGCGCCTGGCGGTCGGACCGGCCGGCGGCGGAACGCTGAGCTTCCTGAACCGGCTTCTCGAGGCCTACGACATGACACCCGGCGATATCACGCCGAGCTTCCTGTCCTATGCCGACGGCTTCAGCCAGCTCTCCGACGGCAATGTCGATGCCGCGCTGGCGCTCTCCGGCTATCCGTCTTCCGCCGTCATGCAGACGGAAGCGACGAACAAGCTGAAATTCGTCGCCATCGACGATGCCAAGCTGGCCGCTATCCTCGAGAAATATCCCTACTACTCGAAGGTGACGCTGCCGAAGGACGTCTACAATCTCGACGGGGACGCGATCGTTCTGGGTGTCAACAACGTCCTGATCGCCCCGGCATCCATGGACGACGAGCGGGCCTACGCCATCACGAAGGCCGTCTACGATCATCTCGATGCCTTCGCGGCGGAAAACGCCAACGCGAAGCAGATCGACCCGGCCCAGTCGCGTGAACTGGCCGTGCCGCTGCATCCCGGTGCCCAGCGCTACTTCGACGAAACCAAATAGCGTCCACGCTTCTTCGGTAGGTCCACATGGGCTCAGCGCTCTTGCGCGCCAACGCGATGGCGGTTCGATGGACCGCCATCGCCCTCGGCGTCTTTCACCTGCTCAATGTCGGCGGCGTCCTCGTCCTGTCGACGATGCAGATCCGGCTGGTGCACCTGGGCGCGGTCCTGGTGTTGCTGTTTGCCACCACGCCGGCCTTCGAACCGGGACGGGAGCGGCGGACGGGAGCCGGCACCGGGGTCGGTATCGCGATCCGGGCGCTCTTCGTCGCCGCGGCCGTTGGCTGCACCGCCTATCTCCTGTCGCGTTGGCAGGCGATCGCCTTCTCCGGCGGCATGACCGAGCCGATGGACGCCTGGGTCGGACTGGTCGTAATCCTGCTGGTGCTGGAGGGCGCGCGCCGGCGGGTCGGGCTGGCGCTGGCGCTGATCACGCTGGTCTTCTTTCTCTATCCGTTCATCAGCCCCTACCTTCCGGGCATCCTGAACAGCCGTGGATACGGCGTTGAACGGGTGGCGGCCTTCCTGACCACGACCACCGAGGGCGTCTACGGCATCCCGCTCGGCGTCTCGGCCACCTACATCGTGATGTTCACGATCTTTGGCGCCTTCCTGTCGGTGTTCGGAGCCGGCAACTTCTTCTTCGCGCTGTCGCGCCGCTTCACCCGCTCCATGCGGGCGGCGTCGGCCAAGACAGCGGTGCTGTTTTCCGCCTTCCTTGGCATGATCTCAGGTTCGGCGGCCGGCAACGTTGCGGTCACCGGCACGCTCACCATCCCGATGATGAAGCGGGAGGGTTACCACCCGCACCAGGCCGGTGCCATCGAGGCGGTGGTGTCCACCGGCGGCCAGATCATGCCGCCTGTGATGGGAGCGGCGGCCTTCATCATGGCCGAGATCATCGGCCGGCCCTATGCCGAGGTCATGGAGGCAGCGCTCATTCCCGCGCTCCTCTTCTTCCTTTCCATCCTTCTGATTGTCCATCTGCAGGCGATGAAGCTCGGCATCGGCAAGGCGGACGGTGCGCCGCCGCCTGAAGGCGAGGGGCTCACGGAGCCCGAAGGCCCGCTGCTCGTTGCCGGTATCCCCTACGTGTTGCCCTTCGCCACGCTCGTCGGGCTGATGGTGAGCGGCTACTCGCCGTTCAAGGCGTCGTTCGCCGCGCTGGGCCTGCTGCTGGTGCTGTGCGCCGTGATGCAGCGGCCAAAGCCGTCGGTGTTCCTGTCCAAGGCACTCAAGGCCATCGAGCAGGGCGCCATGGCGGTCGTGCCCATCGCGGTGGCCTGCGCGGCTGCCGGCATCATCTCCGGCACGCTGGCCATGTCGGGCCTCGGCTCCAAGATCTCGTCGATGATCGTGCTCGCCTCGGGAGGGGTGCCGCTCATCGCCCTGGTGCTGACGATGCTCGTCGCCGTCGTGCTGGGAATGGGCCTGCCGACGACGGCGGCCTACCTGATCCTGGCAACGGTGGTGGCGCCGGCGCTCGTGAAGATGGACGTCCCGCTGATGACGGCGCACATGTTCGTCTTCTTCTACGGCTGCATCTCGACCATCACGCCACCCGTGGCTCTGGCCTCTTACGTGGCGGCCAGTATCGCCGATTCCAGCATTTCCAAGGTGAGCTGGACGGCGTTCCGCTACGGGCTGACCAGCTACATCCTGCCGTTCATGTTCTTCTTCGGTCCGGCGCTGCTGATGCAGGGCACCACGGACCAGATCCTGCTGGCAGCGGCAAGCGGCGTTATCAGCGTGTTCTGTTTCGCCGCCGGCATCGTCGGCTGGCTCAGGCGGCCGCTCGGCCCCGCGGCGCGGGCGCTGTTGATCGTCGCGGGTCTGATGCTGCTCTACCAGACGATGCTCACCGACCTGCTCGGCCTGGCGTTGCTGGCAGGGCTGTTCGTGGTCCTGCGCCCCGAACCGACGGCCGAGGCCGGGCGCGTTGCCTGAGTGGCGCACCCGTGTACCGGCGACGGTGAGAGGACCCGGAGCAGCCCGTCAGTTGGATGGCGGCAGGCGGTCGAGGACGTAGTCTGCGGTGGCGGAGTAGTGGCGCTCCAGGAGCGTCACGGCCGTGCCGGCGTCGCGGGCCAGGGCGGCCTTGGCGATAGCGTCGTGCTCCTCGGCCACGCTGCGGCCCGGATAGGCCACCGGTCCGGCGATCTTCCGGTAGCGGATGTTCTGGTCGTAAAGCTGGTCGCAGATGCGCAACGCGATGGGCGAGCGGCAGCCGCTCACCAGCGCCATGTGGAAGAGCTTGTGCTTCTCCTCCCATTCGGCATTCGGCTCGAACCGGTCGGCGCGGCTGGAGCGGGCCGCCTGGCCGAGCCGGAAGTTGGTGCTCAGCACGGCGTCCTCCCAGGCCGGGTCGGCGACGGCGATGGATTCGGCGAGCGCCTTGCCCTCCACCCAGATGCGCACCTTCAGGAGATCGAGGAACTCCTCCCGGCTGACATCGGAGACGCGGAAGCCGCGGCCCTCGATCCGGTTCACCAGCCGGTCGGAGGCGAGGTGGCTCAGCGCCTCGCGGATCGGGCTGGCGCCGGTGTTGTAGGCGCGGGTCAGCTCCTGGATCTTGAGCTTGGCGCCCGGCTGCAGGGTTCCCTCGATGATGTCCTGGCGCAACTGGGCGTAGGCCCGCCGCGTCAGCGACTCGGCGGTCGATTCCGCCTGCTCCATGCGTCTCTCCGTGGTCGTATCCGACCCTATCCTAGTCCATTCGCCGCTCCGATGGGCGACCCGGCAGTCGCAGGGTCTCCCTGGACAGGGCTAGTCGCGTCGGGCGACCGCGTCCACAAGGATGAAGGCGATGACGCAGGTCTCGGTGCCGCGGTTGGACCAGGCGTGGTTGGTGCCGCGCTGGATCAGAGTGTCGCCGGCCTTCAGGTGCACCTCGCCCTCATCGAGCAGCATGGTGATCTCGCCGGACAGGATGATCGCGTAGTCGACGGAATCGGTGCGGTGCATGAACGGGTGGCGGGCGTTCTCCACGATGTTGTGGGCGGCGCCCATCTCGCCGAAGGCGGCGCGCCCGTCCAGCGTCTTCAAGACCTCCGGATCCTCCGGCTCGAAAACGCCGATGCGGCAGACGGTGCCTGCCTTCGGCGGATGCAGCACGAAGTCGCCGGTAAGGCTTTCCTCCGCGCCGTCATACTCCGCCGGCGCGCCGTCGGTCTGCCAGAGATTGATCAGGGCGACGCCCGGCCGGTTCGGCCGCTGCAGGATCTCCGTGGCCTCACCGTCGGAAATGACCACTGCCTTGCCGTCCGCATCGTGTCCGGTGACAACCCGCCGGAATGATTTCATGCCCGTTCCTCCCGATTGTTCGCAGGCGCGCTGCGCCTTTATGATAAAGCCGCTTACAAGCTCTCAAGGTGAATTTTGTCGATAAAAAAGCCTCAGTCAATGTTTCATCGATTGACTGAGGCCTTGCAGGGGACGTATCGTCCGGCCGGTTAGTCGAGACAAGAATGGGATGAACGCGCATGCGGTGGACGGTATTCAATCGGTCGGGCGGCGGAACCGCGGTCGGCGTGATCGAGGGCGATGCGGTCGTTGACCTGTCGGGCGCCGGCGCGCTGTTCCAGGGCGACCTGCTGCCGGTGATCGAGGCCGGCCAGGCGGCCGCCGATGCCGCGAGCGCGGCAATGGCCGGTGCGCCGCGCATCCCGCTGGCCGATGTCTCGTTCGCGCTGCCTTTAGCGGCGCCCACCAAGATCGTCTGCCTCGGCCTCAACTATGTCGATCACGCCAAGGAAGGCGGCTACGACGTGCCGGACTATCCGGCACTGTTCATGCGCACGGCCGCCTCGGTGGTGCCCCATGGTGCTCCGCTGATCCGGCCGTTGTGCTCGGAGCGCTTCGACTACGAGGCGGAGTTCATGGCGGTGATCGGCAAGGGCGGGCGCCACATCCGCCAGGCCGACGCCCTCGACCACGTGTTCGGCTACACGCTGTTCAACGACGGTTCGGTGCGCGACTACCAGCGCAAGACGGCGCAGTGGACCCCAGGCAAGAATTTCGACCGGTCGGGCTCCATTGGCCCCGACGTGGTCACCGTCGACGAGCTGCCGGCCGGCTGCACGGGCCTCCGGATCCAGTCGCGGATCAACGGCGAGGTGCTGCAGGATGCCAACACCGACGACATGGTGTTCTCCGTGGCCCGCACCATCGAGGCGATCTCGGAATTCGCGGCGCTGGAGCCGGGCGACCTGATCGCCATGGGCACGCCGCCCGGCGTCGGCCATGCCCGCACGCCGCCGAAGTGGATGAAGGCCGGCGACACGGTTGAGATTGAGGTCGAGCGCCTCGGCATCCTCTCCAACCCCATCGCCGACGAGACGCGCTGACGCGCATCCGCGCCGCGCGGGCATCGGTTATCTTTAGGGAAACGCGGCTCGAAGGGGGCTGCGTTTCCCGGAAAGCGTGGCATCCGGCCGGAAGGCGCCGGTCCAGAGGTGCGCCTACTCGCCGCTGACCGGCGGCTGAGGCTTCTCGTTGACCGACAGGCGGAAGATGTCCGGCCGCGCGTAGTGGCCGGCAACGTCGAAGTCGAGCTTGGCGCCGATCAGGTCGTCGATCTCGACTTCGGCCGTGAGGATGCCTTCCTCGTCGACGAGCGGGCCGGCGAGGACCTCGCCGAGCGGACCGGCGATCAGCGAGCGTCCGTGCATCAGGTAGTCGTCGGGCTCCGCCTCGATCCGGGATTCGTAGTCGGCCGGATAGTCGGAGCGGCGCATCACCTGGCAGGCCGAGAGCACGAAGCAGCGGCCTTCCATGGCGATGTGGCGCATGGTCGAGGGCCAGCTCTCCCGGTCGTCCGCCGTCGGTGCGGCCCAGATCTGCACGCCCTTGGCGTACATCGCCATGCGCAACATGGGCATGTAGTTTTCCCAGCAGATGGCGCCGCCGAGCGTGCCAAAGGGCGTTTCCACCGCGGTCAGCGTCGAGCCGTCGCCGAAGCCCCAGACGAGGCGCTCCGAGCCGGTGGGCATCACCTTGCGGTGCTTGCCCAGCAGGCCGTCGGGTCCGAGATAGAGCGCGGTGCAGTAGATGGTGCCGCCGTCGCGCTCGATGACGCCGACGACGGCATGGAGATCGGCCTCGGCGCAGGCCTCCACCAGCCGATCGACCTCAGGCCCCGGCACGGCAATTGCGCCTTCCACATAGCGCTGGAAGTCGCGGCGTCCCTCGGGGGTACGACGGCCGATGGCGCAGCCGAAATCGAGCCCCTTGGGATAGCCGCCGATGAAGGCTTCGGGAAAGACCGCGAGCTCGGCACCCTTCGCCGCGGCTTCCGCGATCAGTCCGACGCACTTGTCGGTGGCGGCCTCGGCGTCGAAGGGGACCGTGGCGGCCTGCACCACCGCGAGCGTCACCTTGGTCATCGGTCGGTCTCCTTGCTTGCGCCGATGTCGGCCCAGCGCGGCCGGTCCATCTCGAAAAGATCGGTGGTGCGGGCATAGACGCCGCGCCCGTGCATGCGGCCGATCAGGTGCATGTCCGGCGTGTCGAGCCGGGGCCGATCGCCCTCGCCGATGATGTCGGCGCGGAAGTGCGCCTCCACGATCGTGCCGACGACGAGAAGCTGTTTCGGACCGGTCCAGATGTGGTGGCTCATCCGGCACTCGAAAGCAGCGACAGCTGCCGCAAGGCGCGGCGGACCGACCTGGCTGCTGGGCACGGTCTCCAACCCAGCGAGCGCCACCTCGTCCACCTCCGGCGGTGCATCGGTACAGGTGACGTTCATCGCCTCGCCGAGCTCCTCGGAGACCAGGTGGACGACGAACTCGCCGGTGTCGAGGATGTTCTTCGGCGTGTCCTTGATCGGATCCTGAGGCAGAAAGCCGATCGCCACGGTGGGCGGATCGCCGCCGAAGCAGTTGAAGAAGGAGTAGGGGGCGGCGTTGAGAATGCCGTCGGTGGAGCGCGAGACGATCCAGGCGATCGGCCGCGGCACGATGGAGGAGGCGAGCAGCCGGTAGCACTCGTCCGCAGTCATCGCGGTGAAGTCGAAGGAGCGGTAGCCGCGACCGTCGTCCGCGCTCATGGCCTCAGGCCTTCACTACCGGGTGGCGCAGGGTGCCGATCTTCTCCACGCCACACTCCAGCACGTCGCCCGGCCACATGAACTCCTGCGGATCGCGGCCGGCGCCGACGCCCGACGGCGTGCCGGTGGCGATGATGTCGCCGGGCTCCAGCGTCATGCAGGAGGAGATGTCCGACACCAGGTGATCGACCTTGAAGAGCATGTGCTTCGTGTTGGAGCGCTGCTTTTCCTCACCGTTGATGGTGAGCCACAGGTCGAGGTCCTGCGGATCGCCGACCTCGTCGGCGGTGACGATGCACGGGCCGAACGGCGCGAAGGTGTCCTGGCCCTTGGATACGATCCACTGGCCGGCGCGGCGGCAGTCGCGCGCCGAAACATCGACCATCACCGAATAGCCGAAGACATGGTCGAGGGCCTCGTCCTTGGACACGCCCCGCGCCGTGGTGCCGATGATGGCGGCCAGCTCGACTTCCCAGTCGAGCTGCTGGGTCAGCGCCGCATTGTGGCGGATCGGATCGTTGGGGCCGATCACCGCCGTCGGCGGCTTGGAAAAGATCACCGGCTCCTTCGGCAGGTCGGCGGAGGTGTCGAGAGTGCGGGAGGATTCCTCCACGTGCTCCACGTAGTTCAGGCCGATGCCGAAGATGTTCTTGGCGGGGCGGGGGATCGGCGCGAGCAGGGTGACATTGGAGGCCGGGATCACCGCATCCACCGACCAGTCGTCGAAGCCCGCGTCGATGAGGTGGCGCAGCACACGCCAGGCAGCCGGGCCGGCCGAAATGAAGTCGATCATCCGGTCGGGAAGTTCCAGCCCGACGCCGTAGCCGAGACGTTCCACGTCGAGGACGAAGCCTTCGGCAAGGGCGCCGAGGCGGGCGGGTTCTTCGACGGATTTGCGGTAGGTGACGAGCTTCATGAAGACCTTCTTTCAGTGAGCCGCGCGTCAGCGCGCGGCCTCATGCTGGGGACGGACTGTTGCAGGCCCGTGACCGCGGCGGATTGCGGCCGGGCAGGGCGTCTCGGTGCGGTGGGCTCAGGCGAGGACGGGCTGCTGGCCGCCGTTGTCGCCGAAGGCTTCCTCACGCCAGAAGCCGAGCTTTTCCATCACCGGCAAGTCGTTGAAGCAGAACAGGCAGGCATCGTCGCTGTCCGACATGTTGCCGTGCTCGTGCCACGCCCAGGAGGGCACGCAGAAGATGTCGTGCTCCTTCCACTCGAAGCGCTTGCCGTTGATGATCGAATAGCCCTCGCCCTTGGCGCAGTGATAGAGGAACGAGCCGGTATGGCGGTGGGCCTTGGTGCGCTCGCCGGGGCGCAGCAGCTGCATGCTGGCGCCGATCGTCTGCATCACGTGGCCGCCCGTCGACGGGTTCACGTAATTCATCAGGATGCCGTCATAGGGCGATCCGTCGGAAGCCTTGGCGTGCTTCGTGAGCGCCTCGTAGGCAGGCTCCCACTCGTACTTGAACAGCGGCGAATAGCCGTTCTTCCAGGTCTCGCCAGCCGGAAGCATGCCCGGCGCGGCCCAGCGATAGGTGGAATCGTTGACCGGGTAGGCGACCGCTTGGTGCAGGTCTTCGTGGACGGCGTAGAAATTCGCCTCCAGCGCGTTGGTCAGCGGGATGTCGAGCCCGTCCTGCCAGATGCACTCCGTCCCGTCCTCGGCGATGGCATGCTCGTGCCAGGTCCCGTTCGGGGTGAGCACGAAATCATTCGGGCCCAGCGTCATCTTGTGACCGTCGACGATGGTGTAGGCGCCTTGGCCCTCGATTATGAAGCGCAGCGCCGAGGCCGCGTGAATGTGCGCAGAGGCGCGCTCGCCCGGCTTCATTACCTGCAGGCCGGAATAGAGCCAGCCGACAGCAGCGGCCACGTCGGTGCGGCCGGGGTTGTTGAGATAGATGACCCGGCGCCCGGCCTTCTCGGCGGAAACGAGGTCGAGGGACTTCAGCACCTTGTCGCGCAGGTCGGCGTAGCGCCACAGCACGGGAACCGACGAGGAGACCGGCTCCCACGGCTCGATCTTGTTGGCCACCGTCCACAGCGCCGCGGTGTCGTTTTCCGCCAGCTCTTCATAATAGGCGACCAGTTCCGGCGTGTCCTCGACGTTGGCGCGTCCCGCCACGTCCTCGCGATAGTCGTCGTAAGACTTGCTCATCCGACACCTCCCTCGCCCGCGAGGCCGATCGGCTCGCCCGGCGGATGAAAACGCTCGGACCCCAGCTAACGCTCTGGCGTCTCGCGCGTCAAGATTTTATAAAATTGAGAAACATGCATAAAATATGCCCGCAAACCGGCTCCCGGTCCTGATGCCCCGAGACACGATGACCGCCCTCGACCTCGACACCGTGAAGCCCGCCGGCAGCCTCGCCGATCGCGCCTGCGATGCCATTCGCACCGATATTCTGGACGGCGTCTTCGAGCCCGGGCAACCCCTGCGGCTGGAGGCGCTCAAGGAGCGTTACGGCTACTCCTTCTCGCCGATCCGCGAGGCGCTTACTCGGCTTGCCGCCGATCGGCTGGTGGCACAGACGAGCCTGCGCGGCTTTCGGGTAGCGCCGCTGTCCCTTGCGGAAATGTGGGACCTCCTGCGCGCCCGCATCGTCGTGGAAGGGGAGGCGTTCCGGCTGGCCATCGAGGCGGGTGACGACGCGTGGGAAGGCCGTGTCGTGTCCACGTTCCACGCCTTTGCCAAGTGCGCGGCGCGTCCGCCGGCCGGATCCGAGGATCGGGCCCTCTTCGAGGACCGTCATGCGGCCTTCCACCGTGCACTCATCGCCGGCTGCGGGTCGCCGACGCTGCTGCATCTCGCCGGCCAGCTCTTCGTGCAGTCCGAGCGCTATCGCCGCCCGCATCTCCTGGCCGAAGGGGACCGGCGCGGGCCCGGCCGAGACGTCGTTGCCGAACACGCTCTTCTCAAGGACGCAGCGCTGTCCCGGGACGCGGCAGGGGCGCTGGTACTGCTCGCCGCCCACTACGAAAACACCGGTCGCTTTATTGAGGCGGCGTTCGGCGCTCGCGGCGGGGCGGCCGGCCAGCCGACGGGTTGACTTCGCCAGTGAGGCAGCGCCTCCTATGCGCGTGCAAGGTGGTTCGAAACGCACGGTGCGTTCGAGCTGAAACGGGAACCGGGAAGGGTCGAAAGACCTGGAGCCCGGACCGCCCCCGCGACTGTGAGCGGCGAGCGGCCACCCAAAACGTCACTGCCGGCTACGGGCCGGTGGGAAGACGGGTGGCGCGACGACCCGCGAGTCAGGAGACCGGCCTTGTGCGGATATTTCTCGAGCGCCGTCGGGTGAGACGGCAAGGAGCTTCGGAATGCATATCGAGCCTGGACTGGTCGACGCCGGCAAGATCGGCCTCAGCTACGTAACCGCCGCCGGCGCGGGCGCCTTCGCCCTGCGCAAGGCCTACCTCGACGCGAAGGATCGCGGCATTGTCTCGCTTGCCGCGCGCGCGGTCGTCGCGACCGCTCTCGTCTTCTGTTTCTTCGAGGTGCTGCCGCATTATCCGGTCGGCGTATCGGAAGTTCACCTGATCCTTGGCTCGACGCTGTTCCTGCTGTTCGGTATGGCCCCCGCCGCCATCGGCCTCGCCCTTGGCCTGCTCGCCCAGGGGCTGCTCTTCGCGCCATTCGACCTGCCGCAGTTCGGCATGAACGTCACCACGCTCTTGGTGCCGCTGTTCGCGCTCGGTGCCTTGAGCCGCAAGATCATCGCGCCGAACACGCCCTATGTGGAGCTCAAGTATCGCCAGGCGCTGGCGCTCTCCACCACCTATCAGGCGGGTATCGTGGCGTGGGTCGGCTTCTGGGCGCTCTACGGCCAGGGCTTCACGGCGGCCAACGTGCAGTCCATCGTGACCTTCGGCGGCGCTTACATGCTGGTCATCCTGCTCGAGCCGCTGGTGGACCTGGCGGTTCTGGCCGGCGCCAAGACGCTGCATGGCCTGCGTGGTTCGGGCCTCGTGACGCCGCGCCTCTACGAGCCGGCCTGACCGGGTCGCCTCCCGGTCCAACTTCGCCGGATCAAAGACTGCCTTGCGGCCGGGCTCTGCCCGGCCGCTTTGCGTTGGTCGCCGGTCGCCCCCGGTTTCTCCGGGCCGCGACACGCGTCGCGGAACAGGGTCTCGCAATTCCGTAATCTTTTTGCCGCTTTGTGTGCGCCACGCCCGGCGGACTACACGGGCGTGAACCCGCAACCGGATCAATGCCCCTGAAGCCGGCCCGGGTGGTGGGAGCCTGTGAGGGTGGCATGCATCAACGTTGGACGCTCGACGGAGCCTGGATCCTCGGCGCCGCGGTCGTGGCGGCTGTCCTTCTCGTCCATCTGGTCGGCCCCCAGCCCTACATCACCGGTGACGAGCCGCGCTACGTCGCCCGGGCGCTGGCCTGGCTGGGCCACGCCGACACCGTCGGGGGGCATCCGCACGCCTCGCTCCACCTGATTCCGATCGCGCCGCTGATCGATGTCTTCGGACCGACGGGCGGGAGAGCAGGCGCCTTTGCCATCGCGGCGGTGGGGTTCTGTCTCCTCCTATCGATGCTGCGGGCTCACTTTTCCCGCTGGCTGGCTCTGGGGGCGGCCGTTGCCGTCTTTGCGACCCTGCCGCTGCTGGCCTTTTCCTGGATCCTTTATACCGAAGCCTGGCTGTTCACCGCGTTGACGGTGAGCTGGATGCTGCTTGGGTCGCGGAGCCGGACGTGGGGGCATCTTGCTCTGTTCCTGCTGTCAGCGCTGATCCTGCCCTTCCTCCATTTGCGCATGGGGCCCGCCTCCGCGGCGTTGATCGCCCTCTACATCGCGGGTGAGATCAGCGCCGAGCGGGGCCTACGAAGCCGTCGGCTCGTGTTGAAGGTTGCGGCCATTGCGGCTTCCTGCGCCGTGGCGCTTGCCGCGCTGCTTGCCTACCAGCTCTGGGTGTCGGGACAGTATTTCGGTTCGGCGACCGCCACCTTTTCACCAACGCTCGACGATGTTCTTCCGCGACTGGCCGTCCAGCTGATCTCCCAGAGGCATGGGCTGTTCATCTTCAATCCGCTGATGATCGTCGCGCTCGCGGGCCTCGTCGTGGGCGTGCTGCGACGCGAGAGGCTGGCGGTGCAGGGCCTCGTCCTGCTCCTCGCCTACGCCGGAACCATCGCGTGGAGCTCCGCAATGGAGTCCATGCCGGCTCGGTTCTGGTGCGCCGCGATGCCGATCTTCGCGGTCGGGCTGGCCATCTGGGTCCGGGAGCAGCGAACCTGGTGCGGGCATGCGGTCACGGCCATGCTTGGGCTGATATCGGCCGGGATGGCGGTCTTCTATGGCTTCGACCCGAACGCGTTCCTGGAGAACCGCGAGGTCTCGATCATCTATGATCGGCTGTTCGACTGGTTTGGCCTGGTCTACCTTCCGCCCTGGTTGGCGGCCGATCCCATCTTTTTCCTGCGCGGCGAGCGGTCGCTGGGGCTCGAGGCCAACGCTGCGCTCCTGACCAGGGGCGGGCTCGTTGCAACGGCGCTTGTCGTCTGCCTGGCTGCTGCGGCGACCATCCGGCGGCCGAACCGGCTCGCATCCGCCTTCGGCGCCGTCTCGCTCGTCTTCTTGGCGGCGATCGTCTGGCAGGCCCGGGCCAGAGAGGTCGCAGCTCACGAGGTCGCCATCCATCTCTCGACGGCGCCGGCCCCCGGCGGACGCGTTCTCACCCTGTCGTTCGAGCGTCCGACCAAGCCCCTGGCGCTGCGGTTCGAGGCAACGCTGCCGCACTGGCATGGCGGCGACTATCCCGAAGGGTTCCGCCTGGATGTGGACCACGGCGACGGACGCTTCGAGACGGTGGACACCATCGCGGCGCGGCGCCTGACCATGCTCCCGGATATCGGAGCGATCGCGCGGCTCAGGCTGACGCCGACTGGACCGCCGAAGGGGACGGACACCTGGACAGAAGGGCCGGTCTCCGTGGTCGCCCGCTGAGCCGCACTGTCAGCCCAGCGCCCGGGCGATGCGGGCGCCAGCCTCGGCGATCTCGCGCGTGTCGCGACAGATGCACATGCGCACCAGCGCGTTGGAGCTTTCCCCGAAAAGCCACCCCGGCGCCAGGCCCACCCGGGCCTCCTGCAGGATCCGTGTGCAGGCGGCACGTGAATCCGCCTCGCCGGCCAGTTCGAACGTCACGTACATCCCGGCATCGGGCTTTTCCGGAAGGATCACGCTGTTGAGGCCGGACAGCGCGTCGTAGGCCGCGTCGACGCCGGCATGGCAGCGCGCGCGGATCGTCCGCACGGTCTCCTCGCCCTGCTCGAGGGCCGCCACGCCGCCGGCCTGCACGAAGGCTGCGGTACCAGAGTTCATGTACTGGGTCATGGCCGACAGGGCCTCCGAGACCGAGGGCGGATGCGTCAGCCAGCCGAGCCGCCAGCCGGTCATCGCCCAGGCCTTGGAGAAGCCGTTGATGGCAATGGCGAGGTCTTCCTCCTCCGCCACCTGCAGGACCGAGGGCGCGGTCTCGCCGGCGAAGGAGAGCCGGTTGTAGATCTCGTCGCTGAGGATCCAGATGCCGGTGCGCCGGCTGAAGGCGATGAGCGCCTCCAGTTCCTCTGCGCTCGCCGTCCAGCCGAGCGGGTTGGACGGCGTGGAGAACATGATGGCACGGGTGCGGGCGTCGCATCGGTCGAAGACGGCCTCGAGGTCGAGCTGCCAACGACCGTTTCGATGGTCGAGCGCGACGGGCCGGGGCTCGCCGCCCACCACGTGGATGGCGTGGCGGATGTTGGGCCACTGCGGTTCGACGTAGACGACGTTGTCGCCGCGATCGACGAGAAGCTGCAGCGCCAGGAAAACGGCCTGCATGCCGCCGGGCGTTACCGTGGAGCGCGACAGCGGAAAGGGGCGTCCATGCAGCCGTTCCTGGTAGGCCGATAGCGCCTCGGTCAGGGCCGGCAGCCCGCGCATGTCGGGCACGTAGAAGGTCTGGCCGTCGTCGAGCGCCGCCTTCGCCGCCTCCTTGATGAATCCGGGCGTCTGCAGGTCGCCTTCGCCATACCAGAGGGTGATGACGTCGGTCATCGAACTCGCCCGCATGGCAAGCTCGGCGATGTTCTCCATCTCCAGGTCGAGGATCTGGGGACGGATGCGGTCCACGGCGCGCGGGGCCGCGCTGCGGTCGATCACGGGCATGGGGATTGCCTTCTTCTGATGGGCGGCACGGGCCGCTCGGCGTGCCGGGCGAGCTTCGTCCCGCACGGCTGCCGGTTCAAGCGTCTTGCGCGATCCGGTCAGGCCGCGCGGGCGCGGGCGACATGCGACGCCGGCTCGCGACCGATGGCGGCGGAGATGAAGCGGGCCGTTTCCGTCAGCGCGTCGAGATCGATGCCGGTCTCGATGTCCATGCCGTGCAGCATGTAGACGAGATCCTCGCTCGCGACGTTGCCGGTGGCGCCCCTGGCGTAGGGGCAGCCGCCGAGCCCGCCCACGGCGGCATCGACCACCGCCACGCCCAGCGGCAGGCAGGCGTGGATGTTGGCAAGCGCCTGGCCATAGGTGTCGTGGAAGTGCAGCGCCAGCGCCTCCACCGGCACTTCGGCCGCCACCGTCTCGACCATGCGGGCGGCCTTCGTAGGTGTGCCGACGCCGATCGTGTCGCCCAGCGAGACCTCGTAGCAGCCCATGTCGGCAAGCGCCTTCGACACGCGGACCACGTCGGAAAGCGGCACCTCGCCCTGGTAGGGGCAGCCGAGCACGCAGGAGACGTAGCCGCGCACCCTCAGTCCGTTGCCGTCGGCGGCCTCCATCACCGGCGCAAAGCGCTCAAGGCTCTCAGCGATCGAGCAGTTGATGTTGCGCTGGGAGAACGCCTCGGAGGCGGCGGCGAAGACGGCGACTTCCTCGACCCCGCACTCCAGCGCCCGCTCCAGCCCCTTCATGTTCGGCACGAGAACGGGATAGCCGACGCCGGGCCTGCGCTCGATGCCGGCCAGCACCTCGGCCGTGTCGGCCATCTGCGGGATCCATTTCGGCGACACGAAACTGCCGGCTTCGATGGTCTCGCAGCCGGCGGCGCCGAGCCGGTCGATCAGCTCGATCTTCACGGCGGCGGGAACGATCTCCGCCTCGTTCTGCAGGCCGTCGCGGGGGCCAACTTCGACGATGCGGACGCGGGAGGGAAGGGAACTCATGGTGGGGCCTGTCGGTGGTTCGGGTTGCTCGGGAGTCAGAGGGCGCCGGCGAGGAAGTCGAGTAGCCTCGGGTCGGAGCCATAGGCGACATTGAAGCGGATGGCGGCGGGATGCGCCTCGCCGCGGTCGGGCCGGAAGACGCTGCCCGGTGCCAGGAAGATGCTCGCATCCGCGGCGCGCCGGCATAGCTCGAGCTCGTCCACGTGGTCGGGCAGGTCGGCCCAGAGATAGAAGCTGGGCCCCTTGCTCGGCCGCAGCCGGAGGCCGACGCTCTCCAGATCGCCGATCGCCGCGCGGTGGGCCGCTTCGACCCGGGCGCGCAGGCGACGGATGTGGCGCAGATACTGGCCGCCCTGGATCAGGTTGAAGACAAACCGCTCGACGAAGTCCGAGGTCGCAACGGTGGTCAGGATCTTCAAGTTGGCCAGCGCGCTGACCACGTCCGGATGGCCGGCCACGAAGCCGCAGCGCAGGCTGGCTGACAGCGTCTTGGAGAAGGTGCCGACATAAAGAACCCGGTTCAGCTGATCGAGGGCGGCAAGCCGCGGCAGCGTCGGCGGCAGGATGTCGGCGAAGGTGTCGTTCTCGACCACCAGCGTGCCCCAGCGCTCAGCCGCCTGCAGCAGGCCGAACGCCACGGGAGGCGACAGCGAGCCGCCGGTCGGGTTGTGGGCCTGGGACTGGGTGAAGAAGATCTTCGGCCGGTGCAGTGCCAGCTTGGCGGCGAGATCGTCGAGGTCTGGACCGTCCGGGTTTCGCTTCACGCCGACGATGCGGACCTTGGCCAGTGTCAGCTTGCCGAACAGCGGATAGTAGCCGGGGTCGTCGACGAGAACGGTGTCGCCGGCCTCCAGCAGGTGGCGGACGATCAGGTCGAGGGCGTGGTTGGCGCCGTTGGTCAGCAGCAATCCGTCCGGCGCCACCGAGATCGATCGGTCGAGGAGCATCAGTCGCAGTCGTTCGCGCAGCGGCTCGTAGCCGCGCGAGGAGCCGTAGCCGAAATCGACGCTGTCTGGTCCAGCCGCCTTGAAGCTGGCGAAGTGGCGCCGGAGCTCCGACCCTTCCATCCACGACGCCGGTGGCCGGCCGTCGCCGGGCCTGACCTCGTAGCGCCGGTCGAGCTGCTCGCGCAGGAGCGAGACGAGATCGACCGCGGTGGCCACATGCGGCGGCGGTTCGGTGGGGCTCGGCAGTTCCAGATGCGAGACGTAGAAGCCGGAGCCGGCCCGCGCCTCCAGGAGTCCCTGCGCCACCAGCCGGTCGTAGGCCTCCGCCATGGTGTTCTTGGAGACGCCGTAGTCCTCTGCGGCGCGGCGCACCGAAGGCAACCGGTCGCCCACCTTGTAGGCGCCCTTGGCAAGCCCTGCGGAGACCTTGGCCACGATCGCCTCGACGAGGGTCTCGGTGCGTTTCACGGAACTGTCCCTAGAATATTGTTGGGACAGTCATTCCATAATTGGCTGGAACTGTCCCTTGATTGTCCCAGTCATACTAGGACAATCCATCACCGCATCCAAGCAAGAGATGCAGGTTAATCGGGTGATGGAAACGACCATGTCTGCTGTGCCGCGTACGCTCAACTCGCGCCTTGAGGGCTATCGCAACAAGACCCCCGGTCAGCGTCTGGAGGCCCTCGCCGAGGCTGTCGGCCTGGCCGGAGAGGATGCCGCCACCATCGGCGATGCCGCCGCCCTGGACGTGGCGCGCGCCAACGGCATGATCGAGAACGTCGTCGGCACATTCCAGTTGCCGATGGGCATCGCCACCAACTTCACCATCAACGGCCGCGACTACCTGATCCCGATGGTGGTCGAGGAGCCGTCTGTTGTCGCCGCGGCCTCCTACATGGCCCGCATCGCCCGCGAGCACGGCGGTTTCCAGACCTCTTCCACCGATCCGGTCATGCGCGCCCAGGTGCAGGTGCTCGGTATTACCGATCCGCACGGTGCGCGGCTGAAGATCCTCGCGGCGCGCGAGCAGATCCTTGAGATCGCCAACAGCCGTGACGCCTTCCTGGTGAAGCTCGGCGGCGGCTGCAAGGACATCGAGGTCCACGTCTTCCCCGACACCCGTCGCGGCGCGATGGTGGTGCTGCATCTTCTGGTCGACGTGCGCGACGCCATGGGCGCCAACGCCGTCAACACCATGGCGGAGGCCGTCGCCCCGCTGATCGAGGAGCTGACCGGCGGCCGCGTGCGCCTGCGCATCCTGTCCAATCTCGCCGACCGCCGGCTTGCCCGTGCGCAGGTTCGGGTACCCCAGGACGCGCTCGCCACCAAGGAGTTCTCCGGCGAGCGCATGGTGGAGGGCATCCTCGACGCCCATGAGCTGGCGGTGATCGACCCCTACCGGGCCGCCACCCACAACAAGGGCATCATGAACGGCATCGACCCGGTGATCGTCGCGACCGGCAACGACTGGCGCGCCATCGAGGCGGGTGCCCATGCCTTCGCCGCTCGCTCGGGTGCCTATACCTCGCTGACCAGCTGGGAAGTCGACACCGAAGGCTGCCTCGTCGGCACGCTGGAAATGCCGATGGCGGTCGGCCTCGTCGGCGGCGCCACCAAGACCCATCCGGTCGCCCAGGCGGCCCTGAAGATCCTCGGCGTGGAGAGCGCCCAGGAACTGGCCGAGATCACCGTCGCGGTGGGTCTCGCCCAGAACATGGCGGCGCTCCGCGCGCTTGCCACCGAGGGCATCCAGCGCGGCCACATGGCGCTGCACGCCCGCAACATCGCCATCGTCGCCGGCGCTGTCGGCAACGAGATCGAGGTCGTGGCGGGCAGGCTCGCCGAGGCCCACGACGTGCGCACCGACCGGGCGCGCGAAATCCTGGCCGAGATGCGCGGTGCGAGCTGACGGTGGACCGTCCGCAGCACCCCGTTGACCGGCCCAATCACAACAACCACGAAACCCTTGAAGGAGAAACACCCATGACCACGACGTTCACGCGCCGCACGGCGCTCGCAGTCTCTGCCGCCGCGCTCGCGGTCGCCTCGTTCGGTCCCGCCGCGTTCGCCCAGGACGGTGAGACGGTGAACTGGCGCATGCAGGCGCTCTGGGATGGCGGCACGACGCCGCAGAAATACGAGCAGATGTATGTCGACCGGGTCGCCGAGCTGACCGACGGCAAGTTCCAGATCGAGCTGTTCTCCGCGGGCCAACTGGTTCCGCCGGCGCAGGCCTTCGACGCCGTGCGCGGCGGCGCCTTCGAGATGATGAAGACCTTCGATGGCTACGAGGCCGGCAAGATCCCGGCGCTGGCCTTCACCTCGACCATCCCCTTCGGCTACCCGGAATCGGGCCAGTATTCTGACTGGTTCTACGAGAAGGGCGGCCTGGAAATGGCGCGCGAGGCGTATGCCCCGGCCGGGCTCTACTACATCGCCCCGATGGTCTACGATCAGGAACCGATCCACTCCAAGGTGAAGATCGAATCCATTGAGGATTTCGACGGCACCAAGGGCCGCTTCGTCGGTCTCGCCTCGTCGGTCATGAGCGACTTCGGCGTGGCGGTATCGCCGCTGCCGACCTCCGAGGTCTACTCCGCCCTCGACAAAGGCCTGATCGATCTGGCCGACCGCGGCGACCTGCAGGCCAATCTTGACGCCGGCCTGTCCGAGGTGGCGCCCTACATCATCCTGCCAGGCGTCCACCAGCCGACGACGGCCACCTCCTACGTCGCCAACCAGGGCGCCTACGACAAGCTGCCGGACGCCTACAAGGAGGCGCTCGCCACCGCCGCCAAGGAAGTCTCCGACGCGTATCAGGCGGCGAAGACCGAGAGCGACGCCAGCGCGCTCGAGGCCTTCAAGGAGCAGGGCGTCGAGGTGATCGAACTGTCCGAGGACGATGTCATCGCGGCGCGGACCCAGGCGGTTGAGTCCTGGCGCAAGGCCACCAAGGACAACGATCTCGCCACCCGCATCCTCGACTCCCAGGTCGAGCAGATGCAGGAGCTGGGCCTGATCCAGTAAGCTTCTCTCTACTGGAGAAAGGGCGGCGGGGCCTCGCGCCCCGCCGCCCGCGCCGTTTCGGGGAACGCAGAATGCCCAGTCCGATCGCCGCCGTCGTCCACTGGATCACGGCGTTCAACCACTGGCTCTACAAGGCGGCCAGCCTGCTGATGCTGGTGATCGTGCCGGTCATGCTCTACGCGGTAACGGCACGCTACCTGTTCAACTCGCCCTCCAGCTGGGGGCTTGAGCTGGCGACGCTGCTGTTCGGGCCGTTCTTCCTGCTCGGCGGACCCTACCTGCTGCACACCGGCGGCCACGTGAACCTCGACCTCGTCCGACGGTCGGTCTCGCCGCGGGTGAACCGCATCTTCGATCTCATCAACTACCCGATCATCGGCGCCTACGCGGTGATCCTGTTCTATTTCGCGTGGCCGTTCGCGATGCAGTCCTACGCGCTGAACGAGACCTCCTACACCTCCTGGAACCCGGTGATCTGGCCGGTGAAGTTCGTGATCCCGATCGCGCTGGCGCTGCTCCTCCTCCAGGCCGTCGCCGAATGGCTGCGGGTCATCTTCAACGACACCGCGCCGCCGGCCGAGGATGCGCAGGGAGACGCCCTGTGAGTGCCAATCTCATCCTCATCCTGATGTTCGGCGGGCTAACGGTCTTCCTGCTGACCGGCCTGCCGGTGGCCTTCGTGCTCGGCGGTCTCTCCGTCCTGTTCACGGTCCTGTTCTGGAACCCGCAGGCGCTGATCATCCTGATCCTGCAGGTCTTCGACACCATGCGGTCGGAGGCGCTGCTGGCCATCCCGCTCTACATCTTCATGGCGGTGGTGCTGCAACGCTCCGGTGTCATCGAGGATCTCTACCGGGCCATGGAGCTGTGGTTCGGCCGGGTGAAGGGCGGGCTGGCCATCGGCACGGTCATCATATGCGTGGTGATGGCGGCGATGACCGGCGTCGTCGGCGCGGCGGTCACCGCGATGGGCATCCTGGCGCTGCCGGAAATGCTGAAGCGCGGCTACGATCCGAAGCTCGCCACCGGCACCATCTGCGCCTCGGGAACGCTCGGGATCCTGATCCCACCATCGGTGCTGACCATCGTCTATTCGGTCACCGCCCAGGTCTCCATCGGCAAGATGCTGATCGCCGGCATCGTGCCGGGCATTCTGCTCGCCTCGCTCTACATCGCCTATATCGTCATCGCCTCGTGGCTGAAGCCGGAGCTGGCTCCGAGCGTCGACGACGCGCCGCGCGTCAGTCTGGCCGAACGCCTGGCGTCGCTGAAGACGCTGGTGCTGCCGTCGCTGATCATCGTGATGGTGCTGGGCTCGATCTTCTTCGGCATCGCCACGCCGACGGAAGCCGCGGCGGTCGGTGTCTTCGGCGCCTGCCTTGCGGCGGCGACCCGCCGACACCTGACGCTCTCGATGCTGATCGATTCCTCCGGCGTGACCCTCAAGTCGACCGCCATGATCCTGTGGATCACCATCGGCGCGAAGGCCTATGTGGCGATCTTCACCGGGCTCGGGGGCGCCGACGCGCTGCTCGGCACCATCCAGTCGTTGCAGGTCAGCCCGTACCTGGTGCTGGCGGTGATGATGCTGATCCTGGTCTTCCTCGGCACCGTGCTGGACGAGATCGGCATCATCCTGCTCACGGTCCCGGTGTTCCTGCCGGTGGTGCGCTTCCTCGGCTTCGACGAGATCTGGTTCGGCGTGCTCTACGCGCTGACCATCCAGATGGGCTATATCAGCCCTCCGTTCGGCTACACGCTCTTCTACATCAAGAGCACGTTGCCCAACGAAGTCGGCATGGGCACCGTCTATCGGGGGATCCTGCCCTTCTTCCTCCTGCAGATCGTCGGGTTGATGCTCTGCGTGGCCTTCCCGCAGATCGCCACCTTCCTGCCGGCGCTGATGGGTCGCTGAGACACGCGCCGCCTCAGGCGGCGCGTGGCGGCTGGCAGGCGGAAGATCCTACCGGTCGGACGTCTGCCAGCGCGGGTTGATCCAGGGCTCGGCGTTGTCGGCGGCAAGCGGCGGCTTGCCCAGGATCAGATCGGAGGCCTTTTCGCCCACCATGATCGACGGGCCGTTGAGGTTGCCGTTGGTGATGCGCGGGAAAATGGACGAGTCCACCACGCGGAGCGCATCGACGCCGATCACCCGGCACTCCGGATCGACCACCGCCATCGGATCGCTGGCCTTGCCCATCTTCGCGGTCCCGCACGGGTGGTAGGCGCTTTCGGCGTGCTCGGCGATGAAGGCGTCGATGTCGTCATCACTCTGCATGTCGTCGCCGGGCTGGATTTCCTTGCCGCGATAGGCGTCGAAGGCCGGTTGGGCGAAGATCTCCCGGGTCAGCCGGATGCAGTGGCGGAAGTCGGCCCAGTCCTGCTCGGTGGACATGTAGTTGAAGAAGATGCGCGGCGCCTCGGCCGGGTCGGCGCTCTTCAGGGTGATCTCGCCACGCGAGGGCGAGCGCATGGGGCCGACATGCGCCTGGAAGCCGTGGCCCTCAGCCGCTGCCTGGCCGTCATAGCGCACCGCGATCGGCAGGAAATGATACTGGATGTCGGGATAGTCCACGCCCGGCCTGGAGCGCAGGAAGGCGGCGCTTTCGAATTGATTGGAGGCGCCGAGGCCGCGCTTGAACAGAAGCCATTCGGCGCCAGCGCGGGCCTTGCCGACCATGTTCCAGTGCTTGAAGAGGGTGATCGGCTGCGTGCAGGCCTGCTGCACGTAGACCTCCAGATGGTCCTGCAGATTCTTGCCGACGCCCGGCCGGTCGGAAACCACGTCGATGCCGTGTTCGGCCAGGTGCTCCGCCGGGCCGATGCCGGACAGCATCAGCAGTTTCGGGGTGTTGATGGACGAGGCCGACAGGATCACCTCGCGCCGGGCGCGGACGATCTCGATCTTGCCGCCGCGCTCGATCTCGACGCCGACGGCGCGGCCGTTCTCGATGATGATGCGCCGAGCGAAGCAGCGCACCAGGTCGAGGTTGGAGCGCTTCAGCGCCGGCTTCAGGTAGGCGTTGGCGGTGGACCAGCGACGGCCCTTCCAGACCGTCTGCTCCATCGGTCCGAAGCCTTCCTGCTTCTCGCCGTTATAGTCCCCCGTCAGCTCGAAGCCGGCCTGCTTTCCCGCCTCCACGAAGGCGTGGAAGAGCGGGTTCTCGCGGGTGCCCCGGGTCACGTGCAGCGGGCCATCGGTGCCGCGCCAGGCGGGATCTCCGCCGTGGCCGCCGTCGTGCCAGTGCTCCATGCGCTTGTAGTAGGGCAGCACGTCGGCATAGGACCAGCCGGCCGCGCCGCTCTCCGCCCAGTGGTCGAAGTCGCGGGCGTGGCCGCGAACGTAGACCATGCCGTTGATGGAGGAGGAGCCGCCGACCACCTTGCCGCGCGGCGTGACCAGGCGGCGTCCGCCAAGTCCGGGCTCCGGCTCGGAGGCGAAGCCCCAATCGTAGCGCGGCATGTTCATCGGGTAGGAGAGCGCTGCCGGCATCTGGATGAACGGGCCGGCGTCGCTGCCGCCATATTCCAGCACCAGCACCGAGTGCCTGCCATCTTCCGACAGCCGGTAGGCAAGGGCCGAGCCTGCCGAACCCGAGCCGACGATCACGAAATCCGCTTCGGTCATCATCCTCTTCACGGCGGTCGGACTGTCGCCCGACGCCGCTTCCTTGTGATTGTCAGTAGGGGCTGTCGACGCGGCCGAGGCCTACATGGACGGTCTTGAGCTGGGAGTAGAACTCCATTGCCGCGCGTCCGTTCTCGCGGCCGAGGCCCGACTGCTTGACGCCGCCGAACGGGGCTTCCACCGGGGTCAGGTTGTAGGTGTTGATCCAGCAGATGCCCGCCTGCAGCTGCCCGGCGACCCGGTGGCCTCGGGCGAGGTCGCGGGTGAAGACGCCGGCCGCGAGGCCGAACGGCGTGCCGTTGGCCCGGGCGATGGCCTCGTCCTCCGTCTCGAACGACAGCAGCGACAGCACCGGGCCGAAGATCTCCTCTCGCGCGATCGTCATGTCGTCGGTGACATCGGAGAAGATGGTCGGCTCGATGAAGGCGCCCTTGTCGAAGACCGGACCGGACGGCAGGCCGCCGCCATAGGCGAGCGTCGCACCCTCTCGGGTGCCGGCCTCGATGTAGCCGACGACCTTGGCGCGCTGGGCCTCGGAGATGAGCGGGCCCATGTGGGTGTCCGGATCGAGAGGATCGCCGACGCGGATCGTCTTGGTGCGCTCGATCAGCCGCTCCAGGAAACGGTCGCGGATGCCGGACTGGACGAAGACGCGGGTGCCGTTGGAGCAGATCTGGCCGGCGGAGTAGAAGTTGCCGAGCATGGCGCCGCCGATGGCGTCCTCGATGTCGGCATCGTCGAAGACGACGATGGGCGACTTGCCGCCAAGTTCCATGGTCACGTGGCGCATGCCCGCGGCCGCCGCGGAATAGACCTTGGCGCCCGTCGGCACCGAGCCGGTCAGCGAGACCTTTGCCGTCAGGGGGTGGGTGGACAGCGCCGCGCCGACGTCACCGAAGCCCTGAACCACGTTGAACAGGCCCGCCGGTGCGCCGGCCTCCATGAAGATCTCGGCGACCTTGAGCGTGCACAGTGGCGTCAGCTCTGACGGTTTGAACACCATGGCGTTGCCGCAGGCGAGCGCCGGGGCCGCCTTCCAGCAGGCGATCTGGGTCGGGTAGTTCCAGGCGCCGATGCCGACGCACACGCCCAGCGGTTCACGCACCGTGTAGGCGAAATCGGTGCCCAGCGGCACGGCTTCGCCGGCGATGGACGCGGCCTGGGCGGCAAACCACTCCAGCGCCTCCACACCGGACATGGCGTCGGCGACGAGCGTTTCCTGGATCGGCTTGGCGGTGTCGAGGCTTTCCAGCCGGGAGAGCTCCTCGTTGCGCGCACGGATCAGGTCGGCGGCGCGGCGCAGCACCCGGGCACGCTCGGCGGGCGGCGTCGCCGCCCATTCGACCTGGGCGCGGGCAGCAGACTCCATGGCCTTGTCGATGACGGCGGGGGTGGCGGCATGCAGCCGCGCGATGACCTCGCCGGTGGCCGAATGGAAGCTGTCGAAGGCCTGGCCCGCCTCGTCCTCGATGTAGGCGCCATCGACGAAATGGCTGGCGGTCGGTTGGGCTTGCATGAATTCAGTCTCCTCGCGGCCAGCGCTGGGATGCTTCCAGCACATTCAGGTCCATGTGGTTGCGCATGTAGCGCTCGGACGCCTTCTTCAGGGGCTGGAAGTCCCACGGGTAGTAGGCGCCGTTGCGCAGGGCGGCGTAGACGACGTGACGGCGGGCCTGGCTCTGGCGGATCTCGGTGTCGAAGGCCTTCATGTCCCACAACTCCCGAACCCTTTCGGCGAAGCGGGCGGCCGTCTCTGCGTGAGCCGGATCGTCGGCCAGGTTGACGAGCTCGTTCGGGTCGGCGTCCAGGTCGAAAAGCTGCGGGGGGTCGACCTCGCAATGCACGTACTTGAAGCGGCCCTCGCGCAGCGCCACCAGCGGCGCGATGGAGCCTTCCGCGGCATACTCGATGCGCACGGGGATCTGCCGGTCGCCGCCGGCGGCAATGGCAATGAGGCTCTCGCCGTCGGTCCATGGCGCCACCTCGCCCAGATCGATGCCGACGAGGTCGGCGAGGGTCGGCGTGACGTCCATGGTGGAAACCGGCGCATCGATCCGGCCCGGCTGCATCTGCGGCGCCGCGATCATCAGCGGCACGCGCGACGAGCCCTCGAAGAAGCTCATCTTGAACCACAATCCGCGTTCGCCAAGCATGTCGCCGTGGTCGGACAGGAACAGCACGATGGTGTTCTCGCTCTGCCCGGTGCCCTCGAGCGCCTCCAGGATCTGACCGATCTTGTCGTCCAGGTAGGAGATGTTGGCGAAATAGGCCCGGCGCGAGTTGCGGATATCGTCGGGCTTGATGTCGAAGCTGCGCCAGTCGTTGGCATCGAATATGCGCTTCGAATGGGCGTCCTGCTCGTCGTACGGGATCGCCGGGACCGTCGGCTCCAGGTGGTCGCAGTCCTCGTAGAGATCCCAGAACTTCTTGCGGGCGACGTACGGGTCGTGCGGATGCGTGAAGGACACGGTCAGGAGCCACGGCCGCTCGTCGCCGCGCCGACCCAGATCGTAGACCTTGCGGATCGCCTCGTAGGCAACCTCGTCGTCATACTCGAGCTGGTTGGAGATCTCGCCGACGCCGGCGCCGGTCACCGAGCCCATGTTGTGATACCACCAGTCGATGCGCTCTCCCGGTTTGCGGTAGTCCGGCGTCCAGCCGAAATCGGCGGGATAGACATCGGTGGTCAACCGCTCCTCGAAGCCGTGCAACTGGTCCGGGCCGACGAAGTGCATCTTGCCCGACAGCGTCGTCTGGTAGCCGGCGAGACGAAGGTGGTGCGCGAAGGTGGGCACGTCGGAGGCGAACTCGGCGGCGTTGTCATAGACGCGGGTGCGCCTCGGCAACTGGCCCGACATGAAGCTCGCCCGGCCTGGCGCGCACAGCGGCGAGCCGGTGTAGGTGTTGGCGAACCGGGTGGAGCGTTCGGCCAGCGCCTTCAGGTTCGGGGTGTGCAGGAAGTCGGCCGGCCCGTCGGGAAAAAAGGTCCCTGCGAGCTGATCGACCATCAGGATCAGGACGTTCGGTTTCTGGGTCACCCGGCAATCTCCTGCTGGGTCTGGGCGGCGGAGGCGAGGCAGAGGTCGAGATAGTTGATGACCATGGCTGCCGCCTGGCGGGGGTTCGTCGGGCGGGCGCGGAGCGCCGCGCGGATGTAGTAGCCGTCGATCATGGCGGCGACGCCGTCGGCAATGCGCCGTGCCTCGTCGGGCGGAGCGAGCTCGTCGAGCGCGGCCACGAGGTTGCTGTCGAGGCGGCGCTGGTAGACGGCGAGGAGGCGTTCGGCCTCATCGGAACGCTGGGCCATCACGTAGAAGGCGAGCCAGGCGCTGACCACCGCGGGATCGAACTGGCCGGGCTCGAAGCAGGCCTGGATGACCGTTTCGACGCGCTTGCGGGGCGTGTCGCAGCGCCGGTAGCCTTCGCGCACCAGTTCACCGAAATCATCGAGGATCCGGCGCATGGCGGCCAGCAGGATGGAGTCCTTCGAGCCGAAATAGTGATGGGCGAGGGCCGCCGACACGCCGGCACGCCGGGCAATGCCGGCAACGGTCACGTCGAGGGAGCCCACGGCTCCGATCTCGGCGATGGCTGCCTTCACCAGCGCGTCCTTGCGGACGCTTTCCATTCCGACCTTGGGCATCCACTCCGCCTTCCGGGCGACCGAGCCGCCTGTCCGCAACCAAAGGCACACCTGCCCGTTTACATCTGGGACATAATGATGTTGATTGAGTGATCAATCAAGAAAGACGAACGTCCCGGTGGACAATTCCACCGGCGAGGTTGGGGACACTGCAGGATCTGCGCCCGCCAGTCCCGGGCGTGATGTCGAAACAGGAGAGACTCACATGCTTCGTACCTTGAGCTCGATTTGCGCGGTTGCGCTCGCCTCATCGCCGATGCTGGCTGGCGCGGCCTACGCGCAGGCACAATGCGATTCCGTTACGATGTCCGACGTGGGCTGGACCGACATCACCACGACGACATCTGCCACCAAGCATGTCCTTGAGGGGCTCGGCTACGATGTCGACGTGAAGGTGCTGTCGGTGCCGGTGACGTTCGCTTCGCTCGAGAGCGACGACGTCGACGTCTTCCTCGGCAACTGGATGCCGGCGCAGACTGCCGCCATCACGCCGTACCTGGACTCCGGCGAGATCGAGACGGTCCACGAGAACCTGCAGGGGACCAAGTACACCCTCGCCGTGCCGACCTATCTCTACGACAAGGGCCTGAAGACCTACGGCGACATCGCCAAGTTCCGCGACGAGCTGGACGAGAAGATCTACGGCATCGAGCCTGGCAACGAGGGCAACGCCTACCTCGTCTCGCTGGTCGAGGAGAACAAGCACGATCTGGAGGGCTTCGAGATCGTCGAGAGCTCCGAGCAGGGCATGCTGGCCATGGTCGGCCGCAAGTACCCCAAGGAGGAGGCCATCGTCTTCCTCGGCTGGGAGCCGCACCCGATGAACGCCAACTACTCGCTCAAATATCTCACCGGCGGTGAGGACTTCTTCGGCGGCGAGGGCGTGGTGAACACCGTCACCCGCAAAGGCTTCGTCGAGGAGTGCCCGAACGTCGGCGCCCTTCTGAAGAATCTCGACTTCTCCCTGCCGATGGAGAACGAGATCATGGGCAAGATCCTCAATGACGGCGAGGATGCCGACGACGCCACCGAGGAATGGCTGAAGGCCAATCCGGACGTGCTGGAAGCCTGGCTCGACGGCGTCACCACCGTTGACGGTGAGCCGGGCCTGCCGGCCGTGAAGGAACAGCTCGGCCTCTGAGGCTGATGCACCGACTGTCCGCCCGGGGCCTGTCCCGGGCGGACACGCGGGGTGCGAAGCGGAAAGGCGCGTGAGCCGCTTTTCCTCTTCCCGCTCCCGAAACCGGTTGCGGGGTGACTGCACGCGGGCCGACCCGTTGGGTCTTTCCGCTGCGCGTCGACCTGCTAGCATCCGTTTCCGTCTGGCAGGGTTCGTGGACCCGGTCGGACCGGTTTCCGGCAAGAGCAGAGGGGCTCGCGCGTGGATTTCCTGACAGACTACAAGATCCCCGTGGGCCGCTGGGCGGCCGACATCTTCACCTGGTTGCAGGTCAATGGCGGCTGGTTCTTCGACGGCCTCGCCGAAGTCATGGGAAGCCTGATCGACGGCTTTCTCTGGCTCCTTCAGGAGCCGCCCGAGCTGGTTGTCGTGGCCGTCTTCGTGGCGCTCGCCTGGTGGCTGCAGAAGAGCTGGAAGATGGCGCTCTTCGTGCTCCTCGGCTTCCTGTTCATCATCAACCAGGGCTACTGGGAGGAGACGACGGAGAGCCTTACGCTCGTTGTCTCCGCCTGCATCGTCTGCATGGCGATCGGCGTGCCCGTCGGCATCGCGGCCGCGCACCGGCCCAACTTCTACAAGGTGCTGCAGCCCATCCTCGATTTGATGCAGACGCTGCCGACCTTCGTCTATCTCATTCCGGCGATCGTGTTCTTCGGCATCGGTATGGTCCCCGGCCTGCTCGCCACCGTCGTGTTCGTGCTGCCGGCCCCGATCCGGCTCACCTACCTGGGTGTCGTATCCACACCGATGCCGCTTCTCGAAGCCGCCGATTCCTTCGGGGCGACGGGCTGGCAGAAGCTCACGAAGGTCGAGCTGCCCTACGCCATGCCGCAGATCATGGCCGGCCTGAACCAGGCGATCATGCTGTCGCTCTCCATGGTGGTTGTGGCGGCGCTGGTCGGCGCCGACGGGCTGGGCGTGCCGGTGGTGCGCGCGCTGAACCAGGTCAACACGGCGCTCGGCTTCGAGAGCGGCTTCATCATCGTGGTCGTGGCGATCATGCTCGACCGTGTGCTGCGTGTGGGAGGGCGTCCGCGATGAGTAACACCGAGACCGCACCGAACCGGGCCGCAAAGGGCGGCAAGGCCGTCGTCTTCGACGCTGTGAACATCGTCTTCGGAACCAATCCGCAGGCGGCGTTGCCGCTCATGGATGCGGGCCAGAGCCGGGCGGAGATCCAGGCCGAGACCGGCCAGGTGCTCGGCGTTCACGACTGCTCGCTCGAGGTGGGCGACGGCGAGATCCTCGTCCTGATGGGCCTGTCCGGCTCCGGCAAGTCGACGCTCCTGCGGGCCGTCAACCGGCTTAACCCGGTGGCCCGCGGCCGGGTGCTGGTCAACGACGACGGCACCATGGTGGACGTCACCCAGGCCGACGCCAAGACGCTGCGACGGATCCGGCTGCACCGCGTGGCCATGGTCTTCCAGCAGTTCGGCCTGCTGCCGTGGCGCAACGTGCTCGACAACGTGGCGCTGGGCCTGGAGTTCGGCGGCATGGGCCGCAAGGAGCGGGAAGAAAGGGCGCGGCGGCAGCTCGAACTGGTGGGCCTGTCGGACTGGGAAGACCGGCTGGTCAGCGAGCTGTCCGGCGGCATGCAGCAGCGCGTCGGCCTGTCGCGCGCCTTCGCCACCGAGGCGCCCATCCTGCTGATGGACGAGCCGTTTTCGGCACTCGACCCGCTGATCCGCAACCGGCTTCAGGACGAGCTGCTGGACCTGCAGCGCAACCTGCAGCGCACCATCATCTTCGTCAGCCACGACCTCGACGAGGCCTTCAAGATCGGCGACCGCATCGCCATCATGGAAGGCGGGCGCATCGTCCAGTGCGGCACGCCGCCGGAAATCATCCGCAATCCGGCCAACGACTACGTGGCCGATTTCGTGGCGCACATGAACCCGCTTGGGGTGCTGAGGGCAAGCGACGTGATGATCGACGGCGAGGCCCCGGCCGATGCCGACGAGATCCACGCCGACACCAAGCTCCAGGACGTGATGGAGCCGCTCAACGAGGGCCGCGTCCTGAACGTGACGTCGGAGGAAGGCGACCATCTGGGCGTCATCCGCCCGGCGGAAATCGTCTCGGCGCTGACCCCGCGCGACAAGCCCGACACGACGGCCTGACGGGCTTTCGGGCGGGCTTTACCACCGCATCACGAGGGTGCGCGGCGGTTCGTGCATCCGTGCGCAGTCGACTGCGCAAAGCGTGCGCAGAATTGCGCAGAAGTCCGCAGAATGCGCGCAGCGTGCGCGTGCGCGGTGGCATGCTCCTGTCCGATGCACGATCCGGCCGAACGGCCGGGTCCACAAGGAGGACAGGATGGGACCCTTCCCGCACGACGCACCGCCCGCCGAGATCACCGACGCCAACCCCGCCGGCACGGATGGCTTCGAGTTCGTCGAGTTCTCCAGCGAGGAGCCCGAGGCGCTCGAGGCGCTGTTCGCCCGCATGGGGTTTGCGCCCGTCGCCCGCCACAAGTCGAAGGCGATCACCGTCTGGCGCCAGGGCGACGTCAACTACCTGCTGAATGCCGAGCCGGGCAGCTTCGGCCGCCGCTTCGTGGACAAGCACGGCCCTTGTGCTCCCTCCATGGCCTGGCGGGTGGTGGACGCGGACCATGCCTTCCGACATGCCGTCGAACAGGGCGCGGAGCCCTACGAGGGCGACGACAAGAGCCTCGACGTGCCGGCGATCGTCGGCATCGGCGGCTCGCTTCTCTATTTCGTCGACTCCTACGGCGAGAAGGGCTCGCCCTACGCCGCCGAGTTCGAGTGGCTGGGCGAAGCGGACCCGCGGCCCGAGGGCGTCGGCTTCTACTATCTCGACCACCTGACCCACAACGTCTACCGCGGCAACATGGACAAGTGGTGGGCCTTCTATCGGGAGCTGTTCGGCTTCACCCAGATCCATTTCTTCGACATCGAGGGCAAGCTCACCGGCCTTGTCAGCCGGGCGATTACCTCGCCCTGCGGCAAGATCCGCATCCCGCTGAACGAGAGCACGGACGACAAGAGCCAGATCGAGAGCTACCTGAAGAAGTACCGTGGCGAGGGCATCCAGCACATCGCGGTGGGAACCGAGGCGATCTACGACGCCACCGACCGGCTGGCCGATAACGGCCTCCTGTTCATGCCCGGTCCGCCGGACACCTACTACGAGATGTCGTATGAGCGGGTGAAGGGCCACGACGAACCCGTCGACCGGATGAAGAAACACGGAATCTTGATCGACGGCGAAGGGGTCGTCGGCGGCGGCCAGACCAAGATCCTGCTGCAGATCTTTTCCAAGACGGTGATCGGCCCGATCTTCTTCGAATTCATTCAACGGAAGGGCGACGAGGGGTTCGGGGAGGGCAACTTCCGCGCGCTGTTCGAATCGATCGAGGAGGAACAGATCCGCACCGGAGAAATCTCCGCCAGCGCGGCGGAGTAGAGCGGGCGCCCGCTCACCTGCCGCATCGCACATTCTGCCTTTCCCTAGAGCCCGCAGCCCCGCGCTGCGGGCTTTTTTGCCGTTGGTGCGGTGCAAAAAGATCGATCCCAAAGGCAGTGGACGACAGCCCCGCGCAACTTTCGGGAGTTACATCCGTCAATATCGCGATTTCGATCTGTGGAGCCGGGTCCCGGCTGCTTGTAAGCGCTCCCACCGTGCGGCGTTGCGGCGCGACCGGGGATCCCGCGGGCGGCCCCGGAGCGGGTTGAGGCGGGCTGGTATGGGTTCACGATTTGACGGTGTGAAACGGGGAAGGGCACACTTCTTCCGATAGGTGTGCTGCAGGGTCGGTCGGTATGGGTGCACGCTACGCTGACAGTCTTCCGGCAACCGGCCTCGTGCGGCTCCGTGGTGCGGGATTTGTAATGACGTCGAGCCTGCGCGTCTTCGTTCCGGCCTTTCTCCTATTCATCGGCTTGTTCGGGCTTGCATCCGCCCTCGTTGTCTGGGCCGACCAGCGCGTTGAAAGGGCGCGCGATCACTCGGCCGCGGCGGCAGCGGTCGCGGAAGCCGCCCGGCAGGTGCAGGCTTTCGTCCGCCTTGAGGCTGGCAACGTTCGCGTCATCGCCCAGGACATGGCAGTTCTGGAATTCGCGAACGGCGACGAGACTGTGCGCCCGCTCGTGGAACGAGAATTTTCGGTGTTCATGGCGGAAAAGCCGGCCATCGCGCAGCTTCGCGTGATGAACCTGGACGGTCGCGAGACGGTGCGCGTCGATCGCGTTGGCAGCCGGATCGTGACCGCCGACGACAGCGCGCTGCAGGACAAATCCGCCCGCTACTATTTCAGCGACGCCGTCGGCCTGCCGCCGAACGGGGTCTATCTGTCCGAATTGGACCTCAACGTCGAGCGCGGGGTCGTGGAAACGCCCTGGCGTCCGATGCTGCGGCTGGCGGCCCCCATTCCTGGCCCCGACGGAACCACGGCCGCGCTGGTGGTGATGAACCTCGATGCGGGCTTCCTGATCGACACTGTGGAGCGACTGCGGTTCGCGGATGGCCGATCGGTCGCCCTTCTGAACGGTGCCGGCTATTGGCTTGCGGGAGCCTCGCCGGACCGCCGCTGGGGCTTCATGTTCGGTAAGGACACCTCCCTGGCATCGAGCGACCCGGATCTGTGGAGGCGCATCGAGGCCATCGGCTCCGGAGGGTTTTCCGTCGATGACACCGACTACATCGTGGACACCGTGCGGCCCGCGGAGGTCCTGACGCAGGCGCACGCCGGCCTCGACATTTATCTCGCGGCAGAAAGCTGGATCCTGCTGGCCGGCGTGCCGGGCCAGGTCACCACTCCGGTGTGGATCGGCTGGCCGCGGACGCTCGTGGTTCTGACTCTCTCGAGCATTCTTGCGTGGTTGGTCGCGGGCCTGCTGACGGCCAGGCGCCGGGCGGAGCAGCGCCGCTTGATGGCAGAGGTCGAACTTGTGCGTGCTGACAGGCTGGCTGGGCTCGGGAGCATCGTTGCCGGGGTCGCCCACGAGCTCAACACCCCGCTTGGCAACGCCAAGACGGTGGCCAGCACCCTGACCGAGCGGCTCGATGAGCTGGAGGCGCAGATGGCCGCGAGCGGCCGGCCCGCGTCGGTGGACGAGGCCATGCGTGATATTCGCGACGGCACCGGGCTGGTGCTCAAGAACGTGACGCGAGCGGCCGAGATCGTCCGACAGTTCAGAGAAGTGTCGACCGATCAGGTGGGCGAGCGTCGGCGGGAGTTCCGCCTCGACGATTTCCTGCGCGACATGGTTCACATTCACAGCCCCCAGTTCAGGGGGACGGGCATCGTGCTTGAATGCGAGGGCCGGGCCGCCACCCCGCTCGACAGCTATCCCGGACCGCTGGGCCAGGTGGTGTCGAACCTGATCGCCAATGCGAGGATTCACGCGTTTGCTCCGGGCGAGCAGGGGCGCGTCATAGTCACCTGCCGCGAACTGTCAGGCGGTTTCTTTGAACTCGTCGTGCGGGACACCGGCAAGGGCATGGCGCCGGCCGTCTCGAAGCGAATTTTCGATCCCTTCTTCACCACCCGGCTGGGTGCCGACGGCAGCGGGATGGGGATGGCAATCGTCCACAGGATCGTGACCGGGATCCTGGGAGGGGAAATCGCGGTGACCAGCAGGCCGGGAGCCGGAACGTCGGTCGTCGTTCGACTGCCGAGGCAGGCTCCCACCCTGAAGACCGGCAATCAGCTGAGCGAGTACGATGTCCGTCGAAATTGAGACCGAGTTGACCCGGAATGCCGCGACGGCCGGCGCCGATGGTGTCGAAGACGGGGCTGCGATTGCGCCGACCTGGCGGATTCTGGTCGTCGACGACGATCCCGACGTGCTCGAAGCCACCGAGTTTGCGTTGCGCCACACGACCATTCTTGGACGCTCTTTGGAGGTGGTCTACGCCCGATCCGAGGAGGAAGCTCTGGCGGCGATGGTCCGGTACGCCGACGTCGCGGTGGCTTTCATCGACGTCGTGATGGAAACCCCGGATGCCGGGCTTGAGCTCGTCCGCAAACTCCGCGAGCTCGGCTATGACGAACTGCGCATCGTGCTGCGCACGGGCTATCCGGGCTATGCACCCGAGCTTTCGGTCATCACCCACTATGAGATCGACGATTATCGGACCAAGGACGAACTGACCCGGGTTCGGCTGATTTCGGTCCTTACCGCGGCGATCCGTGCCTACGACCAGTTGCGCACCCTGTCGCGCAGCCGGCAAGGGCTGCAGATGGTGATCGACAGTTCGACCCAGCTGTTCAAGCGCACCAACATGGAGGTGTTCTCCCAGGGCGTCCTGGCCCAGGTGGGAGCCCTGATGCGAACCCATTCGTCCGGCTTCGTGTGCGTCGAAGGCCGGAAAACGACCAATCAGGTAATCGTCAGCGCCATGGGCGACTTCGCCCCGCTCATCGGCAAGGAAATCGATGCGCTGCCGGCCGAAATCCGCAGCCTGATCGCGGCGGCGCGTCAGCAATCCGAGCCGCTTTTCCGCGATGGCTACATGGTGCTGCTGTTCACAAGCGAGTCCGGCAGCAAGTTGTGCGCCGTCCTGCAGGCGCGCGCCGGCCGCGAGGACGCGGACCTGGATCTGCTACGGGTGTTCTGTACCAACATCTCGATCGCTTTCGAGAACCTTGCGCTCACCGAAGAGATGAACCGGCTCGCGTTCACCGATCCGATCGTCGGCATACCGAACGCCAGCGCCTTCGAGGCCGGGCTTGCCCGCGAGATCGCCTCGGACGGGGCCGGGAAGCGCGTCGCCATGATCACGTTGAGCGGATTTCCGTCGACGATCGCCACCTATGGCGCCCAGATGGCCAACCGGCTGCTGCGCGAGGTCTACGGACGGATTTCCGAGCTGATGGGAGCGGCGACCGTCACGCTGATCGGCCGGGGCACGTTCGGCGTCATCGCCCCCCGCGAGACGCTCGTGCCGGATTTGGTCACCCGAACCTTCGCAACGCCCTATCTGATCGACGAAATCGAGTTCATGCCGACAGCGACCACCGCGATCGTGGAGCTCTCGGACCTGCCCGAGGATCCTGTCGACGCGCTTCGCATGGCGACCACGGCGCTCGTCCACGTGCGTCAGTCGCGTCCCAACGAAGTTGTCATCTGCGGTCCTGAGATGCAGAGGGAGATGGAGCGCAAGCAAGCCCTCCAGATCGCCCTCAAGCAGGCTCTCAATAGCAAGACCGGCCTAGAGGTTTATCTTCAGCCCATCGTCGAACTGACCAGCGGCAGGGTCGTCGCAGCGGAAGCGCTGTCGCGCTGGCGCTTCGGTGGAGAGCTTGTTTCACCCGAAGAGTTCATTCCGATTGCAGAAGCAGCGGGACTGACCCGGGCCCTGACCGGGCTGGTGCTCGAGCAGATCGTGGCCTGGCGCGAGAGCGGGGGAGACGGTTTCGACGCCATACCGGTCGCGGTGAACCTGTCGATGGCGGACCTCAACCGTCCCGGCTTCGCAGCCTGGACGCTGCAAGAGATAGCCGAGCTGGGCCTGAAGCCGGACGACATCCGGTTCGAGGTGACCGAGGGCGTGGCAATGGAGGACGCCGCGCGGGCGGCGGAAGAGATCGAGACGCTACACTCCGCCGGCTACCGGATCGCCATGGACGATTTTGGCACCGGATACTCCTCGCTGAGACAGTTCAGCCTGCTGCCCATCGATATCCTGAAGATCGATCGAAGTTTCGTGGATACGCTGGAGGTGCATTCGGCCCGGCGCAGCCTCGCCGCCATCATCCTGACCATGACCGAGGCGCTCGGCGTCGATTGCGTGGCCGAGGGCATCGAAACGGAGGAGCAGCGCGAAGCGCTTCTGTTCCTCGGCTGCCGTCTCGGCCAAGGCTACCTGTTCGGCCACCCGACGCCGATCGACCAGTTCAACGCCACGTTCGGACGTCAGGTCAGCATCTGACGCGTGGAGCCGTCGCCGCCGGCGGCGGCAAGGCCCTTGAGGCCGGCAACCAGGAGTTCGCAATAGAACTCGAAGCCGGCGTCCAGCGGCGCGGCGGCGCCGTTCTGCCAGCGCAGGATGAAGGATCGGTTGAGCATCAGCTCCTTGTGGGCGGCGAGCATGGGGTGGGTCTGCGGGTCGATCCGCGCAACGAGATCGCCCATCCGCGCGGTCCAGCTGTCAACATCGTCGGTCAGCACCATGGCGAACTCCTGGGTGACGAAGCCGACCAGGGTGCCAAACACCGCATTGTAGGCGGCGACCAGGCGCTCACCCTCGAAGCCCGCTTCGTGCAGCTTCTCCAGGGTGGTTTCCAGCAGGGTGAGATCGACGCTGGCGTTGGAGACGAGCTGCACGCCGATGAGCGGTGCCACGTTCGGATGACGGCGGATGATGGATCGATAGCGCTGCAACAGCTCGCGCAGCCACGGTTCCCAGGCCAGCTCGCGCGGCGGCATCATCTCCGCCAGCACGTCTGTGATGATCTCGACGACCAGCTCGTTGCGGCTCGGAACGTGCCAGTAGAGGGCGGTTGGATAGACCCCCAGCGCCTTGGCCACCGCGCGGAGGCTGAAGGCCTCCAGCCCCTGCTCGTCGATGAGCTTCATCGATGCGGCGACGATCTTGTCGCGGGACAGGCCGGCGCCCTCCGGCGCGCGGCGCGGCGGGGCTTTTCGGGCAACGCCCGGTACGACGGACATTGGTCGGGACAACTCCTGCACACTCACGGCGCGCGCGACAGCCAGCGCGCGACACCTTCCCCCAGCCGTTTCGCCTGTTGAACCCCAGAACGGGGCACAGGGCAATCCGGGAGTGGATCACGATGCATGGAGCGGCACGCGTGTCCTATGGGGCGGAAGAGACGCGGTAGACCGTTACCTGCCGAAAGGGATGCCCGGGCGTGATGCGAGTGGAAGGAAACTCGGGCCGGTTGGGGGCGTCGGGGAAGGCCTGGGGTTCGAGGCAGAAGCCGTCGGACAGCGCGATCGGCCGCGCCGTGCCGTCCTCGTCCACCGCCAGGATCGCGCCGGTGTAGACCTGCAGGCCTGGCGCGGTGGTGAGGAGCTCGAGGACGCGGCCAGAGTGCGGGTCGAAGGCGCGGGCGGCGAAGCGGGGCTGGGACAGGGACGTGTCCCGGTGCAGCACGAAGCAGTGGTCGAAGCCGCGCTCTTGAAGAAGCTGCGGGTCGTCGCTGCCGGCGACCGCGTCGGCGAGGCCGGTCGGCCGGCGCAGGTCGAAGCGGGTTCCGTCGACCGGACGGATCTCTCCGGTGGGGAGCTGCGTGGCGTCGAGGGGCAGGAACGCCTCGGCCGCGACCTGCAGGCGGTGGTCGTTGATCGGTCCGCCGCCGGCGAGGTTGAAGAAGGCGTGGTTGGTCAGGCTGACGACGGTGGGCCGGTCGGTCCGGGCCTCGCAGGTCATGGTCAGTTCGCCGGGGCCGGTGAGGGCGTAGGTGGCGGTCACCTCCAGGCGGCCGGGAAAGCCGCCGTCGCCGTCCGGCGAGGTCAGCGCGAAGGTCGCGAACGGATGGGGGGTGTCGCCGGCGGCCTCGAGCCGCCACGGCCGGGTATGATATGCGTCCGGGCCGCCGTGCAGGCAGTGCGGACCCTTGTTGGCAGTGAGGGTGTGGCGGTGCCCGTCGAGGACGAAAGACGCGCTGCCGATCCGGTTGGCGTAGCGCCCGACCGTGGCGCCGGAAACCGGCGGGCGGCAGGCGCGGCTCTGCGCATCGTGGAAGCCCCGGACGATGTCGCCCATCACGCCCGAGCGGTCCGGCGCCCGCAGGCGCGCCATGGCCGCGCCCTGGCTGACGACGGTGACGGCGATGCCGTCGCGCGCCAGGTCGACGGCCTCGATGTCGGTGCCGTTGGGGAGGGTCTCGAAAGGGCGGCGCTCGGCGGTCATGAAGCGTCCGGTCTGGCGAGGGGAGGGCGGCCGGTCCGCCACCCGTATCCCGAGATGAGCTAGCACGCGCGGGCGGCCACGGTCGATTGGGCGGGGCGACAAAGAAAAGCCCGGGCCGACAGGGGATCGGCCCGGGCCGGTCTGGACTTGCTGGTGCGGCAGGTGCCGATCAGCCGGGATAGATCGCGGTGTCCTCGCCGTCCTCGCGCACCCAGGTGGGCAGGCCGATCTTCGCCAGCACCGACAGGAAGGGCTGCGGCGGCAGCTCCTCGACGTTGGCCATCTTCTTCACGTCCCACTCGCCGCTGGCGATCAGCATGGCGGCGGCCACCGGCGGCACGCCCGCGGTGTAGGAGATGCCCTGGCTGCCGACCTCCTGGTAGGCCTCGGCGTGGTCGGCGACGTTGTAGATGAACACCTCGCGCGGCTTGCCGTCCTTGGTGCCCTTGACGACGTCGCCGATGCAGGTCTTGCCGGTGTAGTCGGGCGCCAGCGACTTGGGATCCGGCAGCACCGCCTTCACCACCTTCAGCGGCACCACGTCCTGGCCGTCGGCCAGCGTCACCGGCTGCTCCGACAGGAGGCCGAGATTCTTCAGCACGGTGAACACGGTGATGTAGCGCTCGCCGAAGCCCATCCAGAAGCGGATGGTCGGCACGCCCATGGTCTGGGACAGCGAGTGCAGCTCGTCGTGGCCGCTCATGTAGGTGGTCTGCTTGCCGACCACCGGCAGGTCCCAGTCGTGGCGGACCTCGAACATCTGGTTGGTCTGCCAGGCGTTGTTCTGCCACGAGTACACGACGCCGGTGAATTCGCGGAAGTTGATCTCCGGGTCGAAGTTGGTAGCGAAGTAGCGGCCGTGGTTGCCGGCGTTGACGTCGACGATGTCGATCTCGTCGATGGTGTCGAAATAGTCGTCGCGGGCGAGCGCGGCGTAGGCGTTGACGACGCCCGGATCGAAGCCGGCGCCGAGCACCGCGGTGACGCCGGCCTTCTCGCACTCCTCGCGGCGCTTCCACTCGTAGTTGGCGTACCACGGCGGCGTCTCGCAGATCTTCAGCGGATCCTCGTGGATGGCGGTATCGATGTAGGCCGCGCCGGTGGCGATGCAGGCCGACATGACCGGCATGTTGATGAAGGCGGTGCCGACATTGATGACGATCTGCGCGCCGGTCTTCTCGATGAGCGCGGTGGTCGCCGCCACGTCGCGGGCGTCGAGGGCATGGGCCTCCAGGATGCCCTCCGCCTTCAGCGCCTTCTTGTCATGCACGGTGGCGATGATTTCCCGGCACTTGTCGACGGTGCGGGAGGCAATGTGAATGTCCCCCAGCACGTCGTTGTTCTGGGCGCACTTGTGCGCCACCACCTGGGCCACGCCGCCGGCGCCGATGATGAGGACGTTCTTTTTCATTGCGGGGAATTGCTCCGTCGTTGGTCAGCCTAGGCTTCAGGAAAGATTCGTCTCGAAGTCCGCGTAGTCGAAGGCGCGGACCAGGCGTTCGCTGCCGTCGAGCTCGCGCACCGCGATGGAGGGCATGCGCACGCCGTTGAACCAGTTCTTCTTGACCATCGTGTAGCCGGCGGCGTCGCGGATGGAGATCCGGTCGCCGATCTTCAGCTTCTCGGGAAAGCGGAACTCGCCGAACACGTCGCCGGCCAGGCACGACTTGCCGCAGACCATGTAGCTGTGCGGGCCCTCGTTCGGGGCCACCTTGGCGGTCTCGCGGTAGATGAGGAGGTCGAGCATGTGGGCCTCAATGGAGGAGTCCACGATGGCCAGGTCCTTCTCGTTGGTCAGCGTGTCGAGAACGGTGACCTCGAGCGTCGTGGTGCCGGTGATTGCGGCCTCGCCGGGCTCCAGGTAGACCTGCACGCCATAGCGCTCGGCAAAGGCCTTCAGCCGGGCGGCAAACGCCTCCACCGGATAATCCTTGCCGGTGAAGTGGATGCCGCCGCCGAGGCTGACCCATTCGACCTGCGCCAGCAGCGCGCCGAAGCGCTCCTCGATGTCGCCGAGCATCCGGTCGAACAGGGCGAAGTCGGCGTTCTCGCAGTTGTTGTGGATCATGAAGCCGCTGATGCGGTCGATGACGGTCGACACGCGCTCCGGGTCCCATTCGCCCAGCCGGCTGAACGGCCGCGCCGGGTCCGCCAGGTCGAACGAGGACGAGGAGACGCGCGGGTTAAGGCGCAGGCCGCGCACGATGCCGGCGGAGCGGCTCTCGAAGCGCTCCAGCTGGCCGACGGAATTGAAGATGATCTTGTCGGCGTGGGAGACGACCTCGTCGATCTCGTCGTCGGCGTAGGCGACGCTGTAGGCGTGGGTCTCGCCCCCGAACTTCTCCCGTCCCAGGCGCACCTCGTAGAGGGACGAGGACGTGGTTCCGTCCATGTGCTCGCGCATCAGGTCGAACACGCACCAGGTGGCGAAGCACTTCAGGGCGAGCAGCGTCTTCGCGCCGGACAGCGTCCGGACACGGTCCATCACCTCCATGTTCTTCAGGAGGGCGGCCTTGTCGATCAGATAGTAGGGCGTGCGGAGCATCGAGCGGCGGGTCCGGTCGGTTCGATTTCGGGCGGCGACACTGTGCGACAAAGGTGTCGTCCGGGTGACGGGCGCTTGCCCGCGGACCTGCGTCTTAAGCAAAAGCGCGCGCGCCGGACAACCCGCGGCGCCGCATACCGGTGTTTCATGCCTGCGTCCGGCCGCCCGAAGTGCCTGACGAGCCGCGATTTTTCCGGGCCTCGGCCGCCGCGGGATCAAAGGGAATTGACAACGCCGACAGGGGTGTTTCAATTATCAATATCGAGTTTTGAATAATGAAACAAAACCGGAGGAGACGACTATGCGGCGATTGCTCGCGCTTGCGGGGGCGGCCCTGATTCTGGCCGGCCCGGCCTATGCCCAGGACCACACCTTCAAAATGGGCCATGCGGCCTCGTCCAAGCACCTGTTCCACACGGGTCTGGAGATCTTCGCGGAGAAGGTCGACGAGAAGACCGATGGCCAAGTGAAGATCGAGGTCTATGGCGATCGCCAGCTCGGCGACGACAAGCAGCTTCTCGAAGGCCTGCAGATCGGCGTCATCGACGGCGCACTGGTGTCGGCTCCGGTGCTGCCGCTGGTGATTGGCGCCTCGTCGTTCGACGCGCTGCAACTGCCTTTCGTGGTGTCCACCTACGAGGAGATGGCCGGCGCGCTGGGGTCGCCCATCGGGCAGGAGCTCCTCGACACGCTCGACGCCAAGCAGATCAAGGGTCTCGGCTACATCGAGGCCGGCCAGCGCCACTTCCTGGCCAAGGACAAGCAGGTCGGCACCATCGACGATTTCGCCGGCCTGAAGACCCGCATCGTGCCGATCCCGCTGCACAAGGCCACCTGGGAAGCCGTCGGCGTCAATCCGATCGGCATGGCCTACGGCGAGGTCTACTCGGCGCTGGAGACCGGCACCATTGACGCGGTGGAGATCAACCTTTCCTCCATCCAGTCGGAAAGCCTCTTCGAGCCGGCCAAGCACGCCACGCTCACCGGCCACTATTTCTGGCCGGGCGTGATCATGCTGTCGGGCGCGGCCTGGAACAAGCTGCCGGACGACCTCAAGGCCGCCGTGGCCGAGGCGGGCCGCGAGGCGACCCAGGAGCAGTATGCCATCGCCGCCGCCCAGGAGGCCGAAACCGCCGCATTCCTGGAAGAGCAGGGCGTGGAGATCGGCGAGCTGGAGGATCTGTCGGCGATGCAGGCCAAGACCCAGCCGGTCGTGGACGAGTGGCTGACAAAGGACCCGCTCATCCAGAAGTTCTACGACCAGATCAAGGGGCAGTGAGATGGCCGGGCGGACCAACGTCTACAAGTGGGACACGCTCCCGCGTGAGGAAGTGCGCCCGGGCGTGTCCCGGACGGCCTTTCGCGGCGACAACGCCCTCATGGTGATGAACTGGCTTCAGCCGGGGATGGAAGTCCGCCCGCACTCGCATCCCTTCGAACAGCTCGCCTACATCCTCGCCGGCCGGGTGAAATTCACCATCGGCGAGGACGTGGTCGAGGTCGGTGCGGGCGAGGTCGTCCGCATTCCCCCCGACGTGATGCACTGCGGGGAGCCGATCGGCGACGAGGTGGCCGTCAATCTCGACGTGTTCGCGCCGGTCCGGGACGACTACCGCCACCTGACCGCCTACCAGGAAAACGACTTCGCCGACTGATCCGAAAAGGGTCGCTCAAGGCATCTTTCGCTCCGTCCGGCCAAGCCGGGCGGCCAGGTCCCGCTCGGCCGAAAACTGGGGTCGCACCGATGGCATTCGCAGGTCTGCGCAGCGTCTACCAGACGGCCATGAAGGCCCTTCTGGTCCTGCTCATCGCCGTCCTCCTAACGGTGATGGGGCTGCAAATCGTGATGCGCTATTCCTTCAACGCCTCGCTGATCTGGGCGGAAGAGGTCTGCCGCTATCTGCTGATCTGGGTGTCGCTGATCGCCGGCGTCTTCGCCTATGAGCGCGGCGAACTGGCGGCCATGACGCTGCTGCGCGACAGCCTGCCGAGGCGACCGGCGCTGGCGCTGGCGATCCTCGCCAACCTCGTGTCGGCTCTCCTGTGCCTGATGCTGGTGCGATACGGGCTGCGCTTCGCCGACATGGTCGGGTCGCAGCCGATCCCCGCCTTCCGCTTCCTGTTCGAGGACACATTCGGCTGGGGCCCGGGTACCGTGCCCCGGGTCTACTGGGTCTACATGGCGCTGCCCATCGGCATGGGGCTCCTGGCGATCCGTCTCCTCGTCGACGTCGCTCACTACGCCGTCCTGTGGGCGCGCGGCGGCAGCATCGACGATCTCAGGCCCCTGGCGCCGGAGGGCCTGTCGGAATGACCCTCTACCTCCTCGCCTTTTTCGCCTTCCTCGTTCTCGGCATCCCGATCGCCTTCTCGCTGGGGCTGGCCTCTCTGGTCTACCTGGTGGCGAACGACCAGCTGATGCTCTTGATGGCGTTCCCGCAGAAGATGATCGCGGGCATCGACAACTTCGTCCTGCTGACGATTCCGTTCTTCATCCTCGCCGGTAACCTGATGAACGCCGCGAACCTCACCCAGCAGATCGTGCGCTTCGCGCAGATCCTGGTGGGCCGGGTGAAGGGCGGGCTCGCCGCCGTCAACGTCATCGCCAGCATGATGTTCTCCGGTGTCTCGGGTGCCGCCACGGCGGAGGCCTCGGCGCTGGGCAGCGTGATGATCCCGGCCATGCGCCGCGACGGCTACTCTCCGGCCTACGCCGCGGCGCTGACAGCGACGGGATCGTTGCTCGGCCCGCTTGTGCCGCCGTCCCTGTCGCTGATCCTTTACGGCGTGCTCACCGGCACCTCCATCGCCGACCTGTTCCTGGCCGGCATCGTGCCCGCCTTCCTGCTCTGCGGCCTGCTGGTCACCTACGCGCTGTGGAAGGCGCGGCGCGAGGATCATCCGCTGCCGCCGATGATGCCGAAGTCCGAGCGTGCCGGCGCCGTTGTCCGGGCCCTGCCGGCGCTGTTGCTTCCCGTCATCATCGTCGGTGGCATCCGCTCCGGCGTGTTCACGCCGACGGAAGCGGCCGCGGTGGCTGCGATCTACGCGCTCTTGGTGGGCACGGTGATCTACCGCTCGCTGAAGCCCCGGCAGATCGTCAACTCCTTCTACGAGACGGCGACCATGTCGGCCGGCGTCATGCTGGTGGTGGCGATGGCCTCGATGACGTCGTTCATCCTCGGCATCGAGAACATCCCGCAGTCCATCGCCGGCGCGCTCGTCGGGCTGACGGATTCGCCGCTGCTGCTGCTCATCCTGCTGAACATCATCCTCCTGATCCTCGGCTTCTTCCTGGAGCCGCTGGCGGCGCTGATCCTGGCCATGCCGATCCTCAATCAGCTCGGCCCGGTGATCGGCCTCGATCCGGTGCAGTTCGGCGTGATGATCGTTTTCAACCTGATGATCGGCATGATCACGCCGCCGGTCGGGCTGTGCCTGTTCATCGTCTCCGCCATCGGGCGGGTGCCGCTGGACCAGGTAAGCCGGGCGGCGCTGCCGCTGATCGGCATCTGCATCGTGGTGCTGGCACTTGTCGGGCTGGTGCCCGCCCTGTCGCTCACCCTTCCCGCCCTGTTCGGACACTGAGGAGGACGGCATGGCAGAGGGCATCGACAAGACCGCCAACCAGTCCACCCAAGTGGCGTTCCGCATTATCGAGGAGATGGCGGCGGCCGGGGAGGGAATGCGGCTCACCGACATCGCCCGCCAGCTCGGCATGCCGAAGGCGCGGGTCTACCGGTTCCTGCAGACGCTGGTGGCCATCGGCTACGTGGCGCAGGACCCGGACACGGAACGCTACCGGCTCACCCTCAAGCTCTACCATCTCGGCCAGGCCATCGCCGACGGCACCGAACTGATCACCGTGGCGCGGCCGGAGATGATCCGCCTGCGCGACGCCACCGGCCAGACGGTCACGCTGTCGGTGCTGGAAGAACGCGGGATGCGGGTGATCGACATCGTCCGCATGGAATCACCGGTGCAGATCGTCACCAAGCCGGGTGCGCTCCTCGATTTCCATGCCTCCGCCCAGGGCAAGCTGGCGCTGGCCTTCGGCCCGGCCCGGCTCTGGTCCGTGGTGCGCGGCGCGGCCCTGCACGCCTACACGGCGAAGACCATTACCGATCTCGACGCTCTGGAGCGCGAGGTCGCAACGGTCCGCGCGCGGGGATGGGCCGTGGCGCCCTCGGAGGTTCTGCCCGGCGTGAACGCGGTGTCCGCTCCGATCCTGGACGCCAGCCACACCCTCGTCGGGTCCATCAACATCGCCGGTCCGGTGGAAACCATCCGGCCGGAGCCGGTCGATACGCAGATCTCGGCGGTCCTTGGGGCCGGTCGGACCATTTCAGTCAGCCTGGGTTGCACGGAGTATTTTGGATGACGCGATTTTCCCTCGCAATTGACATCGGCGGGACGTTCACCGACGCCGTGCTGCTCGCCTCCGACGGACGCAGCTTCGTCGACAAGACGCTGACCACCCACGGAAATCTGCTGGAAGGCTTCTTCCGGGGCGTCGACCTGGTGCTCGGCCGGGCCGGTCTCGGCCCCGCCGACATCGACGACGTGGTGGTGCACGCGACCACGGTGGTCACCAACGCGCTCATCGAGCGCAAGGGCCCGCCGGTGGCGCTGGTGCTGACGCAGGGCTTTCGCGACATTCTCTACATTCGCGACGAGCACCGCTACGACATGTACGACCCGCAGATCGAGTTCGCGGAGCCGCTGATCCCGTCGGAGCGGACCTACACGCTGGACGAGCGGACCTACGCGGACGGCACGGTGGAGAAGGGCGTCGACCGGGACGAGGTGAAGGCGATCATCGCGGCATGCCGCGAGGCGGGTGTGGCCTCGGTCGCCGTGTGCCTGCTCAACGCCTACCGCAACGGCGCCAACGAGGACGCCGTGCGGGCCATCTTCGCGGAAGAGGCGCCGGAGATCTTCGTCTCGCTCTCCAGCGAGATTGCGCCGCAGATGCGCGAGTATCTCCGCACCTCCACCGTCGCGATCAACGCCTACACGGTGCCGATCACCCGGCCCTATCTCACCGCGCTGACGAAAGAACTGGACGCGCGCGGCTTCTCCCAGCAGCCGCTGATCATGCTATCGAACGGCGGCGTCATCGGCGCTGAACGGGCCGGCCGCTTCCCGGTGCGGATGATCGAATCCGGTCCGGCCGCCGGCGCGCTGGTCGCCTGCTACTTCTCGCGGCTGTTCGGCATCAAGGACCTGATCTCCTTCGACATGGGCGGCACCACGGCCAAGGCCTGCATGATCCAGGACCACGAGCCGCTGGTGACCGGCACCTTCGAGGTGGACCGGCGCTACCGGTTCAAGCCGGGCAGCGGCATGCCGATCACCGTGCCCTCCATCGACATGATCGAGATCGGCGCCGGCGGCGGCTCCATCGCCTCCATCGACGCGCTCGGGCTCCTGAAGACCGGGCCGGAGAGCGCCGGCTCCATTCCCGGGCCGGTCTGCTACGGGCGCGGCGGCGAGAACCCGTGCGTCACCGACGCCGACGTGGTGCTCGGCATCATCGATCCCGACCGGTTCCTGGGCGGCGACATGACGCTGGACGCCGATGGCGCCCGCGCAGCCCTCGGCGCGCTCGGCAAAAAGCTGGGCCTGTCGGCGGAGAAGGCGGCCTGGGGCGTGTTCGAGGTGGTGTGCGAGCAGATGGCGGCCGCTACCCGCACCCATGCCACCGACCGGGGCATCGACTATCGCGGCCTGCCGATGCTGGCCTTCGGCGGTGCGGGTCCGGTGCACGCCTGCATGGTGGCGGAACTGGTCGACGGCGACACCATCATCTACCCGCCGCTGGCGAGCGTGCTGTCGGCCTTCGGCACGCTGGTGACGCCGGCGCAGATCGACCTGGTGCGCAGCCTGGTCTGTCTGCTTGAGGCGCTGGACTGGGACGCGGTGGACGCGACGCTGCAGTCGATGATCGAGGAGAGCGCCGAGGCGCTCAGGGAAGCCGGCATCCGCGAGGAGGACCTGCAGTTCACCTTCGCCGTCGACATACGCTATCTCGGCCAGCAGTCGGAACTCCGGATCGACCTGCCGGGCGACCCGCGCCAGGCGCGCGACGCCGCCGCCATCCGCGCCCTCTACGAGGCGGAGTACGAGGCCCAGTACGGGCTCAAGCTCGACGACATCGCCATCGAGGTGGTGAACTGGCGGGTGACCGGGAGCGGCCGCAAGCCGGAGCGCGCAACCGCGGCCGCCGCTGCCGACGGGGGCGGTGCCGAGGCGCACTCCCGCACCGTGCACCTGCGCGGCGAGCCGTGCGAAGTGCCGGTCTACCAGCGCAAGGCGCTGACGATGGCCGACCGGGTCGAGGGCCCGGCGATCATCGAGGAGCGCGAGACCACCATCTTCATTCTGGAGGGCTGGACCCTCGGCCTGCACGAAACCGGCAGCCTGGTTGCCACCAAAGCAAAGGGAGGCCGCTGATATGGACGGCGTTGAACTTCAGATCCTCTGGAGCAACATGATCGGCATCGTGTCGGAGCAGGCCCGTGCCCTGCAGCGCATCGCCTTCAGCCCGATCGTGCGCGAGGCGGGCGACCTGGCGAACGGCCTCTTCGATGCCGACGCCCGCATGGTCGCCCAGGCGGTGACCGGCACGCCCGGACACATCAACTCGCTCGCCGCCGCGGCCCGCAACCTGCTCGGCCACATCGACGTCAACGAGCTGAAGCCCGGCGACGTGCTGATCACCAACGATCCGTGGATGTCGGCCGGCCACTTCTTCGACATCACGGTGCTGTCGCCGATCTTCCGCGGCGACAAGCTGATCGGCTACGCCGGCTCCACCATCCACCACACCGACATCGGCGGCTACGGCATCGGCTCCGGCGCCCGGGACATCCACGAGGAAGGGCTCTGGATCCCGGTCACCAAGCTCTACGAGGCGGGCAAGCCGAACGAGACGCTGTTTGCCATCATCAAGCGCAACGTGCGGACCCCGGACGCGCTGCTCGGCGACCTGGGCGCCCAGGTTTCCAGCGGCCTGATCGCTGCGGAGCGGCTCAACGCGCTCTGCGACCGCTACGGGCTCGACGACATCTCCGAGCTGTCCGACGAGATCATCAAGCGCTCCGAAACGGCCATGCGCGAGGCGATCTCGAAGCTGCCGCACGGCACCTATCACGGTGCCTCCACCTTCGACGTGCCCGGCGGCCAGACCATCACGCTGAAGACCGCGGTCACCGTCGATCCGAACGCGGGCGAGATCACCATCGACTTCGAGGGCTCCTCGGGGCCGAGCGGTTCGGGCATCAACGTGGTGCCGGCCTACACCCATGCCTACGCCACCTTCGCGGTGCGCTCGACGCTCAACCCGGACCTGCCGAACAACGCCGGCAGCCTGGCGCCGATCAAGCTGAAGCTGCCCGACGAGTGCATCGTCAACGCCAAGTATCCCTCGCCGGTGAACGCCCGGCACGTGGTCGGCATGTACGTGCCGTTCCCGATCCTGAAGGCGCTGTCGGAGGTGGTGCCGGACCGGGTGGTGGCGGAAGGCTCCGGCGCGGTCTGGACCATCCAGATCCAGGGCAAGGACGCCGAGGGCCGGCCGTTCACCAGCTCCATGTTCAACTATTCCGGTGGCATGGGCGCGCGGGCGGAGAAGCCGGGCCTGTCGGCCATCTGCTATCCGACGGGCGTGGCCGCGGTGCCGGTGGAGGTGCTGGAGGCGTCCTATCCGATCGCCTTCACCTGCAAGGAGCTGGAGCGCGGGTCCGGCGGCAAGGGCCGGCAGCCGGGCGGCGACGGCCAGCGCATCGGCTACCGGATGCGCACCACGCATCCGTGGCTGCTCAACACCATCCCGAGCCGGCTCAAGAACGCGCCGGAGGGGCTTGCCGGTGGCGAGGACGGCACCGCCGGGCGCTTCGAGATCAACGGCAAGCCGGTGCTCGACACCCGCAAGATGGAAATGCAGCCCGACGACGAGGTGTTCATGGTGACGCCCGGCGGCGGCGGCTTCGGAGCCTGATGCGCAACCCACGCGGAGCCTGACCCATGGAGATCAACGCGGCCTTCCGCCGGCGCCTCGTCGGCGGCGAGAGGATCATCGGCACGTTCGTGAAGACGCCGAGCCCGGCAGTCGTGGAGATCCTCGGCCGGGCCGGGTTCGATGTCCTGGTGCTCGACGCCGAACACACGGCGATGGGCCGCGAGACCGTCGATCTCTGCCTGCTCGCGGCGCGGGCCGCCGGGATCGCCATGCTGGTGCGGGTGCCGGTGGCCTCGCCGGAATGGATCGGCTCGGTGCTCGACAGCGGCGCGGCCGGTATCATGGCGCCGCACGTGACCTCGGTGGCGGACGCGGAGCGGATCGCCACGGCCATGCGCTACGGTCCCGGCGGGCGGGGCTTCTCGCCCTCGGTGCCGGCGGCCGGCTATGGCGCGCGCGGGATCGCCGGGCACCTGGAACGGGCAGCGGAGGAAGCCGTGTTCGTCTGCCAGATCGAGGATCCGGACGCGGCAGCTGCGGCCTCGGAGATCGCTTCGGTCGACGGCGTCGACGCGCTGTTCGTCGGTCCCGTCGACCTGGCGGTCGCCTGCGGCCGGACCGATCCGCGCGATCCGGAGATCGCGGCACTGGCGTCGCGGGTGCTCTCGGTCGCGGCCGAGGGACATGCGCGCACCGGCATGTTCGTCGGATCCATGAAGGAGGCTGCGGTCTGGGATCGGGACGGCGCGACGCTCTTCGTCGTCGGAACCGACCAGGCGTTCCTGAAGGCCGGCGCCGGAGCGGCGCTCGCTGGCCCCGACGCGGGCTGAGGAGGACGGCATGAACCTCGCCGAATGGCTGGTGCGCACCGCGCGCCGCGTGCCCGACGCGCCGGCCCTGATGCACGGCGCCACGGTGGTCGCGACCTATGCCGACTTTGCCCGGCGCGCCGCGCGGATCGCCACCGGCCTGCGCCAGGCCCACGGCATCCAGCCCGGCGACCGGGTGGCGCTGTTCATGGAGAACGCGCCCGCGTACCTGGAGCTTCTCTACGGGATCTGGTGGGCCGGCGCGGTGGCGGTGCCCATCAACCACAAGCTCCATCCGCGCGAGGCGGCCTTCATCCTGGAGGATTGCGGCGCCGGCCTCGTTGCCGCCTCCCGGCCGGACGAGGCGACGCGTGGCATGCTGGGCGAGGGGCGGGTGCGGCTCATCGACCTCGCCGGCGACGATCACCGTACGCTTCTGGAACACGCGCCGATGGAGGCGCTGGAGCCCGTCCACTCCGACGCGCTCGCCTGGCTCTTCTACACCTCCGGCACGACGGGCCGGCCGAAGGGGGTGATGCTGACCGTCGCCAACCTGCAGGCGATGACGTTCGCCTATTTCGTCGATGTCGACGAGGTGCTGGCGGAGGATGCCGCGCTCTATGCCGCGCCCATGTCGCACGGGGCGGGGCTCTACAATTTCATGCACGTGCTGCGCGGCAGCCGGCACGTGGTGCCCGTCTCCGGCGGCTTTGATCCGGCGGAGATCCTGGAACTCGCCGGCTCGGTGGGCAGCCTGTCGATGTTCGCCGCGCCGACCATGGTCCGCCGGCTGGTCTCCCACGCGAAGGCGGTGGGCCACGACGGGACGGGCATCCGCACCATCGTCTATGGCGGCGGGCCCATGTACGTCGCCGACATCGAGGAGGCGGTGGCCGCGCTGGGCGAGCGCTTCGTGCAGATCTACGGCCAGGGCGAGACGCCGATGACCATCACCGCGCTGTCGCGCACCGAGGTGGCCGACCGTGCGCACCCGCGCTGGCGCGAGCGGCTCGGGTCGGTGGGGCGGGCGCAATCGTGCGTGGAGGTGCGTGTCGCGGACGAGGACGGGCGGACGCTGCCGTCGGGCAAGAGTGGCGAAATCCTGGTGCGCGGTCCCAGCGTCATGGCGGGCTACTGGCGGAACCCGGCGGCGACGGCGGAGTCCCTGCGCGACGACTGGCTGTGGACCGGCGACGTGGGCGCCATGGATGCCGACGGCTACCTGACGCTGATGGACCGGTCCAAGGACGTCATCATCTCCGGCGGCACAAATATCTACCCGCGCGAGGTGGAGGAAGTGCTGCTGCGCCACGCCGCCGTCGCGGAGGTCTCCGTCGTCGGGCGGCCGAGCGCGGAATGGGGCGAGGACGTGGTCGCCTTCGTGGTGGCGGCGGACGGTGATGCGGCGGATCCGGCGGCCCTCGACGCGCACTGCCGCGAGGCGATCGCCCGCTTCAAGCGGCCGAAGGCCTATCACTTCGTCGATGAGCTGCCGAAGAACAACTACGGCAAGGTCCTGAAGACGGAGCTCCGCAAGCGGCTCGCCGACGCGCCGGTCGGGTAGCGAGGGCGGCGGAGGGAGCCGCTCCTACCGGGCGCGGGCGTCCCGGATCGCCTTCCAGACGCGATCCGGCGAGACCGGCATGTCGATATGATCGATGCCGAGCGGCGAGAGGGCATCGACCACGGCGTTGATCATCGCCGGGATCGAACCCACGACACCGGCCTCGCCGGCGCCCTTGGCGCCCAGCGCGTTGCGCGGCGAGGGGACCGGGTGGGTCGCCACGGTGAACATGGGGAACTCGCCGGCGCGCGGCATCGCGTAGTCCTGGAAGGAGGCGGTCAGCGGCTGGCCGGACCCGTCCTGATAGACCATGCGCTCCATGAGCGCCTGGCCGGCGCCCTGGACGATGCCGCCATGGAGCTGGCCTTCGACGAGCTTCTTATTGAAGACGGTGCCGACGTCATCGATCACGGTGTAGCGCACCAGCTCGACCTGGCCGGTCTCCGGGTCCACCTCCACCTCGCAGACATGGCAGCCGTTGGGGAACGTGGCGTCGTCGGTGGCGGAGAAATTCTCGCCCTCGAAGTCTTCGCCCGTCTGCCGCGCGAGATCCGGCAGGGTGATGCGTCGATCGGTGCCGACGATGGTGAAGGCGCCGTCGGCAAACTCGACGTCCTCCGGCGAAACCTCGAGCTCGTCGGCGGCCTTCGCCCGGGCGCTCTCCACCAGGACGTCGAAGGCACGGACCATCGCCGTGCTCGCCGCGCTGGTGGTGCGCGAGCCGAACGAGCCGATGCCGCGCTCCACCAGGTCGGTGTCGCTGGCCAGGTAGCGGATGTCCTGAGGCGCCACGCCGATGCGCTCCGAAAGGAGCGTGGCGTAGGTGGTGCGATGGCCCATGCCGCTGTCGCCGCAGCCGAGCGCGAGCGAGACGGAGCCGTCCGCCTCGACGCGGATCTTGGCGAACTCCAGCATGGGCGAGGGCTGTGGCCCGCCGGCGATCTCGATGGCGTAGGCCAGTCCGATGCCGCGCATCCGGCCGCGCGTGGCGGCCTCGGCGCGCCTGGCCTCGAACCCCGACCAGTCGGCCAGCGCCAGCGTTTCGTCCATCAGGGCGGGGAAGTCGCCGCTGTCGTAAGTGAAGACGAAGCCGGTGTCGTAGGGCATCCGCTCGGCCGGGATCATGTTGCGCCGGCGCAGCTCCACCGGATCCCGGTCGAGCCGTCGGGCGGCGAGGTCGATCAGCCGTTCGATCAGGTAGATCGCCTCGGGCCGGCCGGCGCCGCGATAGGGCGACATGTTCTGGGTGTTGGTGAAGACGCCGTCGACGGTCGCGGCAATCTGCGGCGTGCGGTAGACGCCGGACAGCGAGCCGACATTGGCGACCATCGGATGCGGGGTCATCGGCGCGAGATAGGCACCGAGATTGGCCGACGAGGTCATCTCGAGGGCGAGAAAGGTGCCGTCCTCGTCCAGCGCCAGCGCGGCCTCGACGATCTGCTCGCGCGAATGGCTGTCGGCAAGGAGCGACTCGGTGCGCGCCGGATCCCAGCGCACCGGCCGGCCGGTCTGACGCGCCGCGGCGAGCACGACCGGGTATTCCGGGTAGGCGGAGTTCTTCATGCCGAAGGAACCGCCCGTGTCGTGGGCCACGACGTGGATGCGGTCCTTGTCGATGTTCATGACCTTGGCGACGCCCTCGCCGAGACGATGGGCGGCCTGGGTGCCGACATAGAGCGTGTAGCGGCCGGCGTCCGGATCCCAGGCGCCCAGGCAGCCGCGCACCTCCATCGGGGCGGCGGTGACGCGGGTTATCTCGAAGCGCTCGCGGACCACGTGCGGCGCGGCATCGATGGCGGACCGGACCGCGTCGGGGTCTCCCTTGACCACGCGGAAGCAGATGTTGTTCGGGCAGTCTGGCCAGACCAGCGGCGCCCCGTCCTGCTTCGCCGTGACGGGATCGACGACGGGATCGAGGTCCTCGATGTCGAACTCGATCAGCTCCAGGGCATCCTCGGCGAGGTCGCGGGTTTCTGCGACCACGGCGGCCACCATGTCGCCGACATAGCGCACCATGCCCTCGGCGAGCGGCCGGTAGGGCGGAATGTGCATCTGGCCGCCGCCCGGCGCCTCGTAGACGAGGTTCGGCATGAAGACACCGGTCTCCGGCGGCAGATCGTTCGCCGTCAGGACCGCCAGGACGCCGGGGGCCTCGCGCGCGGCGGCGACATCGAGGGTGGCGATGCGGCCGAACGCCACCGGCGAGCGCAGGAGCACCAGCGACGCCTCGCCGTCGAGCCGAATGTCGCCGGTGTAGCGGCCGGCGCCGGTGACGAGCGGCCCATCTTCCAGACGGCCTTCGAAGCGTCCGAATGTCTCGGTCATGGTCTGTCAGAAACCTGGAGAAACAGCGATACGGGCGAACGGGCCGGCCAGAATGCGGGCTGGTCCCCGTCCGCGCAAGCCGGTTCCGGCACGGCAAGCGGGCGGTGCCTTCCTAATACAGGCACAGCGGCGCTTCCGGCCGGATATTTTCGCGATCCCTACTTCGTCGGAATGTACTTGGTGGGGATCGCGGTGGTGAATTTCAGCTCTTCCATGGCGATCGAGGCGCTCATGTCGGAGAATTCGAGCTTCTTGATCATGCGCTGGTAGACGGCGTCGTAGGTGTCCACGTCCGGCACGACGATGCGCAGCAGATAGTCGGTCTCGCCGGTCAGGCGCCACGCCTCGACGATCTCCGGCACGTCGGCGATCATCGCCCGGAAGCCGTCCAGCCATTCGGCCTCGTGGCGCGGTGCCTTCACGCCGACGAACACCGTCATCGGCACGTTGGCCTTGCGCCGGTTCACCAGCGCCACCCGGCGGCTGATCAGGCCCTCGTCCTCCAGCTTGCGCACCCGGCGCCAGCACGGGGTGGACGACAGCCCCACCTTTTCAGCCAGCGTCGCCACAGGCACCATGGCGTCCTGCTGGAGGATCTCCAGGATCTTGCAGTCGATGGCGTCCAGCATGGCCGTTCCTTTCATTCAGGTGCGGGAGGTCGCCCGGCCGCCAGGCGGCAGGAAATTCGTCTGACTTTGAAAGTAGCATCAGATTGCATGATATGGGAAAGAAATAGAACGATATGATCCGGTCTTGCGGTATTCTTGGAGTGGATTGGTGTCCGTTGTCATCCCGGCGGGCGTAGGGTGCGCCCATGAGCCGGACCGAATTCAGTCCGGCGACGGCGAAGGAGAGACGCTATGCGCACGATCGGCCTGATCGGCGGGATGAGCTGGGAAAGCACGGCGGTCTACTACCGCCTCCTGAACGAGGGTGTTCGCGACCGTCTGGGCGGCCTGCATTCCGCTGACATTCTGCTGCGGTCGGTCGATTTCGAGACGGTCGTCGCCCTGCAGAAGGCCGGCGACTGGGAGGCGGCCGGGCGAATGCTCACGCAGATCGGCACCGGGTTGGAGGCGGCTGGCGCGGATTGTCTCATGATCTGCACCAACACCATGCATCTGTTGGCCGACGAGGTGCAGGCGGCAATGTCGGTTCCGCTCATCAACATCATCGACGTGGTCGCAGAAGCGGTGGCCGCGGCCGAGTGCCAGCGGCCACTGGTGCTGGCCACCCGCTACACGATGGAAGAGGACTTCTATGTCGGCCGCATGCGCAGACGCCACGGCCTGGAGCCGATGGTTCCGGATGCGGCCGGGCGGAGCCTCGTGCATGACGTGATCTTCGACGAGCTCTGCAAGGGACGCGTCGACGAGGGGTCCCGGCGCGCGTTCGTGGCGTTGAGCGAACGGGCGGCGGCGGACGGCGCCGACAGCGTGATCTTCGGCTGCACCGAGGTCGGGCTTCTGCTGTCGCCCTCGGACGTGGCTCTGCCCGCCTTCGATTCCACCGTCCTGCATGCCCGGGCGGCCATCGACTTCGCGCTCGGCGGTGACGCGGCGACCATCGCCGCTGCGTGACCGGCAGCGTCCTGCGCGTGGCTACCGCATGCAGGCGAGAGGCTTTGCGCGCCTGCTTCGATCTGGTCTAAGTCGTGGCACCGTACGGGCTCCGCGGGACGACGGGTGCCGCGGTCCGACGATTTGTGGGAGGCGGGCAGAATGATGCACAACGAACAGGACGCGCTGCGCTTCCCCTGGCCCGAGGCTCCCGAGCCGGGCGTTCCGGTGGAGGTTGCCCCGGGCATTCTCTGGGTGCGTTTTCCGCTCCCCTTCCGGCTCGACCACGTCAACATCTACCTGATCGCGGACGGCGATGGCTGGGCGGTGGTGGACACCGGCATTTCCGACGACGTGACGCGGGAGGCGTGGGGCGCGCTGCTCAACGGCCCGCTCGCCGGCCAGCCTCTGACGAGGCTCATCGTCACCCATTTCCACCCCGATCATATCGGGCTCGCCGGCTGGCTGTGCGCGGAGTTCGGCATTCCGCTCCTGACCAGCCAGACGTCGTTCCTGATGTGCAACGTCATCTCGCTGACGCCGGGCGCGGCGGAGGCCAAGCCCTATCGCGATTTCTACCTGCGTCACGGCATGGATGCCGAAACGGCGCAAATGGTCTCCACCCAGGGGCACCAGTATCTGCAGATGGTGGCGCCGTTGCCGCCGACCTTCCTGCGGCTGCTCTCCGGCGACACGCTGACCATCGGCGGGCGCCAGTTCCGCGTCTATTCCGGCGACGGTCATGCGCCGGAGCAAATCATGCTCTACCTGCCGGAGGAGAAGATCCTGTTGGCCGCCGACCAGGTGATCGCGCGCATCACGCCGAACATCAGCGTCTGGGCGGTGGATCCGGACGGCGACCCGCTGGGCCATTATCTGCGCACCACCCGGACGCTGGAATCGCACGTGCCGGAGGACACGCTGGTGCTGCCGGGCCACGAGCTTCCGTTCTACGGGCTCGCGGAGCGCTGCCGGCAGATCGTCAACCACCACGAGGACCGGTGCCGGATGATCACCGAGGCCTGCGCCGACGGGCCGAAGTCGGTGGCCGAGCTGGTGCCGGTGGTGTTTCAGCGGCCGCTCGACCCGCATCAGCTCTCGTTCGCCTTCAGCGAGACCCATGCCCACGTGAACCGGCTGATCCGGCGCGGCGAGCTCGCCTGGATCGAGCGCAACGGCGGGGTTGCCTGCGTGCTGGCCAAATAGCCCACGAAAAAGCGCCGCCGGCCGGTGCGGTCGCGCTCCACCTCGTAGAGGTCACCTTCCGGGCCGCATTTCTCCGGCACCGCCGCTGCCAGCGCGGCGATCTCGTCGGTGACTATGCGGTGGAGATCGAGGCGGAGGGGGTCGTCGGGTAGATGCCGACGGCCCTAAACCCCGATATCCAGCCCCAGGTCGAGGGCCTTGGAGCTGTGGGTCAGCCAGCCGGCGGAGACGATGTCGACGCCGGTCTCCGCGATCGCCCGGGCCGTCTCTCTGGTGATCCGGCCCGAGGCTTCCAGGATCGCCCGCCCGTCGACGAAGGCAACGGCCTTCGCCAGCGTCTCCGGCCCCATGTTGTCGAGGAGCACCACGTCGGGGGCGGCCGTCATCGCCTCTTCCAGTTGCTGCAGCGTGTCGACCTCCACCTCGATCTTGACGAGATGGCCGATGCGGGCGCGGGCCCGTTCGATCGCCGCGGTGACGGAGCCGGCGAGCGCGATGTGGTTGTCCTTGATGAGGACGGCATCGTCGAGGCCGAAGCGGTGGTTGGCGCCGCCGCCGGCGCGAACGGCGGCTTTCTCCAGCGCGCGAAGGCCGGGGGTGGTCTTGCGGGTGCAGGTGACGGCAGCCTCCGTGCCGCGCACCGCGTCTACCAATTCGCCCGTTGCCGTGGCGATGCCGGACAGCCGGCACTGGAGATTGAGGGCGGTGCGTTCTCCGGTCAGGAGCGCCCGGGCGGAGCCTGCAATGCGCATCACCACGTCACCGGAGGCGACCCGGCTGCCGTCCGGCCGCTCGACCGTGACGGTCATGGCCGGGTCGACGAGCCGGAAGGCGAGCGCCGCCACCTGGCAGCCGGCGACGATGCCCGGCTGGCGCGCGGCGATGACCGCCTCGGCGGTGAGGTCGGCGGGCACGATGGCATCGGTGGTGAGGTCGCCGGCGCGGCCGAGATCCTCCAGGAGCGCGGCGCGCACGATGGGCTCGACCATGAGGGCCGGCAGGGCGAAGTCGGACATGTCTGATCTCGGTCGGCTGCGGGATGCGGGGAGGGGCCGCCGCACGGGCGACGTCCTCCGATCTTACCTGACCGCGAGCATGCGTTCCACGGCAAGCCGGGCGCGCTCGGCGACCGCCGGGTCGACGGTGACTTCCGTGGTCATCGTCTCCAGCGAGCGGCGGATGTTGGACAGCGTGATCCGCTTCATGTGCGGGCAGAGGCCGCACGGCTTCATGAACTCCGTGCCCGGCGATTCCGCTGCGATGTTGTCGCTCATGGAGCATTCCGTCACGAGCAGCACGCGCTCGGGCTGCCGGTCCTTGACGTAGGAGATCATCTCCGCGGTGGAGCCGGCGAAGTCCGACGCCTCGATGACGTCCGGCGGGCACTCCGGGTGGGCAATCACGGTGAGGCCGTCGATGGCGTCGCGGTATTCGCGGATCTCGTCGCCGGAGAAGCGCTCGTGCACCTCGCAGGCGCCCTCCCAGGTGATGATCTCGATGTCGGTCTGGCTGGCGACGAAGCTCGCCAGATACTTGTCCGGGATCATGATGACCCGCGGCACGCCCAGCGACTTCACGATCTTCAGCGCGTTGCCGGAGGTGCAGCAGATGTCGGATTCCGCCTTCACGTCGGCGGAGGTGTTCACGTAGGTCACCACCGGCACGCCGGGATAGCGCTCGCGCAGCGCCCGCACGTCGGCGCCGGTGATGGAGGAGGCGAGCGAGCAGCCGGCGCGGGCGTCCGGGATCAGCACCGTCTTGTCCGGGCAGACGAGCTTCGACGTCTCCGCCATGAAGTGGACGCCGGCCTGGACGATGACGTCGGCGTCGGTTTCCGCTGCCCGCCGCGCCAGCGCCAGCGAGTCGCCGACGATGTCGGCGACGCCGTGATAGATCTCCGGCGTCTGGTAGTTGTGGGCCAGTACGATGGCGTTCTTCTCGCGCTTCAGCCGGTTGATGGCGTCGATCTCGGGCGCGAGGAGCTGCCACTCGGCGCGCGGCACGTGCGCCTTGACCTTCTCGTAGATGGACGCGGTGCGCGCCTCGATCTCCGGCGTGAACGCACGGCGCTCCAGCGCCTCTGCCAAGACTGCGGTCACTGTGACCTCCTTTTGCTCAGTTTGAGCATTTCATTCCGACAAAAAGAGGGCTGGGTGCAGCGGCCCTTTATGCTCAGCTAGAGCATAAGAGGTATTGAGCCGGAGTCAAGGGAAGCCGGCGCGCCGGGTGGCGGAGAGCCGCACGCCGGGGGCCGGGCGCTCCAGCGTCGCCTCGCGGCGGAAGCGCATCAGCTTGGCCGGCCGGCCGCCGGTATCGGTAGCCACCTCGCCGGTTTCCTCCACCAAATCCTGCTGGGCGATCAGGCGGCGGAAGTTCTGCTTGTGCAGCACGATGCCGGACAGCGCCTCGGCGGTGCGCTGCAGCTCCGACAGGGTGAAGGCCGGCGGCATCAGCTCGAACAGAACCGGCCGGTACTTGATCTTGGCACGCAGCCGGCTGATCGCCGTGGCCAGCATCCGCCGGTGGTCGGCGTGCATGGCGAGGCCGGGGACGGTGCTGCCGGCCGGTGATGCGTCGCCCCGGTCGATGAAGGCTTCCGGAACGAGGCCCGCCTCGTAGAGCATCTCGTATCGCTCCAGCGTGCGCTCCTCGTCCCAGGGCGCGCCGTTGCCGGCGAAGGCGAGGCGGATGCGGTCGGCGACTTCCCGGTCTCCCGCCACGCCGGATCGGGCGGCCCACTTGGTGAGCCGGTCGAGAAGCGGCTCGCGGGCGGCGGGCTCGCCGGCGCGCATGTCCTCCCACGGGAAGAAGGCGTACCAGGAGCGCCAGTCTCCCTGGTGGGGCAGGGCCGGGCCCGGCGGCGAAACCAGCGCCAGGTAGGCGATGGAAAGCGCCCGGTCGGCATCGGGGCCGGAATGCTCGAACTTGGAGGGGGCCGGATCGCCGAACGTGTAGAGCTGCTCCACGTAGCCGAGCCGGAAGCCGGTCTCGATCTCCACCCAGTTGCGCAGGCCGGCCTGCAGGGTGCGGTGGGCGGATTCCAGCGGGCCGGAGGGCAGCGCCACGGGGGCATCGGCGCTGCGCGACACCGTCAGCACCACGGGGTCGCCGGCACGCACCGCGACGACCACCGCCGTCAGGTCGACGCGGACGCGGCTTTCCTCGTGGCTTTCCGTCATGGTGCTCCCGTCGGCTGCGTGGCTGGCGGCATCATAGCGCGGCGCGGCGATTCGTGCGCCGGGGCGTGAGCGGCATTCCTCCCCTTCGCAACGACCGGCGCATCCCCTAGAGTACCGCGCGACGGCCGCCTGACGGCCGCCGGTTCCCAATCCTCTCCGCAGTCCGCAGGTTCGCCATGAGCTCCGCAGCGTTGCTTCAGACCGTCCCGAATTCCCTCGAAGAGCAGTGGATGCCGTTCTCGGCGAACCGCGACTTCAAGAGCGATCCGCGTCTCGTGACCAAGAGCGAGGGCGTATATCTGTGGGACCAGCGCGGCGGCCAGGTCATCGACGGGTCCTCGGCGCTGTTCAACGTGGCCGCCGGTCATGGCCGCAGGAAGATCGCCGACGCGGTCTATGCCCAGATGCAGGCGAACGACTACGCGCCCTCCTTCCAGCTCGGCCATCCCGGCGCCTTCCAGCTGGCCTCGCGGCTGGCGGCGATCCTGCCGGAGCCGATCAACCACGTCTTCTTCGTCAACTCCGGCTCCGAAGCCGTCGACACGGCGCTGAAGATCGCCATGGCCTATCACCGGGCGCGCGGCGAGAGCCAGCGAATCCGCTTCGTCTCCCGCGAGCGCGCCTATCACGGCGTCAACATGGGTGGCACCTCGCTGTCCGGCCTGGTGAAGAACCGCGAGGGCTTCCCGGTCACCCTGCCGAACGTCGTGCTGATGCGCCACACCTGGGATCCGAAGGTCCGCTTCCAGCGTGGCCAGCCGGAGACCGGCGCGGAGATGGCGGAAGACCTGCAGCGCTTCTGCGACACCTATGGCGCCGGCACCATCGCCGCCGTCTTCGTCGAGCCGGTGGCCGGCTCAACCGGCACGCTGGTGCCGCCGAAGGGCTATCTCGAGCGGATCCGCGAGATCTGCGACAAGCACGGCATACTGCTCGTGTTCGACGAGGTCATCACCGGCTTCGGTCGGCTCGGCACGCCGTTCGCGGCGGATGCCTTCGGCGTGGTGCCCGACATCATGACCATGGCCAAGGCGCTGACCAACGGCGCTATCCCGATGGGCGCGGTGGCGGTGCGCGACGAGATCTACGACACCGTCGTCGACGCCGCCCCGGAAGACGCCATCGAGTTCTTCCACGGCTACACCTATTCCGGTCACCCGGCCGCCTGCGCCGCGGGCCTCGCCACGCTGGAGATCTACGAGGAGGAAGACCTCTTCGCCCGCGCCGCCGCGCTGTCGGACTATTTCCTGGACGCGGTGTGGAGCCTCAAGGATCTCGATTGCGTGGTCGATCTGCGCGGCTACGGCTTCATGGCGGGCGTCGAGGTGGCGCCGGACGGCGCGCCGGGCCTGCGCGGCAACGCGCTGCAGAAGAAGCTTTTCTGGAACGGCCTGCACGTGAAGTTCACCGGCGACACGGCGATCCTCGCCCCGCCGCTGATCGCGGAGAAGGCCCACATCGACGAGATCGTCGACAAGCTGCGCGTGACGCTGGCGACGCTCTGAGATCGCGAACGGAGCGGCAGGCGGAACGTTCCCGCCCGCCGCGCCGTTCCTCCCGCGACGTGCCTGCACCGCCGGGGCCGGACGAGCCGGGTCCGATGCGGAGGAGGGCCGAGATCAAGGGGTTCCAGATGCACTATCCGCGCGAGACTTACGAAGAAGCCCGTCGCCGTCTGTCCGGCGGTGGCCGCTACCTGATGGAGCACCTGCCGGAGCGGGCGCTGCCGGAGCGCCTGCGCCCGCGCGACAACCGCGATGCCGCGCTGATGGCGCTTGGCATAGGGGCCGCTGCCGTGGTGCTTGCCGGGACCTGGTACCTGGTGTCGACCGAGCCGAAGCGCCGGCGCCTGCGCCGCTCCGCCCGCAAGGCCTATCGGTCTGTCGCCGGCTGAACAGACGTCTGATTTCCGCGGAATAAGGAAGAAGGCCCGTCGGCGATATCCGGAGGGCCTTTTTCCGTTCGGCCGTTTCCCACCCGCTCCCGCGCGGGAGCGGGTGGGAGGATATCCTTGACGGTTCCGACGATGTTTTTTGAAGAATGCGCCAGTGCCGCCCAGCTTGCGCATCGGGCGTGAGCCGCTACAACGTGCCGGCGGGCTCAGTCGAACCAAATACGAGCGATAATGACAAAGTTCCTGTCCTTGCACGACGCCATCGCCGAGAATGTGCGCGACGGTGACGTGGCAGCCTTCGAAGGCTTCACCCACCTCATTCCCCACGCCGCCGGCCACGAGGTCATCCGCCAAGGCCGAAAGGACCTGACGCTGATCCGCATGACGCCGGACATCATCTACGATCAGATGGTCGGCATGGGCATGGTGAAGAAGCTGATCTTCTCCTACGCCGGAAATCCGGGCGTCGGCCTGCTGCGCCGACTGCGCGACGCGGTGGAGAACCACTGGCCGAACCCGGTGGAGATCGAGGAACACAGCCACGCCGCCATGGCCAACGCCTACGAGGCGGGCGCGGCCGGACTGCCGTGTGCGGTGTTCCGCGGCTACAAGGGCGCCGATCTGGCCAAGGTCAATCCGAACATCAAGTCGATCAACTGCCCCTTCACCGGCGAGGAACTGGCCGCCGTGCCGGCGATCCGGCCGGACGTGGCGGTGATCCATGCCCAGCGCGCCGACAAGAAGGGCAACGTGCTGATCGAGGGCATCGTCGGCATCCAGAAGGAAGCCGTTCTCGCGGCGAAGCGCTCGGTGGTCACCGTCGAGGAGGTCGTCGACGATCTGGACGCCGGCCCCAACGCCTGCGTGCTTCCGGACTGGACCGTTTCTGCCATCGCGGTGGTGCCGGGCGGGGCGCACCCGTCCTACACCCAGGGCTACTACGACCGCGACAACGCCACCTACCTGGAATGGGACAAGGTGTCGTCGGACCGCGAGGCCTTCGCTGCCTGGATGAAGGCCAACGTGCTGGACGCCGGTCCGGACGTCTACGAGGAACGCACCCGGTACCTGAGGAGCGCGGCATGAGCGATCTCGGCTTCACCCCCGACGAAATCATGACCATCGCCGCGGCGCGGTCGCTGTCCAACGACGATGTCTGCTTCGTCGGCATCGGCGCGCCGTCGGCCGCCTGCAACGTGGCCCGGCTGACCCATGCGCCGGACATCACGCTGATCTACGAATCCGGCACCATCGGCACCGCACCCTCGGTGCTGCCGCTGTCCATCGGCGACGGCGAGCTCTGCGAGACCGCCGTGACCACCGTCTCCGTGCCGGAGATGTTCCGCTACTGGCTGCAGGGCGGACGCATCTCCATCGGCTTCCTGGGGGCAGCCCAGCTCGACCGGTTCGGCAACATCAACACCACCGTGATCGGCGACTATCACAATCCGAAGGTCCGTCTGCCTGGTGGCGGCGGCGCGCCGGAGATCGCGTCCTCCTGCGGCGAGATCTTCATCACCATGAAGCAGTCGCTGCGCGGCATGGTGGAGAAGATCGACTTCTTCACCTCCTTCGGCCACGGCGAGGGCGGCGATCATCGCCAGCGCATCGGCGTCACCACCAAGGGGCCGACCCGGTTGATCACCGACCTCGCCGTCTGGAAACCGGATCCGGAGACGAAGGAGTTCACGGTCGTCTCGCTGCACCCCGGCGTCACCCGCGAGGACGTGCAGGGGACCTGCGGCTGGACGGTGAAGTTCGCCGACGCGCTTGAGGAGACCCCGGCGCCCACCGAACTGGAGCTGGAGACACTGCGGGCGCTCAAGGAGCGCACCCGCGAGGCGCACGCCAAGACCGGCAAGCCGCCCCAGGCGGCCTGACCGGGCCGAACGTCGACCGCATGATGAGGAGGGCCGGCGCAAGCCGGCCCTTTTCGTGGGTGCAGGCCTTCCGGCGGAGGTGTCCTTCGGGCCGCAACCGGTTAGGCTGGGGCAAGCCGGGCTGTCGCCGGCAAGGAAGAGGTCGAGAATGGCGAAGGACACGGACCACAGCGCACCGCCCATCCCGAAGATGGACCGCGACACCTACCGCGAGGCGCTTTACGCGCTGCAGATCGAACTGGTGAAGCTGCAGCGCCACTACATCCGCAACGGCGACAAGATCCTGGTGATCCTCGAGGGGCGCGACGCGGCCGGCAAGGACGGCGTGATCAAGCGCATCACCGAACACCTCAGCCCGCGCGAGACCCGGGTCGTGGCCCTCGGCAAACCCTCCGACCGCCAGCAGACGGAATGGTATTTCCAGCGCTACGTGCCGCACCTCCCGGCCGGGCAGGAGTTCGTGCTGTTCAACCGCAGCTGGTACAACCGCGCCGGCGTGGAGCGGGTCATGGGGTTCTGCACAGACGAGGAGTATGAGAGGTTCATGGAAACGGTGCTCGACTTCGAGCACATGCTGGTGCGCTCCGGCATCACGCTGATGAAATATTATCTCGACATCGAGTTTGAGACACAGATCAAGCGCCTGGAGGCGCGCCGCACCGATCCGCTGAAGCAGTGGAAGATCAGCCCGATCGATGCCGTCGCCGCAGAACACTGGGACGCCTACAGCGTGGCCCGCAACGAAATGCTGACCCGCACCCACACCCCGATCACGCCCTGGACCGTGGTTCGGGCCGACGTGAAGCGCCAGGCCCGCATCAACCTGATCCGGGACCTCCTGTCGCGGCTCGACTACGACGACAAGGATCACGCTGTGGTCGACGGCGACCCGCACGTGGTGTTCCCGTTCGATCCGCACCGCATCACGCACGGCATGATCGCACCCTGATCGGGCACGCCAGCCCCGATGGGGCGTCCGGCGACCAGGCCACCGTGTGGATCAGCGGGAGGGCGCCATGGCAAAGCCGGGGTCGGCGATTTCGGTCACCAGCGTGCGCACGGCGTCGGGGAACTGTCCGGCAGGGATCGGCCTGGAGAACAGGTAACCCTGGAATTGGCGGCATCCCAATCGATGGAGCGTGTCCAGCTCCTCGCGGCGTTCCACCCCTTCGGCCACCACGGGCACGCCAAGCCCCTCCGCGAGGGTCAGGATCGACGTGCAGATTGCCTTCAGTCGGCTGTCGGCGTCGATATGGCTGACGAACTGCCGATCGATCTTCATCTCGTCGAAGTCGATGTTGGCGATGTAGCGAAGGTTTGAGTGTTCGGCGCCGAAGTCGTCGAGCACGACGGCGATACCGCGTTCCTTCAGCGCGGCAATCGTACGCCGCGCCTGCTTCAGGTCCGTCACCACCACCGTTTCGGTGATCTCGAACTTCAGGGCATCGTGCGCGATGCCGGCGGCTTCGACCGCGCGATCCAGGGTGCTCAGAAGGTCTGGGTCGCTGAACTGGCGCGCTGACATGTTGATGGACAAGCGTGGGGTTTCCACCAGCGAGCGACCCATCTCGGCGGCTTGCCGGCACGCCGTCTCGAGGATCCACTGCCCGAGCGGAATGATCAGCCCTGCCCCTTCGGCGAGCGGAATGAAGGAGTTCGGCGGGATCAGCCCACGTTCGGGGTGGCGCCAGCGGATCAGGGCCTCGGCGCTCACCACCCGCCGGCGGTCGAACTCCACGATCGGTTGATAATGGAGCTCGAACTGTCCGGTCTCGATGGCCGTCCGGATCTCCTGATCCATCTCGAACAGGCGCCGTGCCGACCGCTGCGATTCCGCCGAGTAGAACAGGACGTTCGATTCGGCGTCCGGCTCGGCGTTCTTCGTCGCCGTCATGGCGGCCGACATCAGGGCATCGGCCCGTGCCCCGTCTTCGGGCGGCCGGGCCACACCCAACAGGAGCCTGGGGTAAAAGGCGTAGTCGCCGGACGTGAGGGGACGGCTCAGGCGCTCCGACAGGGCGGAAAGGGCGTCCTCAAGATCGCTGCGCTCTTGCAGCGGCATCGAGAACTTGATGATGCCCGGCGCCACGCGGCCCACCTCGAGGACCGACGGCTCGTCCCGGAGGCGCTCGACGAACGCCGCCAGCAACTCCCTCCCGGTCGGCACATCGAAGAAATAGTCGATCTCCGACCGGTTCTGCACGAGCAGGCAAACCACGGCGATGCGTTTCCGCGCCGCCAGCTGGTCGTCGATGAGCTGGCGCAGGCGGTTGCGATTGGGCAGGCCCGATTCGGCGTCGAGATCGGTCAGCTTCCGGACCAGCTCGTCCAGTTCCCGGATGGTGCTGTCGGTATCGCGCATCAGCGTGCCGGCCTCGTCGTCGAAATCGAGGGGCAGTACCGGCAGCCGACCACTCTGCCGATAATCGCGCAGGGCGCGCGAGGCCGCCAGGATTGGGGCCAGCAGGTCGTAGAGTACGAGCAGGGTACAGGCCGTGCCGATCAGCGTCGCCGCCAGCAGGACCGCGAGAATCAGCAGGACCGTCCCCCAGTCCGCAAGGGAAAAGACCAGGGCCACCGCAACCACGCTGATCAGCGGGAGATGGATGCCGAGAAAGGTGACCAAAAGAATCTTGGCGGGATAGTTCAGGCCGCGAACGCGGGAGAGTGAGCTATAGAAACGCATGGTGACTTTGCGGATATCGAAAAATCTTGCGTCGACTTACACCAGCCTATCGTGCGCCCAATGGAATGCCAGAGCCGAGTCTGGGGAGCGCGCGGGGATTGTTTTCCGTAGTCGGGGTGGCTTGCGCGAACCTGCGGGTCGGTCTCGGCCGTCGACCGTTTCAGGCGCCCGGCCCAGGATCGGGCCGGATGGTCGCCGCTGTCGCGAAGCGCTCCCGGAAAACGTGCGCCTCGACCGCCTTGCTGTAGAGCCATCCCTGCGCCGAAAGGCCCGGCTGCATCGACCTCAGCAAGACTGCCTGGGTTTCCGTCTCCACGCCTTCGCAGATCAGCTCGACGTCCAGCGCGGAGGCAAGCGCCAGCACCTGCTTCACGACTTCGCAGCCGATCGTGCTTTCACCAAGTCCCTGAACAAACATCTTGTCGATCTTGATCCCGGTGATCGGCAATTCCTGGAGATAGGCGAGGCTTGAATAGCCGGTTCCGAAGTCGTCGATCAGGATCTGGAAACCGGCGCTGCGGTACTTTGCCAATGCTTCGGCCAGCACATCGTGATCCGCGGTCTGCCGCTCGGTCAGTTCCAGGGCGATCCTGTGGCGATCGATGCCGTGGGCCCCAGCCTCCGCCTCGATGAAGGGAAGGAACTCGGGATCCAGGAAATCCGGTACCGACAGGTTGATGCTCAGATAGAAATCGTCGTGCCGCAGATAGTCGCGCATGTCGCGCAAGGACCGGCGCGCGACGGAACGGCTGATGAGGCCGATCAGGCCCAGATTTTCCGCCGCCGCAATGAACCGTTGTGGCGAGATCCACTGGCCGTCGACGTCGACGAGCCGGACGAGGGCCTCCGCGCCCCGGAGGGTGCCGTCATCCAGGCTGACGATCGGTTGGTAGACGACAACCAGCCGGTCTTCCCGGATAACCTTGGACAGTTGCTGCCGCATCGGAAGCTGCTTGTACAGCAGGAAGAGGAGGGTCAGACCGAGCAATCCGCCGCCCAGCACGCCCGCCAGCCCGGTTGCAGCAAAGCCGAGCGGATCGGCAAGGACAGGGTTCGGCATCCGGAAGCGCCCGACAACGCACACATCGTACCCGTCGCTGCACAAACGGACGTGTCGAGCCCGGTTCGGAAGGTACCAAGCGGACGTTTCGGCGGCTTCACCGGCGAGCCCGTCGGTGTCGCCGATCTCGCGCTGCACGCGCGTCCGGGCCCGGTCCTCGATGACAAATCCGATTCCCGGCTCCAGATTTTCGTAGTTCTGGAAGATCCAGGGCGAGATGACCACGATGCTGGTGCCGAGCGCGGCAAGATTGACGGGCTCTTCCAGCGGTACGAGGCCGACCTTGTTCCACCAGAGTGAGGACCCGTGGGCACGCCCGACGGCGTCGGCTTGCGGCAGAAGCGGGGGAGAGTCCAGGATGCCCCAGAGGGCGGTGCAGGCCAGCTTGTCGTTGATGATCCTGCCGACATCGGCGAGATACATGGTGTCGTGGGCAATCTGACGGAGCTCGTGGAGGTCGGGATCGCTGCAAGCAGGATGTTGCGACTGGTTCAGCCGCTCGAACACGGCAATGTTGCTCGCGGCGATTCCTTCCGCGCGGGAGAAGACGGCGTCCGTTTCCCAGCGGATCCGCTCGTCGGCGGCAAGCTGCATCAGCAGATAATAGGCGGACGCGCTCACCAGACCGCCGAGCAGAGCGATCGCGACGACGCCTGCAATCTGGCGCCAAGTGTGGTTGAGGCGTTTCATCGCCGGTTGTTCGGCCCTGTCCCATCAGTGCTCGACGGCACCGCAGGCAGTCTGCATCCGAAAAGTCGGATCGCTGCCGCTGACTGCCTGCATAAAGCGTCAATCTTGCGTGAAGCCATCGCGACAGGGTTGGCGTCCTGATCGGCGCATTGTCCCGCAGGCCGCCCTTGTGGGCGAGGGGCGCACTCGATAGTCTCGCCGCGTTAGACCTGCAGCGTTCCCCAAGGAACTGAAAGCGATTGCGGTGCGGCCGACCCAATTCGGGGGCCTACGCCGTGGCTGCCGATGACGAGTGTGACGGACCACGCCTCCCCGTGGCGCCGCCCATCCTTGATCGGATCGTTGCCCCGCATTCGACAAGGAGACACCGATGGCCGCTCGCGCCCTCATCGCACTCGCTACGCTTCTCGCCGCTGCCGCTCCCGCCCTCGCACACACGGGCGCCGGTCCGGCATCCGGCTTCGCGGCCGGCTTCGCCCATCCCATGGGTGGCCTCGATCACATGCTGGCGATGATCGCCGTCGGCCTGTTGGGCGCCTCTCTCGGGGGACGCTGGATGTGGGCCCTGCCGGCAGCCTTCCTCGGGGTGATGGTCGTGGGCGGCATTGCCGGCCTGGCGGGCGCGCCGCTGCCGCTGGTCGAGCTCGGCATCAAGGGCTCGGTCGTGGTCCTCGGCCTTGCCATCGTCTTCGGCGCCAACGTCACCGGCGTTGCGGCGGCCGCCCTCGTGGGCGTGTTCGCCCTGTTCCACGGTCACGCCCACGGCACCGAGATGCCGTCTTCCGTCGCGGCGCTGGAATATGGCGCCGGCTTCGTGGCCGCCACCGCGCTCCTGCACGCCGCGGGTCTCGGCATCGGCCTGTCCACGGGCTTCCTCTCTGGCCGCACCGGCGTGCTGGCCCGACAGGCGGGCGGTGGTGCCATTGCCGCGCTCGGTCTCGTCGTCCTCCTGGGCTGACAGGCCGCTCGCGAACGTATCGCCGGGCCGGCCTACCGGCCCGGCGGTCTCTGATTTTGAAAGGTATTCCGATGACCGGCTCCGACGCGCAGGCGCTCGGCGTTATGATCTGTGGTCACGGCTCGCGCTCCGGGCCGGCCGTTGCCGAGTTCGCCAACGTCGCGCAGGCACTGACAACGCGCTTTCCCGACTGGCCGGTGGAATACGGCTACCTGGAGTTCGCCAATCCCGTGATCCGTGACGGTCTCGACCGTCTGCGCGAGAAGGGTGCCTCGCGTATCCTGGCGGTGCCGGGCATGCTGTTTGCCGCCGGTCACGCCAAGAACGACATCCCGTCGGTGCTGAACACCTATTCCGCGGCGAACGGGATCCGCATCGACTACGGCCGCGAGCTCGGCATCGATCCGAAGATGATCCGCGCCGCCGGCGATCGCATCCGCGCCGCCCTGGAAGAGGCGGACCGCGTGCACGGGCCGCGGCCGGTTCACGAGACCTGTCTGGTCGTGGTGGGCCGCGGCGCTTCCGACCCGGATGCAAACTCCAACGTGTCCAAGATCGCCCGCCTCCTGTGGGAAGGGTTCGGCTTCGGCTGGGCCGAGGTGGCCTATTCCGGCGTGACCTTCCCGCTGGTCGAGCCGGGCCTGGAGCACGTCGCGAAGCTCGGCTTCAAGCGCGTGATCGTGTTCCCCTACTTCCTGTTCACAGGGATCCTGGTCGATCGCATTTACGGCTTCACCGACGCCGTTGCTGCGCGCCATCCCGGAATCGAGTGGGTCAAGGCACCCTATCTCAACGATCATCCGCTGGTGGTGGACACGCTGGCGGAACGGGTGCGCGAAATCCTTCAGGGCCAGAATTTGATGAACTGCGCCCTGTGCAAGTACCGCGAGGCGGTTCTCGGTTTCGAGGCGGAGGTCGGGCTGCCGCAGGAGAGCCATCACCACCACGTGGAGGGCATGGGCGCCTCCGCGCCGGGATCGTCGGTGGCCGACTGCGCCCTGTGCGACACGTTCTGCACCGGCGAATGCCGGCTGGCGGAGGGCGGCCACGACCATCACTATCACGACCACGCGCATGGCCACGATCATGCGCATGGCCACCACCACGGCCATTCCCACGATCATGGCCACGGGCATGGGCATCATCACGGGCATGACCATGCCCATGACGACCACCACCATCATCCCTATCCGCACGCCGATCATCCGCTCGGACCGGTGAGCGTGTTGTCGCGCCGCAAGGCCGGCCCGGACACGTGACGCGCGGCCAAGCCCGGTTCGACTATCTCCGCGATCCCGCGGCGATCTACCGGCGCTCCTTCGAAATGGTCGACGAGGCCTGCGATCTGGACGGCCTGGCCGCCGGCGAACGGGCCATTGCGACGCGGGTCGTGCATTCGTGCGGCATGCCGGAGGTGGTCGCCGACCTGCGCTTCGGCGGCGACCTGGCCGGGGCGGCACGTCGGGCCGTGGCGGACGGGCGGGCGATCGTGGTCGACAGCAGGATGACCGCCAACGCCATTCATTCCACCGCCCTGCCAGAGGGCGCGCAGGTCGTCTGCGGCCTGGATCTTCCCGGCGTGGAGGAAGAGGCGAGGCGGCTGGACACCACCCGGTCGGCGGCCGGAATCGTCTTGTCCCGGAAGGCGCTGCACGGCGGCGTGGCCCTCATCGGCAATGCCCCGACAGCCCTCTTCGCCCTTCTGGAGCTGATGCTCGACGAAGGCGTGCGCCCGGCCGCGATCCTCGGCTTTCCCGTCGGGTTCGTCGGCGCGGCGGAATCCAAAGAGGCGCTGGTCGCCCATGCCGGCGAGGTGCCGTTCGCGACGCTGCTCGGCCGGCGCGGCGGCAGCGCCATTGCCGGTGGCGCCCTCAACGGCGCCCTGTTTGCGGAGATCAAATCATGAGTGCCTGGCTGACCGTCATCGGCATGCACCCCGACGGCCGGCTCGCCGAACCCGAGCGCGCCCGAGCCGCCCTGGACGAGGCCAAGGAGGTCTACGGTGCGGCCCGCCATCTGGAGGCCGCGGGTGTGCCGGAAGAGCGGCGCCGGCCGTGGCCGACGCCCTTCTCCGATGGCCTGGATGCGCTGCTTGCCCGGCGCGACGATCCGACGGCGGTGCTGGCCACCGGCGACCCGATGCACTTCGGCATCGGCGCAACGCTGGCGGCCCATGTGCCGGCCGACGAGATGGTGGTGCTGCCGGCGCCTTCGGCCTTTTCGCTGGCCGCGGCGCGCCTCGGTTGGCCGCTGGACCGAGTCACGTGCGTATCGCTGCATGGCCGGTCCGAGGACGCACTTCTGCGCACGATCGCGCACGGAACGCGCATCATCGCGCTGACCAGCGGTGCGCAGACCATCGCGTCGGTCGCGCAGTTGCTGCGCAGCCGCGGCTTCGGCGCGAGCGAGCTGATCGTGCTGGAGGCGATGGGCACCGAGCGCGAGCGGATCACCGAGATCGGCCCCACCGACATCGTCGGCGGCGGCTTCGACGACCTGAACACTCTGGCGATCGTGGTGCGCGCCGAGCCGGGCGCGACGCCGCTCGCCACGGTGCCGGGGCTTCCCGACGACGCGTTCGCCCACGACGGGCAGCTGACCAAGCGCGAGGTCCGGGCCGTCACTGTGGCCGCGCTCGGCCCCGCTCCGGGGGCTCTGTTGTGGGACCTGGGGGCCGGCTGCGGATCCGTCGCCATCGAGTGGATGCGGGCCGCGCACGGAGCGCAGGCGGTGGCCTTCGAGCGGGCGGAAGACCGGCTGGCGATGATCGAGGCCAACCGAACTGCGCTCGGCGTGCCGGGCCTGGGTGTCGCGGCGGGCGAGCTGCCGGCGACGCTGGAGGGACGGGCGGCGCCGGACGCGGTGTTCCTGGGCGGCGCGGTGTCCGATCCGGAGGTGTTCGCGCAGGCCTGGGACCGGCTCGTCTCCGGCGGTCGGATGGTGGCCAACGCGGTGACGCTTGAGGGCGACGCAGCGCTGATCGAGCGCCAGGCGAGCCACGGCGGTGATTTGGTCCGCATCGACGTGTCGGAGCAGGATGCGGTCGGCCGCTTCCGGGCGATGCGGCCGCGCATGAGCGTGCTGCAGTGGCGGGTGGTGAAGCCATGACCAGCGGCCGCCTTCACGTCGTCGGTGTCGGGCCCGGCGACCCGGAGCTGATCACGTTCAAGGTCGCGCGCATCATCGCGGAGGCCGACGTGGTGGCCTATCCGACCACCGAAAGCGGCGGGGCCAAGGCGCGCGAGATCGCGGCCGCCCACATCGCGCCGGACGCGCGCGAGATCGGCTTCCTGATGCCGATGAAGGTGGAGCGGGGGCCGGGCCGGGCGGCCTACGACGAGGCGGCGGAGCGGATCTCGGCGGAGCTGTCGCGGGGCAGCTCCCTGGCGCTTCTCTGCGAAGGCGACCCGATGGTGTACGGCAGCGCGATGTATCTGTTCGCCCGGCTGTCGGAGCGGTTCGAGACGGTCGTCGTCCCCGGCATCACCTCGCTGACGGCGTGTGCCGCGGAAGCCGGGCGGCCGCTCGCGGCACGCAACGAGGTGCTGAAGGTGCTGCCGGCGCCTCTCGACCCCGAGCGTCTCGCCGCCGAGCTTGCCACCTGCGATGCCGCGGCAATCGTCAAGGTCGGCCGGCACATCGACGCCGTGCGCGGCGTTTTGCGCGCGCAGGGGCTCGAGGCGTCCTCGGTGCTGGTGGAGCGCGCGACGGCGCCGGACCAGGCGGTGACGCGGCTGGACGCGCTGCCGGAGGGGGCGCGTCCCTATTTCTCGACGATCCTGGTCTACCGGGGAGATGAAGAATGGCGATGACGCCCGCCCTCTTCGTGCTGACGGAGCGGGGGCTGGAGACCGCCGAACGGGTGCGCGGTGTCCTCGGCAAATGCTCGGTCGTGGCCGGTCCGTCCGCCGCCGGGCAGGAAGCGGCGGCCGGCCGGTTCGGCGACGAGATGCGTACAGCCTTCCAGGCCGGCCGGCCGGTCATTGGAATCTGTGCCACCGGGATCGTCGTTCGGCTGCTGGCTCCGGTCATCGGCGGAAAACAGGACGACCCGCCGGTGGTGGCCGTGGCGGAGGACGGATCCGCCGTGGTGCCGGTTCTGGGCGGGCATCACGGTGCCAACGATCTCGCCCGCCGGATCGCGGCGGAGCTGGGTGGCGTCGCTGCCGTGACCACGGCTGGCGACCTGCGCTTCGGCGTCGCGCTGGACGATCCCCCGGCGGGCTGGAGCCTGGCCAACCCAGAAGACGCCAAGGCGGCGATGGCCGCACTTCTCGATGGCGCGTCCGCCGTCGTGGATCCGGCGCTCGACTGGCTGTCCGATGCTCGCTTGCCGCGCTGGGCGTTCGGCGACGTCCGGCTTGTGTCCTCGATCGTCAAAGATCTTCCCGAACCAGATGAGGGGCGCATGACCACGCTCGTCTACCGTCCCCGCTCGCTGGCGCTCGGCGTCGGCACCGACCGCGGTTGCCCGCCCGATGACCTGATCCGCCTGGCCGAGGACGTGCTGGACGAGGCAGGCGTTGCCCGCGAGGCGGTCGCCTGCATCGTCTCGCTCGACCGCAAGGCCGACGAGCCGGCCGTGCACGCACTTGCAACCCATTTCGGCGTGCCGGCCCGCTTCTTCACGCAGGAGGAGCTTGGCGCCGTATCCGGCCGGCTTGCCAACCCGTCGGAGGTGGTGCTGTCGGAGGTGGGTGTGCCGGGCGTCGCGGAAGGCGCGGCCCTGGCGGCCGCCGGGCCAGACGGTCGACTGCTTGTGGAGAAGACCAAGACGCAGCGCGCCACCTGCGCGGTGGCCGTGGCGCCCGGTCCCATCGCCATCGAGGCCACTGGCCGGCCTCGCGGGCGTCTCTCGGTGGTGGGCATCGGTCCCGGCCAGGAGGCCTGGCGCAGCGGCGAGGCGACGATGCTTCTGGAGGAGGCGACCGACTGGGTCGGCTATGGCCTCTATCTCGATCTCGTCGGCGATCTTGCCCACGGCCAGGCCGACCATCGCTTCGACCTCGGCGCCGAGATCGGCCGGGTCCAGCACGCGCTGGCGCTGGCCGCCGAAGGGCGCGACGTGGCGCTGATCTCGTCGGGCGACGCCGGCATCTACGCCATGGCGACGCTGGTCTTTGAGTGCCTCGCCGAGCCCTCCGCCAGCGACGCGGAGCGCCGCGTGGAGGTGGTTGTGGCTCCGGGCATTTCCGCCGTCCAGGCCGCCGCCGCGCGCTTCGGCGCACCCATCGGTCACGATTTTTGCTGCGTTTCCCTGTCCGACCTGCTCACCCCGTGGGCGGCGATCGAGCGCCGTGTGCGCGCCGCCGCCGAAGGAGATTTCGTTATCGCGTTCTACAATCCCCGCTCCCAGCGCCGCCGAGACCAATTGCCCAGCGCCCTTGCGATCCTGGCAGAGCATCGCCCGGCCGACACGCCGGTGATGGTGGCCGCCGACCTCGGGCGTCCGCGCGAAAGGCTGAGCGTGACGACGCTTTCCGAATTCGACCCGGAAACGGTGGACATGCTGTCTCTGGTGGTGGTCGGCTCCACGGCCACGCGGACTCTGACGCGCGGCGATGGATCGGTCCGGGTCTACACGCCACGCGGCTACGAGGCGAAGCGGGGGGCGGCATGACGGTCCATTTCATCGGCGCCGGCCCCGGCGCGCCGGATCTCATCACCGTCCGCGGCCTGAAACTGATCGAGGCCTGCCCGGTCTGCCTCTATGCCGGCTCGCTGGTGCCGGAAGAGGTCGTGGCGGCGGCGCCGAAGGACGCCCGGGTGGTCGATACCGCACCGATGACCCTCGACGAGATCCTGGCGGAGATCGAGGCGGCGCACGCGGATGGCAAGGACGTAGCGCGGGTGCATTCCGGCGATCCGTCGATCTATGGCGCCATCGGCGAGCAGATCCGACGGCTGCAGGCGCTGGGCATTCCCTATGACATCACGCCCGGCGTGCCGGCGTTCGCGGCCGCCGCGGCCGAGCTCGGTCAGGAACTGACGCTGCCCGACATCTCGCAGACGGTCATCCTGACACGCACGACGATGAAGTCGTCGGCGATGCCCGAGGGCGAGGATCTGGCGACGCTGGGGCGTTCCGGGGCGACGCTGGCCATCCATCTCTCGGTGCGCAATCTGCGCCACGTCGAGCGCGAGCTGACGCCGTTCTACGGCGCGGACTGCCCGGTGGTGGTGATCTATCGCGCGACGTGGCCGGACCAGGCGATCCTGCGTGGCACGCTTTCCGACATCGCGGGGAAGGTGAAGGAGGCCAAGCTAACGCGGACGGCGCTGGTGCTCGTCGGTCGTGTGCTCGACGCCAGTGATTTCACCGATTCCAGGCTCTACGACCCGACCCACAAGCACATCCTGCGGCCGAAGAAGAAAAAGAAGAAGCTCAAGGAGAGTGAAGATGCCGCTCGATGAGCGCCAGGCAGCTCTTCACGTCGGCGGCGTCGGCGGGCGGTTGGCCGCCGGGCCGGTCGATCATGATCACCGGAAGCCCGGCCTGGCGGGCGGCGACGAGCTTCGCCGCGGTGGCGTCGCCGCCGGAGTTCTTGGTGACCAGCACGTCGATCCGGTAGCGCGCCAGGATGACGAGTTCCGTTTCCAGCGCGTAGGGTGGCCGGTCGAGGATGAGGCGAATGCGCTCCGGCAGGGGATGCTCGGGCTTCTCGATGGTGCGAGCGACGATGGTTGCGTCCGGTCGGCGGAGGAATGGTCCGAGTTCCTGTCGACCGACGGTAACGAAGGCGTTGGCGCCGGGGGCGAGCGTCTCGGCCGCCTCGGCAAGGCTTGCGACCCGCGTCCAGCGATCGCCTTCGGTCTCGACCCAGCCGGGGCGCTCCAGCCGCAGATAGGGGCGGCCGGCCGACCGGGCAGCCTGCCTTGCGGCAATCGATATGCGCGCGGCGAACGGGTGCGTGGCATCGACCAGCAGGTCGATGTTTTCCGCCAGCAGGTGGTCGCGCAGACCGTCGGTCCCGCCGAAGCTGCCGAGATGCACCGTGCCCTTGCGCGGCGTTGGCTCGGCGGTGCGGCCGGCAAGCGCCGTCACCACGGCGTGGCGGCCATCGTCGGCGACATGGTCGGCCAGCGCCCGGGCCTCCGTCGTTCCGCCCAGCACGAGGATGTTAGCCGGCATGGGCGATGATCCTTCCCTGACGGTCCACCACCAGAACGTCGACCCTGATCGGCCGACCGGCGACGACGCGCACCGCACGCTCGCGGGCCGCAAGCGCCACGGGTGCCGCGAGATCGATGTCGGCTGCGCGCGCGATCGACAGGGCCTCGGCCGCCGTATTGGCGCCGAGGATGGTCGTCGCCACGGCTTCGCTTCCACCTGCGGTCCGCGCAGCCTGCGCCAGCCACTCGAAATCCACCTGGCTGCGGCCGGAGTGCAGGTCAAGGAAGCCCTGGGCGAGCTTGGTGAGCTTGGCGAACCCACCGGCCACGGTGACACGGTCGACGGGGTGATTGCGCAGATATTTGAGCATGCCGCCGACGAAGTCGCCCATGTCCAAGAGGGCCGTGTCCGGCAGGTCGTGAAAGGCCTTCACGGCCGCTTCCGAGGTCGATCCGGTAGACCCCGCGACGTGGCCCAGGCCGGTGGCGCGGGCCACGTCGATGCCGCGATGAATGGAGTGGATCCAGGCCGAGCAGGAGAACGGGTGAACGATGCCGGTGGTGCCGAGGATCGACAGGCCCCCCTCGATGCCGAGGCGCGGGTTCCAGGTCTTCGCCGCGAGCTTTTCGCCGGAGGGGATCGAGATCTCGATCTCCACGTCGGCCGGCCCGCCGAGGGCTGCCGATGCGTCGTCGATGACGGCGCGCATGAGCGCGCGCGGCACCGGATTGATGGCCGGCTCGCCGGGCAGGACCGGAAGGCCGGGGCGGGTCACTGTGCCCACGCCCGGTCCGGCGCAAAAGACGATGCCGGTGCCCGGCGCACCCGGTCGGACGGTGGACACAATGAGCGCGCCGTGCGTGACGTCCGGATCGTCGCCGGCGTCCTTGACGATGCCAGCCTGGGCCCAGCCCGGGCCACTGTCCTCGCGGGCAAGAGCAAAGGCAGGGCGTTCGCCTTTGGGCAGCAGGATTTCAACGGGGTCGGGGAAGGTGCCGGTGACGAGCGCTGTGTAGGCGGCCTTGGTGGCCGCCGTGGCGCAGGCGCCCGTGGTCCAGCCGCGGCGCAACGCGCCGCGTTCGGAAGCGGACGGCCGGCTCATCGGCCGGCTTCCGCCATCGAGACGGGAGGGCTGGCATGAGCGACAGTCCACAGACCCCGTCCTTCGCCGCGCTCGACCGGGTCGGCTTTCCGAGCTTCGATCCCGGCACCGTGTGGCTGGTCGGCGCCGGACCAGGCGCACCAGGTCTCCTGACGCTCCTCGGCTACCACGCGCTCACCCGAGCCGACGCCGTGATCTACGACGCGCTGGTGGGAACCGAGATCCTTCAGTGGGTACCGCAAGGGGCGCTTCTCGAATATGCCGGCAAGCGCGGCGGAAAGCCGTCGGCTCACCAGAGCGACATCTCTACCCGCCTCGTGGACCTGGCCCGCGCTGGCAAGCGGGTGCTGCGACTCAAGGGCGGCGATCCGTTCATGTTCGGACGCGGCGGCGAGGAATGCCAGACCCTTGCGGCGGCGGGCGTGCCGTTCCGCATCGTGCCGGGGATCACCGCCGGCATTGGCGGGGTCGGCTATACGGGCATCCCGGTGACGCATCGCGACACCAATCACAGCGTCCTGTTCCTGACTGGCCACGATTCCTCCGGGACCGTGCCGGCCGGCGTCGACTGGGCGGCGGTGGCCACGGCCGCGCCGGTGCTGGTCATGTATATGGCGGTGAAGAACCTGCCGGCCATCGCAGAGAAGCTGATGGATGGGGGGCGGACGCCCGACGACGCGGTGGCCGTGGTGTCCCACGCCACGCTTCCTGAACAGTCGGTGGTGGACAGCACTCTCGGCGCGGTTGGCGAGCTGGCCGCTGCGGGCGCGCTCACGACTCCGGCCATCGTCGTGGTTGGGCCGACGGTCAGCCTGCGGGCGGATGTCGGCCGCTATGTCGAGCAGATGGGGATCGGTGATGTCGGATGAGGACGGCGAAACGGCAGGTCTCCTGATCGCCGCCCCGTCGTCGGGATCCGGCAAGACGGTCCTGACCCTGGGGCTTGCCGCTGCCCTGCGCGAGCGCGGACACGCCGTTGCGGTCGCCAAGACCGGACCGGACTATATCGATGCCCGCTTCCACGATGCCGCCTCGGTTCGACCGGTGCCGAACCTCGATCTCTGGGCCATGCGGCCGAACCTGGTGAGCGCGCTCGCAGGCGAGGCGTCTGCAGGCTCCGATGTGCTGCTGATCGAAGGGGTGATGGGGCTCTTCGACGGGCCGGCGAAGGGAAGGGGCTCGACCGCCGACCTGGCACGGCATCTCGATCTGCCGGTCGTGCTGGCCGTGGATGCATCGCGCCAGAGCGCCTCGGTGGCGGCGCTGGTGCATGGCTTCACCAGCTTCGATCCGACCATCGAGGTGAGCGGGGTCATCCTGACCAAGGTGGCGAGCGCCCGGCACGAGACGATGCTGCGCGCCGCCATCGAGGCGGCGGGACAGCTCTGCTATGGCTGTGTCCACACCGACCCCGCACTGGCCATCCCCTCGCGTCATCTGGGCCTGGTGCAGGCGGGCGAGCATCCCGATCTCGCCGCTTTCGTTGCGGCGGCCGGTCGCGCCGTGGCGGAGGGCGTCGACCTCGACGCGCTGATGATGGCGGCGGCCGAGCCGGCGGGCGGGCCACCTCCGGACCCGCTGCAGCCGCTGGGCCAACGCGTCGCGGTGGCCCGCGACGAGGCCTTCGCCTTTTCCTACCCGCATCTCCTGGATGGCTGGCGGCGGGCCGGTGCGGAGGTGGTCTTCTTCTCGCCGCTCGCCGACGAGGCACCCGACCAGGCGGCGGATGCAGTGTTCCTGCCCGGCGGCTACCCGGAGTTGCACGGCGCCCGGCTGGCGGCGGCGACGGCGTTTCATCGGGGGCTGCGGGACCATGCGGAAGCGGGTCATCTCGTCTACGGCGAGTGCGGCGGCTACATGGCGCTCGGCCGGGCGCTGGTGGATGCCGACGGGACAACGCACGCCATGACCGGTCTTCTCGACCATGTGACAAGCTTTGCGCAGCGCAGGCGCAGCCTCGGCTACCGGGTGGCCGACCATGCGGGGCCGTTGCCCTGGTCAACGCGCCTCAAAGGGCACGAATTCCACTACTCGGTGGAGACCGTGGCGCCGGCCACCGCACCGCTCTTCAGGCTGCAAGACGCGGCCGGCTCGGATCTTCCGCCAGCAGGGGCCGTCCGTGGGACGGTCTGCGGCTCCTACATCCACATCCTGGACCGTGCCTGAGTGGCCAGATTGCCACGCCCTGTCTTTATCGTTCACGAAATCGTGAAAAAAGTGCGCTCCAGCATGTCCCAAACCCTGAGCGGCGGTTGCCAGGCGACACGCGTTGAGGTCGTATGATGTCTTGTATGGCAATTCGATGATATGATTGCCGAATTCGGGCAGTGGCGTGTTTCGCAGCCGCGACTGCCGGCTTCATGGCGGCAAAGACCACGGCACGATGACCAGGCGCTCCGCGGCAACCGATCGGTCCAAGGGACCGGGCAGGGACGAGATGGCTCGTGCGATCCGTCGTTCGTTCAACGAACTCGTGGCGCGCAGCGCAACGCCGTTCCAGGCCCTGCTTCACCCGCTTGCCATCCTGATCCTTGGTTTTGTGCTCGGTTACGGACCGCGCGCGCCAACGCTTCCGCTCCTGTTCCTGTTCGCCGTCGTCGTTGCCTGCATCAACATCCTGTTGGTGCTGCGCTTCCGGCGGTCCCCGACACGGGGCAGCCGTGCCGACCAGTGGCATGCCTGGTTCGTTGCCGGTGACGCGCTTTACGGTCTGTTGTGGGGCGTTGCCGCCGTGGTCCTGTTCCGCCCGCAACTGGACCAGGGCCTGTCGGGATTACTGGTGCCCTTCGTCCTTGCCGGGTTCGCCGGAGGCCACGCCGCCTCGCGCTCGGCGAGCCCGCTTTCGGTGGTGGCCTTCGCTGCCCTGGCTCTCGGTCCGCTCGTCGTCGAGCTTGTTGCCCTCGGCACCAGCGCGGCCTATGGGCTGGCGGGCATCCTGTCGCTCTACGGCGCGCTGCTCGGCGTCCTGTGCCTGAACAACTATCGCACCCTGCTCGAGGCGACGGAGCTCCGCTTCAACCGCGATCGCATCAACGCCCAGATGCGCGAGAACGCCGCGACGATGACCAAGATCGGGGCCAACCTGCCCGGCGTGATCTACCAGTGCGTCTGGCGCGGCGACGGCACCGGCTACTTCACCTATGCCAGCGACGGGATCCGCGACGTGTTCGGCATCGCGCCGGACGATGTCGCGACCTCTTGCGAGCCGATGCTGGACTGTGTCGATGTCCGTGACCGCGACCGGGTCAAGGAGACCATGCGCCGGGACGCGGAGGCGCTCGCGGAGTGGAGCGAGGAATTCCGCGTCCAGCATCCGGTGAAGGGCGAGATCTGGGTGGAAGCCCACGCCACCCCGGAGCGCCGCGCCGAAGGCGGCGTGATCTGGCACGGCGCGGCGCGCGAGACGACCGAGCACCGGCAACTCGTTGACCGGATCCGCGTGCAAGCCACCGCCATGGACGCCTCCGACACCGGGATCGTCATTCTCGATTCCGAGCGCGGCGAACACGCCATCGTCTATTCCAACTCCGCCTTCGACGCGATGGTGCGCGAACCGGGACGGCTGATGCGCGGCAAGCCGCTGACGGCCTTCCTCGACGAGGCGTCCGCCGAGCACTTCCGGCAGCTTGTTGCAACGGCGTCCGAAAGCCCCTCGCAGGCTCCGATCCGTCTGCGTCTGAAGCGTCCGGATGGCGGAACGGTCTGGACCGAAGTCACCCTATCGGAGGTCCAGCGCGCGCCGGGATCGCGATCCTATTATACGGCCGTGGTGAGCGACATTACCGAGCGGCTGCGGATCGAGGCGGACCTGAAGGCGAGCGAGGCGCGCTACCGCTCGATCGTGGAAGACCAGGTCGACCTGATCTGCCGGTTCAAGCCGGACACCACGCTGACCTACGTCAACCCCGCCTATGCCCATGCCTTCGGCCGGTCTGTCGACGAACTTGTCGGCCGGCCGTTCATCGCCTTCCTTCCGACGTCGGACCGGGCGCGCGCACTTGCGCATCTCGGCCGGGTCACGCCCACCGATTCCGTGCGCTCATTCGAGTACCGGGTGAGCCTGCCGGGCGGCGAAATGCGGTGGCAGGAGTGGACGGACCGCGGGATCTTCGACGACGACGGCGACCTGATCGAGTTCCAGTCGATCGGCCGCGACGTGACCGATCGCAAGCGCATCGAGGCACAACTGCGTGCGAGCGAGGCCCGGTACCGGTCCATCGTCGAGCAGCACCTCGACATGATCGTCCGGTTTACTCCGGACACCACCGTGACTTTTGCCAACGAGGTCTACCGACGCCACGTCGGCCTCCCGATCGAGCAGGTGGTCGGTCACCGGTTTGCCGACCGGGTTCCGCAGGACGAGCGCGACGTGGTGCTGGCGCACTACAACAGCTTTTCGGCGCAGGAGCCCTGGAAGACTTTCGAACACTCCGTTGAGGTGCGCGGCGGAGGCCGGCGGCTGCACCAGTGGACGGATCGCGCGATCTTCGATGAGGACGGCACCCTCACCGAGATCCAGTCCATCGGCCGGGACATCACCGACGACAAGAAGCGCCTGGAGCGCATCCGGTTGCTCGCGGCGGTCTTCGAGGCCACGCGCGACGGCGTGTTCGTTCTCGACGCGACGCTGAAGGTGGTGACGGTCAACCAGGCCTTCGAGCGCATCACCGGCTACAGCCAGGCCGACGTCGTCGACCAGAATCTTCGCCGCATTCCACCGGTGCAGGCCACGCCGGAACTGATCGGCGAGATCCGGCGCGCGGTGCGCGAACGCGGATTCTGGAAGGGCGAGACCTGGGGACGGCGCAAGGACGGCAGCCTGATCCCGCTCCTGTGCTCGGTGACGATGCTGCTCGGCGAGAAAGAGGAAGTCGTCAACTATGTCGGCGTCTTCACCGACATCACCCGGCTCAAGCAGACCGAGCAGCGGCTGGTCGACCTGGCCCACAACGACGAGCTCACCGGCCTGCCCAACCGGCGCAAGTTCGTGAGCGAGCTCAAGACGGCGCTCACGGCCGCAGGCCGGGAGGGCGACGGCGTGGCGGTCCACTTCCTGGACCTCGACGATTTCAAATATGTCAACGACACCTACGGCCACGAGATCGGCGACAAGCTGCTGGTCGCAGTCGGGCAGCGGCTCCGGACGGTGCTGCGCGATTCCGACGTTGTGTCGCGCTTCGGCGGGGACGAATTCCTGATCATGCAGCCGTCCGTGCGCTCTAAGCTGCAGTCCACGGCGCTGGCGGAGCGGGTTCGCGCCTGTTTCGAGAAGCCGATCGAGATCGACAGGGATCACGAGATCTTCGTTGAGACCTCCATCGGCATCAGCCGCTTTCCGGACGATGGCAGCGACGCGCTGGAGCTGATCGGCCATGCCGATGCGGCAGCCTACCAGGCCAAGCGCAGCGGCAAGGGCAGCTACCAGTTCTACGAGGGCGCCTTTACCCGCGCCTCCGCCCAGCGGCTCGACGTTCAGGCGAAGATCCGCGGCGCGCTCTCCAAGCGCGAATTCGTCATCTACTACCAGCCGGTGGTGGACGTGTCGGGCGGCCGGACCATCGGCATGGAAGCGCTGGTGCGCTGGCGCAGTCCCGACCGCGGGCTGGTGCTGCCCGGCGAGTTCATTCCCATAGCCGAGGAGACCGGGCTAATCTTCGAGATCGACCGGATGGTGCTGTTCGAGGCCTGCCGGCAGATGCGCCTGTGGCAGACGCGGATGCTTCAGCCGGGGGTGATCTCGGTCAACCTGTCGCCGCGCGAGCTGATCCTGGACGAAACGGAAACCACGGTCCGCTCGGCGCTGGAATATTCGGGACTGCCGCCTGAGGCGCTGGAGATCGAGGTCACCGAGACGGCGCTGATGCACTCCGGAGATCGGGGGGACCGGCTGCTGAAGCGGCTCAAGGAAGGGCTCGGCGTGAAGATCGCCATCGACGATTTCGGACGCGGCTCGTCGTCGCTGGAGCGCTTGCACGAGATGCCGGTGGACAAGATCAAGATCGACCGCTCGTTCGTAACGAACATCGACACGTCTGTGGAGAAGTACGCTATCTGCGAGCTGATGGTGGTTCTCGCCCAGAAGATGGGATTGACCATCCAGGCCGAGGGCGTCGAACGCGACGAGGAGTTCGCGACGCTGCGCCAGCTGGGCTGCGGCCAGTTCCAGGGCTTCCTGTTCGGCAAGCCGATGCCCTCCGCCAGCATGGAACAGCGGCTCAGGCTCGAGGGCGCGGCCAATGACGAGGCGGCGAGCGGCGGCCCCGCCTGATGGCCCGGCGAAGGAGCGGCTGCGATACGGGTCCGTTCGGTGCCAGGACCAGCCGGAAGCGGCGGAGGCCGAAGCGGCCTGAAGGACGCCGCGGCTTGTGCCCTCGTCTCCGCTGTCAGCCGACCGCGCGCCGGTAGAGGTGCCAGGTGGTGAAGCCGATGACCGGCAGGGCGACCAGGAGCCCGACCAGGAAGGCAGCCATTCCCGCCGCGATGATGATGGTGACCAGCAGGCCGTAGAGCAGGAAGGCTCCGGGACTGCGGCCGACCGCCCGTGCGCTGGTCCGGCAGGCCTGGACCGCACTCAAATCACGATCCAAGAGCATCGGGCCGGCGACGACCCCGATCAGGAAGGTGGCGCCGGCGAATACGGCGCCGACGATCGTGCCGACGAGCGCGTAGCGCAGCCCGTCGCCGGTGGTGGCGACCCAGCTGAGCAGTCCGGCCACCGAACCGCCGCGGTCGCCGGCAAGCGCGATCGAGATCAACTCTGCCGCGCCCATCCAGACGAGCGCAATGGCCACCAAAACGGCCCCGAACAGGGCAACCTGGCCACCGCCATGGCGCAGTCCGGCCGTGACGATCGGCCCGGGGCGGATCGGCTCGTCGGCTTCCAGCCGCCGGCTGATCTCGTAAAGCCCAAGGGCGATGCCGGGGCCGATGAGCAGGAAGGCCGACAGAGCGGGAACAATGAGGGTGGTGAGATCACCGGCGAGAAGGACCGTGAGGATCACCATGCCGAGGCCGGCATAGACGGCTCCGAACGCCAGCCCGTAAAGCGGGCATTCGCGCCAGTCGGCCATGCCGGCCGCGAAGGCGTCGCGGACGTCGGCGGCCGTGACGGCGCGGACCATGGGATCCCGCTCGCCGGCGAGGCCATCCGGTCCGGTGGCGGCATTGAGGCTTCCGTCGGTCACTGGTGCCCCTCCCTCGCGTCCGTTGGCGTCATCGGTGGCCGTCTCCTGCATCGGCTGTTAGCGGTTGACCCGCCCGTCGCCCGCGACACTAGCGTCTCATGGCCGCACAGGAGTTGTGAAAGATCAACGTGGAGACGGCGCGCTGGGAGGCGCCCGGCCCCGGGCGAGGCCGGCGCGGACAGAGGTTTGCGATCGGGATTGGCCGGAGGGCGCTCAGGAAAGGGTGACTTCCGCCGGCGGGCGGTCGGCCGCCTGGGTGCGGGCATGCGCGGCGCCTGCGTCGAGGATGCCGGCGAGAGCCTCGACAAGCACCTCGGCGCCCGCGCCGGACCGGGCCGCCTGCTCCGCAAGCGCACGGCGCCAGGCGCGCGCACCGGGGGCGCCGTGAAACAGGCCGAGCATGTGGCGGGTGAGGGCGGCCGGACGCCAGCCTTCGGCCACGATGCCTTCCAGGTAAGGGACCATGGCGCGAGCGATCTCGACGGGATCCGCATCCGGCCCGCCGGCGCCGTAGAAGCGCCGGTCGACGCCGGCAAGCAGGCCCGGCATGTGATAGGCGGCGCGTCCGAGCATCACCCCGTCCACATGGGCGAGGTGAGCCGCGGCGTCGTCGAGGCTCTCGATACCGCCGTTGATCCCGACGAACAGCGGCCCCAGCCGCTGCTTCAGCCGGTAGACCCGGTCGTAGTCCAGCGGCGGAACGGTCCGGTTCTCCTTCGGCGACAGGCCCTGCAGCCAGGCCTTGCGGGCGTGCACCCAGAGGGCGTCGGTGCCGGCGTCGACCACGGCGTCGGCGAAGCGGTCGAGGCCGGTCTCGGGATCCTGGTCGTCGATGCCGATGCGGCACTTGACCGTGACGGGGAGGGAGACGGCGCGCTTCATGGCAGCGACGCCGCGCGCCACGAGGTCGGGATCGGCCATCAGGCAGGCGCCGAAGAAGCCGTCCTTTACCCGGTCCGACGGGCAGCCGACATTGAGGTTGACCTCGTCGTAGCCGACGTCCTCGGCAATGCGGGCCGCCTCGGCGAGCAGGTCGGGATCGTTGCCGCCGAGCTGCAGCGCGAGGGGATGCTCTTCGGGCGAATAGCCGATCAGGCGCTGGCGGTCGCCGTGCACGACGGCCTGGGCGGTTACCATCTCGGTGTAAAGAAGAGCATGGCGCGTGAGCCGGCGATGGAAGACGCGGCAGTGCCGGTCCGTCCACTCCATCATCGGTGCGACGGCGAAACGGGGCGTGCCGGGGCCGCCCGTATAGGCGACCGGTTTGTCCTGTCCCGTGACCGGCATGGTACGCGTTTCCGTCTCGGTCATGTTCCTCTGACCCGATCATCGTTGGCCTCGGCTCACCCTGCAGCTGTGCGCGACACGGTCCCGCCTCAAGGCAAAGGAGGGGGGCGGCGTGCGCACGGGCATGGCGATGGGAGTACGTAGCGCAGATCGGCATTCGGAAAAACGGGGTCACCGTTCTGCGGAAGGATCGGACTTTCGGCCGTCGCGCCGCCGCGGTCGCCTGGAATGCTAGACGCGAGAAGGAGGAACGCGATCCGGAACAGCGTGCTCGCCTCCGATCGGGTTCGCCCACGCTCGCTCATGCCATCGATCGGTACGTGAACGACAGTGTGCGCGAGATCGGAAGGACGAAGGCTCAGGTCCTCCGTTCGATCACGGGTTTCGACATCGCCAAAATGTCGTGCCCCAACATCACAAGCGGCGACATCTTCGGGTTTGCACAGGAGCTTGCGGAAACCCGGCAACCGCAAACCGTTGCAAACTACCTGTCGCACCTTGCTGCCGTATTTTCAGTCGCACGCCCTGCCTGGGGCTACCGGCTCGACGATCAGCCGATGAAGGACGCCTTCAAGGTCGCGAAGCGTATGGCAGTGACCTCAAAGTCCCGCGAACGCGCTTCTACAATCCTCGGCGTCGACACTCGACACTGGGCTATCTGAGCCCCGTCGAGTTCGAGCAACGAGCTATGGTAGCCTAACTGCGTGTCCGAAAAACCGGCAGCAGGCCAAAGGACGGCCTTGGCGTGTCCGACCGCGCAAGCCTTCCCCGTTGTCCTGGTTCAGATTGAGGATCCGGTACTGACGGCCCCGATGACATCGTCGGCGCTGGTCGCGACGCTGCCGAAATAGAGGCCGAAGGCCTTCAGCGTGGCGGCGTGCATGTCGGGGTCGTAGTCGGCGCACGCATCGGAGACGAGGACGCAGTCATAGCCGCGGTCGGCCGCGTCGCGCGCCGTCGTCTCAACGCAGGCGCTGGTTACGCACCCAGTGATGACGAGGCCGGAGATGCCCATGCGTTGCAGGGTCGCGTCGATCTCGCTGCCGTTGTAGGCACCGTTGGTGGTCTTGCGCACGACCGTTTCGCCGGGGTGCGGGGCAAGCGGCTCGATCACCGCGAAGTCCGGGTTTTCGGTCCACCAGACGTCTTCGATTCCGACCGCCTTTTCCATGTTGCGGGTCCAGACACGGAAACGGGGCGGGCAGTCGCGGAGATCCCGGTAGGGCGAGCCGATGACAACGTGGACGATCGCCAGGTCCTCCTGCCGGAAATAGTCCAGCAACCTGCGGATGGACGGCACGGTCACGTCGCGCAGCCGGTCGTTGTAATAGCTCATCGAACCGGGGTAGGCGGCCTCCCAGGCGCGTGTCATGCCGTGGTCCGGCGAGGCATCGTGATACTGCATGTCGATGATCATCAGCGCGATCCGGTCGCGCTTGGACAGGTCGACGGCGGGGATCATGCCGCCCATTTCGTTCAGTCCCTGATGCATGGCCTTACCTAACCTTGTCTTTCTTGAGGAGGAGGCGGATGCCGGCGAGGGTCAGGAGTATCGAAGCCAGGACCGTCAGCGAGGCAATCGCGTTGATCTCGGGCGTGATGCCGATCCGCAGCATCGACCAGATGAACATCGGCAGGGTGTTTTCCGAGCCGGTGAGGAAGAAGGTGACGGGAAGCTCGTCGAAGGAGAGGGTGAAGACGAGCAGGGCGCTGCCGACGACCGATGTGCGGATCGAGGGAAGCGTCACGTGGAAGAAGGTTTGCAGCCGGTTCGCACCGAGATCCATGCTGGCGTGTTCCAGCTCCTTGTCGAGGCTGCGCAGGCGGGCATAGACCTGCGTCACGACGATCGGCATCCACACCACGCTCTGACCGAGGATGATGGTGGCCAGAGAAAGCTGGATGCCGGCGCGGTTGAGGATCAGCAGGATCGCGAGGCCGGTGATCAGCGGCGGCACGATCAGCGGCATCAGGATGGTGCGTTCCAGCAGCGCGACGAAGCGATGGTCGAAGTGTCTCAGCGCCAGGGCCAGCGGCACGCCGACGAGGCTGGTCACGACCACGCAGGCGGTGGCCACCTGGAGGCTGTTGACGAGGGCCTCCAGCAGCTGGCGGTTCTCGAACAGGGCCGCGTACCAACGCAGCGACCACGCCTCGATCGGCCAGGAGAGGACTCGGCTCTCCTGGAAGGAGAACCCGACCAGTACCGCGATCGGCACGTACATGAAAGCGTAGATCAGAAACGCAGCTACGCCGAAGGCGAGGCGGGGGGGCTTGCCGTTTGCCATCACCGTCCTTCCGCCACTCGGTTGCCGATCCAGGCCGCGGTGGTGACTACAAGCATTACCGTTGCCAGGACGACGATCGCCAGCGCGCTGCCGAACGGCCAGTCGAAGGCCGCTCCGAACTGCCCGATGATAATGTTGGCGATCATGATGTTGTCGCTGCCGCCAAGCAGCGCCGGCGTGATGAAGTCGCCGAACGACAGGCAGAACACGATGGTAGATCCGGCGAGGAGCGACGGGACGGTCAGCGGAAACACGACGTCGAGGAACGTCTGGAACGGCCGGGCGCCAAGATCCGCGCTGGCTTCTCGGTAGGAGGGCGGGATCTTCTCCAGCGCCGCGAAGACCGGGATCGCGACGAACGGCACGAAGATGTAGACAAGCGCGATGACGATCGAGACCTCGCTGTAGAGCATGAAGCCGATGTCGTCTGGCTGAATGCCGAACTGGCCGAGGATGCCGCTGATCAGCCCGTTGCGGCCGAGAATGATCTTCCAGACGTAGGCGCGCAGCAGGAAGCTGGTCCACAGCGGCACGATGAGCAGGAAGAAGAGGAGTGTCTTCCAGCGTCCCGCGTACCGCTCGAGAAACATGGCGAGCGTATAGCCGAGGACGGCGGAGATGAGGGTGACGAAGGCGGCGATCCGCAGCGAATTGCCGATCACATGCAGGTAGAGCGGCCGCTCCACGATGCGTGCGTAGTTGTCGAGAATGAAAGCGGGCCGGATCGAATAGAGATCCTTCTCCCAGAAGCTGAACACGCCCACGTGTGCGTAGGGGTAGGCGATAAAGACGGCGACGTAGACGAGCGCGGCGAGCCCGCACACCAGGGTCGTCAGCGATGGGCGAGCGAACCGGCGGGTCCTTTGGGCTCCGGATGCCTCAGTCACGGTCGGCCTCGAAAACGTGGACCGGCCCGTCGGTGAAGGCGAGGCCGAGCGCCTCTCCGGGTGCGCGGGGCGCTGATGCCTCGGCAGGCTCGTCGATCTCCACCTCGGTGCCGTCCTTCAGGGACAGGATGAGCTTGCGGACGTCGCCGAGGAAGATGACGTCCCGCAGCGTTGCCGTGACCGGTCCGCAGCCTTCGGTGGCGACGGACATGTCCCTGGCGCGCAAGACGAGCCGCACCGCGGCGCCAACCGCCGGCGCGGCCGCGGCGGGCGCGACATTAATGGTTTCGCCCGACGCGAGCCGAACCTGGACGCGTTCGCCCTCGGCGGCCGCTACGGTCCCGTCCAGCTTGTTCGAGCGCCCGACAAATTCGGCGACGAACCGCGTCGCCGGCGATGTGATCACCTCTTCGGGCGTGGCGGTCTGGCAGATCCGGCCACGGCTCATCACCGTGATCCGGTCGCTCATCATCATTGCCTCTTCCTGGTCGTGGGTGACATAGATGAAGGTGACGCCGGTCTCACGCTGGACGCGCTTGAGCTCCAGCTGCAGCTCCTTGCGAAGCTGCGCATCGAGCGCCGAGAGCGGTTCGTCGAGAAGAAGAACGGACGGTTCCTTGATGAGCGCCCGCGCCAGCGCGACGCGCTGCATCTGCCCGCCCGACAGCATGGACGGATGCTGGCCGGCCCGATCGGCCAGGCCAACCCTGTCGAGCATCGCCTCGGCCCGCGTCCGGCGCTCCCGCCTACCGACCCCGTCGAACCGGAGGCCGTAGGCGACGTTGTCGCCGATCGTCATGTGGGGAAAGAGGGCATAGCTCTGGAAGACGGTGTTTATGGGCCGGCGGAACGGCGGATCCTGGTCAATCCGCCGTCCGTCGAGAGTGATCTCGCCCGCAGTTGGCTGCTCGAAGCCGGCCACGAGACGCAGCGTGGTCGTCTTGCCGCACCCGCTCTGGCCGAGCAGGGTCATGAACTCGCCCTGCCGGATGTCGAGATCGATCCCGTCGACGGCCACGAGGTCACCAAAGCGCCTGGTGACCCCGCTCAATCGCAGAAAAGAGGTCTCGCTCATTCGACGGTCGCGGCCTTGACCTCGTTCCAGATCTCCAGATAGCGGCCACGTCGGGGGATCTCGCCCCAGAAGGAGAGATTCTCGACGAACGCGGGGCCCTCTGAGAGGTTGGTGCCGTCGAGCGTGCCTTCGGGAAGGAGCTCCTCGGCGCTGCGGACGGTGAAGCTGAAGCCGCTCACGTCGTAGACCTTCGCGGCGACCTCCGGCCGAAGCATGAAGTCGATGAATGTGTGCGCGAGCTCGAGGTTTTTCGTGCCCTTCACGATGAACAGCGAGTCGACCCAGGCAGTCGGGCGCTCCGGCGCGCACTGCTCGGCGTTCACGCCTTCGGTCTTCAGCGCCTCGGTGACGTAGCTCCAGCTGTTGGTCGCCACGACCTCGCCACTGGTCATCAGCTCGATGATTTCGCCACCGGTCGACCAGTAGCGGCGGATCAGCGGCTTCTGCTCGATCATCTTCTGCTTGACCTGCTCAAGCTCGTCGTCGCTCAGGTCCCAGATGTTCTCAAAACCCATGTAGCTGGCGACATCGCCGATGGTGGAAACATCGTCCCACATGGCGATCCTGCCGCGGTATTTCTCGTCGAACAGCACGTCGAAGCTGCATTCCGCCACTTCGTCGGCCAGATAAGTCACCGGCTGGATGTCCCAGAAATTGGGCGCGCCATACTGCGTGTCGCCGTCTTTCAGAAACTCAAGCTTGCGGAACTCCGGCGAGATATTCTCGAAATTCGGAATGAGCGAGAGATCGAGCGGCTCGACGAAGCCGGCCTTGATCGCGGGCTGGGCGAGGGAGGAAACGATCACTACCGCGTCGTAGCGCGTGTCGCCGGCCGCAAGCGCTGCCATGTACTCGTCGTTGGATCCGACATAGGTCGGGTTGACCGCGACGCCGTACTCTTCCTCGAACTGGTCGATCCAGGCGTCCTCAGCATAGCCCTCCCACGTCAGGATATTCAGTTCCTGGGCGCTGACAGTGGTCGCCGAAAATGTCAGCGCAAGGAGGCTGGCTGCAAGCACGCGGCGCGGTGCGCGAGGTAGCTGGTTCATCAGGTCTGTCCCATGCTTCTGGAGGCTGATTGATGCCGGCCGAGAGTGGCGGCTGTGTTTCTTGCGGCGAGCCTATCGGGGTGCAGTGCACAATCACAATGCCGTGGCGCGTCGCTTCTGGACGCGACTTGTGGCATAAGTCGCGTCAAATCGCGTCAGATCGGAGCTGTGTGGATGAGTGCCGCGGATCTGCCCGCAAATCTTCGCCTGTTGTGTAGCTATGGGCGGTCCATCACGGCGGTATGCCGCCAGATTGGCATCAACCGTCAGCAGTTCACAAAGTACATGGCGGGGACCTCACAGCCGGGCCTGTCCAACGTGCGCCGCATCGCCGACCATTTCGGCCTGGAGGACTACGAGCTGCTGATGGAGCATGACGCGTTTCGGAAGCTGGTGAGCATCCGCCGGCCAATCGCGCCGAACATCTCCGACCTATCGGACGAGATCCGCAAGACGCTGTTCCTGACCAGCGACAGCGTGGCGCCTTTGCTGAAGCAGGTCGGCTACTACCACAACTACTTCATGCCGCTGGAATATCCGGGCTGCATCCTGCGCGGCCTGTGCCATGTCTACGAACAGAACGGCTTCATCGTCAGCCGCAACGTCGAGCGCTATCCGCGTGATCCCCGGGTGCGCGTGAAGAAGTACAACGGGATCTTCGTCCATACCGGGGACAAGATCGTCATGTTCGAGCGAGAATCGACGATCGGGCGGGCGCCCTGGCTGAGCATTCTTTATCCCTACGAGCAGGATCAGCCGCAGCTGCTCCAGGGCCTGACCCTGGGCGTGACACGGTCGTCCGGGCGCGAGATCGCCTGCTACCGGGTGGTGATGGAGTATCTTGGTCAGGACATCGACCTTCGCCAGGCCATGCGCGGCTGCGACCTCTATGCTGAGGATGACGAGCGCATCGATCCGGAGATCCGGCGCCGCATCAGGTGCGAGATCCTGCCTCACGAATTGGCCTTCATGGCGCGCGTTTGAAATGCCAGTGGGGCGACTTGCGGTCATTTTCGCAGGCTCGCGTTAGACGGGTGGCGAACTGCGTGAGATCGATACTCTCCCCGGCGCCCAGTCGAGCCCAGAGCCGAGCGCCCGCAATGATCGATTGCGGCGTCCGCTATGCCTGGAAAAGGGCTGCGTCGGATGCAAAGCCCTTGAACTCGAGCGGGTTCCCGGACGGGTCCAATACAAACAGCGTTGCCTGTTCGCCGGGTTCACCCTCGAAGCGCACCTTCGGCTTGAGCACCCAGCGCGTCTCCGGATCCGCCTTCAGCCGGTCAGCAAGGTCGGTCCATTGGTCCATCGTGAGGACCACGCCGAAGTGGGGGATGGGAACCGCGTCCCCTCCAACGGTACCGGTTTCGCCGCTTGTCAGCGAGGCGGGGCGGAGATGCGCCGACATCTGGTGGCCGTAGAGGTCGAAGTCGATCCAGTTGCCTGGGTCCTCACGGCCGATCGCGCACCCGAGAACGTCGCGATAGAAGGCGCGCGCCGCCTCGAGGTCGGTCACGGGGAATGCGAGATGAAACGGGCGTGCGGTGGCCTGAACGGTCATGCGGTTTCCTCCGGATTGTGCAAGAGGCATGAGACGCCGGCTCTGCAGATGAGATCAATTGCGATATCATCATCTATGCATTCGAGAAACTCATGAGATGGCATATGTTGCACACTCGATCTGCCCGGGTGCTCGCCGCGCTGCCGCTTTTCGAGGCGTGTGCCCGCTTCGGCAGTTTTACGAGGGCCGCCCGGCACCTCGACCTCACCCAGAGTGCCGTCAGCCGGCGCATGCAGGCGCTGGAGGCGGAGGTTGGAGCCGTGCTGTTTTTGCGTGAGGGGCGTCGCTTGGCGTTGACACGTGATGGGGAGCGCCTGCGCAGCTTCGCCGTCGAGGCCATGCGTGGGTTCGAAGCGGCGACGGCAGATTTCGCTCATACGACGCCCGGCGTGTTGCGCATAGGCACGCTGCCATCCATCGGAGCGCTTTGGCTGACGCCCAGGCTCGGTGCTTTCCTAGAGAACAGTCCTGGAGCATCGGTCGAACTCGTCACCATTGATGCAGACTTCGGGACAGACCGGAAGGACCCGATCAGCTGGGATCCGGGTGCGGTGGACGTGGCCGTGACCTGGGGGCGAGGCGGTTGGGCGCCGTTGGCGTCGGAGCGCCTGATGCCGGAAACCATGCTCGCGGCCGCGGCGCCGGAATTTGTCGCCCAGCATGGCCTCGAAGGACCGGCCGCACTCGCTCGTGTCCGTCGCCTTACCCACACAACGCGTGCCCTCGCCTGGAACCGCTGGGCCGACCGGCATGGCGTGGCGCTTGTCTCAGATCATGCGAGCCAATTGGCGTTCGAGCACTTCTTCATGGTGTTGGAAGCGGCCCGAGCAGGCCTAGGGGTGGCGTTACTGCCGGAGGTTCTTGCCCGGGACGATCTCGCCGTCGGCCGCCTCATCGCGGTGCCGGGAAGCGCATGGCGCACAGGCGCAAGTTACTGGTGTGTGTCACGTCCCGCCGCCGCCGCCTCGCCGCTGCTCGCCGAGCTCGTGCAATTCCTCAGGTCGGCCGCTGGCCCCGGTGATCGCCGGCACGCCGCTCCTGAGAAAGGCAAACAGGAATTATAACTGTAATCACATAGTTTATTCGATCTTTTCATTGGTCTGATTAATCCGCCACATGCGACGCTGTCTTCGAGCCGCAGGTCTCGCTCGCGGTTAGAAGTTCGATGGAGATCCGAATGAACATGATCAAGCCAATCGGCATTGCCGCCCTTCTCGCGATGACAGCCTTAGGTGCCCAGGCCCAGGAGGTGGGAACCATCCGTATCGCGGAAGCCGATACGTTTTCTGGCGAGGACCTGATTCAGCTTATCGCCTACGAACGCGCGAAAGAGCGGGGAGTGGAGATCGAACTCTCTTCGCTGCGGGCAGACGATATCGTCTTCCAGGCGGTCCTGAACGGTCAGGTCGACATGGGCGTGGGTGACTCCTACGAGCCAATCGTCAACCTCGATGCGCCGGTCCGCAACATCTACCAAATCCGCAAGCTTGCCTACATTCCGGTGGCAGATAAGACGCTTTATCCCGACTGGGAAGCGCTTGATGGCGAAGCGTTCGTGGTTCATGCGCGCGGCTCTGGGACCGAGACGCTCGCGGAGATCGTTGCCACCGCCAAGGGGATCGAGTTCAGTGAAATCTCCTACGTGCCGGGGTCCGAGGTTCGCGTCGTTGCCATGCAGCAGGGCAACATCAAGGCGACGTTTCTCGACATGGTGTCCTCCAAGGTGCTGATCGATAGCGATCCGGAGCGCTTCGGGCGCCTGCCGATGGACGGCGTCGATGCCTCCGACTCCACGCTTTACGTCAACGCGGATTTTCTCGCCGAGAACGGGGAGGCGGTCCAGATCTTGCTTGAGGAGCTCCTCAAGTCGGCCAAGGCGACGGTCGCCGATCCGTCCTGGCCCGCCGCCCAGCGTGAAGAATTCGGGCTGCTTCCCGATCTGAGTGACGAGGAGGTCGCAGACATCACTCCCTATTTCGAGGCTGCGGTTGCTGCCGGCATCTTCCCGACCGACGGCGGCGGTGAGGCCGCTGCCACCTCCGACGTCCTGTTCCTGGCGCAGGCCGGAAAACTCGACCCTGCCATGGCGGAGAAACTCGAAAAGGTCTGGGACTTCGGACCGCTCGATGCCGCGCTGAAGGTAGCTGACGGCGACCAGTAGAACGCGCCATGCAGAAGGGGTGCCCCCTGTTTGCGGGCACCCTATGATTTTCGCCCAAGGGGCAAACGAAACCTGATGTCCGCCGAGACTCTTTCCCACGATCCGTCCGCGTCCTCCGAACCCGGTATGGGGCTGAAGGATCGGGTTGGTGACCTTCCGCCGATCGTCTGGAAGCTGCTTTCCTTCGCTCTCTTCTTCGGCCTTTGGGAATTGGCCGGCAGGATACCCATCAGCCTTGCGTTTCCGCCCTTCGGCGACGTCGTTGTCGCGCTCTTCGGGCTTATCTCCAGCGGAGAGCTTATCGCAGCCTACGGGCGCACCCTGCCACCACTCCTAATCGGGCTCTCTATTACTTCAGTCTTCGGCGTGGGCTTCGGGGTCGCCATGGGCCTGTCGCGGACGTCTGAATGGGCCCTGTTCCCGCCGATGATCATCCTGCAGACGGCGCCGATGGCGGCGATCATCCCGCTGATCACCTATGCCTACGGCATCGGGTTGACCGCGAAGGTGATCGCGGTGGTGATCCTCAGTCTCCCAATGGTGACGCTGAATTCCTACAACGGCATCCGCTACACGAGCGACTCGCTGCTGGAGATGACCCGGTCGTTCATGGGCACGCGGCGTCAGCAGGTGGTCAAGATCATGTTGCCGCATGCCAGTGGCATGATCTTCGCCGGTCTTAGGCTCGGCATTTCCGGTGGCTTCATTGGTATTGTTCTGGCCGAACTCCTGATCACGCCGACCGGTATCGGCGACATCATCAGCTACTACCGATCGGTAGCCCGATACGCGGAAATGTTCGCTGCGATCTTCTCGATCATCGCGCTCGCCACCCTGGTTCTCACCGGGCTTCAGGTCGTGGAACGACGCATCTTCAAGGCCCTCGGACAGGGAAGCCTCCGATGACATCCGTGACTGCCATCCGCATGGCGGAGCCTGTTGAAGTCGCCGACATCATCGTGAAGGCGGTCGATATTTCGAAACGCTACGGCGACGGGACGCAAGCCCTGTCGGACGTCACGATCGAGTTCCGTCGTGGTGAGCTAACGACGCTTTTGGGCCCTTCGGGATGTGGCAAGACCACGCTCTTGAAAATCATCGCTGGCCTGCTTCCGGCGTCCGGCGGCGAAGTCCGAGTAGACAATCGAACCGTCTACGGCCCCGGGCCGGAGCGCGCGTTCGTTTTCCAGGACTTCGCGCTGATGCCGTGGGCAAGCGTGCTGCGCAACGTCGCATTCGGCCTGGAACTTCGCGGAACGCCAAAGGCGGAGCGCGAAGATATTGCGCGGCGCTACATCAAGAGCGTCGGCCTTGCCGGTGCGGAGCACAAGTTTCCCAGCGAGCTGTCCGGCGGCATGCGTCAGCGGGCCGGGCTCGCGCGGGCCCTGACCGTCAACGCCGACGTGCTGCTGATGGATGAACCTTTCTCCGCCATTGACGAGCAGATGCGCCGCAAGCTGCAGGAGGATCTGCTTGAACTGCTGCGAGAAGAGCAAAAGTCCGTCATCTTCGTAACCCACTCCATCGAGGAGGCGGTCTACCTCTCCGATCAGGTGGTGCTCCTGACCCGCAATCCCGGGCGCGTGGTCAAGTCGATCCGCCCCGGATTCGATCGGGGTGCCGGTCCGGAGGCGGTTCGCCGCGACCAGCGCTACCTCGATGCGGTGGACGATATCTGGTCGCAGCTCAAGCAGTATCTGAGCTGAACTATGTCGAGCCGTCTTCCCGTCTTCCTGTCGCTGCTCGCGTGGGCTCTTTTCTGGGAGTTGTCGACCCGGATTGCCGGTAGCACGATGTTTCCGCCGCTGAGCGCCATCATCATAACCATCGGTGATGTGGTGCAGCTCAAGTCGTTCCAGACGGCACTGGTCGTCACTGCGCGGGCCTTTGCCATCGGTCTCGGCCTGGCGCTGGTGGTCGGAATCCTGGTGGGCGCACTCATGGGGCGGTTCGACACCGCGGACCGCATCCTGAATGTCTGGGTGAACATCTTCATTTCGGCGCCGCTGACGGCGGTGGTGCCCGCGCTGATGCCGCTGCTCGGAATTGGCGAAACAACAGTCGTGGCGACGGTTTTCCTGTTCGCCGTGTGGGTGATCATCATCGATACAAGGGAGGGCATCAGGGGCGTCAGCCCTTCGCTGGTGGAAATGGCCCGCTCCAACGGCGCGACACGCTGGCAGATGTTTCGAAAGATCCTGCTTCCTTCAGCCATGCCGGAAGTGATGACCGGTGTCCGCCTGGGCGTGGTGCGGGGCGTGAAAGGGGTCATCATCGGCCAGATCATCATCGCACTGGTGGGCTTCGGCGCGCTGTTCGAGACTTACCTGCAGACCTTCCAGATGACCCGGTTCTGGGCGCTGGTGCTGGTCGTATTCTCGCTCGGCTTCGTGCTGGTTGAGATCGTCGGCCTGCTGGAGAGGCGGCTGACACTCCACGCAAAGTCACGCTGATCGCAGGCACATCGCCACCGGTTTAATGGAGCCCTGCCCGAATGGCCGGTTTCTCACTCTTTGTTCGCAACGGTCTTGCTCTTCTTGACGGGCAGTCGCCGCATACCCCCGTTCGCGCCGATATCCTCATCTCCGACGGCGTGATCACCGCCATCGGAGGTGAGGCAAAGACGATGGCGGACGCGAGGCCCGATATTGCCGTGCTCGATGCAGCCGGCAGGCTGGTCACGCCGGGCTTCATCAACGCGCACTACCACTCGCATGACACCCTGGCGAAGGGGCTCTTGGAGCAGAAGCCGCTGGAGACATGGCGGCTGCTGGCGTTGCCGCCGCAATATCCCAAGCGCAGCCGGGAGGAGATAAAAGCCCGCACGCTGCTTGGTGCGCTGGAGTGTCTGCGCTCCGGCATGACCACCGTGCAGGACATGGTGACACTCTATCCCTTTGACGAAGAGCATCTGGACGCCGTTCTGGAAGCCTACGACGAGATTGGTCTCAGGGCCGTGGTGGCTCTGCAGTACGCCGATATCAAGGGTATCGAGACGATCCCGTTCTGGAAGGAGGTGTTTCCGAAGGAACTGCATGGCCAATTGTCCACCGCGGCCGAACCCGACGCCAGGATCGATCAGCTCGCCTACTTCGAGGACACCTTCCTCAAAACGCCTAGCCGGTTCGAACGCATTTCCTGGGCACTTGGCCCGTCGGCGCCCGAGCGCTGTACGAGCAAGCTCGTCGAGCGGACGGTGCGCCTATCGGAAACTTACAACCTGCCGATTTTCACCCACATCTACGAGTCCAAGGGCATGGCCCTGCAGGCGCGGTTGGAATATCCCGAGCACGGAGGGTCGCTGATCCGACGCCTGCAGGCGGAGGGGCTGTTGGGTCCTCGGCTCAACCTTGCTCATTCCGTCTGGCTGCAGGATCAGGAAATTGCGCTTCTCGCAGAGACGGGCACCAATGTCGTCATCAATCCGCTGAGCAACATGAAGCTCAAGAGCGGAATTCCGCCCATCCTGGAACTCGAGCGGGCGGGTGTCTCACTCGCGCTCGGATGCGACAACTGCTCCTGCAGCGATGCGCAGAACATCTTCCAGGCCATGAAGCTCTTCGGGCTGATGGCTCATATCAGCGACGCCCACGACCAGACCCCGCAAGCGGAGGCAGCTTACGCGGCGGCAACCACCGGCGGTGCACATGCGGTCAATCGCGATGCTGATCTCGGCCGTATCCGGCCGGGCGCGCGCGGTGACTTGGTTCTCTTCGACCTGTCAGACCCGTCCTATGTCCCGCTCAACAGCGCCGTGCGTCAGATTGTCTACACGGAGGGTGGCCGTGGCGTGCACACGGTCGTGGTGGATGGCCGTGTGGTCATCGATGGTGGAAGGCTGGCTACGATGGACCAGGACCGACTTCTGGAGCAGATCATGGCCGTGGTTCCACAATTTCGCTCGGATTACGAAGCGATCGAACGCCGGGTGGAGAAGCTGCGACCCTACCTGGACGAGGCGCATCGGCGCATTTGGGCTGCCAATGTTGGCGGAAACCGCCTCTTCACCGGGCACTAGAGAATGAAGCCGGCGCTTTTTGACTATGTCCGCCCGGACAGTCTCCAAGAAGCGTTGGAGGTCTTGGCGCGATATGGTGGCGAAGCGGAGGTAATCGCCGGCGGGCAGAGCCTGATGCCGCTCCTTGCCAGTCGGGTCCGTACGCCCCGGGTCCTCATTGATATTGCGCGGATTGGGGCACAGTATGCGACAATCCACGACGAAGAAGGTCATCTCTCGATCGGTGCGCTCGCCCGCCACGCCGATGTTATCGTGGACCGGTCCGTGGTGAGCGCGCTGCCGATGCTGACGCATGCCGGCAGGTCGATTGGCAATCGGGCAATTCGCAATCGCGGCACGTTTGGCGGCTCTCTCGCCTTTGCCGATCCCGTCGCGGAATGGCCGCTCTGCCTCGTGGCGCTTGGTGGCACTGTGGAACTCGCCTCCACCTCGCGGTTGCGGCGGGTGGCTGCAGAGGATTTCTTGCACGGAGCCTTCCAGACGGACTGCAGGCCAGACGAACTGATCATTCGGGCGGTGTCTCCGCTTCCTCGCTTCGCGCATTTCGACGAGATCTCCGCACGGCCCACTGCTCCGGCGCTGGCCAGCGTGGCGGTTGCGTCAGCAGGGCAAGGACAGTTCAGGGTCGCCCTAGGAGCCGTTGCTGATCGACCGATCCTTCTAGAGCATGCGGCTCTCGCCGCGTTCATGCCCAACCCCGACTGGCGGGCCGTTCGATCGCTTCTGGAGGACGAAGTCGGTGACCGGTTGCCGACCTCGGAACGCTCCTATCGGCTTCACCTCGCCCTGGCCTTGCTCAGGCGTGCAGCCCGTGCCTACGAGGAATTCACCAGCCATGTCCGACGCTGAACCCGTCCGCACGATCACCTGTACCGTCAACGGCGGGCTTCGAACGGCGACGGTTCCGGTTCGTACGAGCCTTGCTGACTTCCTGCGCGAGACGCTTGGGCTCACAGGGACTCATCTCGGCTGTGAGGAAGGGCAGTGCGGCGCCTGCACGGTCCTATCGGACGGAAGGACGGTGCGCGCCTGCCTCCTGCTGGCGGTTCAGGCGGACGGGACGGTCATAGAGACGATAGAGGGAGCGAATACGAGCGGCCGGTTGGCGGACCTGCAGGAGGCGTTTCACGTCCGTGGCGCCCTTCAGTGCGGATTCTGTACGTCGGGGATCCTGCTGACTGCGGACGCGATGCTGAGCGAGGGCAATGCTCTGGAGCGGGCAGATATTCGGGCTGGGCTGACTGGCCACATTTGCCGGTGCACCGGGTACCAGGCGATTGTCGATGCCATTGCCGATATCGGCGCAGCGCGGAGCGCTGCCAGTGACTGACGAGCTATTGCCCGCCACGCTGGGTGATGCCGAGCCGGCGATCTGCACCAGGCGCCTCGCCTCGGGTCGGAGCCGGTATACGGCAGACGTTGCCAATCCCAAGGCGCTGCACGCGGCATTTCTCCGTTCGCCGCATGCGCATGCCCACATTCTGTCGATGGACACAGAACCGGCCCGCGCCATGACGGGGGTAGCCGCAGTGTGGACGGGCAAGGAGCTTTTGGCGCGGGTGAACGGTTACGCGGCACGCACCGCTGTTCACCCGGAGATGAAGGTTCCACTCCAGCATGCGCTCGCCGTCGAGACAGCACGATTTCACGGCGAACCGGTGGCAATTGTGGTCGCGGAAAGCCGTGCCCGAGCTGAGGACGCTGCTGCGGCCATCTCGGTCGAGTGGTCGCCTCAGCCGCCGTTGTGCGATCCCGGCTCCGCGGCGGATGAACCGCCACTTCATCCCGAACTCGACACAAACATCGCACTGCATCTGGAGCAGGCGAGCGAAGGGGCCGAGGCGATCCTCGCCGCTGCCGACCGCGTGATTGAGAGACGTTTCGCGTTTAACCGTCACACCGGTGTGCCGCTGGAGGCTCGATCGATCGTCGCCGATTTCGAGCCCTGCGAAGGTCGGCTCGAGATCGTGATGAGCCACCAGTGTCCTCACCAGATGCAAGTGGAATTCGCGCGCCTTCTCGGTCTTGCGCAGCACAGGGTGCGTATTGTTACGCCGGACGTTGGTGGCGCTTTCGGCGTGAAGCAGCAGCTCTATGGCGAGGACGTGGCCGTCTGCGCGGCGGCGGTTCTGCTCGGCTGCCCCGTTCGCTTTGTTGCGGACCGGGCGGAGGCGATGCTGACGGACATACAGGCACGCGAGCATCTGGTAACGGCCCGGCTAGCCCTGGATGCGGATGGCCGCATGCTTGGCTTCTCGATTGAAGATACCCACGCGATAGGTCCTTATCTCCAGTATCCGCGCTCCAATCTCGGCGAAAGCCGGGCTCTTCTGAGCCTTGTTGGTGCTCCATACGTCCTCGATTGCTTTTTCGGCACGGCGGACATCGTTTTCCAGACCAAGGCGATGGCCGGACATTATCGGGGTGTCGGCCATCCGTTGGCTTGTACCGTAACCGAGGCGCTCGTGGACGAGGCCACGCGGGTCTCTGGCCATGACCGGATTGCGTTTCGAAAGGCGCAGCTGGTGCGGAAGTTGCCCCATCGGTCCCCGACCGGAGTTCTGTTCGAGCGTCTCGCCTTCGCGGAGTGTTTCGAGGCGCTCGAGAAGGCCGTCGACCTTCACGTTTTGGAGGCTGAGGTGGCCAAAGACCGCGCCCGGGGACGCATTGCCGGATGGGGCGTTGCTGCTTTCATCGAGCAGACCGCCCGAGGCCCGGGCTTCTATGGGCACGGCGGCCAGTCGGTGTCCAGTCGGGATGGCGCCGTGGTGCGACTGGAGCCGTCTGGCACGATCCGCTGCCTGTCAAGTGTCACGGAACAGGGGCAGGGCACCGAAACAGGCGTGCGGCAGCTGGTGGCGCGCGCATTGGGAGTGTGCAGCGACGCGATCGAGATAATTACCGGGGACACTGCTGTGACACCGCACGGCGGCGGCACTTGGGGTTCGCGTGGCATGGCGATTGGTGGACAGGCTGCCTGGGACGCCGCGCAGTCCCTGCGTTGCGAAATCCTACGCTTGGCCGCCTGCCTGTCGCAGCGCTCGCCGGAAGCGCTCGACCTGCTGCAGGGAGCCATCGTCGAACGGGAGACGGGCCTCACGATCATCAGTCTGTCGGAGCTGGCGGCCATGGCGCATTTTCAGCCTTATCGGTTCGGCGCCGACCGGCAGCCGCAGCTCTCCGCCTCCGCAGAATACGGTCCCCTCGACCAGCCATTCCGCGCCGGGACGGGTATCCAGCTTTCCAGGATCGAGATCGATCCAGTAACGGGCGCGGTTCATCCGCTACGCCATCTTGTCGTGCACGAGGCCGGGCGTGTCGTGAACCCGCTGATGGTCGACGGTCAGATCCGGGGGGGCGTTGCACAAGGCCTTGGAGCAGCCCTCTTCGAGCATTGCGCCTATGCCGAGGACGGGCGAGCGGAAGCGACCTCCCTGGCGCGCTACCAGGTTCCCATGGCGGTGGACCTGCCTGACATCGAACTCGTGCACGCCGGTCATCCCACTTTCACAGATGACGGGCTGGGCATCGTCGGTGTCGGCGAGGCCGGTACGGTCGGCGCTGGCGCTGCCCTGCTGAACGCCGTGAACGACGCCCTTGCCGGAACAGGCGCAGCGGCGGTCTTCACCCTGCCCTTGACGCCTCCGCGCATCCTCGCCGCACTCGGCGCGATCTAAGGCAGTCGAGGCAGGCCGGCCTCCGCGGCAAGAGCGTTGAGGCGGTCGAACGTCCAGCGTGCCAGCAGAATGCCCTCGACCTTGCGGCGTTCGAGTTCGCGGCGGCTGCGCTCGCCGGCAAAGCTGATACCGGTCGCCTCGGGAGCAAGGGGAACCGACTTCATCGTTTCGATCATCCGCTCCATCGTCGACTCGAATTCGTCGCGCGGCCGAAATGCAGCGATGTCGATGGCAAGCATCGTGAAGCTGGTGTTCATGGGCCCATCGTATGGGCGGAACCCGGTGGACGAGCCGGCAAATAGCTCTCCGGCGGCGAGTACACTGGAGAAGATTTCGTGGACGGCTGCCAGGTTGAAAGCCTTGTAGCCACCGAACGGCTGCAAGGAGAGCGTCTCCAGAGCAATCGCCGGATCGCGGGTCTCGCGGCCTTCCCGGTCGAGGGCCCATCCCGGAGGGATCTGTTCACCGCGCTCGTTGGCCTTGACGATACGCTCCACGGCCGCAGCCGTGCAGGCCATGTCGAGTGCAAACGCTCCGTAGCGGCCTGCTGGAGCGGCATAGGCGACGGGATTGTTGCCCAGTACTGGTGTCCGTCCTCCGGGCGGCGCCATCAGCTTGCGCGAGGTGTTGGTGAAGGTGGCACCGACCATGCCGGCTTCCGCCGCCATCAGCGGATAGTATTTGGCGGACGTTAGCGAGTTGCCATTGCGGACAGCGACGATGCCCACACCCGTCTCGCGCGCCTTGGCGATTGCGGTTTCCATGGCACGCGCCGCCGTCACCTGGCCGAGGCTGCGATTGGCGTCCCAATGCGCAACGGAGGGCCGTTCCGATAGGACGGTGATGGTTGTTTCCGCGCGATCACCCCCGGCGCGGACGCGTTCCACCACCTGGCAGAGGAGGCGCAGACCGTGGCTTTCCTCCCCCATCAGTTCAGCCTGGAGGAAAACGTCGACGGTCTGTTGCGCGTCTGGCTCGGACACTCTTGCATGTGTGAGGAGCGACACGCAGTGGGATCGCAGCGTTGCCTCGTCGAGGCCGACGGTCTCGTCCGTTGACACTGTCATTCGGGGGTCCAGTCTGACGCGGGCCTGGAGAGCATTCGGATCAGGGCGGCAAGGGCAGCCTCGAAATCTGCCATGGCCATCGCCTCGTCCGGATTGTGGCTGCCGTTAGTGTTACGAATGAATATCATGACGCTGGGAACTCCGGCATTGGCGAAGGTTGCTGCATCGTGACCGGCGCCGCTTGCCATCGTATGCACTGGCAGGTTCAGGCTGCGGCAGGCATCATTCACCATGCTCACGAGGTGCGGGGCCATCGTGGCCGGCCGGCTACCGCTCCGGGGACCGAACTCGAACTGAGTTCCGGTCTCGGTGGAAATGGCCACGGCCATCGACTGGAGTTCGTCCTCCACGCGCGCGAGTGTTGCCTCGTCCCGGCTTCGCACGTCCAGACACAGTCGCACTTCTCCCGCGACCTTGGAGAAGGAATGACTGCCGGGATCCGTGCCCACCTGACCAAATGTCACAGTCAAGTCGGCACCCTCTGCCTCCAGTCGCTCCCAGAGCGCCTGCAGGGCTACGATCAGACGGGCCGAAGCAACGGCTGCGTCCCGTCTGAGATGGCGCGGCATCGCTCCGGAGTGGGCATACTCGCCACGGCAAACCATGTCGCGGTAACGGAAACTGCCACGGATCGCGGAAACAGCAGCCATTGGTAGGCCGGCATCGACGAGCGCGGGAGCCTGTTCGATATGCGGCTCGATATAGGCGAGGAGCTCTTCCTGGCAGAGCCAGGTGGCGCCGGCTCGCACCCCTTCCGCATCGAAGCCCAGCGCGTCGATGTGTGCGGCAAGCGTGTCTCCGCTATCGGACCGGCAAACGCTGTCGACGATGCCTTCTTCCAGGCATCCGAGCGCCGTTTTGGATCCGATGTAGGAATGGGGAAACCAACAGCTCTCTTCCGCCCTGAGACAGGCAACCGTGACGTCGAATGCGGGTGACCGGTCGGCGGCCGCGAGCGCGGACTGAGCCGCTACTCCCATAATCACACCCGCTGCACCGTCGAAGTTGCCGCCGTGGGGCACGCTGTCGAGATGGCTGCCGACCACGATCCGACGTGATCGGTCCTGCCCCGGCAGCGTCAAATACTGGTTTCCTGCTGCATCGACCGTGCGCTCGGCGCCGAAGGCGGAAGCCGCCTCTGCGACGAGTGCGAACGCGGCCTGTTCGCCATCTCCGTAGGCGATCCTTGTGACGCCCGGGTCGTCACGTGTCCGCGCCAGGAGGGCATCGAACAGGCGCCCGGCCAGGGCCTTGGCGCTCTCGAGGTCGATGGAGGGCATGAGAGGGTCAGCGTCCGGCCACTTCATGGAGCTTTGGCACCGCTGCACGGGCGGTGTTGAATACCATTGCGGCGTCATTCTGATACGGGATCCAGGTACAGCCCTTCGAGATCCAGTCTCCAGCCATTTCGGGCGACTGCGCTGACAGGCCGTAAGGCACTCCGTGCTTTTTGCAGAGAGCAAAGACCTCGTCGTAGGCTTCGTGCAGCACCTTTGCCTGGAGGTCTCCGGGTACGCCGAGATCCTGACTGAGATCGTCCGGGCCGATCATGACCGCGTCGAGGCCCTCGACTTTCAGGATTTCGTCGAGATTGTCGATGCTCTTGCGGGTCTCCACCATCGCGACGGTCAGCGTCTCGCGGTTCAGATGGGCGATCACCTCGTTCGGCGGCGCGACGAAGTAGTCCGTGTGCGGACCCTTCAGGTTCATGGGGCGGTTGCCCATCGGATGATACTTGGTCTGGCCGATGATCTTCTCCAGCTGGCTGGCGTCGTCGATGGACGGGAGGAGAAGACCTTGGGCGCCGGCATCCAGGGGGCGGGTGAGGTCGTGCGGCTTGAGGGTGCCGGCCGGCCGCACGATGGGGGTCAGTCCGCATTCGCGCGCGTACATGGCCAGGGTGCCGACGGTCTGTTCAGAGAAGTCCGTGTGCTCCATTTCGATAAGCACGAAGTCGAAACCGGACACTGCCAAGATCTTTACGACACGCGGATGCGGGCACAATGTGATCCAGGTTCCGAATGCCGGCTTGCCCTCGGCCCATAGCTTCTTGACGGGGTTGGACTTGATCATCTCGTTTCCTTCTCGGACTACGGGCGGAGATTCAGGCGCACTGGCGCCTGCGGTCCCAGACGTCGGGGTTGATTAGATGCTCTGGCCGACGTCCCGCGAGTACGGCTAGAACCGCCTCGGCGACCTGCACTGCGGTCCGTTCGGCAGCCTCTTCGCTGGAGCCGCCGATATGCGGAGAGAGCAGCACACCTTCGGATTGCAGGTAGGGGTGGTCGGCGGGAGGAGGCTCGGCCTCGAACACATCGAAAGCGGCGCCTCGCAGGTGGCCGCCTTCGACGGCCTCCACGAGGGCGTCACGGTCGACCAACGCGCCTCGGGCGGTGTTTATAAGGGCGGCGCCTTTCTTCATGGCGAACAGGCGGTCTCGGTCGAAAAGCCCCCGGGTCCGTGGTGTGAGTGTCTGATGCAGCGACACGTAGTCCGCGCTGCCCAGCGCTGCATCGAGATTGCGAGCCGGCACGAAGCCTGCAGCCTCGATGTCCTCAGAAGCGATTGAAGGGCTATGCACCAGCACGCGCATGTCGAACGCGGCGTGTGCGATGTCCGCCGTTCGCCTGCCGATGCGGCCAAATCCGCAGATCAGAAGCGTCTTGCCACTCAACTCGCGAAAGTCGCGCGTATAGCGGTAGTCGAACCGGTCCTCACGAACTGCGGCATCGGCCTCGCGCACGCGTTTGGCGATGGCCAGCATGTGGGCGATGACGAGTTCCGCGACCGACTGGACGTTCGCGTATGGGGTGAATGCGATGGGCAGGCCGATTTCGCAGGCAAAGTCGACATCGACGGGATCTACACCGATGCCATGGTTGCCGAGAACCTGCAGCTTCGTTGCGGCCTCCATCGCTGTCCGGTCGAGGCCGGCATTGCGCGTAATGGCAGCGTCCGCGTCGGCGATCTCCCGGGCCACCGTGACCATGTCCGCTGCGCTGGCTTGCACAACCTCTACATTTGCGCCCTCCAGAAGAGCGATGCCGCTGGGGTGGATTGGCTGGATCAGGAGACACTTCATGCTGCGCCCTCGAGCGCGAACCGATCGTGCAGAGCGCGGGCTTCGGCCGTGGTGACGAACTGGCCCTTGCGTTTGGGAACCATCTCGAGGAACCGGCGGTAGCGCTCCAGCCACTCCGGGACGCCGACCGACGCGGTGTGGAACAGGCAGTGCACGATCTGCGAACGGCCGTTGCGTTCTGCACGATCCACGATCGATGCCCAGATGCGCTCGAGATTGTCGAGTTCGCTCATTTCGACATGCAGCACGTTGTCGTAGGCCTCACCCGCGCCGTCGGAGCCGATCGGAATCTCGAGGATCCGGGTCCGCGGCTGCCCTTCCCAGGGCTCTCGCGGATGCTGCGGGATGTAATCGGCACTCAGCGAGGCGTGGGTCCAGACCGCCTCGCGGTCCGGCTTGTTCATGCCGGGGCAGCAGGAATAGTCGACAAGGACCTCCTGCGTTTCCATGAGGTTGTTCATCAGGGGGTGGTAGGCATAGTGGCCGCCACGATAGGCTACAGGGCTGATGCCTGCGTCCTCCAACCTGCGCTGGCAGTCGCGAAACATTTCGCCCATATGCTCGGCTTCAGCGAAGCGCGTGCCCTGGCCCTTGATCTCCTCGTGAAGGTGAACCGAAAGCTCGCCCCCCATCTGCACGGCCTCGCGGTAGACCTGCAGCATTTCACCCTCATAGTAGCCTGTCCGGCAGTAGGTGCCGGAGTGGGGCGTGAGAATGAACTTGCCGTCGGTCAGCGATTGCATTTCGGCAATCAGCTGGCGCGTGTCGATGATCGACTGCGGCACGTTGGGCGGGTCGACGCGATAATTGCGGCCGGGATCGAAGGGCGCGAAGACGAGCCAGTTCACGTCTATGAGGGGTACGAGATAGACTCGGTTGTCGTCAGGGCCGAAAGACACGCGCCACCTCCTGCTTGGATCGAATTTTCAAGCATTTATAGAGGCGTGCCGGAGACTCGAACAAATCGAATGACCCGATCGATTATTTGGGCATGATTTATAATCGATCGAATCGATAATCATTTTTCGTGGCGGGCGCCTTAGAAGAGGGCCCGCTTTTCCAGTGCTCGCGCGTCCCATTCGACGTTCGGAAAGTGCGCCTGCATCTCACCACTGGTGATGCACTGGTGCAGCGAGGCCAAGATCGCGGCGGCAGCCGGGGACAGTCCGTGGCCCTTCTTCCAGAACAGGCTGATCGAGCGGCGGATCGTCGGCTCGGAAAGGGGACGTCTGCGGATAAGCGATTGGTTCTCGCGTGGCAGCGCCAGGTCCGGCGCCGCGGAAAGGCCGAGCCCTTCCTCGATCATGCCGGAGAGAGTGGCCAGATTGGATATCTCGGCCACGATCTTCAGTGAAATGCCGAGCTTCTCGACGGTCTCGTCCACCAGGTCGCGAATGCCGGTCTCGTGTGACATGGCGACGAAAGGCTCTCCGTCGAGATCGGTCCAGCGGATGGTGCGCCGGCGGGCAAGAGGGGATGTGACGGGAACGACGACGCACATCATGTCACGGGCGAAGACGCAGTGATCAAGGTCGCTGTGTGCGGTGACTGAGCTTCCGATGCCGAAGTCGGCATCGCCCGCCAGGATCATTGCCGCCACGCCCTTCATGTTGCTGTCGCGGATGGTCACATGGATGTCTGGGAGCTGCTTTTCGTTCGTTGCAAGGACCCGCGGCATGAGCCGGGACGCAACAGACGGGAGGCAGGCGACGGTGACGTGACCGTGACGGCGCTGGACCGCATCCTGCACGTCGGCCATCAGCGTGTCGAAGCGGGTGAGAATGTCGCGTGCGTGGGGTACGAACCCCAGCCCGAGCGGCGTGATGTAAACGGAGCGCGTCGTGCGGTTGAAGAGCTGGCTGCCGATATGCTCCTCGAGCTGTCGGATGCATTGTGAAAGCGCGGGCTGGGAGAGGTTCAGCGCCGCTGCGGCCTTCACGAAGCTCCCCTTGTCCGCCACCATGACGAAAGCGCGCAGCTGCCGCAGATTCACGTTGTTCGGCATGGTGAAATAATCTCGGCCACTGATCTGTTTATCGTACGAATTGCAGGCTTCGTGGGCAACGTCAATTCGCTTGCTCCCACGACGTTCTCCGAATCTTGCACAGCCTCGCGAGCGTGGCAGGGCCAACTTGGAAAGTGGGGCGCTTGATTGATCTGCTCTGCGTTCGCCATAGCCAGTGCGCCCGTCCGCTTGGCGATTTACTGTCCCACGTGGAGTGTCCGACTGGACCGCTTCCGTAGGATACTAGCGCCCCAGGATTCAGCGCTAACATTCATGGATTTGGCCACGCTGCTCTAGGCGGGTGGCGCAGGTTCTGAGCCCTGTCTGATGAGAAGGCGATGTCGAAGAAGATGGACCTAAACGCCCTCGTGCTCTTCTACGAGGTGGCTAACTGCCAGAGCCTGTCGTCGGCCGCCACCAAGCTGCGCCTGCCCAAATCCACGGTGAGCCGGAAGATCAAGTCATTGGAGACGCAGGTTGGCGCGACCCTGCTGCGCAGAGGGGCGCGGAACACCTCGCTCACAGAGATCGGCAAAGTCCTCTACGATCACTCCCAGCGCATCATCTCGGAGATCGAGGACGCGGGTTTCCACGCCTCGCAGATGCAATCAGAGCTGAGCGGCGTGCTCCGTATCAGCCTACCGGTCGATTTCGGCATCTCTTGGCTGAGCCGGCTCATCGCCGACTTCTCCGTTCAGCATTCCGAGATCAAGCTCGTCGTCGACATCAACAACCGGTGGATCGACGTGACCGAGGAGCCCTACGACGTTGCCGTGAATTTGGGCCAGCCGCGCAACATCGATTTGCCTATGCGCAAGTTCTCCTCACTGACCCGGGGCCTCTATGCCAGCCCCTCTTATATCGACCGCGAGGGCCCGCTCGAGATCTTCCAGGATCTGCGCAAGCACGAGTGCGTCGTGACCGCTCACCAGTTCGAGGAAGGCGTCTGGAGGTTGGGGCGCCCGGAGGATCGCGAGCCGATCGAGATTGAGCCCCGTGTGCAGGTTAACAATATCGGAATTGCCCGTGAAGTGGTGGTCGATGGCCTCGGGATCGGCATGTTGCCGAACGTCATGTGCCGCAACGACGTCGCCGCCGGCAGGCTGGTCCGGCTGCTGCCGGAATGGAACGGACCGCCGGTCGAGGCGTGTGCCACCTATCTCGGCCGTCGCCGCGTACAGCGGAAAACGAAGGTCTTCATGGACTTCCTCTCTCACCATCTGATGACGGACGCCTGAGCGGCTCCTCCGTCGCTCCTACTGCGGACCGTCGCGCCGATCCAACCCGGCCGTCTCGCCTCTCGCGCTGCCCGATCGGGAGCCCGCACTCGCAACTGCCTCTATGCGGCTTATGCGTTCCATTTTTGGAACGCACCGGTAGCGAATTGAGGTCTTCTGCGGTTTTCGGCCAGTTCGTACGATCCCTTCATGCACCAGGCTAAAATCAACAAGGCCGGGCCAACAACAACAACTGCAAGAAGCAAGATCGGGGAGGACTTAATCATGATCGGCACGATCAATCGCCGTCATTTTCTGGGAGGGAGCCTGGGGCTGGCCGCGGCGGCCACGGTTCCGGGCATCGGGCTGTCGCCGGCTCTCGCCGCGGGCGAGCCGGTCAGCTGGGCTTCGCTACAGCCGGGCTTCACGGTGCTTATCACCGAGTTCATCCGGCATCACAAGCTGGATGAGAAGAACGGTTTCACGCTGGCGCCGCCGCAGGTCTACACCTCGGTGCCGACCTATTACGGCGACTTCGTTTCCGGCAACTACGACGTTTGCATCGGCAGCTGGGACAGCTTTGCCGTCCGCTATCTGGGCAGCGTTCCGATCCGGTATGTGTGTTCGATCACCACCGGTCAGATGATCAACATCCTTTCCAAGAAGGATGGCATCACCAGTATCGACGACATCCGCGGCAAGACCATCGCTGCGCCGCAGTCCACCGGCACCTACCGGGTGACGCTTGCGGTTCTGAAGGAGTTCCTCGGGATCGATCTGGAAAAGGAAGCCACCGTCCAGAACGTGACCAACCCGGCCGCCTCCGTGGCGCTTCTCAGGGCGGGGAGCGCGGACGCGGCCCTGACCTGGGAGCCGAACGTCACCAACGGCCTTTACGAGGACGACCGGCTGCAGATCCTGCTGAATGTCGGCGACACATATACGAAGAACACCGACGCCAAGCTGCCCTACTTCGGCGTCGCCGTTCGCGATGAGTTGCTACAACGCGATCCGGGTATCGGGGCCAAGCTGAACGGCGTCTTCAAGGATTGCATCAACGGTATCCTCGGTGACGTCGATGCCGCCGTTGCAATCGTCGGCGAGCGTACAGGCTACAAGCCGGCCGTGCTCAAGGAAGCGATCTCGTCAGGCCGCCTGAGCTTCGCGTTCGCATCGATGTCCGACGAAAGCGGCCGGGCCATTTTCGATACTGCGGCCGAATTCTTCGTCAAGAACGGGCTTCTGCCCGAGGTCCCGGGCTCCGGTTTCCTCGTCCAGTCCTGACCCACGCACACGTTAAGCGGTGAGACGCTGCCGTGACCGGCGGCGGCGTCCGATACCGCATGGGAGGAACGAGGATGCAGAAGGTCATGGAACAAAGCCCGCAATCCGCCACCGGGACGCGACCGCCGCCGTCGTCCCTTGGCAAAGTCGGCCTAAGCCGGCTCAACGATATCGGCCCCACCCTGGTGGTGGTTGCGATCCTCGCGCTCGCCATGCAGCTGGGCAGCTACGTCTTGCCGCCCTTCGTCATGCCGGCGCCGCTGACCATCCTGGCGGCGACGTGGGAGATCCTGTCGACCCAGATGTCGCATATCGGGGTCACCGCGCTGCGTCTGTTTGTGGCGGTGGTGTTCGCCATGACGGTGGGCGTTCTGCTGGGTGTCGTGATGGGGGTGATTCCCCGGGTGCGACCCTACCTGCAGGCTCTGGTGATCATCGACACGGGCATTCCGGCGCTGTCGTGGATGCTGCTGGCGATCTTCTGGTTCTCCGAGCCGGAGATCCGGATCTTCTTCATCCTCTCCGTCATCCTGATCCCGTTTTACGCGCTCAACATCTATGACGCGATCCGCGCCCTGCCGCGTGACTGGGTCGACATGATCGAGAGCTTCCGGCCGCACCGCTGGCAGGTGCTGCGCTACCTTGTGGCGCCGCACATCGTGCCCGCCATCATCACCACCACCAAGGCGGTGATCGGCTACGCGATCCGCATGGCCATCTTCGCCGAACTGGTCGCCTCGGCCATCGGCATCGGCTCACGGATGAGCCTCGCCCAGTCGATGTTCCGCATCGACCTGGTGCTCGGCTGGACCCTGATCCTGGTGATCTTCAACCTCGGCCTCCAGGCCCTGATCAACGCCAGCGAAAAGCTGCTCCTCAAGTGGCGTCCGGAGACCAAGGTCCGATGATCAGCCCCACCGACACCATCATCGAATTGCGCGGCGTCACGAAGTCCTTCGGCACCAACCGCGTCGCCGACAATCTCGACCTCCTCGTCCAGCGCCGCGAGATCGTCGCCCTGCTCGGCCAGACCGGCGCCGGCAAGAGCACCGTCCTGAACATGGTCATGGGCAACATCCCGGCCGATTCCGGAACGGTGCGCGTCGCCGGCCACGATCCCTACAACGAGTTCATTAAGTTGCGGGGGAAGATGGCGGTCAGCTTCCAGACCGACCGGCTCCTGCCCTGGCGCACCGCGGTGGAGAACGCCGAGCTCGGCCTTCTCATTCTGGGCAAGCCGACGGCCGAGGCCCGGGAGATCGCCACCACCTGGCTTGCCCGGGTGAACCTCGCGGGAGCGGAGAACCGCTACGTCCACGAGCTGTCCGGCGGCATGCGCCAGCGCGTATCGCTCGCCCGGGCGCTCTGCGTGGATCCGGAGCTGGTGCTCCTCGACGAGTCGTTCAGCCAGCTCGACCACGTGACCTCGATGGCGCTCAGGGCCGACTTCGCCAAGCTGGTGCGCGAGTTCGGCAAGACCTGCCTGTTCGTCACCCACCGCATCGACGACGCACTGGAGATGGCGGACCGCATTCTGGTGCTCAAGCCGGGCGCCGGCGTCGGCCTCGAACTCGTCATGACCCCGGAGATGCGGGCCGATTCCGCCACCGTTCACGAACTGCACGACCGGATCGCCGGAACAATGGAAGGGAGCGAGGCAGGTCAGCCCGACCTCGCTCGCGCGTAGTGGAGAACCCCATGTCGTATGAAGACGTCATCGTCGAAAAGGTCGAGAGCTGGGTCGAGATCCAGATCAACCGGCCCGAGAAGATGAACTCGATCCGGGAGACGACGGCCGACGAGATCCTGACGGCGCTTGCCGAGGCCGAGTTCGACCGTGACTGCCGGGCCGTCGTGCTGAAGGGGCTGGAGAAGGCCTTTTGCACCGGCATCGACACCAGCGAATTCAAAATTGCCGACAACGAGTATTTTGACTTCTACCGGCTGCGTCGGCGCGCCCGGAAGGTGAACCGACTGTTCCGAGAACTGCCCGACTACACCAAGCCGATCATCACCGCGGTCGAGGGCTACGCACTGGGCGGCGGGCTGGAACTGGCGCTGTGCGGCGACATTATCGTCGCCAGCGAGTCGGCCAAGTTCGGCCTGCCGGAAATACGCCTCGGCATGATGCCGGGCGGCGGCGGCACGCAGACGCTGCCGCGCCTGATCGGTAAGCCGCTCGCCAAGGAGCTCATGTGGACCGGCCGGCGGATCACCGCCGAGGAGGCCAAGGAGTTCCGCCTGGTCAACCACGTTGCCCCGGCCGGCGGTGCGGTGGAGAAGGCGCGCGAGCTCGCCGCCTCCATCGCCGCCAACGCGCCGCTGCCGGTCATGTTCACCAAGGGGGTGATCGACCGCGGCCTCGACATGGCGCTGGCCGACGGAATGATCTCCGAGGCCGACGTCTCTTTCCTTCTCTACTTCACCCGCGATCGCAACGAGGGCCTGAGCGCCTTCCGCGAAAAGCGCAGCCCCGAGTTCCTGGGAGAGTAAGACCCATGGCCAGATCAGATCTCGTCATTGCCGGCTATTCCGAAACGCCGGTCCTGTTCCGCTCCGGCCGGAGCGCCTACGACTTCGCCGGTGAAGCGCTTGCCGGCCTGCTCTCCAGCACCGGCATCGAGAAGGGCGTCATCGACGGCCTGTCGGTGACCACGCCGCTCAGCGAGTCTCCGAACCCGTTCTTCTCGGTCTACATGTGCGAGGCACTCGGCATCTCGCCCACCTGGCTCAACTATGGCGGCATCGGCGGCTGCTCGGCGACCGGCGGCGTGGCGCGCGCCATGTCGGCCATCCGCGACGGCTACTGCGAAGTCGCGGTGGTGCTGTCGTCGGACGCGCCGAGCACCAGCTGGCGGACGAATTACGCCGCCTTCCGCGGCGAATTCCAGGATCCGGTGGGTGTCCAGGGGCCGCCGGCCATGTTCGGCCTGCTGATGAACCGCTACGCGGCCCAGTACCCGCTCAAGGACGAGGCGCTGGGCAAGATCGCGGTCACCCAGCGCGAGCACGCGCTCCACAACGACAACGCGCTGGAGAAGTTCAAGAAGCCGCTGACGATGGAGGACTACTACGCCTCCCGCGTGGTTGCCGATCCGCTGCGGCTCCTGGACTCCGTCATGTTCTGCGATGGCGCCAACGCCTTCCTAGTGACCACCGAGAGGCGCGCCGCGGAACTCGGCATCGGCAAGATGGTGCATCCGGTGGCCTATGGCGAGCTGACCAACGTCAACGGCTCCGACCCGTGCGCCGACATCACCGAGACGGGCTTCTCCAAGATCGCGCCGAAGCTCTTCTCAGACGCGGGCATGACGCCGGCCGACATAGACTGCTTCCAGCCCTACGATGATTTTACGATCGCCGTCCTGATGCAGTTCGAGGACTTCGGCTTCTGCGGGCGCGGCGAAGGCAGCGACTTCGTTCTTGAGACCGACCTCTCCTACACCGGTACGCTGCCGCTCAACACCGGAGGCGGCCAGATCTCGGCGGGCCAGCCGGGCCTTGCGAGCGGCGGGCTCAACCTCGCCGAAGCCGTGCGCCAGCTCTTCGGCGAAGGCGGCGGCCGGCAGATCGACGATCCCAAGACCGCGCTGGTCACCGGCATCGGCGTCATTCCCTACGGCCGGAACTGGGGAACCAGCGCCGCCATGATCCTGGAGGCCTGAGCATGAGCGAAACCACAGCCACCCGGCCGGCTCCGAAGCCGAACGTCTATGTCGACACGTCGCCCTTCTGGGAGGCGGCGGCGCGCAAAGAGCTTGTTCTGCAGCAGTGCCAGGACACCGGCCGTTTCCAGCACTATCCGCGGCCGGTGTCGCTCTATACCGGCTCGCGCAACCTCGCCTGGAAGCCGGTCTCGGGCAGAGGCACGATCTACACCCACACCACGGTCCGCATTCCCGGACCGGGCATGGAGGGGCGTATTCCCCTCCCTGTCGCCACCGTTGAACTGGACGAGGGCGTGCGGATGATCGTCAATATCGTCGAAAGCGACCCTGAGGCGATCAAGGTGGGCGCCCGCGTGGAAGTGGCGTGGGACCCGCTGGAGGACGGAAATTTCTACCCGGCGTTCAAACTCGTCTGACGGCCCGGCCGGCGTCCCGAAGATGCCGGCCGGCCAACTGCTGTGTAGCGGAGTGCACGATGCGGCTTGAGAAGATCCTGCTTGATCATTGCGAGCGAACCCCGGACAAGATCGCCCTCGTGTGCGGCGACAGGAGCCTCTCATTCGGTGATCTGGGTCGGAGCATCCGCTCCGTCGCCAACGGGCTTCTGGCGCGCGGCGTCGGATCAGGCGACCGGGTGGTGCTCTACCTGCCCAACGGCATCGAGCTCGTCGAGGCGCTGTTCGCTTGCTTTGCCGTTGGCGCCATGGCGGTGCCGGTGACGACGCGCCTGACGTTCAAGGAGCTCGCCTATTTCTGCGACGACAGCGCGGCCCGCATCGTCGTCTGCGATTCCGAGCAGGCGGAGGGGGTCGCGGAGATCGTGGCGGCCCGCCCGGCGCTCGGCGGCGTGGAGACCGGGCCGGCGCGGCCCGGTCTCGAGGCGTTCGACGCCCTGCGCGGTCCGGACGCCCCGCTGCCGGCCATCGCCCTGGAAAACGACGAGGGCATGGTGATGTACACCTCGGGCACCACCGGCCGGCCGAAGGGTGTCGTGCTCACTCACGCCAACATTTTGATCCAGCACGGCTTCATGAACGGGGTCGAGTGGCGCATCGGCGCCGACGACCGCTATCTGGTCGTAACGCCGATGGCGCATCGCTCCGGTCTGGGCCGGCTGATGAACGCCACCATGCTCGGGGGCACCCTTTACATCTTCCGCACCTTCGACGCCGACCGCGTCGTCGACACCATCGACGCGGCCGGCGTGACGGTCTTCGGCATGGTGCCAACCGTCTGCCGGATGATCATGCCGGCCCTGGAGAAGGCGCCGGAGCGATGCCGCTCGCTGAAGCGGATCGTGGTCACCGGCGAGGCTTTCCCGGTGCCGCTCAAGGAGAGGCTCATAGAGCTGCTTCCCTGGGTGGAGCTCGTCTCCTTCTTCGGCATGACCGAGGCGGGATGCGTTACCAACCTGTCCCAGACCGAACAATTCACGCATCCCAGCTCCGTAGGTCGCGCCGCACCCGGCGTGGAGGTCAGGGTCGCCGACCCGGAGACCGGTGAGGAGCGCGCAACCGGTGACGTTGGGGAGCTTCTAGTGCGATGCGGCCGGCCCGGTGCCTTTACCATCATGAAGGAATATCTGAACCGGCCGGAGGCGACGGCGGAAGCGCTGCGCGACGGCTGGTTCCACACCGGCGACATGGCCACCCGGGACGAAGACGGCTACCTCTACATCGTCGACCGCAAGAAGGACATGATCCTCTCCGGCGGCTTCAACATCTACTCCAAGGAGGTGGAGCTGGTGATCGCCGCAATTCCGGGCGTGATCGACGTGGCCGTGGTCGGCGTTCCCGACCCGATATACGGCGAGGCGGTGGCCGCCTTCGTCGAGATCGAGGACGGTGCGGACGGGCCGAGCCCGGAAGCGATCATCGCCCACTGCCGGGAGACCATCGCCAGCTACAAGAAGCCGAAATTCGTGTTCTACAGGAACGAGCTTCCGCGCAATGCCGTGGGCAAGATCCTGAAACAGGATCTCGCCACCCTGGCCCGCCAGGAGCTGGAGGCCCGGGGCGATCTGACGGCGCGGGACGCGCCGGCCCGCGCGGCGGTGTCGGGAGGAGCCGCGTGATCCGGCAGGAAAGCCCGGAGGAAACCGCCTTCCGGGACAGTGTCCGGACCTGGCTCGAGGACAACCTGCCCCGCGAGCTGCGGCACCTCACCTTCCGCCCCCGGCCGGAGGAGATCATGCCCTGGTATCGGGCGGTCTCCCGCCAGGGTTGGATCGCGCCGCACTGGCCGCGCGACGAAGGCGGCATGGGCGCCTCGGCCGTCGAGCAGGCGATCCTGATGGAGGAGTTCGCGCGCGCCGGCGCGCCGGACATCCCCTCCCAGGGGCTCAACCATATCGGGCCGATGCTGATCGAGCGCGGCACGCCGGAGCAGAAGGCCCGGCACCTGCCGCCGATCCTCAGCGGCGACTGCATCTGGTGCCAGGGCTATTCCGAACCCGGCGCCGGATCCGACCTTGCCTCGCTGAAGACGACGGGACGCATCGACGGCGACGCCATCGTCGTCAACGGCCACAAGATCTGGACGACATGGGGCCATCACGCCCAGTGGATGTTCGCCCTGGTGCGCACCAGCGACGACCGCAAGCGCGGTATCACCTTCGTGCTCCTCGATCTCGACACGCCGGGCATCACGCGCAGGCCGATCCGCACGATCGCCGGCGACGACGAGTTCGCAGAGGTCTTCCTCGACGAGGTCCGGGTGCCGCTTGCCAACGTGGTCGGCGAGATCGGCGCCGGCTGGTCGGTGGCGACCTCGCTTCTCGATCAGGAACGGCTGCACATCGGCTCGCCGCTGCACGCCAACCGCGCCCTCACCCGGCTGCGCGGCCTCGTCGAGGCGATGCCGGAGGGCGACCGCGACGCGTGGGCGGACAGCCTCGCCCATGCCGAGGTGCTGACGGAGACCGTCACGGCGGCCTTCCTCGACACCCACGAGAAGTTCGAGGCCGGCCGCTCGCCGGCGGGCGAGAGCGCCTTCCTGAAGATCCTCGCCACCGAGGCGACCCAGGAGATCCTCGAGATCGCCCGGTGCGCCGCCGGCCCGCTGGCCGCGCAGGTCGATCCCGCCTGGAACGGCGACCGCCGCCTGGACCTCAACGAGATGGCGCTGCAGTCGCGCCGCCTGACCATCTATGCCGGCAGCAACGAGATCCAGCGCACCATCCTCGCGCGCCAGGTCCTTGGCCTGGGGGGACGCTGACGATGCCCGTATTCGACGGAGAAGACGCCCAGATCGTCGACAGCGTTGCCGCGTTCTTCGCCCGCAACGGCGGCATCGCGCGGGTGCGCAGGCTTCGCGACGAAGGCGCGACGCGCGACCCGGAGACGTGGCGCGCCGCCGCCGAGCAGGGCTGGATCGGTATCCTCGCCCCCGAGACGGCCGGCGGACTCGACATGCCGGTCCGCTCCGCGGCGCTCTTGATGCAGACGGCGGCGCGCAGCGTGCCGTTCGAGCCGTTCTCTGCCGCCATCGTCGCGGCCCGCTTGCTCGGCAGAATCGATGCTCCCCCAGCCATTCTGGACGATGTGCTCTCCGGCCAGGCGATTGCCCTGCCGCTCGACGGCACCGGCCTCGACTGGGACGGAACCCGGCTTTCCGGCGAAAGCCCGCAGACGGCGGACGTCGCGTCGGCCGACTGGTTCGTAGTGTCGTGCAACGGGACGGAGACAGGCCTGTTTCTGGTCTCCTGCAAGAGCCCGTACAAGACTGTCGAGGCGCACGCCACCCACGACGGCGGAACAGTCGGAACGGTCCGGTTCGACGGGGCCGAGGGCACCGCGCTCGGGTCCGGCTCGGACGCCGAACGCGAAGCCGCCGACGCACGCGTTCTGCTCCGGCTGCTGCGCGCCGCGGAGGCAGTCGGCCTCGCCCAGGAAGCTTTTGCGCGCACCCTCGACTATCTGCGTGCCCGCAGCCAGTTCGGCCGCCCCATCGGTAGCTTCCAGGCGCTACAGCACCGCGCCGCGACGATCCACGTCCGCCTTACCTCGGCGGAAGCGCTGCTCTACGAGGCAGTGCGCGCGTTCGGGACGGACCGGCAGGCGTTTGCGGCAGATGCGACCTTCTCCCGCGCACTGGATGCCGCGCAGCTTGCATGCGACGAGGCGATCCAGATGCATGGCGCCATCGGGTTTACCGACGAGCTGGAGATCGGCTTCTTCCTGAAGCGGCTGTTGGCACTTTCTGCCTCGGCGGACGAACGGGACCCCGCAACAATCTCAAGGGTGATCTGATCAGTTCGGCCGTTTAGAAGAACGCAACCGAATACTCGTCCTATGTGGCTTCGACGCAACGGTGACCTTTAATCCTAGCTTCGAGTTTACAAAATTTCGCAATCATATTCGGTCAGTAACCGATGATAGGTTTCTGGCAGCGAGCGCAGCTTGCTCCGCCGATCGGGAGTGCCGTCGGATGTGACTAGAATGCGAGCAAACCCTCTTGACTCGTTTCTGTAATGAAAATCTGCTAGCCGAAGCAATGGGTGGCTTAGTTTTTTACTGAGGGGGGAAATCTTGAGAATTCTTCGCAAGATTGCGATTCCAGCGGTATTTTGTGCTCTTCTTACGCCGGCAGCGGCGGCGGAAACCGATATACTTTTCGTCCTCGACGGCTCCGGCTCCATGTGGGGGCAGGTCGGGGGAACGGCCAAGATCGAGACTGCGAAGGCCACGCTGACCAAGCTGGTTCGCGAGGCATCGCCTGATGCGCGGATCGGCCTGATGACTTACGGAACGACGTCCAAGGAAAGCTGCACCGACGTCGCCCTGCTAAATCCGGTCGGTGCGCCGCGCGCCGACGTCGAGCGTTCGATCTCCGACCTGACGCCGCTCGGCAAGACGCCGATCGACCTCTCGCTGACCATGGGCATCGATGCGCTAGCCAAAACCGAGCCGGCCGATGTGCAGAAGGCCCTCGTTCTCGTCTCTGACGGGATCGAGACCTGCGACGGCGATCCCTGTTCGGTGGCCGACCTCGCCATGAGCGCGGGCGTCGCTATGAAGGTGCACGTGGTCGGCTTCAACGTCGATGCGCAGGCGCGCAGCCAACTGGAGTGCATCGCTGACGCCGGTGGCGGCCGCTACTTCGATGCCGCCAATCCGGCCGGCTTCCAGGAAGCCATGGCAAGCGTAATCCAGGTCGCCCAGGCGGAACCGGCTGCCGAGCCGAAAGCGGAACCGGCGGGTCCGACCACGAAGGAATTCTTCCGCGACGATTTCGACGGCAGCGAGTTGAGCGAGGACTGGTCGGTGATCGGCGCCGATCCGGACGCCTTCCTGGTCGAGGACGGTGCGCTGCTGATGCTGTCGACTCGTGCCTCGGGGTTCGAAGACGACGAGCCGCAGAACCTGGTCATGTTCGCCCGTCCGCTGCCAAAGGGCGACTGGGACGCGGAACTCACCTTCACCGGCGAATACGCCACCAATTCCGATCGGCTGATCATCGGGCTGCGTAAGGATGAGGGCAATTTCATTTCGGCCAACTATTACAGCCTGGCCACCGCGACCGGATGTATCAAGACCGAGCTTGCACTGACCAAGATGGCCAAGGGTGCGGCGGAGCATGAGCGTCGTCTTTATCGTTCAAACGACGGACAGTGCTATGCCCAGAAGCCGCTCGGAGCGGAGGCCTGGGAGCAGGTCGTGGCGGAGCATCTGGAACAGCCGGTGAAGCTGACGATCTCCAAGCGCGGCCGCGCCTACACCGCCAAGGTTGAGATGCTCGGCCTGCTCGATCCGGACGGCAATCCATACGTGGTGGAGACCGACAAGTTCACGTCGCTGCGCTCGCCCGGCGAACTCGGCTTCACCATCGACCGGATCCAGCGCAGCAACGTGAATGGCGAAGTCCTGTTCATGATCGACTCCTTCGTCATCAACAAGGTCGAGTGAGGTGCGCCGTGCGCGGGCATTCGGGTGGGCGCCGCTGGCGCTCGCCCTCCTGATCGGCATCGCACTGGGCACCGGCGCACCGTCGGTGTCCGCCCAGGATCTCGACGTCCCGATCCTGGAGCGCTCTTCCGGTGACCTCGATACCTGTGCCCTCGGCGAAGTGGCGAACCTGAAGCCCGGCGGCGACGGGTTCCTGGCGGTGCGCGCCGGTCCGGGCACCGACCACAGGAAACTCGATCAGCTGAAGAACGGCGACCGTGTCTGGCTGTTTGACCAGCGCGGCGATTGGGTCGGCGTGATCTACGACGTGGAGCTCGTGGCGTGCGGACCGATCGACAAGACGCGCATGCCGCCTCACCCTGGGCGACGCGGCTGGATCCACATGAATTGGGTCAACATCCTGGCGGGGTAGGTCTCCTCCGATCGAGGGGCGATGTTCGATCGATCAGAAATCGATCCGGATCGAGTTGGTTTCTTGTGAAAGGAACGTGGCGGCATGAAGGGACAGGGCTCCATCGAGAGAGAAGGGTTCACCGGCTGCCACGGCAGATCCGCCGCTGCCGCCCGGCGTGGCCGGGTTCTTCGGCTTCTATGCCGCGCGACGCTTGCGCTGTCTTTCGCTGTCCCGGCTGCTGCATCGGCTCAGGACGTCCCCACCACGGCGGCAACGGGCGGTGACGCGGCGCCTATCGGCCGCGATGCGCCGGACTGGCAGTGGGCGATGACCGCCGACGATCTGCGATCCCGGACGCGGACGAGCGGCGACGTCACCTTCCGCGGCGGGGTCTATGAGATCGTCCTGAAATCCCGGCAGCGGCTCGACGGCGAGGGACGGCCCTCCGGCGGCGCGTTCCCCATCGCCCATCGAAGCCACATCCGGTCGACGCACGACAGCCCGGCCGTCTTCGGCTCGGAAACAGGGGTCGTGTTGCTCGATCCGTCCCGCCTTCCCGCAGCGCTCGATCCTGGCATGGAGATCCGGTTCGAGGTTCCACGAACTACCCTGCGCCGGCCGGTTGCGGCGGAAGTCGAAATGACGCTGTGGCTGCAGAACGACGAGCCGTCGGTCGACTACATGTACCGGGGGACCCTGTCCGCCGAAGGCCACAACCGCTACATCCAGAACCCCGCGCTCAAGCTCGGTCGATACGAGAACGGCGAGCGCGTCGCCGAGATCGACAACATTCTTGCGCCCATCGTCATCCAGGCGCAGCGGCGGCGGGGACTGCTGGCTCTGATCCGCTCCCTTGCCGGCGCAGATGCGGTAGCGGAGCTTGACGATTTGCTGCGCCCCGCGCCGGAGCTGATCGTCGGCGAATACACCTTCCCGGCCGAATTCTTGCGCCAGGAATTCAAGGAGGTGCAGTCGGGCCAAATTAGGTTTCCCCAGTTTGTCCAGACGCCCGTGACTCGCGACGTTACCCGGACGATCAGTCAGCGGGAGCTGCCGGGCGCAGCCGTTGTTCTGCACACGCCCCGCGAGAACGGCTCGCGCATCCTCTGGTCCTGGCGCGTGGAGACCGACACGATTGAAGCGGGCAGGACGGTGCAGGCCACTGGTTCGCCGGCCGACGGAAACCCGGTCATCTGGGGGGCGAAGCCTTATGTCGAGGACATTGTCGTCTTGAATGCTCAAGAGGCGCGCGGGGAGGACGGGACCGTCCTTTATCCATGGCCGGGGGAGACCGGCGAAGCGATGTCCGCCGCCAAGGATGGTCGCGCCTTTTTCCGAGATATTCTTGTTGTCGGGCGGGACCTGGACGTCTGGGAGGGGCGCTCACCGCTGGGCAATCTTGCGGCCGTTTCCTATGGGCGGTTTCGCAAGGTCGATCCGGCAGACAGCGCAAGCCTGATTGCAGGGTACGACGGAAACGCCCCGTCGCAGAACAGCCTAGAGGCGGTGAACCTGGCCCTGCGCCGCGACCCGTCGCTGACGGTGCTGCATGTGGGGGCGGCCATAGAGGGCCCGGTCGAGGCCCAACCGGTTCTGTTGAAGATCGACGGAGAAAGCGGCCAGTGGCCGCTCTTGTTCGGCGATCACAATGGCCAGATCGCCATCGTCCGCATCGGCGTTCCCGCCCCCGATACCTTCGAAAAGACGCTCCGCCTCGGCGCGAAGGAGCCGCGGGCGGAGGCGGCAGCCAAGCCGCGCCAGACCACCGAGGAGACGGCAGACCCGGTCTTCTTCCGCGACGAGATCGTCTTTGAGGCGACCTTCGACGAGGAGATCGAGGCGGAGTCGGTCGCTCTGTCGCTGCTGGGTGGGGGCGAAGGCTCCGGCGTCGGCGCCGAGCGGGACTCGTCGCTGATCCTCTCGCGGGTGCCGGATGACCCCAAGCGGTTCCGCTCCAAGCCCTACCTCGTCGTGGAGGCGGCCGCCGACGCCGACCCATCCGACGGAGAGCCGGCCGACGACTATGCCGACATTCCCGTCGAACGGTCGCTTGCGTGGCCGAACGACACACCGCTGCGGCCGCGCCTGACATCACGGATGACGGCTCGGCCGTTTCCCGATGCGCCGGTGCGGCGCGCGCGTGCTGTCCAGGGAGACTTCATCCAGGCGCTCAAGCGCGCGGCCGCATGCGCGAGGTCTCCGGTTAAGGCCGACTGGGATGGGCTGTCGCTTGCAGAGGAGTTCGACCTTGCCCGCGGCAAGAGCGACAGCCTCGTGACCAGTGCGGTGGGGTTTGGCCAGGACATCGCGACGACGCTCGGCCAGCACGCCGCAATGATTATGATGCGGGACGCCTACGTGGAAATCGCCTCGCCCGTTCTCGCCCAGCTCAACACCTACGCCTCTTTGCCGGAGACCAACGCCCGCCTCTGGCGTCTGACAGAGGACCTGTGGCTCGGCGAGAACTCCCACCTGTCGACCCTGGAGGACCGCAGTGGAGAGTCACTTGCCGACGCGGTTGCCCGCCGGCGCGGGCTTCGGTCTGCGGTTGTGATGGGCGACGGCGATGCCGGTGTTGGAACCCGGGCATGGATCAGCAAAGACGACGTGCGCCATGTCCACCGCTGGCTGCGATGGGCCCGCGCCGATCTCGATGCCTCCATGACCGTGGCGCGCTCAGCTGGGGACTGCGACCTTCCCACCCTGGTGCTCCTGACCTCGATCGGCTTCGACCCGATCGTCGACCTGCTGCAGGCGCGGGTCACGCGACTGGAGACATACCGGCGTGACGGGATCAAGCGTCGGCAGCCGGACGTGGTGGGCCGGCGCGAACTGGAGGCCGTGTCAGCGCTTCATCGCCGCTACGCCGCGGAGGTCGCGCTGGTCGACGAAATCTGGCTTTGGATCAAGACAAGCGCGTCGGTGATCTCGGCCGGCGCCGGTCTCTATGCCGCCGCATTCGAAGCCTCCTCGCTTGCCTACGGGGCGCTGGTCGTGTCTGAGCTGGCGGAGGGCTTCGATGCCGTCACGACCTGCTACGACGCCTATTGCGGGGCTACCCGGGATGCCACGCGCCTCGATTTCGCCGAGGGAGCAGCCTATCTCTTCGGTGCGGATTATCTGAAGGCGGTCGAGGATACGACCACCTCCAACTTCTACCGGGGGTTTGAAACCCTTGTGCAGTTGTCCGGCGGGCTGTTGGGCGCAGCCGATCTTTACAAGGCCTACAACGCACAGACCCTGCTTTCCAACGCCGATACTCTGCGCAAGACTTACGGTTCGGCAACGCAAGCCTCCCGGACGAAGGGGTTTCGGGGCATCGCTCAAGACTTCTGGACGAAGGCCAAGACCAACCCCGCCCTGTTGGCGCAGGAGCTGGATCCCAAGACGAGCGCTGCGCTGACGGAATTTCTCGGTACGCCGGCGAAGTTTCTCACCAAGCGCTATCGTCAGGTCCAAAAGGAGCTACACGCGGCCTTGACGGACACCATGAACACGGGATGGGCGGGCGCTCTTGCCCAGAAGGCGAATCTTCTCGGCGCTCAGAAAGCCGCCGCAGCGACGCACGACGCGTTCGATCTCTACGGTGTCGGTGCTAACCTCGCCGGCGGCGCCGCCAATTGGGCCCGGCCACCGGCGCCGCCCACCATGCCGGAGATCCGGCTGCCGCCACTCGCCGGGGCTGGTAGCCCGGGCGGATCGGACCTTCCCGACATCCAACTCTTACAGCCGTCCTTCGAAATCGAAGCCCCAACGATCGAGACGGTGCCTGTGCCGGGGTTGGACGCGCCCGAGATCACGCTGCAAGGCGGGCAGCCGTCTGCCACGCGTTCCGGTCGTTAGAGAGGTTTGGCGTTTCGCATATGCAGCGTTGAGCCATTTGAAAGGTAATTGTAGTTTTTCAAATGATAGCTGCATTTCTGCTTGCCTGATGAGCGCTGCTGCTAGGCTAGGGACTATAGCGGAAATCCGCCGACCGCGAGGGGCATCGTCCGCTTGACGACTGGCGCGACACGGCCGCCTGCGACAAGGTCTAAGAGACTAGCCAGCGCAGCGGGATCGGGTGGTATCACCGCCTTCGACGGCGTCACAGGGGAAGGGCGTCCATCTAGAACTTTATCTGCATTGGTAAGAATGTTGTAGCGTGGTTGGTCCAACATCAGTTGCGGCGCCTTTCTAGGGCGTTGGTGTGCAACCAGAAAATCGAACCCTGTACCCAATCCATCATCGGTGCGACCGCGAAACGGGGCGTGGCGGGGCCGCCCGAATAGGCGACCGGTTTGCCCTGTTCCGTGACCGGAATGATACGCGTTTCCGTCTCGGTCATGTCCTCTCTGGCCCGATCATCTATGGCCTCGGCTCACCCTGCAGATGTGCGTGACACGGTCCCGCCTCAAGGGAAGCTGCAGGATCGCTCGTTGATCGTGCGAGAACGGATGCTCTTCGCAGATTTCAGGGGGCGGCTTGTGTTGCGTTATACACCTAGATCATGCGACGGTCGCCCCATCGCTTGATGGGGGTATTTTCAAGTAATGAATATGGCCCGAACGCTTCTGGCGATCTATATCTATTGTTTGGCGCGAGTTAGATCTTGAAGGTTTTAAACAAAGTCTCTCTTCTATCACTTATTATTTGCGCGCCGATCGGCTTGTGGGAGTAGTCGAGCCTCAACAGATGGCTCAAAGCATCCTCGGGTTTACGAGCTATTTCATGATAGGCGCCAGTTGGTGGTGGCTGCTGCTCTGCACGCTTTTCGTCGTGCTTGCCGGCTGGCTCGCCTTCGGCCCCTTCGGATCGATCCGCCTCGGGAAGGATGACGAGAAGCCCGAGTTCTCCTTTACGTCCTGGATCGCCATGCTTTTTGCCGGAGGTATGGGCGCCGGCCTTCTCTTCTGGGGAGTAGCCGAGCCGGTCGTCCATTTCGAACATCCTCCCGGCGGAATAGGGGGGACCCCTGCCGCAGCCCGGCAGGCGCTCGTCGTCACCAATCTTCATTGGGGGCTGCATGCCTGGTCGATCTACGGCGTCTGCGCCCTGGTGATCGCCTATTTCACCTTTCGACTAGGCAAGCCGCCCTTGATCTCGACACCGCTGAGGGACCTGTTTCGTGGCGGCGCGGGGCCGTTTGCAGGCATCGCCGCAGACGTGCTCGGCGTCGTTGCTGTCGTGTTCGGCCTTGCCGGCTCCCTAGCCATGGGAGCTCTCCAGGTGCGCTCCGGCCTTGGGGCCCTGTTTAATATTCCGCCGCTGACCATTGTCTCTCTGATCGTCCTTGCCGTCCTTTATGCGATGTACATGATCTCGACCCTGACCGGCGTCGAGAAAGGTATGAAGCTTTTGTCCGACATCAACATGGCCCTTGGGCTGGCGTTGATGGCCTTCATCCTGATTTTCGGCCCGACCGCGTTTATTCTTGAGACTTTCGTCAACACGATAGGCTCTTACTTATCGCAGTTTGTGGAACTTTCGTTTCGCCTCTACCCGTTTGAAGGCCTGACCGAGTGGTCTGCAAACTGGACGCTGACTTACCTGATCTGGTGGTTGGCCTGGGGGCCCTTCGTGGGGGTCTTTATCGCGCGCATCTCGCGGGGGCGGACGATTCGTGAGTTCTGCATGGGCGTTATCTTGCTGCCGTCGGCATTTTCCATCCTCTGGTTCTCGATCTTCGGCGGAGCCGGGATCTACATTGAAATGTATGGGCCCGGCGGCCTTTCATCGATCATCACCGAAGACGTTGCCGCAGCGTTGTTCACGTTTCTGGACCATTTCCCGTTCTCGGCGGTTCTGGGCGTCGGGGCACTGATCCTAATCGTGATCTTTCTTGTCACATCCGCGGACAGCGGCACGTTCGTCTTGTCGATGATGACATCCGGCGGCAACCTCAATCCGCCGGCGGCGTCGAAAATACTGTGGGGGAGCATTGTTGCAGTCCTGACCGCCGCGACGCTGCTTGCAGGCTCCGTGGATGTCGCGAGGGCCATGGCCACGCTGGGCGCCATTCCATTTTCCGCGATCCTGGTCCTTCAAGTCGTGAGCTTCCTGCGTCGGCTCAGGAATGACCCGTCGCGCGTTCATTCCGATGGGGAAGCGCTGCCGCCAGAGGTGCAGTCATGAGGGCGTTGTGCGTCGTTCTGTTCGGCCTGCTCCTCGGCGGGTGCTGGTCCGACAGCGTTCGGGTCGGCTCGAAGGATACGGTTGAAAGCCGCATTCTCGCGGAGATGTTCGCGATCCTTCTCGAAGAAGAGGGCGTCGCGGTTGAGCGCCATCCCGATCTTGGCGGGACTGCCGTGGTGTTCCACGCGCTAACCAGTGGCACCATCGACCTCTACCCGGAGTATACCGGCACCGGCCTTGCTCTTCTCGGGAGTCCCCGATCAGAAGCCGAGACCGACAGTTTCACACTCGCCGCCCGGGTTTTCGCCGAGAATGGCTTGGTATTGCTGGACCCGCTCGGTTTTGAATCGGGCTACGTGGTGTTGGTGCGTCCCGACCTGGCCCGAGACCACGGCCTCGCGACCATTTCCGATCTCGCCAGAGTCGATGATCGGTTGCGGTTCGGTGTCACGGAGTCATTTGCCGAGCGCCCGCGCGATGGGCTCGAACCATTCCTCGATCGGTTCGGCTTGTCCTTCGCTGCCACCGAGATCTTCCCCCGGAACGATCAGGACGAGCTGTACGATTCGCTCGTCGACGGGGTGGTTGACGTGGTGATGGGTGTGACGACGGACCCTGAGATCGCCGACTATGATCTGTTCGCACTCGCCGACGATTCCCACTTCTTTCCTGTCTACGAAGCGGCGCCGCTTACATCCCAAGCCGCGCTTCTCAGGGTCCCCGAAGTCGCCGACGTGACGGCCCGACTTGCCGGACGCATCGACGACGAGATGATGCAGGACCTCAATGGTGCTGTCCGCCTCTATGGCCGTTCCATCAACCGGGTCGCCCGCCAGGCATTGTTCGACCTCGGTCTTGTGACGAAGCCGCCGCGCGATCGCACACCGGTGCTGGCCATTGCGACCGCCCAGACCATGGCCGGTACCGAAACCGCGATCGACACGTTGCGGGCGGTTCGCCGGGCACTGCGGGGACGCGAAGTCGTTTATGCAGACAGCGCCGCCCCGCTGGAGGCGGTGTCGCGGCAGACAGCGCGCCTGGCGCTAACACCCGCCGTCTCGGCCTTCGTCGCCAATGATGGCCAGGTCGTCCGTGACAACCGCTTCGAGGCAATCGCAGCCGTCGGCTCGACCGTCCTGCACGCCCTGTCGCTGGCAGGAAGCCCCGTGTCTCCGATGGATGCGACGACCATCGCGACCGGCCCGGCGGGGTCCGCCACCTACCGGCTCGGTGACGCGATTGCCACTTCGCGCAACGGGATCACTCTCGTGCCTCTCGTCGAGGGAAGCCCGCAGGAAGCGGCTGAAGCGCTGCGCGACGGGCGCGCCGAAGTCGCACTGGTCTTTGCCACCCCCGGCCAGGCCGAGCTTGACAGCCTGCTGTCCCGTTCCGGGGATATCACGCTTGTTGATGCGGACGGTTGGTGGCGCGGCCCGGCCCAACTTACGCTGCCGGTGATGCGTCCCGCCCAGATCAACACAGACGTCTACAGCGGGCTGGACCAGCCGGTCGCCACCCTGGCGACGCAGATCGTTCTGTTCGGACCGGCGACACCCGACGGCTTCGCCTTGGGGCGGGATGGACCTGCATCGCTGTTTGAGGAAGTCCGCCCTCTCCAGTCGCAGAGCGTCGTGGCTATCAATGAAAATCTCGGGCCGCATTCCGCGGTCGACCCTCACCTCCGCCGTGCCCCTGCGCTCACCCCCCAGGTCACTCTCCACAATGAGGGCATAAATCCTCACCCGGACCGTGCCCTGTTGATGATCCTTATTCTCGCATTCGTTGTCTGGGCAGGCTGGCTGCTGGTCAGACCCGAAGCCTCGGTCCCTCAAACGAGGGGTGACTCGGGGCGTCGGCCAGACGCGTGAGATCGGAGACTGCCCCATACCGACCTCACTGAAATCCCACTGGAGGTGCCCGGATGAACCGTCTTTCCCGTTTGCGCCATGTCGTCTGCCTGTTCTGTACGGTACTGCTTCTGGTCCCTGCGCCGTTGGCTGAGGCATGCACCCGCGTGGTCTATCTGGGCGCGAACGACATGATCATCACCGCGCGCTCCATGGATTGGAGCGAGCCCATGCTGACCAATCTCTACGCGCTACCGCGGGGGATGGAGCGAAGCGGCGAGGCCGGCCCCAATTCTTTGCAATGGGTCGCGAAGTACGGGTCGGTGGTGGCAACGGGGTACGATGTTTCGAGCACTGACGGGCTAAACGAAGCGGGACTGGCGGCAAATCTTCTCTGGCTGGCAGAGTCGGAGTACCCGGACTTTACGGAAGGCTCGAAGCCCGGCCTGACCATCGCCGCCTGGGCGCAATACGTGCTCGACAACTTTGCGACGGTGTCCGAGGCGGTCGAGGTGCTGCGGGATCCGCCCTTCACCCTGGTGTCGGCGAACGTGCCGGGTCAGGATCGCCTGACGACGCTGCACCTGTCCCTGTCGGATGCCACCGGCGACAGCGCAATCGTGGAGTATATCGGCGGCAAGCCCATCGTTCATCACGGCCGGCAGTATCAGGTCATGACCAATTCGCCGCGCTTCGAGAAGCAGCTTGCGCTGAATTCCTACTGGAAGGAAATTGGCGGAGCGGTGATGCTTCCCGGCACATCGCGCGCAGCTGACCGCTTTGCCCGTGCGTCCTTCTACGTGAACGCCGTCCCGCAGGACACCGATCCTGACCGCGCACTGGCCAGCGTCTTTGGCGTGATCCGGAATGCCTCGGTGCCGCTTGGCATCGGCACTGCGGAACGCCCGGAGATCAGCTCGACCCGCTGGCGGACAGTCGTCGATCACAAGCGCGGACTTTACTTCTTTGAATCGGCGCGAACCCCAAACACGTTCTGGGTGAACATCCACGAGATCGACTTCTCTGCCGAGTCAGGAGAGGTCATGCGTTTGGATCTGGGACCGGAACAAACGCATATCTACGCGGGGAACGCGACCGGCGCCTTTGAGCCCGCAGAGCCTTTTGTCTTCGAAGGCCTCTGACCCCGCCTCGATGCGGCCACCTGTTCGGTGGCCGCATCGGTTCTGAGTTCCCCTGCGTTGCCCCCGGGTATCTTTCTTGAGGATCTTGAGCCAGATCGCGATGAAGGCCGCGTGATTGGGGCGGGGCTCCAGGCTGATCTCAAGGTCGGTGCAGAGGAAGGCCGCTCCAAGCTCGGCGACAAGCTCCTCAGCGGCATAGCATTAAATGCCGAAATGGGCCTTGAGGGGCCGGTTGACCCGTTGAGCCGTACTCTGTCCCGGCCAGGTTCAGTCGCGCGACATAATCGACGGTCGCAACATCTGGTGGCAGATCTCGCCCGGATACTGGACCACATCGGGCCGTGGTCTCCGATCCCGGCAAGGAACATGTCGAGTCCCACCGTCGTGCTCGCGGTTTCATGTAGCCGTGGACCGGGACCAGAAGGATGCCTTTGATAAGGAGCTGAAGAGCTGGCCGGCCTTTTCACTGCAGAAAATGAAGGACTCGCGGCCGCGGAGGCGTTGTTGGCGCGCCCCAGTGCGATGATGCCTTTGAGGTCGCCCCTTGCCTACGTCTTAGGATGCGATGAGATTTGTCCGGTGACAGAAATAGGCAAGGAATGCGACGACCCTTTCACCGACGCCCGGAATCGCGCCGACGCAGGCGCCAATCGACCGGGTGAACCTCTGAGCCGGATGAGTCGGACAGGTGCCCACCAAGACCCGGCTGATCCGGTTCGACATGAGGGAAGGGCGCGGCCGGTGCCGGCCGCGCCCCTCTGCAGGATCCTTGCTGAAGCGGGCGGGCGGCTTACGGATTGAAGATCCCGACCCAGTCCTTGCGCGCCGCCTGGAGGTCGTCCGTGTTTATGGACGCCCAGTCGACCTTGATCAGCTTCAGCGTGTCGATGGCGGGCGAATACTCCGGCAGCGGGGTCTGGAAGCCGGACCGTCCTGAAATCAGGGCCTCGTTTGCCGCCAGTATCGTCTGGCCTTCTTCGGAAAGAATGAAGTTCACCCAAAGCTTGGCAGCATTGGGATTTGGCGAATCCCGCAGGATGAACGTGTTCTGCGGCAAAAGCACCACGCCCTCTTCCGGCAGCATGAACTTCAGGTTGGCGCCCTTGCTGTTGTACTGGAACGCGCGGGTCGGCATGCCCGAATAGGCCATCAGCTGCTCGCCGGTGACGAGACCGCTCGCGATCTGCTCGGAGCGCAGGATGAATACCGGCTCCATCTTGGCCAGGTCCTCGAAGAAGGATTCGGGCATAACCTGACGCTGGCCGATGAAGGTGGCGAGATAGGACGAGGATTTCGCCACGTCGCCATGGCTGATGCGGCCGGGATCGACGGCGCCGATCACGTCCTTAAGCGAGGTCCCTTCGAAGTCGAGATTGTCGGCGTTCCACATCGGCACGAAGATGTAGCCGCCGTTGAAGGCGAAGTAGCCATCCTTGCCGAGGCCGGCCTCGAAGATCTGGCCGTAGTGTTCGTACTGGGGGGAGTGATACTCGACGATGTCGCCCTGGGCCGCCCGCTCCAGGGTCCAGGGAGGCGAGGCGATGGAGGCCACGTCGATGGTGATCTTGTTGGCCGACAGCTCCTGATCCACCCGCGTGATCAGGTTGCTGGTCGACGACAAGGTGTAGTTGATCTTGAAGCCGGGCAGCCCGTAATAGTCCTGGAAGGCCTTGGACAGTTCGTCGTTCGTGGTCGGCTGAATGACGGTATCCCAGTAGCTGACGCTGCCCTCTTCCTTAGCCGCCTCGATGATGGCCTTGAGATCGCTTGCCTGATCGTCGCTCAGTCCCTTGAAGGCGGGAATGTCCTGGGCGGACGCCCCGCCGATTGCAAGCATGCTCAGGGCCGCTCCCGCGGCAAGCAGTCGTGCTGAGAATCTCATTTCATTCTCCTCCCGTTGTTGGCCGACCGTCGGTCAGCCTGCCTTTTTGAGATCGGCCCTCTGCGTGGCCTTCAACGTCCGGTGTTCGGAAAGGATGATGCAGTCGCAGGGACGGACCGTGACGGCGACCGGGTCTCCGGCGTCCAGCCCTGAGACGGGCTGGATCGCCCTCAGTTCGCCACCGGAAACGTCGATGACATATTCCTCTGTCAGCCCGAGGAACGAGGACGCACGGATGGTTCCGATGAAGCCGTTGCGGCCGGCCAGGGCCTGGGTTGCAATTCCGCCGCTCACCGATGGCGCACTGAGGCCGAGATGCTCCCGGCGCAGGCAGACCAACACGTCGTCGCCCGGCCGGGGCGGGCTGTCCTGGCCGATCCGGCCCCACAGCGTTTCGCCGTCCGGCAGGCGGACCTGGGCATAGACATCGTCCGCGTCCAGCGGTTCGTGGTTTGCGACATCGGGAACGCGGCCAACCGAGAGGACGGTGCCGGAATGCACGTTCAGACCGAGGAAGCGCGCGACGAACGGCGTCTGTGGGCGGTGGAACACGTCGCGCGGCAGGCCGACGGTCTCGATATGACCCCGGTTCATGACGACCACGTGCTCGGCGAGCGCAAAGGCCTCCGCCTGATCATGGGTGACGTAGATGGCAGTGAAGTTGAGCCGGTCCTGCAGGATCTTGAGTTCCATGCGCATCTGCTCGCGCAGCTGGGCGTCAAGGTTGGAGAGCGCCTCGTCGAATAGAACCAGGCGCGGCTCGTGGACCAACGCGCGGGCCAGCGCCACACGCTGCTGCTGTCCGCCGGAGAGCTGGGTGGCGGGGCGGTCGTACCAGTCGCCGAGGCCGACCAGCTTGAGGATGCGGGTCACGCGCTCTCGGATTTCAGCCTTGGGCGTCCGCCGGACCTTCAGCGGGAAGCCGACATTCTCCGCCACGGTCATGTGCGGCCAGACTGCGTAGGACTGGAAGACGATGCCCAGTTCGCGCTGCTCGGGCATCAGGTTCACCCGACTGCTGGAATCGAAGACCACCTTGCCGCCGATCTCGATATAGCCTTCCTCGGCGGTCTCCAGGCCCGCGATACAGCGCAGCATCGTCGTCTTGCCACAGCCGCTCGGACCCAGAAGCGCGAGCGTGCTGCCGTCGTCGACATCGAAGGAGACGCCGTTGAGCGCGACGAAATCGCCGAAGCGCTTCTTCAGGCCTTCAATGCGGACGAAATGGCTGGGGGATGGGGACACCGGGGGCTCCATGATCACGACTGGGCGAGCGAGGCTCGGCTCAGGCGGAAAACGACGAACGCGCCAAGCAGGAGGCACAGCTGGATGACGGCAAGCGCCGCGACGTAGCCGAAGCTGCGCTCGCTGAGGAGCACGAGCGCCACGCTGATCGTTTCCGTCCCCTGGGCGTAGAGCAGGATCGTGGCGCCGAGCTCGCGGATGAAGATGACGAACAGCATCAGCCAGGCTGCGACCAGCGATGGCTTGAGCAGCGGCAAAAGCACCAGCCGCATGGTCTGGCCCCAGCTCGCGCCGCTGGAGCGCGCGCTCTGTTCCAGCTCGGGGTTTATGGCCAGGAACATGGAAGAAACGGTGCGCGTGGCAAACGGGAAGAAGCGCGCCACGTAGGCGATCAGCACGATGGCCAAGGTTGAATAAAGGGGCGTGCGGATGGCGAGGATGAGGAAGCCAAGCCCAAGAATGATCCCCGGAATGCCGAGTGGCAGCGACAGGGCTGCATCGATCCACGCCCGCCACCGGGCAGGGCCACGGTTCAGGAAGTAGCCCTGCAACACCGCCAGCACCACGCCGACAGTGGCGCCGACCAGGGCGAGCTGGATCGAATTGACGATGGCGCGCTGGGTCAGGTCGTAACCGAACAGCACGTAATTGTAGTTTTCCATTGTCAGGAAGTTGCTGTTGAAGCGACCGGTCCAGATGCTGGAGAAGGACACCATCAGGAGCGCAATGATCGGCAGAACGACTCCGGAGCCGATATAAACGATCTCCAGCGTGAGCGCGGCGACGCGGCCGGCCGGGCGCAGCTGGATGACCCGCGGCCGGTATCCCTTGCCCGATACGATGTCGTAGTTGCGCCGGCCCAGGTAGCGCCGCTGCATGAGCGTGAAGATGACCGTCACGATCATGGCCAGAACGCCGAAGGCGGCGGCACGCCCGAAATCGGCCGGATACTGGACCGCGCTGTAGATCTCGGTTGGCATGGTCCGGATGCCGCGCGGGCTCAGAAGTGCCAGCGGGATGTCGAACAGGCCCGCGCTGGTCACAAAGACGATGAGCGCGCCCGACAGGATGGCCGGCATGACCAGCGGGATCACGATATGGCGCATCGTGTACCCGAATGAGGCGCCGTGGACGCGCGCCGCGTCCTCCAGGGCCGCGTCCATCCGGCGGAGCGGTGCGATGACAAACAGGTAGACATAGGGGGTGTAGAACAGCGTCAGCACCCAGATCGCCCCGCCGAGACTGTAGATATCGAGAAAGGCGAGGGAGATGCCGAAGGTGTCTGAGAAGAAGTTCTGGATCAGCCCGCTGTTGGGCGCGCAGAGATAGGTCCAGGCGATCGCCCCGACATAGGGCGACAGGAAGAAGGGAATGAGATTGGCGATCTCGAACCAGCCGCGTCCCGGCATGTCGGTGCGCGAAACCACCCAGGCCAGGCTGAAGCCCAAGAGGCAGCTGAGCACCATGGCGCCGGTGCTGCAGATCAGCGTGTTGCCGATTGCCTGGTAGAAGTGCGGGTCGCTCAGAAGCGAGGTGAAGTTGGCGGCCGAGACCGCAGCACCTTCCTCACCCCAGACAAGCACGCTGCGGATCAGCGTTGCCAGGAACGGGCCAATGATCAGCAGTATGCCGATCACGACGCCCACCAGCGGAACGATCACTTGCGGGCGCCAGAAGCGGCTGCGCCGCGCCGTTCGCCCACTTGGGTCCGAGTGTGCCATCGCGTCAGTGGCCAAGACAGGTCTCCAGATCGTCGAAATGGCAGCGGACGGTCAGCGCGACCAAGGGACCTCCGCATCCTCGGGGACGTCGACCTCGAAGGCATTCAGCGTCATGGCGAGCAATGTGTAGTAGCCAAGCAGGCCGGACAGATCGACCGCACCCGCGTCGCCGAACCGATCCGTAACCGCCGCGTATGTCGCGTCGCTCACCCGGCCGGTGCCAAGCAGCTCGCGCGAAAACGCGTAGACCACCTGGTCGTCCGCCTCCTCCAGATCCGGAACTCCGCCGTCCGCGATCGCTGCAAGCGTCTCCTCGGCAATGCCCTGCTTCTGTGCCAACGCCGCGTGGGCATACCATTCGTAGTCGGCCTTCCAGTGAGCAGCGACGGTGCAGATCGCGAGCTCGCGCTGCCGATGCGGAACGGCACACTGGAAGCGGCAATAGACGCCCAGCTGCTCGACGCGACGCGCCAGCTCCGGGCTGTGTAGAAGCACGGTAAACGGTCCGCGGACTCCGCCACGCGCTCCGGCCGCGATGGAGTTGTAGACCTCGAGCTGCGCGGGGGTCAGCTGGTCGCGAACGAGCGGCGGAACGCGTGTCATGCGGGACTCTCATCGGACTGGGGCCATGCCCTGGGTGGCCGGGGGGCGACCGTCGACGTCGGACAGGAAATCAAGAAGCGCGTGCGCGAACGCTTGCGGTTTTTCGACCGCGGAGAGGTGGCCGGCGTTGGCGACCTCCACGAAGCGCGAATCAGGGGTCGCGGACTGCATGCGTCGCATCACGTCCGGCGGCGCACCGGCATCGTCGCTGCCCACCAGGAAAAGCGAGGGCACGGTCAGCTTCCCGAGGTGACGCTCATAATCGAGCTCTCTCAGGGCTGCGGCAGAGCCGGCGTAGCCGTCGACCGAGGTTCTGCGAATCATCGACCGCATTGCGTCCATGCGCGATGGCTGGTCGGTCTGGAAGGATCGGGTGAACCAGCGCGTGACGCTCGGCTCTACTATGGCTTCGATACCTTCGGCGCGCACCTTGCGGGCGCGTTCGGCCCAGGCGTCGCGATACTGGGGCGGGGCTTCGCCGCGCGCGTCGCAGACCGCAAGGCTGAGCAGACGGTCCGGGTGGTGCAGCGCAAGGCCCATGCCGACCATACCGCCCATCGAAAGGCCGGCGAAGTGGACCTTCTCGAGGCCGCAGGCGTCGAGAAGGCCGATCACGTCGGCGCCGAGCTGCTCGAGGGTGTAGTCGCCAGGCGTTGCGGCACTCTCGCCGTGACCGCGCGAATCGTAGCGCAGGACCCGGTGGGTCTGCGTCAGCAGCGGAACGAGGCCGTCCCACATGGTGAGGTCGGTTGCGAGGCCGTGGCTCAAGACGACGCAGGATGCGTCTTCGGGGCCTTCAAGCAGGCACCGAAAGCGGGAGCCGTTGCTCACTCGCTCCATGCGTTCCTCCCCGGAACTTATTTTTTGGCGCCCCGTGGCTCGTGTCGAGCTCTTGGCAGGGACGTCCTTGTTGATTGCAAACGGTAACAACGGCGTTTGAGGGTGATAATGTCCGGATTGGGAAATTGATTATTTCCCTTGTGTCTTACACTTCGTGCGTTTCAGGACATAATCCTGATAGAGTCGTTGACCAAGAGGAAAGAAAAGGGCCGGGGGACCCGGTCGGGAGGGCCCATGAACAAGTTCCTGGCGATTTCCGTGTTCACCCGAGTGGCCGAAAATGGCGGTTTTACTGCCGCTGCGCGCAAACTCGGCATGTCGGTGTCCGCCGTCACCAAGACCGTTGCCCGCCTCGAAGACGAACTCGGAACGCAGCTTTTCAACCGCACCACGCGACAGCTCAGCACGACCGACTACGGCCAGGAGTTCTATGAACGGTGCGTCCGGATCCTCGCCGATTTGGAAGACGCCGAGCTCGAACTGCAGCGGGGCAACGTCACGCCCCGGGGGCGGGTACGGGCGGTGGTGCCGCTGTCGTTCGGACGGGTGACCCTCGTTCCCGAGCTGCCCGCCTTTTTCGAGCGATACCCGGATGTGGCTCTCGACCTGAGCTTTAGCGACAGCAATATGCCGATCGACATGATCCGCGATGGGCTGGATGTCGCCGTGCGGACGGGCAACGTGTCGGACTCGCGGCTGGTGACGCGACTGCTGACGCGCAGCACCCAAGTGACCGTTGCATCGCCGGATTATCTCAAGCGCCACGGTATTCCGCAGCAACCCTCCGATCTTGGCCAGCACAACTGCATCATCGGCAGCCGGATCACACCGGAATGGCGCTTCCTGGACCGTCAGGGTGAGGCAATCACGGTGAAGGTGCATGGCAACAGCACCATCGAGAGCGGCGACGCGCTTCGCGAGGCAGCGGTCTGTGGGTTGGGCATCGTCCAGGGTACCTGGTGGCTGTTCCGCAAGGATCTGGAGCGCGGGGCACTGCACTCCATCCTGACCGACTACACCATCGATGGCGCGCCGATTTCGGTGCTTTATGCCGCCAACCGGCACATCCCGAAGAAGGTGCGGGTGTTTATCGATTTCCTCGTGGCGATCACCAAGACGCGCTAAAGCGCTTCAGGCGAAGTGGGCACCGGTTCGCCGTCCGGAAACGTGTCACTCCGAGCGGCCTGTGCGCTCCAGTGCTTCAGGGAAAGACTGAAGGGCCCTGATTGGGCGTGTGGCGCGGTACGGAGAATGACAGGGCCAGCGCCAACGCCGGCACGACGGCGAGGCCTGCCAGCACTGCTGGAAAACTGCCGAGTTGGGCCAATGCCAGCCCGAAGCCCGCGGGACCGCAAACGAAGCCTGCGAAGACGAATGTAGTAGCGCCGGCAGCGGTCTCGCTGACGGCCCCGGGGGGGGACCGGCGCGCGATTTCAGAAAGCTGAACGCCGTTCCAGCCCGCGCCGACAATGCCGATTGTCGCTCCGAGACCAATCAGGATCGTGGTGCCCCATTCGGGTTCGGCCACGGAGAGCACAAGTGCCGAGCCGATTGACCCCGCGGCCGCGATGCGCACCACAGCAATTCCCGATCCGAGCCGGTCCGCGACCCACCCGAAGGCGAGCCTGCCGATGAAGCCGCCGGCCTGCATGGCGGAGAAAACGGCTCCAGCGACGGAGAAGGCGAGGCCGAGATCGATCGTCAGATAGGCGATCAGGAATGCGTTGAACACGCCCTGCGTCACGGCCAGGCACCCGCCGACGCCGGCAAGGACCGGCAGGCCTGGGCCGCTGCGCAATGTGAGAATCGGCTCCACGAGCCTTACCCGCCGTCGGCCTGTCGATGGCGCGCCGGAGGACGGGCGGGGGAGATCTGACCGAGCGCGCGAAACCTGGGCGAACAAGGTTGCTGCCACAGCGACCGCTCCGGTCAATGCCGTCACGCCGGCCCAGCCGTAATCGGTGACAAGCCACGGGAGCAGGAGGCCCGCCGCCACCCCACCGAGAGGGACACCGGCTTGCTTGAGCGAGAAGATGAACGCCCGGTGCCGGGGTGGTGAGAACCGCTGCAGGATGTCGCTGGCAGCGGGTGTTGCGGGACCGTACCCGAAGCCGATCAGCACGGCCGTGGCGACGGGTGCTGTCCATGTCGCAAAGGGCAGCAGGGCCAAACCGGCCGCGCTCACCAGGAGGCAGACCTGGACGCAGCGGATTGGTCCGAAGCGGTGGACCGCACCGCCGCTCGCCAGCATGAAGACGATCGAACTCGCCATGGCGAGGGCCATCAGGTAGCCGATGACGCTTTCCGACCAGCCGTGCAGTGCGATCAGCGCGGGCCCCGTGGTCGGCAGGCTGTGGAGGATGAAGGCGGCCGCCGTCTGCAGCAGGATGACGGCCGCGACTGGGCCGCGCCAAGCGGTGGGGCGGGCTGTGCCCGTCTCCGCCATTCGGTCAGCAGACCGTGGTTCCGCCGTCGACCACCAGGACATGGCCCGTCACGGAGCGCGCCGAAGGACCGGCAAGGTAAACAACAGCGGCGGCCACCTCCTCGGGGGTCGGAAAACGACCGGATGGGATCCGGTCGAGCGCCCGCGCCCGGGCGTCTGGATCCTCCAGGATCGCTTCTCGGGAGGGTGTCATGACGGTGCCAGGTGCAACGGCGTTGACGCGGATGCCGGCACCGGCCCATTCGATCGCGAGCATGCGCGTCATATGCAGGATGGCTGCCTTCGAGATGCCGTAGACGGACCGGTCGGAAACCCCGACGATGCCGTGGGTGGAGCCGATGTTGATCACGGCACCCGGCAGGCCCTTCCCCATGCGCCGGGCCGCGAACCGCTGGCTGAGGAAAAACGCCGCCTTGAGGTTCACGGCCATAACGGCGTCCCAGTCCTCCCAGGTTACCTCGGTCGCCGGTTTCGGGAGCGCGATGCCGGCGTTGTTCACCAGGCACGTGACCTCGCCGAACTGCCCGACGGCCGAATCAAAGGCCGCCATGATGCCGGTTTCGGACGCAAGGTCGAGCGTGACCGGGTGCATTGGCGTGACTGCCGCGGCAACCGTTTCGGTCAATCCTTCCCGGTCGCGATCGGCGGCGACCACCGTATAGCCCGCGTCGCCGAGTGCCAGGGCAATGGCGCGTCCGATCCCAGTTGCCGCCCCGGTGACGAGGGCACAGCCGTGCGCGTCCTCTGCGCTCATGGCTACTATCTCCGCGGATTCAGGCGGCGTTCTGCGCCTTGATCGCCGCGTTGACACGCGGCATCACCTCTTCCGCCATGAGCTGCATGGAGCGTTTGGCGAGCGCCGGGTCGACCCAGTCCATGCCGGCGTAGACGATTTCGCCAAAGTCACCGATCTCGTCGCGGAGCGCGAGCAATTGGTCGACGACGCTCTCGACGCTCCCGTGGATGACGAGATTGTCCATCACGTAATCGTGAGTGATCGTCTCGTCCGGCTGATCCTTGTCTTCCTTCATGACGAAGAGGCGCTTGGAGCGACGGAGCTTCCTCAGGATCTGGTTGTAGTAGAAGCCGTAGGGGCTGTTGGCGTCCTCGCGCCCGTAGCGCCGCGCGGTCGCATCGTCGTCGGCGACGAAGATCGTCCGGGCGACCTTCCAGTCCGACGGATTTGCGGTTTCGCCGACTGCTGCCTTGCCATCCGCGTAGTTCGGCCAGTGGGTCTTGACCCATTTCGGCAGCAGGAAGTTGGCCGAAAGTGGCTTGAAGTCCCGTTTGCCCATCTCGATCACCCCCTTTGAGTAGGGAGCGAGCACGGTGCCAACGATCTCCGGGCGTGGCCGCTGGAAAGGCTTGGGAAGATAGCCGAGGCCGAGATGCGTGGCCTGGGTCCTGGCAGTTGAAACCTTGAAGCGGTTGTCCGGCAAGTCGATGTCATAGGGCGGTTCGCGCTCCCAGATCTCCAGGATGACGTCAATCGCCTCCGCGAAGATCTTGTTGCGATCCTCGTCGAGGATTCCGAGCGCTTCCGCGTCCGTCGTCAGGGCACCGGCGCTGATGCCGAGGATGAAGCGGCCCTGGGAGAGGTGATCCAGCATTGCCGCGTTCGATGCAATCAGAACAGGGTGCATCTGCGACAGGTTCGAGGTGCCTGTGGCCAGCTTGATGTGCGACGTGTCGGAGACGAGCGAGGCAAGAAACATCATGGAGTTGGTGATATTCTCGCAGCGATCCGTCAGGTGCTCGCCGATGAAGGCCTCGTGGAAGCCGAGCTTGTCCGCCAGGATGACCGCTTCACGGTCTTCCTGCAGGGTTTCGTGCCACTTCCGCTCCATGGGATGCATAGGCATGGTGAAATAGCCCAGTCGCATCTCGATCCTCCGGTATCTTCTCTTGCGGCGGATGTCTCGCATCTCCGCTTTCGGCTTGGCGAGAAGGATAGGGAGGCGGCGGGCGTTCAAAAACGTCTGAAATCGACAAATATCTTTGAAAACTTGTCCGAGATGGCGGCGTAGCTAGTCGCCGCGCGCGACGAAGCTGCCATACTGTCCCTTAAAGAACACGAGCGGCTCGCCCGAGCGCTCCTTGCAGAACCGGACCCGGCCCACGACGATGTCGTGATCGCCTGCGCGGTGGATATCGACAACGCTGCACCCGATGTGAGCCAGGGCCTCGGCGATCAACGGAGTGCCGGTGGGTGTGTGCTCAACGTCCACCCCCGTGAACCGGTCCTCGAACTGGCCGACGAACCGTGCGGAGAAGTCTTCCTGATCGGCTCCGAGCAGGTTGATGACGAACTCGCCGCTGTCGGCAATGGCCTTGCCGGTTGCGCTCCCGTGGCGGGGACAGACCAGCAGCATGCACGGGTCGAGTGAAACGGAGGTCAGCGAGTTCATGGTCATGCCGTGATACTCGCCGTCGTGAAGCGCGGTCACCACAGCGACGCCCGTTGCGAATGTCCCGACCGTACGCCGGTAGACCAGCGGATCGACTTCATCCATTTCAATCGTCGCGTGGGACGTCATGCAGGCCTCCTTGTCAGCTGCGCGCTGAAGGTAAGCGACAATGATTTCTGACGAAATGTCGCTGTGTGGAAAATCATTATTGCGTATTCGTCCTGCGGAATCGGAGGCGGAGCAAGCAGCGACCGCATGCGGCGGGCATCGTCGCGCAGGGACCCGGCTCCAGCGATGTGCGTCTTATCGGCTGCCGGGGCCGCATGCGTGGATGAGAGCGGCGCCGAACTCGCAGGTGAAGGCCCGGGTGCGGGCAAAGCGTTCGGCATGGGCCGTGACGGGACGCATTGGCAGGCTGTCCACGTCACCGGTGACGAGGGCCCGTGCCGCCGCGGCCCCGAACACCGTGCCCGGCGCAATGCCGCGTCCCGAGTAGCCGAAGCTGGTCAGCGCGTTGGGGCCGAAGGCGAGCAGCTTCGGCAGATGGTCGCCGGTCATGGCGATGGTGCCGTGCCAGGCATGGCGAAACGGCTCTTCGCCGGCTGCCGGAAAGAGGCTCCGCACCATCCGGCGGGCGTGGGAGGTGTGGATCCGGCCGCTGACCCCCTCCCGGTTGCCGACGCTGCCGACGATGAGGCGGCCTTCGGCATCGAGACGGAAACTGGTCATGGCGGTTGCCGTATCCCAGCAGCCTTCGCCGCCCGGCAGGATGTCGGAACGGACCGCATCAGGCAGCGGGCCGGTTGCATATTGCGAGAAGGAGAAGGGTACGAAGCGTGGCGCGTGGGGACCTTCGAGGCCTTCGTGATAGGCGTTCGTGGCGATCAGCAGCGCATTGGTTCGCACGGTCTGACCGTTCGCCGAGAGCACCCAGCAGTCGCTCTGCCGCTCAAGGCGCGTCACCGGGGCGGGGGCGAACAGGCGTGCGCCGGCCTCGCACGCCGCGCGCGCCAGGCCGCGACAGTAAGCGAGGGGATTGATGGTGCCGGCGCGCGGATCGAAAAGCGCGCCATGAAGACCCTTGGCGCCAGTGCGCGCTCTGGTCTCGTCGGCGTTGAGACGTGTCAGCGGAGCGCCCGACCTGTTGCCCTGTCGGAAGCGGTTTTCCAGGTCGCGTGCGCCGCTCGGTGCGTGCGCGCAGTGCAGGGTACCGGCGCGCCTGGGTTCGCAGTCGATGGCGTGCCGCTCGATCAGATCGAATACGCGCGATGGCGCCTCGGAGAGGGTGGCGACCAGCCGCTCCCCCGCCTCCTGGCCAAGTGCGGCAGCGATGTCGTCGGGCGGCAGCCAGAGACCGGCATTGACGAGCCCGACATTGCGGCCCGACCCGCCGTGGCCGATGTCGTGGGCCTCCAGAAGGGCGACGCTGGCGCCGAGGCGGGCAGCCTCTAGCGCCGCCGAGCAGCCGGTGAAGCCGCCGCCCACGATGGCAAGATCGACATCCAGGTCCCGGTCGAGCGCAATCGCACCTGCCTCCTCCCGGCAGGTGGCGCTCCACAGGCTGCTGCCGGCCATCGGCCGCGCCATTCTGTCAGCTCCGTTGCAGAGAGGCGGGGCGCGACGGGCTCATTGGGCCTCGTCGTCGGGATGCGGAAAGTCGACATAGGCGCCGCCATAGCAGCGTGTGGCGGATGCCATCGGGTCGGCTACGGGCACCCGCGCCTCGACCGCGGCCCGGAATGGCTCGGCGGAATCCTGCGGCTGGAACCCGAGGTGTCCGGCCAGCGAATTGTCAACGGGCTTCACCGTGTTGTCGGACATGCCGAATACGATCGTGTGGCCGACGGAGGGGGCAGTAAGCGCCGACGAGAACAGGCGCACGCAGTCATCGAAGGACAGCCACGACCAGAGATGCCGACGGTCCGCTGGTTCCGGGAAGCAAGAGAAGATGCGGACGCATACCGTCTCGATGCCGAACTTGTCCCAATAGAGGCTGGACAGGGATTCCACGAAACACTTGGACACGCCGTACAGCGTGTCCGGCCTGGTCGGAGTCTGGGCATCGATATGGTCGGTCAGCTTGTGAAAGCCGATGGCGTGGACGGACGAGGCGTAGGCAATGCGCTTTACGCCGTGTTTCCGGGCGCCTTCGTAGATGTGGTAGGAGCCGCGGATGGAGGAATCCAGGACGTCCTGCCAGGGGCGTTCGACCGCGGCCCCGCCCATGTGGACGATCGCATCCACGTCGCGGGTGGCCTCGATGGTGGCAGCCTCGTCGGCGAGGTCGAACACCATCGCTTCCTCGTGCGGCTGAACATCTTCGATCTCCACCCGGTCGGCCAGCCGCAGCGTATCGGCGAGCGGTGCCAGGCCGCGGCGCAACTGGGTGCCCAGGCTGCCTGCCGCCCCGGTGATGAGGATCCGGTTGAACTGTTTCGCCATCGCCACTGCCTTTCCTGTGTCCAGATGCCACCCCTGCTGGATCTCACACCTTTGGGGTCCGGAGATAGGGTTTTGTATCGCTTCGAATGGGACCGGCGACAACGCTCCGGCCTGCCCTTGTGACCCAACCGATATCAACACCATCTAAAGGTGACCGGCGCGCATTCTTGCGCGATCTCAAGTCGGTTCGCCTCTTGCGCGATCGGCCGGGTTGCCGATATGAATGGACGATAAGGGAAAAGAAGTGACGTAAACGTCATATTGCCGGTGGCCTGGTGGCCGGCATGCTCGCGGAAGCCAGTTTGGGAGGCACCATGGAGGACCGTGTAAAGGTCGCCGCCGTCGAGGAAGGGCACGCGCATCCGATCTCGGACGAGCGTGCGGTGCTGCCGGAGCTGTTTGACCGGGCGGTGACGTCGTACGGCAGTCTGCGCGCGATCGATTTTCTCGGGCGCACATGGACCTTTGGCGAGATCGGCGAATGCGTTGACCGGGCGGCGGCCGGGTTGCAGGGGCTTGGTGTCGGTCCCGGATCGCGCGTCGGTCTCTGCCTGCCGAACACACCCTACTATGTGATCTTCTACTTCGCCGTGCTGAAGACCGGCGCCACCGTCGTCAACTTCAATCCGCTTTACACGGCCCACGAGATCGAGGCCCAGGTTCGCGATTCCGGCGCCACCGTCATGGTGGTGATGGATCTGGAGCGGATCTACCGGCCTACCGCATCGATCGCGGAGCGGGCGGGGCTTGCGCATCTGATCGTCTGTCCGATGGCCGACGCGTTGCCGTCCGTGAAAGGGCTTTTGTTCCGCCTCTTCAAGCGGCGTGAGCGCGCCCGCGTTCCCGCCGATGCCCGCCATGTCGGCTACGCCTCCCTCGTGCAGGCAGGTGGGGCGTTCAGGCCGGTAACAATCGCCCCCGAGGATCTTGCGGTTCTCCAATATACCGGCGGCACGACGGGCACGCCGAAGGGCGCCATGCTCACGCACCGCAATCTCGTCGCCAACGTGCGTCAGGTGGTTGCCCATGGCGGGCCCGCCTTTCGCGAAGGCGAGGAGCGGGTCCTTTGCGTCCTGCCCTTCTTCCACATTTTCGCGCTGACGGTGGCTCTGAACCTCGCCGTGGTCATCGGCGGCGAGATGGTGCTGATGCCGCAGTTCAAGCTCGAGGATCTTCTGAAGACGATCGCGCGGCGGCGCCCGACCGTGCTGCCGGCCGTGCCAACCCTCTACGGTGCCATCGCCACAGCTGCCGAGACGCGCACCCTGGACCTGTCGTCCATCCGCACCTGCATTTCCGGCGGAGCACCGCTTCCGGCGGATATCCGGACGCGCTTCGAGAGCCTGACCGGCTGCCGGCTGGCGGAGGGCTACGGTCTGACGGAGACGTCTCCGGTGGTATCGTGCAATCTGCTCGCAGGGGGCGAAAATCGTGACGGCTCCGCCGGTTTGCCGTTGCCGGAAACGATCATCGAGATCCGTAACCCTGACGAGCCGCACCGTCTCTTGCCGCAGGGCGAGAAGGGCGAGGTGTGCATTCGTGGTCCCCAGGTGATGGCCGGCTATCTGAACCGCCCGGTGGAGACCGAGGCGGTCATGGTGGAGGGCGCGATCAGGACCGGCGATATCGGCTACCTGGACGACGACGGCTATCTGTTCCTGGTCGACCGCATCAAGGACCTCATCATCTGCAGCGGCTACAACGTGTATCCGCGCATGATCGAGGATGCGCTCTACGAACACGAGGACGTGTCGGAAGCGGTGGTCATCGGCGTTGCAGACGCCTACCGGGGCGAGACGCCCAAAGCGTTCGTGACGCTGCGCGAGGGAGCGGGAACCACCTCGGAACAGCTCCTGGCATTTCTCGCGACGCGGGTATCGAAGATCGAGATGCCGTCGAGCCTCGAAATCCGAACCACATTGCCGAGGACCATGGTTGGCAAGCTCTCAAAGAAGGAACTCGTCGAGGAAGAGAAGGCGCGCGCCAAAATGTCCACGGCTTCCTGACCCGGATCGGCTATGATAGCTACACCACATTGTCGGCTGCATGACAGACCATGGGCCGCTGCAGGGGCTGCAGGTGACGGGCAACTTTTACACGGTTACCCAGCTCGCAGACGAACTGGGCGTGACACCGCGCGCCGTTCGCTTCTACGAGGCCAAGGGTTTGCTGTCGCCGGGCAGGGCCGGCGCGACCCGTATATATACGGCGCGCGATCGGGCACGCCTGATCCTCATCTTGCGCGGCAAGCGGTTGGGTTTCTCGCTCCAGGAAATCAAGGAATATCTGGATCTCTACGATCTGGATCGCACGCAGAAGGAGCAGCTTCAGCGGCTGCTCGCCGGCGTGAGCGAACGCCGTCAGCGTCTGGAGGAGCAGCGCGAAGCGCTCGAGACGACGTTGACGGAGCTGCAGGACATCGAACAGCAGGCCAGCGAAGCGCTCGCCAGGTTCGAGCGCAGCAAGGCCAGCTGATCGACGGGCCTCGCCCGTCCCCCGACAAGAATTTCCATCTCCAGGAGACATCGCCATGACGAAGGCCGTCATCGCGGGCTACGCGCGCTCGCCGTTCACGCTTGCCAGGAAGGGCGCGCTCGCGCGCGTTCGCCCCGACGATTTCGCTGCCGCCGTGGTTCGCGACCTGATCGCGCGCTCGGGCGTCAAGCCGGAGGACATCGAGGACCTGATCGTCGGCTGTGCCTTCCCGGAAGCCGAACAGGGCTTCAACGTGGCGCGTCTGATCGGCCAGATCGCCGAACTGCCGGAGACGGTGGCGGGTATGACGATCAACCGCTTCTGTGGGTCCTCGATGCACGCGGTTCACATCGCGGCCGGCCAGATTGCGATGGGCGCGGGTGACGTCTTCGTCTGCGCCGGCGTGGAAAGCATGAGCCGGGTGCCCATGACCGGCTTCAACCCGATGCCGAACCCGAAGCTCTACGAGAAGAACCCCGGCGCCTATATCAGCATGGGCGATACTGCGGAGAATGTCGCCCAGCGCTGGCAGGTATCCCGCGAGGACCAGGAGGCGTTTGCCGTCCGCAGCCACCGGCTGGCGACGGAAGCCCGCGACCAGGGACGGCTCGCCGACGAGATCGTTGCAATACCGGCGAATGGTGCCAGCGTGAGCGAGGATGGCTGCATCCGTCCCGACACCACCGCGGAAAGTCTGTCGGAGCTGAAGCCCGCCTTCCTGGAAGGCGGCACCGTCACCGCCGGCACCTCGTCGCCGCTCACCGATGGCGCCGCGGCGGTCCTGGTGTGCAGCGAGGACTATGCCGAGCGGGCCGGCCTGACGCCGCTCGCCCGTGTCGTGTCGGCGTCCGTCACCGGTTGCGATCCGACCGTGATGGGCATCGGCCCGGTGGCGGCGACCCGCAAGGTGCTCGCCCGCTCCGGCCTCGACATCAAGGACATGGACGTGGTTGAGCTCAACGAGGCCTTCGCCAGCCAGGCGCTTGCCTGCGTCCGTGAGCTCGGCATTCGCGAGGAAACCCTGAACCTCGACGGCGGCGCCATCGCGCTCGGCCATCCGCTCGGCGCCAGCGGCGCGCGCATCCTCGGCAAGGCGGCATCCTTGCTGAACCGCGAGGGCGGCCGCTACGCGCTCGCCACCCAGTGCATCGGCGGTGGCCAGGGCATCGCCACGATCATGGAGCGCATGTGATGGCGGGCATCGACAAGGTCGCGGTCATCGGCGCCGGCGTCATGGGCGCCGGCATCGCGGCGCACGTGGCCAACGCAGGGGTGAAGGTGCTGCTCCTGGACATCGTTCCCGAGGGCGCGGAGAACCGCAACGCGCTCGCAGAGGGGGCCGTGGCCCGCATGAAGAAGGCCGACCCGGCGCCGTTCATGTCGCCGCGCGCGGCCAAGCTCGTGGAGACGGGCAACCTCGAGGACGATCTGGACAAGCTCGCCGAAGCCGACTGGATCATCGAGGCGGTGGTCGAGCGAACCGACATCAAGCAGGCGCTTTACGCGAAGATCGATGCCGTGCGCCGGCCCGAGACCGCGGTGTCCTCCAACACTTCGACGATCCCGCTGGCGACGCTCGTGGAGGGCCAGTCGGAGGCATTCGCCCGCGCCTTCATGATCACCCATTTCTTCAATCCGCCACGCTACATGCGGCTGATGGAGCTGGTTACGGGCCCGTCGACCGATACCGACATTGCCGGCCGGGTGGCCGACTTTGCCGACCGCAGGCTCGGCAAGAGCGTCATCGCGGCCAAGGACAGCCCGGGCTTCATCGCCAACCGTCTCGGCGTCACCTGGATCCAGCTTGCCGTCGGCCAGGCGTTCGAGCAGGAACTGACAGTCGAGGAGGCCGACGCCGTCATCGGCCGGCCGTTCGGCATCCCCAAGACCGGGGTCTTCGGCCTGCTCGATCTCGTCGGCCTCGACCTGATGCCTCACGTGGGCGCTAGCCTGGCGGCGGCGCTGCCGGAGGGCGATGCCTTCCACACCTCCCGCCGCGAGCTGCCGCTGATCGAGAAGATGATCGCCGATGGCTACACCGGCCGGAAGGGGAAGGGCGGCTTCTACCGGCTCAACCGTGAGGGCGGCGGCCGGCAGAAGGAAGCCATCGACCTGTCCACCGGCCGCTACGGCCCCGCCCGGCGGCCGCGGCTCGCCGAGCTGGAAGGCGTCCGCAATCCGCGCCAGGTGTTCGACGATACCGGCCGCATCGGCCGCTACGCGTTCGCCGTCATGGGCGGCACGCTGGCCTATGCCGCCCGGCTGGTCGGCGAGGCGAGCGACGACATCGCCGCCATCGATGAGGCCATGCGGCTTGGCTACAACTGGAAATGGGGCCCGTTCGAGCTGATCGATCGGATCGGCGGCGCCTACCTGGCGAAGCGCCTCGAGGAGGCCGGCGAGCCGGTTCCCGAAATCCTGGAGACGCTCGGCGAGCGCACCTTCTACCGGGTCGAGGATGGCCGCCGACAGGTGTTGCAGCCCGACGGCAGCTACGCCGACATCGTGCGGGCCGAGGGTGTGCTGCTGCTTGCCGACATCAAGCTCGCCTCGGAGCCGCTCATCCGCAACGGTTCGGCCGCGGCCTGGGACATCGGCGACGGCATCGTCTGCTTCGAGTTCACCTCGCAGCAGAACGCCCTCGACGAGGAGGTCGTCTCGCTGCTCGCCTCGACCATCAAGCTGGTGAAGCGCAACCACAAGGCCCTGGTCGTCTACAACGAGGGCAGCAACTTCTCCGTCGGCGCCAATCTGGGTTTGGCCCTGTTTGCCGCCAACATTGCCGCCTGGGGCGAGATCGAGCGGCTCGTCGCGCTCGGCCAGAAGACCTATTCGGCGCTGAAATACGCCCCGTTCCCGGTGGTCAGTGCGCCGTCGGGGATGGCGCTTGGCGGCGGCTGCGAGATCCTGCTGCACAGCGATGCCGTCCAGGCCCACGCGGAGAGCTATATCGGCCTGGTGGAGTGCGGCGTCGGCATCGTGCCGGGCTGGGGCGGCTGCAAGGAGATGCTGGCCCGCTGGCAGGAGCCCGGCGCGCTTCCGGGCGGTCCGATGCCGGCCCCTTCCAAGGTGTTCGAAACGGTTTCCATGGCGACCGTCGCCAAGTCGGCGGAAGAGGCGAAGGGCCTGAAGTTCCTGCGTGCCGACGACGGCATCACCATGAACAGGGACCGGCTCCTCGCCGATGCCAAGGCACGGGCGCTGGAGCTCGTTGACGGTTATCGCCCCCCGGAGCCCCACACCTATCAGCTTCCCGGCCCGTCTGGTCGGCTGGCCATGGAAATGGCGGCCGCCGGCTTTGCCCGCCGCGGCATCGCCACGCCGCACGACCTGGTGGTGGCCGGCGAACTGGCCAACGTGCTGGCCGGCGGCGACTGCGATCTGCTCGACGAAGTCGGGGAAGACGCCATTTTGGAACTGGAGCGGGAAAGCTTCATGCGCCTGGTGCGAACGTCGGCGACGCTGGACCGCTTTGAAAGCGTTCTGGAGACCGGCAAGCCCGTGAGGAACTGATCATGCAGACCTATTCGGCCCCGCTCAGGGACATGCGCTTCGTGCTAAACGAGCTGCACGACAACGCCGAGTATTCTTCGCTGCCCGCCTTCGAGCACGTCACCCCGGATGTGATCGACGCCATCCTGGAAGAGGCGGCAAAGTTCACCACCGAGCGCCTGCTGCCGCTGAACGCCTCCGGCGACGCGGAGGGTTGCGTGCTGGAGAACGGCGTGGTGCGCACGCCAACCGGCTTCAAGGAGGCCTACCAGGCCTTCCGCGAAACCGGCTTCACCTCCATGGCCTCCGATCCGGAATGGGGCGGTCAGGGGCTGCCGGAGACGCTGAACAAGTTCATCGAGGAGATGATCTGCTCGGCGAACCTCGCCTTTTCGCTCTATCCGGGCCTCACCCATGGTGCCTGCAAGGCTCTGGAAAGCCACGGGTCCCAGGAGCTGAAGGAGCAGTATCTGCCGAAGATGGTGGAGGGCGTCTGGTCCGGCACCATGTGCCTGACGGAGGCTCATTGCGGCACCGATCTCGGCCTGCTGCGCACCAGGGCCGTCCCCCAGGACGACGGCAGTTATCTGGTGACCGGGTCGAAGATCTTCATCTCCGCCGGCGACCACGACATGACGGAGAACATCGTTCACCTCGTGCTGGCCCGGATGCCCGACGCGCCCCCCGGCGTGAAGGGCATCTCAATGTTCCTCGTGCCGAAATTCCTGCCCGGCGAGGATGGTCGGCCGGGTGCCCGCAACGGTGTCGTGTGCAGCGCGCTCGAGCACAAGATGGGCATCAACGGCTCGGCCACCTGTCAGCTCTCCTTCGACGATGCGAAGGGCTGGTTGGTCGGCGAGCCGCACAAGGGCATGCGCGCCATGTTCACGATGATGAACTCGGAGCGCCTGTCCGTCGGTATCCAGGGGCTTGGCGCCGCAGAGGTCGCCTACCAGAGTGCCGTGGCCTACGCCCGCGAGCGGCTGCAGGGACGTTCGCTGTCCGGCGTGAAGGCGCCCGACAAGCCGGCTGACCCGATCATCGTGCATCCCGACGTGCGCCGGCAGCTGATGACAATCCGCGCCTACAACGAAGGGTGCCGGGCACTGGGCTCCTGGGTGGCGCGCAGCCTCGACATGATGGAGCACCACCCCGATGCGGCGGTGCGCCGGCAGGCGGAGGATTTCTCCGCCCTGATGACGCCGATCGTGAAGGCGCTGTTCACCGACTTCGGCTTCGAGGCGACCAATATCGGCATGCAGGTCTATGGCGGCCACGGCTTCATCCGCGACCACGGCGTGGAGCAGTTCGTCCGGGACAGCCGGATCTCGATGATCTACGAGGGCACCAACGGCGTTCAGGCGCTCGACCTCGTCGGCCGCAAGTTGCCGGCGCACACCGGCCGCTACCTGCGCACCTTCTTCCATCCGGTGCTCGCCTTCATCGACGAGGCGCTGGAGGACGAGAAGCTGGAGGACCTGGCCCAGCCGCTCGCCAAGGCGTTCGGCGGTCTGCAACTGGCCACCGCTACCATCGCCCAGAAAGGGTTGAAGGATCCGGAGGAGGCCGGCGCCGCGGCGACCGACTATCTCCGCCTGTTCGGCCTGGTGGCGCTCGGCTACATGTGGCTTCGGATGGCCAAGGTGGCGCACGCCGCACTTGCCGAAGATCCGTCCGATCCGGCCTTCTACAAGGCCAAGATCACCACGGCGGAGTTCTACATGGGACGCATCCTGCCCCAGGCCGCGGGTCTCGTTGGCGCAATCCGGTCCGGCAAGGGCGCCATGATGGCGCTCGATGCCGACGCATTCTGACCACACCCTTTCGGGTGCGTACGTCTCGAACGGGAGAGGGCTATGGCCGACAAGCAGGAGATCGTCGACGCGCTCGACGAAAGGTCCGAAGGGCTGGAAGGGCTCGGTTACAGGATCCGGTTTGACCTGACCGACGGGGGCAGCGTCTTTCTCGACGGCACTGCCTCACCGGTGGAAATCAGGGAAGGAACGGGCGAAGCGGACACCGTCCTCAAGCTCAGCTCGGACAATCTGATGAAGCTGATCGAAGGCCGGCTCAACCCGATGGTGGCGTTCTCCACCGGACGTCTGAAGGTAGAGGGGTCGCAGGGCGTTGCCCTGAAGCTCGCCGGTCTGCTGGAAGGCGAGTAGGCACGAAAAAGCCGGCGGTCTTGCCGCCGGCCCAAGACTGTCCGAAACCGGCCGCCCGCAAGGCGGCCGGTTTCTTTGCGTCAGAACTTGTAGCTGGCACCGATCGAGATCAGGTCGACGCGGGAGTCCACCGAGCCGACGAAGGGCAGGCCAGCGATGTAGCTCGGATTGCCGGGGGTCAGCTCCACGTCGCCGTCGCCCACCGTGAAGATGTGGGTGTAGGCGAGGTCGATGGTCAGCTTGTCCTTCCAGGTATAGGAGGCGCCGACCGCGGCATGGACACGATCGGAATCCGGCAGCCGCAGATCGCGATTGGCGGTGGTGATCGGCGACCACTCGTAAGCCAGGCCACCGCGCATCGACCAGCGCTCGTTGAAGTCGAACTCGGCACCGACCGAGGCATAGTAGCCGTCGTTGTAATCGAAGGAGAGGTTGGTCAGCGTTGCACCGGTCAACGGGCCGGAAGCCGATTTCACCGGGATCGTGCCGAGCCGGCTCCAGTTGGTCCACTCGAAGCCGGCATTCAGCGCCAGCTGTTCCGTCACCTGCTGGCGCAGGCCGAAGGTGACGATTTCCGGCAGCGTGATGTCGGCCTCGATCGGGTAGGTGCCGGCGGGAAGAGCTCCGGACCTCGCCTGAAGGTTGAGGTCTCCGGTCAGGTTGAGGCCGACCGGGGAGCGGTAGCCGAGACCAATCTCGGTGCCCGCGAACGGGGTAATGGTGATGCCGGCGGTGCCGCCGAAGCCGACATCGTCACCCGACAGCTGGGCTGTCGGCGCATAGGGCACTGGCGAGAGGGAACGCGACAGGTCGGTCGAGAAGTACATCACCTGCATGCCGGCGCCGATGGAGAGCCAGTCGTTGACCGCAAAGGTGATACTCGGATTGACGTTGAAGGAGAACACCCGGGAGGTCTTGGCGTAGATCTGGCCGGCGTACGGATCCTCATACTTCGTCGAAAGCCCGAACGGGGTATTGGTGGCGAGGCCGAGCCACGCCTTCTCGCCAAGCTGGTAGCTGGCGTAGAGCGACGGCAGCACCGTGTCGCTGCCGATATCGCCGGTCTCTCCGGTACCGCCGAGGCCCAGCAGAAGAGGGCTCGTTCCTGTCTGCGGCGTGACGTTGCTGTAAGGCAGGATCGCGCTGGCGTTGGCCTCGAACTGCATGCCCTCGCGTCCCGACATCCAGGCCGGGTTCCAGTAGATGGACGAGAGACCCGCGCTGCCCGCGGCTACGCCCGCGAAGGCAAGGCCCTGACCTCTGGTGCTCTGTTCGCGCAGGGCGAACGACCCGGCGATTGCGGCTCCGCTCGTGGTGAGAGCGGTCGTGGCGAGGACCAGAGTGAAAAGGACGCTACGCTGCATTGTTTCCTCCTGGGGCGATGCCTTCTGGTGAGACTGGCGTTTGGAGAGCGAGTCTCGGCACCGGAATCTTTTTTGAACGCCCTCGATCCTATTCACTGTGTGCCGTTGGAATAGCCCTAAACGTCGCCAGGGTGACGTATACGGGAGAGTGTTGCGTAAAGGATACAGGCAGTGGTTGCCGAAACTCTATGCGGATTTTTGACAGCCATCCCGCAATGCCTGCCTTGCACACTAGTGATGGATTGCGAAGCGCGGGCGACAGGCCGGCGACGTTTGCCTTAAGGTGGCTGGCCTCTGCATCTTCTTTGGCGCCTGGGCACGATCGCGGAAAGGCACATCGCCGCCTGTAAACAACCGGTTCAACGTCGCCGAGATCGACGGGGAGGTCGCCATCATGGCTATCGAGGCCGGCAAGACTGGGTACCGTCTCTGCATGAGTGCGGGCCATGTCGGAGCCGCGGCTCAGCCTGCGGACGCCTTGCGGAACACCACGATGAGGTTGTTGGCAGGCATCTCGATCACTTCGTGGAGGTCGAGGCCTGCCCTTCGTGCTTCCTCTTCCACCGTCTCGAGTTCCCTGAGACCCCAGGACGGATCGCGTTCCTTCAGCGAGGCGTCGAAGGCCTCGTTGGAGGCGGCGGTTTCAACGCCCGCGCGCCTGTAGGGACCGTAGAGGATCAGCGGATTGCCGTCGGCCAGAGCCCGGCCGGCGCCGGCCATCAGCGCCGGTGTCGCTGCCCACGGCGCGATGTGGATCATGTTGATGCAGACGATCGCGCGGGCCGCGTCGATGGGCCAGGGCGCCTCGGACAGGACATCGATCGCCAGCGGATCGCGAACGTTTGCGAGGCCTTCGCTGTCGCGCCAGGCGACGATGGAGGCGCGCATGTCCTCCTTCGGCTCGCTAGGCTGCCAGACAAGGCCGGGCAGCGCGGCGGCAAAATGGACGGCGTGCTCGCCCGTGCCACTGGCGATCTCAAGAACCAGGCCCTCGGACGGAAGCAGGCGCTGCAGCTCCTTCAGGATCGGGTCCCGGTTGCGGGCGGCGGAAGGGGATTCCAGACGATGGTCGGTCTGCATGTGAATACGGGTCCTGTCTCAATCCTTGCCGAAGATGCGGCGGACGGCCTTGGTCGATCCCTCGGCCATGCCCATGAACTTGGGGATGTCGGCAAGCGCGCCGACGAAGAGCGGCGTGCCAGCGGGAAGCTGGGTTTTCACGTCATGGTAGAGCCGGGATTGCGACGCGCCGGTCTCGCAGACGAAGAGGCTGGCGGTCAGTGCGACCGCCTCGCCGGGAAAGTCGATCGCCTGGCCCGGCGTCTCGCTCGCCTCGTCACCGATGCTCACCACGTAGACCGTCATCCCGGCTTCTCCCGTCCCACGCACCGGCCGATGTGTCGCGCGACAGGGTTGCACCTGACGGCCCCGACCGTCCACTGATAGGGTCTGACAAACCGCCATGCGGACCCGAGTGACCCGGCGCCAGAAGGCGGAAGCGGGAGCGGGAGGTTGAACGGTGCAGGACCTGGGCGAGTACGACTACATCATTGCGGGCGCCGGATCGGCCGGCTGCGTGCTGGCCAACCGGTTGTCCGCCGATCCGAAGACGAGGGTCCTGCTGCTTGAACGCGGCGGCCGCGACAACTGGATCTGGTTCCATATTCCGGTCGGTTACCTGTTCGCCATCGGCAACCCGCGCGCCGACTGGATGTTCACCACCCAGGCGGAAGACGGCCTGAACGGCCGCACGCTCGCCTATCCGCGCGGCAAGGTCTTGGGCGGCTCTTCGGCTATCAATGCCATGCTCTACCTGCGCGGGCAGGCTGCGGACTATGACGGCTGGCGCCAGCTCGGCCTGCCCGGCTGGGGCTGGGACGACGTGCTGCCGTTCTTCCTGAAGCACGAGGACCACATCGACGGGACGAGCGCCTTTCATTCCGTCGGTGGTGAGTGGCGGGTCGAGCATCCGCGCATGCGCTGGCAGATCCTCGACGAGATCCGCGAGGCGGCGGCAGGTGTCGGCATCCCCAAGGTGGACGATTTCAACACCGGCACCAACGAGGGCTCCACCTACTTCCAGGTAAACCAGAAGACCGGGCGGCGCTGGAGCGCGGCGCGGGGCTTCCTGAAGCCGGTGCTGTCGCGCCCGAACCTGCGGGTGGAAACGGACGTCCACGTTCACCGGTTGACATTGGAGGCGGGCCGAGCCACCGGCATCGTGTTCGAGCGCGACAGGGCGGAGTTCATGGCGCGGGCCTCGGGCGAGATCGTGCTGGCTTCCGGCGCGGTAGGGTCGCCGCTGATCCTTGAAGCCTCGGGCATCGGCGATCCGGAACAGCTCGCCGGTCACGGCATCAACGTCGTCCATGCGCTTCCTGGTGTCGGCGAGAACCTGCAGGACCATCTGCAGATCCGGCCAGTCTACCAGGTGGAGGGGATCCAGACCCTGAACGGGATGTACGCGAACCTCTTCCGCCGGGCGATGATGGGCATCGAATACGCTCTCCGTCGGACCGGGCCGCTGACCATGGCGCCATCGCAACTCGGCGCATTTGCCCGAACCTCGGACGCTTTCGAGACGCCGAACGTGGAATTCCACTTCCAGCCGCTGTCGCTCGACAAGTGGGGCGACGGGCTGCACCCGTTCGATGCGTTCACCGCTAGCGTCTGCAACCTGCGTCCGACCAGCCGTGGGTCGATTCATCTCGGCCGGACCGAAGACGGCAGGCCGACGCCACTCATCGCCCCGCGCTACCTCTCCACCGACGCGGATCGGCAGGTGGCGGTGGATTCGCTGCGGCTGGTGCGCCGGATCGTGGCGCAGCCGGCGCTGGCGCGGTACCGGCCTCAGGAGCATCTGCCCGGCCCGGCGGTGGAGAGCGACGCAGACCTTCTGAAGGCTGCCGGCGACCTCGGCACGACCATCTTCCACCCTGTGGGCACCGCGAAGATGGGCACCGCCGACGATGCCATGGCGGTGGTGGACGAGCGTCTGAGGGTACGCGGTATCGACGGCCTGAGGGTGGTCGACGCGTCTGTGATGCCACGCATCGTGTCGGCGAACACCAACTCGCCGACGATCATGATCGCGGAGAAGGGCGCTGCGATGATCCTCGAGGACGCCCATTGACGGGGCTGCCGTGCAATGGTGGGCGCATATATCAACAGGACGCTGAGCGGCTCGAGCCGATGTGGCCCGACGCCTTTCCAAACGGCGAAACGGTTTTCCCTTCGCCTGGACGCGCTTTAGCCGAGCGCGCTGAGGAAGGCGTCCACGTCCGCGTCGGTGGTGGCGAAGTTCGCGATCATCCGGACCCGCGTCTCGCCCTCCTTCGGAACTTCGTCGACCGTGGTGCCGCGGGCCGTCCAGGGATAGAGGGTCGCGCCGGCTTCCTGCAGCCGCTTCAACGTCTCCGTCTGCATGTGGGCGAAGACCTCGTTGGACTGGCAGGGCCAGGCGAGCCGGGCATTCTGTGAGGCCTCGATGCCGGCGGCCAGCCGCGCGGCAGCGGCATTGGCCGCACCGGCCAGCTCCAGCCAGTGCCCGTCGTCGAGCATGGCCAGCATCTGGGCCGCCACGAACCGGCTCTTGGAGAAGAGGTGGCCGGCCTGCTTGCGGTGGGCCGCAACGTGAGCGGCCTTCGCCTCGTCGAAGACGACGATGGCCTCGCAGCACCAGGCCCCGGTCTTGGTAAGACCCAGCGACAGGATGTCGACGCCGGCTTCCCAGGTGATCTTCGCGGGGCGGACATCGAGATGTGCGACCGCATTCGCGAAGCGTGCGCCGTCCATGTGGACGGCCATGCGCCGGCCGTGCGCCACGTAGCCGATCTCGGCGATCTCCTCCGGCGTGTAGACGGTGCCGGCCTCGGTGACCTGGGAAAGGCTGACCACGCGCGGCGTGCCGCGCTGGCCGGGATCTTGCGGGTAGTGGCTCAGGCTGGCGGAGAGGGCGTCCGGCGTGATCTTGCCGTTGGCGCCCGGCATGGTGATGAGCGTCAGCCCGCGACCCAGAAAGGCGGGGGCGCCGCCCTCGTCATTGGCGATGTGCGCGTCGGCATGGCAGAAGCCGATGCCGCCGGGGCACGAGGTTGCCGCCAGAGACAGCGCGTTGGCAGCGGTGCCGGTGGCCACGAAAAAGACCTCGAGATCGGTCTCGAAGAGGTCCCTCAGCGCCGTGGTGGCTCTCGCCGTCAGGTCGTCGCCGCCATAGGCGGGGGCGAGGCCCGCCGCGGCCTCTGTGAGGGCAGCCGCCAGCTTCGGGCTGACGCCCGCCCAGTTGTCGCTCGCGAAATTCATCGGGGTTCCCGTCGCGCAATCAGCGACGCGCCCACCGGCCCAGGAGCGCGTCCACGGAGATGAACCCGGGGCCCTTTAGCACCAGAACCAGCAGCACGAATACCCAGAGGGTGCGCTGGTCGGTGATCAGGGAGCTCGGGTCACGGTCGAACAGGCCACCGATGGTGGCGGCGTCGACGCCGTGGCCGGTGATGTCCGTATAGGTCATCACGGCGATGAAGGCGATCATGGCCAGCGCGGAGAGGCGGGTGAACAGGCCGATCACGATCAGGATCGGCAGCAGGAACTCCATGTAGGTGCCGGCATAGACGATCAGCTTGTAGGGGAAGAAAGCGATCGCGGAAGTGTTGTAGCTGACCTCCTCCATGACCTTCGGAAGGATCTGGGCGTAGGCCCCGACGGACGGCTGGAAGAAGCCGAAAATGCCGCTGCCCACCTTTGTCATGGCACTGGCGAAGAAGTAGACGAAGAGGACGCCGGCGAACACGAACCGCGCGGCGAGCCCGAGAAACCAGCCGCCCAGCAGCCGGTCGAGGGTCTTGAAGATCGCATTGTGGGTGTGGATCAGGAAGGACATCGGCTTCGGTCTTCTCGTTGGGACCCGATCGGGCGTCGTGGGTGCGGCCGCCGGGCGGCCGAAGGTGAAGGGGGCGGCCATGGCTCCTGCCTTGTCGACAGGAGGCCCCGCGGGGAAGGCTCAGGGCGTCGGTTTCGCAAATGCCCCCGCCCGGAGCAGGACGGACAGACTCTCGCCGAGATCGAATCCGCCGATCGATGCGGCGTGCCCGGCGGCTTCTTCCAGGCTTCGGCCCGAAGCGAGGGCCTCGGCCAAGGCCGCGCCACCCGGCGGCAGGCGATGGACCAGGACCTCGATGTCGGGGCGGGTGACGAGCGCGTCCTCGCTCTGATCTGGCAGCGCAGCCGCTTCGGTCTCGTCTGCCCGGTTGGCGGCCCAGATACTCACCACGGGATAATCAGAGATGACGGTGCGCATGGCGGGGTGGGGAGAAAGCCGCAGACCGGCGAGTGCGTCATGTGGAACTGCAGCGAGATCGTCGGCGCCGAAGGGAGCGGCGTCTGCGGCGTGGTAGGCCTGGAGCCAGGCCCAGTCCAGGCGCGCGACGTCCGGAACGTAGGGGTAGGCAGCGAGGCTCGCGATGCCCGCAATATGATCCGGAAAGGAGGCCCCGTAGCGGAAGAGAAGCGGCGATGCGGGCTTTTCGCGTGCGCTGTAGTCGATCGCCGCGGCTGCGAAGAATGCATCCCCGACGAGGCGGACCACCGCCGGGAAGCTCGCCGCCAGGGCCTCGGTGAGGGTGGAGGCAACGGTGTTGCGATAGACCTGGAAGCGCAGGGCGTCCGGCGCGCCGTCCGGACCCACGAGGCCAGCGGGCACGGCGGCGGAGCGGTCGGAGACGGCGGCCAGGAATGCTGCCCGTGAAACGGTGTCATCCCGCATGGCGCAATTCCTTGGCCGGGCGTAGGCGCGCCAGGATCTCCTCGGCGCGGGCGGCCTCGCGGGCAAGGACCGGCCAGTCGGGCAGGTCGCTGTCCCACTCCACGAGTGTGGGGATCGGCCGGCCGGCCCGCTCGATGGTAGCCTCGTAGAGCGCCCAGACAGGATCGGCGACAGCGCGGTCATGGGTGTCGATGAGGAGTGTCCGCCCGGCGGCGTCGCGGTCCTCGTGGTGGCCGGCCAGGTGAATCTCGCCGACCCGGTCGAGCGGAAAGGCCGCGATGTAGGCGTCCGGGTCGGCCTCGCGGTTGGTGCAGGCCACCATGACGTTGTTGACGTCGAGAAGCAGGCCGCAGCCGGTACGCGCCGCAAGTGCCGCCAGAAAGTCGGTCTCCTCCATCGTGGTCTCGGCGAAAGCGAGGTAGGTGGAGGGGTTCTCGATCAGGATCGGGCGGCCGAGCATGTCCTGAACCTGGGCCACATGTTCGGCGACGGTGGCGAGCGTCGCCTCCGTGTAGGGCAGCGGCAGCAGGTCGGGCACATAGGTGTGATCGTGGGTCGACCAGGCCAGGTGCTCGGAGACGAGGCCGGGATCGGCGCGATCCACCACGGCCTTGAGCCGAGCGAGATGCGCGCCGTCCAGCGGGCCGTCGCCGCCGATGGACAGGCCGACGCCGTGGACGGAAACCGGAAAGCGCTCGCGGATGCGCTCCAGCATCCGGTGCGGCAGACCGCCGTCACCCATGTAGTTCTCCGCGTGGATCTCGAAGAAGCCGATATCGGCGCCATTGAGGATCTCGCCCACGTGGTCGAGCTTGAGGCTGACCCCGGCTCGCGCCGGGATCGCCGTGGTCACGTGATCGGGTGACGTGCGGGCCATGCCGTCCGGTCCGGGCGGCCGTGCGCCAGAACTACGACTTTTCCGGCAGGTCGCGGTCCAGCGGCTCGAGGCTGCCGTGACGATCGCCGGGCAGGTCCATGGTGGTGCAGGTGCCCTTGGGAACCAGCGTCCAGGCGTTGCCCTGATAGTCGACGGTGGAGGTGGCGGCGCAGGTGGTACCGGGGCCGGCGGCGCAGTCATTCTCGCCGGCGAGCGAGACGCCGTAGCACTTCACCTGGTCCGCGGCCGCGGCCGGGCTGGTGGCGGCGGCGATCGCGGTGGCGACGGCGCCGGCGAGGCCTGCGGCGGTGAAGCTCTTCGCGGTGGTCATTGTCGGGTTCTCCATTCCTGCCGTTTGCGGGCCTTCTCGTCGGGGCGAGGCTGCCCGCGACATTGCCACCAAACGCTCTTCAACCGGACAACAGAAATCAAGAGCCCGCGAAGACGATGTGACAAGTCCCGATCAAAGTTCGAGCCGGCCGTCGCGGACGGAAAAAGTCTGGGCGCGGTCGCCCACCGCCTCGAACAGGATCGGGTCGGTGCCGGTCATGAAGGTCTGGCCGCCGAGATCGTCGAGCCGGTCGAACAGGGCGGCGCGCCGGCCCGGATCGAGATGGGCGGCGATTTCGTCGAGGAGCAGCACCGGGGCGCGGGCGCCGGCGCGGGCGACGAGCGAGGCGTGGGCGAGCACCAGGCCGATCAGGAGCGCCTTCTGCTCGCCGGTGGATGCCTGGGCGGCGGGCATCGCCTTTTCTGCGTGGGTGACGACGAGGTCGGTGCGGTGGGGGCCGGTGAGGGTGCGGCCGGCGGCCCGGTCGCGCGGGCGGCCGTCGCGCAGCAGGCGGAGAAAGTCCTCCGTCAGGGCTGCGGGCGCCAGCTCCGCGGCCAGCGCTTCCACCGGGCCGTCGAGGGCGAGCTCGGCGCGCGGAAAGGCGGAGGCATCGGAGGGAAGCGCGGCGATGGTTTCCGCGAACCGGGAGACAAGACCGGCGCGCGCGGCCGCCATCTCGGCGCCATGGCGGGCGATCTCTTGCTCGATGGCATCGAGCCAGGCGGGATCGGCGCCGAAATCCTCCAGCAGACGGTTGCGGTGGCGCACGGCCTTCTCGTAGGCGGAGACCCGGCGGCCGTGGCCGGCGTCGAGCGCCATGACGAGACGGTCGAGGAAGCGGCGCCGGTCGCCGGCGGGGCCGGTGAAAAGTCCATCCATCGCGGGCGTCAGCCAGAGCACGTCGAGATGGGCGAGCAGGGCGTCGGAGGTTCCGGCGTCGTCGCCGTCGATGCGGATGCGACGCGAGCGCGGTCCGCCGCCCGGATCCGGCTGCAGTCCGGTGCCGATGGCGACAGTGTCGCCGTTGGTGGCAACGGTTGCGTGGACGGTCCAGCCGCCGCTGCCACCGACACGGGCGACGGCATCGTAGGTGGCGCGCCTCAGGCCCCGGCCAGGCGACAGGAAGGACACGGCTTCCAGCAGGTTGGTCTTGCCGGAGCCGTTGGCGCCGACGAACACGACGGAGCGCCCGTCAAGGGCTACGGCGAGATGGCCGTAGTTGCGGAAGTCCGTCAGGGTGAGGGCGGTCAGCGCCACGCGGGCAACGGACGGGCCGGCCTCGTCCGTCATCAGTGTGTCCTGCCGGGTCACACCCGCATCGGCATGAGGACGTAGAGCGTCCGGGCTTCGCCGATGTCGCGCACCAGCGTGGGCGAGCCGGGGTCGGCGAGCATGAACTCGGCCGTTTCGGTCTCGAGCTGGGCGGCGATGTCGAGCAGGTAGCGCGAGTTGAAGCCGATATCGAGGGCATCGGCGTCATACTCAACGACGAGCTCTTCCGTGGCGCTGCCGGAATCGGGGTTGTTGACCGAGAGGGTCAGCTTGCCCGGCTGCAGCGACAGCTTCACCGCGCGGCCACGCTCGCTGGACACGGTCGAGACGCGGTCGACGGCGGCGGCGAACTCCTGGCGGTCCACGTGCAGCGACTTGTCGTTGTTCTGCGGGATCACCCGGCCGTAGTCGGGGAAGGTGCCGTCGATGAGCTTGGAGGTGAGGACGACGGTCTGGAAGGTGAAGCGGATCTTCGCGTCGGACAGCTCGATCTTCACGGCCTCGTCGCCGTCCTCGATGAGCCGCTGGATCTCGCTGACGGTCTTGCGCGGCACGATCACGCCGGGAATGCCGGTGGAGCCCTCGGGCGCCGGAATCTCGGCCTGGGCGAGCCTATGGCCGTCGGTTGCGACCGCGCGCAGCATGGCGCCGTCCGGGCCCTCCACCGAGTGGAGGTAGATGCCGTTCAGATAATAGCGGGTCTCCTCCGTGGAGATCGCGAACTGGGTGCGGTCAATGAGCCGCTTCAGCTCGCCCGCCTTCAGCGTGAACGAATGGGTGAAGGCGCCGGCGGTGATGTCCGGGAAGTCGGCTTCCGGCAGGATCTGCAGTGAGAAGCGCGAGCGGCCGGCCGAGAGCGTCAGCGTGGCGCCGTCGGAGTTGGTCTCCAGCACGACCTGGGCGCCTTCCGGCAGCTTGCGCACGATGTCGTGCAGCATATGCGCCGGGATCGTCGTGGCGCCGCCCTGTTCCACCATCGCCGGAACCTGCTCGGTCACCTCGATGTCGAGATCCGTCGCCTTCAGGTTCAGCGCGCTGCCGTCGGAGCGGATCAACACGTTGGACAGGATCGGGATCGTGTTGCGCCGTTCGACCACGCGATGCACGTGGGTCAGCGATTTCAGGAGATGGGCCCGTTCCAATGTCGCGCGCATGGCCGTCAGACGTCCGAAATGCTGTTGTCTTGGAAACGACCGGCGCCTGAAAGCCCGGCCGCCCGAGGCGGGTGGGGCCGGAGAGGTCCGACCGGCGTGCCTGCGGGGGAGCGAAAGTGCCGTCTCGGGGGGCTGGATGCAAGCCCCGGGCCGGGTTCGGCCACTGAAAAAGACGAGAAGGGCAGGGTTTCGGCGGGTCCGGCGGGGGTTAGGTGGATCCGTTCGGGTCGGTAAGGCTCGCGCACGGCAGGTGGCAGGGACTGCAGAAAAGAAAACCCCGGCACGCTGGGGCGGGCCGGGGTGATAGGATCTGAGTTTGGATCCGGTCAGGCGTCGAGGAGCCGCTTCAGCGTTTCGACGTCTTCCTTCAGAGAGCCGTCGGAGCCGATCAGGCTATCGATCTTGCGCACCGCGTGGAGGACCGTGGTATGATCGCGGCCTCCGAAACGGCGGCCGATTTCCGGCAGCGAGCGCGGGGTCAGGGACTTGGCCAGATACATGGCAACCTGCCGCGGGCGCACCACGGCGCGGGTCCGGCGGGCCGACACCAGGTCGGCCTTGGAGACGTTGAAATGCTGCGCCACGACGCGCTGGATGTCTTCGATTTTGGGCCGCCGGCCCTCGCGGGCCCGCAAAAGGTCCTTGAGGGCGCCTTCGGCCATCTGGAGCGTGATCGCAGCGCCGGTGAGCTGATTGTGGGCCACGAGGCGGTTGATGGCGCCGTCGAGGTCGCGGCCGTTGGTGGTCACGGAGCGGGCGACGAAATCGAGGACCTCCTCCGGGAATTCCAGCTCGGGGAATGCAGCCGTCTGGGCGGCGATGCGGCGGGTCAGGATCTTCGTGCGCAGGTCGAGGTCGGGGGCGCCAATCTCCACGGAGAGGCCGCCACCGATGCGCGACCGCACCCGCTGTTCCAGACCGTCTAGCTCACCGGCGGGGCGGTCGGCGGCGATGACCACCTGGCGGGCACCGTCCACGAGCGAGTTGAGGGTGTGGCAGAACTCCTCCTGCACCTTGCCACCGTGCAGGAACTGCAGGTCGTCGATCAGCAGCAGGTCGATGTCGCGCAGCAGTTCCTTGAAGGCGAGCGCCGTCTGGTTGCGGAGCGCAACGACAAATCTGTACATAAAGTGTTCAGCTGTCAGATAGAGTACGCGCCGCGGGGCGCGCTCCCTTGCCTCAGCGGCGACCGCCTGCAGAAGGTGCGTCTTGCCGTAGCCGACGGCCCCGTGGATGAACAGCGGGTTGAAGGCAGCCTTCTCGCCGGAGGGCGCCATCGCCACGCGCTTGGCGGCGGCCAGCGCCAGCATGTTGGACGGACCCTCTTCGAAGGAATCGAGGGTGAAGCGGGGATCAAGCGGAGATCCGTCCAGGGCGCTGCCGGCGTCGTCGGCCACGCGCGGAGCAGGCGTGGTCATGCTGGGGGCAGGAGTGGTCGTCCGGGGCGCTGCGGCTGCGCGGGCTTTCGGGGTCGCGGGGCTCGGCCGATCCGCGGAGCACGGCTGCCGAACGGCGCTGCGCACCACGAACTCGATGCGGCGGACCTCTGACGTCTCCTTCTCCCAAAGCTGCATGATCCGGTCGCCGTAGTGGTTCTGCACCCACTGGCGGATGAACGGAGTTGGCACGGACAGCTGGACCACGGAAGCCTTGCTGCTTTCGAACATGATCCGAGCGAACCAGCTCGAATAGACGTCCTCGCCCAGCTCAGACCGCAGACGGGCCTTCACGCGTCCCCATCGCTGGTCTTGTGCTGGTTCGATTTCGGCCGTCGTCATCGTGTTTTCTCCTTCTCCGCTTGTCTTTGTCGTCCGCCTCGTGACTGGCCCACATCGCCGCACTGTGTGCGTTTCTTTTATGAGCCAGCTATGTAGTTTGCGGCCTTGCGTGCCGCAAAATCGGTCGTCCCTCGCTCGTTGCTAGGATTGAACCCAGGGGAGGCCGGCGGCCTTCCAGCCCGCGACGCTGCCGCGGTGGCGGCTGGCGTCCTGCGGGCCTTCGAAGCCGTCGGAAATGTTGTAGGCCGCACTCAGTCCGGCCGACGTCATGGCGATCGCGGCGGCACGGCTGCGCGCGCCGGATCGACACAGAAAGAAAACGGGGGTGTCGGTGGCCGCGCCCCGCTCGCGCATCGCCTCGGCGACCTGGTCGACGAAGCCGGCATTCACGTCCATCGACGGGAAGCTCTGCCACTCGACGAGAGCCGCCACCTTGCCGACGGGCTGCAGATCAGGAACGCCAACGAAGGTCCACTCGGCGCGTGTTCTCACGTCGATGAGCACGGCATGCTCATCATCGGCGAGCCGCTGCCAGGCATCGGTGCTGTTGAGATCGCCCGCATAGGTTCCGTCGGCCGTCATCGACACAAAATCCCTCAAGCCGCCATCCGGAAAGGTGGCGCCGCACACGCGTCTTATTCGATGGACACAGCCGCCCTCAGACCACTGGCGTGGTCAGCAGCGGCTTCAGTATTGGATGGTTAGAACGAAGCGTTCTCAAGAGGCAATGGCGTCAACTATCAATCCTCTCGACTAAGGAATTGCAGTCTTAAACTCTGGATGTACTACAAATTTTTGATTTATTGTTTTTATTACGCAGGGTGGGCCCCGCCGATGACTTGAAGATACACAGCCCCCCGGTGGGCTGCAACAGCCAGAAATGACCAAATCGTAAACGTGGGGATGGTTCGCGGGTGCCTCTTGCCAAGCTCAGACGCGGCCAATCGGGACAAGCCATTTCGACTCAATGGATTCCCGGAACGGCGGTTGGGAAAAGTCGTGCCGGAACGAAGGCGGCAAAAAAAAAAATTGCAGCCTACTTGACTCTCTGGAGGTGCCCCCGCCGCAAAGGTCCTGGCCGCAACGTGTATCCAACCCTTTGATATATTTTGGTTTTTTGCGACACTTCCCGGCGCTCGCAGAAGCTGCCTTCGCGGGCAATTATATTAGCCGGGTAAGCCATGTGGACAGCGGTGAAAACCACCTAAGGGCGTTGCATCCGGCCACGGGAATGAAACGGAAACGGGCCCGGCGAGGTGTCGCCGGGCCCGTTTCTGCAGAAATTGCGTAGGATACAGGCGACTGCCGCTCAGGCGGGCAGGCCCTTGATGCGCTGCGCCAGGCGCGAAACCTTGCGCGAGGCGGTGTTGCGATGAATGACGCCTTTCGAGGCGGCGCGCATGATCTCCGGCTGCGCCTCGGTGAAGGCCGCCTTCGCCGCAGTGGCGTCGCCGGCAGTGATGGCTTCCTCAACCTTGCGCACGAAGGTGCGCATCCGGGACCGGCGCGCCTTGTTCACTTCCGTGCGGCGCGCGATCTTGCGGGTCATCTTCTTAGCCGATCGCGTGTTGGCCATCGAAGCTCCTGTCCTGTTCCGATCGCTGGAAGGGGCCCCAATGGCTCCCGTCGAGCGATCCCGTTCGCGTGGTCGGAACCGTCACGCGGCGCTGGTTCGCCGCCGGCCGTTCCGGTTCGGTGGAGGATCGGTCATCCGCTTCAGGGGCGCGACGAGCCGATCCGGTGTTCCTGATGCGGCGTGGGTGTTGCCGCGGACGGCACTGGCCCGGTCCGAAACGGAGCTTCGCGAAAAGCCCGTCTCAACACCGCCTTCACAGCACGGCATCCTTGGATAAGGGCGCGTCTATACGCCGTGGACGCGCCGCGGTCAACGGGTAAGGCGCGTCCCGGCACAGCCACCGCGGGCTTCCTTCTCCGCGCAAGACGGCGCGCTTGATATCGCGGCCTCAGCGGTTCTTGAACTGGGGCGAACGCTTCGACGCGAAAGCCTCCATGCCTTCCTTCTGGTCGGCCGTGGAGAACATGGCGTGGAACAGGCGGCGCTCGAAGCGGACGCCCTCGGCCAGCGTCGTCTCGTAGGCCCGGTTCACGCTTTCCTTGGCCATCATAACGATGGGCTGGGAGAAGTCGGCGATCTTCTCCGCTGCGGCCACCGCTTCGCCGACGAGCTCGCCGGCTGGAACGACGCGTGAGACCAGGCCGGAGCGCTCGGCCTCTTCGGCGCCCATCATGCGCCCGGTCAGCACCATTTCCATGGCCTTCGACTTGCCGACGAACCGGGTGAGCCGCTGGGTGCCGCCGGCGCCGGGCATGACACCGAGCGTGATTTCGGGCTGGCCGAACTTGGCGGTGTCGGCGGCGATGATGAAGTCGCACATCATGGCCAGCTCGCAGCCACCGCCCAGCGCGTAGCCGGCGACCGCGGCGACCACCGGCTTGCGCATCGTGGCCACGCGATCCCAGGAGGCGATGAAGTCGCCCTTGTAGGCGTCGATGAAGTCCAGCGACGCCATTTCCTTGATGTCGGCCCCGGCGGCAAAGGCGCGCTCGGACCCGGTGATGACGCTGCATCCGAGATTCTCGTCGGCTTCCACGTGGCGCAGCGCATCGACCAACTCGTCCACCAGCTGCGCGTTCAGCGCGTTCATGGCCTTCGGGCGGTTGAGGGTGATGAGCGCGACCTTGCCGCGGGTCTCGTAGAGAATGGTCTCGTAAGCCATCGGTGCTCCTTGCCGGCGGCGCGCACGGTGCCTGCCATCCGGTTCCTGGATCGGCCGGGTGCCGGACAGTCGCTGCCCGGGCGATCGGTTGCGTTCCGGCAGAATCGGTATCGGAGGCCCTGCCGGCTTTCAACCTCGAACGCAGGTCACTTCGACGGTGGCGGAGAGCGGCCGGGCGAGTGAAACCGCGGCGGCGGCCAACCGTTGTCCATGCAGTTTCCTCGCGACAGCCTATCGGCTATGGCAGGGGTGCCCGCCCCGACACGTCCCGCACGAAGAGTCTAAAGCATGCCGACCGCCTCCGTGCTCGACCGCTACGACGCGATGGTCGATTCCGGTTCGCTCGATCGCGACCCTGCCCAGGAGGCGGTGGCCCAGCGCCTTGGCGAGCTTTGCGACGGTCTCGCGGAGCGGCCGGAGCCCGGACGGTCGTCAGGCTCCGTCCTGAAGCGCCTGCTCGGGCGCCGCGACAGCCGCGCAATCACGGTGAAGGGGCTCTATCTCTGGGGCGAGGTGGGGCGTGGCAAGACCATGCTCATGGACCTGTTCTTCGAGGTCGCGCCGGTGGAGCGAAAGCGCCGCGCGCACTTCACCAACTTTATGGCCGACGTGCACGAGCGGGTGCACCGGACCCGTCAGGCGATCGCGAACGGCGACATCAAGGGCGACGACCCGATCCCGCCGGTGGCCGCCTCGATCGCGGAAGAGACCGAGCTTCTCTGCTTCGACGAGTTCTCCGTCACCGACATCGCCGACGCCATGATCCTGGGCCGGCTCTTCACCCGGCTGTTCGAGTGCGGCGTGGTGCTGGTCGCCACATCCAACGTGGCGCCCGACGACCTCTACAAGGGCGGCCTGAACCGGGGCCATTTCCTGGGCTTCATCGACCTTCTGAAGCGCCACGTCGAAGTGGCGCGTCTCGATGCCCATGCCGACTACAGGCTCGACAAGCTGGCCGGCTCGCCGGTCTATTTCGACAGCGCCGACGCGGACGAGACGGCGGCGATGGAGCGGCTGTGGCGCCGGCTTCTCGGGGGGCGCGACCCGAAGCCGGAGAGGCTCGACGTGCTCGGACATCCGGTGTCCGTGCCGCTGGCCACCGGAGGGCTGGCGCGCTTTTCCTTCGCCGATCTCTGCGAGAGGCCGTTGGGGGCCAGCGACTACCGGGCCATCGCCGACCGCTATCATACGGTGTTCGTCACCGACGTGCCGCCGCTTTCGCCGCAGAAGCGCAACGAAACGAAGCGCTTCATCACGCTCGTCGACGTTCTCTATGACACGCACGTGCGGCTGATCGTGTCCGCGGCCGCCGAGCCGGACGCGCTGTTCACCGGCGAGGAGGGGACGGAGGCCTTCGAATTCAAGCGCGCCGCGTCGCGGCTCGTGGAGATGCGATCGGCCAGTTATGTCGAGGCCTGCGAGACGATGCCACTGACCTGATCGGCAAAACGCGCGCCAAAGGCAGGGGCTCCTGTCTTGAACCTGTCTGCCAAACGGAGTAGTGACACCCCCGGTTCGCCCTCCGGCGCCACTCTCAATACTTCCTCCGTTTCGCATTATCAAAAAAGGGGACCGGTTCTCATGGCGCGCACCAAAATCGCATTGATCGGCGCTGGCCAGATCGGCGGCACGCTCGCGCTCCTCGCCGGCTTGAAGGAACTGGGCGACGTCGTCCTGTTCGACATCGCCGAGGGGACGCCGCAGGGCAAGGCACTCGACATTGCGCAGGCCTCCGCCGTCGAAGGCTTCGACGCCGTGATGGCCGGCACCAACGGCTACGAGACGATCGCCGGCTCAGACGTGGTCATCGTGACCGCTGGCGTGCCGCGCAAGCCGGGCATGAGCCGCGATGATCTCCTGGGCATCAATCTGAAGGTCATGGAGCAGGTCGGCACCGGCATCCGCGACCACGCGCCGAACGCCTTCGTCATCTGCATCACCAACCCGCTCGACGCCATGGTGTGGGCGCTGCAGAAGTTCTCCGGCCTGCCCGCCAACAAGGTGGTCGGCATGGCCGGTGTGCTGGACTCCGCGCGCTTCCGCTACTTCCTGGCCGAGGAGTTCAACGTCTCGGTCGAGGACGTGACCGCCTTCGTGCTTGGTGGCCACGGCGACACCATGGTGCCGCTGGTGCGCTACTCCACCGTCGCCGGTATACCGCTGCCGGACCTGGTGAAGATGGGCTGGACCACCCAGGAGAAGCTCGACCAGATCGTGCAGCGCACCCGTGATGGTGGCGCCGAGATCGTCGGCCTGCTGAAGACCGGCTCCGCCTTCTACGCCCCGGCGTCGTCCGCCATCGCCATGGCCGAATCCTACCTGCGCGACAAGAAGCGCGTGCTGCCGTGCGCCGCCTACCTGGAAGGTGCCTACGGCCTTGACGGTCTCTATGTCGGCGTGCCGACCGTGATCGGTGAGGGCGGCATCGAGCGGATCGTCGAGATCGAGCTCGAAGGCGAAGAAAAGACCAACTTCGACAAGTCGGTCGAATCGGTGCGTGGGCTCATGGACGCCTGCAAGAACATCGCTCCGCAACTGAAGTAACATGCCGGGGGCCGGGTCGCCCGGCCCTCAGATTTTCGCTCCGCGAGAGGCCGGGAGACAGACGTGAACATCCACGAATATCAGGCCAAGGAAGTCCTTAAGGGCTACGGTGCGCCGGTGGCCCAGGGCATTGCCATCACCGACGCGGCCGAGGCCGCCACCGCGGCCGGCAAGCTTCCCGGGCCGCTCTACGTGGTCAAGAGCCAGATCCACGCCGGTGGCCGCGGCAAGGGCAAGTTCAAGGAACTCGGCCCCGACGCCAAGGGCGGCGTGCGCCTGGCGAAGTCGGTGGAAGAGGTCGAGGCCTTTGCCAAGGACATGCTCGGCAACACCCTCGTCACCAAGCAGACGGGCGACGCCGGCAAGCAGGTGAACCGCCTCTACATCGAGGACGGCGCCGACATCGACCGCGAGCTCTACCTCTCGCTGCTTGTCGACCGCACCGTCGGCCGCGTCGCCTTCGTGGCGTCCACCGAGGGCGGCATGGACATCGAGACCGTCGCAGAAGAGACCCCGGAGAAGATCCTCACGTTGCCGATCGATCCGGCAGCGGGCGTCACCGAGGCGGATGCGGCGAAGCTCTGCGACACGCTGGAGCTCCAGGGCGCGGCCCGCGAGGACGGCATGAAGCTGTTCCCGATCCTCTACAAGGCCTTCTCCGAAAAGGACATGAGCCTGCTGGAGATCAACCCGCTGATCGTCATGACCGACGGCCACCTGCGGGTGCTCGACGCGAAGGTCTCCTTTGATGGCAACGCGCTGTTCCGCCATGACGACATGAAGGCGCTGCGCGACGAGACCGAGGAAGACGCCAAGGAGATCGAGGCGTCCAAGTACGACCTCGCCTACGTGGCGCTCGACGGCGACATCGGCTGCATGGTGAACGGCGCCGGCCTCGCCATGGCGACCATGGACATCATCAAGCTCTACGGCTCCGAGCCGGCCAACTTCCTGGACGTCGGTGGCGGCGCCTCCAAGGAGAAGGTGACGGCGGCGTTCAAGATCATCACGGCCGATCCGAACGTGAAGGGCATCCTGGTCAACATCTTCGGCGGCATCATGCGCTGCGACATCATCGCGGAAGGCGTCGTCGCCGCGGTGAAGGAAGTCGGGCTGCAGGTTCCGCTGGTGGTGCGCCTGGAAGGCACCAACGTGGAGAAGGGCAAGGCGATCCTCAACGAGAGCGGCCTCGCCATCACGGCGGCGGACGACCTCGACGACGCCGCCCAGAAGATCGTCGCAGCGGTCGGCAAGTAGGCCGCTTCCCGAGGGCGCGGGCAGGGTACGGAGGTTCGGATGGGCGATCGGGCAACGGAACGGACGACGGTCCGGCTGCCGGCCGCCTGCTCCCTGACCACTTCCGTTTCAGGCCGCGCCCCCGACGTCCCCGAAGTCTTCCCCGACGGAACCGATTCCGCCGGGATGCGGCGGGACCGCCGCGCTTCAGACCCCTCATTCGCCAGTCACGCCTAGGAAAGCCCATGTCCATTCTCGTCGACAAGAACACCAAGGTCATCGTGCAGGGACTGACCGGCAAGACCGGCACGTTCCACACCGAGCAGGCGCTTGCCTACTACGGCACCCAGATGGTCGCGGGTGTGCATCCGAAGAAGGGCGGCGAGACCTGGCAGGGCAATGCCGCCGGCGACGCCGTCGAGCTGCCGATCTTCGCCAGCGTCGGCGAGGCCAAGGAAGCCACCGGCGCCACCGCCTCCGTGGTCTACGTGCCGCCGGCAGGCGCGGCCGCCGCGATCGAGGAAGCCATCGACGCCGAGATCGGCCTGATCGTCTGCATCACCGAGGGCATCCCGGTGATGGACATGGTCCGGGTGAAGGAAAAGCTCGACCGGTCCAGCTCGCGGCTGCTCGGCCCGAACTGTCCGGGCGTTCTGACGCCGGAAGAGTGTAAGATTGGCATCATGCCGGGCAACATCTTCCGCAAGGGCAATGTCGGCATCGTGTCGCGCTCCGGTACGCTGACCTACGAGGCGGTCTTCCAGACTTCCAACGAAGGTCTGGGCCAGACGACGGCCGTGGGCATCGGCGGCGACCCGGTCAAGGGCACCGAGTTCATCGACGTCCTGGAAATGTTCCTGGCCGACGACGCAACGGAATCGATCATCATGATCGGCGAGATCGGCGGCTCGGCCGAAGAAGATGCCGCCCAGTTCCTGGCCGATGAGGCCAAGAAGGGCCGCAAGAAGCCGATGGTCGGCTTCATCGCGGGCCGCACCGCCCCGAAGGGCCGCACCATGGGCCATGCCGGCGCCGTGGTGTCAGGCGGCAAGGGCGGCGCGGAAGACAAGATCGCAGCCATGGAGGCGGCCGGCATCAAGGTGTCACCGTCGCCGGCGCAGCTCGGAAAGACGCTCGTCGAGGTTCTCAAGGGCTGACGAGCAACCTCCCAACGCGCCTTCGTTCGGTAAGGGCCTCGAAGGCGCGGCCGGGATGTGTTTGGATATGTTGCGCCCGTGGGGTGGTGACGCCATCTTGCGGTCGGCACGGCGCAGGATAAGGAGGGGGCCCTACGGGGCCCCAAGAGCGTTAGAAAGATGGCATCACAGGACCCGAACCAAGCGTTCCGGCAAACTTCCTTCCTCTATGGCGGCAACGCCGCCTATCTCGAAGACCTCTATGCCCGCTATCAGACCGATCCGGAGTCGATCGATGCTGAATGGCGGGCTTTCTTTTCCGCGCTGAAAGACGACAAGGATCAGGTACTTGCCGAGGCCCGGGGTGCCCCGTGGCAGCGCAAGGACTGGCCGATCCCGATGAACGGCGAGCTGGTCTCGGCGTTCGATACGGACTGGCGTCCGATCGAGAGCGCGGTCAGCGACAAAATCAAGAAGAAGGCCCAGGAGAAGGGCGTCGAGATCACCGAGGAGGAGGCGCTTCGGGCGACGCGCGATTCCGTCCGCGCGCTGATGATGATCCGCGCCTACCGCGTGCGCGGCCACCTTCACGCCGATCTCGACCCGCTGGGCATCGCCCAGCTGGAGGATCACGACGAGTTGAAGCCGGAGACCTATGGCTTCACCGGCGCCGATCTCGACCGGCCGATCTACATCGACAACGTACTGGGCATGGAATTCGCCACCATCCGCGAGATGAAGGCGATCCTGAAGCGCACCTACTGCTCCACCATCGGCGTGGAGTTCATGCACATCTCCGACCCTGTGGAGAAAGCCTGGATTCAGGAGCGCATCGAGGGCCCAGACAAGGGCATCGAATTCACCGAGAACGGCAAGAAGGCGATCCTGAACAAGCTGATCGAGGCCGACGGTTTCGAGAAGTTCCTGGGCGTCAAGTACACCGGCACCAAGCGGTTCGGCCTTGACGGCGCCGAGGCGCTGATCCCGGCGCTGGAACAGATCATCAAGCGCGGCGGCAATCTCGGCCTCAAGGACATTGTCCTCGGCATGCCGCACCGCGGCCGCCTGAATGTGCTCGCCCAGGTCATGGGCAAGCCGCACCGCGCGATCTTCAACGAGTTCAAGGGCGGCTCGTTCGCTCCCGATGACGTCGAAGGCTCGGGCGACGTGAAGTACCATCTCGGTGCCTCGTCCGACCGCGAGTTCGACGGCAACAACGTCCACCTGTCGCTGACCGCGAACCCGTCGCACCTGGAGATCGTCGACCCGGTGGTGCTCGGCAAGGTCCGCGCCAAGCAGGACCAGCTCTCGGACATCGAGCGCACCCAGGTGATGCCGGTACTGCTGCACGGCGACGCCGCGTTCGCCGGCCAGGGCGTGGTGGCGGAGTGTTTTGGCCTGTCGGGGCTGAAGGGTCATCGCACCGGCGGCTCGATCCACTTCATCGTGAACAACCAGATTGGCTTCACGACGAACCCGCGCTTTGCGCGCTCGTCGCCCTATCCCTCCGACGTCGCCAAGATGATCGAGTCGCCGATCTTCCACGTGAACGGCGATGATCCGGAAGCGGTGGTCTACTGCGCCAAGATCGCGACGGAGTTCCGCCAGCAGTTCCACAAGCCGGTCGTCATCGACATGTTCTGCTACCGGCGCTTCGGGCATAACGAGTCCGACGAGCCGGCCTTCACCCAGCCGCTCATGTACAAGGTGATCAAGGAGCATCCGCCGACGCTCGACATCTACGCCAAGAAGCTCGTCGACGAGAAGCTTCTGACCCCTGAGGAGATCGACCAGCTCAAGCAGGAGTGGCGCGATCGGCTGGAGCAGGAGTACCAGGCGGGCGAGAGCTTCAAGCCGAACAAGGCGGATTGGCTCGACGGACGCTGGAGCGGTCTCGGTATCGCCGACAGCCCGGACGACCCGCGCCGCGGCAAGACGGATGTGGAGACGGACGCGCTCAAGGAGATCGGCCAGAAGCTCACCGAGATCCCCGAGGGCTTCCACGCCCACCGGACCATCAAGCGGTTCATGCAGAACCGTGCCAAGATGATCGAGACGGGCGAGGGTATCGACTGGGCCACCGGCGAGGCGCTGGCGTTCGGGTCACTGCTGGCTGAGGGCTTCCCGGTCCGGCTCTCCGGCCAGGACGTGGAACGCGGCACCTTCTCGCAGCGTCATTCGGTTCTCTACGACCAGGAGAACGAGGAGCGCTACATCCCGCTCAACAACGTCTCGGACAACCAGGCCCGCTACGAGGTCATCAACTCGATGCTCTCGGAAGAGGCGGTGCTCGGCTTCGAGTACGGCTATTCGCTGGCCGAGCCGAACACGCTTGTCTGCTGGGAGGCGCAGTTCGGCGACTTCGCCAACGGCGCCCAGGTGGTGATCGACCAGTTCATCTCCTCGGGCGAGCGCAAGTGGCTGCGCATGTCGGGCCTCGTTCTCCTTCTGCCGCACGGCTACGAGGGGCAGGGTCCCGAGCACTCCTCCGCGCGACTGGAGCGCTATCTCCAGCTCTGCGCTGAAGACAACATGCAGGTTGCCAACTGCACCACGCCGGCCAACTACTTCCACATCCTGCGCCGGCAGGTGAAGCGCGACTTCCGCAAGCCGCTCATCCTGATGACGCCGAAGTCGCTGCTGCGGCACAAGCGGGCGGTCTCGCGGTTCGACGAGATGACGCCGGAGTCGAGCTTCCACCGGATCCTGTTCGACGATCGGGACAGCAAGCTCGGCGGCGAGGGCGGCCTGGTGGCCGACGACAAGATCCGGCGCGTGGTTCTGTGCTCGGGCAAGGTCTACTACGACCTCCTGGAGGACCGTGAGGAGCGCGGCGTCGACGACGTCTACCTCCTGCGCGTCGAGCAGCTCTATCCGTTCCCGTCGAAGTCGGTGCTTAACGAGTTCAAGCGCTTCCCGAACGCCGAAATGGTGTGGTGCCAGGAAGAGCCGGCCAACATGGGCGCCTGGACGTTCGTCCGGCCGTACCTGGAATGGGTCCTCGCCCAGGCCGGGTCGAGCCAGCCGGCGCCGCGCTATGCCGGCCGTCATGCCGCCGCGTCCACCGCGACCGGTCTGATGTCCAAGCATCTCGCTCAGCTCAAGGCATTCCTGGAGGAGGCTCTGGGACCGTCCGCCTGAGGCGGTCCTCCTCCTTCGCAACTCATGATCTGATCTCAAGCATACGGAAAAAGGCGCCATGGCCACCGAGATCCGCGTCCCCGCCCTTGGGGAATCCGTCACCGAGGCGACGATCGCCCAGTGGTACAAGAAGAAGGGCGACACCGTCGCCGCCGACGAGCCGCTGGTCGAGCTGGAGACCGACAAGGTGACGGTCGAGGTTCCGGCGCCGGCCGCGGGTACCATCGGCGAGATCACCGTGGAAGCGGGCGAAACGGTCGAGGTTGGCGCTCTCCTGGGCTCCATCGAGGAAGGCGCGGGCGGATCCAAGCCGGCAAAGTCCGAGGCGCCGAAGGAAGAGAGCAAAGCGTCGGAAGACGAGGCCCCGGCCGAAGAGACGGCGGAAGGCTCCTCCGGCGGTGGCGAGTCCGTATCGATCACCGTGCCGGCGCTCGGCGAATCCGTTACCGAGGCGACCATCGGCAAGTGGTTCAAGCAGGAGGGCGACAGCGTCTCCGCCGATGAGCCGCTGGTCGAGCTGGAGACCGACAAGGTCAGTGTCGAGGTTCCGGCGCCCGCCGCAGGAACGCTCGCTTCGATCTCCGCCAAGGAGGGCGACACCGTCGAGGTCGGCGCGCTCCTGGGCGAAGTGACGGCCGGGGCCGGTGGCGCCGCGAAGTCGTCCGCCAAGCCGGCCGAGAAGGCCGAGGCTCCGAAGGCCGCGAAGGGCTCCGACGATGGCATGCCGCCTTCGCCGGCCGCTTCCAAGCACCTGAAGGAATCGGGCCTTGCCGCCGATCAGGTGGACGGTTCCGGCCGGCGTGGTCAGGTTCTCAAGGAAGACGTGATGGCGGCGGTCGAGAAGGGCCTGACCGCGACGGAGTCGAAGGCACCGCGCGGCCCCTCCAACGCCGACGACGGCGTCCGCGAGGAGCGGGTGAAGATGACGCGCCTGCGCGCCACCATCGCCCGCCGCCTGAAGGACGCCCAGGACACCGCGGCAATGCTCACCACGTTCAACGACGTGGACATGGGCGCCGTTATGGAGCTGAGAAAGTCCTACAAGGAGCTGTTCGAGAAGAAGCACGGCGTGCGGCTGGGCTTCATGGGCTTCTTCGCCAAGGCCGTGATTCAGGCGCTGAAGGACGTCCCGAACGTCAACGCCGAGATCGACGGCAATGAGGTCGTCTACAAGAACTACTACCACATCGGCGTGGCCGTCGGCACGGACAAGGGTCTCGTGGTGCCGGTGGTCCGCGACGCCGACGAGTTGTCGATCGCGGAGATCGAAAGGACGATCAACGATTTCGGCAAGCGCGCCCGCGACGGCAAGCTGAAGATGGAGGAGATGCAGGGCGGCACCTTCACCATCTCCAACGGCGGCGTCTACGGTTCGCTGATGTCGACGCCGATCCTCAATGCGCCGCAGTCGGGCATCCTCGGCATGCATCGCATCGACCAGCGCCCGATGGTGGTGGACGGCCAGATCGTCATCCGCCCGATGATGTACCTGGCGCTCTCCTACGATCACCGCATCGTTGACGGCAAGGAAGCCGTGACGTTCCTGGTGCGCGTCAAGGAAGCCATCGAGGATCCGCAGCGGCTGGTCCTGGATCTCTGATCCGCAGCCCGGACGGCAGGGGTCGCGAGGCGATCGTGGCTGACGGTGTCCTGATCGTGACGGGTGGCAGCCGCGGCATCGGGGCTGCCACCAGCCGTCTTGCGGCCGCGTCCGGCTACGCGGTCGTGATCAATTACGCCTCCGACGCCGCAACCGCGGGCAGCCTCGTCTCGGAGATCGTGGCCGCCGGCGGCAGGGCGGCCGCGGTCCAAGCCGATATCGGCGTCGAGGCGGACGTCGTGCGGCTCTTCGAGGAGGCCGATCAGCTGGGCCCCCTGCGCGGCCTCGTCAACAATGCCGGCATCGTCGATCTGGCCGCCCGGGTCGATGCGATGTCCTTCGACCGGCTGCGACGCATGTTCGACGTCAACGCGCTCGGTCCCATCGTCTGCTCCCGCGAAGCGGTGCGGCGGATGTCCACCGGAAGCGGAGGACAGGGCGGCGCGATCGTCAACGTGAGCTCGGCGTCCGCCAAGCTCGGCTCCCCCGGCAAGTATGTCGACTACGCGGCGGCCAAGGCGGCGGTAGAAGGCTTCACCGTCGGCCTTGCGCTTGAGGTTATCGGCGAGGGGATCCGGGTCAACGGCGTGCGCCCGGGCATCATCGACACTGATATCCATGCCAGCGGCGGCGATCCCGATCGCGTGGTCCGGGTCGCCGGCCAACTCCCCATGAAGCGCGTCGGGCTGCCGGAGGAGGTCGCGCAAGCGATCCTCTGGCTTCTCTCCGACGCATCGTCCTATACAACGGGCGCGATCCTTGACGTTTCCGGCGGACGGGCCGTCGCTCCCTGAACCCATTCCGGCGTCGTGCCCGCGGGCGCGCGTCTGCCCAACCGATCTGAAGAGAGGCACACCATGTCGAGCTACGACCTCATCGTCATCGGAACCGGCCCTGGCGGCTATGTCTGCGCCATCCGCGCGGCACAGCTCGGCATGAAGGTTGCCGTGGTCGAGAAGCGCGCCACCCATGGCGGCACCTGCCTCAACGTCGGCTGCATCCCATCCAAGGCGCTGCTGCATGCCTCCGAGCTTTACGAGGAGGCCGGTCACGGCTTCGCCGGCATGGGCATCAAGGCGGAGCCGGAGCTCGACCTGCCGGCCATGCTGGCCTTCAAGGACGATGGCGTCGACGGTAACGTGAAGGGCGTCGAGTTTCTTCTGAAGAAGAACAAGATCGACGCTTACCACGGCACCGGCACCATCGAGGCGGCCGGCAAGGTCAAGGTCACGCCGGACGAGGGCGAGGCGCAGACGCTGGAGACGAAGGCGATCGTGATCGCCACCGGGTCCGAGGTCGCCAGCCTGCCGGGCATCGAGATTGACGAAAAGAAGGTGGTGTCGTCCACCGGCGCGCTGTCGCTGCCGGAAGTGCCGAAGAAGCTGGTGCTGATCGGCGGCGGCGTGATCGGGCTGGAACTGGGCTCGGTATGGCGTCGGCTCGGCGCCGAGGTGACCGTGGTGGAGTTCCTGGACCGGATCCTGCCGCCGGAGGACAAGGAAGTCTCCAAGCAGTTCCAGAAGATCCTGCAGAAGCAGGGCATGACGTTCAAGCTGTCCTCCAAGGTCACTGCCGTGACGCCGGATGGCGACGGACTGAAGGTGACCGTCGAGCCGGCCAAGGGCGGTGATGCGGAAACGCTGGACGCAGACGTGGTGCTGGTCTGTGTCGGGCGGCGTCCGTTCACCGACAAGCTCGGCCTCGACGAGGTCGGCGTGGAGCGCGACGACAAGGGCCGGGTGAAGACCGACGGCCACTTCAAGACCAATGTCGACGGGATCTACGCGATCGGCGACGTGATTGCCGGCCCGATGCTGGCCCACAAGGCAGAGGACGAGGGCGTGGCGCTTGCCGAGATTCTCGCCGGCCAGGCGGGCCACGTGAACTACGACGCCATCCCGAGCGTGGTCTACACCTATCCGGAGGTCGCCTCAGTGGGGAAGACCGAGGAGCAGCTGAAGGACGAGGGCATCGCCTACAATGTTGGCAAGTTCCCGTTCATGGCGAACGGCCGCGCCAAGGTGAACCGCACCACGGACGGCTTCGTGAAGATCCTCGCCGATGCCAAGACCGACCGGGTTCTCGGCGTCCACATGATCGGCCCGGACGTGGGCAACATGATCGCGGAAGCGGTGCTGGCCATGGAGTTCGGCGCCTCGGCCGAGGACATTGCCCGGACCTGCCATGCGCACCCGACTCTGCCTGAAGCGGTCAAGGAAGCCGCCATGGCGGTCGACAAGCGCGCCATCCACATGTGAGGCTCGCGCGGGGGAGGCGCCCCCGCCCGTTCGCCGAGCGGATATGACCACGCCCGCATCTTCGGATGCGGGCGTTTTGCGTTGTCGGGTCTGGACGGCGCGAGTGGGGAGGTCTCAGCTTGCCCGATGGGTGAGGCCCAGCGGGGTGCCGCGCCCCGATGGAGCGGGCAGGCCAGGACCGGCCGGCTCGGCGGGAGCCTTGCGGACGGTCTCGATCTCCTCGCGCAAATGGCGCGCCTCGCGACGGTTACGGCGTGCGTCTCGACGGAAGCGGCCCTGGCGGACCCAGACGGAGACGCCGCCGAGGATCACGCCGATGGCGAGGCAGGCGAAGATCACCCAATAGAGCGGGATAGTGATGGCCAGCGCCGTTTCTGTGGGGCGGAACGGATCCAGCGAGAGGCGGACCGGCGTTCGGTTCGCGATGGCCAGCAGCGCGAGCAGGATGGCGACGGGAACGAAGATCAGGGTCTCGAGGAAGCGCTTCACGGCAGTCCGGTCTCCGGGTCGGTCGTGACGGGATCGGCGGTTCAGAGGCTAACGCATCACCGCCAAGAAGGCTCCGGCGGCTGTCAGGGACGCCGATCCGTCCGGCGGATCACTCGCCATCATAACCGTTGTTGAGCCGCTCGCGCATCTCCTTGCCGGTCTTGAAGAAGGGGACGTGCTTGGCGTCGACCTCGACCTGCTCGCCGGTGCGCGGATTGCGGCCCGTGCGCGGCGGCCGGCTCTTCACGGAGAACGCGCCGAACCCGCGCAGCTCCACCCGGTCGCCCCGCGTCATCGCCTCGGAAATCTCGTCGAGGATCGCGTTGACGATGTTCTCGACGTCACGCTGGTAGAGGTGCGGATTTTGCTCAGCAATCCGCTGCACCAGTTCCGATTTGATCATGGGACCCGCCTCTGTCGCCCAACGTCTTCGGGTGGATTGGGACCGTGCCAAAGCGACACCAGACCGTCAAGCTGGACCGGTCCGCCCAGGGAAAGGGGAAGCCCGTCGCCGAACCCCAGGGTATCGAGAACGCCGGTGGCGAACCCGTGGGCGATGCGCGACGCGAAGGGAAGATCGTCGAGGTCGTCGCCGGTCTTCCAGGTTCGCACCGGAAGCTCGACATCGACTCCGCGCTCCGAACCGAGCCAGTCGACCGCAGCCGCCTCGCCACCGATCGTGTCGACGAGCTTTGCCTGCAGCGCCTGGTGACCGGTGAAGACACGCCCGTCCGCGAGCGAACGGGCGGTGGCGTCATCGAGGTTGCGGCGCTCGGCGACGAGGCCGACGAACCAGTCGTAGGAGTCCATCACCAGCCCCTGCAGCATGTCGACGGCGGCCTCGGGCGGCGCGTCGAACGGCGAGGGCTCGGCCTTCAGCGGGCCGCTCTTCACCATGTCCATCTGGATGCCGAGCTTGTCGAGAAGGTCGTGGACCTGTCCGTATTGCATCAGGACGCCGATGGAGCCCGTGAGAGAGGTGTAGTGGGCGACGATGTGGTCGCCGGCAAGCGCGATCAGGTAGCCTGCGGAGGCGCCGAGGGTACCGATCTGGGCGACCACGGGCTTCTTCTCGGCAAGCTCTCGTAGTGCGTTGTAGGTGACCTCGCCGCCGGTGGTGCTGCCGCCAGGCGAGTTGATGTAGAGGATGACACCCTTCACGTTGTCGTTCAGCGCCAACTCGTCGATGAGCTCGACAGTGTCGCGATCGTCGGTGATCACGCCCTCGATGGGCAGCCGCGCGATGTGCGGCGCGTTGCGGCCGCTGGCATCGGTGTAGACGAAAATCGCCCCGATGATCGCGGCGACGATGGCAATCACCGCGAGCGCGCGCCAGATCGTGACCGACCGGCGCAACCGACGGCGATCGACCAGGACATCGGCATCGAGGCTCATCGCGATCTCCTTCTGCGGGTGTGGCGAAAACGGGCGGGCGGACTGGTCCGCCACCGGAATGCGGCGCGACCATACATGATTAGCCGGACGATGTCCGAGAACAGATCATACTCTGGAAGTCAGCCGGTCGGGGACCGTTGTCACCAAACGGCTCGCGGGCCGAGAGGCCGCGATCAGCCGGCTCAGGTGGGCGGAGTGCCGTTCTGGGAAAGCACGTCTCCGGCCAAGTAGAGCGAGCCGCAGATCAGGATTCGCGGCGGTGGCTCGAAGCGCCAGCTTTCCGCCAGGAGCCGCAGCGCGGTGCGCACGCTGGTGACCGGCTCGGCGGTGACGCCGGCGCTCTCGGCCATGTCGGCCAGCGGCCCCGGATCGATGGCGGCCTCGGATCCGAACACCGGCACGGTGAAGACGTGGCGCACCAGTCCGGAGAAGGGCCGGAAGAAGCCGACCGGGTCCTTGGTGTTGAGCATGCCGGCGATCAAGAAGAGCGGCCGTGACACCCGGTCTTCCAGGTCGGCCATGTAGGCGGCCAGCGCCTCTCCGGCATCCGGGTTGTGGCCGCCGTCGAGCCAGATCTCGGCGCCGGGCATCGCCGTGTCGACGATGCGCCCGCTGGTGAGGCGCTGCAGGCGGGCCGGCCAGTCGACCAGCTCCAGGGCCTTCTCAGCCGTGTCCAGGCCCGGCCAGAGACCGCCGGTGCGCAGCGCGGCGATGGCGGTGCCGGCGTTCAGGAACTGGTGGCGGCCGGGCAGGCGCGGCGGCGGCATGTCGAAGAGCGCCGTTTCGTCCTGGTAGATCAGCCGGCCGCGCTCCTCGATGGCGGTCCAGTCCTGGCCGCCGAGATGAAGCGGTGCATGGGCCCGCGCGGCCGCGCGCTCGATGACGGCGGTCACAGCATCGGACTGGGGCGCGGCCACCACCGGACGGCGGCGCTTGATGATGCCGGCCTTCTCCTCCGCGATCGCCTCGACCGTTTCACCGAGGAAGCGCTGGTGATCGAGACCCACCGGCGTGATGACCGAGACCAACGGATCGTCGACGACATTTGTGGCGTCGAGGCGTCCGCCGAGGCCGGTCTCCATGATCAGCACGTCGGCCGGCCGCTCGGAGAAGAGCAGGAAGGCAGCGGCCGTGGTGATCTCGAAGAAGGTGATCGGCTCGCCGTCGTTGGCGCGCTCGGCCCGCTCGAGAGCGTCGGTCAGGCCCTCGTCGTCGACATAGTGGCCGCCGCCCTCGGCGGCGAGGCGGATGCGCTCGTTGAAGTTGACCAGGTGCGGCGAGGTGTAGACGTGCACGCCCTTGCCGTCCGCCTCCAGGGCGGCGCGCAGGAAGGCGCCCGTCGAGCCCTTTCCGTTGGTGCCGGCCAGGTGGATCGTCGGCGGCAGCCGCTTTTCCGGATAGCCGAGCGCGTTAAGGAGACGCTGCATCCGGTCGAGCGACAGGTCGATGACCTTCGGGTGGAGCGTCAGCAGACGCCCCAGGATGGCATTGGTGTGGTCCATGGGAGGCAGGCTCAGGCCGTGGTCTTGTCCGCGGGAACCTCGGCGGCGTCCGCCGGGCTCTCCACGGGCGCCTCGATGACGATCTCCTCCTCCGGCAGCGGCACTGGCAATGAGGCCGGGTCCGGCTGGTGGGTCAGGAGACGCAGCAGTCGCGCCAGGGTCGCCCGCATCTCGTGGCGATGCACGACCATGTCGATCATGCCGTGCTCCAGGAGATACTCGGCCGTCTGGAAACCCTCGGGGAGCTTCTCGCGGATGGTCTGGGCGATGACGCGCGGCCCGGCGAAACCGATCAGCGCGCCGGGTTCGGCAATGTGGATGTCGCCGAGCATGGCATAGGAGGCAGTGACGCCGCCGGTGGTCGGGTTGGTCAGCACGACGATGTAGGGCAGGCCGGCTTCCTTCAGCGCCATAACCGCCGCGGTGGTGCGCGGCAGTTGCATCAGCGACAGGATGCCCTCCTGCATGCGCGCGCCGCCGGAAGCAGCAAAGAGCACGAAGGGAAGTTCGGCCTCCCGCGCGGCGTCGAGCCCGGTAATCAGCGCCTCGCCGGCGGCCATTCCGAGCGAGCCGCCCATGAAGTTGAAGTCCTGGACCGCGACGACCGTCTCCAGTGCCTCGATGCGGCCGCGGGTCACGACAACGGCGTCGTCGCGCCCGGTCTTGGCACGGGCGTCCTTCAGCCGGTCGGAATAGCGCCGCTCGTCGCGGAATTTCAGCGGATCGGCAACGACGGACGGGGTCGCGATCGTCTCGTATCCACCCTCGTCGAAGAGAAGCTCCAGCCGCCGGTTGACCGGGATGCGCATGTGCACGCCGGAATTCGGCACGACGAACTGGTTGGCCTCCAGATCGCGGTGGAAGACCATCTCGCCGGTCTCCGGACACTTGATCCAGAGATTCTCCGGGACCTCCCGCTTGTTGAGGAAGGAAGAGATCTTCGGCCGGAAGACGCTGTTGATCCAGTTCACGGGTTAAACCCCTCGGTCATGCGTGGACGGCGCTCTCAGGCGGCCGCGCCGGTGCGGGCAGCGCGCACGCCCTCGGCAAGGGTGCGCACCAGATCGAGCACGGCGGGCGCCGTGGCTGCCGTCGCCTTACCGCCGCTATCGAGCGAATTTGCGACAGCGCTCACGAGCGCGGAGCCGACAACAACCGCGTCGGCCGCACCGGCGATCTCGCCGGCCTGTTCGGGCGTCTTTACGCCAAAGCCCACCGCGACGGGAAGGGGGGTGTGCGCCTTGATGCGATCCACGGCCTTCGCGACGCGGGCGGGGTCGGGCGCCGCGGTGCCGGTGATCCCGGCGATGGAGACGTAGTAGACGAAGCCGGAGGTGTTCGCGAGAACCTTCGGCAGCCGCTTTTCGTCGGTGGTGGGAGTTGCCAGCCGGATGAAGGCGAGGCCCGCCTCGAGTGCCGGAAGGCAGAGCTCGTCGTCCTCCTCGGGCGGCAGGTCGACGATGATCAGCCCATCGACACCGGCCTCCACCGCGTCGGCAAGGAAGCGGTCGCGGCCGTAGGAGTGGATCGGGTTGAAGTAGCCCATCAGGACGATCGGCGTGGCATCGTCGTGTCGCCGGAAGGCGCGCACCATGTCGAGGGTCTTCGGCACCGTCTGGCCGGCCTGAAGCGCGCGCAGCGACGCGGCTTGGATGGCCGGGCCGTCGGCCATCGGATCGGTGAACGGCATGCCGAGCTCGATGATGTCGGCGCCGGCGGCCGGCAGCCCGTCGAGCAGGGCTTGAGAGGCGGCCTGGTCGGGATCGCCGGCGGTCAGGAAGGTGACGAGGCCGGCCCGGCCCTCTGACCTAAGCGCGGCGAAACGTGCGTCGATGCGGGAGACGGTCAAAGGTCCCACCCCATGGTCTTGGCGATCGTGTGGACGTCCTTGTCGCCCCGGCCGCACAGGTTCATGACGATGATCTGGTCCCTGCCCATCTCGGGCGCCATCTTGGCGACCTGGGCGAGCGCGTGGGACGGCTCCAGGGCCGGCAGGATGCCCTCGGTGCGGGCGCAGAGCGCGAATGCTTCCAGCGCCTCGTCGTCGCCGATCGGGACATAGGTGGCGCGGCCGGTTTCCTTGAGCCACGAATGCTCCGGGCCGATACCGGGATAGTCGAGGCCGGCGGAAATGGAGTGGCCTTCCAGGATCTGGCCGTCATCGTCCTGCAGGAGATAGGTGCGGTTGCCGTGCAAAACCCCCGGACGTCCGGCGGTCAGCGAGGCGCAGTGGCGCTCGCCGCCCAGTCCCTCGCCGCCGGCCTCGACACCGGTGATGCCGACGTCGGCGTCGTCCAGGAAGGGATGGAACAGACCGATGGCGTTGGAGCCGCCGCCGACGCAGGCCACGACCTGATCGGGAAGCCGGCCCTCGGCCGCCAGGATCTGCTCGCGGGTCTCGCGCCCGATCACCGACTGGAAATCGCGCACCAGCTCCGGATAGGGATGCGGACCCGCGGCGGTGCCGATCAGATAGTAGGTCGTGTCGACGTTGGAGACCCAGTCGCGCAGCGCCTCGTTCATGGCGTCCTTCAGGGTGCCCGCGCCGGAGGTCACCGGGATCACCTCGGCGCCGAGGAGCTTCATGCGGAAGACGTTGGGCTTCTGCCGCTCCACGTCGGTGGCGCCCATGTAGACCACGCAGGGCAGTCCGAAGCGGGCACAGACCGTCGCCGTCGCCACGCCATGCTGGCCGGCGCCGGTCTCCGCGATGATGCGGGTCTTGCCCATGCGCCGGGCGAGCAGGATCTGGCCCAAGCAGTTGTTGATCTTGTGCGAACCGGTGTGGTTGAGCTCGTCGCGCTTGAAGTAGATCTTCGCGCCGCCGAGCTCTTCGGTCAGCCGCTCGGCGAAATAGAGCGGCGAGGGGCGGCCGGTATAGGTGGCGTGCAGCCCGTCGAGCTCCGCCTGGAAGGCCGGATCGGCCTGGGCCGCGCGATAGGCCTCTTCCAGCTCCAGGATCAGCGGCATCAGCGTTTCGGCCACGAAACGCCCGCCGAAGATGCCGAAATGGCCGGACGTGTCGGGCCCGGAGCGGAAGGTGTTCGGCTGAAGGGTCATGTCGGTTCGCCTCTCCAGGTCAGGCGGTCTCGCGGGACCGGTCGGTCGCTGCGGTTTCGTCCGCCGCGCGGGCCGCGGTCACGAAGGCGTGGATCAGGGCGGGGTCCTTGCGGCCGGGCGCGTGCTCCACGCCGGAGGATACGTCGATGGCAGCCGGTCGGACCTGCCGCACGGCGTCGGCCACGGTTGCGGGATCGAGGCCACCGGAAAGCATGTAGGGCAGGGCAGGGTCAAGCGCGGCCAGAAGCGACCAGTCGAAGGCGGCGCCGTTGCCGCCGGGTCGGGTCGCGTCCTTTGGCGGCTTGGCATCCAGAAGCAAGTGATCCGCCGCGTCGCGGTAGTCACTGACGCGATCCAGATCGGCCGCCGTGGCAACGCCGAGGGCTTTCATCACGGGGATGCCGTACCGCTCGCGGGCAGCGCGGACGACGTCCGGCGTCTCGCGCCCGTGGAACTGGAGAAGGGTGGGGCGGACGCGATTTGCGATCGCGTCAAGCGTCGCCTCCTCCGCATCCACCGTCAGCGCCACGATCTCCGCGCGGCCGCGGGCACGATCGGCAAGCGCCGCGCCGTCCGCAATCGCGACGTGACGCGGGCTCGGCGGAAAGAAGACGAGGCCGATCATGTCGGCGCCTGCGTCCAGAGCCGCATCGACCGCGGCGGCGTCCGTCAGCCCGCAGATCTTGATCGACAGGCGGTCAGCCGGTGCGCGCGTGCGGCCGGTCGCGCTCATCCGCTCGCGGAGCGGGTCGGATGGATCGGCCGTCCCGCCGCCTCCAGCTCTTCCTCTACCTGCTCGCGCCGTTCCTCCGCCTTCAGCTCGTCGAGCTGCGGCATGGAGATGATGTTGTAGCCGGAGTCCACGAAGTGGATCTCGCCGGTCACGCCGGTGGAGAGGTCGGAGAGAAGGTAAAGCCCCGTGCCACCGATCTCGTCGATGGTCACGGTCCGGCGCAGCGGAGCGTGCTTGCGCTGGTAGTTGAACATGAAGCGCGCGTCGGTGACGCCGGCGCCCGCGAGCGTGCGGACCGGGCCGGCGGAGATAGCGTTCACGCGGATGTTCTGGGTGCCGAGATCGACGGCGAGATAGCGCACCGACGATTCCAGCGCCGCCTTGGCCACGCCCATGATGTTGTAGTTGGGCATGACGCGGGTGGCGCCGCCATAGGTCAGCGTGACCAGCGAGCCGCCGTTGGGCATCAGGTCCGCCGCGCGTTTCGCCGCCTCGGTAAAGGAGAAGCAGGAGATCACCATGGTGCGCACGAAGTTCTCGCGGCTGGTGTCGCAGTAGCGGCCCTTCAGCTCCGTGCGGTCGGAGTGGGCAATCGCGTGGACCATGAAGTCCATCGAGCCCCAGGTCTCGCGCACCCGGTCGAACACGGCATCCACGGAGGCAGTGTCCTCCACGTCGCACGGCACGACAAAGGGCGCGTTGACCGAATCCGCCAGCGGCTGCACCCTGCGGCCGAACTGATCGCCCTGGTAGGTGAAGCCGATCTCGGCGCCCTCGTCGGCCAGGCGCTTTGCGATGCCCCAGGCAATCGAATGGTTGTTGGCGACACCCATCACGAGGCCGCGCTTTCCAGCCATTACTCCAGCCATTCGATCAACCTCCTCGAGCCGACCGCACCGTTGTGCGCGTGTCGTTCCGGTGCTGCGGGTCGCGGTCTGCGTCCCGGTCGGTCATCCGTCGTACCGCTTCATCACGATCGACGCGTTGGTTCCGCCGAAGCCGAAGGCGTTCGACATGACGCACTCCAGCGCCACGTTGTCCTGGCGCTCGCGCACGATCGGCATGTCGGCGAAGGCCGGATCGAGGGTCTCGATGTTAGCCGATTCGCAGATGAAGCCGTTGTTGAGCATCAGGAGCGAGTAGATCGCCTCGTGCACGCCGGCGGCACCCTGGGAGTGCCCGGTGAGCGACTTGGTCGCCGAAATGGGCGGAATGGTGTCGCCGAACACGGCCCGGATCGCCTCGATCTCCTTAATGTCGCCGATCGGCGTGGAGGTGGCGTGCGGGTTGATGTAATCGATCGGGCAGCCGGCCTGGTCGACGGCCATGCGCATGCAGCGCGCGCCGCCTTCGCCGGACGGCTGAACCATGTCGACACCGTCTGAGGTGTGCGCGTAGCCCACCAGCTCGGCATAGATGGTCGCGCCGCGGGCCTTGGCATGTTCCAGCTCTTCCAGGACCAGAACGCCGGCGCCGCCGGAGATCACGAAGCCGTCGCGGTTCGCGTCGTAGGCGCGCGACGCGGTCTGCGGCGTGTCGTTGTACTTGCTCGACATCGCGCCCATGGCGTCGAAGAGAACCGACAGCGTCCAGTCCAGCTCCTCGCAGCCGCCGGCGAAGATGATGTCCTGCTTGCCCATCTGAATCTGTTCGTAGGAGGAGCCGATGCAGATGTTGGTGGTGGCGCAAGCCGCCGAGATGGAGTGGTTCAGACCCTTGATCTTGAACCAGGTGGCCAATGTCGCCGATGCGGTGGACGACATCGACTTGGGTACGGCGAACGGCCCGACCTTGCGCGGCCCCTTGTCGCGAGTGGTGTCAGCCGCCTGCACGATGGCATGGGTCGACGGGCCACCGGAGCCCATGATGATGCCGGTACGCTCGTTGGAGATGTCGCTCTCCTCGAGCCCGGCATCGGCAATCGCCTGCTCCATGGCTACGTGGTTCCACGCCGTGCCGCCGCCGTGGAAGCGCATGGCGCGCCGGTCCACAACGTCTTCGGGGTTCAGCGTGGGGGCTCCGTGCACCTGGGAGCGGAAGCCGAGTTCCGCGTAGCGCTCCGCCCGCACGATCCCGGGACGGGCCTCGCGCAGGGAGGAGAGCACCTCCTCGGTGTTGTTGCCGATCGACGACACGATTCCCATGCCGGTGACGACGACTCGTCTCATGCATGCCTCCGCAGCGGTGCGTCGGTCGAGGAGCGGCAGGTATCGGCGATGCCGACCAAGCGCGTCCTCACCTGAAAGCTGATCATTTCAAGGACCTCCCGACGAGTCCAAATCTCCGGGTCAAGGCTCGGACGGTGCTTGGCACCGGGCGTCACGAGCCGTGATCGATACATATAGGTGTGTGCGAGCGGTTCGCAGCCCGGCTGTTTCGACCGTGGCCGAGCCGGGGTCACGCCACGGGCGCCTCGTCCGTGAAGAGGCCGACCCGAAGGCCCTGGGCACTGAAGATCTGCTCTCCGTCCGCCTTCACCCAGCCGTCGCCTATGCCGAGCGTGAGCTTGGAGCGCATCACGCGCTTCACGTCGACGCCGTATTCGAGCTTCTTCACGCTGGGCAGAACCATGCCAGTGAACTTCACCTCGCCGGTGGACAGGGCTCGACCGCGACCGGGGGCGCCAAGCCAGCCGAGATAGAAGCCGAGCATCTGCCAGAGGGCGTCGAGGCCGAGGCAGCCGGGCATCACCGGATCGCCCTGGAAGTGGCAGGCGAAGAACCACAGGTCGGGACGGATCTCGAACTCGGCGGTCACGTGCCCCTTGCCGTGCGCGCCGCCTTCCTCGGAAATGGAGGCAATCCGGTCGAACATGAGCATCGGCGGAAGCGGAAGCTGGGCGTTGCCCGGCCCAAACAACTCGCCGCGCCCACACGCCAGAAGATCCTCGTACTCAAAACTGGAGCGGCGCTGCTCGGTGCCCATGCCGGTCACTATTCCCTCTGCCCTTCACTCCATGCGCCGTCCGGGCCACGCTTCGGGCGCGGTTGGACGCACGGGTTGTTGTTAGCCTTGCTGCCCGCGCACGCCGGTTGGTCACCGGGCGGGAGCAGCGCATCGGGCGCGTTCCTAACACAGGCGTTACGGGTCGCAAAGCCACCGCAGCGGCATTGCCAGGCAGGGGGATGCCTGCGACAGGATGTCCCGCTCCTCCTTTTGATGTTGCGATCAATTCGCAAGATGAGTCATTGATGCTGCGAACGGATCGCAACATGGGAAAAATTGACTGTTGCGATCTGCTTTTATTACGGTTACACACGCAACAATATCGCATGTTGCGCTCAATGGCTTGCGCGTGTTCCTGTACGCGTTGGCTTTACTCATATGACCGCGGTGACCCGGTTCGGGCCTTCGCGATGGACCAAGGAGACAGCGATGCAGGTTGTCCGCACGCATCACGACCATCTTCATGCGGCCGCGACTGCGCGCGACATCAAATCGATGCTGCGTGAAGCGGGCCTTCGCCCGACGCGTCAGCGCGTCGCCCTGGCCGACATCCTGTACCGCTACGGCAACCGGCACATTTCCGCCGAGCAGCTGCACGAGGAAGCGATCTCCGCCCGCGTGCCGGTCTCGCTCGCGACGGTCTACAACACGCTGCACCAGTTCACGCAGGCCGGCTTCCTTCGCGAAGTCGCCGTGGACGGCACCAAGACCTATTTCGACACCAACGTCAGCGACCACCACCACTTCTTCAACGAAGAGGACAACTCGGTGATCGACATCCCGGGCAGCAACCTGTCCATCGACGACGTGCCGACCCCGCCTGAGGGGATGGAAATCGTGCGTGTCGACGTGGTGGTGCGCATTCGCCCGATTGAGGGCCGCTGAGGCCTTCGGGCTTCCACCTTTCCGTCGGGACATGTTCGGATCGGCGCCGCTTGCGGCGCCGATTTTTTGTTTGAGGCGGGTGCCGCGCGAAGCGGCGGCAGGGTGCCGCCTCAGTCGAACGTCTCGTTGGGATAGACGCCGAACAGGGTCTTCTGGGAGATGAAGCCGCGCCAGCCTTCGCCGAAGACTTCGCACCAGGTCTTGTCGCAGCTCTCCACGTCGGCCATCACGTTCGGCTCGAGCAAGGCCGCGACGCGCCCCTGGTCGTCGGCCTCCGCATAGAGCGGCACCGGGTCGGTTCGCCACGGGGCGATCAGCGCTGTCCGGCGCGATGAAAGAAGGCTGTGATAGACCCAGCCCTCCGAGCCGTCCGAATCGCGGATGCGCCGCCAGTTATCGAATTCCTGCACGACCTCGACCGGCCATCCGGTCCGCTTGAAGGTCCACTTCATCGGATAGTCGGTGCCGGGTCCGGCGCGCACGTTCACCTCGTTTGACTTGAGGCTGACGAAACGGGGGAGGGGCAGGCCACTCGGCCCTTTCTGGACGGTGGCGGCGGACTGGGCGAGCGCGGCGCCCGGCGCCATCACCACGATAGCGGCCACGGCGAAAATGCCCGCCAGTGCCAGGCGGCGCAGCGCCCGAGTGGGCTGGGCGGGCATTGCCGACGACCGGCCGGCGCGGCTGGATGCGGGATCGTTTCGGCCAGGCGGAGGGGGGGCGCCCGGGGAAAGGATCGTCACGGTCTGGCTCCTTGCGATCTGTTGCAACGTCATGCGGGCGGCGCCGCGATCGGTCGTCCGCCCCGATGTTGTCTAGTCCCGGCGACAGTGCCGAGTTGAGTTTCGGGCCCGGTCTGCTAGACGTTCAGACCTTGACCCGGGGGCGGGCGAACCCGTGTGGTGCACGCTTGCCTCGTCAGGGTAAAGGAAGCTTCAACGGTTCTGGCGAGTTGCGCGCGATGGCAAAGAAAAAGCCTCTTGTGGTGGTCACCCGGAAACTCCCGGATGCCGTCGAGACGCGCATGCGCGAGCTCTTCGAGACGCGGCTGAACCTCGACGATCGGCCGATGACCCAGGCGGAACTGGTGGAGGCGGCAAAAACCGCCGACGTGCTGGTCCCCACCATCACCGATCGCATCGATGCCTCCGTCCTGTCCCAGGCCGGCGAGAATCTTCGCCTGATCGCCAATTTCGGAAACGGCGTCGACAATATCGATGTGGAGACGGCCAACAACCGCGGCATCTCCGTCACCAACACGCCGGGTGTCCTGACCGAGGACACCGCCGACATGACGATGGCGCTCATGCTGGCGGTTCCGCGGCGCCTCGTCGACGGCATTCGTGCCATTGAGACGGGTGAATGGGGCGGCTGGTCGCCGACCTGGATGCTGGGGCGGCGGATCTGGGGCAAGCGTCTTGGCATCGTCGGCATGGGCCGCATCGGCACCGCCGTGGCTCGCCGCGCCAAGGCGTTTGGCATGTCGATCCATTATCACAACCGTCGGCGCGTTGCCTCGGAGCTGGAGGAAAGCCTCGAGGCGACCTACTGGGACAGCCTCGACCAGATGCTGGCGCGCATGGACGTGGTGTCCATTCATTGCCCGCGGACGCCGGCGACCTTCCATCTCCTGTCCGCGCGGCGCCTGAAGCTGATGCGGCCGGAGGCCTATATCGTCAACACGGCGCGCGGCGAAGTGGTCGACGAGAGTGCCCTGATCCGGCTTTTGGAAAGCGGCGATCTCGCCGGCGCCGGGCTCGACGTGTTCGAGCACGAACCGGCCGTGAACGCCAAGCTCATGGCGTTGACCCGCACCGGTCAGGTGGTGCTCTTGCCGCATATGGGATCGGCCACCATCGAGGGGCGTATCGACATGGGCGAGAAGGTGATCATCAATATCCGCACCTTCATGGACGGCCACCGCCCGCCGGACCGCATCCTGCCGTCGATGCTCTGAGCATCGGCCCGCCGGAAAACCGCCCTATCCGCGAACCGGATAGGGACGGCCGGCCTCCAACATGGCGCTGAAGATGTCGTAACCCTCGTCGATGGCCTCGCGGGCGTAGGTGAAGGCCGTCGCGCGGGGTGTCGCCAGTTGGCCGACCACTTCGTCACCGACGATTTCGAGCTCCGCCGAGAAGCCGGCGGCGAGCCGGCGCATGGTGCGGTTGGAGGCCTGGCAGGTGACAATCACGCGCCCGATGCTGCGGGCGCAGGCGGCCGACAAGGACCGTTCCATGAGTGCGGACCCGATTCCCCGGCCCTGCCAGCCGCCTTCGACGGAAAAGGCCGCTTCTGCGGAGGCGGGGCTGGCGGTTCCGAGCGGATGCAGTTCGGACACCGCGCGCAGGACGCCGTCCTCGAAATAGCCGTAGAGAATGGCGTCGCCGGCCATGACGCGGCTAGTGTAGGTTTCAAGGAAATGGTCCGACACGCCGAGCCCGAACCGGCCGCGGCGGGTTTGGGGATCCAGCCTCAGCAGGTGGAGGCGGTAGGCGCCTTCGTCGCTTCTGCGCAGCCGGCGGTAGGATCCGACGAGGGTGTGCGCGGGTTTGCTGCGGTGCGGCATGGGTTGCTCCAATGGGTGGACACCACTCCGCTCCCAGGTATCGTTTCCAGGCAGTTTTCTGTGTTTTCCTGAATAAGCAGCGGCCCGGATTCGCGCAATGGACCGATCCGGGACGCTGTCATGCTTATTGTGCACTGCACACTCGGACGGTGGCATGACGGACCGGAGGCAATTCCGAGGCATGCACGCAGCCTTCGCTCCGGAGTGCGAGCCTGGCGCAGGCTCCGGCGGATAGAAGATCCCGGCGTCCGGTCAGTGGGCGCGCCGCCGGTCGTGGCCGCATTCCTGCCGCCGGATCCGGGCAAACAGGGCGAACCGGCGGGTTTGGGCGGCTTCGGATGCCACAAAATCGAAAAATCCGGGGTGTTTCGTCAAGGTTGCATAAACCTTATGCGACCAAACACGTTGTCAGACCGGCATTGATCTGAAGAAGCGGAATAGGAATCTGGACGATATGGCCATCAACACCTGGACATTCGCGATCGTGGCGACCGCCGTGGCCCTTGCCGGCTGCTCCAGCACATCGACGCGCTACGCGGCTCCGCTTCCCGCAACGCCGAGCCAGCCGGTTTCCTCCGGTCAGCTTCAGCCCATCGAGCCGGTCCAACCGCCGGTGGAAGAAGTGGTCGAGGAGACGGTGACCACCGAGGAGACCCAGGTGGCGGCGCTTCCCGATCAGACCAGCGCCCTGAACCTGGAACGCACCGACCTTCTCGGTGGCTGGGGCGTGACGTCGGCGGGCGAGACCTGTCAGCTGTTCATGACGCTGACCACCTGGACCGGCGGCTATCGCGCCTCCACCCGGGGCTGTCAGGGTGATGAGCTTTCGACGATCTCCGCATGGGAGCTCAACGGCAAGCAGATCAGCCTGAAGAACGCCGACGGCGGCAGCGTCGCCACGCTGCTGGCAACCCAGGCCGACCGCTTCAACGGTGCCACAGTGGCCGGCCGGTCTATCTCGGTCTACCGCTAGGCCCACCGCGCAGGCCGGGGACGCCTCCCGGCCTAAGGCACCACCGAGCGAACTCTGGGGCGTCCGGCCTTCATAGGCCGGACGGGGACGATGCGGCCAGGGCGATGGCTGGCCCGCGGCCTGAGGAGGGTGGCATGTCGATCTTGCCGGTTCTGTCCGACGAGGAGGCGGGGGCCGAGGCCCGTGCCGTCTTCGACGATATCCGCGCCACGCGGAACACTGACTTCGTCAACAATTTCTGGCGGGTTCTGGCCAACGACCCGGCGCTTCTGGCCCGCACCTGGCAGGGGCTGAAGGAGGTCATGGCGCCCGGCTCCATCGACTCGCTGGTCAAGGAGATGATCTACGTGGCCGTCTCGGTGACCAATGGCTGCGAGTATTGCATCCGCTCCCACACCGCGGCCGCCCGGGCGAAGGGCATGTCCGATCACCAGCTGATGGAGCTCCTGGCCGTGGTGGGGGCGGCCAACGAGACGAACCGGCTGGTCAACGGCCTGCAGGTTCCGTTGGACGAGGCGTTTCTCGGCGAGGGGGCGCCTTAACCGGCCGCCAACGCCACGTCACGCACCCGTTGCCTCTCTGCTTCCAGCTCAAGCCCCCTGTCGCTGCGTTCCAGTGCCAGCGCTGACTGCCTGCGGGCGCTCGGAGCGAGCGCCGGCCCGCCGATATCGGCAAGCGCTGCAAGCGCCTTCTGCAGCCGGATCTGCACTTCCACCAGCGAGGCGCCGTCGCGGGCGATCGGCGTGAAGACGTCCTCGAACAGGTCGTCGGTGTCGAGGCCGGGGACGTGGACCTGCGGGTAGGAGACCTCCCGCTCGTCCGTGCCCTTGGGCCGCGCCTCATGCCATTCGGCCAGCACGCGCACACCCCGACTGATGATGTCGATCGCCGTTCCCGGGTCGTTGATGCCGGGCGACAGCGCCCGCGAGGCGATCTCCGCCAGCACCGACAGGCCGAAGCGCGGGTCGCTGTCGTAGGTTCTGACATCGCCGATGGAGAAGGCCGACCGGACGGCAGCCTTCGCGTCCTCGTCGGTCTCGCCGTTGACCCAGGCAAGGGCCTCGCGCGGATGGACGAAGCGGCCGGGCGGGGCGGTGACGTGGATTTCCACGCCCCGGCTTTCGGCCGCCGCATTCAGCGAACCGAGGTCGAAATGCTGCACGTAGCCGATCTCGCCGGGGAAGACAGGCGTTGCCCCCTCGGGAATGGCGCCCAGTGGTCGTGCCCCGTAATGGGGCCACTCGCCCCAGGCACGGAGCGCATCGCGCGTCGCGTTCTCCACCTTCTCGGTGGGCTCCTCCATCCGCCCGAGGCTGGAGAGATGATCGATCCAGCGCAGCATCGTCAGGACGATCAGCAGCACCACGAGAATGGTGACCGCGAACAGAATCACCCGGCCGTTGTCGCCGTAAAGCCCGGTGGACAGGGCGATGATGCCGACCAGGCTGAACAGGAACGAGCCCATGAAGGTACCGAGCGCGTTCTGGGCGGTGGTGTCCTGCAGGAGCAGCCGCGTGGCCCTCGGCGTCACGTTGCTGGTGACCGAGCCGTAGTGGCTGACCATGACGCTCAGCGAGAACGTGGTCACGGCCAGCATGCTGGAGGCCAGGATATTGAGAATCGCGTCGACGGCCTTGCCGCCGACGGTGCCGGCAAGGTCCTCCGGAACGAACGGAGCGGCCACGATGGAGATCAGCGCCGCCAGAACGCCCATCATGGCGAACAGGCTGGCGCGTACCCACAGCTTTCTCGTGAACTGGCGAAGCACCCATTGCCACTTGGTCAGCATCTGGTTCCGATCCCGGTCTGAGGTGGCTTGGGAAGGCTGGCGGGCGCAGGCGGCCGCGCCATGGTCAGCCCCGACGCCCCAATCCTAACGCATGCAGAGAGGAAATCCGCCCGAATGCGGTCCGTTCCAAAAAGTCATGCCAACGGGCCGCCTTGGGACAGGCGGGCCCAACGGGCCCCAGCGAATGGACCGGCCATCGGTTGCTTGCCAGATCACTGAAAAGAACATATTGTGAACAAGAACAAAACGCGTACAATCACCGCGTTTGAAACGTTCCGGGCGTCGTGAGACATAGGAGACCACGAATGGCGCAGGCGAATCTGAGGTTGGTCGAGGGATCCTCCATGGACAAAAGCAAGGCGCTGGACGCGGCGGTCTCCCAGATCGAGCGCTCGTTCGGCAAGGGCTCCATCATGAAACTGGGCGCGGGTTCGGTGGCCGAGGTGGCGTCCGTTCCCACCGGGTCGCTCGGCCTGGACATCGCGCTCGGGATCGGCGGCCTGCCGCGCGGACGCATCGTCGAGATCTACGGGCCCGAATCGTCGGGCAAGACGACGCTGGCGCTGCACACGGTGGCGGAAGCCCAGAAGAAGGGCGGTATCTGCGCCTTCATCGACGCCGAGCACGCGCTCGACCCGGTCTATGCGCGCAAGCTGGGCGTCGGCATCGAGGACCTGCTGATCTCGCAGCCGGATGCCGGCGAGCAGGCGCTTGAGATCGCCGACACGCTGGTGCGGTCCGGCGCGGTCGACGTGCTGGTGATCGATTCGGTGGCGGCGCTGACGCCGCGGGCCGAGCTCGAGGGCGAGATGGGCGACCAGTTGCCTGGGCTGCAGGCGCGGCTGATGAGCCAGGCGCTGCGCAAGCTCACCGGGTCGATCTCGCGCTCGCACACCATGGTCATCTTCATCAACCAGATCCGCATGAAGATCGGCGTGATGTTCGGTTCGCCGGAGACGACCACCGGCGGTAACGCGCTGAAGTTCTACGCCTCCGTCCGGCTCGACATCCGCCGCATCGGCGCGATCAAGGACCGCGATGAGGTGGTCGGCAACCAGACCCGCGTGAAGGTGGTGAAGAACAAGCTCGCGCCGCCTTTCCGCGAGGTGGAGTTCGACATCATGTACGGGGAAGGCGTCTCCAAGGTCGGCGAACTGCTCGACCTCGGCGTCAAGGCCGGGATCGTGGAGAAGTCGGGCGCCTGGTTCTCCTACGACAGCCAGCGCCTCGGCCAGGGCCGCGAGAACTCCAAGCAGTTCCTGCGCGACAACCCGGACGTGGCCAACACGATCGAGGCCGCGATCCGCCAGAACGCGGGCCTGATCGCCGAACGCATCGTCGGCGTCGCCGAACCGGACGAGGACGGCGAGGCCGGCTGACCGGGCCGCTTTATTCCGTTACCGGATGACACGAAGGGCGCGGCGGATGTTCCGTCAGCGCCCTTTTTGCCGTTCCGGCGAGGGTGCGGCCGGCGACAGCGCAGAACGCGCGCTGTGGACAGGACCGGGTGCAGGTCTATAAATCCGGAACCCAAACGGAGACCCGGCGCGTGGCGCCGGAACCAACGGACGAATTCATGAGCGGCGTCAACGATATCCGGTCCCAGTTCCTGGACTACTTTGCGCGCGAGGGCCACGAGATCGCGCCATCGAGCTCGCTCGTGCCGCGCAACGATCCGACCTTGATGTTCACCAACGCCGGTATGGTGCAGTTCAAGAACGTCTTCACGGGCCTGGAGACCCGCGCCATTCCCCGCGCGGTCACGGCCCAGAAGTGCGTGCGCGCCGGCGGCAAGCACAACGATCTCGACAACGTCGGCTACACCGCCCGACACCACACCTTCTTCGAGATGCTCGGCAACTTCTCCTTCGGCGACTATTTCAAGGACCGGGCGATCGAGCTCGCCTGGACCCTTGTCACCAAGGAGTTCGGCCTGCCGGCGGAGCGGCTGCTCGCCACCGTCTACGCCGAGGACGACGAGGCCTTCAACCTCTGGAAGAAGATCGCCGGCCTTCCGGAGGACCGGATCATCCGGATCCCGACGTCGGACAATTTCTGGCAGATGGGCGATACCGGCCCGTGCGGCCCGTGCTCTGAGATCTTCTTCGACCACGGCGAGAACATTCCCGGCGGTCCCCCGGGCTCTCCCGACGAGGACGGGGACAGGTTCATCGAGATCTGGAACCTGGTGTTCATGCAGTTCGAGCAGCAGCCGGGCGGCGAGCGCATCCCGCTGCCCAAGCCGTCCATCGACACCGGAATGGGCCTGGAGCGCATCGCCGCGGTGATGCAGGGGGTTCACGACAATTACGACATCGACCTGTTCCGCTCGCTGATCGCCGCCTCCGAGGAGGTGACCGGTGTGCCGGCCAGCGGTGAGCAGGAGGTGAGCCACAAGGTCATCGCCGACCATCTGCGCGCCACGAGCTTCCTGATCGCCGACGGGGTGATGCCGTCGAACGAGGGCCGCGGCTACGTCCTGCGGCGCATCATGCGCCGCGCCATGCGCCACGCGCACCTGCTGGGTGCACGTGACCCGGTCCTGTGCCGGCTGGTCCCGGCGCTGGTCCGCGAGATGGGCCGGGCCTATCCCGAACTCGGACGCGCCGAGGAGATGATCACCGAGACGCTGGAGCTGGAGGAGCAGCGCTTCCGGCGCACCCTCGACCGCGGCCTTGCGCTGCTGGACGAGGCTACCGAGCCGCTCGACGAGGGCGGTACGCTGGATGGGGAGACCGCCTTCAAGCTTTACGACACCTACGGCTTTCCGCTGGACCTGACCCAGGATGCGCTGCGCGGCCGGGGCCTGACGGTGGACGTGGAGAGCTTCGACGCGGCCATGGAGCGCCAGCGCGCGGAGGCCCGCAAGGCCTGGGCCGGCTCCGGCGAGGCGGCGGTGGAAACCGTCTGGTACGCGGTCAAGGACCGGGTCGGCGCCACGGACTTTCTCGGCTACGAGACGGATGCGGCCGAGGCCATCGTTACCGCGCTGGTGGCTGACGGCAAGGAAACGGACCGGCTTGAGGCCGGAACGAGCGGGGCGGTGGTGCTGAACCAGACGCCCTTCTACGGCGAATCCGGCGGCCAGGTCGGCGATACCGGGACGATCTCCGCGCCGGGGGTCCGCTTCCGGGTGACCGACACCCAGAAGAAAGCCGACGGCGTCTTTGTTCATCTCGGAACGGTGGAGGAGGGCGTCCTAGTCCCCGAGCTTGCCGTCGATCTGTCGATCGATGCGGCGCGCCGCGCTTCCATTCGCGCCAACCATTCCGCCACCCACCTGGTCCATGCCGCGCTGCGCAAGGTGCTCGGCACGCATGTTGCGCAGAAGGGTTCGCTGGTGGCGCCCGACCGGCTGCGCTTCGATTTCTCCCACAACAAGCCGATCTCTGCGGAGGAACTGGCAGAGGTCGAGGAAATCTCCAACCGCATCGTGCTGCAGAACGACCGGGTGGCGACGCGCCTCATGGCATTGGAGGATGCGGTCGAGGCCGGGGCCATGGCGCTGTTCGGCGAAAAGTATGCCGACGAGGTCCGAGTCGTCGCCATGGGCCACGAGCCCGGCGAGGATGGGCGCGAGAAGACCTACTCGATGGAGCTGTGCGGCGGCACCCATGTGGGGCGCACCGGCGAGATCGGCCTCGTGACGGTGGTTTCGGAAAGCGCCGTCTCCGCCGGCGTTCGCCGCATCGAGGCGTTCACCGCCGACCAGGCCCGGCGCTACCTGGAGGACCAGGATCGCCGCCTGCGGGAGGTGGCGAACGTGCTCAAGGTGTCGGTGGCCGACGTGGTTGAACGTGCCGCCGCCCTCGCCGACGACAAGCGCCGTCTGGAGCGGGAACTTGCGGACACGCGCCGCAAGCTGGCACTCGCGGGCCCGGCGGAAGCCGGCGGCGGCGAGGAGGTGAAGACGGTCGGCTCGGTGAAATTCATGGGCCGCGCCGTCGAGGGGATCGGCGGCAAGGACCTGAAGGGCCTCGTGGACGACGCCAAGAAGCAGCTGGAATCGGGTATCGTGGTCATCGTCAGCCGCGCCGATGACGGCAAGGCGGGCATTGTGGTCGGTGTGACGAAGGACCTGACCGGCCGCTTCAACGCGGTTGATCTGGTGCGTGCCGGGTCCGAGGCGCTGGGCGGCAAGGGGGGCGGTGGCCGCCCGGACATGGCCCAGGCCGGCGGACCCAATTCCGCCGACGCGGCCCAGGCGATCGCGGCGGTCGAGGCCGCCGTCGCCGCGGCGGGCTAGGCACAGCGGACCGGGGAGGGGCGCGTGAACGGTCAACGGACGCGCCCGACCTCGCCGAAACGGCCCGCCGCCGTCCTGTCGGCCGCCGCGCGCCGGCGCGCAAAATGGCGGCGACGGGCCTATTTCCTGCTTGAAAGCGACGGGTCACCGGACCCGTGGGCCATCGCCATTCGCTTCGGCCTGATCGCCGTCGTTCTTCTCAACGTCGCGGTGGCGCTGGCCGCCACCGACCCGCAGATCCGCCACGACAACGGTGGCCTGCTCGTCGGCATCGAACTCGCCACCCTGCTTCTCTTCACGGTCGAGTACGTGGCACGGCTCTGGTCCGCGGTGGAACATCCCCGCTACCACGGCCTGCCGCACTGGCGGGCGCGGCTTCGCTATGCGCTGACGCCCGCGGCGATCGTCGACCTGGCGGTGATCCTGCCGCTGGCAATCGCCCCCTTCGTGGCGCTCGATCTCTCCTCGTTCCTGTTCCTGCGCATCATCCGTCTGTTGAAGCTGTTCCGCTATTCGGGAGGCATGGCCGCGCTCGGCGAGGCGGTGTTCGCGGAGCGCCGCGCGCTGCTTGCCTGCGCGGTGATCCTGCTCGCCATTGTGCTGATCTCGGCGTCGAGCATCACCTACGCAGAGCGGGCCGCCCAGCCGGATGCCTTCGGTAGCGTCATCGGATCGCTGTGGTGGACGATCGTTACCATCACGACGGTCGGCTACGGCGATGTTGTGCCCGTCACGCCGCTGGGCCGCGCCATCGCCGTGGTGACCATGGTTGTCGGCTTCGCCTTCATCGCGCTGCCCACGGCGATCCTGTCGTCGTCCTTCGCCGAGGTCATCCGGCGGCGCGACTTCACCATCACCTGGGGCATGATCGGCCGGGTGCCGGCCTTCGCCAACCTCGATGCGGCCACCATCGTGCGGATCATGCCGCGCCTGGTCGCGCGAACCTTCCACCCCGGCGACATCGTCGTTCACCGCAACGAGGAACCGGCCGACCTCCACATTGTGGTCTTCGGGGTTCTTGAAGCGGAAGGGCTGGATGACGAGGAGGAAGACGGAGGCGCAGATGCGGCTTCCTCCGGTCATCCGCCGCTGCCGGAGCCCGTAGTGTTCCAGGAGGGTGACATGTTCGGCGGCCCCATCCCGATGCGCGGGTTCAAGACGGCGGGACCCGTCGTCTCGACGGGAACCTCGCGCTTCCTGATCCTGCCGGAAGACGATCTCCGGGTGATCGCCCGGCGCCGGCCGGACGTCTATGCGCTGCTCACGGGGGGCTTGGACCCGACCTGATCGAACGGCGCCGAGGCCGATCCACGATTTGCCGCGCTCACGAAGAAGCCCGCGATCCGGAGACCGCGGGCTCTCTGCGTTTGGTGCCGCGGAAGCGCGTTACGATGCCTCGCGCACGCCTTGGGCATGGATCCGCTTGATGGCGATCTTGTTGAGTGCCGCGACATACGCCTTGGCCGAGGCCACGAGCGTGTCGACATCGGCGCCGCGCCCGGAGGCGATGCGGCCGTTGTCCTCCAGCCGGACTGACACCTCGGCCTGGGCATCGGTGCCCTCCGTCACAGCGTGCACCTGGTAGAGCGACAGGCGCGCATCGTGCGGCATGATCTGCTTGATCGCGTTGAAGGTGGCGTCCACCGGACCGGAGCCCTGGGCCTCCTCCGTCACGTGACGGCCGTCCACCTCCATGGTGACGATGGCCTTCTGCGGCGCGCCGGTACCGGCAATGACCGTCAGCGAGATAACCTTCACGGCCTCGCCGGCGATGGCGATCTGGTCCTCCACCAGCGCCTCGATGTCCTCGTCGTAGACATGCTTCTTCTGGTCGGCGAGATCCTTGAAGCGCCGGAAAGCATCCTCGAAGGCGTTCTGACCGATCTCGAAACCCAGCTCCTTCAGCTTCTCGCGGAAGGCATGGCGGCCGGAATGCTTGCCCATGACAAGCGACGTGGCCTTCACGCCCACGTCTTCCGGCCGCATGATCTCGTAGGTTTCGGCATGCTTGAGCATGCCGTCCTGGTGGATGCCGGATTCGTGGGCGAAGGCGTTCTTCCCGACAATGGCCTTGTTGTACTGGACCGGGAAGCCGGCAACCGTGGAGACCAGCTTCGACGCCCGCGTGAGATAGCCCGCATCGACATTGGTCCGGTAAGGCATCACGTCGCCGCGCGTGCGGATCGCCATGACGATCTCTTCCAGCGCGGCATTGCCGGCGCGCTCGCCCAGGCCGTTGATGGTGCATTCGATCTGGCGGGCGCCTCCGGCGACACCGGCCAGCGAGTTGGCAACCGCCAGGCCAAGGTCGTCGTGGCAGTGCACGGAGAAGGTCACCGCGTCGGCGTCCGGCACCTTCTCGATCATCGTGGCGAACATGGCGCGGTACTCGTCCGGCGTGGCGTAGCCGACCGTGTCAGGCAGGTTGATCGTGGTGGCACCGGCGCGGATCGCGGCCTCCACGCAGCGACAGAGATAGTCGAGCGGCGTGCGGGTGGCGTCCATCGCCGACCATTCCACGTCGTCGATCAGGTTGCGTGCGCGGGTCACCGTCGCCGTGATGATCTCCAGAACCTCGTCCTGGGTCTTGTTCATCTGGTGGGCGAGATGGATCGGCGAGGTCGACACGAAAGTGTGGATGCGGCCGCGGCGGGCATCGCGGACGGCTTCACCGGCGCGGTCGATGTCGGCGGGAATGGCGCGGGCCAGCCCGGCAATCACGGCGTTCTCGGCGCGCCGGGCAATCATGTTCACGGCCTCGAAGTCGCCGTTGGAGGCGATCGGGAAGCCGGCCTCGATGATGTCGACACCCATCGTGTCGAGCACCTCGGCAACCTGCAGCTTTTCTTCCAGCGTCATCGACGCGCCCGGCGACTGCTCGCCATCGCGCAGCGTCGTGTCGAAGATTTTCACCTCGGCGGGATCGGCGATCGTCGGCGTTTCGGTGGTCATGGAGTCTGGTCCTTCTCGGGAGCGGCCCGCGCGACGGCGTATGCACAAGCGTCGGGGCCGAGAGTGTTCTGGGTTCGCCTCGTCAGTACTCCCCTGAGAGCCTGCCCGAACGGGCTGCCAGCGCTCAGGGGCAGCTAAGGAGGAGGAGACGGCCGAGAAGAAGGGTCCGGACGCGCGGAGCGTCCGTGTTCAGTGCGATCCGGAGCTTGCTGGTCTGCTCGACGGGCACGCTGGCTTCCCGGTTTGATGACCCGATTGGCGGCGCATAAGGCGCCGGATGAAACAGTCTCTAATCGAAAGGCGGGGGTCGCGCAACATTTCCATGGAACGGCGTCGGTCGCGCAAGCCGGGTCGACTTGAACATCCCCGGGTTGCGGTCGTTCACCTCTACGCTTTAGCCTTGCCTGTAAAGACAAAGGACGACGACCAAGCGAGTTGGGGGGATCCGGCGTGGCATCATTGTTCTCGCACTGGTCGAAGAAGACCGTGGCCGGTGCCATCGGCAACACGCTCGAATGGTACGATTTCGCTGTCTATGGCTTCTTCGCGCCGATCATCGCCACGCAGTTCTTTCCGAAGACGGATCCGAAAGTCGCCCTGATCGCCACCTTTGGCGTGTTCGCAGCGGGCTTCCTCATGCGCCCGTTCGGCGGACTGGTGATCGGCCACGTCGCCGACAAGCTTGGCCGTCGGGCAGCGCTGACGCTGTCTGTGGCCATGATGGCGATTCCGACCACGCTGGTGGCGTTCCTGCCGATCTACGAGATGATAGGCCTCGCCGCACCGCTGCTTCTGACCTTCCTGCGCCTCGTGCAGGGGCTGTCGGTGGGTGGCGAATATACCGGTTCCGTCACCTACCTGGTCGAGAACGGTCCGCAGGACCAGCGCGGCATTTCCGGCTCGTTCGGGCTGGTGGGATCCAATCTCGGCATTCTGCTGGGTGCGGCGATGGGCGCCATCGTCACCGCGCTGGTGCCGGACGAGGCGCTGGCAAGCTGGGGCTGGCGCATCCCGTTCCTGTGCGGCGTTCTCCTGGGGCTGGCCGGGGTCTATTTCCGCAGCCACGTGGAAGATATCGAGGTCGAGTTCAACGATCCCCACGAACCGCAGGAACCGGAGTTTCCCATCGTCGAGGCGGTTCGCGATCACTGGCGGGGCATGCTGCGGGTGATGGGCATCAACGTGCTGAACGGCATCGGCTTCTACATCGCCTTCGTCTACCTGACGACCTACATCGTCACCTATGACGGCGTGAACGAGAACCGGGCACTGGACATCAACACCGGCGTCATAGCGGTCCTGTGCCTGGTCATTCCGTTCTTCGCGGCGCTGTCGGACCGGATCGGCCGCCGGCCCGTCATGATGACCGGGGCGCTCGGGGTTGCCGTGTTCGCCTATCCGCTGTTCCTGGCGCTCGGCAGCGGCACCCTGTGGGGCATTCTCCTCGGGCAACTCGGTTTCGCGGTGCTGATGGCCTGCTTCACCGGCCCGCTGCCGACTACCATGACGGAGCAGTTCCCGCGCCACGTCCGCGTGACCGCCTACTCCGTCGCCTTCAATATCCCGATGGCCATCGTCGGTGGCACCACGCCGATGGTCGCCACCTGGCTGATCAGCGAGACCGGCGACCGGATGGCGCCGGCCTTCTATGTCGTGGCCGCGGCGCTTGTGGCGCTGGCGACCCTGGTCTTCACTCCGGAGACCAAAGATAAGGTGATGGACTGAACCGGCTGCCTCAGGCTTCAGTCGTTCCAAAGAAGCATCGGGGCGACGGTCCTTTCTTCACATTTCCGGTCTCATGACCTAGAAGGACGCCGCACCCCGAATTTTCCGCGTGCGACCGCGCGCCGGAGGCATTCGCCTCCCGGTTCCGGTCCGTTCAGGCTAGCACCGAGGTCCGTTTCAATATGGCAAAGATCAAAGTCGACAACCCGGTCGTCGAACTCGACGGCGACGAGATGACCCGGATCATCTGGGACTATATCAAGAAGAAGCTGATCCACCCCTACCTCGACATCGATCTGCAGTATTACGATCTCGGTATCGAGAAGCGCGACGAGACCGACGACCAGATCACCATCGACGCGGCGAACGCCATCAAAGCCTGCGGCGTCGGCGTGAAGTGCGCCACCATCACGCCGGACGAGGCGCGCGTCGAGGAGTTCGGCCTGAAGAAGATGTGGCGGTCGCCGAACGGCACCATCCGCAACATCCTCGGCGGCGTCATCTTCCGCGAGCCGATCATCTGCCGCAACGTGCCGCGTCTGGTGCCGGGCTGGACCCAGCCGATCATCGTCGGCCGTCACGCCTACGGTGACCAGTACCGTGCCACCGACTTCAAGTTCCCGGGCAAGGGCACGCTTTCGATCAAGTTCGTCGGCGAGGATGGCGAGACCATCGAGCATGAGGTGTTCGATGCGCCGGGCTCCGGCATCGCCATGGCGATGTACAACCTCGACCAGTCGATCATCGACTTCGCCCGCGCTTCCATGAACTACGCCCTGATGCGCGGCTACCCGCTGTACCTCTCCACGAAGAACACGATCCTCAAGGTCTACGACGGCCGCTTCAAGGACATCTTCCAGGAGATCTTCGACAGCGAGTTCAAGGACAAGTTCGACGCCAAGGGCATCACCTACGAGCACCGCCTGATCGACGACATGGTCGCCGCCTCGATGAAGTGGTCCGGCGGCTACGTCTGGGCCTGCAAGAACTACGACGGCGACGTGCAGTCCGACACCGTGGCACAGGGCTTCGGCTCGCTCGGCCTGATGACCTCGGTGCTGATGACGCCGGACGGACAGACCGTCGAGGCGGAAGCCGCCCACGGCACCGTCACCCGTCACTATCGCCAGCATCAGCGCGGCGAGGAGACCTCGACCAACTCCACCGCTTCGATCTTCGCCTGGTCGCGCGGCCTCGCCCACCGGGCGAAGCTCGACGACAACGACGATCTGAAGACTTTCGCCGAGACGCTTGAGCGCGAGACCGTCGGCGCCATCGAGGACGGCCACATGACGAAGGACCTGGCGCTTCTCGTCGGGGCCGACCAGGGCTGGCAGTCCACCACCGGCTTCCTCGACACGGTCTCCGATCGTGTTGCCAAGTCGATGGGCATGTAAGCCCTCTGGCTTCAGCCCAAGCCTGCAATCGAGGCCCGCGCCGACTGTCGGCGCGGGCTTCTTTTTTTGGGCGCTTCGCCTCCTTGAAACGCGCCGCCTTTGGGGGCGATACTCTGTTCGCATTCGCGTGCCGGGGGGCGCGGCGAGCGAACGGGGAGGGGTGAGCCTTGAGTGAGCGTGCGGCATTCCGGCCGGTGGATCGTGAAACGGCGGGCACGTTGTCCGCGGCCGAGGCGATCCAGTACCACTACGACAACGAGACGCGTTTCTTCTCGCTGTTCCTCCACGAGACGCTCTGCTACTCCGCCGCGCGCTTCCACGCGCCGAGCCGGGCGGAGCCGGTTCTCGACAATCTCTACGACGCCCAGTGGGCCAAGATCCGCTTCCATCTCGATGCGCTGCAGCTGAAGCCTGGCGCGCGCATCCTCGATGTCGGTTGCGGCTGGGGCGCGGTGCTGGCCGCCGCTGTGACCGAGTACGAGGGCAGGGGGGCTGTCGGCCTGACGCTTTCCAAGGACCAGCGCGACCATATCGAGGCGCGCAACCTGAAGGGCGTCGAGGTCCGGCTCGCGGACGTCTACGAGGCGGAGCTCGACGGGCCGTTCGACGGGATCGTCTCCGTCGGCGCGTTCGAGCATTTCGCCCGGCCGGCCATGAACAAGGCGGAGAAGATCGAGGCGTACACCCGCTTCTTCGAGATCTGCCACAAGAACCTGATGCCGAACGCCTTCCTGTCGCTGCAGACCATCGTCTGGGACACGCCCACCTTCGAGGAAGCCAAGACCTGGATCCCGGAGACCGTGTTCCCGCAGTCCGATATCCCGTTCATCGACGAGGTGGTGACGGCGAGCCATCCGCTGTTCCGGCTGGAGTACCTTGAGAACCGCCGCGAGGACTACATCCTGACGCTGGACCAGTGGATCAAGAATCTGAAGGCCCAGAAGGATGTGATCATCGCCGAATGGGATCAGGAGAAGTACGACTTCTTCGAGCACTATCTCCGCAATTCCAAGCTCGCCTTCGCCCGTCGCAAGAATGCCCTGTCGCGCTTCGTCCTGAAGCGGCGCTAAGGCCGTTTTCGCTTCTACTGAAAATGCCTACCTGGCCGGGGCGCGGTGCTCCGGCCCAACGACACTAAGCGCGCCCGGCGGACACGGCGTAAGGCAGCCTTCGAGCTGGCTGCCATCGCGCGTCTCTCCAGCGGCGCCAATACCGGACATTGCCATGCCGCTGCTCAATCCGAACAAGACACATCCGATGGCCATGCCCGACGGCACTGTCATCGAGCAGACGGTGCAGCTGAAGGCCGTCATCGACCATCCGCGTATCGAGGTGGGCGACTTCAGCTACTACCACAACTTCGAGATCCTGCAGGACTATGCCGCCTTCCTGGCCCCGTACCTGTTCCCGCCGAGTCCGGAGAAGCTGACCATCGGCAAGTTCTGCCAGTTCGCGCACGGCGTGCGGTTCATCACCTCGACCGCCAACCACGACATGAGCGGCTTCTCAACGTATCCGTTCCAGAACTTCATGATGACGCCGGAAACCACGATGGACGACATCGTGGCGATGTTCCACGTACCCGGCCGTAAGGGCGACACCGTGGTGGGCAATGACGTCTGGATGGGCATGGACTGCATGGTGATGCCGGGCGTCACCATCGGCGACGGCGTCATCTGCGCGGCGCGCTCGGTGATCGCCAGAGACGTGCCGCCCTACTCCATCGTTGCCGGCAACCCGGCGCGTCCGGTGCGCCGGCGGTTCGATGACGCCACCATCGCGGCGTTGCAGGAGATCCGCTGGTGGGACTGGCCGGTGGAGGCGATCGAGGCGCACCATGCGGTCATCACCGGCGCGGACCTGGACGCCTTGCGCCGGATCGCGGACGAGGTGGCCTGCCGCTGATCCGGCTCAGACCACCCGGAAGAAGCCGGTCATGCCGGTCTTCTGGTGCTCGATGACGTGGCAGTGGAAGACCCAGTCGCCGGGATTGTCGGCCACCAGCGCGAGCCGCACCCGCTCGTCCGGCCGGATCAGGTAGGTGTCGGTGAAATGCGGCAGGACGGGGCCGTTTGTCGACTCTATGGCCCGGAACGACATGCCGTGAAGGTGGATCGGGTGGGCGTGCGGCGTCCGGTTCGCCAGCTCCAGCACGTAGGAGCGACCGAGCTTGAGCTCGTCGATCGGAGTATGCGGCTCCGGCGTGTCGCCCGACCACGGCACCTTGTTGATGGCCCAGAAATTGTAGCCGAGCGAGCCACAGATGCTGCCTCCGGCCGGTGCGGCCTCGGCCGTGGCCGAAAGCTCCAGCGGGATCACGCTGGCCGCGGCGAGATCCGGCTCTGCCACCGGATTGGCGGGCAGGGGCGTCACGTCGCCGAGCGAGCGACCGAGGGAAGAGCCTGTGGAGCGGAAGCTGGCGATCTCGTAGGGGTGGGTGGTGCGCGTGTTACTCAGCCGCACGACGGCGCCTTCCTCCGCCGGCATGACGACGGCAAGATCGACCCGCTGGCCCGGGCCCAGCTCGAGCCGGTCGAGCGGGAACGGCGCGGCGACCGGATTGCCGTCGAGTGCGATCACCAGCGCCGAGGCCCCTTCCAGCACGAAGCGGTAGATCCGGGTCACGTCGGTGATGGCGATCCTCAGGCGCATCAGCCCGCCGGCCGGAGCCTCTTGGCGGGGCGCTACCTGCCAGTTGGCCGTGCGTACGGTGCCGAAGGTGCCGGTCCGGGCGGCATCGCGCGCCTTGAACTGGGCAATGAAGCGGCCCTTCTCGTCGAGGCGCCAGTCGCGCAGGTTGAGCGCCATCTCGTGGTCGAAGGCCGGATCGTCCGGGTTCTCCACGATGAACAGGCCAGTCATCCCGCGCCCGATCTGGGTCAGCGTGTTGCAGTGCGGGTGGTACCAGAAGGTGCCGGCGTCCGGCGCGCGGAAGGCGTAGTCGAATGTCTCGCCCTGGTAGATATAGGGCTGGGTGAGGAAGGGGACGCCATCCATGGCGTTCGGGATCCTGAGCCCGTGCCAGTGAATTGTGGTCGGTTCGGCCAGCCGGTTCACCAGCCGTGCGGCGAAGGCCTCGTCGCGCCTCACGCGGATCACCGGCGGCAGCGGCCCTTCGTTCCACGTCATGACGCCTTCAGTGAGCGAGGTGCCGTCGAGCACGGCGGCTGTCTCGTGCGCTGTCAGCTCCATCGGCGTGGCGGCACTGACAGCCCTGAGCCCGGCAAGCCCCAGTCCGGCGCCGCAGGCTCCGAGCGCGCTGCCGGCGAGGAACGTTCGTCTGCTGATCACGGCCGAGCCTCTCGCTCCGGGTCGAAATATTTGAACGTTTCCAGATGGTTGCTGGGCGTCCGCGTATCTGGATTGACCCTAGGGGCGGGTGCCGGCGCGCGCAATCGCATGCGCCGGTCCTTTCTGTCGCAGGCCTGGAAGGCGCCGCAACGCAAGAAGGCGCGGGATCGCTCCCGCGCCTTCCGCAACTCTATGTCCGGCGGGGCAGACCCGCCGGAGAAGCGCTGGATCAGAAGTCCATGTCGCCCATGCCGCCCGGCATGCCCGGAGCGCCGCCGTCCTTCTTCGGCTTCTCCGCCACCATCGCCTCGGTGGTGATGAGAAGCGATGCGACGGACGCGGCGTCCTGAAGGGCGGTGCGCACGACCTTGGTCGGGTCGATGATGCCCATCTTGAACATGTCGCCGTATTCGCCGCTCTGGGCGTTCCAGCCGAAGCCGAACTCGTCCTTCTCGACGATCTTTCCGACGACGACGGAGCCGTCCTCGCCCGCGTTGAGGGCGATCTGACGCGCCGGGGCCTGAACGGCCTTGCGGACCATCTCCACGCCGGCCTTCTGGTCGGCGTTGGCCGGCGAGAGGCTGGAGAGCGCCTTCAGCGAGCGCAGGAGCGCCACGCCACCGCCCGGAACAACGCCTTCCTCGACCGCAGCACGGGTGGCGTGCAGGGCGTCGTCGACGCGATCCTTCTTCTCCTTCACCTCGACCTCGGTCGCACCGCCGACGCGGATCACCGCGACGCCGCCCGCGAGCTTGGCCAGACGTTCCTGGAGTTTCTCGCGATCGTAGTCGGAGGTGGTCTCTTCCACCTGCGCCTTGATCTGGGAAACGCGGGCCTCGATGTCGGACTTCTCGCCGGCGCCGTCGACTATGACGGTCTCGTCCTTGGAGATGGACACCTTCTTGGCCTTGCCGAGCATGTCGATGGTCACGCTCTCCAGCTTGATGCCCACGTCCTCGGAGATCACCGTGCCGCCCGTCAGGACGGCGATGTCCTGCAGCATGGCCTTGCGGCGATCACCGAAGCCCGGCGCCTTGACGGCGGCGACCTTCAGGCCGCCACGCAGCTTGTTGACCACGAGGGTAGCGAGCGCCTCGCCCTCGACGTCCTCGGCGATGATAAGGAGCGGACGGCCGGACTGAACCACGGCCTCCAACACCGGCAGCATGGCCTGCAGGTTGGAGAGCTTCTTCTCGTGGATGAGCAGGTAGGGCTCGTCGAGCTCGACGCGCATCTTGTCGGCATCGGTGACGAAGTAGGGCGAGATGTAGCCGCGGTCGAACTGCATGCCCTCGACCACCTCGAGTTCGGTCTCGAGCGACTTGGCTTCCTCGACGGTGATCACACCCTCGTTGCCGACCTTCTGCATCGCCTCGGCCAGGAAGCGACCGACCTCGGCGTCCCCATTGGCGGAGATGGTGCCGACCTGGGCGATCTCGTCGTTGGAGGCGATGTCTTTGGCGTTGGACTTGAGCTCGGCAACGATGGCCTCTACGGCCATGTCGATGCCGCGCTTCAGGTCCATCGGATTCATGCCGGCGGTTACCGCCTTGGCGCCTTCCTTGACGATGGCCTGGGCGAGAACCGTGGCCGTGGTCGTACCGTCACCGGCCAGATCGTTGGTCTTCGAGGCCACTTCGCGCACCATCTGGGCGCCCATGTTCTCGAACTTGTCCTCAAGCTCGATCTCCTTGGCGACGGTGACGCCGTCCTTGGTGATGCGCGGAGCGCCGAACGACTTCTCGATGACGACATTGCGGCCCTTCGGGCCGAGGGTCACCTTCACCGCGTTGGCCAGGGTGTCGACACCCTTCAGCATCTTGTCGCGGGCGGAGGTGGAAAATTTCACTTCCTTGGCAGCCATGGTGATGTTCTCCTTTGAGAAACAGCGTCTGTCGGATGCGCGGGGCGGTTAGGCTGCGGCCTTGGCGGCGGCGGCGCCTTCGATCACACCCATGATGTCGGTCTCCTTCATGATCAGGAGATCCTCACCATCGATCTTCACCTCGGTGCCGGACCACTTGCCGAAGAGAACGCGGTCGCCGGCCTTCACGTCGAGGGCGACGATCTCGCCGGCTTCGTTGCGCGCGCCGGGGCCGACGGAGACGACTTCGCCTTCCTGCGGCTTCTCCTTGGCAGTGTCGGGAATGATGATGCCGCCAGCGGTCTTCGTGTCAGACTCGATGCGGCGAACGACCACACGGTCGTGGAGCGGCCGGAACGTCATGCTCTGTTCCTCCAATTGAACCAGATGCGGATTTCGGTGACTGGATAGTCCTCCTCACGGCCGCGCGTCCGGGACCGGCACGCGGGGCCGTGCGCCGGTGACATGGGATGCCCCGTAACCGGTATCAAGATACCTGCCACAAAATTTTGGCACTCGCTAGAGGAAAGTGCTAGCAGGCCGCGCGGGGGGATCGGCTGCCTGGCCCCCTCCTCGTTGCGCAATCGCTGCGGTGGAGGCGCAGGGCAGGCATCGGGCGCGACCCACGGCCTGCTAGCAGCCGCGTCGATCGAGTGCTGGTAAGTATCTGTATAGAAAGAGATTTTTGCTTAGTCGGCTTGCCGTCGGCGGCGATGCAATGCACCATTTCGTCGGTGCTTTCAACAGCCGAGGTGACCGATGATCGATTCTGCTTTCGACCGCCAGCTCGATGGCTACGGCCTGACCACAGCGAAGATCCTTTACCGATTGCCAGATCATCCTGCGCTTCTGCAGACCTATCTCTGGCAGGACTATGATCTCGCGCCGGCCTTCCCGGAACTGACCCGTTTCCTCGACTTCTGGAAAAGGGAGTTGGACGGTCCGCTCCATTCCGTGGAGGTGGCCTACCGGCGGCTTGTCGGCGGCTGGGAGTGGCGCTCGGTGGAGCAGTTGTCGAGCCTCCACTGAAAGATCGGCGCGGCGGCCTTCGATCGGGGATAGGATGGCAGTCGTCGCCGCCTCCACCCCGTCGCCGGCGACGCACGCGTGTCATCGGTCGAACGCATCGTCCGTCGACACGTTGTGCCAGTTCCATCCTCAGTCAGGGACGCTGCCGATGCCGCCGCGCTACCAAGCCCATCCCTCGATGTTCAAGAGCCATCCGCTTTTGTTCATCCTCTGCGTGATCCTGATCCCAGCCGTCATCGGCATCGTCGCACTGGTGGTGTGGTGGCTGTTCAATCGGGCGACCACCGTGACTGTCGACGACGACCGGATCAGCCTCGACAAGGGGCTGCTTGCCAAGGAGCACACCGAGATCGAACTGTCCTCGATCCGCACGGTGAAGATCGACCAGTCGCTGCTCGACCGGATCCTCGACGTGGGAACCTTGCGGGTCTACACGGCGGGCGACGTCCCGGAACTCCAGATGAAGGGACTCCCCGAGCCGGCCCGGCTGCGCGAGGTTCTTCGCCACTGAAATCGGGGGTATGCGCCCGAGACCGGCCATTTCGGCTGCAACCCGGCGAATCTTGCCAGAATTCCGGGCTTTGCCACACCATTTCCCTGTTTTGCGGTAGAGGTTCGGCGAGGAATCGTTGAAGAGCCGCATCCGCAGGTGGATGCTTGACCGACAATGGGCCGCCGGATGGTGGCCGAAAGAACGCCGCTTCGGGCCGCAGGCCCGGGCACTCTACCGGAGACACGTCCTTGAACACGGCGCGATATCGCTGCAACGCCTGCGGAGAGCCGCTGGTCCGTCCCGTTCTGAGCTGCCCCTATTGCGGAGCCTTCCGCTCGGCCATTTCGCTCGAGGATGGAACGCTGGCGCTGCCCCCCGAGGCAGAGGCCGAGGGCGATGCGCCGCAGGCCAGGCCGGATGACGTGATCTATGTGGATGCCGAGCTCCACGGGGCGGAATCCGAGCCGCATGACGACGCCTATGAGCCTGACGAGCCGGCCATTGTTCCGCCGCCGCCGCGCGCAGAGCCGGCCGCGCGCCGGATCCGCCGGGACCGGTCCCGGCTGGACGCGGCGCCGGGTGGAGCGGCCCACGGCGAGCCGGTTGAGCCGACGGCCGCCCCGTCCGCCGAGCCGCGGCGTGCGGAGCCGCAGGCACCCGGTCGCCGCCGACGGGCCGAGCCGTCCATCGGCCGCCGTGGCAGCCGGCTGGATCGGGCAGCCTCCCGCGAGCCCGGGCTCGACGAGGGGGAGATGGAAGCGGCATCGGTAGAGACCCCGACTGCAATGCCTCGCGAGCCAGCGGCGCCGCGGGCACCCGGCGGACGCCGACGCGCCGGGCCCAAGGTGGCGCGCCGTCGCGCCCGGGCGGAACGGTCCGAGGAAGAGGCCTGGATCGTCCCGGATGGCGACGAGAGCCCGGATCCGAGCATCGACGATGTGATGCGCGACGCCGAGGGCGCGCGCGGGCGACGCTCGGACGGGCGCGCGCTTGTGCCGGTCTCTGACGAGGAAGCGGGAGTTCCGGCCGAGTATCGCGAGCGGCGCCGCAAGGGCGCGCGGGCCGGCTGGATCGTCTTCGTGGTGGTGCTTCTCGCTCTTGGGGCGGGGCTCGTCTACGGCGCCTATTGGGTCGACAAGCAGGGCATCGCCGATCTCCTCCGGGCAGGCCCGATTCAGGTCAGCCGTCTCGGCGAGGCCGAGACGCTCGAGGTGCCGGGCGAGTGGACCAGCGTGCCCGATCCCAACGCCGGCAACGCCATCGCGCTTCTGGTCGATGCCAGCGGGCCGTTCCGGATGCGGGTCGACGGCACGGTCTACACGCTGACCGGAGCCGAGGCGGTGCGCGTGCCCGTGAAGGACGGAACACTGGTGGAGCTGAAGGCGCTGGAGGGGCCGGTGACGGCCGAGGTGACGCGGCTTGGCGAGGACGCGGGAAGCTGATCCCGTCCCCGCGCGGCGGGCGGCCAGTCCGCGGTTCAACTGACTGCTGACGAAAAAAGCCCGGCGCCCTTGGGGGCGCCGGCCTTTTCGGTTCGCTCGACAGGCTGACCGTGTTTACAAGACGAAGCGGCTGAGGTCGGTGTTCTTGGCCAGCTCGCCGAGATTGGTTCGGACATAGTCGGCATCGATGGTGACCGTCTCGCCGGACCTGTCGGAGGCGGTGTACGAGATTTCGTCCAGCACCCGCTCCATCACCGTCTGCAGGCGCCGCGCGCCAATGTTCTCCACGCTGGCGTTGATCTCCACGGCGATCTCCGCGATCGCATCGATGGCGTCCTCGGTGAAGACCAGGGTGACGTCCTCGGTCTGCATGAGCGCCACCGACTGGCGAATGAGGCTCGCCTCGGTCTCCGTCAGGATCGCCCGGAAGTCCTCGCGGGTGAGCGGCTTCAGCTCGACGCGGATCGGCAAACGGCCCTGCAACTCGGGCAGCAGGTCCGACGGGCTGGAAACATGGAAGGCGCCGGAGGCGACGAACAGGATGTGGTCGGTCTTCACCGGCCCGTGCTTGGTCTGCACGGTGGTGCCCTCCACGAGCGGCAGCAGGTCGCGCTGGACGCCCTCGCGGGAGACGTCGCCGGAGACCTTGCCGCCGCGCGCCGTCACCTTGTCGATCTCGTCGAGGAAGACGATGCCGTTACCCTGCACGTCGGCAATGGCCTCCTGGGTGAGACTGTCCTCGTCGAGAAGCCGATCGGACTCCTCGTTGATAAGCAGCTCGTAGGAGTCCTTCACCGTGGTCTTGCGGGTCTTCTTGACCCCACCGAAAGCCTTGCCGAGCACGTCGGAGAGGTTCATCACGCCAACATTGCCGCCCATGCCGGGGACGTCGAAGCTCGGCATCGTCGGCGACTGGGTCACCTCGACCTCGATCTCCTTGTCGTCGAGTTCGCCGGCCCGCAGGCGCTTGCGGAAGCTGTCGCGTGTCGCCGGGCTCGCATTCTTGCCCACCAGTGCGTCGAGCACGCGTTCCTCGGCGGCGAGATGGGCGGTGGCGCGCACGTCCTTGCGGCGGCGCTCGCGCACCTGGGCGATGCCGATCTCGAGGAGGTCGCGGACGATGGACTCCACGTCGCGGCCGACATAGCCGACTTCGGTGAACTTGGTCGCCTCGACCTTGATGAAGGGCGCGTTGGCGAGCTTGGCCAGGCGGCGCGAGATCTCCGTCTTGCCGACGCCCGTCGGGCCGATCATCAGGATGTTCTTCGGCATCACCTCGTCGCGGATGTCGTCGGCGAGCTGCTGCCGGCGCCAGCGGTTCCTGAGCGCGATGGACACCGCGCGCTTGGCGTCGTGCTGGCCGATGATGAACCGGTCGAGCTCGGAAACGATCTCGCGGGGAGAGAAATTGGTCATGGGGCTATGGTCCGTGGACTGCGAATCCTGCGGCCTCTCGCTGTCGCTCGCAGGGCCCGTCTCGTCGAATTCGGAAAACGCGGTCATGGCTTCCTTCCGGAAGGCGTTGGGAATGGGGGAGGGGGTGACCGGCCGCCATCAGGCGTCGCCGGAAAGCCGCTCCACGATCAGTTCGCCGTTGGTGTAGACACAGATGTCGCCGGCAATCGCCATCGCCTTTCGGGCGATCTCCTCGGCGTTCATGTCGGTATCGACAAGCGCACGCGCGGCGGCCAGCGCGTAGAGCCCGCCCGAGCCGATGCCGACCACGCCGTGTTCCGGCTCCAGCACGTCGCCGTTGCCGGTCAGGACCAGCGTGGTGTCCTTGTCGGCCACGATCATCATGGCTTCCAGCCGGCGCAGGTAGCGGTCGGTACGCCAGTCCTTGGCGAGTTCCACGCAGGCGCGCAGCAACTGACCGCGATACTGCTCCAGCTTCTGCTCGAGACGCTCCAGCAGCGTAAAGGCATCCGCGGTGGCGCCGGCAAATCCGGCGATCACGTCGCCGCCGCCGATCGGGCGCACCTTGCGGGCATTGTTCTTCATGACGGTCTGCCCGAAGGACACCTGGCCGTCACCGGCGATCACCACCTCGTTGCCCTTGCGCACGCCGAGAATGGTCGTGCCATGCCAGCCAATGGGATCGGTGGACGTCATCATCACCTCGATTGAACTCATGCGCGGTCTCGCCTGGCGGCCGCGCGGAAACGGTGGGTCGAGGGGAGATGTATGGTTCCGGGCGCGGAATGCAAATCCGCGGGACGTGACCGGCTGGTCTGCGACCGGCGCCGGGCTTACGCGGCCGTTTCCTCGACGGCCTCGTCCTCCACCACGCGGCGGTAGAGCCAGACGCGGGCGGGCGGCACGTTGCGGACCACCCAGGAGGTCCGGGTGACGCCGTATCGGCCATCGACTTCCGGCACCGGCGGAACCAGCGCGTAGGAGAACTGGATGAAAGGCGCGCCGGGCGTCATCAGCTCCAGCGCATCCTCGATCAGCTTCTGTCGGGCTTCCAGCGGCCGGGTGAAGAGCGGCAGGCTCGACACCACGCCGGCCAGCGATCCCGGAGCTTCTTCCACCACGTCCGCCATGGCGTACGCATCGCCCTGGATCACGGTCGCGCGGGGAAACCGTTCTTCCAGCAGGGTGCAGAAGTCGGGGCTGTACTCGATGAGCACCAGCCGCGCCTCGTCGATCCCGCGCTTGACCAGGGCGTCAGTGACCACGCCGGTGCCTGGACCCAGTTCGACGATGGGGCCGGAACAGTCGGCGTCAACGAAGCTGGCCATCAGTCGCGACAGCGCTGCGCCGGACGGCGCCACGGCGCCGGTGGTCAGCGGTCGCTCGACCCAGGCTCGCAAGAACCGAACTTCATCGGTGAAACGGTCTGAGAACCGGCGGGCATGGGTGCGGGCGATGGCGAGCATAAGAGGCCTTTACGTTGTATTCGGCGAACCGCAGGCACGCCCCTGGCGGCTTGCGGCGGCGGGATAGGCCACTTGGCCCGACCCTCAGGTTCCCAGGCCTTCGAAGAAGTCCTTCACCCGGGAAAAGAAACCATGCGATTCTGGATGATTATCCTGAGATGCCTCTTCTTCAAAGGCCTCCAGAAGCTCGCGCTGTCGTTTCGTCAGATTGCGTGGCGTCTCGACGACAACCTGAATGTACATATCGCCGAACTGTGGACTGCGGATGACCGGCATGCCCTTGGACTTGAGCCGGAACTGCCGGCCGGTCTGGGTGCCCTCGGGCACCTTCACCCGGGTCTTTTCGCCGGAAACGGTGGGCACTTCGAACTCGCCGCCGAGCGCGGCGGTGGTCAGCGAGATCGGCACCCGGCAGAAAATGTCCGCCCCTTCGCGCTGGAAGAAGGCGTGCGGCTTGATCGACAGGAAGATGTAGAGATCGCCCGACGGCCCGCCCATGACGCCGGCCTCGCCCTCACCGGCGAGGCGGATCCGGGTCCCGTCCTCGATACCGGCCGGGATGTTGACGGAGAGCTTGCGCTCCTCGGAGATGCGGCCCTGGCCGGAGCACACCTCGCACGGGTCGGTGATGATGGTGCCGCGGCCCTGGCAGGTTGGGCAGGCGCGCTCCAGCGTGAAGAAGCCCTGGGTCGCCCGGACCCGGCCAGCGCCCTTGCAGGTCTGACAGGTGGTCGGCGAGGTGCCCGGTTTGGCGCCCGAGCCGGAGCAGGTGACGCAGGTCGCCGAGGTCGGGACCTCGATCTCCACCGTCTTGCCGGTGAAGGATTCCTCCAGCTCGATCTCCAGATTGTAGCGCAGGTCCGCGCCCCGCTCACGGCCGCCGCCGCCGCGCCGGCGCTGGCCCCCCATGCCGAAAAATTCGTCGAAGATATCGGACATGGCGGAAGCGAAGTCGCCGCCGAAGCCGGCCTGGCCACCGCCGCCCATACCGCCCTCGAAGGCAGCGTGGCCGAACCGGTCATAGGCGGCACGCCGGTTCGGGTCCTTGAGGACCTCGTAGGCCTCGCTGACTTCCTTGAACCTGGCCTCCGCCTCGGCATTGCCCGGGTTGCGGTCCGGGTGAAACTGCATGGCGAGCTTGCGGTAGGCGCTCTTCAACTCGGTTTCGGTCACCTGGGCGTGGACGCCGAGAACCTCGTAGTAGTCGCGCTTGGCCATGGGGAGCGTAACTCTGCTTGCAACGGTTCGAGCCGGCCCTTGCGCGCCAGGTCGCCGCGTGTCCGCGAAACGCGGATCGGCCTGCCTGTGCGATGTCGCGCGGCCTGACGTTGGCCGTCACGGGGAACGGGCTACTCGCTTGAAATCGGGTCATACGAAAGATGCGGCACACTGCCGTGCGCCGCATCTTGTGTCTAGGCGGGGGCGGTTACGCGCTCCGCTTCTGATCGTCGTCCTTGACCTCTTCGAAGTCGGCGTCGACCACGTCGTCCTGGGCCTGCCCACCCTCGGCGGTCTCTTCACCTTCCGGAGCAGCCTGCTCCTGGCTGTAGAGGCTCTCGCCGAGCTTCATGGACGCCTGGGCGAGGGCCTGGCTCTTCGCCTCGATCTCGGAGAGATCCTCGCTGGCGAGTGCCGTCTTCAGCTCCTCGACGGCAGCCTGGACGGTGGACTTGTCGGCCTCGGCGAGCTTGTCGCCGTTGTCCGCCAGCATCTTCTCGGTGGAGTGGACCAGCGCCTCGCCCTGGTTCCGGGCCTCCACGAGCGCACGACGCTTCTTGTCGTCCTCGGCGTGGCTCTCCGCGTCCTTGACCATCTTCTCGATCTCGTCGTCGGATAGACCGCCGGAGGCCTGGATGCGGATCTGCTGCTCCTTGCCGGTGCCCTTGTCCTTAGCCGAGACGTTGACGATGCCGTTGGCGTCGATGTCGAACGCGACCTCGATCTGCGGCACGCCGCGCGGCGCCGGCGGGATGCCCACCAGATCGAACTGGCCCAGCATCTTGTTGTCGGCCGCCATCTCGCGCTCGCCCTGGAAGACGCGGATCGTCACAGCGGTCTGCCCATCCTCGGCCGTGGAGAAGGTCTGCGACTTCTTCGTCGGGATCGTCGTGTTGCGGTCGATCAGACGGGTGAACACACCGCCGAGCGTCTCGATGCCGAGCGACAGCGGCGTCACGTCGAGCAGCAGCACGTCCTTCACGTCGCCCTGGAGCACGCCGGCCTGGATCGCGGCGCCGATGGCGACGACCTCGTCCGGGTTCACGCCCTTGTGGGGCTCCTTGCCGAAGAACTGCTTCACGACTTCCTGGATCTTCGGCATGCGGGTCATGCCGCCGACCAGAACCACCTCGTCGATCTGTCCGGCCTGCATCTCGGCGTCCTTGAGGGCCGCGCGGCAGGGCTCGATCGTCCGCTGCACGAGATCATCGACCAGGCTCTCGAACTTGGAACGCGAGAGCTTCATCGTCATGTGCTTCGGACCGGACTGGTCGGCCGTGATGAAGGGCAGGTTGATCTCGGTCTGCTGGGCGGAGGAAAGCTCGATCTTGGCCTTCTCCGCCGCCTCCTTGAGGCGCTGCAGGGCGAGCTTGTCGCCGCGCAGGTCGATGCCCTGCTCCTTCTTGAACTCGTCGGCCAGGTAGTCGACGAGGCGCATGTCGAAATCCTCGCCGCCGAGGAAGGTGTCGCCGTTGGTGGCCTTCACTTCGAACACGCCGTCGCCGATCTCCAGCACCGACACGTCGAAGGTGCCGCCGCCGAGGTCATACACGGCGATCGTCTTGCCCTCGGTCTTGTCGAGACCGTAGGACAGCGCCGCCGCGGTCGGCTCGTTGATGATGCGCAGCACTTCCAGGCCGGCGATCTTGCCGGCATCCTTGGTGGCCTGACGCTGGGAATCGTTGAAGTAGGCGGGAACCGTGATGACCGCCTGGGTGACCTCGCTGCCGAGATAGGATTCGGCCGTTTCCTTCATCTTCTGCAGGATGAAGGCGGAGATCTGCGAGGGCGAATATTCCTTGCCGTCCACCTCGACCCATGCGTCGCCGTTGTCGGCGCGCACGATCTTGTAGGGGACGAGATCCTTGTCCTTCGTCACCATCGGGTCGTCGAAGCGGCGGCCGATGAGGCGCTTGACCGCGAAAAGGGTGCGCTCCGGGTTGGTCACAGCCTGGCGCTTCGCCGGCTGGCCGACCAGGCGCTCGCCTTCGTCGGTGAACGCGACCATGGACGGCGTCGTGCGCACGCCCTCGGCGTTCTCGATGACTTTCGCCTGCTTGCCTTCCATCACCGCGACACACGAGTTGGTGGTGCCGAGGTCGATGCCGATGACCTTGCTCATTCTCTTGTCTCTCCTTCTGGCAGACCGTTCGGACCCGAGGACGGCGTCCGACAAGGCCGACATCGCGCCGGCCGGCCCCCTGACGTTTCGAACGCAAAACGGATCGGTTTCGGCGCGGATGGGCCGAAACGCTGCGAGCTATATAAGAAGGGGCCAAAAGAGCCGCAAGCCGCCCGCACGCGATCCAAACACGCGTTTTTGAGCAGATTTGGCATGCAAACCCGCATGGCTGGCGCGTTCGCATGCGAGCAAGGCGGCGTGAACAAAACTGCGGTCGCGCCTCTGGCCGCCGACTGCGGCCGACTGTAGGGAGAGGGCCATGGCCATCGACATCCTTCCCGAACGCTTCGATCCGGCCGCCCAGCGCGCCCTGCTCGCCGACATCGAAGCGGTGGTCCAGGCGGCGCCCTGGTTTGCGCCGTGCATGCCGCGCACCGGCAAGCCGCTGTCCGTGCGGATGACGAATTGCGGGCCGCTGGGCTGGGTGGCCGACATCGACGGCTACCGATACCAGCCGGCGCATCCCGACACGGGCGAACCCTGGCCGCCCATTCCGCAACTCCTTCTGGACCTGTGGGCGGATGTATCCGGCATCGCGGCGCCGCCCGAGGCCTGCCTGGTCAACCTCTACGGCCCGAAGGCGCGGATGGGGCTGCACCAGGACCGCGACGAAAATGAGTTCGGGGCCCCGGTCGTCTCCGTGTCGCTCGGGGACACGGCCGTGTTCCGCATCGGCGGTACGACGCGGAAGGGGCCGACCCGGTCGCTGCGGCTGGCATCGGGCGACGTGATCGTCTTCGGCGGCGAGGACCGGCTGGCCTACCACGGCATCGACCGCATCCTGGCCGGCTCGTCCACACTTCTTCCGGAGGGCGGCCGGATCAACCTCACGCTCAGGCGGGTGACACCGATCTGATCGTCTGCGGGCGCGCGATCTCGTGACTTGCAGGCCGTGGTGCGATGCGGTGAGGGTGCGGGCCGGTGAGCGGCCGCGGTCGCCTGGCACAAGGAGAAGACACGCCATGACCAGCATCCGGACCATCCTCTGCGCGGGAGCTGCTGCACTCGCGTTGACCGCGGCGGCGGTGGCCGGCGAGGCGGATGTTGTCGACGTCTCGGTCACGGCGGAGGACGGCGGTTCCTACCGGTTCGACGTGACCGTCCGCCACGCCGACGAGGGCTGGGACCACTACGCCGACCGGTTCGAGATCGTCGGTCCGGACGGTACGGTGCTCGGGACGCGCACGCTTTTCCATCCCCACGTCAACGAGCAACCGTTCACCCGCAGCCTGTCCGGCGTTGCGATTTCCGACAACGTGGAGCGCGTAACGGTGCGCGCCGGCGACAGCGTGCATGGCCTAGGCGGGGCGGAGGTCACGGTGGACCTGCCGCACTGAGGCCTGGAGGCGTTTCGGTTGCCGGCGGGCCGAGCGGTTCCGGTTGGCGTCCTGTCGCGCGCCCGCACGCCGAACCCGGGCCCGCTTCGCCCCGTGGCGTTTACCCCATCAGGTTCGGCAGGCCGAGGGCGAGGATCGGGAATGCGAGCAGCAGGATCATCCGCACGATGTCGGCCAGGATGAACGGCGTGACGCCCTTGAAGATCGTTCCGATCGAGACGTCCGGCAGCACCGTCTTCAGGACGAAGACGTTGAGGCCCACCGGCGGCGTGATCAGGGAGATCTCCGTCATGATCACCACGACGATGCCGAACCAGACCAGATCGTAGCCCAGCGCCCCGATCATCGGAGCGAAGATCGGCACGGTGAGCAGCACCATCGACAGGCTCTCCAGCACCATGCCGAGCAGCAGGTAGATGACCAGGACGCCCAGGAGGATGACGAACGGCGCGACGTCCTGCTGGGAGGCGAACGAGGTCAGGTCGTCCGGCAGGCCGGCGATGTTGATGTAGTTGGCGAACACGATGGCGCCGATCAGCACGGCGAACATCATGGTCGTGGTGGACGCGGTTTCGGCCAGGATCTCGCCCACCACCCGGAAGGACAGGGTGCGCCGGAAGAGCGCGATCAGGAACGCGCCGAAGGCACCGACGCCGGCTGCCTCGGTTGCGGTAAAGATGCCGACATAGATGCCGCCGATGACCAACACGAACAGGGCAAGGATGCCCAGCACGCCACGGGTGGCGCGCAATTTCTCCGCCAGGGAGACCTTCGGGCCGGGCGGGCCCCTGTCCGGGTTCATCATGCAGACCACGCGCACGGCGGCCATGTAGAGAAGGATGCCGAGAAGGCCGGGCACGATGCCGGCGATGAACAGCCGGCCGATATCCTGCTGTGTGGTCACGCCGTAGATAACCAGGATCACGCTCGGGGGAATCAGAATGCCGAGCGTGCCGCCTGCGGCGATGACGCCGGAGGCAAGGCTGTCGTCGTAGTGGTATTTCCGCATCTGCGGCAGCGCGACCTTGCCCATGGTGGCGGCGGTGGCCAGCGACGAGCCGCAGACGGCCGAGAAGCCGCCGCAGGCGACGGCCGTTGCCATGGCCAGACCGCCCGGCCGGGCGCCGAGCCAGGCGTGGCAGGCCGCATAGAGCTCGTCGGACAATCCCGCGCGGGTTACGAAGTTGCCCATCAGGATGAACAGCGGCACCACCGACAGCGAGTAGGACAGGCTGGTGTCGAACAGCGTCTGGCCGACAATCGCCATCCCGCCCTGCAGGCCGAGAATGAGGGTCAGGCCGGTGGCGCCGACGATGCCCATGGCCACCGCGATCGGCACGCCCGCGAACAGGAGGACGAGGAGGGCGATCAGCCCCGGAACCCAGGCATCCATGGAAAGGTCTATGCCTCCGCTTCGTCGCGCGCGAACACGGCGATGACCGCGACGATGGTCGCCACGGCGGAAAGGGCGGCCGCCGCATAGGCAACGGGCGCAAGGGGAATGCGAAGCAGCACCGTCGTGTCACCATAGGAGGCGAGTTCGCCGGCGACCCCGTAGAGGAGCCAGGCGGCCACGCCGAAGGCGACCACGGTCAGCACGCGCGCCAGGATCCGGAGGATCGGCGTGAGGAACGCCGGCGCCCGGTCGTAGAAGAGCAGCACGCTCACATGCTCTCCGCGGCCGGTCACGATGGGCAGGCCGACGAAGACGATCAGCACCAGCATGATTTCCGTCGCCTCGAAGGCGCCGGGCACGGGGGCGGTGAAGATGTAGCGGCCGACCACGTCGGTGACGGTCAGGATCATCATCGCGAACAGAAGGACGCCCGCGACGAGATTGAGCATGGCCGCGCAGGCGGAGGGGATGCGCGCCGCCCAAGGGCGGCGCGCGGCAGTCCGATGAAGCGCGTCGTTCGCGTTCACTGGCTTTCCTTGGCGACTTCTTCCTTCAGCATCTTGAGGGCCGCCTCGCCGTCGACGCCCTTTTCCTTGGCGGCGTCGAGGAAGACGGATTCGATGCCGTCGAGCTTCTCGTGGAGCGACGCCATGAAGGCCTCGTCTGCATCGATGATCTTGACGCCTTCCGCTTCCATCTTCTTGACACCGGCGGCGTCGGCGTTGTCCCAGGCCTGGCCCGCGATGCGCGCCAGCGCTTCGCCGGAGACGCTGTCGATCGCCTTCTGGTCTTCCTCGGAGAGGCTGTCCCAGGTCTTCTCGTTCATGATGACGAAGAAGCTTGTGGCGTAGAGGCCGCCGTTAACGCTGGTGCCGTTCTTGACCACCGTGTCGATCTTGAAGAAGGGCACGGATTCGGCCGGGAACAGGATGCCGTCAGCAACGCCGTTCGACAGGATCTCGTAGACCTGAGGCGACGGAGCGGAGACCGGCACGATACCGAGCCGCTGCGCCACCATGTTGGCCAGGCCGCCGCCGACGCGGTACTTCGCGCCTTCCAGCTGGTCGGTCGAGGTGACCGCCTCCTTGGTCGTGTAGATCTCGCCCGGACCGTGGGTGAACAGCGTGACGAGCTTCACGCCGTCATGCTCGTCGGCTTCCTTCAGATACTTCTCGTAGACGCGCCAATAGGCGACGGAGAGCGCCTCGGCGGTGTTGGACTGGAACGGCAGCTCGACCAGCGAGGTCAGGCCGAACCGGTTCGGCGTGTAGCCGTGCACGCCGTAAGCGACGTCGGCGGCGCCCTTGGCGATCAGGTCATACTGGGCCGGCGGCTTGCCGATCGGCGCCTTCATCACCTCCACGGTGACGCGGCCGTCAGTAACCTCGGCAACCTTCTCGCCCCACGGCTCAATAATGTCGACGACGAGCGGATGTCCCGGCGGCAGCCAGTTCGACACGCGCAGCACGGTCTCGGCCTGCGCCTGGCTGGCGAGTGCCGAGAGGCAGAACGCCGCGACGGCGGCAGCCTTCAACTTGGTGGGAAGGACGGACATGCTCGGTATCTCCCTCTGTCCGGTTGCGTCTCGATCCGTGTAGCCGTGTGCAACGGCCGCGCCAACCGGCCGGCTCTCGGGTCGCCGCCCGTTTCCATCCCCGGCGCGCCATGGCGGGGCTTCACAACGGAGATATTTCAAACCTAAAATGTTCTCCGTGTCGACCGGTGCGCGCGATCTGTGGCAAATTCTTTGGGCAGATGCCGCATCGCACAAAAAACAATCAGACACGCTTCCAGCTGCGGCAAGGGGACAGAGTGCTATGAACCGATTGAGCGGGTGCCTCGCGGGCGCCGACACGATCCGGAGCCGGTGTCGAGACCGATCCTCTCATCGCCGCTGCGCATCGTGCGCACCATCGCGCGGTGCCTGAGGGACACCGACCACCGTCTTTGATCTCCGCAGGATCGCCCGGCCCCTGACGGCTGGCGCGTGCGTGTCCTGATGCGCGCCGCCATGCCGATGGTCGACGATCCGCACCGGACGAGCGAGGTTCGCCATCCCGTGTCGATGACCCTCTTTGCCGTTCAGCTGCTGAACGGTCTGCAGCTCGGCGTGCTCCTGTTCCTGATCGCGGCCGGGCTGACGCTCGTGTTCGGCGTCATGGACTTCGTCAACCTTGCCCACGGCGTCCAGTACATGGTCGGCGCCTACCTGGCCGTTGTGTTCACGACGCTCGTCGGCAATTTCTTCATGGCGCTGGTACTGGCCATGTCGGCGGCGCTTCTGATCGGCCTCCTGCTGGAGGTGACCATCTACCGTCGCCTCTATGACAGGGACCATCTCGACCAGGTTCTGGCGACCTTCGGTGTGATCCTGTTCCTGAACGAGCTCGCCCGGGTGCTGTTCGGCCCGTCGCCGCTGACCGTGCCGGTTCCCGAGGCGCTGTCGGGTGCCGTGCTCCTGATGAACGGGCTGCTCTACCCGGTCTACCGAATCGCCCTGATCGTCGCCGGCCTGGCGGTGGCCGTCGGCCTGTGGCTGCTCGTCACCCAAACCCGCATCGGCATGCTGGTGCGCGCCGGGGCAACGAATGCGCGCATGGTGTCGGCGCTCGGGGTCAACATCCGCCAGCTCTTCATGATCGTTTTCGGCTTCGGCGTGATGCTTGCTGGGTTCGCCGGCTTCACGGCAGCGCCGATCCTCTCGGTTGAGCCGGGCATGGGCGACAGCCTGCTGATCCTGGCGTTCGTGGTGATCGTCATCGGTGGCATCGGTTCGATCCGTGGTGCCTTCTTCGCGGCCCTCATCGTCGGGCTGGTGGACACGCTCGGCCGCACCTTCATGACCGATATCTTCAAGCTGTTCCTGTCGCCGTCGGCGGCCACCGACGTCGGCCCGGCGGTGGCCTCGATGCTGATCTACATCCTCATGGCGGCAGTGCTTTTCTTCCGGCCCACCGGCCTGTTCCCGGCGAAGGGGAGCTAGGCGCAATGGCAAAGACCGCTTCTCCCGCCACCCCATCCACCGCGCCGCGGCCGAGCCGGATTCTCGAAGGGACCTGGATCCCGCTCGTCGTGTTCGCGATCCTGGCGGTGATGCCCGCCGTCTCCGTGGCGCTCGACGATTCCTTCCTCACCCTGTTCGTCATCCGGGTGATGATCTTCGCCATCGCCGCCGTCAGCCTGGACCTCATCCTCGGCTACGGCGCGCTGATCAGCTTCGGCCACGCCGCCTTTCTCGGCATCGGGGCGTACGGCATCGGCATCCTGTCAGCCGAGGGCACCGACGAGGGGCTCATTGCGGTGCCGGTGGCCCTCGTCGCAGCCGGGCTGTTCGCACTGGTGACGGGCGCCATCTCGCTGAAGACCCGCGGCGTCTACTTCATCATGATTACGCTCGCCTTCGCGCAGATGGCCTACTACACGACCACAAGCCTGTCGGCCTACGGCGGCGACGACGGTCTGACCATCTGGAGCCGGACCGAGTTTCTCGGTCACGCCATCCTCGATGACCGCACGACCTTCTACTACGTCACCTTCGCCTGCCTCCTCGGCGCCTATCTCCTTTGCCGGATGATCGTCGCCTCGCGCTTCGGCCGGGTGCTGACCGGCGCCAAGCAGAGCGAGGTCAGGCTGCAGGCCGTCGGCATCGATCCGTACGGCTACCGGCTCGTGGCCTACGTCATATCCGCCATGCTGTGTGCCCTGGCCGGCGTCCTGCTCGCCAACCAGACCGAGTTCGTGAGCCCCGCCTATATGGGCTGGCATCGCTCCGGCGATCTCATCGTCATGGTGGTGCTCGGTGGTATGGGCACGCTTCACGGCGCCATCATCGGCGCGGCCGCCTATCTGGTGCTGGAAGAGGTGCTGCAGGACTTCACCGAGCACTGGCGGCTGATCTTCGGCCCGATCCTGGTGCTGGTCGTGCTCTTCGGGCACGGTGGCATTGTCCGGCTGCTCTCGATCCTGTCGGGAGGGCGCAACCGTGGCTGATCCCATCCTCCGCCTGGAGCGGCTTTCAAAGCATTTCGGCGCGTTGCGCGTCACCAACGAACTCTCACTCGACGTGGAGCGCGGCGAGGTGCACGCCATCATCGGGCCGAACGGCGCTGGCAAGACCACGTTGATCAGCCAGATCTCCGGGGCGCTCGCGCCCGATCACGGGTCCATCGTCTTCGACGGACGCGACGTGACGGGGCTGTCCATGGCGCAGCGGGCCCGTGCCGGCCTCGCGCGCTCCTTCCAGATCACCACCATCCTTCCGAACTTCACCGTGCTCGACAACGTCGCGCTCGCCGTCCAGGCGCGGCAGGGACACTCGTTCCGCTTCGTCAGGGCGGTCAACCGCGATCGTTCGCTGACGGATGCCGCCGCGGCGCACCTTGAAACCGTCGGGCTTCTGGAGCGCGCCGGCACCCGGGCAGGCTCGCTCTCCCACGGCGAGAAGCGCAGCCTGGAACTGGCCATCGCGCTGGCGACCCGGCCGAAGCTTCTTCTGCTGGACGAGCCGATGGCGGGCACCGGGCGCGAGGAGACCGAGCGTCTGGTTGCTGTCCTCAAGCGGCTGGCGAGCGATTACACGATGATCCTGGTGGAGCACGACATGGATGCGGTCTTCGCGCTTGCCGACCGGATCTCGGTGCTGGTCTATGGCGAGGTGATCGCCACCGGAGCACCGGAAGCCATTCGAGAGAATCAAAAGGTCCGCCAGGCTTATCTCGGGGAGGAGGCATGATGGCTGCGCCCGCCGCACCCATGCTGACCGTCGAGGGCCTGGAAGCCGCCTACGGCGACAGCCAGGTCCTGTTCGGCATCGAATTCGGCCTGGATGCCGGCGAGGCGGTGACGCTGCTCGGCCGCAACGGCATGGGCAAGACCACCACCATCCACACGATCATGGGGCTCGTGCCGGCCCGCGCAGGCCGGGTCAGCTTCGCCGGATCCGATCTCACGGGGCGTCCGCCCTACCGGATCGCCCAGGCCGGTCTCGGGCTGGTGCCGGAAGGGCGGCAGATCTTCCCGACCCTGTCGGTGGAGGAGAACCTGGTCGCCACTGCGGCCAACCGGGCAGGCGGCGCGCCGCGGTGGACGCTGAAGGAGGTGTACGGCTTCTTTCCGCGCCTCGCCGAGCGCCGGGCCAATTCCGGCAAGCAGCTGTCCGGCGGCGAGCAGCAGATGCTCGCCATCGGCCGGGCCCTCATGACGAACCCGTCGCTTCTCATCCTGGACGAGGCGACGGAAGGCCTCGCGCCCCTGATCCGCGAGGAGATCTGGCAGGTGCTGGTGACGCTCAAGGGCGAGGGCCAATCCATCCTGATCGTCGACAAGAACATCGACGCCCTGTCGCGCTTCGCCGACCGCCACGTGGTCATCGAGAAGGGCAAGGTGGTCTGGACAGGCACCTCCGCCGAGCTCGCGGCCGACGGGACCGTGAAGCAGCGCTTTCTTTCGGTCTGACGAATGTGTCGACATGCTGCGGATGCGCGGCGGCAACCGCTACGGGTGGTCGAGCGACGCGGAATGCCGCGCGTCTTGCGTTAGCCTGCCGTTGCTACGACCGGCCGCCGGTAGCGAACTTCCGTTTCAGGGCCATGACACGGGCGTAGGACGCCGCGAGCGAGGCCATGAAGTCAGGATCCCGCGCGGCACTTTCCGCGACCGCGGCCGCCACTTCCTCGGGAAAATACGGGCCGGTGGAAGCGTCGCCCGACACCACGATCAGGTCGTTGCCGGCGCCGATCGCAGCGATCACCGCATCGGTGGCCGACATCCGGTTGCGGATCGCCCGCATGATCAGGTCGTCGGTCATCACCACGCCGTCGTAGCAGAGCTGCGAGCGCAGCAGCCCGTCGACCACGGCGGGAGAGATCGAGGCGGGGAGGCCGTCGCCGATTCCGGAACGGTCGAGCCGCAGATGGCCGATCATGATGATGTCCGCCATCCCCTCGCCGATGAGCTCGCGATAGGGAATGAGTTCGGCCTCACTCCAGGTCGAGGTGATGTCGACGGCGCCGTTGTGGCTGTCGCCGGCGGAAGAGCCGTGGCCGGGGAAGTGCTTGAGGGTGGCGGCAACGCCGGCCGCGCGATGCGCGGTGACGAAAGCGCGGTTGTAGTCCGCAACTGTCTGCGGGTCTGAGGAGTAGGCCCGGCCTGGCTTGGTGATCACGGGGTTGCTCGGGTTCACCGCGAGGTCGGAAACGGGCGCCAGGTTGACGTTGAATCCCCAGTCCCGGAGGCCGGTCGCCATTCTGGCGTAGACGGCGCGTGCCTCCGACGGGCTGTAGCGGCGCGCCACCTCCTGCGCCGATGGCGTGGCGGGGAAGCCCATGGACGAGGTGAGGCGCGCGACCTTGCCGCCCTCCTGATCGACCATGAGGAGCGTCCGGCCGTCGGCAGAGGCGAAGCTTGCCGTGAGCGCCTTCACGTCGGCCGCCGAGCCGATGTTGTGACGCAGGAACAGGACGCCACCGACCTTGCCGTCGGCGATCTGCTGACGAACGCGCTGTGCCGAGTCCGATCCGGGCGTGGAGCCCTGGAAGCCCACCACCAGGAGCTGGCCGACCATCTCCTCCACGGAAACGTCGGATGGGACCGGGACCGTGGCCGGCGCGCAGGTGCGGGAGGAGCCCGATGCTGCCTGGATCGGGGCGGGCTCGCCGTTTGCGGAAACGCAGGCGGCGGTGGCGAGCGCGACAAGTGCGATGCAGGCGGTTCGCAGCAGCGGCATGGGGGCTCCTGGCGGTCGGCGGGGCTGGTGCGCCTGCCGCCGGACATCCGAATCGGGGTTGGGAAAGGGACGGGCGCTGATGGCTCCGTTCCTGCCCGTTTCGCGGGCTGGGATCAACTGGATGGGTTCGCCCAGACGTGGATGGTCGACCGGCGGAAAGGGATGTCCGCCGATCGCTGTCCGGATCGCCGGCCTATTCGGCAGCCTGGCGGGATTCGCTCGTGTACTGGTGCTTCGGTCGGGCCTTCAGCCGCAATTCCTTCAGCTCCTCGCGCGTCCGCTGCGCGTTGCGCAGGTCCGCCTCGTAGCCTGGGAAATACTGCGTCGGGCAGTAGGTGCCGGTGAAGCCGTAGTCCGCCGACGCCTGCATGGTGATGGCCGGATGGGTCAGGTGCGGGCGGCCGATGGCAACGAGATCGGCGCGGCCCGCGGCCAGGATGGTGTTGACCTGGTCGGCCGAGGTGATGTTGCCGACGGCAATGGTCTTCACCTTCGCCTCGTTGCGGATCTGCTCGGCGAACGGCGTCTGGAACATGCGGCCGAAGATCGGCTTGGCGTCCGGAACGGTCTGACCCGTGGATACGTCCATCAGGTCGGCGCCGTGCTCGGTGAACGCACGGGCGATCTCCACGGCGTCGTCGCCGGTGATGCCGCCTTCCTTCCAGTCGGTCGCGGAGAGGCGCACCGACATGGGTTTGGCCGCCGGCCAGACCTCGCGCACGGCATCGAACACCTCAAGCGGGTAGCGCAGCCGGTTCTCCAGCGAGCCGCCGTACTCGTCGCTGCGCGTATTGGTCAGTGGCGACAGGAAGGTCGCCAGCAGATAGCCGTGGGCACAATGCAGCTCCAGCATGTCGAAGCCGGCGCGGTTGACCCGCTCCGCCGCCGCCACGAACTCGGCCTTGATCCGGTCCATGTCGTCCCGGGTCATCTCGCGCGGGACGGGGCTGTGCTCGAAATAGGGAATCGCGGAAGGAGCGATCACGTCCCACCCGCCTTCCTCGAGCGGCTGGTCCATGCCGTCCCACATCAGCCGGGTCGAGCCCTTCCGCCCCGAATGCCCGATCTGCATGGCGATCTTTGAGCCCGAATTCTCGTGCACGAAGTCGACGATGCGGGTCCAGGCGGCCTCCTGCTCGTCGGTGTAGATGCCGGCGCAGCCCGGCGTGATCCGTCCCGTGTCGGAAACGCACGTCATCTCGGTGTAGACGAGGCCGGCGCCGCCCATCGCCCGCGAGCCGTAATGCACGAGGTGAAAGTCCTGCGGCATGCCATCGACGGCGGAGTAGGTGTCCATCGGCGAGACCACCAGCCGGTTCGGCACGACCATGTCGCGAACCTTCAGCGGGTGGAACATCGGCGGCGGCGGACTGTCGAGGTTCACGTCGAACCCTTCCGCCTTCACCTGACGGGCGAACATCTGGTCCACGTCGCGGACGAACTCCTCCGCACGCAGCTCCAGATTGTCGTAGGTGATCGCCTTGGCGCGGGTCATCAGGCCGAAGGCGAACTGCACCGGGTCCATCGACCAGAACCGGTCGACGTGCTCGAACCAGACGAGCGAGACGTCGGCGGAGTGCTGGATCTTCTCAACTTCCTCGCGCCGGCCGGTCTCGAAGGCGGCCAGCGCGGCATCCACCGAGCCGTGCTTGCGGAAGGCCTCGAACAGCGCGATGGCGTCTTCCATGGCGAGCTTGGTGCCGGAACCGATGGAGAAGTGCGCCGTGGACTTGGCGTCGCCGACGAGGACGATGTTGTCCTTGGTCCACCGCTTGTTGCGGATCATCGGGAAGTTGCGCCAGTAGGACCGGTTGATCAGCAGCGGGTGACCGTCCAGCGCCTTGGCGAACACGCCCTCGAGGAACTTGGCCGATTCCTCCTCGCTCATGTTGCCGAGGCCGGCCCGCTCGAAGGTCTCCGGGTCGGTCTCCATCACCCAGGTCGAAAGGCCCGGCTCGTACTGGTAGGTGTGGGCGATGAAGATGCCGTACTCGGTCTCCTCGAAGAAGAACGTGAAGGCGTCGAGCGGTTTGGTGGAGCCCATCCAGGCGAATTTGTTCGGGCGGAGATCCACTTCCGGCTGGAAGTGCTCGCGCCAGGTCTCGCGAACGACGGAGTTGATGCCGTCGGACGCGACCACGAGGTCGGACTCGCGCATCAGCGCCTCGAAGTCCGCGACCTCGGTCTCGAACAGGAGCTCGATGCCCAATTCGCGGGCGCGCTGGTGCAGCAGGATCAGGAGCTGCTTGCGCGACGTGCCGCAGAACCCGTTGCCGCCGATGCGGAACTCTTCGCCCTTGAAGTCGATGGCGATGTCGTCCCAGTAGGCGAAGTGCTCGGTGATGAGCTTGTAGCTCTCGTAGTCGTACTTTTCGAACGTCTGCAGGGTCTCGTCGGAAAACACGACGCCGAAGCCGAACGTGTCGTCCGGGCGGTTGCGCTCGAAGACCGTGATCTCGGTCGACGGGTTCGCCTTCTTCATCAGGATTGCGAAGTAGAGGCCGGCGGGACCGCCGCCCATCACCGAAATTTTCATCTGTCGACTCCCGAGCCGGGTGTGGTCATGCCGTGAAGGACGGCGCGGACGACGCGTCTCTTGTGCGTCTTCGGTAGATATTTTAAGCTTGAAACAATTTCGGCCGCAAGCGATGAAACGACGCGGCTCTTCGACGGTTCGGTGCCCGCAAGGGCGGTCATGTCGCGCATCCCGTGTCGGGTTTCCGTCCGGTTTCGCGTCCAGGAACGAGGGCACAGAGTGGGCGAGGCAGCGGTCGCACGGCACGTCATGGTCACCGGCGGCGGCACCGGCATCGGTGCAGCCATCGCCGCGCTTCTCAAGTCGGAAGGCGCCCGCGTGTCGCTGCTCGGACGCCGCCGCGAGCCGCTTGAAAAGACGGCCGGTTCCATCGGTGGTGCGACCATCGTCCAGGCGGACGTGACCGACGCCGAAGCGGTTTCTGCCGCGGTCGCGTCGGCCACGGCGGAGAACGGTCCGGTCGAGATCCTGGTCAATTCCGCCGGCATCGCCATGACGGCTCCCTTCGTGAAGACCGACCTCGATCTGCTGCGCACCGTGTGGCGCGTCAACGTCGAGGGCGTCTTCATCTGCACCCAGGCGGTGCTGCCAGCGATGCTGAAGTCGGGCTTCGGCCGCGTCGTCAATGTCGCCTCCACGGCGGGCCTCAAGGGCTACGCCTACACGTCCGCCTACACCGCTTCCAAGCACGCCGTGATCGGTCTCACCCGGTCGCTTGCGCTGGAGACGGCCGGCCGCGGCGTCACCGTGAATGCGGTGTGTCCGGGCTTCACCGATACCGACCTTACGTCCGAAAGCGTCGAGAAGATCGTTGCCGCCACCGGCCGAAGCGCCGACGAGGCGCGCGCAGCGCTGTCGGACACCAATCCGCTCAAGCGTCTGATCCGTCCGGACGAGGTGGCCGATGCCGTGCGCTGGCTGGTCGGCCCCGCCGCGGGAGCCATCACGGGCCAGTCCATCGTGGTGGCGGGCGGCGAGGTGATGTGATGGCCGACATGGTCCCTTCCATCACCCTCGACGCGGAGACACGGGCGCTGGAAAGCCCCCGCGACCACACCAGCGAGCTGCGCCTGTGGCTCCGGATGTTGACCTGCACCAACATGATCGAGGCGGAGATCCGCCGCCGGTTGCGCGAACGTTTCGATGTGACCCTGCCGCGTTTCGACCTGATGGCGCAACTCGACAAGACGCCCGACGGCCTCAGCCTGGGCGAAATCTCCCGGCGCATGATGGTCTCCAACGGCAACGTCACAGGCCTCGTGGAGCGCCTTGCCGAGGACGGGCTGGTGGAGCGCCGCGCCTCCGACACCGATCGCCGCTCCACCTTCGTGCGCCTCACCGACGAGGGCCGTTCGGCGTTCGCGGAAATGGCCGCCGAGCACGCGGGGTGGGTGGGCGAACTCTTCGGCGCGCTGTCGTCGAACGATATCGACATCCTGCTCGACCGCCTGTCCCGTACCAAGGCGTCCGTCGAAAACCAGTCAAGCAAAGGGGAGGGGAGCCGGTGAGCGACCGCTTCGAGATCACGCTGCCGCTGTCCGACTATACGCCGCAGCATTTCCTGCTGACCGTCGACGGCCCGGTTGCGACCATCACCCTCAACCGGCCGGAACGGAAGAACCCGCTGACCTTCGAGAGCTATGCGGAGCTGCGCGATACCTTCCGGGCGCTGCGCCACGAGGAGCAGGTGAAGGTCATCGTCGTCACCGGCGCGGGCGGCAACTTCTGTTCAGGCGGCGACGTCTTCGAGATCATTCAGCCGCTGCTCGAACGCGACATGGTCGGGCTGCTCGACTTCACCCAGATGACTGGCGATCTGGTCAAGGCCATGCGGGCCTGTCCGCAGCCGATCGTGGCCGCCATCGACGGCGTCTGCGTCGGTGCAGGTGCCATCATCGCCATGGCCTCCGACGTGCGCTTCGGCACCGAGGGTTCCAAGGTCGCGTTCCTGTTCACCAAGGTCGGGCTGGCTGGCTGCGACATGGGCGCCTGCGGGATCCTGCCCCGCATCATCGGCTTCGGCCGCGCCTCCGAGCTGCTCTACACCGGCCGCGTCATGCGCGGCGAGGAAGCGGAGCGCTGGGGCTTCTTGAACCGGCTGGTTGCCTCTGACGCGGTGCTGGCCGAGGCCCAGGCCTTTGCCGAGGAGCTGACCCGGGGCCCGACCTTCGCCCACGGCATCACCAAGAAGATGATGCACATGGAGTGGGACATGTCCGTGGATCAGTCGATCGACGCGGAAGCGCTCGCCCAGTCGCTGTGCATGCAGACGGAGGACTACCGACGCGCCTTCGAGGCCTTCGCGGCCAAGAAGACGCCTGTCTTCGAGGGGAACTGACGCTATGGCCGACAAGAGCTTCCTCTCCTGGCCGTTCTTCGAGGACAGCCATCGCGCTTTCGCCGCCGAGCTCGACCACTGGGCCGGACAGCACGTCTCCGGCCTGGTCGATCATCACGACGTGGACGGAAGCTGCCGGCGCCTGGTGAAGGCGCTGGGCGAGGCCGGCTTCCTGCAGCATGTCGTCGTCGCTCCGCATGGCGGGGCTGCCGAGAAGCTCGACGTCCGGACGCTGTGCATTGCCCGCGAGACGCTGGGCCGCCATCACGCGCTGGCCGATTTCGCCTTCGCCATGCAGGGGCTCGGAACCGGCTCCATCAGCCTCTACGGCAGCGAAGCGCAGAAGGCCGCCTGGCTGCCGGCCGTCGCCGCCGGCGAGCGCATTGCGGCGTTTGCGCTGACGGAGCCCGAAGCCGGTTCGGACGTGGCCTCACTGGCCACCGTTGCCGAACCCGACGGGGCTGGCAACGTTCGCATCACCGGCGAGAAGACCTGGATCTCTAACGGCGGCATTGCCGACCAGTATGTCGTCTTCGCGCGCACCGGCGAGGCTCCAGGGGCAAAGGGGCTCTCGGCTTTCGTGGTCGAGGCCGACCGTCCGGGCTTCGAGATTGCCGAGCGGATCGACGTGATCGCTCCGCATCCGCTTGCCCGCCTGCGCTTTGATGGTGTTGTCGTGCCGGAGTCGGCCCGCCTCGGTGCCCCGGGAGAGGGCTTCAAGATCGCCATGGCGACCCTCGACGTGTTCCGGTCCACCGTCGGCGCGGCGGCCCTGGGCTTTGCCCGCTCTGCCCTCGACGAGGGCCTGGACCGTGCCAGCGGGCGCGAACTTTTCGGGGCACCCCTGTCGGAATTGCAGCTGACCCAGGGCGCCCTTGCAGAGATGGCGCTCGACGTCGATGCCGCCGCGCTGCTCGTCTACCGGGCCGCCTGGACCAAGGACGCAGGGGCGCCGCGCATCACCCGCGAGGCTTCCATGGCCAAGCTCTACGCCACCGAGGCCGCCCAGCGCGTCATCGACCGGTCGGTGCAGATCCACGGCGGCGACGGCGTGCGCTTGGGCACCCGGGTCGAGGAGCTCTACCGCGATATCCGCGCGCTCAGGATCTATGAGGGCGCGTCGGAGGTGCAGAAGGTCATCATTGCCCGTCAGGCGCTGCAGGCGCGCGCCGCGGACAAGGCCTCCTGACAGCACGAGATCGAAAGGGCGGCGCCAGATCGTCCGGACCAGCAGAAACAACCAAGACCTTCCTACCGAGAGGACTTGATCGATGGGTACCCAATCCGCGCACGTCGACACCTTCGCTGCGGACAACCTTCCGCCGCGCGATCTCTGGCCGGAATTCCCGAACCTGGAGAAGCTCGGCTACCCGGAGCGCATGAACTGCGCCGTCGAGCTGATCGACCGTCACGTGGAGGAGGGGCGCGGCGACCGCGTTGCTCTCATCGGCGGCGACATCACCTGGACCTATGCCGAGCTCAAGGGCGTCGTGGACCGGATCGCCCATGTGCTGGTCGACCGCTACGGGCTGATCCCCGGAAACAGGGTCCTGCTGCGATCCGCCAACAACCCGATGATGACGGCGGTCTATTTTGCCATCATCAAGGCCGGCGGCATCGTCGTGGCGACCATGCCGCTGCTGCGGGCCAAGGAACTGAAGTATCTTGTCGAGAAGCCGGAACTGAACCTGGCCATCTGCGACCGCAAGCTGTCGGAGGAGATGGAAAAGACGCGCACCCAGGCGCCGCGCCTGAAGGACGTGCTCTATTTCGGCACCGATGCCGCTGACGGGCTGGAAGCCCAGATGGCGGCCTACGACGAGCCCTTCACCGCGTGCGACACGGCCAGCGACGATGTGTGCCTGATCGGTTTCACCTCCGGCACGACCGGTCAGCCGAAGGGCACGATGCACTTCCATCGCGACATGCTGGCCATCTGCGACTGCTACTCGCGCGAAGTGCTGAAGCCGGGGCCGGACGACCGCTTCGTTGGCTCGCCGCCACTGGCCTTCACCTTCGGTCTCGGCGGGCTGGTGCTGTTCCCCTTCCGCGTCGGCGCGTCGGCCTTGCTCCTGGAACGGGCCGGGCCGGATGACCTCCTGCACGCGATCGCCACCCACAAGGCGACGATCATGTTCACCGCGCCGACTGCCTACCGCGCCATGCTCAGCAAACTCGACGACGCCGACATTTCCAGCCTGCGCAAGTGCGTGTCGGCCGGCGAGGCGCTGCCCAAGCCCACCTGGGATGCCTGGTACGAGAAGACCGGCATGAAGATCCTCGATGGCATCGGCGGTACCGAGATGCTGCACATCTTCATCGCGGCGCCGGAAGAGGCGATCCGGCCAGGCTCCACCGGCAAGCCGGTGCCGCTCTACGAGGCGAAGGTGATCGACGACGACGGCAACGAGTGCCCGCCCGGCGTTCCCGGCCGTCTTGCCGTGCGCGGCCCGACCGGCTGCCGCTACCTCGCCGACGCCCGCCAGACGGTCTACGTCCAGAATGGCTGGAACATCACCGGTGATACCTACGAGACCGATGCCGACGGCTACTTCTGGTACAAGGCGCGCTCCGACGACATGATCATCTCGTCGGGCTACAACATCGCCGGTCCCGAAGTTGAGAGCACGCTGCTGGCGCATCCCGCCGTGGCGGAGTGCGGGGTGGTCGCCGCCCCTGATCCCGAGCGCGGCCACATCGTGAAGGCCTATGTGGTTCTCCAGCCGGGCTTCACCGGGGATGCGGCGCTCGTGAAGGAGCTGCAGGACTACGTCAAGGCCGAGGCCGCTCCCTACAAATATCCGCGGGCGATCGACTTCGTGGCGCAACTGCCGCGCACGGAAACCGGCAAGCTGCAGCGCTTCCAGCTCCGGCAGATCGCCGAGACCGCGTCCGCTTGAGCCTCAACCTGAATACGGAGGGTTATTCGTGAGTGATACCGCTGTCCGCGACGACAAGGCGAAGGTTGCGTCGTCCCGTCTGCCCTCGCCGCTGTCCGCCGTTCAGCCCGCGGGATGGGCCGAGCCGCGCGGTTACGCCAACGGCATGATCGGCGAGGGCCGAGTCCTGTTCGTGGGCGGCCAGATCGGCTGGGATGTCGAGGGACGCTTTGCCGAGGGCTTCCTCGGCCAGGTGGGCCAGGCGCTCGCCAACATCGTAGCGGTTCTGGAGGCGGCCGGCGGCGGTCCGGAACATGTCGGCCGGCTGACCTGGTACGTCACCGACATCGAGGCCTACCGCGCGTCGCTCAAGGAACTCGGCCCCGTCTACCGCGCCGCGATGGGAAAGCACTTCCCTGCCATGGCGCTGGTCCAGGTGGTCTCGCTGGTCGAGGAAGAGGCGATGGTGGAGATCGAGGCCACGGCCGTCCTGCCCGCCGCCTGATCCCGCCGTCGGTCCGCGCACAAAAAAACCGCCCCGGACGGGGCGGTGAAGGTGTCAGACTTGGAGGCGTCAAAAGCAAAGTGGCCATCACCACTCTAATCCAGCGGGCTGGATAATCCCGGTTATTCTTTATTAACCTTAATGGCTGGTTAACAGGGGCCGCCGCTGGCGGCGATAGAGGGAGGGATGACGATGGCAACCTACGTTCTGGTGCACGGGGCCTGGCACACTGGCGACCACTTCGAGCCGCTCGCGGAACCGATCCGGGCTGCCGGCCACACGGTCCATACGCCGACGATCGCCGGTAACCGTCCTGGTGACGACAAGCGCACCGGTCTCGCAGAAGCGATCGGGTCCATCGTCGGATTTCTCCGAGACGAGGATCTCCGGGACGTGGTGCTTATGGGCCATTCCTATGGCGGTATGGTCATCACGGGTGTCGCAGATGCGGTGCCGGAGCGCATCCGCCGTCTGGTCTACTGGAACGCGTTCGTGCCCTATGACGGCGAGGCCCTCAACGATCTCGTTCCCCCGCACTATGTCGGCCTGTTCGACGAAATCGCGGCCGCCAGCGCGGACAATTCGGTGATGCTGCCCTATCCGATCTGGCGGGAGGCCTTCATCAACGATGCTGGCGAGGACGAGGCGCGGGCAGCCTACGAGACGCTCAATCCGCATCCCTACGCGACGTTTACCGACAAGATCGCGCTCAAGACGAACCCGGCAGCGAATGGGCTGGCCAAGTCCTACATCAACTGCACGGAGGACACGGCCCTGCCGCACAGCCATGGCTGGCATCCGCGCCTGTCGGAGAAGCTTGGCCTGTTCAGGCTGGTCCAGACGTCGGGAAGCCACGAGCTGTGCTTCACTAATCCCGGGCTCCTGGCGGACAAGATCATGCTCGCCGGGCGCGACTGAAGCAGGCCGGCTTAGCTCTTGAACAGCGAGTCCGCGGCGGCGCGTGTCGCACTCTTGGCGCGCACCACCTCGTCGACACGCCGGATCTCCGCTTCTAGTGCTGCCCTGCGTTCGGCGAGATCTTCCAGCGACTGAGCCGACAGGTCCTCGCCGACCACCAGGAGCCCGCCGATCTTCGGACGGTGTTCCTTGTCGTGGATCGCCATGGCTCGCCCCTCCGTATCTGGTCCGTCCGGTCATGCGCCCTTCATTCTGAACGGCGCACGCAGCCCGGCAGGCTAGCGGAAAACCGGCCGTCGAGACAATCCGGCCCCCAAATGTCGTGGTCGTCGACACGAAAAGGGGCCGCCATGGGTGGCGCGGCCTGGGAAGGTCGGAGCCCGGCACGTCCCATCCGCGTTGTCACTGCCGGGCCGGAGGCTGTATGGGAAAGGCGGCATTGGGCCGCGACGGAGGCGAGCGTGACAGTGACTGTACCGGAGAAAATGACGGCAATCGCGATCCGCGAGCCGGGCGGTCCCGAGGTTCTGGTTCCCGAAACGATGCCGGTCGTCGCGCCGGCTGCCGGGGAGGTACTCATCGCCGTCAAGGCGGCGGGCGTGAACCGGCCGGACGTTTTCCAGCGCCAGGGCAATTACCCGCCGCCGAAGGGTGTCACGCCGATCCCCGGCCTCGAGGTTGCCGGCACCGTCGCCGCGCTCGGGCCGGACGTGGAGGGGCTGTCCGTCGGCGATCCGGTCATGGCGCTCGTCCCTGGCGGCGGCTACGCCGAATACTGCCTGGCGGCTGCCGAGAACGTGCTGCCGGTGCCGCAGGGCCTGTCCATTGTCGAGGCCGGCGCTGTGCCGGAGACCTACTTCACCGTCTGGTCGAACGTGTTCGACCGCGGCGGGCTGAAGGCCGGCGAGAGCTTCCTGGTGCACGGCGGAACATCCGGCATCGGCACGACCGCGATCCAGCTTGCCAAGGCCTTCGGTGCTTTCGTGATCACCACGGCCGGATCCGACGAGAAGCTCGCGGCCTGTCGCGAACTCGGCGCCGATGCGGCGATCAACTACCGCACGACGGACTTCGTCTCCGTCGTCAAGGAAGTGACCGACGGCCACGGGGTCGACCTGATCCTCGACATGGTCGGCGGCAGCTATGTCGAGCGCAACTGGCAGGCTGCCGCGGTGGAGGGGCGCATCGTGCAGATCGCGGTTTTGGGCGGTTCTAGCGAGCATGTGGATTTTCGCCGCCTGATGATGAAGCGGCTGACACATACGGGGTCGACGCTGAGAGCTCGCGATGTGGCGTTCAAGGCGGATCTGGCAGCATCGCTCAAGGCCAATGTCTGGCCGCTGATGAGCGAGGGAAAGGCACGGCCAGTGATCGATTCCACCTTCCCGCTGGCCAAGGCGGCGGAAGCGCATCGCCGGATGGAGAGCTCCGGCCACGTCGGCAAGATCGTGCTGACCATCGGCGACGCCGACGCCTGAGGTCAGGCTCTCTCGGAGGTAGGCGCGCGACGATCAGTCGGCGTCGTGAGGGCCCGGCTTGCGCTTCGGCTCCGTGATCGCCGGCGGATCGCTGGCGGGGAAAGTCTCCTCCAGCGATTCGTCGAGCACGTCCTCCTGATGCTTGCGTTCCGCGGCCTTGTCGCCCGTCCCGGGATTGCTGGTCTTGGGTGTGCTCATGGTCTGACCTCTGTTGCCGCCGATTTCCGGGGCGGTCCCGCCGAAATTGACTTCCCTTCAGATCGGTGTCGCGCCCTGCCACCGCAATCCCGATCTCGACCGGGCGATGGCCGGGCGCGCGCGCAACGTTTGCGTTGAGCCGGCTTGCGGTCTATATCTCGCTCTTCATTCCCCTACATTCATTTGGAAGAGAGAGGGGCTTTCGCGGCGCAACCCGTGGGAGCAAACAGGAGGATTTTACATGGCGATCGGGCAAAACGCTCCGCTCATGCCCAAGGCGACCGCGGTCTGGCTGGTCGACAACACGTCGCTGTCCTTCGAGCAGATTGCCGTCTTCTGCAAGCTGCACCCGCTCGAGGTGAAGGCGATCGCCGACGGCGATTCGGCTCAGGGCATCAAGGGTCTCGACCCGGTCCTCACCGGCCAGCTTACCCGCGACGAGATCGATGCCGGCGAGAAGGATGCCGCCCATCGCCTGAAGCTCTCCGTCTCCAAGGTCCGTGTTCCGGAAGCCAAGCGGAAGGGGCCGCGCTACACGCCGGTCTCCAAGCGCCAGGATCGGCCGAACGCCATCCTCTGGCTGCTGCGCAACCATCCGGAACTCAAGGACGCCCAGATCATCCGGCTGGTCGGCACCACCAAGACCACCATCCAGGCGATCCGCGAGCGCACCCACTGGAACGCACCGAACCTGCAGCCGGCCGATCCGGTGACGCTGGGTCTGTGCACCCAGATCGAACTCGATCTGGAAGTGGAGAAGGCTGCCGCCGAAGCGGGGCCCGTTGCGGCCAGCGACCAGCAGGAGCCGGCGACGCTGCTCTCCGTCGAGGAGGCGCTCTCGCCGTCCACTCCGGAGCCGGAAGACGACAACGCGAACGTCGATCCGGACGCGGTGTTCTCCGGTCTCAAGGCCTGGCGCAAGGGTGAGAGCAACGAGGACGACGAGGACGAGGCGAGCTCGTAGAGCAATCCCAGGAAAAGTGGGTCCCGGTTTTCCGTCCTGCTTTCGTCCAGATACCCTTACGAAAAAGGCCCGCGGTCTCCGCGGGCCTTTTTTGTGGCGTTCGCCGGTGTCGAGGGGGACTAGTCGAAGAGGCTGGAGACCGATTCCTCCAGCGCGGTCCGGCTGATGGCCTCGCCGATCAGCGGAGCGATGGAGACGGCGCGGATGTTGCCGGCGGCGAGGACCGCCTCGGTCGGCTCGATGGAATCGCTGATCACCAGCTCTTTCAGCTTCGACCCGGCGATGCGCGCCACCGCGCCGCCCGACAGGACGCCATGGGTGATGTAGGCGGCGACGCTGGTCGCGCCCTGGGCCAGCAACGCCTCAGCGGCATTGCACAGCGTTCCACCGGAATCGACGATGTCGTCGACGAGAATGCAGTCCCGTCCCTCCGGCGAGCCGATGACGTTCATCACTTCCGATTCGCCGGGACGCTCGCGGCGCTTGTCGACGATGGCCAGCGGCGCGTCGATGCGTTTGGCGAGGGCACGTGCGCGCACCACGCCGCCCACGTCAGGCGACACCACCATGATGTTGCCGAGCTCGTAGCGCTCCTTGATGTCCCGGGTCATGACGGGAGCGGCGAACAAATTGTCGGTGGGGATGTCGAAGAAGCCCTGGATCTGCCCGGCGTGCAGGTCGAGGGTCAGCACGCGGTCGGCGCCGGCGCGGACAATCAGGTTGGCGACCAGCTTGGCAGAGATCGGCGTGCGCGGACCGGCTTTGCGGTCCTGGCGGGCGTAACCGTAATAGGGCAGAACCGCGGTAATCCGTTTGGCCGATGCGCGCCGCAGCGCGTCGATCAGGATCAGGAGTTCCATCAGGTGGTCGTTGGCGGGATAGCTCGTCGACTGGATGACGAACACGTCCTCGCCACGGACATTTTCCTGGATCTCGACGAACACTTCCTGGTCGGCGAAGCGCCGCACCAGGCTCTTCGTCAGGGGAACCTCGAGATAGGCGCCTATCTGCTCGGCGAGCGAGCGGTTCGAGTTCCCCGTCACGAGCTTCATGATGTGCTGCCTCGTTGCCCCATGCTGCGGTCGAATGGTCCGCGGGGTGGGTGTCCTCAGGAATCCGGCCCGCCGATGGGAGGATTAACTAGCAACCGGGCTTGCGGGCGGCAACACGCGCCGCGTCGTGGCAGCGCATTCCGCATGTGTGGCGCATGAGGTGCGCCCCGTTTGCAACACGCGTGCCGGTCGAAGGCCGGAAATCCACTGCCAGTGGCCGTCAGCGCCCGCCGCCCATCAACCAGGCGTCGAGCTGGAATATGACGTCGGTGGCCACGAGGCTCAGCTGTGCCGTGCCGACCCCTGACCAGGGGTCACCGGCATAGACGCCGGCCTGGCGCTCGCCGGTGATGCGGTGCAGCCGTTTGCCGCTCGCATCGAACACATCGAACACGTAGACGATGTTGGCGGCGTTGTCGGACGAGATGGCGGAGAGGAAGCCCTTGACCCGGTAGGTCGCGGGGGAACCCAGCCGCTTGACCAGCGTAATCTTCCTGACTTCTGCCGCTGCCGCAATCTCCCCGGCAAGCTCATCAGCGATGTTGCCGGGGATACCGGTGAAGGGTTCGAACGCAACGGTCACCTCATCCTTGGGGATGGGCTCAGCCGTCGTCTCGTCCGCTCCCGGCAGGTTGACCACGCCGGACAGGCGCGACGGGCCTCCGCAGGCCGCAAGCGTCAGACCCGCAACGGCGACGGCGATCATCAGTATCAGCCGGTGGCCGCTCGAACGGGCGCGCGCGGGATCTGCCATAGCCTGGGGCTCCTTTGTCCTGGTCGGGTTCCCGCCCGATCTCTAGAGCCTTTTGCGATCGGGTGGAAACACCCGATCGACAGGAAATGGCCCTGAAGACTGTTTTGGTGAGCGATTTCTTGCCTGGTCGCAGCACCATCGGCCGGATGGAAGGCGAGGGGCGGGCGGTGCGCGAAGGGATTGGCGCGCAGCGCCGATGTCCCGTGGCACGGCGGGTCAGGTCACCTCCACGAGGCTGACGGGCACCTTCGAGAGCGGTTCCGGCGCATCGTCGGTGGTGATGTAGCTCCGCCCCAGTGTCATCGCCGTCCCGGTGGTATCGTCCATCAGAATCATGTGGGCGAACAGCACCATGTTCGGCCGGATCGCGGTCTTGTTGCCGCGGTAGAACATGGGCGGATCCATCCAGGAGGGCGCGTAGCGTGCCCCCAGAGAATAGCCGCAGGCATTCATGCGGGCGGGCTGCAGGCCGGCGCCGTCGACCACCCTGGCATGGGCATCGAATACATCGGAGAAGGTGCTGCCGGGCTGCATGGCGCCTTCCACGCGCGACAGCGCCGACGAGGCCACGTCGAACAGCTCGCGATGGCGATCGGTGGCGGGACCGATGGTGAGGGTGGCCATCATGGCGGCGTGGTAGTGCCGGTACGCACCGGCGAACTCCAGCGTGAGCTGGTCCTGCTCCGACAGCGTCCGGCGTCCCGACTTGTAGCGGCACAGGAGGGCGTCTTCGCCGGAACCGATGATGAAGCTGTTGCCGGGATAGTCGCCGCCGCCTTCGAACACCGCACCCTGCATGGCGGCAAGGATGCGGCCCTCGTCGGCGCCGGGGCGGATCTCCGCCATGCCGGCCTCCCAGGCCGCATCGGCGAGCGAGGCGGCCTTGCGCACGCAGGCGATTTCCGCGGGACTCTTTACCGCCCGGAGCGTCGGCACCAGGTCGGAGACGTCGGCTGCGGCCGCGAACGACTGCAGCGCCTCGTCCAGCGCCTTGCCATGGGCCGCAGTCAGGCCGTGGGTGTTGGTCTCCACGCCAAGCTTGGCGCCCAGCAGATCCAGGTCGAACAGCAGGTCCTTGAGGCGCTTGGTGCGGTTTCCGCCGGCCTCGTCCGACCAGACCCGGATGTCCTCGATCAGCGACGTGTGCCGCGCCTGGCGCATGTCCGGCAGCCGGGTCAGCAGCACGAAGCGCCCGTCCTTCATCAGGATCAGGCACTGGAAGAAGCAGTAGCCGAACGTGTCGTATCCGGTCAGCCAGTAGTGGCTTTCCGGCGCGAACAGAAGCAGCGCGTCGAGATCGCGGGCTTTCATCTCGGCAAGGACGGCGTCCCTGCGTCGGTCATACTCCTCGCGGTCGAAGGCCAGCGCCATGGGGTGTGTCCATTTCTGTTGCGGAAAGGGCGGGGCTCAGCGCGGAACGATCGCGATGGCCGAGATCAGCCGGCCGTAGTCCGGCTCGTTTCGGTGCTGCGACCGCCGGTACGAGTAGAAGCGATCCGGCTCCGAATAGGTGCAGGCGTCGAGGCGGCCGACAGTTCCGATGCCGGCGGCCCTCAGGCGATCCTCAATGTACCGGGGAAGATCGAACATTGCATGCCCGGGACGTGCTGCAGGTGCGAAGTAGCGTTCGTTGGCCAGGTCTTCGTCGAGAAGCTGCTGAATGAAGTCGGGGCCAACCTCGTAGGATGCCTGCGAAATGGTGGGGCCGAGCGAGGCGACGGTGGCAGCGCGCCGGGCACCCAGCGCCTCCATCGCCCAGATCGTCGATTCCAGCACGCCGCCAACGGCGCCGCGCCAGCCGGCGTGGGCCGCGGCGACAACCTGTGCACCCGGATCGGCGAACAGGACGGGACCGCAGTCGGCGGTCGCGACGCCGACGGCCACGCCGGGCGTCGCGGTGACCACCGCGTCACCGCGAGGGCGCTCGCCGTCCGGCCATGGGCCGTCCACGGTTAGTGCCGTCGGCGAATGGATCTGGTATGGCGTCACGAGCCTGTCGGCGGCCACGCCAAGCCGATCAGCGACCCGTTTGCGGTTCTCGGCGACGGCAGTCTGCTCGTCCTTCGAGCCGAAGCCGACATTCAGGCTCGCATAGATGCCGTCGGATACGCCACCTTCGCGGGTGAAGAACCCGTGGCGGATGTCGTCGAACCCGGCGAGCTCCCGCGCGGTGATCATCCCAGTCTTCCTCACCCGGTCCATCGGTCTGGCGGCCTGGCTCTGATTCGGGCCAGGCCGGTTCGCGGAAGGCGCACTCGTGGCGCCGACAGCCGGGATTTTGGCGGCCCTGCCGTCGCGCTGTTCGATGATGCGCCTGTCCGAATGCCGACTATCCCCGCATTTTCGCCTCCGCGTAAAGAGAGCGGATGCGTAAGCAGGTGTCAGAGCCGTCCGAACCCCGGCGCCAGCAGGGTATCTGGCGTGACCGCCATGACCTTGAAGAGCTCACCCATCTGATCGACTGCGGCCAGCCTTGCCACATCGGCCTCGATCGCCCGGAAGCCCGCGGCGTCGCTCCCGGCGGCGAGCTTGTGCGCGCGTTCCACAAGGCCAAGCGCGAGCAGGAAGGCACCCTGGGTCACCGGTCCGTGCACAGCCGCACCACCACGACGCGCCGCTGCACCGAGGGCTGCGAAATTTACGTGCGTGGTGAGATCTGCTGCTCCGGGATCGGCGAGGGCGTCGACATGGGTGTGAGCGCGCAGGGCTTGCAGCGTATCGCCGATGCCAGGCCGCACATAGCCATAGTCGATGGTGAGCAACGCGCCGCCCTGGCGGGCAATCCGGCCGGCGAGGGTTTCCATGATGGCGTCGGCCACCGGCTGGACTTCCAGGACGGCGCCGTCCGGAGCGTCAGCGAATCCGGCGGTCATCGCCTCCGGCAGCGCTCCCGGACCGATGCCGAAGGCGAGCCGCCCGTTTTCGTCCAACCCCACGACTCGCTCGCGCCACGCGTCCTGTGCCCTGACGAACTGGTGCACCGGTAGGGCATCGAAGAACTCGTTTGCCACCACGAGCATCGGCCCGTCAGGCAGATCCTCGACCTGGTCGTGCCAGGTGAGGGGTCGCGGCGAGGCCTCGAGGGTGGTCTTCTGGGTCTGCCGCAGGACGGGGCTGGTTTCCACCAGCTCCACCGTCAGCGCATCCAGGAACGCTGGCCGGAGGGCGGCCACGCGCAGGATGTCGGCGGCAAGCGTGCCCCGGCCCGGTCCGAGTTCGACGAGCCGGACGGGGGAGGGCGCGCCGGCGGCTTCCCAGGTTGCGATCAGCCATGCGCCGATCAGTTCGCCGAAGAGCTGCGACACCTCCGGTGCAGTGGTGAAGTCGCCATCCGCCCCGAACGGGACGCGCGTCATATAGTAGCCGTCCTGCGGGTCGCCGAGGCAGCGGGCCATAAAGTCGGCAACGGAGATCGGTCCGCTCGCGGCTATCTCAGCGGCGATGCGCTCGGCGAGTGGCTGGGTCATGCGCGGGGTGCCGCATCGCCTGCGTCCCGACGAGAGAGGGCGCGCCAGATCGCCCAGGTTCCAGCAACGATCATCGGGATGGAAAGAACCGCACCCATGGTCAGTCCGCCCGGCAGAAAGCCGATCTGGGCGTCCGGCATGCGGAACTGTTCGGCGATGGTTCGGGCCACCGCGTAGCCGATCATGAAGATGCCGGCGGTGAGGCCGGGCCGCTTGAGCGCGAGGAAGTGGTGGGTGGCGATGCGCAGGGCGATGAAGAGCAGCACGCCCTCCAGCGCCGCCTCATAGAGCTGGCTCGGGTGGCGCGGCTCAGGGCCAGCGCCGGGAAACACCATCGCCCAGCCCACTTCGGTGGGCCGACCCCAGAGCTCGCCGTTCACGAAGTTGGCGATGCGGCCGAAGAAGACGCCGATCGGCGTGGACGCGGCAACGAGGTCGAAGAGCGTCCAGGTCGGGACCTTCCGGACCCGTGCGAAGGCGATCATCGCCACGATCACGCCGACCAGCCCGCCATGGAAGGACATGCCGCCCTCCCAGATGCGCAGGGCCTCAAGCGGGTGCTCGAGATAATAGGCGGAGTTGTAGACCGTGACGAAGCCGAGCCGGCCCCCGACGACGATGCCGACGGTTGCCCACAGGACGAAGTCGTCGATCTCGGTGCGGGAGGGGCGGGCCTGGGCGCCTGCCCAGAGCCGGTTGTTGGCGCAGAGGCTTCGAATATACCACCAGCCCAGCAGAATGCCGGCGATGTAGGCGAGCGCGTACCAACGCAGGGCGAACGGCCCGAACTCGATCAGAACCGGATCGATCGTCGGATAGGGGATGACGAAAACGGGCATGGGCGGGCGTCCGTGGCGGATTGCATCGCGACCGGCCCGCGTGCAGCGCCGGTCGGCCGGGCGGACAGTGGGCAGAGGCTCGCACACGCGTCAAGACGCACCGATCGGCCTTGTTCCGGCGATCCGCCATCCCCATAGTCATGCTGACTCCGCGATGCGTTTCAGACAGCAAGGTGCGCCATGACCCAGGGATCCAACCGGTTCTTCGACGATTTCTCCAAGCTGGCCACCGATGCCGGCGCGGTGGCGCAGTCCTTCCGTCGCGAGGCGGAAACGGCGATGCGTGCCCAGGCGGAGCGCTTCCTGTCTGACATGGACCTCGTCCAGCGCGACGAGCACGAAGCCGTGAAACACATGGCCGCGAGCGCCCGCGACGAAGTCGAGGCGCTGCAGACGAGGATCGCGTCCCTTGAGGCGCGGATCGCCACGCTGGAGGCTCGTTCCGGCGGCGCCTCCGGCCCTTCCGGGGACGCTCCGTCCACTCCTTCCGAGTAAGGCCGGCTCGCCGAGCGGCGTTTGCGTCGATATACTCGAACCGTTAGAGATTCGCGTGTCGCGCAGCTTGCGCCTCAAGGGACGCGAGGCCTTCGCGCCGCCGCCGACGAGCCCTGTTTGCGCCCCTATCTGGGAGGCCGCACCCGCCTTCGTCTCTCCCGCCACGGCACCCGCGAGGATCGGTCATGACCTTCATCGACATTGAGTTGGAGCGCGCAAGCAACCCGGTCGACCAGATCGAGCATATCGCCGTCTCGAACGACTGGCTGTTCGACCGGTCCGGCGATGACGAAATCACCATCTCGATCGCCGGGCACTGGTGCGACTACCACGTCTCCTTTACATGGATGGACGAGTTCGAGGCGCTGCATCTGGCGGCCGCCTTCGACCTCAAGGTGACCGAGCCGCGCTACACCGAGGTGGTCCGCCTGCTGGCGCTGGTGAACGAGCGCATGTGGATGGGCCATTTCGATCTCTGGAGTAAGGAAGGCGTGGTGATCTACCGGCACGCCCAGCTTCTCGCCGGCGAGGTCCATCCGACCTCCGCCCAGATTGAAGGCATGCTCGCCCACGCCATCGAAATGTGCGAGCGCCACTATCAGGCCTTCCAGTTCGTCGTCTGGGCCGGCAAGTCCGCCAGCGAGGCGCTCGACACGGCCCTGTTCGAGACCGCGGGCGAGGCATGATCGACACCGCGACCCGTCCGATCGTGCTGGTTGGCGCCGGCAAGATGGGCGGCGCCATGCTGGCCGGCTGGGCGGCGAGGCCACCCGGGGCGCCGGTGATGGTGGTCGATCCGGCCGTCTCCGACGAGGTCGCGGCCAGCGCGGCGCAGCTCGGGGCACGGCTTGCCTCCGAGCCGCCCGCCGACACGAAGGCCGGCGTTCTGATCCTGGCGGTAAAGCCGCAGATGATGGGCGACGTGCTGCCAGCCCTCGCGGCGATGCGCGACGCGAACACGACCGTCGTTTCCGTTGCCGCCGGCATCACCGTCGCCACCCTGGAGGCGGCCCTCGGCGAGGGGCCGGTGGTGCGCACCATACCCAACACGCCGTCGCAGATCGGCCGCGGCGTTACCGTCTGTTTCGGCAACGCCGCCGTGGACGATGAGCGAAGGCAGGCGGCCACCGAACTGCTTGGCGCCATCGGCATGGTCGAGTGGGTGGACGACGAAGGCCTGATCGATTCCGCCACCGCCGTCTCCGGCTCCGGCCCGGCCTACGTGTTTCACATGGTGGAGTGTCTGGCGGAGGCGGGCCGCAAGGTCGGGCTTCCGGAAGATCTCGCCATGCGAATTGCCCGGGGTACGGTCTCGGGCGCTGGCGCGTTGCTCGATGCCAGCGATGCGGAGGCCGAAACCCTGCGCCGCAACGTGACCTCGCCCGGTGGCACCACGGCCGCGGCGCTCGGCGTGCTGATGAACGACGCAGCGATGGAGAAACTCTTCGTTGCCGCAGTTGACGCCGCCAGGATCCGCGCCCGGGAACTGGGGAGCTAGTCCGCCAGGTCGAGTGGGCTTGCCTGTCGCATTGGATTCACAGCCCGGGTTCCTATCTCATTGAACAGACGCGGCCCGCTCGATGCGGCGTGCCGTCTTGCGAGAAGGGAGTTCGTCATGGCCACCAAGCAGCAGCGCCAGAGCGTCATCACCGCCTTCCTCGATCTCCTGTCGCAAAAACCCTTCGCCGAGATCGGACTCGACGAAATCGCGGAGCGGGCGTCCGTGTCGCTGGCCGAGCTGCGGGGGATGTTCGACACCAAGCTTGCGATCTACGAGGCGTTCGTCCGTGACGTGGACGAGGCCGTGCTCGCCGAGGATGTTTCCGACATGGCCGACGAGCCGCCGCGCGAACGCCTGTTCGACGTGCTCATGCGGCGGCTGGATGTGCTGCGGCCACACCGCGCTGCGCTCCACGGTCTGTTCCGGTCGGTGCGGCAGGACCCGCTGCTTGCCGCCAGCATCAACCGGATCGGCCTCGTCTCCCAACGCTGGATGCTGACGGCGGCGGGGATCCGGTTCGAGGGGTTGCTCGGGGCCGCGGTCACCCAGGGACTCGTGGTGTCGTTCGCCCGCGTGTTGCGGGTCTTCGTCAACGAGGCGGATGAGGGGATGCCGCGCACCATGGCCGCGCTCGACAAGGAGCTGCGCCGTGCGCAAAGCTCCTTCGAGCGGCTGGAGCGTCTCGGTCGCGTGTTGCGGCGTCCGCCCCGTCGGCGCTGGCCGGAGCGCCGTCCCACGGATCCGGTTGTCTCGGACGTTGCGACGGAAGAGCCCATCTGAGTTTGGCCGAAGCCGCCGCGCTTGTCGCGTGGCCGGCGGATCGGCTACCCCGGGGCTCCCGCTTGCACGGAATGTGCTGCGCGCCACAGCATGGAAAGGGAGCTGCGATGAGCCAGGCCGAAACCCCGTCAGGCACGATTTCCTTCGACGACTTCCTGAAGGTCGACGTGCGCGCCGGCACCATCGTGGAAGCCGCGCCCTTCCCGGAGGCGCGCAAACCGGCGATCAAGCTCATGATCGACTTCGGTCCGGAGATCGGGCTGAAAAAGTCGTCCGCTCAGATCACCGAGCACTACGCGCCGGAGGAACTGGTCGGCAAGCAGGTGATGGCGGTGGTCAATTTCCCGCCGCGCCAGATCGGCCCGATCCGCTCCGAGGTCCTGACCCTCGGCTTCCCGGACGAAGAGGGCAACGTGGTTCTCGCCGGCATCGACAAGCGCGTCCCGAACGGGGGCAAGCTGTTCTGACCCCGCCTCTTATGCCGGCAGGTGGATGCGGGCCCTGAGGCCGCCGAGCGGCGAGTCCGTCAGCAGGATGTCGCCGCCGTGGCCGCGCACCGTGTCGCGGGCGATCGCCAGCCCGAGCCCCGTGCCGCCGAGATCCTGGTTGCGGGCCGTGTCGAGGCGGAAAAAGGGTCGGAACACATCCTCGCGCGACTGCGCGGGAATGCCCGGCCCGTCGTCGTCGATGGAGATGGTCACCCAGCCTTCCGTGTTGCGCGCCGAGATCTCCACCGTTTTGCCATAGCGGGCGGCGTTGACCACCAGGTTCTGGATGCCCCGACGCAAAGCGTTCGGTTTCGCCTCGATGTCACGGTCGCCTTCAAATCGCACGGTCGTTTTCGCGCCGCGCCGCCGTGCCTCCACGGCCAGGTCCTCGACAAGCTCCGACAGGTCGATGGTCTCGGACGCTTCCTCGATGTCGGTGCGTGCGAAAGCCAGATAGTCCTCCAGCATCGCCTGCATGGCGTCGACATCCTTCTTGAGCGCCTCCGTCTCTTCTCCGTCGCCGAGAAAGGCGAGTTCCAGCTTGAAGCGCGTTAGGATGGTGCGCAGGTCATGGGAGACGCCCGCCAGCATCGCCGTGCGCTGCTCCATCTGCCGCTCGATGCGCCGCCGCATCTCGATGAAGGCGCGCGAGGCCTGCCGGACCTCCGTGGCGCCACGTGGCCGGAACCCGGTGATGGGCCGACCGCGTCCGAAGCTTTCCGCCGCGTCGGCCAGCCGCTGGATCGGACGGATCTGGTTGCGCAGGAACAGGGCAGCGATGGAAAGCAGCACCACCGAGGTGCCGGCCATCCACACCAGCGTGATGTGGGAGTTGGTGGCGTAGGCCTGGCTACGCCGGACCACCGCCGTGAACACGCCCGCGTTCAGCTTGATCTGGATCTCGACGAATTTTTCCTCGTTGACGATCTCGATGGCGAAGGGCTTGCCGACCCGGTCGCGGATGGCGCTGGAGAGCGTCCGGTCAAGCAGCGAAAAAAACGGTTTCGGCATCGGCGGCGGCAGTTTGCCGTCCGGCTCCAGGCTCGCGAACACGAACAGCGAGCGAGCTGCCGTGGCCACCACCGCCTGCGCCTCCGATGGGCTCGGCGCGCGCTCGATGAGTTCGACAATGGTGGCGACCTCGGCCGCCGTCGTCTCAGACAGCCGGTCGGTCACGTTCTGCCAGTGGCGGTTCAGGAACACGAACGCCACGACCGACTGCAGGAGCACCATCGGAATGATGACGATGAGCAGCGAACGCGCGAACAGCCGCTTGGGCATCTGGCGCCGCAGCCAGCGTCCGACCGGCGGCGGCAAGCCGCCGGACCGCAGCACCCGCTGCCAGAGCGGACGTTCCGGCAGATCCGCTTCAGTGGTGTCGTCGAGCGTGGCCATTGCGCGCCTTGCTGTCTGGGGGACGGGGCGCGTGCAACGCATGCCGGTCCACCCGTCCGAACCTGTCATTCAGCAGCCAATCTGGGCGATTTCGCGGGCACGCCCCACACGGCCTGCAGTGCCGCCTTTCAGTCGCGCGGATCGGCCATCAGCCGGTAACCGACCCCGCGGATGGTCTGCAGGTAACGCGGATTGGCCGGATCGACTTCGATCTTGCGTCGCAGCCGATTGATCTGCACGTCGACGGTCCGTTCGCTCATCTTCGCCTCATCGGTGATGAGCAGGTGACGGGCGATGGTCTCGCCGGGCTGCTGCGAGAACGCCTTCATCAAGGTGCGCTCCCTGTCCGTCAGCCTCACCACCTCGGCGCCGTTGCGCAGCTCCTCGCGCTCGATGTCGAACACGAAGGTGCCGAAAGCCACCGCCGAGTGCCACTGCTTCTGCGTCCCGCCGGCGCGCTTCAAGGCACGGGCGATCCTGAGCACCAGTTCGCGCGGCTCGAACGGCTTGGTCAGATAGTCGTCGGCGCCGAGCTCGAAACCATTGATGCGGTCGTCACTCTCGCCGCGCGCGGTCAGCATGATCACCGGGATCTCCGTGCCGGCGAGCGTGGAGTTCAAAAGATCGAAGCCGCTCTCGCCTGGCATCATCACGTCGAGGATCACGAGGTCGAAGGCGAAGGTCTGCAGCTTGCGTCGGGCTTCGGTTGCATCGGCCGCCTCGCTGACCCGGTAGCCCTCACCGGTGAGGTAGCGGTTGAGCAGACTGCGGATCCGGCTGTCGTCGTCGACGATCAGCAGGTGGGCGGCATCGTCGCTTGGCATCGCCTGGGTCATGATCCGCGCCTCCTCGCCGTCAGGCGCGCCACTTCCGCCCGCTCGTCTGGATCGACGAGGTCGCTGAGGAAGCGGCGTGCGATCTCCGCCCCGTCCGGGCCCAGGTCGGACAGCGCCTTGGCGATCCGCTGGCTCTGGATCTCGGCCAGGCGCTGGGCGAGTGCACGGCCCTTGTCGGTGGTGTAGAGCAGGCGCTGGCGCTTGTCGGAGGGGCCGCGACGCTGCTCGATGAAGTCTTTGTCGACCAGCTCCTTCAGGACGCGGCCCAGGCTCTGCTTGGTGATCTTCAGGATCGCCAGCAATTCCGCCACCCGAATGCCGGGATTGCGGTCGACGAAGTGCACGACCCGATGATGGGCGCGCCAGAAGCCGAACTCGGCGAGCACCGAATCCGCCTCGCCCACGAAATCGCGATAGGCGAAGAACAGAAGCTCGATGAGCTCGTAGCGGATCTCCGGCAGATCGCCATCGTCGGAGCCGGAACGGGCGTCCTCGCCGCGTCGATCGAAGGAATGCGAAATTATGTCAGCCATATTGACATATTGCGTTTGCGATTGTTACGAGAAGGTGTGTCTTGACGAAACAATCCTTCGATCGTGCATCATGAGCGGCGGAGGATGCGAAGCTGCCGAATCCCGCCGGAAACTGCGGCGACCTTAGCGAGCTTCGCTTCGTCAGGCAAAGCCGACACGACCCGGGCTCAGCGTTGCCGGGGTGATGGTGCCGGATGGCAAAAGAACACAAGCAATAAGGAGATGCCCGTCATGGCCGGCATCGCATTCGATCAGCGCGATGGTCTGATCTGGTACAACGGCGAATTCGTTCCGTGGGCCGATGCGAAGGTTCACGTGCTCACCCACGGGCTGCATTATGCCAGCTGCGTGTTCGAGGGCGTGCGGGCCTATGGCGGCGAGATCTTCCGCCTGGAGGATCACACCGAGCGGCTCATCAAGTCTGGCGAGATGCTGGGCTTCACCATCCCCTATTCGGCCGAACAACTGAACGAGGCTCAGGGCGACATCCTGCGCCGGCAGAACCTTGTGGACGGCTACCTGCGCCCGGTTGCGTGGCGCGGCAGCGAGATGATGGGCGTCTCGGCCCAGTCCAACTCCATCAACGTGGCCATCGCGGCCTGGGAATGGCCGAGCTATTTCGACCCGGCCGAGCGCCTGCGCGGCATCCGTCTCGACCATGCGATCTACCGCCGTCCGGATCCGGCCACCGCGCCCTCCAAGGCCAAGGCGGCCGGCCTCTACATGATTTGCACGCTCTCCAAGCATGCGGCGGAGGCGAAGGGCTATGCGGATGCGCTGATGCTCGACTGGCGCGGTCACGTGGCCGAGACCACTGGCGCCAACGTGTTTTTCGTCAAGGACGGCGTCATCCACACGCCGACGCCGGACTGCTTCCTGGCCGGCATCACCCGCGACACGGTCATCGGGCTGGCCAGGAAGCGTGGTATCGAGGTCGTCGAGCGGACGATCCTGCCGGAGGAGCTCGACGATTTCGAGCAGTGCTTCCTGACCGGAACGGCGGCAGAGGTCACGCCGGTTTCGGAGATCGGCGAGCATCGCTTCGAAGTCGGCGAGATCACCCAGCAGCTCATGAACGACTACCTGGCAGAGGTTCAGCCGAAGCCGTCTGCCCAGCCGCTCGCGGCCGCCGGCTGAGCTGCAGAAGCGGGCAGGGCGGCGCATCGCCCTCCGTCCGTCCCCTTAATTGGAAAAGCCCGCGCGCCGGATGGCCGCGGGCTTTTTCGTGTCTGTCGTCGGACGGTGCCCGGCGATTGCCGGGCAAAGGGCCTCTTTAGGCTCAGGTGCCGCGCAGCGGCGGTTTGCCCGAATCCAGCCGCCTGATGCCGTCCTTGGCGCTCTGCATGCCGGGGTCGATGGTCAGCGCCCGGCTGTAGGCGGCGCGCGCCTTGTTGCGCTCGCCCTGGGTCTCCAGCGCCAGTCCCCGGTTCGCCCAGGCTTCGGCATATTGCCGGTCGAGCTGGAGCGCCTGGTTGAAGTCGTCCAGCGCGACACCGGTGTCGTTCAGCGCCAGGTAGGACACACCGCGCCCATTATAGGGCTCGGGGTTGTTGGGGCCGAGACCGATGGCGGTGGCGAAGTCCTCGATGGCGCGCTGGTGCTGGCCCTGCGCCTGGTAGATCAGGCCGCGATTGTGAAAGGCGCGGGCGTCGGAGGAATCGATGCTGATGGCGGTGTTGAAGTCCTGCAGGGCCCGTCCGTAATTGTTGTTCAGGCGGAACAGGTTGCCACGGCCGATGAGCGCCACGTCGTAGCTCGGGTTGATCGACAGCGCGCTGTTGTAGTCGTTGAGCGCACTGTTGAGATCGCCCATCCGCCGATAGACCAGGGCCCGGTTGGCATAGGCCTGATAGTAGCGCGGATTGAGCTGGATCGCGGTATTGAAGTCTTCCAGCGCGGCGCGGTTGTCGCCGGCCTGGCCATGCGCGGTGCCGCGGATGTTGTAGGCGGTTGGGTCCTGCGGATTGGCTTCCACCACCGTCGTCAGAGACTGGATGTTGACCGCCGAGCCGGCGCGCGGATCGATCACCTGGTTGCCGCCACCCGAAGACTGGCAGGCGGCCAGGGTGAGGGCCGTCCCGGCCAGGATCAGGCCGCGCCAGGCGGCGACCGCGTTTGTCCGTCTGGATGAGGCCGGCATGCGTCTCGTCCATTCCATCGGCGAACCGCCTTGTCGCATGAGGTAAAGGAGAACGGCCGCAGGCACCCCGGTGTTCCGGGCCGCGGCGTGGGGAAATGCGCCTTAGCGCTTCTTGCTGGGCAGAAGGCCTTCGCGCTGGGCCTGCTTGCGGGCCAGCTTGCGGGAGCGGCGGACGGCCTCAGCCTTCTCGCGCGCCTTCTTCTCCGACGGCTTCTCGTAATGGCCGCGCATCTTCATCTCGCGGAAGACGCCCTCGCGCTGAAGCTTCTTCTTCAGCGCCCTCAGGGCCTGATCGACGTTGTTGTCACGAACGAGAACTTGCACGTATCTGCCCTGTTTCGGTCACCATGCCCCCGGATCCGCGAGCCATTGCCTCTGGTGTCGCGTGAGCGGGGATCGCCTGCCAATGTCGCGAACAGCGAGCCGCGTCTTGTAGACGGCGGTGGCTGCTCTCGGGGTCGGACGCGTGGGCCCGTCCGTGGCCGCGTGCCCGGTGAAGGGCACAAAAAACAAGATCGCGTACGCCTTGCGGGGCCGCGACCACCGCCGGCACAGGGTCGGCAGGACGCGTTTCCTACCAGATTGCGGCCGACCTGTCCACGCTCGCTAAGGTTCGGGAGCGGGTTGGCTGACAGGCGTCAGTGCCCGCTGGCCGGGCCTTTCAGCCGGTTGATGTGGCCCATCTTGCGGCCTGCCCGCGCCTCCCGCTTGCCGTAGAGATGAAGCTGGGCGCCGGGCTCGGCGAGAAGCTCCGGCCACCGGTTGGCGTCGGCGCCGATCAGGTTCTCCATCTCCACGTCGGAATGACGCATCGGCTCTGTCACCGGCCAGCCGGCCACGGCCCGAACGTGATTCTCGAACTGCGAGGCGACGGTGGCGTCCTCGCTCCAGTGCCCGGAATTGTGGACGCGGGGCGCGATCTCGTTGGCGATGAGACGCTCCTCGGCGCCTTCGCCCACCACGAATAGCTCGACCGTGATGACACCCACGTGGCCGAGGGCCTCGGCGACTCGTAGACCCATTGCGCGGGCTGCCTCGGCGGTCGCCGGAGCAACGCCGGCGGGCACGCGGCTGTATTTGAGGATGTGGTTCTCGTGGGCGTTTTCGGCGATGTCGTAAGTGACGGCATGGCCATCGAGGCCGCGCGCCACGATCACCGAGCATTCGATGCGAAACGGCACACGGGCTTCCAGGACGGCGGGCGCGCCGCCGATGGCCTCCCAGGCACGGGCCGCGTCGGTCGCATCGGTTACCGTGGTCTGACCCTTGCCGTCATAGCCGAAGCGGCGGGTCTTCAAGATCGCCGGAGAGCCGAGCTCGGCCAGGGCTGGGGCGATGTCGGCCTCGCTGTCGATGCGGCGGAAGTCTGCAATGGGAACGCCGGCATCGGAGAGGAACGTCTTTTCGTCGAACCGGTCCTGCGACACGGCGAGCGAGCGTGCGCCCGGCCGGATCGGGGTGTGCGGCGCCAGATGCGCAAGCGTCTCCGCGGGGACGTTCTCGAACTCGTAGGTGACCACGTCGACGCTCTCGCCGAACGTTTTCAGTCCGGCGGCGTCCACGTAGTCCGCCACCGTCGCGTCCTTCGCGACACGGAAGGCCGGGCTGTCGGGATCCGGGCAGAAGATGTGGCAGTCGAGGCCGAGCCGGGCCGCCGCCAGGGCGATCATCCGGCCGAGCTGGCCGCCGCCCAGGATGCCGATCGTGTCGCCGGGGGCGAGCACGCGCGCGTCGTCGGTGTTACGCGTCACGGTCAGGCACCTCCGCAACGGCCTCCGAGCGTTCCGCCCGCCAGGCTTCCAGCCGCTCGGCCACGCCGGCGTCCGAGAGGGCCAGCACCGAGGCGGCCAGCAGCGCAGCGTTGACCGCGCCCGCTCGGCCGATGGCCAGGGTGCCGACCGGCACGCCGGCCGGCATCTGAACGATGGAGAGCAGGCTGTCCTCGCCGGAGAGCGCCCGGCTTTCCACGGGCACGCCGAAGACGGGCAGGGTGGTGAGCGCGGCGGTCATGCCGGGCAGGTGGGCGGCGCCGCCCGCACCCGCAATGATGACCTTCACGCCGCGCGCCTTGGCATCCTTGGCGAACGCATACATCCGATCGGGCGTCCGATGAGCGGACACGATGCGCGTGTCGTGGCCGACGCCCAGCGCCTCCAGCGTTTCGACGCAGTGGCGCATGGTGGACCAGTCGGACTGGCTGCCCATGATGACCGCCACCGGCGGCGTTTCGGATGCCATGGAGGCCGGCTCCTCTTGCAGGACGGGCGACGTCGGATCGTCGCGAACGGGGGCTGGGGCGCTTGGCCCGTCGGGAAGCGCGCGATTTAACGAAGCGGAGCGGTCCGCGCAAGGTACGACCCGCTTTCGGTCAGGCAATTATGTCGGGGTAGAGCAGGTCCTCGAGCTGGTAGATGCGGTCCTTGAGCTGCAGCTTGCGCTTCTTCAGGCGCTGGATCTGGATCTGGTCGCCGACCCCGCTTCCGGCCATCGCCGCGATCGCCGCATCGAGATCCTGGTGCTCCGTTTTCAGGCGCACCAGCTCGTCGCGCGCGGCTTCCGCCTCCTCGTCACTCATGACCGACACACTCCACAAGACGGCCCGGGCATCGAAACGCCCGTCGCGGACGAGGCCGCACGGGCGCTGGCGTTTTATACCACGGATGGCGCACCGCTTGGGAGGGGCGTCGACTGCAGCCAGAACGTGCATGTCGATTTGGACTTTTTTCTTCTCCGGCTACCCTTCCCTCGCCCGATTAAAAGCCCAAGTCTAAGAGACGGGCCTGATGGGCTCGTGAACCGCTGAACTGATCGACAACGCTCTTTCGGGAGGTAGACGATGACGATGGAATCGCATGTGGCCGAACTGGAACGCCGCCATGCCGCGCTGGAGGAGGAGCTGCACACCGCGATGACGCAGCCCGCAACCGACGACCTCGCCATCGCTTCCATCAAGCGTCGCAAGCTTGCACTCAAGGACGAGATCAACCGTCTCAAGAGTCCCGAGGGGATTCACGCCACCGCCTGACGGTTCTGCAGCCCACCAAGCATTGAGCATGGCGCTGGCGGGCGGCCATCGGCCGTCAGCCGCCGACGCGGTGCGTCGCGTTGATCTCGCGCAAAATCTCGGCTGGCGGTTCTGATCGCCAGCCGGGTCGAGCGCGTGTCTGCCTCTTGAAGAATGCGCGCAGGGTCAGGCCAGAAGGCCGGATATTCCGTCAACGATCAGCTTCACGCCGACCAGCAGAACGACGATGTACAGGATGCGGTAGAACAGCTCCTGCGGCACGATCTTCACCAGCCACACACCCAGAAGCGTGGCCAGCGCCGCCACCGGAAACAGTGCGGCCGACGTCCACAGATTCTCCGCCGAGAACTGTCCAAGCAGGAAATAGGGGACCAGCTTGGCGACGTTCATGGCGAAGAAGAAGATGACCGCCGTGCCGGCGAAGATGCGTTTCTGCAGTCCCAGCGGGACCGTGTACATCTGGTAGGGCGGTCCGCCGGCGTGGGAGACGAAGCTGGTGAAGCCCGAAACGAGCCCCCAGCATGTGCCCTTGATCAAGTTGTGCCCCGCCTTCTTCGGCGCGCGACCACTCAGGTAGACCTTGCGCCAGTGGTCCAGGGTGAAGGCCACAGCGACCATGCCGACGATGAGGAGGACCATTGCCTCGTCCACGCTGGTGGCCATCAGGTAGCCGAGCGAAACACCCACCAGCGCCCCCGGTATCGTCATCATGAGAACCTTGCGGTCGAAGACGCTCCAGTAGGAGGCGACCGCGATGAAATCCATCAGGATGAGGATTGGCAGCATGATCCCCGCCGCGTGGATCGGCGAGGTCACCAGCGACATCAGCGGAACGCCCAGGATCCCGATGGAGCCGCCGAAACCACCCTTGGAGATCCCGACGATCAGGACGGCCGGAATCGCGGCGAGATAGAAGACGGGGTCGAGGATCATGAAGCGGGGGAAGCGACTGGGATCTGAAGAGAGGGACGCGCCGGCAGCCGCCGCGTTTGATTTTTGGCAAGGCGCGCGAACCGGGTTTCGGGCACGCCCCTGATGGGTAACCGCGCGCCAGACAGGCCGGCGCAAGGAAGCTTCGCCTTCATCGGCGTTCCGCCGGTGCCCGGTCCGGACCTCGCGCGTGCGATGCGGACGGCGCCAGGCAGACGTCACGATTGTCCGGCGGGCGCCGGAAGTCCTTGTCAGGAGGATAGGGTCTAACCCATTCTCGCTGACCGCGGAATGGTGCGGGAGGAAAAGCCATGGCAAAAAACGCCTATCGCGCGGTCTACGATTCCTGGATGGCCGACCCTGAGGGGTTTTGGCTGAGGGAGGCCGATGCCATCGATTGGATTCGGCCGCCGGAGACGGCGTTCGACGCGTCCCTCGGCACCTATGGCCGCTGGTTTCCCGACGGCACCTGCAACACCTGCTACAACTGTGTCGATCGGCATGTGGCACGCGGCAGGCCCGGCCAGGCGGCGATCATCTACGAATCGCCGATCACCGGCCACAGCCGGACCATCACCTACGCGGAACTCCTGCGTGAGGTGGAGGCCACCGCGGCGGTGCTCATGGATCAGGGCGTGGCCAAGGGCGACCGGGTCATCATCTACATGCCGATGATCCCCGAGGCGCTGGTCGCCATGCTGGCCTGCGCCCGGCTCGGGGCGGTTCATTCCGTCGTCTTCGGCGGCTTTGCCGCCCACGAACTCGCCACCCGCATCGACGACTGCACGCCGAAAGCCATCGTCTGCGCCTCCTGCGGCATCGAGCCCGGGCGTGTCGTCGCCTATAAGCCCCTCGTCGAAGCGGCCATCGACGAAGCTCGCCACAAGCCGGAAAATGTCCTCGTTCACCAGCGCGAGCAGCAGGCGGCGTCCCTCGACCGGCCCGGGGATCTCGACCTGACCGCGCTCGTGGAGGCCGCCAGGACGGCCGGCCGCGCCGTTCCGTGCGTTCCGGTGGCCGCGACCGATCCGCTCTATATCCTCTACACGTCCGGAACCACCGGCCAGCCCAAGGGCGTCGTGCGCGACAATGGCGGCCACATGGTTGCGCTGACCTGGTCGATGGAGAACGTCTACGGCGTGGAGCCAGGAGAGGTCTTCTGGGCCGCTTCGGACGTCGGCTGGGTGGTGGGCCACTCCTACATCGTCTACGCGCCACTGCTCTACGGCTGCACGACCGTCGTCTTCGAGGGCAAGCCGGTCGGCACGCCTGATGCGGGCGCGTTCTGGCGGGTAATCTCGGAGAACCGGGTCTCGGCGCTGTTCACCGCGCCGACCGCGTTGCGCGCCATCAAGAAGGACGATCCGGAGGCGAAGCTCGTCGGAGACTATGATCTTTCCGGGTTCCGGACGCTGTTCCTGGCCGGAGAGCGTGCCGATCCCGATACGATCCAGTGGGCCGAGAGGGCGCTCGGCGTGCCGGTCATCGATCACTGGTGGCAGACGGAAACGGGCTGGGCGATCGCTGCCAACCCAATGGGCATCGAGCGGCTTCCGGTAAAGCTTGGCTCGCCCACCGTGGCCATGCCCGGCTACGACATTCAGGTGGTGGACGAGAGCGGCCAGCCTGTGCCGGCCGGCACGCTCGGCAACATCGTGGTAAAGCTGCCGCTGCCGCCAGGCTGTCTGCCGACGCTGTGGGGGGATGACGCGCGGTTCCGCAAGGCCTATCTCGACGCCTTTCCGGGCACCTACCAGACGTCGGACGCCGGCTATGTTGACGAGGATGGCTACCTGTTCATCATGGCCCGCACCGATGACATCATCAACGTGGCTGGCCACCGCCTGTCCACCGGGGCGATGGAAGAGGTGCTGTCGGCGCATCCGGCGGTCGCCGAGTGCGCCGTCATCGGCGTGACGGACTCGCTGAAGGGGCAGGTACCGTGCGGCTTCATCGTGCTGAAGTCCGGCATCGAGCAGGACCCGGAAGAAATCGAGCGGGAACTCGTCCAGAGGGTCCGCGACCAGATCGGTCCGGTGGCCGCGTTCAAGCGCGTCGTGACAGTCGAGCGCCTGCCGAAGACCCGGTCCGGCAAGATCTTGCGTGCCACGATGCGGTCCGTCGCCGACGGCGAAAGCTACCGGATGCCGGCGACCATCGACGACCCGGCCATCATCCACGAGATCGAGGACGCAATCCGCCATCGCGGGGTAGGCCGTGCTGGCAAGGCTTGACCTGCCGTCCTGTTGACGAGACCTTCCACCCGCCTGTCCGGGAACCGGCGGCAGGCGTTCCGGTTTAGGATGGAACGACCCCGCCTACGCCGACCCGGCGCATGGGCAACGGTCTCGCCAGGAAGGGGCGCGTCGGATCATGCTTCTTGAGAACAAGGTCGCGATCGTCACTGGCGGAGCGGGCGGAATCGGTTACGCCGTCGCCAGACGTTTCCTCAGGGAAGGCGCGCGCGTCGTGATCGCCGATCTGGAAGACGCAAGCGTCGAGGCCGCTGCCGAGGATCTTGGCGGGCGCGGCGAAATCCTGCCTATCGAGTGCAATGTCGGAGAGCGCCTGGACGTGCGCAACCTGATCGCCGCGACGCTCGATGCCTTCGGCCACATTGACGTTCTCGTCAACAATGCCGGTGTGCTCGGCAGTGGATCCTTCCTCGAGCTCGAGGAAGAGGAGTTCGACCGGGTCCTGTGCGTCAACCTGAAGGGCGCATTCCTGGTGTCTCAGGCCGTTGCGCGGCAGATGGTCGAGCAGATTGAGGCGGGCGGATCGCCGGGTTCGATCGTTAACATGTCCAGCGTAAACGCGGTCGTGGCGCACGGCGCGCATGTGCCCTATTCGGTCTCCAAGGGCGGCCTCAACCAGCTTACCCGTTCCACGGCGCTGGCGCTCGCACCCTACGGGATCCGGGTCAACGCGGTCGGTCCGGGTTCCATCGCCACCGACATGCTGAAGGAACTGTCAGACGATCCGGACGGCCGTCGGGCAATCCTGTCGCGGACACCCCTCGGCCGCATCGGCGATCCGTCAGAGATTGCCGCGGTTGTCGCTTTCCTCGCCTCCGACGAGGCCAGCTACATCACCGGTCAGACCGTCTACGCCGATGGCGGTCGCCTGCCGCTTGCCGGCGTCGTCCCCGTGGAGGACTGACCCCTCTCCCGGCCGTGCCGGCAGCAAGCGAAGCCGCTACTTCTTGTCGAGATCGTGGATGCCGGTCCAGCCCTGCGGAAGGGGGTGGCCCCGAAGCGTGTCGAGACGCTCCCGATACAGCGCCACGATGGTGGCGAAGCGTCCGTTACCGTTTGCTGCCTCCGCATCGGCGACCGCCTTGTCAGCTCCGTCGATGTCGCCCGCCCGGTAGGCCGCCGTCAGGCGGGCGATGGCGTCGCGGAGGCTCTCGAACGCGGGGGACGTCGCCTCCGTCGCGTCGCCCATGAGCGCGAACAGGCTGATCGGCACCGTCTTGCCCTTCACCCGCACCCGGTCAAACTCGACGAGCGCGAAGTCCGGTACGGCGCGGGCCGTCTGTTCGCCGACGATGATCGGCACCCCGTAGGCCTTGGTCTGGCCCTCCAGGCGCGAGGCGACGTTCACGTCGTCGCCGATCACCGAATAGTCGAAGCGCCGTTCCGAGCCCAGATTGCCGACACAGCAGGCGCCGGTGTTGAGGCCGATGCCGATGGCGACGGGCGGGTAGGTGTGGTCGGCCGCGTTGAAGCGTTCGATGGCCTTGAGCATGCCGAGCGCCGCCTTGCAGGCATGGCGGGCATGGTCCGGGTCGTCGAGCGGCGCGTTCCAGAAGGCCATCACCGCGTCGCCGATATATTTGTCGATGGTGCCGCGATTGGCGAGGATGGTGTCCGTCAGCGGCGTCAGGAAGGCGTTGACGAAGGCCGTCAGCCGTTCCGCGTCCATGCCTTCCGACACCGTGGTGAAGCCGCGCATGTCGGTGAACAGGATGGTCATGTCCCGGATCTCGCCGCCCAGGCGCAGCCGCTCCGGATCGCGTGCCAGTTCCTCCACCAACCCCGGCGCCACGTAGCGGCCGAAGGCGGAGCGTATTTCGCGCCTGCCGCGTTCTTCCCGGAACGCGACGAAGCCGACCGTGGCGAACAGCACCGCCGCTGCTGCGAGCGCCGGAAAGGTCGGATCGAGCAGCAGGTGGGCATTCGTATAGGCAAGCCAGCTCGCAGTGCACCAGCCCGCGATGCCGACGACGCCGATCGCGGAACTGACCCGGACCGGCAGGTAGGCGGCGGAGAGGGCGATGACGATGGCGAGCACCACGAACACCACCGTCTCCAGCCCGCTTGCCCAGTCGGGGCGGTGCAGCATTCCGCCGCCGATCACGTGTTCCAGCAACTGGGCGTGCACTTCCACGCCCGGAACCGCGACATCGATCGGGGTCGAGCGCAGGTCGAGCAGGCCAGGCGCGGTGGCGCCCACCAGCACGATCCGGCCCGCCACCGCATCGGGATCGAACGAGCCGTCGACGATGGCGGCGGCGGAGATCAGGCGCTCCGGCGTGGTGGGCGTGTAGTGGATGCGGACTGTGCCCTGCGGGCCGGTGGGCACGGTGATGCCGCCGATCCGGATGGCGTTGACGCCGGTTGCCTGGCCGAAGGCCGTCTCGCCGCTGGCGTTGGAGGCGCGGGCGAGGAAGGTCGACGCGCCCTGGGCCACGCGCAGCGCCTCAGCCGCCAGCCCCGGCACCACCGTGTCATCCACCACGAACAGAAGCGGCACCGTGCGGATGATCTGGTCGCGATCGGGGATCCAGTTCATGGCGCCGAGCCCGGCGGCGTTGTCGGCCAGTGGCTCGAGCGGCGCCGTCACGGCGGAGAAGTGTGGCAGGAACGGTTTGGGATCGTCGCCAGCACTGGCGAAGCCGCTCTTGGCCGGCACCTGACTATCGGTTTCGGCGTTGGTGAGGATCAGCCCCAGCACCGTGGGGGTGCTTGCCAACGTGTCCGCCAGGAGCCGGTCACCGTCGCCCTCCGGCGGCAGGTCGGCGAGCAGACGGTTGCGCTCGGCGCTTTCCGGCATGCGGCGCAGGACGACGGCCGGGCTGCTCCGGTCGGGTTCCGACAGTGCCAAGTCGAATGCGATTGCCGCCGCTCCGGCATCAGTGAGGCGGGCGGCGATCTCCGCCAACCGCTCGCGCGGCCAGGGCCACTGGCCAAGCGTGCCGAGAGAGACTTCGTCGATGGCGACGATCCGCACCGGAAGCGTCGGGTCGTAGGTGCGCGGCGCCAGGCGCTGATACTCGTCGAAGGCGAGATTGCGCAGATGGGTCAGCAGCGACGGATCGGCGAACCGCAGCACCAGCGCTCCCGCCATGATGGCGATCGCCACCAGCGCGACGGCAATGCGCGCCCGCCGGTCGGTTCGCCTCAGCCTCCGGCGCCGCAGCGGCTTCGCGGAGGAGGGCGCCTGCATTCTTTAAAAGCGCCCGACGAGGCGCCCCATGACGAGGTGGGCGTCGAACTCCCGCGAGGCGTCGTTGGAGGTCTGGACCTGGTAGATGTAGTCGGCCCTCAGATCGACGCTGTCGGTCAGAAGGTTCGTCAGCGTGACGTTGGCGCCCGGCGCGAAATAGGTGTCCTCGCGGTCGTCGCCGCCGACGGTCGACGGATCGGCGAACCAGCGCTGGTAGATCGCGACCCCAGCACCGGCGGTTATGTAGTTGGACAGCGCCACGCGGTAGTCGATCCGGCCGCCCACCTCCCAGTATTTGCCCACCTGGAACTGGGTCGGCAGGAACGGCACCGGATCGGATCCGACATCCGACCAGCGCACGCGCGGGCGCAGGAACAGGGCGTCTGAGTTGAAGAACAGGGCTGGGAAGGAGAACCGGCCTTCCAGGTCGACCACCGGTCCGGAATCCGACGACCAGTCCTCTCCATAGTCGCGGTAGACCGCGGCGAGCTTCAACGCCTGCACCGCGCCCTGGAACCGCCCCTCCAGCTCCAGCCCGCCGCCGATCTCGCCATAGAGGTCGGTCTGGTCGAGCCAGCGATAGCCGGCGATGGCGACCGGGCGCAGCGCCAGGCTGCCGGGCACCGGGATGAGCGGTCCGATGTTGCCGAGCACGTAGCCGGAGTTCATTGCCTCGGTGCGGTCGTAGTACCAGCCACCCGCAGCGAACTCTGAGCGCCAGCGCCACCAGCCGAGCGGTCGCTCGTCCCGGAACCGCGCATCGATCATGGCGAAGGCGCTGCCGGGCTGAGGCGCCCCGTCGGCGCGTTGCAACGGATTGGAGTTGTAGCCGGCGCCGGTGGAGAGCGTGATGTTGGTCCAGGACGGTTCGATCGCCCGGCGTACCCTGGCGAGACCCTCCCTGGCCTCGGCGTTGCCAGGATCGTTCAGAAGGATGCGCTCGTAGGTCGCCAGCGCCTTGCGTCGTTCGCCGGCGCGTTCTGCGGCGCGCGCATAGGCAAGGTTCGCCTGGGTATCGGCCGGGTTGGCCAGCACCTGGCGGAACAGCACGGCCATCTCATCGGAAGGGGCGTTGGCGGCCGCCGGGCTCGTTGCGGCAAGCCCGGAGACGGCGAGCGTCAAGGTCATTGCCGAAGCAACGCGAACGACTATCCGACCCAATCGACGCGTCATCGGCGCTTCCGGTCTTGAAAACCGAATCCGCGACAGGCGTCAGCGCCGCGAACTCCCTTGAACGCATGCAGACTACTGGGTTTCGCGCGCGGGTGCACCCCGCTCGACAGGTCAATGAGACAAAAAAGCCGGTCATTGTGATGATAATCACACGACTTTCGTGCGATCCCTTGCAATAGTGATGCGACGAGGCGGCTTTTGCATCGGGTCCGCCCGCGAAATATCAGGGAGCGCTGCCAGCGATGCCGAATCCGAATCGTTCGCCTTGGCGCGGGGGCCGTGTTCGGGCGCTGGCCGTCGCCGCGCTGCTTGCCGCCGGCGGTGCCGGTCCCGCCACGGCGCAGGAAGGGATTGGCGTTACCGCCACCGTCGTGCGCGACGTCAGCGGCAATGCCGGTGGCCGCACCCGGGCACTCGGCGTGGGCGACGGGATCTTCCGCGACGAGACGATCACCACCGGTGCGAAATCCAACACCCAGGTCCTGTTTCTCGACGAGACAAGCCTCAACATCGGGCCCAGCTCGGCCGTGGTGCTCGACAGCTTCGTCTATGCCGGAGGCGGCCGCGCCAGCGAGATGACGGTTGAGCTGGCGCGCGGCGCGCTGCGCTTCGTCTCCGGCTCGTCGCGGCCGCAGTCCTATTCCATCAAGACTCCCGTCGCGACGATCGGCGTGCGCGGCACCATCCTCGACATCTTCGCGCGGCAGGGCATGGCCGTCGTGCTGCTGGAAGAAGGTGCGAGCGACGTCTGTGTGGGCTCGCGCTGCGTCGGCATCGTCCGGCCGGGCACCTACCTCCTGGTCCACGCCGGCGGCCGCATCGAGGGGCCGAAGCGCTGGGATGGTAGCTTGCGGCGGATCATCGGCCCTGTGTCCTTCCCGCTCTATGGCTGGCACCTGCAGCTCGACGATTTGCCACGCTACGTCCGCGACCCCTCCCGTGACGATGTGGACCAGATCGACCGGCGCGACGCGATCAACAACTACGTGGAGCCTCAGCCGGAGCCGACGCCGGAACCCGAGCCCACGCCGGAACCCGAGCCGATTCCGGAGCCCACGCCCCAGCCGGAGCCGATCCCGGAGCCGACACCAACTCCGGAACCCACGCCGGATCCGGAACAGATCGAGATGGACGACGTCACGCCGCCCACCGCGCCCGACACGACACCGACGACGGCGCCGACCAGTCCGACGGTGACTACTGGCGGCGTCTGAGCGGGCGCGAACCCAGGCCTCGGTCCCGCTGCCAATGGGCCCGGATGACCGAGCGGCGAGCCCGGCGGATTGCTCTTTCTCCGCGGCGGGGCCATGGTCTGGTCTGATCTTGACCCAACACGGCCAGCCGGCGATCGGATGCAGATCCATCCGCCGGGTGCTGACCGATCCGCGCCGGCCGTGTCCGCCGGCCGCGACAAGTGCGTGAGGAGCGTCGACCATGTGTTCTGCAATCGTGGGGTGGGCCCATTCGAAGTTCGGCAAGCTTGCCGACGAGACCGTCGAGAGCCTCGTCGTCGATGTCGCCAGCCGTGCCATGGCTGACGCCGGCATCGAGGCGAAGGACGTCGACGAGATCGTGCTGGGCCACTTCAACGCCGGCTTCTCACCGCAGGACTTCACCGCCTCGCTGGTGCTCCAGGCCGATTCCGGCCTGCGCTTCAAGCCGACAACGCGCGTCGAGAATGCCTGCGCGACCGGTTCGGCGGCGGTTCATCAGGGCCTGAAGTCCATCGCCGCCAAGGCCGCCCGCATCGTCCTTGTGGTCGGCGTGGAGCAGATGACGAAGACACCCGTTCCCGAGATCGGCCAGAACCTCCTGAAGGCGTCCTACCTGCCGGAGGACGGCGAGACCCCGGCCGGCTTCGCGGGCGTCTTCGGCAAGATTGCCGACCTCTATTTCCAGCGCCACGGCGACCAGTCCGACGCGCTGGCGAAGATCGCCGCCAAGAACCATCAGAACGGCGTCGCCAACCCGTTCGCGCAGATGCGCAAGGATCTCGGCTACGAGTTCTGCCGGGCGGAGAGCGACAAGAACCCGTTCGTCGCCGGACCGCTGAAGCGCACCGATTGCTCGCTGGTATCTGACGGTGCGGCGGCACTGGTGCTCGCCGACACCACCACGGCGCTGGGCATGAAGAAGGCGGTCGCCGTGCGCGGCGGGGCCCACGTGCAGGACTTCCTGCCCATGTCGAAGCGCGACATCGTCCAGTTCGAGGGCTGCGCGGAAGCCTGGCGCAGGGCGCTGGCCGGCGCCAACCTGACGCTGGACGATCTCTCCTTCGTGGAGACCCACGACTGCTTCACCATTGCCGAGTTGATCGAGTACGAGGCGATGGGGTTGGCCCCCCAGGGCCAGGGGGCCCGGGTGCTTGAGGAAGGCACCACCTACATGGACGGCAAGCTGCCGGTAAACCCGTCCGGCGGCCTCAAGGCCAAGGGCCATCCGATCGGCGCCACCGGCGTCTCCATGCACGTGGTCTCCGCCATGCAGCTCGCCGGCGAGGCGGGCGACATGCAGGTGAAGGGCGCTGAGATGGGCGGCGTCTTCAATATGGGCGGCGCCGCCGTGGCCAACTACGTCTCGATCCTGCAGGCGCTCAAGTAGGCGCGAGAGCAATCCCAGGAAAAGTGCACTTGCGGTTTTCCGTCCGGGATTGCGGTGGAAAGAAGCCAATCCCAGGAAAAGTGCACTTGCGGTTTTCCGTCCGGGATTGCGGCTAAAGGAATCTCCTCACGCCGAGTGCGCTTCGCGCACCGGCTCCGGGTGGGCGGCCTGAGAGCAGCCTGCGGCCCTTTGGCCGCAGACAAGCTGCTCGTTCTTGAGAGCGATCAACTTCTTGGACATTCGGTCTCGACCGAATGTCCGTTGATCTCGGCCGGCGCGCGGTCGCGCGCTGGCTTCGCACACAAAGCAAAGCCAGGAAAAGTGGGAACCGGTTTCCCGTCTGGCTTTGTGGGCGGAAATAAAGCGTTTCAGTCGGAGCCGGGCTCGCGCGGTGCTGTCTTCAGACCCCGCGACTGAAACGCCTCAGGCAGACGCTCCGCCAGCGCGGCGCGGGTAAATGCCGGACCGAGGCGCTGGCGCCAGTTCGGCCACTCTTTGTCGGTGCCCGGCACGTTGACCGGCTCGGTCTCGGCAAGGAGGTCTTTGGTCTGCAAGAGCACAAGGTCCGACGGGCAGTCCGCCAGGAAGGCATGGACAGCATCCACCAGGGCCTGAAGGGCGGCCATGCCGGGCTCGGCCTCGTCAGCCGCGGGCAGGGCGCTCCTATCGATTCCGGCGGCCTCTATCGCCGCCAGCAGCGCCGCGCGCTCCGCCTGCCGTGCTGCTTTGGCACCGTCGCGGTCCGCCGTGCGTCCAAGATCCACCGCGATGTCGATGTCGCGGCCGGACCACCAGCCGGCAATCGGCGGCAGGTCGTGGGTGGCCGCGCAGGTCGCCGCGCGCTTCTTGTAGGCCGACGCAGGCCTGAAACTGCCGCCCGCCTCGCGCTCGAAGAAGAACACCCGCGTTGACAGGACCTCCGCCTCCGCGAGCCGCTCGCCGAGGCCTTCCTGCACCGTGCCCAGGTCTTCGCCGACGACGCCGCAGCGGTGGCGATGACTGGCGAGCGAGAGGACGGCGAGCTGCTCGTCGAGCGCGTAGTTCACGTAAGCGCCGTCTGCAGCCGGTGCGCCGTCTGGCACGCAGTAGAGGCGCGACAGGCCCATCACGTGGTCGAGGCGCAAGAGGCCCGCGTGGCGCATGTTGGCGGACAGCAGCGCCGTAAGCGGCCGGTAACCGAGCGCCCTCAGTCGGTGCGGCGCGGGCGGACGTGCCACCCAGATCTGTCCGGCCGCGGAAAAGGGATCGGGCGGGGCACCGATGGAGACGTTCTCCGCGAGGTGATCCTGGTCGGCCCAGGCCTCGGCCCCGTCCGGAGCACTGCCGACGGCGAGATCGCGGTAGATGCCGATGGCGAGCCCCCCGGCCTCCGCCTGGCGAGCCGCCGCTTCGAACTGGCGCTCGCACAACCATTGCAGCCAACAATGAAACAACACCCGCCCCGGATTGCGCGACTGCACCTCCGAAACGCCCGGTGCGCTCGGCCGGCGCAGCGGCGAGGGCCAGCGCGTCCAGGGCGCGTCCGGCCGGTCTTCGGCGATGACCTGGTAGGTTGCGAACACGATCAACCCGCGCCCGCGCCGGGTGAGGAAGGTCTCGAAGGCGCGGCGTTCTGCATCGTCGGTCGGTCGGTGGCGGAATCGCTCGAACCCGGCCTCCAGCGCGCTGCGCTTGGCCGCCCAGACCGCGGGATAGTCGATCAGGTCGGCAGGCGGCACGCTGCCGCGCGTCTCGGGCGGGATGTCGGCAAGGGCATCCAAGTCGAGATAGATCGGATCGAGGAAGCGCCGGTCCGACGGGTGATAGGGGCTTGCCCTCTCCCGGTCGCCGGGAAACAGCATGTGCAGAGGGTTGATGCCGACGGCTGCCGCCCCCAGCGTGCCGGCATTGGCGCCGAGTTCCGCCAGTGTGGTGAAGTCGCCGACGCCCTGGTCGCCGTCACGCGCGAGGCTGTAGAGGTTCGCCTGCAGGCCGAAGCGCGGCCCTTCGTCCAGAAGCGGCGGTCGGTAGCATGCCCTTGGCGTCACGATCAGGCGCGCCGTCGCGTCGCGCTCCTCGCGTTCGTCGAGGCGGATGCGATGGTCGCCGAAGGGCAGTTTCGGCAACCGCACCAGGATCCGACGGACCGTTCCACCGTCCGGTGCCGTCACCGTGTCCTCGTCGGCGTCGAGCGGAATCGGGACGATTTCTTCCGCCCCGTCCTCCAGCCGCAGGTGCAGGGCACCGGGGGGGCGGGTGCCCGGTTCGCGCGGAATGGCGACGACGGCGCGCTCGCCCGGCTGCGCCGTCACCAGTGGTGGAAGCGGTCGGCGTGCGCCGGCTCGCGAAAGCGTGTGCAGGCTGGCCCGGGCCGCTTCGCTGCTTGCCGCAGGAAGCCCCATGGATTCCAGAAGTGCCCGCTTGGTTTCGGGCGTGACGACATGGCGGTCGCCCTCCACACCGAACCACTCCGGCGCGATGCCGGCCGCCGCCGACAACCGGTCAAGAACCGGACCTTCCGCGGCCTTCGGGCCCCCGGTCGGTGCCGCTCGGCTGCCACGCTGGGTCACCTCGGCAACAATCGCAGAGGTATGTGGCACTAGCGTCAGGGTCGATCCGTCAACATCGCGCGTTGCGATACGGTCTTCCGCACCGGTATCGACCAGCACGCGCCAACCATAGCCGTCGCGCGGCGTGGGCAACGTCACCGCATCTTCCCGGTCGCTTGCGTTGAAGGCCACCGCGACACGGTCGCCGGTCGCTCCTCCGGTCGGGGCATATGCGATCAGCAACAGGCCGCGGGTGGCCGGGTTGTCCCAGTCCGCTGGCGTCATCGCGTGGCCGGCGAGGGTGCGCCACTCGATGTCGGGCAGGCCGCTGGCGTCCAGCGGTTGTCCGGTCAGGTAGGCATCGGTGCCGAGCGCCGGGTGCTTGCGGCGAATCTCGGACAGCATGCCCACCAGCGCCATGCGGCTTGCGTCGGCAGTCGACCAGTCGATCCAGGCAGTGGCGTTGTCCTGGGCGTAGGCATTGTTGTTGCCGTGCTGGGTGCGGCCAAGTTCGTCACCCATCGCCAGCATCGGCAGGCCGCGTGAAACGAACAGGGTAACAAGCATGTTGGCGACGTCACGATCGCGCATGGCGCGGATGTCGCGATCCTCGCTCGGACCCTCGATGCCGTGGTTCCATGAGTGATTGGTACCATGGCCGTCGCGGTTGCCCTCGCCGTTGGCGTGGTTGTGTTTCTGGGTGTAGGCAACGACGTCGGCGAGCGGAAAGCCGTCATGGGCGGCGATGAAGTTGACGCTGGCGGATGGCGGTCGTCTGGCGCCGGCGAAGATGTCGGCGGAGCCGGTGAGCCGGGTGGCGAGATCGCCGACAATGCTGTCGTCGCCGCGCCAGAAGCGGCGAACGGTGTCGCGGTAGCGGTCGCTCCACTCCGACCATCGCGCCGGCATCTGGCCCAGCCGGTGGCCGCCGGGGCCCACATCCCACGGCTCGGCGATCATCCGCAGACCGCGCAGGATCGGGTCCTGTTCGATCGCTTGGAACAGCGGCGCCTCCGGGTCATAGCCACCCATGCGCCGGCCGAGCGTGGTGGCCAGATCGAACCGGAACCCGTCGACGCCGGTGGCGATCGCCCAGTAACGCATCGTGTCCATGGCGAAGCGCAGGGCGAAGGGGCGATCCAGCGCCACAGTGTTTCCGCAGCCGGTGTCGTTGACGTAGTAGGCGCGGTCGGACGGGTCGAGCCGGTAGTAGCCGGCGTTGTCGAGCCCGCGGAAGGACAGCGTGGCACCCAACTCGTCGCTCTCGCCGGTGTGGTTGAGCACGATGTCGAGGATGACTTCCATGCCCGCCGCGTGCAGCGCGGCCACTGCCTTGCGCACGTCGTCGATGCCGCCGGGTGCGAGGCGCGGATCCGGCGCCATGAAGGCCATGGTGTTGTAGCCCCAGTAGTCGGTGAGGCCGAGATCGGGGAGGTGGCGCTCGTCGATCCAGGCCATGATCGGCATCAGCTCGACGATGGTGACGCCGAGCCTCGTCAGGTGCTCGATTGCCGCCGGGTGCGCCAGTGCTGCGATCGTGCCGCGCTCCTCCTCCGGAATGGCCGGATGGGTCTTCGTGAAACCTTTCACGTGCAGTTCGTAGACCAGCGGCGGCTTCTCGGCGCGATTGGTGGTCAGCGGCCGGCTGGTGGCGCGCACCGGAGCGGTGGCGATGGCTTTCGGCACGAGGTCGGAAGTGTCGCGCGGATCGGGTGTTCCGTCGGCCGTGGTGCCGCAAAGGATCGGATCGTGGACGAACGGCCGATCCAGGTTGCGCGCGTAGGGATCGACCAGGAGCTTGGCCGGGTTGAAGCGCAGGCCCTCCTCCGGCGCGTGCCGGCCATAGGCGCGCAGGCCGTAGCGGGTGCCGGCGCCCAGGCCTTTCAGAAAGCCGTGGTGGATGCCCGCGCGCTGCGCGGGGAGGATGGCCGATCCGGTCTGGGTCTCTCCGCTGGCGTCGTAGAGGACGATCTCGATCGCCTCGGCGTCGGGGGCGACGACGGCGACGTTGAGGCCGCCGGGCTCGACGGTCACGCCGAGCGGCTCGGGCCGTCCGGACTGCACGGAAAAGCGAAGCGTCATCAGGCCTGTGTCACCGCGGGCGTGGCTAGCTGGCGAAAGAGATCGGCGTAGGTCCGGGCCGGTCCGGCCCAGCCCACGTCGGTTCGCAGAGCGTTCGTCTGCATCCTGCGCCACGTTGCAGGAGAACGATAGAGCTCGCAGGTGCGAACGAGCGCCTGCTCGAAGGGTTCCCGGCCCACCGGCGAGAACAGGACGCCGGTGCCGACGCCCGCCCGGCGCGCCATCTCGTTGGTGTCGACGATGGTGTCGGACAGCCCGCCGACCCTGGCGGCGACGGGGATGGCGCCGTAGCGCAGCGCACAGAGTTGGGTCAGTCCGCACGGCTCGAAGCGCGACGGGATCAGCAGGGCGTCGGCGCCGGCCTGGATCAGGTGGGCCAGCGCCTCGTCGTAGCCGAGCTGGACGCCGATCCGGTCCGGATGCCGGCTTGCTGCCGCCGACAGCGCCGATTCAAGTGCCGGTTCGCCGGAGCCGAGCACCACGAGGTCCGCGTCCTGGCCGAGCAGGGTGCCGAGTGCCTCGACCAGGAGGTCGATGCCCTTCTGCCAGGTCAGCCGGCTGACGACACCGAAGAGCGGCCGGTTGCTGTCCGGATCGAGCCCGAGGCGCGACAGGAGCGCCGGCTTGTTGGCCGACCGCCGTCCCAGCGTGGTGCGGGAAAAGCGCGCCGCAAGCGATGGATCCGTTTCCGGATTCCAGACGGAAAGATCGATGCCGTTCAGGATGCCGGACACGTCGGCCCCGCGCGCCGCGATCAGTCCTTCCAGCCCCATGCCGAATTCCGAGGAGCGGATCTCGCGTGCGTAGGTGGGCGAGACGGTCGTCACCCGGTCGGCGAGGCGCACGGCCGACTTCAGATAGCCGACGCTGCCATAATATTCGACGCCTTCGATGGAGTAGGCTTCGGGCGGCAGGCCGAGCTCGCCGAGGATGTCCGGCGGCATCTGGCCCTGGAAGGCGATGTTGTGGATCGTCGCCACCGAGGGCGGTGCCGGGTCCGGCGAGAAGTGCAGGTAGGCCGGCGTCAGCCCCGCCTGCCAGTCGTGGCAGTGCACCACGTCCGGCCGGTAGCCGTCGATGGCGCCCCGCGCCACCAGCGCAGCGGCCCGGCACAGGGTTCCGAAGCGCACCCCGTTGTCGGACCATTCGCCGCCGCCCGGCATGGAATAAGGACCACCGGGACGCGCGAAGAGCGACGGTGCGTCGAGGACCGCTAGGTCGAGCCCGGCGGCCCGGCCGCGCAGCACCCGGGCCTCGCCGCCGAGGATCGGGTCAAGGTCGGCCACCGTCTCGCCGTCTTCCAGCGCCTCCATCACGGCCGGATATCCCGGCACGAACGTCAGGGCCTGGACACCTTCCTCGGCAAGCGCTGCCGGCAGTGCTCCCACCACGTCGGCGAGCCCGCCGGTCTTGACCAGCGGGAACACCTCCGAGGCGACGGAGAGAAGCTGCAGCGGCGGTCCCGATGGAACAGGCAGGGGCGCAACGGATGGCGCAGCCGCGCGCTTCGCCTTCACCGGCCTGGCCTTCTTCGCGGCCTTGCCGGCCTCAGCCTTCGCAGGCATCGATCATGGTCTGCGTGACGAGACAGATGCCGCGGTCGGTGCGCCGGAAGCGCTGGGCGTCCTCTTCCGGATCCTCGCCGATCACGAGCCCGTCGGGTATGCGCACGCCCCGGTCCACCACGCACCGGTCGATCCGCGCGCCGCGGCCGATCTCCACTTCCGGAAGCACCACTGAGAAGGTGACGTTGGCGTAGGAATGGACGTGGCAGTTGGACGACAGCAGCGAGCGCTGCACCGAGCCGCCCGACACGATGCAGCCGCCGGAGACCAGTGAGGAGATCGCCGTGCCGCGCCGTTCGCCGGCGTCGTGCACGAACTTCGCCGGCGGGGTCAGCTCCGAGTAGGTCCAGATCGGCCAGTCGCGGTCGAACAGGTCGAGCTCCGGGACAATCTCGGTGAGGTCGATGTTGGCCTCCCAGTAGGCGTCGATGGTGCCGACATCGCGCCAGTAGGCGGAGCGCTCGGCGCCGGAGCGCACGCAGCTTGCCTCGAACCGGTGGGCCCAGCAGCCGCCTCCCGAGACCAGCTTCGGGATCACGTCCTTGCCGAAGTCGTGGCTGGAGTCCGGGTCGGCGGCGTCCTCCCGCAGCAATTCGAACAGCCGTTCCCGATTGAACACGTAGATGCCCATGGAGGCGAGCGACCGGCCAGGCTGGCCGGGGATTTCCGGCGGCTGTGCCGGCTTCTCCACGAAGGACACGACCCGGTCGCGCTCGTCCACGTGCATGATGCCGAAGGCCGAACCCTCGGTGCTGGCGATCTCCACGCAGCCGACGGTCACGTCGGCGCCGAGCTCCACGTGCTGGGCGAGCATCAGCTCGTAGTCCATCTTGTAGACATGGTCGCCGGCCAGGATGATCAGGTAATCCGGGGCGTAGGATTCGATGATGTCGAGGTTCTGGTAGACCGCGTCGGCGGTGCCGGCATACCACTTGTCCTCAGACACGCGCTGGCTGGCGGGCAGGATGTCGAAGCCCTCGTTGCGCTCCGGCCGCAGGAAATTCCAGCCGCGATTCATGTGCCGGATCAGGCTGTGCGCCTTGTACTGGGTGGCGACCGCGATGCGGCGCACGCCGGAATTCAGGGCATTGGAGAGCGCGAAATCGATGATCCGCGACTTGCCGCCGAAATAGACCGCCGGCTTGGCGCGCCGGTCGGTCAGCTCCAGAAGGCGGCTGCCGCGCCCCCCCGCCAGCACGTAGGCCATGGCCGAGCGCGCCAGCGGCGCATTGGCTCCGAAACCCGACATCGTCCCCCCTTAGGGCCACGCGTCCGCGCCCTGCACGCGGCGCCACGCCCGTTTTGAAGTGCGGCCGCTCGTGCGGTCCGGGATACCAAGAACCATGGCAGCCGCATTGTTCCCGCGCAAATGCCGGGAAACACACGATGCAGCGCTCAGGGACCGCCCGTGAGGGCCCCGTCGACGCTGCGGCCGGCCGCTGCCGGACCCGCGGCCGGTGGGTCGCGGATCCCCTGCGATCGAAACGTGCCGGTATGTCGCCCGGATGACGGGCCCTACTCCGGGCGCACGGGGTTGGCGTTCCAGATCTCGCTGGCGTACTCGCGGATCGTGCGGTCGGCGGAGAACCAGCCCATGTGGGCTGTGTTCAGCACCGATTTGCGCCACCACAGGTTCTTGTCCTTCCACTCGTTGCCGACATGGACCTGCATGGCCCGGTAGGCCTCGAAGTCGGCGTTGACGAGGAAGTAGTCGTGGTGGGTGATGGCGTTGACCAGATCGCGATAACGGTCCGGCTGGTCGGGCGAGAAGACGCCGGTGGTGATCTGGTCGAGCGCTTCTGACAGGTGGCGGGACGCACGGATCGTCTCCACCATGTCGATCCCCTGGGAGCGGCGCTCCGCCACTTCCTCCGCCGTCATGCCGAAGATGTAGATGTTCTCCGCCCCGACATGGTCGCGGATTTCCACGTTGGCGCCGTCCAGCGTGCCGATGGTCAGCGCGCCGTTGAGGGCGAACTTCATGTTGCCTGTGCCGGAGGCTTCCATGCCCGCGGTGGAGATCTGCTCGGAGAGATCGGTGGCCGGGATGATCGCCTCGGCGAGGCTCACATTGTAGTTCTCCAGGAACACGATCTTCAGGTGACCGCGCACCGTCGGATCGGCGTTCACCATCTTGGCGACGTCGCAGGCGAGCTTGATGATCAGCTTCGCGACGCCGTAGCTCGCCGCCGCCTTGCCCGCGAAGATCTTCACCCGGGGTCGCCAGTCGTGCATCGGGTTGGAGCGGATCGCGTCATAGAGCGCCACGGCGTCCAGGATGTTGAGCAGCTGGCGCTTGTATTCGTGGATCCGTTTGATGTGAACGTCGAAGAGGGCGTCCGGGTCGAGCGTGATGCCGACGCGCTCCTTGACGATCTTCGCCAGCGCGACCTTGTTCTCGCGTCGGATCCGCTGGGCTTCCTCGCGGAAGCCGGCATCGTCGGCGAACGGCACGAGATCGACGAGGGCCTCGTGTTCGTCCATGAACCGGTCGCCGATGGCGTCGCGGATCAGGCGGGTGAGGCCCGGGTTCGCCTGGAACAGCCAGCGGCGCACGGTGATGCCGTTGGTCTTGTTGGTGAGCCGGTCCGGATAAAGCCGGTTGAGACCGTTGAAGATGGTCTGACCGACGAGATCGGTGTGCAGCGCCGACACGCCGTTGATCTTGTGGGAGCCAACAAAGGCAAGGTTGCCCATGCGCACCGCGCGGCCGTGATTTTCCGCAATCAGCGAGGCTTCCGACAGAAGCGCCCCGTCGTCGCCGAAGGTCGCCCGGATGTGGTCCAGCTCGAAGGCGTTGATCAGGTAGATGATCTGCATGTGGCGCGGCAGCATCCGCTCGATGAGCGGTACCGGCCAGGTCTCCAGCGCTTCCGGCAGCAGCGTGTGGTTGGTGTAGGAGAGTGTCGCGCGGGTGATGTCCCAGGCCTTGGCCCACGGCACCTCGTGCACGTCGACGAGAAGACGCATCAGCTCCGGCACGGCAATGGCCGGATGCGTGTCGTTCATCTGGATCGCCGCGTGATCCGCCAGGGTCTCGATGGTGAGGCCCTGCTGGATGTGGCGGCGGATCAGGTCCTGCAGCGAGGCGGAGGTGAAGAAATATTCCTGGCGCAGCCGAAGCTCCAGGCCGGCGTCGGTGGAGTCCGACGGATAGAGCACCTTCGAGATCGCCTCGGCCTTGGCGCGTTCCGACAGGGCGCCGACGTGGTCGCCGCGGTTGAACTCCTCGAGGCTGATCGGGTCGATGGAGCGTGCCGACCAGAGCCGCAGGGTCGCCACGTAGCGTCCCCTCCAGCCGACGATCGGGTTGTCGTAGGCGACGGCGCGCACGGTCTCGGCCGGCTTCCAGGTCCGGGCGCCGAGATGGTGGGCGTCGTGCGGCGCCTCGACGGTGCCGCCGAACCCAACCTCGTAGGCCACTTCGGGCCGCTTGAACTCCCAGGGCGAGCCGTTGGCCAGCCAGTCTTCCGGCAGCTCGCGCTGGAAGCCGTCCGGCAGTGCCTGGCGGAACAGGCCGTGATCGTAGCGGATGCCGTAGCCGAAGCCGGCGATGCCGAGCGAAGCCATGCTCTCGATGAAGCAGGCTGCCAGTCGACCGAGGCCGCCGTTTCCGAGTGCCGCGTCCGGTTCCAGCTTGCGCACGGTGTCCAGGTCGGTTCCCAGCGTCACGAGAGCTTCGGCGATTGCCTCGTCGAAACCGAGATTGTAGGCCGCCTCGAACAACTGGCGTCCGATCAGGAATTCCAGCGACAGATAATAGACCCGCTTGGAGGACTGGGCGTAGGTCTGGCGGGTGGAGGGGATCCACTCGTCGACGATGCGATCGCGCACGGCCATCGCGGTGGCCATGTACCAGTCATGCGGTTCGGCGTGCTCGGGATCCTTGCCCACCTGGTAGACCAGCTTGGCAACGATCCGGGTGCGCCAGAAGTCCGGCTTCATCGGGTCGTCGCCGGCGCGGCGGTTCGGATGGGCTTCGGTGTCCGTGGCGGAATCGACCGCAACGTCGGCTTCGGTCTGATGATCGGTCATGACTGCTCGAAATCTGCGGCTCTTGGGAGGAAGCCTTCGGAAGGGAGCGAGTGTACGGCGCGATCCTTGCGCGAAGCCCGCCAGACAGTCGGGGGCTGTGCGGACGGGGTTCGGATCGCGGCATCGCATTCTGACCCGAAGCCCGCCTGGAAGCTAGCCAACCGACCGATTTCTCCGACACTGTTGCACCGGCGCGTGCCGATCCGTGTGCGGCCTTGCCGCGTACTGACGACGAACCCTGCTGCCTGGAGGATCGTCGTCATGCGCCTGCGCCTTCTAGCCCTCGCCGTCATCTTCTTCGCGACCGGCCTGTCCCCGGCGGCAGCATCCGAGGCCGATGCCTGGGCGGCCCTGCGCGAGGGCGGCGTTGCGGTGATGCGCCATGCCCGCGCGCCCGGTACCGGTGATCCGTCCGACTTCCGGCTGGGCGATTGCAGCACTCAGCGCAACCTGTCCGAGACAGGTCGGGACCAATCCCGTGCGATCGGCCAGCGCTTTGCCGGCGAGGGCGTCGAGGTGCAGCGGGTGCTGCATTCGCGCTGGTGCCGGGCCCGGGACACTGCCGAGTTGGCCTTTCCCGGCAAGGCGGAACCCGAGCCTGCCCTGGATTCCTTCTTCCAGAACCGGTCGACCCGCGGCACCCAGACGGCAGCGGCGCGGGAGCTCGTCGAGGCGTGGCGGGGTCCAGGCGCTCTGGTTCTCGTTTCGCACCAGGTGAACGTCACGGCGCTGACCGGCGTGTACCCGCGCGAAGGCGAGGCGGTGGTGCTGCGCACCGCCCCTGGCGGAATGGAAGTCGTCGGTCGACTGCGGTTCTGAGCGGCCGCCGCCGGACAAGACGGCCCCGTGTTTTCGGATGATCGGGTGGGAACCGGAAGGCCGTTCCGCGCTTTGACGGAAAACGGCCGCTTTTTTTCGGCACCGTTACACTACCTAAGAACGCAAAAGGTGATGCTGATCACTGCGCGGACCGCAGGGATCGCGTTATCCCACAATCGGCGCAGGAAGCTGGCCCACCGGGTTCGCGGCGAGCGGTCGGAATAGTGACGGAAACGGCACGCGCCGGTCGGTTCCGACGGTGAGTAGGGAGAGGAAAATGGCAGATCAGACGCGACTGGATGCGTCCCTGGAGGGGGAGCAGGCTCGCCTCTGGCTCATCGACGAGGCTTATCTGGAGGCCCTGACCGACCTCGGTCTCTCCGAAGTCCAGATCGATCGCTACTTCCAGATGTGGAGCGATGCCATGTCCCGGCTGTCGGACGCGCCGCCCAGCCAGGCGTGAGACGGCGCAGCCGGGGGTGAGGCCGCCGCTGCCTCTATCGTCGTTCCGCGGCGCCGCGGCGCGTCGCGACCACCTCCTGCAATCGATTTCATTTGCTTGATTCGGAAACGGTCATTCTCTAAAGCGGCATCATGCAGATGCCTCGTCCTCAGAACGCGCGCCGTGCGCCGGGCCGTCCCCGGGCCTTTGATCTGGACACCGCCCTCGACGGCGCATTGGTGGTGTTCCGCCAGCGCGGCTACCACGGCGCGTCGCTCTCGGACCTGTGCGGGGCGACCGGGCTGACGCCCGGCAGCATCTACAAGGCGTTCTCCGGCAAGCGGGCTGTCTTCCTGGCGGCGTTCGAGCGCTACAGGGCGGTGCGCGACGCTGAGATCCGGGCGGCCATCGAGCCGGCGGAGACGGGGTTTGGCAAGGTCGAGGCGCTGCTGCGCTCCTACGCCGACATCTCCGCGGGTCGGGAGGGGCGATTCGGCTGCCTCGTCACCGGCAGTGCCGTCGAGATTTCCACCTTCGATGCGGAAATGGCGGACGGCGTTGGCGCTGCGATCGATCGAATCGAGAGGCTTCTCGGTTCGCTGATCCGGGAGGGCATGGCAGACGGCACGATCGATTCTTCGGTCGATCCGGACGCCGCCGCCCTCCATCTCCTGAGCGTGCTCCAGGGTTTCCGCGTGATCGGAAAGCTCGGCCGCTCCCGTGACGCCTTCCTGGCCGCTGTGGACCACGCGCTGATAGCGTTGCGGCCCGAGACCAGAACGCATCCTTCCTGAGACCGGGGCAATCCGCCCGCTTCCCGTTTGGAGTTTGCCTTGGACCAGGACACCAGCATCGCCGGTCATGAGCCCGTGGAGCTCGAAACCTTCCCGCGCTGGCTCACCCTGCTGCTTGCGACCACCTGCGGTCTCGGCGCCGCCAACATCTATTATTCGCAGCCGCTGGTGGGCGTCATCAGCGCGTCGCTCGACATGCCGACAGCGCTTGCCGGCTTCATCGTGTCGCTCACCCAGGTGGGCTACGGCATCGGCCTGTTCTTCGTCGTTCCGTTGGCCGATCTGCTTGAAAACCGGCGGCTGGTGGTTGTGCTTCTGCTCGCCGCCATCGCGGCGCTGCTCGGCGCCTCGCTCTCCACTGCCATCGCCCCGTTCCTCGTCTTCGCGCTTCTGATCGGCGTGGCATCCGTCGCCGTCCAGGTCATCGTGCCCTATGCCGCGCATCTCGCCCCGCCCCACCAGCAGGGACGGGTCGTCGGTGACGTGATGGGAGGGCTGATGCTCGGCATCATGCTGTCGAGACCGACAGCAAGCCTCATCACCAGCGCATTCTCGTGGCACGCGGTTTTCCTGTTTTCCGCCATCCTTTTGAGCGTGCTGGTCGTCGTGCTGCGTCTCGTTCTGCCGACCCGCAGGCCGGAGGCGCGGCTGTCCTATGGCCGGCTGATCGCCTCCATGGGCGGGCTGATCCTGAAGACGCCTGCCTTGCAGCGTCGCAGCCTCTACCAGGCCTGCATGTTCGGTGCCTTCACCCTGTTCTGGACCACCGTGCCGCTGCTCCTGGCGGATCGCTTCGGTTTGACACAGGTCGGAATCGCACTGTTCGCGCTGGCCGGCGTGGCCGGTGTAATCGCGGCGCCGCTGGCCGGGCGCCTGGCCGATCGCGGTCTCGCGCGGCAGGCGACGGCGGTCATGACGCTGATTGGCGGGCTGGCAGTCGTGATGGCCTATCTGGGCGCTGACGGAACGACGACCGGGCTCGTAATTCTGGTCGCCGCCGCGGTCCTGCTCGACTTCGGCATGACGGGGACCATGGTCATGGGCCAGCGCGTCATCTTCGGACTGCAGCCGGAGGTGCGGGCCCGGCTCAACGGCATCTACATGACCGCCTTCTTCCTGTCCGGGGCGGTATCGGCCGCGCTGGGCGCATGGACCTATGCCGTCGGCGGCTGGGGCTTGTCGATGACGGTGGCCGGCAGTCTCACGCTTGTCGCGTTCGCCGGATTGCTGATCCTCGACGGTCTCGGCGAAGCGCCGAAGCCGGCGCGCGCGCGTGCCAGCGAGGCCTGACGCCAGCTCCAACCCTCTGTTTCGTCAGGACTTCTGCCGGCGATGCGGCGTCCGGTTCCCGGGGCAGGCTCTAGCGCTGGGCGAGCGAGGTGGGGCGATCGCCCCAGGAGGGCGATACCCGGTGACCGAGCCAGAGCAGCTTGCAGTCGCCGCTTTCCTCGATCAGGCCGGAGGCCGCCGGAACCGTATTGCCGTAGAAGCGGGCCTGGGCGTCCATGAAATCGGTGGGCGAGTAGGCGACCTTCGGCGTGTCGCCGCAATAGCCTCCGACGAAGAAGCCGCTGTCGGTGCCGGTGACCACGGTGCTGCAGGTGTCGTCGAACTGGCGGCATTCGGCCTGAGCGGTGCTGCGTGCCTCGGCTTCGGTGCGGGCCGCGATGATCCAGCTGCGGCCGCCCGCGCCGACGGCCATGGCCGAATAACCCCAGGGCGCGGCGTTCTGCACCGGCTGGGACGACCCTGCGGGATACATCCGGTTGTCGGTGTCGACCGGCGGCTTCAGGGCGTACTCCGCCATCGCGGACTGCACCCCGCCGGCCAGCATGAACGCCGTGCAGATCGCCAGAAGTCGGGTCATGAAAGCCTCCAGTCGGTCTCGCCGGGAGCGGTCTGGGCCTCGCCGACGCCGCGCACTCCGAACGGATAGCGGACAGCAGATAATATGGGCGGGGAGGGTGGCCGACCAAGCAATCGGTAAAGAAGTGGTTAACGCTCAACGGGTTGAGCGGCGTCGTTTTCGTCGGCGGTGGGCCAAAACCGCGCGCGAAAACTGCGCAGAGGAGGGCGTGCGCAGAATTGCGCAGTCCTGCGCGATCGTGCGCAGAACCGCGCGGGGCGTCAGCCGGACCGCGGTGCCGCGCGTTTGGTCAGCCGCTTGCGCAGCGGAGCGAGCACCATGACCGCGCAGAGCAGGAGAATGCCGACGATGATGGGCCGCTCCAGGAGGATCATCGGGCTGCCGTCGCCGAGGCTCAGCGTCTCCCGCAGCCGGTTCTCGATGATCGGGCCGATGACCACGCCCATGACGAGGGCCACCAGCGGCCAGTTGAGGCGCAGCAGCACATAGCCGACGACGCCCGCCGCGAGCGCCACCCCACAGTCGAAGAAGCGGGTGTTGACGGCGTAGATGCCGACCATGGACAGGGCGATGACGCCCACCGCGATGATCTCCTTCGGCACCTTCACGATGAGCGCGAACGGCCGCAGCCAGATGGCCAGCACGGCGAAGGAGACGAGGTTGATGAGCAGCATCGACCAGTAGAGGGTCGAGATCAGCTCGGGCTCCTTGATGAGCAGCAGCGGCCCCGGATAGATGCCGTTCAGGGTGAAGACGCCGAGAAGCAGCGCGCTCAGCGCCTCGCCGGGAATGCCCAGCGTCAGGAGCGGGATCAGGGCGCCGGCCGGTACGGCGTTGTTGCCGGCCTCCGCCGCGACGCAGCCCTCCGGTGTGCCGCGCCCGAACTCCTCCGGGTGCTTCGAGCGCCGCTTGGCGAGGTCGTAGGTGACGAACGAGGCAAGCACCGAGCCCGGTCCCGGCAGGAGGCCGATGAAGGTGCCGACCACGCCGGAGCGGATCAGCGTGCGCCAGTAGCGCAGCACCCTGACGATCTCGCTGAAGTCCAGGCTGCCGCGCGACAGGCTCAGCCTGTCGGTCTTGAGGATGCCCTGTTCCAGGAGCAGGAGCGCCTGGCCGATGCCGAACAGGCCGAGCACGACCGCCACCAGATCGAGGCCGTTCTGCATCTCCCAGCTGCCGAAGGTGAAGCGCGGGCTCAGCGTCGGCCCGTCGATGCCCACGGTCGACAGCCAGAAGCCCAGCCCGATCAGCAGCACGGCCTGGCCGAGCCGTTCGCGGAAGGAGACGGCGACCAGCGCGATGCCGAACACGGCGACGGCGAAATATTCCGGCGGTCCGAAATTGGCGGCGACCCGCGACAGCAGCGGTGCCAGCACGACAAGGATGAGGATGGAGACGAGGCCGCCGCCGAGCGAGCCGACGAGCGCGGCGGACAGCGCCGTCTGCGCCTGGCCGCGTTCCGTCAGCGGGAAGCCGTCGAAGCTCGTCACGATGGAGGACGGCACGCCCGGGACACGGATCAGGACGGCCGGCACCGCGCCGCCGAAATAGCCGCCGCAGAAGACGCCGAGAAGCAGCGACAGCGCCACGTCCGGAGCCAGCTGGAAGGTGAAGGGTAAGAGCACCACCATGCCGACCATCGGCCCCAGCCCCGGCAGCACGCCGACGATGATGCCCACCACGGAGCCGATGACGAGGGCGACGAGGTTGTCCAGCGCGAAGGCGGCGGAGAAGCCGGCGAGAACGGTGTCCACGGGTCAGTCTCCCGACAGCCACGACCAGGCGGTCGGTTCCGGAAACCAGATGTCCAGAAAGCTGATGAAGGCCAGGTGCAGGACAACGGTGGCCGCACCCGCCGTGACCAGGGCCCTGAGCGGCCGCCGCGGATTGGTGATCAGCAGGCCTCCCAGCATGAAGACGAAGGTCGCCGCGTCGAGGCCGGCCCAGGCGATCGCCGGGGCGTAGAAGCAGGCGAGGGCGAAGAGCGCGATGGCACGCAGCGGCACGCCGTTGCCGTCGATGAACCAGCTCCGTCCGGCCGCGGTGGCGAGGCGGACGAGGGCCGGCAGGGCCCCGGCGACGGTGATCGCCAGGGCAATCAGCGGGAAGATGAGCGGTCCCTTGTAGAACGGGTCGGGCCCGGATCGGTCGACCAGTTGCGGCGCGGCGACGAGCAGGGCCGCTGCGGCGAGACCGAGCACGCCGGCCACGAGGTCGGAGGTGCGGGAGGGGCGGCTGCGCCCCTCCGTGGCGTCCGGGTCGGCGGTCTGACTCATCGCGCGGGGCCGTCTACTGGATGATGCCGAGGGTCTTCATGATCCCGCCGAACTCGTCGAGCTCGCGGTCCATGCGCTCGCGGGCCTCTTCCGGGCCGGTCTGCATCGGCACCACGCCGACATTCTCGATCACCGTCTGCACCTCCGGGTTCTCCATGGCGGAGAAGAGGGCATCGGAGAGCTTGGCGACGATCTCCGCGTCGGTGCCCTTCGGCACGAAGGCGCCGAACCAGATGGCGTAGGCGTCGCCGTAGCCCTGCTCGGCCACGGTGGGCACGTCGGGATAGGCGGGGACACGGTCCGGCAGCATGGCGGCGAGAAGCTTCATCTTTCCCGATTCCACGTAGTCGGTCAGGCCGGGCGTGGAGAAGGTGATGACGTCGGCGTCGCCCTGATCCACCAGCAGCGGATTGAGCTTGCCGTAGGCAGTTTCCTTCCACTCGAAGCCGCCGACTTCGGCCGCCTTCATGGCGATCAGGGTCGGCACAGCCCCGAGACCCCAGTGAGCCAGGCGGACTTCGTTGTCCTGGGCGTATTCCGCCAGCTCGTCGAGGTTGGAGTAGGGCGCGTCGGCGCGCGCTGCGAGGGTGAACGGGCTTGCCCAGACCAGCCCGATCGGCTGCAGGTCCTGGTTCTTGTAGGGGGTCTTGCCGCGGATCACCTGGGTGATCATCGGGCCGATGGAAATCAGGCCGACGGTGTAGCCGTCGGGCCGGGAGCGGGCCAACTCGGCGGTGGCCAGCACGGCGCCGCCGCCGGGCTTGTTGACCACTTTCACCGGCACGCCGAGATCCTCCGACATCACCGGCGCGATGGCATTGGCCACCAGCGTCGACGGATCGTTCGGGGCCGGCCACGGGATCAGGATCTGGATCGGCTTTTCCGGCCACTCGGCCATCGCCGAGCCGGTCATCATCGCGAGCGCCGCGAACGCTCCGATCAGGGTCTTCGCCTTCATCTCGGTTTCCTCCTCTGGTGTGTTCAGGCCCGCTTCCGGGGCCGGTTCTTGCCGGTCGAAGCCGGCGGGTGGCCGGCCTCGATCTCGGTGTCCGCGCGGTGCTCCATGTGCGGCTGCAGCTTGTCGAGAAGCTCCACCAGCGTGGCCGCCTCGCCGGGCGTCAGCGCCGACAGCACCAACTCGTTACGCTGCAGCGCCCGCTTCAGGGCGCGATCGTGAACGTCGCGGCCCGATGCTGTCAGGACGAGACGGACGGCGCGCTGGTCGTCGGCATCGACGCGGCTCTCCACCAGACCGCGATCGACCAATGCCTTCGCCAGCCGGCTGAGCTGTCCCTTGTCGAGCTGCAGATCGTGACCGACATCGCCGAAACGGGCCGGCTCGGTGGCACCCACCATGCCGAGCACGCGCCATTCCCGGATGCTGAGCCCGAACTCCGCCTTGAGCCAGTTCTGACCGACGCGGTCGCTCGCCGCCGCGAGTACGGACAGGCGGAAGGCGACCAGGTCGCGCATGTCCCGGATCGGCGGATGGCGCAGCGCATCGTGAGACTGGCCGGTTTGGGCGACGGCGCGCACCTCGATATCCTCCCATCGACCGCTTCGGCGGCTCGTTCGTTGCGACGATGCTTGACGAACTTGTTGTCGTTGTCAACAAAATGACCGCAAGAACCGTTTCTCAAGGGGAGGGCCCATGTCGCGCCGCAACGTGCTCTGGATCATGTGCGACCAGCTTCGCTTCGATTATCTTGGCTGCGCCGGTCACCCGTCCATCCGGACCCCCAACATCGACCGGCTGGCGGCGCGCGGGGTGCGGTTCACCAACGCCTACGTCCAGTCGCCGATCTGCGGCCCGTCGCGGATGAGCTTCTACACCGGGCGCTACGTCCACTCGCACGGCTCCACCTGGAACGGCATTCCGCTGCGCGCGGGCGAGCCGACGCTGGGCGATCACCTGCGCGCCGAAGGGGTGCGCACGGTGCTGGTCGGCAAGACCCACATGAAGGCCGACCTCGACGGCATGATGCGCCTCGGCATCGACCCGGAAACGGAGATCGGCGTGCGCCTGTCCGAATGCGGCTTCGAGCCCTATGAGCGCGACGACGGCCTGCATCCCGACGGGCCCTACGATCCCGATCCGCGCTATGACACCTATCTGCGCGACAAGGGCTACGAGGGCGAAAATCTCTGGGAGGAATGGGCGAACTCGGCCGAGGATCCCGACGGCGAGATCCTGTCGGGCTGGCTGCTCTCCCACGCGGACAAGCCGGCGCGCATCGAGGAGCCGGATTCCGAAACGCCCTACATGACCGACCGGGCCATCGACTTCATGCGCGAGGCCAAGGCCGACGGGCGGCCCTGGTGTCTGCACCTGTCCTACATCAAGCCGCACTGGCCCTATATCGCGCCGGCGCCCTATCACGACATGTACGGCAAGACGGACGTGGTGCCGCCGGTGCGTTCCGACCGCGAGCGGCAGGATCCGCACCCGGTGTTCGCCTCCTACATGACCGAGCGGGTGAGCCTGGCCTTCTCGCGCGACGCGGTGCGCGAGCACGTCATCCCCGCCTACATGGGCCTGATCACCCAGATCGACGACCATGTGGGCAGGCTGATGGCCTTCCTGGAGGAGGAGGGGCTGGCGGAGGACACGCTGGTCGTCTTCACCGCCGACCACGGCGACTATCTCGGCGATCACTGGCTCGGCGAGAAGGAGCTGTTTCACGAGCAGTCGGTGAAGATCCCGCTGATCGTGGTGGATCCCTCGGCCGCTGCCGACGCCACCCGCGGCAGCGTCTCCGACGCGCTGGTGGAGGCGATCGACCTGGCCCCCACCTTCCTGGACTATTCCGGTGGAGCGGCGAAGCCGCACGTGCTGGAAGGGCGGTCGCTGATGCCGATCCTGCACGGCGAGGCCGGCGGTGACTGGCGCGGCATCGCCATCAGCGAGTGCGACTACGCCATGCGCAAGGCCCGCACCGACCACGGCCAGACCGTGCGCGATTCCCGCATGTTCATGGCCTTCGACGGGCGCTGGAAATACGTGTTCGCGGAAGGCTTCCGGCCGATGCTGTTCGACCTGGAGAGCGATCCGGAGGAGTTCCGTGATCTCGGCGACGATCCGGCTTTCGCAGATGAGCGGACGCGGCTGGAAGAGGCGCTGTTTGCCTGGAGCCGGCGGCTGCACGGCCGCATCACCGTCTCCGACGAGGCGATTGCCAACCGGGCGGGCGGCGAGCTGCGCTCCGGCATCCTCATCGGCTACTGGGACGAAGACGAGGTCGCGCGCGCCCGGCGCGACCAGGCCCCCGGCGACGCCCTCTAGGTCATGACCTAGGGGCAGCAGGGGCTCGTTGCGGGCTGTTAGTCCGGCCCGATCTTGCCGGACCGGAGTTTCTTGACCGCGCCGCGCTTGGTCTTGGCGTCGACCCGGCGCCGTTTCGCGGCCTTGGACGGCTTGGTCTTGACCCGGACCGGCTCCCGGTAGGCGGCCTCGCGCAGAAGCTCCACGAGCCGCTTTTGGGCATCGGCGCGGTTGAGCTCCTGGGTGCGGTGGCGCACCGCCTGGATGACGATGACGCCGTCCTTGGTGAGGCGGCTGCCGGCCAGGCGCTCCGCCTTGCGCCGCACATAATCCGGCAGTGACGGCGAATGGCGGATGTCGAAGCGCAGCTGCACCGCGCTCGACACCTTGTTGACGTTCTGCCCGCCCGGTCCGGCGGAGCGGACGAAGGTCTCCTCGATCTCCGCGGGATCGATGGAGATGCGGTCGGTGATCGCGATCATCGCTCCCTCCGGATGATGGCCAAAAGCCTGACATGAACGGGACCGGAGCGGCGCCCGCCCGGGTCGCCGAAAGGGCTATCACCTGCACGGCCGCCGTCAAGCGAGGCGACGGGCGGGGCAACCTCGACGCGTGACGACCCTATTGTGCCCGCGGATAAGACGTGCCACGCTTCGGTTATGCAATCGTTCGCATAGACGGTTCGGGAGCCCACGAGACGGGCCCGGGCCGGGGCGGGCGAGAGCGTCGCGCCGGCCAGGCCGCGCGGACGAAAAAGCAACGGGCGCGCACCGACGCGCCGAGACAAGCGGGCGCGCCGTTGGGAGGCGGCGCAACCGGAAGCGACCAGAAAAGTGCTCCGGCGGGCGTCCCTGAGCGGGCGGACACGCCGGGCGATCGGAGGAAACAGGCGGGGAGGGCGGCCGACGTCCGGCCAAGGCCTTCCGCCGCCCCGACACCGGAAGGGGTGGAATGTCGTCAGTTGCGATTGAGCAGTCCGGACCAAAAGCGGTGCCGCGGGACGTCGTGGTGCGCGCCGACGGGGTGGAGAAGACCTTCGACGGGGGCGTGGTGGCGCTGGAGGGCGCCAGCTTCGACGTGCACAAGGGCGAGTTCGTTTCCGTGCTCGGGCCGTCGGGCTGCGGAAAGTCCACCCTTCTGCGCCTCGTGGCCGGGTTGATCGAGCGCACCGGCGGCTCGCTGACGGCGTACGGCACGGAAGTGACGGCGCCGCGCGCCGACATCGCCATGATGTTCCAGCGCCCGACGCTGTTGCCGTGGAAGACGGCCCTGGACAACGTGCTCCTGCCGACGCTGATCGAGCGGCGGCCCACCAAGGAGGACCGCGAGCGGGCCATCGGGCTCCTGCGCCTGACGGGGCTGACCGATTTCGAATTCGCCTATCCCCAGCACCTGTCCGGCGGCATGCAGCAGCGCGTTGCGCTGGCGCGGCTGCTCAACGCCGGCGCCGACCTGCTGCTCCTCGACGAGCCGTTCGGCGCCCTCGACGAGTTCACCCGCGAGCGGCTGAACCTGGAGCTGCTGCGCATCCAGCGCGAGATCCACGCGACCATCATGTTCGTCACCCACAACATCGCCGAGGCGGTGTTCCTGTCCGACAAGGTGCTGGTGATGACGCCGCGGCCGGGCCGGCTGGCGGCGGAGATCGACGTGCCGTTCGCCCGCCCGCGCGCCATCGAGCTCACCGCCACGCCGGAGTTCAACGCGCTGGTGCTGAAGATCCGCGACATCCTGGGGAGCCGCTCATGAGCGATCAGGCCGTGACCATGGGTATGCCCGCCGCGGGCGAGGCCTCCGATCGGCGCTGGGTGAGCCATGCGGTCCAGCACGCCGCGGTGTTCATCGCCGTCATCGCGCTGTGGGAGGCAAGCGTCCAGTTCGGCTGGGTCAGCAAGCTGCTGTTGCCGAGCCCGGTCGCCGTGGTGATCGCCTGGTACAAGCTCGCCATCTCCAGCGCGCTCATCTGGCCGCACTTCTTCGTCACCATGTTCGAGGCGCTGGCCGGCTTCCTGATCGGGGTGGTGCTGGGCGGCGGGGCGGCGATCGCCTGCGCGCTGTCGCCGCCGTTCCGCCGGCTGGCGTCGCCCTACATGGTGGCGCTGCAGGTGACGCCGCGCATCGCGATCGCGCCGATCATCGTGGCCTGGCTGGGCTTCGGCATGCAACCGAAGATCGCGATCGCCATGATCATCTGCTTCTTTCCGATCTTCATCAACACGCTGACCGGGCTGCTGCAGACCGACGCCGACGCCCACGAGATGTTCCGCTCCATGCGGGCGAGCAAGCGCCAGATCTTCCGCGAGCTGATGCTGCCGGGCGCCATGCCGGTGATCATGGCGGGCTGCAAGACCGGCATCTCGCTGGCGCTGATCGGCGCCATCGTTGGCGAGTTCGTCTCGGCGAGCGTCGGCATGGGCGTGCTGATCCAGCGGTTCAGTTTCCAATTGTTGCTGCCGGAGGCCTTCGCCTGCCTGCTGATGCTGACGGTGATGGGGCTGATCCTGTTCTTCGCCATGGAGGTGCTGGACAGCCGGCTGGTGTTCTGGCGCCACGACAAGAGGCTGGCGGAGAAGAGCCGCCGCAAGGCCGCGCGCTACACCCGGCGCGCCTGAAGGATCCGCCCCGCAAAGAGGGCGGACGACACCCCCGGGCCGCCGCCGGTGCCGGGACGATGGGAGGACGAACCGACATGAACGCACGCACGCTACTGTTTGCGCTTCCGCTGGTGTTTTCCGCCGGAACGCTCGCCGCGCAGGAGATCACCACCATCAAGGTGCTGACGCCGCTGCCCCGGCACACCGCCTGGTATCCGCTGATCGCCGGCGAGGAGCTCGGCTACTTCAAGGACGAGGGGATCGCGGTGGAGCTGATCCCCGGCGGCGACCTGCCGGCCACCGCCTTCCTCGACAACGGCAACGCCGACGTGGCGAGCCTCGACCCGACCGAGGTCCTGAACGCGCACCAGCGCGGGCTCGATTTCGACGTGGTCTACGAGGTCATGCACGGCGCCATCGAGGGCATCTTCGTGCCCGAGGCCAGCGACGCGGAGAGCCTTGCCGATCTGAAGGGAACCACCATCGGCATCGTCGGCGAGAGCGACCGGCCGCTGCTGATCTCCGCGCTCGGCCACGCGGGCCTGTCGGAAGGCGACGTGACGGTGGCGGTGCTCGGCGAGAGCGCGCCGCTGCTGGCCACCTCGCTGCAGAACGGGCGGGTGTCCGGCGTCGTCGGCGCGGTCTCCGACCTGGTGGCGATTCGCTCGCAGGGGGTGGAGGTGAAGAACCTCCTGCCGCCGGAGATGAGCGAGGCGCCCGCAAACTCCTACGCCATGCGCTCCGACAAGATCGAGGAGATGGAGGAGGTGATGACCGGCTTCCTCCGCGCCTGGGCCAAGGGCGCCTATGCCGGCCAGTCGGACCCGAAGGCGGTGGCGGCGATGACCAAGAAGGTCGCTCCGGAGAACTGGGTGCGCGAGGATCTGGGCATGCTGTTCCTGGAGAACGCCATCGACCTGCATTCGCCGGACGGCGACCAGTATGGCGCGCTCAGGGGCGAGATCTGGACCGGCGTGCAGGAGGAGATGGTCGCCTCCGGCCAGCTCGATGCGGTGATCGAGACATCGGAGTTCCTGGACGACCGCTTCATCGCGCCGGCCAACGACTTCGACAAGGCCGAGGTGGACGCCGACGTGAAGGCCTGGGCCGACGCCAACATGTAGGCGGCCCGCCCGAGAGGACGCGACGCCTAAAACGACGCGACCCGCCGGGGCATCCCCCGGCGGGTCGTTGCATGTCGGGCCACGCGGTGGCGCGTGCGCGGTGCGGCGATGGCCTACTGGGCGGCGCCGGGCAGGCCGTCGTCGGGTTCGCCGGCGCCGGTTCCGTCACCGGCGTCCGCATCGGGGGCCTCCGGTGCATCGAGGAAGTCGGCGCCGACCGGGGGCGCGCCGGCATCCACCGCCGCGGCGACGGGCACCCCGAAGGAGATGACGAAGCCGGAGTCCTCGTCCACATCCACCGTCATGAGGTCGAGGCTTTCCTCGTCGGTCATCCGGTTGAGGATTTCCGTCGCGATCGCCGGCCGCAGGGTGCGGTTGATGATGTGGTCGATGTTGCGGGCGCCGGTCTCCACCTCGGTGCAGCGCGCCGCGATCAGGTTCACCACCGCATCGGAGTAGGCCATCTCGATCTTCTGGCTCTCGCGCAGCTGGCGCACCAGCTTGTTGAGCTTGAGCCGGACGATGCCGGCGAGCGGCGAGCCCACCAGCGGATAGAACGGCACGATCTGCATGCGGGCCAGAAGCGCCGGCTTGAAGTGGCGCGACAGCTCCGGCCGGATCGCCTCGACCAGCGTGTCCACCGACGGCTTGTCGTCCGACAGGCCCATTTGGGTGAGGGTGTCGGTGGCCAGGTTGGAGGTCAGGATCACGATGGTGTTCTTGAAGTCGATGATCCGGCCCTCGCCGTCCGACAGGGTGCCCTTGTCGAAGACCTGGTAGAAGAGGTTCATCACCTCCAGGTCGGCCTTCTCCACCTCGTCGAGCAGCACGACGGAGTAGGGACGCTGGCGCACGGCTTCCGTCAGGATGCCGCCCTCGCCGTACCCCACGTAGCCGGGAGGCGAACCCACCAGCTTGGAGAGCGTGTGCTTCTCCTGGAACTCGGACATGTTGATGGAGGTGAGGAAGCGGTCGCCGCCGAACAGCGTGTCGGCAACGGCGGTGGCGAGCTCCGTCTTGCCGACGCCTGAGGGGCCGACGAACAGGAAGACGCCCATCGGCTGGGTCGGGCTGTTGAGCCCGGCCTTGGCGGCGCGCACGCCCTCGTCGATTGCCTGGACCGCCTGGTCCTGGCCGATGATGCGCTCCTTGAGGCGGTCGGAGAGCGCGAGGATCGCGGCGGATTCGTCGCGCACCATCCGGCCGACCGGGATGCCGGTCCAGTCGGCGATGACCTGGCCGACCACGTCCGGCGAGACCTCGTAGGTCAGGAGCGGGTCGTGGCCCTGGACCTCGGCGAGCTCGGCGATGCGGGCCTTGAGGCTCTCGATCTTCTCGCGCTTGTCGTCGGCCGACAGCTCCTGGTCGGACGGCGCCTCGGGGGCGGCCCCGGCGGCCGCCTCTCCGTCGCCGGCCTCTCCGGTCTTGGCCTCTTCCATGAGCTTGGCCTCGGCCTCCTCCACCGAGCCGCCGATGCCGAGCGCCTCGCGCAGGGCGAGGATGTCCTCGATGAGGCCGCGCTCCTTCTCCCAGCGCTCGTTCAGGGATGCCGCCTCGTCCTTGAGGCGGGCGATGTCGGCCTCAAGCTCGGGGATCAGGTCGGCCTCGGTGCCGATATAGGATGCCTCGTCGCGCTCCACGGCGGAGAGCGCCCGCTCCAGCTCCTCGATGCGCCGCTCGGTCCCGTCCAGGCGGGCGGGCTTGGAGGAAATGGAGAGCTTGACGCGGGCCGACGCCGTGTCGAGCACGTCGACCGCCTTGTCGGGCAGCTGGCGGCCGGATAGGTAACGCGCGGAGAGCTTGGCGGCGGCCACAACGGCATCGTCGCGGACATAGACGCCGTGGCTCTTCTCGTAGAGGCCGCGCAGGCCGCGGATGATGGTGACCGCCTGATCCGGGGTCGGCTCGTCTAGCTTGACCAACTGGAAGCGGCGGGCGAGCGCGGCGTCCTTCTCGAAATATTTCTTGTACTCGCTCCACGTCGTGGCAGCGACGGTCTTGAGCTCACCGCGGGCGAGGGCCGGCTTCAGGAGATTGGCCGCATCGGAGCCACCGGCCGATCCGCCGGCGCCGATCATCATGTGCGCCTCGTCGATGAACAGCACGATCGGCTTCGCCGACGCCTTCACCTCGTCGATGATGTTCTTGAGCCGGTTCTCGAACTCGCCCTTCACCCCGGCGCCGGCCTGCAGCATGCCGAGGTCGAGGCCGATGAGCTCCACGTCCTTCAGGAAGGCAGGCACGTCGCCGTTGGCGATCTTAAGGGCGAGGCCTTCCACGACGGCGGTCTTGCCGACGCCGGGCTCGCCGACGCAGATCGGGTTGTTCTTCCGACGCCGTCCGAGGATGTCGATCATCTGCTGGATCTCGCGATCGCGGCAGAAGACCGGGTCGATGCGCCCGGCGCGGGCCTGGTCGGTGAAGTTGACCGCGAAGCGGGCAAGCGCGCTGTCTTCGGAGAAGCCGGGCTTGCCGCCGCCGGCGGTGGCGCCGTCACCGCCACGCCCGGAAGAGGCCTGGGTGGTGAGGCTGCCGGCCTCCTCCTCCGAACCGTCGGTCAGCTCGGCGAAGCGGCGCTTGGCCTCGCGTGCCGAGATCGGCTCGATCAGGGGGAACCAGTCGGCGCCGCCATAGCGACCGGGGGTCTGCAGCAGCGCGACGAGGAGCGCGCCGGAGCGGATTTCGCCGAGATTGAGCTCGACGGAGGAGACGAGCCAGCCATCGGTGAGCCACTCAATGAGCAGCGGCGAGAAGACCGGGCGGCCGGAATTGCCGCTCCTGAGCTGCTCCACCGAGCGCTGCAGGGCCCGCCGGAGCGTCGCGGGGTCGATGTCGAAGCCGCGCAGGATCGCCTGCACGTCGCGGTTCTCGTCGTCGATCATCACCAGCAGCAGGTGATCGATCGTGACTTCGTAGTGTGCGCCCGACACGCAGAGGCCGGAGGCCGTCTCGAGGCTACGCTTGGTGTAGGGATTGAGGCGCGCGAAGAGCGCCTTCAGGTCGAGCTGCATTCCATGTCTCCCCCGGGCAGGTAACGAAGCTTAAGCCACCCATCGATGACCTAACACGAAAAAAAACCGCCCGCGCGAGGGTCGCGCGGGCGGCTGATTGTGCGGAGCTAGCTGGTCACAGAATCGGCTATCAGCTGCCGGTGTTCTTGTTCACGCTGGCCTGGACCGAGGAGGTCAGGGCCTCGTGGTCGGCCTTTTCGAACGTGAACTGGACCAGGAGCACTTCCTGGACTTCGCGCTGCATGCCCGGGGTCGTACCGTGCATCAGCTCGTCCGGGCTGGAGCCGAACAGCGACTTGAAGCCGGTGACGACGCCCTTCTGGTAGGTGTGCTTGTAGTGGTTCTCCTTGCCACCTTCCTTCTTCGGGCGGTAGCGCTCGATCACCACTTCGTCGAGCTGCTCGCCCGTGTCGAAGAGATCGCGGACGGAGGACTCGAAGGCGGAACCACCCAGCACGGCAACCTCGACCGGGATGTAGACGGGCGTACCCGTGATCTGACCCGACGTGCCGCGCTCGATCTGCGCTTCTTCCTTGTAGTACAGGACGGTCGCCTTTTCCTTGTAGGCGTCGATGGCATGCGTTCCATCGCTATCGGCCGTGTTGGCCTTGCCCGTCACGTCCCCCTTGGAGGAGCCCTTCATAGTCATGAAGAAATTCTGTTGCATTTCAATTCTCCATTCCAACCAAGATCGCCAGCAGGTGATCGTCACTTAGTATAGGCGTTCGAGTGTGACAACGTGCCGTCAGCGTTTGGGAAACTTAAATTTTCGCAATGATGCGGCGGGCGGTCCGATCTGGATTACATATCCATCTGTCGAAACTGGCATGAAGGGCGTGTTGGAAGTCTTTCATGTTTAAAGTATTCGCGACGAAATCCGGGCGCAACCTGTGCGGGTTGGCGCCGTGCCGTAAACGAGGAGGGGGCGATGCAGTACGCCGTCGTCGACATGGAACTGACGGTGAAAGGTGAAACGCTCGATGATCTCGAGATCGTTTCTTTTCATGGCCAGGAAGAGATATCAGCGCCTTACGAGTACGTGATCCGTTTCATGACGAGCACGGACACGACGAGCCAGTCACTTGCCGGCAAACAAGCGACCTTCAAGTTTCAGATCGAGGGCCTTCTGGACAAGAAGGAGCCTTCTTACGTCCACGGCTACGTGCATGTGCATCGGGTTCTCGGCCTGTCGTTGCAGCGCGCCTACATCACCGAGCTGGTGATCCGGCCGCGCCTGTCGAAACTGGCCCTGACCGGCCAGCGCCAGGTTTCGGGGACGACATCGGCGATCAAGATGCACGAGCTGGCTGCCCAGCTTCTGGATCCGGCGACCTACAAGAAGAACACCACGACGGCCGGCTCGTTTTCCGACGAGCAGAAGATCGACAGTGACGTGCCGTCCGACCTGGTCTCCACCAAGCGCAACTTCGTGCTTCAGTATCACGAAAGCGATCTCAACTTCTTCATGCGCCTGCTGGAGCAGGAAGGCATCTTCTTCTTCGTCTCCAACGACCAGTCGAAGGAGACGGTGCAGCTCGGCGACAAGAACCAGGTCTTCAAGAAGATTTCCGGCAAGATCGACTACGTGCCGGAACACCTGGCCCACGCGCCGCAGACCGAGCATGTGCGCCTGGTCCGCAAGCGCGCCGACTATGCCGAGAAGAAGGCCTACGTCCGCGACTACAACTACGACAAGGCGAGCCAGGCCTCGAAATACGTGCTCGACCATGCCGTCGACAGCGACGGGTTCGGCGCCTCGGTGAGCTATGACGACCACTTCCAGGAGACCTCGGACGGCAAGCGCTACGCCCAGGTCCGGGCCGAGGAGGCGCTGACCTGGCAGGCGCTGTACGAGATGGAGTCCAACTCCACCCGTCTGCGCCCCGGCATGCTGTTCGAGCTCGACACCGACGAGCGCAAGTTGTCGCACTTCAACCAGCGCTATCTGGTCGTGGCGTCGACGGTCGGGTTCTCGCGCGGGATGGACAATGTGTGGGTGGAGCAGGAGGAGCCGTTCGTGAACCGGCTCGTGTGCGTAGCGCTGGCGTCCGACGCGGTGACGTTCCGGCCGCGCCGGGTGACGCCCAAGCCGCGTGTGGCCGGCCTCCTCAACGCCACCATCGACAACGACCAGAACAGCGTCGAGGCGAAGCTCAACTCCAACGGAACCTACCATATCCGGTTCATCGAGGAGGAAAGCGACGAGACCCGGCTGCCGGCCGGCAAGGCAAGCGCGGACGTGCGTCAGTCTCAGCCGTTCGGTGGCGGCAGCGAAACCGGACTGCAGTTCCCGCTCTACAAGGGCACGGAGGTCATGATCGGCTTCATCGAGGGCGATCCGGACCGACCCGTGATTGTCGGAACGGTGGTCAATTCGGAGAACAAGTCGGTTCTGGACAACCTCAGCGACGCGCTGAACCAGAACAAGACCAACCGTATCCGGACGAGTTCGGGTATCACGATCGAGATGATCGACGGCTGATCGGCGGGGCGCGGAGCGATCCGCGTCCGCCGCCTCGAAACCAGGCTCTGGAGTGGCTCCGCCGTCCCTGCGAGGGTGGAGCCGCAGCAGGACCCCACGTTGTCGCGTTTCCGCATGACGAACCGGCTATTGTCGCGGTGCAACGCTCACAGAGAGACGTCCGAACGATGGTTCAGCCGATCTGGCATCCGCCCGAAGACGAGACCGACGCCTTCACCGCCGCCGTGCTCGACGCGATCCGGTACAGGCTTCCCACCCATTTCGGTTCGCAGTCCACCGAGCCGATCCAGCTCGGCGAGGATCGCAGCACGCTGCCGGACGGGACGCCCGTCGTGGTGCGGTCCGTGGCGCAGCTGTCGCAGGGCGATGAATGGTATGGCCGGCCCACGGTGCGCTACGAGCTCGGCGGCAACGCGGCCCGGCGCGACGCGGCCCGCGCATTTGCCGGCCATGCGCTGGTGGACGCCGAGACCCAGGCGTTCCTGGAGCTCGACATCCGGTTCCGGACCACCGGCGAAGTGAGCCGCTGAGGCGCGCCTGACGGGCCGGCAGGGTCGGCCCGGGCCGGACGCCTACACGGCGTCGAGGGGCTCGGCGGGGGCGGACTCCACGTCCCGGGCATCGGCGCCCTCCAGCGCGGCCGCCAAGGCGTCGGCCACGAGCGGTTCGGCGCTTTCCCAGGGCGTGCCGGGCGCCCGCTCGACAACCCGGATGGACGGGTACCAGAGGCCGTGTCCGTCGTCGCCGAGGCGCCAGTACCAGAGCTGCGCCTGGGGCACCACCGCGACACCGGGCAGGCCAAGCCCGCCGGCAACGTGCAGCGGCAGCCCGTCGATGCCCACCACGGCATCCAGGGCGGACGTGGCGGCCACGAGGTCGTCGAGCCCCTTGATGTGCAGGCCGGCGTCGATGGCCTCCGGCATGAGCGAGAGCTGCGGCCGGTTCTGATCCCAAACCAGCGAGACGGCGGTGCCGCCGGTAGTGGCGAGAAGCCGCCGGATGTCCTCGATGCGGGGGCCTGGCTTGTGCGGCGCCCAGGTGAAGCCGACCAGGGGCCGCGGCATCGCCGCCAGCGCCTCGCGCCACATGGCGGCCTTGTCGGCCGGTGCCACCAGGAAGGGCTCGCCGCTCATCAGGACATCGTCGCCGAGCGCGAACCGGTCGGGCAGGGAGGTCAGCGAAATCTTCTCCGATGCCTCCAGCCAGGCCTGGTTCTCCTCGGCGCTGGCCTCGTTCGGGGCAGTCGCGCCGGCGTCGGGAAGGCATGACCCGAGCGGCGCCAGGAAGGCCGGCGCCAGCAGGCGGACGTCGGCGCCACGCGCCCGGAGGATCGGCACGGCGCGCAACAGCGGCAGGGCATCCAGCACCGGCACGGCCTCGTCGAGGCGGGCAAGGATGCGGGCGCCTTCGAGGCGGGCGGGCTCGCCGCCATCCGTGGCCGCAGCGGCGCGGGCGGGCCACACCTCGTCGTGGCGCCCGAGCAGAAACAGTGAGTGGTGCTCGACGCGCCGGGCGATGGCGGCGTCGGGGATCACGTTCATGAGTTCGCGCGCCGCGGCCAGCGCCTGCTGCGGCCGGCCGGCCCGGTAGAGAAGCTGGGTCATGGTTTCCAGAAGCGCCGGCTCGCTGCGCTGCTCGCGCAGCAGGCGGGCAATGCCGGCCAGGGCCTCGTCGATGGCGCCGCCGGAGAGCTGCAGCGAGGCGAGGCGGCAGTGAAGCGGGATGACCTGGGGGTGCAGCACCAGCATGCGGCGGACCATGGCGACCGCCCGGTCGATCTCGCCGATCTCCTCCAGCGCACCGGCCAGCGTCGCCACGAATATCGGATTGAGCGGCTCGGCGAGGACGGCGCGCTCGGCGTGGTCGAGGGCTTCCTTCGGGCGACCGGTGGTGGCGTAGAGGACGGCGAGGTTGGCATGGGCCTCAGCCGTCTCGGGAGCGATCGCAAGGGCGCGCTGGTAGCAGGCAATGGCCTTGGCGAAGTCGTTGCCGAGCGTGTGCAGCCCGCCGAGCGCGATCAGGGCGGGCACGGACTGCGGATCGAGCCGGTGGGCCTTCTCCACCATGGCGATGCTCTCGTCACGGCGGCCGACGGCGACCAGCGTCTCGCCGGTGGTGACGAGCGTCTCGATCCGGTCCGGCTCGATGGACAGCGCCGCCTCCAGGCAGACCAGCGCGTTCTCGTTCTCGTTGCGGAGCCGGTAGGCCACGGCGAGGTTGCGGTAGGGCTCGGCGTTCTTCGGGTCGAGGCTGGTGGCGCGGCCGAGCGCCTCGAAGGCTTCGTCCATCAGCCCGCGCTGCAAGAGGACGGCACCGAGCCCGGCCATGGCGGCGCTGTTCTGCGGCTCCACCTGGAGAACGTCGCGGAACACCTCCTCTGCCGCCTCCGGGAGGTTCGCCTCGATATGACGGTTGGCGGCGGCGAGCCGCTCCTTGACGGTGGGCACCATGGGGTTCGTTTCCGATGCGGGAGGAGGGGGGTGGGACCGGTCGGCCGGCGCCTAGCCGACGGTGACGCGCTTGCCGTCCATGCGCAGGTCCTCCTCGGCGACGAGAACCGTGGTGTAGGAGGACTGGGTGAGAACGCCGGAGACCTTCACCGACAGGGTGCCGACATGGCGGTTGTCGGTGTTGTCGACGATGTCGACGCGGTCGAGGGTCTTGGTGACGATCCGCTCGGCCATGGTCTCGGCGGAGCGGGCATTTGTCTGGATGCGGCCGTAGACCTGACGGAGCGTCTCGCCGCTCATCGTGAGGGTGTTGGCCATGAGGTCCGCCTTCTCGGAGGCAACCGCGACGCTGGAGGCCGACACCGTGACGGCGCCGGGCGTCTCGATGCTCACGGCCTCGCCGCGCAGGCGCAGCGCCCCGTCCGGGTTGGAGACGGCCACGTCCGACGGCTGGCCCTCGGCGCGCGAGAGGATGTGCAGGATGGTGCCCTTTCCGTCCTCCTCCACGAGGTAGAGCACCCGGTCGCCCGCCTGTGGTTCCACCAGACAGCTGACGGCCCGGCGCGCCAGGATCGGCCCGCGATCGGTGTCGAGGCGGAAGCGGGAGGCGTGCACCTCCTCCACCGCGCCATGGGCGAGCTCGGCCTGGGAGGCGGCGGCCCGGTCGACGGCCGTCGCCTCGCTGACCTCGGCGATCAGCGTCGTGCCCTGCCTGGCGTCCATCTTGTCCATCGTCGTCATTCTCCGGGGTGCAGGCGGGTTGGCTACTCGGTGACGATCTGCGGGGCGGCGTTGATGTAACTGCTCGCTCCGAACAGATCGGAATCGATATCTTCCTGGCTGATGTCGATCGACAGGTCGCCAAAGTCGATCGTCACGGCATTGACCGCGGCCGCCTTCACGGCGCTGGCGGCGAGGCTGATCTTGGTGCCGATCGCCGACACGCCCGCCTTGATGTCGTCCATGGTCAGCTCCGTTCCCGTCGCGCCCGCGCTGAACATGACGGCAGAGGAAGAGTTGAACGCCAGCGAGCTGTCGGCGACCCGCACCGCGCAATAGTACATGGTCACGCCGAGGGTCGCGCCGGCTTTGATCGACACCGCCTCCAGCAGCTTAATCGAGGTGGACACGTTCGACAGCGAGACCTGGTTGCCCCAGATCTCCTGCCAGCCACTGGTCATCGTCGCCTTGTAGCCGCCCTTCTCGCAGAGGATCTGCACGTTGTTGTCGTGCGAGCGCATCTTGAAGTCCGCGTCGGTCTCGATGACGATCGCGCCGACCGCCTGGCCGGGGGCGGCTTCCGTTGCCGTTACCGACCGGTCGGACTGCAGGTAGAGACTCTTGGCGGTGATGGTGAGATCGTCGGCGGCGGTCAGGTCCCAGCCATCGGAGGAGCCGGCCACCTGCCAGCCGACATCCTTGCCGAACTGCGCGAAGGTCGGTTTTCCGGACACCAGGGCATACTGGCCCTTGGTGGTCATCAGGATGCCGGTGGTTTCGGTGACATCGCCCGCGTCGGTGTAGTTGGGCGGAAACCCCTCGTCGCCCGACATGTAGTAGCCGAGGCGCAGAGCGGACGCCTTGGCGTCGTCTCCCGGAACGATGACACGATAGCTGTTTCCCATCGTGATCTCCTGTCGCTTTGAGGCCGAGGGGGGGCCTGGCTCACATAGTTGAGCTGACGCCAATGCTGGAACGCACGGCCTTGGACTTGGTCTCGAGAATGCGGAGCTTGCTACCGCAGACGGACGCGCCATTCGCCAGCGCTTCCTGCTTGACCTCGGTGAAGGTCTCTTCCTGGCAGACCACCCCGAACAAGCCGCTGATGTTCTTCAGGTAGGCCTTCATGCCCTTGTTCTCCTGCGAGGCCATGGCGATCGCGTTCTTCATGACGGCATAGCCGGTTCCGAACCCCACGGTGGAGGAGCTGTAGAAGGTCAGCGTGGTCGAGAAGCTGGCCTTGATGAGGACGGAGAACCCCGCGGTCAGGTCGTTGGAGCACAGCTGGCACACGGACTCTGTTGTCCCCATGGTGAGCGTCTTGCTCTGGGTGCTCGTATTGCTCTCCGTGTCGTTCTTCACGTAGACGTCGCCATCGGCCTGGAAGCGGGCATCGCCGGTCGAAGTGCTGGTGATGCCGTTCGTGGCGTACAGCATCAGCTGCTCGCTCTCGGGTGCCTGCGCCAGGGTCTCGTCATCGACCGCGTTCAGGACGACGTTCTTGCCTCTCGCCCGGATGTAGCCGGTGGATCCTGTCGCATCGATCTTCAGGTCGACGTCCGACTGCGAGGAAAAATCACCGATAACGATGTCGGCGTTGTCCTTGAACTCCACGTCGATGTCGCCATCGGCGTTGAGGTAGAGATTGCCCGTTGTGGTCAGGAAGATGCCGTCCGACGACGCGAAATCCTCTCCCGACGGATACTGCTTGGGCTTCAGGGCGGACTCCGAACCCTGGTAGCTGCCCAGCCGCAGGTGGGCCAGGACGTTGCCGCTCGTGTCGTTTGTGGTGACGCTCCAGGTGCTCATGATCGTCTTGTCCTTCGAAGGCCTGCCTGCCGGCCGCTCAGATGGTGCTCGACAGGCTGTTCGCGCTCACCGAAACCGAGTTGATGTCGCTCTGGGCGCCGCTCTCGCTGGAATCGATGCCGGAATCGCGGGCGGAAACCTGCGAGCCCTGATTGTCGACCCCGACGGCCCGCGCGTCGGCCGCCGTCAGCGGCAGGAAGATGCCGCACAGAAACGCCTTGAGCCCGTGATTGGCCATCTTGAACGACTGCCCGCTCAGCTCCGCGGCGCTGGACGAGATGGAGAAGATCGCCAGCGACTGCGAGAAGACCGACCCGACGAAGCCGACGGATTCAATGTCGAAGGACGCCATCAAGGTGGCGGAAACGCTGGCGCCGACCGCAACGCCGACCTCTCCCTGGGAGATGCTGTAGCTGTTCGACGCGGTCTTGTTGTTGAAGCTCTCCTCGACAACGTAGACGAGATTTTCGCAGTTGATGGTGACGTCGGTCTCGGACTGGAGGGTGACCATATTGGTCGCCTCGAGATTGACGGAGGCGTTGACCGTCGACGGCGAGGTATTGGCGCCGAAGGAGACCGTGTGGGCGCGAAAGCTGGTCTCGCCGGCATCCAGGATCGAAATCGACTTATCGCCGGTGATCGAGGTTGCCTTGCCGGAATAGAGGAAGCTGTCGCCGTCGACGTTGGTCGTCGTCTTGGCGTCGGTCATCAGGTAGAAGCCGTCGCTGAGGCTGATCGACGTGTCGATCCAGTCGTCCTCTTCCGCCAGGTAGGTGCCCAGACGCAGCGCGGCGAGCATCGTGCCGTCGGTTTCCGGGACGGTGACCCTGAAGGCTGAGACCGTTTGGTCCGTGTCGTCGCTCATGATCCGCTCCCGTGCTGCGGCGCAACCGGCGCCACGCCTACTCGGTTCGATGCCTCACAGGGGCATCAGAAGCATCTGCTTGACCTGGCTGGGGGACAGCTCGGCGCCGATGCCGCTCGGCGGCGTGCCGTTGGGCAGGCTGACGTTGAGCATCGAGTTGGCCGGCATGAAATCGAGGAAGTAGGTGGCCTTGAAGGTCGCGTGCCGGTTCATCATGAGCATCTGGCCGTTGGTGACCCCGGGGCCGACGTCGCCCACGCTGACGGTGGTCGTGCCCAGCTCGTTCTTGGCCGGCATGCAGCAGACGAAGTTGGTGACCTGGGTCGGTACGTCGGTGGCGTCCGAACCGGTGTTGACGGTCGGCGTGACGATGATGCCGAGAAGATCGACGGACGCGTTGATGTTCATGCCCGTCGGGCTGGTCGCGCAGGTGAAGATCATGGCTAGCCCCCTGTGGATCCGTTCGCCGACTACTCGGCAAGCCGAACCTTGTGCGGATTGTAACGCTCGGCAACCGCCCGGTGCGGGTCGGTGCCCTTGGTCGTTCCCGTCGAGCCCGTGACGAATGTGCTGTCGAGGTCGACCATGTGCAACGAAGTTTGCTGAAATTTAACCCGGCGCAGCGAGGCGCCCTCCACCCGGGCGTTGGCCAGGTTGGCATTGGACAAGTCGGCGCCGTCGAAAGCGGCGGCCCGCATGTCGGCCCCCTCGAACTGCGCGATCGGCATCTGGCAGTCGATGAAGCTGGCGTGGTGCATCTTGGCGCCCGAGAAGTTCGCCAGGTCCAGCCGGCTGCCGGTGAAGTCCGCTTCGCGGAGGTCGGCGTTGTTGAAGATCGTCTTGGACCCCCGGATGCTGGAAAGCTTCGCTTGCCTCAGGCTGGAGTCCATGAAGATCGAGTAGTCGAGGTTGGCGCCCCGGAAATCGACGCCGTCCAGGTTGGCCTGCATGATGGTGCAGTTCTCCAGCGTCTGGCCGGCGAAGGAGTGGCCGCGCAGGTCGCCGTCGATGATCAGCATCTGCTGGAGCTTGGCATGGCTGAGATCGGCGGTGCGCAGGTCCGCTTCCGTCAGGAACACCATGGTGAGCGACGCGGTCTTGAAGATCACCTCGGTGAGATCGGACTGGAGCATCGCCACGGTTTCGAGCTGCGCCGCCTCGAAGCTGGCGCCGGTGAGCGGCGAGCGCGCGAAGGCGCAGCGCAGCATCGTGGTTTCCGAGAAATCCGCCCGCATCAACGTCGTCGCTGCCGTCTGGCAGTCGGTCAGCGAAGCGCCGGCGAAGAAGCTCTCGCTGGCGTCGCAACTGACCAGCGAGAAACGCGACAGCGTCGTGCCCTCGAAGCGGGCCCTGGGCAGGTCGCACATGGTGAAGGAGGCGCTGTCGAGCTTCGCCTCGCGAAAATCGGCCTCCGTGAGGTCGCAGTCGACGAAGCGGGCGTCGCTCAGATCCTGGCCGGCGAAGTCGGTGCCGCTCAGGTCCTTGGTGACGATCTGGAGGCCATGCGCGAGATATTCGCGCATCTCCTCAAGTGACAGTTTCTGGCGCGCGAAAGGCGGTCTGGACGAGGTGGGCGTCATGGAGATCCGTCCCGATGAGCTTGGCGAGCGAAAAGTCGGCGGAATAGGCGTTGGCGCGGCGCAGGCTGGCGAAGGAGAGGTCGGCCTTGCGCAACTGGGCACCGACGAGGGCGGCGCCGAAAAAGTCGCTTTCGCGGAAGTCGGCGCGCAGCATCAGCGTGTTGGCCAGCGTGGCGAGCCGGAAGTCGCAGCGTCGAGCGTCGGCCATCATCAGGTTGCAGTCCTTCAGGGTGGCCTTGAGGAAGCAGCTTTCCTGAAGATCGGCGCCCATCCAGCTCGACTTGAGGCACTTCACGCCGGCAAAGCTGGCCTGCCGCATGGATGGATTGCCGATGAAGCCGGAGGAAACCAGCGAGGCTTCGTCGAAGCGGACGCGGTCCAGCGCGACCTTGATGAAGCCGGCCTTCTCGAAGGACGATCCGTCGAAGCGCGCGGCCTCGGCGGAGCCTTCGATGAACACGCACTTGAAGAGGCGCGCCTGGCGGAAGCTGGCGTGATCGAAGGTGCATCGGATGAAGGTGGTCGAGGCAATCGACGCGCCGTCGAGGGAGACCCGGGAGAGGTCCATGTTGGCGGGTGACCAGCGCACCATCTCCGCCCGGGCGAGCACGATGCCGGCCATGGAGGTGCCCACCAGGCCCGGCTTCTCGATGCGGGCGCCGGTGAAGTCGGCGCCGTCGAGGACTGCCGCGTTGAAGTTCGCGTCCTTGATGTCCGCCTCGGCGAGACAGGTGCCCCTCAGGCTGGCACCGGTGAAGACGGTGCCCTGGGCGGTCACGCCGGTCAGGTTGGCACCATCGAGGTTGGCGTTCTCCAGAAGCGTGCCGGTGAGGTCGGCGTTGGCGAGATCGGCCCCGGCCAGGTCCGCGCCGGCAAGGTCGCGGCCGGCGAGGTTGGCGACGCCGATCTCGTTAAGAATCAGCGCGCCGAGCCGTTTGGCGGCAACCGGCCCGAGCCTCGGCATGGGGTCGATGGGCTTCGGCAGGACCCGGCGGGTCTTGCGGCGGCCGTCGATGACCATCGGCTCCATCACGTCGAAGAAGGCCTGGATCCGCCGAAGGATCTCGTCCGGATCGGAGGGGCCGTTCTTGCGCGCATGGTCCGTGATGGACGCCAGCAGCGATTCAAATCCGGCGCCCGCTTCCTCCGCAGCGACGGAGGGGAGGACCTTGCCAATGGAGGATTCCGCCCGGGCGAACGCCTCGCGGCCCGCCGCGGCAGCCTCCGGCTCCACGCCGGCCTGCTCCATGCGCGCCAGGGCGACGCCCAGCCTCTCCGGTTCGACGAGGTCGCTGGTCTGCTGCATCAGTTCGTGGATGCCGGCCGCATCCATCGTGCGCGCGGCTTCGGCGATCTGCTGGCGGGCATCGTGGAAGGGCTTCGCCTCCGGCAGGTCGAGGGCGACGGCGCGGGCGCGGACGAACTGTTCCTCGTCGGAGGCGCCGGGCATGGCCGCGGCGTCGAGCGAGCCGCCGGCCAGCAGACCCTTGGCCTGGGCCATGGTGTCGGCCACCTTGTCGCGGGCCTCGGCCGATCGCTCGGCCAGCGTCGGCATTCCGGCGACGAACTCGTCGAGCCGGGCGCCGATGGCGGCGGCATCGACGGTGGGGATCTCCATGTCCTCGACGATGCCGGCATAGGCCGGATCGGCCTTGATGTCGGGGGCCAGATCCGCGAGCGTCGGCAGGCCCTCGGGCGGCTTGATGCCGCTCTCCGCGACCTGCTTCTGGCGCAGGGCTTCCAGCTCGACCAGGGCGGTGTCGGCGAATTTCTTCTGCTCGGCGAGGCCGTCGAGGAGCTCAGCGAAATCGGCCTCGCCGCGCTCGATCTCCTCCTTGGTGGGGACCGCGACCGGCGGGATCTTCGGCATCTCGACGGTCGGCAGCAGCGCCTCCGGCATGTCGTTGGCCTCGAACTGCTTGCGCAGGCTGAAGTCCTGAGCCGCCTTGAAGCGGGCCACGTGCGCGTCGAAGGCATCGAGCTTGCGGGCGCGCCGCGCCTCCCGGATGGCCGGATCGATCTCCGGCGAAAGCTGGTAGTCGGCGAGCAGATACTTGATCTTCTCGTCCGGGTCGCGCCGGAGCCGGTAGACCTCCTGATAGTGCGAAATGTCGCGTGGCGGATCGTCCATGCGCTCGTAGGCGATCATGACGTAGGCGATGTCGTCGCCCTCGATGTCCTCCACCATGGTGGAGCCCCGGAAGGCGACCAGCCCCTTGTTCACCGAGCCGAACAGCCAGACGGTGTCGAGCTTCATGTGCAGCTCGTGGAAGCCGGCGGGCTCGGAGGTGCGCTGCACGAAGGCGCGGGCCCGAATGCCGGGCAGGCGCGAGTCGATCGTCGGATGGCTCGACGACATGCCGGCGACCCGGATCTCCTCGTCGCCGTTCCAGAAGCCGTCGAGCTGCTGGTCGGCGGGAGCGGTGAGGAAGTAGCGGGTGTCGAAGTCCGCCGGATAGCCGGGGAAGTGGGTCTTCATGTAGGCGCGGTCGTAGGTGCCCATATACTGGCGCCGCCAGGGCGCATCGGGCGGGTAGGGACCGAACCAGGCGGGCGCGGGCGTGTCGCCGATCTCGAGGATCGGGTGGCGTGGATCCTCCAGGTTGGGCAGCGGCGCCTTGTAGCCCGCATCGTAGAGGCCGCGGGCGCCATAGCCCCGGCCCACCGGGTTGGCGGTGACGCCTTCGCCGCCGAAGGCGAGCTGCGGGATCAGCGGCATGTGGGTGAAGGGCTCCGGGTCGGAGAAGACCGGCCCGTGCTCGCCGCGCTCCCAGACCCGGTTGCCGATGGCGGCGACGCGCTTCGACAGCGGCCCGACGGAAGCCTCGACCAGAAGCTTGTCCACCGGGTTGCCGCCGGGCGGGATGGCGCTGCCGGCGACGATCAGCTCGCCGTTGGGCTTGGGCGCGCCGAGATCGAGCACCGAGCCGGGCGGCAGCTGATCGGCCGCGGTGGACCAGAGGCCGGTCTCCACGAGGAGATAGTCGGGCTCCAGGAGATCGAACAGGCCGAGCGCGGTCACCGTGAAGATCGCGCCGCCCTCGTAGGGCGTCGCTTTCGTCAGGATGCCGAGCCGCATCGGCTTGATGATCCCGGGCATCCGCTCAGCTCCCTCCAAGAGACGCGCACGGCGACCCGCTCGCGCCGGGGCGACCGCGGGACCATGCAGGCGCCAGCCCCTGCCCGCCGGAGGCCGAAGCATCCGGTGTCGGCCATCGTGGCGGCGGTCTACGCCATTTCGTCATCGCCATGCGCTGATTTCAACTGGATGAGGATGAAGAATTGGACAGGTTGGACGACGAGCCGGACGAGGATCCCGATCCGCCCGACCCGCCCGGGGCGGACGAAGCGGCCGAGCCTGACCCCTGGGAGGACGAGCCGCCGGTCGATCCGGAGCCCTTTTTCGGTGGCGGGCCGGCGTCCTTGGTGCCGTAGGCGCCGCTCTCCAGCCCCTGGATGGAGATCGGGCCGCCGGTGGCCTCCAGGTTGCCGTCGGCGTCCCTCGGTGCAGGCTTGGGCAGGGCCGGGCCGGTGGCCTGGGTGGAGACGGTCAGCGGCACCTTGCCGGCGATCATGAACTCCAACTCGACGGGGAAGGTGCCTTTGTCCTTCAGTTCCACCCCGACGCGGTTGAACTGGAGATAGTAGCCGGTGGTCTTGAGCTCGATGTTGCCGCCGGCCGGCACGTCGATGCTCTGCACGGTGCGCTCGATCGGGTTGCCCTCGACCATGATGGTGCGCTTCAGCTGCACCGGGCCGGACTTCTTGGCGCTGGCCCGCAGCAGGCGGTCGGCGGTGCCGCCCTTGTTGCGGATCCGCATCAGCGCGATGGCGGTCTTGGACCCCTTGCTCTCGGGATAGATGATCGGCCGGTCGACCTCGATGGAGACCGGCTTGAAGCTGTCCGCGCTCTTGCCGCCGCATCCGGAGACGACAAGTGCCGCGAGACACACCGCAGAAAGGGTCGACAGGACCCGGATCATACTATCCCCCACATGCGCGACCAGGACGCGCGGCCGGACCTGCAGTCGACCTGCGCCCGGGCCTGTCTTCTTCTACACGGCAGCGGCGTGGGCTTGAAGGGCCCTGTGACGGGCCGGCCCGGCCAAGGCCTAGAAGGAGCGGATGTCGGCGACGTTGGCCCAATTGCCGACGCCGAACAGATCCTGGTGGATCTCCTCGTCGGTGATCTCGATGGAAATGTTGCCGAGCTCTGCCATCGAGGCCTCGAACGAGGCCACTGCCTTCTTGACGTGGCCGAAGATGCCGCCGGTGGCGATGAGCGCGGCGGTGGTCCCGAGCGACTTGTTGTCGAGCTTGGTGACGACAGCACCGGTCTTGGCGAGGGCCATGGTCGAGGCGCTGACGGCGTTCTTGGTCTCCTGACCGCGGATCTTCATGCGCCACGAGGAGAAGGACGGGTAGACGCCGATCGGGATGTCCACCAGCGAGCCGAGGATGATGCTGTTGGAGCTGCCGTTGGATTTCTCCTGATTGCCCCAGATCTCCTCGAAGCCGGTGGCGATGTTCTTCTTCAGCCCCGCCGCCGGGCAGGAAAGCGTCACGTTCGCGGTCGAGGATTCGGCGTGGAACTGGTTGGTCGTGGAGAGCTTCGCCTGCCCGGCCGTCACGGAGGGCACCGCCGAGTTCTCCTCAAGCAGGCTTCCGGACTCGAGATAAAGGCTCTTGGCGGTGACGCTCAGCGCGCCGGCGGCCTCGGTGGCGAAGGCGCCGCTGGTCACGTTGATGGCGACGCTCTCGTCGACCTCGACATAGCCGTCGCTCCCGGCGACGACGGAACACGTCCCGGCGGTGGTCATCAGGATACCGTCGGCTGACGCCTTGTCGCCCGTGAAGCTGGACGGAAACGGGTCTTCGCCCGACACGTAGGAACCCAGGCGCAGGTAGGCGGAGGGATGACCGGCCTCGGCCGGCACGTTGATGCGGAGCGTCTTCTTGGTCATGCGTCGCGTCTTTCGGCTGGCTGGCCCGGCGAGACCTCCCCGGCGGAGGCCCCGGCGGCGGGCGGGTCACATGTTGTTGGCGATGCCGGTGTTGGAGGCGACGGTGTTCGACTTGATGCCGGCGAGCTTCATGCCGAGCTTGGATCCCTTGGATTCGTTGCCCAGCGTCTTCTGCGTCTGCCTGGCGAAGCTCTTCTTCTGGAAGATGGATCCGGCGATGGAAAAGCAGCCGATCAGGAAGGCGCCGAAGCCTTCGTTGTCCTGCTTGAACAGCACCATCTCGTTCTTGCCGAAGCAGTAGGCGAAATCGTTGCCGGAGATCTTCCAGTCGAGCGGCCGGATCTGGGTGCGCAGGCCGACCATGGCGGACATGTAGAGCCCGGCGACGATCTTGGCCTGCATGCCGAAGACGATGGAGTTCACGAAGCCGAGATTGAACTGCAGCTTGTTGGAGCCGTAGGTGGATTCGCTCTTGTTGGTGACCTTGACGTCGCCGCCGGCCACGAACTTGCTCATCCCGCCGGAGTTGATGATGATCTTGTCGGAGGCGTGCAGCATCAACTCGCCTGACTCTGCGGTCTTGGCGGTGCTGGCGTCGGTGACGGCGTTGAAGGCGACGCTGTCGCCCTTGAAGGTGCCGGATTCGCCGCTGTAGGTCGTGTAGGTGTAGGAGCCGTATCGATTGTAGCTCGTGTGCTCGGTGGCAGATCCTTCCAGGACGTCGATCCTCAGGTCCTTGTCGGTGTCTGACGAGAAGGTGCCGATCTTGACGGCGAGGTCGCCCTTGATCTCGACGTTGATGGCCTGATCGGCGTCGAGATAGAGGTCGCCCGTCGTGGCCATCATCAGGCCGTCGGAGTCGCTGAAATCGCCGGAATACTGCTTCGGCTCGAGGGTTTCCTCAGTGGCGACATAGGCGCCGAGGCGCAGATAGGCCGTGGTCTCGCCGGCGTCGGACGTCCACTTTCGCAGGGTCGGCATGCGGGCGCTCCTTGTGTGCTGAACTTGGGCGGTGCCGGGCGTCAATTGGAAAAGATGTCGGAACTGCCGACCTGGAAGAGACCGACCTCGCTTTCCGCGCCATTCTGCTCGCTGGACAGCGGTGCGTCGTCGACGGCGACGACGTCGTCGTTGTTCTCGGCGACGACGGCCTTGGCCTCGGCCCCCTTGAACGGCAGGAACAGGCCGACGAGGAAGGCCCGAAGCCCGAAATTCTCCAGCTTGTAGACTTCGCCGGTGCCTTTCACGATCACCGCCGAGCTGTCGATCAGTGCAAACTTGTGGTCGAAGATTCGTGGCTCCCAGCGCAGCGCTCCGGAAATGTCGGTGTTGTTGAGCCAGTAGACACCGGTCTTGCCGCCCATCGTGAAGATGGTCTGGCTGGCATAGGCCGACTGGCCTTTGGCCTCTCTGCTGATCTTGAGGTTCTGATTCACCACGAAGACGAACCGCTCGCAGGTGATCTCGATGCCCGCGTCCGCGTCGAGCGTCAGGGCGCCGTCGGACGCCAGCGTGATGTTCTGGTCATCCGTCTCGGGCGATTTCTTTGCCGCGATGCCGACGGTCATCGCCCGCAGGCTGGTTTCGCCGGCATCGGTGATGGTGATCGACTTGTCACCCTTGACCGACATGCCGTCGCCGGCCTCGATGTAGATCGGTCCGGAAACGTCGGTGGTGAACCGGGCGCTGGTCATCAGATACATGCCGTCGCCGGCCGTCAGGGACTTCTCGATGTCGCCATCCTCGGTGGCGACGTAGGCGCCGAGCCGCAGATAGCCCTGCGTGTCGCCGCTGTCGTCCTTGGCGGAAGCGATGTAGCTCGGGTCGGTCATCGGTCGCCTCTCGTGACGATGGTCAGGCCGGGTGCCGCGCCGCTCATGCGACGCTTTCCGGAGTGCGGAACTGCGTCTGGACCAGATGCGCTTTGTGCAGGTCGGTGCCGACGAGCTTGGCCAGCGAGAAGTCCGCGGCGTAGGCGTTGACCCTGCGCAGCGAGGCGCGGGAGAAATCGGCTTTGCGCAGCTGGGCGCCCATGAGGTCCGCGCCGAAAAAATCGCTCTCGCGGAAATCGGCGCGCATCAGCAGCGAATCGCGCAGCGAGGCCAGCCGGAAATCGGCGTGCCGGACGCTGGACATCATGAAGTTGCAGGCGCGCAGGTCGGCGCGCAGAAAGCAGCTTCCGGTCAGGTCGGCCGTCATCCAGCTCGACTTGACCGCATGGACGCCGAGGAACCGCGCCCGCTTCATCGACGGGTCGCCGATGAAGCCGCTCTCGGCGATGCTGGCCTTGTCGAACACGGCGTCGTCGAGCGGCAGCTTGATGAAGCCCACCTTGTGCAGCTTGGCGTGCTTGAAGCGCACGCCGACGGCGCTGCCTTCCAGGAACGACGTCTTGGTCAGGCGGGCCTTCTTGAAGCGTGCCCGGTCGAAGCTGCACCGCATGAAGGTGCATTCGGTGAGCGCGGCGCCGTCGAACCGGACACCCTCGAACCCCTGGTTCGCCACCACCCAACGGATCATCACCGCCTTCTCGAAGCTGGCCCCGTCGAGGCTGGCGAGCATCAGGTTCGGCCGCTCGATACGCGCGTGGGTGAAGCGCGCGCGGTCGAGCCGCGCGGACGCGAGATTGACGTCCACGAGCTCGGCATGGTCCAGGATCGCGCCGGTCAGGTCGGCACCGGCGAACGCCGCGTCATGCGCCTTCACGCCGCTGAGATTGGCGCCGGCAAGGTTGGCGCCCTCCAGCATCGTACCGGAAAGGTCGGCGCCGGAGAGGTCGGCACCGGCGAGATCGGCACCCGCGAGATCGCGGCCGGCGAGATGATCCTTGCCGATCTCGTTCAGGATGAGCGCGCCGAGCCGCTTGGCCGCCACGGGGGCGAGCGCCGGCATCGGCTCGGTCGGTTCGAGGCTGACCAGGCGCGCCTTGCGGTTGCCGTCGATCACCGACGGTTCCATCAGGTCGAACATCGCCTCGAACTCACGCACCATGGCGTCGGGATCCGTGGGGGCCCGTGTGCCCGCGTGGTCGGCAATCGCGGAGAGGAGCGCATCGAACCCCTCGCCGGGGGTTTCGGTCCGCAGGATCGGCATCATCTCCGCGAGCCTGGCCTCCGAGGCGGCCAGCGTTTCCCGGGCGCTGGCCACCTGGTCGGCGTCCAGACCTTCCGCCTCCATCCGGGCGAACTGGTCGGCGAGCTTCTCGGGGGCGATGATCGCGCGCGCCTCCGTCAACATCTCCGAAAGCCCGGCGCTCTCCATGCGGCCGGCGGCTTCGCGGATCTCCTTGCGGGCGGAGAAGAAGGGCCGTGCTTCCGGCAGGTCGAGCGCCCGGGCCCTGGCCCGCTCGAACTGTTCCTCCGGCGGGCCGGCGTGCATGGCCGGATCGTCGAAGACCGCGCCGGTAACCACGTCCCTGGCGGACGCCATGGCAGCGTGCACCTCGGCCTGTTGTTCCGGCGAACGCTCCGCCAGGGTCGGCATCTGCTCGAGCAACGCGTCGAGCTGCGACAGCACGCCGGCGCGGTCGGGCTCCTGGATGTCTATCTGGCCGAGGGCACCGGCATAGGCCGGGTCGGCCTTCGTGTCGGGTGCGATGTCGTAGAGGCTGGGAAGGGCGTCCAGGCTCGCCATGCCGCTCTTGGCGATCATGTCCTTCCGGAGCTCTTCCATCTCCACCATGACGGTATCGGCGAACTTCTTCTGCTCGGCGAGATCGTCGAGGAGCTCCGCGAAGTCGGCTTCGCCCCGCTCCATCTCCTCTTTCGTCGGCACCGCGATGGGCGGGATCTTCGGCATCGGCAGGGTCGGCACCAGCGCTGCTGGCAAGCCCTGGCTCTCGTGCTGCTTGCGGATCTGGAAGGCCTGGGCGTCGGAAAACGCCTTCATGTGGCGCTCGAAGGACTCCAGCTTGCGCTGGCGCCGCGCCGCCTTCACCGCCGGGTCGATCGCCGGCGAGAGCTGATAGTCGGACAGAAGATGCCGGGCCTTGGTCTTCGGATCGCGGCGCAGCGCGTAGACCTCGGAATAGTGCTCGGCGGGGCGCGGCGGATCGCTCATCCGCTCGTACGCAATCATCACGTCGGCGATGTCGTCGCCCTCGATGTCCTCGACCTGGATCGAGCCGCGGAAGGCAACGAGGCCCTTGTTGACGGAGCCGAAGATCCAGACCGTGTCGAGCTTCATCGTGAGCTCGCGCAGCCCGGCGGGCTCGGACGTCTTGTTGACGAAGGCGCGGGCGCGGATGCCGGGCAGGCGCGAGCGCACCTTCGGATGGCTCGACGACATGCCGGCGACCCGGATTTCCTCGTCGCCAGCCCAGAACCCGTCGAGCTGCTGGTCGGCCGGCGCGGTCAGAAAGTAGCGGGTGTCGAAGTCGGCCGGATAGCCCGGGAAGTGGGTCTTCATGTAGGCGCGGTCATAGGTGCCGAGATAGCGCTTGCGCCAGGGTGCGTCCGGCGGGTAGGGGCCGAACCACGCCGGCGGCGGCGCGTCCTCGATATGCAGGATCGGATTGTTCGGATCCTCCAGGTTCGGGAGCGACGCCTTGTGCCCCGCCTCGAACAGGTGGCGGGCGCCGGCCCCGCGGCCGAGCGGATTCGCGGCCACACCCTCGCCGCCATAGGCGCGCTGGGGGGTGAGCGGCATCGTGTTGAACTTGAGCGGATCCGAGAAGACCGGCCCGTGATTGCCGCGCACCCAGGTCCGGTTGCCAATCACCAGCAGGCGCTTGGATACGGGTCCCACGGAGACGGAGACCGTCATCCGGTCCACGGGGTGACCGTCCGGCGGAATGGCGCTGCCGCCGACGATGAGCTCGCCGTTCGGCTTGGGCGCGCCGAGGTCGAGGATCGAGCCGGGGGGAAGCTGCTCGGCCGCCATCGGCCAGAGCCCCATCTCCATCAGGAGATAGTCGGGCTCCAGCAGGTCGAAGAGGCCGAGCGCGGTCACCGTGAAGATGGCGCCGCCGTCGTGCGGCGTCGATTTGGTCAGAATGCCGAGCCGCATGGGCTTGATGATGCCAGGCACCGGGTCAGTTCTCCACGAGCGGGTGAACGGACGGCCGCGCAGGCGGGCGGCCTGGGACGCGCGCACGCCTTCCAAGGCGCGCCTCGCATGGCCCCAGTCGTTCAGTTCGCAGCCGTCCCCGGGCGTGACTTAAGGCGAGTTGCGCGACAGGACCATGACGCCGGCTCAGCATCTCCGTGGTGCATGCAGGGAAGCGTGTGGAAAACGGCTCGTTAGCCAAACCGCCCGGAGTGTCGTCGAAACGGCAAACACGCTGTGCTAGGGGTCTTGAGCCGGTTCAGCGGAGGGGCACGCGCTGGAGCCGGCCGAGGCTTGGAGGACGAATGACCATGCGCGCCGGAACCAGGGGGGTCTCCGTCGGACGCAGGCTGCCGGCGATCGCCATCGCCGCCGGCATGCTCGTAGGCGCCGGCCCGGCTGCTGCCGACTGGACCCTCACGTCCGACGGCAACGGCAGCTACACGCTGAAGGGCGAGGCGGACCGGGGCGACAGCCTGCAGGCCGAGTGCGCGCCCGGCGGCAAGCTGTCCTTCGCCTATATCCAGCCGGGCAACTGGGAGTCGGTGCTGGGCACGATCCCGATGACCCTGTGGACCAGCACCGACAGCGGCCCCAAGCACACGATGACGGTGACGGCGCGCCAGTTCGGCCAGAAGGGCGTCGCCTACACCAACGACAGCGACCTGGAGAGCATCTACACCGCGCTGCGCGACATGCGCGACGCAATGGTGACGATCCATCTCGGCATCGACGCCAAGAGCTACGGGGTGGCCTGGACCGATACTGCGTCGGCAAAGGACTCCACCAAGACGACGAGGAATTTCGCGCGGGGCTGCGGCATCGACATCGACAAGCTGCCGCCGGCGGAGCCGGCCGCAAGCGCCACCACAGCGTCCGGGGGCAAGCGGCTGCCGGCGCCGGACCTGTCGCCCGCCGACCTGCGTTGATGCTTGTTCCGCAATGGAAAAATCGACCGAAAGCGGGATCGGCAAGGTTACATATCGCTAATTTGTCACGTCTCTCGGATTTAACGATATTGGGAGACAACGGGGCCGCTGCCGGCACGGTTCGGCAGCGCGGGACGTGGGGAGCATATCGTGTCTGAGTGGCGCGAGCGTTTTGAGGATCCACGCGCCGCGATCGGTGGCGAGGCGATCTCTTCGGACGCACCGGCAGGATCGCCGGTGCGTGACGGCGAGGCGTTCTCCGCGCTCGAGGACGAGTTCCGCAAGCTGGAGACCGAAGGCCCGGCGGCCGTGCACTGGCCGGCGGTGCGCGACCGTGCGCTGTCCATCCTGCGCGACGAGGGCAAGGACCTTTTGCCGGCCTGCTGGCTGGCCTATGCGCTGTTCCGGACCGAGGGCTATGCGGGCCTTGCCACCGGGCTGGTGATCATCGACGAGATGTGCAGGACCTACTGGGACGAGCTGCAGCCGCCGCCCGCCCGGACCCGGGGCCGCGCGGGGGTGTTCGACTGGCTTTCCGAGCGGCTCGGTCCGCTGATCGACGGCCAGGCGCCGAAACCATCCGACGATCTCGCCGTGGCAACGGCCTTCGAGGCCGCGGATTCCATTGCCGCGATCCTCGACGACAAGCTCGTGCTGGAAACCACCATGTCGGTGCTGGTGCGCGCCCTGCGCGGGCATGCCAGTGCCGCCCGCGAACGGCTGGAAGCCGCCGATGCCGAGCGCCAGCGCGCGGCGGACGCGGCCGCGACGCAGGCCGCCGCTGCGGAAGCCGCCGCGGCTTCGGCGAGCGATCCGGCGGCGGACGGGGAGGGAGAGCCTTCCGACGGGGCCGCCGCGCCGGGCGACGACGCGCCGGCAAGTGCTGCCCCGGCTTCTTCCGCAACGCCCTCGCCCGCCACCCCGGCGCCCGCGCCCGCCGCTACGCCGGCACCGGCGGCGACCGCACCGGCCGCGGTGCCGGCGGTCGATCTCGCCTCTGGCGATGTGAACCGGGCCGTCTCGCAGGTTTCCGACGCGATGCGGGCGGTGGCGCGCATGCTGCGGCAGGCCTCCGTGTCCGATCCGCGCTCCTACACGCTGGTGCGCACCGCGATCTGGAGCCGCGTGGCCGAACTGCCCGAAGTGGACAATGGCCGCACGGCGCTGCCGGCGCCCGATACCGACAGCATCGCCTTCCTCGAGCAATCCTTCGCCGCCGGCTCCTACGCCGCGGTGGTGGAGCAGGCCGAAGAGATGCAGTCCGACAGCCCGTTCTGGCTGACGGCAAGCCGCTGGAGCGCCAGCGCGCTGCGCAAGCTGGGCGAGGACCATCAGGCTGCCGCGGACGCGGTGGAGGGGCAGACCGCCATCTTCATGAAGCGCTTTTCCGAGGTCGCTTCGATGAGCTTTTCCAACGGCACGCCGTTCGCTGACGCCGACACCGTCACGTGGCTATCCGGCATGAATTCCGGCGGAGGCGAGGGCGATCCGACGGCGGAGGCGACGGTGCGCGCCAAGGCGCTGCTGGCCGGCGGCAAGGGCGCGGAAGCCATGGCGTTGCTGGCCGGCGAAGGCCGGCGCGCCGGCTCGGGCCGCGAACGCTTTTCCTGGCAACTCGCCCAGGCGACGCTGTGCCTGGAGGCCGGTCGGATCGCCGAGGCGGTGGCGCTCTCCGATCATCTGATCGGGCGGGCCGGTGCCGTCGACGTGGCGGACTGGGATCCGGAACTCATCGCGAGGGCGGCGGAGACGCGGCTGAAGGCGCTTCAGAGCGAGGCGGCGGCTTCGGTCTTCGCGGAAGAGGAACTTGCGCGTCGAAAGAGCGAGGCGCGCGTCGACCTGGTTCGGGTCGATGCGGCCCGCGCATTCGGCGTGGGAGTATGAATTCGACTGGAATTGAAGCAGGATAACAGACGAGCTGGTGCTCGGCCCTGATGTCCGGGGTGGAAGGGGAAGCAGATCATGTCCAAAGAATCGTCGGTTGCTCCGAAGGAGCGCGTGAACATCCGCTACAAGCCGGCCACCGGCAATGCGCGGGAAGAGGTCGAGCTTCCGCTGAAGCTCCTGATGCTTGGCGACTACACCCTCAAGGGGGACGAGACGCCGATCGAGGATCGCAAGCTGTCCGATATCAACAAGGACAACTTCAACGATGTCATGCGCAGCTATGACCTCTCGCTGGACGCCAACGTCGACAACAAGCTCGAGGAGCCGGCCGAAGGGGCCGAGCCGGAGCAGATGGCGGTGTCGCTGAAGTTCGAGACGCTCAAGGACTTCGAGCCGGAAAATGTCGCCCGCCAGGTGCCGGAGCTGAACCGGCTCCTGGAACTGCGCGAGGCGCTGGTGGCGCTGAAGGGGCCGCTCGGCAATGTGCCGGCGTTCCGGAAGATGATCCAGGGCATGCTCGACGATTCCGACCAGCGCGAGAAGCTCCTCTCCGAGCTGACCGCGGTGACGGAAGCCAAGCGCGACGACGAGGGCGAGCCCTCGGCCTGATCGAGCGGTGCTGCGCCGGCCGGATGCAGGGGCCGGCGCCCCGACCTGGTACGCCGCGGTCCCCGGGCCGCAGGCGTGCGACGACCCATAGCCCGATTGGGCGGAACCGAAGTAACCGAGGGCTTTGAGCCATGGCCGACACCGAACTTGAGAAGTCGCAGGCAGCGACCACCGAAGAAGCGACCGAGGGGTCCCTGCTCGACCAGATCCTGCAGGAAACCCGGATGGCGCCCGAGGACGACGGCTACGACGTCGCCAAGCAGGGCGTGGCGGCGCTGATCGCCGAGCTGGTCAAGCCCAGCCGGGCCGACGAGAAGGTCAACAACTCGGCCGTCGACCAGATGATCGCCGAGATCGACCGCAAGATGTCGTCGCAGCTCAACGCCATCATGCACGAGGAAAACTTCCAGAAGCTGGAATCGGCCTGGCGCGGCCTCAAGTTCGTCGTCGACCGGACCGACTTCCGGCAGAACATCCGCATCGAGATGCTGAACGCCTCGAAAGAGGATCTGCTGACCGACTTCGAGGATGCGCCGGAAACGGTGAAGGCGGGCCTCTACAAGCACGTCTACACGGCCGAGTACGGCCAGTTCGGCGGCCAGCCCTTCGGCGCTGTCATCACCAATTACGACTTCGGCCCCGGGCCGCAGGACGTGAAGCTGATGCAGTACACGGCCAGCGTCGGCGCCATGTCGCATGCCCCGGTGATCGGCGCGGTCTCGCCGCAGATGTTCGGCGTCGACAAGTTCGAGGAGCTGCCCAACCTCAAGGATCTGGAGTCGATCTTTGAAGGTCCGAAATATGCCAAGTGGAAGAGCTTCCGGGAATCGGAGGACTCCCGCTATTTCGGCCTGACGCTGCCGCGCTTCCTGCTGCGTCTGCCGTATGGCCGCGAGACGGTGCCGGTGAAGAGCTTCGACTTCGAGGAGGATCCACACGGCGAGACGGAGAACTATCTCTGGGGCAACACGGCGTTTGCCTTCGCCACCCGCCTGACCGACTCCTTCGCCAAGTACCGCTGGTGCCCGAACATCATCGGTCCGCAGTCGGGCGGCGCGGTCGAGGATCTGCCGCTGCACAACTTCGAATCCATGGGGCAGCTGCAGACCAAGATCCCGACCGAGGTCCTGGTCTCCGACCGGCGCGAGTACGAGCTGGCCGAGCAGGGCTTCGCCTCGCTCACCATGCGCAAGGGCAGCGACAACGCCGCCTTCTTCTCCGCCAACTCGGTGCAGAAGCCGAAATATTTCGGCACCACGTCGGAAGGCAAGGACGCCGAGCTCAACTACAAGCTCGGCACGCAGCTTCCCTACATGTTCGTGGTCTCGCGCCTCGCCCACTACGTGAAGGTGCTCCAGCGCGAGAATATCGGCAGCTGGAAGGATCGCAACGAGCTGCAGCAGGAGCTGTCGACCTGGCTGCGCCAGTATGTCTCCGACCAGGAGAACCCGTCGGCCGACGTGCGGTCGCGGCGGCCGCTGAAGAAGGCGGACATTGTGGTCGAGGACGTCGAGGGCGAGCCGGGCTGGTACCGGGTGAACATGGCGATCCAGCCGCACTTCAAGTACATGGGCGCCGATTTCACCCTGTCGCTGCACGGCAAGCTCGACAAGTCCTGACGGGCTGCCCGCACTTTATACCCGGACGCGCGCCGTGACCCCGACGCGCGTCCGGCGAACCATGCCGAAGAACGAGGCGCACCGGCCCTCCGGCCGGGCGCGTCTCCGTCTCACGGATTGCGAGTATGCGTTACGAGTTTTCTCTCCTGGAACGGTTGGATGCGGTGGAAGGCGGACGAGCAATGCCGCGCCGCAGACCGGACCCCTCGGCCGTGGTCGAGAGCGTGATGGGAAACCTGTTGCGCGTCCTGAACGCCCGCGAGGGCTGCTGTGAGACCCGGCCGGACTACGGGGTTCCCGATTTCAACTCCTTCATCGGGCTCTACCCCGACGCGTTGCCGGCGATCTCGCGGACGGTGCGCGAGCAGATCGAGATGTTCGAGCCCCGCCTGACGGACGTGGACGTCAGCTTCGTCCCGAACCCGGACCAGCCGCTGGCGCTCAACTTCCACATCGAGGCGCAGCTGTCGTCGGACGGCGAGCGCCGCAAGGTCTCCTTCGAGACCGTCTTCGCCGATGACGGCCGGGCCATGGTTCGCAGATGAGCATCAACCGCTATTACGAGGACGAACTGAGCTACCTTCGGGAGCTTGGCGAGCAGTTCGCCAAGGCCAACCCGAAGCTTGCTTCCTTCCTCGGGCGGGAATCCGACGACCCGGACGTTGAGCGGATGCTGGAGGCCTTCGCCTTCCTGACCGGGCGGCTGCGCCAGCGGCTGGACGACGAACTGCCGGAGCTTGCCACGAACCTGCTTCAGCTGGTCAACCCGCAGCTCCTCAAGCCCATTCCGCCGATGACCATGATGAGCTTCCGCGCCAAGCCCGGCGCGGGCACGGAGCGCGTCGAGGTGCCGCGCAACACCACGCTCGCCTCCCAGGCTGTGCGCGGGACGGAATGCATGTTCACCACCCGCTACCCCGTCTCCGTCGTCCCGGCGGAAGTCGAGGACGTGGCATTGGAGAACCGCACGACCTCGGCACGGATGATGGCCACCCTGCGCCTGACCGATGCCATCCCGGCGGGGGAGCTCGGCAGGGTGCCCCTGCGGCTGCATTTTTCCAGCGAGCGCGAGCCCATTGTCGGGCGGACGCTGCTCCTGTGGATGCTGCGCTACCTGCGCGAAGTCCGCGTGCAGGTGGGGGACAGCCCGGCGACCACGCTGTCGTCCGACGTGGTGCGCCCGGTCGGGTTCGACCGGGACGACGATGTCATCCCGTTTTCGCTCAACACGTTCTGGGGATTCCGGGTGCTGCAGGAATATCTGCTGTTCCCGGCGAAGTTCCTGTTCGTCGACGTCGACTGGGCGGCCGGGCTGCCGGAGGAGTTCCCGTCGGCCGGCGAGCAGCGCATCCAGCTCACCTTCTCCTTCTCCCGGCCGCTGCCGGACCAGGTCCGCGTCGCGGCGCGACACCTGGAGCTCAACGCCACGCCGGCGGTGAACCTGTTCCGAACCGACGCCATGCCGATCATGGTGGAGCCGCGCCGGACGGAGTACCGCATCCGTGCCCCCCGGCCGGACCAGTCGGTGCACGGCATCTTCCAGGTCTCCGGCTACGTGCAGGGCCAGAGCGGGCGCGTCACCTATTATCCGTTCGAGAGCTTCCGCCACGACCACGGCAACAAGGAGGACGGGCGCTTCTACTACCGCGCCTTTCCGCGTCCCTCGACGCTGTCGAACGGCATCGACCTGGTGGTGGCCTTCATCAACGGCCGCGAAGAGTTCATCAGCCCGCGCGCGGAGACGATCACGCTGCGCATCGATGCGACCAACGGGGCGGTGGCGCACTTCCTGCCGATCGGATCGATCACCCAGCCCACGGCCGACACGCCGGGCAGCGTGTCGTTCCGCAACGTGTCCACCGTCACCAATGAGGTGGCGCCGCCGCTGTCGGACGGGATCCAGTGGCGGCTGATCTCGTCGCTGGCGCGCAATTTCGGATCGCTGCTCTCGGTGGAGGCGCTGCGCGCCGTCATCGATGCCTACGACTTCCGGGCCGCCTACGACGTGGCCGAGCGCCAGCAGCTGGACAACCTGCTCGCCGCCATCCAGGCGGTGGAGGTGGAGCCTTTCGACCTGTTCCTGGACGGCCGGCCGGTGCGCAGCCGGCGGATCGTTCTCAAGATCAGCGAAAACGTCATCGGCGGGGAAGGGGAGCTGTTCCTCTTCGGGTCGGTGATGAACGTCTTCTTCGCGGCCTACTCGGCCGTCAACAGCCATCACCAGCTACGGGTGATCGGCATCGACAGCAACGCGGTGTACGAATGGGCGCCCAGGATCGGGGAAGCGAGTCCGCAGTGAGCGACGCCGCTCTCGCGGCGCTCTCGACCTACGGGTTCAACAATGCCGTGTCGCGGCTGCAGGCGCAGCTCGACATCGACGGGATCGGTGGCATCGCCCGCCGGCCCGAGGATGAGAAGCTGCGCTTTCGCGCGGCCCGTTCGCTCGGCTTTCCAGCGCGCGAGGTCGCCGAAATCCGCCATTCCGCCGATGGCACCGGGCAGATCGAGGTCCGGGTGAACTTCCTCGGCCTCTACGGGCCGTCCTCGCCGCTGCCGCCGGTCTACACGGAGCGCATCCTGCATTCCGATGTCGGCGATTCGGTGCTGGAGGATTTCCTCGACTTCTTCAACCACCGCCTGATCTCGCTCTACCGGCGGATCTGGGCGCGGTGGCGCTATCATCTGCGCTACCGGGTCGGCGGGGGCGATCCGATTTCCGCCCGGCTTCTCAGCCTGTACGGCGCGCCGGCGGCGAAGGACCAGCATGCGGCCGATCCCGACACGGCGCTGCTGCTGCCGCAGCTCGGGCTGCTGGCGCTGTACAGCCGTTCCTCCGACGTGGTGGCCGGCATCCTCACCCATCACTTCAAGGTGCCGATCGAGGTCCAGGAGTTCGTCACCCGCGAAGTCCGGGTCTCGCAGGCCGACCGCGGCCGGCTCGGCCGGTCGATGACGGTGGGACGCAACATGATCCTGGGCGCGTCGGTGCGCGACAGCCTGGGCAAGTTCCGGGTCAGGGTGGGGCCCTTGTCGATGCCGCTCTTCCAGCAATTCCTGCCGTCGGGCGAGCACCATGCCAGGCTGACCCGGCTTATCCAGCTGACCCTCAAGGATCCGCTGGAATGGGATATCGAGCTGGTGCTGGAGGAGAACCAGGCGTCCGGTTCGCGGCTGGGCCGGGCGCAGATGGGCTGGACGAGCTGGCTCGGCAGCGTCGAGGGCGCACCTGCGCCGGTGCTCGTGTCGGGAACCCACAAGCCGCCGGGGGCAGCCGGCGCCCCCAATGCCAGCAATGATCCGTCGACGCGGAGGCAGGCCGCATGAGACTGACGCTTTCCATCGTCTCGGGACAGGTGTCCGGTGTGCAGCGCGGGCTGTCGCATACCTTCGGGCGTGAGGGCGGCATCATCGGCCGCAACGCCGCCTGCGACTGGCAGATCGAGGATGCCACCCGCACCGTGTCCGGCCGCCATGCGACGATCTCCTTCCGCGACGGCCGCTTCTACGTCACCGACACCAGCACCAACGGGCTGTATATCGACGGAAGCGTCGAGCCGCTCGGCCGCGGCCGTTCCGCGGAGATCTCCGAAGGCACCCGCCTGCGGTTCGGCGACTATGTCGTGGCCGCCGCGCTGTCCGACACGATGCCGTCCGACGAGGACCGGGCTCTGCCGCGCATGTCGATCGCGCCCAATGCGGCGCCGCGCGGGCTGAGCACCGACCCGCTGGACCTCCTCGGAGATACGTTCGGCTCCGAGGAGCTGTCGATGGCGCCGCAGCGCCGGGAGCCGCCCAAGGCCCGGCAGTCGTCGCCGAAAACCACCGGCACACGGGCCCGGGCAAAGGACGACACGCTGGGGTCCTTCTTCGGATCCTCCGGGGCGAACCGGAAGGGGGACCCGTTCGCCGATCTCGGTTCCGCCGATGCAGGCGAACACGGCAGCGCGCCGGTTGGCGAAGACTGGATGGGAAGCAGCGCCTCCCCGCCGTCGGACGCGCGGACCTATGTGCCTCCGATGCCGGAACCGCAGCCCCAGACCGTCCGCGCGCCGGTCCAGCCGGCCCGCCCGGTCCAGGCGCCGGCGACAGAGGTGCCGAAATCCGCCACGGCGGACATCGGGTCCGCGTTGAGCCATGCGCTGGCCTCCGAACTGGACGACGCCGGGTCTGAACCCTCGCGCCGCTCAGTGCGGCACCGCGTGCCTGCGCCGACCGAGAGCGCGGAGACCGATCTGCCGGCCACGCCGGAGCAGGCCGAGCCCGCGGCTTCATCCGAAGCGGCTCTGCCGCACGACCTGTCGTGGGAGGATCTTCTGGGCGCCGACGCCGCCCCGCCGCCGGGTCCGCGCGTCGCGCCGGCCAGCACGCCTGCCTCAGGCGCCGCGCCGACCGCACAGCCGCTGCCGTCGATCGACGAGCTGCTGGGGGGCATCGCGGCTCCGGCAGGCGGGCCAGCGGCGAAGTCGTCAGCGGATGCTGCCCCCGCCGGGACGGGCCAGGCGCGCCGCCCGCGCCGGGAGCCGGGCAACAATCTCCTGTCCGACCTGGTGACGCCGGCGACGCGCCGCGACGCCAGCCGGAAGGCGGCGGCCAACCCGCTCGACCCGGTGTCGGTGCTGAGCCAGCGCGCCAGCCACCGCCCTGCGATGACCCACTACACCGCCGAAGCCCCCGCTGCGGCGCCCGCGCCGGCCAGCCCCGCGGCGGCACCGGAGGGCGCGGGTGCGGCTCCGGCTGCGTTCGACGCGGTGCTGCGCGCAGCGGGGCTCGATCCCGCCATCGTCCCGGCGGAGAAGCGCGCGGAGGCCGCCTGCGAGCTGGCGCGCGCGGCCCGCGCGGCGGCCATCGGGATGACCGACGTGCTGGCGGCGCGGCGCCTCTTCAAGGAAGAGTTCCGGCTCGATCGGACCCGGGTCCAGCCGGAGCACAACAACCCGTTCAAGTTCCAGAAGTCCGGCGACGAGGCGCTGACCAAGGCGATCGGTGGGCGCGAGGAAGGGTTCCTGGCCGCCGACGAGGCGATGACCGAGGGCTTCCTGGACGTGAAGGCGCACGAGCTGGCGGCCATGGCCGCGCTGCAGAACGTGATCGCGACCCTGCTGGCCCAGCTCGACCCGGCCAGCATCCAGGCCGAAGACGCCGCGGGCGGATTCTTCGGACGGGGTGACGGAAAGGCGTTATGGGAGCGCTATAAGGAACTGCATGCAAGCCTTGCGCAGGACCCGGAAGCGACGGCGCGTTCGCTCGTCTCCGACCAGTTCCGCAAGGCCTACGACAAGACCATCGCCACCATGCGAGCAAAGGATCCAAGCCGATGACGCAGACGCTGATTGCCCGCAAGCCGCTGTCGCTGGTCGCCATGCTGGCGCTGGTCGTGTTTGTGGCGGGCTGCGGCGGCGGCGGGCTGTTCAAGAAGGCGCCGACGTCGATGGACATCACCATCTCGGCCAACACGTCGCTGAACCCGAACGCCGACGACGAGTCGTCGCCCGTGGTCGTGCGCATCTACGAGCTGAAGTCGGTCTCCACCTTCAACAGCTCGGAGTTCTTCCAGCTCTACGACGACGACACGAAGACCCTCGGCGCCGACCTGGTGAACAAGGAAGAATACGAGATCGCGCCGGGCACGACGAAGAAGATCAAGAAGACCACGGCGGACGAAACGTCCTACATCGCCGTGCTGGCGGGTTTTCGGGACATCGATTCCGCCACGTGGCGCGGGTCCGCGCCGCTGGTCAAGAACAAGGAAAACATCGTCACCATCGAGCTTACCAGCCTTGCGGTCACGCTGAGCGCCAAGGAAAAGAAGGCGCTGGGGGTCTTCTGATGAGGCATCGCGACATGGTTGCAGGATCCACCGTCCGAGACGACGAGGCACACGGTTAGATGTCACTGACGAGCAGGACGCTTTGGTTCGAGGGGATGTTCATGTCCCCGCAGCACTTCCAGCAGCACGACCGGTGGGTCGACCGGCTGGTGGACGAGCGCGCCTCGGGCCTGTCGCCGGCCGGGTGGGGCCTGAGGTCGTTCGCCGTGGACGATCAGGCGCTGGCCATGGGGCGCATCGTGGTGACGAAGCTGCGCGCGGTGCTGCCGGACGGCACCGTCGTGCGGGCTCCGGAAGATGTGGCACTGCCGCCGGCCAAGACGGTGTCTTCGGGCGATGCCGGGGCGCCGGTGAAGATCGTGCTGCCGTTGCGGTCCGGTGACGGCGTGGAGCTCGGCCGCTCCACCGACTTCGAGCGCACCAGCGCCAGCGAGATCGAGGCGCATGACGCCACCGGGCCCGATCGTCCGGCGGTGCGCATCACCGTCGGCGAACCGAACCTGCGGGTCACCGTCGGGTCCGACCCGGTGGAGGACTGCTGCGAGCTGGCAGTGGCGCGCATCCACTCGGTGGAGCCGGGCGGCGCGGTTCAGCTCGACGCCTCCTTCATCGGTCCGTGCCTTGACATGCACGCGTTCCCCGCGTTGCTCGACGCCGCCCGCGAGACGCACCGCCTGCTCAGCCAGCGCGCCTCCTTCCTGGCGGAACGCGCCGGACCGACCCAGAGCGACGCCGACACCGCCGGGCTGATGGACCTGATCCTGCTCAGCGTCATCAACCGGCACGAAGTGCTGTTCCAGCATCTCTCGCAGATGCCGGGCACGCATCCCGAAGCGCTCTACAGGGCGATGATCGCCGTCCTGGCGGAGCTCAGCGCCTTCCTGGGCCAGGAGCGGCGGGCGGAGGATCTTCCGGCCTACGTGCACGAGACGCCGGAGGCGGTGTTCCCGCCGCTGCTCGCGCGCATCCAGCAGCTTCTTGCAAGCGTCACCGAGCGCAAGGCTATCCGCATCCCGCTGGAGCAGAAGAATTACGGCATCTGGATCGGCCAGATCGCCGACCGTTCGGTGTTCACCGGCTGCCGCCTGATCCTGGTGGCGACGGCGAGCGTGCCCGGCGAGAACATGAGCCGGGAGTTCCCGGTGCGCACCAAGGTGGGACCGGTCGAGCAGATCCGCGACCTGGTGAACCTGCAGTTGCCCGGCATCGGGATGCGCCAGGTGAACGTGGTGCCGCGGGAGCTGCCGGTGCTGCGCAACGGCTTCTATTTCGAGCTCGACCAGACGGCCGAGCTGTGGGGGCGACTGAAAAATTCCGCCGCGTTCGCCTTTCACGTGAGCGGCGACTATCCGGACCTGTACATGGAGTTCTGGGCCGTCAGGACGACGTAGGGACCGGACGCGACTTCACCGGGGGACGGCAGCGCGGTCCGCAGGGCGCGAACCGCAGGGCAGCCGAGGCGATGACAGACACGAGCGACGACGATCCGACAGTCTTTCAGCAGGGTGGCCAGGGCCGCTCCAAGGTGAGCCCGCGCGCGCGCACCAGCCTGAAGGATCTGGTTGACGACGACGAGGACGACGCGACGCTGCGCAGCGACCAGGCGCACGACGACGATCCGACCGTCGCCGTGCCGCGCGAACGCGAGGCGCAGGTTCCTGCCGGGGCGGAGAGCGGGGCGGAAACTGCAACCTACGACACGCTTCTGCGGCGCCAGCCGCAGCGTGGCGACGACATCCTGCTGATCTGCGCGGAGCCGCTCCTGGTGCTCGCCGCGGAGCTGCGCAACGCGGTGGAGTTCGCCGATATCGACGCGTTGCGGCGACGGATCTCCGACGAGATCTCCCGCTTCGAGGAACGCTCGGCCAAGGCCGGCGCCTCGGCCGGCGAAATCACGGCCGGGCGCTATGTGCTGTGCTCGCTGCTCGACGAGATCGTGCTGACGACGCCCTGGGGCAGCCGCTCCACCTGGAGCAAGCAGAGCCTTCTCAGCGAGTATCACGGCGAGACCTGGGGCGGCGAGAAGGTGTTCCAGCTTCTGGAGCGCATTCTCGACCAGCCGAAGAAATATATCGCCGTTCTGCGCCTGATCGACGCCTGCCTGCTGCTTGGGTTCGAGGGCCGCTACCGGGTCATCGAGGGCGGCCGCGATCAGCTGGATAGCGTGCGGACCCGGCTGGGCCGGCAACTGCGCGAATACCTGCCGGCGCCGCCCGATCACCTCGCCGCAACGGTCCAGGCCAAGCGGAAGAAGCGCTCGATCCGCACCTTCATCCCGCTGTGGATGGCGTTCACCGCGAGCGGCGCGCTTCTCGTGCTGCTCTACATTTTCTTCCAGATCAGGCTCCAAGAGGATCTCGGTCCGGCGCTCGACATGATCAGTACCCTGCAGAGTTCGGTGAGGTAGACGATGCTGGGTGCTCTGATACGCGAACTGTTCCGGGTCCGGACGCTGATCTTCCTGTTCGCCCTCGCGGCGCTGGCGCTGGTGATCTGGTTCTTCGGCCCCGAATTCTCGCTCATGGGCGGGCATCCGCTGGCATCCGCCTCGGCGCGGATCGGCGTGATCCTGGGCCTCGTGGTGTTCCTGCTGTTCGTCGGGCTGGTCCGCTTCCTGCTGATCCGCCGGGCGAACTCGCGGCTGATCAAGAACCTGATCGAGTCCGACGAGCTGGCCACGCTGGCAAGCTCCGACCGCGACGACGAGCTGGAGATCATCCGCGAGCGGTTCCAGCACGCGCTGGAGGTGCTGAAGGGCTCCACCATCAGCGGCAAGCGGGGCGCGAGTTTCCTCTACGAACTGCCCTGGTACGTGCTGGTCGGCGCTCCGGGGACCGGCAAGACCACCATCCTGAGCAACTCCGGACTGGAATTCCCGCTCTCCGACCGGTTCGGCTCCGAGGCGGTGCAGGGCTTCGGCGGCACCCGTCACTGCGACTGGTGGTTCACCGACAAGGCCGTGCTGATCGATACGGCCGGCCGCTACACCACCCAGGACGTCAACCGCGACACCGATCGGGCCGCGTGGCTGGGCTTTCTCGACATCCTGCGCACCCACCGGCGCCGCCGACCGATCAACGGTGCGCTTCTGCTGGTCAGCGCCGCCGATCTCCTGAACCGCAGCGACACCGAGCGCCGCATGTTCGCCGATACGCTGCGACGGCGCCTGCAGGAGCTGGTGAAGGCGTTCGAGGTCAGCGTCCCGGTCTACCTCGTGGTGACCAAGGCGGACCTGATCTCCGGCTTCTCCGAATTCTTCGACGACATGCGCGAGGACGAGCGCGAGCAGATCTTCGGCGTCACGCTGCCGGCGGAAACCTCGCCGACGCAGGTGCCGCTGGAGGTCGATCACCGGCTCGGCGAGTTGTTCGCGCGGGTCGAAGCCATGGCGCCCGACGTGCTGCATGCCGAGCGCGACACCGAGCGTCGTGGCCGCATCTTCCTGTTCCCGCGGGAACTGGCGGCCTTCCAGGGGCTGCTGACCGGCTTCGTCCGGGACGTCTTTCGCACCAGCCGCTACGAGAAGACGCCGCTCCTGCGCGGCGTCTACCTGACCAGCGGGACCCAGGAAGGCACGCCGATCGACCGGCTGCTCGGCGCCTTCAGCCGCCGCTTCGGACTGGCGCCCGGCCAGGTCGTGCCATACTCGGGCCGGGGCAAGGCGTTCTTCATCCATCGGCTGCTGACCGACATCGTCTTCCAGGAAGCCGATCTGATCGGCACCAACCGGCGGCTGGAGACCTCGCTGGCGCTGCGCTACGGCTTCGGCTACGCCGCCGCGATCCTGCTGTTCATCGTGTTCGCCGGGCTGTGGGCGAAGGTCGTCGACCACAGCAATGACCAGATCGCGGCGGTCAGTCAGGAGCTGAAGACCACCGAGGTGGCCATCAAGGGGGTGGGCGCCAACCCGACATTCGAGCAGATCCTGCCCGCGATCGACTCCGTTTCCCGTCTGGAAGAGGAAGCGCGAGAACCCGGCGCCCTGCCGATCGTCGGCGGTTTCGGGCTGGACGCGAACGCCTCGCTCGGACCGGCGACGGATCGGCTCTACCAGACGGTCCTGGCCAAATATCTGCTTCCGGTGGTCTCCGATCGGCTGGCGGGCCGTCTCGCGCTGCTGACCCAGAGCGAGAACCCGAGCGACATGCCGGCCCTGCGCCAGTCGCTGAAGGCCTACATCATGCTCAGCGACTCCTCGAAGTTCGACCCGGACTTCATGCTCGACACGCTGAAGACGGAAGCGCAGCGTCTCTACCCGCTGCAGCCCGACCGGCAGCAGATGCTGATCAATCAGTTCACCGCGCTGGTTGCGGAGATGCCGCAGCCGGTCAGCGTCAACCAGGGCATCATCAGCGCCGCCCAACGGCGGCTCGCCACGGTTCCGCAGACCGACGAGATCTATGCCGCGCTGGTGCGCAAGGCGAACGCCGACAGCTCGCTGCAGCCGGTCATGCTGACCAGCATCATCGGCACCGTCGCGCTCACCACCGATCCGGCGAAGATCCAGTCGAAGCAACCGATCCTGCAGATCCCAGGCCTCTACACCAAGGACGGCTTCTACAAGTTCTTCCTGATGCAGGCGCCGAACATCGTGAAGGACTCGCTGAACCAGGACTGGATCGCCGGTCGGCAGGCGCAGAATCCGACCTACCAGTCGGTGATGCAGTCGCTGGTGAACCAGTATGTGAGCAACTACATCTCGATCTGGCAGAACGCCATCGACCAGGTCACCGTGGTAGACTTCGATTCCGTGCAGCGGGCGCAGCAGGTGATGAAGGTGCTGGCGGCGCCCGACACGCCGCTCATCGAACTGGCCAAGGCGGTCCAGACCAACACCCAGCTTCCCATCCCCGGCAGTTCGTCGACCGGCGATTCCAGCGGCGACAGCGGCGGGTCGGGCGGCGGCGACGGATCGGGGGGCGGCGGTGCCGCCGGTGGCTCGGGCGGAAGCTCGGGCGGCTCCGGCAACCCGGTGACCGCGGCGGTCAAGGGTGCGGCGGGCAAGGCGGCGGGCGCAGCCGCCCAGCAGGCCTTCGGCGACATGGCCTGGCCAGGCGACCAGATCGCCCGGCCGTTCGCGTCCGTCGTGGCGCTGCTTGGCAATTCGTCGGCCAGCCCCGGCGGAGCCGCAGGCGCATCCGCGGCGCCTGCAGGGACCACCACGCTGCCGCAGCTCCAGCAGCTCATCGGCTCGGTCTTCGGCACCATCGATTCCATCGCGGCCGCGCCGGACGCCGGTGCCGCGGCGCTGCAATATGTCTCCAAGCGGGCGACGGACCAGTCCCATGACGCGCTCAGCCAGTTACGCAGCCAGTCGGCAACGCTGCCGTCGCCCTACGGCTCGATCATGTCCGACATTTCGGTCCAGTCCTGGCGCGTGCTGATCGGACTCGCCTACCAGAACGTCAACACCAACTGGCAGCAGCAGGTGATCCCGGCCTGCAGCTCGCTGCTCGACGACCGCTTCCCGATCTCCAATTCGAGCAACGAGGTGACGCTGGCCGACTTCACCGAGATGTTCCGGCAGGGAGGGACCATCGACCAGTTCTACACGACCTACGTGAAGCCGTTCGTCAAGCAGCAGGGCAGCCAGCTGGTGGCCGCGAGCTTCGACGGCCAGACGATGGGCTTCTCCGATCAGACGCTGGCCATGTTCCAGCGAGCGGCGCAGATCCGCGCGGCCTTCTTTGGCGGCGGCGCAACGCTCGGCGTGAAGTTCTCCATTACCCCGTCCTTCCTGTCGCCGGACGCGCTGCGCTCGGTGTTCACCCTCGACAAGACGTCGATCACCTACCGCCACGGCCCGCCGCGCACCACGGATCTGAGCTGGCCGACCCTGGGCGATGCCAGTACGTCGTCGGTGATCATCACCCTGGTCGAGGGCGGGACGGTCAAGGAGCAGCGGACTGGAGCGTGGGCGCTGTTCCGCCTGCTCTATACAACCGGCATGAGGCGGTCGGGCGCCTCCGACCAGTACACCTTCTCCGTCTCCAACAAGGACGGCGCGCGCGCCGACTACACGGTGCAGGCAAGCTCGGTGGTCAATCCGCTCGCACCCGGCCTCATCCAGGGCTTCCAGTGCCCGGGCCAGCTATGACCGGCGGCATTTACGGCAAGCTGCCGTCGGCTGCGGACTTCTGCCGGAAGCGCTTGCCGAACACCTTCGTCGAGCCCTGGGATCGGTGGCTCCAGGAAAGTCTTTCGGCGGCCAAGGAGTCGCTCGGCGAGGCGTGGTCCAAGGCCTACCTGTCGAGCCCGCTGTGGTGTTTCGCGGTGGATCCGGGGGTGGTGTCGGAGGTCGGGTGGACCGGCGTGCTGGCGACGTCGGTGGACTCCACCGGTCGCTACTATCCGCTGACGCTCGCCGTGCCCGTCGAGCAGCTGCTTCCGTGCCAGACTCTGGCCCAGCATCTCCAGGTGCCGCTCCGCGAGCTGGAGGAGGGCGCGCTGGCCCTGATCGAGGGGCACCAGACCGTCGACGAGGCCCTCGGCCTCATCGACCGCATCGGGAAGGGGCTGGACGCTCTGGACACGCTGGGCGACGAACCCTCGGTCTTCCGCAACGCCTATGGCGGCGAACTCGGCACGCTGCAGACCAACCCGCTGTTTCCGCCGGTGAACGAGCTGCGCCGATCCGGATATACCGGATACGCGCCGGCGCAGCGGCCGTCCAACTCCAGCGTCTGGTGGCACTATGGCTGGCCTGGCCGATCGCCGGAAGCGGTGAAGACCCGCGGCCTGCCCGCTGCCGCGATGTTCGGCTCCTTTCTCGACGGACGCTGGAAGCATCATGGCTGGAGCCACTGACGCCTGGTCCGGGCCGGCCTTCCGCGTCGCCGCGTCGAGCCGCTGCGGCCTGCGCCACGACGTCAACGAGGATGCCTGCCTGACCCTGCCGGAACGCGGGCTGTTCTGTGTCGCCGACGGAATGGGCGGTCATCTGGACGGCCAGCTCGCCAGCCTGTCGGTGGTCCGCATCCTCGACCGCATGGTGGGGACCGGTCCGCTGGAGGAGCGGGTGGAAACGGTGGAGCGCAGCCTCACCCGCATCAACACGGCGCTGCGCAACGAGGCGGCAAAGGGGGGGCTCGCCGCCATCATCGGCGCGACGGTGGTCGCGCTGGTCCTGGATGCAGACTATGCCGTCTGTCTCTGGGCCGGGGATTCCCGCTGCTATCTCCTGCGCGACGGTCACCTGTTCCAGACGACCCGGGATCACGGCGCGGCGGCCTCCGGCGATCAGCGACGCACCAATGTCGTCACCCGGGCCATCGGCTCGGGCGGGGTCCTGCAGCTCGACCGGGTGGTGCTCGAGGTGGAGGAGGGCGACATCTACCTGTTGTGCTCCGACGGCGTTAGCGACTATCTCAGCCCCGACGACATCCTCGCCTGCCTCGCGGAGGGCTTCGACGGCGCGACCGATGCGCTGGTGGAGGCGGCCGTCAAGAGCGGCTCGCGCGACGACATCACGGCGGTCCTCGTGCGGGTGGATGAGGGGCACGCCGGGTGAAAGGCGATGGCGTTGCAACGGACAGGGCACGGAACGAGGCGAGCACGGCGCAAGCCGGCTGCCGCTTGGCGTGCCATGGGCGAGCCGGAGAGGACCGGGGCGGACCCGGTGCCGGCTGACGCATGAGTTCCGGTGAACCGCAAGGCCGGCCGCTGCCTCTGCCCCTCGGCTCGATGCTGCGCGGTCGCTACGAACTCGTCTCGGTGCTTGGCCGTGGCGGGATGAGCACCGTCTACAGCGCGCTGGACCATTTCCGCGTGCGAGCCGCCTCGCAGGTGCCGCTGGTGGCGATCAAGATCCTCAACGAGGATCCGTCCATCAGCGCGGAGATGCGCGAGCTGATGCACCGCGAGGCGCGGCGCATGCAGGAATTCGTGCACCCGGCCATCACCCGCGTCTACGACTGGGACGAGGACGCGGGCCGCTCCTTCATCATCATGGAGCAGCTGGAAGGGCAGACCCTGAGCCGGATGCTGCGCAAGCGCGGAGCCGCGGACCCGGTGTCGCGGGTGACCCGCAACCGCATCGTGGCCGATATCGGCGCCGCCCTCGACTACGCCCACGAGCGCGGCGTGGTCCACTCCGACGTGAAACCCGGCAACATCTTCGTCACCACCTCCGGTGCCGCCAAGCTTCTGGATTTCGGATTCTCCTATGCCCACGAGGCGGTGGACCTGAGCGAGGAGGACGACCGGCCGACCATCGCCTATTTCGGGCACGTGGGCGCGCTGACGCCGGCCTACGCCTCGCTGGAGATGCTCCTCGGCATGGTGCCGGCCCCATCCGACGACGTCTATTCGCTGGCGGTGGTCGCCTACATGCTGGCGGCCGGCAAGCATCCCTACGAGCAAAACTCCGTGCGCTGGGCCATCAGCAACGGCCGCGAGCCGGAGCGTCCGGACGGGCTGGGCAAGCGCCAGTGGCGCGCGCTGAGCCAGGCGCTCGCCTTCGAGCGCGGCGAGCGCACCCCGGAAGTGCGCGAATTCGTGGACGGGTTCACCGTGGAAAGCTGGTGGCAACGCTGGCGCGGCTAGCCGGCCGGCAGGGCTGTGCGGCAGCGAAGGGGTCATGCAAAGTGCGACCAGCTCCGGCATACTTGCCCGGCCCGTCCTCCAACCGGCAGAAGGCGTCATGACCAACCTCGGAGCCAGCCTCGATCGTCTCCGCGCCCTCTCGCAGAAGGTCGCCCAGGGCGACTACGACGTGTTCGAGGAGATCGCCGAACTGGCGGCCGACGACGCGGCGGGGGAGCTGCACGGCCTGGCCGAGGCGTTCGGCATGATGGTGGTGCGCATCGAGGCACGCGAGTTTCACCTCTCCGGCGTGATCGACGAACTGACCGAGGCACGGCGGCGGCTGGAGGATGCCCGGCAGCGGCTCGAAAAGGAAAACGGTTCGCTGAAGGCGCAGGTCAGCGAATTGCGGATCCATGTCGATCGCGAGAAGAAGGAGCAGGAGGTCGAGGCGATCGTGGAGAGCGACTACTTCAAGGATCTGCAGCGCCGGGCGCGAACCATGCGGGCGCGCCATTCCGGCGAGTGAGGGTTGCAGCAGCGCGGGCGGTGATAGGCTAACCTGCGCGTCCGGGCACGCCGGAGCGCGAAAGGGTCGCGAGCAAGCGAGGGACGGGCCACTTGGCTGAGACACGGACGATCTCGATCCACTCCTACCGGGGTGGGACCGGCAAATCCAACATAACGGCGAACGTGGCGGCAGGCCTGGCCCGGCGCGGCAAGCGGGTCTGCATCGTCGACACCGACATCCAGTCGCCGGGCATCCACGCCCTGTTCGACGTCGATCCGCGCACCCTGCGCCACACGCTGAACGACTATCTCTGGGGCCGCTGCCGGGTCGAGGAAACCGCTGTCGACGTGACCGCAGCCGTCAACGAGGAGGCGGAAGGCAGCGGCCGGCCGCCGATCACCGGAACCGTGATGCTGGTGCCGTCCAGCCTGAGGACCGGCGAGATCGCCCGCATCCTGCGCGAGGGCTACGACGTCAACGCGCTGAACGACGGCTTTCGCGACATCTGCGGGGCGCTCGACCTCGACTACCTGCTCATCGACACCCATCCGGGCGTGAACGAGGAGACGCTGCTCTCCATCGCCATATCCGACTGCCTGCTCCTGGTGCTGCGCCCGGACGTGCAGGACTATCAGGGCACCGCGGTGGCGCTGGAGCTGGCGCGCCGACTGGAAGTGCCGCAGCTCTTCCTGGTGGTGAACAAGGCGATGTCGTCGCTGGACTTTTCGGCGGTCTCCGACCGGATGCTGGCCACCTACAAGTCGCCGGTGGCGGCCGTTCTGCCGCTGTCGGAGGACCTGATCCTGCTCGGCAGCAACGGGCTGGCCAGCGAGCGCCACCCCGACAGCGGGTTCAGCCAGGGCATTCAGAAAATCCTCGACCGGATCGAGGAAGGCGAAGAGGCGTAGGCCGCAAAGCCACCGTTCTAACGCCGGAACCAGCCCTTGCGGTTGCCCTGCAGCCTGTCGGCGAAGTCCTCAATCGAGGCAACCCGCTCCGCGGGGTCGAAGGCGAGCGCCTTGAGAATCGCATTCATGACCCGCCGGTCGACGTCCGGGATCGGGGCCGGGCGGGCCCCCCGGTCGCGCATGTCGATGGCGGTGCCCTCGCCGAACGGGTGATCGCCGGCGAGCATCTCGTAGGCGACGCAGGCGATGGAAAAGACATCGCCGGCGGCGGAGCGCAACTGGCGTTCCATGACCTCCGGCGCCGCGTAGCGGGCGGTGAAGGAGGCGAGCTGGTCGACATCGAAGATCGGCAGCGTCGAGGCCGAGGCGATGCCGAAGTCGAGAAGCTTCGAGACCCCGTCGGACGTGACGAAGATGTTCGACGGCTTCACGTCGCAGTGCAGGATGCCGCGGTCGTGGGCGAAGGCCAGGGCGGTGAGGATGCCATCCAGGATGGTGTGCATCTCCGCCTGGGTCATGACCGTCGGGCGGGCGTCGAGGATCTCGTCGAGGGCGCGCCCGCGCAGCATCTCCATGACGATGAAGGCGTCGGAGCCGTCGCGGTCGAAATCGTAGACCTGGACGATGTTCGGGTGGGCGAGCGCCTGCACCTTGCGGGCCTCGGCTTCAAGGGTGCGAAAGGCGCGGGAATCCTGTCCGAAGGTGCGGTCGAGCACCTTCACCGCCACGTAGGGGTGGCCGTCGCCGGCTTCCAGCCGCCGCCGGTCGACGGCGGCGAAGACGGTGCCCATGGCGCCGCCGCCGATATCGCGGTCCAATACGAATCGGTCCTTGAGCAGGCTGCCGACACCGGCCCGGCCCCCGGCGGTTCCGGTGAAGCTCGTCTTGCGGCCGCCCACCGGGCGCGTCCCCGTTTCCGCCTGATAAGCGGTCTTGCGCATGCGGGCGCCGACGAAGGCCGACATGAAATGATCGAGGTCGGCGTCGTCCTGACGGTCGGCGGGCGCATCGCCGCGCAGCGCCTTGTACTCCTCCACCAGCGCCTGAAGCACCACGTCGTCGACCCGGTCGTCGATGGCCGAGCGCTCGTAGGACGTGTCGCGGCCGATCTGGTCGCGCCGGACCGTGTCGTCATCGCCCGGCTCGTCATCGCCGGGAAGGGGCTCGACCGCGCGCGGCCGCGCCGCCACCTCGTCCATGATCATCGCCACGAGATCGTTGGGCAGCCGGCCGACGGCCTGGTACTCCCCCAGCACCGCCCCGATGGAGGTGGTGTCGTCGGTGCCGCTGGCGACTGCGGTGCGCAGATCCTTGACCAGCCGCGCAAAGGGCAGCCGGCCCGCGAGGAAGGCGTCGAGCTGCGCGCGATGCGCTCCCTGTCCGGCCTCACTCATGTCCGACCCACGTTCCGTTCGCACCCTGTCCGCGGTGATCATGTGTCTCCGCGCCCGCCATGTCCAGCAGCGCAGGCCCATTGGCCGTGCGCGATTTGCGCCAGGCGGCTGCTCCGGGTGTGGCATGGCGGCGTGACGCCTTGCCAGAGCGGCAACGATGCGGCTAACATGACGGCTGATTCATGTTTCATGTGGGCAGCGTGAGCGACCATGGTGGCCAGGCCGAAACCCAAGACCGCGCGCGGTGAAGCCACCCGGCGCGCCATCCTCGAGGCGGCCGAGTCCGTCATCGGCACGGCCGGCTACAATGAGGCCTCGATCGCCGAGATCACACGGCTGGCGGGCGTCGCCCAGGGCACATTCTATATCTACTTCAAGGGCAAGGAGGAGATTTTCCGCGCCCTCGTGCTGGAGATGGGCCGGCGGTTGCGCGGCGCGCTCAGCGACGCCATCGAGGCAAGCCCGAACCGGGTGGCGGCGGAGCGCGAGGGCCTGCGCACCTTTCTCACCTTCGTCTCGGCGCATCCGGAACTCTACCGGATCGTGCAGGAGGCGCTGTTCGTCGATCCCGACGCCTACCGGACCTACTTCCAGACTTTCGCCGACGCCTACCGCGACGGTCTCGAGGCGGCCGAGGCGGCCGGCGAGATCCGGCCCGGCGATACCGAGGTGCGCGCCTGGGCGCTGATGGGCATGGCCAAGTCGCTCGGCGAGCGGGCGGTGGTCTGGGGCGACAAGCGGCCCATCGACGAGGTGGTGGAGGCCGCGCACGACCTTATCGTCAACGGGCTGGGGCGGGGCTGAGATGGACCACGTCCGGCTTTCCTGGCGGGACCGGGTCGCAACGCTGACCCTCGACCGGCAGGGGCGTCACAACGCGCTGGTGCCGGATCTTCTTGATGACCTGGTGGCCGGTATCGGCGCCGCGCGGGTTGAAGGGGCGCGGGCGCTGGTGCTGGCCGGCGCCGGGCGAAGCTTCTCCACCGGCGGCGATGTCGGCGCGTTCCTGGATCATGCCGACCGCGCCGAGACGCTCGACGCCTACGCGGCGCGCACCGTCGGCACGCTCAATACCGCGATTCTCGCGCTGCTGGCTTTCCCGGCCCCGGTAATCGCGCGTCTGCACGGGCCGGTGACGGGCGGCTCGGTCGGGCTGGTGCTCGCCGCCGACCTGGTGGCGATGGCGCCGGAGGCGTTCATCCAGCCCTATTATTCCGAGGTCGGGTTTGCGCCCGACGGCGGCTGGACGGCGCTCCTGCCGGACCGGGTCGGTGCGGCGGCGGCGATGGCGATCCAGGCGCTGAACCGGCGCATCGACGCGGCAGAGGCCGTCCGCCTGGGACTTGCGACGACGGCGGTGGCAAGCGACGGGATCGATCCAGTCATCGACGGCTGGCTCGACGCGCTCGCGTCGAAATCCGCCGAGACGCTGGCCGCCACCCGCCGCCTGGTGTGGGACGAGGCGCGGCTTGCCGGCGTGGCGAAACGGCTCGAAGCCGAGGAGCGCGCGTTCCGCGCCCTGGTCGGCCGGCCGGAGACGATCGAGCGCATGCGGACCTTCACAAGCCGCCGGAGAGCGGCCGCCGGAACGCCATGATCAGGGCAGACTGAGGGGGAGGAGCCCTTGGACTTCGTTACCGACTTTTCGGCCAAGCGCGCGGAGCTGACGCCCGATCGCTTCGCCTTCCTCGATGCCGCCAATGGCGGTGCGATGAGCTTCGCCGGCGTCGACTGCCGGGCCAACCGGCTGGCCGAGGCGCTGGCCGGTCTCGGGCTGACGGCGGGCGAGCGGATCGCCGTTCTGTGCCACAACCGGGCGGATTTCTTCGTGCTCCTGTTCGCCTGCATGAAGGCGGAGCTGGTGCTTGTGCCGCTCAATTGGCGCCAGCCGCCGGCGGAGATCGGTCCGATCCTCGCGCGCTCCGGCGCGCGGCTGCTGTTTCACGATGCCGCCAATGCCGACACGGCGAATGCGGTGGCCGCGGACCAGGGGCTGGCGCGCGTTGCGATGGACAAGGGCATGGAAGCCGACCACGCCATGGCCGCCCTGCAGGCCTCGGCATCGGGGCGTCCGTACGGCCCCGGCCGCCGGCGTTCGAGCGACGTCTGGTATCTCCTGTTCACGTCGGGCACCACAGGCGAGCCGAAGGCGGTGATCTACACCTTCGGCATGGCGTGGGCGAACGCCATCAACTACAGCCAGCCCTCCGACCTCGCCGCCGCCGATATCTCCATCAATTTCCTGCCGCTGTTCCACACCGCCGGGATCAACCTGCCGACCCTGCCGCTGTTCCTTTCCGGCGGGATGAGCCACGTGCTGCCGAAATTCGAGCCGGACGCGGTGCTCGATCTCATCGACGCCGGCGCGTTGACCCACTTCTTCGGGGTGCCGGCCATCTACCAGGCGATCTCGCTGTCGGAGCGCTTCGAGACGCTCTCCTTCGACGGCGTGCGCTTCTGGGGATGTGGTGGGGCGCCCCTGTCGGCAGCCCTGATCCGGCGCTTCGCCGACCGGGGCGTTGCCGTCTGCAACGGCATGGGCATGACAGAGACCGGCCCGACGCTGTTCCTCATGGATCCGGCGCATGCCGCCGCCAAGATCGGCTCGGTGGGAAAGGCGCAGATCCTGTCGGAGGTCCGCATCGTCGGTCCCGACGAGACGGCAATCGAGGGCGAGGGGGAAGGCGAGTTGCAGGTGCGCGGTCCCAATGTCACGCCCGGCTACTTCGAGAACGACGCGGCGACGCGGGCCGCCTTCACCGAGGACGGCTGGCTTCGGACCGGCGATGTCGCGCGGCGCGACGACGACGGCTACGTTTTCATCGTCGACCGGATCAAGGACATGTACATCTCCGGCGGCGAGAACGTCTATCCGGCCGAGGTGGAGCGGGTGCTGTTGGCCCACGAAGCGGTGCTCGAGGCCATCGTCGTCGGCGTCGACGACGAGACCTGGGGCGAGGTCGGCCACGCCTTCCTGCTGCCCCGGCCCGGCTGCTCCATCGATCCGGATGCGCTGCGCGCCTGGTGCCGCGAGCGCCTCGCCGCCTACAAGGTTCCGAAACACGTCAGCATCGTCGACGACTTCCCGCGCACCGCCGCCGGCAAGGTCCAGAAGCACGTCCTCAGGAAGGAGCGGGCATGAGCGCCCCCACCACGACCGCAGGCGCCGTGGAGGCGCGCTGGACGCCGAGCCAGGCGGAGTTCGACCTGTTCGCCGAGCTGTCCGGCGATGACAACCCGATCCACGTGAACCCAACCTTTTCCGCCCGCACCCGCTTCGGCCGCACCGTCTCGCACGGCATGCTGATCTACAGCCGGGTCTGGGCGCTGGTGCGCGCGCGCTGGCCTGGGGCCGACCATGCCGGGCAGACGCTGATGTTTCCCAACCCCGCCTTCGCCGACGAGCCGCTGGTGATCCGGATCGCGCCGGAGGAGGGCGGCACGCTCGCCGTTGCTGTGAGCCGGGAAGCGGACGGGGAGATCGTGCTGCAGGGTGCCTGCACGCTCGGGAGGACGGCATGATCGAGATCGGTGAGACGGCGGAGACGAGCCGGGCCTATGGCCGCGCCGACGCGGAGACCTTTGCAAGGCTTTTGGGCGAGGCGGGGCTTGCCATCGAGGCGGTGCCGGAGCCGCTGATCGGGGCGCTGTTTTCCTATCTCCTGGGGGTGAAGCTGCCGGGCTTCGGCACCAACTACCTGAAGCAGGAGATGACCTTCCTGAAGCCGGCCCCGTTCGACGAGACGCTCACGGCGTCGGTGGAGGTGACGCGGGTACGGGCCGACAAGCACCTGGTCGATCTGGCCACCGTCTGCCGGACGGAGAGCGGCGAGGAGATCTGCCGCGGCCGGGCGCTGGTGCTGGTGAAGGACGTCGGTATGTGAGCGCTTAAACGGTCGCGGAAAACGCCCGCAGCACGGCCGCGAAGCGCTCGGGCTCTTCCAGATTCGGCGAGTGGCCGGAGTTCTCGAATGTCTCGATGCGGGCGTCCGGGATCATGCCGGCGAGGCGCTCAGCCACCTCGGGCGCGTAGATCCGGCTTTTCGCGCCATGGGCCAGCAGCGTCGGCACGGCGAGGTTCGGCAGCAGCGACCGGAAGTCCTGCTCGGCGAGCGAGGCCCACATGGCGGCCATCATGGCCGGATCGTTGGCGCGGACGTCGGCGAGGAGCGCGGCCGTCTCGCCGTCCTTCGGCGCCACGCCGTCGGCGAACATGTTCTGGGTCAGCGTGCCGGCATAGGTCGGCCAGTCCATCGCCATCAGCCGCAGGGCGAGACCGTTCTTGCCGGCATCGAAGCCACCAAAGATGCCGCAGTCCCAGGTCTCGTCGTTGAGGATCTTCGCCGTCATGTCGAGGACGACGAGGCCGCCGATGCGGTCCGCGCCATGGCGCTCGATCATCGAGAAGGCGACGTGAGCGCCCATCGACCAGCCGACCACGATGGCGTTGGAGAGATCGCGGGAGCGCATCAGTCCGGCGCACGCGTCCGCCGCTGCCTCGATGGTGAGGTCCGGGCCGGTGCGGCCGGTTTCGCCATGGCCCGGCAGGTCGGGAGCGAGGCAGTGGAAGCCGTCGGCAAGCGCGGCCATCTGCCGGTCGAAGAAGCCGCCATGGCAGCTCCAGCCGTGCAGGAACACGACCGGTCGGCCCGATCCGGCCTCGCGCACGTGCAGCATGCCGTAGGCTGCGCTCACGCGGCGCGCCCGCGCAGGCGTCCGACGATGCCGGTGGGGAAGAAGTAGACGGAGAGGATGAAGAGCACGCCGAGCCAGAGGAGCCAGCGGCCGGGATCGAGAAGATCCGGCAGCAACGGGATCGCGGATGTTGCGTCGGACGCCGCCCCCATCAGGTTCTGCAGGTAGGTCTGCGCTAGGATGAAGAGGGTCGCGCCGATCACGGCCCCGTACATGGTGCCCATGCCGCCGATCACAACCATCAGCAGGATGTCGATCATGATCTCGAAGGATAGGGTGGTGGCCGGGCCGGTGTAGCGCAGCCAGACGGCGATCAGCACCCCGGCGAGCGCCGCCATGCTGGCCGACAGAACGGTGGCGGCAGTGCGGTAGACCACGACCCGGTAGCCGATCGCCTCGGCGCGGAAGGCGTTCTCGCGCACCGCCTGCAGCACGCGGCCGAAGGGCGAGTTCACCATCCGCAGCATCACCAGGAACAGGACCAGCGAGGAGACGAAGACGAAATAGTAAAGCAGCAGCTTGCCATCGAGGCGGACGCCGAAGAGGCGCCCGTCCATCAGCTTGGTGGCCGGCTTGAAGACGCCCGGGATGGCGTAGTTGAGCCCGTCCTCGCCGCCGGTGAGCCAAGACATCTGCGAGACCAGAACGGCGAAGGCGCTGGCGACGGCAAGCGTCACCATGGCGAAGAAGATCGCGCGCACCCGCAGCGAGAAGAGGCCGATCAGCAACGCCAGAACCATGGTCAGTGCCACGCCTGCGGCGCCGCCGACGAGGATTGAGGTGAAGCTCGGCCCCCAGGCGGAAATGGCGATGGCGACGCCATAGGCGCCGATGCCGAAGAACATGGTGTGGGCGAAGGAGACGATGCCGGTGTAGCCCAGAAGCAGGTCGTAGCTCGCCACCAGCACGATGAAGATGCAGATGCGCGCCGCGGTTTCCAGCGATCGCGTGCCGGGAAACAGGAAGGGCGCGAAGGCGAGACAGAGGAAGATCGCCAGCAGCACGATCGCCAGGATCGGGCTGCCGGGACGGTCGCCGGAGAGAAGCCTTGTGATCATCGCCGCCTCACTTCGCCTTCACGACCGGGTAGAGCCCCTGCGGCCGCCACATGAGCACGATCATCATCAGCGCGATGGTGGAGACCAGGGCGAGCTTGGGGAACAGGAAGGCGGCGTAGTTGGACAGGAGCCCGACCAGCATGGCGCCGATGAAGCAGCCGCCGACGGAGCCGAGGCCGCCGATGATGACCACGATGAACACCAGCACCATGATCTCCGAGCCCATGTGGGCGGTAATGGTCTGCTGGTAGAGGCCCCACATGACGCCGCCGAGGCCGGCCAGCGCCGAGCCCGCCATGAACACGCCGAGGAAGAGCCGGCCGATCCGGTAGCCGAGCGCCTCCACCATCTCGCCGTTCTCCACGCCGGCGCGCACCAAGAGGCCGATCTTGGTGCGGTTGAGGATGTAGGTCATGGCGGCGAACAGGACGAGGCCGATGACGACGGCGAGCAGCCGGTACTTCTCCACCAGCGCGGTGCCGACGATGTAGGAGCCCTGCAGCGTCTCGGGTCGGGAGATGTGGATCGCGTCCGGCCCCCAGATCACGTGGATGAGCTGCTGGGCGACGATCAGGCCACCCATCGTCACCAGGATCTGCTTGAGATGGCTGCCGTAGACCGGCATGACGATGACCCGCTCGAAGGCGTAGCCGAGCAGGCCGGTGATCCCCATCGCCGCCAGGATCGCCAGGAAAACGGCGGCGAGGTTGATCAGCACGGACGGATCGGAGGTCCAGCCGGCCAGCAGGCCGAGCACGGTGAAGCCGACGAAGGCGCCAACGGTGACGAAGGCGCCGTGGCCGAAATTGATGACGTCCATCAGCCCGAAGACCAGCGTCAGGCCGGAGGCCATGATGAAGATCATCATGCCCATGGCGAGACCGGCAACGGTGAGCGTCACCCAGGTGGGAAAGCTGCCGATGGAGACGAAGCCGGCAAGCGCCAGCACCGGCACGAGCGCCAGCGGCGCGCGTTCCCGCGCGATCTCCGACAGGCTGGGCCGTTCGAACTTCGGGCGGATCGCGGTGCCGCTCACTGGTGCGCCTCCAGGCTGAGCCCCATCAGCCGCTCCTGCATGTCCCGGTCGCCGGCAAGCTCCGCCATGGCGCCGGAATGGACGATGCGGCCGTCGTCCATCACCGAGACGGTGTCGCCGACCCGGCTGGCGAGCTGGAAGTTCTGCTCCACCAGGAGGATGGTGGTGTCGGTCTCCTTCAACTCCTGCAGAGCCTTGCGGACGGAGACGATGATGGCCGGCGCCAGACCCTTGGTGGGCTCGTCGACGAGGACGAGCCGGCGCGGCTCGATGATGGCGCGAGCAATCGACAGCATCTGCTTCTGGCCGCCGGACAGCGTGCCTGCGGCGCTGTCCCAGAAGGTCTTCAGCGGCGGGAACAGGCCGAACAGCCAGTCGAGCCGGTCGGAGGCGGGCGGGCCGGAGGTGGCGGCGAGCACCAGGTTTTCGCGCACCGTCAGGTCGGAGAAGATGCCCATGTTCTCCGGCACGTAGGCGATGCCGAGCCGGGCGATGTCCGGGGTGGCGAGCGCGGTGATGTCGCGCCCGTCGAACCGGATCGTGCCGGAGGAGGCGTGCCAGAGGCCCATGATGGTGCGCAGCGTCGTGGTCTTGCCGGCCCCGTTGCGGCCGAGCAGGACCGAGACGCCGCCGGCCGGCACCTCGAGCGTGACGCCCTGGAGGATGTGGTACTGGTCGATGTGGGTGTGGACGCCGTCGAGCGTCAGCAGCGGCTCAGGCATCCTCCGCCTCCACGCCGAGATAGGCCTGCTGCACGATGGGCGATGCGATCACCTCCGCCGGGTCGCCGTCGGCGACGAGCTGGCCGTTGTGCAGCACCATGATCCGGTCGGCCAGCGAGCGGATGACGTCCATCTTGTGCTCCACCAGCAGGATGGTGCGGCCGGGATCGGCCTTCATCGCGGTGATGAGGTCGAGGATGACCGGCACCTCGTCGACGCTCATGCCGGCTGTTGGCTCGTCGAACATCAGAACGTCCGGATCGAGCGCGATGAGCAGCGCGACCTCCAGCTTGCGCTGGTTGCCGTGCGACAGGAACGCGACCTTCTGATCGGCCACGTCATCGAGCTGCACCTGGGCGAGCACGTGGTCCGCCTTCTCGATGAGCTCGGTGTGGCGCGCCGCCATGGAGAAGAGGTCGAAGCCCCGGTTGGCCTTGGCCTGTACCACCAGGCGCACATTCTCGCGCACCGTCAGGTTCGGAAACAGGTTGGTGAGCTGGAAGGCCCGGCCGATGCCCCGGCGGGTCCGCTCCGCGACGCCGAGCCGGGTGATGTCCTCACCGTTGAGGAGCACCTGGCCGCGGGTGGCGGGGAGCTGGCCGGAAATGAGGTTGAAGTAGGTGGTCTTGCCGGCGCCGTTCGGGCCGACGATGGCCGTCAGGCTGCCGCGGGCGAAGGTGGCCGAGACGGCATCGACGGCAACGTGGCCGCCGAAGCGGATGGTGAGGTCGCGGGTCTCAAGGACCGGATGCTCGCTCATGGGGCGGATGGCCTTCGCGCGGCGGGAGCGGGAGGAGGGGCGGGGCGATGACGCCGCCCCGCCGGGGCTGGAGCCACCTGGGTGGCGCAGGGTGCGAGCGGACGACCGGTTCTCCCGACGCAAGTTCGGACGGAGAACCGGGTCCCGCTTTTCCCGGAATGGCTCAGTCGCGCACCGGGATGTCCATGTCCTCGATCTTCAGTTCCTTGACGAGCACCGGGATGCCCCACGGCACGTCGTCCTTCACGTCGATCTTGAAGTGGTACATGGACTGGAGCGCCTGATGGTCCTCCTTGCGGAACATCATGGTGCCCTTCGGCGTCTCGAACTCCATGCCTTCCATCGCCGCGATCAGCTCGTCGGTGTCGGTGGAGCCGCCCGTCTTTCGGACCGCCTCGACGATGGCCAGACCCGCCGCCATGCCGCCGGCGGTGAAGAAGTCCGGCGGCTCGCCATAGCGCTTCTGGTGCTCGGCCACGAGCCAGTCGTTGATCGGGTTCTTGGGGATCTCGTAGTAGTAGTAGGTGGCGCCTTCCATGCCGGGCAGTTCCTTGTAGGCGGCCATCGCCGCCAGGATGTTGCCGCCCGTTGCAATCTCGATGTCGAAGCGCTCCGGCGCCATCGCCTTGATCTTGCCGATCGGGTTGTTGCCGCCGGCCCAGATCACGAACAGGAACTTGCGGCCGTCCTCGTCCTTCAGCGCGTCGAAGATGCGCTGCGCGGAGGCGGTGAAGTCCTGGGTGTCGGTGGGGACGTATTCCTCGAACACCAGCTCGGCGCCGGTGCCGTCGAGCGCGTCCTTGAAGGCGGCGACGCCGTCGCGGCCGAAGGCGTAGTCCTGGGCCAGCGTCGCGATCTTCACGTTCTCGCCGCCCAGCGCGACGGCGTTGGCGATGGCGTCCTGGGAGGAGTTGCGGCCGGTGCGGAAGATGTAGCGGTTGCGGTTGGCGCCGGTGATGGAATCGGCGACCGCAGGCTCGACGATCAGAACCTTCTCGTATTCCTCTGCGACCGGCAGCATGGCCAGCGCCACGCCGGAGGAAACCGGCCCGACGGCGATGTCGACCTCGTCGTCGCCATAGGCCTCGGCCAGCGCCGCCTTGCCGACGTCTGGCTTGCCCTGGGTGTCCTTCTCCAGGACCTCGATGGTGCGGCCGTCCACTTCCATGGTGCCGTCGGTGGCGTATTCCAGCCCCATCATCAGGCCGATATGGGACTGCTTGCCGTAGGCCTCGAGCGCGCCGGTCTTGCCGTAGACGTGGGCGATCTTCAGCGGCTCGGACTGGGCGGAAGCGGCGGTTGCGCCGGCAAGAAGCAGCGCGGCAGCCGACGCGGCTGCGATCAGGCGTTTCATCTGGAATCCCTCCCTGTGGGTGTCCATGCGGCGCGTCCGATGCGGACGGAAAGCGTCTCCCCCGCGCGGTCGATCCGACCCCGGCCGGCCTCTTACGGGCCGCACCGGCATGGGTCTATTATGACGCATGATTCATGTTTCATGTCAACGCGGGCGGACAGGGCCCGGGTGCCGCGGGGATCCATGCTGGCGGTCGCGGTTGGCAGAAGGATGAACGGGCCGGGAGGGCCCGGAGGCTGAGCCGCCGCAGGGCGTGGAGGGCCGGCGTGTGAGCGGCGGGGAGGCCACGAAAAACGGCGGCGCCTAGGGGCGCCGCCGTCGATCTCGACATCGCGATGGATCAGAGACAGGCGCCTCAGGCGTCCGCGTCGGGCTGCTTCGACGGATGCGCGTCGGCGAAGGCCGGCAGGGCCTCGCAGGCCTCGTGGATCGCCCGCACGCGCGGCATGTCGGTGAGGTCGACGCCGAAGCGCTCCGCCGAGAACACCTGCGGCACCAGGCAGATGTCGGCGAGCGTCGGGGTCTCGCCGAAGCAGTACGGCCCGCCCCGGTGTTCGCGGGCGAGCAGCGCCTCGCAGGCGGCAAGCCCGTCGCCGATCCAGCGCTGGCACCATGCGTCGGCACGCGCCTGGTCCTGGCCGAGCTCGGTCTTGAGGTATTGCAGCACGCGCAGGTTCTGGAGCGGATGGATCTCGCAGGCGATGACCTCCGAGAAGGCGCGGATCTTGGCCCGCTGCACGGCGTCGCCGGGCAGCAGCTTCGGTTCGGGGTGCGTCTCGTCCAGCCACTCGATGATGGCGAGCGACTGGGTGAGCACCGTGTCGCCGTCCTCCAGGGCCGGGACCAGCCCCTGCGGGTTCAGCTCCCGGTAGGCCTCGGACTTCTGCTCGCCGTTCCTCAGGTGCACCGGACGGAAATCCACCTCGATGCCCTTCAGGTTGAAGGCAATGCGGCAGCGATAGGCCGACGAGGAGCGGAAGTAGCCGTGGAAGATCATTCCGGGTCACCGATCGTCAGCGAAATCCCGGCGAGGCCGTCGATGCCGCCCGCCAGAACGTCGCCGGCGACGACCGGGCCGACGCCCGCCGGCGTGCCGGTGTAGATCAGGTCGCCCGGGATCAGGTGGTAATAGCCGGAGAGGTGGCTGATCAGCTCCGGCACCTTCCAGATCAGGTCCTTCAGGTGGGAGTCCTGCTTGGTCTCGTCGTTGACGGTCAGCCAGATGCGCTGGCGGCCGATCTCGCCATAGTCGGCCGCCTTGGTGATCTCGCCGATGATGGCGGACTTCTCGAAGGACTTGCCGAGGTCCCACGGGCGGCCCTTCTCGCGCGACGCGAGCTGCAGGTCGCGGCGGGTCATGTCGAGGCCGGCGGCATAGCCGTAGACGGCGCTTGCGGCTTCCTTCTCGTCGGCCTTGAAGACCGGCTTCCCGATGGCGACCACCAGCTCCATCTCGTAGTGGTAGTTCTGGGTGCCCGGCGGGTAGGGGATCGTCGCGCCGGTGTGGACGATCGCGCTGGCCGGCTTGGTGAAGTAGAACGGTGCCTCGCGGTCGACCTCGAAGCCCATCTCGGCGGCGTGGGCGGCGTAGTTGCGCCCCACGCAGAAAATGCGGTGGACGGGATAGGCGGAGGCCTCCCCCTTCACCGGGACGGCGGGCGTGGCCGGTACGTCGAACAGCATCGGTGTCTCCTCGTTCATCGCGTTCGCTCCCGGCGATGGCCCGGCGTGCGCTGCACGCCGGTTGGTCTCCTGGCCGGGACGGCGGATCCTTCTCCGCCTTCATGCGTCATTTCAGGGAAAACGTGAACCCGTGACGGTGTCCGGGGTCGCGTCGGTGGGAATGGACAGGGCGGGCCGCGTCATCCGCTTTCGCCGGCCTTCAGGAGCGCCTGCCGGTCGATCTTGCCGGTGCCGGTCTTCGGCAGCTCGCTCACATAGTCGACGATGCGCGGATATTTGTAGGCGATCAGCGCCCCCTTCACGTGGTCCTGCAACAGGCGGGTCTCGTCCGGACCGGGCGCGTGGCCGGCCCTCAGCGCCACGACCGCGCGCAGGGTCATGCGCCGGTCCTCCAACTCGTGCGCCAGCACGGCGCACTCCTGGACGTGTGGGTGCTCGTTAAGGCAGCGTTCCACCTCCAGCGGCCAGACCCACTGGCCGGACACCTTGATGAGCTCGTCGGCGCGGCCCTGGAAGAAGTAGAAGCCGTCCTCCTCCACGAACCGGTCGCCGGTGTAGATCCAGTCGCCGCGCATGGTCGTCCCGGTGGTTTCCGGCCGGTTCCAGTAGAGCGGCGCGGAGGAGTGGCCGCGTACCCACATGACGCCTTCCTCGCCCGGCGCGCTGTCGCGACCCTCGGGATCGCGCAGCACCACCTCGTAGCCCGGCACACGCCTGCCGGCAGAGCCGAGGCGCTGTGCCTCCTGGGTGTTCGACAGGTAGACGTGCAGCAGCTCGGTGGAGCCCAGCCCTTCCACCGGCCCCTTGCCGGTCAGCTCCTTCCAGGCGTTGAAGACGTCCGCCGACAGGATTTCCGCCGCCGAGACCGAGAGCCGGATGGAGGAGAGGTCGCGGCGGCCGGCGCTCTCGGCACGGGCAAGCGCCGTGTAGAGGGTCGGCAGGCCGAAGAGGACGGTGGGCCCGAACTCCTCGACGACATCCAGCACCCGCTCCGCCTCCGGCCGGCCGGGCATCAGCACGGTGGTGGCGCCGACGGAAAAGGGGAAGGTGAAGGCGTTGCCGAAGCCGTAGGCGAAGAAGATCTTCGGGATGGAGAAGCAGACGTCATCCGGAGACAGCTCCAGGATGTGGGTGGCGTAGGACGCCTGGGTGTAGGCCATGTCGTGGTGAAGGTGGACGATGCCCTTCGGCCGGCCGGTGGAGCCGGACGAGTACATCCAGAAGGCCATGTCGTCCGGGCCGGTGTCGGCGCAGGCCAGCGTCTCCGGCTGACCGGCGAGGAAACCGGCCGCGTGCTCGAAGGGGCCATCGAGCGGGCCGGAGCCATTGGCCAGGATGGTGCGCTCCAGGCCGTTCGCCCGCATTTCGTCGTCGCGGAAGATCTCCGCCAGCGAGGCTTCGCAGAGGGCCAGCCGGGCACCGGTGTCGGCCACGAAGAAGCGCAGCAGGTCTGGCGTGGCCTGGGTGTTCAGGAGTACCGGCACGAAGCCCGCCCGGACAGCGCCGAAGAAGGCGGCCGGATAGACCGGCGTGTCGTCCAGGAAGAAGACGATGCGCTCGCCGCGCCTGAGCCCGGCGGCGGCGAACGCGTTGCCCCATCGGGATGCCTCGGCACACAGCGCGCGGTAGGTCATCGATCCGGCCGGCCCGGTGACGGCGACCGCGTCGGGATTGCGCGCCAGGTTGTCGAACAGGACCGCGCTGCAATTGGGGTGATCGGCCTTGCAAAAGCCGATCTCGGCGTCGCCGGGCGTATCCGTGACGGGATCGGCAATCGCGGCCGGGACACCCGCCGAGGCGCCGGCCTTGTGCGCCTCGTAGGCCGCCATGAAGCCCGGAGCGAGGCGGCGCAGCCGGTCCATGTCCACCCGGCCGGAACGGGTGATGTAGGAGAAGGCGAAGTCGAGCGGGTCGCGCTCCATCCACTCCGGGAAGCGGTCGTACCAAAGCGCGGAGGTGTTGGCTGCGTCGACGATCTTCTTCGCGATCGGCTGGCGCTCCGCCTGATAGGCGGCGAGCGCCGCATCGACGCTCTCCTCCGCCCGCAGCGCCTTCACCAGCGCGATGGCGTCTTCCATGGCAAGCCGGGTGCCGGAGCCGATGGAGTAGTGGGCGGTGTGGACGGCGTCGCCCAGCAGCGCACGGTTGCCGGCGACCCAGGTCTCGCACCACAGGCGCGGGAAGCGCCGCCAGATGGAGTTGTTCGCGACCAGCGGGTGTCCCTGCAGCGTGTCGGCAAAGATCCCCTCGCAGACGCGCGCGGTCGACGCCTCGTCCATGCCGGCGAACCCGTACGCCTCGAAGGTGGCGGCGTCGCACTCGACGATGAAGGTGCTCATGCCCGGCGCGTAGCGGTAATGGTGGGCGTTGAAGGTGCCGCGATCCGTCTGCCGGAAGGTCTGGGTGAGGGTGTCGAAGGGGAGCGTGGTCCCGAACCAGGCGAAATGATTGTCGAAATGCTCGAGGGACGGGCGGAAGGCGGCCTCGTCGGACTGCCGCACCAGCGAGTTCAGACCGTCGGCGCCGATGATCAGATCCGCCTGAAGGGCGTCGACGCTGTCGATGCGCCGGTCGAAGGCCACATCCACGCCGGCGTCGCGGGCGCGCGCCTGCAGGAGTTTGAGGAGTTCGAGCCGGCCGATGGCGGAGAAGCCGACCCCGTCGATGGTCACCGTCTCGCCCCGGTGGACGAGGGTCATGTTGGACCAGCGCTCCATCTCCGGCGTGATCAGCGCGTGCGTCGCCGGATCGTCCGCTTTGAGGAAGTCCAGCGCCTGTTCGGAAAAGACGACGCCGAAACCGAAGGTCGCCCCGGCGGGGTTCTGCTCGGTGACGCGAACGCGCGCGCCGGGAAAGGCCTCCATGAGAAGAATGCCGGCATGCAGGCCGGCCGGCCCGCCCCCGAGGATCTCGACGGACGATAGCGACTTCACGGCGGTTCTCCCTCATGCCTTATTGACGACGCGGCATTGCGCCGGACCATAGGGCGTGATTGCATTTGATGCAATTGCTTGCGTATTGTGAAAATCAGAAGGACCGATTGTTCCATGTTCCAGACGTCGTACGTGATCCGCTTCGGCGACTGCGATCCGGCCGGAATCGTCTTCTATCCCAACTATCTGCGCTGGTTCGACGCGACCTTCCACGCGCTGCTGCGCAGCCGCGGGCGGGGTCATCAGGACCTTTGCGCGGAGCTGGGAATCGTCGGAATGGGGCTGGTCGAAGTCGGTTCGAAGTTTCGCTCGCCGGCGACCGACGGCGACGAGCTGACCGTGGCCGTCACCGGTGCGGAGTGGCACGACCGGGCGGTCCGCTTCGCCTATCGCGGCAGCGTCGGGGACCGGGTGGTGCTGGAGGGCTTCGAGACGCGTGGCATGTTCGTGCGCAAGGGCGAGGCGCTGGGGCTGTCCTCCACCGCGCCGCTGAAGGCCTATCTCGAGCAGCCGGCGGTCACATGAGCCGACGGGCGAAGGACGACGAGGCGCACTCCGGAGACGCAACCGGCGGCATCCAGTCGCTGGACGCCGCACTGCGCGTTCTGATGGCGATGGGCCGGCTCGACGGGCCGACGACGCTGACCGATCTCGCCCGCGAGTGCGGCATGCCGGTCTCCAAGGTGCACCGCTATCTCGCCTCCTTCCAGCACGCAGGCCTGGTGCGCCAGACAGGCCGCTCGGGGCGCTACGACCTGGCGAGCGGCGCCATCGAGCTGGGCCTTTCCGCGCTCAACCGGCACGACTTCGTCAATTCCACCGCCGACGACCTGGCCGGGCTCGCCGCGGACACAGGCCTGACGGCGCTGCTCGTGGTCTGGGGCAATGCCGGTCCGACGGTGGTGCGCTGGGAGCGGGCCACGGCGTTCGTGGTGACGTCGTTGGGGCTCGGGACGGTGATGCCGCTCCTGTCGTCGGCCAGCGGCCGGGTCTTTCTGGCCTGGCTACCCGACAGCGTCACCGCACCGCTCCTGAAGCGTGAGCTGGGGCGCGCCAGGGCACGCCCGGAGCTGGTGGCCGACATGGAGCCGACGATGAAGGGCGCGCGGGTGCTCGGCGAACGCATCCGGGCAGCCGGGCACGCCACCGTCGACGGGCGTTTCATCCCGGGGCTGGTGGCCGCATCGGCGCCGATCCTCGACTGGCAGGGCCAGGCGCAGGCCGCCGTCACGCTGATCGGCACCGATCCCGCCGACATCGCCGAGGGCGCAGCACCCGTGGCGGCGCTCACCGCCTTCTGCGCCCGGCATTCGGTGGGGGCGGGGCAAGGCAGGTAGGGGCGCGCGCCATGGGCAGCCGTGGGGCGACGCCGTGCGGGCGGGCTCAGACCCATGACGGCCCCATGCGAGTCCGGTGGCTGCGCGGTCGGTCCAGAAAGATCCTCCGGCAACATGGGCGCGCCGGCCGGTCCACGTTGCGGAAAACAGAGGAATCTCCGCGGCTTCCGCGTTGACCTCGGCGGTCCGCGCGCCGATCCTCTGGCTGATGAGCCGGCGGCCGGAGGGCCGGCCGCTGCCCCGCGTTCCCGAGCCCACCGGAGGCCCGCTTGAGCGTCACGCTCGCCGACATCCTGGCCGCGCGCAGCCGGATCCAGGCAACCGCCGTCCGCACGCCGCTGGTGCCGTCGCCGTACCTGACGGGACTGGCCGGCCAGGAATTTCTCCTGAAGCTGGAAATCGGCCAGCCGACCGGCGCCTTCAAGCTGCGCGGCGCCACCAACGCCGTGTTCGGCCTGCCCGAAGGCGTGGCAGGCGTGACCTGCTGCTCCACCGGCAACCACGGGCGCGGCGTGGCCTATGCCGCGCGCGACCGGGGCCTGCGCGCCGTCATCTGCATGTCGGAGCTGGTGCCCCAGGCGAAGATCGACGGCATCAAGGCGCTCGGCGCCGAGGTCCGGATCGTCGGGCACAGCCAGGACGAGGCCCAGGTGGAGGCGCGCCGCCTGTGCGAGGAGGAGGGGCTGGTGGACATCCCGCCCTTCGACGATCCGCGCGTCGTGGCCGGGCAGGGCACCATCGGGCTCGAACTGATGGAGGACCGGCCGGACCTGGACATGGTGCTGGTGCCGCTGTCGGGCGGCGGGCTCGCCGCAGGCATCGCCTTCGCGGTCAAGACGATCAGCCCGAAGACCCGGGTGATCGGCATTTCCATGGATCGCGGCGCGGCCATGCACGCCTCGCTCGCCGCCGGGCATCCGGTCGAGGTGGAGGAGGTGGCGAGCCTGGCGGACTCGCTGGGCGGCGGTATCGGGCTCGACAACACGCTCACCTTCGAGCTTTGCCGCGACTATCTCGACGACACCGTCCTCGTGACCGAGGACGAGATCTACCGGGCCATGCAGACGCTCTATTTCGAGGACCGGCTGGTGGCCGAGGGCGCCTGCGTGGTGGGTATCGCCGCTCTGCAGGCCGGCAAGCTGCCGGAGGCTCGCGGTCCGATTGCCACCATCATCACCGGGCGCAGCGTCGACATGACCGTCTTCACCCGCATCGTCACCGGCCAGGACGTGACGCTCGGCGACCTCACCATTGAAGGACAGCCCTATGCCGCATGAGATCGTGATCGTCACGGAAGGCGAGCTGCGCGAGGCCGTCGGGCTGGACCTGACCACGGTGGAAACGGTTGAGGCGGCGTTCGCCGCGCTTGCCTCCGGCACCGTGGTGATGCCGCCGATCCTGTCTATGGCGATCGAGGCGGCGAACGGCGAGGTGGACGTGAAGACCGCCTACATTCCCGGTTTCGACGGCTTCGCCATCAAGGTCAGCCCCGGCTTCTTCGACAATCCGAAGCTCGGCCTGCCCAGCCTCAACGGGCTGATGATCCTGTTTTCCGCCAAGACCGGCCTCGTCGAGGCGCTGTTCCTCGACAACGGCTACCTGACCGATGTGCGCACGGCCGTCGCCGGCGCGGTGGCGGCGAAGCACATGGCGCCCGAGCAGGTGACGACGGCTGGCGTGATGGGCACCGGCGTCCAGGCGCGGCTGCAGATGGAGGCCGCCCATCTGGTGCGCCCCTTCGAGCGGATGCTGGTCTGGGGCCGCGACGGCGACAAGGCGGCGGCCTGCGCCGCCGACATCGCGGCGCGCCTGGGCATCGAGGCGCGGGCGGAGCCCGATCCGGCGCGGCTTGTGGCCGACAGCCAGCTCGTGGTGACGACGACGCCGGCGCGCGACCCGATCCTCAAGGCGGAGTGGCTGCATCCGGGACTGCACGTTACCGCCATGGGGTCCGACCAGGGCGAGAAGAACGAGATCGATCCTGCCGCGCTTGCCGCCGCCGACCTCTATGTCTGCGACCGGGTGAGCCAGTGCGAGACGCTGGGCGAACTCAGGACAGCGCTTGCAGCCGGCACCTGGGCCGGCGCGCCGCCGCCGGAGCTGGGCGACGTGGTCGCCGGCAAGGTTGCGGGCCGCAAGAGTCCGGATGATGTGACCATCTGTGACCTCACGGGCACTGGCGCCCAGGACACGGCGATCGCCACGCTCGCCCGCAAGGTGTGCGGCGAGCGTGGTGCCGGCTCGACGATGGCGGTGTGAGCGGTGCTGGCCGTGCGCCGGATCAGGTGCGGCGCGTAATGCCCGCCGAAACCGGAACGGAATGCCGGTGCTTTCGCCCGGCCCCGTCCGATCCTATAGTTCGGGCATGCTGCTGATCGTCGGAACCATTCGTCTTCCCGCCCAGAACCTGCCCGACGCCCGTCTCGCGATGAAACGGGTGGTGGAGGCGAGCCGGGCAGAGGACGGATGCCACGAATACTGCTACGCCGAGGACCTCTTCGATCCCGGCCTCGTCCACATCAAGGAATTGTGGAGCGACCAGGCAGCGCTCGACCGGCATTTCACCACCGACCACATCGCCGAGTGGCGCGATGCGTGGCCGGCGCTCGGGATCGGCGACCGCGACATCCGCGTCTACGAGGTCGGCGAACCGCGCCGGACGTGAATCAGGCGGACAGCTTGCGCTCCAGCCGGCCGAGCATGTCCAGGCAGAGCTGCAGCTGCTCCAGCGCGACGAACTCGTCGGGCTTGTGCGCCTGCTCGATGGAGCCCGGCCCGCACACCACGGTGGAGATGCCGGCGGTCTGGAACAGGCCGGCTTCGGTGCCGAAGGACACCACGTCGGCGGAGTTGCCGCCGGTGAGCTCGCGCACCAGGGCCAGCGCCTCGGAGTCGGGCAGGGGTTCCAGCCCGTCGACCTCGCCGACGGTCAGCGTGGAAACACCGGCCTCGGCCGCCTTCGCGCGCATTTCCGGATCGATCTCCTCGTCCAGGAACGAGCGGATCCGGTCGAGGGCAAAGCGGGCGTCGGCGGCGTTCACCGGCCGCATCTCCCACTCCACTTCGCAGGCGTCGGGAATGACGTTGCGCGCGATGCCGCCGCGGATGACGCCGGGCTGCAGCGTCGTCCAGGGCGGGGTGAACGGGCTGCCATCCGGCGCCCGCGCCTTCAGGGCGCCTTCCATCTCGGCAAGCTTGCCCAGGAAGCGACCGGCATAGGCGATGGTGTTGACGCCGCGGTCGGGCTCGGAGGCATGGCCGGGCACGCCGGTGAAGGCGGTGGTGTACTCGTAGCAGCCCTTGTGGCCCTCGATGATGCGCATCAGCGTCGGCTCGCCGATGATGCAGGTCGCCGGCTTCACCTGCCACTCGGCGAGCGCCTCCATGAGCGCCCGCGCGCCGAAGCAGCCGACCTCCTCGTCGTAGGTGAAGGCGAAATGCACCGGCCGCTTCAGCGGCGCCGCGGCGAAGGCCGGGGCCATAGCCAGCGCGCAGGCAATGAAGCCCTTCATGTCGCAGGCGCCGCGCCCGTAGATCCGTCCGTCGCGCTCCACCGCGGTGAACGGATCGTCGGTCCATTCGCCGTCGGCCGGCACCACGTCCGTGTGGCCGGAGAGCACCACGCCGCCGGGCACGTCGGGCCCTATGGTGGCGAACAGGTTGGCCTTGGTGCCGGTTTCGTCGAGGGTCGTGCGGGTGTGCGCGCCGAGCCCGTCGAGGGCCGCGGCGGCATAGGCGATCAGCTCCAGGTTCCCGTCCGCCGAAACGGTCGGGAACCCGATCAGGTCGGAGAGAGTCCGGCGGGTCTCGTCGAGCATGATGGATGTCGGACCTAATCCCTGACGAAAATTTCTCGCGGATAGTTGGCCAGGCACTCGGCCGGACCGCTGTCCTTGATCAGGATGCTCTCGGTGATCTCCAGGCCCCAGTCCTGCATCCACAGGCCCGGCATGAAGTGGAAGGTCATGCCCGGCTCCAGGATGGTCTCGTCGCTCTCGCGGAACGAGATGGTGCGCTCGCCCCAGTCGGGCGGATAGGAGAGGCCGATCGGGTAGCCGCAGCGGGCGCTGCGCTCGATGCCGTGGCGGCGCAGCACGTCGGCCAGCGCGTTGGCCACGTCGCAGGCCCGGTTGCCGGCGCGCGCCTTGTCGAGACCGGCCTCCAGCCCCTCGATGAGCGCCTTCTCCGCCTCCCGGATGGAGTCCGGCGGTGTGCCGAGAAACACAGTGCGGCACAGCGGGGCGTGGTAGCGCCAGTAGCAGCCGGCGATCTCGAAGAAGGTGCCTTCGCCCTTGCGGAACGGACGGTCGTCCCAGGTCAGGTGCGGCGCGGCGGCCTCGGTGCCCGACGGCAGCAGGGGCGCGATGGCCGGATAGTCGCCGCCGAACTTGGCGCCGTCGGCCTCGGCCGCGCCCTCGATGCCGACCCGGTAGATCTCCGCGACCAGCTCGTTCTTCGGCAGACCCACCTCGATCTTGTCCATGGCGGCGCGCATCATGCGCTCCACGATCCGCGCGGCGCGGCGCATGAAGACGATCTCGGCGTCGGACTTGCGGCCGCGCTGCCAGTTGACGACGCCGGTGGCGTCGACGCCCTTGGCATCCGGCAGGCTGGTGTTGAGGGCCAGATAGGCGGCGGCGGAGAAGTAGTAGTTCTCCAGCTCGAGCCCGATCCGCGCCTTCGAGTAGCCGTGGTCGGCGATGACGCCGCCCAGATGGTCCATCGGGTGGCGGTCCTTGGCCTGCACGTAGACGTCCGGATAGCCGATGATCCGGTCGTCATCCATGTAGACGCGGCGCCGCGCGCCATTGGCGTCCTGGTTGCGGCCCCACCAGATCGGCTCCTCGTCGTGGAAGACGAGCACGGCCTGGTGCACGTAGAAGCTCCAGCCGTCGTAACCGGTCAGCCACGCCATGTTGGACGGGTCGACCACCACCAGAACGTCGACGCCCAGCTCCGACATGGCCTCGCGCGTCTTCTTCAGGCGATTGGCATATTCCTCGCGGCTGAAGGGAAGCGTCACTCCAACGGGCATTCTCGGTGGCTCCTTTGTGGGATCCCGGCCTTCGGGCGCGGGGACGAAACGGGGTCTGGCCAAGTGGTCTAGTCGAACCGGTGTGGGCGCGCTTAACGCCAACGTCAATCATCGTTCCGTTCGCGACGCGGACGCGCCGGATCAGCCCGGCGGGTGGGCGAACAGGCTGCCGGCGCCGCCGGGGTCGCCGGTGATGCCGGCATGGCCGCGCAGCGCCCAGAGTGCGGCCTGGTTGGCGGTCACCACGGGCAGTCCGACGCGTTGCTCCAGGGATGCGGCGATTTCCACCGACGGCAGCGCCGTGCAGGAGACGAACACGGCGTCGGCCGACGCCAGGTCGACGCCTGCCGCGGTCTCCAGCAGACTTTCGGGCGTGATCCGGGCCATCACCCGATCGTCCTCGAAGCCGAAGCAGACGGCGGTGGTTACCTCGATCCCGAAGCGCCCGAAATAGGCGATCATCGGTATCGCCGTTTCCTCCACATAAGGCGTCACCAGGGCGATGCGCCGCGCGCCGAGCACCCGGAACGCGTCGAGCGCCGCCCGCGTCGGCGTCACGACCGGCACGTCCGGATGCGCCTCTGCGATGGTGCGGTCGATGGCGTCGTCGCCGATCACCGCGGAGGCGGACGTGCAGGCGTAGTAGATCGCGTGGAGGTCGGTGCCGGGGACCAGCAGCCGGGAGGCGTCGGCGAGCCGGGGCTCCATCTGGCGGAGATTGTCCGGCGTGGTGGGGTTGTCGAAGGCGACGCGCGTGGAATGGACCGCGACGTTCGGGGCAGCGAGCAGCCGCGCCGCGTCGATTTCCGTGCGCAAGTCGGTGGCCAGCAGCAGCAGGCCGATGCGCCGCATGGCGGCGTCCGGCTGAAGCGTCAGCCGCCCGGTCTCGATGGTCTGTGGGGTGACGGAACGGGACAGCATGACGAAAACCCCGTTCTCCGTGGCGTCAGACGACCATCACGGGGCAGCCGGCGAGGCCCGTCACCTTGTGGGAGACGCTGCCCAGCAGGTAGCCCTCGATGGAGCCCAGGCCCCGGCTGCCCATGACGATGAGATCGCAGTCGTGTTCGGCGGCGAAGGCGACGATGCCGCGGGCCGGCTGGCCCGCCTTGACGAAGGCGCGCGGCGTGACGCCGGCGTCGATGGCGACCCGCTTGGCGTAATCCACCACCTCCTTGGCGTGACCGCGCATGGCATCGTCCAGATTGCCGGGATCTTCCGGGCGCACCATGGAGAACGAGGCCTCCAGCAGGCTGTGGTGGCGGTAGATGGTCAGGAGCATCAGCTCCGCCTCGCACAGCTTGGCCAGTTCGATCGCCTTGAACAGCGCCCGTTCGCCGCCTTGGGAACCGTCACAGGGAACGAGTATCCGTCGGAACATCACGTCCTCACTTGCCGAAGGCCAGGTCGCGCAGGAACAGCGCGATCTGCGGGAAGAAAATCAGGGCGACCGAGACGCAGAGCAGGATGAGGATGAACGGCGGCGTGCCGCGAATGACCTCGATATAGGGCCGCTTGAACACGGCTATCGCCGTGAAGATGTCGCAGCCGAAGGGTGGCGTCGCCGAGCCGATGGCCACCTGCAGGGTGATGATGACGCCGACCAGAACCGGGTCGATGCCCACCGACTGCACCACCGGCGCGAAGATCGGGACGAGCACCAGGATCACCACGATCGGATCGACGAACATGCAGCCGACGAAGAAGGCGATGGAGATGACGAACAGGACGCCGATCTGGCCCATGTCGGCGACGCCGACCGCTTCCAGGATGGTCTGCGGGATCTGGGCGAAGGAGATCACCCAGGAGAAGGCGGCGCCGGCGGCGACCAGGATGAACACCACGGCGGTGATCAGGCCGGTCGACTTGGCGGTCTCGTAAAGCGCCTTGAAGTTGATCGAGCGGAAAACGATCATTTCCAGGATCAGCGCATAGAGGACGCAGGCGGCCGCCGCCTCGGTCGGCGAAAAGATGCCGCCGTAGATGCCGCCGATGATGATCACCGGGAAGCCCAGGGGCCACAGGGCCCGCTGTGTGGCCTTGAGGCGCTCGCCCCAGCTTGCCTTCGGCTCGGTGGGGACGTTGTTGCGGATGGCGTAGATCATGCTGTAGCCGGAGAACAGCAGCAGGATCAGGATGCCCGGGCCGACGCCGGCGATGAACAGCTCGGAGATCGAGGTGTTGGAGACCACGCCGTAGATGATCATGCCGATGGACGGCGGGATCAGGAAGGCGATGTCGGAGGCATTGACGATGAGCGCCAGCACGAAGCTGTCGTTGTAGCCGGCCTTCAGCATGCGCGGGCGCAGCGGACCGCCGATGGCGACCACGGTGGCCTGGGTGGAGCCGGACACCGCGCCGAACATGGTGCAGGCGGCCGCGGTGGAGACGGCGAGGCCGCCCTTCACGTGGCCGACGAAGGTCATCACCAGGTCGATGAGCCGGTTGGCCGACTGGCCGCGGGTCATGATGTCGGCGGCGAAGATGAACATCGGCACCGCGATCAGCGAGGCCGGCCGGATGCCCGCGAGCATCTGCTGGATCATCGTCTCAAGCTGGCCGAAGCCGCCGAACAGCGAATAGAAGCCGATGAAGGCGCCGATGATGAGCGGAATCATCATCGGGAAGCCGAGCAGCAGCAGGACGATCATCACGCCGAAGATGGTGGTCGCCATGGGTCAGACCTCCACTTCGTCGTCGTCGTAGCCCTCCAGCACGTGCGTGGAGAGATAGATGTCGCGCTCGAGAAGATTCTTGATCGCGGTGAGCAGGTACTGTGCGCCGGTCATGAAGAAGCCGACGGGCACCCAGAGATAGATCCACCAGACGGGGATCTGCAGCGCCGGCAGCACGCGGCCGCGCCCGGCCTGGGTGATGATGTAGCCGACGGCGTAGTAGCACAGGCCGAACATGAAGATTGCCGTGACGAGCGCGATCACCACCATCAGCGCCTTGCGCAGGTGCGGCGGCATCTCGTCGTAGATCGCCGACATGCGGATGTGGCGGCCGTGGCGCGCCGCGTAGCTGATGCCGGCGAAGGTGATCAGGATGATGAGGATCCGGTTGAGCTCTTCGGAGAAGAAGATGCTCTGCTGGAAGACGAACCGGCCGAGCACGTTGGAGATCGTGTTCGCCGCCATCAGGAGCACGCCGCCGGCCAGGGCCACGGCTTCGATGCGGGCGATCGCCATGTCGATGGTGCCCAGGAAGCCGGGAAGCGATGACTTGTACTCGCCGAGATCCGGCTGATCGGCGGAGGTCATGTGCGCCTCGCCGTGCGATTGCGCATGGGCGTCAGGATCGTCGGTCACCGCGTCGTTCCCCATCTGGACAGGCAGAGATGTCCCGGGCGCCGCGGCGCCCGGGACGGTAGCCAACTTACTGGGACGAAGCGGACTTCAGGTCCGCCTTCATCTGCTCCAGGATCTTCTTGCCGCTGTCGCCGGTCATCTCGATGAACGCGGCCTCGACGTCGTCGGCCGTGTCCATGAAGGGCTTGCGGGCGTCCTCGGCCAGAATGTTGATCTCCATGGAGGGCTTCGCCTCCTTGATCTTCTTCAGGGATTCTTCCTGAAGGTTCTTCTGGTAGTCGAGGATATATTCAAACGCGGCGTCGGACGCGTCCTGGACCACCTTCTTGTCCGCGTCGGACAGACCGTCATAGAAGTCCTTGTTGGCCATGACGGCGGTGGTGAAGTTGTTGTGGCCGATGCAGGTGACGACCTCGGTCACCTCGTACATCTTGGTGGATTCCAGGAAGAAGCCCGGGTTTTCCTGGCCCTGGATGATGCCGGTCTGCAGCGCGCCGTAGACCTCGCCCCACGGCAACGGGGTCGGGGTGGCACCGAAGGCCTTGTAGCTCTCCACCAGCAGCGGGTTGGTCATCACCCGGAACTTCACATCCTCCAGGTCGGCCGGGCTGTTTACCGGCTTCTGCGTGGTCATGCAGACCTCGCCCTCGGGGAACATCTTGAGAAGCTCGAGTCCCTGCTCGGCATAGAGCTCGGGGAACATCTCGTTGATGGCCTTGGAGTTGCGGAAGAAGGCGTTCAGCGTGTCCTGGTCCTGCGGCAGCAGGTAGGGGACGAAGAAGACCTGCGCCTCGGGGATCAGGGCGCCGGTGAAGCCCGGCGACTGGTCGACGAACTGCAGGATGCCGGCCTGGGCCTGCTCCATGATGTCGGCGGACTCGCCGAGCGTGCCGAACGGGAAGAGCTGGATGGTGTGGTCGGAATTGGCCTCGACCTCTTCCTTGAACTTCTGGGCGTACTTGCCCTGAACCTCTTCCATCGCCTCTTCGAAGGCGTAGCGCCACGTGTCCGCCTGGGAAGAGCTGACCGCGCCGATCAGGAGGGCGCCGGCCGCGGCGGCAGTGAGAAGTGCTGTACGTCGCATATCGCTGGTCCTTCTTCGTTGGGGGGTGGGGTCGTTCATCAGGCCTGATGGGAACCGGCGGTTTTGCACCGCGCGCGGGCCCGCATGGCAAGCGGACTCCACCCGAACGTCGGACGGAGCTCCCGTGCGGTCAGGAACGAAAACACAAAGCCGGTCACGAAGTGCCCCCCTCGTCACATCCGACGCGCCTAGAGTTAAATCAGGACAAAGCCACGTCAATCTATTTCTTACTCATGACAATTGGCTGCCCAGAATATCGGCACAATGATCCCGCGAATTCGGGAACATGCTCGCCGAATGTCCTGTTCACTAATGCGGCTGGCCGCGAATGGTTCGATTGAAGGGCGGGCTAACTGGTGAGCAACGCCGGTTCGGGCTGGTTGCGCACCAGCCGCGCGATCACCTCCAGCCCGCGGCCGAGCCCAACCTCGCTGGAGCAGCCGAGGCAGATGCGGATGCCGCCGGGCCGCGCCGTCTGGTCCACGGCGAAGGACGAGCCGGCCGCGACCGCGACCCCTTCGCTGCGGGCGTGGGCGACGAAGGCGTCCTCGTCCCAGTTGTCGGGCAGCGGAAGCCAGACATGCAGCCCGTTCGGGCTGGTTTTCGGGGCGAGCCCGGCGAGGGCCTCGGTGGCGAGCCGGTTGCGCTCGCCGAGCGCCGCCATCTGCCAGGCGAGCAGTTCGTCCGCCGTGCCGTCCCGCAGCCAGCGCGTGCCGATCTCCGCCATCAGCGGCGTCGCCATCCAGCTGGTCACCAGGTGGCGGTTGCTGGTCGCGGAAACGAGCGTCTCCGGCGCCACCAGCCAGCCATAGCGCAGGCCCGGCAGGATCGGCTTGGTGAAGCTGGTGAAGTAGAAGGTGCGTTCCGGGGCGAGCGCGGCGATTGGCGGCGCACGCCGGGGCTGGATCGGGCCCCAGGCATCGTCCTCGACGATGGTGACGTCGTGCCGGCGGGCGATCTCCACCAGCGCCGCGCGGCGTGCCGGGCTCATGGTGGCTGCTTTCGGGTTCAGGCCGGCCGGCATGCAGAACAAGACCCGCACGGCCCGGCCGCGGCAGGCTTTCTCGAAGGCGTCCGGCACGATCCCTTCCGCGTCCGTTGCGAGGCCGCGCAGGTCGAGCGACAGGTACGCGCAAAGGGCCTTGAGCGTGTGGTGGGTGAGATCCTCGCAGACCACGAGGTCGCCGGGCCCGGCGGCGGTCATCAGGGCCACCGTCATGGCCGATGTGTTGCCGTTGGTCGGCAGCACCCGGCCCCGGTCCGTCTCGATGCCGCAGCGGCGCAGCCAGCCGAGCGCCGCCTCGGCGTGGGTCGATAGGGTGGCGCGCGGCCGGAAGGAGAACAGGTCGTCGGAGGGCAGGTCGCGGGCCAGCTGCGCCAGGGCCGCCTGCATGCGCTCGCGGTGGATCTCCCCCGTAACCGGGGTCAGCATGGAGAAGTCGACGACCTCGTCGTCGGCGCCGATTCGGTGCCACGGGGGGCGGGTATCCGACAGGGATCCGCGCACGAAGGTGCCGCGGCCGACCATGCCGGAAATGGCGCCGGCGCGGTCGAGCTCCTCGTAGGCGCGGCTGACCGTCTGCACGCTGATGCCCAGCGTCTCGGCCAGATCGCGGTGGGTCGGGAGCCGGTCGCCCTGGCGCAGTTCGCCTGCCTTGATGGCCTCGATGAGGCTTTCGGCCAGCGACCGGTAGACCGGCCGCGTGAGGGTTGACGGATCGGGAGGCCACATTGTCATGAGACTATCCTGCATGAGGAGGCTAGATTGACAAGGTTTCCTGCCCTATGAGCCTGAGCGGATGAGCAGCATTCCCCTCGACGACCGCGACCTGCAGATCCTGGCCATCCTCAGCCGCGAGGGGCGGATCTCCAAGGTCGACCTTGCCCGCCGGGTGAACCTGTCGGCCACGCCCTGCTGGGAGCGGCTGCGACGGCTGGAGAAGGCCGGCCTGATCCGCGGTTACCGGGCCGACGTTGTGCTGGCCAAGGTGGCGCCGCACGTGGTGGTGTTCGTGGTGGCGGAGCTCGAGAGCCACCGGGCGGAGAGCTTTCAGGCGTTCGAGCGCGCGGTCGCCCGCCATGACGAGATCGTCTGCTGCTGGGCCATCGGCGGCGGCTTCGACTACCTGATGCAGATCGTCACCCGCGACATCGACAGCTACCAGCGCCTCGTCGACCAGCTGCTCGCCTCCGAGCTCGGCCTCAAGCGCTACTTCACCTACATCGTCACCAAGGACGTCAAGGCGGGCCCGCCGCCGCTGGCCGACCTGGTCGCACCCGGGGCGCAGGAGAACTGACGCCGCAGGCGGCGAAGTTCAGAGGATTCCTCTGCCGCGTCCGCGCCGAACAGAAAGATCGTCTGCCGGTCGCCGGTATCCTTCGGGCCTCACCTGAAGGGAGGCGTTCGATGATTGCGACCGACACCATTCGCGACACGCTCATGGCCGATCTCGCCGATCGGGCGCTCGTGCGCAGCTTCTCCTACGTCAACGGCCGCTGGGTCGGTTCGGCCACCGGCGCCACGATCGAGGTGACCAACCCGGCCGATGGCCGCATCATCGCGGAAGTCGCCCGGCTGTCCGCAGCCGAGGCTGTCGACGCCGTCGCCGCCGCCGACCGGAGCTTCGCCGAGTGGTCGCTGTCGCTGCCGCAGGCGCGCACCGGTCTCCTGCGCCGCTGGTTCGACCTGATGATCGCGCACCGCGAGGACCTGGCGCGCATCATGACCATCGAGCAGGGCAAGCCGCTGTCGGAGGCGCGCGGCGAGATCGACTACGCGGCGTCCTTCGTGGAGTTCTACGCGGAAGAGGCGAAGCGCCCGAACATCGAGGGCGTGACCTCGCATCTCGCCGATGCCGAGGTGGAACTGTGGCGCGAGCCGGTCGGGGTCGCCGCCCTGGTGACCCCCTGGAACTTTCCGTGCGCCATGATCACCCGCAAGGCCGCCGCGGCGATTGCCGCCGGCTGCACGGTGGTGGTGCACCCGTCCGAGGAGACGCCGCTTTCCGCGCTGGCGCTGGCCGAGCTCGCCGACCGCGCCGGCCTTCCGGCCGGTGTCTTCAACGTCGTCACCGGCCGCGCCCCCGAGATCGTCGGCGCCTGGACGTCGGATGCCCGGGTGCGGGCGCTCTCCTTCACCGGCTCCACCGAGGTCGGCCGGCTGCTCTACCGCCAGTCCGCCGACACTGTGAAACGGCTGGTGCTGGAGCTGGGCGGCCACGCGCCGTTCCTGGTCTTTGCCGACGCCGATCTCGACCTCGCCGTCGACGAGGCCATCAAGGCGAAGTTCGCCACGACCGGCCAGGACTGCCTCGGGGCCAACCGCTTCCTGGTGGAGCGCCCGGTCTACGGCGAGTTCTGCCGCCGCTTCGCCGAGCGCACCGCGGCGCTGACGCTGGGTCCGGGGATCGACGATCTCGATCTCGGACCGCTGATGAACGCCCGCGCCGTCGCCAAGCAGGAGGCGCACGTGGCTGACGCGCTGGCGCGCGGTGCGCGGCTTTTGACCGGCGGCAAGCGCTCGCCCCAGGGCGATCTCTTCTACGAGCCGACGGTGCTCGCCGACGTGCCGGTCGAGGCGGCGATCTTCCACGAGGAGACCTTCGGCCCGGTGGCGGCCATTGCCCCCTTCGACGCCGAGGACGAGGCGGTCACGATCGCCAACGACACCGAGTACGGCTTGGTGGCCTACCTCCACACCCAGGACCCGCGCCGCATTTATCGGGTCAGCCGCCGGCTCGCCTTCGGCATGGTCGCCGTCAACCGGACCAAGGTCACCGGCGCGCCTATCCCGTTCGGCGGCATGAAGCAGTCCGGCGTGGGCCGCGAGGGCGCCCGCTACGGACTGGAGGCCTTCACCGACATCAAGTACGTCTGTCGCAACTGGGGCTGAGCCGAAGGACCGAACGATGACCGTCCTATTCGTCTATTGCCACCCCGAGCCGCGCTCCTTCAACGCGGCGCTGGTGCAGGTCGGCGCCGAGATGTTCCGCGGCCGCGGCGACACCGTCGAGATCTCCGATCTCTATGGCGAGGGGTTCGATCCGGTCGAGAAGCGGGAGAACTATGCCCAGCCGGTCGACGCGGAGGTGTTTGCGCCGCTTGCCGAACAGCGCAACGCGTTCAAGACGGAGACGCTGTCCCCGGACATCTCCCGCGAAATCGCGCGGCTGGAGCGGGCCGACCTGGTGGTCTTCCAGTTCCCGATCTGGTGGCACTCGGTGCCGGCAATGCTCAAGGGCTGGTTCGACCGGGTGTTCGTCAGCGGCGGGCTCTACACCAGCAAGATGCGCTACGATCGGGGCTATTTCCGCGGCAAGCGGGCGCTGTGTTCGGTGACCTCCGGGGCACCGGAGCCGAGCTTCGTCAGCGGCGGCCGGGGCGGCTCGCTAGACGCGATTCTCTGGTCCACGCAGTTCTCGCTCCATTACATGGGCTTTTCCGTGCTGCGTCCGCACGCCAGTTTCGGCATCCAGGGCCACGGCTATTCCTATGCGAGCGCGGACGAATTCAGCCGCCAGCTCGAGCAATCCAAGACCGCGTTCGCCGAGCGTCTCGCCGGCCTGGACGGGGAGGAGCCGCTGCGCTTCCCCGGATGGGAGGATTGGGACGATATCGGTCGACCGCTTTCCGACACCCCCGACACCAAGAGGGCCACGACATGCTGACCAACGACAAGCTCGCCGAGTGGGATCGCGAGACCTTTTTCCATCCCTCCACCCATCTTGCCCAGCATGCCCGCGGCGAGACTCCGTCGCGCATCATCACCGGCGGCAAGGGCGTCTACATCGAGGACCGTGACGGGCGGAAGATGCTCGACGCTTTCGCCGGCCTCTACTGCGTCAATGTCGGCTACGGGCGCCCCGAGATCGCCGAGGCGATCGCCGAGCAGGCGCGCGAGCTGGCCTACTATCACGCCTATGTCGGACACGGCACCGAGGCCTCCATCACGCTGGCCAAGATGGTGCTCGACCGGGCGCCCGCGAACATGTCGAAGGTCTATTTCGGCCTGTCCGGCTCAGACGCCAACGAGACCAACGTCAAGCTGGTCTGGTACTACAACAACATCCGCGGCAAGCCGGAGAAGAAGAAGATCATCTCGCGCTGGCGCGGCTATCACGGCTCCGGCCTGATGACCGGCTCGCTGACCGGGCTGGAGCTCTTCCACAAGAAGTTCGACCTGCCGCTCGCCCAGGTGATCCACACCGAGGCGCCTTACTATTTCCGCCGCGAAGACACCTCCATGAGCGAGGAGGCGTTCGTCGCGCACTGCGCGTCCGAGCTGGAAGCGCTGATCGAGCGCGAGGGCGCGGACACGATCGGCGCCTTCATCGGCGAGCCGGCGCTCGGCACCGGTGGCCTCGTGCCGCCGCCGGCCGGCTACTGGACGGCCATCCAGGCGGTGCTCGACAAGCACGACATCCTGCTGATCGCCGACGAGGTGGTGACCGGCTTCGGTCGCCTGGGCTCCATGTTCGGCTCCGACCACTACGGCATCCGGCCGGATATCATCACCATCGCCAAGGGCCTCACCTCGGCCTATGCGCCGCTGTCCGGCTCCATCGTCTCCGACAAGGTGTGGAAGGTGCTGGAAGAGGGCACCGACGAGTTCGGCCCGATCGGCCACGGCTGGACCTACTCCGCGCACCCGATCGGCGCGGCGGCCGGCGTTGCCAACCTGAAGCTCATCGACGAGCTGGGCCTGGTGAAGAATGCCGGCGAGACCGGGGCCTACCTGAAGCAGGCGCTCGTCGACGCCGTCGGCGACCACCCGCACGTGGGCGAGGTGCGCGGCGAGGGTCTGCTGATTGCGGTGGAGTTCGTGAAGGACCGCGACAGCCGCACCTACTTCGATGCCTCGGAGAAGGCGGGCGCCCGCGTGGTGCAGGCGCTGGCCGGCGAGAACGTGATCTCCCGCGCCATGCCGCAGGGCGATATCGCGGGCTTCGCTCCGCCGCTCTGCCTGAGCCGCGAGGAAGCCGACCTGATCGCCGGCAAGGTGAAGACGGCGGTCGAGGCGACCTTCGCCTGATTGCGGGGCCGGCGGCGTGCGTCCTTTCGAGGCGCCGACGCCGGATGCTAGTCGTCGGCGGCGCGCGCCCGCGTGCCGCCGTCGGCCGCGATGCGGACCAGCAGGCCCGGATCCGGCGAGAAGCGCTCGTGCAGCGGCAGCATCGCCGCGCCGAGCACCCGCGCCATCGGACCGATGGAGCCGGTGCGCACCCGGGTCGGCGCCAGGCCGGCGCGGTTGAAGCCCGCAAGGGCGCCCGCGAGGCGTTCGGCGATGGCATCGCGCCAGGGCGGGGGCAGCAGCCCATCCACCACCACCGTCTCGAAATCGATGATCGACAGCGCCGACACGACGGCGCGCGACAGGTCGGGGATGGCCGCGTCCGCCCAGGCCTCGAACAGCGGCGTGGCACCGTCTCCGGCCTCGCCGGCCAGCGCCGCCGACGGGTCGATGCCGGCATCGGCGAGGGCGTGTTCCAGCTTGATGACCGAGGCGCTGTGGATCAGTTGCTCGGGCTGGTGCCCGGGCCGGAAATCGCCCACCGGCATGGAGCCGACGGCGCCGGCATTCCACTGGGCGCCGGGATAGAGCTTGCCGTCGATGACGATGCCGCCGCCAATGAAGGTGCCGAGATAGATGTAGAGGGCGCTCGGGCTGGTGATAGCCGCGCCGGAGATCATCTCCGCGGCACAAGCCGCCGTGGCATCGTTCTGCAGAGCGGTGTCCAGCCCGGTCGCCTCTTCCAGCGCGCCGGCCACGTCGGCGTTGCGCCAGCCGTCCAGGGCACCGGGTTCCAGCCCCAGCTCCTTCGACCAGGCATAGATCTCGCCCGGCATCGCGATGCCGAGCCCGACCACCCGCGAGCGGGTTTCCGGGGCGGCGTTGTCGAGGAGCCGCCCGGCCTGGCGAATGGCCGAGCCGATGGTCAGGTCGGGCAGGGGGGCCTCGTAGCTCTCCACGCTGGCCTCGATCACCTCGCCGACGAGGTTGACGAGGATCGCTTCCGTGGAGCGCCGGCCGATCTTCACGCCGAGCGAGAAGGCGCCGTCCGGGTTGGGGGCGATCGGGGTGGACGGCTGGCCGATCTGACCGCGGATCTTGTCGCGCTTGATCAGCAGGCCTTCTTCCAGGAGGCGGTTGACGATGACTGAGGCGGCCTGGCCGCTCAGTCCCGTCTCGCGGGCAAGCTCGGCCTTTGACAGGGCGCCCGCGCGCAGCAGCGCGTCCATGATGAGGCGCTCGTTGTAGGCGCGTAGTCCGCTGGTATCTCCGCCCCGCATGCGTTTGCCCCTGTGTCCTCCCCGTAGCCTGCCGATAGCCCGCAGGCGCGCCTGTCGGTTGCGACCGTCTTGACCTGGTTCCCGCGTCGTCCCGGGACGCGGTCGGGATCATTTTGGGCGTCGCCGGACGGTGCGTCCATCGCCGCCGGTCGCTGTTGCCGAAAGCCGGTGTCCCACCCTAGCTTGCGAAATTAAAAAAACCAATATGATTTAATTATTGACGGGCCGACCTTCATGTGGCTGGGTCCGAAGTCGGCTCCTCTTTGTGGAGCCACGGGCCAAGGCGTGCAAGCATGGCCCCAAGCCACAAGAAGAAGGAGCGGGAGGCATGTTCGTCGTCTGCGGCGAGGCGTTGTGGGATTTTTTCGGCCGGGAGGGCGCTTCCGGCCTCACCTTCGATGCGCGGGTCGGCGGCTCGCCGTTCAACGTGGCGGTGGGGCTGGCGCGTCTGGACCATGCCGCGGCCCTGCTGACCGGCCTCTCCACCGATCGTCTTGGCCAGCGGCTCTACGACACGCTGGAGCGCGAGCGTGTCGCCACCTCCTATCTGCGTCGCACCGACCGGCCGACCACTCTCAGCCTCGTCGATCTCGGGCCGGACGGCAGCCCGGTCTACGCCTTCTACGGTGACAACGCCGCGGACAGAAGCCTTCAAGCCGACGCGCTTCCCTCCATCGGCACCGACGTGTGGGGGCTTCATGCCGGCTCCTACTCGCTGGTGGCCGACCCGACCGGCGCCAGCCTGCTTGGTCTCTTCGGTCGGCAGAAGGGGAAGCAACTGCTGACGCTCGATCCGAACGTGCGGCTGACGGTGGAGCCGGATCTTGACATCTGGCGCGCGCGGGTCGCCGCTTTCGTGGCGCTGGCCGACCTGGTGAAGGTGAGCGAGGAGGATCTGGAGCTGCTTTTCCCCGGTCGCTCGCCGGACGACACCGCGGCCGCCTGGCTTGAGGCCGGCGCCGCCCTGGTGATCGTGACGCGCGGCCGCACCGGCGCGCAGGCGTTCGGCGCCTTTGGCACCGTCACGGAGCCCGGCCGTGCAGTGGAGGTGGCCGACACGGTCGGCGCCGGCGACAGTTTCATGGCCGCGACCATCGCCCATCTCGCCGAAACGGACGCGCACGCGCGGGAGGCCTTGACGGCGTTCACGGAGGCAGACGTGCGCCGTCTTCTCGGGTTCGCTTCCGATGCCGCGGCCATCACCTGCACGCGGCGCGGCGCCGACCTGCCAAGGCGCGTGGAGCTGATCCCGGCGGCGACCTGAGATTGGCGGCAGCCGACGTCGCGTCTTGCGATTGTTGGCGCGCGGCGCAATCCTTGCCGGGTATTCGGCCCGGCGGCGCTCGCCGTCCGGCCTGGCGACTGTCGGCGTAAAGCCACGAAACGCCGCGCGGGCCGGGGTGCGCGTTAATTGCAAAATCAAAGTGATTTAATTATTGACTCTGGTCGGACGAGGTGATGTAGTTTTGACAGGCAAAAGGTTTGAACCGAGGTTCGGGCGCGGTGCGGTGGGCATCGTCCGAGATCTGGACAGACCACCGGCGGCATGAGGCCGTCCGGGCCAGGCACAACCAGCGCGGCCTGAAGCAAGCGTCGCGCGGCAACGGGAGGAAAGCATGAGCTATCCAGCATGGCTGGTCGGCGCCGCATCCGTTTTGGCCCTGACCACGGCGGCCAACGCCGAGACGATCACCATCGCCACCGTGAACAACGGTGACATGATCCGGATGCAGAAGCTGGCGGATGCCTTCACCAAGGATCATCCCGACATCGAGCTGGAGTGGGTGACGCTTGAGGAGAACACGCTCCGTCAGCGCGTGACCCAGGACATCGCCACCAACGGCGGTCAGTTCGACGTCATGACCATCGGCAACTACGAGGTGCCGCTGTGGGCGAAGCAGGATTGGCTGCTGCCGCTCGAGGGCATGCCCGAGCGCTATGACGCCGACGATATCCTGCCGGCGATCGCGGGCGGCCTGTCGGTCGACGACACGCTCTACGCCGCGCCGTTCTATGGCGAGTCGGCGATGCTGATGTACCGGACCGACCTCGCCGAGAAGGCGGGCGTTACCATTCCCGACCAGCCGACCTGGGCCGACATCAAGGCCGCCGCCGAGGCGATGACCGACAAGGACAACGAGATCTACGGCATCTGCCTGCGCGGCAAGGCCGGCTGGGGCGAGAACATGGCCTTCATCACGGCCATGTCGAATTCCTACGGCGCGCGCTGGTTCGACATGGACTGGAAGCCGCAGTTCGAGAGCGAGGAGTGGAAGGCGACGCTCACCGACTATCTCGACATGATGAACAATTACGGCCCGCCCGGTGCCTCGTCGAACGGCTTCAACGAGAACCTCGCCCTTTTCCAGCAGGGCAAGTGCGGCATGTGGATCGACGCCACGGTGGCTGCGTCCTTCGTGACCGACCCGGACGATTCCACCGTCGCCGACAAGGTCGGCTTCGCCCAGTTCCCTAACAAGGAGGGCGTCGACAACCACGGCAACTGGCTGTGGTCGTGGAACCTCGCCATCCCGAAATCGACGAACTCTCCGGATGCCGCGAAGGCCTTCGTCGCCTGGGCGACCTCCAAGGGCTACACCGATCTCGTCGCCGAGCAGGAAGGCTGGGCCGCGGCGCCTCCCGGCACCCGCACCTCGCTCTACGAGAACCCGGAGTACCAGAAGGCCGCTCCGTTCGCGGAGATGACCCTCAACTCCATCAACGCGGTCGACACCAAGAAGCCGTCGGTCCAGGAGATCCCCTATACCGGCGCCCAGTTCGTCGCGATCCCGGAGTTCCAGGGCATCGGCACGGCGGTGGGCCAAATGTTCTCCGCCGCGCTGGCCGGGCAGATGTCGGCCGATCAGGCCCTGCAGAACGCCCAGAACGTCACGAACCGCGAAATGATGAAGGCCGGCTACCCGAAATAGGGTAGTCTTCCTCCCACCGGGCGTCTCCGTTCGCGGGGACGCCCGGTCTCCAACGCATGAGTGGCAGGGTGCAACCTGCCCCGAGTGGGAGTGTCCGGCGATGGCTACGGCTCATTCGCGATCCGCAGCGCGGCTGATGATTTCGCCCGCCGTCTTGCTGCTGCTGGGCTGGATGGCGATCCCGCTGTCCATGACGATCTACTTCTCGTTCCAGCGCTACAATCTCCTGATGCCGGGAACGAACGAGTTCATCGGCTTCCTCAACTACCGCTTCTTCCTGACCGACCCGGCCTTCTTCGCCGCGCTGATCAACACGCTGGTGCTGGTCGGCGGCGTGCTGGTCATCACCATCGTGGGCGGCGTGCTGCTCGCCCTTCTGCTCGACCAGCCCATGTGGGGGCAGGGGATCGTCCGGATCCTGGTGATCGCGCCCTTCTTCGTGATGCCCACCGTGTCGGCGCTGGTCTGGAAGAACATGTTCATGAACCCCGTCAACGGGCTGTTCGCGAACATCGCCAAGGGCCTGGGCCTGCAGCCCTTCGATTTCCTGGGCCAGGCGCCGCTCGCCTCCATCATCCTGATCGTCGCCTGGCAGTGGCTGCCGTTCGCCACGCTGATCCTGCTCACCGCGCTGCAGTCGCTCGACAGCGAACAGCTGGAGGCCGCCGAGATGGACGGGGCGAGCCCGGTCCGGCGCTTCTTCCACATCATGCTGCCGCACCTGGCCCGCGCCATCACCGTGGTGGTGCTGATCCAGACGATCTTTCTCCTGTCGGTGTTCGCGGAGATCCTGGTCACCACCAATGGCGGACCCGGCTACGCCACCACCAACATCACCTATCTCGTCTACGCCCAGTCGCTGCTGCAGTTCGACGTGGGCGGCGGATCCGCCGGCGGCGTCGTGGCCGTCATCCTCGCCAACATCGTCGCGATCTTCCTGATGCGGATGATCGGCAAGAATCTCGACGTCTAGAAGGGCAGGGGGAACCGATGGCCAGATCCGCCTCTTCGCGCCGCAAGCTGGGGATGACGCTGTTCGCCTGGGCGATCGGCATCCTGATCTTCTTCCCCGTGCTGTGGACGGTGCTGACCAGCTTCAAGACGGAAGCCGAGGCGATCGCCTCGCCGCCGTCCTTCCTGCTGTTCGACTGGACGCTGGAAAACTATGTCGAGGTCCAGGAGCGTTCGAACTATTTCCGGCACTTCTGGAACTCGGTGGTGATCTCGCTGGGCTCCACGGTGCTCGGGCTGGTCATCGCCATTCCCGCCGCCTGGTCCATGGCCTTCGTGCCGGCGAAGCGGACCAAGGACGTCCTGATGTGGATGCTGTCCACCAAGATGCTGCCGCCGGTGGGCGTGCTGATCCCGATCTACCTGATCTTCCGCAATCTCGGGCTGCTCGACACGGTGGGCGGGCTGGTGATCGTCCTGATGCTCATCAACCTGCCGATCATCATCTGGATGCTGTTCACCTATTTCCGCGAGATCCCCGGCGAGATCCTGGAAGCCGCCCGCATGGACGGCGCCGGCCTCAAGGCGGAGATCATCCACGTGCTGACGCCGATGGCGGTGCCGGGGATCGCCTCGACGATGCTCCTGAACATCATCCTCGCCTGGAACGAGGCGTTCTGGACCCTCAACCTGACCGCGGCCAAGGCCGCACCGCTGACCGCCTTCATCGCCAGCTATTCGAGCCCGGAGGGCCTGTTCTACGCCAAGCTCTCCGCCGCCTCGACCATGGCCATCGCGCCGATCCTGATCCTCGGCTGGTTCAGCCAGAAGCAGCTCGTGCGCGGCCTCACCTTCGGCGCCGTGAAATAAGGGACCTCGAACAATGGGGCACATCTCGCTCAGGCAGATCACCAAGAGCTTCGGCGACGTCGATGTCATCCGGCCGCTCGACCTGGAGATCCGCGACGGGGAATTCATCGTCTTCGTCGGCCCCTCGGGCTGCGGAAAGTCGACGCTCCTGCGCCTGATCGCGGGGCTGGAGGATGTCTCCTCCGGCACCATCGAGATCGACGGCCGCGACGCCACCGAAGTTCCGCCGGCCAAGCGCGGGCTGGCCATGGTGTTCCAGTCCTACGCGCTCTATCCGCACATGAGCGTGCGCAAGAACATCGCTTTCCCGCTGAAGATGGCGGGCCTGGACAAGGCGGAGATCGAGCGCCGCGTCACCGACGCCGCCCGGGTGCTCAACCTGTCCGACTATCTGGATCGCCGCCCCGGCCAGCTCTCCGGCGGCCAGCGCCAGCGCGTCGCCATCGGGCGGGCCATCGTCCGCGAGCCGGCCGCCTTCCTGTTCGACGAGCCGCTCTCCAACCTCGACGCCGCGCTGCGCGTGAACATGCGCCTGGAGATCTCCGAGCTGCACAACAGCCTGGAGACCACCATGATCTACGTGACCCACGACCAGATCGAAGCGATGACCATGGCCGACCGGATTGTGGTGCTGCAGGCCGGCCGGATCGAGCAGGTGGGAACGCCGCTGGAGCTCTACGCGCAGCCGCGCAACCTGTTCGTTGCCGGCTTCATCGGCTCGCCCAAGATGAACTTCATCGAGGGCGCCGAGGCGAAGAAGCACGACGCCCACACCCTCGGCATCCGCCCCGAGCACATGGCGCTCTCCACCACCGACGGCGCCTGGAAGGGCAAGGTCAGCGTGTCCGAGCACCTGGGCTCGGATACCTTCCTGCACGTCCAGACCGAGGGTCTCGGCACGCTGACGGCCCGCGCCGACGGCGAGTTCCCGGTGCGCCACGGCGACACCGTCTGGCTGACACCCCAGACCGACAAGCTGCACCGCTTCGACGCCGAGGGGCTGGCCCTCCGATGACCCGCCTTGCCGGCAAGTCGGCCGTCGTGACCGGCTCCGCCCGCGGCATCGGCCGTACCTTCGCCGAGGCCTACGTGCGCGAGGGCGCCACCGTCGCCATCGCCGACATCGATCGCGACCGCGCCGAGGCGACGGCCCGGGAGATCGGCGAGGCCGCCTATGCCGTCGCCCTGGACGTCACCGACCAGGCGTCCATCGACGCCGCGGTCGAGTCCGTCGTGGCGCGCACCGGCCGCATCGACATTCTGGTCAACAACGCCGCCCTGTTCGATCTCGCGCCCATCGTCGAGATCTCGCGCGAAAGCGTCGACCGGTTGTTCGCCATCAATGTCTCCGGCACCCTGTTCATGCTGCAGGCGGTGGCGAAGCGAATGATCGCGCAGGGCGAGGGCGGCAAGATCGTCAACATGGCGAGCCAGGCCGGCCGGCGCGGCGAGGCGCTGGTCGCCGTCTATTGCGCCACGAAGGCCGCTGTCATTAGCCTCACCCAGTCGGCCGGGCTGGATCTCATCCGCCACGGCATCAACGTCAACGCGATCGCCCCCGGCGTGGTCGACGGTGAGCACTGGGACGGCGTTGATGCTTTGTTTGCGAAATACGAGAACCGGCCGATCGGCGAGAAGAAGCGCCTTGTCGGCGAGGCGGTTCCCTTCGGCCGCATGGGCCGGGCAGAGGACCTGACCGGCATGGCTGTCTTCCTCGCGTCCTCCGAGGCAGACTATATCGTTGCCCAGACCTACAATGTCGACGGCGGCAACTGGATGAGCTGAGGCTCTCCCGCCGCGCTCCGGCTGCAAGGATCCACCATGACCACTCGGCTATCCGCCGCCGCGCTTCCCGCCATCGAGGACCAGGCCGCCGTTCCGGCCTACGACCGGGCTGGGCTGGCCGCCGGCATTCTCCATTTCGGCGTCGGCAACTTCCACCGGGCCCACCAGGCCGTCTATCTCGACGATCTTTTCGCCACCGGCCGCGACCACGACTGGGCGCTCGTCGGAGCCGGCGTCATGCCGGGCGATGCGGCGATGCGCTCCGCGTTGGAAGGCCAGGACTGGCTGACCACCGTCGTCGAGCAGTCGGCGGAGGAAAGCCGTGCGCGCGTCACCGGGGCGATGATCGACATGCTGCCCGTGGGGGACGTCGCGGCGATCATCGAGCGGCTCGCCGATCCGGCCATCCGCATCGTGTCGCTGACTGTCACCGAAGGCGGCTACTTCATCGATTCCACCGGGACCTTCGACCCCACCCAGCCGCCGATCGTCGCCGACGGGGCCAATCCCGATGCGCCGCAGACCGTGTTCGGTCTCATTGCCGCCGGCCTGAAGCAGCGCAGGGCGGCAGGCCTTGAGCCCTTCACCGTGATGTCCTGCGACAACATCCCCCACAACGGCATTGTCGCGCGCAACGCGGTGGCGGGTGTCGCCCGGCTGTCCGACCCGGCCTTCGCCGACTGGATCCTTCAGACTGTCGCCTTCCCCAGCGGCATGGTCGACCGCATCACGCCCGCAACCGGCGACCGCGAGCGCCAGCTTCTGTCGGATACGTTCGGCATCGACGACGCGTGGCCGGTCTTCTGCGAAGACTTCTCCCAGTGGGTTCTGGAAGACAATTTCCCGGCGGGCCGGCCCGCGCTCGAAACGGTTGGCGTCCAGTTCGTGCCGGACGTGACGCCGTTCGAGCTCATGAAGATCCGCATCCTCAATGGCGGACATGCGGTCATCGCCTACCCGGCCGGCCTCCTCGACATCCACTTCGTCCACGAGGCGATGCAGCACCCGCTGGTGTCCGCCTTCCTGGAGAAGATCGAGCGCACCGAGATCATGCCGGTGGTGCCGCCGGTGCCGGACACCGACCTCGACTGGTATTTCGGCGAGATCAAGCGCCGCTTCGCCAATCCGAAGATCGGCGACACGGTGCGCCGGCTCTGCCTGGACGGCTCCAACCGTCAGCCGAAATTCATCGTTCCCACGATTGCCGACCGGCTGAAGGCGGGGGCGGGCGTCACCGGCCTGGCGCTCGAATCCGCGCTCTGGTGCCGTTACTGCTACGGCGAGACGGAAAGCGGCGCGGTCATCGAGCCGAACGACCCGAACTGGGACACGCTCGCGCCGCTGGCGCGCCAGGCGCGCACCGATCCGGACGCGTGGCTCGGCATGGCCGAGGTCTATGGCGATGTGGCGAAGGCCGAGCCCTTTCGCACCGCGTTCGCCCATGCCCTCGGCGCGCTCTGGGAGGACGGTACGGAAGCTGTCCTCACGCGCTACATCGAGAGCGGCCGGTAGGCCGGCAGCATGTATCTCGGGATCGATCTCGGCACGTCGGGGCTGAAGGCGCTGCTGATCGATGGGGACCAGCGCCCTGTCGGCTCGGCCACCGCGCCGCTCACCGTCTCGCGACCGCATCCGGGCTGGAGCGAGCAGGATCCGGCCGACTGGGTGGCGGCCGCAGAGGCTGCCATCGACGCCCTGCGCCGCGACCACGCGTCGGCGCTTGCCGCGGTGAGGGGCATCGGCCTCTCCGGTCAGATGCACGGGGCGACGCTTCTCGACGCCTCCGACCGGCCGCTCAGGCCCTGCATCCTCTGGAACGACACCCGCAGCCACGCCGAGGCGGCGGCGCTTGATGCCGATCCGCGCTTCCGGGCGATCTCCGGCACCATCGTCTTTCCCGGCTTCACCGCGCCGAAGCTCGTCTGGGTGAAGACCCACGAGCCGGAGATCTTCGCGACGACGGCCAAGGTGCTGCTGCCGAAGGACTATCTGCGGCTCTGGCTGACCGGTGAGCATGTCGGCGAGATGTCCGACGCCGCCGGTACGAGCTGGCTCGACACCGGCGCGCGCGCCTGGTCACAGACGCTCCTCGATGCGAGCTTCATGCGCGCCGACCAGATGCCGCGCCTCGTCGAGGGCACCGAGGTGTCGGGCACGCTGAGGCCGGAGCTCGCGGCGCGCTGGGGCATGGACGGACCGGTCGCGGTGGCCGGCGGGGCAGGGGACAACGCCGCCTCCGCCGTCGGCGCGGGAACGGTCGAGCCGGGCTCCGCCTTCGTGTCGCTGGGAACCTCGGGCGTCCTCTTCGCCGCCAACGCGGCCTATCTGCCAAGCCCGAAAACGGCGGTTCACACCTTCTGCCATGCGCTACCCGGCCGCTGGCACCAGATGGGGGTGATCCTGTCGGCCGCCGCCTCGCTCGACTGGTTCGCCCGCATTTCCGGCTCCACCCCGGCCGCGCTCCTGGCGGAGCTGGGCGAGGCGTCCACGCCTCCGAGCGGCATCACCTTCCTGCCCTACCTCTCCGGCGAGCGCACGCCCCACAACGATGCGGCGATCCGCGGCGTCTTCGTCGGCCTTGCCCACGAGCACGACCGGGCGGCAATGACCCGGGCGGTGCTGGAGGGGGTGGCCTTCGCGCTGAGGGATTGCCTGGAGGCCATGCGCGCGGCCGGCTCCCGCCCCGAACGGGTGACGGCGGTGGGTGGCGGCTCCCGTGCCTCGGCCTGGACCGGCCTGATCGCCACGATCCTCGGCATCCCAGTGGACCTGCCGGCGGAGGGCGATTTTGGGGCGGCTTTCGGGGGCGCCCGGCTCGGCCTCATGGCGGCCACCGGCGCCGATCCGGCCGCCGTCTGCACGCCGCCCGCGATCGCCCACTCGGCCGAGCCGGACCGGTCGCTGACCGACGCCTTTGACGCAGCATATGCCCGCTACCGGGCGCTCTATCCGGCGCTCTCTGCCGTCACCGACGCGCCGTCCTGACCGGTCAGGATTTCGCGGCGGCTGCCTTCGGCGCCCGCCACATCTGCCAGCCGACCAGGACTGCGCCCAGTACCGCTCCGACGATGTCGACGAGCGCGGCCCCCTCGAACGCGCCGGCCGGGATCAACAGCCCGACGCCGGCCGCGACGAAGGCCGCCCGCATCGGCAGCGCCAGCCGCTCCACGAAATGGCCGATGAAGCCGGCGGAGACCAGCCACACGCCGGCCAGCGCCGTGGTGGCCGCCAGGATCACCTGAACCGTCGATCCGATCAGAAGCAGGCTCGGCGCGGCGACGAACAGGAAGGGCACGATGAAGGCCGGCCAGGCGAGCCTGGTGGCCTCCAGCGCCGTGCGCATCGGGTTGGATCCGGCAAGGCCGGCTGCCGCGAAGGCCGCGATGGCCACCGGCGGGGTGATCATCGACATCATGCCGAAATAGAGCACGAACAGGTGCGCCGCGATGGGCTCGATGCCGAGCTTGACCAGCGACGGCGCCACCAGCGTGGCCAGCAGCACGTAGACGCCGACGGTGGGCATGCCCATGCCGAGCACGATGGAGACGATCGCCGCGATGACCAGCAGCAGCACGACGCTGCTCTGGCCGACCTGGGTCAGGAGAAGCGTCAGGTTGAAGGACAGGCCGGACTGGTTGAGGACGCCGATGATGATGCCGGCGGCGGCCGAAATCAACACCACGGCCAGCGACACGACGCCGGTCTCCCTCAGGCCTTCCAGGATCTCTTTCGGGTGCATCCGGCTGCCGGCATAGCCGAGCGCGAAGGCGAGCACGATCAGCGCCGCAGACGACCACAATGCCGCTTCCTCGACGCGCACGTGCAACCAGAAGAGGGCGCCGAGCAGCACGGCGAACGGGATCGGAAAGAACCAGCCGGAGCGGAAGGTCGGGCCGGCCGGCGGGATCTCGGAGGCCGGCAGCGCCGTGATGCCGAGGCGAGCGGCGAACAGGTCCGCCTGGATGAACAGCGCGGCATAGTAGAGGATCGCCGGCAGCAGCGCCGCCAGCGCCACGTCGCCGTAGGGGATCTGCAGGAACTCCGCCATCAGGAAGGCGGCCGCACCCATGATCGGCGGCATCAGCTGGCCGCCGGTGGACGCGACGGATTCGATGGCGCCGGCCGTCTGCGGGGCGTAGCCGCCGCGGCGCATCAGCGGGATGGTCACGACGCCGGTGGAGACCACGTTGGAGACCGCCGAGCCGGAGATCGAGCCCATCAGGCCGGACGCGACGATGGCGATCTTGGAGGATCCGCCGCGGAAGCGGCCCATCAGCGCGATGGATAGCTGGGTGAAGTAGGTGGATCCGCCGGCGCGGGTCAGCATCATGCCGAAGAAGACGAAGGCGACGACCACGGTCGCCGCGATCATCAGCGGCTTGCCGAGGATGCCGTTCGGGTCGAGCGCGACCTGCGAGACCAGCCGTTCCGGCGAGATCGATCGGCCCTGCAGCGGCGCGGGCACGAAATTGCCCCACAGCCCGTAGGCCACGAAGACGACGGTGATGCCGGTGAGCACCGGGCCGGCACATCGGCGCAGCGCTTCCAGGAGCAGGATCACCAGGAGCGCGCCGGGCACGAGCGCGACGCCTGGATCGTAGGCCGCCTCGTCGACCAGCCAGGCGTAGCGGATGGCGACGTACATCGGCACCGCGAAGCCGACGGCGGCGGCGAGAAGATCGTACCAGCGCGGGAGCGGGCCGGGCGCGCCTTCCTCGCGCGGAGCCGGAACCAGCGGATAGGTCAGGAAGGCGAGCGCGATGGCGATCGCCAGCATCGCCGCCAGGAACTGCTCGTCGTACAGCGACAGGCCGAGCTCGCGTTGCAGGCCGAGAATGAAGGCGAAGGCCAGCAGCGGCAGCGCAAGCGCGAAGGCCGTTCTGAGGCCGACGATCAGGCGGGCGGCGAGAGAGTGGGGCATGGGCGTGGGGCGCTGTCCGCTGCGGGGCGAGGGCCGCCCGGCGGCCGGGACCATGGGTCCCCGCTGCCGGACGGCGGATGCCGAAGCCGCTGGCCTAGTTCATCAGGCCGGCTTCCTTGAAGAACTTCTCCGCGCCCGGGTGGTAGGGCGCGTCGATGGGCACGTAGATCCGCTCCGGATCCCAGCGCTTGTAGATGCCGTGCGCCTCGGCCAGCGCGTCCGGGTGCTCGTAGAGCGCCTTGACCGCGGCGTAGACGACGTCGTCCGGCACGTCCTTGCCGACCAGCAGCGTGTACTCGTAGCCGAGCAGCGTAACCGGCTCCTTGACGCCGGCGGCGGCCGGCGACGGCTTCACCTCGGCGAAGTAGGAACCCGGCGCCACCTTCTGCATGGCCTTCTCACCCTCCGGCGTCGCCTTGATGCCGATGAAGCGCACGCCGATGTCGGCGTCGGCCTGGCGGATGACGCCGGAGCCGGGAGCGGTGTAGGCGCCGGAGACACGGTCCGCGACCAGCAGGTCGACGGCCTTGGCGAAGTTCGGCACGGAGACCGGTTCGAAGTCGGCAACCGTCATGCCCTCGGCGGCGAGCGTCGCCTTCAGGCACATCTCGACGAACTTCTGGGCGCTGTAGTCGGTGGGGAAGGGCTGACCCTTGAGGTCGGCGGCGCTCTGGTAGTCGGAGTCCTCGCGCACCACGAGGCCGACGGTGAACGGCACCAGCACGGCGGCGACGCGCAGGTTCTCCAGCGGCCGGCCCTCGAAGTTGCCGGTACCGGTGACGGCGTAGACGGTCTCGACGGTGTTGGAGGTGCCGAACTCCATCTCGCCGCTGTTGACCTGCGGCAGCACCACGTTGGAGCCGCCGGTCGGGACCGCGGTGGCCGCCACGTCGGAGTTCTGGCTGATGACGTTGGCGGCCGCGGCCGCGATGGAATAGCCGAGCGCGCCCTGGGGCAGAGTGCCGATGGCCGCCTGCTGCGCGTGGGCGGTCACGCCCATGGTCAGCGACAGCGCCGCCGCCGACAGTCCCGTGAGTAGCTTCCTGTTCATCCGTCTGCTCCTGGTCCTCTGGTCTGGCTTGTCGTGGTTCTTGTGTCAGACGCCGTATCGGCCGGGCGCGATGATCCCGTCGGGATCGAGCACGGCCTTCAGGCGGCGCAGGACCGACGGCACGACTTCCCGACGGTCCATTTCTTCCTGCTGAAAATCGAGGGACGTCCGCGACACCGGCAGCCCGACCGCGCCGTGCGCATTCGACAGGGCCCGGTAGCATGCGGAAACCCGCGCGCACTCTTCCGGGTCGCTCCGGTCGAAGATGATGAGATGCAGTGCCCGGGCGCCGCGCGGCCCGCAGCCGAAGGCGGCCAGATAGTCGAGCCCGTGCTCCGCCAGGATCGCCCGGGAGCGCGCCTGCATGGCGGTCGCGTCGGCGCCGCGCATCGGGCAGGTGGTCAGGTACCAGGTGGCCCCGCGGCCCTTGCCGCCGGCCCGGTCGCGCCATTTCAGGAGCCCGAGCTCGTGGCTGGTGGGCACGCCGGAGAAGAAGTCGACCTGGGCCTTCAGCATCGGCCGTTCGATGGCTTCCTCGTGCGGGATGTAGCGGGCCCTGCCGCCTGCCTCCATGAGGGCGCGGATGCGGTCGATGCGGGCGTTGACGTCGGCCTCGCTCGCCCCGTAGATGGCCGCCCCGACCATCCAGGCGCCGATGCCGTGCCTCTCCTGGAGCGCATTGCGGGCCTCGTCGGAGATCGGCGTGCGGCCGCCCATGGCGTCGAACGGATAGCTCTCCTCGGTCCCGGCCACGTAGAGATCCGACGTCACCTTCACCGGCATCGCCACCTGGCCGCTCTGACGCAGCGGCCGGACCTTCTCGAAGATCTCGCCGAGATCGCCGTCGTCGGGGAAGGCGAAGAAGAAGGAGCGGATGACCGGCGGCCGCTTCTGCAGCCAGAGGCCGGCGCGGGTGACGACGCCGAGGTTCGACTGGGCGAACAGGCCGTCGACCACCGGCCCGTAGCCATAGCGCGACAGGTGCCAGGTGGCCGCACCCGGATAGGAGCCGTCGCCGGTGCGCATCACCTCGCCGGTGCCGAGCACGATCTCCATGCCGCACAGCGAGCCGAACTGGTCGAAGGACGGCGTGTGGCCGGCGCCCTTGTCGAGCGCGTTGCCGAGAAGACTGCCGGTCGGCGGACCGGAGGTGGTGGAGATCATCAGGTCCGAGCCGCGGCGCTGCAGCTCGTCGTAGAGCCCCTGGAACGTCACCCCCGGCTCGATCTCGACGAAGCCCAGCGTCTCGTCGATCTCCAGAACCCGGTTCATCCGCCGGCCCATGTCGACCACCACCTGGCCGGCATGGATCGGCGCGCGCTCGCCGAGCGCGATGTTCTCGCCGGCGCTGACGGGCCAAAGCGCGATCCGGTGGGTGCGGGCGAGATCGACAAGCGCCACCACGTCCTCGGTGGAGGCCGGGCAGACCACCGCCAGCGGCCCCCGCGGCCCGCCGGGCAGCCGGCTGGTGCCGTAGCGCTCCAGCGTGGCCGCATCGGTGTCGAGCGCGGCGTCGCCGAGGCCGCTGCGCACAGCGCCGAGAAAGGCATCGGATCCGTGTGCGCCAACGGTCATTGTGCGGCACTCCGCCTGAAATCGGATGAATTTGGGGCCGGGGTCCGGTCGCCGCCGGCACCGGTGAGCGCATCCACCACCGCCTGATGGACCGGGTTAGAGGGCACAGCCATGGCACCCACGATCTCGAAATGGTTGAGGCCGTGGACAAGGCCGCCGCCCGCCAGCCGGCCGGCCCTGGCCAGGGCGGCGGCGAACGCCTCGCCCTGGCGGATGAACTCCGGCGTCTCCTTCTCGCCCCACAGCACCCAGACGGGGCAGCCGATGCGTTCCGCCTGCAGGGGCGGGCTCAGCCGGTCGGCCTCCTCCGGCGTGAGATTGATGTACTCGCGGCGTGCGCTCAGAAGCACCGGCTCCAAATCGTAGCCGCCGCTGACGCAGACCAGCGCCTTGATCACGTCGGCCGGCAGCCCGTGCGCGGGCCAGTCGAGGGTTGCCAGCACCGCCGCCAGGTGGGCGCCGGACGAATGGCCCGACAGCAGGATCCGGTCGGGGTCGCCGCCGAAGTGCGCCGCGTTGACGTGCACCCAGCCGACCATCCGGGCGAGCTGGTCGATCATGTCGGGCATGCGGACGTGGGGAAGAAGGTCGAAGTCGGGGACGACGAAGTGCATCCCCGCCGCCGTCATGGCTGGCGCCAGGATCGCTCCGTCGTCCTTGGACTGGGCGCGCCACGCTCCGCCGTGAATGTGGATGTGGATGGGCGCGGGCGTCGTCTGTGCGGGGTAGAGGTCGAGGACCTCCGTCGGCCGCCCACCATAGGCGTGCTCGGCATAGCCGGTGACCGAGGCGCGGGCCGGCGCCACGGCGTCCCGCCACTCGGCGAGCACGGCGCCGGCGTTCGGTGCCCAGGCGCGCTGGTCGTAGAGATGGTCCAGCTCGTCCTGGGTATAGTTCAGGAAGACGGTTTCGCGCACCTGCTCCTGCCCCTCTCCGCCGCTCGACCCGAGAATTCCCCTCCCTCAGGATCGAACGGTCCATGGTCAAAGGCTAGACCACCGTGCGCAGGTGCAGCCATTGCATTTCGAGGCCTTTGTTATAACAATCCTGCATGGGCCTGAACCATCGCGAGCTTGCTGTCTTCTTGGGCATTCTGCGCCACGGCAGCATCAATTCCGCCGCCCAGACGCTGGGCATGACGCAGCCGGCGCTGAGCCGGTCGCTGAAACGGCTGGAAGCGCGGCTTGGCGTCCCGCTGTTCGTCCGCCACTCCCAGGGAATGGAGCCGACCCGCTTCGGCGAAGTGCTGCGCGCCTACGCCGAACAGCACGAATTCGAAACCGAGCGGGTGGTCGAGGAGATCCGGCTCCTCGCCGGCGCGGCCACCGGTCTAGTGCGCATCGGCGTGGTGCCGAGCGCCGCCGCCAGCCTGCTGCCGCGGGCGCTGGGGCGGGCACTCGCCGTCTCGCCGGGCATTCAGGTGCGGGTGGTGGAGGGGCTGGGCGAGCAGATGATTGCGTCAGTGACGCGCGGCGAGGTTGACTTCGCCGTGGTCGGCCAGCCGGCCGATTTTGCCGACACCTCGGTGCTCGTCACGCCGCTCGGCGAGGAGGAGGTCTGTGCCGCCGCCCGCAGCGGCCACCCGCTGTTCGCGCGGTCCGGGCTTACCGTCGCTGATCTCGCCGCCTACCCGTGGATCCTGCCGGAAAAGGGCAACGTCAACCGCCACGGCTACCGGGCGATGTTCCAGAGCGCCGGGCTCGAGCCGCCGAAGGAGACGATGGCCAGCAACTCCGCCCAGGCGCTCAAGGCGGTGGTGCTGTCCGGCGACTACCTGACCATGCTCACCCGCTCGCTGTTCGCCATGGAGGAGGCGCAGGGGCTGATCCGTCCGCTGCCGCTGGAGGCGGCGAGATGGCGCCGTCGGCTCGCCATCGTGCGTCGCCCCTCCGGCCAGATGCTTCCGGCGACCCGGCTGCTGCTGCGCGAGCTGATCGCCGACGCGGAGCTGTCGACCTGACCTGGGGAATCCCGGAAACGTGTCGCATGTCGCAGCCGTCTTTCCGGCCCTATATCCGTGACCGACGGGACAGCAGGTCCCGGCCCGCAACCCGAACGGACACGCTCATGCTGCGCCTCGCCTACGCCATTCCCGTCTTCGGCTGGCTCCTCAGGGATGCCGTGACCGGCCCGCCGTCCGCGCGGGCCTGGTTCGTCGCCAACCTGGCGATGATCTGGCTCTTCGCGATCGTGCTGTTCGGCTACCCGGCCTTCTTCTGGCCGGTCCTGGTGGCTGCCGGCGCCATGCTGGCCGGACTGATCGGTCTGACCGCTGCGCGCTGATGACCGGGGTCGGTTCACGCACACGGCTGAGGCAGGTGGGGTTGCCCGTCAACGCGTCGTCGGGTAGGCAGAAAACCGCACTGCGTACCGCTGTCCGTCCTCAACCGTTCCATGCATGTCTGCTGGTAAGTTTCGGCCGGTGGAACGGAATCTCCCGTGGGGCGTTCTCACATCATTAGGGAGCATGGTATGCGCGTTCTCATTGTGGAAGACGAGTGGCTGGTCGCCGAGGATCTCGAGTTCGAGATCCAGGATGCCGGTCATGAAGTCACCGGTATTGCCCGGACCATGGCGGAGGCCGTGTCCGAGGCCGAAGCCGTTCGCCCGGATGTTGCCGTGATGGACATTCGTCTTGCCGGCGGTGACAGTGGCGTCGATGTCGCCCGAAAGCTGAAGTCCGAGTTCGACGTCCGCTGCATCTTTGCCAGCGGCACCCTGTCCGACCAGGTCGAGGCGATCCGCGAGTTCGATCCGGAGCCGCTGGCGCTGCTCAGCAAGCCGGTGCACAAGCGCGACCTCATCAAGGCCCTCGACCGGGCCGAGTCGTCGCTGTCGAACGACAATGCCCAGGCCGTCGTGCCGGGCAACGCCGCCGCCAAGCCGCAGACCGACTAGGTCGGCCGGTCGGCCGATCGGTGCGGCGGCCGGTGGCGGCCGGCCGCGCTCGTGTCGGCGCGCTACCCCTTTCCGATCAGCGATAGACGTAGACGGGGCTCGTCCAGGCACGGGTGCCGTCTTCCTGCGTGACGCGGATATAGACCGCGTTGTCGCCGTCCGCCTTCAGCGGGATCGACCGTTTGAAGGTCAGGCTCTTGTGCGCATTGTCGTCCGGAAGACGGAAGATCCGCACGAAGCGCGGCAAGTCGCCTGACGCGTCGTAGAGCGTGTCTTCCAGCCCGATGTCCGCCACGGCGATGCGCGCGGAGACAAGCGGGGTCGACAGCGCCAACGTGCCTGCCGTACCGTCGGCCAGCCAGGCGTCGAAGCCGCCATAGTTGCCGGTGGTCAGCGCCTTCCAGCACAGTCCGTCGTCGCCTTTGCGCTCCAGCGTCTTGTCGGGGTTGAGAAAATTCACCGGCTGCGCCGCGGTGATGCGATTGCCTTCGAAGGTGGCGTCGCCGTCCCAGATGACCTCCCGGAAGCGGCCGCGATACTCAGCCCCCTCCCAGAGCACCCGTACCCGGGCGCCCAGATCGGCCTCGCCATAGGGGCGGATGGTGTCCACCAGGTCCCGCCCGTTGAAGATGTCGACGCGCTCGATGGGGGAGTTGGAGGCCACCGAGACGGACAGCGCCATGTCGCCCTCGGGCAAGTGGACGATGTCGCCCATCAGCGCCTCGGTCGCGGCGCGTCCTTCGGTGCCGGGGAAGAGCGCCGGATCGTCATGATAGAGCGTGCCGGTGGCCGAGAAGCCGGCCGTCAGGTCGATGATGGTGCGCCCGCCGGGGCCGCCCGTCGTGCCATAGTGGTGGCGCTTGCGCAGCGCATCCAGGAGCGCCAGGCGGGACAGGTCCTCCATCAGGTAGCAGGAGAGACCACCAATGGCGCCGAACTTGCCGGCGCCGGGATAGCTGGCGCCCGGACGGCCCTTGTGGCCGTCGGAGTTGGTGACGACGCCGACCCGGTAGCCCAGGTCGAGGGCGTCGTGCAGCAGCCACTCGAAGGTCCCCCACGAGGAATGCACCTCCACCGACCGCTCGAAGCGGCCGTCGTGGGCGTAGCCGATGTCGGCGTAGCGGCCGCCGCAATGGGCGAAGCAAACCACGTCGTCCTCGCCCTCCCGGGCGAACGCCTCGAACAGCTCGCGTGCGGTGGTGCAGTCGGTCCCGTCGGTGTCGCCGCCCTCGATCAGGGCGTGCGAGGAGCGTCGGATGACGCGGTTCTCGTTGGGGAAGTAGACGTTGCGGTCGCCGCCCAGCGACGTGTTGCCCGACCATTCATAGCCGGGCAGGGCGACGAACCGGCCCGGCTCGTCGAACGCTTCCGTGAGACGGTTGAGCTCGCCCCAGAAGGCGTCGGTGATCTGGAAGTCGTTGCCCTGGTGGCCGCACGCGTCGACGAAGGCCCGGTCGCGGGCGAACGCGAAGTAGCCCTCGGCGCTTCCCGTGCCGATGGTCTCCTCCGACTGGCCGTGCAGGTCGCCCCAGAAATGGACGAGCGGCGTGTCCTCGACGATCAGCGGGTTGGTCTCGAAGACGACCGCGCCGGCTGCGTCACGCAGGATGATCGAGGTGGTGCCGGGCTCCGGCATGGAAAGCCCCGGGATCTCCAGCGCGAAGGCTCCGGGGGTGAGGCTCACCGTCTCCGGCAGGCCCTCGATGGGGCCGGTGGCCTCCAGGCGGAAGGTTTCTAAACATTGATCGGACGGATTGCCCCAGCGATCCTCGCCCTTGATCTTCAGCGCGAACGTTTCGCCCGGCCGCCGCCGCGTCGGGATGACGGCGACGAAGCGCTCCGGCTTGCCCGGCACGATGGCGATGGTCGGCTGAACCGGCAGCGGCTGGAAATTGAAGGTGGCGATCGGATCGGCGAGCACGCGGAACTCGAACGTGTCCTCGCAGAAGGTCTGCAGCCGCATGCCCGGTCCGCCGTGATCGGTGACGCCGAAGCGGATCGTGATGGTCTCGCCTTCCTTCAGGTAGCCGCGCACCACCTTGATCCACAGCGTGCGGTCCCAGGGGCGGACGTTCGCCTTAGGGTCCCAGCGCACCTGCAGCACGGCGCCGTTGGAGGCATCCACGGTGCAGTAGTTGGCGCCCTCGGGATCGTCGAACTGGGGGGTGCTCTGATCGGAGGCGAAGCGGAAGCAGATCCTGAGGCTGCCGGAATCGTCCACGCCGAAGACGCCGGCGGTGTAGGTCAGCGTGAAGGAGGCGTAAGAGCCCGCCTCGAAACGGCCGGTGGGGCTGATCTCGGCATGGCCGAGCTGGTCGCTGCGAATGGCGTGACGGATCACGCCGCTGTCCATGTCTTCCCAGGGGCGGTCGCTCTCACGGGTCGCCGGGCGGCTTTCGGTCATGGGGTCAAATCCTCGAAGGGCGTACTGGACAAACGGATGGTCGCGCGCGGCGCGCGGCCATCTAGGAGAAGAGCCGCACCAGGAAGGTGGAGATCGGCGGCACGAACGTGATCAGCAGCAGGTCGATCAGGAGCACCAGGATGTAGGGCCAGATGGCGACCACGATCCGCTCGATGGAGACCTTGGTGATGGCGGACGCGATGAACAGGTCGACGCCCAGGGGCGGCGTCACGGTGCCGATCGACAGGTTCACCGCGACGATGATGCCGAACAGGACGGGATCGACCCCGAAGGCCATCGCCGCCGGGTAGAGGATCGAGGTGAAGATCACGATCGCGGCGGCCGCGTTCATCAGGCAGCCGACGAACAGCAGGAACACGTTGACGAACAGCAGGTAGACGATCTGGCTGCCGGCGGCGCCGGCGAGGTAGGTCGAGATCGACTGCGGGATCTGGTTGATGGTGATCAGCCAGGCGAACAGGCCCGCGGCGTTCATGATGAACATCACCACCGCCGAGGAAACCACCGCCCGGCCGAAGGCGCGGTAGAGACCTTCCATGGTGAACTCGCGGAACAGAATGCCCACCACGAGGCCGTAGAAGACGGCCACCACGGCTGCTTCCGTCGGCGTGAACACGCCGCCATAGATGCCGGAGAGGATGATGACCGGCATCAGCAGCGGCCGGATCGCCGCCTTGAAGGTGCGCCAGATCTCGCCGCCGCCCTTGAAGGGCTCCGTCTCGACATTCTCCTTGCGGGCGAGGACCCAGTTGAGGATCAGCAGGCTGACGCAGATCAGCACGCCCGGTCCGATGCCGGCGAGGAACAGGTCGGCGATGGAAACGCCGGTGACCACGCCGTAGAGGATCAGGAGCACCGAGGGCGGGATGATCATGCCGGTCACGCCGGCAGCCGCGATGGTGGCGGCGGTATAGGAGGGCCGGTAGCCCTTTTCCGCCATCGGCTCGTTCATCACGCCGCCGATGGCCGCCACCGTGGCGGCATTGGAGCCCGACAGCGCGGCGAAGAAGGACGAGCTGAGCACCGCCACGGCGCCGAGACCGCCGCGGAAATGGCCAACCAGCGCGCCGGCGAAATTCACCAGCCGGCGCGACATGCCGCCGGTGGACATGATCTCGCCCGCCAGGATGAAGAACGGGATCGCCAGCAGCGGGAACGAGTTGTTCGTCGCCACCATGCGCTGGACGATGATTTCCAGGCTGATGCCGCTGAGGAGCAGGCCGACAAGGCTGGAAAGGCCGAGCGCAACGGCGATCGGCGCGCGGATGCTCATCAGGCCGATCAGGACCAGGAAGATCACGGTGGTCGTCATGGGCGGGCGATCCGGGTGGGGGCGGTTGCGGGAAGCGGCATGGTCAGTTGCCCAGCGTGCTGAGCTTGTCGGCAGGGGCGGAGCGCTGCCAGGCGAGGATTTCCAGCGTGTAGACGAGCAGGAAGACGCCGCTGACCGGCACCGCCGCGTAGACCCAGGCCATGGATACTTCCAGCGCCGGCGAGATCTGCGGGCCGACGCGCTCGGTGAGCTCGATGCCCTTGACGATCAGCACCGCGAAGAAGGCGGCGCTGGCCAGCGAGGCGAGCATCACCGCGCCGCGCTTCAGCGGTGCCGGCAGATACTCCACCAGCACGCCGATGGCGGCATGGGAGTTGCGCCTCAGCGCGATCGCCGCGCCCAGGAAGACCAGCCAGATGAAGAGGTAGCGGATCAGTTCGTCGGGAAAGGCCAGCGAGCTCTCCACCACGAAGCGGAAGAACACCGTGGCGATGCCGAGGGCGACCATCACCGCGAACATCGCGATGCAGATCGCCATCAGCGCCGTTTCGCTGAGATCGAGACACTTGCGGACCATGCTCATGGACGCACCTTGCGGGGGATGGGTCGGCCCGAATGGGCGGGACTAGGGGTCATTGTGGGCTGGCTCCGTCGCCGGTGTCGCCTTTGCGGGCTTCGTCCGGCGTGTTGGCGCGGATCTGGTCGGTGACGACTTCCACCAGCGAGGGGAAGGTGGAGCGGTCGGGATAGGTCGCCGCGTCCCAGATGCCGGAGCGCTTCAGCGACTTGGAGCAGTGGAAGTAGACCTCGCGCACGGTGATGCGCAGCACGGCCGCGGCCGGCTTGCCGCGGTCGGCGAAGCTGGCGCGCAGGTCCTCGTCGCGCACGATCTCGGCGGTGCCGTTGACGCGCAGCGTCTCCTCGAAGCCCGGCACGAAGAAGATCGTGCCGACGCCGGGCGAGGCGAGGATGTTGGTCAGGGTATCGAGCCGGTTGTTGCCCGGCAGGTCGGGCAGAAGCAGCGTGCTGTCGTCGGCGACGCGCACGAATCCGGGCGAGCCGCCGCGCGGCGAGACGTCGACGCCACCGGCTCCGTCGGCTGAGGCCAGCACGATGAAGGGTGACATCGCAATCCAGCGGCGGCAGTAGTCGTCCAGGCGCGGAATGCATTTCTGGCGGACGAAGTCGTGCGGCTCGGCGTAAGCCTCGCGGAGCTGGTCGACGGTCTCGATAATGGTGTCGGTCGGCGGTGTCATGGTGGCCTTGTCCTGGTCGATGAAGGGTCGGTTCGCGTCACCATCGGTCCGGACGCTGTCCGGGGGAAGCCGGATCTCGCTCCGGTCGCGGCCGATGGGCGGGCGGGCCCTTCGCCAGGGATCGCCGCCGGGGGGTGGGTCCCGGCGGCAACGCTTGCGGTGTGGCGCGGCTTACTGCGCGCTGACGGCGCTCTCGATCAGCTCGTCGCCGAGCTTCTCGCGATACTCCGTCCAGACCGGCTCCATGGCGTCCTGGAAGGCCTTGCTCTGCTCGGGCGTCAGCCGGGTCACGGTCATGCCGTTGGCTTCCATCTCCGCGAGGTACTCGCCTTCCTGGTCGTTGAGGGCCTGGCGCTCCCACTCCTGGGTCTCCAGCGCGGTCTCGGCGAACAGCTCCTTCACCTCGTCCGGCAGATCCTTCCACATGCCCTCGTTGGTCAGGAACATGATGCCGGCCCACTGGTGGTTGGACAGGGTGATGTTGTTCTGGACCTTGTCGAAGCCGAAGGCCTTCACGTTGCCGACCGGGTTGTCCTGGCCGTCCACGGTGCCCTGCTGCAGGCCGGTGAAGACCTCCGACAGCGCCATCGGCGTCGGGTTGGCGCCCAGCGCCTTGAAGGTGGCGACGTTCAGCGGGTTGTTCACCACGCGGAACTTGACGCCCTTCATGTCGTCCGGCGTCTCGATCTTCTTGTCGCGGGTGGTGATGGTGCGGAAGCCGCTCTCGTACATGCCGAGGGTGCGGATGCCGATCTTCTCCAGCATGTCCTCGTACAGCTCCTGGCCCACCGGGCCGTCGGCGACGGCGTAGGCGTGTTCCTTGTCGCGGAACAGGAACGGCAGGTAGAAGATGTCCAGCGGCGGGTAGAAGCTGGCCACGTTGGTGGTCGGCACCAGGGCGAAGTCAACCGCGCCGATCTGCATGGCTTCCACCAGGTCGCGCGACGAGCCGATGGTGGAGTTCGGGTAGACGGCGATCTCGATGTTGCCGCCCGACTTCTCGGCAATGATGTCGGCGAACTTCTGGGCGCCCTTCGCGAGCGGATGGTTCTCGTTGTAGGGATGCCCGAACTTCAGGTCCATCTCGGGCATGTCCTGGGCGAACGCGGCCGGCACGGCGGCGGAGGCGATCAGGACGGCGGTGGCGAGAATGCCGGCCTTCAGGCCCAGCGTCCGCGCGGTCTTCAGGGAAGGTCCGAATGTCATCGTCTTGTCTCCTGACTCTGGAGTGAAATCCCCGGTGTTCCGGAGACCGTCTCGTCCGGCGGGCTCGGTTGTGCCCGCTCTCGTTATCGGGCGGCCACGGGCGTCCGGGGACGGCCGAGGCGCGCCGATGGTGGTCAGCGCCTGCCGGCACCCTCTCCGAGGGGGGCGGCGCCCATTTCCAGGACCCGGTCGCTGGGCGGCACGAAGACGCGCTGCCAGGTGATCGGGGTGTCGCGATAGGTCATGCCGCAGATCGTCCAGACGATGCCGGAGCAGCCGGCCGGCTGGCCGATGAGCCGCGTCACGCGCGGAGGCAGCGTCTGGCAGACGATGGTCTGGCGGATGTTGAGGGTCGGGGCATTGAAGCGCTCCGCCAGCATGTCGCGGATCGACACGCCGTCGAGCGTCGTGGTCTTCATCGTGGCGAGCTCGGCGAAGCGGTGCTCCGGCAGGTAGATCTCGCTGAAGACTTCGAATTCCTTGTTCACCGAGACCAGCCGCCGGATCCGAACGAAGCTGTCGGTCGGGTCCTGCAGGAAGTCCTTCCAAGGACCGGTGTCCCGGGTGATCTCGATGTCGAGAATGTTGAAATAGACCGGCAGCAGCTCCGTGCCGCCGTCCGCGGTGAAGCGGAAATGGCGCAGCTGGCGCTCCTGGGCGCGGGCGCCGGACACGAAGGTGCCGCGGCCGTGGTGGCGCTCCACGACGCCCATTTCCACCAGATTGCGCAGCGCCCGCTGGACGGTGCCCAGGCTGCTGGCCGTCTCGGTCGCGAGCTGTTCTTCGGACGGGAGCTGCTCGCCGGGGCGCCAGCGGCCGGACTCGATGGCGTTCAGAAGCTGCTCGGCGATCCGCCGGTGCTTGGACGTCCGCGCGCGCCGGGGCGCTGCCGTGCTGTCCGTTCCGCCCGCTTCGCTCACCCGCGCCGTGCCCCTCTCGTCACAGTCCTCTCATGGACCTGTCACAAAAAACGTATTTGGGTCGGGATTAGGCGTCAACTCCTATAGAGGACATTGTCTAGAATCGACGCATACCGCTTAAATCGGATGCAGGACGAGGCTGTCCTTCGCCACGAACTGATTGCGCGGCAGGCACCTGTCGGGCACCCGGGTGTTCCTGTGTCCTGAGAGTGGGAGGCAGGCAGGCGGGCCGGGATCCGTCCCGGTCGGTGGGGCTAGCCGCCGTGCCCACCGGGCGTGGCTGGCCGGGGCTCGCCATTGGCGTCGGGCACGCCCTGTGCCCGCTCGAGGGCGACCCGCGTGTTCACCGCGCGCACGGCGTCGGTGAGTTCCGCGCCGGCAACGGACACGCGGTTGCGGCCCTTGCGCTTGGAATCGTAAAGCGCGGAATCCGCCGCGGACATGACTTCGTCGGGCGACAACGGAAAGTCGTCGCTGGAACTGACGCCGACGCTCACGGTGTACGGGATCCGCCGGTCGTCGAGGATGCAGTCGGTTTCCTCGATCTTCTTGCGGATCCGCTCCGCCAGCATGGTGGCGGCCTCCGGCTCCGTGTGGGTCAGGAGCACGGCGAACTCCTCGCCGCCGACCCGGGCGGGCAGGTCGGAAATCCGGCAGGACTGGCTCAGGATCTCGCCGAGGTGGGCGATCACGGCGTCACCAACCTGGTGCCCGTACCGGTCGTTCACCGCCTTGAAGCGATCGATGTCGAGCATCAGCACGCTGTAGGGAACCTTGTAGCGGGTGTGGCGCTGCCATTCCTCCGCCAGCCGTGCGTAGAAGGCGCGGCGGTTGGGCAACCTCGACAGCTCGTCCGTCACAGCCAGCTGTTCGATGCGCCGCTCCGCGGCGACGCGCTCGTCTTCCTGCATCATGATCGTGCCGAGCAGGTAGACGCCGATCATCTGCGCCGCGCTCAGCGGGGCGCCGCTGATGGTGAAGAAGTGGACCACGTACTCCCAGGGCAGGAGAAAGATGGTGAAGACAGACGGCACAGGCATCAGCAATGCGAAGATCGCCAGTGACTTGTGCGTCATCGGCGCTCGGTGCGGCCGCAGCACTCTATAGGCAATCGAACTCAGGGCAGCGATGCTGGCGATCCAGGCCACGCCGGCCGCCACGCCGATTCCGCCAAGATAGACGCGGACGGCCGAGGCGATGGCGGCTGCAATCAGCGCACCCGCCGGGCCGCCGAACCCGCCCGCCAGCATGATCATCGAGCCGCGGGTGTCCAGGATGACCCCGTTGCCGAGATCGATCGGCTTCAGCATCGCGACCACGGCGCCGAGTCCGCACAGGAGGCCGACGAGAAGCGCGTGCGGAATCTGCGGCAGGCGGCGCGGCGCGATGGTGTACACGACGGCGACGAATGCCAGCAATCCGACATTCTCGAACAGGATTAGGCTGACCTCGAGCACCGGTCGCTCCTCGCACACCTGGCTGTCGCCGCTGGGTCTTGCCGCCGGCGTGTTTGTTCATCTGTGCCGGCGGGAGATGCACTCGTGGCGCCCCCCTTTCGCCAACGCGATAGGGTCGCACGCTCTGATCGGAATCGCGCGCGATTGCGAGCACACAGTGCAGAACCGAGCTTGCGCCAATCTTGCCTGTGTCGGTCAGGTTGGCATTGTGTTGGTGTCGCCGGCGCGGTGAGTATAGGCGCATGACGACGAGTGCAGGAATCTTGCTTTACCGGTTCGACCGGGACGCGGTCCGGGTGCTGCTGGTCCATCCTGGTGGCCCGTACTGGCGCCGGAAGGATCGGGGCGCCTGGTCCATCCCCAAGGGCGAGGTGAACGACGGCGAGAGCCACGAAGCTGCCGCCCGCCGGGAGTTCTTCGAGGAGCTTGGCGTACCGGCGGTTGGCGATCTCGATGCCCTTGGCGAAGTTCGCCAGCGCGCCGGCAAGCGCGTCGTGGCCTTCGCGCTGGAGGGGGACGTCGACGTCGCGGCCGTGCGCAGCATCGAGTTCGAGATGGAGTGGCCGCCGCGCAGCGGTCGATTGCAGACCTTTCCGGAGGTGGATCGGGCCGGCTGGTTCACCATGGACGAGGCCCGGCCGAAGCTGATCCCGGCCCAGGTGGCATTCGTCGATCGCCTGGCCGAGCAGCTGGCTGAGCGGGCCCGCCCGAACCGTCTGGCCAAGGGCGGGGGAGGCGGCTAGAAACCTGCCATGCTCAACCAAACCGTCGTCATCGTCGGGGCTGGTCATGCCGGCGCCGAACTCGCCCATGCGCTTCGCAAGGAAGGCTTCGAGGGCCGTGTCGTGCTCGCGTGCGACGAGCCGCACTTTCCCTACCAGAAGCCGCCGCTCTCCAAGGACTACCTCAAGGGCGGGGGCGGCGAGCCGCTGCTCCTGAAGGCAGAAGCGCTCTATGAGAAGATGGGCATCGAGCTGAAGCTCGGCGCCCGGGTCGCCGAGATCGATCGGGACGATCGGTCCGTCCGCTTCGAGGATGGCGAAAGCCTCGGCTACGACCACCTGGTTCTGGCCACGGGCGCGCGCAACCGGCGGCCGCCGGTGCCGGGGCTCGACGATCCAGCCGTGATGGAGCTCCGCGGCCTCGACCATTGCCGCACCATCCTGTCGCGCACGCCGGAGCTCGAGCACGTCGCCGTGGTCGGTGCCGGTTTCATCGGCCTGGAGATGGCAGCCTTCCTCAGGGAAAAGGGCAAGGTGGTCGACGTCGTGGAGATGGCGGACCGGGTCATGGCACGGGCCGTGTCGGAGACGGTCTCGGACTGGTTCCTGGCGTTGCACCTGCGGATGGGCACGAAGGTTCACCTGAACACCGGCGTCACCGGCGTGCGCCACGAGGGCGCCGGCGCCCTCGTCGATCTCTCCGACGGGGGGAGCCTGAAGGCCGGCGCGGTGCTGCTTGCCGCTGGGGTGGTTCCGAACGTGGAGATCGCCCGGCAGGCCGGGCTGGAGGTCGCCGACGGCATCGTCGTCGACGAGATGCTGCTGACTGCCGATCCGGCCATTTCCGCCATCGGCGACTGCGCCTTCTTCCCGAGCGCCTATACCGGCGGGTCGGTCCGGCTGGAGTCGGTGCAGAACGCCAACGACCAGGCCCGCGCGGTGGCCCGCCGGCTCACCGGCAATCCGGCCCCCTATACGAACCTGCCGTGGTTCTGGAGCAACCAGGGTCCGGCGCGGCTGCAGATCGCCGGGCTGTCGACGGGCTATGACGAGGCGGTGCTGCGCGGCCTTCCGGCCGACGACAAGTTCTCCGTCTTCCTGTACCGGCAGGGCCGGCTGGTTGCGGTGGAATCGGTGAACGCGCCGGGTGATCACATGGCCGCGCGCAGGATCATCGAAAGGGGCGTTCCCGTGCCGCCGGAGGCCGCCACCGACCTCTCCACCGACCTCAAGGCGCTGGCCAAGGGGTAAGGTCGCCCATCTCCGTAAGACCGTAATACGATCATCGACTCGCGTCTTCCGGCGCGCTATCCTCCCGTCCGCGAGGCAGCCGGCCCGGTCATGGGAACAAGGCGGCCCGCGGAGGACACGAGGAGGCGTTCCGATGAAGCTCGAGCTCTACAATTTCTCCCAGTCGACCTGCAGCCTGAAGGTGCGCATCACGCTGGAGGAGAAGGGGCTGGAGTGGGAGGACAAGCTCCTTGTCTCCAAGAACCACGACCATCTCTCAGACTGGTATCTCAAGCTCAATCCGAACGGTGTCGTGCCGACGCTGATGAGCGATGGACGGCCGATCATCGAGTCGTCGGTCATCATGCAGTATCTCGACCAGATCGCGCCGGAGCCGGCGCTCATGCCGGCCGATCCCTATGACCAGGCGACCTTGCGCGCCTGGCTGGTCTACGTGGATCTCGTCACCACGCCGGCCTCGCGTTTCCCCTCCTTCCAGTTTGGCGGCCTGCGCATCAAGTTCCAGGCAATGAGCCAGGAGGAGTTCGACGAGAAGACCCGGAAGCGGCCGGTGAAGTCGGGCTTCTACAAGACGATGAGCAAGGAGAACGGCTTCCCGCCCGAGGTGATGGAGGCGGCCTTCCGCGACCTTCGCTCCACCGTCGCCCGGATGGACGCGATGCTGGAGGCCAATGGCGGCCCGTGGCTGATGGGCGACCAGTACACGCTGGCCGACATCGCGGTGGCGCCGCTCATCGACCGCAACGAGGACATCGGCCTGGAATATCTCTGGGAGGAGAAGCATCCGCGCGTGGCGGAGTGGCTCGCCCGCATCCAGGCGCGTCCCGCCTACCAGCGCGCCTACTATCACGGGTGCCGGCTGTCGGAGATCTATCCGGAGCTGGGGCTCGGCCGCGGCGTCCACCGCCACGTGCTGGACCCGAACGCCAGCGTGTCGGCGTGACCGGCTGCCGGCGAAGGCGATTGCGGCCGGGATCAGTCGTTCCAGCCTGACCAGGCAAGCCACAGGAAGTTGGCGCCGCCGATGATCGCGAACAGGTCGATCAGCAGGCTGTGCGTTGCCGGTGCCATCCGCCTCAGGAAGGTGCGGCCGATCCAGTTGCCGGGGATCATGATGACGCCCACCGCCAGGCCCAGCATCACGTAGTCGCCGGTCAGGAGATCGGCGCTGCCGAAGGCGAGGATGCGGGTGATGTTCGTCGCCAGCGAGATCACCGCCATGGTCGCGACGAAGGTTTCCTTGGTCAGGCCGGCGCCCAGCATGAACGGCGACAGGAGCATGGCCGAGCCGATCGAGGCGCCGGCCAGGCTGCCGTAGGCGGCGCCGGCTCCGGCGAGGGTTCGCGTTCCCGCCTCGATCTTGCGCGCCCGGGCCCAGCGCCTGAGCGGGATCGAGCCCAGGATGATCAGGCCGAGCAGCAGGGCCACCCAGTTCACCGGCAGGATGGCGTAGATGATGCCGCCCAGGAAGATCATCGGGAAGGCCGGCAGCATGATTGCCAGGAAGACGCGCCGGTCGAAGTCGGCGACGTTCATCAGGCTGCGGGCGCCGTGGCTGATGACCAGCGCGATGCTCATGACGGGCACGACGGGCCGCACACCGATCATCAGCGACAGCGCCGCCGTCATGAGGAAGCCGCCGGCGACGCCGACCGTGCCGTGAATCGTGGAGGTGACGAGGGCGGCGACGGCGATGGCCACCAGTGTCCAGGTGCCGAATTCGCTCGTCAGCGCGGTCAGGGCATCCATCGCTCAACCCTCCCATGGGGCGCCTCCGCCCAGAAAAAGGGCCGCCTCCGGGGAGGCGGCCCAAGGCCGTCCGGTGGCCTTTGGAAGTTCTCAGAGCAAGTCCAGGAAAAGTGGTTCCCGGTTTTCCGTCCGGACTTGCGAAGTCAGTCAGCAAGTCCGGCGAACGGATGGTCGGTCTATCCGTCCGGACGGGCAGAGCCGCCCGGACGGGAAGGGGCCAGTGTCCCGGCGCCCGGTTACTGGATCTTGGTGACCGCTTCCTTGAACATCGGCGTCAGGTTCTTGCCGTTGGCAAACACCCGGTCGACATTCTCCTTCTGCGCGTCGGCGGAGTTGAAGGAGACGGGCAGGCCCTTTTCCTTCATTTCCTTGAGCACTTCCGGATCGGTCAGGGTCTTCTCGATCGCGGCGCGCAGCGCCTCGGTGGCCTCCGGGTCCATGTCCGGCGGGCCGAAGAAGCCGCGGCCGAGAACCAGGATCGAGCTGATCGCCTGCATGTTTTCCTTCTGCTTCGGATCCTCGATGATCTCCAGAGCCGTCGGCACGTCCGGGGCGCCTTCGTAGCGCTCGAACGTGGTGGCCAGAACGGCATACTTGTCGCCGGCCTCGACGGCCGGGGCCGACTGGGTCCAGGTGGTCATGTGACCGTCGGCGTCGCCGCGGATGACCGCCAGCGAGGTGTCGGCGTCACCCTCGTAGCCGGTGACGATCTTCAGGTCGTAACCGAGCGCGTCGGCCAGCACGACCATCGTGTAGAAGTCCTCGTCGGTCCCCTGCGAGGCGAACACGAACGGACGGTCGAGATTGCGCACGTCCTCGATGGTCTTCAGGCCCGACGGCTTGCCGGTGAACATCAGGCGGGGATCCGCCTGCACGCGGCCGAGATAGGTGAAGTCGGTCGCGTTGAACTGCACGCCCGGGCTTTCCGCCAGCTGGGCGACCAGCAGCGTCGGCACGTTGGTCATGGCGAAGGTCATGCCGTCCGGGTCGCTTTCCCAGAGGATGTTGGAGCCCTTGAGGCCGCCGCCGCCCTGGTGGTTGACGACGCGCACGTTGCGGGCGCCGAGATTCTCCGCGATGTGCGGCGCCAGCGTGTGGGCGTACTGCGACATCAGGCCGGCCGGCGAGTTCGGAATGATGAGCGTGACGTCCTCGCCCTCGTAGGGCGACTGGGCGAAGGCCCCGGTGACGGTGGCTCCGGCGATGACCGCCGATGCGGCGATCCCCGCAAGGACCGTTCTGGCTCGTGACTGCATAGTTCCCTCCCTTTTGGTCATGCTTCTCTCCCTTGGTTCCGCTTTGCGCGTGTTGTTGGTGGTGGTTGGAAGCGCGGTGATGTCCCGGTGTCCTCCCGCCTCACCAGAGGCCGAAACCGAGATCGAACAGGCCCTTGTCCATGTCGATGCGAAGCCAGGCATGGAAGAGCCCGTAAACGAACAGTGTGAACACTGACGAGACCAGGAAGGCGCGCATCACGCCGAAATGGCCGGACAGCGTCAGGTAGGAGAAGGTGAAGACGAACATCGTCGGGATCGGCCCGATCAGGAAGAACAGGCCGATGGCGCAGCACACCACGCCGATCGCCATCAGCTCGCGCGGCAGGCTGCCCGGGCGGAACATGCCGGTGGGCTGCTCCGCGTCGGCGCCGGCCTTCTTGGCCTTGGCCTCCTTCAGGCTCTGCTGCATGTGTTCCGGCAGCGCTTCCTCGTCGCCGGTGGCCCGGGCGGAGATCAGCTCCAGAAGGTCGACCTGCAGGGAGTCCTGCGAGCGGACGTTCTGCAGGATCAGCTGGGCGAGCATCAGCGCGGCGCCGATGCCGGCGATGATGTTGGGCACCATGCTCGCGCGCGGGCCGTAGTTCATCGTCTCCAGGAGGACGCCGACGAACAGCAGCAGGAAGCCTGCCGCGACGATGTTTTCCTGCCAGCGGCGGCTCATGACGCGCTCCCGTGCTCGGCCTGCGCGACCTTCTTCAGTTCCTTGTCGCGCTTCCAGTTCTTGTAGAAGGGCCAGGCGGTGGTGAAGATGATCAGGAACAGCATCCCCAGGGCCACCGGGCGCTGGAAGATGAACCAGTCGCCGTAGAGCGAGACGGAGATGTGCAGGTTCCGTTCGATCAGGAGCGCCAGCACCATGCCGATCACGAAGTTCGCCCGCGAGTAGCGGTACTTGTCCATGATGTAGCCGAGCACGCCGAAGACGCCGGCGACGATCACGTCGGAGACTTCCTGGCGGTCGGAGTAGGCGCCGACGACGCACACGGCCAGCACGAGCGGCACGATGACGTTCGGATTGAGCGTCGGCACCCGGGCCAGGATCGGCGTCAGCAGGATGGCGAAAATGCCGGTCACGATGCTGGCGATCGCCACCACCCAGACCAGCGTGTAGACCAGGTCGAGATTGTGGGTGAGCATCTGCGGGCCCGGCACCACGCCCAGCCCGATGAAGGCGATCAGCAGGATGGCCATGCCCTCGCCGCCGGGGATGCCGAGCGCCAGCGTCGGCAAGAGGCCGCCGCCCTCGTTGGCGCCGAGCGAGGCGTCGGGGGCGATGACGCCCTCCACGTTGCCCTTGCCGAAGGTTTCCGGATGCTTGGAGGTGCGCAGCGCCTGGGCGTAGGTGGCGATGGAGCCGACCGACTGGCCGATGCCCGGCAGGACGCCGATCCACAGGCCGAGCAGGCTGGAGCGGATGACGAGCCCCCAGTGGCTGCACGCGTCGCGCACGCCCTGCCAGACCGAGCTGTTCTCCTCCGTGACGGTGCGCTCGATCAGCGTGCCGCCCTTGATCATCAGCTTCATCATCTCCGACACGGCGAACAGGCCGATCATCGCGACGGGGAAGGAGATGCCGTCCATCAGCGTGACGCTGTCGAAGGTGAAGCGCGGCGTGGCGGTGACAACGTCCATGCCGATGAAGGCGGTGAGCACGCCCAGGCAGGCAGCGGTCATGCCCTTCAGGAGCGACCCTTCGGAGAAGGTGGCGATGATGGTCAGGCCCCAGAGCGCCAGCATCAGATATTCCGCCGGGCCGAGCGCCATCATCACCGGGCGGGTGATGGGGATGGAGATGGCCAGGAAGATGGCGCCGTAGACACCGCCCAGCACCGCCGCCATGGCGGAGGCGCCGAGGGCGCGGCTCGCCTCGCCGCGCTGGGTCATCGGGTATCCGTCGAAGATGAGCGCGACGCTCTTCGCCGCGCCGGGGACGCGGAACAGGATGCTGGTGGCCGACGAACCCCAGATGGTCGCGATGTGCGCGCCGATCAGCAGCGACATGGCCGCCGCGAAGTCCATCCCCCAGGTGAACGGCAACAACAGCGCCATGGCGACGATGCCGCCAAGGCCTGGTAGCAGTCCGATGACAATCCCGTAAACGATTCCGACGACGGTAAAAAAGATGGCCGTCGGAGTTCCGAGCGCGACTAGGCCTGCCCACGCGGCATCCAGCATTCTAGGTCCCTCCCCATCACCGGCGGCTGTGGCCTCCGGTGGAACGCTTGTCGTTTGGTTTGGCCGGTTTGCCCGGCCCGACGCCCTTTTCAGGCTGTCTTTATGCAAACGTTCGCATAACGGTATTACGGTAGTACATGCGTGTCAACGCGGTCGCGTCGAGGCAGGGGGGGATTGTGCGGCGGGGGTTGCGCGCCCTTCAATAGATAACGCCCGCAGGCGGCTGCCTGCGGGCGTTATCGAATAACAGTTTTTCGTGTTTGGCTCAGTCCAGGCAGTCGCTCAGGTTGGCGGCCAGGTCGGTGAGCAGCGCCGGGTAGAGTGCCGGGCCGGGCTCGATCTCCGTTCCGAGCGGATCGAGGGTGGCCTCGCGGGCGTCGGTCCCCTCGATCAGGGTCGTGATCAGGGCCGGCGGGAACTGCGGCTCCGCGAACACGCATGCCGCGCCGAGCGACACGATCGTGTCACGGATCTCCTTCACCCGCGCCGGTCCCGGCTTGGAGGCATCGCTCAGCGACACGGCGCCGGCGGCCTCGATGTCGAAGCGGTTCTCGAAATAGTGGTAGGCGTCGTGGAAGACGATGAACGGCTTGCCGCGCACGGGCTCCAGGGTGCCTGAGATCGTGTCGGTCAGGGCGTCGAGCTCGCCGGAAGCGTCGGCGGCATTGGCCCGGTAGGCGTCGGCGTTGTCAGGGTCGGCCTGGGCCAGGGTTTCGGCGATCGCCGTCAGCCAGACCTTTCCGTTCTCCGGGTCGAGCCAGGCGTGCGGGTCGACGCCGTGGTGGTCGTGACCGTGGGCGTCGGCGTGCTCGTCGTGGCCATGCCCCTCATGGTCATCGTGATCATGCCCCTCGTGATCGTCGTGAGCGGCGTGGTCTTCGTCCCCGTCATGATCATGCTCGGCGTGTTCGTGCGCGCCATCGCCGTGGTCGTCGTGGTCATGATCGTCGTGACCGGCCTCGTCGTGCCCGTGACCGTCATGCTCTTCGTCGCCGTGGTGGTGGGCCTCGAACGTCGCGCCTTCCCGAAACTCCAGATGCACCGTGCCCGGGGCCTCGAGAAGCTCGACAGCCTTGGCGTTGGTGCCCAGCGTCTCGATCGCACGGTCGAGCCAGGGGGTGAGCTCCGGTCCGACCCAGAAGACGACGTCGGCGTCCGACAACGCGGCGGCCTCGGAGGGGCGCATGGCGTAGCCGTGCGGCGAGGCACCCGGCGGCAGGATCAACGTCGGTTCGCCGACCCCTTGCATCACCCGCGCAACCAGCGAATGAACCGGCGGAATATCGGTCACCACGACCGGCTCGGCCAGGGCGGGTGTACCGGTCACGGTCACTGCCGCCGCCACCGCCAGGAAACGCGCCTTCGTTATCCTCATCCCCGAAACTCTCCTGTCGTAGCTGGTCGGAGGCTTGATCGCCTGCCGACGAAATGTAACATTATAACATACCCTATGGCCCCGGCCGGCCGCGCTTGTCCAGCCCCTTCTTGCCGAATCCCCGAATCGATCGCGTGGACCGCGCGACGGCGATGTGGGATCACGGGGACGCGGTGCGAACCCGGCGGGAGCCGGAATTCAGTGGAGCGGACATGGGCCTGATAGAGGCGTCGGGGGTCAGCGTGGACCTTGGCGGGCGACGGATCCTGCAGTCGGTCGACTTCTCGATCGAGCGTGGCGAGATCGTCACCGTTGTCGGGCCGAACGGCTCGGGCAAGTCCACCTTCATTCGGTCGCTGATTGGAGCGATCGGACTGTCTGCGGGCAGCGTGCGGCGTGCGCCCGGGCTTGTGGTCGGCTACGTGCCCCAGCGCCTGTCGCTGGACGCGACGATGCCCCTTACGGTCGCGCGGTTCCTCAATCTGCCAGTTCTCCGCAACGCCCGCGAGGTGAAGACGATGTTGGAGCATGTGGGGGTCGGCGGGCTCGGAGGGCGGCAGATGAGCGCGCTGTCCGGCGGCCAGTTCCAGCGGGTGCTTCTCTCGCGCGCGCTTCTGTCGAAGCCCGACATCCTCATGCTCGACGAGCCCACCCAGAGCCTCGATCAGCCCGGCACCGCCGCCTTCTACCGGCTGATCGAAACCGTGCGCCAGGAAGTCGGCTGCGCGGTCCTGATGGTCAGTCACGACCTGCACGTGGTGATGAGCGCGTCGGACCGGGTGCTGTGCATCAACGGTCATGTCTGCTGCGAGGGTACGCCGACGGTCGTCTCCGCGGCGCCGGAATATAGAGCGCTGTTCGGCAGCGGAACGCAGGGCGCCTTTGCGCTCTACCAGCACGAGCACAATCACCATCATCCCGAGAGCGAGGGCACTGCCGTCGATGCTTGACGATTTTCTCGTGCGTGCCGGCCTCGCCGGTCTCGGCCTGGCGGTTGCAGCCGGTCCGCTTGGGTGTTTCGTCGTGTGGCGCCGGATGGCCTATTTCGGCGATGCCACCGCCCACGCCGCCATCCTCGGCGTCTCGCTGTCGCTGGCCTTCTCCGTGTCGGTCTTCGCCGGCGTGCTTCTCGTGACCACTGTGATGGCGTTCACCGTGTCCGGTTTGGCGGGGCGAACCTTCCACATGGACACGCTGCTCGGCGTGGCTGCCCACGGCGCCCTGGCCATCGGCTTGGTGGCGTTTGCGCTTACCGCGCGCAACGGGCTCGATCTGGAAGGCTACCTGTTCGGCGAAATTCTCGCCGTCGGCAAGCAGGACCTGGCCGTCATCTGGGCGGGGGCGCTGGCCGTGCTTGCTCTGATCGGCTGGCGCTGGCAGGCGCTGCTCACGGCCACGCTCGACCAGGATCTGGCCTTTGCCAGCGGTCTCAGGCCAAGGCGCGAGCAGCTGGTCCTGACCGTCGCCCTGGCGCTTCTGGTCGCGGTCGCCATCAAGGTGGTTGGCGCGCTTCTCATCACGGCCATGCTCATCATCCCGGCCGCCGCGGCGCGACCCTTTTCGCGAACGCCGGAGGCGATGGCGATCATTGCCGCCTTTATCGGCGCGGCATCGGCGCTCGGGGGCCTCTATGCGTCTTTCGTCTGGGATACGCCCACCGGGCCGACTATCGTTGCCGCTGCGTTCGTGGCCTTCCTCCTGTCGGGGGTGGTCACCGTCGCCCGGGGCCGCCAGCTGACCTGACCGGCCGCCGGCCGTGCTCCAGGAAAGGCTGTCGCCCCCATGACCCGGATCGCCATCCTCGACGACTACCAGCGCGTGGCGCTGGACATGGCCGACTGGTCGGTCCTGGGGGACGCGGAGATCACGGTCTTCGACCGCCCCATCGACGACGAAGACGCGGTTGCCGAGCTGCTGGCGCCCTTCGAGATCGTTGCCATCATGCGCGAGCGCACCCCGTTCCCGCGGTCGCTCTTCGAGCGGCTGCCGACCCTCAGGCTTCTCGTCACGACGGGCATGAAGAACGCCGCCGTCGACATGCCGGCAGCCCGCGACCACGGCGTCATGGTCTGCGGCACGGTATCGCCGGGCCATGCCACGGCGGAACTTGCCTTCCTGATGGTGTTGGCGCTGGCCCGCGGCCTGCCGGGCGAGATGCGGTCGATGGCCGAAGGCGGCTGGCAGCACGGGCTGGGGCGCGATCTGCGCGGCGCCCGGCTCGGTCTTCTGGGTCTTGGCCGGCTCGGCAGCGAAATGGCCCGCTTCGGCGTCACCTTCGGCATGGAGGTGGTGGCCTGGAGCCAGAATCTCACCGACGAGGCCGCCCGCGCCGCCGGCGCCACGCGTCTGGAGAAGGCGGAGGTCTTCGAGACGTCCGACTTCGTCAGCCTTCACCTGCGACTGTCCGACCGCACCCGGCATATCGCCGGCGGCGACGAGATCGCCCGCATGAAGCCGGATGCCAGCCTGATCAACACCTCGCGGGGTCCGCTCGTCGATCAGGACGCGCTGGTCGCGGCCCTGAGGGCGGGGCGCATCGGCGGCGCCGCGCTCGATGTCTACGACCGCGAGCCGCTGCCGGCCGACGATCCGCTCCGGTTCGTGCCGCGGCTGCTGCTCACGCCCCACATCGGCTACGTGACCCGCGAGACCTATGCGGTCTTCTACGGGCAGACGGTGGAGGCCATCCGCGCCTGGCTCGACGGCGCGCCGATCCACGTCATCGGGTAGGGCGCTACTCCGCGGCGTCGGGAATCGACAGCGCGCGCATGGCCTCCGATGCGATCTCGAAGGAGCGTCGCCGCTTGGCGTGGTCGTGGATCTGCCCGGCCAGGATCACCTCGTCCGGTGCGAGGCGCCCGACGAGCGCGCCGAGCTGTGCCTCGACGCTGTCGGGCCCGCCGACAGCGGTGCAGGACAGCGCCTCGCGCACCATGCCGATAACACGCGGATCGAGATGCGCCTCGACATCCTCCACCGGGCGGGGCAGGGGACCGGGCTTGCCGGTGCGCAGGTTGGCGAATGCCTGCTGCATGGACGACATCAGGTAGCGGCCTTCCGCATCGTCCTCGCCGGCGAACACGTTGATCGCCAGCATGAAGTAGGGGCGATCGAGCTGGCGGGAGGGCCGGAAGGTGCTGCGGTAGATCTCCACCGCCTGTTCCAGCGCCGCCGGCGCGAAGTGCGAGGCGAAGGCGTAGGGCAGGCCGAGATGCGCGGCGAGCTGGGCACCGAAGGTGCTGGAGCCCAGCATCCAGAGCGGCACATGGGTTCCGACGCCGGGAATGGCGCACACCGTCATCTCAGGGCTCGGATCGTCGAAATAGGCCATCAACTCCAGCACGTCCTGGGGGAACGTGTCGCCGCCGCCGAGATTGCGGCGCAGCGCCCGGGCGGTGGCCATGTCGGTGCCGGGGGCGCGGCCGAGGCCGAGGTCGATGCGGTTTGGAAACAGGGTCGCGAGCGTGCCGAACGCCTCCGCCACCATCAGCGGCGCGTGGTTGGGAAGCATGATTCCGCCGGAGCCGACGCGGATCGTCGACGTCGCTGCGGCGACCTGGCCGATGAGCACCGCCGTCGCGGCGCTGGCGATGCCCGCCATGTTGTGGTGCTCGGCAAGCCAGTAGCGGTTGTAGCCCAGGCCCTCGGCGTGCTGCGCCAGATCGAGGCTGTTGCGCAGGGAGTCGGCCGCGCTGCCGCCTTCGGGAATGGGCGACAGGTCGAGCAGGGAATAGGGGATCATCGAAGGCCTCACGCGTTGACGCAACCGCCCCTGCATTTGGGGTCTTCCGGCCGATGCGGAACCCCTCGCAGGCCTGTGGCGATTGATTTCCGGACCGTTCGGTCCATATTGTCAACCCATGAACACCAAACCGTCCCGCCACCGCCAGGGGCCCGGCCGCCCGCGCGCCTATGACGAGGCGGCGGCGCTGGACGCGGCCCTGCAGCTTTTCTGGACCCAGGGGTTCGAGGCCACCAGCCTCGACGAGCTCACGGCCGCGATGGGGCTGAGCCGGTCGAGCTTCTATGCCGGCTTCGGCTCCAAGGAGAAGGTGCTGATTGCTGCGCTCTCCGCCTATTCCGAGCAGGCGCTGGCGGCGCTGGCAGAAATTGCGCACACCCCGGACGGCGAGCCGGTGCCGGCCATGCTCGCGGCGCTCGCCGACCCGAATGGCGGGCCGCGTGGCTGCATGCTGGTCAACTGCATCACCGAAATGGCACCCCACAACGACGAGGTGGCGGCGGTAGGCCGCCAGCACATCGAGCGCATCGAACACCTGTTCGCGGAAGCGCTTTCGCCCGCCGATCCGGATGCGGCAGCCGGTCGCGCCCGGGCACTCGCCGCCCTGGCCATCGGGACCGTGACGCTCAGGAAATCCGGGCTTTCGCCCGAGGCGATCTCCGCCGCGCTGTCGGAAGCCCAGACGCTTTTCAACGCATCCCGGTGAGATGACCCCTTCCGAAACGCACCGGCGTACCTATTTTTGGACTGAACAGTCCTGAATTGAGATTTCTCAGGACCGCCATCGATTGGAGCCTGCTCCCATGACCACCGCGAAGCTCTTTACGCCGTTGAAGGCCGGAGCCATCGACCTCAAGAACCGGATCGTGATGGCGCCGCTGACGCGCAACCGCGCCCGGGCCGAGGACGACGCGCCCTACGAGATCCACGTCGACTACTATTCCCAGCGCGCCGGTGCCGGTCTCATCGTCACCGAGGCAAGCCAGATCAGCCCCGAGGGCAAGGGCTATGCCTGGACGCCGGGCATCCACAGCGCGGCCCAGGTCGCCGGCTGGAAGGCGGTGACCGATGCCGTCCACGCCAGGGGCGGGCGCATCGTGCTGCAGCTCTGGCATGTCGGCCGGATCTCCCACACCAGCCTGCAGCCTGACGGCCAGGCGCCGGTCGCTCCCTCCGCGGTCTCGGCGGGTGCCAAGACGTTCGACGGCGAGCAGTTCGTGGAAACCTCGACGCCGCGGGCGCTCGAGCTTTCAGAGATTCCACGCGTCATTGAAGACTACCGCAAGGCAGCCCGCAACGCGCTGGAGGCCGGCTTCGACGGCGTCGAGGTCCATGCTGCCAACGGCTACCTGATCGACCAGTTCCTGCGTGACGGCGCCAACAAGCGCACGGACGAATACGGCGGTTCCGTCGAGAACCGTACGCGGCTGATGCGCGAAGTGGTCGAGGCGGTCGTCGATATCTGGGGCGCGGACCGGGTCGGCATTCGCCTCAGCCCGTTCTCCGCAGCCAACAACATCAGCGATTCCGACCCGATGCCGCTCTTCGAGCATGCCGTCGACATCCTCAACGGCTTCGGGCTGGCCTACCTGCACATGATCGAGGGTCAGACCGGTGGGCCGCGCGAGCTGGAGGAGGGCCAGTCCATCGCGGCGCTCCGGGCCCGGTTCGATGGCGTCTACATGGCCAACAACGGTTACGACCGGACCCTGGCCATCGACATGGTGGAGAGCGGCAAGGCCGATCTGGTCGCCTTCGGCCGGCCGTACATCGCCAATCCCGACCTTGCAGAGCGGCTCAAGCAGGACGCCCCGCTCAACGAGCCGGACAGCAGCACCTTCTATGGCGGCGGCCGCGAGGGCTACACCGACTATCCGTTCCTGAACGAGACCGAAGCCGCCTGATCGGGCTTGCATCGATTCGGACCCCGTTTCCCCTCCCCCGGGGTCCGTTGACCGGGGCTCTTCTCTCCATTCCGGTCCCGGTCGCACTGGGCCGGCCGCGTCCCCCCCCGCGGCCGGCCTTTTGCGTGCGCGCACTGCGTGGATCTGCGAAGAACCGCGCAACACTGCGCAAAATCGCGCAGCCGCCGCCGCGCACCCGCCGCGCAGCCGCTCCGGTTCGTTTGCCGGCGAAAAAAGTGATCGCAAAGGGGGCTTTTCAGCGAACGCGCGAGGCGCGAGGGTAGCGCGCAGGGCGCCTTGGGCGGCTGCGAGTGGAGTTCGATGATCATACGCACGGCAACGCAGGCCGATCTCGACCAGGTTCTCGACGTGGAGAGCCGGGCGTTTGGCAGCGCGGTGGAGGCCGCGCTGGTGCGCGACCTTCTGACCGATCCAAGCGCGGCCCCGACCCTGTCGCTGATCGCCCTCGACGAGGCCGAACCCATCGGCCATATCCTGTTCACCAAGGCCAGCATCGACGGGCAGGACAGGCCGGTCTCGTCGCTGCTGGCACCGCTCGCCATCGTTCCCGACCGCCAGCGCACGGGCGTCGGCCGCGCTCTCGTGGCGGAGGGGTTGGCGCGCCTTGCCACCGATGGCGTCTCGCTGGTCTTCGTGCTCGGCGATCCTGCCTATTACGGCCGCTTCGGCTTCTCGCCGGCAATCCCGGAAGGCCTCGATCCGCCGCACGAGCTTCCCGAGGCCTACAGGGACGCCTGGATGGTTCGCTCCACCTGTGAGTCCGCCCTGCGGGACGCCGCCGGCACGGTGCGCTGCGCCGACGCCATCATGCGCCCGGAATACTGGGCCTGATCCCGATCCTCATTCGGCCGCGACCCGCCCCCGCACGGCGGTGAGGGCTTCTACGAACGCGGCAGCGCTGGCGTCGATGTCGTCCGGCGTGGTCGCCCACGAGCAGACGCTGAAGCGGATCACCGCGCGCTCGCGGAACCGCGCGCCGCCGACCCAGCACACGCCGGATGCCTGGATCCGCGTCAGCACCGCTTCCGTCTCCGCGTCGTCGGCGCAGGCCACCAGAAGTTGGTTGAAGGCAACGTCGTTGAGGATCGTGAAGCCCGCGTTCGCCAGCCGGTCGCGCATCCGGCAGGTGAGGGCGTGGAAGCCGTCCACCAGCTCGCCGAGACCGGAACGACCGAGATATTTCAGCGCCGCCCAGACATCGACGGCACGGGCCCGCCGCGACATCTCTGGCGTATAGAGCATGCCGTCGCGCCGCTCGCTGTAGAGGATGTAGGAGCCCGACGCCTGCATGGCGCCGGCCAGCGCCTCTCGGTCGCGGCACAGCACGATGCCGCTCTCGTAGGGCGCGTTGAGGGTCTTGTGGGCGTCGGCCGACCAGGAGGTGGCCAGCTCGGCCCCGTCCAACAGATGGCCCAACCGGTCGGACGCCGCCACCCAGAGTCCGAAGGCGCCGTCCACGTGCACCCAGGCGCCGGCCTCGCGCGCCCTGGCGCAGAGGGTGGCGAAATCGTCGAACGAACCGGAGTTGACGTTGCCGGCCTGCAGGATGAGGAGCGTGCGTTCGTCGAGTTCCGGTACCCTGTCAGCCAGGATGCGGCCCTGGTCGTCGCAGTCCACCCATTCGATCGACCGCTTGCCGAGCCCAAGCAGGGCGAGCCCCTTCAGGATGGTGCCGTGGATCTGGCGGCTGGTGACGATCCGGATACCTGGCGAACCGGCGAGCCCGTCCTCGTTGTCGTCCCAGCCCTGACGCGCGAGCAGCCGGTGGCGGGCGGCGGCCAGCGCGCAGAAGATCGCCATGGAGCTGCCGGACACGAACCCGGCCACGGTCTCGCTGGGCAGGCGGAACAGCGCGCGCAGCCAGCCCTCTGTCACCTCCTCGAGGGCGGCGGTGACCGGTGACAGCACGTGCAAGGCCGCATTCTGGTCCCAGGCGTCGGCAAGCTGCCGCGCGGCCTGGGCGGCCGGCACGACGCCTCCGACCACGAAGCCGAAATAGCGTCCGCCGAGATGGTTGACCGCGGCCGGGCCGCCGATGCGGTCGAGCCGGTCCACGATCGCTGCGCCGTCGCCGGGCGTTTCCGGCAGAGGCTCGCGAAAGCCGGTCAGCGCGGCGATGGCATGCGGCGACGGAAAGGGCGGCTTGTCCGCGCCGGCGGCGACATGGGACCGGGCCCGCGACACGGCGAGGTCGAACAGACGCGCGTCGCCAACCTCGTCCGCCATCCGTGCCCGGATGCCGCTCACCTTGCCGTCCGCCGTCATCACCCGATCCCCTTTACGCTCGACCCGGCCCCGGACCGTCCACGATCCTGCTGGGTAGAGACGTGAAGCGGATTGTCAATCCGCGACGCCGAGTACCGATTTGCCCGACGTCGGCGGATCGGGGGGCACCGGGCCTAGCCCTCCGCTTTCACCACCGTGGGAAAAGCGAGGTTGTAGGCCGTGACCTCGACGATCTCCGCATCGAGCGGTCCCAGCCATCGATAGTCAAGCGGGTGGAAGAGCCAGAGGCTCGTGGCGGTCCGTACTGCAACCGTGCCGTCCACCTTGTCCATCTCGACGATCTCGTCGCTGGCGTCGAGCTCCGCTGCCCACACCAGGGCGAGCGGATCCCAGACCCAGACCTTCGACTTCGAGCGGGCGACAATGAAATCCCGCTCGGCGAGGCCGACCTTGTACTTGGAATCGCTCGGCGGAGTGACGATGCCGACATTGATGACGCCGGGCGTGCCCGAGCCGGGGCCGGGAAAACCGGGCGGCGGGGGCCAGGGCCACGGCCAGATCCAGGGGGGAGGGGGCGGTGGCGGATTGAAGCCGCCGGGATTCTGGGCGAGGCCCTGAAGATCCTCGAGTTCCTTCTCGAGGTCCTCGATCTTGCGCTCGGCGATCTTTTTCTTGAGTTCCTTCAGCCACGCCTTCGCTTCCTTGAAGCGGCCGTCGTAGCTTGCATCGACATCGACACCTTTCAGGATCGCCTCGATCATCGCGATCTTGCTGTCGATGTCTCCTTCCTGCCCCTGCAGTTCCTGCACGTAGGGGTGAAAGGGATCCCTTTTCTCGTCAGCCATCCAATCGACTCCTCGGATTGCGAAGTGGTCGATGGGTTTGGCGCCCCGACAAGGGCGCCCTTACGCCCCGAAACGCGCTTGGAAACGAGATCGACAATAGCAGGAAAACCGCGCTGGGCGGATCACAGTCTCTCGATGGAACGCTGAAGGCTCTCCATCAGAAGGTGAAGGAGAGCTGGCCGGAGGCCGAGTGCTCCTGGGTGCCGCTGCCGATGCGGCCATCGTAGCGGACGGACAGTTCGGCGCTGTCGAATGCAGCAAAGTCGAGCCCGATCCCATAGACAGCGGCGTCGCGGGCAATCGGCGCTCCGATCACGGTGAAGCCGGCACCGCTCTGGGCAAAGGCGAGGTCGGCTTCCGGCTCGACGTCGCCGAAGGCGTGCTGCCAGCCGAGCGTCGCGTGCGGACGCACCCAGCCACCGCCGAGCGGCAGGACCTTGGCGATGCGGACACCGAGGGTGGACAGCGTGTTGGACTGGGTGTTGCCGGAGCTCGACAGCGCGGTCAGGCCGGTGCCTTCGGTGAAGGAGCCGGTGGAGGTGGAGACGAAGGCGAGGCCGGCAAAGGCCTCCAGGTCCACGGGGGCGAAGCCGAGGTTCACCGCACCCTCGCCGAAGATCTGGCCGGTGGTGGCGGAATAGTCGGCGTCGTCCGCCTCGTAGTAGCCGGGGAAGCTGACGACACGGTTCGTCTCCACGTCATGCCAGGACCAGGTGCCGCCGAGGCTGGCTCGCACGCTGCCGATCTCGGCACCGCCATAGGCGGCGATGGTGGCCGATCCGGCGGTGCCGGATGTGGAGAGGTCCGCCGCCTTGAAGCGGCTCGATCCGTAGCCGGCGGCAAGGCCGACCCGGCCCCAGTGATGGACGGACGCGTCGAGGCCGGCGAGGGTGCCGGCGAGCGAGGTTGTGAGTTCGGCGGCGTTGAAGCTCGCCTCCGTGTCGCCCCAGCTTCCGAAACCGGAGATCCAGGCGCTGGCGGTCAGCCCAGCGAGCGGCGCGGCGGGCGCACCGTTGGCCGCGAAGGCGGACCCGTCCGCCATTTCGGCGAAGGCGGTGCCGAGGCGCGTCCGGATGGTGTCGCGGACGATTGTCGCATCGTTCTGAAGCGTCGTCAGGGCCGAGGCGTAGATCTGACCGGACAGCTGGTCCGCCGCAACGTCATACTGGGAAGCGGTCAGGTGGGTGAGCGGCAGGTCGAGGGCAGAGTCCGGCACGAACGTGTCGAGAGCCGCACCGACGGATTTCTGATTGTCGGTGATCCCGGCGCTTTCGTAGGTGACGCCGCTGCGCACAACTTCGAGCGCGGCCTCTGTTGCCGAATAGGCGAGGCCGGTCGTGAGGAACGGGTATGTTGCGTCCGGGAAGAGCCCGCCTTCGAGCGTATCGTGGGTGCCGCTGATGCCGCCGGCCGCGCGGAGGAAGGCGTAGCTCTCGCCGAGGATCGGAACGAAGGCGGGGTTCTCGACGGCATCGACCGTGCCGCCGGCAAGGGTCGCGATGCCACCGACTTCGAGGAGGTCAATCGAGCCGCCGGCTTCGATTTCGACCTCACGGGTGGCGCCGGGGCCGAACGTGTAGTTGCCGGTGACCGTCATGGTGCCGACCGAGTTGCCGGTGGCGAGGGTGCCGCCGTCGGCAATGAAAAGGGTGGCTACCGTACCGGTGCCCTGAACGCGGCCGGTGGAGGTCAACGTGCCGGAGAGCGTGCCGTTGTGGGTGAAGGTGCCGGCGTTGCTGACGTCGCCGGTCACCGAGCCGGTCAGGTCGAAGAAGCCGCCGCTATCCACCGTGACCACCGGGGCGCTCGTGCCGGAAACGGCCAGCGTTCCGGACAGATCGAATGTGGCGCCGGACTGAACCGTCACGGCGCTGGCGAGAGACCGCGTGACGGCCAGGGTGCCGCTCTGCACGATGGTGGCACCGGAATAGGAGTTCGCCCCGTTCAGCGTCACGGTGCCGGCGCCGTTGAGGGTCAGGCTTCCGGGGCCGGTAAGGGCGGCGTTGAAGGTGGCGGTGTCGGCGGCCGCGATCATCGAGGCGTTGCGCAGGAAGACCGGCATGTCCGTGGTAAACGGGTCGGCAAAGTCGATCTGGCCGGATGCGGAGATCACCGGCGTGACGACCACGTTCGTGCCGGCCTTCATCGCGTTGGCGACCCCGACATAGCCGTTGGTCGGATCAAACAGGTAGGAGAAGCCCTGGTAGAAGTAGATGCTGGTGTTGAGGAAGGAGGCATCCGCCTCGCCTCTGACATAGGAAATGCTGCTCGGTCCCTGCGGATTGCAGGGGGAGGGTGGCGAGTTCTGCGCGCACTGGGTTCCTACGGTGAAGGAATAGGACACCAGGTCGCCAGCATCGAGAACCTGGACGGTGACGACGGTATCGGCCGGCACCGCGCCGGACTGACGCGCGCCGGGCAGATGCACGAAACCGTCGGTGACGCCGGTGTCGGCCAAAAGCAGGCCCGAGGTCGGGCCCACCGTGCCGACCTGGACGGCCATGGGCGTCTGGGTCCAGTTGCCGGAGCCGTCCGCGGCCGTCGCCTGCGAGAGCTTCCCGTAGGCAAAGCCACCGGTATTGGATGCGGTCAGGCCGACCTCGATCTTGCCGTCGCGGATGATGTAGCCTTGGTTGAGGGTGGCGTCGCCGCGCGCCTCGACGTGGATCAACGGGTTGTAGGCAAGCGACGTCGTGCCGGCGTTGCGGAGGCTTCCGGCCAGTGCCGCGCGCACGGTCTTGTCGGCGGACGATGCCTGCGCATCGATGCTGCCGTCGGGATCCTCGCCGAGCGTGTTCCGGCCGAAGCCGACGCCCATCATGGTGATGGTCTGGTTCTCGTTGCAGTTGGCGGAATTGTCGCCCACTCCCAGGCAGTGCAGCCCCGTGACGGCCAGCACCGGAACGCTCGCCGTGATCGTGCCGCCATCGGTGGTGCGATAGGTGACGTCGGAGTCCACCAGGACGCCCGTCGCCAGGAGGCCCGACGAGTTGTAGTAGGCCCAGCCGGCCTCGCCCTGCAGTGCGCTGACGTCATGGGAAATGAGATGGGCGGAGACGACGATGCCGGTGGAGCCGGTGTCCATCTCAACGGTGACCGAGCGGCTGTCCCCACCGCCAGGGGCGACCGAGATATCGTACTTGAACCGGTCCTGCAGCGTGTTGACCGGATCGATGGCATAGGACACGCCGCCATTGTCGTAGAGCGACCAGGTCTGGGCGGTGGCAGGGGCAGCCACGAGGATGGGAAGCAGGAAGGCGATCGCCATGGCGCCGAAGGGCGCAGCGGCTTTCAGTTCGCGCGCCAGCGCTCCGGCGATGCCCCAGCGCCGGACGGTTTTCGCTGCAGTGTTCACGGCCCGCCCCCACCTCGTCGCGCGACTCCGCTTCGATCATTCGTCACGCGCAGAAGATGTGCAACTTCCCTTTGCACACGGGCGCGCGGGAAGGCGGCGAGTGTTGCGCGGACGCCGCAGGTCAGCGGTCTGCGGTGGCGGCACGATTCGAGCGATGGATGCGGCCGAGAAGCCAGACGCCGGTCAGCACGAACCAGAGCGTGGCGGAGATCGCGGCAACCCGCTCCATCCCACCGCGGCCGATGCCGAGATAGAGCCCTGTGGCGTAGAGGAGGAAGGCAACCACAACGATACTGCCGGCAGCAGCGCTGAACCAGGCGAGACCGGGCGCGCGCCGGCGACAGGCGAGGCCCATCATCATCATTCCGAGACCACCGGCACCGAAGTCGAGGGAGGCGCCGATGGCGTGGGCGGTCGGGCGGGTGTGGACATCGGCCACCCCGGCAACGATGGCGCCGAGCCCGGCGATCGCCAGAAGGCCGAGCCCGACCCGGCTGATCGCGCCGCCGGGCCAGGCGCGCCAGGTAAGAAGCGCGCCGGCCGTGGTCAGAATGCCGACCAGGATCAGTCCGGCGTCGAACAAAGGATGCAGCGGCGAGCAGACGGCGACCGGCTGCCCGCAGACCGGAATGCCGAGGGCGCTGATATCGTGGCGCGTCATGGAAAAAGCGGGGGCCGCGGTCTGCGCCACGAGCTGGATGGCGAAGAACTCGACGGTGGCGATCCACGCCCATGCGCCCGCACGGGTAAGACGGCCGGTATTGGCCGGTAATCCGGAAGTGTCTCGGGACAAGGCTGGGATCCGCGTTGGCTGTCGGGCGGCGCGAAGCACCGTTGCCTGCTCTTACGAGCGGCCAACGGCTGCGGATCGTTTGAAGGACGTCAGGCGCCGGATAGAGGCAGAGCCGCCGTCCGAGCTCTCAGCGGGAGACCGTCTCGATATAGGCGTAAAGATCGAGATTGCAGCGCGCCAAATAGTTGGCGAAGGCCGACATGTCCTCTTCGCTCCAGTCGGTGAAGAGCTCCTTCACCCGCTCAACCCGCACCTGGCGCATGTCTTCGACCAGACGTGCGCCCTTGTCCGTGCGCGCCACCCGGGCGATGCGCCCGTCGGACGGATCCGATGTCTTCTCGACGAGGCCGCGGGCCTCCATCGACGCGATCTGGCGGGTGACCGTGGTGCCGTCCAGGGCCAGCGTCGTCGCGAGTTCATTGATGTTCTTGGCGCCTTCCGCCAGCTGCAGCAGCAAAAGATAGGGCGCGCGATCGAGCGGATAATTGCGACGCCGCGTCAACGCTTCGAGCAGCCGCGTGAGCAGGACCATCTCGTGTTCGAGCTGATCCGCTGCCGCCTTGTTCCCGTCCCCCATCGCTCTTCCTCGAATCCCTCGTCCCAGTTGAGCGTCACAATAGCGCCAGAAAGAAAATTTGGCACCTTTTGTTACTCATTTAGGTGCCTAATACATTTAGTCCTCTTTGCGAGGAAAGTCGACTCACGCCGTTGTTGCAACCAAAGCGCTTGTTCGGGGCTGCGAATATTTGGACCGCAACCGTCGGACAACGATGTGGCCATCTGTTTCCTCATGCCGGGACGCGCTGGCAAATGTACGCGCCAACACCGCTGTTAAAGCGAACCGAGCAAAACTTTTTTCGGAACATCTGCGGGGGGCGTGCCGTTAGCCGCCCCGTGAACAGGCAAGAGCCAAGCATCGACGATGCAAGGTCTTGCCAGACGCTGAAACGACCGGCCTGCGCGGGCTTTGCTCGCGGTCGGGCCGGCAATCACAGCAAGGAGTTCCGACCATGAACAAGTTTCTTACTCTCGCATCCGCCGCAACCATCGCCGTAGCCGCCGGCATGGCGCCCGCGATGGCCCAGGACGCGACCGTGACCGGTGTGGCCGGCGGCGCCGCAACCGGCGCTGTCATCGGTGGCCCGCCCGGCGCCGTCATCGGCGCAATCGTCGGCGGCACCGCCGGCGCGTCCGTCGACACGGCCGAAGGCGAGATGAAGCAGGGCCAGGTGAACCGGGCGCACGTGGTGAAGCGGGTCCCCCGCGAGGTGGGATCCTACACCGTGAACAACCCGGCGCCCCGCACCAATGTCCAGCAGCCGGTTCGCATCGGCGAACCGCTGCCGCAGACGGTGCAGGTCGTGAAGGTTCCGAACCATCCCGACTACGCCTACGCCAACATCAATGGCCAGACGGTGGTCGTTGACGCCCGCAGCGGCGAGGTGCTCGGCGTCGTGAAGGGCTGAACCTCTTCTTGATCGAAGCGCTTCGGGCCTCGTGCCCGAGCCTGAAACGGGTCGGCCGTGCGCCGGCCCGTTTTTTCGTGTGCGGTCGGTGGGGGCGCGCCTGCCCAGAACGCTAGCGGTCGAGCGACAGCAGCCGGTCGAGCGTCTCCAGCGTGGAGAGGTCCGCAATCCCGTCGATGCGCTCGGGACGGAAATGGCGCTGGAATGCGGCGACCACCGTTGCGGTGCGCTCGTCGTAACGGGCCGTTTCGTCCAGCACGTAGCCGAAAGCCGCGAGCCCGCGCTGGATGCGGGCCACGATCTCGCCGCGATTGCCCGGCCGCAGAGCGGGCCCGTCTTCCGTCACCGGGACCGGCGGCACGAAGGCACCGATGCCGGCCTGGGCGAGCCGCTCCCACGGGAAGCGTTCGCCGGGATCAATCTTGCGGCCCGGCGCGACGTCGGAATGGCCGATGACGTTGCGACCGGGAATGCCCCAGCGGCCCATGATCCTCAGCACCAAGCCCCGGACCGCTTCGATCTGGTCGTCGGGGAAGTCCACGTAGCCGTGGTCGTGGCCGGGATTGGCGATCTCGATGCCGATGGAAGCGGCGTTGACGTTGCGGATCGCGTGCCAGCCGGAAACGCCGGCGTGCCACGCGCGGTCAGCCTCATCGACCGACTGCACGATGCGACCGTCCTCGAAGATGAAATAGTGGGAGGAGACCCTGGAGGCCGGGTCGCAAAGCCAGGAAAGCGCGCCTTCGGCCGATGGCATGCCGGTATAGTGGAGGATGACCAGCGACGGGCGAACGCCTTCCCGGGAATCGGTGTTGGGGGAGGGACGCCATGCGGCGTGCGGATCGCGGCCTGGGCCACCGGCGCCGGGTTCGGTTTCGCTCATCAGGAGATCCCGCGCTCGCGACGGATCTGTTCGTAGGCGCCGTTGATCGCTGCCAGCCGGTCGTTTGCGATGTCGACAAACTCCGCCGGCACGCCACGGGCGATCATCCGGTCGGGATGGTGCTCGCCGACGAGCTTGCGATAGGCCCGTTTGATCTCCTCGGGATCGGTGTCCGGTTCCAGGCCGAGCACGTGATAGGGGTCGTGCTCGCCCTGACGCACGTGTCGGGCGCGGATGCGCCGGAACTCGGTCTCGTCGATCCCGAAGATGCGCGAGACCTCCTCCAGAAAGCCGAGCTCGTGTTCGTGGACGATCCCGTCGGCGGCGGCGATGTTGAAGAGCACGTCAATGACATCGCCGCGGAAGGCCGGGTCGTCGGGAAACAGGCGGGCGATGCGCTCGGCGTAGATCTCGAAGCCCGCCACATCCTGCTGGGCCAGCCGGAAGAGGCGCTCGATGTTGCGTTCCTCGCCTTCCGGGATCTGCACGTTGCGCCGGAACTCGGCGATCTCGGAGGATGTGACCACGCCGTCGGCCTTGGCCATCTTGGCGGCCAGCGCGACGATGGCCGCCGTGAAGGCCACGGCATGGCGCTCCTCCTCGGTGCCGGCGACCCCCTCCACGAGGCGCTCAACGATGTCTGCGCTGGCGGTCTGGATATCCTGAACCGCCGCGGTCATGCGCGACCAGATGGACATGCCGGCCGCCCCTAGCGCTTGCCGGACTTGCCGCGCCCGCGCTTCACCGGGCGGGGTGTCGGGCGGGCGGCCTCGCCGATGGACCTGCGCGAGCGGATGGCACCGTCGGGCTGCGCCGCGGCAGGGATGCCGGCAGCATCTGGCTCCGCGCTCCGTGCGTCTATGGTGGATTCGGTCCCGGCTTCGCCTGTCGCGCCGACCCGGGTTTCCCTTTTCGCGGACGTGGCCGCATCGCCCGGTGTGTCGACCTGGCCGCGAGCGTCACTGTCGGTCGCGGCGGGTACCGGCTCGTCCGTCGCTGGCGCAGCGGTCACAAAGCTGATGGTCGCGGTCGTGGTCTCCGCCTTGCCATCGTTTTGCGATTGAGCCGGATCGATGCTTCCGGGCTCGGCCGGCGCGCCTGTCTCCGGCAAATCGTCCGGAGTAACGGAGGCTGGGGCGGCCTCGCTCGGAAGCTGGTCTTCGCCCGCGGAGGTGTTCGCTGAATCGGATCCGTTACCGCGGCGACGGAAAAGCCGACCGACCCGGCCGTTGCGCTTGCCGGTCGCTGTTGCGTCGTCGGCAGCCGCTGCGTCGCCGGCTCCCGTCGAACTGGCCTCCGGCGCGGGTGCGTCCGTGGTCCCGCCGGCATCCCCAGACGCCGGTTCGGACGCGTCGGACGTCCTCTCCCCAGGCTGGTCTGCCCGCGTGGCCTCGGCGACCAGAGAGGTGGCCGCGACAAGCGCCGCTTCGGCCGAAACATGGTCAGGATCGGGTTTGCTGGCAGTATCTTCCGGCGAGGCTGGAGGGTCGGTCGCGACGGGCGTCGCCGCCATATCGTCCGTGCCATTCGCCGGGACATTGTCCCCGCCGTTGCCGCTGTCGGCGCCGGTTGTCGCAGCCTGCGGTTGCGTGCGCCTGCGCCACCGGAAGAAGGAAAAGCCCTGGCGTTCGCTCTCCGCGGCATCGGGCGCGGCGGGCGCCAGTGCAACGGGGTCTTCCGTCGTGGTGGCGGGCGGCTCGGCGGGCTCTGGCTGGCGGGCCGGGTCAGACCCGGCCAAGGCGCTGGTCCCCGTTTCTGACGCGGTATCGGCATCCGGCCCGGCCTCGGCTTTCGGCGCCGACTGCACTTCGGCCGAAGGCCCGATCTCGGGCGTTTTGTCGTCTGCCTCAAGCGCCTTTCCGGCCTCGACGGCGTCGGCGATGGCCTCGGACGAGGCGGTTTCGGGAGAAGGCGCCTCGGCCGTTGCCGTTTCCACGGCAGAGCCTTCCGCGTCCTCCGCCTCGGTCGCTGCGGGCGCAAGCGCCACGCCGGCGGCAGCAGGCGCTCCGTTAGCCTTCGCCGGCGGCGCAATCTTCACCTTCGGAGCGGCGATGTCGGTGGCCAGCCGCAGATCGGAGCCCGGCACGAAGGCGTCGAAGGCCGCCCAGAACAGGGTGCGAAACGCGGTGCGCTCCATCAGGATCTCATGGCGGGCGCCCGGAATGAAGACCCGGCCGCCGGCGCGCAGCGTCTTGGCGAAGCGTTCGATGGCGCGAACGGACACCACCTCGTCCGTGCCACAGGCAACGACCAGGGTCGGGATCTTGATCTCTTCGCCGTAGCCGGGCTCCGTGAGGGCTCGGGTGGCGCGGTTGGCCGCCGCGTACCAGCGGATGGTCGGCGCCCCGAGGCCAAGACGTGGCTCGGTGCGCAGAACCGCCTGAGCGCGGGCGAAGCGGCGCTGGTCGGATGTCACGGGATTGCCGTCGAACGGCATGTCCTGGGGCGCGGGTGCGCGGCCCGGCCGGACTGACCGCCGGGCAAGACCGATCCCGGCGGCGAATCCGCCGACCGTCTTCGCCCAGGGGCTGGAGGCGCGCCTGTCCGCGAACTCGATGAGGGGGGCAGTCAGCACCATCCGCTCGATCTGGTCGGCGAGCCGCGAGGCGCCGAGCAGGGCGACGGTGGCGCCCATCGAATGAGCAAGAAGATAGAAGGGGCGGGGCAGGCCTTGCGCGGCAGCGCCTGCGACGGCGGCCTCCAGATCGTCGACATAGTCGTCGAAGCTGGCGACGTGGCCCTTGGCCGGGTTGCGCAATAGGCGGCTCGATCCCCCCTGGCCGCGCCAGTCGAAGGCGGCAACGGCGAAGCCGCGCGCCAGCAGATCCTCGATCGTCTCGAAATATTTCTCGATGAACTCGGCCCGGCCGGTGGCCAGCACGATGGTTCCCTCCGGCTCGTCGACAGCAGCCGGCCAATAGGCTGCCCGAAGCCAGACCTTGCCCCTCGACAAGTAGAGCCACCCGGATTTTCCGCCCTTAGGAAGCGGGTTTTCCTCGATGTCGACGAGGGTCGGCTCGGCAGCGTTTTCGGCCATTCTCGGCGCCTTCGGAACTCTTGCACCCCGGAAAGGATGAACCCATATCACGAAACGCGGACGCCCGTAGAGGGTCCGCGCCTTCGGGGTTACCGCTCTGCCACGGATTGGAGGGCGGGTCATCCGGCAGAAAACCGGACCGGAGGATTCAACGTCGCTTCATTGGAGGACATCCATGCGTCATTACGACCTGAGCCCCCTTTATCGTTCGACCGTCGGCTTCGACCGGCTGTTTTCGATGCTCGACCAGGTGGGCGCCCCCGATGCGGGCTCGACCTATCCGCCTTACAACATCGAGCGCACCGCCGAGAACGACTATCGGATCACGATGGCCGTTGCGGGATTCGCGAACGACGACCTCTCCATCGAGGTCCGCGAAAACACGCTCACCGTGAAGGGCGAGAAGCTGGCCGAGAGCGAGGAGAACAAGGACATTCTCTATCGCGGCATCGCGTCCCGCGCGTTCGAGCGGCGCTTCCAGCTCGCCGACCACGTTGTGGTCAACGGCGCGAGCCTCGAGAACGGTCTTCTGCATGTCGAGCTGAAGCGTGAGATCCCCGAGGCCAAGAAGCCCCGGCAGATCGAGATCCAGGCTTCATCGGCCAAGCAGAAGCAGATCGAGGCCGAGGTGGAGACCGCGTAACCCGCACGGTTTCCGACTTCGGATCGAATGACTGACACCGACGGGGCGCTCCGGGAAACCGGGGCGCCCTTTCACCGTGTGCGGCCGCCTGCCTCATCCCAGATGCCCCTTGTCGAAATCCTGCAACCCGAGGATGGTATGCCGGGTGAATGTGGGATGCAGGCTGTGGAGGCCGGGGTTGATCGATCATCATCTTCAGGCTCTTGCCGGGCAGGACTGGTTCCTGGCCGTGGATCTCCTCGGGACCTTCGCCTTCGCATTGTCAGGCGTGATCATCGCGCGGGAGGAAAACTACTCCTTCTTCGGTTGCCTGGTGATGGCGCTTCTGCCCGGCGTCGGCGGGGGATTGATCCGCGACGTGATCCTCGACCGGTCGCCACCCGCCATCATCGAATCTCCCGTCTATGTGCTGCTCATCCTGGCAACGGTGGCCCTGTCGATCGGCTTCCTGAAGACCATCGATAGGCTGCGGGGCCGCTCGCTGGTCTTCTTCGATCTGGTCGCGTGGTTCGTGCAACAGCGCAGGCGCCTGCCTCCGATGACGCTTCTCGGCGTGTCCGACGCCATCGGCCTGGCGACCTTCACCGTGATCGGCGTTCTGGTGGCGCACCGATACGACGCCGATCCGCTCTGGCTCTGGGGACCGGCATTCGCGGCACTGACGAGTTCCGGCGGCGGGATCGTGCGTGATGTGGTGCGTGCGCGGGCCGACAACCCGACGCTCAAAGGCGCCTTCTACGCCGAGATCAGCGTCTTCTGGGGCGCCGTCTACTCGGTGTTCATCGTGTGGATCGAGCCGCTGGCCTGGGTAACATTGCCGGTCATCATCGCCGCCACGCTGTTTGTCATGCTGGGCGCCTTCTCGATGCGGATGGTCGCGATGCGCCGCAACTACCGGGCGCCGCTTGTCAGCGCGGGGCGCCTGGCGCCGCGGGAAAACTGGTAGGAAAGCCTCGGCCATTGGTTCGGCCGTCACGAGGTTGGACCGCGGGGTCATAAAAGCGCAGCCGAGCGTTCCTAAGGCTGGTGGAAGAGTGACGGTGGCGCCGTCGGCCAATGGCGCGCCGCAAACCGCCGAGGAACGTGCCATGCCGGATCCCGCCCGCCTGCTTCGTGACGTCGACGGCCTGATCGACGAGGTCGGCGGGGCCGCGACGGCGCGGCTTGCGGACTGGAAGGCATGGGATATCCGCCCCGAATTCCGCGGCAGCGTGGAGAACCTGGCCGCCTACCTGGCGCTCCGACAGCATGATCTGCGGCCGCTGCAGCGCTCGCTGATGGCACTCGGACTGTCCTCCCTGGGCCGGCTGGAAAGCCGTGTCCAGCCGACGCTCGGATCCGTACGGGCAGCCCTGTCGGCCCTCAGCGGCGAGCCGGTGGACCAGCCCGGCGATGAAGCGGTCTTCTTCGCCGGGGAGGAACGGCTCAAGGCGCGGGCCGACCGCCTTTTCGGGGCGCGGCCACCCGGCCGTCCGACCGCGCTTATGGTGACGTGTCCGAGCCTGGCGGCAGACGATCCGGTTTTCATGCTGGAACTGGCGGAGCGCCGTGTCGACGCCATCCGGATCAACTGTGCCCATGACGATGCCGCGGCCTGGAGCCGGATGATCGCGCATGCCCGCGACGCGGAGGCTGCGACCGGCCACCGCATGCGGGTGTTCATGGATCTGGCCGGGCCGAAGATCCGTACCGGGTCGCTGATGCTGCGCGAGGGGCGGAAGCGGGTGGGGGCGGACGACCGGATCGCGGTCGTGGCTCCCGGCGCCCTGCCGGCGACCCTCGAGCCGGGCGTCACCGCAGCTGTCGAATGCACGCTGGTGGAGGCGCTGGAGGCGGTGCGGCCCGGCGAACGCGTCTTCATCGACGACGGCAAGATCGCGGCGGTGGCGGAAACCTCGGAAGCGGGCGTGCTGACGCTCCGGGTGACGCGCTGCGATGGCGGAGACGCCAAGCTGAAGCCGGAGAAAGGGCTGAACTTTCCCGACACCGCGCTTTCCGTGCCGGCGCTGACGGAGCGCGACGAGGCAGACCTCGCGTTCGTGGCACAGCACGCCGATGCGGTCGAATATTCCTTCGTCCAGTCCGCCGAAGACGTGGCCCGCCTGCAGACCGCGCTCGCCGTGGCCCGGCCAGACGGCTGGGAGGAGATTGGTCTGGTCCTGAAGATCGAGACGGCACGGGCGGTGCGCAATCTGCCGGGCATCGTGGTGCGGGCCGGGGCGCAGCAGCCGGTGGCGATCATGATCGCCCGCGGCGACCTCGCCATCGAGATCGGCTTCGCCCGGCTTGCGGAAATGCAGGAAGAGATCCTGTGGATCGGGGAGGCGGCGCAGGTGCCGGTGATCTGGGCGACCCAGGTTCTGGAGCACTTCGTCAAGAAGGGCGTGCCGAACCGCGCGGAACTCACCGACGCGGCGATGGCGGTTCGCGCAGAATGCGTGATGCTGAACAAGGGGCCGTTCCTGCTCGACGCGCTAGACGCCCTGGTTGGCCTGCTCGGGCGCATGGGCGACCACGTCCACAAGAAGACGCCGCAGCTGCGTCGGTTGGGCAGCTGGTAGGCCCGCCGGGTCCGGCGATCCGGCAATCCTGTTTCCGGCGTAAGGACGGGACCGGGGCGTCCGGCGACGCGGCATCCGGTTCGCCGTCGCGGGCGGCGTTGGAGCAACGGGTTGAATTCGCTTGCCACTTCTGTGTGAGGAGGAACGGCACTAGGCTGGCCGGAGCTCGCCCGTGCACAGCGAAGGACCGACGATGCCGTTTGCCGTCACCCTGCCGTCGCAGCCCGCCGGACACCGCCGGAGGCCGAAGGCGCCGGCCACCGTGGTGCTGGTGGCGCTCGCCGCGCTCGTGCTGGCGATGGGATTGGCCGGCGCACCGGCCGCCGCAGCCGACTGGACCGGAACCTGGGATACGCGCTGGCTGGGGGGTGGTGCCCGGCTCTACCTGCGCCAGGACGGCGATCAGGTCACTGGCCGCTATTCCGCCTACAGCGGCCGGCTGGAGGGCGCAGTCGACGGCAATACGCTGACAGGCACCTGGACCGCGCCGAAAGGGTCCGGCTCGTTCGAGTTCATTCTTGCCGACGATGGCCAGAGCTTCGTCGGCCGGTTCGGCAAGAACCAGTGGTGGAGCGGCGCCCGCATTCAACCGGACCATGACCGCAACCTGCGTGCGCTGCAGGCGACGCCGGCGGAGACGCTGCGCACGTTCCTCGTGGCGGCCGAGGCGGTGCAGAACGGCCGGCTGGAATATCAGGACGACCTGATTGCGCTGCTGCTGTTTCCGGACGGCGCGGAGGTCAATCACGTCCGCGAGCTCGGTCCGCTGGCGCTTCTCATGGACCAGTTCACCGTCGATCCGGACATCTTCGACGCCGAGCGGCCGGAGGGCGATCAGTCCGTGGTGACGCTGACGCGCTATGACGGCCGCACCCTGGATCTCCGGTTCGAGCGACTCGGCCAGCAATGGTTCATGGTCGCGCCGTCGGCGGACGACGTCCGCACCATGCTCGACAGCATTCTTGAGGAATCAGAGGGAAAACGCGTCGCGGGAGCCGCAGGCGCCGACATGACCACCCCGCGCGGCACAATGGAGACTTTTCTCGACGCCATACGGGCAGGCCCGGCCACGCAGGAGGTGGCGATCAGCACGCTGGATCTCTCCGAGATGCCGCCGGTCATCCGAGATCGCGAGGCGCTGCTGGTCGCGGAGTATCTGAACGAGGTGCTGGCCCGGATCAGCGAGGTGATCTTCCAGGTCATCCCCAATGATCCGCGCTCCCGCGAACCCTTCGTCTATTTCACCCACCCGGCCGGCGACATCGTGCTGGCGCCGGTGGCAACCAGCGACGGGGTGCGCTGGAAGTTCACGCCGGAAACGCTGCGATCCATCCGCTCGCTGTACGCGGCGACGGAGAACTTCCCTCCGGCGGTGCGCATCCTGCCGTATGACGCCCACTCCAAGGCGCCGTATTTCCGCATCCGTGCGCTCATCGCCTCGGTGGCCCCGGTCGGATTGCGCTCGGTCGGGCCGCTGGAGATCTGGCAGTGGGTGGCGCTGACGGCGGTGTTCATCGGCGCGGCGCTGGCGGCGTTCGTCATCGGTGCACTGGTCGTGCTGCTGGCCCGGCTGTGGCGGCGCGACGCCGGCTACCGCGCCCGGGCGCACGTGGTGTGGGGCATCCGTCTGATGGCCTTCGGCGCCGTCGCCTATGCAGGCATGACCGTGCTCGGCCTGCCGTCGCAGTTTGCAGGCGTGGTGAAGACGCTGGCGGTGCTGGCGCTGATCCTCGGCTCCATTCCGCTCGAATTCTGGCTGATCGACCGCGGCCGCGCGGGCTTCTCCGATGCCGGGCTGATCAGCGCGCGCGGCGACATTCTCGCGTCGCTGCTGGTGGGCGTGATCAAGGTGCTGGTGATCAGCGCCAATATCCTGCTTCTGGCGGAGGCGTTGCGCATCCCCTACGGCGCGGCGCTCGCCGGCCTTGGCATGGGCGGCATCGCCATCGCGCTGGCGGCCCGTTCCACCCTGGAGAACGTCATCTCCGGATTCATCCTGTTCGCGGACCGGCCGGTAGACGTGGGCGAGATCGGCCGCTTCGACGGGCGCATCGGCACCATCGAGCACATCGGCCTGCGCGCCACCACGATCCGGACCCTGGAGCGCACGCTGGTGGCGGTGCCCAACTCCGAGTTCGTGAACTTCCACCTGGAGAACTTCACCCGCCGCGACAGGGCGCTGATGCGCGAGACCTTCGCGCTGCGCTCCGAGACGACGCCGGATCAGCTGCGCTACATCCTCGCCGAAATCCGCAAGCTGCTTGCCGCCCATCCGAGGGTCAGCACGGAAACGGCCCGGGCGCGTCTCACCGGCATCGTCGACAACCGGTTCGAGATCGAGGTCTACGCCCAGATCGAGGAAACCGAGTGGCCCGACTTCCTGGCCGCCCAGGAGGACGTGATGCTGCGGCTGGCGGACATCGTCGAGGCGGCGGGAACCGACTTCGCCTTCCCCGGCCGGACGCTCTATCTGGGCCGCGACCCCGGTGTGGACACCGACCGGGGCGGCGAGGCGGGCGACACGGTCGCCGCCTGGCGCAGGGAGGGGCGGCTGCCCTTTCCCAATCTCACCGCCGAGGAGATTGCCGCCATCGAGGGCAGTATCGCCTATCCGCCAGAGGGCGCGCCACCGCTGTCGGAACAGGCGGTTCCGGAACGGACCGAGGCACAGGTGCCCCGGTCCCGCCGTTTCTGGCCGTTTTCTCGCATCCGGCGCGGCCGAGGCGAGGGGTGATCCCGCCTCAGGCGGCGTTCGCGAGCGCCACCGCATCGGCGCCAGCCGGCAGCCGCATCGGGCAGGCGGGATCGGTGGCTGCCCGCCACACCGCCTCGGCCACGTCGCCGGACAGGGTGAGGTCGCCCGCCTCCTGCTGCCACGCGGCGAAAACGGCCTGCGCCATCGGCTGATAGGCCTCGGGAATGTCGAAGCCCATGCGCTCGCGGGCATTGTCGGCAAAGGCGGTGTCCGGCGCCCGGCCGGGCAGCACGATGCGGGCGCGCACGTCGAACCCTTCCAGCTCCAGCGCCAGACACTCCGTGAAGGCGTTCACCGCCGCCTTGCTGGCCGTGTAGACCTGCAGCAGCGGCAGCGGCAGGAGCGTGACCGTCGACGTCACGTTGACGACGACGCCCGACCGCCGCTCCCGCATCTGCGGAAGCACGGCGCGCGTCATGGCGATGGTGCCGAGCGTGTTGGTGTCGAACACCTCACCGATCATCCGGTCCGACAGACCCTCGACGGCGTTGAGCAGCCCGACGCCGGCGTTGTTGACCAAAACGTCGATGGGGCCGGCGGCGGCCACGGCGGCCGCGATGCTGTCCGCGTCGGTGACGTCGAGCGGCAGGACCCGCATGCGGTCGGAGACGGGCAGCAGGCCCTCGCGCGGGGTGCGCATGGTGGCGATGACGGACCAGCCGCGGTCGTGGAAGAGGCGGGCCGTTTCCAGGCCGAAGCCCGACGAGCAGCCGGTGATCAGAACGGTTTGGGTGGTGGTCATGGACAGAGCCTCCGTGGGGGGAATGACGAGAGGCTAGGCGGCAAACGCCGGACGATCTATAATTCCAAGTCCGAATTTCATTGGGATTCGTCCAGATGTCCGACCCGCTTGCCCAGATCGTCGGGCTGCTCAGGCCGAGCGCCTCCTTTTCCAAGCAGGTGATCGCCGGCGGCCGCTGGATCGTGCGCCGCACCGATGTCGGCCGGCCCTTCTACTGCGCCATGCTGGAGGGCGACTGCCTGCTGAAGATCCCGGGCGAGGCGCCGGTGCGCATCGGCGCGGGCGACTTCGTGCTGGTGCCCATGGCCCAGGACTTCACCACCACCAGCCTGCCGCCGCCGCCCGACGGCACCCGCTCGCTACGCACGGAAATCCGCCCCGGCGTGTTCCGGCTCGGCGACCCGGAGGCGCCGCCCGACGCGCGCATGCTCGTCGGCCACTGCCATTTCGGCTCCGACGATGCGAGCCTCCTGGTGCCGCTCCTGCCGCGCGTGGTGCACGTCGTCGGCGAGGGCCGCCTGACCACCCTGCTGGAGCTCATCGCCGGCGAGACGCGCGCCGCCCGGCCGGGCCGCGACGTGGTGCTGGAGCGACTGCTGGAGGTGATGCTCATCGAGGCGCTGCGCTCCACCACAGGGCCCGACGCGCCGCCCGGGCTTCTGCGCGGACTGGCCGACGCGCGGCTCGCCATCGCGCTGCGCCAGATGCACGCCCGGCCGACCGAGGCGTGGACGGTGGCCGCGCTTGCCCGCGCGGCGGGGCTGTCGCGCTCCACCTTCTTCGAACGCTTCCGCCGCGAGGTCGGCACCGCGCCGATGGACTATCTGGCCTCCTGGCGCATGGCGCTCGCCAAGGACCTGCTGCGCCAGGGCCGGGCCGGCGTCGCCCAGGTCGCCGAGCGCGTCGGCTACGCCTCCGCCAGCACCTTCAGCGTGGCCTTCACCCGCCATGTCGGCATGCCGCCGGTGGCGTACGCGCGCGGGCAGCGGGCCGGGTGAGGGGAGGGAGGGGTAAACAGGCAGGCCTCAGCCCGCAGCCCTGGATTCCCGCCTGCGCGGGAATGAGCGGAGATTTGAGGCAGCGGTCGGTGTGAACCAACCTCTGCCTCTCCGGACAGCACCAACCAGCGCGCGACCGCGCGCCGGCCGGAGGCCGCCCTCGCGGAGCGATGAGCGAAGCGAATTCGCGTGAGCGGAAAAAACCGCAAGCGCACTCGGCGTGAGGGGCAAAACAAACACCATCACCCCCGCGCCGCGTCCGGCCGGGGTTTTCCAGAAACAGGGATCGGTGGGGCGCAAAATGGCGGCCATCCGATTTGTATTTTTGCGGTCGCCCTTCGGCGCCCCACCCTGACGTTCGAACCGATGCGGCCACCCACTTTCCTGGGCTGAAGGAGTCGGACCTTCCGCCCCTCCACCGGGCCGCGGACGCCGCGCAGTCGCGAGTACCTCTACTGGGGCGGTTCGCGAGAACCGCGTCTTCGAGGCCATGCACGGCGCGTCCCGCCTTTTGTCCCGGCGGACCCACACGCCATCGGTACACCCAGCCCGCCCGTCCGTTACACGGGCCGCAGCCAGGCCGTCAGGCCCTCGACCCACGTGGCGGACGGTCCGGACACGGCTCCCAGCGGGTCAAGCGACGGGAGGAAGGATACGGGAGGATTGAGGGGGCGGGGATAAGATGGGGGTGAGATTGGCTTTTGGTGCGCTCACGTGGAATTTGCGGCCTGATTTGTTTTCCGCTCACGCCGAATGCGCTGGCGCGCATCGGCTCCGCGAGGGCGGCCTGGGTTTTTGGGTCGCAAAGCCGGACGGCGAACCGGTTCCCACTTCGCCTGGCTTTGCTCGGCCGGCGCGCGGTCGCGCGCTGGTGGGGGTATGCGGGGAGGGCGCGTGAGCGGCGGGGTGCAGTCCAGCATGGCCTTGGTCGGGTCCCTGGAGCCGGCCCCATCTTCCGCTCATTCCAGCGAAGGCTGGAATCCAGATGTGGCGGACGATCGGGGCTGCAGTGCGGGAGGATGGGCGCAGCCGCCCGCCGAGTGCCTCATCCCACTTCGCCGCCTGCAGCAATCTCGGCAACTGGATTCCAGCCTTCGCTGGAATGAGCGGAGTTTGGGGGAGAGGGGTGGAGAGGATCGTCCGCCAGTTTGGTAATCGCGTGAGCACCCAGCTGTTAGCGAATCCGATGGGGCACTGGACGGTCCGGACGCGACTGCCCAAGAGCTTGAACTGCCGGACCTATTCCTCCGCGTCGATGGTGATGGAGTCACGTTCGCTCGCTAGGGCGATGGTGCCGCCCTCGATGGCCTCCGGGGCAACGTGGCCGACCACCCTTCCCAAGTGTAGCCGGAAGGCCGACGTTCTCGTGCGATAATATGTTACATATTCTGGTTGAAGCCGGTTCAAACAATATGTAACATATCCGTCTCGAGCGAACGGATGGAGCGCCACATGATGCCGGTAATTAGGGTCAACGATGCCACCTTTGCCGATCTAAGTACCCTCAAGACATGGTACGACACTAAGACCCCAAGCGAGACCATTGACCGGCTCGTCCAAATAGCGATGGAGGAACTTGGTATAGAGCGGGGCGAGGGATCAGGTGAGGATGCTGCCACTGCCAGCAATGGCGCGATGCAGTTCGACACAGCCCCGGGACTTGCCTTCACAAAGCCGCTAGCCGCGTCAATCAACGGCCATTCACCGCAGAACCTAAACTGGTCTGCCATTTTGCTCGCCGTCATTAGCCAGGTGAAGGCAAAGGGGAGCAAAGGCGAGGATCTGGTCCGCCAACTATCAATTCCAGCAAGGGCGACACAGTACGAGGAAGATGGGTTCAAGTATCACCCCGACCTCGGCATTTCGCTTCAAGGGCAGTCGGCGTCTGACTGTTGGAAGGAAGTCGACCGTCTTGCCAAAAAATGGCGCATTCCGGTGGTGGTTGAGTTTCGCTGGCGGGATAATCCGAAGGCCCAGTACCCAGGGCGGATTGGGATCCTCAGATCAGGTGGCGCTAAATAGCGGTATTCACGACAATACGGATACCCAACGCTGGATATTTGCAGCCTTTAGGGCGGCCGATGGGCCGCCCTTTGTGCATTGCAGTGGTGACCTAGAAAGTCAGGTCGCCATCCAAGTTTTTCTCATCGCAATCCCGGACGGAAAACCGGTTCCCACTTTTCCTGGGATTGCTCTAGTTCGTCGCAGCGCCCTCGCTGGCGCTTTTGGCCAGCTTGGCGAACTTGGCGAGCACGCCGCGGGTGTAGCGCGGCTCCGGCTTTTTCCAGGCGGCGCGGCGGCGCGCGATCTCCGCGTCGTCGACGTTGAGCTGCAGCTTCAGATCGTGCGCGTCGATGGTGATGGAATCGCCTTCCTCCACCAGCGCTATGGTTCCGCCCTCGATGGCTTCCGGCGTGACGTGGCCGACCACCATGCCCCAGGTGCCGCCGGAGAAGCGGCCGTCGGTGATCAGTCCGACCGTCTCGCCCAGGCCGCGGCCGATGAGGGCGGAGGTGGGCGCCAGCATCTCCGGCATGCCCGGCCCGCCCTTCGGGCCCAGATAGCGCAGCACCAGCACGTCGCCGTGGGTGATCCGGTCGTTGAGGATCGCGTCCATCGCCGACTTCTCGTCGTCGAAGACCCGGGCCGGGCCGGTGATGACCGGGCTCTTCAGGCCGGTGATCTTGGCGACGGAGCCGCCCTCGGCGAGGTTGCCCTTGAGGATCGCCAGGTGGCCCTGCTTGTACATCGGGTCGGAGATCGGCCGGATGACCTCCTGGTCGGCGCGCGGCTCGTCCGGCACGTCGGCGAGCTCCTCGGCCAGCGTGCGGCCGGTGATGGTCAGGCAATCGCCGTGGATGTGGCCGGCGTTGAGCAGGATCTTGAGGACCTGCGGGATGCCGCCGGCCTTGTGCAGGTCGACCGCCATGAAGCGGCCGGACGGCTTCAGGTCGCACAGCACCGGCACCTCGCGGCGGACGCGCTCGAAGTCGTCCAGCGTCCACTCCACCTCGGCCGCGTCAGCAATGGCGAGATAGTGCAGCACGGCGTTGGTGGAGCCGCCGGTCGCCATGATCAGCGCCACGGCGTTCTCGATGGACTGTCGGGTGACGATGTCGCGCGGCTTGATGCCCTTCTTCACCGCCTCCACCAGCACCTCGGCAGAGCGGGCGGCGCTGTCGACCTTCTCCTGGTCGGGGTTGGCCATGTCGGAGGAATAGAGCAGCGACATGCCGAGCGCCTCGAAGGAGGAGCTCATGGTGTTGGCGGTGAACATGCCGCCGCAGGAGCCGGAGGACGGGCAGGCGTTGCGCTCGATGCCCTCGAAGTCCTCGTCGCTCATCTTGCCGGCCTTGTAGGCGCCGACCGCCTCGAAGGCGGAGACGATGGAGAGGTCCTGGCCCTTCCAGCGGCCGGGCTTGATGGTGCCGCCATAGACGTAGATCGCCGGCACGTTGGAGCGGCAGATGCCGATCATGCCGCCGGGCATGTTCTTGTCGCAGCCGCCGATGACGACGACGCCGTCCATCCACTGGCCCTGGACGCAGGTCTCGATGCAGTCGGCGATCACCTCGCGGGAGATGAGGGAATATTTCATGCCCTCGGTGCCCATCGACATGCCGTCGGAGATGGTCGGCGTGCCGAACATCTGCGGGTTGGCGCCGGCGGCGCGGATGGCGGCATCGGCGGCGTCGGCCAGGCGCTGCAGGCCGGCGTTGCAGGGCGTGATGGTCGAGTGGCCGTTGGCGATGCCGATCATCGCCTTGGAGAAGTCTTCCTTCTTGTAGCCGAGCGCGTAGTACATCGCGCGGTTGGGCGAGCGCTCGACGCCCTGGGTGACGTGCTTGGAACGGTCGTTGGCGGCCATGTCGGTTTCCTTCCCCGGTCGGCTTGTCTGGTCAGGCGCTCCCGGTGCGCTCCGGGCAGGCGGCCTGCGGATCCTGATCTCGATCGGCCCCGGCGCGGCGCGTAGCGGATGCGGGCGGCGCGGGCACGGGAGCCGGCCGGCGCTGGGCCGGCTGCGAAAGGGACCTTAGACGCTTTCCAAAGCCAACAGGAAATATATTATTCCTGCGCAACTCGGTCGTTTTCGATATGAGTAAGCCTGCCGGCCGATGCGGGACTCAAGCCCATGAATTTGCGCCAGCTTCGCCAGTTCCTCGCCGTCGCCGACGAGCTGCATTTCGGCCGCGCGGCGGAGCGGCTCGGCATGACCCAGCCGCCGCTCAGCCAGTCGATCCAGGCGCTGGAGGAGGAGCTGGGGGTGCGGCTGTTCGCCCGCACCAAGCGCTCGGTGGCGCTGACCACGGTGGGGGCGGAATGGCGGGCGCATGCGCGCCGGCTGGTGGCGGAGGCCGATGCGCTGCCGGACGTGGCGCGCAGGCTGGCGCGCGGCCAGCTCGGCCAGCTCAGGCTGGCGTTCGTGTCGACGGCCGACTACTCGATCCTGCCGCTCATCGTGGCGCGCTTCAAGGCGGCCTATCCGGAGGTGGAGGTGGCGCTGCAGGAGGCGACGTCGGACCTGCAGATCGAGGCGCTGCTGGCCGGCAGCCTCGACGCCGGGCTGATCATCCCGCAGGCCGGGCTGCACGTGAGCCTCGACTACCTGCCGCTGGTGCGCGAGCCGCTGGTGGCGGCGGTGCCGGAGGCGTGGATCGCGGACGGCCGAGTGACGCCGGGGCGCGGCGGCACGCTCGATCTCGACGACGTGCTCGACGAGCCGCTGATCCTGTTTCCCCGCCGCATCGCGCCGGATTTCCACGACATCGTCACGGGGGCCTACGCGGTGCGGGGCGCCGCGCCGCAGATCTTCCAGGAAGCGATCCAGATGCAGACCATCGTGGCGCTCGTCGCGGTGGGGCTGGGGCTGGCGCTGGTGCCGCAGTCGTTGACGGACCTGGGACGGTCCGGCGTGCGCTACCTGCGGCTTTCCGGCGCGGCGCCGGAGGTGGAGACCGGGCTCGTCTGGCGCAAGGGCGAGGCGCTGCCGACGGTGGCGCACCTGGTCGAGATGGCCGGCGATCTGGCGCGGGAGGGCTGACGGCCGCCGTCCCGTCGGGACGCACGCTCCCCTGTTCCATGTGCGCGATCGATCCTTGATCCATACCGACTGGTCGGTATAGAAAGATACCAACCAATCGGTATGGAGCGGGCGAACGATGCCACGACAGACGGAGTCCCGGGCAAGACTGCTGGATGCGGCGCTGATTGTGTTCCGCACAAGGGGCTACACCGCCACCCGCGTCGAGGACGTGTGTGCCGAGGCGGGCGTGACCAAGGGCAGCTTCTTTCACCACTTCAAGACCAAGGAAGAGCTGGCGGTCGCCGCCGCGGAGCGCTTTTCCGAGCATGCCGATACGCTGTTTGCCGGTGCGCCCTACCGGGCCGTCGCCGACCCGCGCGAAAGGCTGCTGGGCTACGTGGCGCTGCGGCGGGCGTTGCTGGACGGGCCGCTGCCGGAGGTGACCTGCCTGCTCGGAACGCTGGTCCAGGAGACCTACGAGATCCATCCCGCGATCGGCCGGGCGGCCGGCGAACACATCCTCGCCCATGCCGACGAGGTCGGCGCGATGGCGGCGGCCGCCAAGGCGGCCTGTGCGCCGGAGGCCGACTGGTCGGCTGAAGGCCTCGGCAGGCACATCCAGGCGGTGATCCAGGGGGCTTTCATCCTGGCCAAGGCCGGCGGTGGCACGGACGCCGCGAGGGAATGCCTCGACCATTTAGGCCGCTATCTCGAGCTTCTGCTTCCGCCCGTCGAGGAAGGCAGGCAGGCCGCGGCCTGACCGGCCAGACAGAGACCGGGGCCCCAACAGTCCCCGCGCAATCGGAGAAAAGGATCATGGCTTCCGTTCAGACGATCACGCCGTGCCTCTGGTTCGACCGCAACGCGGAGGAGGCTGTCGACTTCTACATGTCCGTCTTCGACGACTCCGAGGTGCTGAGCCTCACCCGCTACGGTGACAGCGGACCCGGCGAACCGGGCTCGGTGATGGTGATGACGTTCCGGCTGGCCGGGCAGGAGTTCATGGCGTTGAACGGCGGACCGATGTTCCACTTCACCGAGGCGCTCTCGCTCTCGGTTCGCTGTGCCGACCAGGCCGAGGTCGACCACTATTGGACGCGGCTTTCCGACGGCGGCGAAGAGGGGCCCTGCGGCTGGCTGAAGGACCGGTTCGGCCTGTCGTGGCAGATCGTGCCGGCGGCGGTGGGCGACATGCTGTCGAGCGGCAACGCAGCTGCGGTCGGCCGGTTCATGGCGGCGATGATGCAGATGAAGAAGCTCGACATCGCGACGCTGGAGGCCGCCTTCCACGGCGCGTGACACCGCCCTCGGGCTCAGGCCGGCGCAAGCAGGCGCCGGTTTCGGTGCAGGCGGGCAGCAGCGGCGAGCAGAAGAGCCGCGAAAGCCAGCCCTCCGGCCGACCAGGCAAGTCCGGCGGCGACGTTGCCGTCCACGAAGGCGAGAATGCCGGCCACTGACCAGGTGGAGGGCACGAGGAAGAAGAGGGTCGCATACCAGGCTTCGTGCGGCACGAAGAGATAGACCACGGCGATCTGGGTCAGGAGGTTGAGGATCTTGAAGAGCCCCATCGCCTGGACCTTATCGCGGGCGAGCGCCGGGATGGCGAGCGTTGCGGTGGGCGTGGCGAGGGCGAGGCCAGCGACAGGCAGGAGCCATTGCCAGACCGGCAGATTGACCATTCCGATGACAAGCACCATGACGAGCCCGTAGGCGAAGACGAAGAAGCTGCCGGCCACGGTGCGCAGGAGCAGCGGTGCGGCGCGGGGCAGGGGCGTCACCGACAGCGCCCGGTCCACCCCGGCGTCGACCTCGTCGACCAGCAGCATGGCGAAGACGTAGCCGAAGCCGGGCATGTAGCCGAGCAGTAGCACGATCTGGATCGGCAGCCACCAGGCCTCGAACAGGCCGGCGGCGCGCACCCAGGCCGCCACGCCGACCAGCACGATCATTAGCGCCAGGATGTTCCGCATCACCGCGTCGCGGGCGATGGTCCGCAGGTCGTGGCGGGCGAGCGCGGCGAGACCGGGGAGGGCGGAGCCTGTCATTCCGTGCCCCGCGCGACATTGGTGGCGACGAGGCGGACGGACCAGACGGCGAGTGCGGCCGTCATGACCGTCAGGACGACGAAGGCGTAGACCGCTTCCCCCGGGGTCACCTGCGCCGGATCGGCCGCCCAGAGGAGCGCGAGAAGCATCGGGTAGCCGGGATTCCAGCCGAAGCCGATCCAGGCCCACGGGCCGTCGACGACACCGAAATGCGGCAGGAAGGAGAGGTAGAGGACGAGCGAGAGCGGGAAGGCGCGGGCGATGAAGTGGTTCATGGAACGCGCGGTGGCCACCAGGACGACGCCGATTGCCACGCCGAAGGCCCCGGTGACGGTGAGGGCGGCGGCGAACCGAACGGCCCTGGCGGAAGACAGCGGCCAGTAAGCCACCGCGGCAAGCACCAGCCCGCCGGCCACGGTGAGGAGGGTCAGGGTGATCATCTTCGCGGCGACATAGTCGGCAGTACGGGCCGGGGAGACAGCGAGGGCTGCGAGCGTGTTCTGGCTGCGGTCCATCAGGATCGCGGCCGCCACGAAGCCGGTGCCCACCACAGCCGGATCGAGGAACAGGATCGCGGTCACGACCGTATCGGGCGCGGCGTCGGGCAAGAGCGCGAGGATCGTGGCAAAGGCGAGCGTCGTGATCGCGGTGAAGACGTAGATGCCCGCGCGCGCCTGGACACGCATCTCCCAGGCAAGCAGCGTCGGCAGCATCCGGACTGCGGTCATTGCTCGGCCTCCAGGTGCACGCCGGTCACTTCCCGGAAAACCCGGTCGAGGCTCGCCTCCTGGCTGTGGATGCGCTCGACGCGGGCGGAGCGCAGGAGTTCCAGGAAACGGGCATCGTTGCCCAGACCGTCCAGCGGGAAGGTTTCGCGGGAAAGGCCGCTTGGACCGTTGAACGTGACGGTCACCGTCCGCCGGCCGTAGCGGGCCTTGAGTGCCTCGGGCGCGTCAGTAGTCGCCAGCCGTCCGTCCAGCATGAAGGCGACGCGGTCGCAGAGCTCGTCCACGTCGCTCATGTTGTGGGTGGTCAAAACGATCGTGGTGCCCGCGGCGCGCAGCTCGCGGATGATCTGCTTCACGATGCCGGCATTGACGGGATCGAGCCCGGCAGTCGGCTCGTCGAGGAACAGGATCCGGGGGGCGTGCTGGATGGCGCGCACAAAATTGAGCCGCATCCGCATTCCCTTGGAGAAGGTTTCCACCTTGCGGTCGGCGGCGTCCGTCAGGCCGACACGCTCCAGAAGCTCAGCGGTCGGGCGGCAGGGGCGAGCATAGAGCGAAGCGAAGAAGGCGAGGTTCTCCGCGGCGGTGAAGCGGAGATAGTGGTTCGGCAGCTCGAAGCCGACGCCGATCTCCTCGAAATAGGCGCGATCCCAGTCGCCCAGCGGGCGCCCGAGTACCGATGCGTTGCCCTCGTAGCCAGCAAGCTGTTTGGTCAGGATCCGCTGGAGGGTCGTCTTGCCGGCGCCCGAGGGGCCCAGCAGGCCGAAGATCTCACCTGGCTGAATGGTGAGCGATACGGCCTCGACGGCGGGTTTCGCGGAGCCCGGATAGGCATAGGTGAGGGTCCGGACATCGATGGCCGGGTCCGGATCCTGCGTCTGGTCCCTGCCGTGGAGCGTGGCACCGGTCGCCGTCTCGCCGAGTGTCATGGGGCGCGCCTTGTCCGTGTTCAGGCTGGCCGATAGGGTCTTTACCGACCGACGGTCACTATACCGACCGCCGGTCGGTCTGTAAATTGAGTGAAGAGAGATCGCTTCGATGCCGCGCGTGGTCAAACACCCGGATGCCCGTAGAGCCGAACTGCTCGACTGCGCGCAGACGCTGTTCTTCGACCGCGGCTACGAAGCGACGTCGGTGGCCGATATTATTGCGGCGGCTGGCGTCTCCAAGGGTGGCTTCTACCATCACTTCGCCGCCAAGGAGGACGTGCTCACGGCCCTTGCGGAGCGGTTGGCACGGGAAGCGGCAGAGAAGGCGCGTCCGGTACTGGCCGATACCTCGCGCGATGCACTGACGCGCTTCAATGCCTTCCTCGGCGAAGCGCGTGCGATGAAGCGCGAGCAGGCGCCGGAGCTGCTTGCCGCCTTCCGAACCCTGTTCCGGCCCGAGAATCTGGTGCTCTACCAGCGCATCCACACCGCCCAGATCGCGGTGCTGAAGCCGCTCGTGGCCGACCTTCTGCGCGACGGCACACGCGAGGGCACGTTTCGCGTGGCCGATCCGGAGGCGACAGCGGAGATCCTGCTGCACCTTGGCGCTTCGAGCCGCGATGCGGTGGCGGACGCGATCAGCGCTGCGGCAACGCCGGACGCCGCGCCTGCGGCAGAACGACTGGAGGCGCGGCTGGTCGCGCTGGGCGTGGCGACAGACCGGATTCTCGGCCTTCCGGACGGAAGCGTCACGATGGTCGAACCGGGATTTGCGGCCGCACTCCTGATCCCGAGGTGACCGGCACGCGTGTGCCAAATACATGCGACCCATTGCATTTTGCAGTGCAATCGTCCATATAGCCGTCCAAGCACGCGTGGACGGGGCGTCAAGCTCCGAGGCTGCTTCTCCCATATGATATTCGCTGAGTGCCCGGCACGCGGGGTCCTCGCGACCTCGCCAGAGCGAGTCGCCGTCCGGATGGATGGCCTCGGTCTGATTTCCGATGCGATCGACCGCCGCCGCTGAGCCATGAGGGCCAGGGCCGGGATTGATCCCGGGGGTCGCGCTTTGCTTGCGTGTCTCCCGTCACTCTTCGAAAGAGACCTTTGACACAGTTTTCCGATCTCGGCCTTCACCAGCCGATCCTCGCAGCGCTCGAAGCCGAGCGCCACGTTACCCCGACGCCGATCCAGGCGCAGGCCATTCCGCCGGTCATGGAAGGCCGTGACCTTCTCGGCATCGCCCAGACCGGAACCGGCAAGACCGCGGCCTTCGCGCTGCCGATCCTCCACTATCTCGCAACCACCAAGAAGTCCGTCCGCGGCCGCGGCGCGCGGGTCCTCGTGCTGTCGCCGACGCGCGAACTGTGCGGCCAGATCCAGGACCGCTTCGAGGCCTATGGCTCGAAGATGCCGCTGCGGACCGCCCTGGTCATCGGCGGCGTGTCCATCGGCCGCCAGAAGCGCGACGTCGAGCGCGGTGTCGACGTGGTCATCGCCACGCCGGGCCGGCTTCTCGACCTGGTCGAGCAGCGCGCCCTCTACCTGAGCGAAGTGGAAGTCCTCGTCCTCGACGAGGCCGACCAGATGCTCGACATGGGCTTTATTCACTCCATCAAGCAGATCGTCGCCAAGCTGCCGAAGGAGCGCCAGAACCTGTTCTTCTCGGCGACCATGCCGCAGGCGATCGCGCAGTTCGCGAACAACATCCTGACCGATCCGGTCGAGGTCGCGGTGACCCCGGTCGCCAAGACCGCGGACCGCGTCGACCAGGAGGTGATGTTCGTCAATCCGGCGAAGAAGACCGACGCACTGGTCCATGTCCTGAAGAAGGACGAGGTCAAGCACGCGCTGGTCTTCACGCGCACCAAGCACGGCGCCGACAAGGTCGTGAAGAACCTCGTCCGGATGGGCGTTCCCTCCGAGGCGATCCACGGCAACAAGTCGCAGAACCAGCGCGACCGGACGCTGACGGCGTTCCGCAAGGGCTCCATCCGGGTGCTGGTCGCCACCGACATCGCGGCGCGCGGCATCGACGTGGAGGCAATCAGCCACGTCGTGAACTATGATCTGCCGCACGTGCCGGAAACGTATGTCCATCGTATCGGCCGCACCGCGCGCGCCGGTGCCGACGGCAGCGCCATCACCATCTGTTCGCCCGAGGACCGCAGCCTGCTGCGTCAGATCGAGCGGCTGATCAAGCAGAAGGTGCCGGTCGTTGCCGCGCCGGAAGGCCTGGCTGCTCCGGAAGGCGCGGGCGAAGGCGACGCTGCTCCTTCGGGTCGCAACGGCAAGGGCCGTGGCCAGCGCTCCGGCAATGGCGGCGGTCGTGGGGCCGGTGGCCGCACCGGTGGCAACCGCTCCGAAGGCGGTCGTCAAGACGGCGGTCGCGCGGAAGCCAAGCCGAACGGCGAGCACCAGCGCGGTCCGCGCCGTCACGACGACGACGGGTCGGCCCCGCAGCGTCGCGGCGGCAATCGGCCGGCGGGCAAGGGCAAGCCCCAGGGGCGCAAACGCCAGGACGCCGGCGCTTCGGGCGTCGGCGATGTGAACTTCATGCAACCGAAGCGCCCGGCGCGCGGTCGGCCTCACCGGTCGTCCGCCGCACCCGCCGCTTCCCAGAACAGGTAGAGGAACGAGTATGGCGAAGGAAGATCTGATCGAGTTCGAGGGCGTCGTGACCGAAGTGCTCCCGGACGGAAATTTTCGCGTGAAGCTGGATAACGACCACCAGATCCTGGCCTACTCGGCCGGACGCATGAAGAAGCACCGGATCCGGACGCTCGCCGGCGACCGCGTGACGGTGGAGATGACCCCCTACGATCTCGACAAGGGGCGCATCACCTTCCGCCACAAGACGGAAGGCTCCGGCCCGACCGGCCAGCGCCGCACCTTCCGCCGGCATTGATTGCGGACAGGGACGCAGGCTTCGCGTTCCGCGTCCCACCAAAAAAGGCGCTCCGGGGAAACCCGGGGCGCCTTTCTCGTTGAGGGGACCGGTCGCGGGGGCGTTCAGCCGGGAACGTGCCAGCCGCGTTCGGAGAGGGGGCGGTCGGGCGCCTCGATGGTGATGAAGCTGGCGAGGTCCGGGCCGAAGGTCGGCAGGGCCATCGGGCAGCGCACGCCGGGCAACACGCGCACGTCGAAGAGTTCGCGGATGCCGCCTTCCAGCCTCAGCCACTCGACGATGTCGCCGGTGCGCTGGTTGACGATCTGGATGCCGCACCAGGCGTCGCCGCCGCGCTTCTCCAGCTCCTCCTGAAGGGGGAGGCCGGAGAAGACGCCCTCGTGGCGGGCGAGCGACAGGCCGACCACCGCATGGCCGGCGTGGAAGGAGAGGCCGCGCAGGAAGCCCGGGCAGAACGCGACGCGCTCGCGCGATCCGCTCTCGCGATCGATGCGGGTGAGATAGCCGTTGCCGGAATCCAGCACCCACAGCGCGCCGTCGTGGATGCGCGGCGAATGCGGCATCGACAGCCCGTCGGCGACGATCTTGTCGGTCTCCACGTCCACCACCACGCCGCCGTCGCGGCGATGGTTGCGCCAGCCGTCGACGATGTCGGTGGTCGAGACCGAGGTGACGTAGCGCGGCACGCCGTTTTCCATCGCCAGCCCGTTGAGGTGGCAGCGGTCCTCCGGCGCGAGCTTGGAAATGTAGGGCGGCCGCCACACCGGCTTGAAGGAATGCACGACGCTGTCGGTGGCGAGGCAGGAATATTTGGTGTTCACGAACAGGAGCCGGCCGGCCGTGTCGATGCCGAGCTCGTGCACGTCGAGGTCGGAGACGGTCTGGCCGCGGCGCGGCACGTAGAGCCGGTCGTGGTGCTCGTTGGCGCGTTCGTTGGGCGCCAGCACGTTCTCGAAGCGCCAGATCTGGGCGAGACCGGCCAGGAGCAGGCGCTGGCTGTCGCCGATCAGCCCCATGGCGCGGACGAAGTTGCGCTGGTGGATCGACAGCGCGCCGTTCGGCAGCACGCCCACCAGGAAGAGCTGGCCGGTCTGATAGGACGTGAAGGCAAGCGAGCAGTTGTGCATTGCCAGCCACTGCGGGAAGCCGCGCGAACAGCTGATGTTGGTCTGCAGCTGCTGCGCATCCTGCTGCGCGCCGGGCGCGTCGGCCGCGGCTTGCGGGGAGGCTTCAGCCGGGGCGGCGTCGGTCGGTACCGCTCCGCCTGAAGGATCGCCCTCGGTCTGCGGCGCGTCTGGCTTGGTATCGCTCATGTCATGCTCGATCGGTTCGCAAGCGCCGGGCGCAGCGTGGATGCGGGACGCAACGGCGGGCAGGGGAGGCGCGAGCGCCGGACCCGGCGCGGCTTTCCCGTCGGTCTATCAGAACCGGTAGCCGAAGCGCAGCGACCCGCCGTGCGACTGGTAGCCGTCGGCGAAGGACCCGTCATATTGCAGCTTGAGCTGCATGCCGTGCACCTTCTGCAGGTCGACACCTGCCGACACCCGACCGACCACGTCGGCGATGGGCATGGCCGTGGTGAACTGCTCCATGTTGGTGACGCCGGCAAGCCGGGCAGTGGATTCCCACGTGTCATCCGACATGAACGATACGCCGACGCCGGCGAAGAGGCGCGCGGGCAGATCATCGGACAGGTCGTAGCGCCGGCCGAACTCGACGCCCGGCGTGACGCCGAACAGGGTCGCGGTGGCGTCGTCGACAATGAGGTTCAGCGCGCCAGCGCCGCTCTCGCGGTAGCCTTCCTGGTGGATGGTGATGACGTCCAGATCCACCCGGGGCTGCAGGTAGAAGCGCTCGTCGAAGGTGAACTCGTAGGATGCCCGTGCCCGGCCGAAGAAGGTGGCGGTCTTCGGCTCCGCCTCGGCCACCGCGGACAGCGGTCCCAGCGTCATGTAGCGCGATGAATCGCTCCACGTGTAGCCGGCGCCGCCCACGAGCGCGAACAGCCAGGGGCCGACCTCCTTCTTCAGCGCGCCGGCGGCGGTGAAGGCGCTGGAGCGAACCTTTTCCGTGCCCGCGTCGTTGCGCAGCCAGGAGTCCTCATAGGTGAGGCTGCCGCCCAGGAACCAGCCGTCGCCGAGCGCCTTCTGACCGCCCGTCTGGATGCCGCTGGTCTCATCCTTGTAGCCGGTGGAATTGCTCGTCGCGTCCTGAGTGGCGCGGCCGCCGAGGAAGCGGCCCCAGACGCATTCGCCCTCGTCCATGACCGCTCCGGTGGTGAAGGCTGGGCAGGAGAGCACACTGTTGGCCGCCGTGATCGCCTTGTTGGACGATCCGGCGGGGCCGGCGACGGTGGTCTCGGAGGCCACCTCCCGCAACATGGTTTCGAGTGTCTCCGGCGTGGCCGCGTGGAAGGCGGCGAAGGCGTTGGCGATGGAGATCTCGTCGCGCGAATAGCGGATGGGCTGGGCCGAGCCGTCCTCGATCTTGTCCCAGGCGCTCTGCAGGCCCTTGCTGACGCCCGTCGCGTTGCGGCCGAGCGCCACGCCGGTGTTGGCGAAGGTGGCGCTCTGGACCTCGAAGCCCTTCCAACCGGCCGACGAGGTGGTCACGTCGGTGAAGTCGAAGACGAGCGAGGACAGCACGGTCAGATCGGACGTGTCGGTGCCCAGCACCTTGATCAGGTCGGTGCGGGTGTTGGGCAGCAGCGCCTCGGGATCGAGCATGGCGCCCCAGGTGCCGGCGAAGTCGCCGCGCACGATGAGCTGGTCCGCCTCGCCATATTCCATGTCGAGGTCGACGCCGGTGAGGAGGCCGCCGCGGCTGGACGTTTCGTCGCGCCAGATCCTGCGCTCGATGCCGGAATAGTAGTGGGCCGCCGCGAACGCCTGCTTCAGGCCGGCGGCGTTCACGTCGATGGCGCTGCCGCTGCCGCTTGTGCCCAGGCCGAGGAGATCGCCGGTGACCTGGGTCTGCAGGAAGCGGTCGGTTCCGCCAATGTTGATCGAACCGGCGTTGAGAACGGTGTCGAGGTCGGCGATGGCACCGGTGACGAAGGTGCCGGTGCCCTGGTTGAGGAACATTGCCTGGCCGGTGGCCGGTACGGCGCTCAGGCGGACGGCACCGTCGGCCGCTGATGAGGCCGTGTTCGTGGCGGCGTAGTCCTTCGACCAGGTCTCCTTTCCGGCGACCGACTTGACGACGTTGCCGCTGACGGTCCCGGAGTTGTCGAGCTTCACCGACCCGTCGCTGTCCACTGCCGCGAAGATGGCACCGCCGGTGCCGGACGAGGTGGACGAGCCGGCGACGGAGCCGCCGGACCCGACCGTGACATTCACGTAGGTGTCCTGGGTCTGGCCCCAGATCGCCCAGGCATTGTCGGCCTTGGTGGCGACGGAGCCGTTGACGGTCACCGCAACCCCCGCCTCGCTGTTCTCGCCGTTGCGGTGGAGGGAGCCGGCGTAGGTCTTGCCGTTCTTCTCGAAGATGCCGCCCGATCCAGCCACCGACTGCGCGACGATGCCGTGGGCATAGTTGCCGGTGGTGGAGATCGAGGCGTTGGAATCGACCGTGACAGTCACCACGCTGGAATGCCGGCCGTCGCCCTTGTCGTAGGTGTAGTTGGATTCCGACGCGACATAGTAGGTGGTCAGCGGGGCGTTGAGGTCGGCAAAGACGCCGCCGCCGCCGCCGATCGACTGGGCGAGCACGCCGATGCCGCCATCGCCGGTGGTAACGATGGACGATCCGTCCTGCAACGCGACCGTGACTGCGTAGCCGGCGCCCCGCGACTGCTCGGAAACGAACGACACGCTCTTGATGCTGGTTTCCGACGCGGTCAGGAAACCGCCACCCGCACCAATCGACTGGGCAACGATACCGACCGCTCGTTCACCCTTGGTGGATACCGTGCCGGAGTGGTCGATGCTGACAGTGCCGCCGTCGAGCGAAGTAGTGTCCTTCGGGTCGGAATCGGTGCCGATCGAGGAGATCGTGATCAGATCGGACAGGCTGTCGTCGTTGACTGCACTGCCCGTGCCCAGCGAGACGTCGCCCAGACCACCACCACCGCCGATCGACTGGGCGATGATGCCCATGGCGCGGCTGTCCGTGGTCGAGATGACAACGCCGGAACCGGTGCTGACCTTGACCGCGCCGCCGGTGTTGGCGCTGGAATCGCTCCCGGTGCCGCCGAAACTCAGATCGATATCGCTCATGGCGAACCCGGTCGAGATACCGGTGCCGCCGCCGCCGCCGATCGACTGCGCCACAATGCCGTGCGAGGCGAAGCCCTTGGTGTAGATGCTATTGGCGTAGACGCTGACGGACCCGCCCGAGCCGCCGGTGCCGCCGGAGGCGCCGATGGTGATGGTGGCGGCGTTCACCGTCAGCTTGCTGAAATCCGGGACGTCGTTGTCGTCTCCCGCATCGGTGCTCGACGACTGGGCGACGGCACCGCCGCCGCCACCGATGGACTGCGCCAGGATGCCGGGCGAGAAGGCGGAGTAGGTGTAGGTCTTGCCCGCGGCGATGGACGCGGTCGGCGACATCTTGCCGACGAGAACGGTGCCGCCGTCACCGCCGGAGCCGCCGGAGCCACCAGTCTGTCCGGTCAGCTGCGTGGTGAGCGAGACGGAACGCTTCTCCTTGCCGAACTTCTTCTCGAATTCCTTTTCGTGGCTGACCGAGGAGGTGCCGGAACCGCCGATGCCGCCACCGCCGCCGATCGACTGGGCGATGAGGCCATGCGACCAGTCGCCCTGCGTCTTGATGGTACCAGCGTTCCAGGCATAGACGCTGCCGCCATCCCCGCCGTCGCCGCCGGCCCCGCCGACACCGACGCTGAGGGTGGTTCCCGCGTCGAGGTCGCCGCTGCCGCCGCCGGCCGAGCCGCCGCCACCACCGATCGAGTGCACCACGAGGCCGCGCGATCCGGTGCCGCTGGTGCTGACCATGCCCGAACCGGCAACGCCGCCGGTGGCGGTGCCGCCATGGCCGCCCTTGCCGCCGCTGCCGCCGAGGGTGAAGGCCGTGGCGACCGAGGTGCCGCCGCCGTAGGTCGCGGCTTCCGACTCGCCCGTCCCGCCCTGACCGCCGCCGCCGCCGATAGACTGCACGAGGATGCCGTCGGAGAACTGGCCCGTGGTCGTGATCGCCCCGTAGGAATGGGCGAACGCGGTCTGGCCGTCGCCGCCGTCGCCGCCGGAGCCGCCGAGCGACACGTCGAGCTTGATGGAGATGTTCTTGGGCTCCGGCTTCTTGCCGTCACCCCCGTCATCGCCGCCACCGCTGCTGGCGGACGATTTGGCATTCTCGCCTCCGCCGGAATCGTCGCCGCCGGATTCGTCGTCGTTGTCGTCGCCGCCTTCCTCCTTCTCGAAGAACTCCGCCAGGGTGACCGACGCGGACGAGGCACTGGAGTCGCCGCCGGCACCGCCGCCGCCGCCGATCGACTGAACGTGCAGACCGATGGACCCGGCGCCGCTGGTGGTCACCGAAGAATCGGTGTGGGTGATTGCCTTGGCCTCGCCGCCGCTGCCGCCGCTTCCGCCGGATCCGCCATGGGCGATCGATATCGTGGCGGAAAACTCCGTTCCGGTTTCGCTGACCGGAACACTGATGCCAAGCGCCTTCGACGTGGCGCCGCCACCGGCGCCACCGCCACCACCGATCGACTGGACCAGAATGCCGGCCGAATCGTATCCTTTGGTGGCGATCGCTCCGTCATGTTTGACGTAGGCGGTGCCGCCATCGCCGCCATCGCCGCCGTTGCCGCCGGTGGCGATGGCGAAATCGAACAACAGCCCGTCGGAGCTTGACTTGGCAGCGCCGCCGGTGCCGCCGCCGCCGCCAATCGACTGGGCGTGCGCGCCGATGGCGTTGATGCCGCCGGTGGAAATCGTCGTGCCGGAGCTGGTGTAGATTTTGCTCGTACCGCCGTCGCCACCCGCGCCGCCGGTGCCGCCGGTGGCCTCAGAGAAGAACAGGCCCCAGGAGCTTGCCTTGCCGCCCTGGCCGCCGCCGCCACCGACGGACTGCGCGACGATGCCGGCGGCGTAGTCGCCGGAGAGGGTGATGTCGGCCTGGCTGTTGACGGTGACGTCGCCGCCGGTGCCGCCCGGACCACCGGCCCCGCCGACCGCCTTGAACAGGCCGTCGGAGTTGCGGCCCGTGCCGCCGCCGCCGCCGATGGACTGGGCGACGATGCCGTGCGCCTCCGACCCGTAAGTCTTGAGCGCGCCGGCATTGGTGACTGTCACCGTGCCGCCGTTGGATCCCGTGCCGGAGGTGCTCTGGGAGCTGTAGCCGCCGCCGATCACCCCGTAGGCGCCCAGGCCGGTGTTGACGCCGCCACCACCGCCAACGGACTGCGCCAGGATGGCGATGCCGCCGCCGAGCTTCGGGTTGCCGCCTCCCGACCTGCTGGTGCTCGCAGCGGTGCCGGAGGCGTAGCCGCCATAGGTGGTGATGGCGCCGTAGTTCTTCACCGTCACCGAGGCGCCATCGGCGCTGCCGGAATAGCCGCCGACCTGCTGCGTGGCGCCGCTGTCGAGGGAGCCGTTGCCGTTCCGGGAAAGGGCGGTCGTCGAGGCGAGCAGCCCGCCGCCACCGCCCAGCGACTGGGCGACGATGCCGTGGGCGTCCACGCCGTGCACGGCGATCGCGCCATGGTTGGTCACGGAGACCGCGTCGCTGCCCACCGAGTTGTCGTTCTGGTCGCCCCAGACCACGGCCTTGCCGCTGGTGTTGGTCAGGATGCCGTAGCCCGCGGCCGCGGCCGCCGACTGGGCGACGATGCCGTGGGCGCGGTCGCCCTCGGTGGTGATGGCGAAGTCGTTGGTGACGTTGACGGTGCCGCCCTTGCCGGCCTTGCCGTAGGAGCTGTCGTAGAAGGTGGACTGGCCGGCGCCGCCGAGCGACTGGGCCACGATGCCGCTGGAGCCGTCTCCGGACGTGGAGATGCTGCCGCCACCGCCCAGGGTGACGTTCGCGGCGCCCGCGTCGCCGCCGACATAGGTGTTGGAATAGTACCCGGACTTGCTGGCGCCACCGGCGCTCTGGGCGATGACGCCGGGCGAGGAGGCGCCCTTGGTGGTGATCTTGGCGTCGGAGGTCGCGGTGACGGTGACGGTCACGGCGCCGCCGGTGCCGCCGGTGTAGTAGTTAGTGTAGTCGCCTCCGTCGGCGACCGTGGAAATGCCCTGGCCGCCGACGCTCATGGCGGCGATGGCCGCGCCGGACGCGCGCGCGGGGCTGTCCGTCCCGATCTTGCCGGACGCGGTGGTGGCGATGGTTCCCGCGAACGGGGTGTCCGACGAGCCCACCGTGACGGTCGAGGATCCCGCGTTGCCGCCGGCGCCGCCTTTCAGCGAATACTCGGTGCGCAGCAGCGTGTTGTCCGCGAAGCCGCTCTTCGCCCGGGGCGAGTTGCCGCCGTAGGACGCGGCGAGGATCGCCGGGCCGCTGCTCGTCGCGGAGACCGATCCGTAGGCGGTGACGGAGGCATTGCCGCCGGAGCCCGCCTGCGCGTTGAAATAGTAGCCGTAGACGGGGCCGCTGGAGCGGCCGCCCTGGCTGATGGCGACGATGCCGGAACTCGACCCGGTGACGTCTCCCGTCGTGACGATGGTGACATCGCCGCCATTGCCGCCCCGGTAGGCCGAGCGGCCGTCGCCGGCCTGGGACAGCGCATAGATGCCGCCGCCGACGGTGCTGGTCAGCGTGCCGGAGTTGGTAATGGAGATTGCGCCCGCATTGCCGCCGCTGCCGATGACGCCGCCATTGGCGTCCTTGTTCCAGTTGCGGCTGCCGCGCGAGACCACGGCCAGCGCGTTGGACTGGGTCTTGGCGAGGTCGCTGAGATTGGACGTCGAGGTGCCCGGCGCCAGGATCAGCGCCGTGTCGGCGGATGCCGTAACGTCGATATCCGCCGTGTTGGTCACGGTGATGTTCAGGCCAGGCTGGCCCGATCCCGACCCGTAGTAGTTCTTGTAGTAGCCCGTGGCGGAATCGTAGACGCCGTAAGGGGGCGGGTCCTTGTAGAACATGTACGCCCCGCCGTAGGCGTACTGCGGCGAGGTGATCGTGGTGCTCGACGACACCGTGCAGGTGAACGTCGTCTTGGAAATCGTATCGCTCGGGGGCGCGGCGGAGCTACCGCCGGACAGGACGTAGCTCGAGACCGACGGGGAACACGACACCGACTGGGCATAGGCGCGCGAATAGATCGGCATCGGAATGCCGGCCATTGTTCCCGCAAGCGCCGTCGACTGGAAGAGCAGAGAGGACGCGACCCGGCGGATGCGGCTTGCGGCGCGAGGCCTTGCGGACTGGGCCTTGACCCTCTCAGCGCGGTCCGGTTTCCGTTTTCCGCGCGACACACCAGACCCCATTTGCCCACTCCAGCCACGATCGGGGCAAGCGGTCCCCAGCCCAGAAAGCCGGGCAGGCCACTGCGTCCGATCGCCAATCCGCCGCGCCGTTTTGTTTCGCCGCCGTGTTCGCGTCCGGAAGCGTCAGCCCTTCCGTCCGGGATCTCGGTTCGATGACGATGCGCGGCGCAAGAATACCCACCAGGCTCCATGTGGCCCGGATTGTCCGGCAGATACAAGCATTTATCGACAACCCCATGACGGGTCTGCCGATGCCGCGGATAGAGGTGCGTCCCCACGACGCGCCGGCGCGGCGGGGTATGGCGGGATGGCCGCTCCTCCCCATCTTGTCCTGAATGACATCTGCGGCGGGGCCCCGCTGGGCAGCCTCGTCATGCAACCGGAATGGCAACGCTATGATCAGGCTATTCGGCGCGGGACTGGCGCTTCTATGTGTGGGAACCGGTGCCATGGCGGATACCGTTCGCGACATCTCCTATGGGCCCCGCGAGCGCAACCGGCTCGACCTCGTCGTGCCCGAGGGGATGACGGGCCCGCCGCTCGTCGTTTTCGTCCACGGAGGGCGATGGTTCCGAAACGACCGCACGCAGGTCGAGCTTTACGATCGGGTGGACGCCCTCACCAGCGCGGGCATGGCGGTCGCGACCATCGACTACACGTACAGCACCCAACAGGCGTGGCCGGCCCAGCTGGAGGATCTCCGGGCCGCCTTTTCGTTTCTGCGCGAGAACGCCGATACCTATGGCTACAATGCCGATCGAATTGCCGTCTGGGGGCAATCGTCCGGCGCGCACCTGGCGCTCTGGGCCGCCTACGAGCAGGCTGGCAATCCGGACACGGCGCTTGATGCGCTCGTGTCCTGGTACGCGCCATCCGACCTCTTCAACCTGGCTGCAGACCGGCAGCGTGACGACGTGCCCGACCGGCCGCTCCCGGGCGGCGAGCGACCGCCGGAAGACATCCTCATCAATGCGGTCGCTGCCGAGGATCGGCAGGCGGCGGATGCCGCGAGCCCGCTGGCCTTCTTGGAACGGCTTGACCCGGACACGCCGCTGCCTGCGACCCTGTTGATGCATGGGACCGTAGACGCGGTGGTGTCGCCGCTTCAGACCGCGCGCCTGCACGAGCACCTGGCTGGACGGCCGGGCACCGGCCTCCTGGAGGTGCGTCTTGTCGAGGGTGCTGGGCACGGCGGTGAGCTGTTCGGTGCCACCGTGCCCGACGTGGTCGCGTTCCTTGCGGACGCCCTGGGCGCGACGCCGCCCGCGGCAGAGTAGGGCGGCGGCGAGAGGGGCCGGTCCGGCCCCGGGTCAGACGTCGATGACCACCTTGCCGATCGCCTGGCCACTGGTGAGCCGGGCGTAGGCGGCCCCGGCGTCCTCCAGACCGAAGGCCTGGTCGTCGACAAGCGGCTTGAGGGAACCGGCGTCCACCAGGTGGGCCAGCTTCGCCAGGATCGCGCCATGCTCGGCGCGTCCGACGTCGTGCAGCATCGGGATCAGCATGAACACGACATGCAGCGACAGGCCTTTCAGATGGGCCGGTGCCAGGTCGAGCTCGAGCAGCGTGACGGTGGTGGCGACGTGAGCGTTGAGGGCAGCGGCGGCGAACGAGTTGGTCAGGTTGGCGCCGCCCACCGTGTCGAAGACCACGTCAAAGCCGGCGCCGCCGGTGTGGCGGGCGACATAGTCGTCGATGGTCTCTTCACGGAAATCGATGGCCGTGGCGCCGAAGCCCTCGATCACCGAGATCTGCGCGGCGCCGGTTCCGGTGGCGAAGACGTCGGCACCGAAGGCCCTGGCCAGTTGCACGGCGACGTGGCCGACGCCGCCCGCGCCCCCTGGATCAGGACCTTCTTGTCCGTCGTCACGCCGGCGCGGGTCAGGCCCTCGAAGGCGGTGATGCCGACCAGCGGGAGGGCGGCAGCCTCGCGCATGGTGAGGCTCTTCGGCTTGTGGGCGATGAGGCGGGCGTCGGCGACGATGGAATCGGCCAGCGCGCCCTGCAGGTCGGCGAGGCCACCGGCGCAGCCGTAGACTTCGTCGCCGATCGCGAACCCGGTGACCCCGTCACCGACCGCGGTGACCGTGCCGGCGAAGTCCATGCCGAGCACCGCCGGAAGGTCCGGAGCCAGCGGCAGGTCCTTGCCCATCGACCGGATCATCGTATCGATGGTGTTCACGCTTGTCGCGGCAATCCCCACCACCACGTGGCCGGCCTGGACCTGCGGATCGGGCAGGTCTGCCGGCCGGAAGAGGGCGGTCTCGCCATAGGCTTCGAGGGTCATCGCTTTCACGGGAGGAATCCGTTGGGGTGTCTGTTGTCCCCAACCTAAAGCCTCTCTCGGCGGCTATAAACGCGGATCAGCCGAGTTCATTATTCCCGTTCTGGCTATAATCGCGCCCATCTCCGTCGGCGCCGCAGACCGGTCAGGCCCGTGGCGCCGGAGCACGACGCCCCGTCAGACCTGGGCGTAGCCGCCCCGCAACTCGGGCAAGAGCGGACCGGCTAGAACCGGAAGCTGAGCCGGCCCGAGACACCATGGTTCAGGAAGTCGTCGTTGCCCGAGTCTGATACTCGAAGCGCATGGCGAGACTCCGTGTCGAGATCAGCTCCGCGCCCAGGGTGCCACGCCCATAGAATTCGTTGCCGTCAAAGACGTTGGCGTGGCCGGCATCTCCGGCCGCCATTCCCTCGAACGTGACATCCCGAGACCAGTCGTTGTCGTTCCAGTAGGTCAGTCCAGCCCGGGCGTAGGCGCGCAGGACACCGATTCCCAGGTCGATCCGCCGGCCGATCTCCAGGCTGGGGCTGAACGCCACCTGGGCATCGCCTTGGCTGTCATAATGCAGGTTCCAGATGCCCGCGCCGCTTTCGTTGAAGGCCGGCGCATGCGTGTAGGCGGCGACGATGTCGATGATCGGCTTGGCGTAGAACGGGCCGAAGTCGCTGTAGTGGGTGAAGCGGATCCGGCCGGCCAGCGCGTCTCTGGGCCTGGTTGATCGGCATCTCCATCACCACGCCGGCCGGGCCACCGTGTCCTCCGGAGCGCCGGTTTGCGTCTCTCCACCGCGTTCAGGCGATACACCCGGTTCCGTCACACGGGTTCGAGCCGGGGTCGGGGTGAGATGGCGGCGCGGCCAGTATGAGGGACATGATTCCAGCACCCAGTCTGAGAGGGCTGATCTCGCCAAAATGATGAGCCGCAAGGACCCCCTTTCGATCCACGATCAACAAGGACGGGGTGCCTCGCAAGGCGAAGCGCTCCATGGTGACGGGCAGGGTTGCGTCGCCCGGCCGGTCAACGCCCACCGGGAAACCAATCCGATACTCGTGCAGGAAGGCTTCGAGCGATACCGGCGTCATCGCAGCGTGGTGTTCGAAGACGGTATGCAAGCCGATCACAGCGACGTCGTCGCGCGAGAACTGGTCGTGGACCTGTTGTGCGAGCGGCAATCCATGTGCAACGCATCCTGGGCAGAGCATCTGGAACGCCTCTATCACGACGACCTTGCCGCGCAGGTCGCCGAGCGAGATGGGATTCGGCGCGTTGAACCACTGATCCACGGTCCAGTCGGGCAGCATCCTATGCCGTTCGCTCATCGGTCTCTCCAGTAGTTGTTGGCCGCCGCGACTGTCTGAAAGTGGGTCGCGACGACCGAGGAGACCGCAATGAGCGCACCGGCGTCCTTTTCGTACACGGTGCGCAGATCTTCGCGGATTGTTGGATCTGCTTGAGTCATCTTGACGGCGACACGCGCCAGTTTCACCGCGAGGGCGTAGCCATCTTGCGGCGTGTCCGTAAGCAGGGTTGGCAGCCAGGTTCCGGCCATATCGGTCTCCGATACGTCAACGGCACGCCGCGCGAACGCGACGCGCCTGCGGGATCAGTCGAGGATGCCAGGCAGGCTGAGATCGCCTGAAGCGATATCGAAAACATCCGTCACGCAAAGAAGCGGTGCGTGGATGTTCGCATTCACCCGCAGCGCTGAGGTGACGCCGTCATAGGTGGCTCCACTGACCGCGTCCGGATCGGCGAAGGGCACCGTGATGGAGACTTCCGGTCCGTCGAACAGGGGCGTGTAGCCCGGGCTGTCGATGAAGATCGGCAGGCCTGGCCATGTTGCGGGCATGGCGGGCGTTGCACCCTCAGGGATGTCCCTGACGCCGAGCGCACCGTCACCGCAGGCTTCGGTCGGTGTCAGAACCACCCAGTGGCTGTGCCACGAGAGCCCGTCATTTGCCGGATCGCCATCGTTGTTTTCGTCGAAGAGCGGGGTGTCGTCAAAATCCGGGTGGCTGGTCGCTGCCAGAGCCAGGATGCCGCTGCCGCCTTCGAAGCCGACGGTCGCGGGGTCGAGCGAGGTGGGCCAGACATAGGAGAACACCGGCGCGCCGCCGAGCGTCCCGATCGGCTCTGGTTGTTCTGCACCGGCGACGCCGTTTGTCGTCATGTGGAATGTCACGAGACGCCCGTCGCGATGGGCATGGGCGGCGAGAATGTCGAATGCGGCGGTTCTGGGACCGTCGGCCTCCGAAACAATGGCCCCGTCTGTGTGGATGGCGTGATTTTCGCCGGCGAAAGCGCCGCTGACGAGAGCCAGGACACAAGCGGACGTCAGACAAATTCGGAACATGATGGCCTCCTGATAGCGAGTCGATATCTTCTAGGCCATTGCACGCTTGGTGTCGAGTCGATACTAATATTGTATGACGCATGCCGCTCACATTCGCGCACTCATCAACCGCCTGTCCCGCCTGGATGCTTCGGAGACGTGGGGGGACGACCTGAACCCGGCGCAGATTTCGGCCCTCGAGTATCTGTTGCGCGCGAACCGGTTCTCGCGTGCGCCCTCGCACGTCGCGGAGTATCTCGGCACAACGCGCGGAACGATGTCGCAAACGCTCAAGGCATTGATGCGGAAGGGCTATGTGTCTGAAACCAGATCCGATGCGGACAGGAGATCAATCCGGTACGATCTCACCGTTGCGGGGCAGGCCGTGGCGGGCCGCACGGCCGCGCTGGTCGAGGCCATCGAAACCCTGCCCTTTGAGCGGCAGGCGGAACTTTCCGAAGCCCTCTCGACGGTCCTGACATCCCGCCTGGCAGCGAGGGGCGGACGCGCATTCGGGCTGTGTTGCGGCTGCGCGTATCATCGCAGGACGGAAGACAGTGCATTCTGCGCGTTGCTTTCGCTGCCCCTTTCGCTCGAAGAGGGCGACCAAATCTGTCACGAACAGGTTGCGGCATGACGATCCAAATCACCGTTGAAGGCGTGTTCGTTGGGGGCGTCGAAGACCGCTGGGCCGGGAAGCCACCCTCTGCGATCAGAAAGCGGCTGCTTTCGCGGGCGGTCTCGCTCACGGAAAACGGTCTCGACGGAGACGCGCAGGCCGACCTCAGGGTGCACGGCGGACCGGACAAGGCCCTTCATCATTATCCGGGCGAGCATTATGCCGCTTGGGGTGTCGAACTGGCCCGCGACGATCTCGTCCCCGGCGGGTTCGGCGAGAACGTCTCGACCATCGGTCTGACGGAGGACACGGTCTGCATCGGCGACGTGTTCAAGCTGGGAACGGCAACGGTGCAGATCAGCCAGGGGCGCCAACCCTGCTGGAAGCTCAATGCCCACACGGGCGACGACCGGATGGCTTGGCGTTTTCAGGCATCGGGACGGACGGGGTGGTATTACAGGGTGCTCGCACCAGGAGAGGTCGGTGTCGGGGATAATCTCACGCTGATCGAAAGGCCTTGTCCGGACTGGAGCGTCGCGCGCGTCACCGCGGCGCGGCTTCGGCGCGAGGTCTCGGTGGCAGAGGCGGCAGAGTTGGCCGGCATGGCGCAACTGGCAGAGGGCTGGCGCGCGGCCTTTGCACGGATGGCAGGGGGCGAGCGGCATGAAGACACCACGAAACGGCTGAAAGGTTAGGGCGATGAGCCGCCCGAACCGCTGCCGGCTCCGCCGTTGCTGCGGTGGGCTCCCGATGGTCGGGATGGATTGTCCCGGTGCGCGATGCGTTGCACGCCGCCCGCCGAAGGTTGTTCGGGGTTCCAGGGAGAGGGGGCAGGTTGAGGGGGCTTAACGCGCCGTTTCGCGCGTTTGCAGGCCGTTCGACGGAACGATGGCGGAGAGGGAGGGATTCGAACCCTCGGAACGCTTGCGCGCTCAACGGTTTTCGAGACCGCCCCGTTCGACCACTCCGGCACCTCTCCGCGAAGCCCTGGCTGACTGTGATCGTCCAGCGGGCGCGGACCATAACGACAGACCTGTCGGTCGACAAGGCCGTCGCGGGGCGAATTTTCAAAGCCGCTGTGGACGCGTCCGTGAACGCCCGTTTCGCGCCATCCAGGAGCTGGGGCCGCCCTGGCCTGCGGCGACCGGATGGCAGGGACGGCCGCGCGACAAGCGCTCGGCTCGTCACGCCACCGCGCAGCGTTCGGCCTCTTCGCCAAGTTCCGCCGGGCCTGGCCGGATCAGGGAATCGGTTGAGCCGCGTTCGACGGGAATCGCTTGTGCGAGAGGGAGCTGCACGCCTGTCTCGGGCGCCTCAGCGGCGCCGGCAGCCCGGAGCGGGCAGGGGGCGCAACGCGGTTTCCCGGCCGGTGCCCTTGTTTTGGCCCCTTTTGCACCCGATCTCGCGTTGACAGCGAGGGCTTGCCGGCTATATTGCACGCCCTTCGGCAAAGGTTTGGATTGGATGGGGCCTGTCCCCGTGTTCAGGCGCTGCGCTTGCAGCGGCCAGACGATCGGGACCGGCCTTTCGAGCGGTCGCTTCTTACCGGGGCGACGCATTTCGCAGACGAACAGAGTTTCAGAAGAACTGGTCGATAAGACGATGTTTGCAGTGATCAAGACCGGCGGGAAGCAGTACAAGGTCGCCGCCGGCGACCAAATCGAGGTTGAGAAGCTCGACGGCGATGCCGGCGCGACGCTCACCTTCGACAGCGTGCTGATGGTTTCCGGCGACGACGGCCTTAAGGTTGGCGCGCCGCTGATCGAGGGTGCGAGCGTGGCGGGCGAGATCGTCGGCCAGAAGCGCACCCGCAAGATCATCATCTTCAAGAAGCGCCGCCGGAAGAGCTCCCGGCGCCGCAACGGTCACCGTCAGCCGCTGACGGTCGTCCGTATCACCGACATCAACCTCGGCGCCGCCGCGTAAGCGCTGCTGAAATCGAGGTTCGGGCGCTGCGGCGCCGGCAACGAGTAGAGAGAAGGTCGAAGCCATGGCTCATAAGAAGGCAGGCGGTTCCTCCCGCAACGGTCGCGACACGATCGGCCGTCGTCTCGGCGTCAAGAAGTATGGCGGCGAGCACGTGATCCCGGGCAACATCATCATCCGTCAGCGTGGGACCAAATGGCACCCGGGCGTGAATGTCGGCATGGGCAAGGACCATACGCTGTTCGCGCTCGTCGAGGGTCAGGTCACGTTCCAGGCAATCGCCAACGGTCGCACGGCCGTCAACGTGGTCCCGGCACCGGAGACCGCCAGCTAACCCGGCCTGAGGGCGACCCTCGCGCCGGTGTCCCGTGACCCGGCCAGCGAGGCAAAGTTGACGCGAAGGGGAGACGGGACGACCGCCTCCCCTTTGTCGTTTCAACGCGAGTGCGCCCGATGGAACCGTGTGTCGACGCCTGGTCCGAAAGCCTCCCCCTGTTGACCCCGCGGCTGGCGCTGCAGCCGGTCGGCGAGGCCGATGTTTCGGCGCTCGCAACGCTGGGCAACGATTTCGAGATCGCCAAGCACACGGCCCGCATGCCGCACCCGCTCACGGAGGCGGCGGTGGCCAACTGGCTCGGGTCGCACGGGCCGAACAAAACGGCCCTGAAAGTCTGCCGGCGCAGCGATGGAGAGATCCTCGGCCAGATCGGCATCACACGGACGGAAGCGGACCGTGGCGATCTCGGCTACTGGATCGGGCGCGATTACTGGGGCGAGGGGATCGCCACGGAAGCGGCCCAGGCCATTCTCGACTTCGCGTTCGCCGAACTGGCCATGGACGAGGTCGAGGCGTCGTGCCGGGTGACCAATCCCGGCTCGCGCCGGGTCATCGAGAAGTGTGGCTTTCAGCCGCGAGGCCACGGGCTGATGCACTCCGTCGCGGTCGGCGGTACGGTGCCCATCGAGCGCTACGGGCTTGACCGCAAGACCTGGCGGTCGTTGAAGACTTGGGCGCATGCATGAGGACGGTCCCTCCGTGCGCCCGCGACACGAACCCTGCCCCGGCACCGGTGCCGGCGAGGCGGAGACGAAAGGACCCGGCCGCGTCCGGCGGCCGGCAGTGAGGCCCCTCCCGTGAAGTTCCTCGATCAGGCCAAGGTCTATGTCCGCTCCGGCGACGGCGGAGCCGGCTCGGTGTCGTTCCGGCACGAGAAGTTCGTCGAGTTCGGCGGGCCGGACGGCGGCGATGGCGGCCGTGGCGGCGACGTCTGGGTGGAGGCGGTGGAAAACCTCAACACCCTCATCGATTACCGCTACCAGCAGCATTTCAAGGCCAAGCCCGGTGTACATGGCATGGGCCGCAACCGCACCGGCGCCGGCGGCGAGGACGTCGTCCTGAGGGTGCCGGTCGGGACGGTGGTCCTGGAAGAGGACAACGAGACCGTCATTGCCGATCTCGCCGAGGCCGGCGACCGGGTGTGCCTCGCCAAGGGCGGCAACGGCGGCTTCGGCAACGCCCGGTTCAAGTCCTCCATCAACCAGGCGCCCCGCCGCGCAAATCCGGGCCTGGAGGGCCAGGAGCGGTGGATCTGGCTGCGGCTCAAGCTGATCGCCGACGCCGGTCTCGTCGGCCTGCCCAATGCGGGCAAGTCGACCTTCCTGTCGCGCGTCTCGGCCGCCAAGCCGAAGGTTGCCGACTATCCTTTCACCACGCTCCATCCCAATCTCGGCGTCGTCAGCGTCGACACGCGCCGCTTCGTGCTGGCGGACATCCCCGGCCTGATCGAGGGCGCCCACGAAGGTGCCGGCATCGGCGACCGGTTCCTCGGCCACGTGGAGCGCTGCCGGGTGCTGCTGCACCTGGTCGACGGTACCGAGGTCGACGTGGCGGAGGCCTACCGCACCGTGCGGGAGGAGCTCGCCGCCTATGGCAACGGCCTCGACGAGAAGCCGGAACTGGTCGCGCTCTCCAAGGTCGATGCGCTGTCGCAGGAGGAGCGCGAGATCCAGGCGAAGGAGCTCGGCCGCGCCGCCGGCAAGGTGCCGTTCCTGGTCTCCGCCCCCACGGGCGAGGGCGTCGACAAGGTGGTGATCGCGCTGCTGCGCTCCATCGACCAGGCGGTGCAGGAGGAAAAGGACGCCATTCCGTCGGACAAGCCGGAGTGGCAGCCATGACGCCGCGCATCGCCGATTGCCGCCGGGTGGTGGTGAAGATCGGCTCGTCGCTGCTTGTCGATTCCGCGACGGGCACGGTGAAGGGCGGTTGGCTGGAGAGCCTGGTCGACGATCTGGCCGCGCTGCACGCTGGCGGCGGTGAGATCATCCTCGTGTCGTCCGGTGCCATCGCGCTCGGTCGCGGGGTGCTCGGACTGCCGGCCGGCGCCCTGAAACTGGAGGAAAGCCAGGCCGCGGCGGCCGTCGGCCAGATCGCGTTGGCGCGCGCCTGGTCTGAGTTCCTCGGCGCGCGCGGCATGACGGCCGCGCAGGTGCTTCTGACGCTCGGCGATACCGAGGAGCGGCGGCGCTATCTCAACGCCCGCTCCACCATCGCCACGCTGCTCGCCCGGGGAGCGGTCCCCGTCATCAACGAGAACGACACGGTCGCCACCAGCGAGATCCGCTACGGCGACAACGACCGGCTGGCCGCGCGCGTGGCCACCATGGCGAGCGCCGACTGCCTGGTGTTGCTGTCCGACGTGGACGGCCTCTACACCGCGCCGCCGGCGCTGGATCCGTCCGCAGAGCTGATCCCCGTGGTCGAGCGCATCACGCCCGAAATCGAGATGATGGCGGGCGCCGCCGGCTCCGAGCTGTCGCGAGGCGGCATGCGCACCAAGGTCGAGGCCGGGCGGATCGCCACGGAGGCCGGCACCACGATGGTGATTGCATCCGGCCGCCGCGACCACCCGATCGGCGCCATCGACGCCACCGGCAAGGCAACCTGGTTCCTGGCCCAGGCCGAACCGGCGGCGGCCCGCAAGACCTGGATCGCGGGCCGTCTGGAAACACGGGGCACGCTGATCATCGACGATGGGGCCGTGCAGGCGCTCGCGGCGGGCAAGAGCCTCTTGCCGGCCGGCGTGGTCGAGGTGGAGGGGCGCTTCGACCGGGGCGACGCGGTGCGCATCCTCGACCGGGACGGAAACGAGCTGGCCCGCGGGCTTGCTGCCTACGATTCCGGCGACGCGGTGCTGATCGCCGGAAAGAAGAGCCGCGCCATCGAGGGAATTTTGGGGTATCGGGGGCGCACCGCGATGGTCCATAGGGACGATCTGGTGGTACAGGCGGTGACCCGGACCCTCGGGAGGGGAGCAGGAGTATGCTGACGACGCCCGAACAGAGCGCGGATTCCGCCGGAGGCGACGGATCCGTCGAGGCCACGATGCTGGCCATCGGACGGCGCGCCCGAGCCGCTGCCGACCGGCTGGCGCTGGCATCGGCGGAGCAGAAGACGCGCGCGCTGACGGAGATGGCGAAGGCCGTCCGTGCCTCGGTGCCGGCGATCCTCGCCGCCAACGGCGACGATGTCGCGGACATGAAGGCGGCGGGCACGAGCCAGGCGCTGATCGACCGCGGAACGCTGTCGGCGGAGCGCATCGAGGCAATCGCGACGTCCATCGAGGTTGTTGCGGCGCTCGACGATCCGGTCGGTCAGATCATCGCCGACTGGCGCCGGCCCAACGGGCTGGAGATCGAGCGCGTGCGCACGCCGCTCGGCGTCGTGGGCATCATCTACGAGAGCCGGCCGAACGTGACGGCGGACGCGGGCGTCCTGTGTCTCAAGGCTGGCAACGCGGCGATCCTCCGCGGCGGCTCCGACACCCGTCGCAGTGCCGCAGCCATCCATCGCGCTCTTGTCGCCGGCCTGGAAGCCGCCGGCCTGCCGGCCGATGCGATCCAGGTCGTTCCCACCCGCGACCGTGCCGCCGTCGGTCACATGCTGTCCGGCCTGGACGGCAATGTCGACGTGATCGTGCCGCGCGGCGGTCGCGGCCTCGTGGAACGGGTGCAGGCGGAAGCCCGGGTGCCCGTGTTCGCGCACCTTGAGGGTCTCTGCCACCTGTTCGTCCATGCCGACGCCGACCTGGACATGGCCCGCACCATTGCCGTCAACGCCAAGATGCGGCGAACCGGCATATGCGGCGCAATGGAGACGCTGCTGATCGACCGGGCGGTGGTCGACACGCACCTCGGTCCCATCGTCACCGCGCTGCAAGAGGCGGGCTGCGCCATCCGTGGCGACGCGACGGTGGTGGCGCGCTGCGCGGACGTTGCGCCGGCCAGCGACGACGACTGGGCGACGGAATATCTCGATGCGATCCTTTCGGTGAAGGTGGTGGACGGCCTCGACGGCGCGCTCGACCACATTGCCCGCTACAGCTCGCACCACACCGATGCCATCGTCACCGCGGACGAGGCCGCCGCGACGCGGTTCCTCGCCACGGTCGATTCCGCCATCGTGGTGCACAACGCTTCGACCCAGTTCGCCGACGGCGGCGAATTCGGAATGGGGGCGGAGATCGGAATCGCCACCGGTCGCTTCCATGCGCGCGGCCCGGTGGGCGTGGAGCAGCTGACGAGCTTCAAGTACCGGGTCCACGGGACCGGGCAAACCCGCCCATGATGGAACGCCTCGCGAGCGGCGTGGGCCGCCCCGACTATCTGCGGATCCCGCGTGTGGGGATCGGCCAGAAGATCGCGCTCTTCGGCGGCACCTTCAATCCGCCTCACAAGGGGCATCGTCACGTGGCGATGACGGGGCTGTCGCGGCTCGGTGTCGATCAGGTGTGGTGGCTGGTCACGCCCGGAAATCCGCTGAAATCCCACGACGGGCTGGCCAGCCTTGACGAACGCGTCCGCATCACCCGCGAGTATGCCGACCACCCGCGCATGGTGGTGACGGCCTTCGAAGCCAATTACAACTTCCGGTACACGGCCGATACCATCGATTTCTGCCGTCGGCGCTTCCCCACGGTGAAGTTCGTGTGGCTGATGGGCGCCGACAATCTCGCGACGCTGCACCGCTGGCAGAAATGGCGCGAGATCATGCGCCTCGTGCCGGTTGCCGTGGTCGACCGGCCGGGCGCGTCAATGTCGGTCATCTCGTCGCCGGCGGCGCGGTCCTTCGCGGGCGCGCGCGTGCCCGAAACCCAGGCCGCGGCGCTGCCGGGCGCGTCTCCGCCGGCCTGGACATTTCTCCACGTGCCGCTGGATCCGAGCTCGTCCACGGCGATGCGCAACGGTCGTCGCACCTCCGCGTCTTGAAATCGTCATCCCGGCACCCCTATCTTTTGTTGTGGCGGTGGATTCGCCGTCCGTGGCATCTTCGCGATGCTGGACCGTTTCTTCAGGATGCAGACATCTGCGATGAGAAGCGGTCGCGACGCTTGGACGCCCGGCTCGAAGACGTCGGTCGGGACCTGGTCCAAGTCGGTGGTCGAACAGCCGCGCTCGCGCGGCATGGCGAAAGGGCAAATTGTCGACCATGAAGTTTGAGGCAGAGGGCGCGACTCTCGTTCGTGAGCCTCATCAGAGCCTTCCTCCGCGCGACATGTCGGAGGAGGCGCTTCGCATCGTCCTGGAAAGTCTCGACGACTCCAAGGCCGAGGACGTGATCTCCATCGACGTGACGGGCAAGACACCGCTCGCCGACCACATGGTGGTGGCCTCTGGCCGCTCCCATCGCCACGTAGGCGCGGTCGCCGACCGGCTTCTCCGTGACCTGAAGGACGCCGGGCTCGGCACGTCCCGTGTCGAGGGCATGAGCACCTGTGACTGGGTGCTGATCGACACCGGCGACGTGATCGTTCACCTCTTCCGTCCCGAGGTGCGCGAATTCTACAATCTGGAGAAGATGTGGTCGGCCGAACAGCCGGCGAGCATCCACGTGGTCGGCTGACCGGCCACCGGTTCTGAACGGATCGGCGGACGGGGCGAGGATCACCGGGATCGGGACAGTGCGTACGGCCTGATGCGGATTGCTATCGTCGCCATCGGACGGCTCAAGAACGGGCCGGAGCAGGACCTCGTCGCGCGCTACATGGAGCGCGCGAAGAAGGTCGGGGCCCAGATGGGTCTCGATGTCGGCGGGATTCGCGACCATGCCGAATCCCAACTGCCAAGCGCAGACGGCCGGCGCGAGGCCGAGGCGAAGGTTCTGTCGAAAGGCCTGGAAGACCGGTGGCGAGTGATCGCCCTCGACGAACGCGGTCGCGATACCGGCAGCGTCGAGTTGGCCGAACTGCTTGGGGCCTGGCGCGACGACGGCGTCTCCGACACGCTTTTCGTCATCGGTGGGCCGGACGGGCTGCACCCGGATCTGCGCCGACGGGCCGACCATGTGCTGGCCTTCGGCCGGGCGACGTGGCCGCACATGCTGGCGCGCGTGCTCCTGAGCGAACAGATCTACCGCGCCACCACGATCCTCAGCGGGCACCCCTATCATCGGGTCTGACGGCGGGCGGGCCGCGCGTTTGATCAGCGACGATCTCATAAGGATGTGTTCACTCCGGCAAGGCAGCCTGTGGACGCCCGCGCGCTGCCGGCCGACACTGTGATTCGAAGCTGGCCGGAAGCCCGGTCGCCGGATTGCCCGTTTCTGGAGCCCGTCTCACGCATGACTGCGCGCCAGCGGTCCCGACCGATCCGATTGCCCGCCCGCGCCCGGCGCGCGGCTCGGATGGCGCTCGCGCTGTCGGTCGCCGTGCTGGTCGCCACGGGGGAGGGGGCCTTCGCCCAGCCCGTCGCAGCGGAGGAACAGGAGCGGATCGAAGCGCGCCAGCAGGAGCTCGAGGCCCTGCGCGAACAAATGCAGCTGACCCGCGAGCGCGAGGCGGAGCTGGCGGAAGAGGTCGCGGCGCTCGATCAGGATCGTGCCGCCCTCACGGAAGACCTGGTGCGGACCGGCGAGCGCATCGCCCGTCTCGAACGGCGCATTTCCGACAGCGAGGAGCGGCTGGCGAAGCTGTCCAGGAACGAGGACGGCATCCGCCTGTCCCTGAACGCACGCCGTGGCGTGATCGCGGAAGTGCTCGCCGCTCTTCAACGCATCGGTGCGAAGCCACCGCCCGCTGTCGCCGTGCAGCCGGAAGACGCGCTTGCGGCCGTGCGCAGTGCCATCCTCCTTGGCGCCGTCGTGCCGGAGCTCAATGTCGAGGCGGAGGCGCTGGCCGCGGACCTCAAGGCGCTGACCACACTCAAGGCGCAAATCGCCGAGGAGCGCGAATCGCTGTCCGCGGATCTCGCGTCGCTGACCGAGGAGCGCGCGCGGGTCCAGCTTCTGGTCGAGGAAAAGAAGGCGCAGCGCGACGAGCAGGTGGCCGCTCTCGAGGCCGAACGGGAGAAGGCGGAGGACCTTGCCTCGCGCACGTCGTCGCTGCAGGAGCTGATCGAGGGGCTGGAGCGAGAGGTCGCCGGTGCCCGCAAGGCCGCGGAAGCGGCGCGTACGGCCAGCGAGGCGGAAACCAAGCCGAGCGCCGGCGACCCGGGACGCCTGTCGCCGGCCGTCCCGTTCGCGCGGGCGCGCGGCAGCCTGCCTCTCCCCGCCCAGGGCGCCGTCCTGCGGCGCTTCGGCGAACCGGACGCCACCGGCGACGCGGCGAAGGGCATTTCGATCTCGACGCTTCCCCAGGCCCAGATCCTGGCGCCGGCCGATGGCTGGGTGGTCTATGCCGGACCGTTCCGCAGCTATGGCCAACTCTTGATCCTGAATGTCGGCGACGGATACCATGTTCTGCTGGCGGGCATGGACCGGACGGACGTCCAGCTCGGCCAATTCGTCCTTGCCGGCGAGCCGGTGGGGACGATGGGTTCTCAAAGATTCGCGAGCGCGGCCACCATGGACATCGAATCGCCGCGACCTGTGCTCTATGTAGAATTTCGGAAGGATGGATCTTCCATCGACCCCGACCCGTGGTGGTCGGCGCGTGCAGACGAAGAGGTTCGTGGATGATGAAGCGTTTGACCCTCGTGGGGGTGGGCGTCGTGATCGGTGCCGTTGCGGTTGCCACACTTGACGGCGCCCGCTGGATGCCGAGCGGCGTTGCCGAGGCGGCGTCATCCGATACCTATCGGCAGCTCAACCTGTTCGGCGACGTGTTTGAGCGCGTGCGCAACGATTACGTCGAGCAGCCCGAAGACGAGAAGCTGATCGAGACGGCCATCAACGGCATGCTCCAGTCGCTCGATCCGCATTCCTCCTACATGCCGCCGAAGGACTTTCGCGACATGCAGGTGCAGACCCGCGGTGAGTTCGGTGGTCTCGGCATCGAGGTTACCATGGAGGATGAGGTCGTGAAGGTGGTGACACCGATCGACGACACGCCTGCCGCCGCGGCCGGCATCCTGGCCGGCGACTACATCATCCAGCTCGACGGCGAGCCGGTGAAGGGCCTCACCCTGTCGGAGGCCGTCGAGCGCATGCGCGGACCGGTGAATACCGACATCACCGTTACCGTGGTGCGCGACGGTGTCGACGAGCCGTTCGACATCGATATCACCCGCGAGATCATCAAGATCCAGTCGGTCAAATGGCGGCCGGAGGAAGATGTCGGATACATCCGCATCACCCAGTTCAACGAGCGCACCTTCGACGGTCTCAAGGAGGCCATCGACGAGCTCGAGGCGGATATCCCCGAGGACCGTCTGAAGGGCTTCGTGGTCGACATGCGCAACAATCCCGGCGGTCTGCTCGACCAGGCGATCGCGGTGTCCGATGCCTTCCTCGAACGCGGCGAGATCGTGTCCACCCGCGGCCGGGAGGACAACGAGACCCAGCGCTTCAATGCCCGCTCCGGCGACCTGGTCGACGGCAAGCCGATCATCGTGCTGGTCAACGGCGGCTCCGCTTCGGCCTCCGAAATCGTTGCCGGCGCGCTGCAGGATCATCGCCGCGCGACGGTGCTCGGCACCCGGTCCTTCGGCAAGGGGTCGGTCCAGACCATCATCCCGCTGGGCTCCAACGGCGCTCTACGCCTGACCACGGCGCGCTACTACACGCCGTCGGGCACGTCGATCCAGGCGAAGGGCATCGAGCCCGACATCGAGGTCGAGCAGGAGCTTCCCGACGAACTGGCCGGCAAGGTCAAGGCGCGCGGTGAATCCTCGCTGCGCGGCCATCTGGAGGCCTCCGACGGCGAGGAAGAGTCCGGCTCGTTCGCCTACGTTCCGGCCGAGACCGAGGACGACCAGCAGCTTCAGTCGGCGCTCAGCCTGCTGCGGGGCATCCAGGTCAACAGCGCCTTCCCGCCGGATCCGGAGTCCGTTATCCCGAACTGATCGGTCATGCGACCGCGACACGTTCCACGGGGCGCCTTCGGGCGCCCCGTTTCGTTTGGACGATGCTTGCCGAACGGGAAGCCCGCTTGACCCTGCCGTTGCCGCGTCATACGTCCGTCCGGCGGCGGCCGGTCCGCCGCGAGCCGCCCCGAGCCTGTCCCCCTGTCCCGAGGTTTGCCGTGGTCGATCGCCAGAGCCTGCCATACCGGCCCTGCGTGGGCGTGGCCCTCTTCAATGCCGAGGGCAAGGTTTTCATCGGCGAACGCACAAGCGGGTCGGAGCACACCCAGGTCCAGATGGCCTGGCAGATGCCGCAGGGCGGCATCGACAAGGGCGAGGAGCCTCTCGCTGCCGCGCATCGCGAGCTCTACGAGGAAACCTCCATTTCCTCCATCAGCCTCATCGATGAGGCACCTGACTGGGTCACCTACGATCTTCCCGAGGACCTGCTGGGCGTGGCCTGGAAGGGCCGCTATCGCGGTCAGCGGCAGAAATGGTTCGCTTTCCGCTTCGAGGGGGCAGAGGCCGAGATCGACGTGTTGACGCCGCCGGATGGCCACAAGCCCGAGTTCACCTCCTGGCGCTGGGAAGCTCTCGAGCGGCTGCCCTCCATCGTCGTGCCGTTCAAGCGCGGCGTGTACGAGCAGGTCGTTTCCGCCTTCGCCCACCTGGCCCGTTGACCGTCCCGCCTTTTTCTCCGCCGATTTTGCGGTTTTCCTGACGCGGCTCGGATGCCGGTAGCCTTGTCTTGCAGTGGGCGCCGGCCGTCCGTTCATGTCCGGTTCAGGCTGGATCGGCCAAGGATGAGCGTAGAGGGGCAGGTTCAGCGCGCACCGCCCGGGAACCCGGCTGGGAAGCAGCGCGTTTTTCGGTGGTGGAGAAACGACAAATGAAACATCGAGCTTTTGTAATCGCGGCTGCCGCCGCGGCGTTCTCGAGCGTCGCCCTGTCCGGTCCAGCAACCGCCTTCCCCGCAATCGCGGAGCTGGCTGCGCCGTCGTCCGTCGTGCAGGCCCAGTACACCCGGCAGGGCAGCTCCGGCAGCAACACTTTCGTCGTCGGACCCAACAATCTGCGCGGCGATCGTCCCAGCAACGGCGGCAACTACGACCGTCCGCGTCCGGACAACCGTCCTGACGAGAACCGGGCCGAGCGCCGCCGCAACGATGGCAACCGCCACGACGGGCGCCGCGCCGAACGGCGCTATGACGACCGCTACGATCGCCGCCGCTATTACGACGATCGCCGCAACTGGCGCGGCCCCCGCCGCTACCATGATGGCCGTTATTGGCGGCCGGCGGACGATGGCTGGTACGTCTACAACGATGGGGCCTGGATCGCCGCGGGCGCGTTGGGCCTCGCCGCAGGCGCTCTGCTCGGTTCGGCGATCACGACGCCCCAGGCGCCGGCAACGGTCCAGAGCGGCGCGCCGGTGACCAAGACGGGCATCCCGCCGTGGACGCCGGCCTGGTACACCTACTGCTCGCGCAAGTTCAAATCCTTCAATCCGGAAACTGGCCTCTATCTCGGCTACGATGGCAAGTACCATTACTGCCGCTAAGGCTCCGATCGGGAAGGACACGTCTCATGCGCAAGCATTTCGCTCTCCTGACGGCGCTCTGCCTGTCGATCACGTCGCTGCCCGCGACAATGGTGTCCGCCGCTCCGGCCTCCGGCGTCCTGGCCGGCCAGGTGGAAGCGGTCACGCCGCAGGTCAAAGAGGTCCAGTATCGTCGCGGCTATCGCCGCGGTCCGCCTCCGCGTAGCTACTACCGGGGGCCGCCCCGCGGCTACTATCGCCCGGCTCCGCCGCCGCCGCGCTGGCGGGGGCCGCGCCGCTACTATAACGGGCGCTACTGGCGGCCGGCGCACAATGGCTGGTACGTCTACAATGACGGTGCCTGGGTGGCTGCAGCCGCACTCGGCCTCGCCGCCGGTGCGGCTCTCGGAGCGGCGGCCGCGGCTCCGAGCGCGCCGCCGGTGGTGGTCCAGCAGGGCGCGCCCGTGACGCGCACGGGCATCCCGCCGTGGACGCCGGCCTGGTACACTTACTGCTCGCGCAAGTACAAGTCGTTCAATCCCGAGACAGGCCTCTATCTCGGCTACGACGGCAAGTATCACTATTGCCAGTAGGCCCGATTTGGCCGCGTCCCACAGGACACCGCGGTCCGTGTCGTTGAAACGCTCTGCCGGGGGCGGCAGGTCCGGGCGGCATCGCCGCCCCTGGAGGGTCCAATGAGGACACTACGCAAGAGTCTCGCACTGGCGCTGCTGGTGTCGGTCGCGGGGGCATCCCAGACCGCGATGTCCGCGCCGCTCGGTCTTGGTGGGGCGACCGGCCTTTCGGCATCGGGATCGCTCCCGGTCGAACACGTCGGCGGCCGCTATCACGGCCGGCGCTATCGCGGTGGCTGGGACAATGGCAATGCCGCCGCCGCGGCGGCCACGGCCGGGATCATCGGCCTGGCGACGGGCGCCATCATCGGTGGCGCACTGGCCAACCAGAACCGTTGCTATGGCGGAGGCTGCTACGGCTACACGTCTCCGCGCGTGCGGGTCTACGAGGCCCCGCCCGTGGTCTACGAGGCCCCTCCGGTATATGCCGCGCCCGTCTACGCGGCTCCGGTTTATCCGGCTCCGCCGGTCTATGCCGAGCCGGCGCCCTATGGCGGTCCCGTCTACGTGGTACCGCAACCCTATGACGGGCCGGCCACCGATCCGTCGGGCTGTTACGACGTCGGCGCGCGGGTGGTCTGCCCTTATTGAGCGAGCGTCGCGCGGCAACGGCTGCCGCGCGACCGCCCGTATGCTCCCATCATGGCAGGTGATCGTGCGGATCAATTTCCCCCATGCTTGGCGGGTTTTTGCCCGGCAGGAACGGGGCCGCACGGGGGCTGAGAGGCAGCAACGATGCCGGTTCCGTCGCATTTCGAAGCATGGATGACGCGGGCCGCGCGGCTTGGGCGTAGAGGCGGTGTATAGGTTGCCGATCGGGCGCATTTCTGCCACTCGAACTCCTCCGCAACCCACCGTCGAGCGCAGCCGCCATGACCGACTCTGCCCGTCTCGTCCTGAACCTTTCGTGCGAAGACAAGCCCGGCATCGTCGCCGGTATCGCCAGCACGTTGGCCAACTCCGGCTGCAACATCCTGGACAGTGCCCAGTTCGGCGACACGGAAACCGGGCTGTTTTTCATGCGGGTGGAGTTCATGGCCCCGGAGGGGGTCTCGCGGGAGGACGTGTCCGCCGCCCTGGCGTCCGTCGCCAAGCGCTTCCAGATGGACTGGGCGGTGTACGATGCCACCGCGCTTCTGCCGATCCTGGTGATGGTTTCGAAGTTCGACCACTGCCTGCTCGATCTCATCTACCGCCAGCGGATGGGGGCGCTTCCCGTGCGTATCGCGGCCGTCGTCTCCAACCACACCGACGCGCAGCCGATCGCGGAGATGAACAGGATTCCCTTCCACCACGTGCCTGTGACGCGGGATACCAAGCCGGAGGCCGAGGCAAAGCTTCTGGAGATTTTCGAGGCGTCCGGCGCGGAGCTGGTGGTGCTCGCGCGCTATATGCAGGTCCTGTCGGAGGACCTCTCCACGACGCTTTCCGGCCGGGTGATCAACATCCATCATTCCTTCCTGCCGGCCTTCAAGGGCGCCAAACCCTACCATCAGGCCCATGCCCGCGGCGTGAAGCTGATCGGCGCAACCGGCCACTACGTCACCTCCGATCTCGACGAAGGACCGATCATCGAGCAGGACGCCGAGCGGGTGAGCCACGCCCATGCCGCCGACGAGCTTGTCGCCATCGGCCGCGACATCGAGGCACGGGTCCTGGCCCGCGCCGTCAAGGCGCATGCGGAACGCCGGGTGTTCCTGAACGGCGTCAAGACGGTCGTCTTCCGGCCCTGATCGGCACGGTTCACGTCGCCCGTTCGCCAATGCGGTCCGGCTCCCCATGATCTCGTGGTTCAAGCGGGCTTTCTGAGCGCCGCCGGATCGCCTATCACTTGTCCAATTCCAGCAAGCGGTGGCGGGCCGGCCGTCCGTTCCGCCGCATGTGCCGCGTACCGGGGCTTGGGTGCTCCGGGTGGCAGGGGAGGGGGAACATGGTCCGCAAGATTTTCTACATCGCGTCGATCGTCGCGGTCGTCTTCGTGCTGTCGGCGGGAGGGCTCGCCTACCCGTTTTTCTGGCTTTTCGTCGTGGTGGTGCCGCTGATCCTGCTCGGCCTCTACGACATCTTCCTGTCCGGCCATAACGTGCTGATCAACTATCCGGTGATCGGCCACCTGCGGTACGCCTTCGAATTCATCAGCCCGAACATCCGGCAATATTTCATCGAGACGAACTCGAGCGGGCGGCCGTTCAACCGGCTGCAGCGCGATCTCGTCTCAGAGCGCGCCGAGGGCAAGCCGGACGCGCTTGCCTTCGGCACCCAGTACGACGTCAACGAGGTCGGCTATCACCGGGCCAACCATTCGCTGGCGCCCAAGGTGGTGTCGGAGGAGGAAAGCCGCGTGATGGTCGGCGGGCCGGACTGCGCCAAACCCTATTCGGCGTCCCGGCTGAACATTTCCGCCATGAGCTTTGGCGCGCTGTCCGCCAACGCGATCCTCGCCCTCAACAACGGGGCGCGCGTCGGCGGCTTTGCCCATAACACCGGCGAGGGCGGCATCAGCCCCTACCACAAGGCCGGCGGTGGCGATCTCGTCTGGCAGCTTGGCACCGGCTATTTCGGCTGCCGCACGGCAGAGGGCGGTTTTGACGCCGAGCTGTTCCGCGAGAAGGCGGCGCTCGACAAGGTCAAGATGATCGAGATCAAGCTGTCCCAGGGTGCGAAGCCGGCGCATGGCGGCGTGCTCCCGGCGGCGAAAATCACGCCGGAAATTGCCGAGATCCGCGGCGTGCCCATGGGCGTGGACTGCATCTCGCCGCCGGCTCACCGGGAATTCTCCACGCCCGTCGGGCTTCTGGAGTTCGTCCAGCGGCTGCGCGAGCTGTCCGGTGGCAAGCCTGTCGGCTTCAAGCTTTGCGTCGGCCGGCGCAAGGAATTCATGGGCATCTGCCGGGCCATGCTGGAGACCGGCATCAAGCCGGACTTCATCACCGTCGACGGCGCGGAGGGCGGCACCGGCGCCGCTCCGATCGAGTATTCCGACCGGCTCGGCATGCCGATCCTGGAGGGGCTCGTCTTCGTCCAGAACTGCCTGGTCGGTGTCGGCCTGCGTGACGACATCAAGGTGATCGCCAGCGCCAAGACCGTGTCGGGCTTCGACATGGTTCTGAAGATCGCGCTGGGTGCCGACATGGTGAATGCCGCCCGCACGATGATGTTCGCCGTCGGTTGCATTCAGGCGCTGCGCTGTCACCTGAACACCTGCCCGACAGGCGTTGCCACGCAGGATCATGGGCGAGCCCGCGCGGTGGACGTCGATCTGCGCCAGTTGCACGTGGCCAACTACCACCGTGCCACGGTTAAGAGCCTGCTGGAAATCGTCGGCGCGATCGGGCTGGCCGACGTTGATCATCTGGGTCCGCGCCACATCTACAGGCGCGTGGCCGACCAGACCGAGCGGACCTACGCGGAGATCTACGACTTTGTGCCGCCCGGAAACTTTCTCGGCAACGACATCCACGCCTACTACAAGCCGCACTGGGACCTTTCGAGCGCCAGCGCGTTCTAGGTCCTCTCGCAGCTTCGACCACGCCGAACGCGCGCCCCGCACTGCAGGACGCTTTGGCGTGGCCAGACCCCGCAAACGAAGGAGACCGACATGCAGTATCTCCACACGATGGTCCGCGTCCGCGACATCGACGAGTCCCTCGATTTCTACTGCAACAAGATGGGCATGACGGAAGTCCGCCGGATGGAGAGCGAGCAGGGCCGCTTCACCCTGATCTTCCTGTCTGCCGACGAGGACATCGAGCGCGCCGAAGCCGATCGCGCACCGCTCCTGGAGCTGACCTACAACTGGGACCCGGAGGAGTATTCCGGCGGCCGCAACTTCGGTCACCTGGCCTTCCGTGTCGACGATATCTACGCCACCTGTCAGAAGCTGATGGATGCGGGAGTGACCATCAACCGTCCTCCCCGCGATGGCAACATGGCCTTCGTGAAGTCCCCCGACGGCATCTCCATCGAGCTGCTCCAGAACGGCGAGGCGAAGGAGCCGGCTGAACCCTGGGCCTCCATGCAGAACACCGGCACCTGGTAAGCCGGCAACGTCCTGGCGGAACGGTTGCGCCGTTCCGCCATTTCCTCTGTGCTGGCGTGGGGCTGGCGCTTCCGGAAATCCGCTCCGGACGGCCCATCTTGAGTCCCGCGCATCCCAGACGGAGGAGGCTATCCGATGGATCCGGACAAAGCCGGCCGCGGAGCCGGTACTTTAATACCCGACCCGTTAGCGCCGCCCTGGCCATTCGGCGAGGACGGTGCCCCGCGCCGGGTCGGTGTCGAGGTCGAGTTCGCGGGACTGGAAACCGTTGAGGCGGCCTATATCGTGAAGTCCCGCCTGGGGGGAACGGTCACCGCGTCCGACCCCCACCGCTGGACCGTGGCCGATACGGAGTTCGGCACGTTCACCATCGAACTGGACAGCCGGTACGCTCACCCGAGCGAGGAGTCGGGACCGGCCGATCTTGCACTGCGCGAGGCGTTCGGGCGGGTGGCCTCCATCGTGGTGCCGGCCGAGATCATCGCGCCGCCGGTCGCTCACTCCGATCTGCCTGAGATCGACACCCTCGTCCGGGCGCTGGCTGGCGCCGGTGCACGCGGCACCGAGGAATGGGCGCCCTACGCGTTCGGCCTCCACCTCAACATCGAGACGCCCTCGCGCGAGATCGCTCCGATCCTGAAGATCTTCCGCGCCTTCCTGCTCCTGTCGCCCTGGCTCAGACGCCGCATGCGTATCGATCCGACCCGCGCCCTGCTGCCGTTCGTGGATCCGTTTCCGACCGACTTCGTCGACTGGGTCGTCAACGCCGGCGACGACATCAGTCTCGAGGAGTTCATCACCGCCTATTGCCGGGCCAACCCCAGCAAGCACCGCGACCTCGACCTCCTGCCGTTGCTCACATATCTCGACGAAAACCGCGTCGCGCGGGCGCTCGGTGAGAAACCGAAGGCGAAGCGGCCGACATTCCATTACCGGCTGCCCGACGCGCGGCTCAGCGATCCGTCCTGGTCGATCACTGGCGAATGGAACCGCTGGGTCGCGGTGGAGCGGCTTGCAGCCGACGACCACAGGCTGGAACTGCTGTCGCGCGCCTGGCGGCGGTGGCGCAACGCGTGGCTGTCCGCCGAGCCTGACTGGGACGAGATGGTCGACAAGGTGATGTCGTGAGCCGGAGGCCGCTGATCGGTGTCACGACGTCCGCTCGTGGCGGCTGGCGCAGCTACTTCATGACCGCTATAGCCATTCGTCTGACGGGTGGGCGCACCGAGCGGATCATGCCGGACGACGATGTGGAGGACCTGGCCGGAAGGCTAGATGGTCTTGTTGTCGGCGGCGGCGATGACATCTCCGCGCATCTCTACGGCGGCGAAATCGTTCCCGACGTGCGGCTCGACCCCGATCGCGACGACCTGGAAATCCGGCTGATGCGCCGGGTTCTTCCGGGCCGGATTCCCGTTCTTGGAATTTGCCGGGGGGCTCAGATGCTGAACGTGGCCGCTGGTGGCAACCTGATTGCTGACATTTACAGCCTTGATGCGCCGCCGCCGCGACTGCGCACCATCCTGCCGCGCAAGACCGTAACCCTGGTGCAGGGCAGCCGGCTGGCGCGGATCGCCAAGCTCAAATGGTTCCGGGTGAACGCGCTTCATCACCAGGCCATCGATCGGCTCGGCACCGACCTGAAGGTTGTGGCGCGCGACAAGGCGCTCATCGTGCAGGCCATCGAGGCGAGCGGGAAGCCGTTCCGCGTCGGCGTCCAGTGGCACCCCGAACTGCTCGTCTTCAAGCGTTCGCAACGTCGGCTTTTCCGGGCCCTCGTGCGCGATGCCCAACGGTTTGCGACCGGGCCGGACCGCCATGAGGCGGAACCCGGCGAGGCGCTGCTGGCTGCGGACACGAAGACCCGATGACCGACCAGATGAAGGGCACGCTGCTGACGCTGGTCGGCGTGCTCGTGCTATCCCCCGACGCCATGATCATCCGGTTGATGTCGGTCGACCCGATGACCGTCATCTTCTGGCGCGGCCTCGGCATCTTCGTCGTGCTCGGCATCCTGAGCCTTGTCCGCCACAAGGGAGGGGTGATCGCCTATGCCCGCAAGTGCGGCTGGACGGGCGTGATGATCGCGATCTGCTTCGCCGTCTGTCAGCTTGCCTTCGTCGGCGGTGTGGCCACCACCAACCCGGCCCACGTGCTGGTCATGGTCGCGGCAACGCCGCTGTGCGCGGCGATCGCCAGCCGCATCCTGCTCGGCGAACGCATCGCCCCCTCGACGGCGATTGCCATCGTGGCGGGTCTCGCCGGCGTTGCGATCATGCTGTCTTCGCACATGAGCGGGGAGGGCAACTGGCGGGGCGACCTCGTGGCTGCCGCCGTCCCGATCTCGCTCGGCACTGCCTTCACGCTGATCCGCAAGCTGCGGGCACCGGACGTGTTCTTCCTTTACGCCATCGCCGGGCTTCTGGTGGCGCTGGTCGCCGCGCCGTTCCACGCGCCGGGCCTGCTCAGGGGCGCGGATGCCGCCCTGATGGGCCTCCTTGTGCTGCTGGTGGTGCCAATCTCGTTCGCGCTAATCACCCAGGGCCCGCGCTACATCACGTCGGCCGAGGTGAGCCTGATCATGCTGCTGGAGACGATCCTCGGCCCGATCTGGGTGTGGGCTGTGGTGGGCATCGCACCGACTGTCCACGCGCTGGTGGGCGGGGGCCTGCTCCTGGCAACGTTGGCGCTGCATTCGTGGTGGCGGCTCAGCCGCGGCCGGCGCCCTCAGAAGTCAGAGGCGATGCCCTTGACCTCCCAGTCGCCGTAGCGCGCGGGGTCGAGCCCGCCGCGTCCGCCGACCTCGCTGGGACGTTCGGCATCGGCCGTGCGCCGGGCTTCGGCTTCGGCGAGCGCGCGCCGTGCCGCGTCGCTGAGGGGCTTCGTCGGCTCCTCGGTTGCCGGCTCGAGAGCGGCTCGGGAAGGGGCGGTGTCCGTCATTGCTGTCCTCTCGGCCTTGCGACGCTTGTCGCGGTCCGTGCTTGCGACCATTTATAGATCGCTCCCCCGCCCGCGTCGAAAGGCGAGCGGCGCAGGGGCGCTCCGCAGCCTTCGCATGGCGACCCGACCGGGCAGCAGCGGCGGGCGCGGCCAGACATTTCGGAACGGGACGACCGCACGCATGAATTTCTTCAGGACCGCCCTGCTTCTGGCAGCGATGACGGCCCTCTTCATGGGCATCGGCTACATGATCGGCGGCCAGGCCGGCATGTTCATCGCCTTCGCCGTCGCCGCGGGCATGAACATCTTCTCCTACTGGAGTTCCGACAAGATGGTGCTGCGCATGCACCATGCGCGGGAGGTCGATGCCCAGAGCGCGCCGGAGTTCTACGGCCTCGTGCGCGATCTCGCTGCACGGGCGGAACTGCCGATGCCGCGCGTCTTCATCCTCGACGAGGACCAGCCGAACGCGTTCGCCACCGGTCGCAATCCGCAGAACGCGGCGGTGGCGGCGACGCGCGGGCTGCTGCAGATGATGACGCGCGAGGAAATCGCCGGCGTCATGGCGCACGAGCTGGCCCACGTGAAGCATCACGACACGCTGACGATGACGATCACCGCCACATTGGCCGGCGCCATCTCCATGCTCGCCAATTTCGCCTTCTTTTTCGGCGGATCGCGCGACAACAACAACCCGCTGGGCTTCGTCGGAGTCATCCTGATGATGATCCTGGCGCCCCTGGCGGCCATGATGGTTCAGATGGCCATCAGCCGGACGCGTGAATACTCCGCCGATCGGATGGGCGCGGAGATCTGCGGCCAGCCGCTCTGGCTGGCGTCCGCCCTCGACAAGCTGGAGAATGGCCGCCGCCGCATCCCGAACCCGGCGGCAGAGCAGAACCCGGCCACCGCCCACATGTTCATCGTCAATCCCTTGTCCGGCCAGCGCATGGACAACCTGTTCTCCACCCATCCCGCAACCGCGAACCGGGTCGCGGCGCTTGAGGAACTGGCCAGCGAGATGGGGCAGGGGGCGGGCGCCGCGCTCGGGCGGGCAGGCCCCGTGAGCCGCGGCTCGGGTCGCGGATCGGTACCCCGAACGGGCGGCTCCGGCCGGCGCGGGTCCGGACCGTGGGGATGAAGCCCCAGCAAAGCGAGCGCTCGCGCACCAAGCGTCCGACCAGCCAAAACCGTCCCCGCCGGCGTCCGGTGCCCGCCGGCTACGCCGCCCGCGACCTCGCGGTGGATATTCTGGAGCAGATGGCCGGCGACCAGGTGCCGGTCGATGCGGTTCTGGAAAGCGATGCCATTGCGCAGCGTTTCTCGCGCCTCGACGTGCGCGATCGCGCATTTGTGCGCACCCTGGTGGGCTGCGCACTGCGCAGGCGCGGCGAGATTCAGGCGGTGGCCTCGAAGCTCCTTCACAAGAAGCTGCCGCGCTCGGCAGGCCGTGCCGACACCATCCTGCGGGTTGGCCTCGCGCAACTCCTCTATCTCGACGTGGCGGAGCACGCCGCGGTCCATCTCTCGGTGGACCTGGCCAAGGCGCACCCGGCCTCCGGTGGCTTCGCCGGGCTGGTGAACGGCGTGCTGCGCCGGGCCGGGCGCGAGCGCGAGGCGCTGCTGGCCGACATCGACGGACCGGTCGTCAACACGCCTGACTGGTTGTTCCGCCGCTGGGCCTGCGCCTACGGACGCGATACCGCCCGGGCCATTGCCGCCGCTCACATGGTTGAGCCGGCGCTCGACGTGACGGTGAAATCCGATCCCGGAAGCTGGGCGGAGCGGCTGTCGGGGATCGTCTTGCCGACCGGCTCCGTCCGGACCACGGCCGGCGGTGCCATCGCCGAGCGGGACGGGTTCACGGAAGGCGCATGGTGGGTCCAGGATGCCGCCGCGGCGCTTCCCGCCCGTCTGATGGGCGACGTTGCCGGCAAGCGCGTTGCCGATCTCTGCGCCGCACCCGGCGGCAAGACGGCCCAGCTCGCGGCAGCGGGCGGCATCGTCACCGCGGTGGACTCAAGCGCCGGACGGCTCCGGCGGCTGACGGAGAATCTCGCGCGCCTGTCGCTGTCGGCGGAAACGGTCGCTTCCGACCTCAGGCAGTGGGAGCCGGACGGCGCTTTCGATGCCGTCCTGCTGGATGCGCCCTGCACCTCCACCGGCACAATCCGGCGCCAGCCCGACGTGGCACTCCTGAAGCGCGAGAAGGACATCGCGGCCCTCGCGGACCTGCAGAGCGCGCTCTTGGAGCGCGCGGCAGCCTGGGTGAAGCCCGGCGGAACGCTGGTCTACTCCACCTGCTCGCTGGAGCCGGAAGAGGGCGAGAAGCAGATCGAGGCCTTCCTGAAGGCCCATCCGGACTTCTCCACCAGCGCCATCCGTACAGACGAGGTGCCGGGGCTTTCCGAGGCCGTCACAACTGAAGGCTGGCTGCGCACCCTGCCGTCGCACTGGCCGCACGAAGATCCCCGGCTCGCGGGCCTCGATGGCTTCTTTGCGGCGCGGTTGGTGCGCGCCGGCTGATCAAGCGTTGAACCGGCCTTCTGGAGGAGCCTTTTGCGGGGAGAGTGCGAGCTGCAAGCAGCACTCGCCAAGCAGGGTTCGGCCGGTTTTCCGTTGCCCAATCCTTCCGAACACCGCCACAATCCTAAGTCGACCGCAGTACCCGTGCCAGTTGATGGGGCGGAATGGGCTGATGCGGTATCCCTTTTTCCGATAGTTGATCTAGTGTGGCGCCGCCCGCGAATCGGGTTCGCCGCCTGGTCAGTGGATTTCTTTTTGCGGAGTGCGAACCGCGCCGATGGCGAAACGAACCGGTTCAGACCGGGGGCAGCTCTGGTCGCTTGCCATCCAGAAGACGGTAGGGTCGCATCTGCCCGGCAGGTGGGACCTGATCGGTCCGTTCGTGCACGTCACGCCGACCCGGCTGGTGATCGCGCCGCAGGATATCCGCACCGCCGACCCGACGGTCGCGACCGACATCTATGCCGGGCTCTACTCCTTCGGCGGCCACACGGTGGACGTGGGGGGCAACTCGCCCTTCGTGGTCGAGCCGCCTTCCGCGGAATGGGCACGGGCGCTCCACGGCTTTGCGTGGTTGCGGCATCTGCGCGCCTCCGATTCCGCGCTGTCGCGCTCCAATGCGCGGGCCCTCGTCGATGAATGGATCCGGCTCGGCTCAAAGCTGCCACCCGTGGCGTGGGAGGATTCCGTCGCTGCGCGCCGGTTGCTCTCCTGGCTGTCCCAGTCGCCGCTGATCCTGGAGGACTGCGACCACGGCTTCTACCAACGCTTCCTGAAGGCGGTTGGACGACACGTTCACCAGCTCCGGTGCGCCTTCGCCCGCTCCGACGACGGCCTGCCGCGCATGCGCATGGTGATGGCCCTGACGGCCGCCGCGGCGGCCATCGCCGATCAGCCCGGCTTTGCCCGGTGGGTGACCCGCATCCTGGACCGCGAGCTGACAATCCAGATCCTCGCCGATGGCGGTCATGTATCCCGCCAGTCGGGGGTGATCCTCGAACTCCTGGCCGATCTCCTGCCGATCCGACAGGCCCTGTCGGTGCGCGGCATCACACCGTCGCAGACGCTGGGCGAGGCGATCGACCGCATGATGCCAATGGTCCGCTTCTTCCGGCACGGGGACGGAGCGTTCGCGCTCTTCAACGGGATGGGCGCAACGCCGAGCGACCTGGTGGCGACCGTTCTCGCCTATGACGATTCCCGCGGTACCGCGCCCGGCAACGCTCGCCATTCCGGGTACCAGCGCATGGAGGGGGGCGGTGCCGTGGCGATCGTGGACACGGGTCTGCCGCCGCCACTGCGCTTCGCGCGTGAGGCGCACGCCGGCTGCCTGTCCTTCGAGTTCAGCGACCGGACGAACCGGATCATCGTCAACTGCGGTCTTCCCGCGGGTGGCCGCGCTGTCTGGCGCGATCTCGCCCGCACCACCGCCGCCCACTCCACGCTGGTGGTGGGGGACACCTCTTCGGCCCGGGTGCTGTCCCCTGACGGACTCGGCCGGCGGCTGGGGCCACTTCTCTACAGGGGGCCGCGCGAGGTGGACGTCTACCGCCAGGAAGGAGCGGATCAGACCTCCGTGGTGGCCGATCACGACGGCTACCTGGCGAAGTTCGGTATCGTCCACGAGCGCACCCTCGTGCTGAGCGCCGACGGGCGCGTGCTCATGGGACGTGACAGGCTCACCCCGTCCGGCCGCAAGGCGGGCGACAAGACGCCCTTTGCGATCCGCTTCCACCTTCATCCAAAGGTGCGGGCCAACCGCAGCCAGGGCGGGCAGGCGGTGCTTCTGGTCTGCGAAGACCGCTCCGCCTGGCGCTTCGTGGCCGAAGAGATCGAGCCGGAACTCGAGGAATCGGTGTTTCTCGCGGGCTCGCACGGCATGCGGCGCACCAGCCAGATCGTGCTCCACGGCCGGGTCGATGGCGAAACCACCATCAACTGGAGGCTGGAGAAGGAGGCCGAGCGCGTGCGCACCCGCAAGCGGTCCGCCGACGAGCCAGAGGAAGACGACGCGCCGCTTCTGATCTGAGAACCGGACGCGACGGCTTCCGGACTCGCTGTGAAGTGTGGTACCCGCCATCGCGCGCGGTCGAACGCGCAGCGCCCTGCCTGTCCGGAGCGCGCCTTCGGCCTTCCGTCCCTGGTCCCCGCTCTGTCTCGAAAGGATCCGTCTCATGGTGACCCCGCCGTCCACCGTGGCCATTCCCGATCGCATCGCCGTGAAGCGCGCGCTGATCTCGGTCTCCGACAAGACCGGCGTCGCCGAGTTCGCTTCCGCGCTTGCCGCGCAGGGGGTCGAACTCCTGTCCACCGGCGGTACGGCGGCGACGCTCAAGGGCGCCGGCCTTGCCGTGACGGACGTGTCCGAGGTGACGGGCTTCCCGGAAATCCTCGGCGGCCGGGTGAAAACGCTGCATCCGCTGGTGCACGGCGGCCTTCTCGGGATCCGCGACGAGCCCGAGCATGCTGCCCAGATGGCGGAGCACGGCATCGAGCCCATCGATCTCCTGGTGATCGACCTCTACCCGTTCGAGAAGACGGTGGCGGCCGGTGCGGACTTCCGCGCGGTCATCGAGCAGATCGACATCGGCGGCCCGGCAATGATCCGAGCTGCGGCCAAGAACCATGCGTATCTGACCGTGCTGGTCGACCCGGCCGACTACGGTCACGTCCTTGAAACGCTCCAGGCCGGTGAGGGCGCGCTGCCGCTGGCGCTGCGCACCCGGCTCGCGGCGAAGGCCTATGCCCGCACGGCCGCCTACGACGCGTCGATCTCCGGCTGGTTCGCCGGCGAGATCGACGAGCACGACCAGACCTGGTTCTCCGTCGGCGGCAAGCTGGTTTCCGAGATGCGCTACGGCGAGAATCCGCACCAGTCTGCATCGTTCTACCGGGCCGGTTCGGCGCGGCCTGGCGTTGCCACCGCACGCCAGGTGCAGGGCAAGGCGCTCTCCTACAACAACATCAACGATACCGACGCGGCCTACGAACTCGCCGGAGAATTCGACCCGGCCCGCACGGCAGCCGTCGCCATCATCAAGCACGCCAACCCGTGCGGCGTGGCCGAGGCGGAAACCATCGCGGAAGCCTACCGCAAGGCGCTGCGCTGCGATCCCGTGTCGGCGTTCGGCGGCATCGTGGCGCTGAACCGGCCGCTTGAGGCCGATGCGGCGAAGGCGATCACCGAGATCTTCACCGAGGTGATCATCGCGCCGGGGGCCAGCGAGGAGGCGATCGCCATCGTCGCCGCCAAGAAGAATCTGCGCCTTCTCCTGACCGATGCTCTGCCCGACCCGCGGACCGCGACGCCGATGGTGAAGTCGGTGGCCGGCGGTTTTCTCGTGCAGGACCGGGACGGCTCGGTGGTCGAGGACTGCGACCTGAAGGTCGTCACCAAGCGGGCCCCGAGCGATCAGGAACTCGCCGACCTCAAGTTCGCCTGGCGCGTGACCAAGCACGTCAAGTCGAACGCCATCGTCTACGTCAAGGACGGGGCGACGGTCGGTGTCGGTGCCGGCCAGATGAGCCGGGTCGATTCTGCCCGCATCGCGGCCCGCAAGTCGGCCGACGCGGCGGAGGCGGCGGGCGTTGCTGAGCCGCTGACGCGCGGTTCGGTGGTGGCGTCGGACGCGTTCTTCCCGTTTGCCGACGGCCTCCTGGCGGCCATCGACGCGGGCGCCACGGCGGTGATCCAGCCGGGAGGCTCAATGCGCGACGACGAGGTCATCAAGGCGGCCGACGAGGCCGGCATTGCCATGGTCTTCACCGGCGTGCGGCATTTCCGGCACTAATACCCCTCGCGCCGAGTGCGCTTGCGCGCACCGGCTCCGGGTGGGCGGCCTGACCGGCCGGCGGACGGTCGTCCGCTGGCTTCGCAGTCTTCTTGAAGGTTGGGCGGCTGAAGCCGGTCAGAGCGTCGGCTTGCCCGACCCGGACGGCGCGGAGAACGCCATGCCGGTGAAGGTCCACATCCACTCCTTCATCGGCGCCTTGCACTCCGACAGCATGACGTCGCCGCACTGACCGGCCGGCGGCTCGGCGTCGACGGAAATGCCCAGCCAGTCATCGCTGCGACGCAGCGTCAGGCTCGTCGCACCGGGGGCATCGGCGTCGTAGGATGAATCGCGCGTCCAGCCCTCGAACGCGTCAGCGAGACCGGCCAACTCGCTCAGGGACGTGTCGAGACCGGTCGCCGTGCCGGAGAACAGGCACGCGGAGCCATCGACGTTGGTGTACATGTACGGCCCGGCGTCGCCGATGACGGTGTCCACGGAGATCCCGGTCTTTTCGCTGGCGGTCTTCGCGAGATCCGTGCACGTCTCCTGCGGCAACGGCTTGGCCGTTATCTGCGACTGGGCGTGCGCGGCCGTCCCGGCCACGAGGATGGCGGTGGCGGCCAGGATCGGAACGATCCTTCGTGCCCTGGGGCGGACGTCGGTTTGGCTGGCGGGGTCCATGATCAGTCCTCTCCTCTGGCGGTGCCCGACCGGGTGCGGACCGCCTATCTCTGGCACTCGGGGCAGAAGAAGGTCGAGCGGCCCGACTGGACGATGCGGGCCACCGTGCCCCGGCAGCCCTCGCGCTGGCAGGGCTCGTGTTCGCGATCGTAGACGGCGAAGGTATGCTGAAAATACCCCATCGACCCATCGGCCTGCACATAGTCGCGCAACGACGAGCCGCCGGCCACGATGGCCTCCGCGATGACCGTCTTGATGGCCTGGACCAGGCGTTCGAGCCGCTCGGTCGGACGGCCGTCCCTTCGCACGATGGAGCCGGCGGCCCGACGCGGCGACAGGCGGGCTCGCCAAAGGGCCTCGCAGACATAGATGTTGCCGAGGCCGGCGATGATGCGCTGGTCGAGCAAGGCGGATTTCAGCGGCGCCGCACGGCCGGCGAACTTCTCCGCAAGGAAGATCGCATCGAGCCGGTTGCCGACCGGTTCGACGCCGAGGTTCCGGATGAGGGGATGCGCATCGAACGCGTCGAAGCCGATCAGCGTCATGTAGCCGAAGCGGCGCGGGTCGTTGTAGACGACACGGGTGCCGTCATCGAGCCGGAACACCACGTGGTCGTGCACGGGGTTCTTGCCGCGGGGGTGATGGAAGTCGCCGGGCGTGTCGGAGTCGGTGCCGATCTCGGTGCGGAACGAGCCGGACATGCCGAGATGCATCAGGAGCACGGTGTCATCGTCGAGGTGGGCGAGCAGATATTTGGCGCGGCGGCCGAGGGTCGTCACCTGCCGGCCCGCCAGGCGCGCGGCGAAGTCCTGCGGAAAGGGAAAGCGCAGATCCGGACGACGCTGTTCCACCGTAACAAGGGTCCGGCCCGTGAGGTGAGGCTCGAGGCCGCGGCGGACGGTCTCGACTTCTGGAAGCTCGGGCATCACAAAGACTGTCGACTGCGGAAGGATGCCGGCGAACGGAACGCTTGCTCCGCCAGCCGGATTGATGCCTTCACCATAGCCCCAGCATGAGCGGGCGGCTATCGTCTCGCGAGAAAGGTCCAACGCTGATGAGCGAAACGCAAATGCACGAGCGCAGCGACGGCGAGCTGCCGTTCGGATTCCGCAAGGTGCAGGCTCGCGAGAAGCAGGGCCTCGTGGACGATGTGTTCCACCGCGTGGCCCGGCGCTACGATCTGATGAACGACCTCATGTCCGGCGGGCTGCACCGGTTGTGGAAGGACGCCATGGTGAGCTGGCTCGCGCCGCCCAAGGCGACCCGCTCCGCCTACCGGGTGCTCGACGTGGCCGGTGGAACCGGCGACGTGGCGTTTCGCATCCTCGATCGCGGCGGACCCGGCGTCAGCGTCACGGTCGCCGACATCAACGCCGCCATGCTGGGTGTGGGCGCGGAACGCGCCCTGAAGCGCGGCGCCGACAGCCGCACCCGTTTCGTGCAGCTGAATGCCGAAAAGCTGCCCTTCGCCGAGCGGACCCACGACGCCTACACCATCGCCTTCGGCATCCGGAACGTGCCCGACCGGGCTGCGGCGCTTGCCGAGGCCTACCGGGTCTGCAAGCGCGGCGGGCGCTTCATGTGCCTGGAGTTCGCGCCAGTCGACCTGCCGATGCTCAAGCGCGTCTACGACACCTATTCCTTCCAGGTGATCCCGAAGATGGGTCGCGCCATCACGGGCGACGACCAGCCTTACCAGTATCTGGTGGAATCGATCCGCACCTTCCCGATCCCCGAGCGCTTCGCCGTTGAGATCGAGGACGCCGGCTTCGAGCGCGTCACCTTCCGCCAGCTTTCCGGCGGCATCGCGAACATCCACTCCGGCTTCAAGGTCTGAGCGGATGCCCCTTCACATCGCGCCCTTCCTGCGGCTGGTGAATGCCAGCTTCGTGCTCGCGCGCGAAGGCGTGTTCGGCCTCGCCGTGCTGCCCGACCTGCCGCCGTCGGCACGCTTCGCCATCAGTGCCGCGCGCCTCGTCGAGCGACGCGGCGTCAAGCGGACCGATGCCGCCGCCCGGCTGACCCAGGCGCTGAACCGGCTCGGGCCGTCCTACGTCAAGCTCGGCCAGTTCCTGGCGACCCGGGCCGACGTGGTCGGCGCGGACGCGGCTCGGGAACTGGCCAAGCTGCAGGACGAGGTACCGCCGATCTCCGACGAGACGGCACGCAAGGCTGTGGCGGAAGGGTTGGGCCGCCCGGTCGAGGACGCGTTTGTCGAATTCGGACCCGCGGTGGCGGCGGCCTCCATCGCCCAGGTGCATCAGGCAACGGTGCGCGATGCGGATGGCGGCCTGCGCCAAGTGGCGGTGAAGGTGTTGAGGCCGGGGGTTGCCGGGCGCTTTGCCCGGGACCTGGAGAGCTTCTATCTCGCAGCCCGTCTCGTGGAGCGCTTTGCGCCGCAGGCGCGGCGTCTGCGGCCCCTCGCCGTTGTCGACACGCTGGCGCGCTCGGTGCACCTGGAGATGGATCTCCGGCTAGAGGCTGCCGCCCTGTCGGAAATGGCGGAGAATTGCGCCGAGGATCCCGGCTTCCGGGTGCCTGCCGTCGACTGGCAGCGCACCTCCAAGAGCATCCTCTCCATGGAGTGGATCGACGGCATCAAGCTGTCGAAGGCGGATCTCCTGCGCGAGGCGGGGCTTGATCTCGAACAGCTCGCCGAAACGGTGCTGCAGTCGTTCCTGCGCCACGCGGTGCGCGACGGCTTCTTCCATGCCGACATGCATCCGGGCAACCTCTTCGTCGAGCCGGACGGCACCCTCGTGGCCGTCGATTTCGGTATCACCGGACGGCTCAACGAAAAGGAGCGCAGCTTTCTGGCGCGCATCCTCTTCGGCTTCATCCGGCGCGACTACAAGATGGTCGCCGAGGTGCACTTCGAAGCTGGCTACGTGCCCGCCGACCAGGATCCGGACGTGTTTGCCCAGGCGCTCAGGGCCATCGGCGAACCGATCCGCGACCAGACCGCCCAGGACATTTCCATGGCGCGGCTTCTGACCCAGCTCTTCGAAGTCACCGAGCTGTTCGCCATGACCACCCAGCCGCGGCTCATCATGCTGCAGAAAACGATGGTGGTGGTGGAAGGCGTGGCGCGCTCCCTCGATCCGCGGCTCGACATCTGGCACGTCGCCGAACCGGTGATGCGCGGCTGGATGGAAGAGCACGTGGGGCCGGCCCATTTCTTCCACGAGGCGGGGGAGGGGCTGACGGCCATCGCCCGCTTCATGAGCGAATTCCCGGACTACGTGGAAAAGATGAGCCGGACGTCCAACGGCCTTACTGGCATGGCGGAGACCGGCCTGGTGCTCGCGGCGGAAACGGTGGACGCCATCGCCGAGGCCGAGGCGCGCCGCTCGCGCTCGCGCCAGGCCGCGCTTTGGGTAGGCGCCCTGTCGCTTGCCGCGATCGCGTTCTCCGTGGTCTTCGGCTGAGGCGGCGGCCGGAGGTCAGTCTGCCGACAGAGCCTCGACGGCGCCGATCAGCCGCTCGATATCCTGCGGGCGAGACAGGCGGTGGTCGCCATCCTTGACCAGGGTCAGCACGACGTCGTCGCGAGCGAGCCGCGTGACGAGATCGGTGACATGGCTCCACGGCACGTCCTCGTCCTGCACACCCTGCAGGATGTGGACGGGGCAGGCGGTCTCGATCGGCCCGCTGTCATAAAGCAGGTTCAGTCGGCCATCCTCGATGAGCGCCCGGGTGATCGGGTAGGGGGCCTCGCCGTAGGGAGACGGCCGATGCCAGACGCCCTCGTCCTGGATCGTCCGCTTCACCTCGTCCGGGAACGACGCCCACATAAGCCGCTCGGTGAAGTCGGCGGCGGGCGCGATCAGGACCATGCCGGCGAGCCGGTCGGCGGTCGCCTTCTGCTTCAGCCTGCGGGCCAGAAGCAGCGCAATCCAGCCACCCATTGAGGAGCCCACCAGGATCGTCGGACCGGTGCAGAACGCGTCGAAAACGGCCTCCGCCTCCTCCAGCCACTTCGAAATCGTGCCGTCTTCGAAGCGGCCCCCCGATTCGCCGTGGCCGGAATAGTCGAAGCGCGTGACGGCGCGCCCGGTGTCCCGGCCCCATTCGTCGAGGGCCACGGCCTTGGTTCCGCCCATGTCGGACATGAAACCGCCCAGCCAGAGGACGGCCGGCGTGGCGCCTGTCCGTCGCCGGACGGCGATGCGTCGCTCGCCGCCGGCAGGACCGACGCTCAGGAATTCGGGGGCCGCTTCGCTCATTTGCCTGTCCTTGCTCCGGTGGTATCGTCGCGGCCCCTGGCATAGCGACCTCCGGCCCGCGACGCCAACCCCGCTGGCGGTCCAGCGCCGGCCTCCTGCCATTTCCGGTGGTTTTCGTGTCCCGTCCGACCGTCCTGCAGATCGTTCCCGAACTCCACACGGGCGGTGCCGAGCGCACGGCGGTCGACATGGCGGCTCGGCTCGTCGCGGAGGGATGGCGGGCCATCGTGCTGTCGCAGGGCGGCCGGCTGGTGGACGAGCTGAAGGCGACCGGCGCTGAGTATGTGGACTTTCCCGCGCGCACCAAGAACCCGTTGAAACTTCGGGCCAATGCCCGGGCGATCGCCGAGATGATCCGGACGGAAGGCGTCGATATCGTCCACGCCCGCTCGCGCGCCCCGGCCTGGTCGGCCTATTGGGCCGCGCGGCGCACGGATACGCCGTTCGTGACCACCTACCACGGCGCCTACAATCAGAAATCTCGCCTCAAGGGCCTCTACAATTCGGTCATGGCCCGCGGGGACGTGGTCATCGCCAACTCCGGCTACACCGCCGACCTGATCCTGGAGCGGCATCCGGTGGCCGCTGGGCGCATCGTCACAATCCATCGCGGCACGGACCTCGCGGCGTTCGACGAGCCGGACGTGCCGAGCCGTGCCGCGGCGCTGCGCGCCGCCTGGGGGGTCCCCGAGGAGGCTCGGATCATACTGCACCTGGCTCGGCTCACCGGCTGGAAGGGACAGGGCGTGCTCATCGACGCGCTCGGCCAACTGGACGCACACAGGGACTGCGTGGTCGTGCTGGCCGGTGACGCGCAGGGGCGCGAGGACTATCTCGCCTCTCTGAAGGAGCGCATCCACGCGCTCGGACTGGACGGGCGCGTGCTGCTGCCCGGTCACTGCGCCGATGTTCCGGCGGCAATGGCGGCTGCCGACGCGGTGGTGGTCGCCTCGGTCGAGCCGGAGGCGTTCGGCCGCGCGGCGGTCGAAGCACAGGCCGCCGGCCGGCCGCTGATCGTGTCGGATCTGGGGGCCGTGGTGGAGACGGTCGCCTCCCCGCCCCTGGTCGCGGACGGCGAGCGGACGGGGTGGAAGGTCCCCCCCGGCGACGCTCAGGCGCTTGCGGCCTGCCTCGATGGGGTACTCGATCTGGATGCGGAAAGCCGTGCAGCGCTGGCCGCGTATGCGCGCGCCCATGTCCGGCAGAACTTTTCGCTGGACGCGATGACCGATCAGACGATGGACGTCTACAGGAGCCTGCTACAAGCACGTCCCTAGCGAAAAGGCCGCAGTTTCCGCGCATCTCGCCGTTGACTTCCCGCTGCAAAGACCCGATCTTCACTTGGAGGTCGCATTTGCGGCGACCGCGGAGGACACACGGTCGCCCCGGCGCGTTGCGTTCGGGGATGGCGGTGTTGCAGGGTAGTCTCCCTTGCCTTCCGCGACCGCGCGAACGCAGCCCGTTCCTGAACAGTTGAGGAGAAACGTACCATTCGCCGTCCGCACCGTGCACCGCCGCCCACCAAAGAAGGGCCGCGCATCAACTCCGATATTCGCGTTCCGCGAGTCCAGCTCGTCGACGCCGAGGGCAACAACCGCGGAATCGTCGAGACCGACGAGGCCATTGCCATCGCCGAGGAGTCCGGCCTCGACCTCGTCGAGGTCTCCCCGAACGCCGATCCGCCGGTCTGCAAGATTCTCGACTTCGGCAAGTACAAGTACCAGAGCCAGAAGAAGGCCGCCGAAGCCCGCAAGAAGCAGAAGACCGTCGAGGTCAAAGAGATCAAGATGCGGCCCAACATCGACACGCATGACTACGACGTGAAGATGCGGTCGATGAAGCGGTTCTTCGAAGAGGGTGACAAGGTCAAGGTCACGCTGCGATTCCGGGGGCGCGAGATGGCGCACCAGGAACTCGGCATGGACGTGCTCCGCAAGGTTCGCTCCGAGATCGAGGAAATCGCCAAGGTGGAATCCGAGCCCCGGCTCGAAGGCCGCCAGATGGTGATGGTTCTCGCTCCGCGCTGATTGACCTGTCCGCCGCTGGCCGTGCCTTTCGGGCAAGACCAGCGACGGGCCACTGACACCGAGATGAATGCGAGGCGCTTCCGGGCAACCGGGAGCGCCTTTTGCGTTCAAGGCGCCGGCCTTGCGGTCGCACGATTGCGAAGGAAAGGCCCGTCTGGTGCTTTCTTGCTGCCACGGGATTGCCGCGATGGCTGCCCATGTTTGGAACGCACGAACTTCAACGCAAACGCCCGCTCCGGCCACCCGGCCGGTTCGGGCCAGAAGATCGGGTGACCCATGCTAGCGACCCTGACCCGGGAAACGATTCAGCCTCAAGCCGAACGCGGGGCCCTGCGCGCCCACTGGACCGGCGAAACCAACGGCGGTCGGTCCGAGGTTCTCCACTACGAGCAGCACGGCAACGCGCGCTCCGTTGAAGGCGTAATCGCCGGTGCCCATGTCGGCGAACCGTTCGCGCTCACCTATCGCTGCCTGATGGACCTTGCCTGGTCGGTTCGCCTTTTCGAGGTCCGACCGCTGGGGGCCGCCGAACCGACGCGGCTCCATTCCGATGGTGCGGGCCGCTGGACGGAAGGGCACGGCGTGCCGCTTGACGAACTCCAGGGGTGCACGGACCTGGAGTTCGGCGAGACGGCCTTCACGTTGACGCCGATCATCCGCCGGTTGGGGCTTTCGGCCGGGGAGAGCGCCGATCTCGATCTCGTGTCCCTGTCGGCTGCGGAGATGATCCCGGTGCGCGTGCAGCGGCGGCTGACCTGCGTTCAGCCGCTGTCCATCTATCGGACGGAGGATGTCGAAACGGGCGAGCGTGTCGAGGTCTCGGTTGACCGGGACGGTTTCGTGACCGCCTTTCCCAGGCGCTTCCTGCGCCTCGCCTGATGACTTTGGCGCGGCCGGGGCGGGCCGGAGGCCGCGTCCCCGACTTTCCTGTTCAGGGTCGTGAGCGAACGGATTCCAGGATCCGCACGACCAGCCAGATCGGGACCACGATCATCGCGCCGAGCAGCAGATACTGTCCGATGGAGACCACCGCATCCCAGCCGATCCGGGGCAGACGGTCGATCCAGAAGGTGAGCATGGCGACGACGTCGCCGGGCGTGTAGCCGAACCCGGCGAAGACCAAGCCGACAACGAACGACAGCACGACCAGCTTGAGGATCACGTTGCCCGGTGATCCGCCGAGAAAACGGCGGGCTGGGGATCGGGGGTCGGTCATTGCGGGTCTCGTCCTCGGTTCGGTCGCTGCGGCCAGGCTCCGGCCTGCCTCTATATCAAGGATCTCCCGCGTCGATCCGCAACCCCGTCCGCTCGATCACGATCAGCGGGGCGGGGGGGCGGGATCATCGTCTCGCGGCGGCGGACCGCGGCGGTCGCCGTCCCGCGGGCCGTCGCGTCCACGTCGGTGCATGCCGATTTCGGCCCGCACGTCGGCGGGCGTCTGGGCCATGATCCGCTCCAGCGCTTGGTGACCGGCTTGCTGCAGAGCGCTCGTGCTCGCCTGTATCTTGTCCAGCGCCGCCTCCAGGGCGGCGGGGTCGTAGGGATCCGCCCGCATCGCCGCGTACATCTCCTGGCGGGCGGCGCGGAAGGCGTCGAAATTTGCCTTCACCGTGGGATCGTTGAAGAGATCGTCGCGCAGGGCCTCTCGCATCTGCGGAGGAAAGGCTCGGTCGGCGGCGGTGAGAAAACCGGAAAAGCCGCCGCGGGGCGGCGGGTGATCGGGACCGAACACCGAGCGTGCGGCGAAGAATCCGCCGACGGTGAAGTTGATGGCGAGCGAAAGGGCAAGGGCCACCAGGACGCCGATTGCCCAGGAACCACGCAGGGTCACAAGCTGTCTCCTTCGCCGAAGCCGGTTCCGTCCTCGCCCACGCCCAGCACCAGGAGAGCCACTTCCTCGCCCTGCGAATAGGACTGGGTGGCGGTTTGGTCGATGACCAGACCGAGCGTTGCGCCAAGCGCGATGCAGCCGACGGCGGCACCGGCGAAGGCAGCCATGCGTACGGGGGTGAAGAGCGTGGCGAGCGAGGTCATGTCACCGCGCTGACGCTCGCGAACCGTCTGCAGGACGCGACCGACGAGGGCAGCGTCGGTGGCGGCGGGCGCGGCAATCGCACCAAGATCGGCGTCGAGGGCGCGTGCCGTCTCAAGGAGCCGACGCGCATGGTCGTCCCGTGCGACGAGCGCGTTCACGCTGTCGGCGGTGCCGCGCGGCCAGTCATGCGGATCGGACCCGCAACGGTCGATCAGCGCTTCCAGGTCGGCAAGGGTGAAGGTCCTGTTCATCGGTTCTCGCTCCGCCGGCGTCGCGCTCCGTCGCGAACGCCGTCGTACATCCGTCTTCCGTTCATCGCGCCCGGTCCCCGTCGCCCACGGCGTCGCGCTCCATTTTCTTCTGTCGCAGTGTCCGCCGGGCACGCACCAGCAGCTGTTCTGCCGCGCCTTCGCTGACGCCCAGCCGGGCGGCGATCTCGGTGGTGGCAACGTCCCCGGTCGAGGCCAGCAGGATCGCTGCTCGCTGCCGGGCAGGCAATGCCTTGACGTCGGCCGTTACCGCCTTCAGTTCGTCGCGGACCACCGCCCTGTGTTCCGCTCCAGGCGCAGGTTCGACCGGATCGTCCACGGTGTCGAGGCCAACGGCCCGGCGCACCTTGCGGCGTCGGTCCAGGTCGATGCACCGGTTCAGAGCGATGCGGTAGATCCAGGTTAATACCTTCACCCCGCGCGCATCCCAGCGGCCGGCCTTGCGCCACACCGACCAGAAGGTGTCCTGGACGATGTCCTCGGCGTCCGCCGCCGACCCGGTGAAGCGAAGCGCCAGCGATCGAATCCGGCCGCCGTGGCGCTGCACCAGCTCGGCCAGAGCGCGCTCGTCCCCGCGCCCGATACGGGCGAGGAGCATGGCATCCCCGTCTTCGATTGCGTTGGTGTCCACGTGGGTCGTCGGATGGCTTTGTCGGTTCAGCGGTCCGGCGACCGCGTCAATGGAAGCGGCCATCGAAACCTCTCAATCGGTCGTTTCCGGGGCATGTCGACCACAGTCCGGTGCCCGCATGTCAATCTGGTCCCGTGTTCGTCGGTGCAACGCAATTCCAAGAGGGCCGGCAGGGTCGCCCGAAGGTCGCGCCATGCGGCCGTCTCGATGCTGCAAACGCGGCGCGACCGGGTTCCCTACGCTTCGTTCTGGCAAATGTGCGGCCTATCTTGTGAGCCGTGGCTGGCGGGTGCTATCTCGACCGGTGCTGGCCCCGGCGCCAGGCCCGAAGGACCGTGGGAGGGATCTCCGACATGACCGCTGACCAGCCGCTTTGGACCCCATCCAGCGAGCGCGTCGCCAAGGCCGCCATGACCGAATTCATGGGGTTCGTCGGCGAGCGGACCGGCCGGACGCTCTCGTCCTATGAAGACCTGCATGCCTGGTCCGTAGAGGACGTCGAGGGCTTCTGGTCGGCGATCTGGGACTATTGCGGGGTCATCGGCGACAAGGGCCAGACGGTCCTGAAGGATGGCGACCGGATGCCGGGGGCGGCCTTCTTCCCCGAGGCGCGGATCAACTACGCGGAAAATATGCTGCGCCGGAACGACGACGGCGACGCCATCGTCTTCTGGGGCGAGGACAAGGTGAAGCGCCGGCTCTCGTGGCGGGAACTGCAGGCGCTGGTCTCGAAGCTGCAGCAGGCGCTTGCGGATGCCGGTGTCGGGGTTGGCGACCGGGTCGCGGCCATGATGCCGAACATGCCGGAAACCGCGGCGCTTATGCTGGCGACCGCCTCGCTGGGCGCGACGTTCTCGTCCTGCTCGCCGGATTTCGGCGAGCGCGGCGTGCTCGACCGGTTCGGCCAGATCGAGCCGAAGGTGTTCGTGGCGTGTGACGGCTACTGGTACAACGGCAAGGAGATTGCCGTGGCCGACAAGCTGAAGCCGATCGTCGATCAGCTGCCGAGTGCCGGCGAGGTCTGGATCGCCACCTATCTCGGCCGGGCCGGGGACGTGGCCGGAGGCCTGCCCCGCGCCGAGGCATTGGACGCGGTGACCTCCCGCTACGAAGCCCGCGCCGTACGCTTCGAGCGTGTGCCGTTCGACCAGCCGCTCTACATCATGTTTTCGTCGGGCACGACGGGCGTGCCGAAGTGTATCGTCCACGCTACCGGCGGCGTGCTCCTGATGCACCTCAAGGAGCACCGCCTTCATTGCGACGAGCGCCCCGGCGACCGGGTCTTCTACTTCACCACCTGCGGCTGGATGATGTGGAACTGGCTGATGTCGGCGCTCGGGTCCGAGGCGACGCTGCTGCTTTATGACGGCTCGCCCTTCGCCCCGTCCGGTTCGATCCTGTTCGACTATGCCGACGCGGAGAAGATGACGCTGTTCGGCACGTCGGCGAAATATATCGACGCGGTCGCCAAGTCCGGCCTCGTGCCGAAGGAGAGCCACGACCTCTCGACCGTCCGCCTGATGACCTCCACCGGCTCGCCGCTGGCGCCGGAAAGCTTCTCGTTCGTCTACGACAAGATCAAGGAGGACATCCATCTCGCCTCGATCTCCGGCGGCACCGACATCGTCGGCTGCTTCGTGCTCGGCATTCCGATCAAGCCGGTCTTCAAGGGCGAAATCCAGGGTCCCGGCCTGGGCCTCGACATGCAGGTCTGGTCGGAGGACGGAAAGCCGATGGCGGACGGCAAGGGCGAGCTCGTCTGTGCCAAGCCGTTTCCGACGAGGCCGGTGATGTTCTGGAACGACCCCGACGGTGCCAAGTATCACGCCGCCTATTTCGACCGCTTCGATAATGTCTGGTGCCACGGCGACTTCGCCGAATGGACGCCGCATGGCGGCATCATCATCCACGGTCGGTCCGACGCGACCCTCAACCCCGGCGGTGTGCGGATCGGCACGGCGGAGATCTACGCCCAGGTGGAGCAGATCCCGGACGTGCTGGAGGCGCTTGCCATCGGCCAGACCTGGGACAACGATGTCCGTGTGGTGCTGTTCGTGCGTCTGGCGGAGGGCGCCGCGCTGGACGAGGCGCTGGAAAAGACGATCAAGGCACAGATTCGCTCCGGGGCCAGCCCGCGCCACGTGCCGGCCCGCATCGTGGCGGTGAACGACATTCCCCGCACCAAGTCGGGAAAGATCACGGAACTCGCCGTGCGTGATGTCGTTCACGGTCGCGAGGTGAAGAACAAGGAAGCGCTGGCCAACCCGGAAGCGCTGGACCTCTACCGCGACTTGCCGCAACTCGCCGACTGACCGGCCCCGGGCCGCAGAGCGGAGGTCCCTCCCGAACCGAAAGGTGCGTCATGGACGCCGCAAGCGATGTCCGCCTGCAGGAAATCGTCGAGGAGATCCGCCGGGTCGACGAGATCGACATCCTGTCAGAGGAGGGTACGGCGAAACATGCCGACATGGCCGGGTCGCCCTTCGCCTTCTTCCGGGGCACGGCCAGCCTTTACTACCGCGATCTGCGCGACGGCCGGCTCAAGGTCGATGTTGCCCGGCGCTCGCTGACCCGGATCCAGGGCGACAGCCATTTCGAGAATTTCGGCTTCCTGACGGAGGGCGGCACCTGGGCCGCCCCGCATCACGTCGTGTTCTGTCCGAACGACTTCGACGATGCAGGCGTCGGCCACGCCGAATGGGACCTGATGCGCTACGCCGTCAGCCTCTTCCTCGCCGCGGACCGGGCGAGCTGCGACGAGGACGGCATCTATGTCGACTGGCCGCTGGACCGGATCGCGCGCTCGCCGGGCTTCGGCGCCGCCCGCAAGGCAGCCAGGAAGTTTCTGAAGCATTATCGCAAGACCTGCGCGGATATCGCCGAACGGCCGGATGATTGCTGGGACGAGGTGGTCTGCGACTTCAAGTCGGGCCACTTTCTTGCCGACTTCGAAAAGAAGGCGAAGAAGCGCGCCGTCGGTGGCAAGGACTTCCACCGAAAATCGAAGCTCGCCAAGGCGGTCGACCTGGAAGGCGCCGTGCCGCGTTTCGGACAGGAGCCCGGCCGGCTGGAGCGACTACTGGGCCAGCGCGCATCGACCATCGTCGAGGCGTTCCGGCCCTATGTGGACGACACGGTATGCGACGCGGCTGTGCGATACGGGGCGGGGCTCGGCGCCCGCGATGCCGACCGCTACTATCTCTTGGTGGGGCCGGACGCTGAAGCGCGCGACGGGCAGGACTGGCGTCGGCTGCTTGAGCTCTACCACGTGGTCGAAATCAAGGAGCAGCGTCCGGCGGCATTTCAGGCGCACTTCCCCGCCCTTGATCCGGCCAACCTCATGCCGTCGGCGCACCTTGTGGTGGACTGTCAGCGGCTGATGCAACGCCGCCCCGACCGGATTCTCGATGAGGTTGAGTGGAACAACAACCACTGGCTCGTGCGGACCCGGCATCACTCCAAGGTGAGTGCCGACGCGGAGGACCTCGCCGATGGCGACCTTGAGGACAACCTCGTCGATCACGCCAAGGCGTCCGCCCGGGCGATTGCGCTGGCCCATGGCCGCGCCGACAAGCGATCCCGGCGCTTCGAGTGCCACATGATCGAGCGGCTATCGGGGGACGCGATCGCAGACATGGTCAGCGAAGCGGAAGCCTACGCCACCCGCGTCATGCAGGACTGGGCGTTGATGCGCCGGGCGCGGTAGAAGGCTTCCACCTCGCGGGTTGCGTCCGGCCGCGGGTTTGCTATCGAAAGGGCGGGCAGACGCCCGACCGCCGAGGAAACCGACTTCCCACCGGGAGAGTTCATGACCGACATCCGCCCGCGCCGCAGTGTCCTCTACATGCCCGGATCGAACGCCCGTGCGCTGGAGAAGGCCCGCACGCTCGACGCCGACTGCCTGATCTTCGACCTGGAGGACGCCGTTTCCCCGGACCAGAAGGAGATGGCGCGTCAGCAGGTGCTCGCCGCCGTCAACGCGGGTGGCTACGGTCACCGCGAGGTCGTCGTGCGCATGAACGCGCTCTCGGCGCCCTGGGGCATCGGCGATCTGGAGGCCATCGCGGAGAGCAGGGCGGACGCAATTCTGGTGCCCAAGGCTGAGACGGTGGACGATGTCATGTCCATTGGTCGGATTCTGTCGCGGCTTGGCGCCCGGCCAGAGCTGAAGATCTGGCTGATGATGGAAACACCGCGCGCGGTCCTGAACGCCGGGTCCATCGCCGAGGCGGTCGAGGAGGATGCCGGCCGCCGGCTCGACGCGCTGGTCATCGGCACCAACGATCTTGCCAAGGAAACCCGCGCGCAGATGGTCCCGGGACGGGTAACGATGCTGCCGTGGATCGCCACCTTCGTGGCGGCGGCGCGTGCCAACGACCTGTCCATCATCGACGGCGTCTATAACGAGATGGACGACATGGCGGGCCTGACCGAAGAATGTCGCCAGGGCCGCGACCTGGGCATGGACGGCAAGACCCTGATCCACCCGAAGCAGATCGACGTCGCCAACCGCGTGTTTGCGCCGAGCGAGGCCGAGGTGGCCTGGGGCCGCAAGATCATCGCGGCCTTCGAGCAGCCGGAGAATGCAGGCCGGGGCGCGATCGCCCTGGACGGCAAGATGGTGGAGCGGCTGCACGCCGAGATCGCCGAAAAGACCGTCGCGCTGGCCGACGCCATCGCCGCCCGCGGGGCGGCCTGATGGTGGCAGCAAGCGGCGGCGACCGGCTGGTCGTCGCGACATGGAACATCAACTCGATCCGGGCCCGGATCGGGCTCGTGGAACAGTTCGTCTCCGCGCACCAGCCGGACGTGCTCCTCCTGCAGGAGACGCGCTGCCCGGATGCGCAATTTCCGACAGCTGCGCTGGAGAAGCTCGGCTATCCGCATGTGGTGGTGAATGGTCGCAAGGGCCATCACGGCGTCGCCATTGCCTCCAAGCGGCCGATCGAACGGGTCGGGCGGGAGAACCTCGCCGACATCGACGAGGGTCGGCACATCTCCGGACTGGTCGAGGTGGGCGGCAAGCCGACGGCCCTGCACTCGCTCTACATTCCGTCCGGCGGCGACGAGCCCGACCCGGATATCAACCCGAAGTTCAAGGCCAAGCTCGCCTATCTCGACGCCTTCGCGCCCTGGAGCGTGCTGGCCTCTGCCGAGCCAAGCCTGGTCGGCGGCGATTTCAACGTTGCGCCGTATCCCGAGGACGTCTGGTCCCACAGGCAGCTCCTCAAAGTCATCAGCCACACGCCGGAGGAGACGGAGCGGCTGGAGGCAGCACTCGTCGCCGGACGCTGGATCGACGTGGTGCGCCGGGACATGCCACCGCCGGAGAAGGTCTACACGTGGTGGAGCTACCGCAACCGCGACCACACCGTTTCCAACCGTGGCCGCCGGTTGGACCACATGTGGGCCTCACCGTCGCTGGCCGATCGGGTCGGAGCGGTGAAGGTGGTGGCCGAGGCGCGAAGTTGGGAGAAGCCGTCGGACCACGTTCCGGTGATCGTCACAATCGAGGGCTAATTCGCATCGATCGTCAGGCCGACCAGCCGGCGCACGTCGTCCGGTGTCGTGCCGCCGGCCCGGAGTTCCCGCAGGCTGGTTGCGCCGCAGGACTTGGACAGCTTGCGACCGTCCTCGCCGAGAATCAGCCGGTGATGGCGATAGGTCGGCACGGGCAGGCCGAGCAGCGCCTGCAGAAGCCGATGAATCGCGGTCGAGTGAAACAGATCGCGGCCGCGGATGACCTCGGTGATCGACTGCACCGCGTCGTCGACGACCACTGCGAGGTGGTAGCTGCCGGGAGCATCGCTGCGTCCGAGCACGATGTCGCCCCATATCGCGGGGTCGGCCTCGATGCGGCCGGTCTCACCGTCGGGGCCGAGACCGGTCTCGTGAAAGACGAGCGGCTCGTCCAGCCGGGCCAGTGCATCGACCATCCTCAGCCGGAGCGTGGCGGGGCGATTTTCTGCAACACGCTCTGCGATTGTTGCTGCGGGCAGGAATGCCTCGTCTGGGGGAACGTGCCATCCACCGTCCGGGTCGCGGCGCCAGGGCGCGCCGGCCTCCTGCGCCGCGGCTGCCGCTTCCGCGATCTCGCGCCGGCTGGCTACGGATCGGCGGACCAATCCCATGTCGGTCAGCCTCTGGAGGGCGGCGCCGTATTCGGCGAGGTGGTGCGATTCCCGCCGAACCTCCGGATCCCAGTGCAGGCCCAGCCAGGAAAGATCCTCGAAGATGGCCTGTTCGAATTCGGGTCGCGCTCGGCCCTGGTCGAGGTCATCGATGCGGATCAGAAAGCGGCCGTGCCCTGTTTCCGCAGCCTGCGCGTTGAGGATTGCGCTCAGAGCGTGACCGAGATGAAGATGCCCGTTCGGGCTCGGCGCGAAGCGGACGATCGGGGCTTTGGCTTCGGTCATCGGATCCGTCGCTGCGGGCGTGTCGAGACTTGAGCGGTAACGGGCCGGAAGGGACGATGGCAAGCACGGGACCGAAACGAGCCGCAACGGGGCGCAAGAAGACGCCGGCCACCAAACGCAAACCGGCGGCGCGGCGCGAGACTGTTGCAGTGGCGATCCCGCCGGCTCCGGCCGCGGGACTGAAGCCCATCGAGACGGAGACCGATCTCGCCGAGGGCGTGCAGGGTTTGATGGCGCTCGATCCGCGGCTTGATCCGATTCTCGCCGTCGCGGGTGAGGTGCCGCTTCGGCTGCGCCCACCCGGTTTCGAGGGGCTGTGCCGGATCATCGTTTCGCAACAGTTGTCGGTGGCGAGCGCCGCTGCCATCTGGACCCGGGTCGAAGCCGGTCTCGGCGAGGTCGAGGCGCACCGGATCACCGCGTGCGACGACGATGCGCTGCGCGCGATGGGATTGTCGCGGCCGAAGCTGAAGGCGCTGCGGGCTGTCGCCGAGGCAGTGGAGGGTGGTCTCGACCTTCACCGGGTGGCAACGCTTTCGGCCGAGGACGCCCATGCGTCGCTGTGCGCGGTCAAGGGTATCGGCCCGTGGACCGCCGACATCTATCTGCTCTTCTGTGCCGGCCATCCGGACATTTTCCCAGCGGGAGACCTGGCATTGCAGAACGCCGTGGCGGACGGCTTCGCGCTCAAGGCGCGACCGACCATCGGTGAACTTCAGGCGATCGCAGGCGCGTGGACGCCGTGGCGCGGCGTGGCGGCGCGGCTGTTCTGGGCCTTTTACAAGGCGCGCCGGGAGGGTCGGGAGGCGCTGCCGGTCTGACCCGGCCCAGCAGACCGGGCGGCAAACGAAAGGGGCACCGGCGTTGCCGATGCCCCTGTCGAAGCCTGGAGATGACTTGGTGCCTGATCAGCGGCGCAGCAGCCGGTAGATGAACAGCAGGATCAGCGCACCGACGATGGCGGTGATGATCGAGGCAAGCGAAAGACCACCGGTCACGCCGCCGACGCCGAGAGCGGTACCCACATAGCCGCCGACGAAGGCACCGGCGATACCGATCAGGATCGTGACGATGAACCCGCCAGGATCGCGACCGGGCATGATGAGCTTGGCAATGGCACCGGCGATCAGGCCGAGGATAATCCAGGAAATAATGGTCAGCATTCGGAGAGACCCCCTGTTTTCTTGACGGTGCGCAAACTCGTCCCGGGGCCTTTTGGTTCCAGAATTTGCACGCGCACCCATCCGTCACTTTATCCTGACGGACTTGCGTGAAAGTCTGCCGACAGCAAATGCCCAAGCCAACAAGGCAGAGCCATGATCACTCTCGACGGACCTCGCCTCCATCCGGCATCCGGCGAAGCGGCCCGCAGCCTGGTGGTGCTGCTGCACGGCTACGGCGCCGACGGCTCCGATCTCATAGCGCTGGCGGAGATGTGGGCAGGCGAGTTTCCCCACACGGCCTTCGTGGCTCCCGACGCTCCCGATCCGTGCGAGTTGGCTCCAATGGGCCGGCAGTGGTTTCCGCTGTCGCTGCGCGATCCGTCGGAATATTGGCGCGGCGTGACGGCGGCGGCCCCGGTCCTCGATCGCTTCCTGGACAGGGAGTTGGATGCGGCCGGCCTGACGGAGCGGGAGCTGATCCTGGTGGGCTTCAGCCAGGGCACCATGATGGCGCTGCACGTCGGATTTCGCCGTTCTAGGCCGCTCGCCGGGCTCATCGGTTATTCGGGCCGGCTGGCGGGTCCGGAACGCTTCGAATCGGAAACGGAGATCCGCTTTCCCGTCCTGCTCGTCCACGGCGAGGCGGACGATCTCCTGCCCAGCGAACTGACGTTGCAGGCAGAGGCCACGCTGGCGACGGCCGGTGTCGCCGTCCGCTCCCACGTGGAGCCGGGATTGGGGCACGGAATCAATGCGGTAGGGCTGGAGTTGGGGCGCGGTTTCCTGCGCGAATATTTGCCGGGCTGAAGACGCCGTCCGCGCCTCGCAGGCAAGACTCGTACTTCACATCAGTGACATAGAGCCTATACATAGTTCAGTCGCGCATCCGAGGTTGGCGAATCAACTGAGGTACGAGGGACATCGAGTGACCATAGCGGTATCTCCCGATGCGCACCCTACGTTGGTGCTGAACGCGGACTACAGACCACTGAGCTACTACCCGCTCTCTCTGTGGTCGTGGCAGGACGCCATAAAGGCCGTCTTCCTCGATAGGGTGAACATCGTCTCCGAATATGAAGCGGCGGTCCGAAGTCCGTCCTTCGAAATGAAGCTCCCCAGCGTCGTCTCGCTGAAAACCTATATCAAGCCTGCCCGACACCCCGCCTTCACCCGCTTCAACGTCTTCCTTCGCGACCGGTTCGAGTGCCAGTATTGCGGCACCCGCGAGGATCTCACCTTCGATCATTTGATTCCCCGGTCGAAGGGCGGTCTCACCCTCTGGGACAATGTCATCACGGCCTGTTCGCCCTGCAATCTGCGCAAGGCCAACAAATCCTGCCGCGAGATCGACATGTGGCCGCGGCAGATGCCCTTCCGGCCCACCGTCCAGGACCTCCACAACAACGGCCGGCTGTTTCCCCCGAACTATCTGCACGAAAGCTGGCTCGACTTCCTGTATTGGGATACCGAGCTGGAGCCTTAGGGCCAAATGGGTCATGGTCCGGCTCGACGCGGGACCGGCGACGTGCTGGACTCCGCCATCCGCGCGGAGCATACGGCGGGCGAGATGCCGTGCCGCGTTCCGCTCCGGCGATCGCTGATCGTGGCCGCCATTCGCGGGGCCCGGCCGGACATCCGGACCGGTTGAGGCCGACCGCAGACCATCGTTCATCCCGCGATCCGACCGCGGCGCCCCATCTTCGCAAGGGGCGCCGTCGCTTCCCGGATCCCGGAGGGGCGCGCCGCAACCGGCGCTGCCCAGCAGACTCAGGAGACTGTCTCAATGGATCTCGCCAGCCGTCTTTCCGGCCGCAGCGTTCTCGTCACCGGGGCCTCAAGCGGCCTCGGTGCGCATTTCGCCACCATTGCCGCGCGGTCCGGAGCGCGGGTCGCCGTTGCCGCCCGACGTCATGACCTGCTGGAAGGGCTCCTCGCCGAACTCAGCGAGGCGGGGGCCGCCGAGGCGATGGCAGTGGAACTGGACGTCACGTCGGAGGAGTCCATCGAGGCGTGCTGCGACACCGTCTTCCAGGCTTTCGGTGACCTCAACGTCCTTGTCAACAATGCCGGGATCGCCACGGAAGGCTGGGCCATCGACCAGTCCGCCACCGATTTCGACAATGTCATGGGCGTGAATGTGCGCGGCGTCTGGCTGACGGCGGTTGCAGTCGCGCGGCGCTGGCGGGATGCCAAGGCGGCAGGGACGGTGATCAATATCGCGTCGATCCTGGGAGATCGGGTCGCCACGGGCGTGGCACCCTATGCGGTCTCCAAGGCCGGCGTCATTCAGATGACCAAGGCTTTGGCGCTGGAGTGGGCCCGCAACGGCATTCGCGTGAATGCCATCGCGCCGGGTTATTTCGCCACCGATATCAATGCCGACTTCTTCGACAGCGACGCCGGACAGGGCATGATGAAACGCATTCCCATGCGCCGGATCGGCAACCTGGAGGAACTCGACGGGGTGTTCCTGCTGCTCGCCACCGATGCCTCGAGCTTCATGACGGGGGGCGTGATCCCGGTCGACGGCGGCCATCTCGTCTCGTCGCTCTGACCAGCCTCTGGCGGGGCGCCCCTTAAATTTGTACTGAACGGTCCTAAATAGACCCCGACGCGCGGTGGCAGGTCACCGCGCGGTTTGCTCTTTCCAGAGACAAGGCAAAACGCCGCATGCCTTCCGTCATTTCCGTCCAGGGCCTGTCCAAGGTCTACGAATCCGGTTTCGAGGCCCTGAAGTCGGTCGATCTCGATATCCAGAAGGGCGAGATCTTCGCGCTGCTCGGTCCCAATGGGGCCGGCAAGACAACGCTGATCTCCATCGTCTGCGGGCTGGTGAACAAGAGTGCCGGTTCGGTGCGCGTGGGTGGCCACGACATCGTGTCGGACTATCGCGCTGCCCGCTCGCTCATCGGCCTGGTGCCCCAGGAACTGACCACCGACCAGTTCGAGAAGGTGGAGGACACCGTCGCGTTCACCCGCGGTCTGTTCGGAAAGCCAAAGAACCCCGCCCACATCGAGCGGATCCTCAAGGACCTGTCTCTCTGGGACAAGCGGTCCAACCAGCTTCGCACCCTGTCCGGCGGCATGAAACGGCGCGTCATGATCGCCAAGGCGCTGTCGCACGAGCCGCAGATCCTGTTTCTCGACGAACCCACCGCCGGTGTCGACGTGGAGCTGCGTCGGGACATGTGGGACGTGGTTCTGCGCCTTCGCGAAGCCGGCGTGACGATCATTCTCACCACCCACTACCTGGAAGAGGCGGAGGAGATGGCCGACCGGATCGGCGTCATCTCCAAGGGCGAGATCATCCTGGTGGAGGAAAAGGCCGCGCTGATGCAGAAGCTCGGCCGCAAGCAGCTGACGCTCCTGCTGCAGGAGCCGCTGGCAGAGGTGCCGGCCGCGCTGTCGTCCTACGACCTGAGCCTGTCGGAGGACGGGACTGAACTCGTCTACACCTACGACACCCGCAGCGAGCGCACCGGCATCACCTCGTTGATGACCGATCTGCGCGACGCCGACATCCGTTTCCGCGATCTCTACACCGTGCAGAGCTCGCTGGAGGAAATCTTCGTCAATCTGGTGAGGGAACGGCGATGAACCTTCATGCCTCTGCCGCGATCTACCGCTTCGAGATGAACCGCACCGCACGGACGGTGCTGCAGAGCATCATCTCGCCGGTGCTGTCGACCTCGCTCTATTTCGTCGTCTTCGGCGGTGCGATCGGCTCGCGCATCCAGGAGGTCGATGGGATCAGCTACGGCGCCTTCATCGTGCCTGGCCTGATCATGCTGTCGCTCCTGACGCAGTCGGTGTCCAACGCCGCCTTCGGCATCTATTTCCCGAAGTTCACCGGCACCATCTACGAGATTCTTTCCGCGCCGATTTCCTACGCGGAGATCGTGCTCGGCTATGTCGGAGCCGCAGCCTCGAAATCGATCATCCTGGGGCTGATCATCCTGGCAACGGCGGCCCTTTTCGTGCCGATTCGCATCGAACACCCCTTCGTCATGCTGGCCTTCCTGGTCCTGACGGCGGTGACGTTCAGCCTGTTCGGCTTCATCATCGGCATCTGGGCGGACGGCTTTGAGAAGCTGCAGCTGATCCCGCTTCTCTTCATCATGCCGCTGACCTTCCTGGGCGGGACGTTCTACTCGATCTCGATGCTGCCGCCGATCTGGCAGAAGGTGACGCTGCTCAATCCGGTGGTGTATCTGGTCTCCGGTTTCCGGTGGTCGTTCTATGGGACGTCCGACGTGCCGGTGGCCATCTCGCTGGGCATGACCGTCCTGTTCATGCTGATCTGCATGGCGGTGATCTGGATCATCTTCCGCACCGGCTGGCGCCTGCGGCCCTGAGCGTCGGCGTCATCTTGCGTTTTGGGTCGTTTCCGCTATATTCGGTAGCGATCCGAACATCTCTATCGGCATCCTGACAGGTGCGGTGTGAGAGTGGGGGCCTCCCGGGCACCCGCTCTTTTTCGTTTATCCGGATCACGATTCGACGACAGGGCAGGGCCGCGACATGCGGCCCGACACGCCACAATGGCAATGGAGCGCGCGTGAGCGCAGACGACAAGCACGACAGCGAAACCGGGCCTGCCGACATCGAGGCGGCGATCGACGAGCCGCGCGTGGTCCGCGAGAGCGGGCTGGACGCGCGCGTTGCCGCCATCGTCGAGCCCGTCGTGGAAGATCTGGGATTCCGCCTCGTCCGCGTGAAGGTGACCGGCCTCAACGGCTGTACCCTGCAGATCATGGCCGAACGCCCGGACGGCACAATGACCGTCGATGACTGCGAGGACGTCAGCCGTGCCGTGTCGCCGGTCCTCGACGTCGAGGACCCGATCGACAAGGCGTACCATCTGGAAATCTCGTCGCCCGGCATCGACCGACCGCTGGTCCGCAAGTCGGACTTCGATCGCTGGATGGGCCACGAGACGAAGATTGAGCTGGCGCGCATGCAGGACGGCCGCAAACGCTTCCGCGGCATTCTTCTGGGCACGCGCGACGATGCCGTCGTGCTGAGGCTGGAAGACAAGAAAGCCGAGGAGGCGGAGGCGGTGCTGCCGCTCGAGGACGTGTCCGACGCTCGCCTGGTGCTGACAGACGCGCTGATCGACGAAGCCCTGAAGGCCGACAGCAAGGCGCGCAATGTGGGCGGCAACGACGACGCCTGAGGGTTTCGCCGGCTCGCACGGGACTGGAATTGGCCTCGCCGCTCGCAGGCCGATCGGAGGAAGAAAAGACAATGGCCGTTAGTGCAAACCGCCTCGAACTTCTGCAGATCGCCGATGCGGTCGCCCGCGAGAAGTCGATCGACCGCACCATCGTGATCGCGGCGATGGAAGACGCGATCCAGAAGGCGGCGCGCTCCCGCTACGGTTCCGAAACCGAAGTCCGGGCCGAGATCAACCCGAAGACGGGCGACATCCGGCTGCAGCGCCTGCTGGAAGTGGTCGAGGAGGTCGAGAACCCGACGACCCAGGTCGATCTCGACGAGGCCCGCCATCGCAATCCCGCGGCCCAACTCGGCGACTACGTCTCCGAGCCGCTGCCGCCGATCGATTTCGGCCGGATCGCCGCCCAGTCGGCCAAGCAAGTGATTGTCCAGAAGGTGCGCGAAGCCGAGCGCGATCACCAGTATGACGAGTTCAAGGATCGCATCGGCGAAGTCGTCAACGGCGTCGTCAAGCGCGTCGAGTATGGCAACGTCATCGTCGATCTGGGGCGCGGCGAGGCCATCGTGAAGCGCGACCAGCTGATCCCGCGTGAACTGTTCCGCAACGGCGATCGCGTGCGCGCCTACATCATGGACGTGCGCCGCGAGCAGCGCGGTCCGCAGATCTTCCTGTCGCGCACCCACCCGCAGTTCATGTCGAAACTGTTCCGCCAGGAAGTCCCGGAGATCTACGACGGCGTTATCGAGGTGAAGTCGGTGGCCCGCGATCCGGGCAGCCGCGCCAAGATTGCGGTGGTGTCCAACGATTCGTCCATCGATCCCGTGGGCGCCTGCGTCGGCATGCGCGGCAGCCGTGTCCAGGCGGTCGTGCAGGAGCTGCAGGGCGAGAAGATCGACATCATTCCGTGGAATCCGGATGCGGCGACCTTCATCGTCAATGCGCTGCAGCCGGCCGAGGTGGCGAAGGTCGTTCTCGATGAGGACGCCGAGCGCATCGAGGTCGTGGTGCCGGACGAGCAGCTGTCGCTGGCCATCGGCCGGCGTGGCCAGAATGTTCGGCTGGCTTCGCAGCTTACCGGCTGGGACATCGACATCCTGACCGAGCAGGAGGAGTCGGAGCGCCGCCAGAAGGAATTCCAGGAGCGCACCGCGCTGTTCGTGGAAGGCCTCAATGTCGACGAGGTGGTCGGCCAGCTTCTCGCGTCCGAGGGCTTCACCTCGATCGAGGAAGTGGCCTACGTGGAACTCGACGAGATCGCCTCCATCGAGGGCTTCGACGAGGAAACGGCAGAAGAGATCCAGGCCCGGGCGCGGGAGCATCTCGAAGAGCGTGAGCGTCAGCTCGACGAAGAGCGTCGCGGGCTGGGCGTGGCCGACGAGGTGCGTGAAATTCCGGGCATGACCACTGCCATGATGGTTGCGCTGGGCAAGGACGACATCAAGACGGTGGAGGATCTCGCCGGATGCGCCACGGACGACCTGGTCGGCTGGGTGGAGCGCAAGCAGGGTGAGGTCGAGCGTCACGCCGGCGCGCTGTCGGAGTTCGACGTGAGCCGGGCCGATGCGGAACAGATGATCATCGCGGCTCGCCTGGCCATCGGCTGGATTACCGAAGCAGACCTCGCCGAGCCGGAGACGGAAGGCGAAGAGGCGGACGCGGCTGCCGAGGAGTAGGGGCGAACGCGTCGACGACGCTGGCGGGGAGCGGAGATGCCGCGCAAGAACGGACCCGTCGAGCGCCACTGTCTCGTCAGCCGCTCGGTTTTTCCGGTGGACCGGATGATTCGGTTCGTCTGCGATCCGGATGCACGCGTCGTGCCGGATCTGAAGGGCGATCTGCCGGGCAGGGGCGTGTGGGTGATTGCCACACGCGACGCGGTTGAAGAAGCGGAGCGGAAGCGTCTATTCTCGCGCGGGTTCAAGGCGCAGGTCACGGTCGAACCGGGCCTGGCCGACCGCATCGAGGCGCTCCTTGAGGAGCGCGCGCTGTCGTCGCTGAGCCTTGCCCGCAAGGCGGGACTGGTGGTCGATGGCTTCGCTTCGGTGGAGGCCTCGATCGGCGGAGACACGCTGGCCTGTCTCGTGGAAGCGCGTGACGGGGCAGCAGACGGACGCCGCAAGTTGTTGCAGGCCGTCAAGCGGCGCTTTGGTGATTCCGAGGCGCTTCCACTTGTAGCGAGTTTCGACGCGTCCCAATTGAGTTTGGCATTGGGCCGCGGTCATGTGATACATGCGTGCCTGAAATCGGGCCGGGCAAGCACCGGGTTTCTCGAACGCGCAGATCGACTTGAACGCTTCCGGACGGGCCGTGACGCGAAGGCGCCCCTGTTCGAGCGTGCGGATATTGGTTTATAGCGGACGCACGGCCAAGGCGTTTGGCCCTGGCCGTAGGATCGAAGGCAAGTATGAGCGACACGAATAACACCGGCGACAAGACCCTGGGCGTTGAGCGCAAGAAGACCCTTTCTCTCCGTCGTGGAGTGGAGCAGGGCACCGTGCGCCAAAGCTTCAGCCATGGGCGGTCGAAGGCGGTCGTTGTTGAGAAGAAGAAGCGTCGGGTCGTCGTTCCCGGCTCGCCGGAGGCGCGTGCCCAGGAGGCCGCCGCCGCCGCAAAGGCAAGCGAGCAGGCCGCCGAGCAGAAGGTCGCCGAGCAAAAGGCGGCTGAACAGCGGGCAGCCGAACAGCAGGCCGCCGAGCAGAAGGCTGCCGAGCAGAAGGCCGCCGAGGCGGCCGCGGCTCCCGAGCCTGCACCGGCTCCGGAGCCTGCGCCTGTGGACGAGCCGCTTGCGGCCAAGGAGCCCTCGGAGGCCCCCGTCGAGGTGAAGGCGTCCGCTGCTTCTGCGCCGAGCGAGCCCGCGGCCGCGCCCGTGGAGGCGAAGGCCCCGCCGGCGCCGGAACCAACACCGGCTCCGGCCGCTGCACCGGCTGCGCCTGCCGCTCCCAAGGCGAAAGCCAAGGCCCCGGCGGCCGCTCCGTCGCGTCCCGATCGCCGGTCCGACCAGCCGCAGCGCTCGCGCGGCCGTGACGACAACCGTCGCGACGGCGGCCAGCGCGGCGCCGGCCGTGGCCAGATCCACCGCACCCTGACGGATCAGGAATCCAGGGCCCGTGCCGCGGCGCTCGCCGAGGCGCGCACCCGCGAGGATGATGATCGTCGCCGTGCCGAGGAGGAAGCCCGCAAGGAGCGGGAGGAACTCGATCGCATCCGGCGCGAGCAGGCCGAGGAAGCCGAGCGCAAGCGCGAGGAAGAGGTCGCCCGCAAGAAGGCTGAGGAAGAGGCCGCCAAGCGCGCTGCCGAAGAGCCCAAGGTCTCCCCGGCCGACGTCGAGGCCGCGATGCCGCCCGCCGATGGCGAGGGCAAGAGCGACCGTCGCTCCGCGAAGGCCGACGACGGCGGCGCCCCTCGCCGCAAGACCCAGGCCGAGCTCGACGACGAGGAGTCGGAGAAGGCAAAGGCCAAGCGTGGCGCGCGCGGTGCCGCTCCCTCCAAGCCGGCTCCGAAGACCGACGACCGGCGCCGCACCAAGCTCACGATCACCACCGCTCTCGAAGACGACGACGAGCGCGGCCGCAGCCTCGCGGCCATGCGTCGCCGCCGCGAGAAGGAAAAGCGGGCGGCCCAGTCCGGTCCCCGGGAGAAGATCGTCCGCGAGGTCATCCTGCCGGAGACGATCACCATCCAGGAGCTGGCGAACCGCATGGCGGAACGCGGCGTGGACGTCATCAAGCTGATGATGAAGCAGGGTCAGATGCACAAGATCACCGACGTGATCGATGCGGACACGGCCGAGCTCATCGCCACGGAGATGGGGCACACCGTGAAGCGCGTGTCGGAGTCCGACGTCGAGGACGGCATCTTCGACCAGCCGGACGACGATGGCGTGCTGGAGACCCGTCCGCCGGTCGTGACCATCATGGGCCACGTCGATCACGGCAAGACGTCGCTGCTGGACGCGCTGCGCAAGGCCAACGTCGTGTCCGGCGAAGCCGGCGGCATCACCCAGCACATCGGTGCCTACCAGGTCGAGCAGGACGGTCAGAAGATCACCTTCCTCGACACGCCGGGCCATGAGGCGTTCACGTCGATGCGTGCCCGTGGCGCCACCGCCACCGACATCGTCATTCTCGTGGTGGCCGCCGACGACGGCGTCATGCCGCAGACGGTGGAGGCGATCGCCCACGCCCGCGCGGCAGAGGTGCCGATCATCGTGGCCATCAATAAGATCGATAAGCCGGGCGCCGATCCCAGCCGGGTCCGCACCGAACTCTTGCAGCACGAGATCGTGGTGGAATCGATGGGTGGCGACACCCTCGAGGTCGAGGTGTCGGCACTCAAGCAGACCAACCTCGACAAGCTTCTCGACGCGATCCTGCTGCAGACAGAAGTGCTGGAGCTGAAGGCGAACCCCGACCGTGTGGCCGAAGGCATCGTCATTGAGGCCCAGCTCGACCGCGGCCGTGGCCCGGTCGCGACCGTCCTGGTCCATCGCGGTACGCTTCGGGTTGGCGACATCGTCATTGCCGGTACCGAATGGGGCCGCGTGCGTGCCCTGATCAACGATCGCGGTGAGCAGGTGAGTGAAGCCGCTCCGTCCATGCCGGTCGAGGTGCTCGGCCTGCAGGGGACGCCGCACGCCGGCGATCGCTTTGCGGTGGTCGAGAACGAGGCCCGCGGTCGCGAGATCGCCGAGTACCGTCAGCGCGTGCGTCGCGAGAAGCAGTCGGCCAAGCCGATCGCCCGCGGCTCGCTCGAGCAGATGATGAGCGACCTGAAGCTGGCGGGCCGGGCCGAGTTCCCGCTGGTTATCAAGGGTGACGTGCAGGGCTCTGTCGAGGCGATCATCGGTGCGCTTGAGAAGCTCAACACCGACGAGGTGGCGGCGCGCGTCCTGCATTCCGGCGTCGGTGCGATCACCGAGTCCGACATCACGCTGGCGGAAGCTTCGGGCGCGGCCATCATCGGCTTCAACGTCCGCGCCAACCGTCAGGCCCGCGATGCGGCCGACCGGGCCGGCGTCGAGCTTCGCTACTACAACATCATCTACAACCTGGTGGATGACGTGAAGGCGGCGATGTCGGGCATGCTTTCGCCGGAGCGTCGCGAGACCTTCCTTGGCAATGCCGAGATCCTCGAGGTCTTCAACATCACGAAGGTCGGCAAGGTCGCGGGTTGCCGCGTCACCGAAGGCATGGTGGAACGGGGCGCTTCCGTCCGGCTGCTGCGCGACAACGTGGTGATCCACGAGGGCAAGCTCGGCACGCTCAAGCGCTTCAAGGACGAGGTCAAGGAAGTCCAGTCCGGTCAGGAGTGCGGCATGGCCTTCGAGAAGTACGAAGACATCCGTGCCGGCGACGTGATCGAGTGCTACCGGGTCGAGGAAGTGGCGCGGTCGCTTTAGGCGCCGCGCTTCTCAGGACCGGCGGTTCCGCTCAAGGACCGCCGGCGCCGGCGGGTGAGGTGGGGACGGTTTCCAGATGCTGGATTTCAGCCCCACGTCACCGACCAATTCCTTCCGCGCGAAGCGCTTCCGGCTGTTCCGCGATCTGGTCGACGCTGTCGTGAAGGCCAAGCCGGCTGGCGAGATCTGCCGGATCGTCGATGTTGGTGGGACGGTGGACTACTGGGAGGTCTTCGGATCGGAGCTCCCCTGGGATCGCCTTTCGGTCACGGTGACGAACCGGGTCGCAATCGCCTCCAGCAGTGAGCGGATCAACACCCAGGTCGTCGATGCGCGTGACATGTCCGAATTCGAGGACAGCAGCTTTGACATCGTCCATTCCAACTCTGTCATCGAGCATGTCGGAGGATGGCGGGAGATGATGGCAATGGCCGCGGAGGTCGGTCGGCTCGCGCCCGCCTATTTCGTCCAGACGCCCTATGTCTGGTTTCCAATCGAACCGCACGCGCGCACGCCGTTCCTGCAGTTTCTGCCGGAACCGCTGCGCTATCGCCTCTTTCTGATGCGCCGAAACGGCTACTATCCGAAGGCGCGGGACGTGTCCCACGCCATGTTGCTGATGCAGGATGCGAGACTGCTCGACCGGACCCAGATGCGGGCGCTTTTCCCCGATGCCGAGCTTCGGGTGGAACGGGCGTTCGGACTGATCAAGTCGCTGATCGCCATCCGGCATCCCTGACGAAACCACGAACCACAGACCAAGTTACCCGATGACCCTGTCCCAACGTCAGCTGCGGGTCGGCGAGCTCGTCCGCCACGCCCTATCCGATGTCTTCATGCGCGGCGACGTGCATGGCCTTGGGGTGCCGAGCCATCTCGTCACCATCCCCGAAGTTCGCATGACGCCCGACCTGAAGGTCGCCACTGTGCTCGTGATGCCGCTCGGCGATACGCTCGACCGGAATCGTACGGTCAAGGCGCTCGAGGCCGGCCGCAAGCAGATCCGTGGAACGCTTGCCAAGCGGGTCGAGCTGAAATTCGTTCCCGACCTCCGCTTCGTCATCGACACCCGGTTCGACGACGATGACCGGATCAACGATCTCTTGGAAGACCCCGACGTGCGCAAGGACATCGACGGGGATGCGGAGGAAGGGCAATGAGCGCCGAGCCGCTCGAACGCCAACCGCGCAAGAAGGGCGGCAAACCGCCCCGCAAGAAGCGCGACGTCAACGGCTGGCTGGTCCTCGACAAGCCGGTGGGTCTGACGTCGACGGAGGCGTTGGGCGCGGTGAAGCGGCTGTTCAAGCCGCAGAAGGCCGGTCACGCCGGTACGCTCGATCCGTTGGCCTCGGGTCTGCTCCCGATCGCCTTCGGTGAAGCCACGAAGACGGTTCCCTACGTGGTGGACGGGCGAAAGGTGTACCGGTTCACGGTGCGCTGGGGTGAGGCGACGGAGACCGACGACACCGAGGGCGAGGTGGTCGAGACCTCTGACGTGCGCCCGACCGTGGAACAGATCGAGGCCGTGCTGGAGCAGTTCATCGGCGACATCGAGCAGGTGCCACCGCGCTATTCGGCAATCAAGGTCGGCGGCGAGCGCGCCTATGATCTCGCCCGCGATGGCGAGACAGTGGAACTCGCTGCACGCACCATCACCGTCTACGACCTGCGGCTGGTCGAGGTCCCGAGCGCGGACGAGGCCGTTTTCGAGGCCGAGTGCGGCAAGGGTACATACGTGCGCGCCATCGCCCGCGACATGGGACAGGCGCTGGACACGTGCGCGCACGTGGCGGGCTTGAGGCGGCTGCTGGTCGGTCCCTTTTCGGAAGACGACATGATCACCCTCGACGAACTGCGCGAAATCGCGGCTGAGGAGGATGGGGAGGCGCAGCTGGACACCGGGCTGCGCGGTGTCGAGACGGCTTTCTACGCGCTTCCCGAGGTCGTGATTACCGGATCCGACGCCGGGCGCCTGCGTCGCGGCCAGGCCGTCATCCTCCGCGGACGCGACGCGCCTGTCGTCACGGGCGAGGCCTATGCCACGGCGGCGGGCCAACTCGTGGCGCTCGGCGAGGTCGATCAGGCCACGTTTCACCCGCGCCGCGTGTTCCGCCACACCGAGCCCCGGCGCTGAGTGCGCTTCAGCCCGCTCACACGGAATTCTCTGGCCTAGGGGCACGGAATTGCGTATGAGTGCGGCCGTGAGCCGGGGAGCGCTGCTTCCCGGCCGCAACGCATTGGGCGACCACGCTGGACGACATCCCGGCATTGGCCGCCCGCGGGACGCACAGGCAACCGCGCCTGCGTCCCCTGTTCCCCGCAAGACAGGTCGGCCGCCCCGCGGCCTGCCAATAGAAAGGACCACGATGTCGATCACCACCGAACGCAAGCAGGAACTGATCAAGGAATACGGCAAGACCGATGGAGATACCGGTTCGGCTGAAGTCCAGATCGCCATCCTGACCGAACGGATCATCAATCTGACCGAGCACTTCAAGACGCACGCCAAGGACAATCATTCCCGGCGCGGCCTTCTGAAGCTCGTCAGCCAGCGGCGTCACCTCCTCGACTATCTCCGGAACATCGAGGAAAGCCGCTACCAGGACGTGATCAAGCGTCTCGGCATCCGCCGCTAAGGCAGCGTTTGCTCTCGGCTGCGGGGGGTGGACGCCGTCCCCCGCGCCAGACCGACCAACGGATCAACGCCGTGGCCATGGGGCAGGATCGCACGGCAAAGGGGTAGGGCCATCGCTCACGCAGTCTCGCTGACTAGGGATGGAGCCGCTCCTGTGTCGTGCCGTCTTGCCCATGGTCCGTCGTGCCGTTTCCGCATGACGAAAGGATAACCATGTTCGAGATCTACAAAGAGACGATCGACTGGGGCGGACGTCCGCTCACGCTCGAGACGGGCCGTGTCGCGCGCCAGGCCGATGGCGCCGTGCTCGCCACCTACGGCGAGACCACCGTTCTCGCGACTGTCGTGTCCGCGAAGGAGCCGAAGCCCGGCTTCGATTTCTTCCCGTTGACCGTCAACTACCAGGAAAAGGCCTTCGCGGCCGGCCGCATCCCGGGTGGCTTCTTCAAGCGCGAGGGCCGTCCGAGTGAGCACGAGGTCCTGACTTCGCGCCTCATCGACCGCCCGATCCGTCCGCTCTTCGCCGACGGCTACAAGAACGACACCCAGGTGATCATCACCGTGCTGTCGCATGATCTGGAGAACGCTCCGGACATGGTGGCGATGGTCGCGGCCTCTGCCGCGCTGACGCTGTCCGGCGTGCCGTTCATGGGCCCGATCGGTGGTGCCCGCGTCGGCCTGATCGACGGCGAATTCGTGCTGAACCCGGAAGTCGACCGGATGGTCGATTCCAAGCTCGACCTCATTGTCGCCGGTACCGGCGAAGCGGTGCTGATGGTCGAGTCGGAAGCCAAGGAACTCTCCGAGGAGGAGATGCTCTCCGCGGTCATGTTCGGCCATCGCGGCTACCAGCCGGTGATCGACGCGATCATCCGCCTCGCAGAGAAGGGCGCCAAGGAGCCCCGCGAGCACAACGTTCCGGACATGTCGGCGGTCCAGTCCAAGGTGAAGGAGCTTGCCGAAAGCGAGCTGCGCGCCGCCTACAAGATCCCGGTCAAGTTCGAGCGTCGCGACGCGATCGCGGCCGTGAAGGACAAGGTCGTCGCCGCGCTCTGCACCGAGGAAGGCGCAGCCGGCGGCGAGGTCTACACCAAGGAAGCCGTCGGCGCTCAGTTCAAGGCTCTTGAGGCTGCGATCGTCCGCAACCAGATCCTGGACGACAAGATCCGCATCGACGGCCGTGACTTAGAGACGGTTCGCCAGATCCAGTCGGAAGTCGGCATGCTGCCGCGCACGCACGGGTCCGCGCTGTTCACCCGCGGCGAGACCCAGGCGATGGTCGTGACCACGCTCGGTACCGGCGACGACGAGCAGTTCGTCGACGCGCTGGAGGGGACCTACAAGTCTACCTTCATGCTGCACTACAACTTCCCGCCCTTCTCCGTGGGCGAGACGGGCCGCATGGGTTCGCCCGGCCGTCGCGAAATCGGCCACGGCAAGCTCGCCTGGCGCGCCATCCATCCGGTGCTGCCGCTGCATCACGAGTTCCCGTACACTCTGCGTGTCGTCTCCGAGATCACCGAGTCCAACGGCTCGTCCTCGATGGCCACGGTCTGCGGTACGTCGCTTGCCCTGATGGATGCCGGCGTTCCGCTGAAGCGTCCGGTGGCCGGCATCGCCATGGGCCTGATCAAGGAAGGCGAGCGCTTCGCGGTGCTCTCCGACATCCTGGGCGACGAGGATCATCTCGGCGACATGGACTTCAAGGTGGCCGGTACCGAGGCGGGCGTGACCTCGCTTCAGATGGACATCAAGATCGACGGCATTACCGAAGAGATCATGAAGGTGGCGCTGGAGCAGGCGAAGGCCGGCCGCTCGCACATTCTGGGCGAGATGTCGAAGGCCCTCACCGAGGCCCGCACGGACCTTGGCGAGTACGCTCCCCGCATCGAGGTGATCAACATCCCGGTCGACAAGATCCGCGAAGTGATCGGTTCGGGCGGCAAGGTCATCCGCGAGATCGTCGAGAAGACTGGCGCCAAGGTCGACATTTCCGACGACGGCACGGTCAAGGTGGCGTCTTCCGACGGCAAGGCGATCACCGCCGCGCTGAACTGGATCAAGGGCATCGCCGCCGAGCCGGAAGTGGGCGTGGTCTACGAGGGCACGGTCGTGAAGACCGTCGACTTCGGCGCCTTCGTGAACTTCTTCGGCTCCCGTGACGGCCTGGTGCACATTTCCCAGCTGACCAACGGTCGGCCGGAAAAGGTCACCGACGTGGTCAAGGAAGGCGACAAGGTCTGGGTGAAGCTTCTCGGCTTCGACGAGCGTGGCAAGGTCCGCCTGTCCATGAAGATCGTCGACCAGGAGACGGGCAAGGAGATCGCGCCCGACGCGGCCTGATCGCCCGGATCATCCGGTAAGAGACGAGAGCGGCGCCTCCTCCGGGAGGCGCCGTTTTCTTTTGGGGGCTATCCAGAGGTGCGAGCCGCTGCCGCTTTGCTGGCACAGCCCTCGAGGACGCGGCCGAGTTCGACGAAGTCGCGCTTGCGCGGCGATGTCTGGCGCCAGACGAGCCCGACGTCGCGTTTCGGTGCGGGCGCGGAGAAGCGCAGAAGGCTGATGCGCGGATCGGCCACTTCCGCCGACATGCTCATTTCCGGCAGCAGCGTCACGCCAAAGCCGTTCGCCACCATCTGCATGATCGTGGTCAGGCTGGAGGCTCCGAAGCGACTGTGCAGGTCGGACCTCACCGCCTGACAATAGGCGAGAGCCTGATCGCGCAGACAGTGCCCCTCTTCCAGAAGCAGGAGCGGGGCTGTCGCTATGATCTGTTCCGCCGGGGCCCGGGGGGCATCGAAGGCGTCGGTCTTCACGGCCAGGACGAACGGGTCCTCGAAGAGCGTGGTGGTTTCCAGGTCGCGCTCCTGCGGCGCGACCGGTAGCGCGACCAACGCCACGTCCAGCTTGCCCGCCGACAGCTCATCCAGCAGCGTGGCGGTGAGGGATTCCCGGATCGAGAGTTCCAGGTGTGGAAACTCGGCCTGGAGGCGGGGCAGGGCCTCGGGCAGCACGTAGGGGGCGATCGACGGGATCACGCCGAGGCGAAGCGAACCCGTGAGCACCTCGGCCCGGTGATGGGCATGGTCCACCAGGTCGCGGGCTTCCGTCATGATCCGGGCTGCGCGCTTCGCGATCTCGAGGCCGTCGTCGGTGAGCCGCACCTCGCGGGGAAGCCGTTCGACCAGCTGCAGCTTCAGTTGCTCTTCCAGGAGGCGGATCTGCTGCGACAGGGCCGGCTGGGTGACCGCGCATTCGGCTGCCGCCCGCCCAAAGTGTCTGTGGCGAGCAAGGGCATCGAGATAACGAAGCTGCTTGAGGGTGACCATGATCGATTAGATATTCTAATCAAGTGCGACATTCAATCGAATTAGAACTTATACAAGCTCTGGGGCAGAATGCGCGCGTTCGTATCCGGAGGAGCCGGGTCGGCGACGAGGGGGATCTGCAATGCTCCATGCTTCAGGTTTTCCTCCGGAAACTGGCGCGCGCCCGTACGCGGCCGCAGCGGCTGGTCGTGCCTGACGCCTGCAAGACCGGATGAACAACACGCATTCTGCCGGCCGCAACGCCGGCGAGAAACGCCGAGCAAGGATCGGAGAGAGACGATGGACGCGAAAGTCGAAAAGGGCGGTTGCCCCGTGATTCACGGGTCGACCAATACCAGCATGCGGTCCAACCGCGACTGGTGGCCGAACCAGCTGAACCTCAAGCTTCTTCATCAGTTCTCGGCCCTGTCCGATCCGATGGATCAGGACTTCAACTACGCAACCGCGTTCAAGACGCTCGACTACTGGGCGCTGAAGCAGGACCTGAAGGACCTGATGACGGACAGCCAGGAATGGTGGCCGGCCGATTTCGGGCACTACGGTCCGTTCATGATCCGCATGGCCTGGCACTCCGCTGGCACCTATCGCCAGGGCGATGGCCGCGGTGGCGGCGGTCGCGGTCAGCAGCGCTTCGCGCCGCTGAACTCCTGGCCCGACAACGTTAACCTCGACAAGGCCCGCCGCCTGCTGTGGCCGGTCAAGCAGAAATACGGCAACCAGATCTCCTGGGCCGACCTGATGATCCTGGCCGGCAACGTCGCGCTGGAATCCATGGGCTTCAAGACGTTCGGCTTCGCCGGAGGCCGCGCCGACGTGTGGGAGCCGGAAGAGGACGTCTACTGGGGCAGCGAGGAAGCGTGGCTGGAGCTCAGCGGCGGTGAGAACAGCCGCTACACGGGCGACCGCGAACTGGAGAACCCGCTTGCCGCCGTGCAGATGGGTCTCATCTACGTCAATCCGGAAGGCCCGGACGGAAATCCGGATCCGGTGGCTGCGGCCAAGGACATCCGCGAGACGTTCGGCCGCATGGCCATGAACGACGAGGAAACCGTTGCGCTGATCGCTGGCGGCCACTCCTTCGGCAAGACCCATGGCGCCGGGGACGTGATCTCGGTCGGCGTCGATCCGGAGACCGGGCTGCTCGCCTCGCAGGGCCTCGGCTGGGAGAGCACCCACGGCATCGGCTACGGCGACGACACCATCTCGAGCGGCCTCGAGGTCACCTGGACCAAGACGCCGACCCAGTGGAGCAACAACTTCTTCGAAAACCTGTTCGGCTTCGAGTGGGAGCTGGAGAAGAGCCCGGCCGGCGCTCACCAGTGGGTGGCCAAGGACGCGCCGGAGATGATCCCGTACGCCCACACGCCCGGCAAGTTCCGCAAGCCGACGATGCTGACCACGGATCTCTCGCTCCGCTTCGACCCAGAGTACGAGAAGATCTCGCGTCACTTCCTGGAGAATCCGGACGCCTTCGCCGAGGCCTTCGCGCGCGCCTGGTTCAAGCTGACCCACCGCGACATGGGGCCGAAGACGCTCTATCTCGGCCCGGAAGTGCCGGAGGAGGATCTCCTCTGGCAGGATCCGATCCCGGAGTGCGACCACATCCTCGTGGACGACGTCGACATCAAGGAGCTCAAGGGCAAGATCCTGGCATCCGGCCTGTCGGTCACCGAACTGGTGAAGACGGCCTGGGGATCGGCTGCAAGCTTCCGCGGGTCCGACAGGCGCGGCGGCGCCAATGGCGCGCGCATCCGCCTGGACCCGGCGAAGTCCTGGGAAGCCAACGAGCCGGAGATGCTGGCCAAGGTTCTCCCGGTTCTCGAGGGCATCCAGCAGGAGTTCAACGCGGCGCAGACCGGCAACAAGAAGATCTCGCTTGCCGACCTGATCGTGCTGGGTGGAACGGCGGCCATCGAGAAGGCGGCGATCGACGCCGGCCATCCGGTCGAGGTTCCGTTCGCCCCGGGCCGCATGGACGCCAGCCAGGAACAGACGGACGTCGACGCCTACGCGGTGCTCGAGCCGATGGCGGACGCCTTCCGCAACTTCCAGAAGGCGAAGTTCGCCATCCACGGCGAGGAACTGATGCTGGACAAGGCACAGCTTCTGCGGCTGACCGCCCCGGAGATGACGGTCCTGGTCGGCGGCATGCGGGCGCTGGGCGCCAACCACGGCACCTCCAAGCACGGCATCTTCACCGATCGGCCGGGTCAGCTCACCAACGACTTCTTCGTGAACCTGCTCGACATGGGCACGAAGTGGACCGCGGTGGACGACGACGAGGACGAGTTCGAGGGCCACGACCGCAAGACCGGCGATCTCAAGTGGACCGCCACCCGCGTCGACCTGGTCTTCGGCTCCAACTCCCAGCTGCGGGCGCTCGCCGAGGTCTATGGCCAGCGCGACAACCAGCACAAGTTCGTCAAGGACTTCGTGGCGGCCTGGGTGAAGGTCATGAACGCCGATCGCTTCGACCTGCTGCCGGAATATATCTGAGCGGCAAACGGTCGGTCCCGGCATCGCCGGGACTGATCTGACACGATGAGGGGCCGACGGTCCGGACAACCGGGTCGCCGGCCTTTTCCTTTTTGGGAAAGCGGTGGGCCATCGCGGTGATCGCCGTGGTCCCACCCCCGGTCGGCCGACCGGGGGTGAGCGGTCAACGGCGCACGGACGGCGGTCTGATGCACGTGCCAACGCCGCCGCGGGGTTGCTGCGACGTCCCGCGTTCGGCACATTCCGAAGTCGAAAGGGTTTGTGGCGCGCCGGGGAAGATTCGAACTCCCGACCCCCAGATTCGTAGTCTGGTGCTCTATCCAGCTGAGCTACCGGCGCCTGCCGGGCCACGAGGCTCAAGATCCTCAGTGGCGGCCCGACGGGGTGGTGCGCCCGTCGAGAGCGGAATGCCTATTCGGTTAGGCGGGCAATTGCAAGGCCCCCGATCCGCTTTTCCGCAAGCCATCCGACAATCGCGCGACAGAGCTGTGAATGACACGCGTTTGCTGGGGCGAAAGCGGCGCCGGCCCGCAGTGGGATCCTGCAGGCGATCGACGAATCGCCGGAGCTCGGGAACAGCCGCCGCGACTCCGCGTTTGGGCGGTACCGGCCGATGCACCCCGTCGCGCCGAAGACCACCCATGCCAGCCCACCGGTTCCCTGTCCCATGTCTCTGTTCTGGAAACTCTCGGCCGCGGGCTTCGCGGCGACCGCCATCACCTACGGACCGGCCCGCATGGGCTTCGGCCTGTTTCTGCCGGTGTTCCGGGAGGAATTCTCGCTCACCACCCAGACGGCTGGTCTCGTTTCGAGCCTTGGCTTCCTCGGCTTCTTCGTGGGCCTCCTGGTCTCCCAGACCATGACCAACCGGGCCGGGCCGAGACTACCGGTGGGAAGTGGCCTCCTTGCAGCAACGGTCGGACTTGGCATTGTGGCCGCCGCACCGAACACCGCGGGCCTGATCGTCGGAGTGAGCCTGGCGATGACCAGTGCAGGCTTATCGTGGACACCCTTCAACAACGCCATCCATCGCTGCGTCGACGACGACGCGCGGCCGGTGGCGCTGTCCTGCGTCAGCACCGGCACCAGCCTCGGCATCACGGCCGCCGGTCTCGCCGCCCTGTTGCTGGCCCTCGGCGGGGTCTCCTGGCGGGTGTGCTGGGCCGGGTTTGCCGCCGCAAGCGCCGCGGCGCTGCTGGTGAACTGGTCCGCCCTCAGCTCCGTGGCCAGCCCCGCCGGACGGCCGCCTCGTGGCGGGCTTCGGTCCCTCGGAGAAGCCGCCGCCATTCCCTTGTTCGTCATCGGGGTGTGCTACGGCGTGACCTCCTCGGTCTACATCTCGTTTGCCACCGACTGGGTCGCCGCATCGGGAGGGCTGGCCGGGTTGTCACCGAATGCCGCAGGCGGTCTGGTCTTTCTCTGCTATGGCGCTTTCGGTCTGATCGGGCTCTTCACCAACCGGATGAAGTCTGTCCTCGGACTGGCCTGGCTGGTGCGGCTCCTGCTCTTGGCGTCCGGAGCCTCCCTCGCACTGGTTGCTCTTCTGCCGGCAAGCTGGGCGGGGGTCGTCGCCTCGGCCGGGATCCAGGGAATGACCGTCATGACGACGAGCGCGGTGCTGGCGTTCTGGTCCGAGCGGCTGTTTCCCTCCTTGCCGTCGCAGGCTTTCACCGCCGTTTTGCTGGCGGTGGCTGCCGGCAGCGTGCTGGGCCCGGTCGGGGCAGGGGCACTGGCGCATGCCGCAGGGACTGGCGCGATGTTTCTCGTGACAGCGGCACTCTCGGTGGCAACGGCGGTGGCGACTCGCTCCAGTCGCATCCGGGAGCGCCCGGCTGCCATCTTAGGGGCTGACGCCGCGGCCATCTGACAACAATCGGACGCTTTCGGCGGCTTATCCAGCCGCCCGGGCAGGTGATGGCTCTTTCATTAAAAACATAGTTCTGTACTTTGATTTATGCGGTTGCCGTGCCTGCCTTCCGACGGCTGGCGCGGGCCGTAAGTGATAAAAGGCTAGCTTTATAGATTTTATGCGCTAGGATGCCTTCCAACAGCGCCCCTGAGGTGCGCGAACGGGGAGGGATGCCATGCCGGTTCAGTTGATCTGTGCCTCGCACAGTCCGCTCATGCTGACGGAGATCGAGGAGACGCAGGACGGAGAGCACAAGCGCTTCTTCGCCTCCATCGGGGAAGCGTCCGATCGGCTGCATGACTTTGCACCGGATCTGGTCGTCGTGTTCGGGCCGGACCATTTCAACGGCTTCTTTTACGAGCTGATGCCGGCCTTCTGCATCGGTCTGGCGGCCGAAGGAACGAAGGACTGGGGCATCGCGGGTGGTCCGCTGCGCGTGCCGCGCGGTCTTGCGCTCGACTGCGCCCGTCATCTGCAGGCGGAAGAGTTCGACGTGGCGGTCTCGTACGACATGAAGGTCGACCACGGCATGACGGTCCCCCTGATGCAGCTGACCGGCGCTCTGGCCCGCTACGACGTGCTGCCGGTCTTCATCAATTGCGCGGCCGACCCGCGGCCGTCCTTCGCCCGGGTTCGGCGGTTCGGCGAGGCGGTCGGCCGCTTCCTTGGCAAGCAGGGCGATCTCAACATCACGCTCATCGGCTCCGGCGGTCTGTCCCATGACCCGCCGACGCCGCGCCTCGACAAGACCTCTGCGTCGGTCGCCACGCGTCTCATCAACAAGCAGATGCCGTCGCAGGAGGAACTGGAGGCCCGCGAGGCAAGGGTCGTTCAGGCCGCCCGCGACATGGTCGAGCGCAAGGGGCCCTGCCTGCCGCCCAACGAAGAGTGGGACCGGGGCTTCATCGAGAAACTGGTGCGCTACGATGCGGCTGCGCTGGACGCGATCACCGACCGGGAAATCGACAAGGTGGCCGGTTTCGGGGCCCACGAGGTGCGCACATGGGTGGGTGCCACCGCAGCGGCCCGCGAGCTTGGACAGATCGACCTGTCGGTGGACTACTACCAGATCATCCCGGAATGGCTGACCGGGATGGGCATCCTGTCGGCGACGGCGTGATGGTGGCGGACACGATGATGCTCCCCGATCACAAGACCGGCCGGGTGCGCTCGGGCGACGTCGAGATCTTCTACCGCCGTTTCGGCCAGCCGGGCACGACGCCGATCGTGATCGTCCACGGCCTCTCCTACTTCTCCTACGACTGGATCCGCGTGGCCGCTGACCTGGCACGCGACCGCGAAGTCGTGGCGATAGACATGCGCGGCTTCGGACAGTCGGGCTGGAGTACGGCGCACGACTATGCGCTGCGCACGCTGGCCGCCGACGTCATTGCGGTCCTCGATGGGCTGGGATGGGAGCAGGCGATCCTCGTCGGTCACTCCATGGGCGGACGCGTCTGCCTGCTTACGGCCGATTGGTATCCGGAGCGCGTCGCAGCGCTGGTCTGCCTGGATTTCGCGCCGGATCTTGCCCCGGAGGGACGCAAGCACGTTGCGAACTCCATCGGCCGGCAGCCGGACATCTTCACCACGGTCGACGAGGCGCTCGCCTACCATGGCTACGACCCGGCCCTGCCGGCGGACGCCCCCATGCGACTGCGCTTCGAAGCCTTCCTCAAGCCCGTTGCGGGCGGCTGGCAGCTCCGCCGCGACCTGCACTACCGCGACAAGTTCCGGGCAGTGCTGGAGACCGGCAGGCGGGAGCCGGAGAAGGCCGATCCATGGGCGGCGCTGAAGGCGCTTGAGCTTCCGGTGCTGGTCGTCCGCGGTGCCCGGTCCAACCTCTTCGCAGCGGAAACCATGGACAAGGTTCGCGCCGCAAATTCGCGGGCGAGGGTGATCGAGATCCAGGGCGGCCACAACCTCGCCGATGACAATCCGGACGGCGTCGTTGCGGCGGTTGATGGCTTCCTGCGCGAGAACGTCGCCGGTTGACCGGCGGGCTGCGCCAGGACCGAACAACGATTTGGAATCGAGCTGCCGCGGGCGCGCATGCGCGGCACCAGGCAGCCGGAATTGTGGGGGAACGCCATGAACGAGGCGCCGAAGATCAACGGCCGAAGGCTGCAACTGCCGCGCAATCGCGGGCTCTATTACGGCGGTGCGTGGCACGAACCGCAGGGCGGTTACGTGGATTCCCACAGCCCGTCGACAGGCGAAAATCTCGGCCCCACCGCCGAGGCCAATGCCGCTGACGTTGCCGCCTGTGTTGAGGCGGCACACGAGGCCTTCAAGGAGTGGCGCCGGGTTGCGCCATCAGTGCGTGGAGACGCGCTGCGACAGGTTGCGGCTGTCTTGCGCGCGAACAAGGAAGAGCTGGCGCTTCTCGATGCCGTCGACTGCGGCAATCCGGTGAAGGCGCTGATGCGCGACGTCGACATCGCGGCCCAACTGGTCGAGTACTTCGCCGGCCTTGTCTACGAACTACGCGGTGCAACGATCCCCATGGGCGACGGCGTCGTCAACATGACGGTGCGCGAGCCGTACGGGGTCTGTGCGCGCATCGTCGCCTACAATCATCCCATCATGTTCACCGCCAGTCGCTTCGCCGCCCCGGTGGCGGCAGGTAACGCGGTCATCATGAAGCCACCGGTCCAGGCGCCGCTGTCGGCTTACCGGCTGGCTGAACTGATCGACGGCATCTTCCCGCCCGGCGTGTTCAACGTGCTCTCCGGCGGCCAGGCCTGCGGCGAGGCGCTCGTTGCCCATCCGAAGGTGCCCCGGATCACGCTGATCGGGTCTATCCCAACCGGCCGTGCCATCTCGAGAGCGGCGGCGGATCAGCTCAAGCACGTCAGCCTGGAACTCGGCGGCAAGAACGCGCTGATCATCTATCCCGATGCCGATATCGACCGGGCGATCGAGGGCGCGGTCAAGGGCATGGCCTTCACCTGGTGCGGCCAGGCCTGTTCGTCCACCACCCGCCTGTTCCTGCACGAGGACATTCACGACCGGGTGCTGGAAGGGGTGCTGGAGGGTGTGAAGGCCTACGTGCCCGGCGACCCAACCGATCCGGCGACGACCATGGGCGCCATCGTGTCGAAGGCGCAGTACGAGAAGATCATGTCCTATGTCGAGATCGGCCAGGCCGAGGGGGCGCGGCTCCTCGCGGGCGGCAAGCATCCGGCTCAGGGAGGCCTCGACGACGGCTATTTCATCAAGCCGACGGTGTTCGGCGACGTGACCATGGACATGAAGATCGCCCGCGAGGAGATCTTCGGCCCGGTGCTTTCGGTCCTGCGCTGGTGTGACGAGGACAAGATGTTCGACGACGTCAACAGCGTCGAGTACGGGCTCGCCGCCGGCATTTACACCCAGAACCTGGCCACTGCTCACACCGCTGCAAGTCGTGTCGAGGCAGGATACGTCTGGGTCAACAACGCGGTGTCGCATTTCTTCCCGGCCCCGTTCGGCGGATTCAAGCAATCCGGCAACAACAAGGAAGAAAGCTTCGAGGAGCTGGTTTCCTACACGCAGATGAAGAACGTCTACATCACGCTCTGAACGCGCCCAGCCGGTCCGGAAAACCAGATGAAATCAGCTGGCCGGCGGGATTTTCCAAGGAGGAGGAAACGATGTTCAAGACCCTGTGCGGCGCCGCTGGCGCACTCGTGCTGGCTGCCGGCCTGGTCGGGCCGGCAACGGCCCAGGAGCCGATCACGCTGACCATCAGCGCGTTCACCACGTCCAACAGTCCCAATCACCGTCTCACGATCGACCGGATGATCGAGGAGATCGAGACCGATTCCGACGGCCAGGTCACCTTCGAGACCTATTTCGGCGGCACCGCGTACGGCAAGGCCGATCGCCAGTTCGACCAGGCGCAGCGTGGCCTTGTCGACATCACGCACAGCCTGTTCGGCTATACGCCCGGCCGCTTCCCGATGATGGCGCTGGTCGAGCTGCCCTTCATCTACGAGGACAGTGTTGCGGCATCGGAAGCCTTCTGGCTCACCTTCCAGAAGCATCTGGCCGACACGATGCCCGGCGTGCATCCGCTCGCCATCTGGCTCACCAGCATGCAGCAACTCCACACGCGCAAGCCGGTGGACGCCATTGCCGACATGGAAGGTCTGAAGATCCGCGCAGGCAACGGCATCATGGTGGACACGCTAGCCACCTATGGCGCCGAGGGCATCCTGACACCCGCCCCGGCCACCTACGAGAAGCTGGAGAAGGGCATTCTCGATGGAGCCATAGGCGCGTGGGGCATGCTGCGGGCCTTCAACGTTGGGGAGGTGACGTCCGATCACCTGGAGCTCAACATCTCTGCCGCGCCGCTGTTCCTGCTGATGAACCAGAAGAAGTACGACGCGCTCCCGGACGACGTTAAAGCTCTGTTCGACCGCTATTCGACGCCGGAATCGATCCGTGCGTTCGCCGAAGCCTTTGCCAAGAGCGACGCCGCCGGCCTCAAGATCGCGGAGTCCGACGGTCACACCATTCGCAAGCTCACCAAGGAGCAGCGCGAGGAATGGAAGGCCAAGGCGGCGCCGGTGATCGAGGCGGAGCTGAAGGCACTGGAAGCGGACGGGCACCCGGCGCGGGCGTTCCTGGCCGACTTCGAAGCCGAGTACGCCCGCATCACCGGCGAAAAGAACTGATCCGTCCCCACGCGTGATCCCGCCTCTCCGCGCCCGTGCGCGGAGAGGCCCGCGGAGATCCTTGCATGTCGTCTTTCCAGATCGGTATTTGCGGGCTTGTCGTCCTCGTGGCCCTGATCTCCCTGCGTGCGCCGATCGCGCTCGCAATGGCGGTTACCGGGCTCGGCGGGGTCTGGCTCCTGCGCGATCTCACGACGGTGAACTTCCTGCTCGGCACGGTTCCGTCCGACGTGCTTGGCAACTATTCCCTGTCGACGCTGCCGCTGTTCATCCTGATGGGCAACGTCGCCGCCCGCGGCGGTATGTCCACGATGCTTTTCGACGCCATCAACTGGCTGTTCGGCCGGTTCCGGGGCGGGCTGGCCATCTCAACCGTGGTGGCGTCGGGCGCCTTCTCCGCGGCCGCCGGTTCCTCTCTGGCGACAACCTCCGCGATGTCGCGGGTGGCGGCGCCTGAAATGCTGGCGCGCGGCTATCATCCGCGCCTGGTCAGCGGGTCCATGGTCGCTGGCGGCACGCTCGGGATCATGATCCCGCCTTCGGCGATGATGATCATTTACGGCTTCCTGACGGAAACCTCGATCGGCGCGCTGTTCATTGCCGGCATCCTGCCGGGCATCCTGCTGATCGCGGCCTTCTGCCTCGTGGTGTCCGTGTGGGTCCGCGTCGCTCCGGGGCAGGCGCCTGCTGCCGGACGGCCAGATGGCGACGGTTGGTCGCAAATGTTGCGCCTCGGCCCGGTGCTGCTTCTCTTCTGTGTGCTGATGGGCGGCATCTACACCGGCCTCTTCACGCCAACCGAAGGCGCCGCCGTCGGTGCTGGTGCCGCCGTCCTGATCTGCCTCGTCACGGGCCAGATCGACAGGCGCGGTCTGGTCGCTGCGCTGGTGGAAACGGCGGAATCCTCCATCGTCATCTACCTGATCATTCTCGGAACCGGCTTCTTCCAGTTCTTCATGGAGGCCAGCCGGGTCCCGGTGGAACTCACCGATGCCGTGATCGGCCTCGGCCTCGGCCCCATCGGCACGATGCTGATGATCATGGTCTTCCTGGCGCTGCTCGGCTGCATCATGGAAGGCCTCGGCATCCTCTTCCTGACGGTCCCGATCCTGTTTCCCATCGTGCTGGCGCTGGGCTTCGACCCGATCTGGTTCGGCGTGATGATGGTGCTCCTGATCGAACTTGGCCTGATCACTCCGCCTGTCGGTCTCAACATCTTCGTACTGACGTCGCTGGTGGAGAAGATCGATCTCAAGGAGGCCTTCATTGGCGTCCTGCCATTCGTCCTCGCGATCATTGCCGTGGCCCTGCTGCTGCTGGCCGTTCCCGAGATCGCGACCTTCCTGCCGTCTCAGATGAGGGGGGCGTGATGACCGGGCTCCTGTCCACGACCTGGCGCTCCGCCGCGCTAGTCGGATCTGCCGGCTACGTGATCGCCACAGCGGTCACCCTGGTCGATGTCGTCGGCCGCGCACTTGGCGTGACGCTCATTCGCGGCGCCATCGACGTGGTGATCGTCTGCATGGTGCTGGCCGGCGCCTTCGCGGTCGCGTTGGCCGAATGGCGAGATGCCAACGTCCGGGTGGAGCCGCTCTCTGCGTGGATTCCGAAGCGGATGCGCGGCGGCGTGGACCGGTTCTGGCGGCTCGTGAGCCTGATCCTTTTTGCTGCCATTGCCGTCCGCTCCGCTCAGGAAGCCATGCTTTCCCACTCGTTCGGCGACGTGCTGCCGGCGATCGGCGTCTCCTCCGCAGTTCTCGGGTTGCTCGTGTCGGTCGGGTTCGGTGTGGGGGCGCTGGCCGCCCTATCCGCGCTCGTGCGGAACTCTCCCCGAGTCCCCGACGACTAGCCGGTACGCGGACCGACTGACCGCGCATGGGCGCGGAGAACTGCCGGCACCGCTGTCAGGGCTTGCGGGACCGGTCTCTGCCTCGCGCCTCGCGCCGGGAACACGCAACAAGTCGAGCCAACGGAAGTGAGTTCATGAGCAAGCTGGAGCTCTCTGTCGCCACCTGGAACTACGACCGGGTGCAACCGCTCATCGACGGCCGCGTGACCATCGAGGGATGCGAGATCAATTACCTGCCGATGAGTGTCGAGGAGTGCTTCCAGCGCGCCTATCTGCACGACGAATTCGACATCGTGGAACTGGGTTTTTCGCCTTACCTGATCGCGCGCTCACGGGGAATGGCGCGTTACGAGGCGATCCCGGTCTTCCTGTCGCGCATGTTCCGCCACTCCGCCGTCTACATCCGCACCGATCGCGGCATCGAGGGGCCGGGGGACCTGCGTGGCCGCCGGGTCGGCGTGCCGGAGTTCCAGATGTCGGCGGCCTTGTGGGCGCGGGGCATGATGCAGGACGAGCATGGCGTCCGCCCCGACGAGATGACCTGGGTCCAGGGCGGGCTGGAGGTTCCCGGCCGGCGCGAGAAGTTCCCGCTGAACCTGCCGGACGGGTTCCCGCTGGAGCCAATGCCAGCAGGGAAGACCCTGGCCGGCATGCTCCGGAGCGGCGAACTCGACGCCGTGTTCAGCGCCCGGGCGCCGTCCTGTTTCGAGGAGGGCGCCCCCCATGTCGGCCGTCTCTACCCCGACTACAAGACAGCGGAAGCAGAGTACTACCGGCGCACCGGCGTCTTTCCGATCATGCATGCCCTCGGTATCCGCACCGCGCTGGTGGAGGAGCATCCGTGGCTGCCGGCAAGCGTCTACAAGGCGTTCGTGCAGGCCAAGCAGATCGCCGAGCGCGAGATGCGCGAGGTGGCGGCGCTCAAGTACACGCTGCCGTGGCTCGCCGCGGATCTCGCCCATACCGAGGCCGTCATGGGGCGTGACTACTGGACCTACGGCATCGGCGCCAACCGCAAGGCGCTGGAGCTGATGTTCCGCTACTCCTTCGAGCAGGGCCTGGCGGTCCGCCAGCTCTCCATCGAGGACGTCTTCGTATCGAGCACGCTGGATGACGACATCCACGTCTGAGCGTGTCGAACGACCGCATGACACATCACGAACGGTCCGCGCGTCGCGTGGCATGAGTTGAGGAGAGAAACCGTGGATTTCGAGAAATTGCAGGCCGTGAAGGTGGAAAAGCGGGACGGCGTCGCGACCGTGATGCTGAACCGTCCGGAGAAGCGCAATGCCATGAGCCCGCAGCTTCACTTCGAGATGGTGGATGTTCTCAAGGAACTGGCCGAGGACGACGAGACCCAGGTGCTGGTACTGACCGGCGCGGGTGACAGCTGGTGCGCTGGCCAGGATATCAAGCTCTTCTTCCGCGAACTGGACGACAAGCCGAAGGAGCGGCACCTGGCGCGGCTCGCGAACCACGAATGGCGCTGGACGCTGCTGAGCGCCTTTCCCAAGCCCACCATTGCGATGGTCAACGGATACTGCTTCGGCGGCGCCTTCGTGCAGCTGTTCGCCTGCGATTTCGCGATTGCCGCCGACGATGCCCAGTTCGGCCTGTCGGAGGTGAATTGGGGCATCCTGCCGGGCGGGCTGGTCGGCAAGGTGATCGTCGACGGGCTCTCCTATCGCGACGCCGTCTGGTACGCGATGACGGGCGAGCCGTTCGACGGGCGCAAGGCCGCCGAAATCAAGCTGATCAGCAAGTCGGTGCCGGCAGACAAGCTGCACGAAACCACGATGGAACTGGCCCAGTCGCTCTGCCGCAAGAATCCGCAGACGCTGCGCACCATCAAGGAAAGCCTGCGCCTCGTCCGTGGCATGAGCGTCGACCAGGCAGCCGACTATCTCCTCGCGAAGGAGCGGGAAATGCGCTTCATGGATCCGGAATCCGGGCGAGCGAAGGCCATGAAGCAGTTCCTCGACGACAAGACCTACCGTCCCGGAATTGGCGAGTACCAGAGGGATGAGGCGTGAGCGGCGACGTCCTTTCCGGCGTTCGGGTCCTTGAACTCGGCAGCTTCATCACGGCGCCCTATGCCGGGTTGCTGCTCGCCGATCTCGGTGCCGACGTGGTCAAGATCGAGCCGCCGGACGGCGATCCGTTCCGCTCGTTCGGGACGGGCAAGTACAGTCCGAACTTCGTCGGCTACAACCGCAACAAGCGCAGCGCGGTGCTGGACCTGAAGACGGAGGAGGGGCGCGTCGCGCTTCTCGACCTCGTGCGCGACGCCGACGTGCTCATCGAGAATTTCCGGCCCGGCGTCATGGAGCGTGTCGGGCTGGACTACGAGACGCTGAAGGCGGCCAATCCCAGCCTCGTTTATTGCGCCATTTCCGGCTTTGCGCGGAACGGTCCGAACCGGGATCGCCCGGCCTTCGACACCATCGGTCAGGCATTGAGCGGCCTGCTCGATCTGACGCTCGACCCGGACAAGCCGATGGTGCGGGGGCCGACCATCTCCGACCAGTTGGCCGGCTTCTATGCCTGCTACGGCATCCTTGGCGCGCTGTTCGCCCGGCAGGCGAGCGGCGAGGGCAGGCGGGTCGACGTCAACATGATCGAGGCTTCGATGGCCTTCATGCCGGACGTGTTCGCCAGCTTCACCCGGCAGGGGGTGGTCATGAACTCGCGCACCCGAGCCGCCTATTCACAGGCCTACGCGCTGGTGTGCGCCGACGGTCGCATCGTCGGGTTGCAGCTATCGTCGCTGGAAAAATTCTGGGTCGCCCTGACTGAAGCCATGGAGCGTCCGGACCTTGTGAAGGACCCGCGCTTCGCAACCCGGATGGACCGCATCCGCAACGTGGAGGACCTCAACCTCCTTCTGGCCGATACGTTCCGCCAACGTCCGCGCGCCGAATGGCTGGAGCGGCTCGCACAAGCCGATGTGCCGCACGCTTCGGTCAACAGCATCGACGAGGTGATGACGGATCCGGAAATTCTCGCCAGCGGCAGCTTCTACGACATCGAGCATCCCGAAATGGGAACGGTTCGGGCACTTCACCGGCCGGTTCTGTACGACGGAGAGCGGCAGGAGGGTCGGTGCCCTCCGACACTGGGCGAGCATACCGAGGAGGTGCTTGCGGCCAGAGCCAGCACGGAAAGCTAGATCCGGGAGTGCCGTTCATCGCCGCGGCCACTCGGCCATTGGATCATGACATCGCCATGCCGGGACACCGACCGCGCGTATGGGCTTGCCTCGCCGCACGTTGCATGCGTCATGGGGAGGGGCCTGCGAGGTGGCGACATGTCCGGAACCGAATCCCAACCGACACTGCTTCTCACCGGCGCAAGCCGGGGCATCGGCCATGCGACGGTGCGGCTGTTTTCGATGCATGGCTGGCGGGTGATCACCTGCTCGCGCCATGCCTTTCCGGAAAACTGTCCGTGGCCGGGCGGTCGTGAAAACCACATCCAGCTCGACCTGGCCGATCCGAAGAGCACCATCGCGGCGACCGAGGAGATCAAGAAGCGGCTGGCCGACGGCAAGTTGCAGGCGCTCGTCAACAATGCCGGCATCTCACCGAAAGGCCCAGACGGTGAGCGCCTGGATACCTTCAACACAGATCTCGCCGACTGGGGCCGGGTGTTCCACGTCAACTTCTTCGCCGCGGTGGTGCTGGCGCGCGAACTGAAGGACCAGTTGATTGCGGGGCGCGGCTCCATCGTCAACGTGACCTCCATCGCCGGAAGCCGCGTACATCCGTTCGCCGGAGCCGCCTACGCGACGTCGAAGGCCGCGCTCGCCGCGCTGACCCGCGAACTCGCCCACGATTTCGGACCGCACGGTGTCCGCGTCAACGCGATCGCGCCCGGCGAGGTGGAGACGGGGATCCTCAGCCCGGGAACCGAGAAGATCGTCGAGACGCTGCCGCTCCGTCGCCTCGGCCTCCCGGAGGAGGTTGCCTCGACCATTTTCTTTTTGTGTTCTCGCGACAGCAGCTACGTCACCGGTACGGAAATCGAGATCAATGGCGGCCAGCACGTCTGACCGGTCGGCCCCCGGGCGGCCTCAGAGATCGCGCCGCCGCGGCAACAGGGGCATCAGGGCGATCATGACCAGGCTGATCAGGGCGATCGCCACGTAGGAACTGGTGAACGTTCCGGTGCTGTTGGAGAGCAGCCCGACGGACAGCGGGCCGAGCACGCCGCCGACCTCGCCCGCCATGTAAAACAGGCCGCTTGCCCGCCCGTGGGCTTCGCGCCGCATGCCCGGCGCTTCCAGGAGAAGGAGCAGGACGACGGTGATCGCCGCCCCGCGGGTGATGCCGAGCAAGATCAGGGCCACGAGCATCAGCGTTGCGTCGTCGGAGGCAAGAAGCAGGCTTCCCACGAAAACGAGGCTGAACAGCCCGATCAGGATGGCGATGCGCCGCCGCCGGATGGCGAGGCGCGGCACGATCAGCGAGCCAACGATGCCGACGAGCGTTGGGATGGCGGCCCAGACGCCGGCCTCGCGTGCGTCGAGGCCACCTGCCCTGAGCATTTCCGGCAGCCAGTTGTTCAGAGCGTGGTTGATGAAGAACAGCCCCACCGCCATGCCAAGAATGAGGCGCACAGAGGGTACGGCGAAGAGGCTCTTCACGGAGCCACGGGCGAGATTGAGCTCGTCGGCGCTCACGGGCGTTTCGGTGCTGGCGTCCGGATGGCTGGCAAGAGTGTACCAGATCACCGCGCTGGCGAGGGCGAGCAGGCCGTAGATCCACATCACGGACCGCCAGTCGCCTCCGGCGAGCGGCAGGATCACGCTGACGGTGAGCGCGAGCGCCGCTGCCGTCCCGAGTGCCGGGCCGGTCATGTAGATCCCCATGGCCATGCCGCGGTTCGGCCCTTCGAACCACTGGGCAACCAGCTTGGGCGCGCCGACAGAGATAAGCGGGCCGCCCAGGCCGAACAGCGCCACGGCGAGGAAGAGGGTGGTTTCGCCGTCTGCCAGTCCCCGGGCGATGCCGGACAGCGCGATGGCCAGACCGCCCAGGAACAGCGACAGGCGCGGGGTAAGCCGGTCGAGGAGGATACCGCAGGGCAGGGCGGCGATCAGGTAGGCGAGCGGCCAGGCGCCGAGAATCAAACCCATCCGGGCATTGTCGAGGCCGAGCTCCCGTCCGATGACCGGGATCAGGGGAGCCATGGAGGCGACGATGACGCCGAAGCTGAAATAGAGCAGCCAGATCCCGGCAAGGAGTATCCAACGATAGGCGATCATGGCCGGGAAAGCCTCAAAGGCGGTGTCCACGGGCGCGCTGGCCGGGCGGGACACGTCGATGAAGGGCAGATGGCCGCGCGGCGGCTCGCGGCCCGGCAGTGCCTGGCCCTCCTAGCATGGTCCACGCCGCGTTAAGAAGCCATTCGGAGAGGGCCGGCGAGCCGGGCTATTCGTGGCTGGCGCAGAGGTGCTGCTCCATCGCCTCGTGGTGGCGCAGCACGGCCAGACGCCCCGCCTCCACATCGCGGTCCCGGATGGCGGCCAGGATCGGCTCGTGGATCGCGGTGATTTCCGCCGCATCGATCTGCTGCAGCCAGTCGGGGACTGCGCCGCGATCGATCCAGCCACGGTGTTCGTAGCGGATCAGGTTGGCGTGGACACTCTCGTAGATGGAGGCGAGGAACGGATTGTGGGATGCGCGGACCACTGTGGCATGAAAGCTCGTGTCGGCGCTCATCCAGGCCGCGATGTCGCCGGTGCTGGAAAGAAGTTGATCCAGGGCCGCTTTTCCGGCGTCCACCTCGTCGAGCGTGGCCCGTTCGATGGCTTCCGTCACCCCGGCGGTCTCCAGCCACAGGCGGAGTTCGTTGAGCTGCGCGGCCGATTCGCGGTCGAGGCTGAGCATGAGATTGACGGATGCGGTGAAGCCCTCCTGCGGCCGACGCATCACGTAAGCGCCAGAGCCGCGTCGGGTGTGCACGAGGCCCTTCACCACAAGGATGCGGATCGCCTGGCTGACCGTCGGGCGGCTGGTGGCGAGCATCCGGGCCAGATCACGCTCGGATGGAAGTCGCGCACCGGCCTCCAGCCGACCGCTGACGATCATCTCCTGAACCTGGTCGGCTATTTCTTCCGCGGCCCCGCTTCCGCCGGCCGAGCCAATGGCCGGCGTTTCCTCAATGGGCCGCCAAAGAGCCTCGTCGGTCAACAGTTTAGCTCTCGCCAAGCTTTGCCTCGTTCATACTGTGCGGTGACACCATCGCTTTCTGGTCTAGCCGCATTGCGGACGCTGTCAACACGGCCGGCACGGCTAGGTTGAGCACTTATTCCGGGCGGACGCCGGCTTCGCGAGATCGGGGCCAGAGGGAGCCGGGTGATGCACACGCCGATCGTGACCCGATCAGGAAGCGTGCGAAGCACTTCCGCTTGACGGGCCTCAATGACATCCGTAGCTTGATAAAAAATTGGCTTAGCCACTTTAGTCCAGTGCTCGCAAGGTCGCGAGCGCTGCGGCGAGGGGGCAAGACCGCACCGCCGGTGGCAGGTGGTGAGAAGAACGGAAAAAGGGGAGGCAACTCGCCATGACGGGATTGACCCTTGGCTGGCTCGGCACGGGTCGAATGGGTACGGCGATGGCTCGCCGGCTGATCGACGCCGGCCACGACGTAACGGTCTGGAACCGCACCAGGTCGAAGGCCGAGCCGCTTGCGGCAGCCGGCGCCAAGGTTGCCGACGAGATCGTCGGCCTCGCCGAAACCGATATCGTCTTCATTATGGTGTCCACGCCGAAGGACCTCGCCGAGGTCGTCACCGGCGAGAAGGGGCTCCTGTCCGCCGCATCCCGTCCGAAGGTCATCGTCGACTGCTCGTCGGTGTCCATCGAGGCGTCGGCTGCCGTTCGCGCCGCGGTCGAGTCGAAGGGTGTCGGCTTCCTCGCCTCGCCCATCAGCGGCAACCCGCACGTCGTCGCCGAAGGCAATTCGATCCTGATGGTCTCGGGCCCGAAGAAGATCTACGACGAGGTCCGGCCCTATCTAGACGCCATTCCAAAGACATCCGTCTGGGTGGGCGAAGGTGAGCAGGCCCGGGTGGTGAAGATTTGCCACAATCTCTATCTGGGACTGCTGGTGCAGTCGCTGTCAGAGGTCACTGTGCTCGCCGAGAAATCGGGCGTGCCGCGTGAGGCCTTTCTGGATTTCCTCAATTCCACGGTGCTTGCCACCGACTGGGTGAAGAAGCGCACCCCCGACATGCTGTCGATGGACTGGACGCCGACCTTCACCACCGAGCTGCTGCGCAAGGACTTCGATCTCGGCCTCGCCGTCGCGCGCCAGGAGGAGGTCCCGGTGCCGCTCACCGCGGGCACCATGCAGATGATCCAGAACGCCATCGGCCGCGGCCACCGCGACGACGATTTCCTGTCCCTGTTCGAGGTGCAGGGCGATTCCGCCGGAATGAAGCTCGCTCCGCGCAACGCGTAGGCCGGGCTCGCCCTCCGTCCCCGCGCGGGGTCGCGAGGGCCGACCGACAAATGTCAATGCAAACGATTGCACGATCGCGATCGGCACTATAACCAGGGCCTAGGAGGAACCGTTCATGTCGCTGCAGGCTTTCGTGCCCACCCCCGAGTTCGACGAGTACAGCGAAGCCTTCAAGGACTTCTTCAAGATGACGCGCCGCGACGACGGCGTGATCCTGATCGAAGCCCACACGCTCGGCGGTCCCATCCAGCTAAGCGTCCAGAATCACCGCGCCCTCGGCCAGATGCTGAAGATCGTCGGGTCGGATCCGAAGAACGAGATCATGATCCTCACCGGTTCGGGCGAGGAGTTCATGATGGACTCCGATCCGGAAGGCTTCGCGCTGGAAGAAGAGGACATGGAGTACTGGGCGTACGAGTACGCCTTCAAGGACGGCCGCATCAACGTCAGCTCGCTGATCAACGATCTGGAGATCCCGACCATCGGCATCTTCAACGGTCCCGGCTTCCATTCCGAGATCGTGCTGATGTGCGACATCACCATCGCGGCAGACGATGCGACCGTGTTCGATCTCCACTACGACATCGGATCGGTGCCCGCCGACGGCATCCACAACTGCTTCCAGGAGCTGCTCGGCGTCAAACGCGCCGCCTATGCGCTGCTGACCGGCGAGGCGATCACCGCAGAGAAGGCGCTGGAATGGGGCATGGTCAACGAGATCATGCCGCGCGATCAGCTGATCGACCGGGCCTACACGATCGCCGATCACATCATGACCCAGCCGCGCACGACGCGTCGGCTCACGGCCCAGATCGTGCGCCGGCCGTGGAAGCAGCGCATCGTCAACGATCTCGACCTGGGCTTCGGTACCCAGATGTTTGGCCACGTTTCGAAGAAGAAGGCGATCCACACCCGCCAGGGCATCTCCTCGGTGGTCGACTACGTACGCCAGGGCAGGAAGAACAATTTCGACTGATGTGCGCGCGGCCCCCTCGCGTCCGGTCGCGACCTGCCACAGGCGGCGTTGACACCGGGAGGGGCCGGACTGGAAAGTGGCTTGGCCAGTAAGGCGGGAAAACAACCGGCATTGGCCAAAAAAACACCGACAAGACGGATCCTTGGGAGGACGACCAATGCAGATCACCAGACGGACTGCGATGATGGGAATGATCTCGGCGACGGCTCTGCCGGTGCTGGGCTCGGGCAAGGTCTTTGCGCAGGAGACCATTCCGCTCACGATTTCCTCCAGCCACCCGCTGACGATTCCGTGGGTGACGCCGCTGAAGACCATCGTGGTGGAGCGGTCCAACAAGCTTCTGGAGGAGATGGGGTCCAACCACCGCATCGACTGGACGGAAGCCTTCGGCGGCACCCTCTACAATTTCAAGGACACGCTCGAGGCCGTGTCGACCCAGCTTACCGACATGGGCTGGATCGGCTCGCTGTTCGAGCCGGCCGCGCTGCCGCTTCAGAACATCATGTACTCCACCCCGTTCGTCACCCAGACCGTGGCGCAGGCGACCAACACGATGAACCGGCTGAATTCCGAACAGCCGGCGATGAAGGAGGAGTGGTCGCGCCAGAACGTCTCCTTCTTCGGCTCGTGCGTTTCGGACGGCTACAGCCTGTTCACCAAGAAGCCGATCGAGAAGCTTTCCGATCTGGAAGGCATGAAGATTCTTGGCGGGACCGTGCTGGCCCCCTGGGTGGAGCCGCTCGGCGCGACCCTGATCGCCACCGGCATCCCGCAGATGTACAGCCAGATGCAGACCGGCGTCGGCGACGGCGTGCTGCTGATTTCCACCGGCGCCTATCCGCTGAAGCTGCACGAGGTCGCGCCTCACGTGACCCGGGTGGACACTGGCCCGCTCACCTTCGGCGGCTTCGGCGTCAACTCCGACACCTACAACGCCCTGCCGGATGACGTACAGCAGGTGCTGGCGGAGCTCGGCGCCGGCTACTCGACGGAGAATGCCCGCCTGATCGTCGAGCGCGAGAAGCAGGTGTTCGACCTCTTCGAGAAGGAGGGCGCGACCGTCTCCGACATGCCGCAGGCCCAGAAGAAGGAATGGGTCAACCGTATGCCGGATCTCGGCAAGGCGTGGGTCGATGCGGTGGAGGGCCCCAACGTGCCTGCCCGCGAGATCATGATGGCCTTTATGGAGACGGTTCAGGCGGAAGGCGCCAACCCGCTCCGCGACTGGTCCGCCGGCCTCTGAGCCATGCAACGAACCCGCTCCGGCCGTCCGCGGCCGGAGCCCTTCCCGCAGGCACGACGGATGGCAAAGGCCGCTTCATGACGGGTCGCACTGAAGACACCGCTGCCCCGCCGATGGGGATGGGGGCGAGGCTCGACCGCGCCGTGGGTGCCGTCTCCTACAGCCTCACAACGCTCGGCTCCACGGTGATCGCGAGCTTCATGCTGCTGATCTGCGCCGACGTGCTTCTGCGCAAGTTTTTCTCGCTGCCCCTCAACGGCGTGTCGGAGTTCGTCGCCTACGCGATCGTCGCCTGCGTGTTCTGCCAGCTCGGCGCCACCATGCGCGCCGGCAAGATGATCCACGCCGACTTCCTCATGGGCGGCTGGGAACGCGACAAACCGGTTCTCGCCCATGGCGCCATGGCGCTCTACGCCGCCATCGCGCTGGCTCTGCTTGCCCTGATGGTCCAGTGGCTGGCCGACGATGCGGCCGACGCGTGGCGCACCGACGAGTTTGCTGGCGCAGTGGGTGCCTTCCAGATGCCGCTCTGGCCGTTCAAGCTGGCCACCGCGATCGGTGCACTTGTGGCCACCGCCGAGGCGCTCATCCTGTTGTGTCGCCATGGCGCGAAGTTCCTGCGCGCGCTCGCCGTGCCGGGGCCCGGGCGCGGACTCGTTGGCCTGGTCATCCTGGTCGTGCTGATGGCCGCTTTCCTGCTGCTCATCGCCTACGGCGACCTCTCGCGCATGCAGCTCGGCTTTCTCGCCTTCCTCGGCCTGTTCGCGATGGTCGCCTGCGGCATGCCGGTCGCTTTTGCCCTCATCGGCATGTCGTTCGTGGCGATCTGGGCGATCCGCAGCAATGTCGATGTTTCTCTGAACGCGCTGGGGATCTCTGCGTCCGGCGCGGTCCGCTCGTTTGAATTCGGCGTGGTGCCGCTGTTCGTGATGATGGGGCTGGTTCTCGACCGCGCAGATGTCGGGCGCGACGCATTCCGGGTTGCCGTCGTGCTTCTGCGCGGGGTCAGGGGAGGACTTGCCAACGCCACCGTCGGCGCCAACGCGATCTTCGCCGCCATCACCGGCTCCTCCATCGCGTCCGCCGCCGTGTTCAGCCGCATCGCCGTGCCGCCGATGGTGGAGGCCGGCTACACACGGCGCTTCGCCGTCGGCGTGGTGGCCGGATCCTCGGTGCTAGGTATGCTGATCCCGCCGAGCCTGCTCCTGATCATCTACGGTCTGGTGGCGGAGACCTCGATCGGTGCGCTGTTCGTCGCCGCCATCGTGCCGGGCATACTGCTGGCCGTCGCCTTTGGCTTGATGAACGCCACCATGGCCACCTTCGCCAAGGGCTTCGTCGGCAACGCGAAGCCCGATGCCACCGACGAAAGAATGAGCTTCGGCGAGATGCTGGCCAATCTGGCGCCGGTCATCTTTCTCATCGTGCTGGTCATGGGTGGCATTTACGGCGGTCTGGTTAGCCCCACCGAGGCGGGTGCGCTGGGGGCGCTCGGGGCGCTCGTCGTGGCCGCGGCCCGCGGCCGGCTGACCTGGCCGACGCTGAAGGACGTGGTGCTTGAGGCGGGCTTCGTCACCGCCGGCATTCTCTTCTTGATCATCGCCGCGAGCTTCTATTCGCGGATGATCGCGCTCTCCTCCATTCCCATGGTGATGACCCAGTTTATTGCCGGCCAGGACCTGACGCTGATCGCCTTCTGCCTGACCTACGTGGCTCTGGTCATGCTGCTCGGCATGATCCTCGATTCCGTGTCGATCATCCTGATCGTCAGCCCGATCGCGCTGCCGATCATTGCGGCCCTCGGCGGCGATCCGATCTGGTTCGGCGTGCTCACCATCATCGCGGTGGAGATCGGCCTGCTCACGCCCCCCTTCGGCCTGTCCGTCTTCGTGGTCAAAGGGTCGCTTCCGGACGGCTACGTCACGCTCGGCGAGATTTTCTCCGGGGTGACGCCGTTCGTGGTGACGATGGTGCTGTTCACCGTCCTGATGGTCTTCGTTCCCGGCATCGCGCTGGTGCTCCTGTAGCGCCCGCGCGCCGCCCCGACTGCTGGTTCGGCCGGGGTCTCGCGTTCCGCGCGGGCCTATGCCCTTCGATCCGATCTTTTGGAGACGACTGATGAGCGACACCGCGGCCCCCGAACGGGGCAGAAACGACCTGCCGGCCGGCACCGGGCGCGACCCGGCCCGGTTCGCCGATGCCATCAGACTTCACGCGCTGCGAATGGTGGCGCCGCAGGGCTTCGGCTATCTGGGGCAGGCGCTGTCCTGCGCAGAGCTCGTCGCCACCCTCTACACCTCCGCCTACCGGCCCGAGATCGACGACGTGGTCTGCTCACCGGGCCACTACATTCTCGCCTTCTACGCGGCGGAGGCGGAGGTCGGCCGGCTCGACCCGGCCCTTCTCGACACCTACGGCAAGAACGACAGCGACCTGGAGGCCATCGGCACCGAGCGCTCGCCCGGCGTCGACCTCACCGGCGGCTCGCTGGGCATGGGGCTCTCCGGCGCCATCGGCTTTGCGCTGGCCAACCGGCTGTCGGGCACGCAGGGCTTCACCTACGCCCTGATCAGCGACGGCGAGCTGCAGGAAGGCCAGATCTGGGAGGCGGCCCTGTTCGCCGGCCACAACAAGCTGAACCGGCTGGTGGTGCTGCTCGACGCCAACAACTCCCAGGTGGACGGCCCCGTCGACACCATCACTACGCTGGAGCCCATCGCCGACAAGTGGCGGGCCTTCGGCTGGGCCGCCCACGACATCGACGGCCACGATCCGGAGGCGATCGACAGGGCGCTCAAGGCGGCGCTCCAATCCGAGTTGCCGACGATCCTGATCGGCCGCACCTCGACGCGCACCGGTCTCGCCTGCCTGCCGGCGGATGCCGACGGCCATTTCATCAAGCTGCCGGAAGAGCTGACCCGGCTTGCGACCGAAGAGCTGGAGAGCCGCCTTGCGTGACGCCCCCTATGCCACCGAGCTGAAACCGTATGGGCGGGCGCTGCTGGCGCTCGCCGAGACCCGGCCGGACATCCTCTGCATCACCGGCGACCTCACCCGGCAGTGCGAGATCGACCTGTTCCAGGACAAGCTTCCCGGCCGCTTCATCCATGCGGGCATGGCCGAGGCCAACATGATGAGCATGGCCGGCGCGCTGGCCCGGCGCGGCTACATCCCGTTCGTGCACACCTTCGGGGTGTTCGCCACCCGCCGCCCCTACGACCAGATCGTCAACACCATCGCCTATCCGAATCTGCCGGTGAGGATCGTCGGCTTCATGCCGGGCGTCAGCACGCCGGGCGGCCCGAGCCATCAGGCCATCGACGACGTGGCGATCATGCGGGCGATCCCCGGAATGACCATCGTCGATGCCGCCGACGCCCAGGAAATCGCCGACATCGTCCCGCAGATCGTCGATGTGCCCGGGCCGGTCTATCTGCGCCTGAAGCGCGGCGAGGTGCCGGTGATGTTCGACGAAGGCCACCGGTTCAGCCTGACCCGCGCGGAAGTGATCCGCGATGGCGGCGACGTGGCGATCCTCACGTCCGGCATGATGCTCGCTTCCGCGGTCCAGGCGGCCGACGCGCTCACGGAGGCCGGCATTTCGGTCTCGCTCGTCCACGTGCCCGTCATCAAACCGCTCGACCGCGAGACGCTCATCCGCGTCATCGGCCGGGCTAAGGCGGTGGTCGCGGTCGAGAACCACACCACAATCGGCGGGCTCGGCAGCGCGGTCGCCGAACTCATTGCCGACGAAGGGCTCGGCGTGCGGCTCGCCCGGGTGGGCCTTGCAGACACCTACGCGGAAGGCTCGCTCAACGCGCCGCACCTGTTTCAGAAGTACAGCCTGTCCAGCCAGGACGTGACCGACGCGGCGTGGCGCGTGGCCGAGCGCGCCGGAATTGCGGCCGGCGGGTCCGTCCCGAAGGTGCGGGCCGTGCCGGTGCAGGCGGGCGAATACGCGCCCGTCTGAGACGGGCGGATCACAGGACCAACGGTTTCGGGGAGGAAACCCATGGCGCATACCCTCATCAAGGGCGGCCAGGTCGTCACCATGGACGACACGCTCGGCGACTTCGAGCGCGCCGACGTGCTGGTCGAGAACGACCGCGTGCTGGCGGTCGGCCCGGATCTCGACGTGCCGGCTGGCGCCGAGATCGTCGATGCGTCGAACCGCATCGTCATGCCGGGCTTTGTCAACGCCCACATCCACACCTGGCAGACTGGGCTGCGCGGGCTCGGCAGCGACTGGACGTCCACCAACTATTTCCGGGCCGTCCACGCAGGCCTCGCCGGCTTCTTCCGGCCCGCCGACATCCGCATCGCCAACCTGATGGGCGCGTTGAACCAGATCAACCAGGGCGTCACCACCCTCGTCGACTGGCACCACAACAACCCGACCCCGGACCATACCGACGCTGCCGTCGACGGGCTGGAGGAGTCCGGCATCCGCGCCGTCTTCCTGCACGGCTCGCCGAAGCCCGACCCCAAGCCCGGCCAGAAGCCCTATTCAGAGATCCCGATGCCGCGCGGCGAGGTGGAGCGTCTGCGCAAGGGGCGGCTCGCCAGCGACGACGCGCTGGTCACCATGGGGCTTGCCATCCTCGGCCCGCAGATGTGCACGGAGGAGGTGCTGATGTCCGATCTGGAGCTGGCCAGGGAGTACGATCTCGTCACCTCCCTGCATCACTCCAATGCGGCGATGCTGGCACCCGCGGGCTACCGGCTGGCGGCGGGGAAGGGGTTGATCGACCGCCGTTTCAACGTCGTGCATGGCAACGAGCTTACCGACGCCGACCTGGCCCTCCTGCTGGAGAACGGGGCGACCTTTTCCGTCACCGCCGAGGTCGAGATGCAGATGTGCTACACCGACCCGCTGTCGGGCCGGCTCGTGGCGCTGGGCGGACCGATCTCGGTTGGCTCCGACGTGGAAAGCGCCTACGCGCCGGACATGTTTGCTGTCACCCGGTTCTCCATGCAGGCCGAACGGCATCTCACCTCGATGCGCATGAAGGCCGTCACCGGCGAGCGGCCGCACCCGATGCCGGTCACCGTGAGGCAGGCGCTCGGCTGGGCCACCACCGGCGGCGCCTATGCCTTCCGGCTGGACGACAGGATCGGCTCGCTGACGCCGGGCAAGCAGGCCGACCTCGTGCTCCTGCGCGCCGACGATCTGAACATAATCGGCGTTCAGGATCCCGCCCACGCCGTCGTTTGCTACGCCAATCCCGGCAACGTTGACGCCGTCATGATCGCCGGCCAGTTCCGCAAGCGCGACGGACGGCTCCTGGCCGACGGGCTGGCGGAGAAGGCGGCTGCGCTTGTCGCGTCGGGCCAGCGCATCGTGTCGGATTTCAGATCGAGTGCCACAACGGCGGAGTTCATGTGACCGGCCGCGCGGATGGACGTCATCTGCCCCCGACTCGGAGGTATGCATCGCTTTTTTGAGTCAGGCCTTTGACCGGCTTGCCAGCATGAACAGCGCGAGCGCCGCACAGGACACCGCCGCAAACAGCGGCAGTCCGTGGGCCGTCAGGTGCATGGCAGTGCCGCCCATAAGGGGACCGAGGAGCGCGCCGAAACCCCAGACGACCGAGAGAATGGCATAGAGGCTGACCTGTTCCGCCCCCTGGAATCGACTGCCGATCACCGTCACCATGATCGTGTAGATGCCCGCGAACGCCCCGCCCCAGACGAACAGCAGCGGATAGGCGATCCAGGGGTCGGCCAGCGCGAACGGCCAGACAGCGGCCCCGGCGGCAGAGAAGGCAGCGAGACCGAGCGCGAGCCTGCGACGATCCATCCTGTCCCCCAGCCAGCCGATCGGCAGCTGAAGCACGATGGCGCCCACCATGAGAATGGTGATCAGAAGCGTCGCATGTGTCTGCGACCACCCGGCATCCATGGCGTAGAGCGGCAAGAGCGTCAGGCCAGCGGTCTCCAGAGCGGCGTTGAGCATTGTCGCAAAGATTGCCACCGGCGCCAGCCGCAGGGCCCGAAGCGGGCTCATCATTGGGTGATAGTCGAGAACGATGCGGCGCGGCGCCATGCCAACGAAGACGGCGAGCGCGACCAGCGACAGCGCCGCCCCGGCGAGGAACGGCAGCGGTCCCTCGCTGCCGATGATTGCGATGATGGCCGGACCCAGTGCGAAGCCGAGCGACAGGCTCGCAACATAGAAGGCGATGCTGCGCGCTCGCGTGGCCTCCGAACTGATCTGATTGATCCATGTCTCGGTGGTGACGAACAGCGTTTCGGATACTATCCCGAGGGCGAGCCGCAACGGGAACCACAGCCAGAGCGCCGGGGCGAATGGGAACAGAAAGAGGGTAAGGCCCCCGCCGGCAAGCGCGGCCAGCGCGCTTCGGGCCGTGCCGAAACGGCTGACAAGCGTCGGGAGAAACGGGGCGACCAGGAGCACGCCAAGCGCGTGCATGGCCGCGTTGGCGCCGATCATGAATTCGGACCAGCCGGCGGCGTCCATCTGCAGCGCGATGAGCGGCGCACTCAGCCCGTATGTGAGCCCGAAGATCGCCGCGGTGAATGTTATTGCGGCCTGGTCGCGCAGCGGGTTCACGATCCCGGATCGGCCGCGTCGGAACCGGCCGGTTTCCGTCGACGCCACGCGTCCGCCACCCGCCGCCGCCAGCTGCGGTCGCTGCCCTCCGTCACGTCCCGGAGCACGCTGGCATAGTCGAGTGCCAGGCCGGGTGTCCAGGTCATGACCTCGGCCCGACCGCGGATGATCTGCAAGAGCCAGAAATCGGGGTTGGTCAAAATCTGGCAGAAGCGGAGCAATGGGCGTCGATCTCCGAGGATGCCTTCGGTGGCCGCATCGAGGGCGATGATCGCGGAGGTCGAACAGTTTCTGGCGGTCAGGTTGTAGGTCGCGTCACGCGAATACTCCTGCCAGAACGCCCTCAGTGCGGGAGCATTGAACCGGTTGAAGACGACGGTGCGATCGGCGGGGCACCAGTCGGCAGCTTCTTCCTGGTAGGAGGGTTGCAGCAGGCCGGGCACGTTGTTTTCTGGCCCGGCATTGAGAAGCCGGCGAAATTCGTCGCCGCTGCGATCGATCTCCACCGCCGGATAGTGGCTGACATAGATGTCCGGCGTCATCTCCAGAGCCGCGTGCCCGGTGGACACGATTCCGTTGTGATCGACTGCGGCGACGTACCGCCTGAGAACGGGAAGTCCGCGTGCCCCGCGCACCGATCCCATCGCGGTCCAGACTCTCACGAACAACCTCTGCTGCGGCGTGTCCGGCCCGCCCCACTCTTCCACGACGTTGTTTCTGCGCGTGTGCCAGAAGCGGGATGCGAACAGCGGCAGCGACGTGACCGACGCGCCGCTCGGCAGACGGCGCAGCTGGACGGCCATGGTCACGAGGGACGCACCGGTAAAAAGCAGAAGAAGTGCCAGGAAGAAGGGAACCGTCAGCCGGTGGGGCAGCGGGTGGCCGGCGTGAATGAGGATGCCGGCACAGACCTCCAGGATGCCGACGAGCACCGCCTGAGGCCAGCGCGGACTGCGAACGAGGAGGGCCGATCCCGTCCTGATGATCCCATCGGCCACGAAGGCGAGGCCGAACAGGAGAGCGCTCGCGATGTTGTTGTCCCACGGGATATCGGCGACGAGGAAACCCGCGACCATGAAGGTGAGGCCGCGCAGGATGTGGCTGCTGCCGCTGCGCAACCCGAGAAGGCAGCCGGCAACCAGTTCGACGATGCCCTGAAGCGCGAGCAGGACGCCAAGCGTGTCCACCACGACGCTCATCTTGCCATCGCTGAGATCGGCGAGCATGAGCCCGCCCACGAGCAGCCAGACTGCGCCGGCGGTCGCAAGAATTCGCCACTTTCTGCGCAGTGCACGGGCACCCAGCAACAATATCGCAAGCCGGATCATGCGTTCGCGTACTCCCTCAATGCCACGCGCGCTCACACATTAAGCATGCTGCAGAATACAAGGGAATGGCGAGTCCGGGCCGCGCGAGGCGTGTGTATGGCCGTTATCACGGGATGGCCGCGCGTTGCTTGCCGCGCCACTGTCCGTGCTCTCTCCGAAAGGCGCACTCAGCGCGCAAGTGTGGCATTTCTGCACCTCTGGGTAGAATGTGTGCGCGCATCTCTGCATTGACCATCAATTCCCGTTGCCTAGTGGCACTGCAGACGGAATCGTGCAGGGCTGACGTGTTCGCTTAGCGAACACGGGGGCAAGAATTGAACCGGTCCATGATTGTCGGAGCCGGCTTGGGAGGGCAGTTCTGATGGTGTCTGCGCGCATTGGATTCAGTGCCGCTCTGCTGGCGGTCAGCCTTGCCGCGGGAAGTCAGGGCGCCGCAGCCCAGTCAGCACCGGAGCCGACCCACCATGGCGTCGCCTTCATCCGGGATGCCCTGAGCGAGGCTGCGGCCTTCGGCGACCGGTCGCTGATCGCGAGCGTGGTGGAGAATGCGCGACTGACACCGCTGCGCTCCGCTGCAATCGCCGACGCCGCAATCGCCCTTCGCCCTGACCTCGCGGCCTCCATCGAGCGGGCGATCTCTGCCGGCCGCAATCTTGCCGATACCTGGCCCGCGGCCTCCGTGTCCCTGCAGGCTGGCCAGAGCGCCGACGCGCCTCCTGCCGCACCCTTCGCCAATCCGACGCCCTATCCCGGCGGTAACCCCGACATTCCACTCGCATCCCTGACCGAGTTCCAACGGAACTACAGCCTGGACGCGATGGGCGTCGCGGCGGCGCTGGCGCAGGACATCACGGGTGATGATGTTGTGGTCGGCGTCATCGATACCGGCATCGACGTCCGACCCGACGGGTCGGTTCATCCGGAATTCTGGCAGCGCCTGGATTCGCGCTCGACCAGCTTCCTTCACTGGTTCGATCACGATCTCGTCTGCAACTCGAGCAACGTCGCCTGGTGTCAGCAATATTCCGAAAGCGAGATCCGCGCGGCGTTCGCCCAGGGGGGCGATGACTCGCAGGACCAGAACGGGCACGGCACTCATGTCTCCGGCATCATCGCGGCCGGCGAGAACGGCTTCGGCATGCAGGGCGTTGCGCCGGATGCGATCATTTTGGCGGTCAAGGCGATCAGCCAGGGCGGCAAGGTCGTCGATGACGATGGCGACCCGGTGCCCACCTACATTCTCGAACAATGCGGCGTCTCAATCCTGAGTGATGATTGCGCTCCGATCGGCGGCGAGGGCAGCGAGACAACCAAGGCGTTCCGGTACCTTTCCCAGTTCTCCGACGTACGCGTAATCAACGGAAGCTTTGGGCCCGGCACGACCGATGGGGCGACTACGTGGGATCTCGGCGATAGCGAAGCCCAGGCCAACCTGCTGTCTGAAGCCCAGGCCGTCCGTGGGTCCCTCGACGCAGGCCAGATCGTCGTCATGGCGGCGGGCAATTCGCGCCTCGAAGCGCCAGTCTATTCGGAGAGCCCCAGCGGCATCGGTCTTTATCCGTTCATCCAGCCGGCGAATTCCGGTGCCACCAACTCTGCCGGTGCCCTGATCTACGACGACCAAGGGACCGGGCTCGACCTGAGCTTCACTTCGGCCGAAGCACTTGCCGCGGCGGAAGCGGCAGACGGTAAAGCCAGAGGCCGCATCGTCGTCGTGGTGGCGCTCGATGCCTACAATCACCTCGCATCCTATTCCCAGATGTGCGGCGCAGCGGCCGAATGGTGTGTCTCCGCTCCCGGTGGCGACCAGGTCGCGCCCTACTATCCGGAGACGGGCCTCCCGGGCGATCGCGGCATCTACTCGACCGTTCCGGAGGACAGCTACGGTTTCAAGTCCGGCACCTCGATGGCGGCACCGAACGTGGCCGGGGCGATTGCCGTCCTGATCGAGGCCTACCCGACTTTCACGCCGGCGGAGATCGTGCACATCCTGTTCACCACCGCCGAGGACCTGGGCGCGCCGGGCGTCGACCCGATCTTCGGCTGGGGCCTCGTCCGCCTCGACCGGGCGCTTTCCGTCGGTCCCGTCGGCATGAGCGGAACCGGCACCTACACGGTCGGCGCGGGCGGCTCCGACACCACCTGGCTCGTCGACTTCACCAGCCAGGGTGGCCTGGAGAAGACCGGCGCCGGCACCCTTACGGTGGCCAGCGCGGCGACCTTCCAGAAGGCCTCCACCGTCTCCGGCGGCACCCTGTCGGTCGGCGGCACGCTGACGACGCCGAGCCTCTCGGTGGACCAGGGCGCGACGCTGTCTGGAACCGGCTCGGTCGCAGCCGACATCACCGTCGCCGGCCGGCTCGCCCCGGGCAACTCGCCCGGCACGCTGTTGGTCACCGG